>NZ_JALKAJ010000004.1 GCF_023015615.1 Qipengyuania sp. S6317L1 | reverse complement strand
GATGACTATGATGGTGACGGGTTGCAGGAGGTGTATTTCGCGCTCACCGATGGCACAGCATTCTTGCGCGCCATCATGGAGGCCGATGGCAACATACGCTACGCCAACTATCAGGACGAGCGCGGTGTGATCGACTATCTCACCGCCAATGGCTTTGGCGAAGAGACATACGGCAACTGGTTCTCTGCCCCTGACGCGGATGGCGCAAGCGGCGCAGCGGCAATGCCCGCCGCGGCGATGGCCCCGATGGACCTGTTTCACGCCGAAGTGTTTGGCTGACGGGGCCGCCGCTCGGGGCGCGATCACGCCACGAGCAATCATCCCGCCAGCCTTGCCGTTTAGCCGAAGAACTCGGGCTGGATCATGTCCTGACGCGCGTAGAGAAGCTCGCCTGCATCCATCGCCGAAGCGGCGGCAATATCGTTCATCGCGACGGGAGGTGGCGCGGGCGGCGGGAACCAATCGCCATAGGTTTCCTCGCCAAATCCTTGCGAGTTGAGATATTCGGTAACCTGCTCCTGGCTCTGGTAATTGGCATATTGGATATTGCCATCGGCGTGCATCAGAGCGCGCAGATAAGCGGTGCCATCGGTGAGGGCGAAGTAAATCTCGGCAAAGCCATCGCCGTCATAATCCTGTGATCCGAGAACCCGCGCGATGTTGCCGATGAAAAGGTCGTTCTGGAAGCGCTGCTGGCTGTCGAAGGGGCCGCCTTGTTCCACGGTCCCTGCTTCGACGAGCGGGTCGATATAGATGCCGACCACGCGCGTGTCGCCGCCTTGTCCATGATTGTCGAACTGGACAAGGCCGTTCGCGTTGACGCCCACTTCTGCAAAGCGGCCATTTACCCGGTTCACGAAGATGACATCGTCGCTGCCATCAAGGTTTGCATCGGCCACGCCAATGCGCACCCAATGCTGTCCTGCGCCAATGTCATTACCGTCAAAATCGCGGATATTGACCATGAAGGTGTTCGGGTCATCGTTCCCCGGATCAATCGCAAGGCCGGTGCCAAGGTCGAGCAGTACGTTGATGTCGTCAAAGCGCAGCACTTCAACCTGCGTGACGCTATCGACCCCTTGGCCAGCGATGGAATAGATGCCGTTCTGACTTTCAAGAACCGCGAACTGGGCGAAATCTCCACTGAACACGGCTCGGTCGAAACCGGCCCCGCCATCAATCGTGTCATCGCCATTGCCGCCGGTGATGACATTGTTGCCCGATGTTCCGGTGAGCGTGTCGTCAAAGGCCGAACCTTCAAGGTTTTCAAAGCTGCTTACGGTGATGAGCCCGACGCCGGTGTCTTGTGCAGTGGTGAGTGCCAGATTGATCGACACGCCCTGTGCCGCGCTGCCAAAACGCAGCGTATCCGTGCCAGCCCCGCCGTCCAATTCATCGTCGCCGCCAGCGCCGTCGATGCGGTCATTGCCGCCCATGCCACGGATAACATTGGCCCCGCTATCGCCCGTAAGAGTGTCGCCGGACTGCGATCCGGTGACGTTTTCAAAGCCGCTTGCGGTTACAATGCCCGTGCCCACCTGTTGCGCCGTGGTAACCCGCAGATCAAAGGTCGCAGGCGCATTGGCGAACAGGAATTGGAGCTCGTCTACCCCTGCGCCCCCGTTCAGGGTATTGTCGCCGAAGCCGCCGTCGATAATGTCATTGCCGCCATTGCCGTTGATCACATTGGCAACGACCGAACCTGTCAGTGTGTCGTTCCCAGAACCGCCTTCGATGTTTTCGACATCGCTCAATTGCTCGGTCACATCGCTAGAGCCAAAGGTGCTTTGCGGATTATCCGATAGCGCAACGGTAAGGCCGGTGGTGGTGGCGGAAAGGTCGATCGTATCAATGCCGTCACCGCCGAAAAACGATCCAAAGCCCGCATTGTCCGTTACCAAATAACGGTCATCGCCTTGCTCGCCCACGAAGGTCGCTGCGCCGCCATTGTTGTTGAAGACATCATTGCCGCCTCTGCCCTCGACTTGCGTTCTCGAAGAGGGCGGCGCACTTCCTGGCCCCACGGTGATATTATCGGCAAACTCGGTCCCAATAATGCGCTCGATCGTTTCGACATTTTGGATTGTGCCTCCTCCGAAGATCACCGAAGAGCCAGCTAACAAATCGTCCGTGTTGAGCGTAATGCCGCTTTGCGCTCCACCAAATGAGAGCGAGACCAAGTCGAAACCATCGCCGCCATCAACATTGTCGCCAATGCCTGCGATCAGCCGATCGCTTCCTGCTCCGCCGATAAGCGTGTCGACTTCAACGCCATTGTCGACCGATTCTGAGAGGGTGCCGTCTGAGGCCAGGAAATCATTGCCATTACCGCCGGTCAAAAAGTCCGCGCCCGCACCTCCCGAAAGGCTCGCATCTGGCGGGTCACCAAAGCGGTCGGAAAGATCAACGCTGATGATGTCATCACCATCGCCGCCAGTGGCAGACATGGTCGTTCCGCTCACATCGCCCGGCTCGAACAAAGTGATCACATCGTTGCCCGCGCCGCCATCTGCGGAGCCATAGGTTTCGATGATGTCGTCGCCTTCACCGCCAAAGGCGAATGCTCTGAAACTTTGCCCGGTGTAGATGGTATCGTTGCCATTGCCGCCGAAATAATCGCCGCCATTGAAAGTGCCGCGCGCGTCGATCAGATCATCGCCTTCGCCGCCTGAGACTTGAGGTCCCCCGCCGCCAATAGACATGCTGATGATGATCTCATCATCACCGCCATAGCCGTTGATGATGCCATTGCCGATTGGGAAATCCTGATAGGGCGCGAGGAAATCGGCAAATTCAGAGCCCTCGATGATCTGGATATTTTCGATATTAACGATTGTCGCGCCTTCGACGGTGACTGCGCCTGTTGCTAGCCCTCTGAAGTCGGCGATTACGCCTTGGGTGGCTGATCTTAAGTCAATTTCTAGCCGGTCATTCCCGCCTAAACCATCTACATCCTGGCCAAGGATCGCCTGAAGATTATCATCGCCCTCGCTTCCGATCACGCCGGGATCAGAGCCAATCGGCTCGCTCAGGGAGATGATGTTGATGTAGCCGGTTTCTTCATTGGTGATGATGATGGTCTGGTCATCACTGGTGATACGGACAGAATCTCCGTTCGAGCCTCCTGCGCTTCCACCTGAAAGCCCGCTGCCTGACATGTCGAACACGCGGCGGACGGTCCAGTTCGATGTGTCGATCACGCTCAGCGTGTTGGAGTTGTAACCAAGCAGGAAAGCGCCATCAGAACTGAAGGCCATACCGTCTTCGTAAACGCCGAAAAACCGTTCTGCGAAAACGATGTTGCCAGCAAGATCGTAGACCTTGATCCCTTCGAACCCGACGCGCACGGCGATGAGGCCGGCCTCCGCCGAGACCGCCATGACGCCATTGTTGAAATTGCGCGGCTGAATACCAGTGCCAGGGCTAATCGTGCCGACCACCTGGCCTTGCGCTTCGTTATAGATCTGGATCTGCGCATCGGAAATGTCGATGTCAGCGATAAGCGCGATGCCATCGTCCTCGTAGATCACCGAATTGGTATTGAAGCCCGGATCGAAGGACTGCACCGCCGTCTGCGTTGCCAGATCATAAACATGCGATGGCGGGCCCGAGATCAGCAACTTGTCGCCAGAGACATATTCGATATCGCTCGGGTTGAGGCCCGAGGAATTGGGCAGCGGTATCGGCACAAGGTTTGATCCCGAGCCATTCGATACGTCGATTTCGTAGATCAACGGCGAGGCGGCGGTTCCGGTTGGCACGCCGATGCCGTAAATCGTGTTTCCGTCGTCAGAGATGGTAAGCGCAGAAAAGTTTATGTTCAGATTGTCAAACTGAAGAAGCGTGCGGGTCGCAACGTCGTATTGCACGAAAAAGCCGACGCCTGATGACACATAAAGTGTGGTTTCATCCGGGCTGAGAACGGTGCCACGCGCATCACCTGATTGAAGGTTGAAGATTTCAAAACCGGGACCGGTTGCAAAGGCTTGTGACATGGTGACTTTCGCTGCTGTGTGTTGATCGCCGAATGGTTTTTTCCTGCGGCAGGAGGGGCACCTTTCTTACGCCTTGGCATAGGAACAAGTAATTGACCCGTCGCAATTTCGACAAGAACTCTAGCGCTTTAGAAGGTTCATGCAAGTCAGGCGCAGCTATTGTCTTATGACGATGCCGACTACTTCTCTTGCAGGCTGTCCGAAACAGTCTTCAGGATCGGCTTGGTGATATAGTTCCAAACGGTTGATTCCCCGGTCAGGATCTCTGCCGTGGCGGTCATGCCGGCTTGCAGATTGATCGGCTCGCGGCCCTCGACTTCGATCATGGGCTCGGTATCGACTTCAAGGTTCACGCGGTAATATGTTTCGCTCGACCCGTCAGGGGATTGCTCGGTCAAGGTGTCCGGGCTGATGAAGACGACTGTGCCATCGGCAGAGCCATAGATCGCATTGTCGTAAGCATCGAAATTGACCCGCGCGCGTTGGCCGGATTTGACGAAGGCAATGTCGCGCGGAGGCACTCTTGCCTCCACGATGAGCTTTTCGCCCATGGGCACGATCTGAAGCACTTCTTCGCCCGCGCGCACAAAGCCTCCGATGGTGTTGAAGCGCACGTTTTTGACGATGCCTGCAGCTGGCGCGGTAAGCGCTGAGGCGCGAAGACGGTCGTCGGCCCGAGCCAGTATCTCGCGCGCTGAGGCGAGCTCTTCGTCGGTCTGTGCAAACTCGGTCTGAAGATCGCGCGCATGGTCAGAACGCACCTTGGAAATGCGCCCTTGCGTTTCGACGACCTGCCGCTGCATCCGGATGATTTCCGAGCGCGCAACATCGCCGGTTTCCAGAAGCGGCTCCGAAAGCTCCAGCTCCTGCCGCTGGAGGTCGGCCAGATTCTCCAAAGTGCGCAGCTCATCATTGAGCGCGCGGCGGCGGCGTTGATACAACTGGCGCTGGTTGGCCATGAATTCGGGATAGCCGCTGACCGAGGCGGGGAAGGAAAGCGGGCGGTCGTAAAGCTCTGCATTGATGCGCGCCATGCGGGTTTCGAGCGCTGCGACCTTGACGCGCGCTTCGCGCAGGCCGGCTTCGAGTTGCACGCGGTCGAGTTCGATCAAGGTCTGGCCCGCTTCAACCGCTTCGCCCTCGCGCACGGCGATATTGGCAATCGCGCCGTCCTGTTCGCTTTGCACGATCTGAACGCGGGAGAAGGGAACGACCTTGCCCGGCGCGCGGGTGACCTGATCGAGTTCGGCCCATTGTGACCACACGACAAAGCCGGTGACGACAAGGCCGATCACTAGGATGATCATCGTTGCAGGGCGCATCAGGAGGTTCATTTGCCGCCACCCTTCTTGATACGGGTTGTCACCGTCCCGGCGGGAGGCCGGTCGGGGGAGGGCGGCTTGGGCGCACCCTTGCGCATCATGGCCAGAAACTCTGCCACGGGCTGATCATTGATGATGGCCCCGCTTCGCATGACAATGACCCGCGAAAACCGTTCCAGCAGGGCGATCTTGTGGGTCGCCATGACGAGAATGCTCTGATTATTTTGCGCCGCGTCGAGCGCGTCCAGCACCTTCTTCTCGCTGTTGATATCAAGCGCCGATGTGGGCTCATCAAGCAGCCAGACCTGCGGAGATTGATGGAGCAGACGGTTGAGCCCGACGAGCGCGCGTTGTCCTCCCGAAAGACCAAGCCCGCCTTCCTGCACCACGAAATCGAGCCCCGATTGCCCCTCGCCAAACAGCGCATCAAGCCCTGTTGCACGCGCGGTTTCAATAAGCTTTTCATCAGGAATATCGGCAAGGCCCATGGTGAGCCCGTCGCGCAATGTGCCGCGCACCAGCCGCGAGCTTTGCGATAGGTAGCCGATGCGCTGACGCACCACGTCTTCGGCCAGTTGGGTAATGTCATACCCGCCAAGCGAAACCATCCCAGACTGCGGGGAATAAAGCCCAGCGATGAGTTTGAGCAAAGTCGATTTGCCCGCGCCAACGCCGCCGACAATGGCGACTTTCTCGCCTGGTTCGATTGATAGCCTTTCAATCTGAACGGCAGGCGGCCCTTCGCCGTAGGCAAAGGTCGTGTCGGTTATGGATAGCGGTCCGCTCACCGCCGAAGGGCGCAGGGCCGCGCTCGAAAGGGTGCGCTCGGTCGGATATTTGAGAAGCGAATCCAGCGCTTTCAAAGACGAGCGCGCATAGCCCCATTGCACGATCAGATTGGGCAATTGCGCGATCAGGGGGCCATTGATCCGCCCCACGATAATCGAGCAGGCAAGAAGGCCGCCGGTCGTAATCCGGCCAGTTGCCGCCAGATAGGCGCCATAGCCCATCACCGCGACATAGCTTACCTGCTGGAGCGTCGAGAAAATCGAACCCGAGACCGCCGAGGCGCGTTTGACCGGCACTTCGTAATGGTGGATTTGCCGGATCAGCGTGTTCCACTGTCCGATGATCTGCCAGCCGCCGCGATTGGCCTTGATCGTCTCGGTCGCATCGAGCATCTCGACGAGAAGGCCGTTCTTCTGATTGCCCGTCACCTGCGCGCGCTCGGTGCCTTTTCGGATGATGCTGGCGAACACAAACGCCATCGCAATCGCGATCGGCAGGCTGATGACAGGGACAAGCGCCACGCTGCCGCCGATGCCCCAGATCACAAGGATGAAAAGGACCGCGAAGGGCAGGTCGGCAAATACGAACAGCGTGCTCGAACTCATCACCTGCCGGATCTGCTCCTGCCCCTGAATTTGCGCGGCCATTGTGCCGATGCCCTTGGGCCGCACATCGAGCCGGATCGACTGGGCACGCGCGAAGAAAAACTGCGATACTTCCTTGTCGATATTCTGCGCCTCAAGCTCGATCAGCCAGGCACGAAGGCTGCGCAGGGCAAAATCGAGCAGCAACGCAAAAAGCACGCCGACGGTGAGCACGAACAGTGTTTCAAAGCTCGCCAGCGGGATCACCCGGTCGTAAAGCTGCATCGCATAAAGCGAGGTTGCGAGGGTCAAGAGGTTGGCAAAAACGGTCGCAAAAGCCGCGATGCCAAGCACACGTTTACGCCGCCAGATCGCATCGCTGAAGACGCGCCACGCGCTCTCGTGGGTTTCGTTCAAAGGGTCGGGGATATGCAGCGCAAAAAAGCTCTGGCTTTCATCGAAGCGCAGCGTTTCCCTGCTGCCGACAATCGCAATCTCGTCTTCGCCAAGGAACTGGCGCGCGGTGAGCCAGCCGCGCTGCGGATCATGGACCAGCAGCGGGAATTGATCGGGCTGCGGGCGACCGGAGATGCGTTCGGGCACATCCCACCCCATCGCCGCGCGCACGGTTTCAATCGCCTCTTCGCCGTCGCCAAGCGTTTCGACAGGCACATCGGCCTCCCATCCGGGCGGCAGCGAAGTGCCGCGAACGCGCGCGTAGGTGCTTATGGCAAGGAGAAGCGAGTGCTTGGTCATATTCTCGTCGCTTTAAATACCTTGCGGGCTCCAACGGCAAGTGAGTGCCAGAATTCGGGTTGCGGCCCCTTGCGCGCTGACCCGTGCGGTTTCGTAGGACACGCGGGCAAAGGTCTTTTCGCGCGCGGCATTGATCACGTCGAGCCAGCTTCTGCGTCCAGCGACAAATTGCCGCTGATAGCTCGCTTGCAATGCGTCCGCCGCTTCGAACGCGAGAAGGCCTGCCTCGGCCCTGCGCTGGCTTGAGCGAAGAAGCACATATTCCGCGCTGATCCGTCGCCGCGCCTCCTGATCCGCCTGTCCGAGCAAGGCAATCGCGCGGTCGACCCGCGCTCTTGCCGCGTCATTCACCGCAAATCGCGAAAGGCCATTGCCGCTTTGCCAACGCAGCACCAGAGCCGCCCGTGCTCCGGTGAGTTCGTTCTGCGACAGTTGAACAAGAAGCTGCGGCCACAGCGCGGATTTGGTGACATCGGCCCGCGCACTCGCCAGATCGACCTCGCGCTGAGAGCGTTCGAGTGCGGGCGAACAGCCCAATATCTCATCGAGCGCGAGCGCTTCAATCGGGACTTCGCCGGTGAGGTCGCCTTGCGGCATGACCGGGGGCAGCAGCCGGTCACCGACCAGTTCCTGCAAGCGCAGCAGTGCATTTTCACCCTGCTCGCGCGCGGTGGCAAGATCCACTTCGAGCTGTGTCACCCGCGAGCGGGCAAGCACGAGATCGACGGCGGGAGAGACTTCGCGTTCCACCCGCCGCTCGATCGAGGCCACCAAAGTCGCCATATCGGCAAGCCCGGCTTCTAGCGCCTTGGCCCGGTTGAAAGCGGTGAGCGCCTCGAAATAGGCAGAAGCAATGCCAACGACGATGTCATAGCGGATCTGGCGCAGCGCGCTTTCCCCCACATTGCGGCCCGCGCGCGCCGCATCGACGCCTGCGCCAATACCGCCGCCCGCCCAAACCGGCTGTTCAAGCGCCACGTTGAATGCAAGCCCGTCCTGATCGGCAATGCTGGAGCCGCCCGTGGTGGCAAGCACTTCGGCGCTGAGATTGGGCGCGCGCTGCCATTTGGCGGCGTTCAGTTCGCTTTCGAGCGCAGCGAGTTCTGCAAGCTGGGCCAAGACTTGCGGATTTTGGGAAACTGCCTTTTTTGCTGCATCAATCAGGGGGGCAGGCAGGCCTTCAACATTGCGGGCAGGAACATCGGCGGCTTCGGTGTCTTCTGGGCCATAGGTCTGCGCAAAAGCCGATGCGCACAGAAGCGATGCTGCAAGAGCAGGCGCGCAGACACGTTTTGAGGCAATAATCGCCCCTTGCCCTGCCTTGCGCCCCAATGCGCGCACCCTTCTCATTGCAACCTCAATCCCTCAACCCGCCGCACGCGCGATGGCTTTAACCCGGCTTAGTGCGCAGCCTTAAACGAAGCGATCATAGACTGCCTTGAGATTTTGGCGATACTTTTCCGGCGTATAGAGTTCAGCCTGCTTGCGTCCGCGTGCCGTGTAGTCCGCGCGAAGGTCAGCGTCTGCATCCACTGCGCGAATAGCCCTCGTGATTGCGGCAGTGTCATAGGGGTCAACGGCAATCGCTGCATCACCTGTCACCTCGGGCAGGGAGGAGGTGTTGGAGCAGATCACCGGCGTCCCCAAAAGCATGGCTTCGAGCGCAGGCAGGCCGAACCCTTCATAAAGTGACGGGAAGACCGCAGCGCGCGCGCCTCTGATCAGGCTGACGAGAAGCGGGAAGGGCGCATAAGGCAGTTGGATGACATTGCGCCGCGCGCCGCGCATCCGCTCCAGCCCAGTGTAATACGATTCCGCCGCGCCCAGCAATTTGAGCTCTTGCTCCGCCTTCCACGCCTGAGCGCCCACAATCACCAGCGGTGTGTCCACTTTCGAGGATAGATACGCCTCGATCATGCGTCCGATGTTCTTCTTGGGCTCAAGCGATCCCCAGAACAGGAAATAGCCCTTGTAATCGAAGCCCGTCAGCCCCTCGACCTCGCGGGCGACCTGATCTTCGGGTTTATTCGCGTACTTGTCCGGAATGCTCACCGATTGATAGGTGTTGGTGATCCGGTCAGGCGCGATGCCGACAAGGTCGACGAGATCCTGTTTGGAATTTTCCGAAACGGTTACAAAATGCGCTGCCTTTTGATCGAGCTTTTGCAACAGCTTGAGATAACGTTTTTTGTGGTCGAGCGTGGTGTAGGGCAGCCGCAAGGGCACAACATCGTGCAAGGTGTAAATGTTCGGGCGACCTTTCACCCAAAGCGGGATGGGATAGGTCCAGTGGGCAAGGTCCGGCTTTTCATCCATCCGCACCGCCGATGGCTTGCGCCACAGCCGGAACGCGCTTTGCGAGCGGACGAAAAGGTCGCGCGAGTTGAACAGGCGGTCAAATTTGGGAAGACGCGATTGGAACGTGCGCGTGACCACTCGGCCTGTGACCGGCACCTGCTTGGCGCGGAACGTCCAGGGCGCGTGCACTGCTTGCGGAATCTGTTCAAGGATCCGGATCAGCTTGTGGCGTTCATCCTCTCCGCTGTCGAAGAAGTAGATCTCGCTCAAAAGCTCATCCTTACCCGGGCTCATCCGGTTGCCGTAAAGAACGTCGATCTCATGGCCCAATGCCGCGATTTCGTAGCTCAAATTGCGCGCATAGGTCGCAACACCTGTGCCTTTCTCAAGGCCCAGATTGTATCCGTCGATCAAAATTCTAGACAAAGCGGGAAGTCTCTTAAATTACGGGGGGAAGAGAGACTTATATCTATCAGCGGTTTCGATGAGTGCCAATTGCCCTTTGCGCGCTTTAACTCGAAAGTGCGCCGAAATGCCGCCGATCTGGTTCAGTTTTTCGTGCAAGGCTAGCCATGGCTTGGGCCACGAAGCCGGCGTCTCGAGGCGGGCGTGCGTTGTGACGACGCTGCTGCCTCCTTCTCCAAGAAGCAGGTCCAATGTGTATGTATCGGGGGTTTCGTGACCGAACTGCGAGGCGTCGATCAATGCAAGGTGTGTTTGAGATACGCTGAAGCTGGGACTTTCGCTGTTCGCGCAGGATAACACTTCTGCGAAATTGACCCCTTGTTCATCGCTGCTAGGGTTGCGGGCGTGGGCGAGGCGGTCGAGACATCATACAATCCGGAAGGTTCAGCGATTGCGGTCGCGGGTGCAAGCGGCACCATTGGCCGCGCGGTGGTGCGCGCCCTGGCGGATGACGGGCGGGCAACGCTTGCCCTGATGCGCAGGGGCCCCGAAACCGATAACACGCACGATCGGGTAATGATCGACACCGTGCCGGCTGGTGACAGGCAAAAACTTGCACAAAGCCTGCGACACAAAGGCGTGCGCACAGTGATCTCGTGCATGGCCTCGCGCAGCGGCTCTCCCAAGGATGCGCGCGCGGTCGATTACCGGGCCAATCTTGACCTCCTTAAAGCTGCCGAGGAGGCCGGGGTCGAGCATTTCATCCTGCTGTCCGCAATCTGTGTGCAGCGCCCGCACCTTGCCTTTCAGCGGGCCAAACTGGCCTTCGAGGCCGAGCTCATCGCCTCATCGCTCGCGCATACGATCGTTCGTCCCACGGCCTTTTTCAAATCGCTGTCGCGCCAGGTGGAAAGGGTACGCAAAGGCAAGCCGTTTCTCCTTTTCGGCAATGGGGAGCTCACGCGGTGCAAGCCGATCAGCGACAATGACCTTGCCCGCTTCATCGTGGGCTGCATCGATGATCCCGAAGCGCGCGGCGCGGTCCTTCCAATTGGCGGACGCGGCCCTGCGATCACTCTCAAGGAGCAAGGCGAGTTGCTATTTGCAGCGGCTGGCATGGAGCCCAAATTCCGCTCGGTTCCCGTATGGCTGTTCGGCCTTTTCGCCAGCGGCTTTTCGCTGGGTGCCTGGGCCTCGGACTGGTTTGCACAAAAAGCCGAATACGCCCGGATCGCGCGCTATTACGCAACGCAGAGCATGTTGCTGCTGGACCCTCGAACGGGCGAATACAGCGATGAGGCAACGCCCGAGTTTGGAGAGGAACGCTTGGTGGATCATTACCGCGACCTGATCGGACACACCCGGTGAGCGGCAACCTTGTTTTCACCGCATTGAGCTGCGCATTTTTCATGGCGCTGGTGGGCTGGATCAGCTGGCTGAAAACGCGCGGGACAGCGGATACGAAGGACGGATATTTCCTCGCCGGACGCGGCCTTGGCGCCGCCTTTATCGCAGGCTCGCTCCTGCTAACCAATCTGTCCGCCGAACAACTGATCGGGCTCAACGGCTCGGCTTATGGCTACAATTTGTCGAGCATGGGTTGGGAGGTGACGGCGGCGGTCGCGACAATTGCGATGGCGCTTATCTTCCTGCCCAAATATCTTGCGGGTGCGTTCACCACCCTGCCACAGTTTCTGGGCGACCGCTTCGATCCCACGGTAAGGCGCATGTCGGTGCTATTGTTCATGCTGGGCTATGGCCTCGTGACGATCCCGAGCGTGCTCTATTCGGGTTCGGTGGCGGTGCTTTTGTTGTTCGATGTGCCGGTGCTGACGGGGCTTCCCTATTTCGAGGCGCTGGTGGGAACGGTCGTCGCCATCGGCGTGATCGGCGCAATCTATGCCGTGTTCGGTGGTCTGCGCGCGGTGGCGGTTTCCGATACGCTTAACGGTGTCGGCTTGCTGATCATCGGGGTGGCGGTGCCGGTGTTCGGTCTCATCGCGCTGGGTGGCGGGAGCTTTGCCGAAGGGCTGGCCACACTCGGCAACGAGCACACCGAGAAATTGAACGCCATCGGCGACAGCGACGCGCCGACACCGTTTGGCACGCTCTTCACCGGCATGATCTTTGCCAATCTGTTCTACTGGTGCACCAACCAATATGTGATCCAGAGGACGCTCGGCGCAAAGTCGCTGGCAGAGGGGCAGAAGGGCGTGCTCCTCTCCGGCTTTTTCAAGGTGCTGGTGCCGTTCCTGATGATGATCCCGGGTGTGATCGCCTTCCATATGTATGGGCCCCAAGGCGCAGGGGGATTGGGCACGATAGACGAGGCCTATCCACGGCTCATCCGCGATGTGTTGCCGTTCTGGATGAGCGGGTTCTTCCTCGCTGTGCTCTTGGGCGCGGTGTTCAGCTCGTTCAATTCGCTTTTGAATTCAGCCGCGACGCTGTTTGCGCTCGATATTTACGGGCCGGCAAAACAAAAGGCGCGGGGCGGTGAGGTCAGCGATGCAGAGCTTGTGCGCATCGCCAAGATCGCGAGCGTCATCATCGCGCTGTTTTCCTTCGTGGTCGCGCCTTTGCTCTATTTCTCGCCAGAAGGGCTTTGGCAGATTATCCGCGTGTTCACCGGCTTCTACAACATCCCCACCGTGGTAATCGTGATCGTCGGCCTCTTCACGGCGCGCGTTCCGGCGCTGGGCGCAAAGATTGTCATCATCTTCCACATCATCGCTTATGGCCTTATCCGCTTTGTGTTCGACGAAGTGATAACGCTCCACTTCATCCACCTTTACGCGGTGCTGTTCGTTGTCGAGGTTGCGATCATGCTTGGCTGTGGCTGGCTGAAACCGCGCAAGGAGGCATGGTCATTCACTCCGCGCGCGCAGGTCGACATGACGCCCTGGCCCCATGCAAGGCCGCTGGCCGTCACGCTTTTTAGCTGTGTGGTGGTAACCTATCTGATATTTTCGCCCCTTGGGGTCGCCAGCCTTGAGGGGCCCGGTGCGCTTTTTGCAGTGCTAGTTTCTGCTCTGGTCATCCTAAATGGCAGCGTCTGGGGCTTCTCGATAAGACAAAACGGTCTTCAGTCGCGACCGGGACACTTTAAAAGACCGTAGAATGTGCCATCTATTTGAAAGCGGGGCAGAACCTAAACTTTCGGGTGCATTATGATGCCATCACACGCAAAGAAGTTAGCTAATACCGGACTGCAACGCTACAGTAGCCCGCGTCTCATATACTATGGTAGCGTGCGCAATTTAACGGGCGGCAGCGGGTCGCGCGCGCGGGATGCTGGCACTCAAACGACCCGTTTCGTTTAAGAGATTGGTTTGAATCAGGCGATCAGGCTTGCGAGCACCCGGCGCTTGCCCTCGAACGGGCGGCGGCCGTGCATGACGGTGAAATTGTCGATCAGCGCGACGTCTCCTGCCTGCCAGCCAAGGTCATAGGTCAGTTCATCGGCAAGCGAGATCGCCGGGGCCATATCCTTCGCAGTGATCGCTTCTCCCCCGCCAAAGGTGATCGCCTTGTTCGGATCGTTGCGGCTGTCGGCCCAGCCGCGAAAGGCGGCGATCAACTGGTTGAAGAAGGTCTTGCGCCCATCCTCAAGCGTACGGACCGCGGGAAGGGCAGAGGTGGTGACGCGCAGCGATCCGTCCTCAAGCCATTCCCATGAGTAGCCAAGTTCCTCAAGCCGCGCTTCGGCCGCGCCCTTATCGCCAACGCTCAAAGTCGAGCGCCACGAGCGGCCCTGACCAGAGCCTGCATCGTCGGACCCCGGCATGACATTGGTGTAGCGCACACCTTCGGCTTCGAGCCGTGCGACAAAGGCGGGCGATTGTCCGGCCAGACGCTCCAGCACCCAGTCCGAGCGGCACAGCGGTGTCGCGCCGCCCGCATCCGGAGCGATCTCGCAATAGAAGAACAGCTTGGCAGGATAAAGCGGGGTCTGCGCCATCTCGTGATGGAGGAAAATCTCGGTCGTGGGCGGCGCTTCATTGGCGGTGAACACCCTTGGGGTCACGTTTGTGCGGACTGCATTGCTCAGCGAGTCCTCATAGGTGAAACCTGTTTCGCCATAGCCCTCGATAGCCGCGTCAAAGGCGAGCGGGTCCGGCACATCAAAGCCGCGAAACAGCAGCGCGCCCGCATCCGACAAAGCGGCATCGACCGCACCTTTGTTGGCGGAAAGGAAAGCAGCGAGATTGCCGCCGCCCGGGATGATACCGGGGAATTCTGATAGCTGTGCCTCAGTCATAGATCGGATGGAACCTCCCGAACGCTGCTTGCGCAAAGACACCCGGATCGTTGAAGCGGCGGTCCTGATTGAGCGCGCTTATCGCGGCCATCTCGACGGCGGAAAGTTCGAAATCGTCTATGGCAAGGTTTTCGCGCATCCGCTCTGGCTTGGTGGTCTTGGGGATGATCGAGGTCCCCCGCTTAACGCCCCATTTGAGGAGCACTTGCGCAGGTGTCTTGTCGTGAGCTTGGGCGGCAACCATCACGGGAGCTGCACCCAGCAAGCTTTCGCCTTGCTCCGCCATATTGAGTTCAAAATAGCTCTGCGCGCCCAAGGGGGAGAAGGCCGTTACATCAATGCCATAACCGTTTGCACAACGGATCAACTTCTCTTGGGTAAGGTATGGGTGGCTCTCGATCTGAAGATGGCTCGGCTTGATGGTCGCATAGCTCATGAGATCATGAATGAGGCCGGTGTTGTAATTGCAAACGCCGATGCGATTGACGAGGCCTTTCTCCACCAGCGCCTCCATCGCGTGCCACGTCTGGTGGAGCGGCACGCGGGCAGGGCGCATCTCGGGCTCTTCGGCATCCGGATTGAACAGCCATTCGGGCGGATACCGCTCCTCGATCGGCACATATTCGAGCGCGATGGGGAAATGGATGAGGTAAAGGTCAAGACACTCGACCTGCAAATCGGCAAGCGTCTTGCGGCAGGCTTCCTCAACGTGTTCGGGTGCGTGGAAGGTGTTCCACAGCTTGGAGGTGATCCACAGTTCGTCGCGGGTGACGAGGCCGTCGGAGATGGCGCGCGCTATCCCTTCGCCGGTTTGTGCCTCATTGGCGTAGTCCGCCGCGCTGTCGAAATGGCGATAGCCGGCGCGGATCGCCTCGACCACGGCGTTGGCGGTGTCTTCGCGCGGGATCTTCCAAAGGCCGAAGCCGACAGGGGGCATGGTGTTGAGCATGGGTTACTCTTCATCCTTATAAATTATATCGACCGGTTGGCGGCGCGCGATGCTTTCTTGGGCGGCCGCGCCGATGACGACCGAGCGGTAGCCGTCGCGCGCCGTGATAAGGGGCTTCGTGCCATTGACCAGAGCTGCGTGAAAGTCGCGCTGCTGGAAATAGGTGGCCCCGTGATGGTCGCCTGCGGCCAAAGCGTCGGGCGGCACGCTGATGTGTTCTTCAAACGGGCCGGACTTGTCGCGCGGAGCCCATGTGACGACACCTCCGGGGAGTTTTACCTCAAGCTTGCCCATTGGGCCTACCGCGCTGATTTCCTCTTGTTCGGGCGATCCTTCTGCGAACATGCAAAGATCGAGGACAGCGCGCGCTCCGCTGGCGAAATCGAGCATCACGAAGGCGTTGTCCAGAATGTCCGGGGTTTCGCCGTTGTAGCGTTCGTCCAGATGGTTCACGTCTGCTGCGCCGCTGGCATAAACGCGCACCGGTTCATCGCGAAGGATGTGGCGCATAAGGTCGAAAAAGTGGCAGCATTTCTCAACCAGCGTGCCCCCCGTATTGCGGTTGAACCTGTTCCAATCGCCGACCTTGACGAGGAAGGGAAAGCGGTGTTCGCGAATGGCAAGCATCTTGATGTCGCCTGCGACCCCGTGGTGCACCCTTTCGATGAACTCGGTAACGGGCGGCATATAGCGATATTCGAGGCCCACCCAGAAGAGGTTGTCATAGCTTGCCGCCGCTTTTGCCAAGGCGAGCGCATCGGCGGGATCGGTGCACATGGGCTTTTCGAGAAGCACCGCGCATCCAGCGTCCATCACCGGCTTTACCACGTCGTAATGGGTGAAGTTGGGCGAGGCGATGATCACCGCATCGGGTTTCGCCGCACTCAGCATATCATCGGCGTTGCTGAACAATTGCGGGCTTTGGCCAAGACTTTTTGCGTGCGCCTTGGCAGCCTCACGCGACCCTTCGTCAGGATCGGCAATCGCGGCCAATTCTGCGCCCGGCACGAGCGCCAGATTGGACATGTGCTCACGGCCCATCATGCCGCAACCGATAATCGCATAGGTGCGTGTCTCGCTCATGTGATCGCCCATACAGCAAAATCTGCCCTCGCAAATGGGCTTTTGCCAATGGCTTTGGCGGCACATCCGGATGCTGTCGTAGGGGGCCATCTGGTCAAGGTAGCCGCCGCGCGCTATCGCCCGCCCACGATCTGGCGCACGATCTGCAAACAAATTGCACCCGCCACCGCAAATTACGATCATTTTGCCGAGTGCATTTACACATATAAAAATATCTTTATATGTGCCCTGCAGCATGATCATCGAAACCATCTTCAAGGCTCTCGCTGACCCGACAAGGCTGCGCATCGCGCGGCTCTTATCGGCTATGGAACTGGCAGTTGGCGAGTTGGCGCAGGTGCTGGGCCAGAGCCAGCCGCGCGTCTCGCGCCATGTCGGCATCTTGTGCGATGCCGGGATTGCTGAACGCCGGCGCGAGGGCAGCTGGGTGTTCTTGCGCAGGGTTGGCGGCGAGGATGCAGGGCCGGTGCACGCCGCGCTTGAACGGTTGCTTGCAACAGCGGAAACCGAGAACGAAGAATTTGCCCGCATCTGTGCCGATGATCGCCGCAAGCTTGCCGCCATTCGTCAGGCGCGCGACGCCAGTGCCGAGGAATATTTCGCTGCCCACGCCAATGAATGGGACGAGCTTCGCGCCCTCCACACGCCAGAGGCCGAGGTCGAGGAAAAGCTTCTCGAGGCGCTGGGCGCAGCGCAAGGGGCATCGCTTGGCGCGGTGCTCGATATCGGGACAGGCACGGGCCGCATGGCCGAGCTGTTCGCGCCCCATGCCGAGCGGATCATGGCGCTCGATAAAAACGTCGAAATGCTGCGTGCAGCGCGCGCCAAGCTTCAGCATTTGCCAGCGGGCAAGGTTGATCTGGTGCAGGGCGATTTTGGGGACCTGCCTTTCGCTGCGGCCAGTTTCGACACCGTGTTCCTGCACCAGGTGCTTCACTTTGCGCAGGAACCGGCCGTGCCTCTTGCCGAAGCGGCGCGCGTGACCAAGGCGGGCGGGCGCATCGCGATTGTCGATTTTGCCAGCCATGACCGCGAAATCTTGCGCGACCGGCACCAGCACGCGCGCCTCGGCTTTTCCGAAGAACAGATGCACGCGCATTTGCGCAATGCCGGGTTTGAGCCGACCGCATCCCAATCGCTCGACGGCGGGGAACTGGTGGTCAAAATCTGGATTGGAACGCGCAAAGGGGCGGTGAGCGCCCCCTCGATTGATACCCCCCGTAAAGAAGCCTGATCAAAATGCCCCCGACCCTCAACCAATTGCACGAAGCGCGCACCGCGCTTGATAGTCCGCTGTTTTCCGATCTTCCCGGAGACATCGACATCAGTTTCGAATTTTTTCCGCCCAAAAGCGAAAAGATGGCGAAGACATTGCAGGAGAGCGTTGCGACCCTGCAGCCGCTTGGCCCTCGTTTCGTGTCGGTCACATACGGCGCAGGCGGTTCGACCCGCGAGCGCACCCATGCCGAGGTGGTGCGGGTGCAGAACGAGGCGGGCATTCCGGCAGCAGCGCACCTCACCTGTGTCGATGCGACAAGGGAAGAGGTGAATGCGGTCGCGCGCCATTACTGGGAAAGCGGCATCCGTCATATCGTCGCGCTGCGCGGTGATGCGCCCGATGGCGGCGCCTACACGCCTCACCCCGGCGGCTATGCCAATGCGGTTGAGTTGATCGCAGGGCTTAAAGAGGTGGCTGACTTCGAGATTTCGGTCGCCGCCTATCCCGAAGTCCACCCCGACAGCCCCGATGCGCAGGCTGATATCGACAATCTGAAAGCCAAGTTTGACGCAGGCGCCGACCGCGCAATCACGCAGTTTTTCTTCGATCCAGAGTGTTTTTTCCGTTTTCGTGACGAAGTGGCAGCAGCCGGCATTGACGCAGAGATCGTTCCCGGCGTCATGCCCGTGATGAGCTTTGCCGCGGTTCAGCGCATGAGCGGACTTTGCGGCACAGCCATCCCCTCATGGATGGAAGGCCTGTTCGAAGGGCTCGACGATCGCCCCGATGCGCGCCAGTTGGTAAGCGCGACCATCGCCGCTGAACTGTGCCGCAAGCTTTACGCAGGGGGCGTGCGCCAGTTTCACTTCTACACATTGAACCGCGCAGAGCTGTCCTATGCGATCTGTCATATGCTCGGCAAACGCCCTGGAACAGACAGCACCGGAGACGCCAAATGAACGCGCGTGCAAAACTCGAAGCCGCAGCAGCGCAGCGTGTGCTGATTTTTGATGGTGCGTTCGGCACACAGATTCAGGAGCGCAAGCTTACCGAAGAGGATTACGCGGGCGATCTGGGGCTTCGCGCCGATCAGAAGGGGAATAACGATATCCTCGCGTTGACGCGTCCCGATGTAATTGCCGATATTACGCGCAGCTATCTTGATGCTGGATCGGATGTGATTTCGACCAACACCTTTAGCGCCAACCGCATTTCCCAGGCGGATTACGCCGCACAAGATCAGGTTGCCGCGATCAACATCGCCTCCGGCAAAATCGCGCGTGAACTCGCCGAAGAATATGAAGCGAAAGACGGGCGCCCGCGCTTCGTGGCTGGCGCGATCGGGCCGACCAACAAGACGCTGTCGCTAAGCCCCGATGTCGAAGACCCCGGCTACCGCGAGATCGACTTTGACGAACTGACCGCCGTTTACAAGGAACAGGCGGCGGCCCTCATCGAAGGGGGATGCGATTTCATCCTGATCGAGACGGTGTTCGATACATTGAACGCCAAAGCCGGGATTATGGCGGTCAAGCAGCTTGAAGCAGAATTGGGCCGCGATGTCCCGGTCATGATTTCGATGACGCTGACCGACTTGTCGGGCCGCAATCTGTCGGGCCACACGGTCGAGGCGTTCTGGTATGCGGTGCGCCATGCAAAGCCGCTTACCATCGGCCTTAATTGCAGCTTTGGCGCGGACCAGTTGCGCCCACACGTAAAAGCACTCTCCGGCCTCGCGGATACGCTCATCATGGCCTATCCCAATGCGGGGCTTCCCAATGAGCTTGGCGAATATGACGAATTGCCCGACACGACCGCTGGCCTTGTGAAGCAGTGGGCTGAAGGCGGGCAGGTCAATATCCTTGGCGGATGCTGCGGCTCGTCGCCAGCACACATCAAGGCGATAGCGGACGCTGTGAAAGACCTGCCGCCGCGTTCGATCCCGACGCCCGAAACCGCGATGCGGCTGTCGGGGCTTGAAGCCTTCACCTTTGCCGCATGAGTGTGCTGCACGCTGAAAGAATTGCCGTGCGCGAGGCGGGCGCACACGATGCACAGCGCCTTTCGCTTGTCTCGGATGCGACGTTTCTGGAAACGTTCGCGCATGAGATACCCGGCGATGCCATGCTTGCCCATTGCCGCGAAAAACACGCGCCCGAATATATCGCCAGCCTGCTTGAAGGCGGGGCGAAGGCGTGGCTGGCGGAGATTGACGGATCGCCCGTCGGTTACGCGCTGCTTATCCCCGCGCCCGAACTTGACGCCGCGCAAGAGGGTGATGTGGAGCTGAAAAAAATCTACGTCCTCTCGCGCTTTCAGGGGACCGGAACGGCGCAGCGCCTTATGGCTGAAGCGGTTGCGGCTGCGAAGGGCAACAAGCGGCTCCTGCTTGGTGTAAAAGACGACAACCACCGCGCCATTGCCTTTTACAAGCGGCAGGGCTTTGAAATCATCGGCACGCGGCAATTTAACGTCGGCGGCGCGCTTTACGATGACTTCGTTTTTGCCCGCGACCTGACTGATGCTTCTCTACCGGAAATTACCCCATGACCATGCAATCTGCCTCCAGCTTCATCAATATCGGTGAGCGCACCAATGTGACCGGCTCTGCGCGGTTCAAAAAGCTTATCATGGCCGATGATTACACCGCCGCGGTCGAAGTCGCTCGCAGCCAGGTCGAGAACGGCGCGCAGGTGATTGACGTCAATATGGATGAAGGTCTGCTCGATGCGAAACACGCAATGACGACCTTCCTCAAGCTGATCGCAGCCGAGCCCGATATCGCGCGCGTGCCGGTGATGATCGATTCATCCAAATGGGACGTCATCGAGGCGGGGCTTAAATGCGTGTCGGGCAAGCCCATCGTCAATTCGATCAGCATGAAAGAGGGCGAGGAGCAATTCCTCGAACAGGCCCGCAAATGTATGGATTACGGCGCTGCGGTCGTCGTCATGGCCTTCGACGAGGTCGGACAGGCCGACACGAAACAGCGCAAGATCGAGATATGCAAGCGCGCCTATGATCTGCTTGTCGGCATGGGATTTCCGCCAGAAGATATCATCTTTGACCCCAATATTTTCGCCGTTGCGACAGGGATCGAGGACCACGACCGTTACGGCCTCGACTTCATCGAAGCGTGCACCGAAATCAAACGGCAGTGTCCCCATGCCAAGACCAGCGGCGGGCTTTCCAACCTTTCATTCTCCTTCCGCGGGAATGAAACGGTGCGTCGCGCGATGCACTCGGTCTTTCTTTATCACGCAATCCCCGCCGGGCTCGATATGGCGATTGTCAATGCGGGGCAACTGGACGTCTACGACACCATCGACCCCGTGCTGCGCGAGGCGTGCGAAGATGTCATCCTCATGCGTCCGGTGGAAGGTGAAGAGAGCGCCACCGAGCGGCTCATCAACTTGGCCGAAAGCTTCAAGGGCAAGAGCAAGGAAGACGACAAGCAGGCCGCCGAATGGCGCGGCTGGGAAGTGTCCAAACGCCTCGAACACGCGCTGGTCAAAGGGATCGACGCGCACATCGTCGATGATACCGAGGAGATGCGCGCGCAGATATTTGATCAAGGTGGACGCCCCATCGAAGTGATCGAAGGCCCGCTGATGGACGGGATGAATGTCGTTGGCGACCTGTTTGGGTCGGGCAAGATGTTCCTGCCACAGGTGGTCAAATCCGCTCGCGTCATGAAGAAAGCGGTCGCCCACCTCATTCCGTTCATCGAGGAGGAAAAGCTTCTTCTGCCCGAAGCCGAACGCACCTCCAAGGGCACGATCATCATGGCAACCGTCAAAGGCGATGTGCATGATATCGGCAAGAACATCGTGGGCGTTGTCTTGCAGTGCAATGGCTATGAAGTCGTCGATCTGGGCGTCATGGTGCCTTGGCAGGACATCCTTAAATCAGCGAAAGAGCATAAGGCCGACATGATCGGTCTGTCGGGCCTGATCACCCCTTCGCTCGACGAGATGGTGACGGTCGCCGAGGAGATGCAGAACGCTGGCATGACGATGCCTCTCCTGATTGGCGGGGCCACCACCAGCCGGGTGCATACCGCGCTGAAAATCGACCCTGCCTATGATGGTCCGGTCATCCATGTGCTCGATGCGAGCCGCGCGGTGGGGGTTGCCTCCAAACTGTTGTCCGACACCTTGCGCGACGGCTTCGTTGATGAAACCGCCGAGGAATATGAAAAGGTGCGTGTCGCGCGCGCTGGCAAAAGCGAAAAGGCGCTGCTTTCCATCAAGGAGGCGCGCGGCAATTTTTACGATGCGTTCCTGTCAGATAAACCCGCGCCCCCGTCGAAGCCCGGCGACCATCTGTTCGAAGACTGGCCGCTTGAAGACCTGATCGAAACCTTCGACTGGACGCCTTTCTTTCGGGCCTGGGAGTTGCACGGCGTTTACCCGCGTATCCTTGACGATGATGTGGTGGGTGAGGCTGCGCGCAACCTCAAGGCCGATGCCGATGCGATGCTGGAGACGATTGTCTCGGAAAAATGGCTTACCGCAAAAGCCGTCGCGGGCCTGTGGCCATGCGCGCGCGCTCATGATTGCCGCGATGATGTGATGATCCATGTCGAGGAGGAAAAGCACGTCCGGATGCCGTTCCTTCGCCAGCAGGTCATCAAGAGCCGCGACCGGGCGAATATGTGTCTTGCCGACTTTATCGACCCGGCGGGCGACTGGATGGGGGGCTTTGTCGTTGGGATACACGGGATCGAGCCGCATCTGGCGCGCTTTCGCGCAGACAAGGACGATTATTCCGACATTCTGCTCAAAGCGTTAGCTGACCGGTTTGCCGAAAGCCTGGCTGAACGCTTGCACCAGCATGTGCGCACTGACTTGTGGGGTTACGCGCCTGGTGAACAGCTCGACAATGAGGCGCTGATCAAGGAGAAGTATCGCGGTATCCGTCCGGCGCCCGGCTATCCCGCGTGCCCCGACCATTCCCTGAAACCGATCCTGTTCGATATGCTGGATGCCGAGGCCAAGATTGGCGTGTCGCTGACTGAAAGCTTTGCCATGTGGCCCACGTCGGCGGTCAGCGGGCTTTATTTCGGGCATCCGGAAGCAGCCTATTTCGGGGTCGCCAAGATCGGCCGCGACCAGCTCGAAGACTATGCGCAGCGGCGCGGCGTCGACATTGCGACAGCAGAACGGTGGCTGAGGCCAAACCTCTAAGCTTCTGTTCGCGGGTCATATTTGGGCCGTACAAAGACACAAAATTGCCTTGGCACGCTTTTTCAAATCGCGAGCAGGTGGTGTTATTGTGCACTTGTCGGCCTGCCCCATATAGGTACAGATGTGCAGGAAAGGCGCACAATTCAGCCTTTCTCAGGCACAAACGGCTCGACAGATAAGCCAAGATACGTAATAACCGACGGGGAAAATTAACCGGTTGTTAGGCCTTTCCTAGGGGTAGAGGGGGAATTTCGGACATGATTCGCAAGCTTGCGGTGGCAACGGCTCTGGTATGCGCTTTCGGCGCTACGCCTGCCATGGCTCAAGATCTGGTGCATCAACCGATCAGCCCGACTTTTGGAGGCAACCCGTTCAATTCCAACCACATTCTTGGGATTGCCAACGCGCAGAACAAGACCACCGACCCCAACGCGGTGGATCGCAACGACCAATCCAGCATTTTCGCCCGCCAGCTCGAATCGCGTCTCTTGTCCGCGCTTTCCTCGCAAATCGTTGATGCGATTTTCGGAGAGAATCCGCAGGAGCAGGGGACCATCACTTTCGGTGGCCAGACGATCGAATTCTTCCGCAGCCTTGATGAGGTCACCCTCGTCATTCGCGACGACAATTCGGGCGAAGAAACGCGCATTGTCATTCCTTTGTTCATCGAGGTGAATTGATGCAGCGTCTGGTCAAGAGTGGCGCCAAAATGGGCTTGGCGGCCCTTGCTGCCCTTTCTGTGAGCGGGTGTATGAGCCTCGTCTCTGATGGGCGCGATTTCCTTCCTGAAACCACCAGTCTCGCCTATTTCCCGAAGAAGACGCAGACGCAAAATCTTCTTCACCAATTGCCCGCGCCTCAAAGGCAGGTGGCGATTGCGGTCTATGGTTTCACCGATCAGACGGGGCAGTTTCGTCCCACTACCACCGGTCAGACGCTCAGCCGGGCTGTAACGCAAGGCGCGGGCTCCATTCTGGTGAAAGCCTTGCAGGACGCAGGCAATCGCCAGTGGTTCACGGTGGTTGAGCGTGAGCGTCTCGACAACCTTCTCAAAGAGCGCCAGATCATCGGTGAGATGCGTAAGCGTTATCTGGGTGAGCAGCAAGTTGACCCCAACGCGCTTCCGGCGCTCCTGTTTGCAGGCGTGCTGCTTGAAGGCGGGATCATCGGTTATGACACCAATACGGTAACAGGCGGCGCAGGCGCAGCCTTTCTGGGCATTGGTGCGCGCACCGAATATCGTCAGGACACGGTCACGGTTTACCTGCGCGCTGTTTCGGTGCGTACCGGCGAGGTTCTGACCAATGTGCAGGCTTCGAAAACCATCGCAAGCCAGGCAATCGGCGCGAACGCATATCGCTTTGTGGCGTTCCGCGAACTGCTTGAGGCCGAGGCCGGGATCACATCAAACGAACCCGATCAGGTGGCTTTGCAACAGGCAATCGAGAAGGCGGTTTACGGCCTTGTGCTCGAAGGGGTTGATCTGGGCTTGTGGCGCTTTGCCAATTCGCAGGCCGCAGAGGCGCTGATGAGCACCTACCGGGCAGAACGTGACGGAATTTATGACGCGGACGATGTGCAGAGTGCGGTTGAGCGAGCAGGCTCTTTGACCGCGCTCAATGTCGTTGATCGCGGCGATGAAGAAAACGAAGGTTCCTAGTCGCGAACTGCGGCTTTTAACCGGGTGCAGCGCCTGAGAGGGGCGCGCGAAAAAAGAGGGTTGTTGCATAATCGCGTGCTGTGCCGGGGGCGGTCAGATGCGCGAATGCGATCAACGGGCAATGCTTGCCAGAGCCGCGTTTGCGAAAAAACGGCACAGGGCAATTCCGGTCATTGCTCACAACAGGGGGAGGCAGGCGAACAACTGCCAATGGTGGTTCCCCGAAATGAGTGAAAGCGAAAAGGCCGCGCATGGGGGGTCTTTGCGTAGTTCGTTTGAATAATCCCCAGAGGACCCTGCGGCAGTTAGGCGCAGGCAATCGGAAGGAAGAATAATGAAGTCAGTGATTTACACAGGTGCATCCGTTCTCGCTCTGGCGGCGGCCTCGCCGCTTTTGGCCCAAGCCACAGTTCCTGCAGATTGCGTCGGCGCGACCGGCAATTGCAGCGTTATCGACACAGTTGGTAGCGGCAACAGCGCGACCGTGGATCAGGATGCGACGGGCAATGTTTCTGAGGTTCTTCAGGATGGTGACAATCAGTCAGCGACTGTCACGCAGGGCGGCCCAACTGGCTTCAACCTGTCAAATGTCGACCAGTCAGGCGCGGATCACTCTGCGACAGTGACCCAAGAGGGTTTCGACCTTGGTTCGCCAAACCTTGCGACCAATGAGAGCGACGTTACCCAAACAGGCGGCAATCAGGACCTGACCGTCTCGCAAGTCGGCGATGCAAACTCGTCAATTGCTGATCAGTCTGGCCTCGATAAGACAGCTACGGTTGTTCAGGGTGGTTTCGACAATAGCTCAAGCGTAGCGCAATCGGGTGGTGATCCGACTGTTGCTGACGTGCTTCAGGACGGCGACGGCAACGACTCGATCATCTCTCAGGCGTCTGCCGTGCAATTGCAGACCGCCGATGTCGATCAAACCGGTGACTTCAACTCGTCTGACATCGACATGGCAGCCGGCAGCAGCGGCACGGCAACCGTCGCGCAATCGGGCGATGACAACGTTTCAGACGTCGACTATCTGGCGAACAGCCGCGGCAACGCCACTGTCACTCAAGGCGGGAACGAAAACACTTCGAATGTTGTGTTTGACCGGTTCAGCCTGACTGCAACTGTCGATCAAAGCGGCGATGAAAACACTTCTAACATCTTTATGAGCGGCCCGTTCTCATCGCGCACCACGGTTGATCAAAGCGGTGATGGCAACACTTCGACTGTCGACCAGGGGCTTAACACCAATGGCGGCGTTGATATCGACAATTTCATCACCCAGTCGGGCGATGACAACACCTCGACTGTCACGCAGGATAACGTCAGCCGCGCTGATGCGAATGTCACCCAGTCGGGCGATCTGAACAATTCGACCGTTTCGCAGGAAAGCGGCGGCGACACCATGTTCGCAAACGTTCTGCAAACAGGTACTGATAACGATGGCCAGGTCGTCCAGACCGGAGATGCGGGCGGCGCGGCTGCTCCTAATGATGCTTCGATCATTCAAGCCGGTGACGAGAACTTTGCCGGGATCGAGCAAAGCGGCAATGCACGCGGTGAAACGGCGGTTGTCTTCCAGCAAGGCGATGTATCGAACAGTGAAGCAGGTATCGTGCAAACTGGTGATGCCGCAGCAGGTGGCACAGCCAACCTCAACGGCGCCTTGATTGATCAAAGCGGCGGCGAGCTCAACACATCCTTCATCGTGCAAAGCGGTACGGGCAATGAGGCTGAGAACATTCAGGTGGGCTCGCTCAATGTCTCGCAAATCACGCAGACCGGCGTGGATGGCCTCGTGCAGATCGACCAGATTGGCGATAATAACGACAGCGAAGTCGAACAGGCTGGTGACAGCAACTCTGTGACGCTCGCGATGGCTGCAAACAACGGCATCAGCGCCGTGTTCCAGTATGGCGGCACCAACAACACAACCGATCTGTCGCAAACGGGCGATGGGAATGAAAGCCAGGTCGAGCAAGCGCTTGCTGGTGGTGACGGCAATGAAGCCAACATCACCCAGTCGGGCCTTGGTAACACCAGCGTTATTGCACAGGGCAACAACCTCCTGAGCGATCTCAACGTCGCAACGGTGGACCAGCAGGGTGACGACAACCTGAGCCTGCTCGCTCAGGATGGCGACAACAACTCGGCAACCGTGACCCAGCTCAGCAGCGGGTCCGTGTCTGACCTGACACAAATGGGTAGCGGTAACGTCGTCACGGTGACCCAATAATAGGCCACTGGCCTATGGGCCGGGCAAGTTGGGGGACTTGCCCGGTACCCTTTTCGAGTTTCCCTCGCCTGCGGTTCGATCACGATCAGCAGGGTGAGACATAAGGAATAGAGCGATGAAACTTCCGATCTATGCAAACGCTCCAGCGATCTTGGCCGCCAAGGCGGACGCTCGAAGTTTGATGGGTTTGAGTGAAGGAAGACACATGCTCATCGCCGCTCAAGGGACGCCATAATTCGCAACCGTTTCGGTCTTCGGCACGCTCTTTGAAAGAACTCGCCGCAGACCATTACCGCCTTTAAAATCCAGGTAAAAATCCGTGAACACACGGTCGGAAATCAGGGAAGAAGATCTTATGAAAAGTCTTATCTACACAGGGGCCTCTGTACTCGCATTGACCGCAGCTGCACCCGTCCTCGCGCAAGCCACCACACCTGCTGCGTGTGCAGGCGCCACCGGAAACTGCAGCGTTGTCGACACCAGCGGCTCGGGCAACTCCGTCGCCGTCGACCAATCAGCTGGCACGGGCAACGTGTCCGACATCGTTCAGGCCGGTGACAACCTCGATGCAAGCGTCACGCAAGGCGCGGATGGCAACATTTCCAACGTCGATCAGGAAACCACGGGCGCAACCCCAATCGACACCACCGCGATCGTCGATCAGGTCGGCGGCGCTGACTCGATCATCACGCAAAGCTCATCGGGCGACAACGCAAGCGGCATGATCGCTGACGTTCTTCAGGACGGCGAAAGCACGTCTGATATCGCACAGCTTTCAAGCGGCAATGACAGCATCGCCATCGACGCGACCGTGACACAGACCGGTGACGGCAACGTGTCGCTCATTCTGCAAAACGATGTCGGCATCGACAGCGCCATCCTCGAAACAGAAGTCGAGCAAGATGGCGCGGACAACCTGTCGGACGTCAACCAATCTGGCACGGACAACCTTGCAACCGTCTTCCAGCAAGCAGACGGCAACACCGCAGTCATCATCCAGGCTGACGAATTCCAGGATGCTGACATTCAGCAGACCGGTAACGACAACCAAGCCGGCATTGACCAGTCCAATCTGGGCAACACGGGCGCTGTTCTTCAGACCGGTGAAACCAACCTCGCGACCATCACCCAAACCGGCGAAGACGGCTCGGCGGGTGTCACGCAAACAGGTTCTGAAAACGATGCAGACGTCTCTCAAGCAGGCGTTCTCAACGCGGCGACTGTGATCCAGTCCGGCGATGACAACATCGCGGTTGTCGATCAGTCGACAGGTGTCACCACCAGCGGCAACAACAGCGCGAACATCCAGCAGGATGGTACCGGCGGTGATGCGACCGTAAACCAGAACGCCGAAGCCGACTTCGACTTCGCTCTCGTCCTGCAAAGCGTTGACACGGTCGACAACATCGCGGTTGTCGATCAAACCGGCGCAGTCGCCAGCGTTTCGTTCAATGAGGCGCTGATCGACCAGATTTCCGGCGAAGGCAACGTATCGACCATCGTTCAGGGCGACACCACCAGTGTTGGCGGTATCGTTCTTAACGGCGTCGACAGTGTCGCAGAGAACCGGCAGGACGGTGACTTCAACGATTCAACCATTGGTCAAGGCGGCGCTTCGCAAACTGCGTTCGTTGACCAAATCGGTTCGGACAATTTCAGCGAAGTGTACCAGGGCACATTTGGCGGCGATGGTAACACCGCGACCGTCACGCAAACCGGCACAGGTCTTGGCGTTTCAACCTCGCAGGTATTCCAGGACGGCAACACCAACACGGCCACACTGGTCCAGGGCGGCGGCGAGCTTAACGCAAGCCTCATCGACCAGGGCCTTGCAGGCGGTGACAACAACACCGCTGACGTGACCCAGGACGGCTCCGAGAACGAAAGTGATGTCCTGCAAAACTCCTTTGGCATCGGCGGGGATAACCTTGCCACCGTCCTTCAAGAGGGCATCGGCAACATCAGCCTGATCGAACAGGATGGCGACCTCAATACCGCCACCGTATCGCAGTTCGACGGCAGCGACTCGTCGGTATTCCAGGATGGCACAGGCAACACTGCCACGGTGACCCAAGGCGCACCGTAAGACACATCAGGCCATATGGGGGCGGGCGAGTGATTGCCCGCCCTCTTTGGTTTTGATGAAGCTTCGGCCGTTGCGGCCATAACAAAAGACCAGATTTAAACTCCGCCCACATGGGCAAAAGGGACCATAAAAAATATGAAGACCACTTCGTTCGTCGCTGCATCCACGCTTGCTCTTGCAGCGGCAAGCCCAGCGTTCGCTCAGAATAATTCGACCATTGACCAATTGGGCTCGGGCAACAATGCAACCGTCACCCAGACGTCTTCGGGCAACACCTCCGACGTCGATCAGTTGAGCGATGGCAACACTGCGACGGTGGACCAATCGGGTCCTACCAACTCAAGCACTATCCTTCAGTCCTCGATCCTTCCCAACACGGCGAATGTCGATCAGGACGGCGCAAACTCGTTTTCTGACATTGAGCAAATCAATGGCAGCGACAACAGCACCGCCGACGTTTTTCAGGATGCAGCGGCCGATCTCAACACCGCCGAAATCATTCAGGACGATGCACGTTTCAGCGATGCCGACATCAACCAGGGCGGCGGTGCCAACAATGGCGCTGTGATTTCGCAAGGCGATGAAACCCTGTTCGGAGGTACCAACACATTTGGTACACAAAACGGGGATGCCGACATCACCCAGACGGGTTCGGACAACTTTGCGCTGATCTCGCAAATCGGCCTGGGTTCGGTGGCAGAAGTCGTGCAGACTTCGGATGCCAGTTTCGCGCAAATCAACCAGAACGCCAATAGCGGCGGCTCGGCCAACGCTTTCATTCAGCAGGTCGGCGCTCTTGATTATGCAGAGATCAACCAGAACAGCGATTTCTCGAACGCGCAAACGTACCAGAACGCCAGCGCGGTGGGCAACTCGACCATCATCAACCAGGGCTCTGTTTTTGGCAGCGATGGAAACTTTGCCGAAAGCGTCCAGGATGGCGATGGCAACACGAGTGAAATCGACCAGGCTGAGAACAGCATCGGCGGCCTCAACACCGCATCTGTGCTGCAGCTTGCCGACAACAACTTCAGCAACGTCACACAGGAGGGCACGGGCAACACCGCAACGGTCGACCAGCTGAGCAATGGCAACGCATCGTTTGTGACGCAAACAGGATCCGGGAACACGACAATCGTGACCCAGTAATCAAAACTGATCGCTCCGGGAGGCCAGCGGCACTTCCGGAGCGATCAAATCCCGCTTGGCTCCGTTGCAAAAGGAGCGAGCGGTTTTGAAGGGGGGGAATACAATGAAATCTCTTATCTACACCGGGGCATCCATTCTTGCTCTTGGCACGGCATCTGCCGCCTTGGCGCAGGCAAGTGTGCCGCCAGCATGCGCAGGCGTAACCGGCAATTGCAGCGTCGTCAGCACGAGCGGTTCGGGCAACTCGGCAAGCGTCGACCAATCGGGCGGGACAGCCAATGTGTCCGATGTCGATCAGGACGGCGAGAACCTCACAGCGAGCGTGACGCAAGGCGCCGATGCGAACATCTCGAATGTGACGCAGACAACCTCGGCGGTGAACCCCCAGAATATCTCTGCCAGCGTCACTCAGGCAGGCGGCGCGGATTCGGTGATCGACCAGAATTCGTCCGGCGACAATTTCGACGGCATGACCGCGACCTTGACGCAAAACGGCGCGAGTACCTCTGACATTGCGCAGACTTCGATCAACAATAACGGCGCATCCAACATTGATGCGATTGTTGATCAGACCGGGGATCTCAATTCCTCGATTATCACCCAATCGGACAATGCCGGTGGCAATAACGATGGCGATCTGCTCACCACCGTGACACAAAACGGCACGGGTAACAGCTCTGACGTGATACAGGTGAACCGTCAGCAGACCGCAACCATCCTGCAAACCGGTGATGACAATACCTCGTCAGTCGCCCAGACGGCCCGTCGTCAAAACGATGCAACGGTCATTCAGTCCGGCAATGGCAACACCTCGGACGTCGATCAAGACAGCCGCAGAAACGAAGCGTTTGTGACGCAAACCGGCAACGATAACCTTGCCTCGGTCGATCAGACGGGAACGGTTGCGGGCGGCGACGGGCGTGGCACGGCAACCATTACCCAAGACGGCGATTTTGGTGATGCGTCAATCACCCAAACCGGCTTCGCGCGCGAGCCCGATGCGACTATCACGCAGGAAGTTGGCTCTGACCAGGCGCTTGCCACCATCGTGCAAACGGGCGACACGGCAAACGGCGCTCCTGCCAACAACAATATCGCCACAATCACGCAAGGCGCGGGCTCGTTGAACGATTCCGCCATCTTCCAGGGCGACTCTTCGGGGTTTGGCGGCAGTGTTCTTGGCGGCACAAATCTTAGTGCAACCTCGAACCAATCGGGCGATGGTCAATCCTCTCTGATCGTGCAAAGCGGCGATGCACAAACGGCGCTGGTCGATCAAACCGGCGCTGAAAATGACAGCTTTGTCTTCCAGGGCAATCTCGGCGGTTCCGGCAACAGCGCGACGGTCACCCAAACCGGATCGGGTCCAGCGACCTCGACCTCGAACGTGCTTCAGGACAGCGATGGCAACAGCGCGACGCTCACCCAAGGCGGCGGCGAAGGCAATGACAGCTTCATCGAGCAAGGCTTTGTAGGCGGAGCAGGTGTTGGCGGTGACGGCAATGTCGCAAGCGTCAGCCAAACCGGCAACACCAACATCAGCGATGTGCTTCAGAACTCGTTTGATCCCGGCAGCAACAACGATGCCACCGTCACGCAAACCGGTGACGAAAATGACAGCGTTGTCGAACAGGATTTCAGCAACAACATCGCAACAGTGACGCAGGCCGATGGCGGGAACCTTTCCGACGTGTTCCAGGCGTCCGATGGCAACTCGGCAACGGTCGATCAGCTTGGCGCTGAAAACACATCGCTTGTCGACCAGTCCTCTGCGATTGCAGATACCGCGACTGTGCTTCAAACCGGCTCGGGTAACGGAACGTCGATTACGCAGGCGAGCAGCAATGGTGGCAACACCGCTGACACCATTCAGGCGGGCACTGACAACACGGGAACAATTGATCAGTCCGGCTCAGCGGATACGGTCACTGCCTTCGTCTTCCAGCAAGCCGATGCGGTCACCAGCGAGGCGACGATCAACCAGACCGGCGGTAGCAACAACGCGGCCCTGATCGATCAAAGCGGGGGCGCGGATAACATCTCCACCCTGACGCAGGCCAGCGGTAGCGACAGCACGGCTGAGAATATCCAGGCCGGCAACACCAACACCTCCACCATCACCCAAGACGGGTTCTTCAGCACGATCTTTGTCGATCAGATTGGTGACGGGAATACATCGACTGCTTCACAAGGCGGTGACGGGCAAAACACCGTCAATGTCGCCCAGACCGGCAATGGCAATGTCAGCTCCATCGATCAGGTGCCTGTTGGCGTCTTTGGTCTCGATAACACCGCAAACCTTGTGCAGACCGGTGACAACAACACCAGCACGATCAATCAGGGTCTGAACACGACAAGTGACAGCATCTCGGCTGATGTGCTTCAGGAAGGCAATGGCAACACCAGCATCATCAATCAGGATGGGGTGTTCCTTGGCGCTGGCAACACCATCGACGTTGACCAGTTGGCAGATGGCGCGAGCAGCACGATCACCCAGTCGGGCGATGCAAACTCGATCACTGTGGGTCAGTTCAACGACGCCCATGTATCGGATGTCACACAAGCTGGCACCAGCAACACCGCCACGGTGACGCAGGGTACGCCATAAGGCTTACGGATAATACCGGGCGGGCGTGATCGCTCGCCCGGTGCTATCAATCTGAGAGTAAGGATTGCCCGGCTAAGAGCGGAACCTCAAGAGCCTCGCTATCGGCGGCGCAATCGGTTAGGATGACGGCTATGAAACGCACTACCCTTGGAATTATTGCCCTTGTCGCAGGGTTGTCCGCTCCGGCGGCCGCCCAGACACAGGTCAGTGCGCCAAACACCGGACCATTTGACGGGGTCTTCGTCGAACAGATCGGCGATGATAACTCCGGCTCCTTCAGCCAGTCGAACGCTGAACAAAACGCCGAAGTGACACAGGACGGCGATGACAACACCGTTCAGGTCACGCAATTTGGCGATGGCGATCACTTTGCCGGCATTGACCAGACCGGCGCGAGCAATCTTGCCTCGGTCACCCAGGGCGGTTCTGCGCAGAATGTCGCGGTCCTGACCCAGACGGGCAATGCCAACACGATCCTGCTTTCGCAAAACGACAACGGGCTCACCGGCTCGGGCGCCGGGATTGCACAGAACGGGACGGGCAATCTGGCGACCCTCATTCAGGATGGCGACAACAATCAGGCGATCCTTGCGCAAAACGGTGACAACAACACGATGAGCGCAACGCAAGTGGGCGCCGACAATGCTCTGGAATGGACGCAGAACGGCAATGGCTTGCCTGACATGAGCGTGATCCAGACCGGCGGCGCGACCGCCATCATCACACAGGGCAATTGAGGAGCGGTCACATGCGCCGGAGCTTTCAGGGCCAGACGATCACAGCGGTGAGATGGGGCCTTGTCACTCTGAGCGTGCTGCCTTGCGCGATGGCGAGTGCACAAGACGCTCCGCAAGATGTTCCCCGCGAAGAAAGCGCCTTTGTCGATCAGGCGCCCGATGATGCCTCGTCCAAGGTCTATTTTCCCGATGCGATCACGCCAGAGAGCGTCGCGGCGGCGCGCACACGCGCTGCTGAACAACAGCAGATCGAAACAGCGAAAACTTCTGCCGACGCATCGCTCGATCAGGTTTCGGCCACTGGCGACACCGGCAATGACGTCTCGCAACTTTCAGACCGCACTTCGGACCCTGCGCTTGCGCAATTGAGCCCGGCAGAACGGCAGGTCCTGCTCGAAGCGGTTGACGGCACCGACATTTGCGAACGTGGCAGCGATATCCCTGCGCTCAAGGCCTTGTGCGATGCGCGCATTGAGACACGTTCGGAAGAGTTCGCCCAGAACCGTGCAGGGTCGGCGGAAGATAATCTTCTCGGCGGCGGGCTTGATGCAGGGCGCGTCGCAACGCTTCAAACTGCGATTGCACGGCTCGCCGGTGCGGGTGCAAACCCGGGCAATTTCGACAATCAGGTCGTCGCCTCGGTCGCACTCAATAATCAGGCGTTGAACAATGCACAGGCGACCGCGGCAGAAGGCGATCCGGCGTCAGGCCTTTCGCCCGAGACGCAAGGGGTCGTGAACGCCATCGTGCAGCAGCTTGGCGGCGGAGGGTGATTGCAAACCATCATGGGCAAGTTCGGCCAACTCTTCGCGATATTCGCATCGCCGCTCATACTTGGCGCAGGCGCTAGCATGGCGAGCGCTTCCCCTCACGACAGGGCGATTTCGCTCAATGTGATCGAAGACACCGGAACGGTCGAGGTGCAAGTGGTCGCCGATAGTCAGGTGACGCAACAGGTCGAATTCGAGATCGAGCTTACCGGCGCTTCCAATTCGCGCCACAAATCGAGCGTGACGCTTGCACCGGATGGCAGGAAAGTCTTGTCGCGCATGAGGATCAACGCCTCGGATGGCTGGTGCGCGCGGCTCACAGTGAGCGAGGCGAGCGGCGGGCAATACACGCTTACCGAGGGTGATTGCGGCCTTATCTGATAGGTGCAGATGCACTTCGCCTCATGATTGAAATGGCGCAAGGCCGATTTCGCACAAATATTTCGCATAAAACCTGCCTATGCTGATTGACGAGCCCCTTCGCATCCGCAACATGGAATGTGCCTGTCAGGAGTGATTCTGGCGTCTTTCGCGGGAGAGACTTGGCTTTCTGACCATCACAAGGACAGGAGGCCTGGCGCCGAAGGAGCAACCGCCCCGGAAACTCTCAGGCAAACGGACCGCGAGATGGCATAGGCACTCTGGAAAGCGTGAGGGCAAGCCCTGCTTGTATACCTCGCCACCGAAGGGGAAGGCCGGTGCGTTCGCGTGCCAGCTCAAGCTCTCAGGTTGACCCGACAGAGGGGGCAAGACTTGGCGCTCGTTTGCGGGCGCTCTTGCACCTTGATTCGGGGACATTTGATTTGAGCGACGAACCAAACCACGAAGATACTCCCGAAGAGGCAGTGGAGCTTGGCGCATTGCCGCTCGACAGCTGGCACCGCGCGCGGGGCGCCCGGATGGTGCCCTTTGCCGGCTATGAAATGCCGATCCAGTACGAAGGGATTGTGGCCGAGCACGAATGGACGCGGCTCTCCGCGAGCCTGTTCGATGTAAGCCACATGGGTCAGCTAACCGTCCATTCGCCAGAGGATGATCCAACGCTTGGCGCGCGCGAACTGGAAAAGCTGCTGCCCGGCCTCATCACATCGCTGAAACCGGGACGGATGCGGTACTCCATGCTGCTTACCGAAGAGGGCGGGGTGATCGACGATCTCATGGTCACCAACACCGGCCCGCATCTGGGGCTGGTGGTGAACGGTGCGTGCAAATGGGATGATATTGCCCACCTTCGCGAACATCTGGCGGATGAAGTCACGCTTACCCATCACGACGATTTCGCGCTGCTCGCATTACAGGGGCCAAAGGCAGGGGAAGTCCTCGAGGCGCTTGTCCCTGGCACGGGCGCGCTCACATTCATGACAGCGGGCCTGTTCGAATATGACGGCGGCCACATCTGGGTTAGCCGCGCAGGCTACACCGGCGAAGATGGCTTTGAGATTTCGGTCCATGAAAACTCGGTTGAAAAGCTTGCCGATGCTCTGGTTGCTGATGAACGCGTCAAACCCGCAGGGCTCGGTGCGCGCGACAGTCTGCGGCTTGAGGCGGGCCTTCCGCTTTATGGCCACGACCTTACGCTCGACATTGACCCGGTGAGCGCGGACCTCACCTTCGCGCTTTCCAAAAAGCGCCGCGAGGGCGGGGGCTATATGGGCCATACCCGCGTGATGGATGCGCTGGAAAACGGCCCAGCGACCAGGCGCGTCGGCCTCAAACTCGAAGGCCGGATGCCCGCGCGCGAAGGCGCGGAAGTTTTCGCAGGAGACGAGAAAGTCGGCGTTGTCACCAGCGGCGGTTTCTCCCCCACGCTGGGCCAGCCCATTGCGATGGCTTTCGTCGATGCCGCGCACTCAGAAATAGGCACCGAGCTCACCTGCCGCGTCAGGAACAAGAGCCTGTCCGCAACCGTTTCACCCATGCCCTTCGTGGCCCACAAATACTTCAGAGGAAATTGATCTATGCCGCGCTATTTCACCGATGAACACGAATGGATCGACGTCGAGGGCGAAAGCGCCACCGTCGGCATTACCGACTATGCGCAAGAGCAATTGGGCGACATCGTCTTTGTCGAACTTCCATCGGTTGGCACCGTGCTCGACAAGGGCGGCGATGCGGCTGTGGTCGAGAGCGTGAAAGCGGCAAGCGACGTGTACGCGCCCATCAGCGGCGAAGTGACCGAGTGCAATGACGCGCTCGAAGACGAGCCGGCTCTCGTCAATTCCTCGCCCGAAGAGGAAGGCTGGTTCTTCCGCATGACCATCGGCGACAAGGGCGAGCTTGAAGGGCTGATGGATGACAAAGGCTACAAGGCGTTTGTCGACAATCTCTAATCTTTCCAAGGCCCCTCTCTCTTAGGAAAAACTGATGCGCTATCTCCCCCTGACCGATACCGACCGCGGCGAAATGCTTGCCAAGATTGGCGCAAAGAGCATTGACGATCTCTTCGTCGACGTGCCCGAAGTCGCGCGCCTCGATGGTCCCATTCGCGACCTTCCGATGCACGCGAGCGAGATGGCGGTTGAGCGTCATATGAAGCGCCTTGCCGGCAAAAGCACGGTTGCGGGCGATGTGCCGTTTTTCCTGGGCGCCGGGGCCTATCGCCACCACGTGCCAGCGAGCGTCGACACCGTGATCCAGCGGGGTGAGTTTCTGACGGCCTACACCCCGTATCAGCCCGAGATTGCGCAAGGCACGTTGCAAATGCTGTTTGAATTCCAGACGCAGGTTGCAAACCTTTATGGCTGTGCGGTGGCCAATGCCTCGCTTTACGATGGGTCAACCGCCTGCTGGGAAGCGGTCGCGATGGCGACGAGGGTCACGAAAAAGAACCGCGCGGTTCTGTCCGGCGCGCTCCACCCGCATTACTCCGAAGTCGTCAAGACGATGGCGAAATTCACAGGCGACGCGATTGCCGACAGCGCGCCTGCCATTCAGGCCGAGCCGGATAATGCTGGCTTGATCTCTCGGATCGACGACGAGACGGCCTGCGTGGTGGTGCAATATCCCGATATCCTTGGCCGCATCACCGACCTTGCTCCGATCGCAGAGGCCGCGCACGAAAAGGGCGCCTTGCTGGTGGTGGTGAACACAGAGCCAGTGGCCTTGGGCGCAATCAAATCACCGGGCGAAATGGGCGCAGATATCGTTGTGGGTGAGGGCCAGTCGATTGGCGTTGGCCTGCAATTCGGCGGGCCGTACCTTGGCCTCTTCGCCGTGCGCGATCCCAAGCATGTGCGCCAGATGCCGGGCCGGCTTTGTGGTGAAACCGTCGATGCCGAAGGCAAGCGCGGTTTTGTCCTCACGCTCTCGACGCGCGAGCAGCATATCCGCCGCGAAAAGGCGACTTCGAACATCTGCACCAATTCGGGCCTTTGCGCGTTGGCGTTCAGCGTCCACATGACGCTTCTGGGTGAAAAAGGCCTTCGCGAGCTGGCGGCAGAAAACCATCGTCTTGCCTGCTTGGCGGCGGACCGATTGGTCAAGGTGCCGGGCGTCTCGCTTCTCAACAATTCCTTCTTCAACGAATTCACCATCATGCTCGATGGAAAGCCTGCGCGCGAAGTTGTGCGAGCGCTTGCCGATCGCGGTGTGCTTGGCGGGGTGTCGCTCGGGCGGCTTTACCCCGGTGTCGAACGCTTGCAGCAGGCGCTGCTCGTCGCGGTCACCGAAACCACCACGCAAGACGATATCGAGACGCTCGCCACACAGCTTGAGGCTCTTATCAAGGAGGACGCGCAATGAACGCTCCCAACAAATCCGGGTGGAAGCCCCAAATGGAAGTCGCTGACGCTACGGGCGAAGCTGTGACAAACACCGGCAACCGCGCGCTGATGCTGGAAGAGCCGCTGCTGTTCGAGATCGGCCACGCGGAGACGACGGGCGTTGATCTGCCGGAGATTGACCCTGCTGCGCCAAGCCGCCTTGGCGGATTGAAGCGCGAGGAGCCCATCGGTCTTGTCGGCCTGACCGAGCCAGAAACCGTGCGCCACTACACCCGCCTCAGCCGCCAGAATTACGGCATTGACCTGGGTTTCTTCCCGCTGGGCAGTTGCACAATGAAGCACAATCCGCGCCTCAACGAGAAGATGGCGCGCCTGCCCGGTTTTGCCGATGTGCACCCGCTGCAACCGGTTTCAACGGTGCAGGGCGCATTGGAAGTGATGAATGAGCTTGCTCACTGGCTGCTTGACCTCACCGGAATGAATGCCGTCGCGATGAGCCCCAAGGCGGGCGCACATGGCGAACTTTGCGGTATTCTCTCGATCCGTGCTGCTCTCGAGGCGCGAGGCGATGCGCGCGAGGTCGTGCTGGTTCCTGAAAGCGCGCACGGCACCAATCCTGCGACGGCGGCCTTTGCCAATTACCGCGTAGAGAATATCCCCGCGACCCCTCAAGGCCGGGTGGACCTCGAAGCGTTGAAAGCGCGCCTTGGTCCCGATGTCGCCGCAGTGATGATAACCAACCCCAATACCTGCGGCCTGTTCGAACCCGACCTTCGCGAAATCAGCGATGCGGTCCATGAAGCGGGCGGCTTTGTTTACTGCGACGGGGCAAACTTCAACGCGATCGTTGGCCGGGTGCGTCCGGGCGATCTTGGCGTTGATGCAATGCACATCAATTTGCACAAGACTTTCTCCACCCCGCACGGCGGCGGTGGTCCGGGCTCTGGTCCTGTTGTGCTCTCCGAAGCGCTCGCCCCGTTCATGCCGCTTCCCTACACCGCGCGCACCAAGGACGGCGTCGTCCACCTCATCGAAGAAGAGCAGGCCGACGATTTTGCGCGCGAGCATTTTGGCGGTGAGATGTCGAGCTTTGGCCGCATGACCGCCTTCCACGGGCAAATGGGTATGTTCACACGCGCGCTGACCTATATGCTGAGCCACGGTGCCGACGGCCTCAAGCAAGTGGCAGAGGACGCGGTGCTCAACGCGAACTACATCCTGCGCAGTCTCGAAGACCTGCTCCATGCGCCTTACGCTGACAGCGGGCCGTGCATGCACGAGGCGCTGTTTGGCGATAAGGATTTCGGCAACGGATTGTCGACGCTCGATCTTGCCAAGGGCATGATTGACGAAGGCTTCCACCCGATGACGGTGTATTTCCCTCTCGTGGTCCACGGCGCCATGCTGGTCGAACCGACCGAGACCGAGAGCAAAGCGTCAATCGACCAGTTCATAACCGCCTTCCGCTCTCTGGCTGAGCGCGCGATTGCTGGAGATGAAAGCTTGAAGCAAGCGCCTTACTTCGCGCCGCGCAGGCGTCTGGATGAAACGGCTGCGGCGCGTAAGCCCAAGCTCAAGTGGGAAGCGCCAGAAGCCTAAGACGAGGGTGAAACCTCAAGGCCGCTCGTTGGGGTCTGCGGCGGGGATTTGTGCATCCTCGTCGGGCTCCACCACGATGCGGATCTGATGCAGGTTCAGGATCGCAACGTAAAACCCGATCACCGCAAGCGCGCTTGATCCCAGCACGGTGAAGGCTGCGCCCAGAGCGCCGTTCCAACCGATGGCCAGATCAAGCAAACCGAAGGCGAGCAGGGTGGGGGCTGCGCGCACGATAAAGGCCGTGCCCGCGCGCCCTGCTGATACCAGCAGCGATTCCAGACTTGCGCCAACAAGCTCAACCGCGCCTGCGATGGATAGGATCACCATCGCCCAGTAAAACCCGCGCCCGCGAAACTCCGGCCCGCCGATAAGGTCAAGGCCGAGGCGTCCGAATACCACCGCGCCCAGCACCGCGATTATCCCGCCGATCAACGCCACATTGGCCATTCGCCGCGCAATCATCAGCGCATCTTCCTGCGAATGGACAAGTTCCGGCAAAATGGCTTTGGAGATGGCTTGGGCAAGCGCGACCAGAGCCTGACCCAATTGGCTTGCCACGCGAAATCCGCCCAAAAGCGCCGCACCGCCGAAAGTCCCGACCAGCAACACGACGCCCTGTTTGCCTGCAACCGACAGGCTGCCCGACATATTGGTCGACCATACGAACCGCCATACGTCCTTGTGAAGCGCGGGGATTTTGGTGAGGCTGACCTTCGACAGATCAATTTTCTCGTATCGCGCCGCAACAACCCAAAGGGTAAGCGCGACGGCCACTTCCGACACCGCATAGGCAAGGATAAAGCCCGTGACGCTGGGCATATACGCCCACGCCAAAATCGCGCCGGTTGTGCGCACCACGGGTTGCACCGTCTCGGCTGCGGTGGCGACGGCATATTTGAAATGCAAACGCAGCAGCCCCGTTGGCGTTGTGCGCATCGCCAGAAGCGAAATGACGCAATAGCCAAAGGTCAGCCACAAAAGGTCGTCAGGCAGAGGCAGCCAATAGGAGGAACTCCACACCAGCCCTGCGGAAAGGGCGGCGCCTATGGCAAAGGAAAAGAGGTCGAGCGCGATTGCAAAGCCGATGGCATCGCCGGTTGCTTCTTGTGAAGGTTCGCCCCCGTTGGCGCCCCAGCGAACAATGAATTGCCACGTCTGAAAGCTCGCAACGCCGGTGACAACAAGGCCAAGCGTGATGATCGTCGCAAAGTGCCCGAACTGCTCAAGCCCAAGCGTGCGCGCGGCAAGCGCGAGATAGACAAGGCTAAGCAGCGCGTTGATTCCGCGCCCGCCCAAAAGCCAGCCAATATTGGTAAAGAGACGCTGCATCAGCGTATTATCCGAAACTTTCCTTCGCAAAGCGGACCCTCGGCCCGCTCACTGCCAACGCGCATAGCAAGGAAAGTGCCTGATGCGACAACAATTTGTCGCGTGCATGGCAAAGCGCAGCTAGGACCCGTGCCCAATGCGCATCATATTTTCACGCAAAGGTTTCGATTCCAGCGCCGGTGGCGGGCCGTCGCCGATCGTAAATGGTGCACCTGTGACGCTGCCCATTCCGGCAGGGGCGGCGAGCAGCACGAGCTATGGCGACCTTGGTCTGGAAAGCCACGCGACAAAGGCGAGCCGCGGGAAGTTAGGCGCGGATGATCTGTGTCACCATGACCCGATGTTTCTGGAGGAAGGCACTTGCGTGTTTGGCCAATGCGGCGCGGCGCAAACCCATCTCGAGCGGCAGGGCGTGGGGCCGGGTGATGTGTTTCTCTTCTTCGGCCTGTTTGCCGAGGAGGAAACGGGCGAGCCGCACCATCGCATCTTTGCCTATTTGCGGGTGGAAGAGATCACGGCGCTCTCGCACGGGGCGCCTGATGAACTGGTGCAGCTTGGCCACCCCCATGCCCTTGCAATGCACCATTCCAATGATGTTGTCTGGCGCGGTGAAGGACGGGTGGCGAGCCGTGCGAGCGATGCCCTGCGGCTGACAGTGGCCGGCGGGCCGCCCAGCCTTTGGCACCGCCCGCAGTGGCTCAAACGCGGCGGTCTATCCTACCACGATAAGCCGGAACGCTGGCTGCGCGGTGGCAGGCTCAAAAGCGTTGCGCGTGGACAGGAATTCGTCGCCAATATCGGCCGCAGGAAAGCCCCGCGCGAATGGCTCGAACGCATGATTGCCGAAATCAACCGCGCTTGATCAGGAATAGGTCTTGATGATTGCCGAGAAATCGAGCGCCTCGTTGCCAGCCCCCAGGAAATCCTCGTAAAGCGCCGCTGCCCGCGCGCCCAAGGGCACTGCTGCATCGGACGTCTCCGCCGCTTCCATCGCAAGGCGCAAGTCCTTGACCATCAACGGCGTCGCAAAACCGCCCGCATATCCGTTGTCCGCCGGGCTCTCTACACCGACGCCCGGAAGCGGCGTGTAAGCATTCAATGACCAATTGTAGCCGGAACTTTGCGAGCTGATTTCGTAGAATTTCTGCGGATCAAGGCCCAGCTTTTCCGCCATCTTCATCGCTTCGGCCGTGCCGATCATCGTGATGGCGAGCAGCATGTTGTTGCAGATCTTGGCGGTCTGGCCTGCGCCTGCATCGCCTGCATGAATGACCGCCTTGCCCATCGCTTGCAAAATCGGTTCAGCGCGCGCGAAGGCTTCATCGGCCCCGCCCACCATAAAGGTCAGCGTCCCGCCATTGGCCGCCGCAATCCCGCCAGAGACGGGCGCATCGACCATGTCGTATCCATGCGAAGTGGCCGTTTCGATCACCGATTTTGCGGTCGCAACATCAATGGTCGAGCAGTCGAGGAAAACCGCACCCTTTGGAGCGGTGCCAAAGACATCGCCTTCGTAAACCGATTTCACGATCCCGCCATTGGGGAGCATGGAGACGACGGCTTCCGCGCTTGAGCAGGCCTCGCTCGCGCTGGTGAAGGTCGTGCAGCCTGCCGCCTTCGCTGCTGCAAGCGCTTCTTCGCTCAAGTCAAAAGCGCGCACGTCATGGCCTGCTTTGACCAAGTTGGCGGCCATCCCGCCGCCCATATTGCCAAGTCCGATAAAGGCGATTTTCATGCGGTTATTTCCTCCGGTCCCAATATTTTCTCTCGACGCCGAACGCGCCGGTGGCATTCGGTTCAAAGCCGATCAACCGGCAATACGCGCGGTAGGCTTCTTCAAGCTCGTCCGATGCTTGAGGCTCGGATTTGAAAGCAGACGAGATGGCTGGGTTCGTTTCCCTTCCGTCTTTACCCTGATTGGCTGCGTGCTTCTCGAAGGTGTTATCTTGATATCCGATGAAGCGGGAAGGGGCGAACTTCCAAGGTGCGCGAAGTCCATAGGATACAAAGCACGTACCCCGCTTGATGAAATCAATAGCTCGAGTATCTTCGCTTCTAAGCGCTTCTTCTAAGTAGCTAATGTTGTCAAAAATCTGGCTGCCATTCGTAACAAGCTCCATTTCAACGCCCCTTCCACTGACCTTCGCGCTTCTCGATGAACGCGGCCATGCCTTCTGCCTTATCCTCGCTCGCGGTGAGGATCTGGAAAATGCGGCGCTCTATGATGATGCCTTGCTCAAGCGTCATTTCAAACGCGGCGTTGACCATTTCCTTGTTCGCAATCGCAGCCATTGGCGGCTTGCCCGCAATAGTCGCTGCGGTCTTGAGCGCATCGGCGAGAAGGTCCGCCTGAGGCACAACGCGTACCACGAGGTTTGCGCGTTCCGCTTCTTCGGCGCCCATCATCCGGCCCGTCAGACACATTTCCATGGCCTTCGATTTGCCAATCGCGCGGGTGAGGCGCTGCGATCCGCCCATGCCGGGAGCCACGCCCAGATTGATTTCCGGCTGGCCGAATTTCGCGTTGTCCGAGGCGATGATGAAGTCCGCCATCATCGCAAGCTCGCAACCGCCGCCAAGGGCAAAGCCATTGACCGCCGCGATCCACGGCTTGCGCGTGGCCTTCACCAGATGCGACGTCCATTTGGAGAAGAAATCGTCGAGATAGAAATCGGCTGCTGGCTTGTCCGACATTTCCTTGATGTCCGCGCCTGCTGCAAACGCCTTTTCGCCGGAGCCTGTCAGAACAGCACATTTTTGCGTGTCGTCAGCCTCGAACGCTGCGAAGGCTTCGATCAGCTCTTCAAGCACGACCGAAGACAGCGCGTTCAGCGCCTTTGGCCGGTTGAGGGTGATCAGGGTGACGCCGTCATTGTCCTGGGCGTTCGTTTCGTGGGTGATGGTTTCAAATGTCATTTGAGGGGTTTCCATTCTTCGTCAGCCGGAAGTGGCGCAAAGATGCTGTCGAGCAGCTCCTCGGTCACACCTTCGGGCGTTGCGGGATCCCATTTCGGGTCGTGTGTCTTGTCGACGATCACTGCGCGCACCCCTTCGGCGAAATCGGGCCGGGTGAGCACGCGCGACGCGATGCGGTATTCCATCCGCATATTGTCGGCAAAATCGGTGAGCTTTGCACTTTCGGCCAATTGACGCAGCGCGACCTTGCAGGTCTGCGGGCTCTTTGTGCCTAGGGTATCGCGCTCTTTTTGCGCCCACTCATCGCCGTCCGCCGCAGCCGCTTCGAGGCTTGCGAGGATGTCTTCGTAGCTGTCGGAGGCAAAGTGCTTGGCGATCTTGAGCGCGTTTTCCTCGATCCGCGCAGGGGGAGGGCTGCCGACCGGCTCCGAAAGGATGCCGGCGATCCGCTCGGGCCTTTCGGCGATGCGACCTTTCAGCGTTTCGATCATGTCGTGGGGCACGTAATGCGTGGCGAGCCCTGCCCAGAGGGCTTCTTCGCCATTGAGCCGTGCGCCGGTGAGGGCGAGGAACTGTCCAATTCGCCCGCCCACGCGCGAAAGATACCAGCCGCCGCCAACATCGGGGAACAGGCCGATGCCGGTCTCGGGCATGGCAAAGCGGGTGTTTTCGGTCGCCACACGGAATTTGGCGGGCTGGGAAATGCCCACGCCGCCGCCCATCGTTACACCGTCCATGAAGGCTACGATCGGCTTTTCATAGGCGAACATCTGGTGATTGAGCTGATACTCGTCGTGGAAGAATGTGCGCCCTGAAGCGCCGCCATCGTTCAGCGCCGAATTGCGCAAGAAGCCGATATCGCCGCCTGCGCAAAAGCCGCGTGACCCTTCGGCATGGTCAATGATCACCGCTTTGACAGCATCATCATCAGCCCATTCGGTAAGCGCTTCGCTCATCGCGTGGCACATCTCAAGCGTCAGAGCGTGGAGCGCCTTCGGGCGATTCAGCGTAATATAGCCGATCGGGCCATCTACGCGGGTGAGAACTTGGTCAGTCATTTTTATCTTTCGCCTCAATCAGGTCCCACGTGTTGCCGAATGGATCAGCAAACACGGCGACTGTTGCATAAGGCTCGTGCCGTGGTTCTTCCATAAATTCCACCCCTGCTGCGATAAAGCGCTCGTGTGAACTCGCGAAATCATCAGTGTGCAGGAAAAACGCAACGCGCCCGCCGGTCTGGTTGCCGATGGCGGCGGTTTGGGCGTCGTTTGTGGCACGTGCGAGGAGCAGGCGGCCGCCTCCGGGCGCTTCGACGACGAGCCAGCGTTTGTCGCCCCCGAGGTCGGTATCCTCGATGAGCGTGAAACCGAGCTTGCCTTCGTAAAACGCGATCGCGTCATCGTATTCCGGGATGACAAGCGTGGTCATCGCGAAGGTTTCGGTGGTCATCAGCCGGGCCTACTGCCGCAGCAAATCCCGGCCCACGATCATGCGCATCACCTGGTTGGTGCCCTCAAGGATCGAATGCACCCGAAGATCGCGCCAGAAGCGTTCGATCGGATAGTCCTTCAAATAGCCATAGCCGCCGAACAATTGCAGCGCATCGTTGACGACCTTGCTGCCATTGTCGGTTGCAAGGCGTTTGGCCATGGCGGAAAAGCGCGATTTGTCAGGCGCTCCGTCGGTGACCTTGGCCGCCGCGAGATAGAGGAGCGCGCGCGCCGCTTCCAGATCGGTGGCCATATCGGCGAGCATGAACTGCGTGTTCTGAAAGTCGGCAATAGGCGTATCGAACTGCTTGCGGTCCTTGGTGTAGGCAATCGCTTCATCAAGGCACCTTTGCGCCCCGCCAAGCGAGCATGCGCCGATGTTCAAACGCCCGCCATCAAGGCCCATCATCGCAAAGCGGAAACCTTCGCCCTCATCGCCTACGCGATTGGCGACGGGCACGCGCGCGTCTTCAAAAATGACCTGCGCGGTCGGGCTGGCGTTCCAGCCGAGCTTTTTCTCAGGCGCGCCGAAGCTGACGCCGGGCGTATCCTTGTCGATGACGAGGCAGGTGATGCCTTTGGTCTTGTGTTCGCCCGTGCGCACCATGCAAACATAGACATCGTTGACGCCGCCACCTGAGATGAATTGCTTGGTGCCGTTCAGCACATAATGATCGCCGTCGAGCTTCGCCTGTGTCTTGAGCGCGGCTGCATCCGACCCGCTGCCCGGTTCCGTCAGGCAGTAGCTCGCGATCTTCTCCATCCCGATAAGGTCGGGCAAATAGCGGTCTTTCAACTCCTGCCCGCCGAACTCGTCGATCATCCATGCGGCCATATTATGGATCGAGATGAAGGCGGATGTCGTGGGACAGCCATAGGCCATCGCCTCCATGATGAGCGCCGCTTCCAGCCGCCCGAGCCCGATGCCGCCGCTTTCTTCCGAGACGTAGATCGCGCCAAAGCCAAGCTCGGCGGTCTGTTTGATCACATCCTTGGGAAAGATGTGTTTCTCATCCCATTCGGCCGCGTGCGGGGTGATATTGTCGGCAGTGAACCGCTGCGCCATTTCCTGGATCGCAAGCTGGTCGTCGGTGAGTGAAAATTGTCCTTGCATAATGCGAGGGCGTAACCGCTCGCGCCGTCCGAGAAAAGTCCTCAAAATGATAGGAGCATTTGCGAACACGCCGCAGCAGCCATGCGAAATTTTCTGTAACCAAGCGGGAGGTGCGCACGTATATATGTTCATGAACCAAGGGTCCCGCCATGATCGCACGCGCCTGATCTGCGTTTACAACGCCGATACCGGCCTGATCGAAGCGTTGATGCACGCGGTGCACAAGGCGGTTCGCCCCGCGACCTATCCGTGCTCGCTATGCGCGCTGACCTATGGTGCGGTGTCGATGCGCGGGGACTGGAAGGCGTTCTGGCAAGGCCTTGATGCCGAAGTCGAATTCTACCACCGCGATGATTTCACGCAGGACTTTCCCAAGTTCGGGGTTGGTGGCGCGCGCGAAGTCGCCTTGCCGGTCATCATGATTGACGAAGCCGATGCAGAACCTCGCGTGCTTATCTCCGACAATGAACTCGACGCGATGGCCGATGTGGAGGAGTTGATGGCGAGGGTCGAACGCGAACTGCGCGCATCAGTCCGGTAGGATCGCCTCGGCCTCTATCTCAACCTTCCACTCTGCGCGGCAAAGCCATGCAACACCTGCCATTGTGGCAGCAGGTCGCGCTTCGCCGAAATAGCGGGCATGAACTTCGCCCACGGCCTCCTGATCGGCAAAATCGGTGAGCAGCATCCGCGTGCGCACGACGTCCTTGGCCGAGCCGCCAAGCTCTTCGATTGCAGCGATGATGATGGCGCAACACCGCTCGGCTTGCGCCGCGGCGTCGCCCACACCCGTCAGATCGCGCGTGGTCGAACCGTCAGGCTCCACCGGGCCAGTGCCGGCAACCACGATGCGATTGCCGTGCCTGACCGCGCGGCAAAAGCCGAACTGCTCCTCAAACGGAGAGCCGGAGCTTGTGCGGGTCCGCTCGCTCACCTTACATCACCCCATTGTCGGAATGACGAAAGCGTTCGAACCGTCGCCGCCACCGTCGGGCCAACGCTGGGTTATCTTTTTCTTCTTGGTCCAGAACGCGAGGCCCTCAGTCCCGTATTGGTCGATGTCGCCAAAGCCCGAACGCTTCCACCCGCCAAACGAGTGGTAGGCAACCGGCACCGGGATCGGCACATTAACGCCAACCATGCCCACCTGAACGCGGTTTGCAAATTCGCGCGCGGCGTGGCCGTTGCGGGTGAAGATCGCAACGCCGTTGCCATATTGATGATCGCTCGGAAGGCGCACGGCCTCTTCGAAATCCTTTGCGCGCACGATCTGGAGCACGGGGCCGAAGATTTCCTCTTTGTAAGAGCTCATTTCGGGCGTCACGTGGTCGATCAGCGTCGGGCCAACAAAGAAGCCTTTTTCATGCCCCTGAAGCTCGAAGCCGCGCCCGTCGATCACGATTTCGCCGCCTTCTTCCTCGGCGGTGGTGATCCACTGTTCGATGCGCGCCTTGTGCTCTGGCGTTACCACCGGACCATAATGCGCATCGGGATCGGTCGAAACGCCCACGCGAAGTGCATGGATCGCAGGGATCAGCTTTTCCTTGAGCCGCTCTGCGGTGTCATCGCCCACCGGCACCACGACCGGAAGCGCCATGCAGCGTTCGCCCGCTGAACCGAAGGCTGCGCCAGCAAGATCGTTTACCACCTGATCAAGGTCGGCATCGGGCATTACAACGCCGTGGTTCTTCGCCCCGCCAAAGGCCTGAACGCGCTTTCCGTTTTCAGCGCCGCGGCGGTAGATATAGTGCGCAATATCGGACGACCCGACAAAGCTGATTGCAGGGATATCGGCGTGGTCGATGATCGCATCGACCATTTCCTTGTCACCGTGGATGACCTGCAAAAGCCCTTCGGGCGCGCCCGCTTCGACGAACAGCTCGGCAAGACGCACGGGCACCGAAGGATCGCGCTCGGAAGGTTTGAGGATAAAGGCATTGCCCGCCGCGCACGCCATGCCGAACATCCACATTGGGATCATCGCCGGGAAGTTGAACGGCGTGATGCCAGCGCCAATGCCGAGCGGCTGGCGCATGTCGTACACATCAATGCCGGGCCCTGCGCCTTGCGTGTATTCGCCCTTGAGCACTTGCGGGATGCCGCAGGCGTATTCGACCACTTCGAGGCCGCGCTGCACATCGCCCATTGCATCGGGCACGGTCTTGCCGTGCTCGCTTGAGAGAAGTTCGGCGAGGTCCTTCATATTGGCCTCGACCAGTTCCTTGTATTTGAACATCACGCGGGCGCGTTTTTGCGGATTGGTCGCCGCCCATTCAGGCTGGACGCGCTTGGCGGTCTCGACCGCCTTGTCCAGCAGATCGCTGCCGGCAAGGGCGACTTCGGCCTGCACTTCGCCGGTCGAAGGGTTCCAGATCTGGTGCTTGCGAACCGGTGCGGGGCTATCGCCTACGATAAAATGGTCAACTTGGCGCATGGGTGTCTCTCCTATCCTTTGACCACGCCATGACTGGCGAGAAAGCAATGCGCAAGGTGCACTTTTTGATAGGCTCTTATCGGATTCCAGCAGCGCTTTGATTGAACAGAAATTGCTTTCACACCGTCAATCGGGCACGCTTTGGTCAAACTGGCGTGCCGAAAAAGTACCGCCCCGCCGCGTTCAGTGATGGTGATGAACAAGGACGGCAGGGCGGCAGGCCCAAGTGCGGACAGTTCAAGCGTGCAAACGCAACGCTTGTTCCGGCAAAGGCCTTTTCAGGATCGCAAAAAAATGCGTCCACTCATCATGTGCAGGAAGGCATGAAGGGCCGGTTTCGGGCGCCCCTGTGGCCTTTGCCTAAAGCTGCTCCGGCGCTCCTGCGGCAAGGCTGGACCGGATCAGCCGCTCCAATTGCGCAGGGTATTTTTGCGACAGCGCTTCGATCTCATCTTTGCCGAAGATGCCGGTCAGAGTGGGCGTCGAAATCGCGTGGTAATTGATGGCGCCAAGCCAGGTGTAGGCGAGCGCAAGAACCTGCATATCGCTCGCGTTTCGCCAGGCTGGAACCGCTTTCACCTTGTCGATGATCGTGCGCAGAAACTCGGTCAGATACCATGTGCCGACATTCCCTGCGCGCGGACGATTGTCCAGCAGTTCGCGCAGCAGCAGTGTCGTCTGCGGCCCATTGGCAAGACAATAGCGATTGAGAGCAAGGAAATGACGGATCACCTGATCCTCAGCATCGTCCGCCGTCTTCTGCGCACCTTGATCGAGCCCTGCAAACCCTTCCGAGATCCCGCGAAGAACCTCTCCATACAGCTTTTCCTTGGTCGGGAAGTAGTGGAGCAACGCCTGCTTCGTAAGGCCAAGCTCCTTGACGATGCTCGCAATGCTCGCGCCGTAAAAGCCGCGCTCTGCAAACTGCAAAAGCGCGCTTTCCAGGATCTGCTCACGGGTGCCGTTGGATGGCTTTGACGGCATGGTTTGTCCTCTCGCTTGACTTACCTACCAAGTGGTAGGTAAGCGTTGTGTCACGTCGAATGGAAGGCAGGCCATGGACCGCGACACTGAACTGCAATTGATTGATGAACTCCTTGAAATCAAGGCTTCACGCACCTTCTACCTGGACGAAGGGGTGACGCGCAGTCCTGTCTCGCGTTACATCAGCCAGGAACGCTTCGACCTTGAGCGCGAGCACCTTTTTCGCCAGGTTCCTCTCATTGCTGCGCATGTCAGCGAGCTTGCAGAGCCGGGCAGTTTCCTTCGCAAGAACCTTGCGGGGCTGCCGGTGCTGCTCACTCGCGATAAAGAGGGGCGTGCGAACGCGTTTCTCAACGTGTGCCGTCATCGGGGCACGCAGCTGGTCGAAGCAGGCAGCGGTTGTAGCCACAAATTCACCTGCCCCTACCACGCATGGACCTATTCGAGTGCGGGCAAGCTCATCGCTGCCCCACATTTCAAGCAAGGGTTCACAGGTGAGGACAAGGCCGATTACGGTCTTAAACGTCTCATGTGCGAGGAGCGCCACGGCTTCATCTGGGTCCGCGCGCGAGGGGAGGGGGACGTCGATATCGACGGCTTTCTCGGTGGTCTTGGCGAAGAGCTTGCCGCGCTCGACATCGAGGACATGTTTCTCGCCTCCGATGAGACTATCGAGGTCGAGGCCAATTGGAAACTGATCGTCGAAGGCGGGATCGAGGCCTATCATTTCAAGGTCGCCCACCGCGACACGATCGGCCCCTTTTTCGAGGATAACCTATCGACCTACCGCATATTCGGCGATCATATGCGCTCGATCCTGATGAGGTCGAGCATGGCGCGATTGGCCCCAGATACGCGCGAGGACTGGCGGCTGCGAGATCATGCGCAGGTGCTCTACAACCTGCTGCCGACAAGCTCGCTTCTGGTGCAACAGGACCACATCGCCTGGATCCATGCAGAGCCGCTTGGCCCTGCCAAAACGCAGCTGCGCCTGGCGACGCTCGCGCCCAAGGCGCAGGCCCACAGGGCCGATCACTGGGCGCACAACCACCAGATTACCAAGACGACCCTGATGGAAGATTTTGTGCTCAATGAAAGCATGCAAAAGGGGATTGCATCGGGCGCGATTGAATACATGACCTTTGGCCGGTTCGAAGGCGCGCTTGATGCCTATAACCGCGTGGTCGAGGGCTATCTCGATCAAGCCACCGCGCTGGCCGACGCCGCGAACCCGCCCGCTCGCAGGAATGGAGGGTGTTGACCAAATACGCGCCTTGGCCGAAAGGCTGAGCGGGCGATTCGGCGCAGCCTCGCAGGCTGCCCACGCAAGCGGGTGTAGCTCAATGGTAGAGCAGCAGCTTCCCAAGCTGACGACGAGGGTTCGATTCCCTTCACCCGCTCCAAATCCTGCGCTAAGCGGGGTTCATGACCAATCTCACCACGGCCCGCGCGATCCTTGATAAGTTGATCGCTTTCGACACCACTTCGCGAAATTCCAATCTTGCGCTTATCGAATGGGTGGAAGGTTACCTTGAGCAGCACGGTGTCACCTCTACCCGCGTTGCCAATGCGGATGGTAACAAGTCCAACCTCTTCGCCACTATCGGTCCCGAAACCGAGGGCGGCGTGATCATGTCAGGGCACACCGATGTGGTGCCCGTCGATGGCCAGGACTGGGCTTCCGATCCCTTCGTGACGGTGGAGAAAGACGGCAAGCTTTACGGGCGCGGCACGTCGGACATGAAGAGCTTTATCGCGCTGACGCTCGCCTATGTCCCGCAATTCGTGAAGGGCGCGAAACCTGTCCATCTCGCGATCAGTTATGATGAGGAAGTCGGCTGTCTTGGCGCGCCTTCGATGATCGAGCAGATGAAGGCCCGCGTGCCGACGCCGCGGCTGGCGATCATTGGTGAACCAACGCTGATGAAGCTGGTCACTGGTCACAAGGGCATCAGCGTTTTCAAGGTCGAGGTCACCGGCGCAGAAGCACATTCCAGCCTCGTCAATCACGGTATCTCCGCCAATGAGCACGCCGTCGACCTGATGCACTCGCTGATCGAGCTTGCGCGCAGGCTCAAGGCCAATGGCGACCCTGAAAGCGGCTTTGACCCGCCTTACCCGACGCTGACCATCGGGTTGATGAAGGGGGGCGAGGCGGCCAATATCTTGGCGGGCCACGCAGAGTTTCAGTTCGACCTTCGCTGCCCTCCGGGCTTTGACGCAGACGAGTTGCTTGCGCCGTTCAAGGCCCGCTGCGAGGCGCTCAATCATGAGCTTTCTGCACGCTTTCCCCAAGCCGGCGTCACCTTCACCAAAATCGCCGATGCCCCGCCTTTAGGTGATGCGGGGAGCGAGGATGCGGTGGCCTTTGTACAGTCGCTGACCGGAGAAAATTCACCGCCCTCCAAGGTGTCCTATGCCGCAGAAGCAGGGCAATTCCAGCAAGGCGGCTTCCCCACTGTCATCTGCGGCCCCGGCTCGATCGAGCAGGCGCACCAGCCCGATGAGTGGATCGCGATCGACCAGTTGGAGCAGGGCGCGCGCTTCATGGAACGGTTGGCCGAGGCGCTCGCCTGAAGGGCCGCAAGTTGATGAAACACTCCTTGCCGGGGCATCAACTTGTTCAATGACGGAATTATTGTTGCGCGCCGGTGAAGCAATCGTGCGTCAGCAACCTCTCCAAACTAACCTCGCGATTAGCGGTTGCAGCCGCGTGCCGCGCGCATTACCCCGCCAAGCTTACTGCCCAGCGAACGATCCCAAAGGATAGTCTTTTGCGTTTTCTTGCCCTTCTTATCGCGCTTTTCATCTCTTCGCCTGCTCTTGCGCAAGGCATCCAGCAGACCAAGGGCGATTTTGAAGACAAGTTCCGCCAATTGGACGAAGTGCTGCGCGACCCCAATGTCTATCGCAATGCGAGCGGCGCGCCGGGCCACCAATATTGGCAGCAGGAGGCGGACTATCGCATCAATGCGACACTTGACGAAGATGGCCGCCGCCTGACCGCGCGCGCCACCATCACCTACACGAACAAATCGCCCGATACCCTGCCGTGGATCTGGATGCAGCTTGACCAGAACCGTTTCCGCAACGACAGCATGGCAGAGCTCACCGATACGTTCGGTGGTCCGGGCCGTCGCGGGCCAGCGCGTTCGATGGGGCGCGGGGATGAGCCTTCGCGCCTCTCCCTCGAAGAGCTTCGCCGGCAACAGGCAATGGCCGATAACACCTACGGCTATGACATTTCCCGTGTGCAGCTCACCAGTGGCCGCCGGCTCGACCACACCATTGTCGGCACGCTGATGCGCATCGACTTGGCCAGCCCGCTTCGCCCCGGTCAAAGCGTCAGCTTCAACATCGACTGGGCTTACAACATTGTTGAAGAGAACGTGATCTTTGCGCGCTCCGGCTATGAACACTTCCCTGATGATGAGCGCGAAGGGGGCAACGACCTGTTCCTTTTCGCCCAGTGGTTCCCGAGGCTGGTCGCCTATTCGGATTACGAAGGCTGGCACAATAAGGAGTTCCTTGGCCGCGGCGAATTCACGCTCGAATTTGGTGACTATGATGTGTCGATGACGGTCCCCAACGACCACATTGTTTCTTCTACCGGCGTCCTTGCCAACCCCGCAGCCGTGCTGACCGCTACGCAACGTCAGCGTCTGGCTCAGGCGCGCAACAAAACCGATGAGCCGATGTTCATCGTGACGCCCGAAGAGGCGCTTGCCAACGAAAGCTCCAACCCCACCGGCACAAAAACCTGGCGCTTTACCGCGCAGAACGTGCGCGATTTTGCCTGGGCGACAAGCCGCAAGTTCATCTGGGATGCGCAGGCGCATAAACAGCCAGGGGCCGAGAACGAAACCGTCATGGCCATGTCTTTCTGGCCCAAGGAAGGCGGCGAGCTGTGGCGCAAATATTCGACCGCGGCCGTGGTCCACACGATGAAGGTCTATTCGCGCTATTCCTTCGATTACCCATATCCGACCGCGCAAAGCGTGAACGGTCCGGTGGGCGGCATGGAATATCCCATGATCACCTTCAACGGGCCGCGCACGACGCTTCAGGATGATGGCACGCGCACCTATTCGGAAAGCGAGAAGATATTCCTTATCGGCGTCGTCATCCACGAAATCGGGCACATCTATTTCCCGATGGTGGTGAACTCGGATGAGCGTCAGTGGACGTGGATGGATGAAGGGATCAACTCCTTCCTCGACAGCGTGGCTGGATACGAATGGGACCCCGACGTCCAATGGACCCGCAGCCTGCCGCGCGACCTCATCCCCTATATGACGTCGAGCCAGCAGGTCCCAATCATGACGCAATCCGATAGCGTCCTGAACATTGGCCCCAATGCTTATGGCAAGCCGTCTGCGGCCTACCACATCCTTCGCGATACGATTTTGGGGCGCGAGCGGTTCGACTTTGCGCTGCGTGAATATGCGCGCCGGTGGAAATTCAAGCGACCAACGCCCGAAGATTTCTTCCGCACCATGGAAGAGGCATCGGGCACAGATCTCGACTGGTTCTGGCGCGGCTGGTTCTACACCACCGACCATGTCGATATTTCCCTGGATTCCATCCACCGCATGCGGATGGATACGGCAAACCCCGACATTGATCTTGCTCGCGCGCGTCAGCGTCTGGCCGATGAGCCGGAGAAAGTGGGCGTTCGCCTGAACCGCGAACAGAACCTGCCGATCTGGGTTCTCGAAAATCCGGGCGTGACCGATTTCTACGACGAGAACGACCGTTTCACCGTCACGCCGCGCGACACCAAGAAGTATGAAAGCTTCCTCGACGGGCTAGACGATTGGGAGCGCCGCGTGTTCGACCGCGCGGTTGAGGAGGACAACAATTACTACGTGTTGAGCTTCTCCAACATCGGCGGGCTGGTGATGCCGATCATCCTCGATCTGAAATTCGCCGACGGCACGAGCGAGCGCATGATGATCCCGGCTGAAATCTGGAGGCGCAATTCGCGCGAGGTTTCCAAGCTGCTGGTCTATCCGCGTGAAAAAGAGCTTGTCGAAGTGGTCCTCGATCCCGATTGGGAGACGGCCGATGCTGACCTCAATAACAACTATTACCCGCGCCGGATTATCGATAGCCGGGTGGAGGCGTTCAAGAGCCCCGACCCAACCTCGCGTTCTGGCCGCGACCTGATGGCCGAGGTGCAGCAGGGCGCGAAAGAGGCTGAGGAAGGGGCGGCAGATGAGGGCGGCGAATAATGCTGCGCTGGATCGTCACTCTATTGATGCTGGCACTCGCTGTTCCGGCGGCTGCGCACCAGCAAAAGGCGGCGATCACCACTGTCGAACATAACCCGCGCACCGGGCAGATCGAAGTGGTGCACACCATCCCCTTGCACGATGCCGAACACGCGCTTCGTCACCAGGGGATGAAGGCAGCCGACCTTCTGGGTGACATTGAAAGCAGGCGGGCCTTTGCGCGCTATGCGGTGGAACGGTTTGCGATCGCAGCAGATGGTGAGCCGCTTGAGCTGACCCTGCTCGGTACCGAGGTTAAAGGTGCCAGCCTGCTCGTTTTTCAGGAAGGCGCATCGCCGGGGGTGGGCGCAAGACTTACCATCAATGCGCAGGTCCTCACCGATATCTGGCTAAGGCAGGTGAATAGCGTCAACGTCGGGGGCGGGACATCGCCGGAAACACTGGTGTTTCGTGGCGGCGACAGCGCCAAGAGCGCGGTGCTGCGCTAGCGCAAGCTGGACATGCGCGGGGCGCCTTTGCGTCATTTTGTCCCTACAATCGTTTTGCCGCTGGCTTGCAAAGTTGGAAAATTCGCCGTTAGAGCATCCGCGACTGCGCCCGAAGGAGAAGTTCGCTGATTGGTCTTGTTGGAATTGCCGTGATGCTGGCGCTTGGGGTTCTCTTCTCCGAAGCACGCGGCGCCATCCACTATGTGAACGCAGGTCGCGCGCTGGGCTTGCAGATCGCGGTGGCTATCCTCGCGCTAGTGACGCCTGTGGGTCAGGCCATCCTGCAAACCCTATCCAGCGGCGTTGTCGAGGCGATCTCCTATGCCAACGCCGGCATTGGCTTTGTCTTCGGCTCGCTCGCGAACCCGGGCGAAGGGTTGATCCTCGCAGTGCAGGTCTTGCCCATCATCATCTTCATCGCGACCATGATGAGCGTGCTGTTCCACATTGGCGTGATGACATGGGTGATCCGCATCATCGGCGGGGCTTTGCGGTTTATCACGGGCGCTTCGCGTTTGGAATCGACCTGTGCGGCGGCCAATATCTTTGTCGGCATGGCCGAAAGCCCGCTCACCATCCTGCCCTATTTGAAGAAAATCTCGCGCGCGCAATTGTTCGTGATGATGTCGCTCGGCCTCTCCAGCGTCGCGGGCACCGTACTGGTTGCCTATTCCGCGCTCGGTATCCGCTCCGACCTGCTGCTGACCGCTGCTTTCATGGCGCCGGCGGGCGGGCTGTTGTTCGGGCGGTTGCTCGTCCCTGAAACGGGCGAGGCCTTCGACCTTGAGGAAGGCGATAACACCAACCCTGCGAGCCTTTCGGACGCATCGACCCTGATCGAGGCGGCAACCGATGGCGCGACCCTGGGGATGCAGATCATGCTCAGCGTGATTGCGGTTCTGATCGGTTTTGTTGCCGGTATCGCCCTGCTCAACGGCATCCTTGGCGGGATCGGCGGCCTCGTCGGCTGGCCAGAGCTGAGCCTGGAGCTGCTTGTCGGCTATCTCTTTGCCCCTGTCTCCTACATCATCGGCGTTCCTTGGGAAGAAGCGGCGCAGGCGGGCGTTTATCTGGGCCAGAAAATCGTGCTCAACGAATTTCTCGCTTATGCAAATTTTGCCCCCAATGCCGAAAGCTTCAGCGTTCAGGGGCAAGTGGTGCTGACCATCGCCATGTGCGGATTTGCCAATTTCGCAGGGCTTGCGATCCTCATCGCGGGGCTTGGCGCAGCCGTGCCGGAGCGCAAGGGCGAGATTTCCGCGCTCGGCATGAAATCGCTTCTCGCAGGCACGCTGTCCAATTTCACCAGCGCCGCAATCGTCAGCGTGATTTACGCACTTGGCGGGTTTGCCTGATTCGACAAGCGTCCTGCTGCGGACCGGAACAATCGCTCGGAAGGGCCGCATGGCGAGCGCGAAAAATTTTTTCACGCGCCCGCTTGGTCCCGTGCTTCAGAGGATGCGGTATGGCGGCTTCCCTTACGGCTTTGGGCATCGTGTGATAACGTGCATCCAAAGCTGCCGGCGCACCGTTGCTTTGGTGCGAATATTTCGCGCCCGAAATGCGATGAAACAGCCCTTGACGTTTACGTAAGGTATGGCAGGAGGGCGGCAACCAGATCAATCGGAGAGAGAGCATGAACCTCGAATTCACGCCCGAAGAAAACGCCTTCCGCGAAGAAGTGCGCGCCTTCATCGAAGAAAACCACCCAAAGCACCTTGAGGGCATGGGCAACCGCGAAGACATGTCGCCTGAAGACATGACCGCGTGGCACAAGATCCTCGGCAAGAAAGGCTGGTCTGCTCCTGCATGGCCGGTTGAATACGGCGGCACCGGCTGGGACGCGACACAGCGTTATATCTGGTCCGAAGAAAACGCGCGCGTCGGCACCTTCATGCCGCTTCCTTTCGGCGTCTCCATGGTCGGCCCGGTGATCTACACCTTCGGCAATGAAGAGCAGAAGAAACAGCACCTCCCCGGTATTCTTTCGGGCGAAGAGTGGTGGTGTCAGGGCTATTCTGAGCCGGGCGCAGGGTCCGACCTTGCCAGCCTCAAGACCACTGCCGTGCGCGATGGCGATCACTATGTGATCAACGGTCAGAAGACCTGGACCACTTTGGCACAACACGCTGACTGGGGCTTCTTCCTGTGCCGCACCGACCCGGACGCAGCCAAGCCGCAGGAAGGCATCTCCTTCATCCTCGTCGACATGAAAACGCCGGGCGTTGAAGTGAAGCCGATCAAGCTGATCGACGGCGGTTATGAGGTCAACGAAACATGGCTCACCGATGTGCGTGTGCCGGTCGAAAACCTTGTGGGCGAAGAGAACAAGGGCTGGACCTATGCCAAGTTCCTTCTCGCGCACGAGCGTTCAGGCATCGCAGGCGTTGCCCGTTCGAAGCGCGGCGTTGAAAAGCTGCGCGAAATTGCAGCTGCGGAAACCCTCGAGGGCAAGCCGTTGATCGAAGATTTCGATTTTGCCCGCAAGGTGAGCCAGCTCGAAATCGATCTCGCCGCGCTTGAAATCACCGAACTTCGCACGCTCGCTGGCGAACAGGCCGGTAAGGGTCCGGGTCCTGAAAGCTCGATCCTCAAGATCAAGGGCACCGAAATCCAGCAGCGCCTGACCGAACTCACGCTCGAAGCGGTGGGCTCCTATGGCACGCCAATGTACGGCAGCATCGCAGATCACGGCTCGAACGAGTATCAGATCGGTCCCGACTACGCCCAGCATTCGGCGGCGACCTATTTCAATATGCGCAAGACCTCGATCTATGGCGGATCGAACGAAATCCAGCGCAATATCATCACGAAAATGATCCTCGGCCTTTAAGGCGTTAGGACACCGGAGGGAACACAAAGTGGACTTCAATTTCACTGAAGAGCAGGACATGGTGCGCGATGGTTTGTCGCGTATGGTCCGCGAACAATACGGTGCCGAAGAGCGCCGCCAACTGATCGCAACCGACGCCGGCTGGAGCCGCGAGGTCTGGAGCCAGCTGGCAGAGCTCGGCATCCTCGGCATGAGCTTTAGCGAGGAAGACGGCGGCTTTGGCGGCGGCGCGATCGATTCCATGGTTGTCATGGAAGAGTTCGGCAAAGGCCTCGTGGTAGAGCCTTACGTGCCCACCGTTGTGTGCGCAGGCGGCTTTTTGAAGCACGCGGGCACCGCGGCACAAAAGGAAGAGCACATCGGCGGCATCGTTTCTGGCGAGCGTGTTTTCGCTTTCGCCTATGCAGAGCCACGCGGACGCTATGACCTTGCCAATCTTGAAACCTCGGCAAAGAAAGACGGCGGCGACTACGTTCTCAACGGCCACAAGGCGGTCGTCATCGGCGCGCCTTGGGCAAGCCACCTTGTCGTCACCGCCCGCACCAGCGGCGAGCAAACCGACAAGCAAGGCATCAGCGTCTTCATCGTCGACAAATCTGCCGAAGGTGTGACCACCCGCGATTATGCCACCGTCGACGGGCGCCGCGCATCGGAAGTCTATTTCGAGAATGTGCGCCTTCCCGCAGACGCCCTCATCGGTGAAGAAGGCAATGCCTTCCCGCTGATCGAGCGTGTGACCGACGAAGCGATTGCCGCACAATGCGCAGAAGCGTGCGGCGCGATGAAGGTCGCACACGCCATGACGCTCGAATATGCCAAGCAGCGCAAGCAGTTCGGCGTTCCGATCGCCAGCTTCCAGGTGCTCCAGCACCGCATGGTCGATATGTACACCGAGTATGAGTGCTCGGTCTCGATGACCTATCTTGCAACGCTGCGCCTCGAAAAAGAAGAGCGTGAGCGCAAGCAGGCGGTGTCCGCTGCAAAGGTCCGTGTGGGCCAGGCGGCGCATCACATCGGCGAAGAAGCGATCCAGATCCACGGCGGCAACGGCATGACCGATGAATACGCCATCGGGCACTATTTCAAGCGCCTGACGATCTTCGATTCCGAGTTCGGCAACATCGACCACCACATGAAGCGCCACATCGCGCTTGCGAGCGGCTAAACGCCCGTTCGCTGAACCAACTTCATCAAAAGGCCTCGAAACTCCCATGTTTCGGGGCCTTTTTGTGTTCTGCGTCACTTTTTTGATCGAATTTGACAGCTATCCGCAATTGAAGGTTGCATCATCCTGCGAAGCTTGGAACAATCATCACAGGGCCAAAAGGACACTTTAGGCCCCACGGATCAGGCCCATCTGGGGCGGGCTCAGACGGGTCAGGCGAAGTGTCGGTACTTTACAAGCTTTGCTTGGTGTATCGGGCTAAGCCGACGGTAGAATTTTTTGGAAAGTTCGGGTGGCGGTCCCGTCGGGCCTTGCGCCTTTTTCCAGAAAAACGCAGAAGTGTAGCATCTCGAGGGGGGAAGAGATGACGGTTTCTAGGCCAGCTATTTTTGGGGCAATTGCTTCCGGGCCGATTGGCGATTTTCTAAGGTCACTGCGCCGCTTCGATGGCGCCGTTTTGCGTGTTATCGCCGCGTTCGGGCTGCTGCTGGCTCTTCCATCCACCACTTCAACCACCATCGCCTCAAGTCTTGAGGGTGTGGCGTCGTGTGCCGGCTCGACCTGTCATGGCCGTGCAGAGGGCAATGGCGCTGTGGTGCGTCAGGACGAAATCGCCACCTGGCAGGAACCATCCTCGGCAAGCGGCGCGCACAGCCGCGCCTATGCGGTGCTGGCCGGGCGCCGGGGTCAACAGATTGCGCGCAGCCTCGGGCTCGGCAATGCGACACAGGCCAAGGACTGCCTTGGGTGTCATGCAACCTATATTCCGGGCGTTGAGCGCGGCGCCAAGTTCCAGCTGTCCGACGGGGTGGGCTGCGAAAGCTGCCACGGGCCTGCGGGCGATGCCTGGCTGTCGAGCCACTATGCTGTGCCCGCGACCCATGCCTCGAACGTGGCGGACGGCCTCATCCCGCTTTCCGACCCCAAGGTTCGCGCCAATGTCTGTCTGGATTGCCACTATGGCTCGACCAAGCCGGGACAGTTTGTGACCCACGAAATGATGGCGGCCGGCCACCCGCGCGTCTCGTTCGAACTCGACCTTTTCAGCGCGCTGCAACAGCACCACGATATCGATGCCGATTACAAACGCCGCAAACGCGCGCCCAACGCGGTGCGGTTCTGGGCGGTGGGTCAGGCAGAGGCGGTGAAGCGTGCGACCGGCCTTTTCGCCAATCCCGAATATGCGATGGAAGGGGTCTTCCCGCAGTATTACTTCTTCGACTGCCATTCGTGCCACCGCGAGATTCAGGATTCGAACCAGCGCCGGCTGACCTTTGAAGAGAATCCGGGGCGTCCAATTCCGTTCGGCAACGCACCTTTCAATGATGAGAGCATCATCATGTTGACTGCGGTCGCGGGGGCTCTTGTTCCGGGACAGGCCGATGCCTTCAAACAGGCGAGCCGCGATTTCCACGGCGCTCTGGGTGGCAGCGGCGCATCCCCGCGAGAGGCCGCCATGCAGCTTTCGCGGCGGGCAGGGGCGCTCTCCAACGCCTTGTCACAGCGCGCCTATGCCAATTCGGATGCGTTCAACGTGATCGACATTATCGGCAGCAACGCGCTTCGCCCGCGCTTTACCGATTATTCGGGCAGCGTTCAGGCGGTGATGGCGGTCGATACGCTTTTGAACGGCCTTGTGACCAGCGGGCGCGTGACACCGGGCGCGGCGGCGGGCATCCGGTCGAGCATCAACAAGGCTTATGCCGCGGTGGAAGAGCCCAATTCCTATAATCCTGCCGATTTTCGCACCGCGCTTGCCTCGGCGCTGGCCTCTATCAAAAGGTTGCGTTGATAATGGCGGGGGGATTGAAATCATTGAACGCTAAAATCTTTGGTGCGCCGCTTATGGCGCTTGCGCTTTTGTCGTGCGGCGGCGGGGGTGGTTCGACGCCTGCAGGTGGTGGCACCGGCGGCAATCCGGTCCCTGCGCCAACGCCTACGCCCGCACCTCCCGGCGACCTGTTCGCAGCGCCCGCGCAGGAAAGCTTGAGCGTCGCCGAGGTTCAGCAGATCATCGCGCAGGCCGCAGCACAGGCCACGTCGCAAGGGGATGCGGCGACCATCGCTGTCACCGACCGGGTGGGCAATGTTTTGGGCGTGTTCGTCATGCCGGGCGCGCGTGCGACGGTTGCTATTCCGGGCGCTCCCAATGGTCAGGACGTCGATATCCAAGGCCTTGACGTGCCAGCGGCAGGTGCCGCTATCGCCAAGGCAATTACGGGCGCCTATCTGTCGAGCGCGGGCAATGCGTTTTCGACCCGTGTTGCCTCGCAGATCGTGCAGGAGCATTTCCCGCCATCGCCCACCACCATTGGCCTTGAAAGCGGCCCGCTTTTCGGCGTGCAATTCAGCCAGCTGCCCTGTTCAGATTTCAGCGCGCGCGCGTCCGACGGTCTGATCGGGCCAAAGCGTTCGCCATTGGGACTGTCGGCTGACCCCGGCGGCTTCCCGCTTTACAAGAACGGCGTGGTCGTCGGCGGTATTGGCGTTGCCGCTGACCCCGATTACACCTTCGATCCCAACATCCTCGACGTCGACGATGACGTTGATGAAAAAATCGCACTTGCCGGCACGGTGGGATTTGAGGCTCCGATCGAAATCCGCGCGGACCGCATTTCTGCAGACGGCACCAGCCTTCGCTATACCGATGCGACCTATGGCACGCTTTCCAATGTGGCGGGCGCAAGCTTTGCCGGGACGGCGGGCACTGTGGCGCCGGTCACCGGCTACAATGCGGGCGCGATTATCGCTGGTACAGCTTATGGTGCGGAATCCTCGGGCATTCGTCCGGCGACTTCTACGGAATTTTCGCTTGGCGGCGCCTTCGTGATGTCGGACGGGTCGGGCACCAACCGCTTCCCGATCAGAGGCGGCACTGACGGGGCGGATATCGGCAATCCGATAACCCAGACCGAGGCAACCGCCATCCTCGAAGAGGCCTTTCAGGTTATCGCCCGTTCGCGCGCGCAAATCCGCAGGCCGCTGGACAGTCAGGCGCAAGTGACCCTGAGCCTTGTTGATACGCGCGGGCAAATCCTTGGCATCGTGCGCTCTGCCGATGCGCCGATTTTTGGATCGGACGTGTCCTTGCAAAAGGCGCGCACCGCGACCTTCTTTTCTGCACCCTTCGCCGCGAACGAGCTTCTCGCAGGCGATCTCGAAGTGCCGCAATATGTTCAGCGCGTGCGCAATTTCCTGAATGATCCGGCGGCGCTGACGGGCACTTTCGCCTTTGCGGATCGTTCGGGCGGGAACCTTGCGCGGCCATATTTCCCCGATGGCGAAGTGGGCACGCCCAACGGGCCGTTGTCGCGCCCGATTGAACAGTTCAACCCGTTCTCCACCGGGCTTCAGTCTGCGCTGGTGTTGCAGAATCTGGCCGAGCACCTCGCCTTTGTGACCGGCGCATCGCCGAGTGACACGGCGCGCGGATGCACCAAGCTTCCGCAAACGGCCGGTGCGCCGCGCCTTGGCAACGGTATCCAGATTTTCCCCGGCTCGGTCCCCGTCTATCGCGGCAATCAGCTTATCGGCGGGATCGGTGTTTCGGGCGACGGGATCGATCAGGATGACATGATCAGCTTTCTCGGGCTCCACAACGCGGGGGTTCGCACCGGCACGATCAACAATGCGCCCAATGACATTCGCGCCGACAGGATCGTGGTTCAGGTGGGCAGCCGCCAGGTTCGCCTGCGCTATATCAATTGCCCGTTCGCGCCATTCCTCGATGATCCGTCGCAAAACGTGTGTGAGGGGCTTTGAGCCATGGGCATCGCTCCGCTTCTTCCGTTCATGATCCTGATGCAGGCGAACCCCGGCGAGGAGCCTGCAACCGCGCCTTCTGCCGATGAGACCGGTCAGGAGCTTGAGCGCAATCAGAGCGTTACGGGGCCGGGGCTGAATACCACGGCGAAGGAAGAGGCGGACGAGCTCGACAACCAGATCATCGAAGGGCGCGAGCGTCCCGGTTTCAACGCCGAGCTTCCTGAAAAAGTCACACAGGAAAACCCCGGCGCCGTGCGCGCGCCGCCGCCGCAGGCGTTCTCGCCCGATCAGGTGCCAATCCCCGATCGCTGGCGGTTGATCGACAATGTGACCGATATCGACGGCAATCCGGTGATCAAGGAAAGCCTGCTCGATCCTTACAACCAGAACACCTATAAGGGCGACCGTCCGATCAACCCGGACAAGGTTCCGTGGCTGCCGATCAAGGGCGATGACTGGTTCTTCGTCCTCAACGCGATCAGCGACAGCGTTTACGAGCCGCGCACGTTTCCGATCCCCGTCGGTATCCAGACGACCGAGGACCCGGACCGTCTCGATGTGTTCGGCGATGATTTCTCGACCGTTCTGTCGCAGACTTTCATTGTGGGCGCGGCGCTGCTCAAGGGCTCAACCGCGTATAAACCGCCCAGCATCGAATACCGTCTGACGCTTGCCTACAACGTCAATTATGTCGATGTGCCGGAACGGCGCGTTCTGTTTGTGGAACCGTCAAAAGAAAGCCACCGGCTCGACCACTTCCTTGGCGTGCAGGAAGCGTTCGTCGACTATCACTTCACCCCGCTTGATCGCGACCGGTTCGACTTCATCTCGATCCGGGCAGGGATTCAACCGTTTCAGGCTGATTTTCGCGGTTTCCTGTTTCAGGATCAACAGCTCGGCATCCGCCTTTTCGGTAACCGCGACAACAACCGGTTCCAGTTCAATCTGGCCGCGTTCTGGCGGCTTGAAAAAGACACCAACTCCGGCCTCAACTCCGTTACCAAGACCCCGCGCGATGACTTTGTCTTCATCGCCAATGTCTATCGTCAGGATTTCCTGATCCCGGCTCTGACCAGCCAGTTTACGGTTGCCTACAACCGCAATCGCGAAGCCAATGATATCGAGATCGACACCAATGGTTTTCCGGTGCGTCCCGCGCTTCTGGGCGACCTGCGGGGGCGCGATTACGATGTCTTCTACCTTGGCTATAACGTCGATGGACGCATCGGCCGCATCAACATGACGGGCAGTGCCTATTGGGCGCTTGGCGAAGATCGCAATTCGATCCTGACCGGCGAACCTGTCGATATCGATGCGCAATTTGCCGCGCTTGAGCTCAGCTATGACCGCGACTGGGCGCGTTTCCGCCTGTCGGGCCTGTATCAAAGCGGGGACAGCGACCCGTATGATGACACGCACACCGGCTTTGATGCGATTTTCGAAAACCCGCAATTTGCAGGTGCGGATACCTCTTACTGGATCCGTCAGACATTGCCGTTCGCAGGCGGTGGCCGGGTTATCTCCGTCAATGGCCGCAATGGAATTTTGAATACGCTGCGCTCTTCCAAGGAGCAGGGGCAATCCAACTTCCTCAACCCCGGCCTGTGGCTGGTGGGGGTTGGTGCAGATTTCGACCTGACGCCGGAAGTGCGCGTCACCGCCAACGCCAACCATTTGTGGTTTGAAGACACCGCGACGCTCGAAAACTTCCGCATCGAGGGGTCAATCCCCAGCGAGATCGGCTATGACGTTTCGGCCAGCGCGATTTACCGGCCCAAGGCGAACCAGAACATCGTGTTCCGCCTGTCGGCTGCGACGCTGTTTTCGGGCAGCGGGTTCGAGGATCTGTTCGACAATCTTGGCAATGATGGAAACTTCTATTCCGTCCTTGCAAACCTGACGTTGACCTATTGATGGGTGGGGGCTCCATCTTGACGAATTTGAGCGCGAAATTCCGCTTCATGACGCCGGTCCATGGCCTTTTGGCCGTGGCCGCGCTCATCCTTGGTGTGTCGGCATTCCAGGCCGAGACACAGGCAGCGGACAAGGAAAAGCCCACCAAACGCGATTACAGCCTCGTGGTTGCGGCGCCTGCGCCTGCACGCCAGTCACAGGCCGATGCCGACACCAAATCCGAAGGGTGCCTGACTTGCCACCGCGCAAGCGATGCGCCGACCATGCACGAAACGCCCGCCGTTGTGCTGGGTTGTACCGATTGCCACGGCGGGAACCCTGCGGTAGCGGGCAATCCGCAGCTTCCCTACGATCACCCCGATTATCAGGCCGCGCGCGATAGCGCCCACGTCCTGCCGAAATATCCCGACAGCTGGCATTTCCCGAGCAGCGCGAACCCCGAGCGGTCCTATTCGCTGCTCAACAAGGAATCGCCCGAATTCGTGAAGTTCGTGAACCCGTCGGACTACCGCGTTGCGCGTGAAGCTTGCGGATCGTGCCACATCCAGTCCATCGAGGCGGCCGAACGCTCTATCATGGCAACGGGCGCGATGTTGTGGGGCGGGGCGACCTATAACAACGGCATTTTGCCCTTCAAAAACTACATCCTGGGCGAGGCCTATACCCGCGCAGGCGATTCAGCGACGATATCCGGCGTCGGCACGGTGATTTCATCGCCCGGTGATGCGCCCGACGACCAGCTTTCAGAAGAGCAGAAGGCGCGCGGCGTTCTGGGACAGCTTTATCCGCTTCCCACATGGCACGTGATCCCGCCAGCGGATGTCTTCCGCGTATTTGAGCGCGGCGGGCGCACGATCAACTCGCAATTCCCCGAAATTGGCCAGCCCAACATCACGGGCCGTATCCAGCTTTTGGAAGAGCCGGGCCGTCCGGACCTGAAGCAATCGAACCGTGGTCCGGGCACGGGGCTTCGCGTGGCGATCCCGGCGCTTAACATTCACAAGACGCGCCTCAACGATCCGTTCACGTGGTTCATGGGCACCAATGACCAGCCGGGCGATTATCGCCATTCGGGCTGTGCATCGTGCCACGTGGTCTATGCCAACGACCGCGAACCGCGTCACTCGCTGATCTATGCCAAATATGGTCGCGACGGGCAGACGGTGACCGCTGACCCGTGCATCAATCCGGAGGCGAACACCAACGCGGCGCTGCAATGCTATCAACGCGTCACCGGTGCGACCCGCAATCCGGGTGAAGAAGGTCATCATGGCTACAAAAAGGACATCGGCTTTCCCGAAAGCGGGCTGAAGGATGGCGGCTATGATGGTCCGGGTGGTCACGGCGCTTTGAAAGGGCCGGATGATCACGCCGAAGATGGACACGAGGGCGACAGCCACAGCGACAAGCCGAAGCGCGAGAAAGGCCACCCGCTTCGCCACGTCTTCACCCGTTCGATCCCGACCTCCCAGTGCATGAATTGCCACATGCACCAGCCCAACATCTTCCTCAATTCCTACCTTGGTTACACCATGTGGGATTATGAGAGCGATGCGCCCTTTATGTGGTCCGGCCCGGAAAACACCACGCCGCGCCCGCACGGGATGAGCGATGAGGCGTATGAAGAATTCTACAAAACGCAGCGTTTCCCGACCGCAGAGCAAGTGCGCGCGATCATGGACCGCAATCCCGAAGGCGCAGCGGCGCGCGGGATGTGGGGTGATGTCGATTTCCTTCGCAACGTCTATGAACTGAACCCGGAACTCGAACACACGCAGTTTGCCGACTATCACGGCCACGGCTGGAATTTCCGCGGCATCTTCAAGCGCGACCGCGACGGCAATTTGCTTGACGCAGAGGGCGAGATCCTGCGCCCCGGCAATCCGGAAACCGACACGCCCGAAGAGCTCGCCTATCATAACGAACGCTGGCGTCAGCGCTGGCGCAAGGATGACGAGGAACTCTTCGTCGAGGTTGAGAAGAACCCGGCCAAGAACGGCTCGAACAATCCGGGCACCGCGGTTCACATGATGAGCATCCATGCCGAGGTCGGGATGCAGTGTGTTGACTGCCACTTCGAACAGGACACGCACGGCAACGGCCTTATCTACGGCGAGGTCGCCAATGCGATCGAGATTGGGTGTAAGGATTGCCACGGCACTGCCGATGCCTATCCGACGCTGCGCACCAGCGGCCCTGCCGCGCCGCCCGAAGGGCACAACCTCGCGCTCCTGCGCAACCCCGATGGTCAACGCCGGTTTGAGTGGATGGAGAACGAAGACGGTCGCCGCGTCCTGATCCAGCGCAGCCTCGTTGACCCTGAGCTTCAGTGGGAAATGAGCCTTGTGAAGGACTCCGTCGATCCCGAGGCCCCGACCTTCAACGCCAAGGCGGCACGCTCCAAATTGATGAGCGTTTACGGCGCGGAAACCGGCAATTTCGAATTCGGCAGCGGCATCGCCAAGGGCGAGCGTGCGCATGACGATGAAAACATGGCGTGTTTCACCTGCCACCTTTCATGGACGACCTCGTGTGGTGGTTGTCACTTGCCGATTGAGGCGAACTGGAAGACCAAGTCGCACCGCTATGAGGGCGGATCGACAAGGAACTTTGCAACCTACAACCCGCAGGTTGCGCGCGATCAGATGTTCCAGCTGGGCAAGCACCAGACGACCAAGGGTAACCAGACCGCGCCGGTGCGTTCATCTTCGGCGCTGGTCCTGTCCTCCACCAACATCAACCGCGAGCGTATCTATGTGCAACAGCCGCCGATCAGCGCGATTGGCTTCTCGTCGCAAGCCTTTGCGCCGCACTTCCCGCACACGGTGAGGAAGACCGAGACAAAGCAATGCTCTGACTGTCACCTGTCGCAAGACGAAGACAACAACGCGATCATGGCGCAGCTGCTCCTGCTCGGCACGAATTATGTGAACTTTGTCGGCATGCACGCTTTCACCGGACTTGAAGGCGGGATTTCCGCCGTGCGCGTCACCGAATATGACGAGCCACAAGCGGTGCTGGGCTCCTACCTCCACCGTTATTCCTATCCCGACTATTGGCGCCGCCATGTCGAGGACAATGACCGCGAGCTCAAGAATTGGGTGCGCGGGGAAGCGTTCGATGACGATATCTCGGGCGAAACCAAGCCGTTCGAGGAATTTGTCAATGTGCACGAAGGCACGGGCGATGCTGTGCGCTGTCTGCAGATGCGCGGCGAATACCTCTTCGTCGCAGAGGGTAAGGGCGGCTTCCAGGCCTATGACATCGCCTCGATCGCCAACAAGGGCATCTCGGAGCGGATCATCACCGCGCCGTTTTCTCCGCTCGGCCATGACACCAAGGTCAGCACCACGAATGCAACCTGCATGGCGGTGGCGACCAACCAGCCCATCGCGCCAGAGCGCAACACGGCCCGCATGCGCGAGGTCAATCAGGAACAACCGTTCAGCCCGATCTACGACTATGCGTTTATCACGGATAGCGAGGAAGGCCTGATCGCGGTCGATGTGAACACGCTTGCCGATGGCGAATTTCGCAACAACTTCTTCGACCGCGCGCGGTTCGACGATGGTTCGGATGCGTGGAACCCCGATGGTGTGCTGAACGGGGCAAGCCACATCACGCTGGCGGGCGACTATGCCTATATCACCGCGGATGCCGGGCTTGTGGTGGTCTACCTGCCCAAGGAAATTCTCGATAATCCGGCAACGCCCTATGTGGACGAATGCGAGATTGACCCGGCGAACCCGTCGGAAAGCTGTCTTGCCCCGCGCGTGACCAGCGTCATTCCGCTATCGGGTGCGCGGGCGACGACGATCCAGTTCCGCTATCTCTGGGTGACCGACAATGAAGGCCTCAAGGTCTTCGATGTGACGGATATGGCGAGCCCGGTGGCCGTGCCAGAGGCGACCTATCCAATCGCCGATGCACGCCGCATCTACGTCGCGCGCACTTACGCTTATGTCGCGGCCAAAGGCGACGGCCTGATGATCTTCGATGTGAAGAACCCGCGCTCGCCCAAGCTGTATCGTCAGGTGACGTTGGACGGGACACTGAACGATGCCGAGGACGTGATCGTCGGCTCGACCAACGCCTCGCTCTTTGCCTATGTCGCGGATGGCCGCAACGGCCTGAAAGTCCTTCAATTGACCAGCCCCGACAGCCAGCGCAATTTCTACGGCTTCAGCCCGGCGCCGATGCCTGAGCTTGTCGCCTATGCGAAAACGCCGTCTCCCGCTCTTGCGCTTTCCAAGGGCCTCGACCGTGATCGCGCGGTGGATGAAACCGGGGGTCAGATGGCTGTGTTCGGAAGGCTCGGCTCGCGGCCCTTTACCCGGGCGGAAATGGAAAAGCTGTTCATGACGCGCGCAGGCGTTCCTTGGAAAGTCACCGATGAGGTGAATATGAATCGCTGGGTGGGAAGCGGCTTTGGCCCGAGCATGGCAGTCCGCCGCGAAGAAGAAGGTATGGACGCTGAGGCTGAAGACGAGGATAATCTCGGCGGCTAATAGCATCTAGGCCTCAAGGCCTTAGATCACTCGCAGTGCTGGATTGAATTCGCAAAAAAATGGCTAACCCACCTTGGGTTATTCGACGCGTTCGGCGAAGAGGCCTTTCATCATCGGCTTGATATGCTCTTCAAAGCGCGCGAGCGTTTGCCAGTTGCCAACCGGCTGGAAATGCGAGACGAAATTCTGATCGCGCCAGATGTGAAGCGAATAGAAGGGCGGCTCTGCATCCACGATAGGCCGGTGGTCGGCGACATCGGTGTCCATCGGGCGAAGGTCCAATGACACGGCAGGCGCCACTGCAGGGGTGACGCTCAAGGGGATACCCTCAACCGTTGAATGCAGCGGACGGTGCAAATGCCCTGCCTGGATCGAGAGGATCTGCCTGTGCCCGCGCACCGCATCGCGGAAGCGGATCATCCACGGCTCATGCGGCTTGGGGTCCATCCAGTCGATGGAGGAGACAACCGGCGGGTGGTGAATGAACAGCACCGTGGGCGTATCGGGATGCGCCTCAAGCTGTTTGGTCAGCCAGGCGGCGCGCACTTCGCAAAAGGCGCCGCCGTGACGGCCCGGCTCAAAACTGTCGAGGCACAGGATGCGCAAAGCGTCCTCGCCTTCGCCAAGCTCCAGCGCGAACTGGGCAAAGCCATCCGCCGTCGGACACTCGGGAAAAATTTCCAGCATGGTGTCGCGGCTATCATGATTGCCGGGAATGATCTCGACCGGAATGGGGCAATCGGCGATCAGCTCGCGGATGCGGCGGTAGCACTCCGCACTGCCGTTATCGGTGAGATCGCCCGACAGTATCAGAAGATCGGGCTGCACCGGCTGAGACAAAAGGTGGCCCAGGACATTGCGAAAGCGCACGAAGTTGAACTCGTTCTCGCCCGCTTCGGGTTCGAACCCGACATGGGTGTCTGTGATCTGGGCGATCAGCACACCCTTCCGGATTTGGCTCGAAGCGCTTGGTGTCATTCTAACGCCTTAGACTGCTCAAGATTGCTGCGACATTATCGTTGGGGCCATTTCCGGGCAATTTGGGGTGATCCTCCGGTTTCCAGGGGGCGGCAGGCGTGTGATAGCCGTGGCACATGGCGCAGCTCGAAGGCACGATTTCCTCCGTTTTCACAGCACTTTCGCCCAAGTGACAATCGCGGCAGCTTTCAAGGTCGGGAAGCAGCAGATCGGTCGCTTCGCCTGATGTGTCGGCAGCGTGGCAATCGGTGCATTCGGCCACGTCTTCGCCGTGCGCTTCGTGGTCGAAAAAGCCCTTGTGCAGATATTTGTCAGGGATGTTGACCGGAACGAGGTCGGGCCTGCCATCGGTCGTGGTGCGCAAGTGGCAATCGCCGCAGGTGCCGCCTTTCTGAAGCGCTCTGGTAATCGCAAGATAAGAGCCCGAAGGCCGTCCGAAATTGGCATAATAGCGCCCGCCCGAACCGTATTGTCCGGGACGATCGCGGCCCGTGATAACGCGGCTGCGCGAGCCCAGGTTCACCTTGGCAAGGTCCTCCATCAATTCGGTCACATTACCGTGGCGAAGCGAGGTGAAGCCCCCGCCAGCCGTGCCCGAGACGAGGCTGTGGCAGGCCTCGCAAGAATCTTCCATCACCACCGGTTTGAACCCGGCAGGGGCGCTTTTGTCTTCTTCGTGGCAGTCGCTGCATTCAAGCGGCGCGCCATATTGCGAGAGGCTCATCGCCATCCGCGCAGCACCGCCCGTCCTGGAGACATGGATGTCATGCGGGAAGACAAGGCCGCTCATCTCGACCGGATTGTCATCGAGGCTGACGCGCTTTGCTTCCTTGGCGAAGTGCGCGTTGTAGAATTTGGGGCGGAATTGCGGGTGCTTGTCGCCGAAATCGCCTGCGTTTCCGAACGATACATCGGTGAGACGCGCGTCCATGTCGTTGTGGCAATCAGAGCAGAATTGCTCGTCCGATGCCTCGAGTTTGACCGGCCCTTCGTGTTCGGTGTGGCACGAGACACAGCCCAAGGGGCCTTCCTTGCCGAGTGCCTGACCAATGTCCCACTGGATCGCATCGCCCGTGCTCATCGGCGCCATGCCGGTCAGCTGGCGGTCCATCTTGGCGTGGTCGTCCAGCTCTTCGTGGCAGGTGAGACAGGTTTCGTCCTGAACCGAGACGAAGGCGGTCTGGTGGCACGCCTCGCAATTGTCCTCAAGGTCGTGGTGCGCCATGCTAAGCTCGCCCGTGCTCCATGAGGCATCGAAGAGGACGGCGCCTTCTTCGAGGTTTTCCGGATCGTTTTCGACCGGTGTGCGGAACAGGTGGGTGAAGACCGGAATGGACAGCAGAAGCACAAGGATCGCGACCGACCCAATCCACGCCATTGCGCGTTTGCTCGGCATGGCTCTTGCGAGGGCAAAGCCCGCTTCCGGATCGCCCGTTGCCTTGTCCTTGGGCGCGGGCTGAATGTTGATCTTGACCGGGCCCGCTGCTCCCGCATCGCTATCGCGAGAGACTGCGAGCAGGGCAGGGCCTACGGCAAGCTGAGCGCCCGCGTCTGGTTCAATGCGCGCTTCGGTGACGCTTTCCCCGTCGAGGGTGAAAGGCAATTCGCCAATCGCGCGCGCCGCGATCATGCCTTGCCCTGCATCGGTCAGCTTTACATGCTGAAGTTCAACCGTGAGGTCGGGCAGGTGAATGTCGCTCGCCGGATCGCGTCCGATGATGAGCTCATTCTTGTCGATCTCGCGGTCGCGCACGATCTCGCGGCCAGATTTGGCAACGGCGATGGTGCGGATCAGGAATGCCATGGCTTTGTCCCCCTCACCAATAATAGAACACGCTGATCACGTGCGCGAGGAGTGCAGCGAGCAGGGCGATCGTTGCCGGAATGTGGATGAAGAGCCAGACCTCGAGCATCGCCCTGATGCGAAGGTAGCGGCGCATTTGCGCGAGTTGTTCGGCGCGGCTTGTAAGGAGTTCGTGGACGCGCGCTTCGGCATCGCTGCCCGAGGCGGAAATGCCGGCGAGCGCCTTCCTCGTGGCGCATCCGGGATAGGAATTGGTGAGCCGTGACAGCGCGCTGCCGTGGAACACGTCCTGGCGAAGAACATCGAGGACAAGGTCGCAACATGCCCGGTCCAGCGGCTGCGCTGCGCTTTCGAGTTTCTTGTCGATCTCCGCGATACGATCAAGCATATCGCCGCCGGTCATCGTGCCACGGTTTGCAGACAGTTCTCTAGGCAGCGCTGCATAGGCATAAACGCCCCAGATACCGCTCAAAATGACGATCATCATCAACGCATAGGCGAGCGTGTGAACATTCCATCCGATCTGAAAGCCGGTGTGAAGCGTGCCCACCACAATGAGTGACAGTCCGAGGTAAACGTGCGCGCTGGTCCACGCTTTCAGGCTCCATGATCCTTCCGACATCCGGCGTTTGCGAATACCAAGAAGCGAGAGCCACACGATCAGCAAGAGGCCAATCGTGCCAAGCGTATAGCCATACCAGCTGCCGCCGTTGGGGCGCGGCTCCTGATCTATCAGCGCATAGCCAAGTATGCTCACCACGCTCAAGAGGAGTGCAACCCACAGCCAACGGAAACGGCGGTGTTTGAGGAAGCTGATATGATCAGCATCGCGCCGCTTCTCGTCTTCGGAAAATCTTGTGCCGGGAACGCTTGCCATCAGTTTTCAACGTCCTCCGTCATCTTGGCGAGGGTGAGGAACTTGTCAGGCGAGACACGGATCGCCGCGCCCGTGGGGCAGGCGCGAACGCAGGCAGGACCACCATCGATCCCGGCGCACATGTCGCATTTGACCGCCTTTTTCGCCTTGTTGGGATCGCCGTGTTCCTTGCGCCATGAATAGGACGCTTCGCCCGGACCCGGACCTGTCCCGAACATAAGCCAACTCATGAAGCTGGGTTTTTCGGGCGGAGCAGGCTCCATGCTGATTACACCGTAGGGGCAGTAGCTTTTGCAATTGCCGCAGCCGATGCAGGTGTCCTTGTTGATGTTGACCTCGCCATCCGCGCCGCGCTGGATCGCGTTGGGCGGGCAATCGGTCATGCAGTGCGGATGTTCGCAGTGGCGGCAGGAAATCGGCACGTGGAGATAGGCGAAAGTCTTGCCCGTCTCGCGGTCGAGGCGCGACAACCCTTCGTGGCTGTCCGCGCACGCCTTCTCGCAATTGTCGCAGCCAATGCACAGCCGTTCGTCAATAAGAAGCGCGTCGGTCGCCTCGCCCATACCTTCATCGAAGAGGAAAGCGGCAAGGCCGGAGAAGCTGTCGACTGTGCCGTCCTCCCTGCTTTTCTGGCTCTCGATTTCTTCGTTCGAGCGACGCCGTTCGTCCATGATCTGGCGCGCGCGCTCTCGCAATTGCGGTTTCTTGGCGAGCAGATCGAGGAAGGCTTCGCCGGGAATACGGATCACTTCGGATTTGACCGCCGCGCGCACGGTGGACATGCGCGGCTGACCGTCGATCACGCCCATTTCGCCAAACAGATTGCCCGCCGGGATAAGGCCGAGGAAGGTGGCATGGCCGCCTTCGCCTTTTTCCACGCGCATCGAACCAAAGCGCACGATGAAGACATCCTTGTCCTCGGTGTCGCCTTCGGTGACCACAGGTTTGCCCGCAGTGATTTCTTCGGTGACCGCGCTATCGACAAGAGGCTGCACGTCTTCGCGGGTGAGCCCTGAACCAAACAGTTGCAGCATCTGCCTCTCGATCGAGATGCGTTTGACCGCTTCGGCTGCTTCGGGTGAGGAGCCGATGAGTTTGAGAGCCGCCTTACGCGAAAGCTCCACCACCACCACATCCTCTGCGGCGCGCACCGTTGCGCCCCGGCGGCGGCCGGACACAAGGCCAACCTCGCCAAAGATCGAGCCTTGTTCGATTGGAACGGTGATCGAAGGATCGTTGGGATTAACCTCCACCGCGACGCTGCCTTGCGCGACGGCAAAAAGCGAGGATCCGGGTTCATCGCGCCGGAAGATCGCTTCTCCCGGCGCAAAGGCGGAACAGATGGAATCGAGCATAAGCTCGCGCATTTGCAGCGTTGAAAGACCGCCGAACAGGTCCACTTGCGTACGGTACAGCTCAAGCCAGTAATCGACGCTTCTGTTGCCTGGAAGGTTCTCGAACACCTTCTCGAGCAGCGGTTCGTCCGCCGGTTTCACCGCCTCGCCCGTGGCAAGGTATTCGATCACGTCATAGCCCTGGTTCATGCAGTGCTTTATCAGCGGATAGCCTGCAAGCGCGCCAATGACAAAGACGCCTTCCTTGGTCGTTTCGAACTCGGGCGAGAGCTTGGGAAAGGCGCTGCGGTCCTCGCTTGTAAACTCGATCCCCATGCTCTCGATGAACTTGCGCGGCGGCTGTGAACCGATACGCGTGATGATCATGTCGGCAGGGATGACCTCTTGCCCGGTCTCCGTTTCGACCACCATCTCCCCATCGCGCACTTCGGCGGGCGAGGTGCGATAGGCGATCCTCAGATAGCCTTCTTCGTCGGCCGAGGTGAGGTCGGTCGCGTTCTTGGTCTTGGCTTTTGCGAAGTCCGTGCCGCGGTTGAGAATGGTGACGGTGTTGCCGAGTGCGGGATCGGTCGCAAGGCCAAGCGCGTTCTCGATCCCCGCATCGCCTGTGCCAACCACAATCACATTCTTGTCGACGTGATCTTCGGGGTCGTCCAGCTGCGGGGTGATCATCGGATGATCGGCGCCCGGACAGCGAAGCAGGTTCGGGTTTCCTTGCGTCCCGATGGCAAGGATTATCGCTTCCGCCTGAATTGTATCGCCGTCTTTGAGCTTGATCTGAAACGCGCCCTTTTGTCCTTCGACCCCGACAACTTCGGCGTTGAGGCGCGTGTTGATCTCGAAATCCTGAACCTCGTGTTCGGGCTCAGGGATGCTGGGATCAACGATCCGGCAATGCTTGTTCCAGATGCCGAGGATGCGCTCGCGCGTGCCCTCTTCGAATTCCATGCCCGCCAGCACGCCCTCTTCATACCCGCCGCCGCGAAGCGCGAGGTCGGAAGGGGTCGCCATCACGTGCTTACCCTTTTGATATTTGAAGATGGTGTCAGAGAGGTGGTCGGTCTTTTCCAGCAGGATATGCGACATCCCGCGCTTGGCCGCCTGGCCAGCAGCGCTCATCCCCGCAGGGCCGGAGCCAATAATTGCGACTTTGAAAACGTCAGACAATCTATCCCCCCCTTTGGATAGATTAGACACTAAAGGCATTCCCGCCCGGAATACCCTCCCATTTCGAGATACAATTGCCGCTTTTGAACGGCGATGCTAGTACAAAATGCACAGAATCCGTGTATTTTTGAGGAAATGAGGGGGTAAATGGCGGACAATTCACAAGAGCCGTCCGGTGGTCAGGAGCAATCCGGACCGGAACCAACCGGCGGCCAAACCGGCAGTAAATCCGGCGGCGAATCCAGTGGCGGATCGAGTGGAAAGGCTGGCTGGGTCCTGCTCGGCGGCGCGGCTTTGCTCGCCGTCGCATCGATCGGCTACAACATCTATTCGAGCGGCGCGGACGATACGCCAGTGATGGCAGCGGCCGATGGCGCTCCCTCGATTGAGGAATTGCGCGAGGCGGCTGAAAACGCAGGCGATGACGCAGGGCCTTGGTCCGAGCTTGGCTTTGCCCATTTTGAGCGCGGTGAATTTGCCGAGGCGGTCGAAGCTTATGAGCGTGCCGTTGAGATTGACGACACCTCAGCCTCGCTCTGGTCGGCCTTGGGCGAAGCGCGGGTGATGGCGGTCGATGCCGAAGTCCCCGATGCCGATCCCCTTCCGCCAGCGGCTTTGCTCGCCTTCACCAAAGCTGTCGCGATTGACCCGAATGACCCGCGCGGGCGCTATTTCCTCGCGGTCAAGAAAGACATCGACGGCGACCATGAGGGCGCACTTGCCGGCTGGCTCGCGCTGCTCGAAGATACGCCGGTGGGCGCGCCGTGGGAAAGCGATGTTGTGCGCACCATTCAACAGGTTGCGGCGATCAACGAGATCGACGTGGAAGAGCGACTGAGCGCGGTCATGTCCACCCGTTCCCCCGAAATTGCCATTCCCGGCTCTGGCCAGATGGCAGGCGACAATGCCTCATCCAATGTCCGCGGCCCCACAGCACAACAAGTGGCCGATGCCCGCCAGATGTCTGCCGGCGATCAGGAAGCGATGATCGCTGGCATGGTCGAAAGCCTTGAGGCGCGACTTGAAGGCGATCCTGGCAACCTTGATGGTTGGGTGATGCTGATGCGCAGCCGCATGACTTTGGGGGAGACAGGAAAAGCGCGCGAGGCATTGAACAAGGCGGTTGCGGCCAATCCGGGCAATGCGGGCGAACTGCGGCGCCAAGCGGCGCAATTGGGCATCGAATGAGGGGGTGAGCCTGAAGCGGATCATTGGCCCGTCAGGCAACGGTTATTCCAGAAAAACCGCCGGGTCTGCCGACAATCGGTAACTCATGCCTTGGGCCTCAATCGACAGCTGCGATTGCCCCTTGAGGCCTGATGGAATGATCTTGGAAAGCAGCCGCGATCCGAACCCTTCGCGCTGAGAGGCTTGGCTCTTCTCGCTTGGCTCGGTCCAGCTTTCCTTCCATTCAAACTGCACTTCGTCGCCCGAGGTGACGAAGACGCGAACCTGTCCATCGGCCCGCGAGAATGCCCCGTGTTTGGCCGAGTTTGTCGCCAGTTCGCCAAGCATGAGCGTCATAAGAAACGCGGCACGCTCTGACACAAGCAGGTTGCCCGTGTTCTCAAGCTCGATCTGGCTGCTCTCCTGCATCGAGCGATAGGGCGCGATCACACCATCGAACAGGTCGGTGAAACTGATCGGGCGATAACGGTTGGCGGCAAGCAGCGCCTGCATCTGCGCCATCGACTGAATGCTTTCAGCCACATTGCGCTTGAAGGAGACAACATCGTTTTCCGACTTTGCAAGGACAGCGATAAGCCCTGACATCTGCGCATAGACATTGCCGAAGCGGTGCTGAAGCTCCTGATTGGCAAGGTCGAGATCCTCGGTCCGCTGATCGCGCGCGGCCGTTTCAATTTCTCCCATCACGCTTGCGGCAAGGTCTTTCAAAATCTCGCGGTCGCCCGAAGAGAAATCTCCTCTCGGCTTGCTGTCAATCACGCACAGGGACCCGATTGCATAACCGTCCGAGGTCACAAGCGGTGCGCCCGCGTAAAAGGCGACATTGGGCGTGCCGGTCACCAGCGGATTGGTTTTGAAACGGTCATCAGATTGCGCGTCAAGCACCACGAAAAGGTCATCGGGATCGCTGATTGTCTGGTTGCACAGCGCGATGTCGCGGGCGGTTTCATCCACGTCCATGCCGACCTTGGACTTGAACCATTGCCTGTCTGAATCGATCAACGAAATGAGCGCGATCGGTGCCTCAAAGGCATTGCTCGCGAGCCTCGTCAGTCGATCAAAGCGGTCCTCTGGCGAGGTATCAAGAAGCCCGGTTTCAATCAGTCGTTTCAGCCGTTCCCGTTCCATAGGAACAGCTTTAGCATAGTCGTTCGGGATTTGAAGCCAATGATGCAGGACAATCCAGTATGTCTCCGCATATGAGGCGGTCCGCGTGGACGCTTGGCCGGGGCATGAAAAAAGGGCGCTTCCCACGAGGGAAGCGCCCCTTTTCTTGTTATACGATGAAGGTCAGGTTCTAGACCACGCCAAATGCCAGCATCGCATCGGCCACCTTTTTGAAGCCTGCGATATTGGCGCCTTTCACATAGTCGACATAGCCATCGCCCTGATCGCCATATTCGGTGCACTTTTCGTGGATGCCTTCCATCAGATCGGTCAGCATTTCACCAAGGCGTTCGTGGTTCCAGCTGATGCGTTCGGAGTTCTGGCTCATCTCGAGGCCGGACACCGCCACGCCGCCCGCATTGGCCGCTTTACCCGGACCGTACAGGATTTTCGCATCGTGGAAGACTTTTACCCCGTCGAGCGTGGTCGGCATGTTCGCGCCTTCCGACACGCCCTTGACCCCGTTGTCGACGAGCGTTTTGGCCTCGTCCTCGTTGAGCTCGTTCTGCGTTGCGCAGGGCAGGGCAAGGTCACACGAGACATCCCACGGGCGTTTGCCTTCGTGGAAAGAAGCGTTGGTGAAGTGATCGGCATATTCGCTGATCCGGCCACGCTTGACGTTTTTCAGGTTTTTGACCCAGTCGATCTTTTCCTGATCGATGCCGTCGGGATCGTGAATGAAGCCGCCTGAATCCGACAAGGTCAAAACCTTGCCGCCAAGCTGCGTGATTTTTTCAGCGGCGTGCGTTGCGACATTGCCCGAACCTGAAATGACGGCAGTGTGCCCTTCGACATCCATGCCCTGGTGCTTGAGCATGTTCTGCAGGAAATACACCGCGCCATAGCCGGTTGCCTCGGGGCGCATTTGCGAGCCGCCATATTCCTGACCCTTGCCGGTCAGAACGCCTTCCCAGCGGCCCGTGATGCGTTTGTATTGACCGAACATATAGCCGATCTCGCGCCCGCCAACGCCGATGTCGCCCGCTGGCACGTCGGTGTCGGGGCCGATGTGGCGATAAAGTTCTGTCATGAAGCTTTGGCAAAAACGCATCACTTCCGCATCGGACTTGCCCTTCGGGTTGAAGTTCGCGCCGCCTTTGCCTCCGCCCATTGGAAGACCGGTGAGCGAGTTCTTGAACGTCTGTTCAAACGCGAGAAATTTGAGAACGCTTTCGGTCACCGATGGGTGAAAGCGAATGCCGCCTTTATAAGGGCCGATGGCGTTGTTGTTCTGGACCCGCCAGCCGCGCTGGACGCGGATGTTGTGATTGTCATCTTCCCAGCAGACGCGGAAAGATACGATGCGGTCAGGCTCTGCAATCCGGCGCAGGATCTGCGCCTCGTGATATTCGACCTTGTCGGCCATGAACTCGAAAATGTCCTGGGCGACCTCATGGACCGCCTGGACAAATTCCGCTTGCCCCGGATTGCGCTTCTTCACGCCTTCCATGAATTGTTCGAGATTTACGTGATCGGAAACCGGCATTGTTTTCCCCCCTTTGATGAAACAACGCGACCGCTTTTTGTTTTTATGCGTGGGCGCTTTATCCCCGCAAAGTCCCAATGGCGCAAGTGAAAGGATACACACTTGGATAACCCGCCTGGCCGCACCATCCGGCACAGTGGGGCGGTCGGCGAGATGGGCGGAACAAAGGCGAAGGCTTGCAAATGATAGCCGAACTTGGGTAGACCGTTCACCGGAGCAAGCGCAGCCATCAGAGCTTTCGCGCAGCTGGGCTCACTCTTTCAGTCCGGCAATAACATGGGTCGCCGGTCATACGATCGTGTGCGGCCACAATTCGGATGCACATTTTTCATGCACAGCCCGCAAGCTGACCAAACTGCCGATGGGAACACTGGCGCTGATCTCCCGATTGCGCCCCCTTTGGTGGAATTGCCAATCGATACCCACGACAAGGGCTTTTACGACGGTTTTTCCCGTGAAGTGGCCATTCCGGGCAAGGTGATCGTTTCTTTCCTGATCATCTGGGCGATTTTCTTTCCCGCAGGCGCCATCGCCACGCTTGAGATCGCAAACAATTCGATCATCGAGATTTTCGGCGGCTGGTATGTCTATCTGGTGGCCGCGCTCATCGTAATCTGTCTCGGCCTTGCGCTGTGGCCGGGGGCGGGTTCGCTGCGATTGGGTGCGCCGGATGAAAAACCCGAATTCTCCCGCTTTTCGTGGTTTGCCATGCTGTTTGGCGCAGGGATCGGGATCGGGATGCTGACCTTCTCTACCGGAGAGCCGCTCGCCCACTTCTCGAACAATCCCGATATCATTCGCGGCACCATCGATGCGCGCTCCGCCGAAGCGGTGCGTCCGGCCTATATGTACACCTTCCTGCACTGGGGTTTTGGTGCGTGGTGCACCTATGCGCTGGTGGGGCTGGGGATCGCCTATGTATCGCACCGCCGCGGTCTTCCGCTGACCATCCGGTCAAGCCTTGCGCCGCTGTTCGGTGAGAAACTGTCGGGTTTTTGGGGGCACATAGTGGACGTGGTTGCGGTTGTCGCGACGATCCTTGGCGTATCCTACACCATGGGCTTTGGCGTTGAACAGTTTGTGGCCGGATTATACCGCGTCGGGCTTGGCGACTGGTTGATGGTTGCGGATGAAGAGACCGGGCAGCTGGGCGCATCGGCCCTCGCGATCATTGTCGCTTTGGTGGTGCTTGTCGGTGCCTCTACCATCAGCGCGCTTTCCGGCATTGGCAGGGGCATCAAATGGCTGTCCAACATTAACATGGGGCTGTCCCTTGCGCTGCTTATCCTGTTTGTCGTGGTGGGTTCCGGCTTCTACGCGCTTCAGCTTCTGGGGCAGGGCTTGTGGGATTACATCGTCACCTTGCCCCAGCAAACTCTCACCCTTTACGACAGCGATGGCAGCGATGTGGGTGATGCACTGGTCGATTGGCAGTTGGGCTGGACCGTTATGTATTGGGCCTGGTGGATCGCCTTTGCGCCGTTTGTGGGCATGTTCATCGCGCGCATTTCCAAGGGGCGCACGCTTCGCGAATATGTGCTGGGTGTTGCCATGGTCCCATCGCTCATGTGCTTTGTGTGGATGACGCTGGTGGGGGGCACTGCGATTGATCTGGAACTTTCGGGCGTTGCAGGCGGCTCGATCGTCGATGCACCCATGGCCGACCAATTGTTTGCAACGCTTGCCCTTCTGCTCGATCCGACAGTGGCGTCGATCGTTGCAGCGATGATCGTCCTCCTGCTCATGACCTATCTCGTCACTTCAGCCGACAGTGCGATCCTTATTGTCAACACCATCAATGGCGCTGGCGAAGATGAAGGGCAAAGGCGCTATCACATCGTCTTCTGGGGCATTGCGCTTGCCATGGTGGTTGGCTCGATGCTCATCCTTGGCGGGCTCGAAGCCATCCGCATCACCATGATTATCGGCGCATTGCCGTTTTCCTTCGTGGTGTTTCTGATGGGAATCGCGATTGTGAAAGCGGTGGTCTTCGACCTCATCCGCAAAAAGCACGGCGTGCCCACCACGGCGGAGGCTTGCGAGAACTGGGATGGCGAAGTCCCCGCTTCGTGAGGACTTTGCGCAACACTTGTATTGATCAAGTAAAAGCAAACGAATAAAACTAGCGGAAGGGTTTTTACAAAGTAGATTCAGGTTTACTTGAAAAACCCATCAAAAGATTAGACACATTTTGATGGTTGCGCTTGCGTATACATAAAGATTTTCTTGCCTTCCAATACATTGTTGTTTCATTGCAACACTGTTTGGCAGCTTTGAAGAATTAGGGGCTGTGCTGTGGCCAGCCTCGCTTCGTCTTGTTACCTGCCGCGCCAGCGCGCCCCGTGTTTTGTCTTTCGATGAAATATGTTGAGCGCGCTCTTCCTGGATGAGTAGGCGCATCTGTCGCGCCGCACCCTTCATCCGCAGGTTAAAAGGATTACATGATGAAGAACCTTATTACCGGCGCGTCGCTGGGCGCGTTGGCGGTTGCAATTGCTTCACCTGCCGCTGCGCAGGATATGCCTGCACCCCAAGCTGAAGAACAACAGCCTGCACAAGAAAGAGCGGGCGGCGTTGGTACCATCGTCGTCACCGCACAGCGTCGCAGCGAAGATCTGCAGGACGTGCCGATTTCGGTTTCGGCCATCGGTGAAGAGCAGCTCGACGAGCTGAACATCGATACTTTCGAAGATTACCTCGACCAGATCCCGTCGGTTACCGCCGGCGGCAATGGTCCGGGCCAAAGCACGATCTACATTCGCGGTCTTGCATCGACCACGCCCAACATCACCGTTGCAGGCGTCGCAGGTCTTGCTCCGAACGTTGCGCTTTACCTGAATGACCAACCGCTTTCACAGCCTGGCCGTAACCTCGACGTTTACGCCGCTGACCTTGAGCGGATCGAAGTTCTCTCAGGTCCGCAAGGCACTCTGTTTGGCGCAAGCTCGCAAGCAGGCGTTGTGCGCCTCATCACCAACAAGCCTGATCTTTCCGGCTTTTCAGCCAAGTCCTCGGCTGGCGTTTCCTTCACCAAGGGCGGTGAAGCAAGCTACCAGGGCGAGTTCATGATCAACGTGCCGGTCACCGACACGTTCGCGCTTCGCGGTGTCGCCTACCTCGATGACCAGGGCGGCTACATCGACAACGTCCCGGGCACCCGCGACCTCAGCGAGAGCGCGCGTTTCCGTCCAGAGGGCACCGTTCGGGCCAATGGTGTGCCGGTATCGGCAGTGCGCGCCGGTTTCCAATCGACCGACGACCTTTCGGACGTGACCTTCCTCGAAGCCGACAATGCCGGCATCGCACAGGACGATTTCAACGACACGACCTATGCCGGTTTCCGCGTTTCGGGTCTGTGGGAAATCACTCCTGACTGGACCATCAACGTCTCGCACCAGCGTCAGAGCCTTGAATCAGACGGTGTGTTCTTCGTTGATCCAACTCTCGACGATCTTGCGATCGAGCGTTTTGAAGAAGACCGTCTCGAAGACGATTTCTCCAACACAAGCTGGACCGTCGAAGGCCGCATCGGCTGGCTCGATGTGATCTACACCGGCGCTTACACCGATCGTGAAAGCGAGCAGCGCGCCGACTACACCGACTACCTGTTCGCAGGGCAATATCTGCCATACTACATCTGTGACGGCTCGGTGTCCTATCCCGGTGCGGGCAACGACCCGAGCGGCACCTGTCAGGCGCCAAACCTCTACATCAACTCGCTGTCGAACACCGAAGTGTTTACGCAAGAACTGCGTTTCTCGACGCCTGATGACTGGCGTGTGAGCGTTCAGGCCGGTGCGTTTTATTCCGACCTCACCCTCGAAGAGCGTGTTGACTTTGCCTATCCGGGCAACGTTCTGGCGCAGCCTTTCGGTCCGTTTGCTCCCAACTTCCCGCAAACGACCGGCTTTACATCGGACGCGGGGCCGTTCCCGGCAGAGACGATCTTCCGCAACGACATCCGCCGGACCGACGAACAGCTCGGTTTCTTTGGTGAAGCCAATTTTGACATTGTGCCTGACCTGCTTTCGGTGACTTTGGGCGCGCGTTACTACGACGTCGAAGTCGACTTTGAAGGTTCGGCCAACGGCTCGTTCTGTAACTCGGGCGCAGCGCAGGATGCCAATGCGTTCGGCACCGACATCAGCGATCTGTATAATGGCGATGGCCAGTTTACCTTTATCGGATCGTGTAACGCGGACCTTCGTCAAACCTTTGACCTCAACGACAGCCTCGAAGACATCCAGGCCGCCGGCCTGACCGAAGCGCAGGCAACGCAGGTCTTTAACGCCATCCGCGCGCCCGACGTGGCCGAAACCAGCGGCGTTATCTTCAAAGGCACCGTCACTCTGACGCCGACGCCTGACACGCTGGTCTATGCGACCTATTCGGAAGGCTTCCGTCCCGGCTTCCTCAACCGTCCCGGCGGTGCTGTGGGTGCTGGCGGGTTCGTCGTGCCGTTTGAGCTCGAAACCGATGAAGTGAAGAACTACGAACTGGGCTGGAAACTCGACCTTATCGATGGTCAGTTCCGCTGGAACGGTTCGGCGTTCTTTGTCGATATCTCGAACCTGCAAACGCAGATTTTCGACCCTTCGATCACCAACCTCTTCTTCTCGTCCAACGCGGCGGATGCAGAGATTTACGGGATTGAATCGGACTTCACCGTTGCGCCGTATTCGACACCGGGCCTGACCTTTGCAGGCGCGTTCTCGATCCTCGACACCGAGATCACCGACGTCCTTATCCCGACCAACGATGTGATCGCCGGCGAAGAACTGGCCTATGCGCCAAGCTTCCAGGGCAACATCCGCATGCGTTACGAATGGGATGTGTCGGACACGCTTGAGGCTTATATCCAGCCGCAGATGACCTATTCGGCATCCAAGTTCACCGACATCATCGAGATCAACAAGATCAAGCTCGACAGCTACACCACCTTCGACCTGTCAGCAGGCGTGAAGGCGGACCGCTGGGGCTTTGAGGTCTTCGGTGAGAACCTCTCTGATGAGCGCGCCGAAGTCTCCGGTGTCTTTGGCAACGACCGCGAGCGCATCATCATCAACCGTCCGCTGACGGTGGGTATGCGCGTTTCGTTCGACTATTAATCGAACGGCACAATTTTAAAGCGGCGGGAGTGGCAGATGTTCACTCCCGCCGTTTTGCTGTCTAAGGCATATCCATGAGCCGCTCCGAGCAACTTCAATCCGCGCAAAAAGCGCTTCAAGCGGGCCAGTTTGAGGCGGGGCTTCAGACGGCCAAGGGTCTTCTTGCTGACGATCCAAGCGATGGCGAGGCGCTCTACATGGCGGCGGTCGCGTGCCGCTACTTGAAGCGTTTTGACGAGGCGGGTGAGCACCTGAATGCACTGCACTCCGCTATGCCCGAATATGGCCGCGCGTGGCAGGAGCAAGGGCATCTGGCTCTGGCGCGCGGCGATGAGCAGGGCGCTTTGGCCGCGTTTACGCGGGCGACCCGGTTCAATCCGGCGCTGGAGGCAAGCTGGCGCGAGCAAGCTCGCCTTGAGGCTGCGCGCGGGCGCATGGCAGAGGCGAATGTAGCAAAAGCGCAGCAGGAGCGGATTGCCCGGCTTCCACGCGAGCTTGTGGCGGTTACCAATCACCTTGCCGAAGGACGCATTGCCTGGGCCGAGGAGATTTGCCGCCATTATTTGCTAACTCATCCAACCCGCGATGCAGCGCACATCGAGGGGATGCGCCTTCTTGCCAGGATCGGTATTGAGTTGGGTGTCTTGGACGATGCCGAATTCCTGCTCGAAAGCGCGGTCGAATTTTCGCCCGACGACGTGCAATTGCGGCTCGATTACATTGACGCTCTACGGCGGCGGCAAAAGTCGGCGGAGGCGCTCGAACAGGCCGAATTGCTCATCAAACGCGATCCTGGCAGCCCCGTTTTCCAATCGCGCCTTGCGATCGAGCGCATCCAGATGGGCGATTATGAAGGAGGCTTGGCGCTCTTCGACAAGGTCCTCGAAAAGCTCCCCAACGACCCCGCCAGCCTGACAAGTCGCGGCCATGCGCTCAAGACGAAGGGCGATAGGGGCGAGGCGGAAGAAAGCTACCGCGCCGCGATTGCCGCCAAGCCCGACCACGGCGATGCCTATTACGCGCTCGCCAACCTCAAGACCTACCGTTTTGACGAGGGCGAAATCACCGCGATGAAGGCCCAGGTCGAGCGGCCGGACCTTGCTTTCATGGACCGCGTCCACCTTCACTTTGCACTTGCCAAGGCGTGCGAGGACGAGCGCGATTACGAGGCGGCTTTCAAGAATTACGACGCGGGTAACAGCCTCAAGCGTGCGCAGACCCGCTATAAGGCTGAAGCCATGACCAAAGAGCTTGCGCGGCAAAAAGAACATTGCACGCGCGAGCTTTTTGAACGCCACCAAGGGGCAGGGCACAAGGCCCACGACCCGATCTTTATCCTCGGGCTTCCCCGCGCTGGCTCTACCTTGCTTGAGCAAATCCTCGCCAGTCACAGCCAGATCGACGGGACGCTGGAATTGCCCAACATCCTGGCGCTTGCCCACCGGCTTCGCGGGCGCAAGGCGGGGCAGTCGCTTTACCCGCAAATCTTGCATGACCTGACACCCGAGCAACTTGAAAAATTCGGGGCGGATTTCATCGAGAACACCCGCATCCACCGACAGGGCGCGCCGTTCTTCATCGACAAGATGCCAAACAATTTCCGGCACATCGGGCTCATCCATCTGATCCTGCCTAATGCCAAGATCATTGATGCAAGGCGTGCGCCGATGGATTGCTGTTTTTCAGGCTTCAAGCAACTCTTCGCCGAAGGTCAGGAATTCACTTACGGCTTGCACGAAATCGGCCAGTACTACGCCGATTATGTCGATCTGATGGACCATTGGGACACTGTGCTGCCGGGCAAGGTCCTGCGCGTGCAACACGAAGATGTGCTCGACGATCTTGAGGGGCAGACGCGGCGAATGCTCGACTTCCTGAACGTGCCGTTTGAGGAACAATGCCTCACCTTCCACAAGACCGAGCGCGCCGTTCGCACAGCGTCCTCTGAACAGGTTCGCCAGCCGATCAACCGCAAGGGGCAGGATGCGTGGAAACCGTTTGAGCCTTGGCTGGACCCTTTGAAAGAGGCGCTTGGCCAGCACCTCTAAGCGGTCACATCAGGCGCGACCCCTTGGGCACGTGCTTGTCCGGTGCGGCCAGCACAATCGCGCCCTGAGCATCCTCAAAACCCAGCACCAAAATCTCGCTCATAAACGGGCCAATCTGGCGCGGCGGGAAATTGACCACCGCCATTACCGTGCGGCCAATCAGGCTTTCCGGCGTGTAATGCACGGTGATCTGCGCCGAGCTTTTCTTCACGCCCAATTCGCCGCCAAAATCGACCCACAGCTTGATCGCGGGCTTGCGCGCTTCGGGGAAAGGTTCGGCCCGCACGACCTCGCCTGTGCGAATGTCGACCTTCAGAAATTCATCGAATGAAATCTCAGCCATGCTGTCTCCTCGTGCGCGCGCCCAATTCGCGCTTTGACTTCGCCGCTATGACAGATAGATTGCAGCCAGCAACCTAGCAAAAGCAAGTGAGACACACCGTGGCCAATTTCGTCCTCAACGGGCAAGCCGTCACCATTGACGCCGATCCCAATATGCCGCTCCTTTGGGCGGTGCGCGAGAAATTGGGGCTTACCGGCACCAAATTCGGTTGCGGAATTGCGCAGTGCGGGGCGTGCACCATGCACCTCGACGGCGATCCGATCCGCTCTTGCTCCACGCCTGTGAGCATGGCCGAGGGCCGCGAGGTGACCACGATCGAGGGCGTGAGCGGTGAGGCCGGGAATGGGGACGGTTTGGCCAGCGCCATTCAGGCCGCATGGATTTCAGAGCAAGTGCCCCAATGCGGATACTGCCAATCGGGCCAGATCATGAGCGCCACCGCGCTCCTTCGCGACAACCCGTCGCCAAGTGACGATGATATCGACGCGGCCATGCGCGGCAATATCTGCCGCTGCGGAACCTACACTCGCATCCGCCGTGCGATCAAGGTCGCCAGCGGACAGGCTCAACCCCGCGAAGAGGAGGCATAAGATGAACGATATGTCTCCTGATAAGAAGGAACGCTCGAAACTCGCCAAATGGAGCCGCCGCGGCTTTATCGGCGCAGGCGTGCTCGCTGGCGGCGGGCTGCTGATTGGCATTGGCGTGCGGCCCGGCAATCCGGTGGGTGCGCTTTCGCCGAAAGTGGCGGGCGCTGGTGAAAACCTCGTCAACAGCTGGGTCAAGATCGGCGCTGACAACATCGTCACCGCGATCGTGCCCCACTGCGAAATGGGGCAGGGCGCGCACTCGGTGCTTGCCCAAATGCTCGCTGACGAGCTTGACGCGGACTGGGACAAGGTGCGCGTGCAGCAAGCGCCCACCGATGGCTCTTACGTTGTGACCGACACCGCGCGCATGTTCGTTGCGCCCTTCACCATGAACGCCGCCGACTGGATCGAGCCGACGTGGAACGGCCTGTTCACGCAAATCGCACGGATGGCCGATGCGATGATCACTGGCGGTTCCTCCTCGATCCGCACAACGGGGCAACACTCGATGCGCATTGCGGGCGCTGCGGCGCGCGGGATGCTGGTGGGGGCAGCAGCTCAAAGCTGGGATGTGCCAGCAAGCGAAATTACCACCGAAAACTCGACCCTGATCCACAAAGCGTCGGGCAAATCCGCGCCTTATGCCGAATTTGCCAGCGCCGCTGCGCATCAGCCGATGGACCAGACGCCGCGCCTCAAGACGCCGGATCAATACCGTCTCATGGGTAAAAGCAAGGCGCGTACCGATATTCCCGCCAAGATCAACGGCACGGCCGAATTTGGCATCGACGCCGTGCCAGAGGGGCTCGACCTTTCCTACGCCGCCGTGGTGCGCCCGCCTGTTCCCGGCACCACAGTCGTGAGCATGAACGCCGAACAGGCCAAGACCATGAGCGGGGTTCTCCAGATCCTCAACATGGGCAATTTCGTGGCGCTTGTGGCTGACAGCTATTGGCAGGCGCAACAGGCGATCAATACGATCCAGATCGAGTGGAGCCGGTCGGAAAGCCCGATCCTTACCATGGACGATCAATACGCCGCCTTCGCCGCCGCTCTGGACGAAGCGGGTGAGACAGGCGGCGATGAAGCAGCGAAGAAGGGCGACGCGCAAGGGGCGCTCGCCTCGGCTGCGACAACGATTGATGCCGAATACCGCGTGCCCTTTCTTGCGCACGCTCCGATGGAGCCGATCAACTGCACGGCTTACGTGAAAGACGGCAAATGCGACATCTGGGCCAGCACGCAGGTCCCCTTGATGGCAAGAAGCGGTGTTGCCGAAACGCTTGGAATTTCGGCTAACGATGTAACGGTGCACCACCCTTATATTGGTGGCGGTTTCGGGCGGCGTTTGGGCGCTGATGAAATGTCGATGGCCGCGCGCGTGGCGGCGGCGACCGGCTATCCGGTCAAGATGATCTGGAGCCGCGAGGAAGACACGCAAAAGGCGCTTTATCGCTGCGCTGATCTGGCGCGGATGCGTGCAGGCCTTGACGAAAGCGGCAAACTGGTCGCGTTCGACCACGCCTTTACCCAGCGCCACGACCCTGCCGAAGCGTGCGTGCCCGCGATGTATGACATTGCGAACACATCCGTGCGTGTCGCGCCGGCAGAGTTGCATCTGCCGTTTCAGGCCTGGCGCTCGGTCGACCATTCGCAGCAGGGCTTTTTCATTGAAAGCTTTATCGACGAAGCTGCGCACGCGGCGGGGGCTGACCCGCTCGAATATCGCATGGAAATGCTCAAAGGATCAGCCCGCCACGTGGCGGTGCTTCAAAAGCTTGCCGAGATCAGCGACTGGAATGTCGAAACGGCTGAAGGCCATGCCAAGGGCGTTGCCATGGTCGAGAGTTTCGGCACCATCGTCGGCGAAGTGATCGAGGTCGATATGACCTCTGGCAAACCAAGGCTCGTCAATGCCTGGGCGGTCTGCGATGCGGGCTATGTGATGAACCCCGATGGCTTCAAGAACCAGATCGAAGGTGGCATCGTCTTTGGCCTTACCGCGGCGATGTATGGCGAGCTGGAGCTTGAGGACGGCGCGATTAAACAGAGCAACTTCCACGATTATAGAATGCTGCGCATGGACGAGACGCCCAATATCGAAGTGGCGTTGATCAATTCCGGCGATGTGCCGGTCGGCGGGGCGGGTGAGCCGGGATTGCCGCCTGCTGCACCTGCCTTTACCAACGCGATTTTTGCCGCGACGGGCAAGCGCTTGCGTATGCTGCCGGTGGCGAAGCAATTCGCGTGACACGCTCGCATCAGGGGAGAGATTTAAGGATGCACAGAAAGGCGATTTTCGCCGCAGGATTGCTCACCATTTCGGTGACCGCCTGCGGTTCGGCCGAACAGCCGGAAGTGGTGGAGCAGATCGTCGTTCGCGAACCGGGTTCACCGCAAGTTGTTGCAGCTGAAGCTTCGGCCACTGTTGCTGGCGCGGTCGATCTTTTCGCCGTTGGCGAGGATGCTTTTCAAAGCTGCACCGGATGCCACTCGGTCGATCCCGACGGGCGCTCGGCGTCGGGCCCCAATCTTTATGGAGTGATGGGCCGCGAGGCGGGAAGCCTTGATGGCTATTCCTATTCCGATGCCTTTGCCGCCTCCGAAATTGTATGGGACGAGGCCAGCCTTGACGGCTTTCTCGCCGATCCGACCGGCTATATTCCGGGAAGCGAAATGATGGCGGGCGCGGTGCCCGATGGCGAAGCGCGCAAAGCCATCATCGCCTATCTTTCAGCGCAAACCGATAACGCCCCGGGCCAATAGGGTTCACGCACGAAGGGCCTTACATGGACCTACCCCAAACCCTCCAATTTCTGAGTTCGGCTCAGGCCGATGCCAAGCGCACGGTGCTGGTGACGGTGTGCGGGGTTGAGGGTTCGTCGATGCGAAACCCCGGTACGGTGATGGGCGTGGCCGAGGATGGCACATACGCCGGATCGCTTTCGGGCGGGTGTATCGAAAATGCGGTGGTGACTGAGGCGCTGGATATGCTGGGAGAGGGCAAGCCGCGGCTGGTGCGGTTTGGCGCAGGCTCGCCTTATCTCGACATCAAATTGCCGTGCGGGGGCGGGCTTGATGTGGCGTTTCAAGAGGTGAGGGACGAGGGCTTTGTCGCAAGTTGTCTTGCGTCGATTGAGGGGCGTAATCCTTTCGCTATAGCGATTGGTCCCGATGGGCCTCGCCATGTGAGCGGCTGGCGCGAAGCCCAATTCGCCCCCACCACCATGTCTGCTACCTTTGGCCACTATCCCGGCCCGCACCTCCAGATTATCGGCCACGGCGCGAGCGTCGAGCAGCTTGCTGGCCTTGGCGACAGCTTCGGCTGCACCGCCAATGTGCTCACACCCGACACGCGGCTGATCGGGCAATTGGCGGCGCGCGGGATTGCTGCGCAGCGTCTTGACCGAACCAATCAGACGGGGCTTCTCAAAAGCGATCCGTGGACCGCAACCGTGTTCCTTTTCCACGACCACGATTGGGAGATCGATCTTATGGAAGCGGCGCTGTCGATGCCGCATTTCTATTTGGGTGCGATGGGCGGCAGGCGCGCTCATGTCTTTCGCAGCGAGGCGCTGGCTGCGCGCGGTGTATCGCCTGATCAGCTCGCCACGATCCATGCGCCCATCGGCCTGTTCCATTCCTCGCGCGATCCGCACACTCTTGCGCTATCGACGCTGTCCGAAGTGATCCGCACATATGAAGAGGCATCATGGGACGACGTTTAGGAGTGGCGGTGCTCGCTGCCGGTTCCTCGCGCCGGTTTGGGGATGCGGACAAACTGTGCGCCGAGTTCCGCGGTCGCCCGCTGGGCGAGCACGCCGCCGATGCCGTGCCGGTGGAATTGTTCGAGCGCGCATGGGTCATCACCAGGGCTCCTGACCACCCGTGCGAGCCCCACTGGCGCGCGCGGCGGTTCGAGCCGCTCATCAACCTGCGTGCCGGAGAGGGGCAGAGCACCTCGGTCGCGCTGGCTGCCACCGCTGCGCAGCAAGCCGATCTCGACGGTCTTCTGATCGCGCTCGCCGATATGCCGCTCGTCCCGCCCTCCCATTTCGAGGCGCTGATCGAGGAGTGGGATGCGTCTGCCCCGATCACCGTTTCGGCCATCGGTGAGGCGCGTATGCCGCCCGCGCTCTTCGCCTCGCGCTATTTCAAGGATCTGGCCGCATCCAACGGCGATCAGGGTGCGCGCGTCCTTGTCGCTCAAGGGGAAGTGGTGGCGTGTCCGCCTGAATGGCTCGCCGATATCGACACGCCAGAGGCTCTGAAAGCTCTGTCGTAACCATCGGCGGCTTTTGATGGTATAGTCAAGAATACGATCCCAACCTAGCGCGGTGAACGATGTCAGAGCGTCACAAACATCTGCTCCTTGTTGGCGGGGGCCATGCCCATGTGGCTGTCCTTGCCGACTGGATCGAGAACGGCTTGCCGTGCGAGCAGGCGACATTGCTCACGCCCCATCGCACGCTTCGCTATTCGGGCATGGTTCCCGGGTGGATCGCGGGTGAATATGCCCGCGATGAAGGCACCGTGGATGTGGGCGCATTGGCGGCGCGTGCCGGCGCGCAATTGCTGCTTGGCCCGTGCACCGGCATCGATCCGGAGGCGGGCTGGGTAAAAACCGGCGGTGGGCAGGTCATCGAATATGATGTGGTGTCGATCGACACCGGGGGGGTCGGGCAGGCGCCGCGTATTCTGGGCAAGCACCCAAAGCTGCTCGACATCCGGCCCATTGATCGCTTCGTCGAGAAGCTGGAGGATCATTCCGGCGCGCAGCGCATCGCGGTCGTCGGAGGCGGGGCAGGCGGCGTCGAAATCGCCTTTGCGCTGAGTAATCGCGCAAAAGGCGCAAGTTCGCCGCGCATCACCCTTGTCACTGGCGCAGACGGGCTTTTGCCATCGCTTTCCGGCGCGGTCCGCCGCAAGGTTGCAAAAGAACTCGCCGCGCAGAGCATCACCGTGGTCGCCGAGGATGCGCGGATTGATGGCGGCAATTTGACGACAGCATCTCGCTCACTCGAACCGCAAGACCTCGTGATTGCCGCGCTTGGCAGCGGCGCGCCCCAATGGCCGCAGGCGGGGGGATTGGCGGTGGACGCCAAAGGCTTCATCGCGGTTGACCAGCATCAACGCTCGGTCAGTCACGCAAATGTCTTTGCAGTTGGCGATGTGGCATCGCGCCAAGACCGCCGTGTAGAACATTCGGGCGTCCACGCCGTGATGGCAGGGCCGCACATCGCGCGAAACTTGCGCGATGCGGTGCAGGGCCGCGAGGTGGGCTCTGTCTATCGCCCGCGCCCTGCCAGCCTCTATCTCCTCTCGACCGGCAACGGCAGCGCGATTTTAAGTTATGGCCCGTTTGCCGCAAGCGGCGCATGGGTCGCAAAGCTTAAAGGGACCATCGACAAGCGGTGGATTTCCAAATACGCGAGTTTGGAAAAAAGCGTGTAACCGCGCCGACCTTCATCGCGAATGGATGAAGGACAACAGGGGTAGTGTGTGAAAAAGATACTGATTCTCGCAGCGCTTGCGGCGCTTGTAGCGGCCTATTTCCACTTCGATCTTGGGCAATATCTCACGATTGAAGGCATCAAGGGCGTCGTTGACGACGTGCAAGGCTTCTACGCCGAGAACCAGATCGCGGTTCTTGCGGGCTTTTTCGCGGTCTATGTCGGAGTAACCGCCGCATCTTTGCCAGGAGCAGCGATCATGACGCTCGCTGCGGGCGCTTTGTTCGGACTTGTTCTGGGAACGGTGCTGGTGTCCTTTGCCTCGACGCTCGGGGCAACGCTCGCCTTCCTCTCCTCGCGCTTCGTGCTGCGCGACACGATTGAGGGGCGTTTTGGCGACCGTTTGAAAACGATCAACGAAGGGCTGAAACGCGATGGCGCATTCTACCTCTTCACCCTGCGCATGATCCCGGCGATCCCGTTTTTCGTGATCAACCTCGTGATGGGGCTGACGCGCATCAAGACATGGACCTTCGTGTGGGTGAGCCAGATCGGGATGTTGCTGGGCACGATTGTCTATGTGAATGCTGGCACGCAACTGGCGCAGATTGAGAGCACCTCGGGCCTCTTGTCGCCGGTCCTTATCGGCAGCTTTGTCCTGCTCGCCATCGTGCCGTGGATCGCCAAGGCCATCGTCGGCTTTATCCAGCGCCAGAAGGTCTACAAGGGCTACACCAAGCCCAAATCATTCGACCGCAATATGATCGTTATCGGCGCAGGCGCGGCGGGGCTTGTCTCGGCGATTATCGGCTCGACGGTCAAGGCGAAGGTCACGCTGGTCGAGAGCCACAAGATGGGCGGCGATTGCCTCAACTTTGGCTGCGTGCCGTCGAAGGCGCTGATCAAGGCATCCAAGGTGGCAGCCCAGATGCGCCATGCCGACAAATACGGGATCGAGCCGCACGAACCCACCGTCCCGTTCAAAAAGACCATCGCGCGCGTGATGGCGGCGATCAAGACAATCGAACCGATGGACAGCCCCGAACGGTTCGAAAACATGGGCGTCGATGTGCAGCTTGGCTATGCCACGATTATCGACCCGTGGACGGTCGAGATTGCGCGCAGTGACGGCACCACCATTCGCCAGACCACACGCTCGATCGTGATTGCGGCGGGCGCTGCGCCTTTCGTGCCCGATATCGAGGGGCTTGAGGGCTCGGGTTACCTCACCTCGGACACCATGTGGGATGCCTTTGCCACCATGGAAAACCCCCCTGCGCGCGTTGCGATCCTTGGTGGCGGTCCCATTGGCTGTGAGATTTCGCAGGCGCTTTCGCGGCTTGGCTCAAACGTCACGCAGATCGAGCGGTCGGACCAGCTTTTGGGGCGGGAGGACCCCGAAGTTGCGAGCATCGCCAAGGCTACGCTTGAGGAGGCGGGTGTCACGGTGCTCCTCGGTCACGAGGCGGTGAGAGTGGAGGGCGGTGCTGTACACGCAAAACACGAAGGCGGCGTGGCAGAAGTGCCTTTTGACGCGCTGATCGTGGCGGTCGGGCGGGCGGCGCGGCTTACGGGCTATGGCCTTGAGGAACTCGGCATTGATACCTCGAAAACCGTCAACACCGACGAGTTTCTCGGCACCAAATTCCCCAATATCTACGCTTGCGGCGATGTGGCGGGGCCTTACCAATTCACCCACGTCGCCTCGCACCAGGCCTGGTATGCGAGCGTCAACGCGCTGTTCGGCATATTCCGGCGCTTCAAGGCGGATTACCGGGTCATCCCGGCGGTCACGTTCCTCGATCCGGAAATCGCTCGCGTCGGCATGAATGAGGCCGAGGCCAAGGAGCAGGGCGTCGAATATGACGTCACCACCTACGAGCTTGACGAAAGCGACCGCGCGATTGCGGAGAACGAGACAAAGGGCTTCGTCAAAGTGCTTACAAAGCCCGGCAAGGACACCATCCTTGGCGCGACAATCGTGGGGTATCATGCGGGCGAAATGCTGGCCGAATACACGCTTGCGATGAAACACAAGCTGGGGCTCGATGCGATCATCGGGACGATCCACCCCTATCCCACGATGTCCGAGGCAAACAAATTCGCCGCAGGCGAGTGGAAGAAGGCGAGGAAGCCTGAAAAGCTGCTCGCGCTGGTGGAGAAATTCCATGATTGGCGGCGCGGGTAGAGGACCTCAAGGGCTTGGAACTGTTCGACCAATTTCGCGGGATTTTCGGCATTGCGCTGCTCGTCGCAATCGCATGGGGGATCAGCGAGGACCGCGGCTCGCGGCCTAGTTTTGCATGGATTGCAGGCGCGCTGGGGCTGCAATTGGCGCTCGCGCTGCTGATCGTTCGCGTGCCGTTCGTTTGGGATGTCATCACTCTTGCGAATGAAGGGGTGTCCGCAATCGAGCGCGCGACGCTGGCGGGTTCATCCTACATGTTCGGCTATCTGGGCGGCGCGGACCTGCCGTTCGCGGTTAAAGAGGGCGCGGATGCCCCCCTTATCATCGCCTTTCAGATTCTGCCTCTCGTGATCGTCTTTTCCGCACTCGCAGCGCTTCTGTGGCATTGGGGCGTTTTAAGGTGGCTGGTAAACGGCCTTTCCTTCCTCCTTCGCAAAAGCCTCAATGTCAGCGGCGTTGTCGGCCTGTCGGGCGGGGCGAACATGTTCCTTGGCGTTGTCGAAAGTCCGCTCGTGGTGCGCGCCTATTTTGCGAGGATGAGCCGTGCTGAACTGTTTCAGGTCATGGTGCTCGCGATGGCGACGATTTCGGGTGCTATCCTGATCCTTTATGCCACCACGTTGCGCGAAACCGTGCCCGATGCGGTGGGGCATATGATCTCGGCCAGCCTCGTCTCGCTCCCCGCCGCGCTCCTGATCGCCAAGCTTATGGTGCCGGGCAATGCCGAGGATGTGGCGACTGAGGCGGAGGATGGCGAAGAGGGGCTAAAATACGAATCCAGCATTGATGCGATCGTCAAGGGCACGATGGACGGAATGCAGCTGTTCCTCGCAGTCATCGCGATCATCATTGTGGTGTTCGCACTTGTCTCGCTCACCGATCAGATTCTTGCAGTCCTTCCCTTCATCGAAGGCGAGCCGATCACTTTGAAACGCATCTTCGGCTGGATATTTGCGCCCTTCATGTGGGCTATCGGCGTGCCATGGACAGAGGCTCAGGCGGCGGGCGGCCTCATGGGCACGAAGGTTATCCTCAATGAATACGTCGCCTATCTGGAACTTGCCGCGCTTCCCGAAGGGACGCTGTCTGAGCGAAGCCTGCTGATCGTCACCTATGCGCTATGCGGCGTGGCCAACCTTGCCAGCGTTGGCCTGCTTGTTTCCACCATCGGCACGCTGTGCCCTGAACGCCGGGCAGAGGCCGCAGGGCTGGGCATGAAAAGCTGGATTGCGGGCAATATCGCGACCGCCATGACGGGCGCCTGGATTGGCGTAGTCACATGGTAGCGCGACCATGGTAATCTTCGCCCATGTTTGACGCCAAGCTGCGCCCCCTGATCGACCCGCCCCTGAACGCTTGTGGCAAGAGCCTCGCAAGGGCCGGTGTTTCCGCCAATATGCTCACCCTCGCAGGGCTAATCTTGGGGCTTGGCGGAGCGGCGGCGATTGCTTTGGATGAGATGGGCCTTGGCCTTGCGCTTATCATCGCCAACCGGCTCCTCGACGGGCTCGATGGAGCGGTCGCGAGGGCTACCAAGCCAACCGCATTGGGCGGCTATTTCGACATTGTCGCAGACTTTGCTTTTTACGTCTCGGTGCCGCTTGGTTTCGGTATCTTGGCAAGCGAAAACACACTGCCAGCGCTGGTGCTGGTCGCGAGTTTTGTGCTGACGGGGGTCAGTTTCCTCGCCTTTGCCGTCACCGCGGCGGAACGTGGTGACGAAACGCAGGCGCACGGGGAAAAGAGCTTTTTCTACTCAACAGGATTGGCCGAAGGGGGTGAGACAATCGCGGTATTCATCGCCATGTGCCTTTTCCCGGCACACTTCGCGTTGATCGCCTATGGCTATGCAGCCTTGTGCGTCCTCACGGTCTTCCAGCGAAGCGCTCTCGCTATCGCGACCTTTAAATAGAGCCTACCGCTGTCCGATCTGGTTTGCGACTTTTTCGCGCAATTCGGCAATCCGCGCAGCGTTTGCGCCAAGGTCGGATTGACCCACGCGGCTGACCGAACGAAAGTCGATCTCACTCTCGCCTATGCGTGCAACCACATCGTCCTTGAAACCGAACCAGAAGGTTTCAGCGACACCCTCAACCCGGCCTTCTTCGGCGTTCTGGCGGATGTCGCTAAAGCCCATTGCGCCCATGGCGGCCGCCACCGCCGCAACCGCATCGGCGCGGCTCGCCCCGCCAAGGGGGAGCGGTGAAAGTTCGGGATATTCGTCATTGATGATCTGAGCATGGCTCAGGATCGCAAGCTCTGGCGGAGCGCCCTTGTACATCTCGATTTCGGCAAGAGGTGTCTGGTAATTGTTGAGCGGATTGGCGCCGGCCTCTTCGCGCTCCGCAATCACTTTGGCTGAAAACATCGGAGGCGTCGCGGTATCGGTTGCGATATCGTGGATCGGATTGTCGTCCGCTTTGGAGGCGGTGGCAACGCCGAACAGGGCGAATGCGGCCGGCACGATCATGCCGATAATCCCGACGCCCATGACCATCTTGCTGCGCGGACGTTTGACCCCGTCCTCTTTTTCAGCCTTGCGGCCCGTCCAGTTGATAAGCCCGATAATCACAACCATAAGCGCCACCACAAAGGCAATGCCAAGCACGAATGGCCCGGCGGTGAAGGTCATGCCGACAAGGCCCGTCATCCAGCCCCATAGGCCGATTTTCGTGCCGAGCGCTGCTATCATGAAATAGAGCGGGACAAACGCCGTGAGGCCGAGCGAGAGCTTTGTGTACCATGCGAGTGTTTTCATGGTTTCCACGTTTAGCGTTCGTCCCGACAAAGGCAAATGTTGGCGCGCCAGCTTTCCCCGCCCTGATTTTGATCGGGCAAGCCGGAAGTTGCGTGACATCTTTTGCAGTTCAGCGGGGAACCACGCCTGCGACAGACCGTTCTTGTATCGGTGACCAATGGCCAGTGAGGGCGCAATTGACCTTCATCGTCCGTTGAACCGGGGTGAGAAATCCATTATCTCTTGCCTGTGGGATACAAATCGGAAGGGCTGGGCCGGTGTTACCGGCGCGGATCTTCTCGAACGAAAAGGGAAAGAACCTATGCGTAAGATTGTAATCGGCGCGGCCCTTGTGCCCGCTGTTTTGGCCTTGGCTGCCTGCGGTGGCAAAGAGCCAGAGGCCGAAGCGCCTGCAACTGAAGAAATGGCAGAAGAAGCAGCTGAAGAAGAGGTAGCTGAAGAACCTGCTGCCGATGTTGCATTTGCTGATCTCACTGGCGATGCCGCCGCTGGCGAAACTGTGTTCGCACAGTGCCGCACATGTCACCTCGTTGAAGAAGGCAAAAACGGTGTTGGTCCGTCGCTCTATGGCGTGATTGGCCGTGAAGCCGGTTCAATCGAAGGCTTTAATTATTCGGAAGCCAACGCGAACAGCGGTATCACCTGGACCCCCGAAGTGATGTTCGAATATCTCGAGGCGCCACGCGATTATATGCCAGGCACCCGCATGGCGTTTCCTGGCCTCAAGAAGCCGCAGGACCGCGCTGACGTCATCGCCTATCTTGATGCGACCGACGAATAAGTCTGTTTTTCAGTGACCTGCGGCACTTGCCGGAGGCACTGGACATAAAAAGGGCCCCGTTGGAATTTTCCGACGGGGCCCTTTTTCTTTGCTTTGAACGTATCGGCTTCAGGCAGCAATGCGTCCGCGTGCAAGCTCGCATTGCGACCAGATTTCACTGAGCGCGTTGATAAGCCGGGTGACATCGCCTGTGTCGTGCACCGGCGATGGGGTGAGGCGAAGGCGCTCTGTCCCGACGGGCACAGTGGGATAGTTGATCGGCTGCACATAGATGCCGTGATTATCCATCAGCCAATCGCTGATCATTTTGCACTTGGCCGCGTCGCCCACCATCACCGGGATGATGTGGCTGGGATTGGGCAGGTGAGGGATGTTCATCATGTCCAATTGACGGCGCACCTCGGCAACGCGCTCTTTCTGAAGGTCGCGCTCGTGATTGCTCTGCTTGAGGTGACGGATGCTAGCCGCCGCGCCCGCCGCGACAGCGGGGGGAAGGGCGGTTGAGAAGATAAATCCGCTGGCAAAAGAGCGCACGAAATCAACCAGATCGCGGCTGGCAGCGATATAGCCGCCCATTACGCCGAATGCCTTGCCGAGCGTGCCTTCGATCACGGTGATGCGATCCATCAACCCTTCGCGTTCGGCAACGCCGCCACCGCGCGGGCCATAAAGGCCGACCGCGTGCACTTCGTCGATATAGCTCATCGCGCCGTGCTTTTCACACACGTCGAGAATATCGGCGATGGGCGCAATATCGCCGTCCATCGAATAAACGCTCTCGAATGCGACCAGCTTGGGCGTGTCGGCAGGATATTCGGAAAGCAGCCGGTCGAGGTCTTCGACATCGTTGTGCTTCCATATCTTGTACGGCGCGCGGCTGTGGCGGATGCCCTCGATCATGCTCGCGTGGTTCAGCGCATCGGAGAACACCACGCAGCCCGGAATCTTGCCCGCAAGCGTGCCAAGCCCCGCCCAGTTCGAAACATAGCCGCTGGTGAACAAAAGCGCGCTTTCCTTGCCGTGCAGATCTGCCAGCTCGGCTTCCAGTTCCACATGGTAGTGATTGGTGCCAGAGATATTGCGCGTGCCCCCTGCGCCCGCGCCGCATTCGTCGAGCACGCTGTGCATCGCCTCGATCACCTTGGGGTGTTGGCCCATGCCCAGATAATCGTTTGAGCACCACACGGTAACGGCCTGGGTCGTTTGCTCTGTTTCATCTTCGATAAAGCGGGTCGCATGGGGAAACTTGCCGCAATGTCGTTTGATGTCGGTAAAGACGCGGTAACGCCCTTCCTCGCGAACGCCGTCCAGCTGTTCTGCAAAAAATGCGTCAAAATCCATGGGTGCCCCCTGCTCTTTCGTTCGTGTCGTCTTGAATTCGATCATACAGGATTGCTCCTGCGCTTAAAGGCCCAGCCCCACAGCATCCCGTCGCGAAACGGCAGGGCCAGGAATAGATGTTCGAGTGCGCCAAGCAGGCACAAGGCGGTAAGGAGGCTTGCACCCACCATTTCCGGGCTTCGCGCTGGCGCTGCCATGGCAAGCGTTGCAAACCACGCGGCAAGCGCAATGATCGCAGCGATGGATGCGGCGAGCACGAATGTCATGCGATTGCGCCCGAAATAGCTTTTGAGATAGCCCAGATGCTGCGGCATCATTTCAACGCTGGAATTGGGCACGCCGATGAAAAGGTTGATCTTAGACGACAGGCGCAGGCCAAACAGAAGGACGAACACCGTCGCCCCGATCTGGTTGGGGGCATTCCACGAAAGCGAGATCAGCATCAGCGCGGTCAGCGCCAGCGCAATCTCGTGGTGCATGACCGTGGCGCTGGCTTGCGTAAACCTGCCAAATCCTCGCGCGCCAAGGCTCTGCGCCTCGCGCCGGGGGCCTGCGGAGGCTCCTGTGAGAAAGCCGATTTCGTGCCAGCCCCACACCATGAGGGCGCCGACAAAGGAGAGGTAAATCGCGCCGAGTGACACGCTGGCCGAGGCAATGAGGATCGTGACCAACCCGCCAATGCCAGCTGCGCCGCCAACGGCCACGCTCTTGCGGAATGCGCCGCGGGCGCGGGTTTCTCCGCCGGCGTTCGCGAAAAACGCGATCACGCCTGTGGCCATGAACCAGATGGCGAGCGTCACGATGAACGGGACAATATGGCCGCTCCAACTCACCATGCAGGATGAAGCCTGATGGTGGCGGGCAATTCGTGCGTTTTCGGCTGCATGAAATACATCCGGGCAAAGTTATAGCCAGCGCCCGCCATGCCGCTCACGCGCTTGATAAGGCCGCCAAGGCCGCCTTGCGCCTTGCCATCCTCGATACGGATCGACGCTTGGCGAAGCGCCTCCATGCGCGCACGGAATTCCGGATTGTCGATGTCGAGTTCGACCGGATAAACCTGCCGCGCGATTTTGTTGCAGATGTCGAAGACTTCGTAATCGTACTGCGTCGGGTCAACGCCAAGCGCCTTGTGAAATACGGGCCGCGCGTGGTCGCGCACATACATGGTGGCATAGACCGACAGGAGGAAAAACCGGATCCAAAGCTTGTTGTGACCTTTCAAAAGGTCGGGGTCCGCGTGCATCAGCATCGCAAACGCTTCGCCGTGGCGGAACTCGTCATTGCACCATTCCTCGAACCAGTCGAAGATCGGGTGGAATTTGTTTCCCGGATGCTTTTCAAGGTGGCGGTAGATCGTGATATAGCGCGCATATCCAATCTTTTCAGAGAGATAGACCGCGTACCAGATGAATTTCGGGCGGAAGTAGGTGTATTTCTTGGTCTTCGTCAGGAAGCCCAGATCAACCCCGATCCCTGCATCTTTCAAGCTTTCGTTGATAAAACCGGCATGACGGCTTTCGTCGCGGGCAAGCAGTTTGAAAAGCTGTTTTACATCCGGGTTCTTGGTCCGCTTTGCGATTTCGGCATAGAGGACGCAGCCCGAAAATTCGCTTGTCATGGAACTCACCAGAAAATCGGTGAACTCGGCGCGAAGCTCGGGCTCCAGACTTTCGATGATGCCTGCAAAATCATCCTTGTGGCGAAAGTGGGTCTTGTTCGGGTCGCCCACCATGTCGGCGATCAGCTGGTCCCATTCCTCGCGCACAAGCGACACGTCGATCGCATCGAGCGCGTCGAAATCGGTGGTGTAGAAACGCGGCGTCAAGACGGTGTCCTGTGTCGCCAGAGCCATCGCTTCTTCGCTGGTCATCATGTTGCCGGGCTCGGCCTTGATCTGGGCGTGCGCGTTCATTTGATCCTCCCCGCGTTGAAACTCACCTCGTAAAGCTCTGCGAGGTCGAAATAGGCCGCCACCCTCGTAAGGGCGCGCTTTACCGGTCCAGCGCGGGTAATGGTTGCCTTGCGCTCAAACACCTCGCGGCTGCCAAAGGGGATGGAGATCGGTGCGCCGTGGACGCGAACCTTGTCGCCTGCTTCCATCAGAATGCTGTCGGGCAATTCCACATGGGCATGAAAATGTTCTGGGCTTTGCTCGACCGTAATAGTGCAGGGCGCATCGAATACACGGGCATCAGGCGGGGCGAACCCGGCCAGACGCGGGGAGTTAGTGTCAGTCGATCCCTTAACTGCAAACACTGCCATTATTGCGGCTCCTCGATCAGAAAATTTGCGAAAGTCTGACGATTGCCAGCGCCAAAGGAGTGCAATTCGACGGCTTTCCCGGTGGTCGGATCGACCAGCGTCAGCATTCCGTTATCCCATTCGATCAGATCGAACGGCACCTCGGCCCCGAACCCGTTGACGCGCCGTTGATAGGCAAAGCCGCGCACAGCGGTTCGCACAAAGCCACCTGTCCCGGGAGCAAAGCGGGCGATCTCTTCGCCCGAGCCTGCGTCCTCGACCCGTACATCGCCATTGGCCTCATCGAAGAAATAGAGCGAGCGCGATGCCGACATGGTCGTGCCCGCCTGGTCACGCGCTTCGCTGGGGATGGCTTGCCGTTCGAAAAAGCCGAGTGAGACAGCCGACGTCAATGCAAGGCTTATCATGACAATCCCGCCCATCAGCATGATCGGCACGCGGTGGACGGTGATTTCGTCCTTTTCATATTCGCGAACAATCATGCTCTGGCCCCTTCCAATGCGCCCGCATCAGGGCCGGTGTTTGAACCTGTATCGCCGCGTGCGCTTCGCGTTTCATTGATCTGGATCAAATTTTGGTCGAGCGGGGCGTGTTTTGCGCAAGCTTTGGCAAGGGTCGCTGCAAGCGCCTTTGCATCGGGCACGCTGCGCAGCATCGGTTCGGGGCTGGCAAAACGCCATGGGCGCGCGTGTGGCCAGAGCAGCGCATAGCCCAGCAGACGGTCGCCCGCGAGGGTCAGCGCAATATCGCCAAAGCCATTGCCGCGTTCGCGCAGATTGGCCGAGGTGACGTGCTTCAGGGGCACATTGACCCGCGTCTCGATCGCCATGCCAATGCGCAGGATGAGGCGGGTATCGGTCAGGATATAAAGCGTTGTCCGGGCGCTGATGGCGGCAAGCCCGTAAAGGATCGCCACAGCCAGCACACCAAGCCCCGCGCACACAATCGCCGTTGTCACATTGCCCAGCACCGCCGAAATCGCGACTAGAATGGCAAAATACAAACCCACCTTGTGCGTGTGAAACGCTGATCGGGCGAGGAGTTCGCGATCAGGCCGCCCCTTCCACAAGATATCCTCCTGCGGCTGGGGCGTGCCCATCGGGTCGCCATGCGCCCGCGGTCCTTGCGTCTCGAGCTCCTGCGCTTCCCGCGACAGGGGCGAGGCTGGCTCATGATGGGCCGTATCTACGGCTTGTGTGGCGGGTTTGGTGCTTAGATCCATGGCTCAGAACGCTCCGGCAGGGCGTAGGTGTAGCCGCCGCCATAATAGGCCTGGATCTTGTCTTCTTCCAGGCGGGTGATCTGACCAGCGGTCTTGACGGCGGGAACGGCGTCAAACTGGTCAGCGCGGATCGCTTCGATGTCGATCAGCTCGGGCTGGTCATCGACAATCGGGATGAGGCCACCAAGCCAGCTTTTGCCCTGCACAGCGCAGAACGGCATCGGGGCAAGGACCTTCTTGCCCGTATTGGTGGTCACTTCGAGATAGCGGATGAGGTGCTCTGACTGGTCCACCCAGATATCGCTCACCACGCCGGCTTTCTTTTTGTCAGCGGCATAGACCGGCAGGCCCACAGGGTTGCGATCCATCGCGGCGATTTCCATTGCGTGAACGGCGTTGGCCATCGGCACGATGCGCGGGTGACGATCAAAGGTGAGGTCGGGATAATCCTCGCGCATGGCAAAAGCGGCGGTGCCCATGCCATCGGCCATCGCATCGCCGGTTGGCTCCCACGGAGCGCCTGCCGCGCCGAAGGTCTGCTTGCCGGGGATATTGCCGATCTTGGAAAGCTCGTCACGCGGCACGTCTTCTGGAACGTAAGTGCCCCGGCCATGCGGCAGGTTAAATGTTTTCTTGCCCCCGTCGGTCAGCGGCACGCCGCGATCAATCAGTCCGGTTTGCTCATGCTCGAGCGGATAGCCTTCGCGCCGGCTTTCCCGGTTCAGGTAAAGCACCAGCCCGATAAAGAAGAAGAGAAACAGGAAGAAGGTTAGCTCGGCTACGTCAAAAAGCCCGGCAATGTATACGTTACCCATGGTACTTTCCTTTGGTCATTATAGAAGGTCCCTGCAGAAGACCCTCACGGCTTTTGGACCGCTCTATCCCGAGCAAGCGGTTCATGTTGGAAACTCCTGCAGACCAAAGGGTTGGTCTGATTTGTTCCGTGTCTCGATTGATGATTTGCGAGTGCGCCCGACAAGCGGACCGATCGCGGCGAGGCCTGCAACAAGAAGCAGGATTTCGATGATATAAACGGCGATATAGCCACTGGCGCGGGTGGCGATGGTGGCGCTTGCATCACTGGCGGCGACCCACGCGATGAGGTCGCGCAAAAGCCCGCCAAGAGCGATACCTGCGCCAGCGCAGGTCGCCTGCACCGCGCCCCATGCGCCAAGCGCAAGCCCTGCGGTTTCGGATTTGGCGAGCGCCATGGCTTCGATAAGTGTTCCGACAGAAAACAGGCCAAGTCCAAGCCCGATGAAGAGCGCGCCAGCATAAAGCATGGCGGCAGAGGAGAACGGGCCTGCGAAAAGCACAAGGAGGAAGGCATTGACCCCGATCACAAGGCCAAGCCCTGCGAGGCGTAAGGGGTCGGCGCCAAGCGTCATCTTGCGGCCTGAGTAGACAAAGCCGATCAGCGCACCCAGCGCCCACGCGCCGGTGAGCCCGGTGGTGGCGCCGACAGAAAGGCCGAGGATTTCGCCGCCAAACGGTTCAAGCAGCGCGTCCTGCATCGCAAAACCGGCCGCGCCAATGCCGATGGCAATAAGAAGCCGGGCATTGCGGCCATCGCGCACGAAATTGTTCCACAGCTCGTTGAAGCTCGGAGCGTCGGGATCGGGCTTGGTGCGTTCGGGCGCGCGAGCTTCCTGCTTCCACAAAGCCACGAGGTTGAGCACCATGGTGAGTAAAGCAGAGCCCTGGATCACCTGCACAAGCCGCGTCGGGCTAAAGTCGATCAGAAGCCCGCCGATGACAAAAGCTGAAAGCATCATGCCAACCAGCAGCATGACGTAAAGGAGCGCCACCGCGCGGGGCCTTTTGTCTTCGGGCGCAAGGTCGGTTGCGAGCGCCAATCCGGCGGTTTGCGTGACGTGAAAGCCAAGGCCCGTCAGCAGAAAGGCCACCGTTGCGGCGACCAGACCGATCTCAAAGCGTCCCTCAAGCTCAAGCAGGAGCAGAGCAAAGGGCATGATCGCAAGGCCACCAAACTGCATCATGGTGCCAAACCAGATGTAAGGCACGCGCCTCCACCCCAGTGCCGAGACATGGCGGTCCGATTTGTGCCCGATAAGGGCGCGGAAAGGGGCAACCAGAAGCGGCACCGCGATCAATGTCGCAATGAGCCAGGTGGGCGTGCCAAGCTCGACCACCATAACGCGGTTGAGCGTCCCGCTAAGCAAAACCATCGCCATCCCGACGCTCACCTGAAACAGCGACAAGCGCAGGAGCCGCGAGAGTGGCAGCTCCTTGCTTGCCGCATCGGCAAACGGCATCAAGTCCGCGATCATGCGGGCAAATTGATAGGAAGGGCGATTGGGTTGGCTCATGGATTTCGCACTAACTCCAAGGCTTGGCTTTTGTAGAAGCCGCTGGAGATCCGCTCAGTTCGGCCAATGCTCCACCCGCCGAGCCGCGCGAGACGCCCGCGAAGGTCATCTTCTGCCACCGGCACGATCGCGGGTGAGCGATCGCTTTTCGGAAAGACTTTGCCGACCGAATGCATCGCGCCAAGCAGCCTTGTGTGCGGGGCGAAAGTAAAGAGGATCGAGCGGCTCGTGCGGCTCGCCAGTTCCTCGAGCGCATCGACCAGATTGTCGGGCGAATAGTGAATAAGCGAATCCATCGCGACGACATGCGCAAACTCACCATGTTCAGGGTCAAGCATGTCGCCCGCACGCCAGCGCACTTTGCCGTGGCCGCAGAAGCCATTGGCACGCTTCTTGGCAACATCGACCAGACCGCCTGCGACATCGACCGCGGTCACATCTGCGCCAAGGCAAGCGGCCTCGAGTGCCAGCGCGCCGGTCCCGCATCCCGCATCGAGTAGCCGCGTGCGGCGCAAGTCCGCAGGAAGCCAGCCAACGAGGGTCCGCCGCATTTGCTCGCGGCCCGCGCGCACGGTGGCGCGGATGCCGCTGACTTTCGCATCGGAGGTGAGGTCGATCCAAGCCTGCTTGGCGGTGGAATCGAAATAGGTCGCAAGGGCCTCCCTGCGATCTGTATAGGCGCTTGCCGCGATGGGGCGTTCAGGTGCGTGTGTAGCCATCACTCAAATCCCAAGAAGTCGAAGATGTCGCGGTCTTTCATGGGAGACGCGGTTGACGGCTCAACGCCCGCCCACAGCATCGCGGCAAGCCGCATGTATTCGTCCTGTGCCTGGATAACCTCCGGGCTATCCGGCATCTCGAACAGAGTGCATTTTTTCAGGCGTGATTTGCGGATCTCATCGACATCGCGGAAGTGGGCAAGGCGCGGCATCCCGACCGCATCACAGAAACGGTCGATCTCATCGGTTTCACGGCTGCGATTGGCGACTACGCCGGCAAGACGCACATCATAGTTCTTCGCCTTCGCACCGATCGCCTGAACGATCCGGTTCATGGCGAAGATGGAGTCGAAGTCATTGGCAGCCACGACCACGGCGCGCTCTGCGTGTTGCAAGGGCGCGGCGAAACCGCCGCACACAACGTCGCCCAATACGTCGAAAATCACCACATCGGTGTCTTCAAGAAGGTGGTGCTGCTTCAGCAGTTTTACCGTTTGGCCCACGACATAACCGCCGCAGCCTGTGCCCGCAGGCGGCCCGCCTGCCTCCACGCACATGACGCCGTTATAGCCTTCAAACATATAGTCTTCGGGGCGCAGTTCCTCTGAATGGAACTCGACCGTCTCAAGCACATCGATGACCGTGGGCATCAGCTTTTTTGTCAGCGTGAAAGTGCTGTCATGCTTGGGATCGCAGCCGATTTGCAGGACGCGGTGGCCAAGCTTTGAGAAGGCGGCGGACAGGTTTGAAGATGTGGTGGATTTGCCAATCCCACCCTTGCCATAAACGGCGAAGACCTTTGCGCCCTTGATCTTGTCGGACGGGTCCAATTGCACTTGGACCGAGCCTTCTCCGTCTGCGCGGTCAAAGCCCTTATTGGATGTGTGAAGGTTCATGAGCGTCCCTACTCTCTAGTTTTCCGCCACAAAGACGCCTTCGAGGCGGTCTTCGAGTTCGTCATTGGCCTCGCGAAGCGCTTCCAAAGTTGCTTCGTCGGGCTCCCACAAATGCCGGTCGCACGCTTCCAGAAGACGGCCCGCCACACGCGCGCTCGCCTTTGGATTGAGCGCGGCCAAACGCCGGCGCATTTCTTCATCGAGCACAAATGTCTCGGAAATTTTCTGATAGACCCACGGCTGGACCTGACCCGTGGTGGCAGACCAGCCGAAGGTGGAATTCACATGGCCCTCGATCGCGCGAACGCCTTCGAAACCGTGCTCAAGCATGCCTTCAAACCACTTGGGATTGAGCGTGCGGGTGCGCGCTTCGAGGTCGATCTGCTCGGACAGCGTGCGGACCTTGGGCTTCCCACGCGTTGCATCAAGGATGTAAACGGGCGCGTCCTTGCCCTTTGCTTTCGAAACCGAGCGGCTTACTCCGCCAAGGCCGTCGACATATTGGTCGACATCATTGATGCCCAGTTCCACGCTTTCAAGGTTCTGATAGGTGAAATCGACATCTGCGAGGTGGCTTTGCAAGAGCTCGCGTTGTTGCACCGGTGTACCGCCGACGCCGTAGGCAAAACCTTTGTTGATCTCAAACGCATTGGCGAGTTCGTCCGGATCGGCCCAAACGGCGCCTTCAATCATCTGGTTGACGTTTGCGCCATATGCCCCTTCGGCGTTGGAGAAGACGCGAAGCGCGGCGGTTTCGATGTCGCAGCCGTGTCGCGCTTGTTGAGCGAGGCTGTGCTTGCGAACGAAGTTCTGCTCCAGCGGCTCGTCAGCTTGGCTCGCAAGCAGCGCGGCCTCTGCCAACATGCGTGTTTGCAGCGGCAGCAGGTCCCTAAAGATGCCCGACAGGGTCATCACAACATCGATGCGCGGCCGGCCTAATTCCTCGAGTGGGATCAACTCAGCGCCTGCTAGACGCCCGTAGGAATCGCGACGCGGCCGCGCTCCGAGGAGGGTCATTGCTTGCGCAATTTGCACCCCTTCGGTTTTCATGTTGTCAGTGCCCCAGAGCACCATCGCGATGCTTTGCGGGAAGGGTTCGCCGTTCGCGATATGCCGCGCGATCAGCTTTTCCGCCTGATCGGTCCCAAGGATACAGGCATAGGCCGATGGAATGCGAAAAGGATCAAAGCCGTGGATGTTGCGGCCCGTTGGGAGGACGTCCGGGTTTGCGACGATATCGCCGCCAGGCGCTGGTTGGACGTATCCGCCATCGAGCGCGTGGATGAGCGCAGCCAATTCGTCGCAGGCGTCGATCTTGGCGTTCATTGCCCCACGATCACCGTCTTCAGCGGCTTCCATCATGGCGTCGAGCATATCTTCGCGTTGCTCGCCCACCGGGTTGCTGCCAAGCACATGGAGCCCGTGCGGGATAAGCGTTTGCTCAAGCTCGTAAAGACGGCCCAGAAGACCGCCAATATCGCCCATTTCGATGTCGAGCGCGTCGCATTGGTCTGCGATCAATTGTTCAAGGTCTGCGCGCTCTGCCGCATCGTCCGACATGCGCCAGCGTTCTACGCTCGCCTTGAGCTCGGCGAGACCCTTGTAGAGCCCGGCCTGCGCCAGTGGCGGCGTCATATAGCTGATGAGCGTTGCCGCGGACCGACGCTTCGCCAGCATCCCTTCGGAAGGGTTGTTCGCGGCATAAAGGTAGAAATTCGGCAGATCGCCAATCAGGCGCTCTGGCCAGCAGCGCCCGCTCATGCCTGCCTGCTTGCCCGGCATGAACTCAAGTGCGCCGTGGGTGCCGAAATGCAGCACCGAATGCGCCCCGAAGTCCTCGCGGATCCAGCGATAGAAAGCGCTGAAAGCGTGGGTGGGAGCAAAGCCGCCTTCGAAAAGGAGGCGCATGGGATCGCCTTCATATCCAAACGCGGGCTGCACGCCGACAAAGACATTGCCGAAATGCGCGCCGTAGATGTGGATGTGTCCGCCGTCTGATTGCGCTTTGCCCGGAGCCGGGCCCCATGCCGCTTCGATCTCGTTCAGGTGCTTTTCGCGCCGGACGTGTTCGTCAGCGGGTATGCGCGCGGCAACATTGGCGTCAGAGCCAAAGCGGTCCGAATTGCCTTTGAGGATCGCGTCCCGAAGCGCTTCGACATTTTCCGGAACCTCTACATCATAGCCTTCGGCAGACAGTCGCTTGAGAGTGGCGAACAGCGATTGGAAGACCGAAAGGAAGGCCGCCGACCCGGTTGCCCCTGCATTGGGCGGGAAGTTGAACAGCACTACCGCCAGCTTGCGCGCGATCCGGTCTTTGCGGCGAAGCGCGATGATTTTTGCTACCCGCGCCGCCAGCGCCTCGGCGCGTTCGGGACAGCTTTGCATCGGGCGAACGTGCTCTGAAATTTTGCGCTCGCATTGGCGATCACAGCCATTGCACACGCTTCCGGCGTCGCCGAACCGTCCGCCAAAAACACTTGGCGCGGTGGAGCCGTCAAGTTCGGGCAAGGCAACCATCATGGTCTGCTCAAGCGGCAAGAGCCCTTGCTCGCGCTTTTGCCAATCCTCGATCGACTGAAACTCTATCGCGTGCGCAGCGATGTAGGGCACATCCATGTCGCCCAGCACCTGGCGCGCGGCTTCGTTGTCGTTGTAGGCGGGGCCGCCAACGAGGCTGAAGCCGGTAAGGTTCACGATCGCATCGACGGTGGGTTTTCCGCGTTCGACAAAGAATTTTTCAATCGCAGGGCGCGCATCGAGCCCGCTTGCAAAAACCGGCACGACTTTAAGGCCGGCAGCTTCGAACGCAGCGATTGCGCCGTCATAATGCCCCGCATCACGGCCCAGCAGATAAGAGCGCAGCAGGATAAGCCCTACGGTTCCGTTCTTACCGCCTCCATCCTTGGCAACCGCCTTGGGAAGGATGCGAAGGCTTTCCGAAATGCGCTGCTCTGCACCCGGATGATAAACCCCCGTTTCGGGATACTCGACCGGAGCCTCGGCGTGGGTTTCCCCGCGGCGATCCTCGCGCTCACCGGCTGCATAACGGTCGATGAGCGCGCGGGTCATGGCGATCACATTCTCATCCGAACCCGACAGCCAGTATTGCAGCGTGAGGAAATAGGCGCGCACGTCCTGCGCGGTGCCAGGGATGAATTTGAGGATTTTGGGCAAACGCCGCAGCATCTTCATCTGGCCTGCGCCAGAGCTTGCACCCTTGTTGGGGGAGCCGCGCAGTTTTTTAAGGAGCGCCAGAGGCCCCTTGGCAGGCGCATCCATGCGGTAGCCGCCCATGCGTGTCAGCTTCACGATCTCGCCCGCTGACATCATGCACACCATCGCATCGCAATCCTCGCGCCGTGCTTCGAGAGCCGGCAGGATGGTGCGCATATGATCGTCGAGGAAGATCATCGTAGTGATGACGATATGCGCCTCGGCGATGGCCTCTTCGCATTTGGCAAGCTCTTGCGGCTCCGCGCCCCATTCGGACGCAGCGTGGAGCGTCAGGCAGATATTGTCGCGGGCAAGCTCGGCGTTGGCGCGCTCAACCGCGCCTTTCAAATGATTGTCGAGCGTGACGATCACCACATTGACCGGCGCTTTTGCGCGGGTAGCCGAGGGGCTCGCCTTACCGTGCATAATGCGCCTTCGCATCGTAGAGCGTGTCGAGATCGATCTCGCCGCGACCAAATTCGGCGGCGAAAGCCTCGGTGTTGCGCTTGGCCTTGCCGCGCACGAAAAACGGGATTTTCTTGAGCTCGCGCGAAGCTTCGGAAGTCCATGCCGGGCTGTCGAGCTCGGTCACTTCGGGTTCGGGGATCACTTCCTCTTTGAAAACGGGCGTTTTTTGCGCAGTGCCCGGCGAATGCGCCGCATGGTGCGATGCGCCCGCTTCGTCGGAAAACTCGAAATCCTCGCGGAACATGGTGAGAAGGTGCTCCTCCAGCCCCATCACCAGCGGATGCACCCAAGTGTCGAAAATGACATTCGCGCCCTCGAAACCCATCTGGGGTGAGTGGCGCGCGGGGAAATCCTGCACGTGAACGGGCGCGGAGATAACAGCGCAGGGGATGCACAAACGCTTGGCAATATGCCTCTCCATCTGCGTGCCCAGCACCATTTCAGGCGCGGCTCTGGCGATGGCATCCTCGACCTCGAGATGGTCGTCCGTGATCAGCGGCTCGATCCCGTGGTCTTTCGCCGCCTCGCGCACATCGCGGGCGAATTCGCGGTTGTAGCAACCAAGTCCGCAGACCTCGAAGCCGAGCTCGTCGCGGGCAATGCGCGCGGCGGCGACCGCGTGGGTCGCATCGCCGAAAATGAAGACGCGCTTGCCGGTGAGATACGTCGAATCGACGCTGCGGCTCCACCACGGGAGCCGGGAAGAGGTGTCGCCGAGGGCAGGCGTGGGATCTGCACCCACCAACTCGGCGACTTCGGATATGAATGCACGAGTGCTAATCACACCGAATGGGATTGAGCGGACGCGTGGCTGTTTGAACGTGCGTTCGAGCCAGCGGGCCGCTTCATCTGCTATTTCCGGGTAAAGGACGATATTGAAGTCGGCATTGCCGATGCGGGCAATGTCCGAAGGCCGCGCATTCAATGGCGCAACAAGGTTCACTTCAACGTCCAGTTGTTCAAGGATTTTGCGGACCTCGATAAGGTCATCGCGGTGACGGAAGCCCAACGCCGTGGGTCCGAGAATGTTGGCGCGCGGGCGGCGTCCTTCACGTGGTTCTGGTGTCACCGATGGATCGGCGAGATGCCGCACGATCTGGTAAAATGTCTCTGCCGCGCCCCAGTTTTCCTTGCGCTGATAGCTTGGCAGTTCGAGCGGGATCGCAGGGCAGGGGAGGTCCATCGCCTCAATCAGCCCGCCGGGATCATCCTGGATGAGTTCCGCCGTGCACGAGGCCCCGACAATGATCGCCTCTGGCTTGAAACGCTCAATCGCGTCCATCGCTGCGTCTTGGAAAAGCTGCGCTGTATCCTTGCCAAGGTCGCGCGCTTCGAAGGTCGTATAGGTCACCGGCGGGCGGTGATTGCGGCGCTCAATCATAGTGAAGAGCAGGTCCGCATAGGTGTCACCCTGCGGCGCATGCAGGACGTAATGCAGCCCCTTCATCGCGGTGGCGACGCGCATGGCCCCCACGTGGGGCGGGCCTTCATATGTCCAGACCGAAAGCTGCATCGCTTAGACCTCCAGCCTGTCGCGCCGGCGCATGGGCCGCGCGAAAAGTTCGGCGAGATCGCCCGCAGAATCGAACCCGTGGATGGGGGAGAAAACGAGCTCAATCGCCCATTTGGTGGTGAATCCTTCCGCCTCCAGCGGATTGGCAAGGCCAAGGCCGCAGACGGTGAGGTCAGGCTTGTCTTCGCGCACGCGGTCAAGCTGGCTGTCGACGTGCTGGCCTTCGCTGATGCGGGTGCTTTCGGGAAGCAGCGCCAGATCGCCTGCACAATGCGAGCGGTGAAGATAGGGCGCGCCCACCTCAACCGGCTCCATGCCGAGTTCGGTGTGCAGGAAGCGCGCGAGCGGCACTTCCAATTGCGAATCCGGCAGGAAGCTGATGCGCTTGCCTTCAAGCGCGGCTCGGCTGTGCTCAATCGCGCGGGCGGCGCGTTCGCGGCCAGGGGCAAGGACGCTTTCAACGTGGGCCTCATCCACGGCAAACTCGCGCCCAATCGCGCGCAGCCAGTCGCTTGTCCCGTCCACGCCGAAGGGGAAGAGAGCCTCGATGCGTTTCGCTCCGCGGTCTTCAAGCCGCATGGCGGTTTCCGAAAGGAAAGGCTGGGCCAGGACGTAACGCGTATTCGCGCCCACCGGCGGCAGGTCGCGGGCATTGCGAGCGGGCAATACGCCCACATGCTCAATTCCAAGCTGGGCAAAAAGTCGCAGAAACTGGTCTTCGACAATGTCAGGAAGCGCGCCCACCATCAAAAGCTGTTTGGGAGCGGTTGGCTCTTGCGCAGGCATTTCGGGGACGAGCGCCGCAAGGCAAGCGTCCTCCCCTTGGGTAAAGGTCGTCTCGATCCCGCTGCCCGAATAATTCAGGATGCGCACGCGCGGCATATAAGCTGCGCCCAGACGCTCTGCTGTCTTGGCAAGGTCGAGCTTGATCACTTCAGAGGGGCAGGAACCGACAAGGAACAGCGTCTTGATATCGGGACGGCGGTCGAGAAGGCGCCTAACCACGCGGTCGAGTTCGTCCTGCGCATCGACCATACCGGCAAGATCGCGCTCTTCCATGATGGCGGTGGCAAAGCGGGGCTCTGCAAAGATCATCACGCCCGCCGCTGATTGCAGCAGGTGCGCGCAGGTACGGGAGCCCACCACAAGGAAGAAAGCATCCTGCATCTTACGGTGAAGCCAAACGATACCGGTGAGCCCGCAGAACACCTCGCGCTGGCCACGCTCGCGCAGAACCGGGCGGGACGAGGCTTCAGCCTTTGGGGCATCGCAGCCCGCCAAAACGACAGGAGGTGTGGTGGCGACGTTCATGCTGGCACCGCCTGCCGGGCAGTTGCGCCCTCAAGCCGCGCCATGCGCAGTTTCCAGAGGAATTGCCCTGCGTTGATGACGTAGGCCGCGTAGGCCGCAAGCGCGACACCAAGCCGCTGCTCAACCGTGCCAAGCCCTGCAAAGAGCATCACGAGATACGCCGTGTGCAATGCAAGCACCGCCATCGAGAACACATCTTCCCAGAAGAAAGCCGGCACAAACAGCCATTTGCCAAACACGACCTTTTCCCAGATCGAGCCGGTCACCATGATAGTGTAGAGTACGAGAGTTTTGACGACGATAGAGACGTCGGCGGCAAATGCGCCCTCTCCGGTCACAAGCGTGCGGATGACAAGGCCAAGGCTGACCAAAAACACAAGGAATTGCAGCGGAGCAAGGACACCCTGGACAATTGTCCAAACCGATTCGTCACGCCGTTGCCGCTCATCCGGAGTGTAAAGCGACCCCTTTAGTCCTCGATCATCCCGCTGCTCCTGCCCCTGCAAAAGCGGCGATCCGGTCTGAGATATGTGTGCTGAGCGTCCCATCCTCAAAAATTTGCCCTTCTCTCTGAAATGAATTTCTACGCCTAACGCAGAGCAAGTGTCAAATCATTTGGACGTAAAAGAAACTGGACAACTTTAATACTTGCGACGCGGGGCCATTTGCGGATTGAATTGCATCGCAGGCCTTGATCGGCTAAAGCTTCAAGGGCTGATGGATTAGGCGTCGAACAATTTTCGACCTCGTCAGCCTCGACGCGCCTTCTGGTCTGAATGGCTTTGACACGCTCGCGCGCCACTCCTGGAGACCACCAGCCGGGAGCCGGAGGGCACTTGCATGGGCGTCTCGAAATCTGCTGAACGAAAAGGCACCGTCAGTGCAGCGCTTAAGGGCGTGCTTGGGCAATCCTTGCGGGTCTCGTCGCCACCAAGGTCATCTGACCCGCGAACGCGCACACGATCGATATCGGATCGCACTGGACCTGATTGCACCGGTAACGGAATCGAGCAGGATGCTGTGAACTCGGTGATCGAAGGCGAGATTTTTCCAGCCATTTTGAGCGCGCCGAACATTCGTTGTGCGAAAGCTCCAGCGGCCGTCAGGTCAATTTCGCGCGAACACGCGCTCGACTTTGCAAAGCTGCCGCTTGAGGTGGAGCCTGAAGGTTTGATCAAAGAGGTGAAGGCACTTCTTGATACCGGTATCCCCGTGAATGCGGTCTATGACGAATTACTTGCTCCTGCTGCGCGTTCGCTGGGCCAGATGTGGGAAGATGACAGCTGCGATTTCGTCGATGTGACCATGGGGCTGTGGCGATTGCAGGAAGTTATGCGCGAAATTTCTGCGTGGGGATTTGAACCCTCCGCAACGCCCGAGAATCAAAAGCGCAAGGCTGCGTTCTTTCCGATGCCAGGGGACCAACATTTCATGGGTCCTCAAATGCTTGAGGATGTTTTTACCCGCGCCGGGTGGAACGCGCTTGCGATGACGCAGGCGCGCCGCACCGACATCATTGGTCTGCTAAGCATGGAAAGCTTTAATCTGGTGGCATTGACGCTTTCCAGAGATTGCCCTAGCGCCGCCGTCAGAAACATTATCGATGCGATGCGCCTTGCATCACGCAACCCGGACGTCGTTATTCTCGTGGGTGGTCGTATGATCAACCATAACCCAGCAGTAGTTGCCGAAGTGGGAGCCGATGGGACCGGCGCTGACGCTCGAGCCGCCCTTGATTTGGCAGAGCGTTTGTTGAAGTCCGCGAAGGTGCATGCGCATTTGAAAAGATAGGCAGGCTACCGCATGCTGACCCGCAAGCACTCGATCGAGGGAAAAAATCCCTTCGGCAAGGCCGCAGAATTGTTCAAAAGTCTCGACGCTGATGCGGCGACCAAGCTTGCCATGGTCGCAGGCGACATCACACTCGTCCTTGATGAGAGCGGGTTGATCGTCGACACCGCATTCGATCCCCAGGAATTTCCCGGTTTTGAAGGCTGGGAAGGGACCAACTGGATCGACACTGTCACTGTAGAGAGCCGGCCCAAAGTTATGGAAATGCTCGCCGCCGCGCGCCGCGGTGAGGTGCAGCATTGGCGGCAGGTCAATCACGTAACGCGCGACGGCGATACGCCGATACGCTATGCCGTCCTTGCAATTGACGGCGGCAAACACGCAATCGCTTTTGGTCGCGATATGCGCGAGGCGGGCCGGATGCAGCAGCGGCTATTGCAGGTTCAACAGTCGCTCGAACGAGATTACCTGCGGATGCGGCAATTGGATGCGCGCTATCGCACCTTGTTTGAACATTCGGGCGAAGCGATGATTATCGCAGAAGCATCCTCGCTCAAAATCCGCGAAGCCAACTCGGCTGCACACACGCTTTTGAGTGCGCGCAGCGGCAGCTTGCCGGGCAAAAAGCTTCCAACCTTTGTCGACAAGCACTCGCGCGACCCGCTCCAGTCGCTGGTTGGCGCTGCGCTTTCGTCCAATTCGTCCTCTCCGGTAAAGCTGGCCCTTGGGAAAGGCGGGACCAATGTTTCCGCCCATGCAAATGGCTTTATCCAGGAACGCACGCAGTTTCTGCTGATCCGGCTGGAAGTGATCGAAGACGCTACATCACAGCCCGTTGGGCCGTTGATCGAACTGATCGACGAAATGCCCGACGCATTTGTCATCACCGATTCCCGCCTCGACGTGCTGAGCGCCAATGCGGCCTTCGTGGAGATGGTTCAGGCACCCAGCATCGACCCCATTCAAGGGCGAAACCTGGCCAACTGGATAGGACGGCCAAGCATTGATCTTGACCTTATCGAGGGGCAGATCGACCAGCATGGCTGTGCGCGCAATGTGAGCACGATCCTGCGGTTGAACGATGATCTTGAAGGCGAGCAGATCGAGCTTTCCGCGGTGCGCGTTGGCGGGGATGACGGGCATTATGCCTTTGTCATCCGCCAGATCGGCAGGCGCCTTCGCGATCTGCCCCCTGGCCCGTCGGAAATGCCTCGTTCGGTGCAGCAACTCACAGAGCTCGTGGGCCGGATGTCACTCAAGGAGATCGTGCGCGAGAGCACCGACTTGATCGAGCGCTTGTGCATCGAAGCCGCGCTCGATTACACCTCCGACAACCGTGCATCAGCGGCCGAGATCCTGGGGCTTTCGCGCCAGAGCCTCTATTCCAAGCTGCACCGTCACGGGATCGGTAATCTTGCGAATGACGACGCCGAATAGGCGGGCCTGTCAGCCACACTTCTCAAACAAAAAGTAGTCAATCGCTCCTGCGCTCACCCGCCTTCGCGGTTGTGAGTGGCGGGGCCTTTATAAATGCGCGTTGCAAATGCGCAGGCATCCCTGCCCGACAGAACGGCGATTCTGCGCCTTTGAAGACTGAAAACGCCATAAAACCGGTCTTGCCGATCAATTAGTGTCAAAAAGATTTGACGCTTGGACCTGTCAGGCATAGCCTCTTCCTTTATGGAGAGGTCCGCCATCTCGACTCAGTCACCCCCGCTGCCGCAAGATCGGTTGGAGGGCGGACGGGCAGAAGGCGCAGCGCAGACGGCTGCTGCTTTGCAAAAAAGGTCTCCTCGCCTTGGCGACGTGGTCGAGCTTCTCAAACCCATCACCTGGTTTCCGCCCATGTGGGCGTTCATGTGCGGCGCTGTTTCCTCTGGTGCAGGGCTCGATGGACGGCTTTGGTTTGTGGCTGGCGGGGTAATGCTCGCGGGGCCTCTTGTGTGCGGGACAAGCCAGGCGGTGAACGACTGGTTCGACCGCCATGTCGATGCGATCAATGAGCCTGACAGGCCGATCCCCTCGGGACGCATTCCGGGGCGTATGGGGCTTTGGATAGCGCTCATCGCGACTGCTGTGTCGGCGCTTGTCGGCTGGCTCTTGGGGCCATTGGTGTTTGCAGCTTCTCTTGTGGGCCTTGCGCTCGCCTGGGGTTACAGCGCACCGCCCTTCCGCTTCAAGACAAGCGGGTGGACGGGGCCGGCGGTGGTGGGTCTTACCTATGAGGGACTCTCATGGTTTACGGGCGCTGCTGTGATGTTGGGCGCCATGCCTCGGACAGAAGTGCTGGTGACGCTGGTGCTCTACAGCCTTGGCGCGCATGGCATCATGACCTTGAACGATTTCAAGGCGGTCGAGGGGGACCGGGCGACGGGTCTTAAATCGCTTCCGGTCACCTTGGGCGTCGGCAAGGCTGCGCGCCTCGCCTGCGCGATCATGGCCTTGGCGCAGATCACGGTGATCGCGCTGCTTGCCATATGGGGCGAAACCATTGCGGCGCTGCTGGTAGGAGCGGTTCTGATCGCACAGTTTGCCGCCATGCCGCGCCTGCTTAGCAATCCCAAAAAATATGCGCCCTGGTACAACGGTGTGGGTGTGACCCTCTATGTGCTCGGTATGCTGGCCGCCGCACTGGGCTTGGGGGGCTACATCTGATGCATGCGCCCACTTCACCCGTGATGGCAAGAACGCGCGGACTTTCGTGGATATCGATCATTCGCATCGGCCTCGTTCAGGCGAGTATTGGCGCGATGGTGATGCTGACCACGACCGTGCTTAACCGGTTGATGGTGGTGGAGTATGCTCTCGCCGCAGCACTTCCTGCAGGGCTCGTCGGTTGGCATTACGCGGTGCAGCTTTGCCGCCCGCTGTGGGGGCATGGGTCCGATAAGGGCGCAGGGCGCACCATCTGGATCATGGGCGGGCTTGCCGTACTCGCGCTGGGCGCGTGCCTTGCGGTGCAGACCACGTTGATGACGGCTGGGCAATGGTGGCTCGGCCTCACGCTTGGCATATTCGCCTACACCCTCATCGGCATTGGCGTTGGCGCAAGTGGTACTTCGGCGCTCGCGCTGCTTGCCTCGGGCGTCGCGCCAGAGCGCCGCGCGGCGGCCGCAGCTGTCACATGGATCATGATGATCGCAGGGATCGTGGTTTCCGCCGTCACGGTGAGCCAGCTGATCGACCCCTTCTCGCCCCAGCGCCTGTGGTGGGTCGCCTCCGGTCTGATGATCGCGTGCCTGTGTGTCGCAGCGCTCGCGACCTACCGCCTTGAACCGCGCGAGCCTTTCGCTTTTGCCGAAACTTTCAAGGATGCGGATACGCCAGGCTTTCGCGAGGCCTTGAACGAAATCTTCGCCGAGAAAGCCGCGCGCCGTTTTACCCTCTTTATTTTCGCCTCGATGATGGCGTTCAATATGCAGGATTTGATCCTTGAACCCTTCGCTGGCCTCGTCTTCGCGATGACGCCGGGTGAGAGCACCGGGCTTGGCGGCATGCAATCGGGCGGAGTGCTCGCAGGCATGATTGTCGCCGGCATCGCAGGAAGCGCGTTCAAAGGCCGCATGCCGGTCGAGCTTCGTCACTGGATCGTCTTTGGCTGTCTGGGTTCGGCAATAGCGCTCGCCTGCCTCGCGGTCGGGGCCAAGGTCGGAAACGGCTGGCCAATCCACGCCAATGTTTTCGCCCTCGGCTTTTGCAATGGATTGTTCGCCGTCGCCGCAATTGGCGCGATGATGGGCCTTGCTGGTGCCGGTGAGCGCACCCGCGAGGGCGTGCGTATGGGCGTTTGGGGCGCTTCCCAAGCCATCGCATTTGGCCTTGGCGGCCTCGTCGGATCGCTCGGCGTCGATATCGGGCGAAGGTTCATGGACGATGGCTCCGCCTTCCAACTCGTTTTCGCAGCCGAGGGCGCGCTGTTCGTGGTCGCTGCATGGCTGGCCGTGCGAGCGACGCAGAAAGCGCTCAGCCCAACGCGCATGGCGAAAGAAGATACTCGGAGGGTGTTTGCATGATGGATAAAATTTACGACGCGGTGGTCGTGGGTGGAGGCCCGGCGGGGTCAACCGCCGCGACAGAGCTCGCGCTTGAGGGGCATTCAGTCCTTTTGATGGAGCGCGGCGGTCGCATCAAACCGTGCGGCGGGGCTGTCCCTCCGCGTATGCTTGAGGATTTCGATATTCCCCGCAGCCTGCTGGTTGCGCGCGCACGCTCGGCCCGCATGATCGCCCCGTCGGGGCGCGCGGTGGATATGCCGGTGGGCGAGACCGGCTATGTCGGCATGGTTGACCGCGAGCACTTTGACGAATGGCTGCGAGAACGCGCCACCGATTGCGGGGCAGAGCGCCTAACCGCGACCTTTGAGAAGATCGAGCGTGACGATGAAGCGCACCCTCTCGTTACCTTCCGCCGCGAGCGGGGAGGGCCCATCGAAAAAGTCCGCGCGCGCATGGTTATCGGCGCTGATGGCGCACGCTCGGCCGTCGCCAAGCAATGCCTACCCAATGCAGAGCGCGTAAAATGCGTCTTCGCCTATCACGAGATCATCGCATCACCTCAAAGCACAGGCGACGCTTTCGACGGTGATCGCTGCGATGTGTTCTATCAGGGCAAGCTGTCACCCGATTTCTACGCCTGGGTCTTCCCCCATGGCGACACCGCAAGCGTTGGGGTGGGAAGCGCAAACAAGGGTTTTTCGTTGCGAGGCGCGGTCGCCGAAATGCGCTCCGAACTTGATTTGACCCGTTGTGAAACCATCCGCCGCGAAGGCGCGCCCATTCCGCTAAAACCGCTGAAACGATGGGACAATGGCGCTGACGTCATTGTTGCAGGCGATGCCGCCGGCATCGTGGCACCGGCTTCTGGCGAAGGGATTTACTACGCGATGGTCGGCGGGCGCTTCAGTGCGCAGGCCGCATCCCAAGCGCTCAAAACAGGGGAGGCGAAGGCTCTTAAACTGGCGCGGAAGCGGTTCATGAAGGACCACGGGCGCGTCTTCTGGATCCTCGGGCTGATGCAATACTTCTGGTATTCATCCGACAAACGCCGCGAGCGGTTTGTCGACATGTGCGATGACAAGGACGTCCAGCAGCTCACCTGGCAGGCCTACATGCACAAGAGACTGGTGCGTAAAAAGCCGCTCGCCCACGTGAAGATATTCCTGAAAGATACCGCACACCTGTTGGGGCTGAGGCCGGAGAATTCGGAAGCGCGCTCGTAAGAGGCGCGGGATAAAACGCATAAGGAGGGATCGTTATGAACTTGACCACACATATGCCGATGGCGCCGAGGAAGACCTGGATATTACCGGCGATCATTGCCGCAATCGCAGCAGCCGTCGTCGCAGCTCTGGGCGCGACGATTACCGATCTGGGCCCTTGGTATCAAAGCTTGGCTAAACCCGGCTGGAACCCGCCGGACGTGCTTTTTCCTGTCGGTTGGACGATCATCTTTGCGCTGAACACCGCCGCGATAGTTGCGGCCTGGCGCGCAGCTCCCGGTCCTAAAGTGTCCGATGCTATTGTGGGCCTGTTTGCATTGAACGCCTTTCTCAACATCGGCTGGTCCGTCCTGTTCTTCCGCCTGGAACGCCCCGATTGGGCAATGATCGAGGTCGGGTTTCTGCTTGCCTCGATCCTTTCGCTGATCGTCTATTGCGGGCGATATTCGAGACAGGCGGCGCTGTTGTTTGTGCCCTATCTTATCTGGGTCAGCTTCGCCGCCGTGCTCAACTGGGCCATCGTGGATATGAATGGGCCGTTTGGCTAAAGCGCGTTTGGCCCAATAGCGATGATCGAGAGCTTTTTCGCCAGTGCGCATGCTGCCGACCTTGTGCTGGCGGTGTTGGCAATCGAGGCTGTGTGGCTAAGGATGCGCGGCTGGGCTTTGGCGCAGATCGCCGGGTTTCTTGGCCCTGCCGTCTTTATCGTGCTGGCACTAAGGGCCGCACTCGTGGGCGCGGGCTGGGAGTGGGTGGCGGTGCTTCTGGCGCTGTCCCTGCCGCTTCACCTGATGGATCTGAAGGCGCGGCTTTCATAAGCGCAACCGTACCCCGCACGAAAACGGCCCGCTGAACCTAATGGTCCGGCGGGCCGTTTTGTAACTTACTGCCGAGGATCAGTCGCCGAAGCGCGCTGTCACCTGAATTCCATAGAAGCGTGGCTCTGCCGGAATGAAGGTCGGGATGCCAAACGCCCCGCCCGTGTTGCCTGCATCAAGCAGATAGTCCTCGTTGAACGCATTGCGGATGAAACCGGCGACTTCAAATCGCTCATCGGCAAAGCTGAGACCGGCACGCGCATTGACCAGTGTGACGCCTTCCTGGCTGATCAGGTCGCTGTTTGGCACTTCGAAGAAAATGCGGCTTCGGTGGGTGACGCTTGGCGTTGCGAAAAACCTTGCACCATTGCCAAACTCGTAATCCACGGTGAAGCCCGCCGAGGCCTGAAATTCAGGCTGAAGGCGGAAGCGCGCACCCGAAAAGGCGGGCGAGAACGCGCCGTCTTCGTCAATCCCGCCGTCGATGTAGCCGAAGTTGCCGAACACGCGCAGCCAGTCGGCTGCATCGATCGCCACTTCGCCTTCAACGCCAAGGTTGCTGGCCGAGCCTGCGCTTTGCGTGATGAAGCTGCCAACCGGGCCATCGGGGTCTTCGACCGAAACCTGAAAGTTTTCATAGACCTGGTAATATACGCCAAGCGAGGCAGAAACCGGACCGCTGGCAAGCTTGATACCGCCTTCGTAGTTCCACACCGTTTCTTCCGCTACAATCTGTGGGTCGGGAACCACATTGCCCACGCCATCGACCCTCGCGCCAAGGTTGACGACGGGCGAACGACGGCCCTTCGAGATGGTGGCAAAGACGTTCACATCATCGCTGATCCGGTAAAGCGCGTTGACGCGGGGAAGGGCAGCGGTGAAACTTGCATCGTCGCGGTATGTCTGGAGATTGGTGTCCAGGAAGCCCGGGATCAAAGGCGCACCGCTCAGCACGCTGTCAGGCGCGACTGAGATATAGCCGGATTCGCGATATTCGTCGATGAAGCGAACGCCAGCGGTGAGTTCAAGCTTGTCGGTGGGAAGCCAGGTTACATCGGCAAAAACCGAATAGGCTTCGTTCCGGCCCTGATTTTCAAACCGCGCAGCGTAAGGAATGGCGGTCGCCGCTCCCATTGTCGCAAGGCCGGTGACTGCGGTTGCAGGCACGCTGCCGTCGGCTGCAACGCACGGGATGCCGGGGATCAAGGGGGCGCCGAAAAGCGAGGTCAGGCATTGCAGGAACAGCCCCTCTTCCGTGGCGAAAGGCACATTTTGCGCGCCTTCCTCGATGAACAGGTTCCAGCCTGCGCTCGCGCGGATATTGGCGCCTGAATATGTGAAGCGCCCCTCATGGCTGACCTGCCAACCGTCCGCAATCTCTGCAAATTCGAGGAAGGGCGCAGCCGTTCCGTCAGCATCGAACACTTCTGCGCTGTCAAATTCGCGGTAACCATTGACCGTGGTGAACGTCCAATCGTCGGCGAACTGGTATTCTGCCGTCAGGTTCAGGTCATACACTTCGCGGTTCAGCCCCAATTGATCATCACCCAGCGCCGCGGAGCCTTCGGGAAAGCCGCCAAGGTTTGCATCTTCGAATGCGTTTGCCGGACCGCCCGGTGCGCCTGCAAAAGCGGGGAAGGTGCTTGAGATGAAGGGCGTGCCGCCATTGCGTTGTTGATCATATGTGCCGATCAGATCGAGCGTGAAGTCGGCTGATGGCGAGTAGCGAAGCGATGCGCGCACGCCCAATTGGTCCTGCGCATAAAGCTCTTCTTCCTGATTGGCATTGAGGTTTTCGACATAGCCATCGCGGGTTCGATATTCGAAGGCAACGCGCCCTGCGAGCACATCGGAACCTGCATTGAGGTGGCCGGCAAGCAGGGTCTGGTCAAAATTGCCATAACCGCCGGTGAGCTCGCCCGAGAACCCGTCGCGCGGGCGGGCGGACACGAGGCTGATCGCGCCAACCGCGGACGCTGTGCCGAACAAGGTCGCCTGCGGCCCCTTGATGACCTCGACCCGTTCAAGATCGTAGATCGCCTGATAGGAACCGCGTGAACGCGAAATATCGACGCCGTTGTAATAGAGAGTGACGCGCGGGCCCTGCTGCGAAGAGCCGCTGTCGGAGGTGATGCCGCGAATGACAACGCCGGGGTTGTTGGCGCTCTGCTCCTGAATGAGCAGGCCGGGTACGTAGTTCGATAGCTCGTCGAGGTCAGTGACACCCAGCTCTTCGATGTTTTCGCCGCCCAGCGCCGAGATGGTGATCGGCACATCGAGCGCGCGCTGTTCGACCTTTTGCGCGGTCACGATGATGGTGTTGCCCGACTGTTCGCTATCGTCTTGAGCCATGGCCTGCGTGGGAATGGCCATTGCCGATGCGAGAAGGATTGATCGAAAGAGAGGTTTGGTCACTGTTTTGCCCTTGATATGAAAGAGAGGTCGAGGGCTCGCTATAGCGAAGTAATGACAGTTGCGTGGCGGTTGTGTTGCAAAATGGCGAAGGCGGACGACTTTCCGCTTTGCCTCCCTCTCAAGTGCGCCTTTTGCAACGAAAAAGCCCGGCCGCGCATCTTGTGCGCAGCCGGGCAAATTTCGAACCTATGGTTGGGGTCTCGCCTCGACCCCGTAAGAGAGCGCGTGGCGCTTACTGGGGAGCGTAGTGGTGCTCCTGTGCCCAAAGGTACCAATTGTCGACCACGGTGCCTGACAGAAGGATGCCAATCCCGCCTGTCAGTGTGGTGAGAACCGCGAACCACCAGGCCCAGCGGTGGATCGATTCCATCGTGGCATTAAAGCCCATGGTCCAGCGCCAGAACAGGCCGGCACGTTCAGAAGCCGTGCCGCGATCCGTGATCTGCTCGATCTCGCGCTCACCGCCATAGCGGCCAACAGCAAGGATCGTTGCCCCGTGCATCGCGAACAGGATCGCCGAACCATAAAGGAACACAATCGAGAGCGCGTGGAACGGGTTGTAGAACAGGTTCCCGTAAACGAGACTGAAATTGTTGGTCCAGTCGAGGTGGCTGAAGATCCCGTACGGGACGGCCTGTGACCAATCCCACAGGAGCAGCGGGCGGATAAAGCCCAGCACCAGGAACAGCCAGATCGCGCTCGCAAAGGCCCAGGGAATGTGCATCCCCATGCCAAGCGCTTTCGCCCGCGTGTAGGTTCGCACCCACCAGCATAGCACCGAGATCGTCAGGAACGCGCCGGTCATGATGAACCAGCCGCCCTCATTCAAAGGCACGATGGGGCTAAAGCCGTACTCCGAGCTTGGCGGATCAAGCGAGAGCCAGAACAATTCGCGGATGAAGGTTTGCGGGTCCCATCCGGCCTGCGCCCAGAAGTTGAGCCCGATGATAAGGAACGCTGCCGTCCCGAAAACCAGAGAGATCAAACCTGACCATCCCAGGTAAATCGGTCCGAACTGTGCCTGACCGATCTTGCCGAACCAATAGCTGTAGCCGACATTCGGGATACGGATGTCTTCGGCCGGTGGGAGTGGAACCCCCATTTCCGGCGGAGCCTTGACCTGGATCTGGGTGAAGATGTTTTGATAGGTAGCCATCAGATCGGTTCTCCTTGCCACATCGGGACAGCGCGCCACCAATCCCACCATTCGACCCAGCTTCCGGTCATCAGCGTGCCCGAGATCACGATGCAGATCGCGCTCCAGAACCCTGCGTTAAGGGCGAGGAACAGGCCGACACGGTGAATGCCAAGCGTACCGACCGAATAGCCGATGAAATCGCGGAAGTAGGTGTCTTCATATTCTGGCGAGCGGACCTCGTTGCCTTTGCCAACATTGACCGCTGACAGGACGAGACCACCGTGCAGAGCGAGCGCGAGACAGTTCGTGAAGAAGAACGTGATCGCGATCATATGAACGGGATTATAGTGGAAGTTCACATAGTTATATCCCGTGTACGATACCCAGTCCAAGTGCGACCAAATGCCGTATGGGAAACCATGACCCCATGCGCCCATCCACACCGGACGGATCACATTGAGGGTTACATATGCAAAAACCGCCACGGCAAAAGCGATGGGAACATGATAATTCATGCCCAGCTTTTTGGAGATTTCTGCCTGCCTCATCACCCACGAGCTAAAAGCGACAACCGCGCAGATCGTAATGACCTGCCAGTATCCGCCCTCGCTGAGAGGGGCAAAGCTAAGTCCGGCTTCGATAGATGGTGGCTGAATATCGATAAGCCAGGGGTTTAAGGTGGGTCCTTCTGCGGCTGCAGCAAAGATCAGCATCGTGCCAAGCAGCGCGCTGATTGCTGTCGTAACCCCGAAGAATCCGACGTAAAACGGCCCGACCCAAAAGTCGAAAAGGTCGCCGCCGATTAATGTGCCACCGCGAGTGCGGTATTTCCGCTCGAAACTAAGGAGCGCCATAGGTCCATCCTTCCCGCTTTGAATGCGGGCGTTATCGTTTGCGTCGTTTGGTTGTGTGGGAGGCAGGCAGGCGAACCTGCCTCCTCACGAAATTTTATGTCTGGCCAGATTTCATCGGCCAAACATCCATCAGGTCAGCCAGCCGTAAGTTTCGGTGCTGAGCAGGATGAAGTGGATCGTGAACGCGAGAACCGCGAGGCCGACATGCAGCGCAACGAGGGTCCGGCGAACATCAAAGTGATGCCAAATCTTGTACATATTCAATTCCTTATGCCAATTGCTTGGGCCATGAGACGGATTCCGGGAGGGAATGCGTCAACAAAGGCTTAGTCAAACAGTGGTTTTAAAGGCTTAGAGCGGCAGCCAGGGCTTATTGATCCAGAGAAGGATGTGAGCCACGACTGCGATGCCGACATAAAGCCCAAAAGTACCCATGAACGCGCCATGGATTTCTTTTGCTTCTTCGTCGGTCAGATAGGTCCCCACGCTGGGGCGATCACCATCGGCCATACTAGTATCTCCATAAGTTAACATTGGAGCGGGGACGGAATTGTCCCCGACGGTATCCGCGCGTGATCCCCCACGTGGATTGCGGATGCCCGAAAACTTCAGGCAAAACTTGTGATCCCTCATAAGTTTTTGTGGTGCTCTGGGCAGTGGTCATACGGCCTCTCCTTCGAGCGATGCCTCTTGGAGGCAATCTGTTGTAACCGTGTCAGCGCCGCGTGCGCGAGCGGTTTGCTCTGCGGCATCACGAAGGCGCTTGGCGGCGGAAATGCGGACGAGAACGGGCTGCTTTTCAACCAGTTCATCAAGCCGCGTTTTAGCGCCTGCGTCCCAGGTGACTTCGTGTGTTGGCCCGCCGTTGGAGCCCGCTTTCACCGGCACATCTGCGCCTCTGGCAAGGGTCGCTTCGCCTTCGTCCATATCGGTTCCCAAGGGAAGGATATGGAACAGCGCATCAAACAGCGCATTGCACACTTCCTGCACCAGATAGGTCGCACCCGAATAGCCCATGAAAGGCGTGCCTGTGTGGCGACGGATCGCGGCTCCCGGGAAGCTTGCAGGGATAAATTGACCCGCAGGACCATGGCCCGCAGCCCCGCTTGCCTCAGCCATATACATGCGTTCGTTGTACGAACCGAACAGGACGAGGGGCGGGGTCGCGTGGATGCTCGCCCGCACTTCATCATTCCTGGGCTTTACCCCAGCCTCGCGCGAATAAGCGAACGCGCACGGCAGTCCCATGTCGTCTTCGAGGAAGTGGCGGATACCGCGCGCGTAGGTGTCATTGGCGACAATGCCGAAATTGGCGGTCGCGAAGAAGTCTTGCGTGACCGAGCGCCACAGGTCCCAGAGCGGCTTGATCGTGGTGTGCTTCTCGCGCTCGATGAAAGGCTCCGGGTCAAGACCCAGTTCCTCGCCCAAAGCGCGCAGGAATTTGGTGGTGCTCGAAAGCCCGACAGGCGCCTGGAAATAGGGCCGCTCAAGTGTCTCGCAAAGATTGCGGCCAAACTCGCGGTACATACACACGTTCGCATCCGCCATGCCGAGTTTGCGAATATCGGCAAGGTGGCAGCCGAGCGGGAAGACCACGCCGATTTCTGCGCCGATGCCTTCGACCAAACGGCGGATTTCGGCGAGGTCCGATGGCATATTGAACATGCCGTAGGAGGGGCCGATGATATTGACGACCGGCTTCTCGCCCTCTTTGCGCGGGCGCTGTGCTGGCATTTTCTTCGGACCGAATTCGGTCCACAGCCAGGCGAGCGCGCGATCAGCCGATTGCCATTGATCTTCGTCGATCGTGCGAGGGAGGAAGCGCTTGATATTGGTTCCCTCTGGCGTGACGCCGCCGCCGATCATCTCCGCGATCGAGCCTGTGACAACCACCGCGGGAAGCTCTGGGTCGAGCGTTTCCCAAGCGCGCTTCATCGCGCCTTCGGTGCCGGTTTTGCCGAGCTCTTCTTCGCCAAGACCCGTCACCACAATCGGCAATTCATGCGGGGGGAGGGCATCGGTGTAATGGAGGACGCTGGTCACGGGCAGGTTTTCGCAACCCACCGGGCCATCGATGATGACTTGCAAGCCCTTGACCGCCGTAAAGACGTAAGTGGCACCCCAGTAGCCTCCAGCGCGATCATGGTCGAGGACGAGCGTCATGTGCCCACCGCCTCAGCCGCTTTACGCGCCGCTTCGTTCAAGGCCGCATATTTCTTGCGGAATTTGGGGCGGTCGACGGGGGTGTCTTCCCACACGCCCGTGGCATGGCCGTCGCCCACGCCTTCGAAGAACTCGCGCATCGTATCGAAACGCTCTTTATTGCCCATCGCGGCGTTGATGACTTGAGCCAAGCTGCCGGCGCCTGCCGGACCCATGAGAGGGCGCGCGGAGATCAAATTGGTGAAATAAAGGGCCGGAATGGCTTTTGCCTTGGCGTGCTGCACAACCGGAGTGGTGCCCACGGCGAGGTCCGGCCCAAACTCTTCGATAGCGGCGATGTCGTCTTCAAGGCTTGCACGGAAATTGACGCGTGTGCCCTTGGCCTCGAGCCATTCACGGTCTGGATCTGACCATTTGGTGCGCGGGCAAGCACTGCCGACGTAGGGCACATCTGCGCCGCTTTCGATCAGCAGGCGAGCAACCAGAAGTTCAGAACCCTCATATCCCGAAACCGTCACGCGGCCATTGATGGGGGCGGCGGCAAAAGCGCCTTTGCAAGCGCCGATCATGGCATTCTTGACGCCGGCGACCTTTTCGGCAGGCAGACCCATTACGTCGGCCAGGCTATCGAGCCATGCCGCCGTGCCATCTGCGCCCACAGGGGCAGAGCCAATGATCGGGCGGCCAGCGTGTTCGAATTCGCGAATGCTGGCAGTATAGAATGGGTGGATCGCGGCAACGACAGAACAATCGAGCGCGGCATACAATTCGCGCCATTCGCGCGTCGGCACTACAGGCCCCGCGGCAAGGCCAAGCGGCTCCAGCATCTGGTCGATCACCACCGGATCAGCCGGGAACATCTCGCCCAAAAGCGCGACCGTTGGCCGGTCAGAGCGCCTCTCGGGCGTTGCCACTGGCCCCGTCATCGCTTCCTTGCGCGCATAGGCGAGCATGGCACCTGCGAGCACATCCTTCGCCTCTGCGTGGGTGGGAATGCCAAAGCCGGGCACGTCGATACCGATAATGCGCACGCCGTTGATCTGATCGGGCAGCAGCCGCAATGGCACGCCGCTGGCGGTGGGAACACACAGATTGGTCACAACAACCGCATCATAACGTTCCGGATCGGCCAGATCCTCAACCGCTTCCTTGATGTCTTCGAACAGCTTGCCGGTGACCAGCGTTTCCGACGAAAACGGCACATATCCAACCGTGCGCCGTGCGCCGTAAAAATGCGAGGTGAAGGTGAGGCCATAGACACAGCAGGCCGAGCCCGAGAGCACTGTGGCAGTGCGCTTCATGCGAAGGCCGACGCGCAATGATCCGAAGGCCGGACACATCGATTGGGGTTGATCGTGTGGCCCTTTTTCAGGGTCGACCGGATAATCGACGGCGTATTTATCGAGTATGTCACGTTTCCCCGAAGCGCGCGCCGCCTCGCGCAAGGTTTCCTTGCTCGAACACGCGCCGCTTGCTGGCGCAGGGCGTGCCCCTACATCCAGCGTGTCACGAGAGCGTTGCGCGTTTGAGGAAGGAAGCTCTGTCAACTCAGACCTCGTCGTAGATCACTTCAAGTGATGGTTTTTCTTCAAAAATGCCGCCGCGCATATCGGCCTGAGTAGCCGGGATCAGTTCGACATTTCCGCCCGTGTCTTCGGGCGAGAAAAGGTCGAGGAGGCCATCCTGGTCGAGTGGAGAGGGTTGGCGCGGCGGGGCCTCGGCGACGTTTATGGCCAGTTCCTCAAAGAGGCTTGCCCATTCGCCGCCCGGCGTTCCGATGATCTGATAATTTGCACTCTTGCGGCGGATATCTTCATTCGCCGGGATCGCAGTGAGGACGGGAATATCGACCGCCTCGGCGAAGGCCTGCGCCTCGCCTGTGCCATCGTCCTTGTTGATGATCATACCGGCCACACCGACATTGCCGCCCATCTTGCGGAAGTATTCGACCGCATGACACACATTGTTGGCGACATAGAGGGACTGGAGGTCGTTCGAGCCGACCACAATCACTTTTTGGCACATATCGCGGGCAATCGGCAGGCCAAACCCGCCGCAAACCACATCGCCCAGGAAATCGAGCAGGACGTAGTCAAAGCCCCAGTCGTGGAAGCCCAGTTTTTCAAGCAGCTCAAAGCCGTGGATGATCCCGCGCCCACCACAGCCCCGGCCCACTTCCGGCCCGCCAAGCTCCATGGCGAACACGCCGTCACGCTGAAAACAGACGTCTTCGATGGTGACGTCTTCGCCAGCGAGCTTTTTCTTGGAAGAGGTTTCAATAATTGTGGGGCAGCTTTTGCCGCCAAACAGCAGCGAAGTCGTGTCGGACTTTGGATCACAGCCGATGAGCAGCACGCGCTTGCCTTGCTGCGCCATCATGTAGGACAGGTTGGAAAGCGCGAAACTTTTGCCCGAGCCGCCCTTGCCATAGATCGCAATGACCTGCGTTTCCTTCGTCACCTCGCCCGTATGCACGGGATCGGGCTCGTGGCTCGCCTCGTCGCGCAGATGCGGCTGAAGGGGGCCATGATCGTGGGCTTCCAACATCGTCATTACGCGTCTCTCCAATCCAAAACCATTTTGAGGCAGTCGGGGGCACTGAACGCCTTGGGATAGGCATCCACCGCCAGTTCAGCGGGAGCGTGGTCCGTGACAAGCCCGTCCAACCCGAGTGCCCCTGCCTCGATCAGCGCAATTGTTTGCGCGATATCCTTGGGTGCCCATTCCGCCGCGATCCGGAGGCGCGCCTCTTTCATGAATGCAGGCGGGAAGGCGAAGCTAAGGCGGTCCTTGTAAAAGCCCGCAAGCGTGATCTCGCCACCTTTGGCAAGCCGCCCGACCAGCGTGTCGAGAAGGCCCGCATCGCCGCTGGCATCATAGATCGAGGCGTAGCCTGTCCGGCTGTCATTTTCAGGCGCGACCACTTCGTATCCCGCACCGCCACTGCGGCGTTCAGCCTGTGTTTCCCAAACCGTTGGCGCTTTTTCGCCAAGCGCAATCGTAAGACGCGCAAGCAACCGGCCAAGCACACCATGCCCGATGATAAGGTCCGGCACATCGCCTTCGTTGATCGCATGGAGCGCGGTCGCCGCCAGAGCGCACAACACGCCGTTGGCGCCCAAGTGCTCGGGCACGCTCAAAGCGCGCGCCGATGGCAGTGTTATCGTCTTGGCCGTGCCGCCAAAAAGTCCGCGTGCTTGCGTGTAGCAATTGGCGCCGGGCACAAAGACCCACTCGCCAATCCGGCCCTTTGCCGCCTTGCCCGCATCGACGATCCTGCCGACGGATTCATATCCCGGCACAAGCGGATAACCCATGCCCGGAAAGTCGGGCATCTGCCCGGTGAAAAGGAGTTTTTCAGTGCCCGAGCTGATCCCGCTCCAGGCAATATCGACAAGCACATCGCCTGTGCCCGGCGCGTTCAACTCAAGCGCCTGAAGCGTTACACGCTCAGGCCCTTCGAGTGTGACAGCCAAGCTTTCCATCAACGGCTTGCTTCCCCTGTTTGTGGTCCAAATGCGGAACCATTCTCCCCTTCGAAATGGGCGAACTCGACTCGTTGCGCGCCTTCGAAGGTGGTTTCTCTCAGGAGTTTGCTACGCCTTACACCCGCTAGTGTCAACAAAAGCAGACAGTTTTAAATGTAGCTCAAGTTTTACGCATACGCGATGAGGATGCTTGCGTTTACTGGTTGAGGGGTGGGGACATTTCTGGTTCGGGCAAAACCTGCCTGCCGCACCATGTCGGCATATTCCGCCGGGCTGCGCGCCCGGCCTGAGCCCATTGCCCACAGATACATCCCAAAAAACGCCTCTCCCATACCTTCTGCCCCAGCGGCGCCCGCCATGGGTTCTGCGATCAGCAGATGCGCGCCCGGCTCAAGGCTCGCGCGGATGTTGGTGAGAATTTTGAGCGCTGCATCATCGTCGTGATCGTGAAGGATGCGGACGAGTGAGACGACGTCGAACCCTTGTGGGACCTGATCCTCGAAGAAATTGCCCGGGTGGGCAGAAACGCGCGCGTTCCCAAAGCGGTCTGCCAAGATCTGCGCGCCTGTCTCGGCCACCTCGTGAAGGTCAAAGAGGCCCAGGTGCAGGTCGTCAAACGCATTCCCCATATGGGTCAGGAACGCGCCGTGCCCGCCGCCCACATCAAGCAGCCGCGCGTCCTTCGGGAAGCGATAGGAGGCGAGCACTTGGTTAGCGACGAAGTGCTGCGATGCGGCCATGAGCTGTGAATACTCGGCCGTCTCGGCCCCGCGTTCTGCTGCACCGTGCAGCGCGCCCGCATAGGACCAGAAGCGCGACAACTCGGTCGGCTCCTTACGGTCCTTGCGAAGAAGCTCCATCGGATCAGCCAAATCTTGGTAAAGCAGGCGGTGGTGGCGCACCATAGCCTGAGCGCCTTCGTCAGCGGCGAGCACGGCGCCAGCTTCGCCCAGCATCCAGCCATCGGCGATCGGTTCTTCGGAGAGGCGAAGGGCGCGGCCTGCGCGGAGCAAGGTGAGGGTGGCATCTGGGCTCAGGTCCAATTCAGCCGCGACACGGGCGTGGCCTACGGGGCCGGATTGAAGGAGGTCAAACAGGCCACTTTCAACGTAGCTCCTTAAAATTTGCGAATAGGTGAAACCGGCAATCAGGTCGAAAGCCTCGCCCGCGCGCGCTCTTGCGATGCGGTTTACGAATGGGAGCTTCGCGCACCAATGCTGGAAGCGCGGGGAAGCAAACACCGCATTGCGGCGCGCGACATAACGCACCTTCCAAGGATCTTTTGATGACGTTTGGGTCAATATTATCCCACGAATTGACACTTTGATTGTCTAAATAGTTGGACACCTGCTACAGTCAGGTCAACTGGAATGTGAGATTTCTCTGGCGATGGGCGCCGGGTGGAGGGGTTTTTGAAGGCTGTCGTCATCATCGGCGCAGGGATGGGAGGGCTGGCGAGCGCCGCCCGATTGTCTGCGCGCGGGATGGCCGTTACCCTCGTGGAAGCGCAAGCGGAAGTCGGCGGAAAAGCGGCCCGCGTTGCCGTCGATGGCGCGTCAATTGATGCCGGCCCAACCGTTTTCACCATGCGCGATGTGTTTGACGAGATTTTCGAAGAAAGCGGCGCGCGACTCGAAGACTATGTGAGCGTCAAAAAGGCCGAAGTGCTCGCCCGCCACGCTTGGAATGATAGCGAAACGCTTGATCTCTACGCCGATCCCGAGCGCTCACGCGATGCCATTGGCAACTTCGCCGGGGCAGAGGCCGCGCGCGGCTATGCCCGCTTCCAAGCCGAAACCGCGCGGATGTATAACATCCTCAACGAGCCGATGATGCGCGGCGACAATGTGTCGAGCCCGCTCCCGCTCCTTTGGCGCATTGGCCTGACGCGATTTGGTGACTTTGCCGCGATGCGCCCGCACAAGAGCATGTGGAAGGCGCTTCGCGATTTCTTCCCCGACCCGCGTCTTCAGCAGCTTTTTGGCCGTTATTCGACCTATTGCGGCTCTTCGCCATTCCAAGCGCCCGCAACCCTGATGCTGATCGCCCATGTCGAGGCGAGGGGCGTGTGGCTGATCGACGGGGGGATCAACGCGCTCGCGGTTGCTTTGAGGCGGCTGGCTGAGGGCAATGGCGCGCAGTTTCGCATGGGGGAAAGGGTCTGCCAAATCCTGATGAATGGCGCGGGCGAGGCCTGCGGCGTCCGGTTGGACAGTGGCGAGGTGATCCCCGCCGACAGCGTGATCTGCAACGCCGATCCCAATGCGATTGCGACCGGCCATTTCGGACAAGACCCGTCGCGTGCGGTCAAGCCGCTCCCCCCTGCCAAACGCTCGCTCTCCGCGCTCGTCTGGTACGCCCACACAAAGACAAGCGGTTTCGACCTCACCCACCACAACGTCTTTTTCTCAAGCGACTACAAGCGCGAGTTCGACGAGATCGCCAGCGGCCGTCCGCCGAGCGATCCCACCGCTTATGTCTGCGCGCTCGATCGCAGCGCGGATTTGAACGCCGCCGCGGCGCCGCAAGGCCGGGAACGGCTGCAAATCATCGTCAATGCGCCCGCCAATGGCGACCGCTTTTCCTACGATCCCAAGGAGACACAAGGATGCACGAGGGCCCTCAAAGCAAGGTTAGAGAAATGCGGCCTCATGCTCGAGGAGGACATGCCCCACGAGCTCGCGACACCGGCCACGTGGGAGCGCCTCTTCCCGGCAACCGGGGGGGCTCTATATGGCAGAGCGTCGCACGGCTCGGCGGCCTCATTCCTGAGACAGGGGCCGCGCACGCGCATCAGGAAACTCTATTGCGCTGGGGGAGCGACGCATCCTTCAGCAGGCGTCCCGATGGCCGCCTTATCCGGGCTGCTTGCGGCGAAAAAGGTGGAACAGGACCTCGCTTCGACGAGGACATTCCATCAGGCGGCTACACCTGGTGGTATATCGACGCGATCAGCGACGACGGAGCCCACGCCCTCACGATAATCGCCTTTATGGGGAGTGTTTTCTCGCCTTATTACAAGGCATCGGGAAGGGGCGCGCCGCTCGACCATTGCTCCATGAATATCGCGCTTTACGGTCCAAGAGCACGGTGGGTCATGCACGAGCGACCCGAGGCAGACGTGCGGCGCGATGCGCATACCCTTGAAATCGGGGCGAGCGCAATGCGCTGGGATGGCGATCACCTGACGATTGAAATTGAGGAGCGCGACACGCGGCTGTTCAACCCCATCCACCGCCGGGTGGCGGGCACGGTGCGGGTGTACCCCGAGGCATTGAATGCGGCGAGCTTTGCGCTTGATCCGGCGGAAAACCACATCTGGCACTGCATGGCCCCGCGCGCGCAGATAGAGGTCGAGATGGAGGAGCCGGGCCTCTCGTGGGGCGGCAGCGGATATTTTGATCACAACCGTGGGTCAGAGCCACTGGAGAGTGGCTTTAACACCTGGCACTGGTCGCGCGCGCACATGAAGGAGGGCGCGGTCGTATGCTATGAAGGCGAGCGCGGCGACGGCTCGCTTTTCGCAAGCGCTATCCGCTTCGACAAGCACTGCGAGGCGGCTCATGTCGAGCTTCCCGCGATTGCGCCTTTGCCCAAAAGCAGATGGCGGGTCGACAGGCGTACGCGCTCTGAAATCGGTGTGGCCGAGGTTCGCCGCACATGGGAGGATACGCCCTTTTATGCGCGTTCAGAACTGTCGTCGAAGCTTTTCGGTGAGGAAGTCGCAACGGTGCAGGAAAGTCTTGATATGCGCCGGTTCGCCTCGCCAGTGGTGCAGTTCATGCTGCCGTTTCGGATGCCGAGGAAACCAGCTTAGCCTTCCGGCTTTTCGCTTTCTTCCGCGTCCTTGCTTGCAGCCTCTTCAGCCTCGCGCGCTTCGCGTTCGGCCCGCATCTCGCGCACTTCACGGCGCATCTTCCACCATTGCCAGAAGCAAACGCCAATCGCGATGGAGTAGAAGAACGCGATTTCCAGCCAGCCGAGGTTATCGGTGATGTTTTTGCTGTAGTCTTCCATCAGGCGTTCTCCCCCAGCGTCTCCTTTGCGAAATCCATGATCCGCTCGGCTACGAGTTCCGGGGCTTCCTCGTGGGCGAGATGGCCGAGGCCGCACAGCACGTCGAGCCGGGAGGTGGCAAGCCAGCTGTGCGCCTCCTTGGCCCAGTCCAGCGGGATCGCTGCGTCCTTGTCAGAATGTATCATCAAAATCGGGTTGGTGATCTCTCCCATCCGCTCACGCAGTCTTTCAAGGTCCCAATTCGCCATCATCGACAATGCGCCCTTCGTATGGCGCGGGTTCTTGATGAGGGCGGCGTAGCAGGCGAGCCCTTCGTCCGAGATCGTCGAGCGTGTGGAGCGGTAGATGAACCGCTCGGCCTCCGAACCAAATCCGGCAAGCCCCGAGAATACACGCGGGACAAAGGGGTTTGCGAAAAGCAACTTGGCAACTGCCGGGAAAAGCTGCGCGGCAAGGCCGGGGAAGGGACGCAGCGCCGAATTTAGCCCGACGATGGGACCGGTAAAGCCGTGATCCAGCGCCAATTGCAACGCCAGAGCGGCGCCTGCGGAATGGCCAACGATCATGTCGGGCGCAAAACCGGTGTGTTCGAGCAGCGCAGCAAGCGCGCGCGCCATGCCGGGGATGGAGGAATCCTGCGGCCCATGGCCGGTGGTGAATGCGTGGCGAGGGAGGTCGGGGGCGAACAGTTCGAATTGCTCTGCCATCATCGGGGCAAGCGCGCCCCATGAGTGCACCGATCCCCCGGTGCCGTGGATAAGCAGAATGCGCGGGCTTTTGCCCTCACCGAACCGTTGGACGTGCCATGTCGCGTGGCCCATTTGCACAAATTGGCTTGCCTCGCGATTGGGCCACAGGCGTCCTTCGCGATCCCAGTTGAGCGGGCGGCTCATGCGGGCTCTCTGCTGGAAATGGCCGCGTGCAGGGTTTTCGCGTCGGCGCGGGGCAGGGCGAGGTAGCGGGCCTGCATGGCCTCGGCCAATGCACCCCCCTCGCGGCTGGCGCGTGCAGAGATATCGACCACGAGGGCATCTACCCCTTCGCGGGCAATCGCCTTGGCGGCGGCTGCCGCATCTTCGCCTGCCTGCTTGCGCCCGGGCTGGCCTTGACCGTCGATATTGGCGCGCCCGTCGGTAAGCACGATAAGGCTCGGCGTGCGACCTCTTCCGCGCACCGAATGTGCGAGTTCGCGCGCGGTATCGAGGCCCATTGCAAGCGGCGTGCCGCCCCCTCCGGGAAGCTCCGCCAGCGCGCGCCGCGCCCGTGTGAGCGAGCGCGTGGGAGGCAGGAGCAATTCGGCGACTTCTCCGCGAAAGGCGATAAGCGCGACCTCGCTCCTCGTGACATAGGCTTGTGCAAGCATCAGCTCGACCGCGCCCTTGGCCTCGGCAAGGCGCGCAGCGGCAGCGGAGCCGGAGGCATCGACCGCAAAGATCGTGACCCGCGCGGCCTTTTCTTCAAAGCGGCGAACACGCAGGTCACCTTTGCGCATGATGATCGGTGCGTTCGGGTCAGCGCCCGTTTCTCGCCGTCTGACGGCCTGCCACGGAACGGCAGCGCGCAATGTGTCGATCATCGCCAGACGAGCGCCACCGCGCGGCATACCCGGCCGCGCTCCCAACGGTTTGCCGCGAAGCCCGCTCTTGCGCTTTTGCCCCGAACCGCTCGCTCCCGATGCACGCGGGGCAAGCCCCTTTGCAAGCTGGGCCAGAAGGTCAGCCGGGATAGCGGCAGCAGCGGCTTCGACAACTTTGTCTTCGAGCTTTTGATCACTCGATTGCTGGTTGTTCTCCTCTGGCGTGTCACCGGGATCGGGCGGCGGAGAATCATCCGCAACGGGCTCTTCGGGCGGCGGCGGAAGCTGCGTTGCTCGCGGCGCCAGAACAAGCCGTGCGGCGGCTTCCAGATCGCTGTGTTCGACCACTTCGCGTCCTGACAAAGAGGCATGAGCCCGCGCCGCCGCGCTTGTATGAATAAGAGCGCGGAGCGAATGCACCCCAAGCGCTGGGCCCGTTGCCGCAATTGCGCTCAATGCCTCGTCATCGAGAGGCCCCGTTTCGCCAGCTTTGGAGGCCCCCAATGATGCCTCACGCTCGCGTGAATGGGTGAGATCGCACTGAAACGACAGCCGCTCCATCAGTGCCAGCGGTGGCCCCTCATCGGCTTCGCGTGCATCGTCCAAGAGGAGCATTGCGATCCTTCTATCGTCAAGCGCCTGCGCCAACCGCCCGGCAAGCGCTTCATCCATGCGCTCTGCCATGGGCACGATCAGCACCGCGCCTTCGGCCTCCGCGAGAAGTCCCTTGGTCTCAACCGGCTGGCCCGCTGCGAGGCTTGCCGCGATGTCGATCCCTCCAAGCAGGCGTTCATCATCAATATGGGCGGGGAGGCGGCGGGTCGGGAGTTTTTGCCCTATCGCTGCGACCAGTGCATCGCGAGCGGGCGAGCTTGCGCGCAGGACCATGCCACCGAAACCTAGCGGGTTTTGGACGAAGAGGGTTGCGGCGAGGCTAGCGTCGTGAATGGGGTCGCTTGAAAGTCTTTCAGAGGCGGTTTCGCCTGTCACCCGAACAGCTCGTCGATGGCCCTCGAAATGCGCGCAGTCGAGCCCGTTTCATCGAGCACATCGCGGCGTAACCGGTGCCGCAAGGCCGATGGCGCAACCGCGATCAAATGCTCGCGTTTGACCGATCGCGCGCCTTCCAAAGCTGCAAGGGCGCGGGCGGCGCGCATCAAGGTCAACTCTCCGCGTAGCCCGTCTGCGCCCACAGCCATGCACAGATGGGCTGCATCGGTGAGGATGTTTTCAGGAGGTTCGAGCCTGGCAAGCTTGGCTTTGCCGCGCGCGATTTGCTTGAGTATCTTGGCGTCCTCTTGCGCCCATTCGGCAGCGAAACCTTCCGGATCGCGCTCACTGGCTGCAACAAGTCGCATGATCTTGACGCGGGTTTCGATATCCTCGGGCGTGCGCACTTCGACTGAGAGACCAAAGCGGTCGAGCAATTGCGGGCGCAGTTCACCCTCTTCCGGATTGCCGCTGCCGATGAGGACAAATTTCGCAGGGTGGCGCACGGAAAGCCCCTCGCGCTCGACCACGTTTTCGCCCGAGGCGGCCACATCCAAAAGCAGGTCCACAAGGTGGTCTTCGAGCAAGTTGATCTCGTCAATGTACAAGAAACCCCGGTGCGCCTTGGCAAGAAGTCCTGGTTCAAACCCCTTTTCGCCAGATCGAAGCGCCTTCTCGAGGTCGAGCGAGCCGATCACCCGGTCCTCGGTCGCGCCCAGGGGCAGGTCAACAAATGGCACAGGACGCTTTCGCAAAGGCCCACCGCCGCACACATCCGGATAGCGTTCCGCGTCCTCTTTTGACCCACCATACGGGCAGTTTGCATGTGCGGTGATCGGTGGCAGCAGGCTCGCCAAAGCGCGTGCGGCAGTGCTTTTGCCGGTGCCGCGATCGCCAAAGACCATGACCCCGCCAAGCGAGCCATCAACCGCCGCGATCAGCAGCGCCTGCTTCATCTCGTCCTGTCCGACGATTGCCGAGAATGGAAATTTTGCCATCTGCGAGGCACTTTGAACGCATCAGGCGTATTCGACAAGCTTAGTTTACACCAGTGGTGACAATCTACCCTTACATTGCGCGGTTAACGCTTGCCCGTCCTCGTCAGTAGAAGCACCGGCAGAAGTCCGGCGACCAGCAGAAGAAGCGCGGGGATAGACGCCTCAACCAGCCGCTCGTCGCTTGCAAGGCGGTAGGTGCGGGTGGCAAGCGTCTCCAGATTGAAGGGCCGCAGGATCAATGTGGCGGGCAGCTCGCGCACGGCATCGATAAAAACGAGCGCGGCGGCAGCGGCAAGGCTGCGGCTCAGAAGCGGGGCGTAGATTTTCGCCAGGACACGCGACGGCCCGGCTCCCAGAGATCGCGCAGCGGCGGCGAAGGAAGGCGGGATCTTGCTCATCCCTCCGTCCACGCTGTTGTAGGCAACGGTGAGGAACCGCACACACAATGCGTAAATGAGGACAGCGCCAGTGCCCGTCAGGACAAGGCCGCCTGAATAGCCGAAAGTATCGCGTAAAAACCGCGTCATGCCCACATCAACGGCTCCAAGCGGCGCGAGTAGCCCGACTGCAAGCAGAGCCCCGGGAAGCGCGTATCCAAGCGTCGAGACGCGAATGGATGCTTTGACCAATTGGCTTTCCGAACGCGCTTTTGCAAAGGCCAGAAGCAGCGCCGCGATTACGCAGAGGAACCCTGCGCCGAGCCCAAGCCAGAGACTTCCGCTGGCATAGGCCCACAGATCGCCCGCGGCGTTCATCGCGGCCGGGGTGACAGACATCGAGAGCAAATAGCCGGCAGGGATGAGAAAGCCGAGAAAGACCGGCGATGCGCAAAAGAGGAGCGCCAGCACCTTACCCAGAGGGGAAAGGTGCACGAGCGGTTCGTCGTCGCGCGAGCCATCCTTGCTCACCGCGCGGCCCTTGCGAGTGCGCGCCTCGAGAATGATGAGGGCGACCACGAACAGCAACATCACCGCCGCCAGTTTGAGCGCGGCCTGCTTGTCGCCCATCGAAAGCCAGCTGCGGAAAATGCCGGTCGAGAAGGTGGGGATCGCAAAATACTGCGCAACGCCAAAATCGGCGAGCACTTCCATCAACACCAATGCCAATCCGCCCGCAATAGCGGGGCGCGCGGCGGGCAGGGCAACCTGCCAGAAGGCGCGCGTTGGTCTTGCCCCAAGGCTGCGCGCGGCGCGAAACTGCGACAGGCTTTGCGCGGCAAAAGCGGCTCTCGCGAGGAGATACACATAAGGGTAAAGGACGATGCCAAGGACGAAGGCCCCGCCGGGAAGAGAGCGGATTTGCGGGAACCAGTATCCATCGGGACCAAGCCCGGTGACTTCGCGCAATGCGGTTTGCACCGGTCCGACAAAGTCGAGCATATCGGCATAAAGATACGCCGCGATATAGGCGGGCAGGGCAAGAGGCAGAACCAGCGCCCAGGCCAGAACCGAACGCCCCGGAAAACGCGCGGCGCTTACCAGCCAGGCGCATCCTGTCCCCACGATCAGGGCAAGCCCGCCCGCCATCGCCATCAGCGCCAGAGTGTTCGCGGTGTAGCGCCACAGGACCGTGCTCGCGAGGTGGGAAATCGCCTCAAAACCGCCGCTTGGCGCCGAAACGAGAATGGTGGCAATGGGAAGGAAGGCGAAGGCGGCAAGCACCAGTGCGCCTACGCTCCACCCATCCAAAAGGGAGGAGCGCGCCACAAGCCCACTTGCGGGGGCGGGGGCGGATTGCTTAAGGCCCATCTCAGTCACGCCCTCAGTCATGGGGCACCTGCACCAAAGTATCGGACAATTTTGTGAGTCTTGAATTTCAACATATTGCCCATGCTTACACCGGTCGGACCGGGCGGGTGGAGGCCTTATCCGATATCGCCTTTACAGCGCCAGCGGGAAAAATCACCTGCCTGCTTGGCTCGTCAGGCTCGGGCAAGTCAACCTTGCTGAACTTGGCCGCAGGGCTTTTGCCGGTGCAGTCGGGCAGGATCATCGTCGCGGGTGAAGAGATCGCGTCGGCAAGCCGCAACCCTGCGCCTGAAGCGCGGCCGATCGGTCTTGTCTTTCAGGACGGCGCGCTCTTCCCGCATATGACGATTGCAAAGAATATCGCCTTTGGTCTTTCGGGCGGTAGGTCGGATGCTGTGATCGAGCAATGGCTTGAGCGGGTGGGGCTGGCTGGGCTTGGCCCGCGTTTCCCGCACGAGCTTTCCGGCGGCCAGCAACAGCGCGCTGCCCTAGCTCGCGCAATGGCGCCAGAGCCGCAAGTGCTCCTTATGGATGAACCTTTCGCCAGCGTTGATATTGTTCTTCGCCGCCGCCTGCGCCGCGATTGCCGCAGGCTTCTGCGCGCAGCGGGTACGACCACAATTCTGGTCACGCACGACCCGGAGGAAGCGCTCGACATTGCCGATTATATCGCGGTGATGGAGGACGGGCGCATCATCCAGTTCGGGAGCCCCGAGGACCTGCATGACCGGCCCGCAACGCCATCGGTCGGTGCAATTTTCGGCGGTGCGCAAGTGGTTGCAGCAAAGCGCGATGGCGATGTTCTGCAAACCAGCCTTGGTGCCTGGCCGGTGTCCTGTGTCGCGGGCGATATGCCAAGCGCAAGCGAAGTCGATCTTCTCGTCCATGCCGAGACATTGGATTGTATCAAGGACGCAGGCGGCCTTGTCGTTGTCGATGTGCACCCTTTGGGAGTGGCCAGCAGGCTCTTGCTGCAAACCGCATCTGGCGAAGAGATCACGGTCCAGACGACAGCCGCGGTTGAAGAAGGCGCGCATTACCGCGTGGTGCCGCGCGATGCGAGCGTGCGCGCCTTTGCCAGTGGGTGAGTATCCAAATCAGCACTTGCATTCGCAAAGATACTATTGCAAGTCATTCGCAAGTATCACTGAAGGGACACTTATGAAGAAAATGATTCTCGGCCTTGGCCTCGCGTTGAGCGTTGTGGCCTGCTCCGACAATGCAGAAACGGCCGGCGACGCCGTTGGCGATAATGGCGTTGTCAATGTTTATTCATCGCGCCACTACGACACCGATCTTGCGCTCTATGAAGACTTTACCGAGCAGACCGGCATCACCGTCAATCGTATTGAAGCGGACGCCGATGCCCTGATCGAACGGATCCAGTCCGAGGGCGAATTTTCGCCAGCCGACCTTCTTGTAACCGTCGATGCGGGCCGTCTCTGGCGCGCTGAGGAAGCGGGCGTGCTGCAATCGGTCAATTCCGATGTCTTGAATGAGCGTCTGCCCGACTACCTGCGCCATCCGGATGGGTTGTGGTTTGGTCTTTCCACCCGCGCACGTGTCATCATCTACAACAAGGAAGCGGGCGTTCCCGAAGGGCTCGACAGCTATATGGACTTGGCCGATCCTGCGTGGAAAGGTGACATCTGCATCCGCTCGTCCTCTAACATCTACAACATCTCGCTGCTCTCCAGCATCATCGCCAACCAGGGCGAAGAGGCTGCTGAAGAGTGGGCCAGGGGCGTCGTTGCAAACTTCGCGCGCGATCCGCAGGGCAATGACACTGCGCAGATCGAAAGCACTGCTGCGGGCGAATGCCGGATTGCGGTTGTGAACTCCTATTACCTTGGCCGCTTTGCAGGCGGCGATGAGGAACAGCGCGCGGTGTTCGACAAGCTCGGCGTGATCTTCCCCGATCAAGGCGAAGGCGAAAGCGGCACGCACATCAATGTGAGCGGCGCAGGCGTTGTCAAGAATGCGCCCAACCGCGAAAACGCGATTGCTTTCCTCGAATATCTGACAAGCGAAAGCGCGCAGCGTTATTTTGCTGATGGCAACAACGAATACCCCGCCGCTATCGGCCTGGCTGGTAATTCCAATCTGGAAAAGATGGGTGATTTTCGCGCTGACACTTTGAACGCGGCCAAAATCGGCTCTGGTCAAACCAAGGCGGTGCAGATTTTCGACCGCGCTGGTTGGAACTAATGCGAACATTCAGGGGCGAGGTGTGAAGCCGTACTTCGCCCCTGAATTGCTAATCTACCTTGATGTAAATAGCCGAAAGCTTCATTTGCGCGTTCACTACTGACGCGAATCTCGCGTGAACCGCACATATTTTGAGGCCGAAATTGACCGATACAGCTGTCACATCACCGATCCCCCCGCGTGACGCTTTCAATGAAAGCGGCGCCGTTTCAGTTGAGACGATCACCCATGTTCATCAATGGAACGATGACCTCTTCACCCTGAAGATGACGCGCCCGGCAAGCTTCCGCTTCCGTTCCGGCGAATTTGTGATGATCGGCCTTCCCAAAGAAGACGGCAAGCCGCTGCTGCGCGCCTATTCTGTGGCCTCGCCGTCCTATGATGAGGAATTGGAATTCCTCTCGATCATCGTGCAGGACGGACCGCTCACCTCGAGGCTTCAGCACATCAAGGAAGGCGATCCGATCTACCTCGGCAAGAAGCCGACCGGAACGCTTGTGACCGACGCTCTGCTGCCGGGTAAACGACTGTTTATGCTTTCAACCGGCACGGGGCTCGCTCCGTTCATGAGCCTTGTTCGCGATCCGGCAGTGTATGAGATGTATGACGAAGTGATCGTCGTTCATTCGGTGCGCCGTGTGAAAGACCTGGCTTACCGCGATCTGCTCGAAAGCAAGCTCGAAGGCGATCCGCTGCTCGAAGATGATCAGCGTGAGCGTATGATCTACGTCCCCACAGTGACGCGCGAAGACTTTCACACCACTGACCGCATCCAGGTGCTGATCGACGATGGCCGCCTATTCAAGGACTCCAAGGGCCCGCAAAAGTTCGATCCGGAAAACGATCGCGTCATGCTGTGCGGCTCGATGGCGATGATCAAGGATCACGCCGCCGACCTTGAAGCACGCGGCTTTGAAGAGGGCGCGAACAACAAGCCCGGCCAGTTCGTGATCGAACGCGCCTTTGTTGGCTGAACCATAGGCAGGGGTTGCATCTTTCTCGCTTGACGCGCGCGTAAAGCACCGCTTCATTGGGTTTCGAGAGAAAACCAAAATCGAGAGAGAGCCCTTCATGCTGCAAACAGCAAATCGCACTGCCTATAACGAAGACCATGCCGCATTTCGCGAGACGGTGCGCAAGGTCTTTTCCGAGCATATGGAGCCTTACCTCGACCAACATGAGGAAGAGGGCATTGTACCTCGCTCTGCGTGGAAGGCGTTGGGTGATGCAGGGATGCTGTGCCCCACGGTTGCAGAAGAGAACGGCGGGCTTGGCCTCGATTTCGGCTTCAACTGCGTGCTCGCCGAAGAGCTTGCCTATTTGGGCTCGTCCGCAGGTTTTACCCTGCAAAACGACATTACAGTCAATTATTTCGAACGCCTCGGCTCGCCTGAGCAGAAGGAGAAATATCTCCCGGGAATGATTTCGGGCGATATCATCACCGCGATTGCGATGACCGAGCCGGGTGCAGGCTCCGACCTTCAGGGGATCAAGACCACCGCCAAGGAGGACGGCAATCACCTCGTGATCAACGGCTCGAAAACCTACATCACCAACGGCCAGAATGCCGATGTGGTGATCGTTGTGGCCAAGACTGATCCGAACGCGGGCGCGAAGGGCACTTCGCTAATCCTCGTCGATGCCGACACCCCCGGCTTTGCGCGCGGGCGCAATCTGGACAAGATCGGGCAACATTCCGCCGACACCTCCGAGCTGTTCTTCGAAGACGTGCGCGTGCCCAAAACCAACATCCTCGGCGGCGAAAACCGCGGCTTCATCCACCTGATGGAAGAACTTCCGCAAGAACGCCTTTCGATTGCCGTTTCCGCGATGGGCGGGGCGCAGCGTGCGTTTGACGAAGCGGTCAAATTCACCAAGGAGCGCAAGGCTTTCGGCAAGACGGTGTTCGAGTTCCAGAACTCCAAATTCACCCTCGCGGAATTGGCAGCAAAACTGCAAGTCGGCTGGGCGCACCTCGACTGGGCGATCGCGCGGCACCTTAAAGGCGAGCTCACCACGGGCGAAGCCTCGGCCGCCAAACTCTGGCACTCGGAAATGCAATGGGAGATGGTCGACGCCTGTCTCCAACTGCATGGCGGGGCTGGCTATATGAACGAATATCCGATTGCGCGTCTCTGGCGCGACGCACGGGTGCAACGCATTTACGGCGGCACGAGCGAGATTATGAAGGAAGTGGTCAGCCGCGAGATTTGAGGGCGAAGGGCATTGGCCAGCGGTCATTCACCTCGTCGCCCCGTGCTTGACACGGGGCTAGGCTACTTTTCTGCTTGCTCACCGCCAAACCAAACGTCCCACAAGTCATCCCACTCCGGGTTCGCCTTTTCGATAAGCGCAAACTTCCAGTTGCGCCGCCATTTCTTGACGAGTTTCTCGCGAGCAATAGCGCTCTCAATCGTGTCATGGCGCTCAGCAAAGACGAGGCGTGTCTTGCCGAAATCGCGCACATGGATGGAGCCGTTGCCTTCGCGATGCTGGTGTACTCGAGCGAGCAGATCGGCGGTGACGCCAACATACATCCCGCCTTTGAAGCGGTTCGCCATGATGTATACCCATCCGCCCTTTGCCATTCTATCAACCAAAAGAGAGCCAAGCCCCGCGTCAAGCACGGGGCGACGTCAGAGATAGGGAAATGATATGACCAACCCACTCGATTTTACCGGCAAGAGCGTCGTCGTAATCGGCGGATCAAGCGGTATCGGCAACGGCATCGCGCACAGCTTTCGCAAGGCTGGGGCCGAAGTGCTCGTTACCGGCACGCGGCCTGATGAGGGTGACTATCTTGAGGCCGAGGACAGCGACTTTACCGGGCTTTCCTATGCTCAGCTCAATGTTAGCGACCGTGACGCGGTGGGCGCTCTGGTCGAAACGCTGGGGCCAGTGGATGTGCTCATCCAGAGCCAGGGCATTGTGCGATATTCTCGCGGCGAGTTTGCGCGCGAAGGCTGGGACGATGTGATCGACGTCAATCTCAATTCGGTGATGGACGTGGCGCGCGCGTTTCACGGCAAGCTTGCCGAAGCGGGCGGCACGATGACGGTCGTTTCGTCCGTGGCAGGTTTCAAGGCCAATATCGGCAACCCTGCCTATTCTGCTTCCAAAGCGGGCGCGGTCAGCCTTGTGAAGACGCTGGGCGCGGCATGGGCGAGGGATGGCATCCGCGTAAACGGCATCGCGCCGGGGTTGGTCGCGACCAAGATCACAACGGTAACCACTCAGAACCCCGAACGCCTCGAAGGTGCGCTTCAAAGGATACCGCTGAGACGGCTTGGCACGCCCGAAGACATGGCGGGGGCTGCGCTGTTTCTCGCCTCGCCGCTGTCGGCCTATATCACGGGACACACTCTGGTGGTCGATGGCGGGCTGACGCTGCAATAAGGTGCAGCTTTCCTACGCGCCGGAACAGGTGCTAACCTATTCCAACATTTCAGGTTGGAGGGACGCGGAAGAATTGCACTCGGGAAATCGGAAAAGGCACGTAATATCAGAGTTCTAGAGCTGAATCTTGCCCGGAAGATTTCCCGCCTCTGGACAGTGTCTCAAGTGTCTCAAATGTCCTACACAAATCACGCCTTTGAAGGAGCGTTGCCATGAAATTCACCCGGCTTGGAAATTCAGGTCTCAACATCTCGCGCCTTTGCCTTGGCTGCATGACCTATGGCGATAAAACCGCCGGATGGCATGGCGATTGGCTGCTGAACGAGGACGAGAGCCGCCCCTTTTTTCGCCAAGCGCTGGAGGCAGGGATCAACTTCTTCGACACCGCGAATGGCTATGCTGGCGGGACCTCTGAGGAAATTACCGGCAAGCTCCTAAAAGAGATGGCCCACCGTGATGAAATTGTGGTCGCGACCAAGGCGTTTATCCCTTGGCGGCGCGCACCCAATACCGGGGGCCTCTCGCGCAAAAGCTTGTTTCAGGCCATCGACGATAGCCTCACACGGCTCGGCATGGACTATGTCGACCTCTTCCAGATCCACCGCTGGGACGATGCGACGCCGATTGAGGAGACGATGGAGGCGCTGCACGATATCGTGAAGGCGGGCAAGGCGCGCTACATTGGCGCGTCCTCGATGTACGCTTGGCAGTTTGCCAAGGCGCAGGAAGTGGCCCGCGCCAACGGGTGGACGCGGTTCATCTCCATGCAAAACCAGCTCAATCTCCTCTACCGCGAGGAGGAGCGCGAGATGTTGCCTCTGTGCCAAGATCAGGGCGTGGGGCTGATCCCGTGGAGCCCGCTTGCGCGTGGACGGCTTGCGCGGCCCCTTGGCGAAACCACGGTGCGCAGCGAAACCGATGGCGTGGGCAAATCGCTTTATAGCGATGATGACGAAGCGGATGCTGCGACCATCAATGCGCTTGCCAGCATGGCAGAGGCGCGCGGTGAGAAGATGGCGAGCCTTGGCCTCGCATGGCATTTTACCAAGGGCGTGGCCGCGCCGATAATCGGAGCGTCAAAGCCGCATCATATCGACGATGCCGTGGCTGCGCTCGAGGTTGAATTGTCGGACGAGGAAATCGCCAAACTCGAAGCGCCATACAGGCCGAAAATGCCCACCGGCCTTGCCATGCCATTGCCCCCGATGGACCAGGTGAGCGTGAAGGAAAAAGGCGGCTAAACTCTTTGTTAGCGCGTCATAAACGCGTCACAGAACTCAGCCAATCCTCGGCCCTGACAAGCTTTTGCAACTGGGGCATCGGGCACAATGCAAGTGACCAATATTTTCCTCACCTCTCCGCTCGAAGAGGGCCTTGAGGATTTTGTTCATGGTGATCAGCGTTTCGTGTTCGATGAGCTCGGTTCCGATGGTCCGCAGCGTCTTGTCGATGGGCCGGTCTGGGCCTTTGTCGATTGGGTGATGGACGACCTTGCCGGTCTCGAAATGTGCCGCCGCCTGCGAGCCGATCCGCGCACCGCAGAGGCCCATGTGACAATGGTTCTGGAACAGGGTGATGAAGATGCCAATGAGGAACACCGTCGGCGAGCATTGAACGCAGGGGCCGATGATTATGTCGTCGGGCCACTCGACCGCACGACAGTGCTCGACCGGGTGTTGGCCCTGCAATCCCGGCGAAGCCCGGTAAACACCGTGGCCGGCATGGAGAAGGGCGCTTTGCTGATCGACATGGCGGCATTACAGGCGCGCTGGAACGGCACAGTGATCGAAGCGCGGCCCAATGAATTTCGCCTGCTTCGCTACTTTGCGGAGAATTCAGGCCGGGTGATGAGCCGCGAGACGATTATCGCCGGGCTCGGCAAGACGGAGCCGCCATTGGATGAGCGCACCGTCGATGTGTGGGTTGGCCGCCTGCGCCGCGCTATCAAGGCCGCCGGTGGCGGCAACCCGCTGCGCACTGTGCGTTCGGTCGGATACGTTCTCGACCTTTAAAGCGCCCGGCTGACGCCGACACTGACTCCGACGTCGCGTTTTCCTACGCGTGCCATTCTTGATACTTCGCTGAGGCTCTCCCCCAGAAAAAAGGCCGCTCCTTTCGTGTGAAAGAAGCGGCCAGAAATCAGCGGGAGAGGGTTGCTGATCAGAATTCGGCTTTGAGCCCCACAGAGAAGCTGGTGCCCACATCGAAGGTGTTGATTTCGATGCGGCCGGTGTCGCTTTCCTGGAATTCAAAATTGTCACGGCTGAAGATATTGCGAACCTGGAGAGACAACTCAAGGTCCTGCCCCAGAAGACCAAGCTCGGTGCGTGCAACGAAATCCACCGTAAGGCCCGGATCTTCAACCACATCAGGCAGCGGGCCGCCACGAAGCGTCACGCGCTCTGTCGCATAGTTGACGAGGATGGAGGCTTGCTGCGTTTTCTCGGTGTCCTCGATCCCGATCGAGAAGTTGGCGATATGGTCCGACTGTCCCACAAGCGGCGCGCCATCGTCGAACAGCAGGCTTGCAAGCTGTTCTGGCGCACCGATGATCGGAGCAATGTCAGTGTCGCCGACTTTGATCTCGGACTGGGTGTAGGTGTAGTTGGCTTGCAAAAGCAGTTGCTTGGTTTCCCAGAACGAGCCGCCCATATCGTAGAGGTCGATGCCGTGAACGACGTCGAATTCGAGACCGTAAAGCTGCGCGCTTGGTGCGTTGGCAAAGCCGGTCCGCACAACGCCCGATGCCGATTGGAGAGTGTTCTCGATCGGGTTGTCGATTTCCTTGAAGAAGCCGGCGAGGCTGATCTTGTTGGGCCCGCCAAAGTAGTATTCGCCGCGCGCTTCTAAGTTCAAAAGCTCACTGTCATTGAGGAGCGGGTTACCGACAAATTCGCGGTTGCTCTCAGGATCGAAATAAACCTGTTCGACCAGCTCGCGGAACTGCGGACGGGCGATGGTTTTCGAAGCCGAGAAGCGCAATTGCAGATCAGGCGTCGCCTCCCATGTGATCGTGCCGCTTGGCAGGAAGTAGTCATTGAACAGGTTCGTCGGGGTCGCTCCAGCGATCGGGTCGTTGAACACTGTCTGGTCCAGGGCAACGGTCTGACTTGCATCTTCATAGCGAACGCCCGCCTCAACAGAGAGCGTATCGGTCGCTGCCCAGCGAAGGAGGCCATAGCCTGCATTGATCTCGAGCCCTGCGTCGAACACCGGGAAAGGCGTGGCTTCGGTCAGGGTGATGTCGAACAGGCCAGCGGTTGCGCTGGTGATGAGGTCGCCCGGCTGACGAAGGCCGAAGGCTGGAACGACGCTGTCATCGAGGATGTCACCAGAGACAAACGGACGGAATTCGCGGCTTTCCGAGCGGCGAGTGGTGTCCGAAAAGGCATAGCCGACTGTAGCGGAAAGCGTGTCGGTCAGCTCATACGATACGTCGAGCCCGCCGAACCACAGTTCTTCTTTCAGATCGTCGAATGCTACGGTCGAAATGCCAGCGTCGGACAGCTGGTTGAAGTAGGCAACGAACTGATCACCGAACGGGTCGCCAGGCAGATTGGTGCGGGTGTAGCTGAAACGCGCGTTGTAGGGCGCCTCGCGGTCGGTTCGGGCATAACCGCCGCGAATATCGACATCGAAGCGCCCGATTTCGAACTCGCCGACAAGCTGTGTGTCAATCAACTGGCGCTCGAACCATGCGGTTTGCTGGTTCAGGAAATCGAAGCCCGTGACGCCGGGGAAGACATCGAAGCCTTCCGACAAACGCGCGGTTTTGAGCGTGTCACGGATATAGAGATTGGTCCAGCGGATGGTGTTCTCGCCAAAGTCGAGGCCGAAGCTCAAGAGCGCGTTGAACAGCACGTTTTCATCGGTGATGAAGGTGCGCTGTTCCTGAAACACCTGTGTCAGATCGCCGCTGCCGCTTTGAGAAAGGACCGAACGGTTGCGCAGATTGTTCTTGAGGCCAACGGTGGCAATGATGCCGAGATAGGTGTCATCGCCAAGCGCACTGGAAATACCGCCAGTCAGCGAGCCGGAGAAGTTGGGGCGCTGCTCGTCAACACGTTGCAGTGTCACAAGGTTGGTCGGGAACAACTGGGTCGCGATGGTTTCGCTCACCTCAAGCGGAACGGTGCCGATGCGCTCGCCGCTGTCGAAGAAGGCCCGAAGATTCGAAGGAACCGCGCGGTTGCCGTTATCGAAGCCGAAGGAGTCCCACTCGGACCCGAAATAGGTGAGGCCGTTTTGAAAGGTCGTCTCTGTGTCGCCGCTTGCGCCCACGCTTACGGTGAGAAAGTCTTCGGTAGGCACGGCCTTGGTGGTGAGGTTGATCACACCGCCGCCAAATTCACCCGGATAGTTGGCCGAATAGGTCTTCTGCACAAGCGACGAGGCAACCACATTGGTCGGGAAAATGTCGAGCGGCACAACCCGGCTCAGCGGTTCCGGGCTTGGCAGCGGAAGGCCGTTCAAAAGCGCCAGCGAATAGCGATCACCAAGACCGCGGACGAACACACGGCCATCGCCGACCACCGACAAGCCGGTCACGCGTGTAAGAGCGCCGGCAATATCGCTTTCGCCGGTCCGCGCGATGTCTTCTTCGGTTAGGACATTGAGCACCTGGCTGGACGAGCGCACCGGATCGCGGTTGCGCCTGCCGGTGACGATAATCCCGCCGCCTGGCACCGAGATATCGACGTCATCAAATTCTTCTTCTTGCTGCTCAGCTGCACCAGCATCTTGTGCCATCGGATCCGCGTCAGCGCTGCCTTGGGCAGCTTCTTGTGCGTGGAGGACCGACGGAACGGTGAGCGACGAAGTGAGAAGCAGCAGCCCTGCGAGGCGCGTGCCGGTCGACATAATGAGAGACCCCCTTGAAATTCTAGGCCTGAAATTGGGACCGAGCCGCAAGCGGGCTCAGCAGATAATATGAAGGGGGCGCTGCGTCAGACGCTGCGCCCCCCTCGATTGATTTGAGGCGCGGCTTAGTAAACCGGGATCGAGGTGCAATCGCCGGTCGCGCTGCCGAAATTCTGGATGCTGGAGTTACAGGTCCAGTCGCCAAAGTCGGACGAAAGGTCGCTTTCAACTGCGCCGATGAAAGTCGAGCTGTTGAAGAAAGAAGAACGAGCGGTTGCATCGAAGGTGGTCACACCGTTCTCCGTGGCGCCGTTCGCCAGATTGTTGGTGAGCGAGAGAGTCGCCAGAAGATTGTTGTTGGTGCCTGCGTCGACTTGCGTTTGGACTTCGGCATCGCTGACGCCCGACGAACCGCGAACCGGACGGTTGGCACCGTCACAGATGACCGAATCGAAACCGATGATCGCAGCAAGCGTGATCTGCTCGTCGATACGGATGCAGACGCTGTCCGCAGTGTTTACGTCGATCACACCATTGGTCAGACCAAGAGCAGGGCCGCCACGTGCACGAACCGCCTGGCCCGATGCAGAAGAACGCTGGACGAAGGTGAAGTTGTTCACGTTCAATGTGCTTTGCGGGATCGCATTGCCCGGTGTGCCGTCGGCAAGATCGTCCGGCGAATCGAATTCGATGATGCTGTCGCCAGTGCTACCGCGCTGAACCACAACAGCGGTTTCGATGTTGGCTTGAACACCCGAGTCAGCGTCGATCGAATCGTCCGATGCGCCGATCACGGCAAGCTGGCTCATGTTGACCGAGCCGCCGAAGAATTCAACGCCGTCGTCCGAGCTGTTGAAGCTCATGATGTGGTTGAAGGTGGTGCCAGAGCCGGTGCCGCCGGTGGTCAAACACTGAAGCTCGTTGCCTTGGGTCAGTTCAAAGCCGCAGTAGCGCATTTGAACGTATTCAAGCGTGCCAGAACTGTCTGCGTCGTCGCCACCGCCAAAGAAGAAAGTCTGTGCAGAGCCTTCGAGGCGTTGTTGGCAAGCCGGGTTTGCGTTTGGAGTGGTCGCGGTGTTGAACACGTTGTCCTGGCAATCGGAAACCGGAGCGCGGCCAAGCATGACGATGCCGCCCCACTGGGCCTGGCTGTTGTCGTTGTTAAGGCCAAGGATGTTGTCACGGCTGGTGAACACGATTGGCATGGTTGCGGTGCCGCTGGCGTCGAGTTCGTTGCCGCGGTTCACGATCAGGGCAGAAGCAGCCTGTGCAAAGAAGATCGCGCCTGCTTCGACCGAAAGGGTCACATCCGTTCCGGTGCTGGAGAAGCCTTGATCGCTGCCGACGGTCACAGTGTTCTGAATCTGGTAAAGCAGACCGTTGATGAAAGGCAGGTTGTCGTCTGCATCGAACGTCGTTGGCAGGGTGCACACGCGGTATTCACCGGTCGGGCCGCTGATCGTGCCGCTGTCGGTAAGACCACCAGTTGAATTGATGGTTGGGCAACCTGCCGCTGGCGTCACAAGCGTTCCGGTTGGCGTTGGCGATGGCGCTGGCGTTGGAGCCGGATTGTTGATGGTCACATTGACCGGCTGGTTGGTGCCAGGCGAGACGATTTCGTCCGCGCCGCAGCCAGCAAGCGCAACGATGCTTGCCCCGAGGATGAGAGTACGTTGGATGTTCTTCACAGCGAGTGGTCCCCTGAAAATCGAGAATCGATAGGTCGCGAATTCGATCGCGTAGGGACCAGCTAGAAGCCGCATATGACAAAATTTCTTCGCTCAAGACGTTTGTGCGACAGTTTTGTAATATGACAATCTGGTGACGGGATTTGACGCCGAATTTCAGGCGAAAGAAAAATCATTGTAATAAATGAGAATCGGTAAGGCGCTGAAGAAATACGATAATTTGCGTCTATCGGACATTTTTATGACAATATTACAGTTTTGTTGCACTACCGAAAATTATCTCCCATCATGATTTTAGAAGATGAGAGGAGACGGACATGACGCTGTCCAAGATCACAATGTCGAAAATTACGAAATCCGGACTTGTCGCAGTTGCGGGGCTCGGCCTTGGCTTGGCGGCGCCTTCCTATGCGCAAGCCACTCAGCCAAGCGATGAGGGGCTTGCATCTGCAAGCCTTGCGGAAGGTCAGGCGTTGAAAGCCATTCGGAAACTCGAAGCCGAGCTTAAAGCGTATCCAGACGATCCTGCATTGCACATCAACCTTGGCATTGCTTTGGCGCATTCTGGCAATGAAGCGAAAGCGCGCGGCCATTTTGAAACGGCCCTCGCATCGCGCGAAGTCCTCGAGCTTGATACCGCAGACGGGCGCACCACCGACTCGCGCCGGCTTGCCCGTCAAGCAATTTCCATGCTTGAACGCGGCGATTTTCGTCCCGCTATGACGCAGCCAGGCCAATTGACGCTTCGCGACTAACCACAGGCTTCGGGTCATACGGCCGACCGCCAAAACAGGCGCGGCCCCTTGTTAAAAAGCGCCAGAATGGCAGCGTGGAGCCTCGCTCAATCGTTGTCATTCTGGCGCTTTTTGTTTGTGCGCAGGCTGCCAGACAACGCGATGCAAAGCTCGGGCTGTCACGCGCTTGTCATTTACGCTAGACATTGGGCTTGTCTTGGAAAGGGCCGCGTAATGATTCTCGCAGGCGAGAGACGACATATTCGTGCTGGCGTCACGGCATTGGTTGCAAGCCTCTGGCTTGCGACCCCTGCCTATGCCGACGTGCTTGAGGTCACTCCGCAAGGCGCGCAATGGATTGCAGGTGGGCCGCTTCAACCACACGATAAGGCGCTCGCGCCGGTCCCGCTCGAGCCGGTCACGCTCGAGGATGTGAGCGGCCTTGTAATTTCTGAAGATATCGTCGCCAATCCGCAGGACCACGTCGCAGGAATTCCCGCCCGATACTCAGCGAAGATCAATGATCTCGCACAACGCTACGGGCTCAGCCCTTCCTTGCTCGAGGCGCTGGTGTGGCAGGAAAGCCGATGGCGTGAGCGGGCCGTATCGCCCGCTGGTGCGCGCGGCCTTGCTCAACTTATGCCGGGCACCGCGAGGTATCTGGGCGTTGATCCCGATGATCCCATGCAGAATCTTGAGGGCGGGGCGCGGTATTTGCGTGAACAGCTCGACCGGTTCGACGGTGATCTGGAAAAGGCACTTGCCGCCTACAACGCGGGCCCTGGCCGGGTCGAGCGCGCTGGCGGCATTCCCAACATCCGCGAGACGCAGAACTACGTGACCAGTATCCTGGGGCGTCTTGCCAATCATTCGCGCCCAAAGGTGCAGCATCTGTCGGCCGGACATCGCTGATATGCGCTTTTGCTAAACGCACCGCCGAAATTCTATGAGGGACTTACGTAACACAATGAAATCGCTTTTTCGTCTCAAGGCTCAGATGGCCGCATTTCTCGCGCTGATTATAACGCCAAGCGCGGCGTTTGCTCAGCAGGCGACCAATCAGGGCGGCGATCCGATCACGAGCGCGCTGCTTTGGATGCAGAGCATTTTGCTTGGCCCCATTGCGACCGCGCTCGCTGTGATGGCTGTGGCGGGCGTTGGCTTTATGATGCTCACAGGCCGCATGAACTGGCGTTATGGCGCCACGGTTATCATCGGCGTTTTCATCATCTTCGGCGCGCCGCGTCTGGTGGCGACGATTGCTGGCGGGGCAGGGGTCTAGGGCGGGCATGAGCGATCTTGTCCGCCATCCCGTGCACCGCACACTGACCCGCCCGCAGATGTTTGCAGGCGTGACGATGAATTTCTTCATCATCAATATGATGGTGACCACCATTGCCTTTCTCATTCTGGCCGATCTTATGACCAGTTTCTGGATGGTTCTGGTGTTTCTGCTGGTGCCGATTACGATGCACGTGATCGGCTATTTCGCATCTTTGAGGGAACCGCGCATTTTTGACCTCTGGATCACGAAGGTGTCAAAATGCCCGCGCATTCCGAACTTCCGGCGCTGGAACTGCAATTCCTACACGCCCTGATGACTTGAAGCTGTTGAATTGAACTGAGGCCTGATGGGAGGGCCGCACACGAATGGCAAATTGGATCGGACCTGCAAGCTGGAGCGCGAAGGAAGCGCTCGCTGGCGATCGCCTGCCGTATGAGCGGTTGATCGACGAAAGTACGGTGCTGCTGCGCGATGGCTCGGTGATGAGCGCCATTCAAGTGCCGGGGCTTCTGTTCGAAACCGAGGATTCCGACGCGCTCAATTCGCATGCGGCAACCCGCGAAGTGGTGCTGCGCTCAACGCTTGATGCGCGCTTTGTGCTGTATCACCACGTCATTCGCCGGCGGGTTGAGGTTGAGCTCGACGCGGAGTTTCCCGATCCCCTCTCACGCCACATTGATGCGCGCTGGAAAGAGCGGTTGGCGGGCGGATCGCTCTTCATCAACGACCAGTTCGTGACCCTTATCCGCCGCCCGGCGCGCGGGAAAACGGGTCTGCCGGAGCGGATTTCGAAATTCTTTTCGCGCACCACGGCTGAAGAGCTTGAAGCTGACCCCAAGGATATTCGCAGCCTCAAGGCGGCGGTCACAGGGCTGACGGCGGCGCTTTCGCCTTACGGGGCGAGCGTCCTGGGTGAGTATTCAACGCCTTCGGGCGGTACCAATTCAGAGATGCTCGAGCTCTTGTCGGCGATCTATAACGGCGAGATGCGCCCTGTTCGCAAGCCATCCGAAGACACCGATATCGGCCACATGCTGCCCTATCGCCGCGCAAGTTTCGGCCTTGATGCGATGGAGATCAAGGGTTCAGGCGGGCCTGAATTTGCCGCGATGCTGGGGCTAAAGGAATATCCGGAGGCGACTTCGCCCGGCCTTCTCGATCCGCTGCTGCGCCTGCCGTTTGAGATGATCGTGACCGAGAGTTATGCTCCAAACGAGCGCACAACGGCTCGTGAGCGGATTGATCTTGCTCTGCGCCGCTCGCGCTCGGTCGACGAGGAGGCGGCGGCAGAACGCTCCGACATGATGGCCGCGCGCGATGCTCTGGGCAATGGTGCGGTCGGCTTTGGCGATCATCATCTGACGGTGCTGGTGCGAGAGAGCGCGCTTAATCGCCTCGACGATGCCTGCGCCGCTGCCTCTGCGGCGCTTGCGGACACAGGCGCAATCGCTGTGCGCGAAGACACCAATCTTGAACCTTCTTTCTGGGCGCAATTTCCCGGAAACGAAGATTACGTCGTGCGCCGCGCGCTGATCTCATCGGCCAATATGGCAAGCTTTGGCAGCTTCCACGGCTTTGCCCTTGGACAGGCAAGCGGCAATCATTGGGGTGATGCTGTAACCCTTTTGGAAACGACGAGCGCAACGCCGTTCTTCTTCAACTTCCATAATGGCGATCTGGGCAATTTCAGCGTCATCGGCCCATCGGGCTCGGGCAAAACGGTGGTGATGAACTTCCTTGCCGCGCAGGCACAAAAGTTTAAACCGCGCACGATCCTGTTCGACAAGGACCGTGGTGCGGAACTGTTCATTCGCGGCATTGGCGGGCGGTATGACCGGATCAATCCGGGCGAGCCCACCGGCTTTAACCCGCTTGGGCTTCCCGATACGCCTGCGAACAAGGCATTCCTTCGTGACTGGTTGGGCGTGCTGCTCAAGGCCGATGGGCCAGAGGAGCTTGCAACGATCAGCGCGGCGGTTGATGCGACTTACGCCAACGACCCATCGCTTCGCCGGTTGCGGCACTTCAAGGAGCTTTTGGCAGGTACGCGTCGTCCCGAGCCGGGCGATCTGGCCGACCGTCTGAGCGCGTGGATTGGCGGAGCGTCGGGTGATGGGGGGGAGCACGCGTGGCTTTTCGACAACGATACCGACGCGCTTGACCTCGACCAGCGCGTTCTGGGTTTCGACATGACGCAGCTTCTCGAAAACCCGCGCCTGCGCACCCCGACCATGATGTATCTCTTCCACCGCATCGATGAGCGGCTGGATGGCGAGCCCACCATGATCCTTATTGATGAAGGGTGGAAGGCTCTGGATGACGAGGTGTTCGCCGCGCGCATTCGCGATTGGCTCAAAACCCTGCGCAAACGCAATGCACTGGTCGGGTTTGCCACGCAAAGCGCCAAGGACGCGCTTGAAAGCCGTATCTCAACCGCTCTGGTTGAACAGACCGCGACGATGGTCTTCATGCCCAACAGCCGCGCGCGGCCCGAGGATTATTGCGATGGATTTGGCTTGACGAGCCACGAGCTTGCCCTGATCCGCACGCTTCCAGCCCACTCGCGCTGTTTCCTCGTGCGCCAGCCCGATGCCTCTGTCGTGGTCCGCCTCGACCTCTCGGGCGCGCCCGAAGTTCTCACCATCCTGTCAGGCCGCGAAGCTGCGGTGCGCCGCCTCGATCTCCTGCGAGAGGCGGTGGGCGATAGCCCAAGCGCATGGTATCCCGCGCTCACCAACCACGCATGGCCTGAAGGTTTTGGGCCTGATGGCTCTGGCGACGTGAACGAAGATGGCACGCCCATCTGGCAGGCGGCCGAATGACAACGGCTTGCGATCTTGCAGCGGAAGAAATGGGCTCGGGCGTCGCCGGCGCTCTGACCGCCGTTGACTGCATCGCAAGCGAGGTCAGCGAGCAGGCATTTAGCCGCCTGTTTGGCTCGGATGGACAACTTGGCATCGCCCTGACGGTGGTGCTCACGCTCTACATCGCGTTTTTCGGCATTTCTCTGTTGCTGGGCCGGTCAAATCTTTCGGTTCGCGCTCTTTTGCCAAAGATGGTGACGGTGGGCCTCGTCCTGACTTTCGCTACAAGCTTTGCAGCGTTCTCAACCATCTTCTACAACCTCTTTGTGACGGCACCCGACTTTCTTGCTGGCGTGCTTACCGCAAGCGATGGGTCCGCGACCGCGACTTTCGCACTCAAGCTCGATATCGTTTTCTTGGCGATCCAGGAGGCGAGCACGGGCATTGAAGACATCAGCGCCTTTTCGCCGCCGGGCATGATGTGGATCGGCGCGATGCTTCTGCTGATCGGTACGGTGGGCCTTCTGGTAACGGCGCGCATCGGATTGGCGCTGCTCCTCGCCGTGGGCCCGATCTTCGTGGTGCTCGCCTTGTTCAACGGCACCAGAGGCCTCTTCGTTGGCTGGCTCAAAGGCCTCGTCATGCTTGCGCTCGCCCCGCTTTTCGCGGTCGTTGGCGGCTCGCTGATGCTTGAGATGGCTGTGCCTATCCTCTCAGCTCTCGTCTCAACGCCCGGAGTGATCGACCAGCAAGCAGCCATGGCGTTTTTCCTTGTGGGCTTTGTCCACTGCATGCTGATGCTCATGGTGCTTTACGTCGGCTCCAAGATGGTCAGCGGGTGGCAGGTGTTCGGCTTTGCCACGCCCGATGTCGCGACACAGCCCAATTCCGACGCCTATCACAATGCGCCCGCGCCCGTTGTCAGCCCTACCGTCAACCGCGCCGCCCAAACGATGCCCACCGCGGCGAGTGGCGTGCGCCGGACGGCGGTGGTGTCACCAAGCGTAGTTGCGGCCAACGACACCAATGGTTCGAGCACCACCAACACCGTTCGCGAGACGAAAGTATTCGCGACTGGTTCTGGCAACTCGCAATCCGGCCCCCAATCCGCCGCTGCATCCCGCACGAGGGGCATTGGCAATCGTTTCCGCTCCGCCCCATCGGCAAGCGCCCGTCCCAAACCGGAGACATCCAAATGATCCGCAGCCGTCCTCTTCGGCTTTCTTTCCTCGCCGGCGCACTTGCGCTGGCCGCGCCCGCTTTTGCGCAGGATGTGCAGCGTGCCGACGATCCGCGCCTTGTTACACAGGTCTTTGATGAAACGCGGGTTTACACCGTCAACGGCAAGGTGAAGGTCCAGACCACACTCAAATTCGCGCCAGATGAAGTGATCCAGAATGTCGCGATTGGCGACAGCAGTGCATGGCAGGTGCAGCCCAATCAGGCGCAAACGCTTTTGTTCGTGAAACCGCTCGCGACCTCTGCGCGGACCAATATGACGGTGGTCACCAACCGCCGCACCTATTTGTTCGACCTCGTGGCATCCCCGCGCAATGCGCCGCTTTACGTCCTTCAGTTCCGCTACCCCGAGCTTGAAAAAGCCGCCGCCGAAGCAGCGCTTGCCGCAGCAGAGCAGGCAAAGCGTGATGAGGCGAATGCGCTTGAGCTTGAGGCGGCGCGCGATCCCTTTGCGGTCGTCGATCCGGCCCGGCTGAATTTTGAATGGGCAGGGGAGGGCGACACCGGCCTTTTGCCCTCGCGCACCTATGACGATGGCGATGCGGTTTTCCTCACCTGGGGCCCGGATGCTGAAATTCCGGCAATCCTTGGCATCAGTCCTGACGGGGTCGAGGGGCCGTTGAACTTCACGGTTCGCGGCAACACCATCGTTTTGAGTGATATGCCAGCGCAGATAATCCTTCGCAAAGGCAAGGAACGCGCAACGCTCATCAATGTCGGGCCACCGCGCCCTCGCAGTGCTGATGCGGGGCCAGATATGCCTCGCGGGTCATAAGGTAAGGAGTGGGAAAAATGCGTCTTGCTATGCGGCTTCCATCAAAATCGGGCGATGGCTCAGGTCCCGACACCGATCCGCGCGAGCAAACAAGTGCCGAGGTTATCGACCTTGCAAGCCGCAACGGTTTCTCCGCCGTGGCCGAGCGCAAGACCAAGACCGAAGGGCTGGGGCTTGCTGCTGGTGTCGCTCTGGTCGGGCTTTTGGGAGCTGTTACATTCTGGGCGATGACCGCAGCCGAACTGCCCGAGCCTGCGCCAGAGGCTCCTCCAGCTGAGCCGGTGGCAGCTACGGCTCCGGCTATGGCACCAACTGAAGTGCCGGGGCCAGTTGTGTCTCCTGTGGTTGCTCCCGCTCCTGCGCCCGTGGTCGCCAATCCGCCAGTCGTGGCTGCCGGACCGCAAACCAATCCTTATGCGACCCCCTCTCTCGTGTTCGACGCAAGCGCAGCCTCGCGTCAGGCAACCAACGCAGCAGAGGGAACCGCAGCACAACCTGTTACCGGTAGTTCAATTGGCGACACTGGCGCAGGTGGCTCCGCCGCCGCATTCGCAAGCCGGGTTGGCGGTGTTGGCGGCGCGCCTGCGCAAGCCCGTGCCATGACAAACCCTTCGACCACTGTCACTGAAGGCACAATGATCCCTGCGATCCTCGAAACAGCGATCACCACCGATGTACCGGGATATGTGCGCGCGGTGGTGAGCCAGGATGTGAAGAGCTTTGACGGGACCAAAGTGCTCGTACCCCGTTCATCGCGCCTGATCGGTCAGTATCAGTCCGGCGTCCAACAGGGGCAGAAACGCGCCTATGTAATCTGGACAAGGTTGATCCGCCCGGACGGCGCATCGGTCAATATCGCCTCGCCTGCGGTTGCCTTTGACGGGACCACGGGGCTTCAGGGCAAGGTCGACAACCACTTCTTCCGCCGCTTTGGTTCGGCCATGCTGCTTTCGGTTGTCGGCGGGCTTGGCGCGATTGCCTCTGGCGGTACATCTGTGGTGCTTGGCGGGGCAGGGCAGAGCGCGGCTTCCATCGCGGCCCAGCAGGACGGCGCAATCAGCCCGACTATTCGCGTAGGGCAAGGCGAACCCATCCGCGTCTTCACCGCGCGCGATCTGGATTTCTCGACGGTCAACTGATGAGCGCAGATGTCCATCCTATTCTAGCCGGCGCTACCCCACCCGAGGCCGCGACCCCGATCACGGGTGAGCGCAGCGTCTATCTCGAGGCGTATCTTGCGCCATTCAGACGCTGGCTTGAACGTGACACGGTGACCGAAATCATGGTCAATCAGCCTGGCGAGGTATGGGTGGAGGATGCAAGCGATCCGGGCATGAAGCGGATCGATACGCCGGAGATAGACGACCGGCTGGTTCAGCGACTTGCCGAACAAGTGGCGCGTGTAAGCCATCAAGGGATCAACCGCGAACACCCGCTTCTGGGCGCGACCCTGCCCGATGGCGCGCGGGTGCAGTTCTGCGGGCCACCTGCAAGCCGCAAGCACTGGGTTATGGCGATCCGCCGTCACCGCCGCCTCGACCTGCCGCTCGATGCCTATGACACAGGGCCTCTGGCTGGCGAGCGCGAGGCACGGATGCCCGACCCCAATCAGGAACCCATCGCGTTCCTGCGTGCAGCGATCCAGCATCGCCGCACTATCCTGATCTCCGGCGGCACCAGCACCGGTAAAACCACTTTCCTGAATGCGATGCTCGGCGAAATTCCGAGGCAGGAGCGCGTGGTCATGGTCGAAGATACGCCAGAGCTGAAATTCCCGGGCGAGAACTCGGTTGGGCTCGTCGCTGTGAAGGGTGAGCTTGGCGAGGCCAAGGTCACGCCCAATGAGCTTTTGCAATCGGCGCTGCGTCTTCGCCCCGACCGTATCGTTCTGGGTGAGCTTCGCGGCGCAGAAAGCGTTTCTTTCCTGCGTGCGATCAACACCGGCCACCCTGGCAGTTTTTCAACCATTCACGCCAATTCGCTTCGCGGCGCGTTGGAACAATTGTCGCTGATGGTAATGCAGACGGGGATTGGCCTGTCGCGTCAGGATACGATTGAATACGCCGCAAGCGTGATTGACGTGATCGTGCAATTGGGCCGCGATGCGACAGGTAAACGCGGGATCACGGCGATTGCGAATTCGAATTCGCTTATGTGAGCCAGCATTGGCGTTGGCGAAATTTTCCTGAATGCCTAAATGGAAGAGGCGATGAGCAGCCAACCGATCTCAGACGAAGCGAAAAACTGCGAACCGGAAGCCTCGGCGGCAACCCCGCCGTCTGCCCATACTCCCTTTATCGCGCCCGGAGGCGATGCCTATTTCAACCGGGAGCTGTCATGGCTCGCGTTTAACGAGCGCGTTTTGGCGGAGGCGTCGAACGAACAATACCCTCTGCTCGAGCGCCTGCGTTTTCTCTCGATTTCGGGCAGCAATCTCGACGAATTCATGATGATCCGTGTGGCGGGCCTTGTCGGACAGGCACAGCGCGGGATTGATCGCCCCGCAATTGATGGCCGCACACCCAGTCAGCAATTGTCCGCGATCCGTGAAAAGGCCTCGGCAATCGCTTTGCGGCAGCAAGATATCTGGCGCGACTTACGCGCGCTTTTGGCGGCAAGCGATATTCACATCGCCGACGAGCAGCGGATCGAGGCATCTGCCCATCAATGGCTCGAAGCGTTCTTCTTGGACGAGATCATGCCGGTCATCACGCCGCAGGCCCTCGACCCGGCGCACCCGTTTCCCTTCGTCCATAACGAAGGCATGGGCCTTCTCTTCACGCTCTCGCGCGATGCCGACGAGGAGCAGATCATGGAGATGATCCTCATCCCCGGCGCTCTGCCGCGCTTTGTGCGGGTCCCCGGAGAGATCGCCGGGGAAGGCGAGGCGATCTACATCTCCATTGCGTCGCTCATTCAGCGGTACGCAAAGAAGCTCTTTCCCGGATTTACCATCAAGGGCGACGGCCTGTTCCGAGTGCTTCGCGACAGCGATATCGAAATCGAAGAAGAGGCAGAGGACCTTGTTCGCACCTTCCGCAGCGCAATCCAGCGCCGCCGCCGGGGGCAGGTGATCCAGTTGGAACTCGAAGAGGATTTTGACCCTCAAGCCGAGGAGATCCTGCTCGAACAGTTGGGCGTACATGAAGCGGCGGTGATCAAGACCGACGGGATTATCGGCATCGACGGCCTTGCCGAAATCGTCAAGGAAGACAGGCCCGACCTCAAGTTTGCTGCCTACTCTCCGCGCTATCCAGAGCGGGTGCGCGAACACGATGGCGACCTGTTCTCTGCCGTCCGCGAAAAAGACATCATCGTTCATCACCCCTATGAAAGCTTCGAGGTAGTGGTCGACTTCATCCGGCAGGCAGCCGCCGATCCCGATGTCGTCGCAATCAAGCAGACGCTTTACCGCGCGGGCTCTCAGTCGGCGGTTATCAACGCGCTGATCGAGGCGGCGGAAAACGGCAAATCCGTCACCGCCGTCGTCGAATTGAAAGCGCGCTTCGATGAAGAGCAGAACCTTAAATGGGCAAGCAAGCTTGAGCGTGCCGGCGTTCAGGTGATCTACGGCTTCACCGACTGGAAAACTCACGCGAAAATGTCGATGGTGGTGCGGCGCGAGGACAGCGGTTTTCGCACCTATTGCCACTTTGGCACAGGCAATTACCACCCCGTCACCGCCAAGATTTACACCGATCTCAGTTACTTTACCGCCGACCCCAAGCTTACGCAGGACGCGGCGAAGATGATGAATTTCGTGACCGGATATGTTGAGCCATCGGGGCTTAAACATATCGCGATTGCGCCGCTCAATCTGCGTCAGGAAATCTGCAACCGGATTGATACTGAAATTGCCAATGCGCGTGCGGGCAAGCCTGCTGCGATCTGGATCAAGTGCAACCAGATCACCGACGAGGCCATGATCAACCGTCTTTATGCCGCCTCCGAGGCAGGGGTGAGGGTTGAACTGGTGGTGCGGGGAATTTGCTGCCTGCGGCCGGGCGTTGCGGGCCTTTCTGAAAACATCCGGGTCAAATCCATCATCGGGCGTTTTCTGGAGCACAGCCGGATTTACGCCTTTGCCAATGGCGAACCTATGCCCAGCGCGCAAGCTGCGGTGTTCATCGCTTCGGCTGATTTGATGGAGCGCAACCTTGATCGCCGGGTCGAGGCGCTCATCCCGATCCTCAACCGTACCGTGCATGATCAGGTTTTGCAGCAGGTCCTGCTCGCCAATATGCTCGATGTGGAGCAGAGCTGGTGGCTGCATTCCGATGGCAGTTATACCCGGGTCGAGCCACCGACTGAGGGTGACACCAAGCCGTTTAACTGTCACCGTTACTTTATGACAAACCCATCTCTTTCAGGGCGCGGCGGGGCGCTAGAGGCAGGCGGCGTGCCCAAACTTTCCCTGCGCAAGGGCCGTTCGGGTTGAGCACCGCGAAGGTTCGGGGCAGCCGGGATGGGACGCTTTCGGGCAATAAGCCGGGCCGCGCGATCATCGACATTGGCTCAAATACCGTGCGCATGGTGATCTATGGCGGCTCGATGCGTGCGCCTACTGTGCTTCTCAATGAAAAAGTAACCGCCAAACTGGGCCGCGATATCGCGAGCAACGGCGTGCTTGCCGAGGAGGCGATTGAGCTTGCCTTGCGAGGCCTGGGGCGTTTTGCGCTTTTGTTGGAAGACCTCAAGGTCACGGATGTGACTACCGTTGCCACCGCCGCTGTACGCGAGGCGAGCAATGGCAAGGCGTTTATCAAGCAGCTCAAAAAGCTCGGCTTCACTCCGACGATTGTCTCCGGCGAGGAAGAAGGTTTGCTGAGCGCGCAAGGCGTTTTGGGAGCATTTCCGGGCGCGCGAGGGACGGTTGCGGATTTGGGCGGGGGAAGCCTTGAACTGGTGCGACTTGGAGAACAGGGCGCGCATGATGCGGTGTCTCTGCCACTTGGCACCTTGCGTCTGCCTGACCTTCGCGGCGGATCGCGCAGCGAGATGCGCAAGGCCTTGGAGAAGAAGCTTAAAAAGGGCGCGCCGGATGTGCTCAAAGGAGAGCCGCTCTACCTTGTTGGCGGCACGCTGCGCACCATGGCCGTTTATGCGATGCAGGAGCAGGGCCACCCTCTTAGCGACCCGCACGGTTTCGAACTCGGCGTTAAAGAAGCGAAGAAACTTCTCGGTAAGGCGCTTGCCAACGAAACGGTAGAAAGCCTCGGCTCGCGTGAGCGGATTTCCTCAATGCGCGCCGAAAAGCTGCCCGACACATCGGTGTTGGCAGAGGCCATGCTGTCCCGCTTTCAGCCCTCGAAAATCGTGTTTTCCTCATGGGGCATTCGCGAGGGGCTGCTCTATGATGGCTTGCCCGATCACAGCAAGACTCTCGACCCGCTGCTTGCAGGCGTATCGGTCTTCGCAGCGCAGCGCGGCGCGCCTGCGACGCTCGCGACCCGGATTGCCAGCTGGACGGTCGATACCGCGCCATCGCGCAAACACGGCAGCGAACGCCTACGCGAAGCAGCAACCATGCTTTCGCTCGCCTCGATGCAGATCGAGCCCAATATCCGGCAGCGCGTGGCGATCGACTGGGCCCTGCACAAGCGGTGGATATCGGTTGAAGCGAAAGACCGCGCCATGCTTGCCGCTTCGATTGCGGCCAATGGCAATGCGCTCGATTTGCCAGACGAGGTGAAGGCGCTCGCTGAGCAAGAGGCGCTCGATGAAGCGATCATCTGGGGCCTTGCTGTGCGGCTTGCTCGAAGGCTCGGTGCGGGGTCGCGCCGTTCGCTGCAAGATAGCCGTCTGACGATTGAGGGTGATACGCTCACCTTGCGCATTGCAGAAAGCCAGGGGGCGCTTATTGGCTTCTCGACCGAAAAGGATTTGAAGCTTCTCGCTGACCGGCTTGGTATTAAGTGGGACGTGCAGATCGTACCGAGCGATACTCTGTTGGCCTCGGGGGATTAGGCCTTTTTGGTCGAAAAGGGCGAGAAATCGGTGTCCGTGTCGAACAGATCGACGCCTTCCGCTTTCTTGAGCTTGCCAACGACCAGATAGGTCACCGGGGTCAAGGCCGCTTCCCAAATGACTTTAAGCAGCCAATTGGTGACCATCACCGTGATCACGGCTTCGGTGGTCCAGATGCCGAAGAACGCGACGGGGTAGAAGATAAGGCTGTCAACGCCTTGCCCAAAAACGGTCGAGCCGATGGTGCGAGTCCACAGCGCTTTGCCCTTGGTCCAGACCTTCATCTTGGCCATGACATAGGAATTGACGAATTCGCCCGCCCAGAACGCGACAACCGACGCCAAGACAATGCGCCATGCATTGCCGAAGACGGACGTGTAGGTTTCCTGGCAGATCGCGCCTGTCGGGCCGTCTGGCGAGTCTCTTGAAACTAGCGGGCCTTGCCCGTCGAAACCGCTCGCGGAGCAGGCCCAGCCATCAAACGCGGGGAGGCTGACGACGACATAGCTCATGAAGGCAAGGAAGATCATCGCGGCAAAACCGGTCCAGATCACACGGCGTGCGCGCGCAAAACCGTAAATCTCTGTCAGGATATCGCCGATGACGTAGCCGAGCGGGAAGAACAGGATGCCGGCACCATAAATAAAGATCCCGTCTGGTGCGGGCCACCAACCTTGTGGCCACCAGCTCACCTCGACAAAGGTGAGTTTGGCCGCGCCAATGATGTTGGACAGAAGCAGAATCGCCACGAAAGCGGCCATGACGAAGTCATAATATTTGAAAGTCACGGGCGCGTGGCTGGTCGCCTTAACGCCGTCGAATGGATCGGTGTCGAATGCCGCGCCCCGGTCTGGACCCTGGTTTGCGGTTGGATCGGCGGGATTATCGGTCTTTTCCATCGAATGGAGCACTAGCGCGATTTGAAACTGGCGCAAAGCACGCTATGGGCGCAGGCCATGCGCGCCCTTAGCTCAGCTGGATAGAGCACGGGACTTCTAATCCTGAGGCCGCAGGTTCGACTCCTGCAGGGCGCGCCATTCTATTGCCTTGAGATCGCACATCCGCGCGATCACCCTCGCTGGACGGGCAGGCAAGCTGCCCGCGCTGCCGACAGACAGTCGCCCTTGCAAAGCCTGATGGCTTCGTCGTGCTTCTACGTGTTCTGCCGTCCCTCGATCAGGCGATCCACCAAGGATGGATCAGCCAGCGTCGAAGTATCGCCCAAAGAGCCGTAGTCGTTCTCTGCGATCTTGCGCAGGATGCGGCGCATGATCTTGCCAGAACGGGTCTTGGGAAGGCCATCGGCAAATTGTATGTGATCGGGGCTGGCTATGGGTCCGATTTCCTTGCGCACATGGGCGCGAAGCTCTTGGTAAAGCTCGTCCGAACCTTCTAGCCCAGCGTTCAGGGAGACGTAGCAATAGATGCCTTGCCCCTTGATATCGTGCGGATAGCCCACCACTGCGGCTTCTGCGACGGTGTCGTGCAGGACAAGCGCGCTCTCGACCTCGGCGGTGCCCATGCGGTGGCCAGAGACGTTAATCACATCGTCGACGCGCCCCGTGATGTGGTAATAGCCGTCTTCATCGCGCTTGCACCCATCGCCAGTGAAGTATTTGCCCTTGTAGGTGCTGAAGTATGTCTGCACGAAGCGATCGTGGTCGCCATAGACGCTGCGCGCCTGGCCGGGCCATGAGTGGGTGAGGCACAGATTGCCTTCATTGGCGCCGTCGAGAGTGGCGCCGTCATTGTCGACCAGTTGCAGTTGCACCCCGAAGAACGGCAGGCCAGCGGACCCAGGCTTCATATCATGCGCGCCCGGAAGGGTGGTCAACATACAGCCGCCTGTCTCGGTCTGCCACCAGGTGTCGACGATGGGGCAGCGCCCTTCGCCGACGATATCGAAATACCAGCGCCATGCTTCGGGATTGATCGGTTCACCGACGCTGCCCAGCAGGCGCAGCGACGAACGTGATCTGCTCGTCACGAATTCATCGCCCTCGCGCATAAGAGCGCGGATTGCGGTCGGCGCGGTGTAAAGGATATTGACCTCGTGCTTGTCCACCACGTCCCAGAACCGGCCATGATCGGGATAGTTGGGGACGCCCTCAAACACGACCTGCGTCGCGCCATTCATCAGTGGCCCGTATACGATATAGCTGTGCCCGGTGACCCATCCGATGTCGGCGGTGCACCAGAACACTTCACCCGGTTGGTAGTCGAAAATGTATTGAAAGGTCGTCGCGGTCCACACGCCGTAGCCGCCGGTCGTATGAAGCACGCCTTTGGGCTTTCCGGTGGAGCCGGAGGTGTAGAGGATGAAAAGCGGGTCTTCGGCATCCATCGCCTCGCAAGGAACCGGCGCATCGGATTTCACATCTTCAAACCATTGGTCGCGGCCCGCCTGCATCGGCACATCGGTTCCGGTGTGCTTGATGACGAGAACACCTTCGACCCCGCTCGCGCCTTCGATCTGCAATGCGGCATCGACGTTAGCTTTCAGTGGGATGGGTTTTGAACCGCGCACCCCTTCGTCAGCGGTAACGACAAAACGCGAGCCGCAATCCTCGATCCGGCCAGCGAGTGCTTCGGGAGAGAAGCCGCCGAAGACAACGGAGTGGATCGCACCGATCCGCGCGCAGGCGAGCATCGCCGTCACGCCTTCGATCACCATCGGCATGTAAATCGTGACGCGTTCGCCCTTGGTGACGCCAATCGCTTTCAAGGCGTTCGCCATTTCGATGACTTCGCGTTGAAGTTCGGCATAGGTGACGCTGCGGCCTGCTGACGCGGGATCGTCCGGCTCGAAAATCAGTGCTGTCGTATCGCCGCGCCCTGCCTCGACATGGCGATCGACCGCGTTGTGGCAAAGGTTGAGCCGGCCATCTTCGTACCATTTGATCGAAACCGGATCATACGACCAATCCCCGCCTTTGGTGGGCTTGGCCACCCAGTCGAGCCTATCAGCCTGTTCCAGCCAGAAGCCGTCCGGGTCCGCAATCGAGCGCGCATAGGCCTCGTCATACGCTTCCAAAGTGCAGTGGGTGGGGCGACTGGACTGGGGCCGAGGCTGAACGGGCTCTGACATGGGGGGGCTTCTCCTTCAACTTTTCTTGAGAAGCGTAGTTGGTTTCGCACATCTATCAAGCATTAGCCGAACTGGCAGCGGCGCTGCCATTGCTGATGAACCGTGTGAGTTTTTGGCGCAGACGACTTATCTGGCGATGCGGACATGCGCAGGCTGCTCAGTCAATGAGGCGGCGCGGTCAGTTTCCTCTTGCCGAGCAATCAAAGCATCGATGCATTGCGCCGATTGGGGCCTGAAATAAAGCCACCCCTGGATCTGGTCACAGCCAGCCAGCCGAACCAGCTTGGCCTGGTCGTTTGTCTCGACCCCTTCTGCTGTAACTGCCATGTCGAGAGCGCGGGCCACCGCGATGCTGGAAAGCATCATCGCCCGGCACCCTTCATCCTCGCTTGCCTGAACAACCAGAGTGCGATCAAGCTTCAATTTCTCGAACCGGAACTGTCGCAGGAAGCCGATAGAGGCGTAGCCGGTGCCAAAATCATCAAGCGAAATTTTGCAGCCGAACTCGCGGATCACGTTAAGGCTCCGCTCGGCCACGGTAGGGTCGAGGACGAGGCAGGTCTCGGTTACTTCGAGCTCCAGCTGTTCGGGAGGATAGCCGGTCTCCTCCAAAATCTCGCCAAGTTTGATCGGAAAATCGGAATTGCGGAGCTGGGCAGCCGAAATGTTGACCGAAAGCGAGATACCCTTCCATTTCAGTGCCTGTGTCATCGCCTCGCGCAAGACCCAAAGGCCAAGCGGATTGATAATGCCCGATTCCTCGGCCACCGGGATGAAGTGATCCGGCCGCGCTTCCCCGCCATCCTCGCGGTTCCAGCGCAGCAACGCCTCCACACCCACGATGCGTTCGCTGCTCGCTCCGACAAGGGGTTGATAGACGAGCGAAAATTCGCGCTTCTTCATCCCTTCACGCAGGTCCTCCTCAATCTTTCGCACTTCCTCGCGGCGATGATCGAAGCTATCGTTGAACCATGTGCAGCGCATTTTTCCGCCGCGTTTGGACATGTACATCGCGACCTCTGACCGGCGCAGCAATTCTGACGCAGACAGATTGTCACGAGAGCTTCGATGGGTAAGGCCGATACTCGCCCCGACGGCGAGTTCGCGCGCCCCGATGATAAGTGGGGCTTGAAGCCGTTCGAGCACACTTCGGCACAAACCTTCGAGGATTGTGCCGCACATCGGACCGGTTGCCACCGCAGCGAAGGCATCACCGCCGAGCCGATAGCAGGCCGCCTCCTTGGCAAAGATGTTTTGCATCAACCGGGCGCTTTGGGCGATCAAGGCATCGCCGACGGTGTGACCGAAATGGTCGTTTATCTGTTTGAAACCGTCGAGATTGAGAATTGCAACCGCAACCTGTTCGTCTTGCTCCAGGCAGGCCTGTATATCCTGATTGAGCGCATGCCGATTGGGTAGGCCGCTTAGCAAGTCGGTGCGCTCGAGACGTTGGAGCTCCCGCATATTGTTGAGGCCCATTTTGCATAGGCCAATGATGCTCGCTGCGAAAGCGAAGCCCGCAAGGATAATCGGCAAGAGTGGTGCCGCGGTTGATACCGCTCCGACCGCGACAAGAACTGCTGAAATCCCTGCGACCACCACAGAAACGATGGCGAGAGGCATCACCACCAATCCTCCTGGCGTCAAACGCATGGGTTTGCTTGGTTCAGGCAACGACGTTCCTTTACTGTCGCAATCAATCCAACGTGAGAGCGGCTACAATACAATTGAGCACTCTAGTCACCCGTAGAGCCTAAAGAGCATTGGCTAATGATCGGTAAATTCGATGCCGAGACTGGGCGACCCGGGTGGCTGCCAAGCTTAACCGGCCCGGTTACGCGACGCGGGTCGCCCTCTTAATAGCAGCGACCGGCTCAAAGACACTCGCCCGGCTGGATGAAGGGGTGAACGCTCCATGGCTGGCGGACACGGTCTCGCCATTGCCGAGCATAAGAAATCCGTCACGTGCCATGCCTTGCGACAGGCGCTGGAAAGCGAGGCTGCGCTTTTCGGCATCGAAATAGAGCAGGACATTGCGGCACAATATGAGATCAAACGCTGACCTGCCCGGAGGAGCATTGAGCAAGTTATGGATCCCGAACCTTGTGTATTTTCTCAGGTTTTCGGACACTCGCCAACCGTCAGGGGAAGTTGCGAAATGGTCGAGCATCTGGCCAACGCCAAGCCCGCGCTGAACCTCGAACTGGCCGTACACTCCTGCCTTCGCTCGCCCGATTGCGCCGTGCGAAATGTCGGTTCCAAGGATGTCCACGCTCCATCCCTGCCAAAGCTCCTTTTGCTCTTCGAAGAGCATGGCGATGCTGTAAACCTCTTGCCCGCTTGAACAGCCTGCACACCAGATCGACAATTGCCGTTTATGCGCGCGGCGCTCACGCAGTTTCGGCAGAATGTCTTGCGGGATCTGGTCGAAAGTCGGCTTATCGCGAAAGAAATATGTCTCGTTATTGAGCAAAGCCTCGACCACTTCGGTCGCAAGGTCGCCATGGTCGGAATATTCGTTGGGCGCATCGAGCAGGCAAGCAAGCTGGTCGAGGCTGTTGAGGCCATGCTTGCGGAACACACCCGACAAGGCCGAGGTCAAACGCCATTGGCGGCTCGCGCTCAGGTGTTGACCGGTGCGCGATGCCAGAAGGTCCACGATGATCTGGAAAGAGGCCTGGGTGTATTCCATCAAACTAACTGGTGCGTTCCCTTTATCCAGCCACGCTGCGGTTTTCCGCGAGCTTTTGCATTATGGCGTTGCCCAACTCTTCTGGCGGGGCAATCAGGCTGGCAAGGCCCGCTTTTGCGACTGCTCCGGGCATGCCCCAGACCGCGCTGGTTTCGGCATCCTGCGCCCAGATTTCACCGCCCGCTTCAACGATTGCGCGCGCGCCTTCGAACCCGTCGCGTCCCATGCCGGAAAGCAAAATGCCCAGCACATTCCCGCCACAAGCCTGCGCGAGGCTGGCCAGCATCGGGTCGACCGAGGGAAGGCAGCCGCTGCTGGCGGGCTCGGCATTTGAGCGAACGATCAGGCGGCCTGCGTGGCGTTTGATGCACATATGACTGTGCCCGGTTGCAAGCGCGATCTCGCCTTTGCGGATTTCTGTCCCATCTTCAGCGATTTGCGTGCGTCTGCCGCTGACATTCTCAATCTGCCTGGCGAAAACGGGAATGAAGCTTGAGGGCAGGTGCTGTGTAATGAGGATCGGCGTCGTGCAAGCCGGTGTTAGCAATTGCAGCATAAGGTTGAGGGCGTGAATACCGCCTGTCGATGCGCCAATCGCGATCACTTCGGCGCGGTTGATACGCGAAGCTGTGGGCACGACTGGCAAGGCGTCGGCAACTGATGCCTGATTGTCGTCGTCCGATTGTGAAACTGCGGTATCTGGGGCGTTGAGCCCTGCGCTTGCGCTTACCGCCCGCGCGCCTTTTTCCTTGCTGCCCAGCGCATTGATCTTGCCTAGAAGCTGCGAGCGGTATCGCTCTGTGAATTCGCCAGGGCGCGGTTTCAACAAGGTGTCAGCTGCGCCTTGCGAGAGGGCCTCCAGCGTCATTTCAGCGCCATCTGTGGTCAGCGAGGATACCACGAGCACCTGCGTCTCGGGCGAGATCGACAGAATTTGCGGCAGGGCCTTGAGGCCGCCCATGCCCGGCATTTCAAGGTCAAGCAGAACAACGTCAGCGTGCTGCTTTTCAATGGATGCAATCGCGCGTTCGCCACTGCTCGCGGTGGCGCTCACTTTCATGCGCGGATCGTGTTCGACCATGCGTTTGAAGATGGTGCGGACAGTCAAGCTATCGTCGACAATCATCACCTTGATGCACGGCTGGTTCCGCCCGGCGGGGCGCAGACGCCTCACGCTTGTGCGCGGCCCGAATTGCGCAGGCGCATTCATGCAAAGCCGACGAGCTGCAACTTGATCTGGAGGGTTTCGTGATCGAACGGCTTCATCACATACTCATCTGCGCCGGCAGCAATCGCCTCGCGAATATGGTCCACGTCGTTTTCCGTGGTGCAGAAGACCACCTTTGGCTTGTCCCCGCCCTCACGTTTGCGGAGGTGCGTGATAAACTCGATGCCCGTCATCACGGGCATGTTCCAATCGAGCAGAATCACATCCGGCATGGCTTCGTCGCAAGCCTTCAGCCCAAGCTCGCCATTCTCGGCTTCCTCGACCGAAAATCCAAGGTTTTCAAGGATGTGTCGAGATACCTTTCTGATAACTTTGGAATCGTCGACAATGAGACAGCTTTTCATGAATTCACCTTGGTTAGAATAGGCTGAAGGTTAGGCAGGAGATGTAACATTTGCATTAAGCCGCCGCCCCGAATGGTTCCGGCGCTTTAAGGAGCGACTCAAGGTTCAGCAGCAGCGCTGGTCCGACCCGTGTTTCTACCAGGCCGGAAGAAACGCGGGCCCATGCTTCGCCAAATCCTCCTGGCACCTGATCGGGGTCGCTTACTGCGGTGCAGATATCCTCGATCGCATCCACGCGGATCGCATAAGCACTGCGTTCATGCGTCGCCACGATAGCGCGGTGATCCATCGCAAAGGCGCCGGGATCAAATCCGATTGCGAGGCGGGCATCGATGACTGTGAGCGTCTGGCTGCGCACAGCGGTGATGCCGGAGACAAAATCAGGCGTGCGCGGGACGGGCGTGATCGCTCCCATTTCGATGACCATGTCCACATGTGGCGCCTCAATCGCACAGCGGCGACCTGCGATCTGGGCCATGACGAGAAGAGTATTCATCAGCGTTGTCCCCCCGCGTGACGCGCACTGTTCAAGGCAGCGAGCAAACCTTCGCGGTCATAGCGATAGATGGTGGGAGAATTTTCGGGCGCCTCGGGCGTTTCGCGCAAGCGCACCACAGGCGCGGCAAAGTCCATCTCGATCGCGGCGGCTGCCTCATATTCATCGTCAAACCAGATCGCGACATCTTCCTGAATGCCCGGCTCGCTTGTGACCTCGTAACCGGCATTGGTGAGAAGCGGAGCAAGGATGGTGCGCGACCATTCGCCTTGGGGCAGCCGGCACAAAGGCTTGCTGCTTTCAGTTGGCATCTCGCCATATCGCGCAAACAATTCGTGCCCGTCGAGCAGGCTGATCGTCTCATCGCCAAGCAGCGTGACGGCTTCGACCAATGGGTCGTCATTCACAGGTGTAAGCGAGCCGGAAAGCTCGGCAGCTTCGACCACTTCGCGAATGGCATAGGCAAGCTGGCTGTCGCCATCACTTAGTCGCAAAAAGCGTAGCTTCTCACGCTCGAACGGTCCATCGGGCAGGCCGATGATTGGCAGAATAGCGCCGTCGATCACGACCCGCGGTGTGATCCCCGATCGGTCGAGCGCGGACGTCTGAACGGTTTCGATACGCTTGACGAGGTCGAGGCGAATGGCCCGGCGACGCCCGACAAAATCGGTGAACAGCATTGCGCGGCTGTGGTCTTTGACCTCGTTGCCCTCGTCCTCTTCAGGAACCGCGTGAAGTCTGCGGCTCAGATCAGAGACGATATTGCTCTGCGCAGCGATGCTCGTGATGTCGAGCAAGAGGACCGGCATGCCATCGTCCAAAAGAGAGGAGCCTGCGTAAATCCCTGCTTGCATGACGGCAGGGGCAAGCGGTTTCACAACGATGTCACTGTGTGAGTGGATATCATCGACCGCCAGCGCAAACAGATCGCCATTTGCAAGCTTTAGCATGACCATCGTCAGGTCATCATCGGCAAGATCGCTTGACGGCAGTTCAAGAACCTCGCTCAGTTTGAGGCACGGCACCCGGTTGCCGCGGAAAGTGACAAGGCCGGTTTCACCGACAGTCGTGAAATCCAGAACTCTTGAGGAGCTATGGATGATTTCCTCGACATAACTTTGCGGAATGGAAAAGCGTTGGCCACTCGCCACTACGTTTAGCCCGGTAATAATGCTGAGCGTCAATGGGATTTGCAGAGTGAAGAGGGTTCCGATGCCATTGGTGGATTTGACCGAGATCGTGCCACCCACGCGCTCCAGGTTCTGGCGCACGACGTCCAAACCGACACCGCGACCAGAGATATTGCTCACCGTCTCGGCTGTCGAAAAGCCGGGCTGAAAAATGGTCTGGAGGATATCATTGAGGGCCATGCCTTCGCGCTCGCCCTCTGTGATAAGCCCCATTGCAACTGCTTTTTTCCCGATCTTGTCGGGGCACAGGCCCCGTCCGTCATCGCTGACGACAATCGAGATTGTGTTGCCTGCCTGACGCGCGGCAATCGACAGGGAACCGGTTTTCCGTTTGCCTGCCGCTTTGCGTTCTGATGGTGGTTCGATCCCGTGATCGATGGAATTACGAATGATGTGGATCAGCGGATCGCGGATCATCTCGATCATCTCGCGGTCGAGTTCCACATCGCCGCCTTCAAGATCAATCGTGACCTGTTTATCCAGCGTCTGGCTAAGGTCGCGCACCAGTCTCGGGAAGGCGGCAAATAATGTTTCGATACGCTGCATCCGCATGCGGGTGATTGCATCGCGCACATCGTTGAGAATGGAGGTCAGTCGTTCGAACGGACCGTCGATCATCGGCTGAGTGCCTGCCTGGCGCAGCCTGTGGGCAAGGTCGTTACGCGCCAGAACCATGTCGGACACGCCGCTCATCACCCGGTCGAGGAGGTCGACGGGCAAACGAATGGATCGCTGGGCAACGGCGGTGTCGCTCCGGCTGTGTGCGGTCTTATCCTGCTCGGGGTTATCTTGCACGTCCGTTTGCGACAGGTAAGGCTGTTCAGCCTGCGTCGCGCTGGGATCGTCAGTGCCGTCGTCACCTTCGGCAAGGGCTGCGATCAATTCTTCATCGCCGCCGGTGTCAAATTCCTCGTCGGCCTCAATCGCATCGACCATTGCGGCGATCCGGTCGATGATGGCAAGGACGCCAGTGACAAGCTTGCTATCAGGTTCGCGGCGACCAGCGCGGCAGTCGGCGAGCGCATCTTCGGCCGCATGGCTGAGCGCGGCTAGACGCGGATAATCGAAGAAGCCGCAATTGCCTTTGACCGTATGGACAAAACGAAAGATCGTATCGAGGCGCGCACGGTCGGTTGGATCGGCTTCCCAAGCGACGATCTCGCCCGAGCTTGCCTCCAACATCTCGCGTGTTTCCGCGACGAAGTCCGCCAGCAGGTCATCCATAGTGCGCGTGCCCCTAGTAAAGTGAGACGATTTTACATCTCAAAAGGGCTTATGAAGCGGGATGGTTAACGATTGGCTACCGAAACGGTTGATTGAAGCGGCTTTCCGCCGCAATTTGTTACGCTGTTCGCGCCTTGCTGTCGGGGGCGCGGCGCTTGAGCAGGAAATAGGCAAGCGCTGCGCCGATCAACCCGCCAAACACGTTGGCTGCAAGCTCGGCTGAATAGACAGCAGAGCTTCCCCAATCGCCGATCAGAAACCATGCGAAGGGGAGCATGACAAGAAACACCCGCGCCGCCGACTGGGTGAGCGCAAAGGCAGCCCTGTCGATTGCGTTCAAAATGCCATTAGCCACGATCAGGATACCAAAGCCCGCATAGCCGAAAGAGGCGATGTTGATATAGAGGGCGAACTGCTCGGTGACTTCTGGATCGCTGGTGAATAGTTGCGCAAATTGCTCTGCTAGCGGGACGAACAGGACAACCAGCAAAAGGCCCCAGGCAAGGCAGAAGCCAAAGGCATAACGCGCTGCCTGACGCGCCCTTTCGTATTCCTTGGCGCCCCAGTTCTGGCCAACGATCGCGCCGATGGACCCAGACAGGGCAAGCAATGGAACGGTAGCAAAACTCTGCAACCGGCCCGCTGCGCCAAAGCCGGCGACCGCCGCCTCGCTTTGCGTCGCGACAATCGCGGTGAGGACCGAAAGGCCGACCGGATTGATCGCATTGGAAAAGGACGCAGGTCCTGCCACCTTGAGGATGGCGAGCGCAGGATCGGTCCAGCTTCCCTTCCGAATAAGCGCAAGGTCAAAAGGAATATCGGTCCGGCACAGCAAATAAAATCCCATCACCGCGCCGATGCCATAGCCGATGATGCTCGCATAAGCTGCGCCGGTGATGCCAAAACCTTCAAATCCGAACGCGCCGGTGATGAGGATCGGATCAAGCACCCAATTGGCCGCAGCATAGGTGATCGACACAAGGCTGGTTTTCTTCGCCTCGCCCTGTCCGCGAAGGACGCCGTTGAACCCCATGATCGCAAGAACCAATGGAAAACCGAGCGCGAAGGGCTGCATGTAATCAAGGATGAGAGGGCGCAGGTTTTCTGGCGCATTCATCAAGGAAAACAGCGGCTCTATCAGTGTGTAGAGAAGCGCGCCGATCACGATGCCGATAAGGACAGAGAAAACCAGCCCGAAATTCGCCCTGCGCGCACAGCGTTCCTCGTCACCTTCGCCAAGCGCTCTGGCAACAACCGAATTGATCCCCACCATCACACCAACGCCAAGTGAGGACAGGGCCGTTGTCACCGGGAAGATGAATGAAATCGCCGCCAGCTCTTGCGATCCCAGCTTGCCGATGAAGAAGGCATCGACCAGCCCGATGGACATGATCGCGGTGACGCCGACAATTGCGGGCAAGGTCTGGGAGACCAGATGGCCGGTAATGGCGCCCTTGGTCAGCTTCGCATTCGATCCTTCGGAGGTCGATTTGTCAGAAGAAGAGGCGCCGGGATTGCTCATTGGTGCGCGGGGCTTATCGAGGTCGGGCCATTCGCGCAAAGCAATTCCATTGGCGCAGGCCGATGCGCCGCTTTCGAGCTCTATTCACGTAAGGGCGCAGACGCGCTTGCCCGATGCGCCGGAATAGTGCGATAAGCGCGCCAAAGAGAAGCAAACGGAAGGGATACCCAAATGGCCACGCAATTGAAGCCCGATAACAGCCTCGAAGGCAAAGTCAGCGCGGAAGAATGGCAAGCGCGGCTTGATCTGGCGGCCTGCTATCGGATTTTCGACCACCTTGGTTGGGGCGAATCGATTTACAACCACATCTCTTTGGCTGTGCCGGGGGAAGAGGGTGCGTTTCTCATCAATCCTTTTGGCCTCCTCTACGATGAAGTTACCGCGTCGAACCTTGTGAAGATCGACGTTGAAGGCAACAATATCGGCGGCTCGCCCTACATGGTGAACAAGGCCGGTTTCACGCAGCACGCGCATTTTCACAAAACGCTCGGCGGACGCGCCAATGCGATCTGTCACGTGCACACAACCGCGACCATGTCGGTGTGCAGCCACAAGGACGGGCTCCTTCCGATCAGCTTTTACGCCTGCAATTTCCAGGACCAGATCGGCTATCACGAATTTGAAGGCGTGACGGTTCGCGCCGAAGAGGGTGAGCGCCTAGTGCAGAACCTTGGCAATCATTCGATCCTGATGCTGCGCAATCACGGTCCGGTTGTAATGGACGGCACGATCCAGGGCATGTTCGTAAAAATGTGGGCGCTGCAACGTGCCTGCGAAATCCAGATCGCGACACTTTCCCAAGGCGAGCCCAAAGTGGTTCCTCAAGAAGTGATTGACGTGCACCAGCGCGACCTTTCGGTCATGGCCAGCCAGGGCGGCGCTGGCGTGTTCGATTTCGAGGCGTGGAAACGCCGCATCGACAAGATCGACGACAGCTGGCGCAGCTAAGGCATGCGTTGCCCTCTTGCATCTCCCAGTTCATTCACCTTGATGGTAAATCATGCCTCGGATGACGATTAACGGGCGTCCGGTCGAGTTTGATCTCGACCCGGATATGCCCTTGCTCTTTGCGCTTCGTGAGGCGGCAAACCTTACCGGCACCAAGAACGGTGGCGCCAATTTTGATGACGGGGGTTCGACCTGTGAGTGCGGGGCGTGCACCGTGCTGGTCGATGGCGCGGCCTTGCGTTCGTGCCGGATCACTCTGGCAGAGGCCGAGGGGCGCTTCATCACCACCATCGAAGGGCTGTCGCGCGACCGCTCTCACCCGGTGCAACAGGCGATGGTGGCCGAACAAGCCATACAGTGCGGTTTCTGCACGCCGGGGATTGTCATGGCCGCCGCGGGTCTTTTGTCGCGCAATCCCGCGCCCGAAAGGTCCGAGATCGAAGAGGCGATCCAGAACGATTGCCGCTGCGGGGTGTTTCCTCGTTTGATGAGCGCGATTGAACGGGCCGCTCGCGTTTCGCAGCGTCAGGAAAGCATTAGCGCGGCGCCTGCCCCTGCGATTGACACCAAGGATGCCGCCGAGGCGGTCCCGGCGCTCAGAGTGGTGCCGGACCCCGAAGGCCCCGGCAGCTGACAACTCAGTTTCTAGAGCGCGTTAAAACCGACCCGAGACAGCAAGCCGCGCATTGATCGGAGCGCCGACCGTTGCCTGATGGGTGCTGTGTGCACTGGGGAAATAGGTCGTGTCGGTGAGGTTTTCGACATTCACCTGCACGCGCCAATTGTCGCTCACCTCGTAATAGGCTGCGGCATCGACCCTCGTGAAAGAGGGGAGGGTGGCGCGGGTCGTCACAACATCGCCATTGAGCCCTTGATAGGAGATGGTGTCATTGGTGATAAAGCTTTCGGATTGGTGTGTGATGCCAAGGCCAAGGCCAAACCGGTCCGTCACCTCAACCTGGTTCCAGATCGAGAACATGTTCTCTGGCAATTCGCGCGGACGAAGCCCTGCAACGCCGAAAGCATCGACCTGACTTCCGTCGAGATAGCTGTATCCAGCCTGCATCGTCCAACCGGGCAAAACTTCGCCCTGAAGCTGGATCTCGAAGCCCTGAATAGTGCTGTCGATCACATCGAGCGTCTCGGGATTGGTGTCACTTGGCTGGGGTGAGCTTTGTTCGATGTCGAACACCGCTGCCGTGAAGCTGAGCCCGGGTTCAAAATCCCATTTGATCCCCGCTTCGAGATTGGTGAAGGTGTCGGGGTCGAGAGCATTGGCCGTGCCGTTGATATTGGCATATTGCTCGCCTGAACGCGGCAGGAAGCTTTTCGAATAGCTGGCGTAAACCGAGATATTCTCTTGCGGCTTGATGATGATCCCGCCTCGGGGTGAGAACTCTTCATCCTTGCGGGTGCGAAGGCCATTGGTGCCGGCAAGGTCAAGGACTTCGATGTCGAAGCTGTCGAAGCGGCCACCCACGACCACGTTCAGCCAATCGGTGACTTCGATCTCGTCCTGAACGAAGATCGAGAACACCTCGATATCAACATCGGTGTCGTCATTCAGGCTAGTCGCGCGGTCAAAGATGACGCTTGTCGGGTTGCCATTCGCCGCAATACCGACACCGCCCCTGAGAGTGAGCGGGCGCTGGATGATGAAGTCTTCATTGTCATCCTGGCTGTCGCTCCAGACCGGATTGATGCGATCCTGGCGCGAATTGGTGCGGATGTATTCCCCGCCAACCAAAAGCGTGTGGCCAAGCGCACCGGTTTCGAACTCACCCACAAGGTTGCCCGAAAGGATCAAATTGTCGCGCGTTGTCGTGTCGATATAGCCATCGGTCGTGACCTCATCGGGCGCGGCCAATTGATTGTATCCGCTGGCGTAAAAGTTGGAATAGACCTTCTCGTAGTCGCCATAAAATGCGTTCACGACGCCTTTCCAGTTATCGGAGAAATTGTGGCTGACATTGGCGCGGAAAAGATGCGCTTCGAGATCGCTGAAATTCAGCTGCGCATCGCCGAAAGTGATCTCGTCAAAAGCTTCGACCGGGCGGCCATCCACGCCTGTCGGGATGCCGCGGTCGATAAAGCGGTCGTGATTTGCGTATTCATACGAAAGGTCGACGATTGTATCCTCGCCCGCTGCAAAGCGCGCGGTGGGGTTAAAACCGATGCGCTCGCCGTCGTAAAAGTCGCGGTGGTTGTCGAGGCTTTCGTAGGCCGCGTTGATGCGGAAGGCGACTTGCTCGGAGCTTGAGAGGTTGAGGTCGGCAAAGACGCTGTATTCGCCAAAGGTGTCCACGGCGACCTGACCACCGGCGAAGTTTTCGTTGAACTCGCCCTTTTTGGTGACGCGGTTCAGTACGCCGCCTGCACCGCCGCGACCGAACAGCAAAGCGTTGGGGCCGCGAAGGATTTCGACCTGCTCGATATTGTAGAGGCTGCGATAATATTGAACGTCGTCGCGGTTCCCGTCGATGAAAAAGTCGGCCGTTGAACGGATGCCGCGAAAGACGACCGAATCGCGGTGTCCCTCGCCTTGCGAGTTGTTTACGCCGGGCGTGTAGTTGATGAGCTCGCTGACGCTGGTCCACCCACGTTCCTCGATCTGTTCATCGGTGGTGATCGAAAGGCTTTGAGGTACGTCGATGATCGGCGTCGGCGTTTTGACCGAAGCTACAACGTTGGATTGCAGGATGTCGCCGCTGACGAGGATGTCATCGCCCACATATTCCATATTGGGACCGGTTTCGGCAGCAGCAGGGAAGGCAATCGCGGCGCACGTCAGGCTGAGTGCGGCCTTGAAGCGGTAATGTGTCAAAGTGTTCCTCGTCTATCTTATTTCGGCCTACCCGCTATTGAAAGCTATTCGCATCCGCAAGGAAAAAGTGAGAATAATTCGCAACTCAAGGCGCTGTGGCCAAAAAGGGTCGCACTCGCTAGGGATTAGTGCGAATAATCGCCCCCTGAAATCCCAAGGAAACCCACCATGAAAGCAACCATCTGGCACAATCCCAAATGCGGCACTTCGCGAAAGACATTGGCGATTCTGGAAGAGTCCGATGGAGTCGAGGTGACGGTGGTGGAATATCTCAAGAACCCGCCCAGCCGTGAAAAGCTCGCGCAGCTTTATTCCGACGCGGGCATCACGCCGAGCGAGGGGCTGCGAATTCGGGGCACCGATGCAAAAGAGCGCGGGCTGACCGGCGCGGATGCAAACACTGTGCTTGAGGCGATGGCAGCCGACCCGATCCTGATCGAGCGTCCGATTGTCGAGACGGAAAAAGGCGTTGCGATCTGTCGCCCGCAGGAAAAGGTTCACGACCTCCTGTAACGCCTTGCAAGGCCCTCAGCGGTCGGTGGTCAGCACTTCGTCCGCTTCAAGATTGCGCCATCCCACAAGCGCAACGGCAAGGCAGACGGCGATGATAAAGCCAAAGCCGAGCCAGTCGCTGATATTGTAAAGCCAAACGCCGAGTGCGGGGGCGTAAATGAAGCTTGCGCCGGCAACGCTTGCGACAATACCGGATGCCTGCCCTTGCTCTGCACGGGAGACGGCGAGCGATGTTCCGGCGGTCGTCCCCGGCCGAAACAGGCCAAAACCGAGCGAGGCAATCGCATAGCCGAGCGAGAGGCCGACAACGGTATCGGCGACCCCGAGGATAGCGGTGCCAAAAGCGGCAACGATCATGCCCGACAAGGTGGCCGCGCGCGGGCCGATCTTGAAGCGGGGAATGATGCCCCATTGTGCAAGCAGTGTCGCGATCGCGCCAAACACCATGACAAGGCTGACGAGGGCGGCGCCTTCGGTAAAATTGTCGCGCATGCCCAGCCTGTCGAGCACCAGAAATCCGATCACTCCCATGATCATTGCCTGTGCGTGACCACCAAATAGCGATGCAATCACCCAGTGGCGAAGGCGCGGTTCAAACCATTTGAGGCGCGGCTGATCGCCGCCTGGCAGGACGCTGCTTTCTTCTTCATCGCTGCCTTCCAGATCATCAGAGTTGGAAAGGCCCGCATTGGGATCGCCAAAGGCCTTGCCGCGCGCTTCGAATTGCGGCGTGTCATTGGGAAGGCGCAGGCGCAAAAGGATGAGCGTCGCCACTCCGATCAGCGCAAAACACCATGCAGGACCGGTGAGGCCTATGCCGAAAAAGGGGATGATCATCAGCGGGGCCAGGACCGGGCCGACCACCGTTCCCAATCCAAAGCTTGATGCGACCAGCGAAAGCGCCTTGGTTCTCTCTGCACGCGATGTTCGCGCCGCGACATAGGCTTGCACCGCAGGCGGAGCTGCGCTGCCGAATGCGCCATATGCGCTTCGTGCGATTGCAAAGAGGAGAAGCGTTGTAAGACCTGCGATCCACCCGGCAAAACCCATCCACAAGACCAGTCCGCAAAGGCCCATGCTCGCAATGAAACCGACAAGCCCCAAGGCCATCATCGACTTGCGCCCCCGCTTGTCAGAGCGCCTCGCCCAGTAAGGCGCGCATACCACCCACAAAAGCGCCGACCATGAATAGGCCAAGCTGATCCAGACGTCATCGATCTCAAGCGCGGTGCCGATTGATGGCATCACCGAATGCATCGCGGTATTGCCAGCCGCCGTCACAAGCATAACCGTGAACAGCAGCGCCATGCGTACCGTAGGGATCGCGCTCGCTGTTTTTTCAGCCTGAATTGAAGGGTTCATATCGGCCATTGCTTATGCCGCTAGGCCAGCGGCGCGCTCAGATCAATCGGGGATTGCCGCGACTATCCGAATGTATCTTCGATCGCATCGGCGCTTGGACCTGACAGTTGCCCATACATCGCGACTGCGACTGCAGAGATCACCATGCCGATAATCATGCTGGTCAGGCCATTGGCAAGTCCAATGATAAGAGCCGTCGCAAGCCCTCCGCCAAGTGCGCTTGCGACCAGGGTCATCACACCGCCAAAAATCATGCTGACGACAAGGAAGATCACCACGATCACGGCCCAGAAACCGACGATGGGCCATTGCTTGGGCTTGGTCAGGGCAAAGCTGCGGGTGATGCCGGTGATCGGATTGAGTGTTTTTTCCAGCACCAGCACCGGCATCGACATCGACAAGCGACCCAAAAGCCACGCAACAAATCCAACCACGGGGATCAGGGCGATTAATCCGATTGCAGCCGCTCCTGTAAGTCCGGCAAGCAGGGTGATCGGCAGCACGATCACCATCGCGCCGAGAAAATAGAGGATGAAAAACAGGATCAGGATCGCAAACACACTTGGCACGGTTTTAACGCCCGTGGTCAGCGCCTGGCCAACGGTCGGGCGCGCCTCGCTCATCAGGGCGACCATCGCGGCGTATCCTGCAAACTGAAAGGCGGTCGAAAACAACCCGCCCCCGATGAGCGGCCCTGCCATCTCTGCCATTTGCGCAGCGACCACGTCTTGGTCTGCAAACGGGTCCGCCATGGTCTGCATATCGGGAAAAAACAGGTAAAGCGCGACCGATGGCAACAGCAGGAAAATTCCCGCGATCACCAGCAACAGCTGAAAATTGGCCTGCACCAGCTCTACAGCGCGCGCCCAGCAGCTGTTCATATCAAAATTCATCTTGGCCCCGGCTCCTTAAAGCGTATTTCCCTCTTGAACTTCGCGGACATTGCCGCCACGCGGAAGCGATGGCAAGCGCAGCACAAATTTTGCCCCAAGAACTCGCAAGCGCCGGCATTGAATGGCGCCGGGACGATGCGCTCGTGCCTTATCGCGAGGCACTGGAGGCGATGGAGGCGCGCAATGACGCGATTGTTGCTGGCGAGGCAAAAGAGCAGATATGGCTGCTTGAGCATCCCCCGGTCTACACAGCGGGCACAAGCGCGGATCCGGCAGAACTTACCGATCCACGCTTCGATGTGGTCGAAGTGGGGCGCGGCGGGCGATATACCTATCATGGGCCGGGACAGCGCGTGGGCTATCTCATGCTTGATCTGGGCAAGCGCGGCAAGGATGTGCGCTGCTTTGTCCATGCGATTGAAGGGTGGGTGATCGATACACTTGCCGATTTCGGAATCGAGGCATGGCGCGCAGAAGGGCGCGTTGGTATCTGGTGCGAGGATATTGACGGGCGCGAGGCAAAGATCGGTGCGATTGGCGTGCGGGTGCGGCGCTGGGTTACGATGCACGGGCTTTCCGTCAATCTTGACCCCGACCTTTCGCATTTCGGCGGGATTATCCCTTGCGGCATTGACGAATTCGGCGTCACCAGCCTTGCGAGGCTTGGCAAAGACGTATCTGCCGATCAATGGGATGAGGCGCTGATGAAGCGCGCGGACGGATTTTTGGGCACGCTTGAAGCGGCCCGCATAAGGGCATGCAAAACATGAAGAAAATCTGGGTCGCTCCCCTTGTTGTTTTCGCTCTATCCGCTTGCGGAGACGAGGCCGCTGAGCCGGTCTCGACCGAAACAGGCGGAGAGGCTGCGGGGGAAATCCTCGGCGGCACCATCAGCGATGATATGATCGCATTGGAAGAGCTGACTTCTACATCGCCTCCAGCGGAGCGCAGCGCGCAGTCATCTTCAAGCGCACCCTCGAATGTTCAGCCATTGGTTCGCGAAGATGAGGCCGCGCCCGAGGGTGAGCAGCCCGCGCCAGAGCCCCAAGGGCCGGTGACAGCCGGACCCGGTCGCCCGGTGCCCCAAACAGAAGAGGCCGGAGGAACGACAATCAATCCCCCGGCCTTCTAGAACGGCTTTTTGCGAATTAGCTTCTCAATCAGCCTCGCACAGCTCAGGCTGCGTTAGCGTCGGCCTTTTCTTCTTCCATCGTCGGATAGTCGATGTAGCCCTCGGGAATCGGGAAATACCAGCTTTTGGGAACGTCCTTGTTCGGGTTGAACTCGGCCCCTGCTGCGATCCGTTTTTCGAGATCAGGGTTGGAGATGTAGGGGCGCCCGAAGCTGACCGCATCGCAGCGGCCGCTGGTCACATCATCGTCGGCTTCCTGCGCGGTGTAATCGGAATTGAGGATCAGTGCGCCTGAATAGATGCTGCGGATCAAAGCATCCTGTTTGGGTACGTCGGTTCTGCCAAATGTGCCATCGGGGCCCGGTTGGCGAAGTTCGAGATAGGCAAGGCCCATATCCTCGACGACCTTGGCCGCAGCGCCAAAGATTGCAGGCGGATTGGTGTCATCGGTTCCCTGGCTGTCACCATTGGGCGAGAGACGGATGCCCACACGGTCCGCACCCCATACATCGACAATCGCTTCGAGCACTTCGCGCATGAAACGGGTGCGGTTTTCGGGGCTGCCGCCATATTCGTCTTCGCGCTTGTTGGTGCCATCGCGCAGGAATTGATCGACGAGATAGCCGTTCGCACCATGCAACTGCACGCTGTCGAACCCGGCTTTTTTCGCGTTTTCAGCCGCGCGGCGGTAATCATCGACCGTGCGCTTGATATCGTCATGCGTCATGGCGCGCGCAGTCACGAATTCCTTCTTGCCCTCTGGTGTGTGGGCTTCGCCTGGAGCCTTGGTTTCGCTGGCAGAGAAAGGAGGCTTCCCGTCAAGGAAATAGGGGTGCACGATGCGGCCCATGTGCCAAAGTTGCATGGCGATAAGGCCGCCTTCTTCGTGCACGCCATCAACGATGGGCTTCCACGCCTCGGTTTGTTCATCCGACCAGATGCCGGGAGCCGACGGCCAGCCGAGTCCTTCCGTGCTGATACCCGTCGCCTCGGTCAGGATCATACCTGCACCTGAACGCTGACGGTAATAGGTTTCCATCATCGAATTGGGCACGAACATCGGATCGGCCGCGCGACCGCGGGTGAGCGGAGCCATGAAAATGCGGTTTCTGGCTTCGAGCGCGCCCATCTTGAGCGGCTGGAATAGAGCATCATGCATCAGTGGATTTCCTTTCGGATCAGTTTCATTTGGCTATTCACATGGCGGCAAGGGGGCTAGGGCGCAAGCATGGAAACGGTTGAGGCACGCGAAGAGAATGTTGCCGGGCAGGGTGTTGAAGAGATCAGCACGCTGCGTTCGGCACTTCTGCTGGCTGCGCTTCTGGCGGGAAATGTCGCGCTCGCGCTTGGCCCGTGGCTGGTGCGCCTTGCTGATACAGGCGCGGTGAGCGCTGCTTTCTGGCGATTGTTTCTGGCGTTGCCGTTCCTAATTCTGTTTGCCCGCGTCGCGGGTCAGCCCTTGCGCGGCCTCCCTCGCAAGACGCTTGCCATCGTTGCTGTCGGCGCATTGGCCTTCGCAAGTGACCTTGCCAGCTGGCACATCGGGATCGAGATGACGCGTCTTGGCAATGCGACCCTGTTCGGCAATGCAGGCTCGATCATCCTACTGTTCTGGGGCTTTATCGCCGCGCGTATGCTGCCACGAGGGTTCGACTGGCTCGCCATTGTCTGCGCGCTTGGCGGGGCGGCAATCTTGCTGGGGCGATCTCTGGAGATTTCAGCCGGAACTTTCGTCGGCGACCTATTCTGCATCACGGCGGGGCTGCTTTATGCGGTCTATCTCCTCACGCTCCAGAACGAGCGAGGGCAATTCGGATCGTGGAGTTTGCTTGTCTGGGTAAGCATCTTTGCTTGTCCCTTTCTGCTGGGCCTCGCGCTTATTCTGGGAGAGCCCGTCTGGCCGACCGATTGGACGCCTGTGATCGTGCTGTTCATCACCAGCCAGCTTATCGGGCAGGGGCTCCTTGTTTATTCGCTTGGCCACTTCCCTCCGCTATTCATCGGTCTTGCCCTGCTCACCCAACCGGCAATCGCGGCGGCGATCGGATATTGGGTCTTTGACGAGGTCCTCAGCGTGCTTGATATTGTGGGGATGCTGCTTCTGGGGTCTGCGCTGGTGGTGTCACGCGTAGCTCAGGCAAGGGCGCGAAGGCGGCGTTAGGCAGGCACTTGTCGCTGCAGCTCGCGGTAACGCTCAGCGGCTTGCCTGAGATCAGCGCCCTTGAGCTCCTCGCGCGCCTGTTCGATCAACATATCGGCCTGGCGTCTCAAGCCCGCTTTTCTTGTGTCGTCGTCTACAGGTTCAGCCGCTTTCACGATCACATCGAGCATGACCATCGTCGCATTTGCGCTTGTCGATACGGCACTGCGCATCGAGCCAAGCCCGCGCTGGAGGTAATGCTCATACGTGTCGGGCAGCGGGATGACCGGGCAATCGTCGGCATCGCGTCCGCACACATCCTTGCGAAGGTCACGGCGGGCAATCTCCGACGTCGCCGCGCCCAGCCAATGGAGCGCGGTGATCGCGGTAAACGGGTCGTTGATCCCCGGAGAAAGCGCGCGAAGACCGATTTCAACCAATTGATCGATCAGATATTGCGGGTCCTGTTCGCGCGTGCGCACCGGGCCGATGGTGAAATGTTCTTTGACGGCGTCTTCCAATTCCTCGGCGCTCGCCCCGTTTACATCCACCAATGGCAGGTCGCGGTGGACGAAATCGCCAGTGCGAACCCTGAGCGAAAGGGTGCAATCATGTTTATCTGCACATTCCTCAAGGTCTTTGAAATCGATCATCTGGACGTAGCCTGCTCGTGACGAAGTGATCGTCTCACCGCCTTCGGAAGGGCGCGCGTCGCGAAATTCGTCCTCGATCGGGTAGGTCTTGCGAAGCGCTGAAAGCAGCTGATTCCCAACCCGTTCGAGAACCATGGAAATGCGGATGGACGATGGCACGTGGTGCAGGAAAAAGACCAGCACGCCGACGCACAGCGCCACCAGAAGATAAGCGACCAAGAGCGACAGCTGCGGGGCAAAACCGGGCAGGGCAGTCGCTGTTGCATCAGTGGTTGAGGCGGCGACCTCGTCTTCGGCGCGCACCGAGCGAAGCACAATCAGGGTGTAGACGAATGTCCCGATGAACATCGCAAGGCTGATCTGATTGCCTTTGTCCTCGAGGAAATTGGTCAGCAGGCGCGGGCCATAGGTGCCGCTGGCATAGGTGACCGCAACCAGCGTGATCGAGAACACTGTCGAGGCAACGCCGATCATGGTTGCGGCCATTACCGAGAGAATATCGGCTGCGCCCTTTGGGCGTACCGGCACCAACCAATCGTAATTGGAGAGAAAATCGGCAAAGCCGTTGCGGTCGAGATAGACGGTGGTGAAGGCGAGGACCGCCGCGAACAGCGCAAAGGTCGCAGGGTAGAACCAATAGTTGGCGTTCAGGCGCGCCCAGAAGAAGCGGATTTCAGCGGTCATGCACCTACAAACTAACGGCGGGCCATTTTGGTTGCGCGGTCACGCAAAAACTTGGCTGCTGGCAGTGCCAGCACGCCTTAGCTTCCCCCAAACTTTACAAACCCCAGATCGCCTTGGCCCACGGTTCCGCTGGCCATTTCGAGCATCTTGTCGAGGCTCTTCTTGGCTTGAACGCGCAGTTCCTCGTCCATCTCGATGCGGGGTTCGAGATCGCGCAGGGCAGTGTACATCTTCTCCATGGTGTTCAGCGCCATGTAGGGGCAGATGTTGCAGTTGCAGTTGCCGTCTGCACCGGGCGCGCCGATGAAGGTTTTTTCAGGCAGAGCCTTTTCCATCTGGTGCATGATGTGCGGCTCGGTCGCGACGATCAGCGTGTCACCTTCGAAGCTTTTTGCAAATTTCAGGATCGAACTGGTCGAACCGACGTGGTCGGCGTGATCGATGATCGCAGGCGGACACTCGGGGTGCGCAGCCACTGGCGCGCCGGGGTGCTGTGCCTTGAGTTTCAGAAGCTCGGTTTCGGAAAACGCCTCATGCACTACACACACGCCCGGCCACAGCAGCATTTCGCGATTGAAATTGCGTGAGAGCCAGCCACCAAGGTGCCGGTCCGGGCCAAAGATGATCGGTTGATCTTCGGGGATCTGCGACAGGATCGTCTCGGCGCTGGAAGAGGTGACGATGATGTCCGAGAGCGCTTTCACTTCCGTAGAGCAATTGATGTAGGTGAGCGCGATGTGATCGGGGTTCGCCTCGCGGAACGCCTTGAACTTCTCCGGCGGGCAGCTGTCTTCCAAGGAGCAGCCTGCGTCCATATCGGGCAGGATTACGGTCTTGTCAGGGGAAAGGATCTTGGCGGTTTCGGCCATGAATTTCACCCCGCAAAACAGGATAACATCCGCATCCGTTTCCGCCGCCTTGCGCGACAATTCGAGGCTGTCGCCCACGAAATCGGCGATATCCTGAATGTCGGGTGTCTGGTAATAGTGCGCGAGGATCACCGCGTTGCGCTCTTCCTTGAGGCGCTTGATTTCTGCGTGAAGTTCGTCCCCGCTCGGCACTTTGCTCTCGAAGCTCATAGATTGATCCCTGCTTACTTTGTTGCGCGTCATATAGGCATCATTGCTTCGCTTTGCGAGGCCTCAGTTTGCGAATGACTCGCGCGCAAACTGTGCTAGCCTTGCCGCCGCACTGGAGGGGAGATGCGCGATGTATGAGCTTGATCTCAAAGAGGCCTTTTGCCCGGCGCAGGCCGATACCGAGTATAAGAAGCGCACGATTGAGGGCGTGCTTCGCGAACAGGCCGAGGCACGACCCGACGCGCTTGCCATGCGCGAGCTTTTGGAAGACGGCTCGGCCGGGCGCGACTGGACCTATGCCGAGCTTCTGGCGGACGCCGAACGGGCGGGGCGCGCGCTCGCTTCGCGTCACCCTAAGGCCACGCGCATTGCGGTGATGGGCGGCAATTGCCCTGAGTGGGTGCTCCTGCAAATGGGCGCGGCGATGGCGGGCCTGGTGGTGGTGACCGTCAACCCCAGCTTTATCGCGCGCGAAGTGCGTTATGTGCTCGATCAATCGGGATCGGGCGCGGTATATTATCAGCCCAATGTGCGAGGGAGTGCATTGCGTCCAATCGTCGATGAAGCCGCCGCCGGCTTAGCTGCCTCAGACTTCGTCATCGACATGACCGACCACGGCGAATTGTTCGCAGGCGAGAAGGACGGGGAGCTACGCGAAACCGGGCCGCACGATATCGTCATGATCCAGTACACGTCGGGCACCACCGGCTTTCCCAAAGGTGTGCTGCTTCACCAGCATGGCCTCGTCCAGTCGAACAAGGACATTCTCGAGCGCTGGGGTATTGGTGTCGGCGACAAGGTGACGTGTCCGTTCCCGCTGTTCCATACTGCGGGAAGCGCGGTTTGCGTGTTGGGTACATTTTCGCGAGGCGGCACGTTGCTACTGGTGTCATTGTTCGATCCGGTCGCAGTCGCCAAGGCGATCGAGCGCGAACAGCCCGAGGTGCTGGGCGGTGTTGCCACCATGCTGTTTGCCATCATGGAAGCGGCCAAGGCGACCGGCACCGACGTATCGTGCGTGCGCACGGTGCTTTCAGGCGGGGCCATGGTGCCTCCGGAACTGAACCGCGCGGCGCAAAAGGTTTTCGGTGTGCCGATTCTTATCGTTTACGGCCAGACGGAGACTTCGCCTGCGATCACTGGCGCGTGGCCAACCGATACGGGCGCGGAACTGTTGGAAACCATCGGTCAGCCGTGCAGCCATATGGAAGTCTCGATCCGAAGGCCTTCCGACAACAGCGTTTGCGCGATCGATGAGCAGGGCGAGATATGTATGCGCGGCTTCAATATGATGGCGGGCTATAACGACAATCCTGCCGCAACCGCCGAGACGATCGACAAGGACGGCTGGCTTCATACGGGCGATCTGGGCAGCATTTCTGCGCGCGGCTATGTCAAGATAACGGGCCGCGTGAAAGAGATGATCATTCGCGGGGGCGAAAACCTCTTCCCCGCCGAAATCGAGGCGGCGATGATTGAACATCCGGCAATTGCAGAGGTCGCGGTGGCGGGTGTTCCGGATCAAAAATGGGGCGAGATTGTCGCATGCTTCATGCGGCTGGCCGAAGGGACGGAGCGGCCATCAGACGATGACCTCAAAACCTTTGTGCGCGAGCGTCTCTCCCCGCAAAAGACACCGGCGCACTGGGTGTGGATGAAAGAGTTTCCGCTGACGGGCTCTGGCAAGATCCGGAAATTTCAGCTTGCCGAAGACTTTGCAAAAGGCGCATTGGCGGGCACTTGATTGCTCTCAAAGGAAGGACAGCAATTGTATATATTGAAAGCTTTGATCATTGGCCTTTTGGGCCTTGCGGTACTGGGCGCTGCGGCGTTCTTTGTGCTGGGGCTGGTGTCGCAAAACGGGGAGGCCCCCGGACTTGTCGATGGTCGCCTTTCGCCATGCCCCGACAGCCCCAATTGCGTAAGCAGCGAGGAGGGCACCGCGCCAGAGAAGGCGGTCGAACCTCTCGCGCCCGAGGCATGGGACAAGCTGCCAGAGGTAATCGCTGCGCAAGGGGGCACAGTCATTGAAACGCGCGATGACTATATCGCAGCGGAGTTCAAATCCGATGTCTTTGGCTTTGTCGATGATGTCGAATTCCGCCGGGGCGAGGGGCAGGTGCACATCCGTTCGGCATCGCGCGTCGGCCATTCCGATGGGGGCGCCAATGCCAAGCGGGTGGCAAGCTTGCGCGAGGCCCTTTGACAACGGGTGCGGTGTTGGGACCGGCTAGACCGCAACTCCGAACAGTGAGCCGATCGCAGCGGTTACTGCCATCGCGAGAATACCCCACCCAACGACCCTGATCACGGCTGGAAAAACCGGCGCGCCGCCCAGTTTCGCACCCGTGGCGCCGAGTATGGCGAGTGCGATCACCGAGACGAGCGCAATCGCGTAAATCGTCCAGCCGGGCGGAGCAATCAGAGAGGCGATAACCGGCAACGCCGCGGCGATAGTGAAGGTGATGCCCGATGCAAAGGCGGCCTGCAGCGGCTTTGCAGCCAGATCATCGGACAGGCCCAGCTCATCGCGCAAATGCGCCTCGAGGGGGTCGTTCTGCATTAATTCGCGCGCGACCAGAGCGGCGGTTTCGTCGCTGAGACCACGCTTTTTGTAAATGGCGGTGAGTTCGGCAAGCTCCTCTTTGGGCATGGTCTTGAGCGCCTGTTTCTCACGCTTGATATCGGCCTGTTCGGAATCGCGCTGTGCCGAGACGGAAATGTATTCGCCCGCCGCCATCGACAATGCGCCTGCCACCAATCCTGCGACACCTGAAATCGCGATCACTGATGGGTCAGGGGTGGCAGCGGCGACCCCGATGATGAGCGATGCGACCGATATGATCCCGTCATTCCCGCCAAGCACGCTTGCGCGCAGCCACCCGCCGCGCCCGACATAATGCGGATCATCGGGATGGGCGCTTGGTGTCATCGGATCACTTCGTGTTCCACACGCCTGCGTCCTGCGATGCGAGCCCGCGCTTTTCAAGGTCGAGCAGATGGGCGGTGACGCTCATCTCGGCAGCGCCAATGAGGCGTTCGTCCAACCCCTTGTACATGTCGGGAATGAACTCTGAGACAGGTCGCGCGCGCTCGCCCATCAGCCGCAGGATCTGGTTTTCGCGCTGGCGGCGGTGGCCGATCATGCCGCGCACCAGTTGTTTGGGTTTCGTGATCGCTGCGCCGTGGGCTGAGTGGTAAACCGTGTCCTCGCGTGCCATCAGCTTTTCAAGGCTCGTCATATAGTCGCCCATATCACCATCAGGCGGGATCACGACACTGGTGGACCATCCCATGACATGATCGCCCGTGAACAAAGCGCCGCTTTCTTCCAATGCGAAACACAGGTGGTTCGAGGTATGTCCCGGCGTCGCCACAGCGGTCAGCGTCCACCCGGTCCCGCGCATTTGTTCGCCATCTTCGAGCACGCGATCGGGCGCGTACGTGCTGTCAAACGCCTCATCGGATCGCGGGCCCTGAACTTGAAGCACGAGCGGCGCGCAGCCGACAACGGGCGCGCCTGTGTCAGCCGCGAGCGGTTTTGCCGCAGGAGAGTGATCGCGGTGTGTGTGGGTGCACATGATCGCCGCGATTTTGCGTGTTCCGACGGCTTCCATAATCGCCTCGATGTGCGCCGCCTCAAAGGGGCCGGGATCAATCACCGCGCAGTCAGGGCCATTCGCCTCTCCCACCACATAGGTTTGCGTACCGGTAAAGGTATAGGGCGAGGGATTGGGGGCAAGCACGCGGGTCACCAGCGGTTCGACCTGATCGGCAAGGCCTGTGGGCCAGGGCTTGGGAGGTATTTTTGCCATATTCCCTACCTATGCAGAAAGGACTGGTGGAAGTCGATTGAGAGTTTATGCTTTCCCTCGTAGCGATGCCCGGGTGCAAAGGCATCGCGGATTTTCCGCTTATTGTGAGGTGAGGGCATGAGCGACTATATTCTGGTCCTCGATGAGGGGACCACTTCGACCAGAGCCATGCTCTTTACAAGCGATGGGCGCCTTGCCGCGAGCGCTCAAAAAGAGCTGACGCAATATTATCCGCAAGATGGCTGGGTCGAGCATGATGCAGCGGAAATCTGGGAAAAGACGCTTGCCTGTGCAAGGGAGGTGGTCCCCGCAGCGGGCGGCGCCGCTCTGATCGCAGGCATAGGCATCACCAACCAGCGCGAAACCGTGGTCGCGTGGGACAAGAATACCGGCGACCCGATTACCCGGGCAATCGTATGGCAGGATCGTCGCACGGCCGATTTTTGCGAGGATATGCGTCGACAAGGCTATGAGCCCGAAGTGCAGGCACGCACCGGGCTTTTGCTCGACCCCTATTTTTCCGGCACCAAAATGCGCTGGATGCTCGACAATGTCCCACAAGTTCGCGACGCCGCAGTTGCTGGCACGCTCGCCTTTGGCACGGTTGAAAGCTGGCTGACATTCAAACTTTCGGGCGGCGCTTCGCATATTTCGGACGCAAGCAATGCGAGCCGCACGCTCCTGATGGGTTTGTCCGATACAAGCTTTAGCGACGAGCTTTGCGATCTTTTCGGTGTTCCGATCTCGGCGCTGCCTCATGTGGTCGATATGTCGGGTGGCCTTGCATTGAGCGATGCCTCCTTGTTTGGCCGCGCCATTCCCATCACCGGGCTTGCCGGGGATCAACAATCGGCCACCATCGGGCAAGCCTGCCTCTCGCCGGGCGAGACCAAGGCTACCTTTGGCACAGGCGCTTTTGTGCTCACCAATCAGGGCACCAAGATCCCGCGCTCGGGCCACCGCCTGCTTGGCACGGTGCTCTCGCAGATTGCGGGCAAGCGCACCTATGCCATCGAAGGGTCGGTGTTCGTTGCGGGAAGCCTTGTGCAATGGCTGCGCGATAGCCTTGGCATCGTCGACGAAGCGAGCGAGACCGAGGGCCTTGCCCGCTCTATTCCCGACAGTGGCGGTGTAACGATCGTCCCTGCCCTCTCCGGGCTGGGTGCGCCCCATTGGCAGCCGCAGGCGCGCGGCGTGATCTCGGGGCTCAGCTTCTCAAGCGGCAAGGCGCACATTGCGCGCGCCGCGCTTGAAACGATGGCGCATCAGACGCACGACCTGGGCACCGCCTTTGCCGCAGATGGGAGACGTTGGGAAACCTTGCGGATTGATGGCGGAATGGCAGCAAACAACTGGATGGCGCAGGATCTGGCGAACATTCTGGACATGCCCGTGGAGCGCCCCGAATTTGTTGAAACCACCGCACTCGGCGCCGCGATGCTGGCGGCGAGCGGGGTGGGGCTTTACGGCGATTTGGAGGGCGCCGCCGAAGCGATGCGCGGCGAATTGACGACATTTGAGCCGCAAATGGATGCCAGCGTTCGTGAAGGCAGGCTGGCCATGTGGCAGCGCGCCGTTTCATTTAGTGTGGGCGAGCCAAGGCCCTGATTTCTTCTCAAGCCCTAGAGGCCATGGGCGTTGAAGCGCCGTTCAAGCCGTGAATGGAACGCGCGCGCTGGCGACTCCATTTCAAAGCCGCTGCGCCATGCTTCATCGAGGCGCGAAATGCGTTCGTGCAACCGCTCGCTCTCGGCGATCAGTTCGCGCGTGGCAGGCTCAAGCGATGCAAGCGCCTTGGGATCGGAAGGGCGGTCGGGGGGAAGGGTGCCGTGCTTGCGCACTTGATCTTCGTTGAGCTCGCCGGAGAAAAAGGCGCGTTGGTTAAGCAGCCAAGCAAGAATGTGCATCATGCGCGTGGTCGTCTTCAAACCTTCGGTCGAAAGCGCAAGACGCACCATCGTATCCGCGCCGATTTCAGGTTCGTGCGCACCGCGTGCAAACACCGCGCGCACGTCATCGGCCAAAACCAGAGCTTCAGTGTAAAGCGCCTCGATAATAGGGCGCGAAAGATTTGTTGATTTTGCCATATGTCCCCAGAGCTACTCGGCTGCGCCCCGGTATTCCAGTAGCGTATGGTTACTATCCTGTTTAGATTTGCGACCTGTCTCTGAGGGGGACGATAAGGTTGCGATGCTTACCGGCCTAAGGGCGATACCTAGGTAAAACTGCGTAATCGAGCCGTATGGGGCTGCTTATTTGATCCAGATTGCGCACCAAATCCGATCAGGCAATAATATCGGGCAGCAGCGCGTCTTCAATGACGGCGATCTGATCTTTGAGTTTGAGCTTGCGTTTCTTGAGGCGCGCGACCTGAAGTTGGTCGCTGACTCCATTTTCGGTCAAGGCTGAAATCGCTACATCGAGATCGCGGTGCTCGGTCTTGAGAAGTTCCAGTCGTTTTTGCAGCTCTTGCTCGTTCATCTTGGTCCACGCCGCAAAGGATTGGTTCTGGCCCGCACCAAAACCCGTGGTTCGGCGCGCAAGGCGTTAATGCCGGTTTGCAATGGCCACCGCAAGCGCCGTGGTGAAGTAAACCCGCGCCTAAGGGGTGAACCGCGGTTGATCGGATGGTCCGAAACGCAGAACCTTTCGAAGCAATCTGATCGCGGCCCGGCTTTGCATGTTGGGGCAAGGTATGATTGTATCTGATCTGCGGCCCGGCCCCCTTTGCCGAGTCGCCATCCGGGGGCGGACCCCCGACAACACATAGGAGACCGAGAATATGGCAACTGCCCACTCTTCTGGCGCACAAACTTCACACCTAAGTGCTCTCCAAACCAAACATGCAGGTCTTGAGGCCCGCTTGCGCGACGAAATGGCGAGGCCAGCCCCCGATGCGGCAGCAGTACAGGCTCTCAAGCGGCAAAAGCTAAAGCTCAAAGAAGAGATACGACGCAGCTAGAGCGCGTGCAGCGGGCCAGCGGCCCGAGCATCCATTACAGCCCTTTTGAAAATGGCGGCGCATGGCGCGGCATTGTGTCCGGCTCAAATTCCATGGCATTTGTCGCATCGACACACGGTCGCGCCTTTGCGTTTGCACCATTGATCGCTAAGGTCTTTTTACGATGACCGCCGTTGATGCAGCCCGCCAGATCCTGACCAGCCTTCACGATGTGATGGCCTCGCGCATGCACGCGCAGGGTAAGCTCGACCAAGTGGTCGATGTGATCGGGGAAAGCCTTTCTTCCGAGGTCTGCTCGATCTATCTCCTGCGCGAAGGAATGCTTGAGCTATTTGCAACGCGCGGTCTTAACAAAAGCGCGGTGCACGTCACCCGTATGGCGGTTGGCGAGGGGTTGACCGGAACGATCGCGGACCGGGTGGAAACACTGAACCTTGCCGAAGCCAAGGCGCATCCCGACTTTCTTTACCGGCCGGAAACGGGCGAGGACAAATTCCACTCCTTTGCGGGTGTTCCCATCGTTTACCGTGAGCGGGCGGTGGGTGTTTTGTGTGTCCAGCATGTCGACCCGCGCCGATATGAAGCCGTTGAAATAGAGGCGCTTCAAACCACGGCAATGGTCTTGTCCGAACTCATCGCCAATGCCGAATTGGTCGATGAGGAAGAGGCACTTGGCCTCACCCCCGAACAATCCGGTCCGCAAACGATTCCCGGCCTGACTCTGGTAAAGGGTCTTGCCAACGGCGTTGCCGCCTATCACCAGCCGCGTGTTGAAATCACGCAGGTTGTGGCCGAAGACACCGAGGCAGAGCGTCACCGCGTTTACAACGCTTTTGACAAGATGCGCGAGCAGATTGACGGGCTTGCAAACAGCGCCGAATTCGGTGTCGGCGGCGAGCATGAAGAGGTCCTCGCGACCTACAAGATGTTCGCATATGACGAGGGTTGGTCGCGGCGCATCAATGAAGCGATCGATTCAGGTCTGACCGCCGAAGCCGCGATTGAGCGCGTGCAGCAGCACACCCGCATGCGCATGCGCGAAATTGACGATCCGCTGCTCGCCGACCGGATGCACGATCTTGAAGATCTGTCGAACCGGCTGCTGCGTATCGTGTCCGGACAATTGGGCACCGCTGCGCAGCAGGGACTTCGCAAGGACACCATTCTGATTGCGCGCAATCTGGGGCCTGCCGAACTTCTCGAATATGATCGCCGGCGGTTGAAAGGTGTCATCCTTGAAGAGGGGTCACTTACCGCTCACGTCGTGATAGTCGCGCGCGCCATGGGCGTGCCGGTGCTTGGCCGGGCGAACAATGGCAATGGCGGTCTTCGCGGGATGGTGCGCGACGGCGATGAAATCCTGCTTGATGCCACCGCCGGGATCGCAACCGTGCGTCCCGCACAGCCCGTGGCCGACGCATTCGCGGCGCGCTTTGCCAAGTCGAAGGAGCGTCAGGCCGCCTATGCGAAACTGCGCGATGTTGAACCTTTCACCAAATGCGGCGCGCGCATTTCGGTTATGATGAATGCCGGGCTTCGCGACGATATTGGCGCACTGTCATTGACCGGCGCGGACGGGGTGGGCCTTTTTCGTACCGAGTTCCAGTTCCTTGTCTCAGCCACTTTGCCCCAGCGCGAGAGACAGCAGAAGCTGTATCGCGATGTCATTGATGCAGCGGGAGACAAACCTGTCATTTTCCGCACGGTCGATATCGGCGGTGACAAGGCGGTGCCTTATCTCGCCTCCGAGATTGCCAGCCAGGATGAAAACCCGGCGATGGGTTGGCGTGCGCTACGTCTGGCACTGGAACGCGACGGCTTGATGAAAGCACAGGCCCGCGCCTTGCTTGACGCGGCGGCGGGGCGTTCGCTTTATGTCATGTTCCCGATGGTATCCGAGGTGTGGGAATTCGACGCTGCAAAGCAGGTGTTCGACGAACAGCTCGCTTTCCTGCGCTCGAAGAAGAAGATGGTCCCCAAGGAAATCCATTTCGGCGCCATGCTTGAAGTGCCTGCGCTTGCCGAAGTGCTCGACCTTCTGCTCCCGCGCCTGTCATTCCTTTCCATCGGAACCAACGATCTCACGCAATTCCTTTTCGCAGCAGACCGGGGCAACCCGGCGCTGGCGCAGCGGTATGACTGGCTTTCCATTCCGATCATGCGCTTTCTTAAACGGGTTGCTGCGCAAGTTGAGGGCAGCGGAGTGTCGCTTGCCGTGTGCGGCGAAATGGGCGGGCGCCGGCTGGAAGCACTGGCGCTCATGGGTATCGGCTATCGCCGCCTGTCGATCACGCCGGCTGCGGTCGGCCCGATCAAGGAATTGGTGCGCAAGGTGAACCTTGAAGAGATCACTGAGGCCATGAGCGGTTGGCTTGCCAAGCCACAGACGGATTTGCGTGAAGAGCTTACCCAATGGGCCACGGCGCGCGATATCGAAATCGACTGACCGGGCAGGCTCGCGCTGGCTATCTTTTGGTTCCGCGCTCGGAGTTCGGCTCTCTTGACCGTTAAACGAGGGCGGTTGGCCTATTCGGATAGGTTTTTTGCACTTGCTCACTTGACTCGCGAATGATCGCAAAGCTGTATGCGTTAATAAAAAGCAACCGTCGCGGTGCAGAAAAGAACGGGTCGATGACAAACGAACAAACACGCCTGCATGAGGTGGACCTTGAAGAGACATATGTGGACGATCTGAACGATACGCCCGATGCCGGAGAAGGTCCTCGAGACGTTGCCGGGCAAGGCACCGATGAGGCCACCGGCCAATCGTCTGGCGCAGGCGACCGTTTGCGTTCTGCGCGCGAAATGCGGCGCATGAACCTTGAGCAGATTGCCGCGGAAACGCGCATCCCGGTGCGCCATCTGGAATCGATCGAACAGGGCGCCTTTGATGCTCTCCCCTCGCGCACTTACGCGATTGGCTTTGCCCGCACATATGCGCGCGTCCTTGGCCTTGATGAAAAATCTATCGCCGATGCGGTGCGCAAGGACCTTGCCGAGGGCGGTATCTATCAACGCGCGACCCCTGGCGGGATGGAGCCTGGCGACGCAGCCAAAGTGCCTTCGCGCGCTCTTGCATGGTTCGGCGCCTTCGCAGCGTTTTTGCTGATTGCAGGCATTATCGCATTTGCCAGCCGCTATTTCGGGGCGGGCGCCGAGTTGCCTTCGCTGATCGCTGATGGTGATGATGCGGTCGAGGCCGTGCCTGCCCAAGCCGCCAATGCACCGGGCGACGGCGCGGCGTCTGGCGAGGTGGCAGCTGCTCCTGCGGTTGCAACCGCAGAGGGGCAGGTGGTGTTTACCGCAACCGGAGAAGGAGCATGGGTGCGCTTCTACGAGGAAGGTGGCGAGCGCCTTTACGAAGGTGTGATGGAAGATGGCGACACGTATGAAGTGCCGCTTGATGCGCAAGACCCGCGTATCAACACCGGACGCCCCAATCTCTTCGACATCACCATCGGAGGCGTTGCCGTGCCACCGATTGCGACCGAGATGGTCCCTGTTGGCGACACGCCCGTCTCCGCTGCAGCCTTGCTTGCTCGCGGAGAGGAACAGGACGCTTCGTCCGACTAGGGCGTGGCCCAAAACCTGCGCAGTTTGACGAGGGGGATGCACATTCCCCCGATTAGTGATGAGCCGGGCTCGACTTGGAGGCGCGGCTTGGGCAGGATTCGGCCCGCATTCATTCTTCGTGTGCCACTTGCGACACAATTGAAGAACCAAGAAAAGACAATTTAGGGAGCGACATGAACGCTATGCATCTGACCCTTCCATTCCTGCCGTTTCGTAAAGTCACCCCTGTTCTGGGTGGCCTGGTCGCTGCCGCTGTGGTGGCGACGACCCCGGTGCCTGCTGTGGCGCAAGACGACGCCGAGGCGCGCCTGCGCCGTGCAGAGGCAGAAATCCGCGCCCTGCAACGCGCGGTTTTCCCTGGCGGTGATGGTCGTTTCTTCGAGCCGTTGATCACCCAACGTGACGGAACGAGCCCTCAGCCGAATGTGAGCCAGCCCTCAACCAGTGCGGTAACCGATATTCTTGCGCGGCTTGATGCAATGGAACTTCAGCTGCAGCGCCTGACCGCCCTGTCCGAAGAGAACCGCTTTGCGCTGACTACGGTTCGCACCCGCCTCGACGCGCTCGAAGCTTCGGGACCCGCTTCGCGCGCACTTCCCACGAGCGAGGGCCCATCGGGCGAGGCGACGCAGAGCAATATCGACGCGATGAGCGGCGGGCAGGCGGGCGGCAACACCAGCGCAGCTGCCCCCGAGCCGCCTGCTGCAAACGGGCCAAGTGCCGAACGGGTGGCGGGCGTCCAAGCGATCACCAAACCGCAAACCGATGATGCGGGTGATGATGAATATTCCTATGGCTTCCGCCTTTGGGACGCGGGATACTTTCCCGAAGCACGCCAGCAGCTAGCCGCGTTTGTCGAACAATATCCCAGCCACCCGCGCATTACCTATGGCCGCAATCTGCTGGGCCGCGCGTTTCTGGACGATGGTCAGCCCGAAGAGGCCGCGCGCTGGTTCCTGCGCAATTATCAGGCCGACCGCACCGCGCGCCGCGCGCCGGATAGCCTGCTCTACCTTGCGCAAAGCATGATCGCGATGGATGACACCCGCCGCGCTTGTATCGCCTTGGCTGAGTTTGGGGAGACTTACCCTGCGGTTGCAACGGGGCGCCTTGCTGACCAATACCAGGCCAATCTGCAAAAAGTCTCGTGCGACGACTAATCGCGGCACAATGGCTTATAGGGGGCGCTGATTGATAGGCCGGTTGATCTGGATGCGGTTGATCGCGAGCTAGCGCAACGTTTCGCGGCTGCGGTGGATGGACTGTGGCCAGCAGAGGACCGCACCGGGCCCTTGGGTCTTGCGGTTTCGGGCGGGCCGGACAGCCTTGCGATGCTCCTGCTTGCCGCCGCCGTCATGCCCGGCGAGATCGCCGTGATGAGTGTCGATCACTCCCTTCGCAAAGAGGCCGCGCAGGAGGTCGCATTGGTCGAAGCTGTGTGCGCGCACCTTGATGTGCCGTTCATGCCCGTCAAGGTGCGTGTGGGGGCGGGCAACCTTCAGGCCAAAGCGCGTGAGGCGCGTTATCGCGCGCTTGGCGAGTGGGCGATGGAGCTAGACTTGGGCGCGGTTGCGACGGCGCACCAGATGGACGATGCCGCAGAAACCTTGATGATGCGGTTGGCGCGGGGGAGCGGACTGGCTGGCCTTGCCGGGGTGCGTGCCTATAGCCATGTGCCCGCTTTTGAAGATGTGCCGCTGATCCGCCCGCTTTTGAGCTTTCGCAAGGCGGAGCTGGAAAGCGTGGTTGCCTCCAGCGGCATTACCCCAGCGCGCGATCCGTCGAACGAAGATGTGAATTTTGACCGGGTGCGGGTGCGCCGGCACCTGGCCGAGCATGACTGGCTCGATGCACAGGCTCTCGCCGCAAGCGCGCAGCATTTGTCCGAATCCTGGCGCGCGCTTGAATGGTATGCGCAACTGGATTGGGAAGAGATGGTGTCGCGCGCCGATACCGACGATGGTGGTTTAGGGGGCGCGCCGCAGTACCGCTATTACTGCAACGTCCCGCGCGCCATTCAGGTGGAGACGGTATGCCGCATCGTGAGCGAACTTGGCGGGCGCGTCACCCGCAGCGAGGCAGGCGTCGCCGCCGACCGTTTATGGCGCGGTGAGAATGCGTCGCTTGGCGGCGTGCTGGCGCGTGCCAGCGTCGAGAAAGTCGCGAAAGTCGGCGTGAATATGCGCGTGTGGCGGTTCTCCCCCGAACCACCACGAAGAACGCACTAAACTCAACTATTGATAAGCTTGTCGCCCACGCCAACCATCTTGCCGCGCGTGACGATCACCTTGTCCCCCCGCTTGGCGATGGCAAAAAGCTTTTCCGCGAACGGGTCGGGCACACCGACACAGCCGTGCGAGGCATAGCCGTTCATCACCGGTGAGCCGTGGATCGCAATCCCGTCCCACGTCATGCGCAGCGTCCAGGGCATCGGCGCGTTGTCATACTTCTCCGACACGTTGTCCTTCTCCTTGGTCAGGATCGGGAACATGCCGACGGGTGTCGGGTGGCTTTTCGTGCCAAGCAGGGCAACCGCGGTGCCGATTTCGTGGCCATCGCGGAACACGCTGATCACGCGCGCGTCGAGATCGACGGTGATCACAAGCTTGCCCTTTTTGGGCGCGCGGCTTTCGTCCCAGAACCATTCGCCGTAACGGATTGTCCCCTCAATCGGCAGGATCGAATTGACCACGAAAGGATCTTCGGGAGCCTGTGCAACTGCCAGTGCGGGCGCGGGCGGCGCAACCACCGGCTCTGGCGCAGCGATTGCAGGTGTGGATGATGCCGGTGTTGCAAGATCCATTGCGCGAGCCGTGATTTCGGCAGGCGCGGACGGCAGTTCGGGCAGATCAGCCACCTCATTCGCGGTTGGGCGCGCAATCTGTCGCGATGCCGCCCCGCGATCGGGGGAGCCGATTGTATCGCCGGGAAGCGCGGGAAGCGCGGGAAGTTCGGTTTCAGGCGCGGTGTAGGGTTCGGGCAGCGAGGGGTCGAACACGAGCGAATCGCCGCCAGTGGTCGGATCAATTGCGCGGATCGCGTCTTCGGCATCACCAGCGATCATCATCGCTGCATCGCCGGCCATCTCCTCCGATGTTTGCCCCACAACCAGGCTTGCCCCGCTCAATAGAGCGGCAAAACCGATCACGCCAACGGTGCGAATTTTTCCAATAGCCATTCTGTTTCGTCCCTAGATAATGCGGGCAATTTACCCCTTTCGGGCCTGAACCGCCAGTGACTTGAGCGCCAGCGTCCCTTGCGGGGACGGTTGGTTGGGGCAAAGGTTAACGCATTGACGGGTGCGAACGCTCGTAAAATAGTGTTCGCGAACGCTTTTACCCGTGCGCACCGAAATGGTTGGCGATGGCGACTGACAGGCGCAGCATGAGGCCATAGGCGCGTTCGATTGGGTCGATGTAATCGCGCGCAATCGCGCCATAGCCTTCGGTATCGGCATCGGGATAATCTGCAGGCGCATCCATCGCGAAATCGGATGGTGAGGGGAAATGCACAGGGAAGGCCCGTCGCATCTGCGCAAGCGCATCGTCGATGCGAAGCGAGAAAACCATTTCAAGCACGTCCTCGCGGCTCACATCATTGGCGCGACTGAAAACCGGCACTGACACAGCGCGCAGGAAGATATGCTGCATCAGCGCAAGGCGAAGCGCCTGCGCGGAGCCGATCATGCGCCGTGTGTCCTGATCAAGGCCGAGGCGTTCCTCGCGCGGCAATTGGCCGAGCAGGCGGTGGAATTTAAGCGTATCCACCCGCAGACGCGATGCGAGGCGACGGAAAACCCCGGTGCGATCATCCTTGGTGAGATATTCGGCCAGCACCTCGCAGGCAGAGGACAAATGCGGCTCTGTCCCGCGATAGGGGCGGCTTGCCCAATAGGCCGAGTTGAACAGCTCGCCATAGGCCGCGACCGTCTTGATACTGCCGAGCGCGTTGGATGTCTGCGCGAGGCGCATCATTTGCTGGCCGCGCTCGCTTGTTTCCAACAGCGCAGCAATCTCTTCATAATTGCCGTCGGCCGCGCTTCCGATCCCGGCGATCACGTTCACCGGAAAACCCAGCTGTTGCAGGATCGAATTGTGCGGAATTGCGCGGATCTGGCGCAGGTTCATATCGCGGTCGGCGCTGAGGTCGCTTTGGCGGCGTGACACCCGGCTACCGGTGGAATTGAGCAAGCCAAGGCCGAAAGCAGTGACGGCACGGCTATAGGTCTGGCTGCGCAGATGACCACGTTGATGCGCGCGGATTGCGCGGTAGAAGTCGAGGCTCAGATCGGTGCGGCTGTAGAAGGGATCGTCGCACACCTTGTCGGGCACGGGACTGTCATTGATGATGCGGGTGAGCGTCGCGCGCGCCAGTGTGGCGTTGGCAAAAGGCAGATATCCATCGCCCCCCTGAAACGAGACTTCGGGTTCAAGTGCAATCGCGTGCCGGTGAAAACGGCTGCGCGCCCACGGACTTAACGGCCATGTCAGGCGATCTTCGAAGGATGACGGGTGCGCACCGCGACCCATGCTTTCGCCGTGGGTGTTGAAGATGAGCGCAGCAACATCGGTAAGCTTGTGCCGCTCCATCGCTTGCGCAAGGCGCCCTTGAAGCCGCTCGATTGCAAGGCTTGCGGGGATTTGTCCGACGAAACGGCCCGCATCGGAAAAGCCGGTCTGAATGCACACGCGGCCCCGTCCGCGCGCGTATTCCTGATAGGTTTCCTCCTTGCAAAGCGCCTCGAGAAAGCGCCCGCCGTGTTCAAGCGCCTCTTCGGTTTCAAACAGGGGCGAGACATCGACCTTGCCTTCAATCCCGAACAGCTTGGCGAGATAGAGCGCGGCAAGAACGGTCGAGGGCTGTTCGCATTCGGCCACCAGCATGCGGATGGGCGTATCGGCATCCACATGCTCAAGGATTTGCGCCATCGCGAGGAATTGCCGCGTCGCGGTCGAGCTTTCGATGGCGAGCGAGGCGAAGTTGGTGCGCTTTGCCTGAACTTCGCCGAGCATCCGGCGCAAGGTTGCCATCGCGCCCTTGCTTGCAAGGTCAAGCTCGGGGCTTTCGTGCAGGTGGTTGCGGATCGCATTGTGCAATTGCTTGGCGTTCACGCGGAAATGGATGTGCGCCATGCCAAGCCCATCGGCACGCATCGCAGCGGCCAGCGTCAGGAGATCGGCGGCGCGTGCGTCCTTCTTCTCGGCTTCGGCTTCTCCCTCGAGATCGGCAATAATGCCGTCGAGACTGGTAAGCTTCGCCGGGTCATCGGCTGTCAGGCGGTTGGCGGCAGCGGACAGGGCCTCTGGCTCGGACAGATCGCCGGCAAAATCCTTGGCGCTCGCTGTCGCATGTTCGCTCGCAGCCTTCAGCTTTGCGACAAGCGCATGGCCTGCATCAATCGCGGAGAGTTCATCGGCATAGCGGGCCAGACGCTCCGCCTTTTCAGCGAGGCGGAACCGGATCGAGGTGTACCATGCAATATCGGTTCGCCCGTCCATGTCATAGCCGACCCATGTGGCGAAGCGGAACGGCATCGGGCGAAGCGCCTTCCACTGCTTTGGCCAGCACCCCTTGGCGTGTTCGTAAACCTCGCGCACGATTGCGCTGCGCGCCTCTTGTGCATGGGCAATCGCGGACATGGCTTCGGCGTGTTCATATTCGAGCGTGACCTGCGGGCGTTTTGCGCCGCTCAAATCTGGCGAAGCGTGGATCTCGGCCCCGGTGCTCGCCGCATGAGCGACCGCGCTGGTCTGAGCCGGCGTTAGCAGGAAGGTCGGGTGCGCTGTGAAAACCGCGTGAAGGCGCGGAGCCTCCCAACGTTGCTGATAGGCTTCAAAGTCGTCTGTCGTGTCACCTTTGGCCACCGTTTGCGGGGCATCGGGCCGGATCAGATTGCGCAGCCGCGCGGTGCGCGCGTTCAAACTCTTGCATTCCAGCTCCTCGACCAGCGCTTCGAGCGCGTCGAGATCGAGCGCATCCCCTTCAAGTCCGCGCGACAGATCAAGCCCCAATTGAAACACAGGATTGAACAATGGCGTCTCACGCGTTCGGGCGTGAAGCTCTTGGAGGCGCTGCGAGAGGTCGTTGATCGTGTTGAGCGGTAGGTTCATTGCGATTCCAGATGCAGAGTGTTCAGGTGTGCGTGTTCAGGTGCGCTTGGGCAAAAGCGGCAGCCGCGCCCAGAAGGCCCGGCTGTGGATGAGTGATGAGCTTTACCGGAAGCGAGGCCATCAGCGAGGCAAAGCGTCCCTTTGCGCAGAACCGGTCTGCAAAGCCCGAGCTTAGCAGGGTTTCGCGGATGCGATAGCCAAGCCCGCCTGCGATCACCACGCCGCTTGCGCCTTGGACAAGGGCGATGTCACCCGCCACCGAACCCAGCGCAAGGCAGAAGCGATCAACTGCAGCGGCGGCCAGACTATCTTCACCGCTTGTGCCAGCGGTCCAGATCTCGACGTCCGATTTCTCGACAATCGCGCGGCCTTCCATCGCGGCGAGCGCTTGATAGATGTCAACAATCGCAGGTCCAGCGACCACGCGCTCGTTTGAGACGCGGGTGTGCCGCTGACGAAGGCGGACTAGAATTGCATCCTCGATGCTGTCCAGAGGCGCGAAATCGCCGTGCCCGCCCTCGGTCGCCTGGACGTAGTATCGGGCAGGTGAAAACCGCTTGAAGTGCGCAACACCAAGCCCTGTGCCCGGGCCCAGCACGCTGATCGTTCCGTTGACAGGCAAAGGCGTGTCGGGTCCTGCAAGAGGCAGGAACTGGTCTTCGCTCGCGATCGCTGCGGCATGGGCCACCGCCTCGAAATCGTTGATGACCAAGTTCTTTGAAACGCCAAGCTTTTCCTCGATCAGAGGCGGGCGGATGATCCACGGGTTGTTGGTAAAGCGAATGATGTCGGCGTTGATTTTGCCTGCGGCTGCAATGGCAAGACAATCGGGCAGACTTCCGCCTTGTTGAGAGCGGAAATCCTCCCACGCGGTCTGGAAACTTGCATGGTTCGAGGTGTGCAGCGTGACCGGCTCGCCAAGGGTGATCTCACCATCGCCGGCGATGTTTGCAATCGCAAAGCGTGCATGGGTGCCCCCCACATCGACGGTGACGATTTGCGTGTGGCCGCTCATAGGCCGGCGGCCACCAGCATCGCCGATGCCCCTTTTTCCGCATCATCAGCCTGGGCCTGCATCATGCGGAAAAGCTCGCGGCCAACGCCCCATTCCTGTGGCGGGTTGGGGGCAGGGGTGCGAGCGGATAGGTCGGCATCGGTGTGGAGCGTTCCCGTTTCGGCGCATACGGTCACAACGTCGCCGTCCTCAAGCAGGCTTAATGGCCCGCCGTCCATTGCTTCGGGGGAGCAATGGATCGCAGACGGCACTTTGCCAGAAGCGCCCGACATACGGCCATCGGTGACAAGCGCGATGCGGTAGCCCTGATCGTGAAGCACGCCCAGAGACGGTGTGAGGCCATGAAGTTCCGGCATCCCGTTGGCGCGCGGCCCCTGAAAGCGCACGACCACCACGACATCGCGGTTGAGCTCGCCCTTCTGGAAGGCTTCTTTCACCGCTTCCTGTGTCTGGAACACGCGGGCAGGCGCAGTGATGGTCCAGCGATCTTTGGCAACAGCCGAGGATTTGAAACATGCACGGCCAAGGTTTCCGGTCAGCAGCCGCATCCCGCCATCCTGCTGGAAAGGTGCATCGGCAGGGCGCAGCATGGTGTCGTCCTGGCTCTCCTCAACGCGCATCCATTGCAGCGCTTCATCCTCCCAAACGGGTTCTGCGCGGTAAGCGTCAAGGCCGTCCTCCCATACGGTAAGGATGTCGCCATGCGCGAGGCCGGCATCGAGCAGTTCGCTGATGACATAACCCATGCCGCCCGCCTGGTGGAACTGGTTCACATCGCCCGAGCCATTGGGATAGACGCGCGCCAGAAGCGGCACCACGCTCGACAATTCGGCCATATCGCTCCAGTCGATGATGATTCCCGCTGCGCGCGCCATAGCGGGGATGTGGATCGCGTGATTGGTCGAGCCGCCGGTTGCCAGAAGGCCGATCACCGCGTTGACGATGGCTTTCTCATCGACAACCTGCGCCAGAGTGCGCTCGGCGGTGCCGGAAAGCTCGGCCAAGCGGTGCACGGCTGCGCGGTCGAGGGCCTGGCGAAGCTTTGTTCCCGGCTGGACAAACGCCGCGCCCGGCACGTGCAGGCCCATCATCTCCATCATCATCTGATTGGAGTTGGCGGTGCCATAGAAGGTGCAAGTGCCCGGCGAGTGGTAGGAGGCAAGCTCGCTTTCGAGAAGCGCATCGCGGCCCACTTCTCCGCTCGCATATTTCTGGCGCGTTTCCTGCTTTTGCTTATTGGAAATGCCGCTCGGCATGGGGCCGGAGGGAACGAACACGGCGGGCAAGTGGCCGAACCGCAGCGCGCCCATCAGCAAGCCTGGCACGATCTTGTCGCAAATGCCAAGGCAGGCAACGCCGTCATACATCTGGTGGGAGAGCGCAACGCCGGTTGCCATGGCGATATTGTCGCGGGAAAAGAGCGAGAGTTCCATCCCGTCCTCACCCTGTGTGACGCCGTCGCACATGGCAGGAGTGCCGCCTGCGACCTGCGCGGTGGCGCCCTTTTCGCGGGCGTAGATCTTCATCCGCTCAGGATAGCGGCCATAGGGTTGGTGCGCGGACAGCATGTCGTTGTAAGCGGTAACGATGCCGATATTGGGCCCGCGATTGTTCTTGAGCGCCTCCTGATCCTCCTGCGCGCCGGCAAAGGCGTGGGCCAGCACCGAACACGAAACCTGCGAACGCTCGGGCAGCCGGTCCGCCTCGCGTTTCATCAGTTCAAGAAAGGTATCGCGTGAACTTTGCGAGCGTTCGATAATGCGCTTGGTCACCCGCTCGATCACGGGGTTGAGATTACTCATGCCATGATACTCCGTCGCGTTCTGTTAGAGCAATTGCGCCAGACGGGCCCCAGGAGCCCGCCATATAGGTTTGGGGTGTCTTGCCCTGTTTTTCCCACTCGGCGCGGATATGGTCGATCCAGTGCCATTGCGCCTCCACCTCGTCGCGGCGCACGAACAGGGTTTGATCGCCCTTGATAAGGTCGAGGAGCAGCCGCTCATAGGCGATGCGCCGCTGCGCTTCGGCAAAGGCGTCGGGCATGGTGATCGCAAGCGGCACTTCGCGAAGGCGCACGCCGTCTTCATCAAGCCCGGGCACCTTGGCCATCAAGGACAGGGTTATGTCCTCTTCGGGTTGAATACCGATCAGAAGGCGATTGGGCTGGAGCCCTGCGCCGGTCCCTTCGAAGATCGAGTGCGGCACGCAGCGGAACTGGACGAGGATTTCGGTAACCCGCTCTGGCATGCGTTTTCCGGTGCGAAGGTAAAAGGGCACGCCCTTCCAGCGCCAATTGTCGACATGCGCCTTGATCGCGACGAAAGTTTCTGTGTCCGATGCCTCGCCAAGCTCTTCGTCATATCCGGGCACAGCCTGACCGCCGCTCGCGCCAGCGCGGTATTGGCCCGTTACGGTCTCCCCCGCCGAAGCTTCGCGAAGCGCGCGAAGCACCTTCACCTTTTCATCGCGCACTGCGGTTGCGTCAAATGACGTCGGTGGCTCCATCGCCACCAGCGCGAGAAGCTGGAGCATATGGTTCTGCACCATATCGCGCAGCGCACCTGCATCGTCATAAAAGCCTACCCGGCCTTCAAGTCCCACTGTTTCTGCCACAGTGATCTGGACGTGTTCGATAACGTTGGAGTTCCAAATCGGCTCGAAAAGGATATTGGCAAAGCGCAGCGCGAGCAGGTTCTGCACTGTCTCTTTGCCAAGGTAATGGTCGATACGGAATATCCGATCTTCCGGGAAGGCGGACGCCACCGCATCGTTAATCTCAGCCGAGCTTTCGAGATCTGAGCCAAGCGGTTTTTCAAGGCACATTCGCACCCTTTCGCCGGTTAGCCCCGCTTTTTCGAGCCCCTTGATTGTTGGGCCAAACAGGCTTGGCGCCGTGGAAAGGAAGATTGCAAGACCTCCGTCAGCACCTCTGCCCCCTGCGTCTTCGACCTTGTCGGCGAGCGCGTCGAACCCATCAAGAGTGCTTGCATCGAGCGTTTGATAGGACAAGCGATTGAGGAACCCCGCCATGCTCCCGCGCCGGTCGGCTGGCAAAAACTCCTCCAACGCCTCGCGCGCCATATTGCGAAAGCCTGCGTCATCAAGCTCGCTTCGCGCTGTGCCGATGATGCGCAGATCGTCTGAGAGCAGCCCATCGGCATCCAGTGCGCATAAGGAGGGCAATAGCTTTCGCCGTGACAAATCGCCGGTGGCCCCGAACAAAAGCAAGCGATCCGCGGCAAATTGTGGCACAGCCATGCATATTCCTCCTTGAGCAGATATTCGACTGCCAGCTTACAACACAACCCTAGCAGGGGTTAGTATGTGTGGACCATAGATTGCATAGCTATTCAAATGGGAACGCAGGTCATTTAGGGATTGGCAAAAGGGCGGTATTGAAGGGAACGGATGATGGACGATCTTCGCAAGAATGCGCGGATCACCAGCTTTGATGTGGCAGAACGCGCAGGCGTGAGCCAGTCGACCGTGAGCCGTGCGCTCTCTGGCTCTGGCGTCATCAGCGACGCGACCCGCCAAAAGGTGATGAACGCAGCCTCCGAAATGGGCTATTTCGTGGACGAGCGTGCAGCACGTTTGCGACGTGGGCACACCGGCACTTTGGCGGTGGTCGTGATCTGTATGCCGGGCGGGCGCGCGCGCGATGTGAACCCGTTTTCCTATGCGCTGCTTGGCGGAATATGCGCCGCGGCGGCTGATCTGGGGCTTGAGGTTCTGGTCTCGCTGCAAGCCGAAGAGGACAAGCTTTTTGGCCACTATGTCGAACGGGGGCAGGCCGAAGGGTTGATCGTAATCGGCACCACCGCCAATCGCCCCGCGTGGGAGTATTTCCGCGATATCGGCGTGAGCGCAGAAGCTACAGGCGCGCCGGTTGCCTATTGGGGGTCGCCTTTGGGGGACCTTGACCGCGTGCTTTCCGACAATGACGTGGGCGCACGCGCAGCCGCCGATCATCTGATCGAAAAAGGCGCAAAACGCCTCGTGTGCATCGGGTCGAAAGGCACTCCCCAACGCCAATTCGCCGAGCGGGTAGAGGCTTTTCTGGCGCAGGCCCACTCGCGCGGCGTTGAGGCAGACCTTATCGAAATCGAACCTGCCGACGCGCGCCGCGACCAAGGGCGGCTGGCGGCGCATAAGCTGCTAGAACAGCACCCCGAATGCGACGGTGTGTTCGCCGTGTGCGATGCGCTTGCCTTTGGCGTGCTGGAGACATTGCAGGCCGCAGGCAAGACGGTGCCCGGTGATATTCGACTGGTCGGTTTTGACGGTATCCCGGCAAGCGAAATGACCACTCCGGCGCTCACCACGATTGAACCCGATCTCGACATGGCAGGCCGGATGCTGGTCGAGGCAGTGGCCGGGGTTGTGACAGCGGAAGAGACCAAGTCCCAAAAGGCGCGCCCCAAGGAGCAACGCGTGCCGGTGAAGTTGATCGAGCGGGCGAGCGCATGAACATCGCGCGGCTCTAACCCAACTTTCCTACAGCCAGTGCCCCTCGTTAAAGGGCAGGGGTGCTGTGTATTCAAGCTTTTGAAAAATTTGCGAGAACCGGCCTTCGCTGGGTGGGTGTGTTTTCTGCCTTTGGACAGTGTCTCAAGTGTCTCAAACGGGCTCTGTTGGCCCGAAGGTTCGATCAGTTTTCGATAACACCAAAGAGGTCGTGTGCGTCAGCATCTTCGATTGTTGCCTCGACGATATCGCCCGCTGCCAACGTCTCGGGAACGTTGCGCAGATACACTGCACCGTCGATCTCGGGGGCGTCGGCCTGCGACCTTCCGGTTGCGCCGATGTCGCCATCCTCGTCCGGTTCGCCCACCTCGTCGATGATGACGGGGAGGGTGCGTCCCACCTTGGCGTCGAGCTTGGCTGCGCTGATCCGTTCGGTGACTTCCATCAGCCGCGCGTATCGCTCTTCCTTCAGGCTTTCGGGCACCGGGTCGGGCAGGTCATTGGCCCGCGCACCTTCGACGGGTTCGAAGCGGAAAGCCCCCACACGGTCGAGCTGTGCTTCTTCCAGCCATTCAAGAAGGTATTCAAAATCCGCCTCGGTTTCCCCGGGGAAGCCGACGACGAAGGACGAGCGGATCGCAATGTCGGGGCAAATGTCGCGCCATGCCTTGATGCGGTCGAGGACCTTCGCCTCATTAGCAGGGCGGCGCATGGACTTGAGCACGCTCGGGGCGGCGTGCTGGAACGGGATGTCGAGATACGGGGTGAGAAGCCCCTCGGCCATCAGCGGGATGACGTGGTCAACATGGGGGTAGGGGTAAACATAGTGGAGACGGACCCACGGGGCCTTGTCTTCGGCGGTGCGAAGCTGGCCGAGTTCGCGGGCGAGATCGGTCATATGCGCACGCACTTCCCGGCCCTTCCACTGACGTGGGTCGTGGCGGGTGTCTACGCCATAGGCAGAGGTATCCTGAGAGATCACCAGCAGCTCTTTCGTGCCTGCCGCGACAAGCTTCTCCGCCTCGCGCAGCACTGCGTCGATGCGGCGGCTGGCCAGCTTCCCGCGAAGGTCGGGGATGATGCAGAACGAGCAGGAGTGATTGCACCCCTCGGAGATCTTCAGATAGCTGTAATGGCGCGGTGTGAGCTTAATGTCCGGCTGCGGGATGAGGTCCACGAACGGGCCTTGGCTGGGGGGCGCGTGGGTGTGCACGGCCTCGATCACCTGCTCATATTGATGCGCGCCGGTAACCGCGAGCACTTGCGGGTGCGCCGCACGGATGGCGTCGGCTTCTTCGCCCATGCAGCCGGTGACGATCACGCGGCCGTTTTCGTTAATGGCCTCGCCGATTGCCGCCAGGCTTTCTTCCTTGGCGCTGTCGAGGAAGCCACAGGTGTTGACCAGCACCACATCTGCGCCCGCATAGTCGGGGCTCATCGCATAGCCGTCAGCGCGCAGGCGCGTGAGGATGCGTTCGGAATCGACCAGCGCCTTGGGACAGCCGAGCGAAACCATTCCGACTTTCTTGGCGTCAGGGAGAGTGGTTGCATTGGACATGATGGGCGCGCCGTTACACGGCTTTTGACCGGCGCGCTAGAGCCCAGCGTGCAGGCCGTGCTCCAAACGGTAACAAACGAAAAGGGGGCAGGCGAGAGTGCCGACTATGAAATTGACACCCACGGGGCTACACCTTGCCTTGGTTAGGGGAGAGACGAGATGAATGACTTTGCACTTTGGCCCGTGCTCGCAGGCGCAACGGCGTTCTTCGTGGTGGGCGCGATCTGGTATGGCTTGCTCTTCGGCAAGGCCTGGCAAAAGGCAGCGGGCTTTTCCGACGAGGAAATTCAGTCCGGCAGTATCCTCCTGATCTTCGGGCTCACCTTCCTTTTTGAAATGCTGATCGCGATGGTGCTGTGGCACCTTATTGCCCGCACTGGAGCGGCCCCTCACGTGGTGATGATGATGTCGATCGGCTTTGCGCTCGGGATCATGGCCCCGGCTATCGGGATCAACTATTTGTATCAGCGCAAATCAGGCGTGCTTTTTGCAATTGATACAGGCCACTTTGTCCTTGGCATGGCAGCAATGGGCGGGGTTTTCCTGCTGTTCCTCTAAGGCGTTAGCCGCGCCCTTTACCGTTTCCGTTATCTGACGGCACGATTTCGACGATGACATCGCCGGGCTGGAGGTTCTCACACTCCTCCTCCCAGAAACCGATCGCGCGCCCGTTGCGATAGATGCGAAGGCCTCGCCCTCCGGTGCTGAGCTCGGCGATCGAGCATCCGCACTCATCCTCGTCGACTACGCGCTCGACCAGTTGGACGCGGCCCGAAACGGAGGCAAGATCGGCAAGATAGTCTGCGATGTGCGCGCCATTGGCAGACCCTGCGAGCAGGAGCCCGGTAAAGCGAACAGGGTTGATCACATTGGTGGCGCCTGCCTGACGGGCGAGCAATTCGTTGTCGTCTGCGCGCACCACAACGCTGATCGGAACCTTGGGCGCGAGGTGGCGAACGGTCAGAACGATCAGGATCGACGTGTCATCGCGCCCCGCGGAGACGAGGACGTTCTTGGCGGTGGTGATGCGAGCGGCCTTTAGCGTTTCATCGCGGGTCGCATCAGAAGGCAGGACATTGACGCCCAGCTTTTCCGCTTCGCGCAAACGATCATCGCTTGGATCGACGACGACAATCTTGTCGGCGGGCGTACCGCGCTCGATCAATTCCTCGACGCTCTGCGAGCCAGAGACGCCATAGCCAAGGACAACCACATGGTCGGAGAGCTTTTCCTGAATGCGTGCCATGCGCCATTTCTCCCAGCTGCGCTTGATGATAAAATTGTAGGCGGTGCCCACGAAAATGAAGAAAACCAGAAAACGGATCGGAGTGACAATCACCGCTTCCTTGAACCGCGCGCTGTCAGATACAGGTGCAATGTCACCAAAGCCGGTGGTCGTGATCGAAATCATCGTGAAATAAACAATGTCGAGAAAGCTTACGTGCCCGTCGACATTATCGACCAGCCCCTCGCGGTCGAACCAGTGGATCATCACGACGATGAAAATCAGGCCGATCGCAGCGCCCAGACGCAGGAATACATCAGCCCAGACCGGCAGGCCAACCGCCCGGCGAAGCGGTTGCATCCGCTTTTGCACCGGATGAACACCGCGCTGCAGGTCCTGCTTGCGCTTCGGATGGCGCGTCAAAAAACCCTTAGTGTCCCGCTGAGCCATTGTGTGTGTGCTTTATCCCTCGAACCGACCAGCTAGAGTGTCGATTGTGGGGTAATGCGTCAAGTCGAGTTGCAGAGGCGTTACAGTGACATAGCGGTCATCAATCGCTTCCAGATCGGTTCCGTGGTCGAGTGTGTGCTCGATCGGGTGGAGGCCGAACCAGAAATAGCGAAGCCCGCGGGGATCAGTGCCTTCGACAACGCTGCCGCGCGAATAATCGTGAAAGCCCTGCCGGGTAACACGGATGCCTTGCGCGCCTTTGGGCGGGAAATTGACGTTAAGAAATGTCCGATTGCCAAAGGGGGCATCAATGAGCGGTTCGATGACTTTGGGAGCCCATTCGAGCGTTTGAGCAAATTCTTGATCGGTGCCGCGCGTTTCGGGCGAAATCACTTGGGACAGAGCAATCGAGCGGATTCCGGCAAGCGCCCCTTCCATCGCGGCCGAAGCGGTGCCCGAATAGGTCACATCATCGCCAAGGTTCGCTCCGCGATTGACGCCTGACAAGATGAGATCAGGCGGGCTGTCGAGGACTTGGCGAAGGCCCATGGTGACGCTGTCGGTCGGAGTGCCGGTGACCGCAAAGCGGCGCTCTGCGAATTTCTGCAGCCGCACGGGATGGTTCAGGGACAGCGAGTGCCCTGCGCCCGATTGCTCTTCGGATGGCGCGCATATCCACACATCATCGGAAAATTGGGCTGCGATTTTTTCCAGAACGGCCAGACCGGGGGCATGAATGCCATCATCATTGGTAAGGAGGATACGCATCAGGAGATCGGCTCCAGCTTGGTGGTGCCGCCCATGTACGGGGCAAGGGCCTCCGGCACCAGAACAGAGCCGTCGGCTTGCTGATAATTCTCGATCACCGCGACCAATGTGCGGCCCACGGCCAGCCCCGAGCCGTTCAGTGTGTGGACGAATTCGGTCTTCTTTTTCTCGCCCGCGACACGGTAACGCGCGTTCATGCGGCGCGATTGGAAATCGCCCGTGTTCGAGCACGAGCTGATCTCGCGGTAGGCGCCTTGGCCCGGCAGCCACACCTCAAGATCATAGGTCTTGCGCGCGCCAAAGCCCATGTCGCCGGTGCACAGCAGCACCTTGCGATAGGGCAGGTGGAGCGCTTCGAGCACGTCTTCAGCCGCGCGGGTCATGCGCTCATGCTCTGCCCCGGAATCCTCTGGCTTCACCACGCTTACAAGCTCGCATTTCTCAAACTGGTGCTGGCGAATGAAGCCGCGCGTATCGCGCCCGGCAGCACCCGCTTCCGAGCGAAAGCACTGGGTCAGCGCGGTCATGCGCAGGGGCAGGGCGATTTCATCAAGGAGCTGGCCCATGACGCTCGCTGTGAGCGAGACTTCCGACGTTGGGATCAACCAGCGGTCATCGGTGGTGCGGAAGCTGTCCTCGGCAAATTTTGGGAGCTTGTCGGTCCCGTACATCGCCTCGTCCTTGACCAGCACAGGCGGCGCGCATTCGGTGTAGCCGTAAACGCTCACCTGACGGTCGATCATAAATTGGCCAAGCGCGCGGTGGAGGCGCGCCATGCCCCCGCGAAGGAATGTGAAACGCGCGCCTGAAATGAGTGCACCCGTTTCGAAATCCATTCCCAGAGCTGGCGCGATATCGGCGTGTTCCTTCGGCTCGAAATCGAAACTCGGCTTTGTGCCCCAAGTGCTGACTTCAACATTGCCCGCTTCGTCCTCGCCTTGCGGAACATCGTCGAAGGGAAGGTTGGGGAGACGTGCGAGGGCGTCTTGGAGCTTCTCGCCGAGCGCTTTTTCCTCCGCCTCAACCGTGGGCATATCGGTCTTGATCTGCGCGACCTCGGCTTTGAGCGCTTCGGCTTTGTCCGTGTCGCCTTGGCCCATGGCCGCGCCGATGGCCTTGGAGGCTTCGTTGCGGCGGCTTTGCATCTCTTGCAGCCTGGTGGTGAGCGCGCGGCGCTCTTCGTCGATGGCAAGGATGTTTTGCGCAGCCGGCTCGGCGCCGCGGCGCGCGAGCCCTGCGTCGAATTGTTCCGGGTTCTCTCGGATTAAGCGAATATCATGCATAGCTGCGCCTATGCCCGCTTAAGCTTACGAATAAAAGACCAGATGGGGCGGCTGCTTCCGCTCTTTTGCCTCGGGTCAGCTTGCCGCAAGCAGAACTGAGGCCGAAGCGCCTGAAAGTTCGCCTTGGTTCACATCCAGTTTTTCGGGCCGGGTCACAGTTGGATAAGCCTTGGCCAAGAGGGCGAGAACCTTCTCGATACTGGTGGCAAGCCTGGCGTTTTCATCGCGGATTGCATCGACCGAACGCTCAAATGTGACCGCCGCCGTTTTGTAATAGCCATAGCCATCAAGATAGGGGCCATATTGCGTGCTCTCGCTTGCCTGCGCATACATCGCGACAGCGCGTTCGATCTGGTCAGCAACAACGCCAGCGGCTACTTTTCCAGCACTTTTGTCCGATTGCGGAGCCTTCTCTTCAGCAGCGCGAAGAGCGGCGAAAATGATCTCGGCTTGGGAGTTGATCTCGCTTGCCTCCACGCCCGAAAGCGCAGCCTGCGATGCGCCGGCGAAAAGCGGCGACATATCCTTAACGCCGCGCGCATCAAACACGGGCTGGAGCTCAAGCAGCACTTCGGAAACCGGATGGGCGAACATTTCAGCGCCTGTTTCCCTTTCGCCTGCCTCGTAAGCATCGCGCGCGGCGATCACGTGGGCTTCAGCCACCGCAAGCGCGGAGGAATAAATAACGGGATCATTGGCAGCCGCCGCGACATCTACTCCGCCTTCGCCGCCCTCTCCGCCGGTGCCTTCACCGCCTTCGCCGCTTTCACCTTCGCCCGCTTCACCGGCCTGTTGCATCGCTGCGCCTTCGCCCGTTTCACCGCCTTCGCCAGCCTCACCAGAGCAGCCCGCAACCGTGAGACCCGCCAAAGCGGTCGCCACGCCAAGTTGCGTCCAGGTTTTCAATTCGACTTTCATCACTTACTGCTCCGGTTGGATTCATTTTCGCGAAACCATAAGCGGTTAGCACCTTTTTGCAAACGATTATCAAGAGCTTTTTATGATCCTCAGCATCGAAGCTATTTCTGACGCGGAAACACTGGCTGAAATCAGCTCGGCTATCGAAAAGCTTGAGTGGCAGGACGGGCGGGCGACTGCTGGTAAGGTGGCTGCGCGGGTCAAGGATAACGAGCAGGCTGTGATGGCGAGCGCCGCTGGCCGTGCGCTCAGCAAAATGCTGACGCCGCTCATCATGGATAATACGGTAGTGCAGGCCGCGGTGCGTCCGCGCCGTCATTCGAACCTGTTGGTGAGCAAGACGCAAGGCGGCGGGCATTACGGCGCGCATGTGGACAATGCCATGATGGGCAAAGGCGATGCACGTATCCGCACCGATGTCTCCTTCACTCTCTTCCTGGGCGATCCGGCGGACTATGAGGGCGGAGAACTGGTGGTGCAGACCGCTGGCATGACGCAATCGATTAAAGAGGCATCAGGGCATCTCATCCTCTACCCCTCGAACAGTATCCATGAGGTCACGCCCGTCACAAGCGGGACACGGATTGTTGCAGTCGGGTGGATCGAAAGCCTGATCCGCAATGAGGCTCAGCGCGAGCTGCTGTTTGATATGCAGAACACCCGCGCCTCGCTATCTGCAAAGCTTCCAGCCGATGCGCCAGAGCTTCTGATGATCGACAAGTCGATCGCCAATCTCATGCGGATGTGGGTTGAATCTTAGCAGGTTTGTCGGGAGATGCGATGCTCTTGGCCCTACGCCTGGCCCGAAGCGAGAACCCGATGATGAGCGCGACCCCTACCGTGCTTGGCAAGGCCCAGACGAGCGGGTTGAAGACGTGTTCCGGAATGTACCGGATAAGCCCCACTGACATGAAGGCGGTATAGGCGCTGATCCCCATGCCGATGAGCGCGCGGAAATGCTCGCCCACATAAGATTGGCGGGTCGGTGGGTGACTGCGCCAGATATAAAGCTGCTGAATGCCCATCGCGACGATACCGAGGACAGCCACCGCCATCATCAATGCCTCGCCGATATGAAAGCCGTACCAGAAGCAATAGGCAGCCGATGCAAGGACACCGCCGATCACGACTTGATACCGCGCGCCTCTCAATGCCTCGCGATCGTTCGAGTGCTTGACCACCGCGAGGCCATAGTCTGCAAAACCAATCGTCAAGAGGCCAAGATAGAGCATCATCCAGCCAAACAAACCATCGAACAGCATCCGATCTGTGATCGAAGGGATGCGCGTCTCTGGCCCGTAGAGCGAGATGAGCGCCATGATGACGGCGAGCGCTCCTGCGCCGATAAAGCCGTAGGCGCAGATGCGTCCCCAGCGGCGATGATTGACTGCACCCTTTCTGGCGATGATCGGCACCCAGAATGCAATCAGCCCCGCCAGTCCAGTAATGACGTGCAGGACAATCAGGATCTTGAACAGGTGCATGCCATCATATGTACAGGCATTTGGACAGTTTGGAAATCTTCCGGCCTGGACAGTTTCAACCCGCTTGCAGGAATGCCTGGCGGTGGTCGGCTGGCTGCGGCTGGGTGAGGAGGCTGACGATAATCAGCACGGGCACATGGACGAGCAGCCCAAGCAAACCTTCGTGAAGATCGTAGGGCCGAAGGTCGGTGCCCAGATATCCTGTCACGAAGAAGAAAGCTGCGGTCAAGGATCCGCTGGCGAACCCTGCGATAATGCCCGGCGTTGTAGCTCTCCCCCAATACATCGCGGCGACAATCGGCGGCGCAAGCTGACAGATGATGCCGTAAGCGGTGAGCAGCAGGACAACAAGGCTCACCCCTTCGGTTACCGCAAAGCCGTAAGACACCGCTCCGACCACGACGACCAGCATCTGAATGAGTTTGCGCCGCGCTTCGTCCGTCATGGGCTTGAAGGGTTTGACCCCGTCTTCCACCGTCACCGAGGCCGCTGCGTGCACGAGGCTGTCTCCGGTCGACATCGAAGCCGACAAGGCGCCTGCACAAAACAGGCCGACCACGATTGCGGGAAGCTCTGCGTTGAGGATCATGAAGGGCAGGATAAAATCGGAAGAGGGCGGGCTTTCAGGGTAAAGCACACCTGCAAAGCCGATAAGGAACACCGGGATCAGGAACAGTTGAAAGGTGGGAAAGAGCACGACCGTCTGGCGCAGCGTGTTGTCCGAACGGGCGGTAAAAGCCTTCATGAAAAGATGCGGCCACATCATCAACCCCACGGCAGAGACGATGATCGCGCTGGAATATCCGCCCCAGCTCCAGGGCTCTCCGCTTGCCGTAAGACCGGGCATGGTGAGCAGTTCAGGACGCTGGTCGAGAATTTGCGCGAACATTTCGCCCACTCCGCCATACAGCGAGATCGGCAAATAAAGGCCAAGGGTCCATGCGATTGTGAGCATGAAAATCCCCTGAAACGTGTTGGTCCACCCGACCGCCGCGACGCCAGAGAACAAGACGTAGATGAGAACAATGCCATAAGCGACAAGCGCGCCGGCCCAAAGCGGGACGTTGCCCTCGGTCACCGCCTCGATCACGATCCCGGCACCGCGCATTTGCAGCGTTATGTAAGGGATGAAAGCGAGAACGGTCAGCGCGGCGATCATCACACTCAAAGCGCGCGATGGGAAACGCCCGCAGATAAGTTGTGCCTGCGTCACAAAACCGTGTCGTCGTCCCAGTGCGGCTGCTTTGGGGCCAAGGAAGAAGTATGGCACGATGCCAAGCACGCCGTAACAAAGGATATAGAATGCGGCCGCTCCCCGGCTGTAAGCCCAGCCCGGACCGCCAAGAAATGCAAAGGCGCTGAAGATTGAGGCGCCAAGCACGAAATACATGACGAGCAGGCCGAAATCGCGGTCTCCCGCGACATAGCCGGAGACGCTTTTTGATGCGCGGCGCCCCGATAGAAGACCAATCGCCAGGGTGATCGCGAGATAGGCTGCGATCACGAGTGCAATGATGTGCCAGCGTTCCATAAAAGCCTAGTGGTCCTCGCGCGTTTCGCTGAGGTAGAGCAGGGCAAGAAGGCCCAGTGCCACCGATATAAGGCTGGCAAGCACAAACAGATTGAAAGGCAGGCCGAGGACAAATGGCGTCGCCTGATTGAACAGCGTCGCGCCCGGCCATGTCGTGGCGAGCAAGAACAGCAGCATATAGGCTGCAACCAGCTTTCTCACAGCGCGAATACTCACAAGCAAGGCCCCCGTTTGGTCCGTATTTCAGCATTCTAGCTGAAGCGGGGGGACCATCAAGGGGCTTGTTTTGCCTCGGCAGATGGACGCGCGAGAAACCCGCTCCACCTGTTAAGATATTTGATAATGCGATTGATTAGCAAATATGGGGCGGCTAATGAATTTGCGAATCGCAATTAAGAGTCATTTGCATTTATAATGAGCCGGGCTTGGTTATCCGGTGCCGTCAAATAGGGGTCAAACCATTGAGTAAACTGCCTTTGAAGCCCTCGCGTCTTGCGCTGGTCCTTGCGCCGGTCCTTGTGCTTGTCGCTGCCCCGCTGCACCAGCTGCAGGCTGAAGAAACGGAAGAGGCATCCGGGGACTCTACGCTCATCACCGTAACCGCCACGCGCAACCCCATCCCTGCGTTCGATTATCCGGGTCAGGTGTCGGTGGTGGAACGCGAGGAAATCGAGGACTTCAACCCTTCGACCTTGCAAGAGGTGTTTCAGGCCATTCCGGGCGCTGAGTTCGATTCCGGACCCCGCCGAACGGGCGATGCGCCTTCCATTCGCGGCATCGGCGGCAACGGGGTGCTGATCTTTCAGGACGGCGCGCGGCAGAGCTTTATTTCGGGCCACGATGGCCGCTTTTTCATCGACCCCGAGCTGGTCCAGACGGTCGAGGTCGTGCGAGGGCCGGGTTCGGCGCTTTACGGGTCCGGCGCATTGGGTGGTGTCATCGCAACCCGCACGGTATCGGCCAGCGACCTCTTGAATGAGGGCGAGACAACCTTCGTGAAGCTTGCAAGCGGCTACCAGTCGGTGAACGACGAGTTTCGGGTTGGCGCGACCGGAGCGGCGCAATCTTCGGATGGAATGTGGGATGTGCTCGGCTATCTGACTTACCGGGAGGCGGCAAGCATCGAGCTTGGCAGCGGCGACACCTTGCCCGCTGACGACGAGATCACCTCCAGCCTGTTCAAAGTCACCTTGAGGCCAAGCGATGCGGTCGAGCTTTACGCCTCTTACGCACGTTACCAAGCGGATTCATCCGATCCACAGAACCCGCAAGGCGCCAATATCGCGGGGCCGGGCAATGATCTGGTGTTTCGCGATGCGCGCAATGACACGGCGCAGTTGGGTCTGAATTTCAACCCGGCGAGCGATGCGATCGACCTCAATCTGGTGGGTTATTACAGCAAGAATGGTGTTGAAGAGGACACTGTTGGGACCCCGCGCGTTGCCGACCGCGAGGTCGAGACGTTCGGGCTGATGCTCGACAACCGCTCGCGCATTGATTTTGGAGAAGGCTCTTTTGTCACCTTTACCTATGGCGGTGAATATTACCGGGATGAGCAGACCGGGCTCGACACTGATACCGCTGACGGAACGCGCGGAGGGGTTCCCGATGCAACGACCGAATTCATCGGAGCTTTCCTACAAGCCGAACTGACACTTGCGGACGGTATCCCGGGCGAGCTCAGCATAATTCCGGGCATTCGCTGGGACAGTTTCAAATCGTCCGCGACGGGCGAAGTCTTCACGATTGACGACGATGAACTCTCGCCCAAACTTGGCGTTTCCTACAAGCCGATCCCCGAGCTGCTCGTCTTTGGCAATTGGTCGAAGGGCTTTCGAGCGCCGTCTTTCAACGAAGCCTTTGCCGATGGCGTCCACTTCACCATTCCCGACCTTTCCGTAGCCCCAGGCCCCTTTGGCCCAACCTTCGTGCAGAACCTTTTTATCGGAAACGATGCGCTGGTGCCCGAGGAATCGGAAGGTTGGGAAGCAGGCGCCGGCGTCAACTTCGTCGATCTCATCACCGACGGCGACCGCCTGACATTCAAGGCCTCTTATTACGACAGTGATGTCACCAATCTAATCGGTTTGGATGTCAACATTCCCGCCGGATGCTTCGTCGCAAGCCCTTTTGTGCCGCCATGCGGGACGGGCGCCGACTTTGGCAACACCAGCCAGAATGTGAACATTGCCGATGCGCAAATTTCAGGCGTTGAGGCCGAATTCAGCTACACCTCGGACCACTTCTACCTGCGCGGCAATTTTTCGACGATTGACGGAGTGGATGCCGCAACAGGCGAATTTCTCGAAGGGGTCCTGTCGCCCAGCGTGCTTTTTGTCGACACGGGCCTGCGCTTTTCCGATGGCGATGTGCGCCTTGGCACCCGGGTCACATCGGCTTCCGCCTTTGATGAAGTGAACGACCCCAATCAGGCGCGCGACGGTTATCTCGTTGCGGACCTCTACCTCGTGATCGAGCCGGACGAAGGCCCGCTTGAGGGTTTCCGCCTCGACCTTGGGGTCGACAACATTGGCGATGCCGATTTCGAGGTGGTCAGCGCCGGGGTCAGCCAGCCTGGACGCAATTTCAAGGCCGCGCTTTCGTGGTCGAAGGGCTTTTAATCGCAAACTTTCATTCACAAGGGGAAAACCGAATGCGTAATCAAACCAAATCTGTCCTCGCCTCGGGCATTGCGGCGCTGTGCCTTATCGCAAGCCCCGCTCCAGCATTGGCCGACGATCCCGTTGGTCAACGCAGCGCGGAGGCAGAAACTGCCTCTTTCGAAGCAGACCGCGCGGACATCCTTGCAATGGCAGGCGATTTCAAAGTCACTTTCGACATGAAGGAGACGACCCCTTGGCATCCCGACTACACACCGATTGATGCGAAAATCTCGGGCGGGCACGAAAGTGTGCGTGTGATCGAGGACACAGGTCGCAAAATCGTGCTTCAACACCTGCTTGTCGTGGGCAGCGAGGACAGTCCATTCGTCGTTAAACACTGGCGTCAGGACTGGGAATACGAGCCCGCACAGTACCTCGTCTATACTGCGCCCGGCACATGGGAACTAAAAGACGTGCCGGAAGCCATGCGTAAGGGACGGTGGTCGCAAACCGTTTATCAGGTCGATGACAGCCCGCGTTATGCGGGGTGGGGGCAGTGGGAGACGACCAACGGCGTGCGGCGCTGGCGGTCCAATTGGACGCTTCGCCCGCTGGCGCGCCGCGATGCCACTCGTGACCCGGTCTATGACCACTACCGCGCCATCAACCGTCACCAGATATTCCCTGGTGGCTGGATTCATTGGCAGGACAACACCAAGCTGAAATGGGTTGATGGCGAGGCAGTGCCCTATGTTCAGGAAAGCGTCCTCAACACCTACGAACGCTTTGACGATTATCCGGTGAGCGCGGTGGATGAATATTGGCGGGCGAGCGCGGATTACTGGGCTGCGGTGCGCGCACAATGGGACGAGACACTCGCGGCAAATGGCGGCATCACCATCGAGGAAGAAGCGGCGACCGGCACTGTCATCAGCGGCGAGTTGCTGAACATGGGAACGCAGATCGCCAAAGGTGAAATGGACACCGCCACCGCGATTGCCAAAGCCCAAACACTTATCCGCGAAGGCACGGCCAAGGCCGAAAACGGCGAGAGGCTCGCTTCGAATAAAGCGGCGAACTACTGAATGCCCCATTGAGGAAATGCCCGGTTCCGGGAGGCAGGGGGTGATCCTGCCTCCCATTGCTGACCGGCGCGATTGGATCGTCGCAAGTCTGCCACCCAGAGAGAATGGCGCGAGCGACACCTAAGTAATCATACGAATGATCTCGGAGGAACTTTTTCTCTACCAAGTGCAGGGATTTCGATGATTGGGTTGAGCGGTGCGCCTCCATAGGTTCGGTTGCAACGCTGCTTGGGGGCCGAGATGAGCGAAGAAAGTCGATACTATTGCACGCGCTTTCAAGTCGTGTCGCAGTAGAACATACATGAGCAAAATTGAAAGCGGTGGCCGCAATCAAGAAGACAGTCTTAACCTGCCCCCACTCGTGGGTTCCCCCGATGCCACCGCCCCAAATCTTCCCAACGAAACAATAAGTAAGCTCCTCGGTGCCACCGTTTTCGACCCTGTCTTCATGTCACCGAAACCTGCTGTGCGAAGGGCAACTTTCGGCAAAAAGCAATGCCTCTGTGGCCTCGCCGATGAAAACGGTGTGCCCTCTACCCCTAGCGATGATCGCATCGCCGAATTGGAAATCGAACTCAAGGCTGCGCAAGCTTCGCTCAATGCCAAAGTGCAGGAGATTGTAATCGCCAATGAAAAGCTCATCAGCACCCGCGAGCAGATGATGTCGATGAACGAGGCGCTTCAGTTGGCCAACGAAGAGCTCATCGCGATCAATCACGAGTTGAGGCGCAAGGTGGACGAGCTGACACTTGCCTACTCGGATTTGGAAAATTTCCTGCAATCGGCTGACCTCGCGATGATTGTGCTCGATCCAAGCCTTCGCATCCGGTACGTGACAGACGCAGCGCGTCATATGTTTGCCCACTCAAGCAGTGATGAGGAATATTCGCTGGATCAGTTCGATGTATCTCTTGGCAACATTGATTTGACCAAAGAGGTGCGCAAGGTGTTTGAAAAAGGTGCCGCCTTTTCGGGGTCGTGCGAAAGCAACAAGGGGGAGAAGTCCTACCTCGTCAGGATCACGCCACAACTCAATGACGAAAGCTGCGTCAAAAGTGCTTCGATAACTCTGGTCGATATTTCGCAAGAGGTCGACCTCCGGCGCAAACTTGCCGCCGAAACCCGCAAGCTGCACCTCGCGATGGAGGCTGCAAACATGGGAGCTTGGGTTACTGATCGTGAAACCGGCAGGCTGACTGTTGATGCCACAGGGGCGCAGCTTGCCGGTCTCAAGGGGCCAGGCGAATACGACCGACGCGACTTGCAGGCATATCTCGAGCCTTTGGATGCGAAAAAGCACATAGCCGAGCGCGACCAAGCGCTCGCCATCGATGAGGCGTATTCGCATGTGCTGCAGCTGGACGTACCCGGTGCGCCGCGCCGTTGGGTAAAGGTTCATGCCTCGCCTTTCGAGGATGAAGACGGATGTAAAAAAGTCGTGGGACTTGGCGTCGATGTGACGGAAATCATCCAACTCCAGCGCGAGTTGGAAGAGCAAACCTATCTTCGAAAAATGGTCATGAATGCAGGGCGCATGGGCATGGCTGATCTGGACGTTGAACGATGGGTTTCAACGGTTGATGAGGTCCTGGCAGAACACCTCAATCTTCACAAAGCCGGGGAAGTGCCCGGTGAAGAAGTGCTTGCGCATGTTTTCGAAGAAGACCTTGAAATCCTGCGAGCGAAACTCGCCGGAGCAATCGAACGCGGTGAAGAATACGAGGTGGATTTCCGGGTCAAGGACCCTGAAATGGGCATCAGATGGGTTCGCACCCGCGGCCGACCCTACGTGACGATCAATGGGGTGAAAAAGGTCGCAGGAGCAACACTCGACATTTCGCCCATGAAAAATCAACAACTGTTGGTCGAAGAGATGAGCCACCGCATCAAGAACCTGTTTGCGGTGGTCGGCGGGCTTATTCAGGCCGCGCCCAAACCGAATCCAGCAGCAGAACACATGGCGTCCGAACTGCTTGAGCGGGTGGTGTCATTGGGCCGTGTCTATGACCTTGCGCGAAAAGAACATGCGATGATGGGATTGCCTCTTGGCACCCTCTTGCACTCTATTCTTGAGCCGCACACGACTGGCCATTCGGTCAAGATGGAAGGGCCTACGGTCTTCGTCGATGGTGACCGCGTAAATACGCTCACCTTGATCGTACACGAACTGACCACCAACGCCGTCAAATACGGGGCCCTCGGCTCGCCCGATGGCAGGCTTGAGTTGAGTTGGACGGTATTGGAAGGCAGCCAAGTTCAGCTGAAATGGTGCGAATACCGGGCAGACTTCTCGCCGCCTTCAAGCAGTGGTGGATTCGGAACTATACTTATTGACAGCGGAGTCAGGCAGTTGAAGGGTGCTTTTGAAAGGCGCTTCACCCAAACCGGGGCGTTGATTGACTTGCTGGTCACCCTATAATTTTTGGGAGAGCCAAATGAATTCTGAAGCGATGCTTCGCGACCTTTCTGTTCTCATCGTGGAAGACGAGTTCATTGTGGCCGTGGGACTTGAAAATACATTTCGCAATGCCGGGGCCAGCGATGTGACGGTGATCGGCAATATTGCGGACGCGTGGGATGCGGTCAGGAGCACGCGGTTTGATTTTGCGCTTCTCGATATTCGCTTGCCGGACGGCTATTCCTTTCCCCTCGCTATGAATCTCATGGCGCAGGAAGTGCCGGTCGTTATCCACTCCGGCCATGCGGAAATCTACCACTCCGCGCGTTTGCCCGGCATCATCTTCTGCCCAAAGCCTGCGACACCAGCCGAGATCGTGCACGCATCGTTCAAGGCCATCCAATTCAATGGCATCTCCAAAACCGCGCATTTGCAGGAGACGCTACATTGATCGGGTCCGGCTAAAGAGAGAATTTTGATCTCAGAAGATTTGCGCCAAGCCTCGCTATGGCGCTCGTTGATGCATCTCTCGATCATCGCAAAAAGATGGTGGGCGCGGCAAGGATTGAACTTGCGACCCCACCCGTGTGAAGGGTGGGAATACGGACGATAACGGCTTTACGCGGACAATAAAATCCAATAAAAACAATTATAGGTGTTCAAGTGTGTTCGCCCATGTTTTTCATGTTTTTTTCATGGATTTTGAAAGAGCCCTCAGATGCCTGATTTAAGCCGGATCAAAGAGCGCGATAAATTGAAGCCCAAAGCGGGAGACGAACCGCACTGGCAACGCTTGCGCCAAGGCAGCTATGTTGGCTTTCGCCCATCCAAGAAAGGCAAGCGCGGCACATGGTTCGCGCGCGCTTATGATCCTGATGGTAACAACTATCGCCGCAAACCTCTTGGCGATTACGGCGCGCTTTCCGGCCATGATGTTTTTACGCAAGCGAAGGTGGATGCTGAAAACTGGGCTGAGACGGTCGAAAGCGGCGGCGAGCGCGCCCGCGATATGGTGACAGTCAAGGACGCGTGTGAAGCTTATTTGGTCGAAAAGCCCAGTGTTATTGCCGAAGGCGTATTCCGGCGGCACGTCTATTCCGACCCAATTGCCAAGGTGAAGCTCGACAAGTTACGGCGGCACCATTTGAAGGCTTGGCGCAAGCGGCTGGAAGAGGCCCCCGCATTGCTGACCCGCTCCAAGAAAGGTGAGAAGCGTTGGAAAGAACGCGCCAGATCTACCGTTAACCGCGACATGGTGCCTTTGCGTGCTGCGCTGGGCATGGTGTTAAAGCCCGGTGCGCCAAACACAGATGCGGCGTGGCAAGAAGCTCTCAAGCCTTTCAAAGGGGCCGACAAGCGCCGCGAACTCTATCTCGACCGTGAAGAGCGCAGAAGGCTGATTGATGCCACAAGCGAGGAGGCTCTGCCTTTTGTGAAAGGGCTTTGCCTCTTGCCTCTTCGACCAGGTGCGCTGGCCAGTTTGACAGTGCGCGATTTCGACAAGCGTACGCGCACTCTCACAATCGGCAAGGATAAGAACGGTAACCCTCGCCAGATTTCTCTGCCGCAAGTTATCGCCGATTTCTTCGCAGAGCAGGTGAGAAGCAGGATGCCAGCCGCGCCCATATTCGCCCGTGCTGACGGTAAGAAATGGAACAAGGATGCGTGGAAATATCCTGTAAAGGACGCGGTGAAAGCGGCTGGTTTACCCGGTGCGACAGCCGCCTACACATTGCGGCATAGCGTGATTACTGACCTTATCCGCGCGCGCCTTCCAATCCTGACAGTTGCGCAACTGTCGGGGACAAGTGTGGCCATAATCGAAAAGCACTACGGCCACCTTGTGCGCGATGATGCCGAAGAGGCGCTGGCTAGCATTGCGATATAACAATCCCTAATGGCCCCGTTTTTCAGTGTGATTTGCGACAAGGCGTTTATCGGAGTCCGCGCGCTTTGAGACCGGTTACTAAGAGTGTAAGGGGGCGGGCAAAACTCTGCCGCTTTTGAGCCGGGCACCGGTGCGACAATGCGAAACAATCGCTAACACAGTTTTCGCCGCGCTCGCGGTCACCTTGCCACACTTCATCTGATGACATCATCCGAATTGAGGCCTGCACCAATATTAGGAAAGTAATTGGCGGCTAGGTCAATGGCCTCTAACAAGACCATGAATTGGAGGGCATTCATGGAAATTGCTGCGTATTTGGCTGAAATCAAAAGGCTCCACGAAAGCGGCCAAACTACCGAGCACAGTTTTCGCCCTGCGCTAGAACAGCTTTTCAAGTCTATTGACCCAGAGCTTACAGTAATAAACGAACCTCGCCGGACAGTGGACGTTGGCGCGCCAGATTTCGTGTTCCAGCGCGGCGAAGTCTCGATTGGATGGTGCGAAGCCAAGGACATTGGCAAAGACATCCGCAAATTTGCCAAGGGCGACTACAGCAAAGAGCAAAAGGGCCGCTACACCAAAGGCCTGCCCAATCTGATCTACACCAACGGGCTCGATTTTGAGTTTATCCGCGATGGGGAAGCGGTGGACTTCATCACCATTGCCGACCTGATCCCGACAATGCCCGCGCGAACCGAAGCCTTCCCGCTTCTAGAAGCGCGGCTGGCCGAATTTGCGCAAGTTACGCCGCTAAGCGTTACCTCTTCCAAACGCCTTGCCGAATTGATGGCGGGTAAAGCTGCGCTAATCAAAGAGATTATGGGCAACGCTTTGGTAAGCGACCTCAAGGCGCAAAGCGACGGCGGCCAGCCGACCGACCTGATCGGTCAATATGAAGCATTCAAAGAAAGCCTGATCCACGACATCACAGTGGCAGAGTTTGCGGACATCTATGCCGAAACCATCGCCTATGGCCTCTTCGCTGCACGCCTGCATGATGAGACGCTAGAGACGTTTAGCCGGACCGAGGCATTGGAGCTTTTGCCCAAGTCCAATCCTTTCTTGCGAGCCTTGTTTGTCTATATCGCTGGCCCCAATCTTGATGAGCGCCTGCGCCGAGTGGTTGATGATTTGTGTGAAGTGTTCCGCGCAACCGATATGGAAAAGGTGCTGCGCCACTTTGGCAAGGTGACAAAGCGCCAAGACCCCTTTCTTCACTTCTACGAAGACTTCCTTGCCGAGTATAACCCGAAGAAGCGTAAGGCGCGCGGGGTCTGGTATACCCCCGAGCCCGTGGTCAATTTCATTGTGCGCGCCGTGGATGAGGTGCTTAAGACCGAATTTTGCCTCAGCGATGGCCTTGCCGATACCAGCAAGATTTCGATTGATTGGGATACCGGCCAGACCGACAAAAAGGGCAATCCCGCAACCATCAAGAAAGAGGTTCACCGCGTTCAGATATTGGACCCCGCAACGGGCACTGGCACATTCTTAGCGGAGGCGATCAAGCTGATTGCAGAGAGGGTGCAAGGCATCGCGCCGAGCCAATGGTCTGGCTATGTCGAGAATGATCTGATCCCCCGCATTCACGGCTTCGAGCTGCTGATGGCGAGCTATGCCATGTGCCATATGAAGCTCGATATGATCCTCACAGGGCTTGGGTACAAACCGAGCGATAGAGCGCCCCGGTTGGGTGCATATTTGACCAACTCGCTCGAGGAAGGCGAGCGCGTTGAGCAAACGCTATTTGGGCTCTCACGCGCCATTGCCGAGGAAGCGAAAGCGGCGAGTGATATTAAGAGGCAGACACCTATTATGTGCGTGATTGGCAACCCGCCCTACGCGGGAAAAAGCGCAAACAAGGGGTCATGGATTATGGGCCTAATGGAGGCCTACAAGAAAGAACCAGGTGGTAAGGAGCCTCTTAACGAAAGAAACCCCAAGTGGATTAACGATGACTACGTGAAGTTCATCCGCCTAGCAGAAGAGATGATTTCAAAAAATGGCCATGGGGTTGTCGGTTTTATCACAAACCACGGCTATCTTGATAATCCAACATTCAGAGGGATGCGCTGGCGGCTCCTTAATAGTTTCGACCAGATTTATGTCATTGACCTGCACGGCAACTCAAACAGGAAGGAGCAAGTCCCAGACGGCATCACAGACAAAAACGTATTCGACATCAAGACAGGCGTTGCAGTCGTCCTTCTTATAAAGCGAGGCGAACGGAGCAATAAGCTCGCCAGTGTCAAACACGCAGAGTTCTGGGGCGGTAGACCCGCTAAGCACGAAAAGCTTAGCTCCGAAGCACTGAGCACGATTTCTTGGAATGACTTAGTCTTGGAAGCGCCTCATTTTATGTTTGTTCCATGGGACTACGAGCGCGAACGTGAGTTTCGAGAAGGGTTCTCATTGGAGAAGCTCTTTCCCGTGCATTCAAATGGGATAGTAACGGGCAGTGACAAAAAGTTCATCGCTGGGACTTCCACTGGTATCGCTCAAGACGATGAGGGTTTCGACAGCGACTTAATCCTTCCAGTCTCTTACCGGCCTTTCGAGAAATCCTTCATCTATTACGATCCGGCGAAATTGGAGCGTGCGCGAGCTAGTGTGATGGATAACTATATGCTCGGCCCCAATTTGGGTCTCCTAGTCACGAAGGCTTTTCGAGATCGAGATTTCGCTCACGTTTGGGTTACTGACAAGGTTTCCGAGGCTATATTTCTCTCTGGCACTACTGCTTCGAATGCAATGAATTTGCCGCTCTACACCTATCCTCCGAAAGACGGTTTAGACGATGTGCGAAGGTTGAACTTGCAAGACAGCATTTATGCCGACCTTGTGCACAAGGCTGGATTGAGCGGGGCTGACGGAGATGAAATCAAAATCTTCGACTACATCTATGCGATCCTGCATTGTCCAACTTATAGGCAACGGTTTGCTCAAGCCCTAACAATCGACTTTCCATTCATCCCATACCCCCCAAACCACGCAGGATTCGAAAGGCTGCGAAAACAAGGCGAGACCCTGCGACGGCTACATCTGATGGAAGATGCGGCGATTGGCGACACGCCCTACCGCTTCGACGGTGAAGCGCCCGAGGGGCAGGAGAATGAAGTCGACAAACCCCGCTTCGAGCTCCAGCCGGACGGAAGCGGGCGCGTTTATATCAATGGAAAAGGCGATAAGGGGCAGTACTTCGCAGACGTGCCGCCCGTCTCTTGGGACTTCCCCATAGGCGGATACCAGCCTGCACAAAAATGGCTCAAAGACCGCAAGGGCCGCCAGCTAAGCTTCGATGACATCCGCCACTATCAAAAGATCATCAAAATCCTCGCAGAAACCGACCGCATCATGGAAGGTATAAAGATGCCAAATATTGGTGACGACTAATTCTATGCCCTGACTGCGCTCAATGGGCCATTGGACCTATTCAGCATTCAACTATCCACATAGAATCAAAATTTGCACGGCTTATCCCCATACAATCATGCGCCCTAGTCTTCGATAGATTCGCTTGGTGCCTTATATGTTAGAACGCAAACGAACGTGTTTGCGTTCACTAACTACTAGGAGAATAGCCATTTTTGATGCCCCATAAACGAAACCCCCGCCGAATGGGCAGGGGCTCCGTGCGAAACATTGGCGTGTCCTCGCAAGGCAGTTTCTATCCATTCCGGTGGGCTTCGACAACCGGAAAATTGTGCGCTGGCGAACAACAAGGGTCGCTGGCGGACGCTAACAATGGATAAAACCCAATGCCAAATACCTCTCCAGATTTTGAACCTTTGGCCTATAGCGTGGCGGATGCTTGCCGCGTTTCCAGCATAGGCCGCACACGCCTTTATCAGCTTATCGGTGAAGGCCGACTCGAAGCCAAGAAAATTGGCAAGCGAACCCTTATTCCAGCTGCAAGTCTTCGCGCCCTGATCGAAGGTGAGGGTTGAGAAATGGACAGTTTTCGGAAGCCGAAAAAAGAAACCCCACTGGCGGCGACCGGTGGGGCTTCGTGCGATAGCGTTGCAGGCCCTTCGCTAAACCCTTCTAGCCTCGCGTTCCAACGGGCGCAATTCCTGATGAGCGCCCACTCGATCCGGCCAGACTTGGCTTTGATGCTTGGTGGATTGATCTTTGAAGGGGGCGCACAATGACTGACGCACGCGAAGTGACGATAGCGCTCGGTGGGCGCTGGTATGGCCGATATGGCTCTGCGCCGTGTCCCGTTTGCCAACCGGAACAAAGGCGCGACCAGAACGCACTCACATTGGCTGATGGGGATATGCGGTTGCTCTTGCATTGCAAGCGGTCTGGCTGCGACTTTCTCGACATATTAGCGGCGGCTGGCCTACGCGTTGGCGATTATCGAGCGCCCGATGCTGTGACGGTGGCCAAACGCGAGGCCAAGGCAACAGCGGACGCGATCCGCAATCAAACTGCTGCGAGGCGACTTTGGGAGCAATCCCAGCCGATAGCGGGCACTCTGGCGGAAACCTACCTGCGCGGGCGCGGGATTAGCTGCGCTTTGCCCAATACGCTTCGCTTTCATACAAACTGCTGGCACGGGCCAAGCGAAAGCCGATGCCCCGCTATGGTGGCGCTGGTGGAAGGCGGCGATGGCTTTGCGGTGCATCGCAGCTATCTGCGCGCCGATGGCAGCGGGAAAGCAGGTTTTGCTGGCGGTGACAAGCTAATGCTGGGAGCAACCGCTGGTGGCGCTGTAAGGCTCTCTAAGGGCGGTTCGCGGCTTGTAGTGGCGGAAGGCATTGAAAGCGCCTTGTCGCTCTTGTGTGGGCTTATGGCTGAGCCTGTGACCGGCTGGGCTGCGCTCTCGACAAGCGGGATGCGCTCGCTTCGATTGCCCGCGAAACCGTCGCGGCTGGTGATTGCTGGCGATGGCGACCGACCGGGCCGGAAAGCCTCACACGCGCTCGCGAAAAGGGCGCATTCGCTAGGCTGGAAAGTCTCGATGCTCGACCCCGGCAATGGTGCAGACTTTAACGATGTTCTCACCGGAAAGGCGGTGGCAGCATGAGCGCGCAAGTTAAACAGACTGAAACCCCTTTCCGGCCCGAAGAACCGCAACCGCTGGTGCGGCAAATCTCGCCGGGGGCGGCCTATCCGGTTTATGCGCTTGGACCGCTAAAAAGTGCAGTTGAAGCGGTGCAGGGTATGACACAAGCACCGATGGCGATCCCGGCACAATCCGCACTCGCGGTCGCATCGCTCGCGGTGCAAGGCTTTGCTGATGTGGAGACTCTTGGCGGCAAACGGCCAATGTCGCTCTATGCGCTGACTATTGCCCAATCCGGTGAGCGCAAATCCGCCTGCGATGCGCCTTTTATGGAAGCTTTAAGGGTGCACGAGCAAGAGCAGGCGAAACTGCATCGCAAGGCTATGCAAGCATGGCAACGGAGGCACGATGTATGGAAAGCGAAACGCGACCGCATTCTGGCCGATGCCAAAAAACCCAAGGCTGGAGATAGCGCAGCGGCGGAGGCTGATTTGGCGGCTTTGGGGCCAGAGCCAGAGGCCCCGCCTTCCACCGACCGCCTTGTGACGGAACCGACCTTTGAGGGGCTCACAAAGCTATTCGCAAATGGTGAGCCCAGCCTTGGCCTGTTTTCGGATGAAGGCGGGCAATTCCTGGGCGGGCACGCGATGAGTAGCGACAACCGGCAAAAGACCCTCGCAGCGTTCAATGACTTGTGGTAGGCCAATCCGATAAGGCGAACCCGTGCAGGCGATGGCCATGCAACGCTTTATGGGAGGCGGTTAGCGGTTCACCTGATGGCCCAGCCAACCGTAGCGAGGGCATTTATGGCTGACCCGCTCGCGGCTGATACCGGGTTCTTACCACGCTTTCTTATCTGCGAACCGCCCAGCACTATCGGCACACGGTTGCACGGGACCGCTCGCAATGATGATCGTGCAATACTCCGTTTCAATGAGCGGCTGCGCTCCATACTTTGCAGCAAAATGCCGATGGATGCGGAAACCCGCGAACTCCAGCCGCGATGTTTGCAGCTAAGCGATGGTGCACGGGAAGCGCTGGTGCGGTTTTCGGATAGCGTGGAGCAATCACAATGCCCCGGCGGTGAGATGGCTCACCTTACTGGCACAGCTTCAAAGGCTGCGGAACAAGCGGCGCGGATTGCCGGTGTGTTGACACTCTGGGGCGATCTCGACGCGGTGGAAGTTGAACCTGCTGATATGACCAATGCAATCAAGCTGGCGGGGTTCTATCTCTTGGAAGCGGCGAGGCTTGCCGATGCGGCACAAGTATCGGCGGAGATAGACCAAGCTGAAAAGCTGAAGCGATGGCTTCTTGAGGCTTTTGAAGAAACCGAAGTGATGGTTCGCGATGTAGTAAGGTATGGGCCTAACTCGCTTCGCGAAAGCCCCAAGGCACGGGCAACAATGAAGCTTCTCGAAAAGCACGGATGGCTTGTCCAGCTGGACGGGGGAACCGTAGTGCGCGGCTCTGCGCGCTCTGAGGCATGGCGAATTGTTAGGCCCAGCTAGCGTGAAACCCGAAGCCACACCCCTGCGACATTCGCGACTTTTGCGACATTGGCCAAGTGAGACTGCAATTTGTCGCAATTGTCGCGGTTGTCGCAAGGGGCAGGGGATTGTCAGAATGGACCGAAGGATAAGCATCAGATGAGTGCAAAATCGAAGAAAAGCAAAGCAGGTTCGGCGCGAGACAAGGCTCGGCTTGATGTTGAGGGGCAACCCGAAAAGAGCAAGGAGCGCAACCTTGCCGATGTGTCGCTTGATCCGGCAGCAAGTGGGATGGCGGCAGCCCGTATGTTTATTGCCGGGAGCTTTGGCGAGCAGGACTCGACCGAGCTCTATCTATCGCTCAGTGACAAGGGAAAGGCTGCCGCGTCTGGCGACTTGACCCATTACAAAACTATGCTGGCGGCACAAGCTGACACTCTCAATTCAGTCTTTACGGAGTTGGCACGGCGGGCCGCGCTCAACATGGGCGAATATATCAGCGCGACCGAGATATATATGCGCTTGGCTCTCAAGGCGCAGGTGCAGTGCAAGGCCAACATTGAAGCGCTTGACCGTCTATCTAACGGGCGGGTGCAAACTGTCCGGCACGTTCACGTCAATGATGGCGGGCAGGCCGTAATCGCAGACGAGTTTCACCATCACACCGGGGGACGCAAAAATGGAAAATCAAACGAACAACCCCATGCAACCGGAACGGCTGGCAAGAGCCCCGCGATGCTTAGCCAAGACGCGCAAGGGGACGGCGTGCCAGTCTCCAGCGGTAAAGGGAAGCAAGCGGTGCCGGATGCACGGCGGTAAGGGCAGCGGTGCACCTAAGGGCAATCGAAATGCTTGGCGGCATGGCGCAAGATCAGCGGAGACCGGAGAACTGCTAGAGCTTGTCCGGCGATTTGGCTTGCCAGATTGAACTGAAATAGAGCTGTTCTCACAGGCTCTTTTTCATGTTTTTTTCATGGAAACGCATCCCATCTCTTCTAAGTCATTGAAAAGATGGTGGGCGCGGCAAGGATTGAACTTGCGACCCCACCCGTGTGAAGGGTGTGCTCTACCACTGAGCTACGCGCCCGCCCTGTGCATTTTGGCGGATTATAATCCGGCTGAGGGCAGGTCGGCGCATTTACTGCGTGCGCCTTTTTTTGGCAAGCGACCTTTGCAGGCCGGCCTTGGCTCCAGAACCTTTCCGTTCAGCGCGCAATCCAACTTGAGATCAACCTGGCAAGACCATCACTGTTATGCGCAGCAGAGGGTCGCAAATCAGCGGGACATTCGAGGCAATAGGCCTGCACGCCCTGCGCCGAGGTGAGCAATTGCGCATCGCTCACGATCTGGCTCATAAGCGCCTCGCGTTGACGGGCGGTCATTGCAAAAAGGTCTCCGCCGCGTGCCTGCGCCGCCGGGCCGCTCGCGTCGGTCAACAGCTGGCGGATGAGCGAATCGTAACCCGAAGGCGTCTTGCCAAGGAAGCGCGCGCTCCAGTCGTTTTGTTCAAGCCCGGCTTCGCCTGCGACCCACTGCAAGGCATCGCTCAGCCCGCCGAACTGATCGACAAGGCCCAGCTGGCGCGCTGTGCCTCCGTCCCAGACACGGCCCTGGGCAATGGCATCGACACGTTCGGTGGTCATGCCGCGCGCGGCGCTGACGCGGGTGAGAAATTCGGAATAGGTGTTCTCCACTCCTGCCTGAAGGATCGCGTCGATCTCTGGCGAGAAACCTTCAATCAGATCGGGCTGACCTGACAAGGGCGTGGTGCGATACCCTGCCGCGTTCACGCCGATCTCGGCAGCTGCGTTCTCAAAGGTCGGAATGGCGGCAAAGACGCCGATTGATCCGGTGATGGTTTCAGGCTGCGCGAAAATGCGGTCGGCGTTGGTGGCGACCCAATATCCGCCACTGGCAGCAACATTGGCGAAGGACACTGCAACGGGCACATCCTTGTCGGAGCGGAAACGTTCGATTGCCAAGCGGATGTCTTCCGAAGCCATCGCCGAACCGCCCGGGGAATCGACGCGCACGACCAAGCCCTTCACGCTGTCGTCGATAATGGCGGCGTCGAGAAGCTCGACGATACGCTCGCCCCCCGCAGCGCCGGGCCCTGCATCACCATCCACGATAGTGCCTGCGATTGTTACGACGGCGATAGTGTTGCTGGACGAGCCGGTACCCGGGCCGATGTCAGCCAGATAGGGCGCAAACTCGCTCTTCGCGTAAGTGCCGGGCTTCTTGTCGTAAGCATCTTCTCCGGAAATACTCGCGACATGCTGGCCGAACTCGACCCTCGTGCCGACTTTATCGACGAGCCCTGCGTCAAGAGCTGCGTCGGCCAGATCACCGGACGAAGCCTCCACCCACGCAACAGGATCACTGGTTACGCGATCTAGATCGAGCGAGGGCCGCGCCTTTTTCACATTGGCCTGCCATTCTTCCCAAAGCGCGCCGTAAAGGCTCGCCTGATTTTCAAGCGCCGCCTCGGATGGTTCGCTGAGGATATAGGGCTCGACCGCTGCTTTGAACGTGCCGACGCGGTACACGCGCATATTGACGTTGAGATTGTCGAGCAGGCCGGCGTAGTAAAGACGCGAGCCACCGGGGCCGGCGATTACAGCGCCGCCCATGGGATCGACCCAGACTTCGCTCGCGTGGGAAGCGAGGTGCATATGGTCATCGCCATAGCCAAGAGCATAGGTCAAAACCGGCTTTTCGGTCTTGCGCACACGGTCCATCGCATCGGCGATTTCCTGCATATGCACCTGTCCGCCGCCGATAAATCCGCTGAGGTCGAGGACAACGGCTTTCACCCGGTCATCGGTTGCAGCAGTATCGAGCGCACGCACCAGATCGCGTGAGAGTATTTCGACGGGCGGCGCAGATCCACTCAGCAGCGTGTCGAGCGGATCGACCTCGCTTTTCTCTTCAACGACGAAGCCGGTCATATCGATATAAAGCGCGCCTTCGCGCACCTGGCCGGGATTGGGGCTGGCGGAAAGGATGCTGAACAGCATGACGAAGAACAGCAGCATGAATACGAGCACGAGCCCATCCTTAATGCCGACAATAACCTTCCACGCTTTGCCCAAAAAGCTCATCTGTTTTCCTTGAAATCTTCGACCCTGAATGCCCGACGCAACGCCCGAATACGCGCCACGGTTCCACAAGCCATAAGCGCGTGCATGCGAAACTTCTAGGGGAAGCGGTGCAGCAATGGGTTGAGCGACGTTCACACCTCGACTAAAGGCGTGGCTTTAATGGATACGACGCACAACCAAAGCGCGAGCGATGCGTTACAATCGGGGCGCTTCCCCGAAGGCAGCCACGCTTTTCCCCACACGAGCCTGACCGGTATCAGCCAGTTGGAGCGGCACGAGATCCTCTATCTCCTCGCCTCTGCCGAGGAATGGGTGGAATTGAACAGGGGCAGTAGCAAACGCTCAGAACTTTTGAGCGGCCTGACCATTATCAATGCCTTCTTCGAAAATTCGACGAGGACGCTTCTTTCGTTCGAGATCGCGGGTAAACGTCTGGGCGCCGACGTCGTCAACATGCACGCTGCGACCTCGAGCGTGAAGAAGGGTGAGACACTGATCGATACAGCGATCACCCTCAACGCCATGCGCGCCGACGCGATTGTGATCCGGCACGGGTCGAGCGGAGCGACGCAGCTGATCGCGGATAAGGTTGATTGCCCGGTGTTGAACGCAGGTGACGGTCAGCACGAGCACCCGACACAGGCGCTTCTCGACGCGCTCGCGCTGCGCAAGGCGCTCACCGAACGCGGCGAGGCGAGCGAGGATTTTACCGGGCGAACGATCCTTATATGTGGTGACATCCTTCACAGCCGCGTTGCCCGCTCGAACATCTTGTGCCTTCAGGCGATGGGCGCAAGTGTGCGCCTGTGCTCGCCGCCCGCATTGATGCCCTACGGGGTGGAAATGATGGGCGCGCAGGTGTTCCATGACTTCGATGCCGCGCTTGAAGGGGTGGATGTGGTGATGATGCTGCGCCTCCAGTCGGAGCGTATGTCGGGTCAATTCATCCCCTCGGCGCGCGAATATCATCACCTTTATGGCCTTACAAAAGCGCGGCTGGAGCGGGCGGCTCCCGATGCTTTGGTGATGCACCCCGGCCCCATGAACAGGGGCGTTGAGATCGACAGCGAGGTTGCGGATATGATCGGCCGCTCGATCATCACAAGTCAGGTGGAGATGGGCGTTGCGATCCGCATGGCGTGTCTTGATGTGTTGACCCGATCAGCGCGCGGTGTCGAAGGGTGGTCGGCATGAGACAGACAAAACCCCTTACGATCATCGAGGCCACGCTGGTCACGCCGCGAGGCCTGATCGAGGGCGGTGTACGGTGCGTCGATGGTCTGATCGAGGCGGTGGGTGCAAATGTCGCCCCGAAAAATGGCGACGATATCATCGACGCGCGCGGCAAACTCATCGCTCCTGGCCTTGTCGATTTTGGAGTGTTCGCGGTTGATAAGCCCGCGTTCCATTTCGGCGGCATCACGCGGGCCGCGCTGATGCCCGATCAATCGCCCCCGCTCGATTACCCGAGCCGCGTCAACTACATCGCCAAAAGCGGTAAGCCCGACCTTTGGGTGCATCCTCTCGCCGCCGCCACACGCGGCCTTGAGGGGAGCGAACTTGCCGAGATCGCTCTCATGCGCGAGGCAGGGGCGCGCGGCATCGCAACGGGTCGACAGTGGATCGGTGATAGCGGCGTCATGCTGCGCCTTTGCCAATATGCCGCCATGCTCGACCTTGTGGTGGTGACCCATGCCGAGGATGCTGCTCTTGTCGGCAGGGCCAGCGCGACGGCAGGGGAGGTCGCAACGCGGCTTGGCCTGCCAAGTGCGCCTGCACAAGCCGAAGCGCTGGCGATTGCGCGCGATATCGCTCTGGCAGAACTGAGCGGCGCGCGGGTGCATTTTCGTCAGGTGACGACTGCTGCTGGCTTTGATCTGGTGCGTACTGCGAAAGCGAGGGGGGTAAAGATTACCTGTGGTATCACGCCCGCGCATTTCATGCTTTCAGACCTTGCCACCGTCGATTTCCGCACCTTCACCCGCCTTTCACCGCCATTGCGCAGCGAAACCGACCGACAGGCCGCGCTCGAAGCGATCGGCGATGGAACAGTCGATGTGATCGCGAGCGGCCATGACGCGCGCGGGCCGGAGGATAAGCGTCTGCCCTTTGCCGATGCGGAGCCGGGCATGGCGGGCGCAGAGACGCTGCTTGCGATGGTCATGGGGCTGGTGCGCGACGAAGTGATCGATATGACCCGCGCCTTCGAATTGCTCAGCACCAATCCCGCACGGCTTCTGGGTGTGCCGGCAGGCGCTTTGAGCGCTGGCTTTGAGGCCGATATTGCACTGGTTGATCCAGATGCACCGTGGGTGGTCAACCGGACAAAGATGGCCGCGACATCCGACAACACGCCATTCGATATGCAAGGGGTTCAGGGCCGCGTGCGCGCCTTAATCAAAGGCGGCGTGGCGGTTTCGGATTGAACGCCAAAAAAATACCCCCGAAAGGCATGGCGCTCTTTCGGGGGCAATTTTGCTGAAGCTTGTTTTGGTCGCTTGAGCGAAAAGACGTTCTCTTAGCGAGCAGCCACACGCACGCCGCGCTTCACAGCGCCGGCAGGTGGGCTCGACTTGGCATAGGCAAAACAGCCGCCGCCGGAACGCTTGACCGAGCCGCACACGTCGCGTGCATCGCGTGCATCGAAACCGGCAGCAGCGACACGGAAGAAGGTGCGACCGTTGACCTGCGCCTCGGTAAGGACCGCGTCATGTCCGCGAAGAGCGGGATAACGGCGCTGGAACTCTTCCCATTTTGCCTCGGCAACTTCTTTGCTGTTGAACGATCCAAGCTGGACCCGGTGCGTGTCTGCTGACCCGGTTTTGGGAGCGCTGGCACTGGCGGTGCGTGTCGGAGCCTTTTCAGGCGCGGCCGCACGCGGTGCAGAAACGGCTTGCGGAGCAGGCCGTGACGCAGGCTTTGGCGTTGATTGAACGATGGCGTTTGACACAAAGCGAGGAGCAGCAGGCCTTGACGCTGCGACGGGCGCTGGCGCCTTTGCCGGTGCAGGAGCAGCAGCAAGCGTTGGTGCAGGCGTTTTGCGAGTATTCTCGGTCACACCGTCGACATCGCTAAGACCCATCGCCATTGCTTCGCTCTGACGCGGCGCAGCAGCGCGTGCCGATGCTGCGACAGGCGCGGGGCTTGGTGCAGCTTTCGGAGCGGCTACGGGCGCCGAATCAGCGCTCGCGAGTTGCTCTACTTCGGCAACCGTGTCCGCAAAGGCGGGGAAGTTGGCAAGGGCAAGATGTTGCGGCTGGCCAGCATCGCTTACCGGCGTCAGGCCTAGCAGTTTTGACACACGCATCATGTGATCTTCCGGACGCGCGCTTGCGGCCCAATCGGAGAGGCGAGCATCAAGCTGTGCGGGGGGCACGTCTTCTGCCGCCATCACCCGCGCAGCACGCCAATTGCCAGCCAGCGCATAAGCATAGGCGAGGTTCTGGCGCGCTTTTGGCGATGTGTTGCCATCGCGAATGCTTTCGATCAGCACTTTGACGCCGCGATCCGCTTCGCCAGCCAGAGCAAGCGCAAGGCCAAGATCAGCGCGTGGAACGCTGTTCTGGCGCGCCTGAAGCTCACCAACAGCAGCGCGGTTGTCGCCGATGGCGGTCTTCGCAAGGGCGTAACTCAAAACAGTGCGGCCACGATTGTCGCCAAGCTCAAGCGCTTCGCCAAAAGCGGTAGCGGCCGATTGAAAGCGACCGGCTTCGAGATATGCGCTGCCAAGAATGGCGCGGTATTCTGCGTCCCGAGGGGAGGCAAGCACTGCGGCTTCGGCGTGCGATACAGCCTTACCGACATTGCCTTTTTCAAGCGCGCTTGCGGCTTTGTTGAACGAAACCTGCGCAGGAGGCGCAGAGGAGGCGCAGCTTGCAAGCGCAAGGCTCGCCACCGCGGTGCCCATGATGAGCCCCAACTTGGGACCGCTGGTGCGTTTCGTATGACGAGCCATTTTCGTTTCCCCTAATGGTTTCATTGTCTTGTCTGTCGTGGTCGATGAATTGAAAAACATTGGTCAGCCCTCTTGCGTCATTGTGGGCTTCACGCGCCGCGCAAGGGCGTCGAGATCGGCGATTTCGCTCAGCATTGCATCGAGTGCTTCGGTGAGCAGAGCCTGTGCGCTTTTGCCGTTTATCGTGGCAGCGAGGCGCAGCTTGAGATGGCGCTCCGGGTCAAGCCGCAGGGTAAACGCGGCACGCTTCAAGGTTTTGGGCGTTGCCGCGGTGGCTTTGGACACAGATTTCTTCTGGGCTTTCAGCTTTTTCCTTGAAGGAATTTTCGCGACCGGCTGGGGCAGGACAGCGTCGGCTTCGCCTGCGGCAATGCGCTTGGCGAGGCGATCCTGCTGCTCGCGCACGACCGGGCTGTCGGAACCGGTTTGGTCGCCTGTCTGAGTGTCGTTTGCGTCACCCATGTCGTTCCAGCCCAGATCTTCGAGCTGGTCTTCGCTCGACACGACCACACCCGGCAGGGGCGCGACTTGCGGGCGCATGGCAGGCTTTGCTCCGCCCTTGCGAGCGAGCAGAGTTGGTCCAAGCGAGGCGAAGCTGGCGTCGGACATGGCGTGCATCCCGGCGCTTATTGGGCCACGCGGCGGCCAAAGCCACCGGCTGGACGCTGAACGCCGCCAGGTTGAGCCTGTTGACCCACGCTCGGCGCTGCGAAGACCGTGCGACGGAAGTTCTTTTCCAGACGGTCGGAGATATATTTCCAGAGCGCCGTGATCTCAGCCGAGCTGCGACCGTCGGGCTCGACCTCCATCACCGTGCGGCCATCGATCATCGAGGCGGCAAAATCGGTGCGGTGATGCAGTGTGATCGGGGCAACGGTGCCGTGTTGCGACAGGGCAACGGCGGCTTCTGAAGTGATCTTGGCCTTGGGTGTGGCTGCGTTCACGACAAAGACAAGCGGTTTGCCAGCGCGTTCACACAGATCCACCGTTGCACCAACAGCGCGCAAGTCATGCGGGCTGGGCCGGGTCGGAACGACGATCAGTTCCGCGACCGAAATCACAGACTGGATCGCCATCGTGATTGCAGGCGGGGTGTCGATGACCGCGAGTTTGAAACCTTGCTGGCGCAAAACCGCCAGATCGTTGGCGAGACGAGATACAGTGGTCTGGGCAAAGGCAGGATATTCTGCCTCGCGTTCATTCCACCAATCGGCAAGCGAACCTTGTGGGTCGATATCTATCAGCACGACCGGGCCTGCGCCCGCGCGCTGTGCCTGGACGGCCAAATGCCCGGACAAGGTAGTCTTGCCTGATCCGCCTTTCTGCGATGCCAATGCGAGTACGCGCAAAACCGGTCCCCCTGGATTTTGTGACCATGTGTAAGCCGCAAGGTCGCGGCCTTTCTCGACCACTGAGATCGCAGACTACCCCTAATTTTGGGTTAACGAGGGAGCGCCTTGATTTTGGAGAAGGGAGCCAATTGGGCTTGCGCTCACTCGCTCTAGCCGGCTCCGCGAGGGGTATACGGGGCGGTGATCAACGAAATGCTAACCAATGTGAGGCTAGTAAATGCACACATCCAACGCGCACGCGCCCATCGAAAAAGCGCATGACGTTAACTTTATTGGTGAAACTTCCAAAGGACGCAACACACCATGGCAAGCAATTCGACAAAAGGCACCGGCGTAAGAACGGGCCTCCTTCGCTCAGGTGCGGCTTCAGGCGTAATGGCAATCGCACTGGTCGCTGTTCCCGCTGCCGCTGATGTTAAACAGGGCGTCGAGGCGTGGTCCGAGGGCAATTATAATGCTGCGGTGAAAGAATGGCAGTTGCCGGCCGAACAAGGCGATGCCGATGCCCTGTTCAATCTGGCGCAAGCGTATCGCCTGGGCCGCGGCGTTGATGCCGACATGGCCCGCGCGCGCACGCTTTATCAAGAGGCCGCACAGCTTGGCCATGTAAAAGCGGCAGACAATTTCGGCCTCCTTCTTTTCCAGCAAGGGGAACAGGCGAAAGCCATGCCATTTATCAAGGATGCGTCCGATCGCGGCGATCCGCGCGCGCAATATGTACTTGGCCTTGCGCATTTCAACGCTGACTATGCGGAAAAGGATTGGGTGCGCGCCTATGCGCTTTTGACCTTGGCGAATGGCAAGGGCTTGCCGCAAGCCGCCACCGCGCTCAAGCAAATGGACGGCTATGTGCCGCTGGATCAACGCCAACTGGCGCAATCGCTTGCCCGCTCGCTTGAGCAGGAAGCCGCGCAGCGCCGCAGCGCCGAACTCGCCGCAATCGATCTGGGTCAGCCGGCAGCACCAGCACCAGCACCAGCATCAGCACCAGTATTGGCGCCAGCCGCTGCAAGCTACACCCCGGCATCGCCGCAGCCTGTCTTTGTCGAGCAAGCCTCGCAAAGGGCGCCGGCACCCGTTCGTGCAGCGCCGACGCGCGCGACCTACACTCCGGCCCCGGTGGCTCCTGCCCAGCCGGCTGTGTCTGCCACGTTCACATCCACGCGTGACGGGAAATGGCGGGTGCAATTGGGCGCGTTTGGGGTTTCAAGCAATGCGGACCGCTTGTGGTCCAAGCTGTCTTCGAACCCGGCGCTTTCTGGCACCAGCAAGGCGCTGATTCCTGGTGGCAATGTCACGCGGCTCCAGGCGGTCGGATTTTACAGCCGCGCCGAAGCGCAGCGCGCGTGCGACAGCCTCAAAAGCCAAGGCCAAGCGTGCCTCGTCAAGCAGCCTTGAGCCTCACTTTTATCTGACGGCGAAGATTTCTCCTCTTTCCCTGAGCCCGACTGGTGATAGGAACTCACCTTTGCATGGGATCAGGGGAACTTCATGTCTGAGCCAGAAGGGCCATCGGCCGGACCGGTAAAAGCACAAGACCGGATCGAAACGCTCGACTTTGTGCGCGGGATTGCCGTTATGGGCATCCTGATCGCAAATATCATCGCCTTCGGTCAGCCGTTCAGCGCCTATCTCTATCCTGCCGCCTGGCTTGGCGAATACGGCGACCCCGACGGCTGGCTGTGGATTGCGCAATTTGTAGCCATTGATGGCAAGATGCGGGTGATCTTCACCCTGCTTTTTGGCGCAGGCCTTTACCTTTTTATGGAACGCGCGTGGGCGAGGGGGCAGACACGCTGGCTTCAGGCGTGGCGATTGTTTATCCTGCTGGCCATCGGCCTCTTCCACTTCTTCTTTTTGTGGCAGGGCGATATCCTCGCGCTTTACGGAATGTGCGGGCTCGCCGCCCTTCCTTTGCTCAAGCTTTCGGTCAAACGCATGATGGGCATTGGCGTCACGGCCTATGTGGTCGGCGCGCTCTTTCTTGGGGCTGTCATGGGGCCGCTTGGTTTTGTTGCCGATATGCCCACGAATGGCGAGGCGGGGATGGAGGAATTCCAGTCGTCGCTTGCGACCGGCAAAACCCAGGCGCTTGAACAGGATGCGGCGCTGACCGAGCTCAAGCTTGAGGGAAGCTATGCCGAGATTGTCGCGCACAAACTTTCCGAAAACACATTCGATCCGTTCATCAATGCGTGGCTGATAGTGTTCGAATGTATTCCAATGATGCTGATCGGGATGGCGCTTTACCGCTTGGGATTTTTCAGCGGTGGCGTATCGCAAAGCGATCTCAAGAAGTGGGGCTGGATCGCGGTTGCCATCGGCGGTTTGGGCAGTCTTGCGATCGGCCTTTATGTGCAAGCATCGGGCTTTAGCTATTACAGCACGCTTTCCGCATTCTTTGGTCTGTCTCCATTCCCGCGCGCGGCCACTGCGCTCGGACTTGCCGCGCTTCTTGTGGCTTATTCGCAAGGGTGGAGCGGATGGCTTTCCACGCGCATCAGAGCGGCCGGCAGGGCCGCTTTCACCAATTATCTCGGCACTTCTGTCGTGATGGTGTTTGTCATGCACGGTTGGGCGCTGGGCCTGTTTGGGCAACTGTCGCGGCCCGAGCTTTATATCGTGGTGCTCTTGTGCTGGGCGCTCATGCTTGCGTGGTCGAAACCGTGGCTCGACCGGTTCCGTTATGGACCGCTTGAATGGCTCTGGCGTTGTCTCACCTATCGCCAACGCTTTCCCTTGCGGCGCTGAATCCGCGATGAGTAGCGCGCTGCGCGGTTTTGCGCGCAGGGAAAAAGAGTCCGCCTAGGTGCGATTTAACTTGCTATTGCGATTTGTTCGCATAAATAGGTGTTGCAAACGCTTCGCAGGAGTGATTCCCAAGGAGTTATTGGAGCCGAGATGTACACTTGCATTTGCAACGCTATTCGCGAAACCGACCTACGCGCAGCCGCGCTTGAAGCTGATGGCTGTGCTGAAATGGTCTATGCGTCCCTCGGCAAAAAGCCGAATTGCGGGCAATGCCTTGAGAAGGCTCAAAAAACCATCGAGGAAGAGCGCGCACTTGTTGCAAGCCTCGATCCAGCGCGCAAGCGTTGCAAGGAACTCGCATTATAAGTCGCTGAAGCGCAATTGCGAACCCCTCGCAAGCGACTGATTTCAAACGGAAAAATTCGCGCCGCCTCTTGCGCAGATGCAGGGGCATCCTCTATATGTGTGGGTATACAAAGCCAGTCATTGATCTGGCTCAAACCCGCAAGACCCCGCATCCAAGAGAGGACATCTTCCAATGAAGGGCGATCCAAAAGTCATCGAATTCCTGAACAAGGCGCTCACCAACGAGCTGACCGCGATCAACCAATACTGGTTGCATTACCGCGTCCTTGCAGACTGGGGTGTTACGAAACTGGCCGAATACGAGCGGCACGAAAGCATCGAAGAGATGCAGCACGCCGACCGCTTGGCCGAGCGCATCCTGTTCCTTAACGGTCTTCCCAACTTTCAAGCGATCCACAATCTGAAGGTTGGCGAGGATGTGAAGGAAATTCTCGAAGCCGACCTCGCGCTTGAAATGGAAGCGATCCCGCTTCTTCGCGACGCGGCGGAATACGCCAAGAGCGTACGCGACTATACTTCGGAACAGATCTTCGAAGACATTCTTGCCAACGAAGAAGAGCATGTCGACTTCCTGGAAACCCAATTGGAAATGATCGAGAAAATGGGCATCCAAAATTACGTCCAGTTGCAAAGCCATCCTGCAGGAGAAGGCGAAACAAAAGCCGGGACGAACTAGAAGCTTTCGAAATCAGGAGAAGGGCGGGGCAGCGATGTTCCCGCCCTTTTTCTGTGTTCGCTCAGGGCCGGGTGTCGATCTTTGGGCCTTCCGCTGCGAGCAGGGTCTCGCGCAGGAAATAGATCAGGCCCGTGATCAAAAGTGCCACCGTCACCACCCAGAGAAACGCGACAACCGTGCCAATACGTGGCTCGATGTAGGCTGAGACGAACAGGATCGCGATCACGAAGCTGATCACGACAGCGGCTGCGGTGGAAAACTTGATTGCCACGCGCACCAGACGACGGCGGACGCGCAGCCATTTAATCTCGCTCGCCTGGGCGGGATCGTGGCTTTCCTTATCGCTGTCTGCGAGCCGTTCGATCCGTCCGGCAATCCAGATAATGCGGGCCATCATCACGTTCATGATACTGCCGATCCCGACAAGCAGGAAGGCAGGCGCAAGGCTGAGTTCCACCGCTCGAAGAACGCGCGGCGTGTCGGCAGTCCGTTCAAGGATTTCGCTGGCAACGCTGCTGGTGAAAAGGTCGAGCATTACGATTTCTGATTGCCGCTAGAGTAATTTCCGCCCCCACCGCGGTTGGCGTTGTAGGGGTTCTTCGGACTTTTCAACGTAACGCGCACCGGCACCGCTTCAAAGCCAAGCTTCGCGCGGATGCCGTTGATGAGATAGCGTTCATAGCTTTTCGGAAGATCATCGAGGCGCGAACCAAACACCACGAAGCGCGGCGGGCGGGTCCCTGCCTGCGTGATGTAACGCAGTTTGATACGGCGGCCTCCGGGCGCTGGCGGCGGGTTTGCTGCAAGAGCATCATCGAACCAGCGGTTGAGCGCGGCGGTCGGCACGCGCTTGGACCAGCTTTCGCGCAGCGTGAAAGCAGCGCCGAGCATGGTGTCGAGACCCTTGCCCGTCTTGGCGCTGACAGAGAAAACAGGCAGGCCCCGAACCTGCGCCAGACCATCGTGAAGCGCGGCCTTGATGCCGTTGAAGAGCGAAGAGGCGTCTTGCGCCACGTCCCATTTGTTGATGGCCACCATCAATGCGCGGCCTTCTTCAAGGGCGAGGGCAGCAATCTTGAGGTCCTGATGCTCAAGGCCCTGCGTCGCATCGAGAAGCAGCACCACCACTTCGGCAAAATCCACCGCGCGCCTTGCGTCGGCTACCGAGAGTTTTTCAAGCTTTTCGGTCACATTGCGTTTTTTGCGCATGCCGGCGGTGTCGATCAGGCGAATTTCGCGCGTGTCGCCCGTTTTGGGGTCGGTCCATTCCCAGTCAATGGCAATGGAATCGCGTGTGATCCCGGCTTCTGGTCCGGTCAAAAGGCGATCTTCGCCAAGAAGACGGTTAATCAACGTCGATTTGCCAGCATTCGGACGGCCCACAATCGCGAGCTTCAACGGGCCGAGCGGCGCGTCTTCCTCGTCATCCTCGTTGACCGGCGCATTGGCGGCTGCTTCTGCTGCATCGGCTTTCTCGCCGATTATCGGCCACAACCCACCGAAAAGGTCTGCAATCCCTTCGCCATGCTCGGCAGAAACCGCAACCGGTTCGCCAAAGCCGAGTTCATAGCTTTCCAGAACGCCCGCTTCGCCCAGCCTGCCTTCCGCCTTGTTCGCGACCAACACAATCGGCACGTCATGTTCGCGAAGGTATCGCGCGATCTCATTGTCGAGCGGGGTTAGACCAGCGCGAGCATCCACGACAAACATCGCCGCATCCGCGCCTTCAAGGCTGGCTTCTGTCTGCTTGCGCATCCGGCCTGGCAGGGTGAGTTCGTCCTCATCCTCCCACCCGGCGGTGTCGACCACGGTGAATTGCAAACCGGCGATCTCGGCATCGCCCAGGCGGCGGTCACGGGTGACGCCGGGCTGGTCATCGACTAGCGCGAGCTTCTTGCCAACCAGACGGTTGAACAGCGTGCTCTTGCCCACATTGGGGCGTCCGATGATGATGACAGTGGGTTTTTCGACGGTTTTCATTGGTTCAGCTTGCTCTGGTGTGTGGCCGCCAAGTGGCCCTTCGCGCGGCAATTAGCAAGTTTTGTCCAACAAGACGCCCGTGCAATCCCGCAGAAACACGGTAAACCCGAAATTAACCCTGCTCCAAAGGTTCATATCAATATTACCGCGCCATTAGGGGTAATTATGAAATGCCACTTTAAGCCCCTTATTGCCGCCACGATGGCTTTGACGAGTGTCTCTGCCGCGCTTGTGCCCGCACCTGCGATCGCGCAAAGTTCCGGCTATTTGCAATGCGTGCCTTATGCCCGTGAGCTTTCAGGCGTCGAGATCTATGGCGATGCGCGCACATGGTGGGATCAGGCCGAGGGTAAATATGCCCGTGGTCGCCGCCCGCAAGAAGGCGCGGTGATGGTGTTCAAGCCGCATCGCAACATGCGTCTTGGTCATGTCGCCTATGTCAGCGAGGTAATCGATTCGCGCAAAGTATTGCTCACTCACGCCAATTGGTCCGAGATCAACGGACGGCGCGGACAAATCGAGCGCGATGTTCCCGCAATTGATGTCTCGCCCAACAATGACTGGAGCGAGGTTCGCGTCTGGTACGATCCGATCAAGAGGCCGGGGCGCACCCATTGGCCGCTCGCAGGCTTCATCTACGCCGACACCATGTCACAGCGCGAGCGCGCGATGCCACGCGTGCGCGGCCCTGTTCGCGCCGAGCCAAGCCGCGAATTCGTAAGCGCTTTCGCCGAATTCACCCGCTAGAGCGGGGGCGCTCAGTTCTTCTTGGCGACCGGCGGATTGTCGCCGAGGTCTTCAAACCATGCCTCGACCGGGCCATTAAGTTTCAAGGTGAGCGGTTGGCCCCGGCGGTCGACCGTTTTGCCAGCCTGCACGCGGACCCAGCCTTCCGAGATCGAATATTCCTCGATATCGGTGCGCACGCGGTCCTTGAACTTGATGCCCACGCCGCGCTGCAACACCTCGCCATCGAAGGCCGGATTGTGCGGATTGACCGAAAGATGGTCGGGCGGAATGTCGTTTGGATTTGTTTCGTCGCTCATGGAATGCGCCCATAATCGCCTCGCCCGCGTGAAACAAGCGTGCTTCGACACGTCCTTGACGCTTGCCCTTTTGTGCCGAGCGCATTAGGGGGCCTGTTCTGACGCGCGCGGGGCAACTTCGGTTTTCCCGCGCGGCTTCGTTCGGACATGCGGGCGTGGCGAAATTGGTAGACGCGCCAGATTTAGGTTCTGGTATCGCAAGATGTGGGGGTTCGAGTCCCTTCGCCCGCACCAATATTCGCTCTTCGGCAGGTCGGGCGCAGAGATGAATTTTTCTATTTTACATAAGGCGTAAAGTACCACCTCATGGCAATCAAGCAGACCACCAACGAAGGCCTCAAGCGCGGTTATGTGATCACGCTCACCGCCGCTGAAATCGCCGCGAAGATCGAAGCTGAGATCAAAAAGATCGCGCCGCAGGTGAAAATGCCAGGCTTCCGCCCGGGCAAAGTTCCAGCGAATCTCGTCAAAAAGATGCACGGCGAGCAGATCCACGGCCAGACGGTCAACGATATGATTCGCGAATCGGTCGATGGCCTTATAGCTGACGAAAGCCTGCGCCCGGCCATGCAGCCTGCGGTTTCTCTCAACGAGGACTATGAAGAAGGCAAGGACGCCGAGATCACGGTAGAGCTTGAAGTGCTCCCAGAAATCGAAGCGCCAAGCACCGATGGCCTGAAGCTTGAGAAGCTGACCGTTCCGGTAAGCGATGAAGCGCTTGAAGAAGCGATTGCGAACATTGCCGGCTCGAACAAGAGCTACAAGGATGCGGCCAAGACCAAGAAAGCAGCCGACGGCAACCAGTTGATCATCGACTTTGTCGGTAAGCTCGACGGCGAAGAGTTCGAAGGCGGCAAAGCCGAAGACGCCCCGCTGGTAATCGGCTCGGGCGCTTTCATTCCTGGCTTCGAAGAGCAGCTGGTCGGTGTGAAAGCGGGCGATGAGAAAACCATCACCGTGACCTTCCCCGAAGAATACCAGGCCGAACACCTCGCCGGTAAGGAAGCAACCTTCGACGTCACCGTGAAGGCGGTAAAGATCGAAACCGAAACCAAGATCGACGACGAGTTCGCCAAGAACCTTGGCCTCGACAGTCTCGACAAACTCAAAGAGATCATGACCGGTCAGCTTGAGCAGCAGACTGCAGGGCTCACCCGCACCCAGATGAAGCGTCAGCTTCTCGATCAACTCGCCGCTGGTCACGATTTTGCAGTGCCAAGCCAGATGGTCGATGCCGAGTTCGAACAAATCTGGGCTCAGCTTCAACAGGAAGCGGCCAAGGAAGAAGATCCCGAAGCAGCGATCAAGGAGATCGAAGCCGAGAAGGACGATTACAAGGCCATCGCGGAGCGCCGTGTACGCCTCGGCCTTCTCCTTTCCGAAATCGGTCAGGCCAACGATGTTCAGGTCAGCCAGCAGGAAATGCAGATGCTTATCCAGCAGGCTGCACAGCAATATCGCGAAGAAGACCGTGAGCGCTTCATGCAGTACATGCAGCAGGATCCGATGGCAGCAGCGCAGCTTCGCGCACCGCTTTACGAAGATAAGGTCGTCGACTTCCTTTTCGACAAGGCCGACGTGACCGAGCGTGAAGTGACGATCGAGGAACTTCAGGAAGCGATCGAAGCCGACGAGGAAGCCGAAGCGGATAAGGCGAAGAAAGCCCCTGCCAAGAAGAAGGCACCGGCGAAAAAAGCTGCAGCCAAGAAGCCAGCGGCTAAGAAGGCACCTGCCAAGAAGGCAGACGATAAAGAAGAGGCCAAAAAAGCTCCTGCCAAAAAAGCAGCAGCAAAGAAGGCCCCTACCAAAAAGGCAGCAGCCAAAAAGCCGGCGGCCAAGAAGGCGCCAGCGAAGAAGGCAGCTGACAAGAAATAAGCTGTCGGGCTTTTGCCAAGACATTCGAAAGGCCCGGGGCGCTCAATAGGCTCCCCGGGCCTTTTTGATTTGCATGCGGGAAGGTCAGGTTTCGCGGGGTTCGACCTCGACCTCTTCGGGTGGTCTTAGCGAGGCCATCTCGGGATCGCTTCCGACGTGGATGTGATGACCGCGCGCCTCAAGAGCACGGATCACCGGGCCAGCCAGAACTCCGTGGACGACAATTGACACCAGAATGGCAAAGCTGACCGTCGCCCAGAGGACAGGGATTTCTGAAAAATCGCCCTGGTTCTGGCCATAGGCAAGATAATAGATCGATCCCATTCCCCGAACGCCAAGGAAAGCAATGGCGGCTTTGCCAGCAAGCGGAAGGTCGCTGCGAGCCTCGGAGATAAGGCCGCTTATCGGGCGGATCACAAAAACCAGCAGTAACCCGGCGATAGCGGCTGGCCATGTCAATGCGTCAAGAACCCCGCTGGCCAGCATCGCACCAAATGCAAACAGCACCGCGACGAGAACGATCTGTTCGATCTGGTCGATAAAATGGTGGCTGATCTGGTGATAGCGACTGGCGTTTTCGCACTGTCTGGCAGTTACTGCACCGACAAAGACGGCAAGAAACCCGTACCCTTCGATAAGTTCGGTCAACCCATAGGCGAGCAGCAGTGTGCCCAGAACGACCAGCCCTTCGCTGGTTGAATAGCGCGGGGCCTCTTCATCGTCCTCCTTTTGGCCGACGTCTGCTTCATATTCGAAAACATACCACGCGCCCGCTCTGCCAACGGCAAATCCCACCAGGCATCCGATCACAATTCGGTAGAGGAAATCGAAAGCGAACCATTCAACGGTCCACATGCCCACACTTGTCATTCCGACCGCAGCAATCGCGAGATAGGTGAAGGGGAAGGCCAGTCCGTCGTTAAGACCTGCTTCTGCGCTGAGGCTGAAGCGGACATCGTGGCGCTCGGCCCTTCCGGGCGGCCCGACCTGCACACTGCGTGCGAGCACCGGATCGGTAGGGGCGAGGACCGCGCCAAGCAGGATGGCGCTTGCAGGGGCAAGTCCCAAGGCCCACCAGCCGAAGACCGAGACGGCAATGATAGTGACCGGCATTGCGAAGAGCAGAAGCGGCCACACCTGCTTCCAATTGCGCCAGTCGACGGGGCGATCAATCGAAATGCCTACCGCCATGAGCGAGGCGATGACGATAAATTCGGTGACGTATTCCAGGGTTACTGCGTCGAAGCCATCGCGTGCCGGATTGAAACCCGGAAGCCCGATGGGGAGTGAAAACAACACATAGCCTGCGGCTACATAGACGATAGGCAAGGATAGATAGTACCGCGCCAGCCTGTCTTTGAGCGTGACCGCGAGGATCAGGCCCAGCCCGAAAATCGAGAGCAGAAGAATGCGGCCGTCCACGGTCAGCCGATCACAATGCGTGCGTTTTTGGTCATAACATTGCCCTTACGCAGCGGTGCGCAGATAGGTTCCGAAGATGTGCGGTAGCGGCGCTATTGCGGCGACCACCGCTTGAAGCTCGGCTTGGGCAGTTCGGCGCTGCGTGCGCGTTCATAGGCCGCGCCGACTTTGAGCACGCCGTGATCGTCCCATTTTGCACCGAAGAAGCTGATGCCAACGGGCAAATTCTCGACATCGCCCATCGGCACAGTGAGATGCGGATAACCTGCGACGGCGGCCGGGGTTCCAAAGCCAATCGAGCCGTTGAACTGATCGCCCAGCACAAGGTCGCTCATCCATGCAGGGCCTCTGGTCGGGGCGGTCAGAAACTGGACATTGTGCTGCGCCATCAATGCGTCGAGCGTCTCCTTTCCTGCAATCCGCAAGGCTTTCGCACGCGCTGCCTCATAGGCTTCGCGATCGGTGGTTGTTTCAGCAAGCTCGAACAGGTCTTGATTGAACCATCGCATTTCCGCTTCGCTGCCTTCGTTAAAAGCGATGAGGTCAGCGAGGCTGCGCGGGGTGTCCGCGCCGTCTATTTGCGGGATAGAGGCAAGATATTTGCCCATTTCCTCGCGAAGCTCGAACATGAGGACGGTGAAGCTTGCATCCCAGATTTCCTCGTTCATCTCGAACTCGATATCGACAAGCTCAGCGCCCGCCGCCTCAAGATCGGCAAGCGCCTTTTCATAGACCCCCGCCACCCGGGCATCATTGCCGATTTGATCACGCATTACCCCGATCCGCACGCCTTCGAGTGAGAAATCGCCGAGGCCCGCCGTGTAATCGCTCACCCGAACTGCATCCAAAGTGGCGGCGTCTGCTTCGTCCTCACCCGCAATCGCGGTGAGCAGGAGAGCGGCGTCATAGACGGTGCGTGTCATCGGCCCGGCGGTGTCCTGCGTCGAGGAGATCGGAACCACATGGGTGCGGCTGACGATCCCGACGCTGGGCTTAAAGCCGACGACGCCATTAATGCTTGCGGGGCAGGTGATCGAGCCATTTGTCTCTGTCCCGATCGCGCCCCAGGCAAAACCAGCAGCCACCGCCGCCCCGCTTCCCGAAGACGAGCCGCAGGAATTGCGGTCAATGGCGTGCGGGTTGCGCGTCAGCCCCCCGACCGCGCTCCACCCGCTGGTTGAATCGTTCGAACGGATATTGGCCCATTCGCTGAGGTTCGTCTTGCCCATCACCACACCGCCTGCCGCGCGCAGATTGGCAATAAGAGGCGCATCGCGCCCGGTCATATTGTCCTTCAACGCGAGGCTGCCTGCGGTGGTGGGCAATTCGCGCGTCTCGATATTGTCCTTTACCAGAACCGCGCGCCCATCAAGCGGCAAGCCGCGTCGCTGCAGGTTACGGACCTGCTTGGTAATGTCGGGCGCAAGCGCGATGACCGAGTTGATGCCGTCCGGCCCGCCGTCAAGCGTCACAATCCGATATACTTGTCCAACCGCGCGCCCTTCGGCCATTGTCGTCGCAGGTTCCACCCCAGGCGGTAGCTCAATGCGCTGCGGCGTGATGTCTATCGTTGGCGGTGCGCCGCGAATTGATTCTAATTGCGCGGCCAGAGGCGCAGGCGATAGGGCGATGGCGGCAATGGTAGCAGCAAAGAGTAGGGAAGCGCGTGATTTCATGGCTCAATGGTTCGCACTTTTGCCTGTTTTTCCCAACAGGAAAGTTAACGCCCTTGAAGATTGCGGCTGCGCGCCCGACATAGGCGATCAAGCCTGACGGCAACACTTTGGATGAGGACTAGACTCGATGATCGACCTGCTTGGCAATTCTGGCGAAACTTTCGGCGCTCAAGGCCAGTTCGGGCAAGACCCGGTAACTGGTGCGTTGGTGCCCACGGTCGTCGAGCAATCCAGCCGGGGTGAGCGCGCTTTTGACATTTTCTCCCGCCTTCTGCGCGAGCGCATCGTCTTTGTAACAGGGCAGGTCGAGGACAACATGGCCTCGCTCATCGTCGCGCAGTTGCTGTTCCTTGAAAGCGAAAACCCGTCGAAGCCGATCAGCATGTACATTAACTCGCCCGGCGGCGTTGTGACCGCCGGCATGGCGATCCACGACACGATGCAATACATCAAGCCGAAGGTTTCGACCGTATGTATCGGTCAGGCTGCATCAATGGGCAGCTTCCTTCTGGCAGCGGGTGAACCCGGCATGCGCGTGGCTCTCCCGAACGCTCGCATCATGGTGCACCAGCCTTCTGGCGGCGCGCGTGGTATGGCCTCGGATATCGAAATCCAGGCCCGCGAAATCCTGCGTATTCGCACCCGTTTGAACGACCTCTATGTCAAATATACCGGCCAAAGCCTCGATGAGGTTGAAGCCAAAATGGACCGCGACACCTTCCTTGAGGCGGCAGAAGCCAAGCAATTTGGCCTTGTCGACAAGGTTTTCGAAACCCGTCCAGAGCCCGGCGACGAAACCGGCGAAGGGTCGGTCGGGACCGATGACAAGGGTTCAGGCGGCGCGCCAGAGTAACCTTGCGCAATCCTGCCGTTCACCTTCCGCGTTATGCAGGACGCAGGGGCAGGATGTTTAATGCCCTGTGCACTTTTTGACCGCTATTATCGGCACTGCGGATCAAAAATGCTGCTGTCATGTGTTGATTCATATGGGCAGCTAGATACACTCACCGAATCCGGCCGGCTTTCTATCGTTAAGTCTGGCCCGGATTCGAGGACTATTAGGAATGACCAAATTGAGCGGTACTGACAGCAAAAGCACCCTATATTGCAGCTTCTGTGGCAAGTCTCAGCATGAGGTGCGCAAGCTGATTGCGGGCCCGACTGTTTTCATCTGTGATGAATGTGTTGAGCTTTGCAACGATATCATTCGCGAAGAAACCAAAGCTGGCATCGCCGGCAAGAAAGAAGGCGAGGTCCCAACCCCGTCTGAAATCTTCGCAACGCTTAATGATTATGTGATCGGCCAGAAGAGCGCAAAACGCAATCTGTCGGTTGCGGTCCACAACCACTACAAGCGCCTCAAGCATTCGGGCAAGGCGGGCGAGGTTGAACTTGCGAAGTCCAACATCCTTCTCGTGGGTCCCACGGGTACGGGCAAGACGCTGCTTGCCCAGACGCTAGCGCGCACTTTCGATGTGCCGTTCACGATGGCCGATGCGACCACGCTTACCGAAGCGGGCTATGTGGGCGAGGATGTCGAGAACATCATCTTGAAGCTGCTGCAAGCGTCCGACTACAACGTCGAAAAAGCGCAGCACGGCATCGTTTACATCGACGAGATCGACAAGATTACCCGCAAGGCAGAAAACCCCTCGATCACGCGCGACGTGTCGGGTGAGGGCGTGCAACAGGCTTTGCTTAAGCTGATGGAAGGCACCACCGCTTCTGTGCCTCCACAAGGCGGTCGTAAGCACCCGCAGCAGGAATTCCTGCAAGTCGATACGACCAACATCCTGTTCATCTGCGGCGGTGCCTTTGCAGGCCTCGACAAGATTATCGCCGACCGTTTGCAGAAACGCTCCATCGGTTTTGGCGCGCACGTCGCCGACCCTGAAAAACGCCGCATTGGCGAACTTCTGGAAAAGAGTGAGCCTGAGGATCTTCTCAAGTTCGGCCTCATCCCGGAATTCGTTGGTCGTCTGCCGGTGATCGCAACGCTGCACGACCTTGATGTCGATGCGCTTGTGACGATCCTTCAGGAGCCGAAGAATGCTCTGGTGAAGCAGTACAAGAAGCTCTTTGAGCTCGAAGATGTTGAACTCAGCTTCACCGATGAGGCTCTGAAAGCCATCGCTGAACGCGCGATCAAGCGCAAAACCGGCGCACGTGGCCTTCGTTCAATCGTGGAAGGCATCTTGCTCGATACGATGTTCGACCTTCCCGACATGGAAGGCGTGACCGAGATCGTGATCGACGAAGACGTGGTCGCGGGCAAGAAAGATCCGGTTCGTGTCCACGGCGGTGAGGCTAAGGAAGAGGCGGCTTAATGCTGCTACGGCTGATGTTGGGCGGGGCTATTCTCTCCGCTCAACCCATCGCTGCCCAAGCGCCGGCAAAAAACGCCGAGCCCGAGAAACCGTCGCTCGAATGTTCGCTCGGGCCGATCGAGCGGTTTTATGATGCAATTCAGTGGTACGTGTTCGGCAGTTCAGATGGACAGACGGTTGCCTTCTTCACTGGGCCAGAATCGCCTGATGACCTAGGTTTCTACTTCATAGTGTTTCACGATGGGGAGAAGTATAAGGTTTACGGCGAAGGCAATGGCGACCGCGCCCTCACCCAGCCCGCCTATGATGCGATCAGTAATATGCGCTCTGAAGAATACATGGCGCTGCACAGCGAAGCGCTCGCGATGGGTTCCTCCGCGAAACCCAACCCATGAAAACAATCGGCATCCTTGGCGGGATGAGCTGGGAGAGTTCGGCCCAGTATTATGCGCTGATCAATCGCGAAGTGCGGGCGCGTAAAGGCGGGATCGTTTCTGCGCCGCTGGTGATGCACTCTTTCGATTTCGACCATATCGCCGCGCTTCAGCGCGCTGGAGAATGGGAGCAATTGGGCGATATCCTTGGGCAAGCAGCAGCAGGGCTGGAAAAGGCAGGGGCCGATTGCATCCTGATTGCGACCAACACCATGCACCTCGTCGCGCCGCAGGTTGAGACGCGTATTTCATGCCCGCTCCTCCACATTGCCGATCCTCTGGCCGAAGCCTTCAAAGCGGCCGGGCACGATACGGTCGGCCTGTTGGCAACCCGCTTTACGATGGAGCAGCCATTCTACGCAGAGCGCCTGGCGCAGCATGGTCTTAAAGTGGTGGTCCCTGATGAAAGCCACCGCGCAGAGATCCATCGGGTCATTTTCGACGAATTGTGTGCGGGCGAGGTTCGCGCCAAATCGCGGGAATTTTACTGCGATGTGATCGACGATCTTCAGTCTCGCGGCGCGCAAGGTGTGGCTCTGGCCTGCACGGAAATCATGCTTCTGATCGAACAATGCCACAGCCCGCTGCCGCTGTTTGATACGACCGCACTGCATTGCAAAGCCGCGGTCGACTTCTCAATGTCTTGAGCCCCGAAACGGCTGCACGGCAGCCGAAAGGCCTACTGGCCACCCGCCGCGGGCGCAGCTTGGCTGCGCGCCTAGCGAGGATGGAGCGTAACCACCAAGACTCAAAACCCCGCCCAGCTTCACGAACGAAAAGCTGGGCGGGGCAAGGATAGGCGCCTTCTCGCAAGGGAGGGGAACGGAGGAGAAGGCGCCCGGGTTGGCTGGGTAATACAGTTTACGCAGGCAGGAACACTCCATCGGTCACGTGAATGATGCCGTTCGAGGTTTCGACATTCGCCGTGGTGACAGCGGTCGCGCGGCCCTTGGCATCGGTGATGACGATAGTGTCACCCGACAGGCGCGCGGTGAGCTTTGTGCCGGCAAGCGTTTCAATGGTCGCTTCGCCGCCGTGTTTGTTAATAAGACCAACGAGGTCATCCGAGGTCACTGAGCCCGATACTGCGTGATAGACAAGCACATTGGTCAGCATGCCCTTGTTCTCCGGCCGCAGCAGCGTCGAAACGGTGCCTTCGGGAAGCTTTGCAAATGCGGTGTCGGTTGGGGCGAACACGGTGAAGGGGCCGGGGTTGGAGAGCGTGCCGGCCAGATCGGCTGCGGTCACGGCTGCGACGAGCGTGTTGTGAACGCCGGTGCTTTGCGCGGTTTCGACGATGTTGGGGGCTTGTTGCTGTGAGGCGCTCGACTTGTGGTCATGAGCGGAAAGCGGCGCGGTGGCGATAGCGGCAATGCCGGTAGTCGCGGCAGCAATGCCAAGAATAGCGGTGCGGAAGGATTTGCGGGGGTGCATAAAAATTCTCCAGTTTGTGCAAGCCCTCCCAGTCTTGCATGAAGAATTACGGGACGATTTCGGGGCTGGATGCATGACCCCGTGAGGTTTTTGCAGTTAAATCGGAAAAGCTTGAAATCGCGCCCGAAATTCCGCGCCGCGGCCATGGGGGTCAGACCTTCGAAAAAGCCCCTTGCGCAACCACAGGCCCTGCATCCTGACCCACTGGCTTGCCGCCGATCGGCTCACGGGTGAGCACAAGTTCGGCCCCGTCGCCCATATTGGCGATGATATCTGCAGGAAGTTGTTTGCCCAGCACTTCGCCCGGTTTAACCACGCCAAGCGATTGCAAGGCGCTGCCATCGTCCGGGACAAGCCAGAGTTCATGGTCATGCACACCGTCCGCGGTAAGGCCGATAGCGCCAACCAGAAGCTGTTCGCTTTGCGGGATGTAGGTCACGTCAAGACGCAGGCCGGTGTCACCGATTGGCACCTGAGCCACGAGGGGATCGCTCGCGGCCAATGTTGTTTCATCGCCCGAAGGCGCAATGGCCCCCGGCTCGCTGCCCGGCGCGAAAACCATGACAGCCAGCATGATTGCGGCGGCCGCCGACGTAATGCCAGCGGCCCACTGCCAGCGTTTAAGGCGATCTTCGAGCGATACCACCTTTTGCATCGCACCGACTGCCGTATCAGCTGCATTGGCACGCTGCGAAGCGGCCACCGCCTCGGAAATCCGCACCCAAACGACATCGCTCGGCTCTGCGCCTGCAACCTCATCGGTCCACGGAGCAAACCAATTGTTCCACCAGTCCTTGCGCCAGCGATATTCGGGATCGTTTTCAAGCTTCGCACGCGATTGTGCCAGCTCCTCGCCTTCGAGCAGCCCAAGGGCATGCTCTGCGGCAAGCATTGGATTGTCGCGTTCGGCATCGTCAAACGGCGTCTTGTCGTTGCTCATGCCGCCTCGCTCGCCTCAAGACACGCGCGCAGCTTTTGAAGGCCACGACGGATCCAGCTTTTCATCGTGCCTAGCGGCACGTCCGCGCGGGTCGCAAGCTCGGCATAGGTAAAGCCATCGAAGAACGCGCTGCGGATGTGTGTTCGCGTGCGCTCATCAAGGCCTTGAATGCACTTGTGAATTTGTGCAGCGTTTTCGGCATCAACCATCAGGTCGTCCGCTAATGGCGTGTTGTCAGGCAGCGGCAGGGCCTCTTCCACGGGCACAGCGCCCTGACGCACTTTGCCTGTGCGCAGGCGGTCAATCGCACGGTTGCGCGCAAAAGTGGCGAGCCACGAAATCGGGCTCGCTCGTTCCGGATCGTACCGGTCGGCTTTCTGCCAAAGATTGATATATACGTCTTGCAAGGCGTCTTCTGCTTCTTTCCTGTCGCCCAAGATACGCAGACAGATTCCAAAAAGCTTCACCCGGGTTGACTCGTAAATTTCTTCAAGAGCCGCGCTATCGCCATCGGCAAGGCGCACCATAGCGCCGCGAAGCTTTTCGCGCGCGATATCCGCTGCTTGCTTGTTTTGCCCCTCAACCATCTGCTTACACGCGCACGCTTGGCCCGCTTATGCGGCGCCAAATGCAGGTTAAGATAGAGCGTGTGTGCCTTTGCACGGGTTTCGTCATCCTTCCGCTTGGCTTTGCGATGTGCGCAAGAGCCACCTCAAGGTCAATCCTTGCATCTATTGCAATTGGGACGAGCGGACGGGCAAAAGGTTCCTATTCGTAAACACACGATGCGCGCCCGCCGAGCTTCACATCGCCGATTGCACGCTCGATCCGGTTGCCGTGGCGCGCCAGCCAGCCGCCCGGATTCTTGACCGAGCGTGTCTTGGGCGAGGGGAGGGCGACGGCCATGCGTGAAGCTTCATCGGGGGAAAGACGCGCAGCCGAATGCCCGAAATAGCGCTGCGCACCCGCTTCTGCGCCATAGGTTCCTATCCCGGTTTCCGCGACGTTGAGGTACACCTCCATGATGCGCTCCTTACCCCAGACCGCTTCGATCCAGAATGTGAACCAGGCCTCGAACGCTTTGCGGACATAGCCGCCGCCCTGCCATAAAAAGACGTTCTTGGCTGTCTGCTGGCTGATCGTAGAGCCGCCCCGGATGCGGCCACCTTGCGCGTTCTCGCGGGCGGCTTGTTCGATGGCTTCGGTGTCGAACCCCCAGTGTTCGCAGAATTTCGCATCCTCCGCCGCAATCGCGGCATAAACGAGATTGGGGTCAATGTTTTCGATCGCTTCCCAATCTTTCGTGACCGGGTTTTCGTCCATCACCATCGTCGCGGTTATGGGCACAGGCACAAATTTGAAGAGGATCACCAATGCCAAGCTGATCCCGACGAACCACAGGATGATCTTGGCGATTGTTCGGGCCAGAAAGCGGGGGACGGCGTTCATGGAACGTCATTTAGGAAAGACGGGGGCAGCGCGCAATTGCAATGCGTATCTTGCGCAAGCCTTCGCGCCGTGCTTGATTGCTGGCAAGAGACTTCGGGGAACAAGATCATGACATTTATTCGCACTGCAACCGCCGCCATCGCCCTGGCATTCGCCAGCACTCCGGTGCTTGCCTCGGCCGATGATCACAGTGTTGATCATGCGGCTATCAAGGCAGCGGTCGAGGCAGAATATGACAGCTATCTCGCCCCACTTTTCGTGCATTTTCACGAGAATCCCGAACTTTCCTTCCTGGAACATGAAACCGCCGCGCGCATGGCCCAGGAACTGCGCGATGCAGGCGTTGACGTGACCGAAGGCGTTGGCGGCACGGGCGTTGTCGGGATGCTGGAAAATGGCGATGGTCCGTTGATCCTCGTGCGCGCGGACATGGATGGCCTGCCGGTGCAGGAGAAGTCGGGGCTCGATTATGCCTCCTCCGCAACCCAAGTGGGCCAGGATGGCAAGGAATACCCGGTGATGCACGCGTGCGGACACGATGTGCATATCACTTCGCTTGTCGGCACGGCGCGCCAGCTTGTCGCCATGAAAGACCATTGGAAAGGCACGGTCATGTTCATTGTCCAGCCCGCTGAAGAGCGAGTGGGCGGGGCAAAAGCGATGCTGGAGGATGGCTTGTATGAGCGTTTCGGCAAGCCTGACTATGCGCTCGCGTTCCACGTCGCCTCGGTCCTGCCCACCGGCAAGGTATCGGCAGCAGAAGGCATCCAATACTCAAGCGCGGACAGCGTCGATATCAAGGTGCCCGGCATCGGCGCACACGGGGCAAGCCCCCACTCTGGGCGCGACCCGGTCTATATCGCGAGCCAGATCGTCACCGCGCTCCAATCCATCATTTCGCGCGAGGTCCAACCGCTTCAACCCGCGGTGATTACCGTGGGTTCGTTCCACTCAGGTTCGAAGCACAATATCATCTCTGACTTGGCCGAATTGCAGCTGACCGTTCGTGCCAATGACGAGAGTGTGCGCGCCCAATTGCTTCAAAGCATCGAGCGGATCGCGGTGAATACGGGCAAAGCACATGGGCTGCCCGACGATATGCCGGTCGAGGTGGTTGTTAGCGAGGGCACGCCAGTTACCTATAACGATGTCGCGCTTGCCAAGCGGCTTAACGGCGTCATGAAACGCGACCTTGGCGAAGACGCTTTTCTTGAGTTTCGCCAACAGGGAATGGGTGCGGAAGATTTCAGCTATTTCGTGGCTGAGGATATGGGCGTGCCGGGCTATTACTTTGCGGTCGGCGGCACTCCGCAAGAAGCCTTCGACGCAGCCGAAAATGGCGGGCCTGCTGTGCCCAGCCACCACTCGCCCTTGTTCAAGGTAGAGCCGAGGCCGAGTGTGACCTTGGGTACGCGGGCGATGGTGGCAGCGGTCTTGGATCTGGCACCGGCGGATTAGATTGCGTGCTTATTACCGCGATGGACGATGATTTTTGCCGGTTGAGGAAGTGAGAGATGCCGGTCGAACCAAATAATCCAAAGCGGAAGTATCTCGCGCTGATTTGCGTCAGCGCTGCAGTCGTGGTTGGCACTATCCTTTTGTTGTCAAAAGAAGCAGTTCCTGATGAGGTCGCTGATAGCTATTGCGATCGTAGTCAGCCACATGCCCTGATCGATCTGAGGCTTCCCGAAATGAAAGAGTATGAGAGTGATGTGCAACTTACCATCACTCTTCCATGCCGGTATATTCGCGATCAGTACCGATATTCGAGGTCCTTTAGAGCAGTAAATTATAAGACTGGGAAAGTGAGTGACGCTCTTCTGAGCGAGGGTGATCGAGACTTCGTTTGGTTTACTGTCCGTGATTGGGCGTACCCAGAGGAACAGATACTTTTTCAGCATTGGCAAGCATACGAACCAAATGGCGAAGAGCGGCATGGTCTATTGTATGCGCCGCAGATTGTTCCAAGCCGACCAGAAAACCGTTGGAGAATAGGATTCTTCAAGCCCGATGTCTCTGGAAGAGAGTTCCATATATGGTGCCCTCCCGAAGCTGACGGATTTGCGATTCTCCCTCAGGAATGGTGCACTATGCGGATCATGCTGAACCCCACTGAGGTTCGTGGGCGTAGACGGGCTGTTCGGGTCAATGCAACATTTAGAATTGAACGGCTTGACGATTGGAAGGAGATCGAAGGGCTGGCGCTGGAGATTTTCGCAAACACTTCCTTAAATTAAAAACCCTCCCCGGTTCAGACCGGAGAGGGCTTCTTGAAATTCTCAAACTTTAGCTAGCGCTTACGCCATTCCGGGCAGCAGTCGGTCGCCTGCGATCCGCTGCATCGCTTTTTGCAGCTTTTCAAAGGCGCGCACTTCGATCTGGCGGATGCGCTCACGGCTTACATCGTACACCTGTGAGAGTTCTTCCAACGTCTGCGGATTTTCCGTCAGGCGGCGTTCGGTGAGTATGTGCTGCTCGCGCTCGTTAAGGCTGTCCATTGCTTCGGTCAGCATTTCATGGCGCACGCTCGCTTCTTCAGCGTCGGCAACCGTTTCGTCCTGAAGCGGGCGTTCGTCAGTCAGCCAGTCCTGCCATTCGCCAGCACCCTCTTCGCCATTGCGCATGGGTGTGTTGAGCGAGCCATCGCCGCCCATCATCATCCGGCGGTTCATGTTGACGACTTCCTGCTCCGGCACGCCAAGATCGGTCGCGATTTTCGCGACGTCTTCTGGGTGCAGGTCGGAATCGTCATAGGCTTCGAGTTGCTTCTTCATCCGGCGAAGGTTGAAGAACAGCTTCTTCTGGGCCGCGGTGGTGCCCATTTTGACCAGGCTCCACGAGCGCAGAATATATTCCTGAATGCTCGCCTTGATCCACCACATCGCGTAGGTCGCGAGGCGGAAACCGCGGTCGGCTTCGAATTTCTTGACGCCCTGCATCAGGCCGACATTACCCTCTGAAATCAGGTCAGAGACGGGTAGGCCATAGCCGCGGTAACCCATTGCGATCTTGGCAACGAGGCGAAGGTGCGAGGACACCAGCTGCGAGGCTGCTTCCGGGTCTTCGTGCTCTTCATACCGCTTGGCGAGCATATATTCCTGCTCGGCGGTCAGCACGGGATATTTCTTGATTTCCGACAGGTAGCGATTGAGGCTTTGCTCACCACTCAGAGCCGGAACAGAGGCTACTTTACTCACGTTTTTTCCAACCTTTCTTTCGTCGACCCCGTCTTGTCGGACCCCATATGGGCATCCGAAGGTACGGGCCACGTGGTTACATATATTCGATTCTTTTGCGTTTTGCAGCGCATTTCATCGATAAGAACGGCCAAGTTCGTCGATTAGTTCCATCATATCCCCCGGTAAATCCGCGTGAAACCTTACCTCTTTCCCAAGTATCGGGTGTAGGAAACCCAACTCGGCTGCGTGCAAGGCCTGGCGGGCAAAGTTCAGCTGTCCAAGCAGCGGTTTGAGGGACTTTGGTGCTTTGCCGTAGAGTTGATCTCCTAATAGCGCATGACCGATTGACGCACAGTGAACGCGCACCTGGTGGGTGCGGCCCGTTTCCAGCCTGCATTCGATCAGCGCACTCGAATCCAGCCGCTCGAGAACCTTGTAATGGGTTACCGCGTGTTTCCCGCGTGAGGAATTCTTGGGCAGGACAGCCATTTTCTTTCGGTTGTGGTCCGAGCGGCCCAGTTTCTCGTCGATCGTGCCTTCCTTGGGGCTGGGATGCCCGCCACACACCGCAAGATAGCGGCGATGGACCGAGTGCTCGGCGAATTGCGCGGCGAGCCCCTCATGCGCGGCGTCACACTTGGCTACGACAAGGAGGCCGGAGGTGTCCTTGTCGATCCGGTGGACGATGCCGGGGCGCGCAACGCCTCCAATGCCGGAAAGCGAGCCGCCGCAATGGTGGAGGAGCGCATTCACCAGCGTCCCATCGGGATTTCCGGCGGCGGGATGCACCACCATGCCTGCGGGTTTGTTGACGACGATCAGATGCTCATCCTCGAACGCCACATCGAGCGGGATGTCCTGCGGCTGCGCCTCTGCCTCGGCAGCGGCGGGCACGTTGATGCGAAACGCAGCGCCACCTGTAATCTTTGCGCTTGGCGAGGTGGCGGGTTTGCCGTCCATTTCCACCCGGCCATCAGCGATCAGAGCCTGCACCCGCGCCCGCGAAAGCTCGGTTGCATCGGCCAAAGCCTTGTCGAGCCTTGCCGGGGCCGCAATCGTGCCTGTGATGACTTGAGGGTCAGACATGGCTAGACCCATGGGCGATGGAAACACGGGTGACAAGTGAGGTGATAAGGTCGCTGGAAGAGGCTGCACGGCGTGCCTTACCGCAAGAGGCCTGCGGGATATTGCTCGGAGAAGGGTGCGCGATCACCCGCTTTGATGAGGCGCGCAACGTTCACCCGTCACCGCAAACCCACTTCGAAATTGACCCGCAAACGCTTATCGATACCCACCGCAAGGCGCGCGATGGCGGCCTTCAGATCCTGGGCTATTTCCACTCTCACCCCAAAGGGCCAGCCGCGCCATCGCAAACCGACCAAAAAAGCGCGGCGGGCGACGGGATGCTGTGGGCAATATGGGGTGAGGGGGCGCTTACATTCTGGCGTGACGAGCCGCCTGCTTTTCGCGAAGTTTCCTACTTTTGCACCGACAGCTAAGCCGCGCTTGATGCAGCGCAAATATGCCTCCGTTTGCCTCCCATTTGGTGGAAGTTTGAACGCTGCCTGTGGCCCCAAAAGAGTTTTGGTCTTAGACAGTGTCTCAAGTGTCTCAAACCTTCTCGGCCAACTTTCACGGATAAAGGCATAAATGACCTCCCAAACCGATCTTGCTGCTCTTCTTTGCTCGCGCCTGTGCCATGATCTCTTGTCCCCTGTGGGCGCTCTTTCCAACGGGATCGAGCTTCTTGCAGATGAAAACGATCCGGAAATGCAGAAACGCTGCGTCGAACTGCTCGAACAAAGCGCCAAGACCAGCACCGACAAGCTCAAATTCTTCCGCCTCGCCTTTGGTGCAGCGGGCGGGTTCGGCGAATATGTGCCAGTCGAGGAAGCGCACGAGGTAATCGCCTCGCTTGCTGGCGATGCAAAGCGGGTGGAGCTTAACTGGCAAGTGCCCGATGCAAAGCTGCCCAAGGCGGCGGTCAAGGTCATGCTCAACCTCGCGCAGATCGCATTGGACGCATTGGTGCGCGGCGGCACGCTTGATATCGGGGCAGAGCGCACCGGCGGCAATGTCGAAATCGTCGCGCGGGCAACGGCGGAAAGGCTCGCCTTTGACGAAACCATCGGACAGGCATTGCAGGGCAATCTGCCAGAATCTGAGATCTCCAGCCGCACGGCGGCCGCGCATATGATCGCGCTTCTCGCAAAAGAGGCGGGCGGCGGCCTGCAGTGGGCCTTGAACGATGGCGCGCTTGTTCTGGGTGCGGTCATGCCGGAACCCGAAGGCATGATTGGGTGAGCCCACATCCGACAGGCGGCGCTCGATCAGGCAGTTGGCGCGATATGGAGACGGGTGAGCTCGTCCACCGCGTGGTGCCATCGCCCAATTGCAATGACCGCCAACTCCCGGTCAGCATGGCGGTGATCCACTACACCGAAATGAAGCCGGTTAAGAGCGCTCTTGACCGTCTGACCGATCCCGAAGCCGGCGTGAGCGCGCATTACCTCATCACCGAGGAAGGCGAAGTCATCCAGCTTGTGAGCGAGGAAAAGCGCGCCTGGCACGCGGGCGCATCCTACTGGCGCGGGGTCAAGGATGTGAATTCGGCCAGCATTGGTATCGAGCTCGATCATCCGGGGCACGATCCGGCGAATGGCGGATATCGCGGATTTGAAGAGGCACAGTTCGAAGCGCTAATCCCGCTTCTGGCACGCATTGTGAAGGATTATGACATCGCGCGAAGCAATGTCGTGGGACATTCCGATGTGGCACCATTGCGCAAGATCGATCCCGGTGAACTTTTCCCGTGGGAGCGCCTTTCTGAATACGGGCTGTGCCTACCGACACCGGCGAAATTCGATCACGCCGATCCGTTCGACAATGACGGCGCATTCCTGCTCGCGCTTGAGCGGTTTGGCTATGACATTACCGAAGGGATCAAGGCGATCGAGGCGTTCGAACGGCGCTGGCGGCCAGAACGGATCGAAGGCAGGCCAGACGCGCAATTGGGCGCGATATTGTGGCAGCTTTTGCTTGAGCGCGATCAGGGACGAGTGCGCTAAGCGAACTGGATGGCTTTAACCGGGGCGCTTTCACCGGGTCGTTTCAAATGGGGCGGCTTCGAGCTTTCCTACCCGACACAACTGGTCTAAAGCGGCTCGCATCAGGGGGCTGAGGCAGCCGCGTATGCTTTCGGGCATGCGAGGAAAGTCCGGGCTCCACGAAACAAGGGTGGCGGGTAACGCCCGCCGGGTGTTGGCGTTTGCGCCAGCATTCAGGGAAAGTGCCACAGAGAGCAAACCGCCGATGAGCCCCGCTGATTTCAGTTGCGGCTACAGGCAAGGGTGAAAGGGTGCGGTAAAAGCGCACCGGGGGTCTGGCAACAGGCCTCGCACGGCAAACCCCACCCGGAGCAAGGCCAAATAGGGGTCTCGTGCCTGCTCACGCAGGCGAGGGTGTTTCGCCCTTTGAAGACCCGGGTTGGCTGCTAGAGCGCGCCTGGCAACAGGCCGCCCAGATGAATGGCTGCCGCCTCTTCGGAGGAGACAGAACCCGGCTTATGATGCCCCCTGATCCTCGTTTTCCTACTCAACGTGAGGCTGCAAAGCCGCCGCAGCGCCAAGGGTCCCGGCGTATAGCAAACCCACATACAAAACGCCGGGCCTTACCTGAATTGGCAAGGCCCGGCGCTTGTTCAGAACCGGAGTTCTATTTCGAGGCTTAGAAGCGCCAGCTCAGCGATGCCTGAGCCTGGTCGTTCGAAAGAACGCCGCGGCCCATGTCCGAGGTGACAGACACCGATGCCGAGAAGTTGTTGCCAAGCAGCATTTCCGCGCCGGCGTTAACGCTCACCCACTCTGGATCGAGCGAGTTGGCGATGCTGAATGACGTATCAGCTGCACCGAAGAAGTGAGCGGATACAACGTCTTGCGTGTCGCCAAGTTCACGAGCATAAGCCACCGAACCGAACGCACGAAGCGCGCTCTTCTCGCTGGTTTTGATGTCGAAACTTGCCATCGCACCGAGTTTCGCGCCCACCGAAGTGAAGGTGCGATCATCAATGCTGAGGCCGAATGCGCCTGCGCCAGTCTCATCATAGCCGCCGAGCTGATTGTTGAGATAATCGACGCTGGCCACCGGACCCATTTCGATACCGTCAGCAAGGTCGAAGGCATAGCCCATGCGGACCCCGCCAAATACCTGGCTGCTGTCGGATTGGCCAAGAGCGTTGTCGTAGGCAAGAGCGAACTCACCTTGCGCTTCGCGGTTGGCACCAAGGCGAAGATCAGCAGAGCCTGCATAACCATCAGCGAACAGACCGCCGTCGTTATAGCTGGCATAGATCGCAACCGACTGGGCAAGATCGCCCTGGGTTTGACCACCGGTCAGCACATCCTGGCTGTTGCGGATGTTGGAGACGGCCACACCGAAGCTGAAGCCTTCCGACAAACGCATATCCGCACCGACGGTGATTTCACCGGCTTGGGTGAGAGCGGCTTGTTCGAACGCATTCGCGCCCATGTTGCCAGTGCTCACGCCGTTGACGCCAAAGGCACCAAAGCCGCCAAAACCGTTGCCGGTCACACCTTGCTGGATCTGGCCCCCATTGCGGTAGACGCCCGATGCGGTGCCGAACACGCCGATCTTGCCAACTTCAGCAGGAGCGCCGCCAGCGATGGCGAAGCTTGCGTTGCCAGCAGCGCTGAACGCACCCGATGCACGCGAACCGTCACGCAGCGTGAGATTACGCTGAGCGATCTGGCCGGTGAAGCGATGCGACATCGCATTGGCTGCAAACGTCTGGTTGAAGGCGTTCATCGGAGTGATCGACGACAGGGTCGCGCCAAGGGTGTCAACGCTTGCTGCATCGATGTAGTCGAACAGACCAGCAAACTCGGCAAAGCGCGTTGCACGCATTGTGTCGAGCGAGGTGCCCAGCGATTCCATCCGGCTGCCCCGACCAAGGAGCGTACGAAGGCTGCGAGCAACGATGTTCACAATGACTTCGTTACCTTCAACCCGCGATTCAGCGGCCAGAGTTGCCGAGTTGCTGAACAGGACCGTCTCGTCGAAAGTACCGTCGATCGCACCAGCGGTCAGAGCGGTGTATTCGGTGCCAAAGCGTGGACGACGATCGTTGGTTGAAACGATCAGCGTGCCGCCAAGCAGAGCTGTGCCGCTGACGTCATAAACGTCTGCTGCAACAGTGCCGCGACGGCCACGGCTGAAGTCAGACCAGACGCCGCCACCCGAAGTGTTCAGGAAGTCGCCGTTGATCGTCATCGAACCAAAGCCGCCAACACCGCCAGCGTTCAGCAGGCCGTTGATGTTCAGCAATGCCGTCGTGTTGATCGTACCGCTGTCACCGCCAAGCTCACCTCCAACGAGGAAGTAGAACGGGGTGTTGATGGTGCCGTCATTTTCAACGAGACCGCCGAATTGCTCGATATCCTGAACAACATCGAAGCTCCATGGAGCGCCGATAGCCAGCTGTGCACCGGAATCGTTCACTACCAGCTTGTCGATCTCGACATCCAGATCGACCGTGGTGCGACCGGAGTTGTTGAGATGGACTTCGAAATATTGTGCTGGATTCGCGAATGCGACGCCGGGCGTACCGTCGGTGTTTTGTGGCACAAAGCCGGTCGAACCCGGGCCGAGCAGCGCCGAGCTTTCCGGCAAGGTGGTATCGATGCCTTCAAAGCCGGGGGTGATAGTCCCGTCATTGCCCGAAATATCGACGCCAAGAACGGTGCCGAGTTTTGGACCGCTTTCGAAGATGCCTGGCTCGTTGCCGGTTGGAATACCGTTCACAACTGCGCCAGTTTCATCCTGAATGAAGAAGCCCGGATCAAGGTCTTGGGTCCAATGTGTTGGATCCGACCAATTGCCATCGCCAGCGTTCGCCGAGACATACTTGTAAGGAGTGTTCTCGGTGATGAACTCGAAGAAAGGATAAAGCGGGTTGTAGAAACTTACATCCGAATAGGCAGAGCCAAGACCAAAGAAGTCAAAGCCGCCTGACAGAACACCGATTGCGAGCGGGAAGTCTGCAAGTTGGTCGGCAACCAACGGCGAACCGGAGTCGCCGGGAGCCGTTCCCACTTCACCGGGAAGCGCATCGCCGTCAAAATAGTCGATGGCATAGACAGCTTCGAGGCTTTCACACGAAATCGTGTCGCCTGGGAACACACAGCCTGCTTGTTCTTCAGGCGTGCGATCGGGATTGTCGAAATCGGTCCAGTAGTAAGCCTGGCTTTCAAATCCGAGAACCTGCGTCGATGGTGCAAAGTCCGGGAAGATCGGGTCAATATAATCGCCAAGGCTTCCGACCATGCCGAGCATATTTTCACCCACGCGGCGAAGGAAACGATCGCCCGTGTTGCTGCCCCCGGTAAGACCGGTGCCGTTGGTGCCATAACCCACTTGCAGAACGTGCGTAAGCTCGGTCAGCGGAGTAAGAAGGATCGGCAGTGAAGGCACGTCAAGGATCGGCGTATCGACAGCGACCAGGGCCACGTCAGCCCACGGGAAACCAAGACCTGTATTGTCGAGGTTGCCGGTCGGGTGGATGACGACGTCGGTGCTCAATGCAACGCCGCCATCGGCATAGCCAGAACCGTCACCGATATAGGTGAAGATACGATCCGCGCTGCTTTGGCCGGTGGCGAGCAGCAAGGTGGTCGATGCGCCCGAGCCCGGAAGGCCGTATTCCTCGGACGAGAACGTCGCGAGGCCCGCATCACTTTGGTTGACACAGTGTGCAGCTGTCAAAACCGTGCGTGGGTTGATCACACTGCCCGAGCAGTTGAAAAACACGCCGCCACTGATGTTGTCCTGAATAAAGATATGCACCGCATAAGGCGCTGTATCATCAGGATCGCCGAAATCGACGCCCACATCGTCGCGCACGATCAGCTCGGAGGCCGGGCCCGTGATCGAACCGATGTAATCACGGTCAGTGCGCGAAATGCGAAAGTCGGTGGTGCCATCGAAAGTGACAGACAATGCGCCGGTATCGATACCGGAGAAGGTGTTGAGCGGTGCCACTGCGGCGCGCGCATCATTACCATCTGCGGTTTCGGTGTCTTCGGCCACTGGGCCCACGAGATCGGCATCGACCCCGTCGTTTGCATACGCGGGAGACGCAGCAAGAGCTCCGGCGAGAGCAAGACTGCCCACGCCAGACATTAGAATACGATTATTCATGAAAATGCCCCTATTTTGAAGTTTCCCCTGCGATGGAGGCTACATAGGCAGGGGCGGATTCCAAAGAGAATTTTTTACACTTTGTTAAGAATCCATGACTTCCGCGGGAAACGGCGGCAAAAACGACCTCTGATGTGCATTAACGCACAGGGTTAATAGCAAAACTTGCAACAGACAGGTGTGATTTTGACCGCAATTTGCGAGCGACTCGGAACGACTCGCAGCCGGTAATTACGCGCGGCCAATACTTTCGTAAGCGAAACCGCGAGCGCGCACGTCTTCGGGCGAATAAATATTGCGCAGGTCCACCAGAACGGGCGCATTGGCGAGCAACTTGACCCGGTCCAGATCCAGAGCCCTGAAGGCATCCCATTCGGTCACGATCACAGTTGCATCTGCTCCTTCGATGGCGGCGTATGGATCATCGCACATCACCACCTCGGGCATCAGAGGCTGGGCCTGCTCCATGCCTTCGGGGTCGTATGCCGACACCTTGACACCTGCATCGGTGAGCGTTTGTGCAACCGCGATTGCAGGAGAGTCGCGCATGTCATCGGTGTTGGGTTTGAAGGTGAGGCCAAGAAGCGCCGCCTTCTTGCCGCGCGCTGCGTCCGCGCCGCCAAGGGCATCGAGCACTTTGCGACCCATTGCGCGTTTGCGGCTGTCGTTGACAGCCACCACGGCCTCGACAATGCGGGTGGGGCTGTCGTAATCTTCAGCCGTTTTGAGAAGGGCCAGTGTGTCTTTCGGGAAGCACGAGCCGCCATAGCCGGGCCCCGCGTGCAGGAATTTGGAACCGATGCGGTTGTCCATACCGATACCGCGGCTCACATCCTGCACGTTTGCTCCAACCTTCTCGCACAGATCGGCCATCTCATTGATGAAAGTAATTTTCGTCGCAAGGAACGCATTGGCTGCGTATTTGATAAGTTCGCTGGTCCGGCGCGACGTGAAAAGAATGGGCGATTCATTGAGGAAGAGCGGGCGATAGACCTCGCTCATCACTTCGCGCCCAAAGTCATCTTCGGCGCCAATCACAATCCGGTCCGGCCGTTTGAAATCACCGATTGCTGCACCTTCGCGCAGGAATTCAGGGTTGGAGACCACAGCAAACCGGTGGGTGGTGCCGCTGTCTTCGAGGATGCGTTCGACCTCATCACCCGTGCCCACCGGAACGGTTGATTTGGTGACGATCACCGCTTCGTTGGAAAGGCTCTCGCCCACTTCTTTTGCAACGGCGTAAACAAATGACAGATCGGCGTGCCCGTCTCCGCGGCGGCTTGGCGTGCCGACGGCGATGAAGATGGCCGACGCGTCCTTGATCCCTTCGGCAAGCGAAGTGGTGAACGAAAGGCGGCCTGCTTTAACGTTGCTTTCAACCAAGGCATCAAGGCCAGGTTCGTAGATCGGCATAACGCCATCATGCAGGCGGTCGATCTTGCCCTGGTCCTTGTCGATGCACACGACATCATGGCCAAAGTCGGCAAAGCATGCTCCTGAAACGAGCCCCACATAGCCCGATCCCACCATTGCAATTTTCATCGTATAAGTCCCTTGCGGCAAATGCCTGCTGCATTGTCTGACGCCGTGCCATTAGGCGAGCGAGCCCTAAAGCACGTTTAAGAAAGCGCTGTTACCCTCTTTCGCCGTGAAAAATCTCGACCGGTCCATCGCCGTCCTTGATCGTCTGGATAATCCGGCGTTGATCGCCTTCGAGCACGAGCGCGCTAAGCACACCTGAGCGAAAAGCGCCAGTGTCAATGCCGATCCGGTTGCCGCGGTCGTTGACCTTGTTGAAGATCGTGTGGCCATGGACCACGACCTTGTCGAGCGGTCCTTCATGGCTCAAGAACCGGTCCCTGATCCACAATAGATCGCTGCGTTTCTGATCCTCGATGGGCACGTTCGGATCGATCCCTGCGTGAACGAACATGTAATCGCCCGCGACCACATATTCTTCAAACGAGGCGATATAATCGCGCTCCGTCTTGGAAATGAACTGCGGGAGCGCCTCGAACAATTCTTCGAGCGACATCGCACTGAACTGTTTTTTCGAAAGGCCGTAGGATATCACCGTCTCGCGCCCTCCGTGTTTCAGGAAATGGCGCAGGATTTCAGGCTTTTTGAAAGCATCGAGCATCATCTGCTCGTGATTGCCGGCAAGGATGCGCACGGTGCGTTCCTTTTGCCAGCTTCGCGCAAGCGCAACCACCCCTGCGCTGTCCGGCCCGCGGTCGACCAGATCACCCAGAAGCACGACCTGAGTATTCATGGACGGGCGTGACGCATCATCGTCCTCGATCGCTGCAACCATCGCTTCGAACAGATCGAGACGTCCGTGGATGTCGCCGATCAGATAATACCGCTCGCCTTGCGGAACGGCAGGGGGCGGCAATTGCGGGCGAGACCGAAAGAGGGAGCGGATTGCGTCAAGCATGGGTGTTGTAACGTCGCGGAGTGCCGATTGTGTAAATGAGAGCTTAGCTGATGAAAGCTTTCGATAGGGGCGGGATGCCTATTTAGTCTTGCGTGCGCGCAACGGCAACCAAAGCAAGAAGACCGCTCCACGCAGATGCCCGGCTACCACCATCAAGTGATGCACAAACTCAACAGTTTTTTGCCAATAGAGCCTCATTTGCCATTTTCTTGAGCAATTTCCCTTGTGCAACGCACCAATTGTGTGCACGATTATGTCGCGTTCGGACGAGACTGCCTCATAAATAAGCAGCCGCCGGATGTGCAGGTGGGACGAAGCGACAACAAAAAACAAGGAAGTTGTAATGCTCACGTCCATTCGCGGTCTTTCGGCCGCTACTCTCTCCGCCGGTCTGCTTTTTGCAGCCGCTCCCGCTTTTGCTGAAGAAGCAAAAACCGAATCGACCGCTGAAGAAGCTGTTGTGCTCGACACCGCATCGCTGCGCGCCGCGCAGCCGGTTGATGAGGCGCGCTCAAGCAATATGGCGGAAGACAGCGAAATTTCATTCTCCGCCAACGTCGCGCTGACATCGGAATACCGTTTCCGCGGTGTCGACCTGTCTGGTGGCGAAATTGCAATCCAGGGTGGTTTCGACCTTGGCCACTCTTCTGGCCTCTACGTTGGCACCTGGGCTTCGAGCCTTGATGAGCAAACCGTTGGCTATGGCTCGACCGAGCTTGACCTCTACGCCGGCTGGAGCGGGGACCTCACCGACGGACTGTCCGCAGACGTGGGCGCCATCGTCTACATCTACCCGGACGCTGGTCCTGGTGATTTCGACTATTACGAATTTTATGGCTCGCTTTCGGCCTCGATTGGTCCGGCATCGGTCACGGGCGGTTTTGCCTATGCGCCTGATCAGGATTCGCTTGGCAGCACTGACAACCTCTACTTCTACACAGACGTGGGTGTCGCCATCCCGGACACGCCGATCACCATCAACGGCCACGTGGGTTACACTGACGGCTTCCTGACCTTCACTAACAACAGCAAGGCTTGGGACTACTCGATCGGCGCTGACTTTGCGGTTGGTCCGGCAACTCTCACCGCTGCTTATGTCGGCGTTGAAGGGGATGCGGCTATCGATCCGCTGGGCACCTTTACCGACGATGCTTTCGTATTGACCCTTTCAGCTAGCTTCTAAGCTCTAGCTGCAGGCACTACCCGCGCAAAAGCGGGAGGAACGGGGCGCGGGACCGATGGGTCCTGCGCCCTTTTGCTTGAGGCCGTTTGTCTGCGGTCATTTGCTGGCGGGCTTGCGGCGCGGGCAGGCTGCAACTATTTCCTGCACCCGCCCCGTGCACCTGGAAAGGACAGCCTCAATGGTCAAATATCTTCACTCCATGATCCGCGTCAGCGACCCTGACGCCACAATCGACTTCTTCAAACTCATCGGACTGGAGGAGGTCCGCCGTTTCGATGTGGAGGCCGGGCGTTTTACGCTGATCTTTCTAGCCGCTCCGGGACAAGAAGGCGTTGCCGAGGTTGAACTCACTTACAACTGGCCGTCCGAAGACGGGAGCGCGCCGGAAGAATATGACGGCGGGCGCAACTTTGGCCATCTCGCCTACCGCGTCGATGATATTTACGAAACCTGCCAGCGTCTTGCGGATGCTGGCCACATAATCCACCGCCCACCGCGCGATGGACATATGGCTTTCGTCAAATCACCCGACGGGATTTCGGTTGAACTTCTGCAAGAAGGCAATCTTGAACCCAAGGAACCATGGGCCAGCATGGAAAACACCGGCAGCTGGTAGAGCAAGGCGGCGGCGGGCTGAGCAGATAGCCCAGCCCGCGCGCCGCTTATCCCTTGCTTTCAAGATTGGCGACCGTGTCCGGATGCTCGGTCGAAAGTCGCAGCACGATGAAGCCGAGAATGGCTGAAATCGCCGAGCCTGTCAGGATGCCGATCTTGGCCTCGTCAATCAGCAGCTGGTTGCCGGGGAAGGCGAGAAGGCCGATGAACAGGCTCATCGTAAAGCCGATGCCGCAAAGGATCGTAATACCCCAAATCTCCTGCCAGCTTGCGTGATCGGGACGCGGCGCAAAGCCGGTTTTGTCGCAGATAAAGATGGCTGAGAAGATGCCGACCTGCTTGCCCACAACAAGGCCGGCAGCGATTGCGACGGGAAGCGGGTCGAGCAGGTTTTCAACCCCGATACCATCAAGCGACACGCCCGCATTGGCAAAACCGAAGACAGGGACAACCAGATAGGCGCTCCACGGGGCAAGACCATGCTCGAGCTTTTCGAGCATCGAGTTACCGTCACGGCGGTGAAGCGGAATGGTGAGCGCGGCGAGCACGCCTGCGATGGTTGCGTGGATGCCCGTATTGAGCACGCAGAACCACAGCACAATGGCGAGCAGAATATAGGGCCAGAACACCGAAACCTTGCGCATGTTCAACCCGACCATCAATGCAAGCACGCCCGCAGAGGCGGCCATCCACATGAGGAAGGACGCAAGGTTATCAACCTCGGTGTAGAAGAACGCGATCACCAGAACCGCGCCGATGTCATCAACGATCGCGACGGTAAGCAGGAAAATGCGCAAGGAGCCCGGCACGCGGTTGCCGAGCAAGCCCAGCACGCCCATCGCAAAGGCGATATCGGTCGCAGCAGGGATGGCCCAGCCGCGCGAATAGTCGCCGCCGCCTGACACCAGTATGAAGACGATGGCCGGGGCGATCATGCCCGCAGCCGCTGCGATCATCGGCAAGCGCCGCGCCTGTGCACTGGCGAGTTGCCCCTGTATCATCTCGCGCTTCACTTCGAGGCCGACAACAAAGAAAAACACAGCCATCAGCCCGTCATTGACGACGTAATGCAAGGACTTGAGCTTTTCGTGCGGATACCAGGCAAACTGGCCGTTGATCAGCGCATCGTATTCATTTGCAAAGGCAGAGTTCGCCGCAAGCATTGCCGCAGCGGCCACCAATATAAGCAGAACGCCTGCCGAGGCATCGCCAACAAATAAAGCGCGAACAGGAGCAAAAAGTCGACGTAATGGGCTCAAGGTTATGCTTTTGTTGTCAGGCATGAATTTTCGGTCCGTTTCGGATATGATGGATTTAGTTGCCAAGCCTTACGGCCAATGTTACTCGTTTCTTAGTTCAGGGAAGTCGGAGGCCTTGGCTCATATGGGTTCTGATTTTTGGCAAATTCTTGCAATATTACAGTATGAACTGCTTTTGTTTGCGGGGATTTTCTTCCTTATCGGTGCCCTTGATGATTTTGCCGTGGATTTAGCTTGGCTATGGCTCAAACTGACCGGACGGGCAAGGACTGCGAAGGTCAATCGCACACAACTCCAGCACAGTGAACTTTCCGGACCGGTGGCGGTGTTCGTGCCCGCCTGGCAAGAGTCTGAGGTCATATCTGAAACCATCCGTCATTTGCTTGGCGTTTGGCCACAAGGCAACATTCGTTTGTATGTCGGCATCTATCGCAACGACCCGGCAACACTGGAGGCAGCGTCTGCCGCGGCCTGGGGCGATGCTCGCCTGCGGCTGGTTATCCATGATCGCGATGGCCCCAGCACAAAAGCGGACTGTTTGAACCGCCTTTACGAAGCAATGAGCGACGATGAAAACCGTTCCCGTATGCGGTTTCAATGCGTGGTCTTCCATGATGCAGAGGATATGGTTGACCCTGCCGGGCTGGGCCTGTTGGATTGGGCGATTGCGCAAGGCGCAGATTTTGCGCAGCTTCCGGTTGAACCTTTGCCGCAGGCCTCACGCGATTGGCTGGGCAGCCATTACTGCGAAGAGTTTGCCGAGGCACACGGCAAGGCAATGGTCGTAAGAGATGCAGTCGGCGCAGCTTTGCCTTCTGCGGGCGTCGGCTGCGGTGTTTCGCGCGCGGCTTTGTTGCAACTGGCCGATGCCAAACCCGACGGATTGCCGTTTGAGCCTGATTCCCTGACTGAAGATTATGAGCTTGGCCTTGCGATTTCGGGGCAGGGCGGAACGTGCCGCTTTGTGCGCGCACGGGGCGAGGACGATCAACTCATCGCAACGCGCGCCTACTTCCCATCGAGGCTGAGCGAGATTGTCCGGCAAAAAACCCGCTGGGTTCACGGCATTGCGCTTCAGGGTTGGGATCGCACCGGCTGGACCGGGGGTGTTGCAGACACATGGATGCGCGCGCGCGATCGCCGCGGGCCTCTCACCGCGCTGGTGATGGCGCTTGGATATCTGCTTTTGGTGCTGACGCTGATCATTTCGGTCGCGGGCCAGTTTGGCGAGCTTCGCCCGATTGAGCTTTCGCCATTTGTGATCGGCTTGCTCGCCGCGAACCTTGCCTTCTTTGCATGGCGCGTGGCTTTGCGGTTTGCCTTTACCACGCGCAATTATGGTTTGGCCGAGGGGGTTTTTGCGATCATCAGGCTGCCGTTGACGAATATCATTGCAATTATGGCAGGGCGGCGCGCGGTGCAGGCTTACTGGCGCACGCTTAACGGCAGCGCGGCCGAATGGGATAAAACCAGACATTCGTCCCATCCTGCCAAGCCCGTTTCCCATCACGCGACAATCACGGTGCAGGCTCCGGCCTCGGTTCAACACGGTGTTAGGAGAAGGGTCCAGAACACGGGATAATGGCCACACAAAAGAGGGGTTTGCCATTGGCTTTGCTCGCATTCATGCTTTCGGCATGGGTGGGCGCGCGAACGGTCATGTGGGACAATCCGATCGTCAATTCGCCCCCCGCCTTGGCAGTGAACGAGGCGGCACCCGGCTCTGGCGATGCTGGATTAACGCCCGCATCAACCTCCGGCAGATCGTTTCCCGCGCCGCAATCCCTCGCCTTTTCCCGCTCCTATGGCGCGCCGCATCCTTATGGCTATGTGCCCCAAGGCTATGTGCCCTATGGTTATGCGCCAGATATGGCCGCGCAAGGGCTTCCCGGAGGTTGGGCGCCGCCGGCAAGCGTGGCGGGCATACCGACAAGGGTGGTCTATTATCCTGTCTATGCGGATGCCCCCCAAGCCCGCACCGCCTGTGCGCGCAGGGAAGCGCAGCTCCAAGGCGGCGGTTTTGCACGCGCGTCTGAGCTTGCACCGGGGGCGGGGAGATACCTCGCATACTCCTATTTCCCGGACGACATTTCCGGCTTTGCCGGCCAGAATTTGCGGCGGACGGGCCAGGTATCGCGTGCGGGCAATGGCGTAGGGCTGCCAGTTGGCGACCCGCCCAAAACCGACCGGTGGATGCTCGATATGTTCGGCTTCTATCGCCAAGGGTCCAGCGCGCTCTCGATACCTCAAGGGCGTTCCCCCATCTACGGCGCAAGCCAGTTGTCCGCCAATCTCCAGTGGCGCGCAAAACCCTCATCAAGCCATGATCCTCGCATATTCCTTCGCGCCTATCAGGCGCAGGTCGAAGGCGGGGAGAGCGAAATCGCAGCAGGCGTTTCCGCGCGCCCATTGGGCAAAGTGCCCGTTCGCCTTTTCGGCGAAGTCCGCGCAACGCAAAGTCCGGCGGTTTCGGATTTCGGCGTCGGAGTACAGACAAAGTTTCGCCCCGCTGCCTATGCCGCGACGGAACTTGCCCCGATCAAGCTTCCGATGGGCTTTGCGCTCGAAACCTATGGGGCGGCGGGATATGTCGCGGGAGCCCCAAGCACCTATTTCCTCGATGGCCAGGCAGTGGCAACGCGCGAGCTTTTGCGGCTCGGAAAGCCAGGCGCTGGCGGCGCCGTCAGTGTTGGCGCAGGCGTCTGGGGCGGAGCGCAAAGAGATGCAAAGCGCCTCGATGTGGGGCCAACCTTGCGATTTGATGTCGATATCGGAAAAATGCCCGCGCGCGTTTCGGTTGATTATCGCGAGCAGGTTGCAGGCGATGCAGAGCCCGATTCAGGTGTAGCTGCGACAGTTTCTACACGTTTCTGAGACAACATAGGGGGTTGGAGGCAAAGCCTTCTTCCAAGACCCGCCGTGCTAGGGTAGTCGAAGATTATGGACGTCTACCTCCCCATCGCGAATCTTTCAGTGAACGGCCTGTTCATTGTGCTTCTCGGCGTGGGGACGGGCATCCTTTCGGGTTTGTTCGGCGTCGGCGGGGGATTTCTGACTACCCCGTTGCTCATCTTCTACGGTATCCCGCCCACGGTCGCCGCTGCCTCGGCTGCAACGCAGGTGACAGGCGCAAGCGTGTCCGGCGTGATCGCGCATGGCAGGCGCAAGGGGGTCGATTATCGAATGGGGACCGTCATGGTCGGCGGCGGGGTGATCGGCGCGCTTTTCGGAGCAGCGCTGTTCCGCCTGCTTCAGGCTCTTGGCCAGATCGATGTGGTCATCAACATTCTCTATGTGATCATGCTGGGCTCAATCGGCACGCTCATGATGCGGGAGGCGTTCGAAGCGATCTCCGCCTCGAAGGGACAGAAGGACGCAAGCCCGCGCAAACGTCGGCACCACCCGCTGGTCGCAGGTTTGCCGTTCCGCACGCGCTTTTATGCCTCGGGCCTTTACATCTCCCCCATCGCGCCGCTTCTGCTTGGGGTGATCGTTGGCGTGCTGACGATGCTCATGGGGGTAGGGGGTGGATTTATTCTCGTGCCTGCCATGCTCTATATCCTGGGGATGAGCGGCAATGTGGTTGTGGGCACATCGCTGTTTCAGATCCTGTTCGTGACGATGGTGACGACCATGACGCACGCGCTGACGACCAAGGCGGTCGACATTATCCTTGCGGGTCTCTTGCTGCTCGGTTCGGTCATGGGGGCGCAATTCGGGACGCAGCTAGCGATGAAGGCGCGCCCTGAAATCCTGCGCTTCGTGCTTGCCGCGATCGTCATCCTTGTCGCATTGCGGATGCTCTATGGCCTCGGGGTGCAACCCGACGAGATTTACACGGTGAGCCCCCTGTGACGCACCGGTTGCGATCCCTGCTCGCTGCGTTTGCACTTGTCCTGGCAGCTCCATTCCTGATGGGGCAATCCGAGCCTGTCCTGGTGCCCGAGGTCAGCCAATCGCGCATCGAAGTGCGCCAGGGTTTTACCGGGGCTGACCTGCTTTTGTACGGAGCCGTGATTGATCCCAGAGGGCCGAACGGCGCGCGCGATTTTGACATTGCGGTGGTCCTGAAAGGCCCTGCTGAACCTATCCGGCTGCGTGAAAAAGAACGGATTGCCGGTGTCTGGATGAATGCAGGTTCGAACGATTTTCGTTCAGCGCCATCCTTTTTCGCCATCGCCTCTTCCAGCCCCATCGAGGAGGTCGTCGATCCTCTGACGGCCGCGATCTACGAGCTGGGGACCGAGTTCATCCAGTTGAGCCCCACCGGTCAGATCGAGCCGGAGGAGCAGGCGCGTTTTTCACGCGGGCTCGTCGACATGCGAGAGCGGCTGGGGCTCTATCAAGAGGATCCGCAAGGCGTGCGCATTTCCGAAGGCGTCCTTTATCAGGCCCGCATCGCGCTTCCCTCCAACGTCACCACCGGTCAGTACACCGCCGAAACCTTCGCGATTGCAGACGGCCGGGTTCTGGCGAGTGCCACCGCCGAAATCGAAGTGGTGAAAGTGGGGCTTGAGGGAACGGTGGTTTACGCCTCGCAGGAATGGTCGCTTTTCTATGGCCTTGGGGCCATTGCCCTGTCGCTGGGCATGGGCTGGATCGCCGGACAGGCTTTTGCCAAGCTTTAGCCGCTCGATTTCCCGAAGCTGACCCCGGCGATTGATCCCTCTCCGCGCGCATCGTTGACGCGATCTTAACCCAAATCAGCGATTGCTGCGTGTTGCGGCTAGGCCCGCACAGAAGAGCGCGTCCGGGGTCATTGGCGTTGCTCGTGAAGCGACAGGATAATGCGCATGAATGCGATGGGAAATCAGGGTTTCGAGGCAAACGGTCAGGCGGCTCAACCAGTTGGCGCAGCTGCTGCAACGCAGGACAACGCGAGGCTGCCAATCGGCATCGTGCTTGAGATTTCCGGTGCCGGCTCGCAAATCGCGCTCGACCTTCAGCGTTTGAACGAGTGCATGGAAGATGACGACCGCTCTATCGCTTTGGCAGGGCAAGTCGGCAGCCAGATCAAGATCCGCGTCGGCGATTCGTGGCTGCTTGCGAACGTTCGCGACCAGCGCAAGGACCGCCGCGCGGAAAACGGAATTGTCGCCCACATCGACTTTCTGGGCGAGGGCTCTGAAGAAAAACTCACAGGCCGCATCCACGGGTTCAAGCGCGGTGTCACACGCTATCCCATTCCGGGCGCGATGGTCTATCCCGCGACCACGAAGGACCTCGAACAAATCTACGCCAGCGACGGGCGTGCCAACATAACGATTGGCACGGTGTTCCCGACCAAGGACATCCGCGCTGGCCTTTATATCGACGCGATGCTGGGCAAGCACTTTGCGCTTTTGGGCTCAACCGGCACGGGTAAATCGACGAGCGCTGCATTGATCCTCCACCGGATATGCGAACACGCGCCAGATGGGCATATCGTGATGATCGACCCTCACGGCGAATACTCCGCCGCCTTCCGTCAAACCGGCAAAATCCTCGACGTATCAAACCTGCAAATGCCGTATTGGCTGATGAATTTCGAAGAGCATTGCGAAGTGCTCCTCACCAGCGATGGCAACGAACGTCAGGTTGATATGGACATTCTTGCCAAGTGTCTGCTGCACGCACGGTCCAAGAACCGGCTGGCTGAAACGATGGGCAAGATCACCGTCGATTCGCCCATTCCCTACCTTCTCTCCGACCTCTCGAACAAGATTCAGGACGAGATGGGCAAGCTCGATAAAGCCACCTCGTCTGCGCCTTATATGCGGATCAAGGGCAAGCTTGAGGAATTGAAGGCCGACCCGCGCTATCAATTCATGTTCTCGGGCATGCTCGTGGGCGACACGATGACGGATTTCATCTCCAAGGTGTTCCGCATGCCGGGCGAAGGTAAGCCGATTTCGATTATCGATGTCTCGGGCGTCCCTTCCGATATCACCTCCACTGTTGTCGCGGTTCTTTCGCGGCTGGTGTTCGATTTTGCGATCTGGGGCCGCGAAGAAAACACTCGGCCAATCCTCCTCGTTTGCGAAGAGGCCCACCGCTACGTCCCGAGCGAGAAGAATTCCGACGGATCCTCGGTTGGCTCAATCCTCAGCCGGATTGCCAAGGAGGGCCGGAAATACGGTATCAGCCTGGGGCTCATTACCCAGAGACCTTCCGACCTTGCCGAAGGCGTGCTTTCACAATGCGGCACGATCATTTCGATGCGTCTCAACAACGACCGCGACCAGGCGTTCGTGCGTTCTGCCATGCCAGAAGGCTCGCGCGGGTTTCTCGATTCGATCCCGGCGCTGCGCAACCGTGAGTGCATCATCTGCGGCGAAGGTGTAGCGATCCCGATCCGCGTCAACTTCGACAATCTCGAAGAGCACAAGCGCCCTGCATCCGAAGATCCGAGCTTCTCGGAGCTATGGAACCAGGGTGGCGGCGAAGAAGAAATCGTCGATCGCGTGGTTCTGCGCTGGCGCAGTCAGGGCTAACGCCCATCACACGAACATACCGGATTACCGCTTGAGCGTGGCCAGATTGGTCACCTCACGCCATCCCCTGTTCGCCGGATCATAGCTTACGCTGTAGAACTTCTGCAGCCCGCCCGCATCGCCAGTGTTCTGGCCGGTCGAGTTGAAGAAGATACGCCCCGTCACTCCGTTGAAACTGCGCGAACGAAGCGTTGCGACCAGCGCGTCCGCGGTGATCTCGCCTTCGATTTCACTCGCGGCCTGTTTGACGATCACGCCCGAATCGAACGCAACCGCCTCAAGCCGCCAGCGCGGGGAAATCGGTCCGAACAAGCTTTCGAACTGGGCAATCTCTTCGGGTTGCTCACCATTGTAGCTGGCCGCCTCGAACACATCGGTGATGTCGATCAGGCGGTCTGCCTGAAGCGGTGCCAATTCATTCAGAGCCAGCGTGTGGTGGCTGTTGTTCCAGCTTGCCAGCATGGCCTTGCGTTCCGGTTTATCGGCGCCGAATTGCCCCCGGGCCAAGTCCTTGAAATCATTGCTAAGGCCCATGATCACGATCAATCGCGTCTCACCAAGCACTGCCTGCTGTTCCGGTGTCGCGAAGGCGTCGTTGATCGAACCGCGCACATATTCGCGGATTTCAACCCGGCCATCTTCCTGCCAGCTCGCCAGTCTTTCCTCGCCCAGTTCATTGGTGACGCGGTTGAAGAAAAGTTCGCCATAGGTTTTTGCATCGTCGCCTGCGCCCTCGACCGTTTCGAGCATGAAGGTGATGCCGATCCCTTGTGCGATGGCGCGTTCGGCCAATGTCTTGAACTTGCTTGCGCGTTCATCAACGCCTGAACCCACGCGGAAAATCGGCAGGTCGCTGTCCTGCCAACCAAGGTCGGCACGGCTGCCAGCGGTGGTGAGCACAATCGCCGGGCGTTTGCCGCTTTCCTCGATCACGTCGAGAACCTGCGGAGTAAATTCGGTGATGGACGGACCAATAACAGCCACCACGTTACGCTCATCCAGAAACGCGCGCAGGTTTGCGATCACGTCGGGTGCATTGCGCGTTTTCATCGCGTCGAGCGGCGCGTCTAGGTCCTGCACCATCAATTGGGGAAAGCCTTCAAGCGATGCCTTGAGCCCATTGCTTTGCTGAATGCCGAAGCTTTCGTTGGGATAGATGCCAAGGACGATCGCCTTGTCTTCGGGGACGCCGGCGAGCCTGCTATTGCTGCTGCCCCCACCAAAGCCGGTCAATTGCAGCGCAAGTACACCGACAATCACGAGCGCCAGTGCGGCTGCCACCATACCGATGGGGCGTTTCCACAAGGGGGTGTCGGCAGTGTTCGCGGTTTCGGGCAAATCTGCCCCCTGGTCGGCAGGCGAAAGGCCGAACTCGGCCATTTCAGCTGCCCCTGCCTCTGTCCCCTGTCCTTCGCCCGCGATTGTGCGCACGCTTTCCAGAAATACCGGCCAATTCTTGCTTTTGGTCGGGTCAGCGCTTGAGTCCTGCAATTCCGCTGCCTGTATCCGGCGGAAACCGCGCGGAATAACCACCTCGTCGATCAAAACGGGGACAAGCTTGTTGTCGATGACGCCGTCTTCGGCCTCTTCCTTGACCCAATTGCTTTTGATTGACGTGTCTGACCACACCACCACAATCACCCTCGATTGCTTGATGTGTTTGTCGATGACGTTGTCGAATTCTTCGCCTGCACGAAGATCGCGGTCCCACCAGACCGAATAGCCTTGAGCTTCCAGAGCTTTGGCCATGAAATTTACGCGGTCGCGGTCCCGCCGCGAATAGGAAATGAAGATATCCAATGAATGTGCCCCCTGAGTCGCCAGCTTAGGTCGCTCGCGTGTCGCCGTAAAGGTGGATGTGCATCCGATCCGACATGCGATATCCCTTTTCGAGACACAGCGGGGAGAGCCATTTCTGGCGCTCTCTCAGGCTATCGGAATCCGTGCCTTCCGCCATCAGGAACAGGCGATCTTGCGCGATGCGATATTCGCGTTGCAGCGCGTCAACTTCGTCCACATCTTCGGGCTTCGCGACCACGAATTTGAAGAAGGCGCGCGGGTCGCTGGCGTAGAAATCCATCCGCTCGGGGAGAATGGCGAGCTCGCGCGAATTGCCCGAGTGGGCCAGCTTGGGGCTGACATTGTATTGGTCGACACGGATGTCGATGTGGGCAGAAGGCTTCGTGGTCCCGTTCGTTTCGATCTCGATTTCGATATCGGGCAGGATTGCGAGCATATCGGCAAGGGGCCCGCACTGCATCAAGGGTTCGCCCCCGGTGATGACGAGCCGCTTTTGCCCCAGTGCCGCGATCTTTGCTGCCGCCTTCTCTGGCGAGACCTTTATCTGATTGGCAGCCCGGTCATAGGCAATACCGTCTCGATGTGGCCGTGCATCGCCCTCGAACCGCCAAGTGTAAGCCGTGTCGCACCATGTGCAGGCAAGGTTGCAGCGCGACAGGCGGATGAAGGCCACGGGAACCCCCATGCTCGGCCCTTCGCCCTGAAGCGAGGCGAAGATCTCGGGCGCGCCATTGTCGTCGGTTGCAAGGACAAGATCAGCCATCAGCGCGCATCTCCTGATCTGCCGGGGTTGTAGGAGATTTGAGACACTTGAGACACTGTCCAGGAGTTGAAATAAAATTCGTCAAAAACCGGACTGTCGAACCACTGGTTCGTTTGAAGGGTGTGGGCGTTGGCGCATGTCATGGCCCCCCTATGCCATGCCTTGCGCCGGTAGGAAATTGTCTGGCTCAGTTCCATTTCGCAGGATCGACCGCCAGAAGCTCTGCAAACTGTGCGTAGAGCGCGGGTTCGTGAGATTGCAGAGCTTGCGGGCGTTCGAAGAAGGTGACGATCCCTTCGGCGAAAAACTCTTCGTGATTGGTCGCGCCATAAGGGTCGATCAAGGTGGGCTCGCCCGTCTCGACCTTGGCGACATGGGCGTGGAAAGCATCGAGCATCGCCTTTTCCCACCCTGCATAGGTTTGACCTTTGCGAAGGATGGGGATGCCGTTGGTGTCGCCGGTGAGGCTGTCCAATTGGTGCGCGAATTCGTGAATGACGACGTTTTCGCCGTCATCTGCACGAAGCCCGCCATGAAGCGCATCGTTCCATGAAAGCACCACCGGCCCGCGTTGCCAGCTCTCGCCAAGCGTTCCGTGACGGTGTTCGTGAACGAGGTTCCCGTCGTGCCGCGCGCGCCCGGTGTCAAAGACCGCCGGATAGAGCAGAACATTGCGGATTGTGTCATACCAAAGGGGGCTGTTCACGATGAGAAGACAGGCCTGCGCCGCAATGGAAAGCTCCATCGCCTCGGTGACTTCGACCCCGTTTTTGCCTCGGAAGGTCACTTGATCGAGGAAGAGGTTGATCTTGCCTTCGTGGGCCGCGCGCAAGGATTTGGGCAGACGCGTCACCAGCGGCACCAACTGCTCAACGATGCGGCGCTGCTCGGCGGTGAGCGGGGTAGCGAGGAGCCGTTCGCGTTTTTTGCGCCTCGCACGCGAGCGATAAACGAAAAACGCGGCGATCAGCAGCGGGACGAGCAAGAGGAGCCAAGGCGACATATCCGGTGAATTTAGGATCGCCGCCCCGGCATTGTTAGGGGGTCGCCTTTAGCCTAGGCGTTCAAGCGCGGCTGTCAGCCGTTCGACCTCGCCCTGGTGGTGGGCAAAATCGGCCTTGGCTTTTTCAACTGCCTCGGGCTTGGCGCGCTCGACGAAGTTGGCATTTGAAAGCCTGCCTTCGAGCGATTTCGCCTCCTTTTGCGAGGCGGCAAGGGCCTTTTCGAGGCGTGCTTTTTCTTCTGCGATGTCGATGATGCCTTCCAGCGGGATCACGAACACATCGCCAAGCGCGGTGACCTGCATCGCGGGACCCTCGGGCGCCTCGCCCTGGACCACCGGTGTCAGGCGCGCGAGCCGTTCAATCGCGGCGCTGGAGCGGTCGATAGTGCTTGATGCCACGGCCGAGGGTTCGGGCACATAGGCGGCGAGTTTCGCACCCGGTGAGATGCCAAGCTCGTTCTTTGCCGAACGGACATTGGTGGTGAGGTCGATCACCCAGTCAATCGCATCGGTCGCTTCTTTCGTGACCTCGGCGCGTGGGGAAGGCCACTTTGCGGTGATGAGGTCGTAGGAGCGTGTCCCTTGCGCATGCCAAAGCTCTTCGGTGATGAAGGGCATGAAGGGGTGGAGCATGACGAGGATCTGATCGAGCGCCCATCCGGCGACTTCGCGGGTTTCCTTTGTGGGAAGCCCATCGGGGTCGGCATCATCAGCGAACACCGGCTTGATCAGTTCAAGATACCAGTCGCAGAATTTGGACCAAGTGAACTGGTAGATCGCATTTGCAGCCGCATCGAAGCGCAGGTCTTCCATCGCGCTCTCGATTTCTTTGCAGACGGCTTGGACCTCGCCGATGATCCACTGGTTGGCGGCAAGACGCGCTTGCGGGGCCTTTACCGTGGTCGATTTGCCGATGCCGTTGGACTGGCAAAAACGCGTGGCGTTCCACAGCTTCGTGGCGAAGTTGCGGTATCCTTCGACCCGCTTTTCATCCATCTTGATGTCGCGGCCCTGGCTTTCCATCGCCGCCATGAAGAAGCGCAGCGCATCGGCGCCATATTGGTCGATCAGACCAAGCGGATCGACGACATTGCCCTTGGACTTTGACATCTTCGCGCCGTCGGCAGCGCGCACGAGGCCGTGGAGATACAGGCGCGGCCACGGGGCGCCGCCCATATTATAATTGCCCATCATCATCATCCGCGCATCCCAGAAGAACAGGATATCGAAGCCGGAGATGAGCAACGAGTTCGGGAAGTGCTTGTCGAGCAGCGGCTGGCCTTCCTCGGGCCAACCCAGCGTGGCGAAGGGCCAGAGGGCGGAAGAAAACCATGTGTCGAGCACGTCTTCATCGCGGGTAAGGGCAACGCCTTCGCCTGCCTTTGCTTGCGCCTCTTCCTCGGACATCGCGACATAGACGCCGCCATCGGCATCAAACCAGGCCGGGATACGGTGCCCCCACCAAAGCTGCCGCGAGACACACCATGGCTGGATGTTCTCCATCCAGTTGAAGAAGGTTTTTTCCCAGGATTTGGGCACGATTTCGACCGTGCCGTCGCGCACTTGCTGGAGCGGTTTTTCCGCCAGTTTTGCCGCATCGACATACCATTGATCGGTGAGCCATGGCTCGATTACCACGCCGCCACGATCACCGAATGGCGTTGCGATCTGGCGCGGTTCGGCGTCGGAGACGACTTCCTCGCCCTTCTTGTTCCTGGAAACGTGCGGGATAAGAAAGCCTTGTTCCTTAAGGCGCTCGACCACGAGTTCACGCGCGCCGTCCTGCTTGTCTCGGCGGAACCGGTGGAGGCCGATAAATTCGTCCGGCACGCGGCCATCGCTCGTCTGGCAAACATTGCCCTCGGCATCGAGCATATTGAGCATTTCGCCCGCTTCGATGCCTGCGCGTTTGCCCACGTCAAAGTCGTTGAAGTCGTGCCCCGGCGTGATCTTCACCGCGCCCGAACCCAGCTCGGGATCAGCATGTTCGTCAGCTACAATCGGAATACGGCGGCCCGTGATGGGGAGCACCACGTGCTTGCCAACGACGCTTTTATACCGATCATCGGAAGGGTGAACCGCCACCGCCATATCCGCGAGCATCGTCTCAGGGCGGGTGGTCGCAACTTCGATGTAATCGCGGCCATCTGCCAAGGTTTCACCATCGGCGAGCGGGTATTTGAAGTGCCAGAAACCGCCCGCAATCGTCTGCGTCTCGACCTCGAGATCTGAGATCGCGGTCTTCAATTTGGGGTCCCAGTTCACGAGCCGCTTGTCGCGATAAATCAGGCCATCGTTGTAGAGGTTCACAAAGGTCTTGAGCACGGCCTTGGTGAAATGCTCGTCCATGGTGAACTGCTCTCTGGACCAGTCCATCGAGCAACCTAGGCGGCGTAATTGCGTGGTGATGGTCCCGCCGCTTGTCGCTTTCCATTCCCACACCTTGTCGACGAATTCCTCGCGACTGTAATTGGTGCGTTTGTCCTGTTTCGCCTCCATTTGCCGCTCGACCACCATCTGTGTGGCGATCCCGGCGTGATCAGTGCCCACCACCCAAAGCGCGTCTTTCCCGCGCAGCCGCTCATAACGGATCACAATATCCTGAAGCGTGTTGTCGAGCGCGTGACCGATGTGCAGCGAACCTGTGACGTTTGGCGGCGGGTTCACGATGGTGAAGGGTTCGGCATCGGCACGCTCAGGGCGAAAACCGCCTGTCGTTTCCCAGTGCTGATACCAGCGCTGCTCGATGTCAGCAGGATTAAAGGTTGTTGGTAGGCTCATTGTTTATTCGCTTCACTATGGCTCGCGGGTCAGACGGCCCCCGCGTTTTTCTTCCCATGCCAATCCATTGGGTGCAGCGCAACAACTCTCACCCAATCGACGCACAGAGCTCTCAATCTGCTTCACCATCCGAGCCGCATCCGCCGCTTATGTGTGCCTGATCTGTGCATCCTTGCAAGAGTTTGCGAGGCGAGGGCTTGTGAAGCAGCGCATTTCGCCGCATATCCTCAGACACGATGCAAGGGGCCCTCACCTATACACTCGATGATGATGGCGCGGGCGCTTCCAGGCTCGTATTGGAAGGGCAATTGCTCGTCTCATCTGTCGGCCCGGTCGAAGCAGAACTAGACGCGCTCGACCCCAAGTTTTCCGAAATCGACATCGCCGCGGTTGACGAGATCGACACGGTTGGGGCGTGGGTCGTCTCACGCCTCGCGAAACGCAGCGACTGCCCGATTACAGGGGCAAGCGACACGGCAAAGCATTTGCTCGACGCGGTTGCGGATACAGTCTCGGACGGCGATCTGACCCCTGAACATGTGCCCGTGTGGGAACGCGTGCCGCTTTTGCTCGGCGGCAAGGTGTATCAGGCGCGCAGCGGCTTTTTCGGGGTGGTCAGCTTTTTGGGCGCAATCATTCTGGGCTTTGCCAATCTCGCGCGCCATCCATCGCGCGTGCCCATTCGCGCTGTCGTGCGCCAGATGGAGATGGTGGGCGTCTCGGCCCTTCCGATCATCGGCCTGATGAGCTTTCTCATCGGCATCGTCATCGCGCAGCAGGGCGCGGTGCAGCTTTCGCAATTCGGCGCAGAGACGCTGACGGTGAACCTCGTGGGCCGGATAACCCTGCGCGAGCTTGGGGTACTCATGACCGCGATCATGGTGGCTGGCCGTTCGGGCAGCGCCTTTGCTGCGCAGATCGGGACGATGAAACTGACCGAGGAAGTGGACGCGATGCGCACCATCGGCATCTCTCCGATTGAACGGCTGGTGATCCCGCGCATCATCGCCTGCACCTTCATGATGATCATTCTGGGTTTCTATTCCAGCGTCGTTGGCATCATCGGCGGGGCGGTGATCGGACAGTTTGCGCTTGGCATTCCGTTCTTCAACTTCCTCGAACGTATTCAGGAGGTCGTGCCGCTGCATGATGTGTGGGTCGGGCTGGTGAAAGCGCCCGTCTTTGGCCTCATCGTGGCGTTGGCGGGCTGTTATCACGGTATGCAGGTGAAGGGGAATTCGGAAGAAGTCGGCCTTCGCACCACCATGGCGGTGGTCTCGGCCATTTTCGCGGTGATCGTGCTGGATGCGTTCTTTGCGGTCTTCTTTACCGAGGTGGGCTGGGGCTGATGGCTTACGAAGAACCAGAAGCGCCCCACGGCCGCTTTAGCAAAGAACCGCCCATTGTGGTGAAAGGCCTCGTCAATCGCTTTGGCGATTTCACCGTGCACGACGGGCTTGATCTGACGGTCAATCGCGGCGAAATCCTTGGCGTGGTCGGGGGATCGGGCACCGGCAAATCGGTGATGATGCGCTCGATCATCGGGCTGCAAAAGCCGACCGCTGGCGATATTGATGTGCTGGGACGGCGGATCACCGGCGTTGACCTTGATAAACGCATCGGTGTGCGGCGGCGCTGGGGCGTGTTGTTTCAGGGCGGTGCGCTGTTCTCGACGCTGACAGTGGGCGAAAATGTCGAGGTGCCATTGAAGGAGTTCTATCCCGATATCAGCCCCCAATTGCGCCGCGAGATCGCCCGTTTCAAGGTGCTGTTGTCCGGCCTTCCCGAAGAGGCTGCACTCAAATACCCGAGCGAATTGTCCGGCGGGATGAAGAAACGCGCAGGGCTGGCAAGGGCGCTTGCGCTCGATCCGGAATTGCTTTTCCTCGATGAGCCAACCGCAGGGCTCGACCCGATCGGCGCGGCTGCTTTCGATCAACAGACCAAGGATCTGAAAGAGACCCTTGGCCTTACCGTTTTCCTTATCACCCACGATCTCGATACGTTGTATGAAATTTGCGACCGGGTCGCCGTGCTGGCGGATAAAAAGGTGATTGCGGTGGGCACGATCCCCGAGCTTCTGGAAACAGGGCATCCCTGGATCGAAGAGTATTTCAACGGACCGCGCGGGCGCTCCGCTCAGGCAGCGCAGACCCGTGAGCAATCGGATTAGAGCTATGGACAGGCGCGGGCGAAAGCGCCCATAGGAACAGGCACATGGAAACAAGAGCAAATCATCTCTGGGTCGGCTTCGTCACATTGGGGCTTTTGATCGCGCTTGCTGCTTTTATCGTGTGGATCGCGCGCCTCAATCAGGGCGCGTCGAACGAATACGACATCTTCTACAAGCAATCGGTTGCGGGCCTCGCCAATGGGTCGCAGGTGTCCTACGCGGGCGTTCCCGTGGGACAGGTTCGCGAGATTGCGCTGTCCGAAGAAGACCCCGAATTTGTCCGCGTGCGGGTCCGCATCCGGGATGAAGTGCCTATTCTCATCGGAACAGAAGCGACCATTCAGGCAAGCTTTACCGGCGTTTCGACCATTCTTCTGGACGGTGCCCGCAAGGCTGCGCCCCCGATCACGTGCGAAACCACCGCCTGTCCCGAAGGTCGCCCGGTCATTCCGCCAGGGCGCGGCGGCTTTGGCGAGATCGTCGCAAACGCTCCGCTTCTGCTTGAACGCCTGGCGACATTGACCGAGCAATTGAACGTCATTCTTGGTCCTGAAAATCAGGAACAACTCGCTGGTATCCTTGAAAATTCCAACCGCCTGACCCGCGAACTTGCGGATACCGCGCCCGCTTTGCAGGGCACTCTGGCTGAGCTTGAAGTCGCGGTGAAAGAGGCGGGCGAAGCACTGAACGCGTTTGAGAAAGTGACGCTTACGACCGACGAACTGCTTAATCAGGAAGGGCCGCGTATGGCCGACGAGCTTAGCAAGACGCTTGCCTCGGCGAATGAAGCGGCAACCTCGCTGTCGGCCATGCTCGAAGATGCGCGGCCCGCGACGCGCGCGCTTTCGGAAACAACCTTGCCGATGGTCGAGGCGACCTTGAAGGATTTGCGCACCACCAGCCGATCTTTGCGCGCGGTCACCGACCGGCTTGAGGCCGAAGGGGCAGGCTCGATCGTCGGCGGCCGCCCGCTACCGGAGTATGAACCATGAAGACTTGCCGCAGTTGGAACGGGCCGCTTGCCCTCGCGCTCGCAAGCCTTGCGCTTACCGGATGTGTGAGCATCGGCGGCGCGGGCGAACCGCCTGAAAGTCTGCTGACCCTGACCTCAAGCGCGAGCGCGCCGGTGGGCTCTGGCACAATGGCCGGCACCGAAGGGAGCAAGGGCACGATTGCGGTCCTTACGCCCGAGGTCCCCGCAAAGCTCGACGTCATTCGCGTGCCGGTGACCGTGTCGCCAACAGAGATTGCCTATCTTCAGGATGCGGTCTGGATCGAAAAGCCCGCCCGCCTGTTCCGTCGTCTGCTGGGTGAGACGCTGCGCACGGCCTCTGGCGATGCGCAGACGGTGCTGGTGCTCGACACCGACGATACACCGCTAAGGCCGAACCAGTCCTTGCGCGGAACATTGATCGACATGGGCTATGAACCTTCGACCTCGTCGGTCGTGGTGCGCTACGAAGCGGTGCACACGCTTGATGACGGTCGGGTAATGTCGCGCCGTTTCGAAGCGCGCGAAGAGGGCATTGCCCCTGTTGCTGCAAGCGTTGCGCCTGCTCTTAATTCGGCGGCCAATACGGTTGCGAAAGAGGTCGCTGCCTGGGTTCTTGGCGCGGAGTAAGCTTCGCCCGCCTGGCCTCGCGTTTCAGCTGTTCGCCAGCGCCCAGAATTCGCGGGCTTTCAAGAAATCGGCGGTGCGTTTTTCCCGGCGTTCCTCGGCTTCCTCATCGCGGCCCCATTCCTCGGCCTGCCACTCTTCTTCAAGGCTTGCCGCGTTCCACAAGGCCAGCGCATCGGCGTCTGGCTGGGCGGCGCTTAGTCCGGTGATGAGTGAGGCGGCGAGGTGGGTCATCATCTCGATTGCAGCCAGCGAAAATGGCGATTGGCCGGCCATCTCGTCGCGAAGGCGGGAGAGCACTTCCTCGCTTTGCGGGCGGTGAATAATGCCGGAAATGCGTGTGAAGTTCGCGCCCAGCCGATCTTCAAAACCGGTCACGATCGGCTCCCAGACCTCTTGCTGTCTGACGTAGAGCGGTTCTTCGGGGTCGGCGCGGTAAAGCAGCGTGTCCGTGTCGCCATACTGCAGCGATTTCTCGATCAGCGCACCGGCATCAGGGGCGACGATATCAACCGCGTAATCGGCCATATCGCGCATGGGTAGGGTCGCAGGATCAATCTTGTCACCTTGCGCGTCCCATTCGCTGGCGAGCGCCTCTGCCAGAGCCTTGGTCGGCACCACTTGGGGGCTGCCCTTCACAGTCTTGAGAGCGCGCGTATCCAGCATGACCTGCCATCCGCCATCCACTTCGTTGACGGACACTTGCTCATAAAACCGCTTCATCGCTCGTCCCGATCGCCTGCTTTCCAACGCTTTGCCAAAAGCGCAGGCACAAAGAAAAAGGTAAAGAGCCCACCCGCCGCCAGCACGATGCCGAGCGCGTAAGGCAGGTCGAGCACGCCTTGCGCAATTGCGAGGCCCGCGACCACCGCCGGGACTGCGGCGAGCCGCACGAGGTTCATGACCGTATAGCGTTTGGCAGCGATGGCTTCTTCGCGGGTGGGTTGATCGCTCATAGCGCCTCCTCCAACGCGCTGCGAAGCTCGTCCATCGTGCGTGCCACGGTGTGAGCACCGGTTGCGATCAGGTCTTGCGCGGTGTGATAGCCCCAGGCAACGCCAACAGCGCGCACCCGCGCCGCGACAGCCATCTGCATATCAAAGCTTGTGTCGCCGATCACGACGGCCTGGTTTGGCTGTGCGCCCGCCTCGAACAATGCCGCTTCCAGCATGGCGGGATGCGGCTTGGAAGGGTGGCGGTCGGCGGTCTGCAAGGAGTCGAATAGGTCGGTCAGCCCATGCGTTTCAAGGCAAGCGTTAAGCCCCCGGTCCGATTTGCCCGTCGCCACCGCAAGGCTCCACCCGTCGGCATGGAGGCCGCGCAAAAGCTCGGCCATTCCGTCATAAAGCGGTTCTTGCAAAAGCCCCTCTTCGCGGCGTGAACGGAAGGCTGTTTTGTAATTCTCGACAATTTCTTGCTGCTGGCGCAATTCCGCGCCAGGCGCGAGTTCGCGAAGCGCGACAGGCAGGCTGAGGCCCACGACCCGGCGCACCTGATTGGCATCGGGCGAGGGGAGGCCCGCAAGCTCGAAAGCGCGTGCCATCGCCCAGATAATGTCCGCCTGCCCATCGACCAGCGTCCCGTCGCAATCGAATACCGCAAGTCTCATTATTGGCGCGGCCCCTTCGGCCTGCCACCTGCCGGCCTTCCACCCGCCGGGCTGCCGCTACGTTTAGGCGCCTTGCCCTTGGACTTGACCCCGGGCCCTTTGGGATTTTTCCTGGCGACTTTCTTCGCCGTGTGCGCCGATGTTGTCCGCCCACGGCGCTCGCCCCGCCGGTCCTTGCGGTATTGCTTGGCATGACGACGTGCGGCCTGCTTCTTTTCCGCGGGCGTGCGCTCTGGCGCTTCGTCACGCACGGGCGATGCATCAGACAGGCTCTCTTCAAAGCCCAGTGCTTCCATGCTCGCGGCGAAATGCTCTGGCAGGTCGGCGGTCACATCAAGCTTGCCGCCGCCCGTTTGCGTATCGGTGCTCTTGCGTTCCGGTGTCCCGATGATGAGGCGGCGCGCGTGAAGGTGCATCTTGCGGCTGATTGCGCCTGTCAGGAATGCGTCCTGCCCACCATATTTGCCATCGCCAACGATAGGGTGGCCAATGGCCGCCATATGAACGCGCAATTGGTGGGTGCGACCTGTCAGCGGCTCCAACTCGACCCAAGCGGCGCGTGTGCCCGCGCGTTCAACCACGCGGTAACGGGTTTTCGCAGTTTGCCCGTTTTCCTCATCCACGTGCATTTTCTCGCCGCCGGTTCCCGGCTGCTTGGCGAGCGGGGCGTCAATCGTGCCCTCGCGCACTTCGGGAACGCCCACGACCAGTGCCCAGTAAACCTTGCGCGCGCTGCGGCCGGAAAACCGTTTGGAATAGGAAGCCGCGCTTCCCGGTGTGCGGGCGATGAGGAGCACGCCCGATGTGTCCTTGTCGAGCCGGTGGACAAGGCGCGGGCGCGGCTGATCGTCCTCGGTGACAAACGCATCGAGCAGGCCATCGACGTGCTTGGTGGTTTTGCTCCCCCCTTGCGTGGCAAGGCCCGGAGGCTTGTTGAGGACGATGGCGCTTGGCGTTTCGCGGATGACCATATCGCGCGCGGTTTGCACCTCGTCTTCGGTAAGTGGCCGGCGCGCCTTATTGGCCTTGTTCTTCGCTTCGCCTCCCGGTGGAACGCGCAGGACCTGGCCAGCGGCCAGGCGGTCTTCGGGCTTGGCTCTGCCGCCGTCCACACGGATCTGTCCGGTGCGCGCCCAGCGCGAAATGGTGGCAAAGCCGATGGCAGGCAAATTGCGCTTGAACCAGCGGTCAAGACGGATGCCGTCATCGTCATCGCCAATCGTGAACTGGCGCACCTGTTGTTTCATCTGATCGGAAGGAAGGGTCATGGCGCGGTGTTAACTCCCATCTGCACTCCCACAAGCCCCACCAGAAATGCCGCCATTCCGGCAAACACCGAAACGGTCACATAGATGAGCGCAGACGACATTTCCCCGCGGTGGAGCATGGTCACCATCTCCGCGCTGAAGGCGCTGAAGGTGGTGAACCCGCCCATCAGTCCCGCGATGAGGAATAGGCGCAGGTTGTCACCGTCGGCGCCGCCTTTGGCGAACCAGCCAAGCAGCAACCCCATGATAAAGCTGCCCAGAATGTTGACGCTGAGCGTGCCCCAGGGGAAGGTCGAATGTGGCCCGGCAAGGCGCGACACCAGATTGCCGACCTGATAGCGCGCACCTGCACCGATTGCGCCGCCAAGCGCAACGGCAAGTGTCGGCATAAGGGATGTGAGTATTTGAGATGACATTTCGCAGGCTCCTTAGCCGCCACCATCCCGATGCGCCACTGTTAAAGCCGTGCGCCCCTGTATAGGGCCCGTTGCAGGGTTGCCAATTTGACGACGCGGCGCTATGTGGCCTCTTGTTGAAGCGCGATCCATTGGGATTCGCGCCGCTTTTAGCGTCAGTTTATAAGCGTACTCCCGCACTTTCGAACCGCGGGCTCAGGCGTATTTTGAAATGAGGTAGTTGCCGTTTATGCAAATCATGGTTCGCGATAACAATGTCGATCAAGCCCTTCGTGCGCTTAAGAAAAAGCTGCAGCGTGAAGGTGTGTATCGCGAAATGAAACTGCGTCGGCACTACGAAAAGCCAAGCGAAAAGCGCGCCCGTGAAAAGGCTGCCGCGGTTCGCCGTGCACGCAAGCTTGAGCGTAAGCGCATGGAGCGCGACGGTATCAAGTAAGCGGGCTCGGGCTGTATTCGGGCGGGGCTAACCTTGCTCGAATCGCTTGAAACCGTTCACGCAATACGCCATCAGGGCGCGGGAATTTTCCGCGCCCTTTTTGCTGCCCGTCTGGCAGCTTGGCGGGCTGCGCATAACAATTGGGATCACACATGACCGAAGTCACCCGCGTACCAATCCGCCCGATCGCCAAGGGCTCGCTCACCAAAATCTGGCTCGGCGTTATTGTCGCTGTTCTGCTCGGCGCTGGCCTTGCGTGGGCCGCGGTGCCCAAGGGCTTTAGCATCGACACGCTTGTCGCTGGCGAAGGGCCGACCCCGCAAGAGGGCGATATGGTCTTCGTGAAATACAAAGGCTCGCTTGCAAGCACGGGCGAGGTGTTCGACGAATCGCAGGACATCCCGCTTCCCGTCGAAGGCATCTTCCCCGAAGGCAGCCCGTTCCCGATTGAGCCGGGCGCGACCATCGACGGTTTTTACGAAGGCCTTCAGCAGATGCAGAAGGGCGGCAAATACGAGCTGTTTATCCCGGCTGACAAAGCATACGGCGCAGAGCCGCCTCCCGGCTCTCCGATCCCTGCGAACGCTGATCTCATGTTCGAGATCGAAGTGATCGATTTCATGGACCGCGAGACGTTTGATCGCAATCTGTCGATCCTTCAGCAGGCGATGCAGTCGCAAATGGGCGCAGGCCAGGGTGCACCGCAAGGTCCACCACAGGATGCGCCGCAGCCCTAACGGGCCTGCAAACTTTCATCACCGGTTCAACTGAGCTAGCGCATCTCTCCTCAACGGGAGGGATGCGATGGCAATTGGTGAGAGCGTGGAGCACCGCGGCGCGGCAATCGAGGAATGGCGCGAGCGGCCTTGGGTGCTTGCCGTTATTCTGGGTTTTGCCGGGCTCATAGTCCATTTTGCCACCGACGACCCGGATCTTGAACCATGGCGCGCAGCGATTGCCGCCGCTTTTTCCTTTGGGCCGCTTGCCGCTGCGTTGACCCTTGGCAGGGATGAATGGCGGCCCTCGATCATCTTCTCTGTGATGGTTGCTCTCGTCATGGCGGGAATTGCCTGGCGTGCGACGGCTGCGGGTGATCACCATTCCGACGAACAATTCTGGGTTGCCGCAGGTGTTCTGGCGACCCTTTTGTCAGTGCCCCTGTTCCAGTCCGGCTTCCACAAACTGCGTTGGCGCACGAGCTACAAGGAAACGCACTTCCACGTGTGGACCGATGCGATCACCGGGGCAGGGGCGCTTGCTTTCGTGGGGCTTTCATGGGCTCTCATCGCAATTCTGGCCGAGCTTTTTTCGGCGATCCAGATCGACCTTTTGAAAGACCTCATTGATGAAGAGGCGTTCGGCTGGATGTTTTCGGGCGTCACATTCGGCGCAGCGCTTGGCGTGTTGCGCAATCAGTTGAAGATCATCGGCACACTGCAAAACGTGGTCTTGTTGGTGCTTTCGATCCTTGCCGTGCCGCTTGCGGTGGCGCTTGTGCTGTTTCTGCTGGCAGTCTTGGTATCAGGGATCGACGTTTTGTGGGAAGCGACCAAGAGCGCGACGCCGCTGCTGTTGTCGGTGGCGGTGGGGTGCTTCGTCCTTGCCAACGCGGTGGTGCGCGATGATGACGGTGACATGGGCCAATCGCGCGTGCTTCGCATTGCGGGGTTTGCACTGACGCTCGGCATCTTGCCCCTGTCGGTGATGGCAGCCATTTCCATGGGTACCCGCATTGCGCAACACGGACTTAGCCCTGAGCGTATCTGGGCGTTGATCGCGATTGCAGTCGCGGTGGCTTACGGCGTTGCCTATTTCACCGCCGCCATTCGTGGCCGGCGCGAGGGGTGGCGCAGGTTTTTGCGCCTGTCGAACCTGCATCTGGCGGTGTTGGTCGCGGGGCTCGCGCTGCTTCTTGCCATGCCGGTTTTCAATTTCGGCGCGGTTTCAGCCTCGAACCAGCTGGCGCGCCTTGCCTCTGGCGCGGTGAGCGCAGAGGATTTCGACTATGCCGCGCTGCGCTGGGACTTTGGCGAGGCGGGGCGTGAAGCTCTCGCTACGTTGAGCCGGAGCAAGGATGCGCAAATCGCTGAACTGGCCTTGGCGGCAAAGAATGCCGAGGACCGTTATACCTATCGCCAGCGCAACCGGCCCGAAGTCGCCGCCATCAATTCAGCGCCCATCGAGGTGGAAAACGAGGCGGTGCGCATCGCTGCCCGAAGCTTCCTCCACTCCCAGCCCTATCGCTGCGCAGCCGATTGCCGCGTGGTGCAGGTCGGATTTCAGGACGAGCGCCCTATTTTGGCTCTCCTGAGCAAAGGGCGCGATGCCGAACTGCTGGTCTATGACGCGGCGACGGATGTTGTCTCCATCGCCTTCATCAGGCACGCAGAATTGGTCGAGGAGCGGCGCTATGAAGTGCCGGAGATAAGCCAAGAATCGGTCATAGAACTGCGCGCCTTTGAAGGTCAGCAACTCTTCATCGATGGCAAGCCTGCAAGCGCTGCGTTTGAGTGAGGCGTCAACCGGGCGCAAAAACCCGCCGCATGCGGTCAACTCGTGCTTGAAGCGCCCCCCGGTGGGCGCTAAGCGAAATTCATGTCTGTAGATAAACAAACCGTGGCGAAAATCGCCGGCCTTGCGCGCATCAAGATGGGCGATGAAGAGCTTGAGCGAATGGTGCCGGAGCTTAACAATATCCTCGATTGGGTTGAGCAGCTGGGCGAAGTCGATGTTGAAGGCGTCGAGCCGATGACGGCGGTCATCCCCAATACGCTGCGCCTGCGCGATGACGTGGTGGATGCCGACCCGCTGACGGGCGGTGGTAAGCGCAACGATGTGCTGGCCAATGCGCCGGCTGCCGAACACGGCTTTTTCGGCGTGCCCAAGGTGATTGAATAGGCGCCTTGCGCCTGAATAACCCTATTTCGCTCGCTGCCTTGAAATGATCGGGCAGGGGCAAGCTCAGGACGAACGGAATTCAAGTGAGCAACGAACTTACAAATCTCGGCGTAAAAGAAATCCGCGACGGCGTGAAAGCGGGCGAATTCACCGCGCGCGAAGTGGCCGAGGCCTTCAACGCGGCTGTCGCAGAGGCGGCGGAATTGAACGCCTTTATCGTGACCACTCCCGACGCCGCTCTGGAAGCCGCGGACAAGACCGATGCCAAGCGCGCAGCCGGTGAGGACCTTGGCGCAATGGGCGGCGTGCCGATTGGCATGAAGGACCTGTTTGCAACCCACGGTGTTCAGACCACTGCGGCCAGCCACATCCTCGAAGGGTTCAAGCCCGAGTACGAAAGCACCGTTTCGCGGAACCTGTGGAACGCGGGCGCGGGGATGCTGGGCAAACTCAACCTCGACCAGTTTGCGATGGGGTCGTCCAACGAGACGTCATACTTCGGCAACGTAAGCTCGCCTTGGCGTAAAGAAGGCAGCAATGCTGCCATGTCGCCGGGTGGCTCATCTGGTGGCTCTTCGTCAGCCGTCGCCGCGCGCATTGCGCCAGCGGCGACCGGCACCGACACCGGCGGGTCGATCCGTCAGCCAGCCGCCTTCACCGGCATTTGCGGGATAAAGCCCACTTATGGCCGCTGCTCGCGCTGGGGCGTGGTGGCCTTTGCGAGTTCGCTCGATCAGGCAGGGCCAATGGCGCGTTCTGTTGAGGACTGCGCGATTATGCTCGGCGCGATGGCAGGGTTTGATCCCAAGGATGCGACTAGCCTCAAAATGGACGTTCCCGATTGGGAAGCGGCCTTGTCGAGCGACCTCACCGGCAAGAAGGTTGGCATCCCGACCGAATACCGCATGGACGGCACCGATCAGGCGATCCTCGACAGCTGGGAACAAGGCAAGGCTTGGCTCAAGGACGCAGGCGCCGAGATCGTCGATATCTCGCTGCCGCATACGAAATACGCGCTTCCCGCCTACTACATCATCGCGCCTGCCGAGGCATCGTCAAACCTCGCGCGCTATGACGGCGTGCGCTACGGCCTTCGCGATCTGCCCGAGGGCGCCGGCCTGCAAGACATGTATGCCGAGACACGCGCCGCTGGCTTTGGTGATGAGGTCAAACGCCGCATCCTGATCGGCACCTATGTGCTTTCGGCTGGCTTCTACGATGCCTATTACAACCAAGCGCAAAAGGTGCGCGCTCTGGTTGCGCGCGATTACGAAGAGGCTTTCGCCAAGTGCGACCTGATCCTCGCGCCGACAACGCCAACCGCCAGCTTCCCCTTGGGCTCGCTCAATGAAGACCCGCTGACGATGTATCTGAACGATGTCTTCGCCGTGCCCGCCTCTCTTGCTGGCCTCCCAGCGATGAGCGTTCCTGCGGGCCTCAACCCCGATGGGCTCCCACTGGGTCTGCAACTCGTGGGCAAGGCGTTTGACGAGCAAATGGTCCTCAACGCAGGCCTCGCCATCCAAGAGCGCGCAGGCTTTACCCACGCGCCGGAGCGTTGGTGGTGACCCCATTCGAGATTGCCATCGTAGCGATCCTCGCGCTCGGCTTTGTGATCCCTGCATGGGTCCTGGCCTTCGCATTTCGCGAGCGGGCAAAGAGCGTATCTGTCGAAGAGCCGAACAAGCGTTTCTTCGCTTACGCGGCGCTCCTTCAGGGGCTGCACAACCAGCTTGATCCCAAGTCGCAAGCCGTGCGCAACGGCCCGCTGTTCGCTGCCACCGTGCGCGAGCTTGCAAACTATCCCGAATACCGCAGCTTCAGCGTGCTGTTCCTCGAAGAGATCACCATCACCGGCACGCGCAAATTCGACAATGTCGTGCGCGCAGAGCTGAAAGCCGTGGAGGCGAAGCTTCTGGAGGCGAAAGAGCCCGCATGAGCTTTACCGCGATCTTCGTTATGGTCTTCCTGATCGCATTTGTGATTTTGGGCGGGGTGGTCATGTACCTTTCCAAGACCATCGACCACGGCGAAGCGCGGTTTGGGCCGGATGGGAAAGTTTTGGACGACAAAAACGAGAGAGAAGGCGAATAGTTGGAAGAGCTCATACTCCTTCCAATCTTACTGATAGTTGCTCTGGCAGAGCCTATCATCCTTTTCGTCGCTGATGTCTGCGGGTTGGCAATGGGGCTGGGCTGGAGACACTATTCAAAGAAGCGGGCGGCCCAGAAGGCCAAAAAGAAGAAGCTGAAAGAGACGTTTAAATGAGTGATTACCGTATTCAGGGCGCAACCGGCGAATGGGAGGTCGTGATCGGCCTTGAGGTCCACGCGCAGGTGACCTCCAATGCCAAGCTCTTTTCCGGCGCCTCCACCGCCTTTGGCGCGGAGCCCAATTCCCAGGTCAGCCTTGTCGATGCGGCGATGCCCGGTATGCTGCCTGTGCCAAACGCTGAGTGCATCCGTCAGGCGGTGCGCACCGGCATGGCGATTGAGGCGCAGATCAACAAATATTCGCGCTTTGACCGCAAGAACTACTTCTACGCCGACTTGCCGCAAGGTTATCAGATCAGCCAGCTCTACCACCCCATCGTGGGCGAGGGGCAGCTTCTTATCGAAGCGGATGAAAAGCACGGCATTCCCGAAGACAAGGTCATCGGGATCGAACGTATCCACGTCGAGCAGGATGCAGGCAAGCTGATGCACGATCAGCACCCGACCATGTCCTATGTCGATTTGAACCGTTCTGGCGTCGCGCTAATGGAGATCGTCTCGCGGCCCGATATGCGCTCACCCGCCGAGGCTGGCGCTTATGTGCGCAAACTGCGCTCGATCCTGCGCTATGTCGGCTCTTGCGACGGCAATATGGAAGAAGGCTCAATGCGCGCCGACGTCAATGTCTCGGTGCGCAAAGCGGGCGAAGAGTTTGGTACGCGCACGGAAACGAAGAACGTGAACTCGGTCCGCTTCGTCATGCAAGTGATCGAATATGAAGCGAACCGTCAGGTTGATGTGCTCGAAAGCGGCGGCACGGTCGATCAGGAAACGCGCCTGTTCGATGTCGCGACCGGCACCACGCGCACCATGCGCTCCAAGGAAGATGCGCACGATTACCGCTACTTCCCCGACCCCGATCTCTTGCCGCTGGTGCTTGAGGATGATTTCCTTGAGGAATGCCGTGCATCCCTGCCCGAGCTGCCCGATGCCAAACGTGTGCGCTATGAGAGCGAGCTGGGCCTCACGCCCTACAATGCACGCGAGTTGACTCACGAGGTGGAGACTTTCGCGCGCTTTGAGAGCCTTCTTGAAGCCACGACGAAAGCAACCGGTAAGACCGACGCACAGGTCGCGACCCAGGTTGCCAACTGGGCGCTTTCGGTGGCTCCGGGTGTGATCAAGTCGATCGGTGACGAGGCCAATGTCGCCAATGCCACTGCGGAGCGTCAGGCAAGCATCCTCGCGATGCAGGACAAGTCGGAAATCAGCGGTTCACAGGCCAAGGAAATCTTCGAGATTGTCCTTAAGGAAGGCCGCGAACCCGATGAAATTGCCGATACCGAAGGCTTGAAGCAAGTTTCCGACACCGGCGCAATCGAGGCGGCGATCGACGACATTCTTGCCAACAATCAGGACAAGGTTGAGCAATATAAGGGCGGAAAGGACAAGCTCTTCGGTTTCTTCGTGGGTCAGACCATGAAGGCCATGCAGGGCAAGGCAAACCCAGCGGTCGTGAATCAGATACTTAAAGATAAACTTGCCTGATGACGATGATGCGGATCGCCTTGTGGGGTCCGCTCTTCGTCGCAGCGCTCTTGGTGGGCGCCTATATCTACATCCACGATCCCTTCGCGCGTGATGGGACTGACTTGCTGCAAGTGCCGTTGTCCGAGGAGGATCCCGCGCTGGATCGCGTTGGGGACCTTAAATACCTCGGCGGTCTCGATATTCCGCGCATGGAGCAAAACATCGGCGGGCTTTCCGGGCTTCGCTGGGATGCGGAAAACGGGCGGTTGATCGCGCTCACCGACGACGCACGCAGGATTAAAATCACGCCAGATGAAGAGAACGAAGTTCTTGTTGGCCTTGGCAAAGTGGCCAGCGGGATGCTTTTTGATCGCGATGGCGAGTGGCTGACGGGTAAAGAGCACGGCGACAGCGAAAGCCTGACACGCAAAGCCGATGGCAGTTGGCTGGTCAGTTTTGAGCGCGATCACCGGATATGGGCCTATCCAAGTCATTTCCCGAACAGGCCTGTCCCCAACCAGATTGACCCGGTAGCGGTTTTGGGCGCGCTTGAGGATAACGCCGGCGTCGAAGCAATGGCGACGACGGGCGATGGTGCCATGCTTCTTTGCGCTCAAAGGCCTGTGCACGGCAGCCTGGCGAACTGCGCGCTTGATCGAACAGGTGATGGTCAATTTGTGCCCTTCGCCGCTCTCCTGCCCGCCGCAGTCGCTGAGAAAGGCGCAGTACCTACCGACGCCGACGCGCTGTCCGATGGGACGTTCCTCATCCTCTTCCGCAGCTACTCCCCAGCCGAAGGCAACACCGCAGCCATCGTCGCTTACGCGCCCGACGGCTCGAGGCGCGAGATCGCGACCTTCCTGCCCCCGCTCACAGTCGACAATTTCGAAGGGCTCGCAGTGCGCGAGGAGGGTGACCGAACCTTTATATACATCGTCAGCGACGACAATTTCTCAGGCTCTCAAGCTACGCTTTTGATGAAGTTTGAGCTTGTGGGCTAAACGTCCAAGGTGAAGGCGCGTCAGGGAAGACTTTGGTAATTAGGTTTCAACGTCTTAATTTTCTTGAACAGTTATGGTCATCAAGAAAACTTGATAATGCGAAGGCCGAATCATTCGGAGCAGGATAATGCGCGCTGTCTTTCTTTCAATATTGCTATCATGCTTCCTGCTTTGGCCTAACGTCGCGTTATCGCAAGAGCGTTCTGCAACCCGACAAGGCTTCGATTTGCAGGCTCAAAGTGGGCAAACGATCCTTGTTTTTCGACCTGCAGTCCAAGTTGGTTCGCAATCCATGGGCGGGATGTTCGAACCCGATGCAGACTGGACGCTGAAAGCTCGCGATCACATCGCTGCAGCCCTCAAAGAGCAACAATCGAAGCTTGGTAACACCATTTTGGAAGCGCCCGAAGCCTATGGCGAAGATGCTGAGCTTTTGTACGAGTATCAAATGCTTTTTGGCGCGGTTGCTGAAGCAGTCAGGGAGTATCAGTTCTTTGTTGGAAACCGTCTCCCAACCAAGAAGCGGGACAATAAGGACGACATTTTTGATTGGTCGCTCGGGCCAGGGGTAGCGGATCTGCCTGGTGCAGCAGATGCTGACTATGCACTGTTTATATACAATCGCGACGAGTATGGTTCGACAGGCCGAAAGATACTTCAAGTCGGTCTAGCCCTCTTCGGAGGGATTGGGGTGCAGTCGGGTGTACATGTTGGTTATGCAGGCCTAGTCGACCTAAAAACAGGAAATCTGCTTTGGATCAATGTGGATGGACAGATGGGCGGGGATGTGCGCGAAGCTGATGGTGCGCAAAAGCGCGTGCGCCAATTGCTTGAAGAGTTCCCGGGAAGTGAGCTCGAAAAATGAGCGCGAAACTGCTTAAAGCTTTCGCAGGAATCATTTTGTGTGCCGTCGGAATAACCTCGGCCCAAGGACATAATGATGTTGCGCCTCTTCCTCCCCCATATGCTGGCCACTACCAACCTGAAGGACGCGATGAGGTTGGTTTGTGGCAACTCGATGATGAAAACGAGCGTCGCCTGGCAAATGCGCCTATCCTGATCCGCGATGAGGCATTGACTGACTATGTGCACGAAATCCTATGCCGAACTGTTGGCGATGATCGCTGTGGCTCGATCCGAACGTATATTATTCGCGAGCCCACCTTTAATGCCACGATGTCGCCGAACGGTACGATGCGCGTTTTTTCGGGGCTCCTTTTGCGAATGCGAAGTGAGGCCGAACTTGCTGCTATCCTCGGCCATGAATTCGGTCATTTTGAGAAAAGACACAGTCTAAACGGATTTCGTAGCAGGCGTCGCGGCACCGACATTCTTGCGTGGAGCGCCTTGCTTGTCAGCGCCGCACCATCACAGCAAGGTTTCCGTAACCACCAGAATCTTGAGCTTTCGGTTTACGGGGAATTGTTCAGCTACAAACGCAATCAGGAGCGTGAGGCCGATTTGCTCGGTCTTGGTTATCTCAATGCTAGCGAATATCGTCCACAAAGTGCCAGTGAGGTGTGGACCAATCTGATGGGCGAGATTGAGGCATCGGCTCGTGTGCGGGGCAAGCGTAAACCGAATTTCAAACGAGTCGCCTTCACTGCTTCTCACCCCCCGCAGGGCGAAAGGGCAGCCTATCTCAAGGCACTAGCCGATCCGCAAGGATATAATCGGGATGATGGGGCCTTACGTTACCGAGAGATGCTCGCTCCTTTCTTGTCGCTGTTTCTCGAAGATCAAGTGCGACACAACGACTTTGGCGCGACCCAATATATTCTCAACAGCCTTGGAGACCTCGGTTGGAATGCCGACTTGTACTTTGCCCAAGGGGAAATGTATCGTTCGCGAGGCAATCAACGCGATTTCGCAAATGCAATCGAGAGCTTTGAAGCGGCTCTTGAACTCGATTCAACGATGGCTGCTGCATACCGCGGCTTAGGTCTTTGCCTAATCCGCGCAGGGGATCGGAGTAGGGGCCGAGAAGCGTTGAAGTCTTATCTTGAGCTAGCTCCTGAAGCTGAAGATTCGGCGATGATTCTCATGATGATTGGGTGACACGAGTAATGACAAACTACGCAAAATTCTTCCTCAGCCTGGCGCTTGCGTTGTTCGTGACGCCGCCCGCACAAGCCCATAAGCTGCGCGAACAAGGCGTGGATTTCAGTGTCGCGAAATCGTCCTTAACAGTCACGCCTACGCGTGATTGGAATCGACTGAATGGGCGGAGGGGAAAGCGCACGGAGCGCTGGACGCTTGACGGCCCTCAGCTCAACGATGTGACTTTCTTCGGGGGGGTAGAGGGTGGCACTAGCCTTTTCAAAGGGCGTGGCCAGCAAAAGGATGCTTTGCCCAAGTTTGAACGCTCAATGCTCCTCATCGACATCCCCACGCTTTTGGACAGTACATATCGTGTGACGCGCGGGATGCGCAGCTTCGACATTTTGGACATCGAGCCTCAGCCGTTTCTTGGAGCTGAAGGCGTCGGTTTCAGTTATCAGATGATAGCGAGCAACGGAGCCACCCTGCGGGGCGAGGCCCGAGCAGTGATACTTGACGGTGAGTTGTTCATGATAACATATGAAGCACCCCGGCTTTTTTATTTCGAGACTTATCTTTCAGATTTTCAGAAGCTTCTGGATTCGGCACGCATTGGGTAAGATTTAGCTGTTCCATTCTTTATCGCGTCGCCGGCCGCCACACCCAAAACAAAAAAGCCCGCCGGAGCGTTGGCGCTCCGGCGGGCTTTTTATCGCCTTGTGGCGAGGGTCGCTTACGCGCGCACGCCTGAAAGTGGCATTGCGCCGAATGCGCCGGCGTTGACGGTGCCGGTGATCGCGTCGCCGTCCACGGTTGCTTCGCAGTCGAGCGTCATTGGCATTGGAACGGTCATGTTCATCTTCCACTTGACCGTGTTGCCCTCAACCGTGCCTTCTTCGATGTCCATCGAACCAAGGCCGCCAGACATGTTGCCTTTGAAAGTGCCGTCACCGTTGTCTTCGATGGTGAGCTTGCCGGACTGGTCGCCCATCGGGCTTTTTACTGTGGTGTCGAAAGTACCTGATACAGACATGTTATCGTCTCCTTGTCAGCGCATAAAACAAGCGCCTTGCATAATTGTGGCCAGGACCCTCTCGGTCACTTGGCTTGAAAGGTAGTTTGTACACGTCAATTCACCGCTTTCAACTGCTATCGTTTTGGCAAAGCGGAGCAAATCGACGCCTTATTTGCGCGCCGCTACGGCGACGTAGCGTCACCCGAACATGGCGATTATTCGCTTGTCTGCGCCCCTTCCATTTCGCGCACTTCTATCGGCATACCAAGCTCGTCCAGTTGTGGTTTCACGGCCTCGGCATCGCCTACGACGACCCAGACAAAATCATCTACCTTGAGCGCGGCGCGTGCGGCGGCATCGAGGCTGTCGGTGGTTTGGGCTTCGTATTTGCTCACCAGCTCTTCGTAATAGCTGTCGGGCCGGTCAAACAGCGCCAGACTCTGCATCGCGCCCAGCACAGAGCGAGAGGTTTCGAACTGGCCGGGCAGGAGCCCGATTTCATTGGCGACGTTGCGCTCCAATTCGTCCTGGGTCACGCCGTTGGTGGTGAGGAATTCGGACGTCTCGCGGATCATCTCGGCGACCGCGGGGCCGGTCTTGTCAGCCTGCACCCCGCCGCCGATGGCATACACCACCGCATTCTCGCGCGCTGACGGACCGCCGCGCACGCCATAGCTCCAGCCCTTTGTCTCGCGCAGGTTCATATTGAGGCGCGCGAGGAAGTTGCCGCCGAGCGAATTGTTGGCGTTTTCAAAATCGACAAAAGCCGGATCGCTTGCATCAAGCGGGGTAACTTGCGCGCCATAGATGAAGCTCTGTGGCGAATTGGGGCGGTTGATGAGGACAATGCGTCCGCCATCGCTTTCGGTTGGCAAGGTGCTGAAATCCTTGACGCCTTTGGGGCTGTCTGGTGCTTGCCAATCGCCAAGGGCTGCGTTGAGCTCGGCCACGATGGTTTCCACAGGCAGGCTGGAGACGACGAACACCTCGCCATTGTCCGGCCTGATCCAGCGGTCCTTGAACCCGGTCAGGTCCGCGCGTGTGATCGCCTCGACGCTTTCGATGGTTTCAACCCCGCCATAGGGCGAGGCATCGCCAAACAACTCGATCCCTGCCGCGCGCTGTGCGATGCCTCCGGGGGAGCGCATCTGCTGGCGGATGCTGGTGGTGGTCTGCGCCTTTACGCGGGCAATATCGCCGTCGTTGAACGCAGGGTTCTGGATAATGTCAGCCAACAGATCGAGCGAAGGCGCGAGATTGTCAGACAGGGCCGAAAGAGTGAAACTTGAGCGGTCCGATCCGCCGCCAACCGAGATCGACAGGCCGAGGCGCTCGCTCTCTTCTGCGATTTGTTGCGCGGTGAGCGTTTGCGTGCCTTGGTCGAACAGGTTCAGGGCAAGGCCCTCAAGCCCGCGCATATCCGCCGCATCGGACGCGCTGCCAGCGTTGAACGAGAGCGTCACATAGGTCGCGGGGACCGCATCGCGTTTGGCATAAGTCAGCTCCATACCATTGGCGAGCGTGGCGCGTTCAAAGTCAGGGAATTCGAGTGTCGGCACGGAGGTGATTTCGGGCGCAGGGCGTTGAAGCGATACGGTGATTTCCTCGCTGGTCCGGTCGCGCTCGGTCGACGCGCCGCCGCCGGTCACGCTCGATGCCTCCTGATAATCTGCATCGCGTTCGCCCGGTTCAAGGACGAGCGTGAAGGCAGGTTTGGTCATCCACTCCTGCATCGCAGCTGTGATCGTCTCAGGAGTGATAGATGCCAGCACTTCCAGTTGGTTGACCGCAAAACCGGGATCGCCTGCAAGCACTTCGCCGCGCGCAAGAGCCACGGCCTTGCCGCCAAAGCCGCCGACTTGCTCAAGCCCGCGGATGGTTTCGGCCAGTTCGCTGGTCGCGGCGCGTTGGACCTCGGCTTGGGTTGGGCCGGTTTCCACATACCAGTCGACCAGTTGTTTGAGACGCGCTTCGAGAGCGAGCGGGTCCACCCCGTCTTTAAGCGTCGCGCTCACATTAATGAGGCCCACGCGCTGGAAGTCGTAATTGCCAGCCGAAACGCTCACCGCAAGTTCTTCGTCGCGTACGAGGATCTGGTCCAGCCGGCTCGAAAGGAGGCCGCCAAGGATCTGCGTGCCCATATTGAGGGCGGCGAGGTCTTCCGAAGTGATGCCGGGCGCTGGCCAGTACATGCTGATCGATGTCGCTGCGACAGCATCGCGCATGACGGTGCGCACGGGTTCGTCAAGCGTGGGAATTTGTGCGGCGGCTGGTGTGTTCACGGGGCCGCGCGCTATCGGGCCAAAGTATTCCTCCACCAATGGCCGCGCTTCGTCAGCCGAGATGTCGCCGGCAAGGACCAGCGTTGCATTGTTCGGGCCGTATTTGTCGCGGAACCATTCTTTCACGTCGTCGAGCGTTGCCGCTTCGATGTCTTCCATCGAGCCAATGACAGAGTGTTGGTAGGGGTGGCCATCGGGAAAGATGGTTTCGAGAATTTCGTAGAAGACGAGGCCGCCAGGACTGTTATCGCCCTGTCGTTTTTCGTTCTGGACAACGCCGATCTGGTTGTCGAGCTTGCCTTGCGTGACCGCTCCCAGAAGATAGCCCATCCGGTCGCTTTCCAGCCACAGCGCGCGCTCCAAAGCAGGGCGGGGGACCGTCTGGAAGTAATTGGTGCGGTCGAAATTGGTCGTGCCGTTGTAATCGGTCGCGCCCATTTCCTGAAGATACTGGAAATAGTCATTGGGTGCGTTTTCCGAACCGTTGAACATGAGGTGTTCGAACAGGTGGGCAAAACCGGTGAGGCCTTCGGGTTCGTCCTTGGAGCCGACATTGTACCATACAGCAACGCCCACAATCGGCGCCTTGCGATCTTCATGCACGATCACGGTTAGGCCGTTGTCGAGCTGAAACTCTTCGTAAGGGATCTGAACCTGAGCCACCAATGCTTCGAGGTCGCCGGGGCTGCCAGCGTCTTGAGCCGCAACGTCGACGTGGTCGTCCGCGATGGCGGGGCTTGAAGGGGCCGCAATGGCGACGGCAAGGGCGGCTAGGCTGGTGGCTGCATGGCGCAGGTTCATATCTTCAAATCCTTTTCCAGGACAACGTGTCTGGTGAGTTGGCAAAATCTGGCTGGGTCATGTCCGGATAGGGCAAGGCCCGCCTCAATCGCGTTTGTTGGTTACGACTTTCGAACTCGTTGCATGTTCCCGCACATCCTCTTCGAAAAAGCGCACGGGTTTCAATTTGTGATCGACATACAGCTGCATCTGATCGGTGTAATGCGGGCTTTCGGACCGCGTGGTGGCAGCGCCAAAGGGCTGGATCGAGCGTGAGACGACTTTGCCGCCACCGGCTGGCCATTCGACCCATTGGATATAGCTGTCGCCGTGAACGAGGCTCAGCCGCCCGTCATCATCCTCGCGCCATGTGGTCGAGGCGCGCAGAGTATCAGAGCCGCCATCAAGCGGCAGGTCTACGTTGCCCTGACGAAGCCGCAGCAGCTCTGACATCGGCGGGTTGAGCCGCCCGAAGTGCTCCATCAGATGATCGACCGCTTCCTTCAGATGCTCTTCGACATCGGGGACGGGCGTATTGTTGTATTCAGCGCCCATGTACGACCGGATCATCAGGAGCGCGAGCGCATCGGCATCGCCTTTATTGTCGGCGGTCAGATCCCATCCCAGAAGCAGATCGCGCGCCTCGGCCAGCGAAACGCCTGATGCCGACGCCTTTTGCAAACGCGGGCTATTCTCCATTGCCTCAAGTGCGCTCAACAATGTGTCGACGTAATCGAGCCGTTCATAGGCAGTGTCATACTTGATCCGCTCCAGCGCCTCGCGGTCGAGCAGGTCCGCTTCGCTCATCAACCTGTAGGCGCGATAGGAGCGGTTGGTCTGTTTCCTCTCAATGCCGAGCACGGGTGAGAAGTCTTGCGGGTCAAGATCGCTGCCTTCACCTGCGGCGGTATAAGGTTCGTTGTTCGAGTTGTAGAGCCAGCCCGAGGCCGGATTGATAAGCTTGGGGATGCGGTCATAGCCAACGCTGCCCTCCCAGATGAGGTCGGAGCGTGACCCATCGAGAATGCCGCGCCAGTTTGCCTCCACATCCTCTGGCCGGTCGGGGATGCTTGCGTTGTAGACATAGGCAATGTTGCCTTGTTTGTCGGCGTAGATGAAGTTGGTCGAAGGGATTGCCATGCGCGCGATTTGCGCTTCCCACTCTTCAAGGTTGGTGGTCTTGTTGAGGCGGTAATAGGCGTCCAGTTGATCGGCCTTGTCCATGCCGCCATAGCGGATTGCAAAGAAGCCGTTATCGTTCTTGATCACCGGGCCGTGATGCTGGCTGCGATAGATGGTCTGAGTGATCGGAAGCGTGACCGGGCCCATCTTCACAGGCAGGATCACTTCCTTTTCTTCGAGATAATACCATTTGTCATCAAGGCGATAGCTGTCACCGGCCTCGTTCATTTCGAGCTTGTAGATGTCGGTCATATCGGGACGATTGACCGTGTTGGTCCATCCCAGATGCTCGTTATGGCCCAGGAAAGGGAAGGGCGAGCCAGGGAAGTTTGCACCCGCAAAGTGCCACCCCTCACCCGACTGCACGCCAAATTCATACCAGGCGACACCTCCGCGAAGGGGCTGGTGAGAGTTTGAGATCAGTGTCGTCGGACCACCCGATTTTTCCGGCGTAACAGCCCAGGCATTCGAGCCCAGATGATCGCCCGCGCTGCCGATGGGAAGCACAAGATTGGGGTGTTCGCTCTTGGCCATATTTTCGCCGGTCAATTCCTCGCGCAATTGTTCGGCGGGCGATTTCTCGCGCGGGAAACCGGGAATGTCGGGGCCAAATTCCTTGCGCAAGGGCTCGCCTGCAACAAGCGGCCCGATCACATTGCCAAGGCCATAGAAGAACGGCTGGCGTAGAACGAAACCGGCGGCAATATCCTCTCCGTTGACGGGGAAAAGATTGGCAAGCTTGATCTCTTCGGGATGGGTTTCGGCATATTGGTTGAGCCCGCTTGCATAGGCGTCGAGCAGCGCGCGCGTGTCAGCGGGAAGTTTGGGGTATTCGCGAATTGCCGTCTCGCGCGCACCGATAAGGTGATAGGCGAAATCAATCTGCGCACCGTCCTGACCCGCAATCGCACCATAGCGCCCTTTCGACATCGCGACGACATCCTGCAGGGTGAAGAAATCATCCTCGGCATGTGCAATCGCCACGCCAAAGGCGACATCGGCATCGGTGTCGCCATAGACCATGGGAACGCCGTATTCGCTGCGCACGATCTCGGCGGAATATTCGCGGTATTCAGGCGCCTCGCTTGTGCGCGCGGCAAATGGCTCCCAAGTGGCCAGAAATACAAAAGTTACCAGCAATAGGCCGGCAACCCCAAGCGCACCGAGCTTGATCCATTTCATCAGATAAACTTTCTCTCTTCCCCGTTGCGGGACAATCGCTTGCCCATACGTTCTGGTCAAGCGCAGTGACGCGGTCTGGGGGCTTGCAATGCGCCGAAATGTGACCCACCTACTCAGGTAACACACCTGCGAGACGAAAATTGTCGCCCTCAAGGCCTTGTGTTGCAAAAATGCAACACCATATAAGGGAGGCAATTCATATGAGGGAACAGGCATGAATCTCGACAAGTTTACAGACCGCGCCAAAGGCTTTTTGCAAAGCGCGCAGACGGTTGCGATCCGTATGAACCACCAGCGGATTACTCCGCTGCACCTTTTGAAGGCGCTCCTCGAAGATGGCGAAGGCATGGCCGCCGGCCTGATCCAGCGCGCTGGCGGCGAGGCCGCCCTTGCGGTGAGCGCGGTGGATATCGGGCTTTCCAAAATCCCGGCGGTGACGGGCTCCGGCGCGCAGTCAACGCCGGGTATGGACAACGATCTTGTCCGCGTCCTCGATAGCGCAGAACAGCTCGCCGATAAGGCAGGCGACAGCTATGTGACGGTCGAGCGTTTGCTCACCGCACTGGCGCTTTCCCCCGACGCAACGCGCGATGCAATGAAAGCGGCCAGCGTTACTCCGCAAAGCCTGAATGCCGCGATTGAGGATCTTCGCGGCGGCAAAAAGGCCGACAGCGCCAATGCCGAGGCGAATTATGACGCAATGGAGAAATTCGCGCGCGACCTCACGCAAGCCGCGCGCGACGGCAAGCTTGACCCGGTTATCGGGCGCGATGAGGAAATCCGCCGCACCGTGCAGATCCTTGCACGCCGGACCAAGAACAACCCCGCGCTGATCGGGGAACCGGGCACGGGTAAAACCGCGATTGCCGAAGGGCTGGCGCTGCGCATTGCCAATGGCGATGTGCCGGACAGCCTGAAAGGGCGCACCTTGATGAGCCTTGATATGGGCGCGCTGATTGCGGGCGCGAAATATCGCGGCGAATTTGAAGAGCGCCTCAAATCGGTGCTTGATGAGGTGAAGAACGCCGATGGCCAGATCATCCTGTTCATCGACGAGATGCACACTCTTATCGGGGCCGGTGCCTCGGAAGGGTCGATGGATGCGTCCAACCTTTTGAAGCCCGCTTTGTCGCGCGGTGAGCTGCACTGCATCGGCGCGACCACGCTCGATGAATATCAGAAGTATGTCGAGAAAGACCCGGCGCTCCAACGCCGGTTCCAGCCCGTGTTTATCGAAGAGCCCACGGTCGAAGACACGGTTTCGATCCTGCGCGGGATCAAGGACAAATACGAGCTTCACCACGGGGTGCGCATCACCGACACGGCCATTGTGGCGGCGGCGAAGCTTTCTGACCGCTATATCCAGAATCGCTTCCTGCCCGACAAGGCAATCGACCTGATGGACGAGGCCGCCTCGCGCATCCGGATGGAAGTGGAATCGAAGCCCGAGGAGATCGAGGCTCTCGACCGCCGGATCATCCAGTTGAAGATCGAGGAAAGCGCGCTCGCCAAGGAGGATGACACTGCCTCGAAGGAGCGGCTTGAAAACTTGCGCAAGGAGCTTGCCGAGCTTGAACAGGAGTCGGCGGAGCTGACCACGCGCTGGCAGAACGAGCGCGACAAGATCGAGGCCGAGGGCAAGATCAAGGAAGAACTGGACGCAGCGCGTCTGGAACTTGAACAGGCCCAGCGTTCAGGCGACCTCGCCAAGGCGGGTGAGCTTTCCTATGGCACGATCCCGACGCTCGAGAAAAAGCTGGCCGAGGCCGAGGACCTCACCGAAAACGCACTCCTTCGCGAAGAAGTGACCGAGGAAGATATCGCCTCTGTTGTCAGCCGCTGGACTGGAATTCCCATCGACAAGATGATGGAGGGCGAGCGCGAGAAGCTCCTCGAAATGGAGGGTATCCTTGGCAAACGCGTGATCGGACAGGTGCAGGCGATTGAAGCGGTGTCCAAAGCCGTGCGCCGCGCGCGCGCTGGCTTGCAGGACCCGAACCGGCCGCTCGGATCCTTCCTGTTCCTGGGGCCAACGGGCGTGGGTAAAACCGAACTGACCAAGGCGCTCGCCGAATTCCTGTTCGATGACGATCAGGCGATGGTGCGCATCGATATGTCCGAATTCATGGAAAAACATTCGGTCGCCCGCCTGATCGGTGCGCCTCCGGGCTATGTTGGCTATGACGAGGGCGGTGTGCTCACCGAAGCGGTGCGGCGCAGGCCTTACCAGGTGGTATTGTTCGACGAGGTCGAGAAAGCGCACACCGATGTGTTCAACGTCCTTCTTCAAGTGCTCGACGACGGGCAACTGACGGATGGACAGGGGCGCAAGGTCGATTTCTCGAACACGCTCATCATCCTTACCTCGAACCTTGGTTCTCAGCATCTTGCGAACCTGCCCGATGACGGGAAAGTTGCCGATGTCGAAGAAAAGGTGATGGATGTCGTGCGCGGGCACTTCCGCCCCGAATTCATCAACCGGCTGGATGAAATCATCCTGTTCCACCGCCTCGCGATGGAGCACATGGCGCCGATCGTCGAAATTCAGGTGAAGCGCGTGCAGAAACTGCTCAACGATCGCAAGATCACGCTCGATCTGACCGATGCGGCGCTGCGGTGGCTGGGCCGGGTGGGGTATGACCCCGTTTACGGCGCAAGGCCATTAAAGCGCGCGGTGCAGAAATATCTGCAGGATCCGCTCGCGGAAATGCTGATCGAGGGCAAAATCCTCGACGGTGCAACGCTCAAGATCGACGAGGGCGATGGCGAACTCAGGATAGAAGTGGAGTAGTGCTGTCTTGCGCGTGAAAGCCATTTGCAGCATGATTATCGCATGACGCAACACAACGCATATCTGCTCGCTGGTACGGCGCTACTCGCCTGCCTCACCGCCACTTCTGTTTCGGCCAAGGATGAGGGGCCAAGCCCCTACGCCCCTTGTGCCGGGATCGCCGACGATAGCGAACGGCTTGCCTGTTTCGATGCGACCTATGCGCGCGAGGGCGAACTGCTCGCCCAGCGCGCAGAGGCTGCACGCCAGGAGAGCGTCGAGAACTTCGGCCTGTCCGACTTGCAGATTCGCGAGCGTGAAGAGTCCGAGCGTGGCCCGGACGCCGTCACCGAGCTTGACGAAGAGGGGCAGATTGCCGCCACTGTTGTCGGTGTCTTTGCCAATGATCGCAGCGGCAAGCGGATCTTCACTCTCGACAATGGACAGATCTGGGCTGAGGCGCAGGTTAGCCGGATGAAACGCAATCCGCGCGAAGGGCAAAGCGTGACGATCGAAAAGGCGAGCCTTGGCCGTTACCACATGCGGGTCGATGGCCGTCGCGGAGTGGTCGATGTAAGCCGGATGCGCTGATCACCTCGCGCAAAGCCTCTCAGAGCACAAACAAAAGCGCCCCCTTGCAAGACTAGCAAGGGGGCGCTTTTGCTTTGCGTATCTTAAAACGTCGCGGCGATCAGTTGCCGACCATGCCTGATTGACCGGCTTCGACGATCTCGCGTGTGCCTTCATTTCCGCGTTGGGCAATCATTTCCCACTCGCGGTTGGTGTGGCAGCGCTTGGTAAAGCGGGCGCGTGAGCCGATCACCGGCTCCCGGCGGCAACGCACGTAATCGGGGTGGTTGCGGTCAGTGATTTTCTTGGGCTCGGCGGCTTCTTGTGAGGCTTCAGCTGCTGGAGCGGCTGCTGCGTCCTGTGCCGGAGACGCCATCATCAAAAGAGCTGTGAGCGCGCTAAAAAAGGATGTCATTGTTTCCTCCAAATTGGAACGTGACCCGCTTCTATCATGTTCGGGGTGCAAACGGAACCGTCTGTGCCGTGAAGTCAAATCGGGCCGGTATGGGGGGCGGGCGCAAGCCTTTGCGCGAGCAGGACCGTTGAAATCGCGCGCGCATAAAAAAACAGGGCGGCCATTTCTGACCGCCCTGCTTTGATGTTTTGTGATCCGTTCAGATCAGAAGCGCAGTTTCACGCTCGCACCGTAACGACGGCCCAGGGCGTCGTAAGACGATGGGTAGATGTTACCGCTGTTGAACGCGGTCGAACCGATGTCCGAACCAACCACGTGTGGCTGGTTGTCGAACAGGTTTTGAACCGTGATCGTGAACAGGATGTTCTCGGTTGCATCGAACTGAGCTGAAAGGTCGAAGTAGTGCTCCGCAGGGATGTTGCGGAAGTCAGGCTCGACCAGACAGCCACCAGCGTCAGCGCCGTTGAAGTCTGGGCAGTCTTGATCCGCTTCTGGGAGAAGAACGCCGTTTTCATCACGGTTAGACGCTTCAGCGTTAGCAACGTCAGTAGCGAACTGAAGTGGCTCATACTCTGTCGCGCTCATGTAGCGGTGACGGAGCGATACGCTGACGATGTCGTCGAACGAAAGTGTCAGACGGCTGTCAACAACCCACTCAGGTTGGATCGAACCGCAGTTCACGCTGTAGAAGCTGACACAGTCACGGTTGATCGCACCTGGTGCCGCTTGGAACGTGTTTTCGTTCGTCCAAGTGGTGTTTGACGAGAAGCTCAGACCAATCGTGTCCGACAGATCGGTGCTGTAACGCAGCGAGATGTCAACACCATCGGTTTGGATCAGGCCAAGGTTCGAAGCGTTCAGGAAGAGACCTGGGGTCTCGTCCGGAGAGCCGTCGAGGCCACCCGTGAACGGGTTACGCGAGATCGAAGTGATCTGACAGTCTGGGTTCGTTGCCGAAGGATTGTCGAAACAAGCCGAAATGACGTCGCCAACAGCTGGTGACGAAATCGCGCTTTCAACTTCAATGTTGAAGTAGTCGACCGACAGCGAGAGACCTGGGATCGCATCCGGTTGGAAGATCGCGCCGACCGTCCAGGTGGTTGCTTCTTCCGTACCAAGGTTCGGGTTACCACCACCGGTTACGTTGATCTGACCTGCCGCTGGGGCAAGAACGTTACCGTTTTGGATGGCATCCGCGCCTGGGCTTCCGGCTGGAACCTGAGCCAAACAAGCAGCCAGAAGGTTGCCGGTTGGTGCGGTTGGGCCTTGGCAAGGATCAACCGCGAGGTTGTCGAGGCCAGTGGTCACAGGAGCAAACAGCTCACCGATGTTCGGTGCACGAGCTGCGCGCTGGTAGTTACCACGGATGCTGAAGCCGGGGATTGGTTCCCAGGTACCGCCTGCTTTCCAAGTGAACTCGGTGCCTGCAGTCGAGTAGTCCGAGTAACGGCCGCCAAGTTCAAGAGTCAGGTTCTCTGCGCCAGGGACGCCTTCGAGAACAGGAATGATGACCTCGCCGAAGACGTCATAAACGTCGTACGAACCGTTAATGTCAGGAGCGGCACCGCCACCACCAACAACTGCGCCCGGAGTTTGCGAAGCTTCGTCCGAGAGACGGGTTGCGGTGAATTCACGATACTCAACACCGGTCGCGAAGCTGATCGGCGTGTCGGCAATGCCCCAACCAAAGTCACCGGTGATGCTACCGTTGACGGTTTTGATCGAAGTTGCAGTGATCACTTGTTGGGTCAGGCTGAAGACATAGTCGATGGCTTCTTGTGAACCAAGGTTGCCGAGCGTGCCGAACAGGTTGATCGGAACACAGCCGCCCGAAGGATCGGAGCAGGTGCCGTCTGGAAGCGCGAGCAGCGACTGCTGCAGGCGGTCAAAACGAGCGAAGCCCGACTGACGCTGGATACGCTCTGATTCGCCGTAGGTAGCCGAAACATCCCAGAAGATGTTGTCGGTGATGCCACCGCGAGCACCGGCGACGATGTTGAACAGCGTCGAGGTGAAGTCAGAGTTACGTGTACCAGCTTCGACCGAACGACGACGAACCTGAGAAGCGAACTGAACGTAGTCAGGGTTCGCAGTGCCGTCTTCGAGCGTTGCACCGAATTGGGTGTTACGACCAGCAGCACAGGCAGCGTCATCAAGACCAAGGCCTTCACAGAACTGAAGCGCAACCGCGTCAGGAATGTTCGGGTTGTTGAGGTTCAGCTGGTAGGTGTTGAAGAACGAACCGCCAGGAGCGATGATCGTCGAAACCGTTTGCTTCGAGAACGCAGCTTGCGTGTACACTTCGACAGCGTCGGAAACTTCGTAGTTTGCCGCACCGTAGATGTTGTAACGCTCAAACGGCGTTTGGAAGATGTTGAACGGGTTGAAGTTGAAAGGACGATCGAAAACGCCTTCAAGAACTTCGGTGCCTTGCTCGTTGAGCTGACCAAAACCGCCTGGGATTGGGCCAACGATCACAGCTGGAACCGCGTTCGACGAACCCGATGGGTTGCCGTTGAACGAACCGATGTTGAACTCGGAGAAGTCACGGTCGCCCTGGAATACGGCGGCGGTGTCTTGGTAACCGATGCTCAGAACCGCGTTACCGCGGCCATCGTCGAAGTTTGCACCAAGGGTAAGGTCAACGCGGTAGGTTTCGCCGTCGCCTTGCTCGGTGACTTGCGAACTTGCGTTGGCTTCAAGACCAGCGAAGTCTTTCTTGGTGATGAAGTTAACAACACCCGAAACAGCGTCAGCACCGTAAGTGGTGGTAGCACCGCCGGTCAGAACGTCGGTGCGCTCGATAACCGCAAGTGGGATGGAGTTAAGGTCAACACGGCCAGTGGTGTCAGCTGGAACGAAGCGACGACCGTCCAGAAGGACGAGGTTACGCTGCGAGCCGATGCCGCGAAGGTTAACGAAGGACGAACCGCCGTTACCGTTGTTCACCGCAGAACCCGTGCTCGGAACCGAGGCGGGCAGTTCACGAAGGAACTGTTCAGCAGTGTTGGTTTGACGCAGCTCAAGCTCTTCCGAACCAACGAAAGTCACTGGGCTGGAAAGCTCCAGGTTAGGGTTTTGAATCCGCGAACCCGTGACGACGATTGCATCGCCTTCGACTTCTGCGGCTTCTTCCCCGTCTTGGGCGAGAGCTGGCGATGAAACCAGCGCAAGACCCAAAGCCAACGGCGCAGCGCTAGCTTTCAGAGTAAAAGATTTCTTCATGGTGTCTAAGTCCCCTTAGCTGCCGACCGGGGCCGGCAAAACGTACTAGGTTCACAAAACGGCACGCAAGAACGCCCCGTTTGCTGAGTGGGGATTGCAACAAGGTGGCCATACACCGCAAACGAAATGGCGCGCGTTCCCGAACTTGCTCTGCCCATGTATCATTATTGCAACATTGTTACGCCACGCTTGCCAGTTGCAACTTTGAAGCCGTTTGCAGCCGCTGGGTGAGGCAATCTTGCTGCAATGCAGCATTAAAAACTCACATTTATGCCTGCTTGATTCCTTCAAGCGGCTGCAATAGGCGAGTGGCAAATTGCAACGTTTACGTAAACGGGAAGGGAAACTGTCACCATGGCCACTGCTTATATCGTCGATGCCGTTCGCACCGCTGGAGGCCGCCGCGGCGGCCGTCTTGCCGGGGTTCACCCTGTTGATTTGTTGGCAAAGTCACTCGACGCGGTTGTAGGGCGCAGCGGCGTTGACCCCAAGGCGATTGACGATGTTGTGACCGGCTGTGTCAGCCAGGCGGGCGAACAGGCAGGCCAGATTGGCCGCATGGGCGTGCTCGCGTCCAAGCTGCTCCCCGAATCCACTCCTGCGGTTTCGATCGACCGCCAGTGCGGCTCCTCACAGCAAGCCATCCAGTTCGCAGCGCAAGCCGTCATGTCGGGCACGCAAGATATCGTGATCGCCAGCGGTGTCGAGAGCATGACCCGCGTGCCGATGGGTTCGAACATGACGCTTCACATGAAAGAGGGTCTGGGCAATTACATGTCGGACGGCGTCAAGGAGAAGTATCCCGGCGTCCAGTTCAGCCAGTTCATGGGCGCAGAAATGATCGCCAAGAAGCACGGCATGACCAAGGACGAGCTTGATCGTTTCGCTTTTAACAGCCACCTCAAGGCCAAGGCGGCCGTTGAAGCGGGCGCGTTTGATGCCGAGATCGTGCCGGTCGAAATCGAAACGCCCGAAGGCACCGAGATGCACACCGTGGATGAAGGCATCCGCTTTGATGCAACGCTCGAAGGGATCGCAGGCGTCAAGCTGATCGACCCTAACGGCATGGTGACAGCCGCATCCGCGAGCCAGATCTGCGATGGTTCCTCGGCCGTGCTCGTGGTGTCGGAAAAGGCGCTCAAGGCGCATAACCTCACCCCGATTGCACGCATCCACAACCTCACCGTTACCGCCGGCGATCCGGTGATCATGCTCGAAGAGCCGCTGTTCGCGACCGACAAGGCGCTCGAGCGCGCGGGCATGAAGATCGACGACATCGACCTTTATGAGGTGAACGAGGCGTTCGCGCCTGTTCCGATGGCGTGGCTCAAGCACACGGGCGCCGATCCCGAGAAGCTGAACGTGCATGGCGGCGCGATTGCGCTCGGCCACCCGCTTGGCGCATCGGGCACCAAACTGATGGCGACGCTTGTCCATGCGCTCAAGCGCCACGGCAAGAAATACGGCCTTCAAACGATGTGCGAAGGCGGCGGCGTTGCCAACGTGACCATCATTGAATCGCTTTAAAGCGTATTCAAACACCCAGAACGTTGAATCGCTTTAAAGCGTATTCAAACACCCAGAAGATCAAATCTGTCTAAGAAACAACTCATACCCTAGAGAGGAAAACCAATGGAAGTTTCAGCCAACACTCCCGCCGTCGTCACCGGTGGTGCGTCCGGCCTCGGTGCTGCCACCGCGCGCGCTCTGGCAGCGAAAGGCGCCAAGGTCGCGATCTTCGACATGAACGAAGAAAAGGGCGAGGCCATGGCTGCCGAAATCGGCGGCGTGTTCTGCAAGGTCAACGTGACCAGCGACGAAGACGTTGAAGCCGGTTTTGCCAAGGCTCGCGAAGCCCACGGCCAGGAGCGTATCCTCGTCAACTGCGCAGGGATCGGCAATGCGATCAAGACCGCCAAGCGTTCGCGCGAAGACGGTTCGATCAAGGAGTTTCCGGTCAGCGCGTTCGATTTCGTCATCCAGGTAAACCTTGTCGGCACGTTCCGTTGCATCGCCAAATCGGCTGCCGGTATGCTCACGCTTGATCCGCTTGGCGAAGACGGCGACCGCGGCGCGATCGTCAACACCGCTTCGGTTGCTGGCGAAGACGGCCAGATCGGTCAGGCGGCCTATTCGGCATCCAAAGCGGGTGTGATCGGCATGACGCTGCCTATCGCGCGCGACCTGATGAACGAAGGCGTGCGTGTGAACACGATCCTTCCCGGCATTTTCGACACGCCTCTGCTGGCAGCCGCTCCGCAAAACGTGCGCGATGCTCTGGCGGCATCGGTGCCGTTCCCCAAGCGGCTTGGCATGCCCAATGAGTATGCAAAACTCGCTATGACCATGATCGAGACCGGCTACTTCAACGGCGAAGACGTGCGTCTTGACGGCGGTATTCGCATGGCGCCGCGTTAATACACCTAAGCTAGTTGCAAAATAACGGGCCCGGTGACACCATGTCGCCGGGCCTTTTTCTTTGAAAGGGGAGGTATCAATGCGCCTTGCTGTTTTGTCTTTTGCCGCCGCCAGTCTTTTCGCGGGGTTGCCTTCTGCCGCGATGGCTGAAATCGACCCGTATGTTCTGCCCGCTGTGTCGAAATGGAATGTCGATTATGGCCAGGGCAAATGCCGTCTTTCGCGTACCTTTGGCTCTGGACCCAATACGCACGTTCTCCTGCTGGATCAGGATCGCGCAGGCAGCGCCGCTGCGGTCACTGTGGCGGGGCCTTCGTTTGAACGGTTCCGCGTCAATCGGGAGGCATCGATCGCTTTTGGCGATGCCATGTCTATCGAGGCAGAACCACAAAGAGCGCAGCTTGGCACGATGCGGTATGGCATTGTCTTTCCCGACATTGATTTTGGCACACCTGCGCAAGGGGCACAGGCACCGGGTGCGGGGGAACTTGATGTGGGTGTTGGCAACTCCATCAGTTATCTGACATTCACCCAGAAAAGGCGCGCGGTGCGCCTCCAGACCGGGCCTATGGGTGAGGCGTTCGACGTGCTCAACGATTGCACCAAGAACCTGGCTCGCGGATAAGATTTTAGAACTCAGGATTTCGGGACTGAATATGCGTGTGTTTGCAAGCGCCCTGGCTTTGGGCATTGTTATGGCTGGATTTTCGTCGCCGGTCCAAGCTGCAAAAGAACCGGTGGTGCTAAAGGCGCGCACTCCGTGGAATGTGGATTTCGGGGAAACGAAATGCCGCCTTGCCCGAACCTTTGGCGAGGGCGAGGATATGCACGTCCTTCTCGTCGATCAGCATTACCCAAGCAGCGGCGCGAGCGTGACCGTGGCCGGATCATCGTTCAAGCGCTTTACCAACCGCAAGGAAACGCTCGTCGCGCTGGGTGACGCATCCCAGCCTTTTGAAGCGCCGGCGATGAAAGCGGAGCTTGGCCGCATCAGTCATGGTCTGGTGTTTTCAAATATCTATTTCCTCAAGGATCAGCCCGCCGTCCTGATTGAAGCGCGCGAGGCGGCAGATGCTGCCAACGAAACAGGCGATGATGCGCCAGTGCGGATATCAGCGCAGCTCGATGCCGAATTTGGCGCAGACATCGAATATCTATCCTTCACACAGGGCAGCCGCGAGGTGCGCCTCGAAACAGGACCCTTGGGCGAGGCTTTCGAGGTGCTCAACACCTGCACCAGCGATATGCTGCGCGAGTGGGGATTCGACGTCGAAACCCAGCGGTTGGTGGAAAAGGGACCGGTGTGGACCAATCGCGATGCGATTACGCGGCGTATCGTTGACAGCTACCCGCGAAGGGCGCTGCGCAGGGGCGAAAGCGCAGTGTTGCGGATGCGTGTGACGATTGATGAACAAGGCGGCGTCGAAGACTGCGTTATCAACGAGGTGACGCAGACCGAAACGTTAGAATCGCCCGCTTGTGAGCAAATGCAAGGGGCCGAGTTTGAACCCGCGGTCAATGTCGTTGGCCAACCCGTGCGTTCATTCTTCACGACTTCGATTACCTACCGCGTCAATTAGTTTCGCGATTGATTGATGGGGCGCGCGCATGTTCTTCGCGTCGAGGAACATGCGCGCGCCACCGTCGAAATCAGTGTGCCTGCAAATTGCGGCCCACGGAGTATCCAAAGGCCATACCGCCTCCGAACGCACCGACAAGGCCGATCCCGATCCCGATGAAAACGAGCGGCACGCCGCCTGCGATTTCGTCGATTTCATCGATATTCAGGGTTTGAATGGCCGAAGTGTTCGTTTGGTCGTGAAGTTTCATGATTAGTGTCCTTATTGAGAGATTGCCTGACCGTAAGCCAGGCCAAGCCACAGCCCGATCGCAAAGATCGGCAAGAGCATGGCCGCCAGTGCCAGGATCGTGCGAGCGATTGTCATGGGGGGGGTATCAGTGTTGAGACAACCGCAGCCCGAGGCGGAAACCGATTCCGCCTGCAAGAACGGCTGAGCTCATCCCGATGCCGATGTAAGCAACGGCGATGAGGGGCGCGACGCCGCCATCAATCTGCTCAAGCTCGGCAAGGTTGAGGTCAACAATAGCCGAAGTGCCATTGTCGAAATCATGCGTGTGGATCATTTTTCTTCTCCAGATGTAAAAGGCAGAACGATTGCTGCCTCCTTAAATGGATAGAAATTCTCGTTTCATTTCAAATAGTACGCATGAATTATAATGCATGACGACTAATACTTATGGGCGTATCGACCCCCTTATTGTCGCCGGGTAATAGTGCAGGCGGCCTATCGAAAATCGTTTCGTAGAAGATATGTTTGCGTGGAATGGCGAGGGTAGGATACGCGATGGCAGTGCACGGGCAGAGGTGGCGGTTTCAGCTCGAAAACACGCAGATTGACGTCGATAATGCGTTCACTTGGCTCGGGTGGTCGCAGGAGCGTGTCACCATCAATGACGAGGTCGTTCTCTCAACACAGCAATGGTTTGGCTTTCGCCGATCGCTGAGTGAGCCGTGGCTGACCAGCGCAGGAGACACCGAGCTCACAGTGCAATTGATCGCCACGATGATGGCGGTTCAATGCCGCCTCGAACTGGATGGAGAGGCGGTTTTGCCGCACAAACGGTATGAGGCACGGTGGTCGGGGCGAGGGATCTGGCCCGCGCAGGAGGGTTGGCGCGAAACCAACACTTTTAGCGTCTTTGGCGGCGCAGCCCGTTAGGCAAGGGCGCTGAATGGACTGCTGGCTCTGACACCGGCCTCCTGTTCGCCAGGATCATCGTCGTTCGTCGAGCCCACACGTCGTCCATCTGCCATTCAAGTTGCGCGTGCTAAGCAATCGGCTTACCACACAATCCATTACGCCTGCGCTCGCCGCGCGCGCCGAAAGGCCTCGCGCGCTTGCCGCCGGGCAACACACATAACAGAGGGTTTGCACAATCCATGACTTTCAAACTGGCTCCATTGGCCTTTTCCGTATCCGCCCTTGCGCTAACCACGGCTTGCACGACCATGTCGCCATCCGCTGAACCGCAATCAGCGATCGCATCTGACACCGCTGCACCCGCGATCCCCGAAGGCACAGGCTATTTCGCAAGCGAGAGCACGCTGCCATTCCACGCGCCTGATTTCACCAAAATCAGCGAAGACGATTACCTGCCAGCGTTTGAGCAAGGCATGGCAATCCAGCAGGCCGAAGTTCAGGCGATCCTGAATAATCCAGAAGCACCGACCTTTGATAACACCATCGTTGCGCTTGAAAAATCGGGCCGGATGCTGGGCCGGGTCAGCCGCGTTTTCTTCCAGCTGACCGGCACGCACACGAATGACAATCTCGATGCAATCCGCAAGGAGGTCAGCCCCAAGCTTACCGCGCATGGCGACAGCATCACCTTGAGCCCCGAACTGTTTGCGCGGGTAAAAGCGGTTTATGACAATCGCGCTGCGATGGCGATGACGCGCGAAGATGCAAAGCTGCTCGAAGGCACATATGACAGCATGGTTCAGGCTGGCGCGCTGTTGAGCGAGGCCGAGGTTGAGCAGGTCAAGACGATCAATTCGCAACTTTCCAAGCTGACGACCGAATTTGGCCAGCTGGCGCGCAATGCCATGGCCGATCAACCCGTTATCTTTGACACCGTCGAAGAGCTCGATGGCCTATCGGATGGCGACATCCGCGCCGCCGCCGATTTCGCCGCAAGCCTTGGGCACGAGGGCAAATATGCGATCGCCCTGCAAAACACGACGCAGCAACCGCTCATCCCGGCGATGACAAACCGCGACAGCCGTCAAAAGCTGTTCGAGGCAAGCTATCACCGTGCCGATGGCACGACCGAAATCGACACCCGCCTGCTGATCGCGCGCATCGCTGAATTGCGCGCAGAAAAAGCGGCAATTTTCGGAAAGCCCGACTGGGCCAGCTACACCATGTGGGACCGCATGGCCGAAAAGCCTGAAACCGCGCTTGGTTTCATGGAGCAAATGGTTCCAGCGCTCGCCGCAACGCAGCGGCGCGAGGCGGAAATGCTCAACGAGGCCATCGCCGAAAACGGCGGTGATTACGAGGTGAAGCCGTGGGATTGGTATCGTTATGCCAATGCAATCAAGGCGGATAAATACGACCTCGATGAAGACGCGGTGATGGAATATTTCGTGCTCGACAAGGTGCTCGAGGACGGCGTGTTCTTCATGGCTGAAAAGCTTTACGGTTTGACCTTTGAACGCCGCACCGATCTGCCTGTCTATCACGAGGATGTGTGGGTCTATACCGTGTTCGAAGAAGACGGCTCTGAACTCGGCCTGTTCTATTTCGACCCGTTCCAGCGCCCGTCAAAGCGCGGCGGTGCATGGATGAGCAATTTCGTCGATCAAAGCTATATGTGGGATAACAAGCCGGTCATTTACAACGTGCTCAACATTCCCAAAGCGCCCGAGGGTGAACCGCAACTGGTCAGCTTCGATTGGGTGAACACGACGTTCCACGAATTCGGCCACGCGCTGCACGGCTTTTTCGCGGATCAGAAGTATGAAAGCCTGTCGGGCACGGCGACCGCGCGCGATTTTGTGGAGTATCCAAGCCAGGTCCACGAGATGTGGATGACATGGCCCGAAGTGCTCGAGAATTACGCTTTCCACTATGAGACGGGTGAACCCATCCCCGCTGAAATGATCGAGAAGATCGAAGCGGCCTCGAAATTCAACCAGGGTTATGACTTTGGTGAAGTGGTTGAGGCCGCGCTGCTCGATATGAAATGGTCGGCTCTCACCAAGGAAGAGGCAGCGGCCCTCGATACGCCTGAGAAAGTGTCCGCGTTCGAACGCAATTCCCTGGAAGAGCTTGGCCTTGAAATTGACCTGGTGCCGCCGCGTTATCGCAGCACCTATTTCAACCACGTATTCTCTTCACCATCGGGGTATTCAGCGGGCTATTACAGCTATCTGTGGACGCAAATGCTCGACCATGACAGCCGCAACTGGTTTGTCGAAAACGGCGGTCTTTCACGCGAAGCGGGTCAGCATTATCGCGAAACCGTTTTGAGCCGTGGTGGCACGATGGACTATTTCGAAATGTATCGGAATTTTGCCGGTCGTGAGCCTGATGTGAAGTATATGCTGGCCTATCTTGGCCTGACTTCTGAACAAGAGGGTGGGGCTGAATAAGCCTTCAACGCCTGGCAAACAAAAGCCCCGCCGCGCTTCGTGCCCGGCGGGGTTTTTTGTGCCAATCAGTCGGCGGGTTTGGTAATCCCGCCGCTCAGTATGCGATTGACCCGTGCGGCAGTATCTTCGGGGGAGGGGCGCGGGCCGACATTGTCCCATATGGCATAGCGAAGGCCGATGAAGACGTTCATCCCCATGACCGCCCATGCCTCCAGCTCGCCCAGATCGTCGCGAAATTCGCCATCTTTCACGCCCGCCGCAAGCCGCCCTTCGATGCGCTTGGCGATGGTTTCATAGTGCTGGCGATAGCTGGCCGGATCGACGAACTCGGCCTCGTCGATGATGCGGTAGACTTCCTTGTGCTCGCGCGCGAAGCCAAGGAAGGCGGCAAGGGCCGCAGCCTCGGTTTCCAGCGCGCTCATCCCGTCATCAATCGCGCCGCGCGCGCTCGACATGACGTTCGCGCTCATATCGTTGACGAGCGCGCGGAACAGCTCATCCTTGCTGTCGAAATAGGTGTAGAACGTGCCCAGGGCGACACCAGCGCGCCGGGTGATCGAGCTTACCGATGCTTCGTGAAAACCCTTCTCGCCAAACTCGGTCGCCGAGGCATCCAGCAGCTTGCGCAGCGTCTTTCGACCGCGTTCCGTGCGCGGTGTCTTTGCCTCATTCGGGATGGGTGCCGCATCAGCTGGCGCAGCCGCATTATCGCTCATCCGCGTCTCTCCTCAGCCACACGCCTAGGGACAAAAAATCCGCTGCACAAGTTCTAACTTGAAAGTTGGTTCAACTTTCAATACGGCATCAAAAAAGAGACAATTGGGAGAGAGTCTATGTTGAAATCTGTGCTTTCGAGCCGTGCATTGCTTATGGTGAGCGGCGCGTTTGTCGTGGGGCTGGCCAGTCCTGCGATGGCGCAAAATTCGGCCGCTGAACAAGCGGGCGAGGATGAGGGTAGCAACACCATCATCGTCACCGCACGCCGCCGCGAAGAGCGTCTGATCGATGTGCCGATTTCGATTTCTGCGGTGACGGGCGAACAGCTTGAACAGCAAGGCGTGCTTGAACTTACGCAAGTCGCACAGCAGGTTCCCAACATCACTCTTGAGGTAAGCCGCGGCACCAATACGACCCTTACCGCCTTTATCCGCGGCGTTGGTCAACAAGACCCGGTCGCAGGGTTCGAGGCAGGCGTTGGCGTTTACGTGGACGATGTTTACCTGAACCGCCCGCAGGCCGCCGTTCTTGATGTCTATGACGTTGAACGCATCGAGGTGCTGCGTGGTCCGCAAGGCACGCTTTACGGCCGCAATACCATCGGCGGCGCGATCAAATATGTGACCGCGCGTCTGCCCGATGAAACAAGCGTCAGCGTGCGCGGCGCTCTTGGCAATTACGATCAGGCGGACCTTATCGTCACAGCCTCCACGCCGATTTCCGATAGTCTGAAAATTGGCGCCAGCGGTGCGCGTCTGTCGCGTGGCGGATTTGGCGACAATCTCACTCTGGGCACGGAAAACTACAACAAGGACGTCTGGGCAGGGCGCGGCACGATCGAATATGACAGCGGCCCTGTCTTCGTTCGCCTCTCGGGTGACTATGTCAAAGACAACAGCGAAGCGCGTCAGGGCTCGCGTCTTATCCCGGGCCTTTTGACAGGCGCACCGGTGCTCGACGATGTATTCGACACGCGCGCGGGGCTTAATGTCGTGGACCAGGAGGTAGAGGCTTACGGCGGCGCGCTTAATGTCGCGATCGAGCTGTCCGATACGATCACGCTCAAATCGATCACGGGCTACCGTGAGGATAAATCCACCACTCCCATCGACTTTGACTCGCTCCCATCGGGCGACCTTGATGTGCCCGCGATCTACGAAAACGATCAATTCAGCCAGGAGCTTCAGATCCTTTATGAAGGCGACCGGCTCTCCGGTGTGATCGGCGCATATTACCTCGATGCAAGCGCCTTCACCGCGTTCGACGTTCTGCTTGAAAACACAGGCGCGCTTATCAGCCTGCCGGGTCTCAATGCCCAGACTTTGGGCGATGTCGACACCGAAACGTGGAGCGTTTTTGGCGACTTCACCTATGACCTGACCGACACCATCAGCGTCAGCGTGGGTGGCCGTTACACCAATGACAAACGGACCAGCCGCGTGCTGCGCACGACCTTTATCGGCGGTTTCTCCGATCTGTTCATTCCGGACAGTCCGGCGATTGCGATTGCCACGACCAGTGATTTTCTGGGCAGCGAAACTTTCACCGATTTCAACCCGCGCGCCTCGATCAGCTGGCAGCCGAACGCAGATCACAACCTCTATTTCACCTATTCCCAAGGCTTCAAGGGCGGCGGTTTTGACCCGCGCGGGCAAACCACCGCTGCGCCCGACCTTGATGGCGACGGCGACATTGATTTCGACGATCAGTTCCAGTTCCTGCGCTTTGCGCCAGAGACGGTGGACAGCTTCGAACTCGGCTATAAAGCCTCGCTTCTCGACAACCGTTTGAACTTCTCCATCGCCGGTTTTGTAAGCCAGTATGACGATGTGCAAATTCCCGGCTCCGTTGGCGTTGACAGCAACAATGACGGCATCAACGACAGCTTTATCGGCATCACATCGAACGCGGCGTCCGCTGACATCAACGGCATCGAGTTCGAGGGTAATGCGCTTGTCGGTGAGGACTTCGCAGGCGACGGTTCACGCTTCAGCGTCAATTGGTCGCTGGGTGTAATCGATGCCAGCTTCAACGAGTTCATCGATGCGTTCGGCGTTGATGTGGCTGATCAACGCGTGTTCCAGAACACGCCCGACATCACCGGTCACATGGGCTTTAACCTTGGTATTCCGGCAGCCAGCGGCATGGTCGATTTCTTCGGCGTTCTGTCGCTGCGTTCCGATGCGAGCCAGTTTGAAACGCCCAACCCGTTCCTTGACCAGGATGGCTTTGTGCTGGCCGATGCGAGCATCGTCTATTCCGACGACGATGACCGTTTTTCCATCGGCGCGCATGTGAAGAACATCTTTGACAAGGAATACATCGTCGCAGGCTACAACTTCGTTGCTGGCGGTACGCCTCCGGGCACGCCGTTTGTGCCGACGCTCGGCCTCGAAGGGACGCTTACCGGATTTTACGGCGATCCACGCCGTTTCTACATCACGGGTGAATTTAACTTCTAAGCTTTCTTCCCGCTAATCCCCTGATCAAAGAGCGAAAGGGGATAGCCAAAACCCGCCTTTTGCGTTCAATTGGGCCCTGAGATTATCACTTGGGGCACCGGGGCGCACAAGGCGGGTTTTTTGTCGCCATTGGCAATGGCGCGCGGTGCGAGAAACGAGAGAGGACACCAAATGACCGATTACACGCAGATCCTGGTCGACAAGACCGACGGCATCGCAACGATCACACTCAATCGCCCGGAGAAAATGAACGCCTACACCCGCACGATGGGTGAGGAGATCATGGCGGCGATGGACGATATCGACGCAGATGACGATGTGCGTGCGGTTATCTTTACAGGCGCGGGCGAACGTGCGTTTTGCGCAGGCGCCGACCTGACGCCGGAAGGCGGGGGGCACGTTTTTTCTGACCCCACGCAAGTCGATGATCTTTCCGATGAACGCGTGCGCGATGGCGGGGGACTTCTCACGCTGCGCCTGTTTGAAAGCAAGAAGCCGCTGATCTCGGCCTGCAACGGCGTGGCGGTGGGCGTTGGCTCGACCATGCAACTGGCAATGGACATCCGGCTTGCCGCCAGCCACGCGCGTTATGGTTTTGTTTTTGCGCGCCGCGGGATTGTGCCTGAAGCCGCGTCGAGCTGGTTCCTGCCGCGCCTTGTCGGCATCTCCCAGGCATTGGAATGGTGTTATTCGGGCCGCGTTTTCGATGCGGAAGAAGCGAAAGCGGGCGGTCTTGTGCGATCCGTCCACGCGCCCGAAGATCTCATGCTTGAAGCGCGCAGTATCGCGCGCGAAATTGCGGCCAACACGTCTGCTGTTTCCGTTTCGATGACGCGGGCGATGATGTGGCGCTTGATGAACACCGATCACCCGATGGAAGCGCACAAGATCGACAGCCGCGCGATCTATCGCCTGTCGCGCGGGGCCGACGCGAAAGAGGGCATTGCAAGCTTCCTTGAAAAGCGCGACCCCCAATATCCGGGCAAGGTGAGCGAGGATATGCCTGATTTCTACCCGTGGTGGGAGACACGCACTTACGAATAGCGCGCATACGAATAGCGCGCTTCGCAAAACCGGGTCGTCTTGTCTCGGGAGTGGTTTCATGGGAAACAATATCCGATGACAAAGGACACTTCTTCCGGAAACGGCGACTATCAGCTCGCAGGATTTCTTCCCTATCAGCTTTCGATTACATCCAACGCGGTGAGCGATCTCATCGCGCAGCGGTATCGCTCGCGCTTTGGCCTGAAGGTCACCGAATGGCGGGTGATTGCTGTTCTGGGGGATGCGCAGGAGAGGGGCGCGCGGCTGACGCAACGCAATCTTACCGAGGCGACTTTGATGGACAAGGTTGCGGTCAACCGGGCGTGTAAAGTGCTCGAAGAGCGCGGTCTTTTGACGCGGGTGGACAATGAAAACGATGGCCGCTCGCATTTGCTTGCCCTGACCGAGGAAGGCGAGGGCATCCACCGCGAGGTCATGCCGCTTGCCAAGGCGACCGAGCGCGACATTCTCGAAGGCCTTGATGATGCGGAGGAAGCAACGCTTCGCTCCATGCTTGCCAAATTGCGCGCGCGGGCGGGGGACTTGGCGGGTTCGCTCAACGGCTGATGCAAAAAGGGCCGGCGCGCTTTTGAACGCACCGGCCCCTTTTCGTGTGATTGTGCCGCTTTTTACTCTTGCGGTGACACCAGAGCATCGGAGATCGAACAGGCCGCCGGGCCAAGGATCACGATGAAGAGCACGGGCAGAATGAACATGATCAGCGGGATGGTCATGATCGCCGGCAGACGCGCTGCTTTCTCTTCGGCGCGCATCATACGTTCGTTACGGAATTCGGCAGAGAGCACGCGCAGGGCAGAGGCAAGCGGCGTACCGTAGCGTTCTGTTTGAACCATGGTGGTCACAACGCCTTTCACCGCCTCCAGATCGACGCGGTAGGCAAGATTGTTAAACGCCATCTTCCGCTCGGTCAGGAACGACAATTCAATCGCGGTCAGCGCAAACTCGTCGCCCAGTTCCGGATAAGCGCGGCCCAGCTCTTTTGCGACGCGGTTGAACGCAGCGTCAACGGTAAGACCGGCTTCGGCGCAGATCACGAGGAGATCGAGCGCGTCAGGCAGACCTTTCTGGATTTCGAGCGTGCGCTTGCTCGCAAGGTTTGAAAGGTACAGCTCAGGCCCCTTGTAACCAAGGCCGACAAGCGCCGAGAAACCGAACAGCTTCTTGAACGGCGCATCGCCAAGATTAAGCGCATCGACCCAGTAGAACAGGACGAAGCCCAGCGCACCGAACACGATCGGCAGGACGGCACGCAGACCGATGATGATAACAGCAAGCTCTTTGTTGCGGATGCCAGCGTGGGCGAGCTTTTGCTGCACCATTTCGATCTGGCTCTGCTCGAGCACGTTCATCTTGCCCAGGCTGTCTTTCACCTTGTCGGTGGTGTCGGACCTGCGAACAAGGCTGGCGCGCTTGCGAGAGCCGCCTGTGACGATGCCGGCTTTAAGCTCGTCGCGGCGATCTTCGAGCGATTTAACGCGTTTTGCCATCGGGTCCTTGATGGTCACCGCGGCATAGATTGCCATGATGACCGCAAAGGCTGCCAATCCTGCGAGAATGCTCCCGACGAGGATGACGTCAAAGCCCAGAAGCGTTGGTCCGGTTTGTTGATCAAGCATAGTCTTGGCTCCCCCGGATCAGATTTCGAAGCTGACCATCTTGGCCATGATAAAGGCCCCGATGCTCATCCAAACAAGGCCGCCAAGGCCGGCTACAATCAGGCGGTCATCGACAAAGAACTGACCCAGATAATCGGGGCTGATCCAGTAGATGAGGCCGAAGACGATGAAGGGAAGCGAACCCACGATGTAGGCCGATGCCTTCGATTCAGAACTCATCGCCTTGATCTTGAGCTTCATCTGCGAACGCTTGCGAAGCACGTCGGCAAGGTTCGACAAAGTCTCGGCAAGGTTACCACCGGTCTCGCGCTGGATGGCAAGGGTGATGGTGAAGAAGTTGAACTCCGGAATACCAAGCTTGTCGCCGGCCTCCTGAAGCGAATCTTCCATCGTCTTACCGATCTTGATGCGTTCAACGATGCCTTTGAATTCAAGGCCAACGGGCCCCGGAATTTCCTCGGCCACCACCTGCAGCGTTTCAGCCACCGGAAGACCGGAGCGAAGACCGCGCACGAGCAGCTCGATGCCGTCGGGGAATTTGGAGACAAATTCGTTGGTGCGCTTTTTGATGAAATAGCCAACGACCATGTGCGGCAGGCCAAGCCCGATCACGAGGCCAACGCCAAGCGACATGGGCAGCGAACGGCTTTGCAGGAATACCAGCACCCCGATGGCAAGAAAAAGGCCGAGCGATGCGTAAACATAGCCCGAGACCGACCAGCCCTTGCCGGTGCGATCTAGCCGCATCTCGAGCGCTTCGACGCGCGAGGCGGAACCGGCGACCTTGTGGGTTTTGGGTTTGCGCGCTGCAATCGCTTTCTTGAGCTGCGATTCCATCTTCGCATCGGCGCTGTCCGAATACCGGAACCGCACCGCTTCGAGCCGCCGTTTCTGCGACTTGCCCATGTTTGGCCCGGTAAGCAGCACATAGGCGCCAACAATCACCAGGAAGATCACCGTCGTGATCAGCAGGGTTTGCACTATATCCATCTCGGTCTCGTCCTGCCCGTTTGTCTTGCGCTGCTTTCGCGGCGTTTCTCTCGACCAGCTACGCCCGGACCATTAAGGAAATGTGCCGGGCAAGCTGGTTGAGACATTACTCGGCGGCCTCTGCAGGCGCCTTGTTCTTATCCTTCTTCGCGAGCAGCGATTTGAGATCGAACCCGCCCAGAAGCGACTTTTTCTCTTCGGTGATCGCGGCCAGATCTTCCTCGCTTGCGCCCATGATGCGCTCGGCGATTTGCTTGATCGTGGCAGAGGATTTTGCGTTCTTGTTGGCCTCGGTGAACACCTGACCAAGCTTGGCAGCATTGGATGCCGCCTTGATGTCGTAAGGAATGGCAAAGTCGATTTTGCGCTCGATCGAGGCTTCGAAATCGGACTTGCTGATCTCTGCAACACCGGGCTGGAACTTGTTGACCACGATCATCGGGTGAGCGTGCGCTGCATGGGTCTTGAGCCAGGAGAGCACCCGGATCGTGTCGCGTGCCGATGCCAGCGTCAGCTCACAGGTGAGCAGCACCAGGTTCACATCGGCCAGCAGATGCGGGAAGTTGATCAGCATATTGCGCGGCAGATCGATGACCGTCATTTCGAAAGCCTGACGGAATTCTTCCTCAAGCTGAACGAAGGCGGCGCCATCGGTCATCAGCGGCTGGCTGATCGGAGCTTCGGCAGACAGGATCGAGAGGTTGTCATTGGCGCGGATCATTGCGCGTTCAATGAACAGGCCGTCGATCCGGCTGGGGTTGTCGATTGCATCGGTCAGGCCACGGCCCGGCTCCAGATCAAGCGCAAGTGCGCCCGTTCCAAAGTGCACGTCGAGGTCGAGCAGGGCGGTTGGCGACTTGTGCTCGTCGCTGAACAACCAAGCGAGCGACGTCGCGATGGTCGACGCGCCTACACCGCCACGTGTGCCCACAACCGCGGTCGAGATGTGGCGCTTGACGCCTTCGCTCTCGCCGCCCTTGGGAGCGGTGAACACCGCCAGAGCCCCGTTCAGCGCATCGTGCACTGCCTGTGCGCTCAAGGGCTTGAGCAGATAGTCGTGAATGCCGCTTGCGAGAAGATCGCGGTAAAGGCGCACGTCATTGACTTGGCCAATGGCGATCACAACCGTGCCCGGCTCGCAAACTTCGGCCAAAGCGTTGATGTCGTTAAGCGGATCGCCGCTTTCCGACAGATCCACCACGAGGATCGCGGGGCTTGCGCTTACCGAAAGCGATTGAACAGCGTTGCGAAGACCGCCTTTGTTGCACTTTTCCGGTGGCCAGCCCATTTCGATGACCACGGGGCGCAGCACATCAAGCGCTGCATCGTCGCAGATATAGGCGGCAAACGGATCGCGATTGCCAGGCAGTCCTGATTTCCATGGAGCGTTCATTGATCAGTTCCCTCCGCCTTGGGTCGCTTCCATGAGGCCTTGTGCACCTGTCGGTGTCGCCTCGCGGAAGGTCTCGATGGCCTTCGTGCTGGTTAGGATAGTGGTTTCGCCTGAACCGGATTGACCTTCGAGAAGGTCTTCAGGGTTGGCGACCATGGCTGCCAGATTGCTGTTTACAGCACAGCCATAGTTCTTGCTGGTTTCGTTTTTGAAGTTGCTGTCCGACTGTCCGGACCAGTTCGGGCAACCCGGAACCGATGCGGTCGAACGGGTGATGACAACGCGGGCCTGACCCGGGTTCAAAAGACCCGGCGTTGCCGGCGCGACACCGTCAACGATCAAGCCATAACGGCCAGCCAGATCGTTCACTGCCTCCGCTACCGCTGGATTGGCAGAAGGGTCTTCGATGGTGATGCGATCGCCATACCGAAGGTCCATTGTTTCAAACCAACCATTGAGGCGCTGCTGTTCGGTGATCGAGAGGCCGGAGCGGCTCGTGTCCACATCAAGCGCAAAATTGCTGCGCTCGACCACGGGTTGATGAACCGAATTGAGCGACGGGTTAACATCGGAAAGCGAGCTGCCTGCGCAGCCTGCAAGGCCAACGCTCAACGCGAGAGCAATCACACCCGTCAGCTTGTTTTTGTTGAGAATTTTCATCATGATAATCCTTTTCGCTGAGGGGGCTTAGAGGCTGAAACCGGGGGCAGGTGCATCACCATTGCCATCCCGTTTGCGGTTGCCACGATTGCTGTCGGCGCGGCGATCCTTCTTGCTCGGGCGTGCTGGCACGATGGCGTTGGGATCGATGTTGCCCACTGATGGCTCTGGCGCATCAGGCTCGGCTGCCGAAGGCATCGGACGCGTTTCGCCCGGCTTGCTCGATGTCTCCTTGTAGAGCAGCAGCTGTTCAAGCTCGCTGGCTGCGCGGAAACCGTCGGTTGGATAGACGATGTCACGCTCGTTCACCGGGTTGACCAGATACGGCGTCACAACGATCACCAGCTCGGTTTCGCCGCGACGGAAAGAGCGCGAACGGAACAGGTTGCCAAGGATCGGCACATCGCCAAGACCCGGCGCCTTATCGAGCGAGTTTTGGGCGTTGTTGCTCAGGAGCCCCGCAATCATGAAGCTTTCGCCAGAGCCAAGCTCAACCGTCGTTTCAGTGCGGCGGATGGTGAGGGCAGGGACCTGGAAACCGTTCAGCGTCACCGCGCCTTGCGTTGAAAGCTCGGACACCTCGGGGCGAACACGGATCGAAATCCGGCCATTGGCCAGCACGGTCGGCGTGTAAGACAAGCTTACCCCGAAATCGCGATATTCGATCGCGACATTGCCCAGACCCTGAGACACAGGGATCGGGAATTCGCCGCCTGCAAGGAACGTTGCAGTTTCGCCCGACAAAGCGGTCAGGTTTGGCTGTGAAATGGTGGTGACAAGGCCGAGGCGCTCGGACAGGTCGAGTGCGCCAAGCACGTTGAGGCCAAACAGCTGGGTAAGGCCGCCAATGGTCGTGCCGGTCCCTGCATTGGTGCCGATGCCGGTGCCCAGCACCTCCTCGAGCTGAGGGATATTGTTCTCATCGACCACGATGTTGCCGTTGATATCGCGGACAAATCGCGCGCCGTTGACTGCGTCAGCGCCCGGACCCACGCTCAAGGGGCCGCCGGTGTTGAACCCGCCCGAACCGGGCAGGGCGCGGCCCGTGCCGACACCGCCGCGGAAACCGCCTTGTGCGCCGTCGATTGTCTGCACGTTGCCGCCGATCTCGCGAACGAGGCTGCGGCTGACTTCGGCAAACTTGACCTGAAGATTGACCTGAAGCGGGGTTGCCGTTTTCAGGCGGGTGATGACATTTGCATCTGTACCAAGGAATGCTTGAACAAGACGCTGCGCTTCGGCGGCATCTTCGGGCGCTTTAACCGTGCCGGTAAGCAGCACAGTGTTGGTCCCCATTGTAGCGACATTAACCTTGGATTCCGGCATCGCGAGAGCGAGCATCTGGTCGATGCTGCCGATATTGTTGCCCACGCGGATGTTCGCAGAGAAGATTACGTCACCGCGAGCGTTGCTGGCGTAGATCGTTGTCTCACCGCCGGCTTTGCCAAAGACATAAAGCTGGCGCTGCGACTTGATTTGCACATCGGCAACCTGGTCGTTCGCGATAAAGACATCGGCCATTGCGCCCGGCACAGCGATAAGCTCGCCGCGTCCGATCGACAGAACGATCTCCTTGTTGGGGCTTACCACCTGTTGCGCTGTTGCAGTCGTGGTTGGCATCGCTGCCATCGGCAGAGCTGCAATCCCGGCGAGCAAGGCTCGGCTCAGAAACTTGGCTTTCATCTTAGGGCCCCCTTTGGATTTCCCTGATTTCCCTTTGGCCACAGACAAAGTCTGCGTGGCCATTTGGGCATTGATGTTTGTGACGGCTGACATCTTCTGTGTTCCTTACCGCAGTGTGCTCAGGCCAACCGGAGCGGTTTTGCCAGCTTGGCCGACACCGTTTGCAAGGTTGTTGTTGAGTTGACCGGTGGCAGAAGCGATCCCGCCGCTCACTGGCACTTCGGATTCGACCTTGCCGCGGATCACACGAACCGTCGGGCCACGGCGCACAGGTGGCATGGCGCCTGTTCTGCCTGATGTGGCCTGGAAGGTATCGCCGCGCTTGGGAGCAGCGGCTGCGCCAGGACGACCGTCGTTTTGTGGTGGGATGGACCGGCGCTGGAAGCGCGAGACATCGCCGCCGGTCTGGTAAGTGGACTTGCCTTGGGTTGGCTTGCTCATCGCTGCGCGAAGGATGCGCTCCTCCTCTTCAGGGGTCGCATTGTCGGGCACTTTGATATCGCCAGAGGCAATCGCACGCTCAAGCTCTGCCTGATTGTCCGAGATGGAGCGCAGCACGAGGGTGAGGTCGCCGATGGTTTGCGCAACCGCCACCTTCTCCGCGATTTGCGGGGTCACTTCGATCGTAACCGTGCGATAGGCGCGAACAACCGTCTGACCGCTTTCATCGGTCACGCTTTCGGTTGCCTGGTCGGTTGCCAGCACACGCAGATTGCGAAGAACGGTTTCGGCGGTGCTCAATGGACGACCTTCGCCCTGAACTTGCTGGGTGAGCACCATGTCAACGCGGTCGCCCGGGAAGATAAAGCCGGCAACAGCGCTTTGAGCCGAGGAGACGGCGACCGTTACGGCGCGCATGCCCGGGCCAAGCGCCGCAGCGAGAAAGCCGCGGTCGCCAGGGCTGACAAGCGAACCATGGGTCACAGGCTCACCAGCCGTGATAGGGAAGCGAACAACCGTGCCAAGAAGCTGGCTCATGTCGGAATTGCCTTCGATGAAGTAGGCATCCTGCACGAGCTCTTCGGGCCATTGCTGATAACCCATTGCATCGGCTGTAATGATCGTGCCTACTGGCAATGCGCGGTTGGCAACCAGAACCTTTGGTCCGGTTGGCGCCTCCTGAGCCGCCGCAACCGGCGCTGGCTCGCTCGAAAACATGCTGCGTGCAAGAAATGCGCTGCCGATCGCGACAACGAGTGCACCAAGCAAAAGAACCAGTTTCTTCCTATCCATGGCTAATTAGCCCCCTTCGTGGGCCCGTGACATTACGGGCAGGTATGCTTGAGATGAGTATGACCGAAGTAGTTAAAATCGGGTTCACGCCGCTTTTTGATTGATGATTTTATGCAAGCGGGGGCATTTCGATCAGACGCGGCCCCAGGATGGAGAAAGCGCCGATGGCAATGGCAACGCCATAAGGAATGGCGAGCTTGTCCTTGCGCCTGCGCATGAGGTGAACCATCGCCATAAGCAGGGTCAGGATGCCGCCCGCGATCGACATGACGATCAGCAGTTGGAGAAAACCCGACGGCTCGATCCACAGCGCAAGAACGGTAAGGAGTTTCACGTCCCCGCCGCCCATCATGCCGACTGCGAAAAGCCCTGCGAAAACGGCAAAGGCGGCAATTGCGACACCGAACTGGATGATAATATCGGGCCAGAAGGCAAGACCGCTTGCCCACCAGAAAACCGGCGCCCCTGCCGCAATCGCGATGTTCAGCCCGTTGGATATCGTGCGCGAGCGAATGTCTGTGAACGCGGCGTAAAGGAGCGCAATTGCCAAGGCAATCAGCAGTCCGTATTGGATGGTCATCATCATTGTAGTGCCCCTGAAAGGTGTCTCGCGAGCTCCAATCGGCTATCGCGTTCCGTCTCATTTCGAGGGTGCTACAGGCGTATGCTTACCAAATAGTAACCAAACTTTCGAAGGCTGAAGATCGGCTGCCAACAAGGCTCAGTATGAACAACGAGACGATGAAAAGCGCCGCGCAGGCCGTGCCGGATGCAGGTTCGATTGATCGCCGCTCGATCCCGCCGCTCGCGGTTGAGAGCAGGTGGAACCTTGCTGATGGCCATGCCGTGCGCCGGATCGATTGGCCCGGGATCACGGGCGAAAGCGCCGCACCGCGCGGATCGATCCTGTTTCTGCCCGGTCGCGGCGATGCTTACGAAAAATATCTGGAAAGCCTCGACGAATGGCACCGCGACGGATGGCGTGTCACCGCCTCCGACTGGCGCGGACAGGCAGGGTCAGGACGGCTGGGCAAGGACGCTTACACCGGACATATCGACGATTTTTCGACATGGACCGATGACCTTTCGCACCTGTGGAAGCGTTGGACGCGCGAGGTGCCGGGTCCGCATATTATCGCAGGGCATTCAATGGGCGGGCATTTGATCATGCGCGCGCTTGTCGATGGAAAGCTCGACGGCGAGACGCCCCCCACCGCCTGTTTTCTGAGCGCGCCGATGCTCGGCATGCAAGGCCCGCCTGTACCGCTTATCGTGCAGCACTTTGTGGCAAAGCTTATGACATGGATAGGGGATCCCACGCGCCAGGCATGGAAATGGAGCGAGAAGCCCGGCGAGCTTCCGGCGGGGCGTGTGAACCTTTTGACCCATGATGCCGAACGCTACGCCGATGAGCAATATTGGCGCGACACAAGGCCCGAACTTGTGATGGGCCCGGCAAGCTGGCGCTGGGTCGAGCAGGGGTTTGCCTCCTCGCGGGTGCTCGAAAGTGCCGGCGCGCTCGAACGGGTGACGTGCCCTGTACTGATCGTATCGACCAGCAACGACAAGCTTGTCAGTCACGAGGCCAATGTGCGTGCGGCCAGGCGTTTGCCCAATGGCCGGTTGTTTGAACTGGGCGAAGAAGCCCACCACGAGGTCCTGCGCGAAACCGATGCGGTGCGTGGGCGCGTGATGGACGCGATTGCCGCTTTCCTTGACGAGGTCGCACCGCCTCGGGCAACCGTGGCTCAATGAGCGATACACTCTACGATTTTGCGATCGTCGGCGCAGGGATGGCCGGCGCAAGCCTTGCCGCGGAACTTGGCCCTCACGCAAAGGTTCTTGTCCTCGAGGCGGAGGATACACCGGGGTACCATTCGACCGGGCGCTCGGCTGCTTTCTGGGAAGAATGTTATGGCGGCCCGCAGATCGTCCCGCTCACGCTTCCTTCGGGTCACTATCTTCGCGAGAATGGATTTTTGCGGCAACGCGGTGCGCTTTATATCGGGCGCAGCCAAGATGGCGGCGCGCTCGATGATTTCGAGCGGCGCTTTGCCGGAACAGGCGTCACGATAGAGCGCGTTGCCAACGAAACCTTGCGCCGCCATGCCCCGATGCTGCGCGATGACTGGTGTGATGGCCTTTATGAAGAGGCGTGCGCCGATATCGATGTGGCCGGCCTTCACCAACACTATCTCAAGGCTCTGAAAGTGGCCGGAGTGAAACTGGTGTGCCGCGCGCGTGTCGTGGGGCTTTCGCAAGGCGCAGGCGGATGGGACATCAGAACCCAAGGCGGCGAGACATTTCGGGCAGAACGCGTGGTCAATGCGGCGGGCGCATGGGCCGATCCGCTGGCGCAGCTTGCCGGAGCGCGGCCCCTCGGCATTCAACCCTATCGCCGCACGGTTGCCCAATTGCGCGTTGAACCCGGCGTTCGCGCCGATTTGCCGCTGGTGCTCGATATTTCGGGCAATTTCTATTTCAAATCGGACAATGGGCGCATCTGGCTCAGCCCGCATGACGAAACGCCCACGGCCCCTTGCGATGCAGCGCCCGAGGAACTGGACGTCGCGCGCGCCATCGACGCGTTTGAAAACGCAACCGATTGGCAGATCGAGGCGGTGGAGCGGCGCTGGGCAGGCTTGCGCAGCTTTGCCCCGGATCGCACGCCGATTTACGGCCCCGACCCCGAGCGGGCCGGTTTCCTGTGGTTCGCAGGGCAGGGTGGTTTCGGGATCCAGACAGCGCCCGCCGCTGCGCGTCTGGCATCGCAGATCATGCTCGGGCTGGAGCGGGATGAGCTGACCGGTGCGATTGATGCAAATGTTTACAATCCGCAGCGTTTTTATTCCGAGAAAGCGGCGGCTGCGGGGTAGTCAGAGCCGGTCATATCTGTATGCTGCGGCCCCAAGTTCAACGCTTACGAGAGGGACCAGAAAGATGGCTCACAAGTTCGAAATCTACAAAGATAAAGCCGGCGAATTTCGCGTGCGCTTCAGCTACAACAGCGAAGTGATGTTCTCGACCCAGGGCTATTCGAGCAAGTCTTCGGCTGAAAACGCGATTGCTTCGATCAAGAAAAACGGCCCGGACGCGCCAACCGAAGACAACACCTGAACGCTTTGGTCCAAGCGAGGTTTAAAAACGGGCGTGCCGGATGACGGCGCGCCCGTTTTGCGTTGCGGTATCGGTTATTGGCGCGGTGTCGGTTATTGGCGCGGTGTGGTCGAAAGCAGTGGGCGCAGGCACAGCCTAGGCGTCTTCGCCCGCCGCGATCGCCTCTGCGGCATCGCTGGCGAGTTGATCCACACGTTCGTTTTCGGCGTGGCCCGAATGGCCCTTGACCCAGTTCCACGACACGTCGTGGCGATCGACCGCCTCGATCAGATCGTGCCAAAGATCGGCGTTGCGCACCGGTTTCTTGCTGGCATTGACCCAGCCGCGCTTTTTCCAGCCGTGGACCCATTTGGTGATCCCGTCGATCACATATTTGCTGTCGGAATAAACCTCGACCGCGCACGGCTCGATCAGGGCATTGAGCCCCTCGATCACAGCGGTCATTTCCATGCGGTTGTTGGTGGTGTCCGCGTCGCCGCCCGAAAGCTCTTTTTCATGAGGCCCCATGCGCAGCAAGACGCCCCAGCCGCCAGGACCCGGATTTCCCTTGCACGCACCATCGGTAAAGATCTGCACTTGTTTCATAGGCTTGCCCACCATCACGCAGCTTGTGCCCTATTCGCGCAAATCACGCAAACACATCGGCCCCTTGCGCGTCGTAAAAACGCCAGCGTGCGACGAATTGCATGGGGTCCTTGCGCGTGACCAGCGCATCATCGGGCGTGTCGAGCCAGTCTTCCGCGCGGCTTGCGATAAAGCGGATGCACGCCCCCTTGGCGATTTGCGGGAGCAGTTCGCGTTCGCGCGATGTCAGCTTGCGCACGCTTTCATACCCTTCGACAAGCGCACCGCCGAGAGGCGCACGATAATTCCCCGCATCATCGAAACACCACGCCGCATGGGTCACCGCAAGATCAAGCGCCATCGCGCCCGAGCACGCGAAGTAGAAATCAATAAGCCCGGTGACTTCGCTGCCCAGCATAAGCACATTGTCGCAAAACAGATCGGCGTGAATTTGCGCTTGGGGGAGGGCGGCCAAGTCAATCGCCGCCGCCTCGCGGGCAGGGCCAAGCATTGCCGGAAGGTCAGCGTTGATGGACGCAAGCGCATCGCTCCCGCATTTTTCCAGACAGGCCAGATTGTCGGCAAAACCCATCGTATTGGCGCGCGACAACGGGAAATCCGCGCTTGCTGCATGAATGCGTGCCAGCGTCTCTCCCACTGCGAACGCTTGCGCGGCGTCTGGCTGGGCGGGTGAGACACCGGGCAGAAATTCGATCAGCGCGACCGCTTTTCCGTCAAGCATCCGGAAGCTCGCGCCATCATTGTCGTGAATGGTGCGCGGCACCGGGCAGCCTTTGGCCGAAAGGTGGTCGAGAAGCCCTAAGAAATACGGCAAATCCTCAAGCTCGATGCGCCGTTCATACATGGTAAGAATAAAGCGCGTTCCTGCACCATCAGACCCGGCGGTTTCGATCAGCCAGTTGGAATTGGAAACCCCTTCGGCAATCCCCTTGGCAGAAACGAGTTCGCCCACCGGATAATGCGCGATAAGCGCGGCCAGCTCTTCGGCGCCAAGATGGGTGTAAACCGCCATTTGCCTCGCCCTATTCGGTGAGTTGACGCGGGAGCTTGAACACCATCTTTTCTTCGGTGTGCTTGATCACACGTTCGTTGAGAGGGCGCAGCTGGCCAAGCGCATCAACCACTTCGCGCACCAGCACTTCGGGAGCAGAGGCGCCAGCGGTGAGGCCGATTGTCTCGACACCATCGAGCCATGCAGGATCAATCTCGTCGGCGCGCTGGATCAATTTGCCCGGCGTGCCCAAACGCTCGGCCACTTCGACAAGGCGCAGCGAATTGGAAGAATTGGGCGCACCCACAACCAGCACCAGATCGCAATCCTGTGCCAGTTCCTTCACCGCTGCCTGGCGGTTGGAGGTGGCGTAGCAGATGTCCTCGGCCTTGGGCCCCTTGATATTGGGGTAACGCCATTCGAGCGCCTCGATCACTTCGCGCGTGTCATCGACCGAAAGGGTCGTTTGCGTGAGGTAGGCAAGCGGTTCATCCGTCTCGAACGGGAGCTTGTCGACGTCCTCGATATTCTCGACCAAGGTCATTTGGCCGGGTTCGACCTGACCCATGGTGCCGATCACCTCGGGATGGCCTTCGTGGCCCACGAAAATGATATGCCGCCCTTTTTCAAGCTGGCGCTCTGCCTGACGGTGGACTTTCGACACCAGCGGGCATGTCGCATCGACGTAGATCATATTGCGCCGTTCCGCCTCGGCGGGGACCGATTTGGGCACGCCATGCGCGGAAAACACGACCGGCGCATCGGTGGGCACTTCGTCCAGTTCCTTGACGAAAATCGCGCCCTTGGCCTTCAATCCTTCGACAACGTATCTGTTGTGGACGATTTCGTGGCGGACATAAACCGGCGCGCCATACCGCTCGAGCGCCTTTTCAACGATCTCGATCGCGCGATCGACGCCTGCGCAAAAACCGCGCGGGGCGGCGATCAAAAGGTTCAAAGGCTCAGCCGAAGCCGGAGCGGTCTTTTCAGTTATAGGCGCGTTCATACATCGCCCTCTAGCGCTTTGCTGCGCGGCTCGCTAGGGCGTAAGCCACGCATTGGACATATTACGCCGCATCTGACGGCAACCAGACTTACGAGGGACCACGCATTCTCATGACGCATTTTCGCATGACACGGGGCAAATCCGCTCTGACCGCGCTTGTTCTGGCGGGAGCGCTCGCCGGTTGTGCAGGCGAGGGGGACCTTGTGGTCAATCAGGGCGTCGGGATCACAGCCGTGCTTTCCACCTGCCCTGATGTCGGCATTCCCGACTACACCGGCGATGTGACGACGTTCCGCACCGCTGGCGACCAGACGCAGGGCAATCTCGATGTGAGCGCCGCGATCACTAACCTTCGTTCTACCTGCAACGACACCGGCGATCAGGTGTATTCCGAAGCAAGCTTTGACGTTCGCGCACGCCGCACCGACGTTCGCGGCGCACGCACCGTTACCTTGCCATACTTCGTGACCGTGCTGCGCGGATCAAGCGCGGTCGTGACCAAGCGTGTGGGCGAGGTCACCTTGTCCTTCGCCGATGGCGAGGAGCGCGCCACCGCAAGCGCCAAAGCGGGCTCTTATGTCGAGCGTTCGGCGGCAACCCTGCCCGAAGACATCCGCGAGCGAATCACCCGCAAACGGCGTGCCGGCGATCCTGATGCGGCGCTTGACCCGCTTGCCGATCCCGAAGTGAAAGCCGCGATCCAGCGCACCCGTTTCGAAATGCTGGTGGGCTTCCAACTGAGCGAATCGCAACTGGCGTATAACGCGACGCGGTAGGTTTGTGTTCGCCCATCCGGGCGAACCCTTCGCTAGACGCCCTTCGTTCGCTACGCTCTTTGCGGACCCGCTGCGGGTGGGCGCCCAGAGTCTCAGGCGGCCTTGCGACGCTTGGCGCGTCGTCTGGGGTCTTGTTGTATGGCGCGCCCTTTCGCTTTTCCCTTTTTGCCCTTTGCGCTAACGGCGCAAGTGAGATGACTGATATGCAAACCCTCTACACCGCCTTTGGCGGCACGATCGAAACCGCGCTCAATGCGATGGTGATTGACGGCGCTCTGCCGGAAGGAACCTCGTTCAAAAACGTGACGCTCGAACCGCCGCGCGATCCTTCGCATGGCGACCTTGCAACCAACGCCGCGATGGTTCTGGCAAAGCCTGCCAAGACGAACCCGCGCGCTTTGGCGGAAATCCTCGCGAGCAAACTCGAAGCCGCTCCCGGTATCGCCAGCGCCGAGATCGCAGGGCCGGGCTTCATCAACCTGCGCCTTGACCCGCAGGTTTGGCTCGATGAACTGCAGGCGATCGCCACGCTCGGTCGTGAATATGGCCGTTCGAAAATGGGCGCAGGGACGCGTGTGAACGTCGAATATGTCAGCGCCAATCCCACCGGCCCGATGCACATGGGCCACTGCCGCGGCGCGGTTGTGGGCGATGCGCTCTCCAGCCTGCTCGAATTCGCCGGCCATGACGTCACGCGCGAATATTACATCAACGATGCCGGCGGTCAGGTCGATACGCTCGCCCGCTCTGCGCACCTGCGCTACCGCGAGGCGCTGGGCGAGGATATCGGGGAAATCCCCGAAGGCTATTACCCCGGCGAGTATCTGAAACCCATCGGCGAATATCTCGCACAAGAATTGGGCGACAAGTACAAGGACGCTCCGGAAGAGGAATGGCTTGCCTATTTCCGCGCCGAAGCGGTCGAGAAGATGATGGACCTCATCAAGGGCGATCTTGCGCTCCTTGGTATCCATCATGACGTCTTTGCCTCCGAAGCGGCGCTTCATGCGGCGGGCAAGCCCGATGCTGCCGAAGCTTGGCTGCGCGAGCACGATCTGGTCTATGACGGCGTCCTCGAAGCGCCCAAGGGCAAGGCCCCGCCAGAGGATTGGGAGCCAGTGGAGCTTCCGCTGTTCCGTTCAACCAAATTTGGCGATGATCAGGACCGCCCGATCAAGAAATCGGACGGCAAATGGACCTATTTCGGCGCCGACCTTGCCTATCACATGCAGAAGGCGGAAGAAGCCGATGAGCTGATCGACATCTGGGGCGCGGACCATGCCGGGACCGTCAAACGGATCAAGGCGGCTGTTGCCGCGCTTTCCGAAGGGAAAGGCGAGCCCACGCCATTTGACGTGAAACTCGTCCAGATGGTTCAGCTTATGCGCGGCGGCGAACCTGTGAAAATGTCGAAGCGTTCGGGCAATTTCATCACGATTGCGGACATGATCGAAGAGGTCGGCCGCGACGTCGTGCGTTTCACCATGCTGACACGCAAACCCGAAGCGCAGATGGAATTCGACTTTGCCAAGGTCGTCGAGGCCAGCAAGGACAACCCCGTGTGGTATGTCCAATATGCCCACGCACGCATCCAGTCGACTTTGCGTAAAGCATTGGAAGATGAAGGGTTTACGCCTTCCGCCGACGCTATCGCAGAGCTTGGCAAAGAGGAGCGCGCGCTTATCAAACGCGCCGCGCAATTCCCGCGCGAGGTCGAAGCCGCCGCCAAAGCGCGCGAGGCGCACCGCATCGCGTTCTATCTCTATGATCTGGCAACCGACCTTAACGCCTTCTATTCCTTGGGTAACACTGACACCCAAAAACGCTTCATTGTGAAACAGGCACGCGGAATATCGCAGGCGCGGCTTTTCCTCGGGGAAGCAATCGGGCAAGTTATCCGCAATGGTCTTGGCGTGCTTGGCGTGGAGGCCGTCGACAGGATGTAGCCGCGAGCGTTTCGAAAACGCGGTGCAAGGGAAGGGTGAAGTGCCTTGATTATCGATGCTGAATATGAAGAGGTCGAAGGCGGCGATGCCGAACTGGACCTGTCAGCGGAGGACAGTCTTCCGTGGCTTGAGGCCGAAGAGGAAGACGATGATGGCGGCAATGACAACACCCATCTCATAATCCTTGGCCTTATCCTTTTCGGCGTTCTGGTCGCCGGTGTCGGCACGGTCTGGTTCTTCGGAAGCAAGGCAGACGATGCGATGGCTGCCGCCGATGGCAGCGTAATCGAAGCGCCCGATGGCCCGATCAAGGAACGCCCCGAAGACCCCGGTGGCAAGGAATTTGCAGGGACCGGCGCAGTTGCCCCCGTGGTGGCCGAAGGCGGCACGCCCGAAGGTGTCATGAACACCGATGGCAACGCCAATGCTGGCGGCGATAACGCTGATGAGGGCGCGGCTGGCGCTTCGGGCGACGGTTCGTCCGGCAGCGGAGATACCGGCGCTGCAACGGGGGCATCGGCATCGGGCGTGGGCGTCCAGCTTGCCGCCTATTCGAGCCGCTCACGCGCAGAACAGGGCTGGCGCGAACTTTCCCGCCGCACCGATGCGCTCTCGGGCCTGCGCTATCGCATCGAGGAAGGCGTGGTCGATATCGGCACGGTTTACCGCCTGCAGGCCGTCGCAGGCGACCGCGCGGCGGCTGATCGCCTTTGCGCCGAACTCAAGTCGGATGGCATTGATTGCCAGGTCAAAGGCTGAGCGAAAGGGTGATCCGGCGGCGTTTTCGCAAGATTGCGCCGCTTACGGGCGCATTTTCCCCGTAAAATAGCTGCAATGGATGGTTACTGCGCTTGCGTGTTTGCGGCTTGGGTGCTGTCATATGACGATGGTTCCTGCGATATTCGGATGTTCTGGCACAAAGCTGACAGCGGACGAGCGCGCGTTTTTTCGTGACGCTGATCCGGCGGGCTACATCCTGTTTGGCCGCAATTGCGAAGACGCAAGGCAGCTGCGCGCTCTCACCGATGAACTGCGCGAGCTTCACGGTCGCGATCACCTGTTGATCTCGATTGATCAGGAGGGCGGGCGTGTCGCGCGTCTGCGCCCGCCGCATTGGGCTGCATACCCTTCGGGCGAGGCATTCGACCGGCTTTACCAATTGGCTCCGGCAAGCGCGATCGAAGCCGCGCGCGTGGGCGCAAAGGCGATGGGGCTGGAGCTGTCGGCAATGGGCATTACGGTGGACTACCATCCGCCGCTCGACCTTCGGCAGGAGGGGGCGCACGATGTAATCGGTGACCGCTCTTTGGGCCATGACCCGATGCAAGTGGCCGCGATTGGCCGAGCGATACTGGATGGATTGGCCGCAGGCGGGGTGACAGGCTGCATCAAGCATATGCCGGGGCATGGCCGCGCCCTGTGCGACAGCCACAAGGAAATGCCCACGGTCCATGCGAGCGCCGGGGAACTGGCTGCGGATCTGGAGCCGTTCCGCAAGCTCAACGGCGCGCTTATCGGCATGACCGGCCATCTCAAGTTTCCCGTATGGGACGAGGCGCTTCCCGCGACGCTTTCTGAAACGATCATCAAAGAGATCATCCGCGGCGAAATCGGCTTTGACGGCCTGCTTTTGACCGATGATATCGACATGGAAGCACTCGACGGCAGTGTGCCGGAACGCTCCGGCAAAGCGATTGCGGCAGGATGCGACATCGTGCTCAATTGCTGGGCCAGGATGGATGATATGGTCGGCATTTGCGAGGCCGTGCCCACGATGTCGTCGCGCACGGCTGAGCGGCTTGCCAAAGCCCTTGAAGGGACGCAGGTTGCAGACGGATTGTCCGATGATGCGGGCGAACTTCTGGCGAAACGCGACGCGCTTCTGGCGATTGCGGGGGAAGCTGCATGAGCGCAAGCCAGGAAGAGGGCTTCATGCTGACGGGCGGTGCGATGAACGCGCCCGAACCCGGCGCGATCATGCCCGATGGGTGGGACGATGATCCCGCAAAACAGGGCGCGAAGGCCGGCGAAGAGGCGCTCTATCTCGAGCTTGATGGCTGGGAGGGGCCGCTTGACCTTCTCCTCGATCTGGCGCGGCGGCAAAAGGTTGATCTCAAACAGATTTCCATCCTCGCGCTGGTTGACCAATACCTCGACTATATCGAGCAGGCACAGGATTTGCGGCTGGAACTGGCGGCGGATTATCTGGTGATGGCCGCCTGGCTTGCCTTCCTCAAATCCGCCATGCTCCTGCCCAAGGACGAACAGGAAGATCCAAGTCCCGAAGAGCTCGCTCTGCGTCTGCAACTCCGCCTCCAACGCCTCGGCGCGATGCGCGAGGCGGGCGCGCGGCTCATGGCGCGCGACCGGATCGGGCGCGACATATTCCTGCGCGGGCGACCAGAGGGATTACGCACCGATCGCAAGACGCTTTGGAAGTGCGATGCCTATTCGCTGATCCAGGCCTATGGTCAGGTCAAAGCACGCACCGCGCCGCGCATCTATCACGTGTCAGACCGCCCGGTGATGACTTTGGACAGCGCGCTTGACCGGGTGTCTGCGATGATTGGCGTGACGCTCGACTGGATGGATTTGCGCGACTTCCTTCCCAAACACGCAGAGCCCGCGCTGCGCCGTTCGGCGCTCGCTTCAAGCTTTGTCGCAGCGCTTGAACTCGCGCGTTTGGGCAAGGCCGAAATCGAGCAGGACGGCGCGTTCGAGCCGCTGCGCATCCGGCGCCTGAAAGAAAAGGCGCTGAGCTGATGTCGGACCACGACCCGGCGCCCGATGAAATCACCCGAGGCCTCGAAGCCACTCTCTTTGCCGCCGAAGAACCCTTGAGCGTGGACCAGCTTTGTGCGCACCTTGGCGACTGCGAAAAGAGCATCATCCGAGACGCGCTCAAGTCCCTCGAAGCGCATTATGCGAACCGCGGCGTGCACTTGGTCGAGCGCGGCAAACGCTGGCATTTCGAGACAGCGCCCGACATGGCGCACCTTCTACGCCGCGAAAAAGAGCAGGTCCGCCGCCTCAGCCGCGCGGCCACCGAAGTGCTTGCCATTATCGCCTATCACGAGCCGGTCAGCCGCGCCGAAATCGAATCGATCAGGGGTGTGCAAACCAGTTCGGGCACGCTCGATGTGCTGATGGAGGCAGGCTGGATCAAGCTTGCCGGTAGGCGCGAAGTGCCCGGACGTCCGGTGATTTACGCGACGACGCCTGATTTTCTCGACCACTTTGGCCTGTCTTCGCGCCGCGATCTTCCCGGCATCGACGAACTGCGTGCCTCGGGCCTGCTCGATCCGGTCGACGAAGCCTTCGAAGAGGCGATGTCCCCCGACAACGAAGAGCACGACGGCGAAGAGAGCGACGACGAAGAGAGCGACGGCGAAGAGAGCGAAGAGGATGAGGCCGAAGCTTCGCGATCGGGCGAGCCCCAATCGGGCGAGCCCCAATCGTGTGAGCCAGCCCCCTCACCTGAGTGAATTCGCGCGAACAAACGCTAGTCTCACTGGCATGATCGCGGCGAAGCGCCTATATCGGGTGCGTAACACCCCCCTTCCAAGGGCAATTAAGAGAGAAATCCTATGTTCGGCCAAATCGGTATCTGGCAAGTCCTCATCCTTGCGATTGTCATTCTCGTGCTCTTCGGTCGCGGCAAAATTTCAGAGATGATGGGTGACTTTGGCAAAGGCATCAACAGTTTCAAAAAAGGCATGAACGAAGAGGCTGGCAGCGAGGACAAGCCCAAGGGCGAGATCGAAGCGCCTGCCAAGGAAACCGGCGACGCCAAAACGGCTGAAAAGAGCGAAACATCAAGCTAACCGGCTGTTTTGCAAAGCTTTCGCCTTACCCTCGATTAAGAGACCCCAAGCCCCATGTTTGATCTTGGCGCCGCAGAAATACTGGTCATTATCATCGTCGCGGTCCTTGTGATCGGGCCGAATGATATGCCCTTGGCGATGCGCCATGCGGGCCGCTGGATCGGCAAGGTTCGGCGCGTGTCCTCGCACTTTCGCACCGGCCTTGATGCCATGGTGCGCGAGGCCGAGCTTGAGGACATGGAAAAGAAGTGGAAGGCCCAGAACGAGGCCATCATGAAGCAGTCCGCCAAGGCCGTGGAAGAGGAAAAGGGCGAGCCGGTGATGACTGGCCCCCCTCCGGTTTCGGAAACGCCCAAGGCTGCGAATGCGGAAAGCGCAGCTCAAAAGGCAAAGCCCGCCGAGCCAGCGCCGTCGCCCTCCAAACCGTCAGAGCCGGAAAGCCCGGCCAAGCCGCAAGGATAGGCGGCGCACATGGCTTTTGAAATCAAGGACATCGACGAAACGCGCGCTCCGCTGCTCGACCATCTGATCGAGCTTCGCAGCCGGTTGATGCGCTCGATCTTTGCATTGCTTATCGGCTTTGGCATCTGCTTTTATTTCGCCGACTTTATCCTTGGCTTTCTGGTCCAGCCTTTGAAAGACGCCTTTCCCGAAGGGGAGGGGCAACTGATCTTCACCAAGCTTCCCGAAATTTTCTTCGTCGAGCTCAAGGTCGGCCTGTTCGGCGGGTTCATGGTGAGCTTTCCGATCATTGCCAACCAGTTGTGGGCCTTTGTCGCACCCGGCCTGTACGCCAATGAAAAGCGCGCATTCCTGCCGTTTCTGATCATGACCCCGGTATTGTTCATCGGGGGCGCGGCGCTGGCATACTATGTGGTGATGCCGCTCGCCTTCCTGTTTTTCCTGGGGTTCGGCGGCGAAACCGGCGGACTTCAGATACAGGCGCTTCCTTCGGCGGGCGATTACCTTGGCCTTGTGATGCAGTTCATCATGGCGTTCGGCCTCACCTTCCTTTTGCCTGTGCTGCTCCTGCTGCTGCACCGCGCTGGCATTGTCACCCGCGATCAACTGGTGGCGGCGCGCCGCTATGTGATCGTTGGCATTGTGGCAATCGCTGCGATTGTGACGCCGCCTGATCCCGGCACGCAGGTTATCCTCGCAGTGCCGCTTCTGATCTTGTTCGAAGGCTCGCTCATCATCATGCGCATTCAGGAACGCGCGATGAAGAAGAATAATGCCGAGATTGAAGACGATACTTCGGACGAGCCGCCCAAAAAGATAGAGGCGAGCGATCAGCCCGCCGAATAGCGCGCATTAGCGTGCGAAAACCTGCACGCCGCCAATCCACACGCCGTTCACCTTCGTTTCACGGATTTCTCCGGGCGAGGCGAGCAGGGGATCGCGGTCGACAAGGATGAAATCGGCGCGCTCTCCGGGGATCAATCGCCCGAACTTGCCATCGGCAAAGCCGGCGAAAGCTGCATCGGCGGTGAAGGCGGCCAGCGCCTGTTCGCGGCTCACCGCCTCATGCGCGCGCCACCCGCCAAAGGGGCGGCCATTTTCGTCCGTGCGGCTGATGGCAACGGCGATCCCGGCAAAGGCGTCGGCAGGCTCCACCGGCGCGTCCGATCCAAAAGCGATGCGCCCGCCAATTTCTATGATTGAGCGCCACGCATAGGCGCCGCCCAGTCGGTCTTCGCCAAGGCGCGCTTCGGCCATGAACATATCGCTTGTCTGGTGGAGCGGCTGCATCGAGGCGATGGTGCCATATTCACCGAACAGCGGAAGGTCAGCCGGATCGACGATCTGCGCGTGCTCGATGCGCCAACGCCGGTCGCCATCGTAGCTTGTCGAAAGCTCGGCAATGGCCATCAGCACATCTTCATTGGCCGCATCGCCAATCGCGTGAACAGCCGTCTGGAAACCGTCCATCGCAGCGCGGCTCATCCGGTTGCGGAGTTGCGCTGGGCTGGTGATCGCGATGCCGCGCGTTGTCGGTTCGTCGTGATAGGGTTCCTTAAGCGTCGCGCCGCGCGAGCCCAAAGCGCCATCGACGTAAAGTTTGAGGCCGTTGAGCCGCAATTTGTCGTCATAGAGCCAGGGGGTGGGGCCGGGCCCTCCGATAAGCTCCATCGCCTCGGGGCTGTCGGCATAAGACATGATGCGAATGTTAAGCGCACCCCGGTCGGCCGCGCGCCGGAAGGTCATCCAGTCGACCACCGGCGTTCCCATATCGGCAACCGCGGTAATCCCGTTTTCAAGGAGGCGCGATTGGGCAAGCGCGAAGGCAAGGTCGCGGTCTTCTGCGCGCGGGGGAGGGACGCTGTCACCGACAAGGCTGCTTGCCGCATCGATGAAGATGCCGCTTGGATTGCCGCTTTCATCGCGGATGATACGCCCGCCCTCGGGGCTCTTGCTGTCCGCATTGACCCCTGCGCGTTCCATCGCGAGCGAATTGGCCCAGTTTGCGTGGTTGTCTGCGCGCTCCAGCCATACGGGGCGGTCCGACACCACCGCGTCCAGTTCCGCTGCGGTCGGGAAACGGCCAAGGCCCCATTTCTCCTGGTTCCAGCCGCGTCCCAGGATCCATGGGCGGCCCGGGTTCTCTTGCGCAAAGGTTGCGATCTTGGCGAGCGCTTCGTCGAGGCTGTTGGTGTCGGAAAGGTCGAGTGTGAGCGCGGCAAAGCCGATATCCATCACATGGACATGGCCATCAATCATGCCGGGAAGAAGGACCTGACCCTCTCCATCCATGGCAAAGTCGATGCCTTCGGGGCGATCCTGTCCGCGTTCCAGAACGTGGGTGATGATGCCCTCATCATCGTAAACCAGCTGCGTGAAGCGTCTGGCTTCGCCCTCTTCGTCAATGGTGATACCATTCACGTTATATATCAATGTGTTAGCTAATGCTGGGGTGGCGCTGAAGGCCACACTTGCGGCCAGAACGGCCAAAGTTGACAACCGGGCTGCTGGGAGGTGTTTCATGAACTAAACTGCCTTTGGAAGGCGGGTGATCAGCCCGCTTGTGTCATAGCGATTGCCGCCTTTGGCTTGCACCTCGGCGTAGAATTGATCGACCATTGCGGTGATCGGAGATGAGAGGCCCAGACGCTTTGCCTCGTCGAGCGCGTAGCCCAGATCCTTGCGCATCCAGTCGATGGCAAAGCCGAAGTCGAACTCGTCCGTGGTCATCGTCTGCCAGCGGTTATCCATCTGCCAGCTTTGTGCAGCGCCGCCCGAGATTGCTTCGTATGTCTTGTCGAGATCGAGCCCCGCGCCCTGTGCCAGCCGGATCGCTTCGGAAAGGCCGCCAAGGATACCGGCAATGCACATCTGGTTTGCCATCTTGGCCGTCTGACCAGCTCCCACTGGTCCCACATGGACGATAGCCTTGGCGTAAGGCTCCATCACGGGCCTCGCACGCTCCATCGCTGTGTCCGAACCGCCGCACATGATCGCAAGCTGCCCGTTCTCGGCACCCGCCTGACCGCCGCTCACGGGTGCATCGACGAAAATGACACCCTTCGCTTCGCACGCCTCGGCAAGGCTGCGCGCCATATCGGCGGATGTGGTGGTGTGGTCGATCAGTAGCGCGCCTTCACCCATCGCTTCGAGAACGCCATTTTCCGCCGTTGTGACGCTCGATAGATCTTCGTCATTGCCAACGCAGGTGCACACCACATCTGCGCCTTCAGCAGCCCGAGCGGGCGTCTCTGCAAATCGAACGCTCAACCCTTCGTCATCCCAGGCTTTGCGCCACTTCGCGGCGCGCCCGGGCGAGCGGTTGTAAGCGGATACATCAAACCCGGCGCGGGCGAGATGGCCGGTCATCGGACCGCCCATTACGCCAAGCCCGATGAAGGCGATCTTGGTGTTAGTGCTCATGGGCTTGCTGCCTAATAGCTTTGCTACCCATTTGCCAAGCCGTTCGCGGTTGCTCTTGGACAAGTGAAGGCTTATCGCCCCAGCCATTATGAATGCACCAACGCCAAGTCTAACCCCGGCGCACACACCCGCCGACCTGACCATCGACGACGTGCGGGCCGCAGCGACCCGTATCGAAGGCTCCGTCGTCAAGACGCCGATGATGCATTCGATTACGCTTTCAGAGATTATCGGCGCTGAGGTTTGGCTGAAGTTTGAAAACCTTCAGTTCACCGCTGCTTATAAGGAACGCGGCGCTCTGAATGCGCTTTTGCAGCTTAGCGAAGAGCAAAGAAGCCGCGGTGTGATTGCAGCATCGGCAGGCAATCACAGCCAGGGGCTGTCCTATCACGGAACGCGCCTTGGCGTGCCTGTCACCATCGTCATGCCCAAGACCACGCCCACGGTGAAGGTCATGCAGACCGAGAGTGTGGGCGGCAATGTGGTTCTCCACGGTGAGACTTTTGACGATGCCAACGCCCATGCGCGCGAGCTTGAAGTAGAGCGCGGGCTTACATTCGTGCACCCCTTCGATCATCCACACGTGGCCGCAGGGCAGGGGACGGTTGCGCTGGAGATGCTGGAGGTCACGCCCGACCTCGACTGTCTCGTGGTGCCGATCGGGGGCGGTGGCCTGATCTCCGGCATGGCGACAGTTTCGCGCGAATTGTCGCCCGATCTGGAAGTGGTCGGCGTGCAAGCAGGCCTGTTTCCCAGCATGTTTTCCAAGATCAAGGGCGAGGAGCGCGATTGCGGCGGCGATACGCTTGCCGAAGGGATCGCGGTCAAGCACCCCGGCGTCTTTACCAGCCAGGTGATCGAAGAGCGGGTGGATGATATCATGCTGGTCGATGAGCCCGCGCTTGAAAAGGCGGTGGCGCTTCTGCTCCAGATCGAGAAGACCGTTGTCGAAGGCGCTGGCGCTGCGGGGCTTGCTGCGGTGCTCGCCAATCCGGAGCGGTTCAAGGGAAAGAAAGTCGGCCTTGTTCTGTGCGGCGGCAACATTGATACGCGCCTGCTTGCCAATGTGCTTTTGCGCGATCTGGCACGTCAGGGACGGCTGGCCCGCCTGCGTGTCACGCTTCAGGATCGGCCCGGCGCGCTGTTCAAGGTGATGCGCCTGTTCGATGCGCACAATGTCAACATCATCGAAATCTACCACCAGCGCATTTTCACAACGCTGCCCGCCAAGGGGCTTATCACCGATATCGAATGCGAGGCGCGCGACGCTGATCAGGTGGAGCAATTGGTGCGGGCACTGCGCGAGGCGCGCTATCACGTCGATGTGGTCGAATTGAACTGATCGAAGGGCCTGCGGCTTTCGTTTCGCGGGGGTTTGAAACGAGCCTTGGGCCCAGTGTCCCACAAAGCGACGATTGCCTCTGAGACAATGAAGCATTGCTCCAAAGCGGTGTATTTCTGAGCCGATTGGTGTGCAAACTCAGACAAATTTAACCACGATTTGTGGTTAAGGGTCTTTTACCGAGGGGCGCAAAAAGGCATAAGATTGTCTTAACGCAGCAACCGCTGATTCCACTCTCTCGCCAAGAGGACGACGCAAGACCCGTGACGGCCCCTATTCGCTTCCCTCGCTTTTTCGTGACCAGCCCTGCGCCTTGCCCCTATCTTCCGGGCCGAAGCGAGCGCAAGGTGTTCACCGAACTGAAGGGAGCGCACTCGGATCAACTCAACGAGGCGCTTGGCCGGATCGGGTTCAGGCGCAGCCAGACGGTGGCCTATCGCCCCAGCTGTCTTGATTGTCAGGCGTGTGTTTCGGTCCGTGTCGTGGCGCAGGCGTTTAAGCCTTCTTCCACGCAAAAGCGCGATATCAAGCGCAACCGCGATTTGATCGTGACCGAGTGCCGCCCTTGGGCGACCGAAGAACAGTTCGAGCTGCTCACCAAATATCTGAGCGTGCGTCACCCCGATGGCGGCATGTCGACGATGGACGAGATGGATTATGCCGACATGGTCGAGCATACCCCCGTCACGAGCTATCTGGTCGAATACCGCGAGCCCACCGAAACCGGTGAGCCAGGCAAACTTGTCGGTGCGTGTCTGACTGATCGCCAGGGCGATGGTCTTTCGATGATCTACTCGTTTTACGATCCCGAGCACGAGGGCCGCGCAGGTCTTGGCAATTACATAATCCTCGATCACATCAAGCGCGCGGCCGAAAGCGGGCTTCCTTACGTATACCTTGGATATTGGGTCGATGGCTCCCCGCGTATGCAATACAAGGTGCGCTATCGCCCACTTGAACAGCTGACGCGCGATGGGTGGCGTCAGATGAGCGACGAGGAACAAAGCAAGCTGATTGCCGCCGCCACGGCACCGCGCAGCGAAAAAGCTGGTGAAATGACCGGCGCTAGGGGTAAAGACGGACAGCCTGTTAAATTCGCTGCGAGCTGACGTTTTTTGTCTAATGCAAAACTGAAACTGGCCACCAGACCACTGGTTCTGGCGGCGCTGATCGCCAACAGCTCTCTTGCTGTGGGTCAGCAAACCATGCCTGAGACGCAGCCTCCCAGTTCTCTTGAGGAATTGATACCTCAAAGCGCGCTCGATAATCCGGAAGACTGGGCGACTGATGATGGCGCATCTGTGCCCGAAGATGAGGTCACAGACCCGATCGCGCCTGAAGCTTTTCAACCGCTGGAACCGGAAGGCGGCTTCGACATTTCGCAGGCTCTTGAAGACAGCGATTTGCCTGAGCCAGAGCAGCTTGCCGAGGATCCCGACCGACCCTCTTTTGCAGAGATTGATGCGCCCACACTGGTCGATCTGCCTGACCTTACCGAAGTCGAAGTCAGCGATCAGCTAACCCTTGCATTTCCTGCCGACCCCGACATTTTCCCCGAACAATCTGAATTCATCGAGCGTTTCCGCGCGCTCTCGGCGATTGAAACGCTCGATAGCGGCGAGACGACAGTGCCACAGCTTGCCGCGAGAGCTCGCTCGGACGAGGAGCTGCTTGGTGATGTCTTGCGCAATTACGGTTACTACGATGGCGAAGTGATCCGCCAGCTTGCTGGTGGTCGCCGTGGTTTTGCCGACGAAGGGGGGCAAGAGGCAGGGGAACAGGACGACCCTACGCCCACAGTGCGCTTTGATGTTCTGCCCGGTGACCAATACCGCTTTGGTGCGCTCGATTTAGGAGAGCTGCAAAGTCTACCCGGCGATGAGCAGGCGCCGCTGCTCGATGCGTTCGGCATCAGCTCTGGCGACCCGCTTTACGCCGATGAGATTGTTGACGGGGAAGGCGCCCTTCGCCTGGCTTTGGGCGAGAATGGATACCCGTTTGCCGAGGTTGGCGAGCCACGGCTATTGATTGATCACACACGCCAAGAGGGTGATCTTACCCTTGGGGTTCAACCAGGCGGCAAGTTTGCCTTTGGTGAGGTCATCAGCGACGACCCGAATTTCCTGTCGGGGCGTCACTTGAGCCGGATCGCCAGATTCGATCCCGGTGATCGTTACCAGACCAGCCTCCAGGCAGACCTGCGGCGCGCTATTCTGGCAACGGGACTGGTGTCCTCGGTCGTGATCACACCGCGCGAAGTGACCGCTCCCGAAAACGGCGAGCCGGGCCGTGTCGCGCTTGATGTGGGCATTGAGCGGGCGCCTTTGCGCACTATCTCCGGCGCTCTTGGCTACGGCACAGAGGATGGCTTCAAGGTCGAAGCGGCGTGGGAACATCGCAATCTGTTCCCGCCAGAAGGCGCCTTGCGCCTGCGCGGGATCGTGGGGACGCGCGAACAGCTTGCGAGTGTCACTTTCCGGCGCAACAACTTTCGCGGGAGGGACCAGGTCCTGACCGTGGACGCCTTTGCCAGCGACATCGAGACCGAGGCCGTCGATGCCCGCACGGTGGCCTTGCGCGGCGCTTTCGAGCGTGTTTCCAACCTGCTGTTCCAAAAGCCGTTGAGCTGGCAAATCGGGGCCGAGGTCCTTTATTCCGATGAACGCACTAGGACGGGCAATCGCGACGTTTTCTCGCCGCGTCAGGAGTATCTTATCGGCTCGATCTTTGGCAGCGCAACAATCGATGCAAGTGATGACTTGCTCGATCCGACAGAAGGTTTTCGCGTCACGGGGTTTGCAGCGCCGGAGGTTTCAAGATCCCTTGGACAAGAAGCGTATTACCTTCGCGCAAGGGTCGATGGCAGCTTCTACAAGTCTGTCGGCAGCACCGTGATTGCCGGGCGCGTCGCAGCTGCGAGCATTCTTGGTGCAGACGCATTTGAGATTGCTCCTTCTCGCAGGCTTTATTCAGGCGGCGGCGGTTCGGTGCGGGGATACGGTTTTCAGGCCATCGGCCCGCGCAACGAATTCGGCGAAGCACTTGGTGGCGGTTCCTTGGTCGAAGGAGCGATCGAAGCCCGCATCCAGACAGGCCTGTTGGACGGCGCGGTGGAAGTCGTCCCATTCGTCGATGCTGGTACGATCTCGCGAAGAGCGCGCCCTGACTTTGAGGTTTTCCGCGTCGGTGCAGGGATTGGGGCAAGGTACAAGACAAGCTTTGGCCCAATTCGCGTCGATGTTGGTGTTCCGGTCAATCCGGGTGAATTTGACGCGCCGGTGGTGGTTTATGTCAGCTTGGGGCAAGCATTCTGATGGCCGACGCTGATACCGTCCCCCCTTCGACGCGACGCATCTGGGCCAAGCGATTGGGCTGGGCCTTGGCAATTGTGCTCACGCCTTTGGCGCTTGCTGCACTGTTCTTGTCAACGCCTATCGGAAAGCGTTTCATCGCAGATCAGATTGCGAGCGTTTCCCCGGCGTCGGGTCTGCGGTTCGAAGTGGGCCGGATTGAAGGCGATATCTATTCCGATGCCGTCTTGCATGATGTGGTGCTCAAAGACCCCAAAGGCGAATTTCTGACCATTCCCGAAGTCGAGCTCAATTGGCGGCCGCTTGCGTGGATATGGTCGGGCATCGACATCCGCGAGCTGACCGCGCGGCGTGGACGTTTACAGCGTATGCCGGAATTGCTCCCGGGCGATCCTGATGCGCCGATCCTGCCCGATTTCGACATTCGCATCGACAGGTTTGAGATCGACAATCTGAAGCTTGCCGAAGGGCTTGCGGGTGATGCTGAACAACGGGTCGATTTGCTCTCTGCCGTCGATATTCGCGAGGGCCGCGCGCTGATAGAGGCGGATGGTACGTTCGGGGCAAGCGACACTTTGGCGCTGCTTGTCGATGCGGAGCCCGATGGTGACCGATTTGATCTCGAGCTTGATTACAACGCGGCGGCAGACGGGCCGATTGCGCAATTGACGGGCCTTAACGCTGCCTATGAAGCGCGCGTTTCGGGAGATGGAACCTGGACGAGTTGGACAGGGCATGGCCTTGTCACGCGGCAGAAGGGTGAAGAAACGACTGCGCGTGTGGCGGCCTTCAGGCTCACGAACAGGAGCGGGCGTTATGGTCTTCTTGGGAAGATCACGCCAAGCTTGGAAAACGGGTCCATTCTCGATCGCAGCTTTGCAGGCGGTCTTGCGCTCAACTTATCCGGCACGCTCGAGAACAGCCTGTTTGATGGCGCTATCATCGGGGTCAGCGACGCTCTGGATATTCGCGGGCGGGGAGAGGTTGACCTTGCACGCAACCGCGCTGACGACTTTGATCTTACTGCATTTCTGCGCGATCCGGATTTGCTCGCTCCAACTGCCCGGCTCGAAGGCGCGCGGTTCACAGCGAACTTCGATGGATTGTTCAGGGACCTTACCATCGACCACGAGCTGACCCTTGATCGGCTCGTCGCAGGCAGTGTGACCGCATTGCAACTTGCCAATTCCGGCCAAGCAAGCGTCGAGAGCGGAACCTTGCGTGTGCCAATCAACGTGCGCGTGGAAGCGGTCAATACGGGGAACGCAGCGATTGACGCGCGTCTTGTGGACGGCTCGCTCGATGGTCTTCTGACCCTTTCCGGCAGCAGCCTTGCTGCCGACAACACCCGCCTTACCTTCCCCGATCTGACCGGCGAACTGTCCTTGAGAGGGGACCTTACAAATGGCGCCTATGCGCTTGCCGGACCGATCAGGGCGCGCGGCCTACCGGTGGACGGGGTTGGTCAAGTGACCGCAGATGCCAAGCTTCTTGCCAAGTTTGGCAATGGCGTTCCTTGGTCGGTGCGCGCCAATCTTGCCGGCGTGGCCGGACAATTTACGAACAATACGATCACGACCATTGCCGGCGAGCAGCTCCGGTTTAAAGGCGCGCTTGGTGTGGGGGCAGCCAGCCCGCTCGTGCTGCGCGACGTGGTGCTGACAAGTGACAAGCTCGACGCGCAGCTCGACACCCGCACGGCGAACGGCCGCACCATTTTATCGGGCGCCGGATCGCAGGCGCAATATGGCGACTTTGCTTTCGACGCCGAGCTTTCCGAAGAGGGGCCGCGCGCAAACCTTGTGCTTGCCAATCCCTATCCGCCCGCCGGGCTCAAGGATGTTCAGCTTGGTATAGCGCCGCAGAGCGAGGGTTTCGCCATCGACCTTGAAGGCGAATCCATGCTTGGCCCATTTGATGGTGCGTTGGCCTTGCAGCTGCCAGAGGGCGGGGCGGCAAGGGTCGACATCGAGACCTTGCGAATTTTCCGCACCAATGTGACTGGCGCTGTGGTTCTTGGAGACGACGCGCTACGCGGGAACCTCGCCTTGGCAGGAGGCGGTCTCGATGGCACAGTGTCGCTCGCGCCAACCAGTAGTGGGGCCCAGCAATTCGATCTCGACCTTAAAGCACGCTCTTTGCAGTTTGGCGGCGATGTAATAGCGGCGGTCGCATTCGCTGATATCGAAGCCGAGGGCACTTTTGGCAGCGATGCGAGCCAGATCGATGCCACCATCGCCGGACGGGGGCTGGAGTATGGGGCTCTCAGGCTTCACGCTTTCGATGCTCGTTCTCGGATTGTCGACGGCAGGGGCAGCCTTCAAGCCTCGATTGCCGGGCGCCGTGCTGACCGTTTTCAGCTGAAACTCGACGGTGACTTCGCGCCAAGCCGCATCGCTCTCATCGCCAGCGGCGAATATGGCGGGCGGCCTATCACTATGCCTCGTCGCGCCGTGCTCACCGCGTTGGATGCAGGCGGCTACGCCTTGGCGCCAACGCAAATCGGGTTCGCCCGCGGTTTTACCCTCCTTGAGGGGCGAATTGGCGGTGAGACAAATGTCCTCGACGCCAAATTCGCCCGCATGCCATTGCGGCTTGCCGATCTGGCCGGCGCAGACCTTGGCCTTGGCGGACTTCTTTCCGGCACAGCCCGTTATGAACAAAGCGGTGGGGGCGCCCCAACGGGCAACGCGCGGTTGAAGATTGACGGTTTCACCCGCTCTGGCCTCGTCCTTTCTTCCCAGCCCATTGATGTCTTTGCCGTCGCCAACCTTTCGCCAAGTGAACTGGCGTTTGGTGCAAGACTTGCCGAAGACGGCGAGTCGCTGGGCCGGGTGGATGCAAGGGTGAGCGGCATTGCGCGTTCCGGCTCCGGCACGTCCCTCATGCGCCGGATCATGCAAGGCCGCCTCGATGCAAGGCTCGGCTATGATGGGGCGGCCGAAGCGGTCTGGCGTCTGCTCGCACTAGAAGCTTTCGACCTCACCGGCCCCTTACAGGTTGATGCAAGAGCTGTAGGCACGCTCGGCAATCCGCGTATCACGGGCGACATTGCAAGCGATGCCTTGCGTCTTCAGAGCGCGGCTTCGGGCACCGATGTCCGCGACGTTTCGGCGCGGGGACGATTTGAGGACTCGAAGCTTTTCCTCACGCGGCTTTCGGGCACTACGCCAGGCGGCGGATCGGTCAGCGGCAGCGGCACCATCGACCTCGCTAATATCAGCGGCGCGCGGGGTCCGGGTATCGACATTCGCCTCGCGGCAAAGGATGCGCGTATCCTCAATGCAAGCGGCCTTTCTGCGACCATCTCAGGGCCATTGCGAATGGTTTCCTCTGGCGTCGGCGGCACCATTGCGGGCCGGGTTCAGGTTGATCGCGCTTCGTGGGCGCTCGGCACGGCGGCGGACGATATGAGCCTGCCCAACATTCCCACACGGCAGGTTGGCGGCGATACAGCGCGCTCTTTCACCAGCACCTCTTCAAGCAGCGACTGGCGCTATCTCATTGATGCGAAAGCTCCGTCGCGCATCGCGGTCGATGGGCTCGGGCTCGATAGCGAATGGGGCATCGACATTAGCCTGCGCGGCACCGTCTCCGACCCTCGCATTGGCGGTGAGGCAAGGTTGGTGCGCGGAGACTACCGTTTTGCCAACACGCGGTTCGAGCTGACCGACGGTGTGATCGAGTTCGACGCAAATCTGCCGATCGATCCGCGGCTCGACATCGAGGCGCGGGCGAGCGCGGATGGCACCGACGTTACCATCGACATCACCGGCAATGCGCAAAGGCCTCAGATTGCGTTCTCCTCAACGCCTGCATTGCCGGAGGAAGAAATCCTCGCACGCCTCCTTTATGGCGGGTCTGTCACCTCGCTTTCAGCGACCGATGCGCTCCAGCTGGGGGCTGCGCTCGCGTCGCTACAGGGCGGAGGAGGCGGGCTTGACCCGATTGGCGCATTGCGGCGCTCAATCGGGCTCGACCAGCTTCGTATCGTCAGCGCAGACCCTGCGCTCGGGCGCGGGACCGGGGTTGCGCTTGGCAAGAACCTCGGGAGGCGCGCCTATGTTGAGCTTGTCACCGACGGACAAGGGTATTCAGCCACTCAGGTTGAATATCGCATCACCAGTTGGCTTGCACTCCTCGCGAGCGTGACCACCGTTGGCCGCGACAGTGTTCTGGCCGAAATCAGCCGCGATTATTAGCCGCGCTCACGCATCGCGTGCGTAAAGCGCGGCTTCCTCACGCCTGCGATTGACGAGCCCCTTGAGCACGCGCCCGCCTGCCTTGTTCCAGCGTTTAAACTCGGCTGCTGCGCCTTTATAATCGCCCGCATTATGTTTGCGCGTGAGTGTAGCGCGGGCAATTGCGCCGGTGTTGTAGTGAAAGCTGACCAGAGCATCAAACTGGCTTTGCGTGGTGGGCGTATCCCCAATGGCGTGAGCAACCTCTGCGGCATAGGTCTTGAGATCGCTGGCAAATCGCAAATCGCAATCTTTTTGCGTCCACACAGAGTCGGGTCCAATTCGCTCGCCTTGTGCAAGGCCTTTGCCGGTCGCACCCCAACCGATGGTCCACGGCTCACCGCCGGTTGCCGGATCGGGATAAGCTTCAATCAAGCCATCGCGCCTGAGCCGCGCGCAGCCTTCAAAGCGTTTGATAAGCGCGGTCCCATCAGGACCGATTTCGTTGGGGGCGCCGCTCTTTGCGCGCTGACTGTCAGCGCGGAGAATGGAGTTTGAGACACTTGAGACACTGTCCAAGGGTGAAGAACCGTTTCGCACCTTTTGAGAACCATCGAGCGCGTCATCGAGTGCATCCACCTCCGATTGACGGAAACGGCGTCCCATGAACTTTCGGACAAGGTCAAAGATGGGTTTGCGGGTGCGCGCTTTCGCGCCGGTGAGGGGGGAGTAATCTGACATTCGGGCAACCTCGTAAGCGATTCGATGAAAAAACGAGGCCAACGGATTAGGCATAGAAGAGCGATGTAGGAAAACCGACACAGCATAGCGGCGGATCCGATCCCGCTTTTTCTGCTCCATACACCTGTAAAAAATTGTTCGCTTCCCCGATATCTGCGTGCACGATGATTGGGAAAGGCGGGGGGATACTTTTAATTAACAGCTAGCACTTACCGCGCCTACTTATGGCACCGCTGCAATCATCGTCCGGCCCGGGTGTGGGAGCCGATCTGGCTCAGTCGACCTTGGGCGAAATTTATCGTCCGATCTTGCGCGCTTACTTTGTCGTCTATGCCGTTTATTATGGCGTCATGCTCGTGCTGAACGGGCTCACCATGGAGATCGGTCGCGATTTCCTGATGCTGCAATCCGCCACGCTTCTGGCAACACTGTTCGGGATTGCCGGGGCTTGGCAGATGCGAAAGCTGCAGCCTGACCTGACCACCGAAGCATTGATTTTGGTGATGAACCTCTTGGTGATTGGCAATGTGTGGATCGCATTGTCGATCGAGTTCCTCCCGCAAAAGCTCACATATTTCATCATCATGTCGATGCTGTTCGCGCTGGCAAGCCCGAGTTTCAGGCAATCCCTTGTTGCCATAACTCTCGCGCTAGGCGCGTTGCTGAGCTTTGCCGTCAAGCTCGACATTGCGACCTTATCCGCGTTTGGGTTTCTCAGCCTGGCGGCGGCCATGTCTTCGCTTGCGATCGCCTACTACCTGCGAAAGGCGATCAAGCGCATCTCATACGCCAATAATCAGGCGCGTTCCGAATTGTCGGACGCAATGGAACTGAGCGCCGAAATGCGCGAGCAATCCCTGTCCGACAGCCTCACCAAACTGCCGAACCGGCGCGCCTTTTTCGAAGCGCTCGGGACCGTAGTCAATGAGCAACCCCAGGCGAACGAGGCGGGTCAGACTTGGCTGGTCCTGCTTGACCTTGATGGGTTCAAGGCAGTGAATGACGTACACGGACACAAGGCAGGCGATTTGCTTTTGCAAGCTATTGCAGAGCGATTGCGAGAATTTGCCAAGGTGGGCGTGCATATAAGCCGGATGGGCGGTGATGAGTTCAACATGATCGTCACCGGCGTTTCAGGTGAGCGAGAGTTGTATGACCGGTGCAGCGCGCTTCTCGCCCAATTGGCCGCGCCCTACTTCATCGAAGGTCGCCAGGTGCGCGTATCGTGTTCTGCCGGATGTGTGCACTTTGACCCGTCAAAACCGTCCGAGGCGCAGATCAGCAACGCTGACTATGCGCTCATGGTTGCGAAGAAGCAGGGCAAGAACCAGACCGTTATTTTCGACCGCGAGCATGAAGCCGAGGCGAAGATACGGCTCGAAATCGAAACTGCGCTTCGCGGGGCCAATCTCGCAGATGAGCTTTCTATCGTGTTTCAGCCGCAAGTAAGGCTTGGCGATAATGAAGTGGTTGGCGCGGAAGTGCTCGCCCGCTGGACCAGTCCGGCCGTCGGTACCATCCCGCCTGATCGCTTCATCAAGATTGCCGAGGAAAGCGGCCTTGTGACCAACATCACTCTGGTGGTGGTCGAGAAAGCTCTGGCAGAGCTGCGTGGATGGAATGCGAAGCTGCCGATTTCGATCAATCTGTCCGCGCATGACCTTGTTTCAGACCCCGTGATCGAGCAGGTCATCGCCCTGATCGCGCAATCCAATGCCTCGCCCTCGATGATTGAATTCGAAGTGACCGAAACCGCCATGATGGGCGATATCCAGAAGGCGACGGCGAACCTCATGCGCCTGTCTGAGGCCGGGTTCTCGATTGCGCTTGATGATTTTGGTTCCGGTTATTCAAACTTCAGCTATCTGCGCTCGCTTCCGATCACCCGGCTTAAGGTGGACCGCTCGTTTGTCGATGACCCAAGCGATCCGACCGCAGAAAAGGTGTTGTCATCGCTCGTCGGGATGGCCCGCGTGCTGGGTGTGAATTGCCTCGTTGAAGGGGTGGAGGACGAGTTGTCACTGCTCATGGCAAAGCGCGCAGGCGCCGAGCATGTGCAGGGTTATCTCTTTTCACAACCGATGGACGCGGGCGAGCTTCGCAAAGCACTCGAAATGGGAACACCGCTGATTGAAAACATATCAACCTTAGCGCCTTTCAGGCCAGAACTTCGTCCGGTCGCGTTGGACAAGACTAGCGTTAGCCCTCCCGCGTAGATGGTGATTGTTACAAAAGAATAGGCCGCCCGGACGTGACGTCCGGGCGGCCTTTTTCTTGTAAGACGTTCTTGGCCTTACGAGCTGTAGTACATGTCGAACTCGACCGGGCATGGTGTGGTTTCCATGCGCATAACTTCTTCCCACTTGAGCTCGGTGTAAGCTTCGATCTGGTCTTTCGAGAAGACGTCGCCTTTGAGAAGGAAGTCATGGTCGGCTTCCAAAGCCTCAAGCGCCTCACGAAGCGAACCGCAAACGGTTGGCACTTGTGCAAGCTCGGCTGGCGGCAAGTCGTAGAGGTTCTTGTCCATCGCATCGCCCGGGTGGATCTTGTTCTCGATCCCGTCGAGGCCAGCCATCAGCAGTGCCGAGAAGGCAAGGTATGGGTTGGCGAGGGCATCAGGGAAGCGGAACTCGACACGCTTGGCTTTCTCGCCTGCACCATAAGGAATACGGCACGAAGCAGAACGGTTGCGCGCCGAGTAGGCGAGGAGCACAGGAGCCTCAAAACCCGGGACCAGACGCTTGTAGCTGTTGGTGGTGGGGTTGGTGAAAGCGTTGAGAGCCTTCGCGTGCTTGATCACACCGCCGATGTAATAAAGGCAGTTTTCCGAAAGACCCGCATATTCATCGCCAGCGAAAGTTGGCTTGCCGTCTTTCCAGATCGACATGTGGCTGTGCATGCCTGAACCGTTATCGTCCTTGATCGGTTTTGGCATGAAGGTCGCGGTTTTGCCGTAAGCGTGTGCGACTTGCTGCACCACATACTTGTAGATCTGCACGTGGTCAGCGGATTCAGTCAGGGTCTGGTATGTAATACCAAGCTCGTGCTGCGCGGCGGCCACTTCGTGGTGGTGCTTGTCCATGGAGAGGCCAATTTCCTGCATGGTCGAAACCATTTCAGCACGGATGTCCATAGCGCTGTCGACGGGAGCCACCGGGAAGTAACCGCCGGTTGCGCGCGGGCGGTGGCCCATGTTGCCCATTTCGTATTCTTTGCCGGTGTTGGTTGGCAGTTCGATATCGTCGATGGCAAAGCCTGACCCTGCATAACCGTCTTCGAAACGCACATCGTCGAACATGAAGAATTCAGGCTCTGGACCCACGTAGATGGTGTCGCCGATGCCTGTCGATTTCAGGTAAGCTTCGGCGCGGGTCGCGGTCGAGCGCGGATCGCGGCCGTAGAGCTGACCATCGGAAGGCTCGATGATGTTGCAGAAGATGCTGACCATCGGAGTTGCGCTAAACGGATCGATATACACCGCGTCGAGATCCGGCTTCAGGATCATGTCGCTTTCGTTGATGTCTTTCCAGCCAGCGATGGAAGAGCCATCGAACATGAGGCCATCTTCAAGCGCATCTTCGTCCATGACGACCGCCGACATGGAAAGGTGTTGCCACTTGCCCTTCGGATCGGTGAAGCGAAGGTCGACCCACTCGATCTCTTCGTCCTTGATACGTTGCACGATATCTTTTGCGCTCGCCATTGTCGTATACTCCAGCTTGGTTTCGTTATTCGGAAAGGTGCGCTCCGCCGCAATCCGCGAGCGACGCGCGGGTGATTAATGTGCCCTAGATCGCGTCATCATTGGTTTCGCCGGTGCGAATCCGCAGAGCGCTTTCGATGGCAGATACAAAGATTTTGCCATCTCCGATCCGGCCTGTCTGTGCAGCGGCAGCGATTGCTTCGACCACTCGTTCGGCCTGGTCATCGGGAATGACAACTTCAAGCTTCACCTTGGGCAGGAAATCGACGACATATTCAGCGCCGCGATAAAGCTCCGTGTGACCTTTCTGGCGCCCAAAACCGCGTGCCTCGGTAACTGTGATTCCCGAGACGCCGATCTCATGCAGCGACTCCTTCACTTCATCGAGTTTGAAAGGTTTGATGATCGCTTCGATCTTTTTCACTTTATCTGTGTTCCCGCATGCGCCGTGGCTACTCATTGATCTTGGCGCTTATTGTTGATCACGTACGTATCAAGAATCGTGCCAAGGCTTGGTTACACTTGGGTAGCTGATCTGGCTCTTAGCGCAAGGATCATTCCGTAGAGGCTCATTGAGCGCAGCATCTTATCAACAATGCGGCGGCGTGCTTAAGGGATAAGCGATACTGCTTAAAAACTAAGCAGGCGCACCCGAGCCGCCCAAGGCTCAGAGGCGCAGGCCAGTGGTTTCAGGAAGTCCGCACATGATGTTGAGATTCTGGATCGCGGCGCCTGATGCACCTTTGCCAAGGTTGTCCAAGCGGGCGATCAGGCGCGCCTGATAATCCCCTTCGAACACGAACAGTTCCATCCCGTCCCAAGGTTCAGCATCGGCGCGCAGCAACAACTCGGATATGTCGGCTGTGTCGGTTTTGACTTTGACAACTTCGCTTTCGCCATAGTGCTTTTGCAATGCGTTCAGCAGGATTGGCAGAGCAGGCTCTTCGAATTTCTCATCCATCATGACGTCGAGCGAAAGGGGAACGTCCACAATCATCCCGCGGTGGGCCGGGACAACAGCGGGAGAGAACACCGGCGCCAGCCCAAGCTGGGCATAGGCCTGCATCTCCGGCAGGTGCTTGTGATTAAGCCCCAACCCGTATGCGCGAAAGGCGATGGACTGATCGTCAGCAAACCTGTCGATCAGCGCGTTTCCGCCGCCCGAATAGCCGCTCACGGCGTTGACGGTATAAGGCCAGTCCGGCTCGATAATCTCGGCCTTCACCAGCGGCGCGACGAGGGCCAGAAAACCTGTCGGGTAACAACCCGGATTGCTGACGAATTGAGCTTCAGCGATCTTGTCGCGACCGATCAATTCGGGGAAGCCATAGGTCCAGCCATCCGCCACCCGGTGCGCGCTCGACGCATCAATGATCCGTGTGTCCGATCCATCCGCCAGCGTCACCGCCTCGCGAGCCGCCTCATCGGGCAGGCACAGGATCGCCACATCCGCCTCGTGCAGGGCATCGCGGCGCGCCGACATATCCTTGCGGCGCTCATCGTCCAGAACGATCAGCTCAAACTCATCGCGGCCTGCAAGCCGGTCGCGAATTTCAAGGCCGGTGGTGCCGGCGGCTCCATCGATAAAGATGCGGTGTGTCATAGCGAAAGCGCGCCTAGGCCTCTTGGCCGCAGGAGGCAATGGGCAGTTCGGTTAGCCGGCGCTGAGCGCGCTCGCCTTCATGTAGCCGCTGGGCCCCTCTGGTCCAAGGCAGCCCCAGATCCAATCGCCGGAGACGTCGATGACCTCAACCTTGGTGCCGGCATCGAAGCGGGTCACAACCGGGCTGTCGTCGCGGATGGTTTCCATCACATCAACGCCATTTGAACCGACGGTCCAGACCTGAGGGATAACGTAATGCGCGGCCAGATGTATGCCAGCGAGCGCGATGTGCGCCAAATCACCGCGCAAGGGCAAGGTGCCGGGCGCAGGCTTTGCCACCGGACCTTTAAGGCCCAGATCACCCGAAGGCACTGTATAGCTGCGGTCTTGGCGGGTTTGGCCGCTCATTCCAAATCGTTCTTTCTCGAAACCCTGTTTCTCTTCGCGCTTAGACACACTGGAGCGATGGGGCAAGTTGGCGGGAGGCTCAGCCCCCAATCAACTAACTACCAAAGCGTTCCTTAAGCATCTGCCATGAGGCTCTTAGGCCATAGGCCGTGCCCCCTTTTGTGCGCCCCGGCTTGGGGAACGGGCGCCAGGCAAAGGTGTCGAAGTGAACCCAATCGACGCCCTCCTCGACAAAGCGATCAAGGAAAAGCCCTGCAACGCTTGCGCCCGCATAGGGGTTGGAATGCGCGTTGACGAGATCGGCGATGTCCGATTTCAGATATTCGCGGTACGCGTCAGGCAGCGGCAATCGCCACGGTTCGTCTTCCACCTTTCGGCCAGCTTCGATCAAAGCATATGCCGTTCCATCGCGGCGCGCCATCATCGCAGCATAATCGGGGCCAAGCGCCACCCGAGCAGCGCCGGTGAGCGTTGCAAAGTCGATAATAAGCTCCGGCTTCTCTTCCGAGGCGCGGGTCAAGGCGTCGCCCAGAATGAGTCGTCCTTCAGCATCGGTATTGTGGATTTCCACAGAGAGCCCTTTGCGGCTCGACAGCACATCGCCGGGACGAAATGCGTCGCCGGAAATCGCATTCTCAACCGCTGGAACCAACAGATGCAGCCGCACTTTCAGCCCTGCGCCCATCACAAGGCCAGCAAGCGCAATTGCGTGCGCCGCGCCGCCCATGTCCTTTTTCATCAACCGCATGCCAGCGCCCGGCTTGACGTCGAGTCCGCCTGAATCGAAGCATACGCCCTTGCCGACAATTGCCAGCACAGGTGCGTCCTTCTCGCCCCATTCAAGATGCATGATGCGAGGGGCATGTTTGCGATCAGCCGCGCGGCCCACGGCGTGAACCATGGGATAGCCTTGCTCAAGTTCGTCCCCGCGGGTCACTTTAAGCTCGCCGCCATGCTCTTTTACAAGCCGTTCAAATTGTGCCTCAAGTGCGGCTGGCCCCATGTCTTCGGCCGGCGTATTGACGAGATCGCGCACCAGCATTTCGGCCTCGGCCTCTGCGATGTAACCCGGCAGACGGCCTACCTGGCTTGTCAGCAAAACGCGCGGTCCCTGCGCGGCCTCGTCGTCTTTGTATCGGGTGAAGCGGTAATGCGCGGTGAGCCATCCGAAAACGGCCGCCCCCGGCTCCCTATCGGCGAGACGGTATGTTCCCTCGGGCAGTTTTTCCGCCAACGCCGCCAAGCAATAGGCGCCAAGGTTTTCAGGGTCGGCCACGCCGCCAACAGCAAAGAAACCATCGCCCTCTGGCACAATGCCGACGGTGCCCGGTGTTCCCTCAAATCGCTGGCCTTTGAGGCTCGCGCGCTGTCCAGAGCTAAGCGATTTTGCGAGGCTTTCAAATTCTGCCGTTGTTGTAAGGCGGATGGCAATTGCGTCCTGCCCGCGGTCGGGCTGGATCAGATCTTTGATATCAGTCATGCAAGGGTAATTAGTGCTCCGTTAGACCTTGTCACGTGCAAATTGGACCCGACGGGTTGTTTTGAGGGGGAAGCCACCATGAAATTTCTGCAATTCGGACTGGCATTTGCGTGCCTTTCTGTCCCTGTTTTCGCCCACGAAGCAGAGGGGCATACATTCGAAGATAACGAGACGAACGGGGTCGCAGAGCGCAGCTTTAGCTATTCCTATGGCCCACAAGTGGCGGCTCACCCGATCCTTGCTGCGGTCATCCGCGCCCAGGAAGAAGCCGCGCTCGCCAAGCAGAAAGCGCAATGGAATGAAGCGGTGGAAGAATTTGGCGATATCGGCTGCATCACCTGCGTTGCGCAGCTCTACACCAACACCTGGGAAGTGGCGGCGACAACCAAGCGCTTTCTTATTCTCCAATCCGAGCGGTGGACTTACACGGGCGGGGCGCACGGCAATTCATTTTTCTCGGCGCTTGGCTGGGATCATGAAGGCGGTGAGGCAGGGGAGGGCGCTGCATTTCGTCCGGTCGATATGTTCGTAAATGAAACGGCACTCGAAAACACGGCATTTGGCGACTATTGCGCGGCGCTGCTCGAACAAAAGGTCGAACGATTGGAGCTCGACACTGCCGATATGAACCCGTTCGACGGCTGCCCCAGTGTAACCGAACTGGTGGTGATCCCGCTGTCGAGCGATGGCGAGCAGTTCGACCGACTGCGATTCTTGGCCGCGCCCTATGTGGCGGGCTCTTATGCCGAAGGCTCTTATTCCTTTGAAATCCCGGTAACCGAGGCGGTGCTTGACGTGGTGAGGCAGGAATTTGCGGACCATTTCGCTTTGGGAAATCAGCCCGCCGATTAGGCCAAGCGGCATATCGGCCTCGCAAGCCTCTCGCAATTTGAATGACCCGTCGCTATGTTGCGGGCCATGACTGAATATCAAATCATCGACGGGCGCGAGAGCGTCACGCGTGACGGCACGATCAAGCTCCATACCGAGGAAGGCTTTGAGGGCATGCGCAAGGCAGGGCGCCTTGCTGCCACCATCCTCGACGAAGTGGCCACAATGGTCGAGCCGGGCATTACGACCGCGAGCATCGATGACCGCGTGCGCGAGATGACTTTGGATGCAGGCGCGGTTCCCGCAACGCTGGGCTATCGCGGCTATGCGCACTCATGCTGCATTTCGATCAACCATGTGATCTGTCACGGTATTCCAGGGGACAAGGTTCTTAAAGACGGCGATATTCTCAACGTCGATGTGACCCCGCTTCTCGATGGCTGGCACGGCGACACGAGCCGCATGTTCTTTGCTGGCGAGCCCAATGTGAAGGCCAAGCGGCTGGTCGATGTGACCTATGAATGCCTGATGCTCGGCATCGAAGCGGCACAGCCCGGCGCGCGCCTTGGCGATATTGGCGCAGCGATTGAGGCGCACGCGAAACAGTTCCGCTACGGCGTGGTGCGCGAGTTCTGCGGCCACGGACTTGGCCGCCTGTTCCATGATGCGCCAGAGGTCATCCACGCGGCAAAAGCGGGTACTGGGCCTGAGTTGAAGCCGGGTATGTTCTTTACCATTGAGCCGATGATCAACCTCGGTAAGCCTTGGGCGAAGGTGCTAGGCGATGGCTGGACAGCCGTTACCCGCGACCGTTCTTTGTCAGCGCAGTTCGAGCACTCGATTGCGATTACCGAAGACGGGAACGAGATCTTCACGAAGAGCCCGACGGGTCGCGACAAGCCGCCTTACTAAACCTCCCGCGAGGCCTTGATTGCAGCACCTGCGGCGAATGGGGCCATTGCAACCAGTCCCAGACTAATTGCCGCAACAAAGCCGAGGCTCGCTCCATCCTGCCTTGCCAGTGCGCCTGCGCCGAAGATTAGGATCGGCAGGGCGAGAGGCACCAACAGCAACCCGGAAAGTGCCGCGCCTGCGCGCAAACTGGCGGTGAGGGCAGCTATCATTAGGCCTATGGCTGCCAATCCCGGTGTGCCTGCTAGGAGTCCGAGCAGCAGCAGGTGTAGCGTTGGCCCGTCGATGGAGAGCAGAGCCGCCGCAGGGAAAGTCGCCAAAATCAAAGGCGGGCCAAAACTCAGCCAGTGCGCCACCAAACGCACCGCCATCATCACCTCTTCGGTCAGCCCGCGAAGGCGCAGTTGGTCGAAGAAGCCAAGCTCAATGTCCTGCGCGACGAGTTTCTCCAGCGGCAAGATCGCGGCGAGCAGCGCCGCAATCCACACAACACCGCCGCCGGTGCGCGACAGGATATTGACGTCCGGCCCCACCGCGAATGGGTAGAGCATGGCGACCGCGATAAAGAACATGACAGGCAGGCTCGCTCCTCCGCCTGCGAAGGGAAAGAATTTCGCCAAGTCGCGCTTCAGGAGTGCGGTGATCAAAACGCCTCTTCCTCTTGAGCCGCAGGGGCGAAGTCGCCCAGTTCCAAAGTCTGCAAGCCTTCGATATCGAGCCGCTGGTGCGAGGCGATGAGGGCAATGCCGCCCTCCTGCACGTGCAATTCAATCAACCGCGTCACCGTTTCGATCGCTGCCACATCGAGGCCCGACAACGGCTCATCCAAAAGCCAGATGGGCACGTTGCGGGAGAGCAGGGCAGCAAGGCCAGCGCGCTTTCTCTGCCCGGTTGAGAGATAGCGCACAGGCACTTCCAGGAGCCCTCGCAGACCTAGTGCACTGAATGCCCCAGACGGGTCAGCACAAGCGTCAATCCTCGCCCAGAATCCGAGCGCCTTGCCAAGCGGTTGGTCGAGGTCGAGGGCAGGGCGCTCATCCAGAAGGCCTAGCTCGCCCTCCCGCTGAACCTCGCCTGCGTAGGGCGTCGTCAGGCCAGCCAGCGTGCGCATCAAGGTCGTCTTTCCGGTCCCATTCGCGCCAGTGATATGCAGTGCCTCGCCCGCTTTGACAGTGAAACTCAGCTTGCGGAACAGGAGCCTGTCGCCGCGGCGGCAGGCTAGCGAGGAGGCTGCCAAGGAACGGGCCGTGGACGAGGGTTGTTGCGCTTGCATCGGAACACTCGTTAGGCAAAAGCGTTGCCACTCACAACTTCCGTGACACGATCACGCGCACTACTACCTACCGCTTATCACAAAAGGGTCTCCTCACCATGGCGCAAGTCCCCGAACTCACCGAAGAAGAAACCAAACAGCTTTTGGCCGACCATCCGGAATGGGAGTTGGCGCGCGAGGGCAAAGCGATCACGCGCACTTTCCAGCATGCCGACTTCAGCGAGGCGTGGGGTTTCATGAGCCGCGTGGCGCTGCTTGCCGACGGCCACGACCATCATCCCGAATGGTTCAACGTCTATGCCAAGGTCGAAATTACGCTGACCACCCACGATGCGGGCACGAACGGCGGTGGACTTTCCATCCGCGATGTTAAAATGGCTCGAGCCATTGATGCGCTTATTTAAGAGCTTCAGGCGGCTCCAAGCGGTTTTGTTCTGAAATCGCGCCTTAATTCCGACCCATCAGGCCGCCAGCCTTGCGCTGTTGCTTGCGCACCAGACCAGGCATCCAGCGCTTGACGAAATTGATCCGCTTGGCGGTCTTGCCGACCAGATAATGCACCTCATCGCCGTGCACCGCGTCCCACACGGTCTTTGCGACTTCGGCAACGGGCGTAATCTCAAGACCCGCTTCAACCACGCGGGCACGGATTTGCTCGTTCTCACCCCTGTGACCGGTGCCATCCAAAAGCGGTGTTTCGATAAAGCTGGGGCAGATTGAGGAAACCTTGATCCCGTCAGCGGCCCATTCTGCGTCCAGACTTTCCGCAATGCTGCGCACGGCGAATTTGGTCGCGGAATAAACGCTCATCCCAGAGCCACCGGTGATGCCAGCAGCGCTCGCCGTATTGACGAGAGCAGAGCCGGGGGCAGACGCTTTCAGATAGGGATAGGCAGCCTGTGCCCCGTAGAGTACGCCGCGCAAATTGATGTCGAGGCAGGCGTCAATCTCTTCCTTCTCAAGATCAGCCAGAGCGCCGCCGGTGCCAATTCCGGCATTGTTGAACATGACGTCAATCCGGCCCCCGGCAGCGGTCGCAGCGGATTGGAGGGCGACGTCCCACGCATCGCGGTCGCGCACGTCGAGCTTGTGGCTGTATTTAAAGCCCCCTTCGATCAGACCGAGCGTGTCTTCCATACCCTGATCGTTTACGTCGGCGATGCTGACGAACCATCCGCGATCACCGAAATATTGCGCCACGGCGCGGCCAATCCCGGATGCGCCGCCGGTAATGAAGATGTGGCGGCGCTGGTGTGATCCCGCTGTTGATCCCGCTGCTGATCCCGCTGTTGATCCCGAAGTCATTGTGTTTCTCTCTCCCAACGAAAATCGCCCGAGACGTAGCCCCGGGCGATTGGTTTGTCAGCCCATTGTTGATGGGTGAGGTTCTTTGCGGCGCAAGCTTACTCGCCAATTGCCTCTTCAAGGCCGTTTACGTGGCTTGCGCCTTCGACGATTTCGGCGGTCGATGGGGCGAGCACATCGCCCAGTTCCTCAGAGCGTCCGCCGATACATTCGGAGAGGAAATTCTCGGTAATGCCGACAAATGAAATCGAATTTGTAGGCTTGGCAAAGCCGTGGCCTTCATCGGGGTAAAGAACATAGGTGACAGGAATTCCCGCCTCTTTCATCGCTCCGACGATCTGGTCGCTTTCGGCTTGCTTAACGCGCGGATCGTTTGCACCCTGTGCGATGAGCAGCGGCTTGATGATGCTGTCGGCTTTGTACAGCGGGCTTGCCGCCTTGAGCAGCGCGAGACCCTCTTCGGTGTTCGGGTCGCCCATACGGGAGTGGAACAATTTGACCACCGGCGCCCAGTAAGGAGGGATGGTTTCAAGCAGCGTTTCGAGGTTCGACGGGCCAACAATATCGACACCGCATGCAAATTTGTCGGGCGTAAAGGTCAGGCCAGCCAGCGTCGCATAGCCGCCATATGAACCGCCCATGATCGCCGTCTTGTCTTCAAGCGCGATACCTTCGCCGATGGCCCAATCAACCGCGTCGATCAGGTCATCGTGCATCTTCAGACCCCACTCAAGATTGCCTGCGTTGAGGAAGTCTTTGCCAAAGCCGGTTGAACCGCGGAAGTTCACAGACAGCACCGCATAGCCGCGGTTGGCGAGCATTTGGTGGTAGGGGTTGAACCCGTAAGTATCGCGCGCCCAAGGGCCGCCATGAACGAGGAGGACCATCGGCACAGCTTCATCGGGCCGTCCATCGTTATCGCTGTCCGAACCTGCCGGGAGCGTCAGGTAAGAAGGCAGGGTGAGCCCGTCGCGGCTGGTGATTTCAACCGGGTGCATCGGTTGCAAGGGCATCCCTTCAAGCTCTGGCCTTGTGGTGTAGAACGGGGTGAGCGTCTCAGCATCGCGGTCATAGATGTATGTCGCGGTCGATGCGGTCATGGGATCGTTCCACACGATCCAGGTGCGATCATCATCGGTGCGGCTGGAGATGCCAAAGTCGCCTTCGAGCTTTTCATCGAGCCATTCGAGCGATGCACCCAATTCTTCGTCAAGCGCGGTCCATTCATTGCGCAGATAGTTCACCGAATAAGCCTCAACCACGCCGGTCTTGGGATCGCGGATTGTGCCGCCAAGGTCGGCTTTGTCGTCTTGGGCAATCAGGGTTTTTTCACCGGTCGCGGTATCTTGGGCATAAAGCGCGGCGGTGTTGCGGCCACGACTGTCGAGCCAGTAAAGGATCGAGCCATCGGTCGTGTAGCCGGCCGGATTGGTGGTCAGCGAATCTTCCATTGCCGTCGTCTCGAACGGCTCATCGGCGACCACATTGTCTGTAATGCTGAAATAGTCGGTGCCGCCTTCCGCATTCTGGCGCATCGCCATTCGCAGCGTCAGCGTGTCATCGGCCATGAAGCCCGCATAGCCGTTGTTTTCATAAACCAGTGTCAGTTCGCCCGTAGTGAAATCGAGCAAATGGACATCATGGAATTGAGGGTTGCGGTTGTTGACGCCGACGAGGACCTTGTCCTTGATCGTTTCAGATGTGCCTACGACCTGAATACGGGTGTTTTCAAACGGGGTGAGGGTCTTCTCTTCGAGGGTGTCCAGATCGATTTGGTAGAGCAGGAAATTCTCGTCCCCGCCCTTGTCCTGCACGTACATGATGCTTTTGCCGTCGGGCGCCCAGAAATACTGGCGGATCGGGCGGTCGGTTGAACTTGTGATGACCTTGCCCGCGTCCGGATTGTCACGTGGCGCCACCCAAACGTTCAGCACGCCATCTTTGGGAGCAAGCCAGCTGAGCATCGAGCCATCGGGGCTGATCTGGCCGCCGGCGCGGGTTGGATTGCCAAACAGGGCATCGCGCGGGATCAGAGGAAAAGCTTCAGCGGTTGTCGTCATGTGGGCTCCGTGTGAGGCGTGATTATCGGCGGTTGCAAGCGCCGGAATAGTGAGCAGGGCAGCCGCCGCCGTTGTGGCGAGCAGCCCTAAGGCTTTTGAGGCGTTGTTTGTGAATGCAGACATGGTTGGCACTCCTCTCTGTTTCAAGCGCATAGGCAATAGGTGTATTGTGCTATTACTACACTTGTGACAGCAGGCCGCAAGGGTGATTGATCGGGGCGCGAACGCGGTTTGTCGGCGTCAATTGTCTTCTTTGACCGGAGCAGCGTCTGCGCTGCTTGTCGAGACAGCGACTTTGTCGGTCCATTGGCGCCATACCGGCTTACCGCGTTTGTCTTGAGCATGAGCAAACCGGGCATAGCGTTCGGCGCCGCGACAGGCCCATTGATCCAGCACAAAATTGCCGCTGGAGCGCCTTATCTGGCACGCCGTTGCGCGGCCTTCGGGCGTGACCAGCACGCTGATTGTGATCTCACACTCAACGTCCAGATGAATGGTTTCCATCGGATAACTATCAATAAGCTTCTCGCCATACTCGTCCTCATTCAGCATCTCGGCTTGAGGCAGTTCTGCGCGCTCGAAGAAGGAAAGCTCAGGAACGGACGGTGTGTCCGGCCCAGGTGAAGGATCGTACGAGGGTGGTGGTGCCGCGCCTATAAGGGCGAGTGCCGCCGCCGCGGTGAGGACGGTTTTGTATTTCACGTTCATAACTGCATCCAAGATCAAAGCGCCGGGTTGGCATAATAGTGCCATGTAAAGAGCGCGAGGCTCGAACGTTGAGGAGACCATTGGTCGCCTAACTCCCGGCATTCCTTTTCCTTGGGCCGCTCGTTGAGGTCCAAAAGCCGCTTCACGCCCTCTTGCACGGCCAGATCGCCCGCAGGCCAGATATCACGCCGCCCTTCTGCGAACATCAGATAGATCTCTGCCGACCAGCGCCCGATCCCTTTGATCTGAGTAAGCTCGGCAATCGCCTCTTCATCGCCTTCCGGAAGTGCGTCGAAGTCCACTTCGCCCGCTTCGACCAACTCGCAAAGGCTGCGCGCATATCCCTGTTTCTGGCGCGACAATCCGCAGGCGCGCAGGGTATCGAAATCGCGCTTCAACAAACAGGAGGTGGTGAAGTCGTCTCCGAGTTCCGCCTCAAGCTTGCTCCACATCGATGCCGCTGCCGCGACGGACACTTGCTGGCCAACGATGGTGCGCAGCATGGTTTTATAGCCGCGGTCGCGGATACGTGGTTCGGGATAGCCGATGCGTGCCAATTCTTCGCCAACGCGCGCGTCACGCTGCGCCACGGCATCCAGATCCATCTGCAAAATTTCCGCCGTTAAACCCACGCGAGGCCACCTCCGTCTTGCCAACCTTGGCCGAAACACCTAGCTGATTGCGCGCAAAACCCAAGAGTGCTCTCTTGCGCTCAAAGTCATAACGAGGACAACCAGCCCATGCCCAAGCTTATCGTCACCAGCCGCGACGGCGAAACCAGCGAAATCACTGTCGACGAAGGCATCACCGTAATGGAAGCGGTGCGTGACAACGGTTTTGATGAACTTCTGGCGCTGTGCGGTGGTTGTTGTTCGTGTGCGACCTGCCACTGCTATATCGAAGGCGGCGACCTGCCCGAGATGAGTGAAGACGAAGACGACCTTCTGGAAAGCTCGGATCACCGGAAGGAAAATTCGCGTCTTTCGTGTCAGATCCCGGTCACCGGCGAGCTTGACGGGCTTAAAGTTACTATTGCGCCTGAAGATTAAGGTTGGTTGAGGCCGAGGGGCCAAGCGACTATTTCAGGCGCCATGAACATAACCAAACCTTTCGGCGACACGCTCGCCCTGATTGGCAACACGCCTCTCGTTCGCCTTGAAGGCGCCAGCAAGGAGGCGGGCTGCGATATTTGGGGCAAGTGCGAATTTGCCAACCCTGGCTCATCGGTCAAAGATCGCGCCGCGCTTTTCATGATCCGCGATGCCGAGGCGCGCGGAGATTTGAAACCCGGCGGCACGGTGATCGAAGGGACGGCTGGCAATACTGGGATCGGCATTGCGCTTGTTGCCAATGCGCTGGGCTACAAGACGGTTATCGTCATGCCGGATAATCAGTCGAAGGAAAAAATGGACACGCTGCGGGCCTTGGGCGCGCAACTTGTCCTTGTCCCACCGACCAAGTACGCTGACCCGAACCATTTCCAGCACGTATCGCGCCGCATGGCAGAAGAAACTGACGGCGCGATCTGGGCGGGGCAGTTCGATAATGTCGCCAACCGCCGCGCCCATATCGAAGGCACTGCGCCTGAGCTGTGGGAGCAGACGGGCGGCGCAATCACGGGCTTCACCTGCGCAGCGGGCACAGGCGGGACGATTGCGGGCGTCGGCATGGGGCTGAAAGAAAGAAATCCGGACATCCGCATCGCGCTGACCGATCCGCATGGCGCGGCGCTTTACAGCTATTTCGCGACGGGAGAGCTCAAGTCGGAAGGGTCAAGCGTTGCCGAGGGGATCGGGCAAGGGCGGATCACCGCCAACCTTGAAGGCGCGCCGATCGACACGCAGTTTCGCATCTCTGACGAAGAGGGGCTGAAGTGGGTCGAGCAACTCCTTCGCGAAGAGGGGCTGTGCCTCGGGCTTTCGTCGGGCATCAATGTTGCGGGCGCCATAGCGCTGGGCAAGCAATTGGTGGCCGAGGGGCAGGCAAATCCGCAGGTGGCCACCATCTTGTGCGACACGGGCTTTCGCTATCTTTCGACGCTCTACAACGCAGATTGGCTCAAGCAAAAAGGCTTGCCGGTGTTTGATTGGCTTGAACAATCCACTGCGGCCTGAAGAAAAGATTGGTCCGTGTGTGCCATGGTCGCGTCTGATCGCTCATAAGGGCAATCGACACACGGTGGCCCGCACGCTACTCTTGCCTCATGGCTAGCGGACGATTTCAGAAAAAGGTCGATGAGGCATCTCGTGCCGTGGGCAGAAGTGCGCTGCGCATCGGGCAGCCGCTTGCTGGCGGAACCAAGGCCGAAAGCAACCAGCGCCTGCAAATCGGTCTGTTCGGGCTTGGCTCGATGGTGTTGCTCATTGGGCTTGCGACGATCATCGGCAATCAGGCCGATCTGACGCAGGAAAGCTCCGTTCCCCAAGCCGCGCCTACTACCGAGCCGACCGAGGCCGCCACACAGCGCGACCCGTTGGCCGATGCAGGGATCGTTCCCCTGCCGGTCGAAGCTCCGGATGAGGCGCAAGGGGCCAGCGTGGTTGAAGATTTGCCGGATAGTGCGATGGATGGGGCAGGGGCATCCGCGCCTGAGAACACACCCAACCCTTAAGCCGGACCTTCGCGGCACCTTCGAAAGCGGGCCAAGCAGTGTCGCTAGCCTCTTGAACCTTCTGAAATTTTACAAGCTGGCTGGCTCGATCCGCTTTGTGGGGATATTACGGGAAATGCGGCGCTGGTTGACCCTCCCATCGGGAATCCATTGGGGAATTGGCGGGAGTCGCGCCGAATCTCCCGCCTTTTTCCGGGGAAACCACGGGAAACACCCCTACTTGGGTTTGATATTGAACGGTTTTGGAGCGATAAAAATAGCTATTAAACAGTAGTTTACCATATAATCCCGTGAAATCCCTACAAAACCCTAGAAACTTCGGGGCATCCCCGATATGTCTAGGTTCCATCAAACAAGCCGAATTGTCCCGTGTCGCTGATCTCAGTCGACACGCTGCCCCCGCTTGGCTGCGAGGGTGGTGACGGACAAGTCGTGACTGATTGGCTCGTTTGTGTGGCGCTGCGTGACAGCAGGCGTGACGGGATGCGTGAAGGAGGCTGGGTGGTCCTCTTCACGTTTTATGGAGTGGGTATTGGGCGTGTCAGGGGCACACAGATATAATGGTCAAGCCTATTCGCTTTCGGGCGATAAGGGCCGCTATGTCCTGCCGCCTGCTTTCCGCAAGGTCGTGAAAGAAAGCTCGGGCGGATCGAAGACCCTGTGTCTTGCCGTCCACGACCGCTACAACTGTCTCATCGGATTTGGCCTTTCTCACACTGACGGTTTCGACGATCAGATCGAGAAAGAGGAAGAGCGCGCAATCCGCCGTGGCGAGGATTTTGATCCCGACGCGCGCGCAGCCCAGCTTTATGGTTTCGAGCAGGTGCCTTTTGACGACAGTGGCCGCTTTGTGATGCCCGAAACCTTCCGCGATCTCGATCTGGCGGGCGATGGCCTCTATTTCCACGGAAGCGGTAAGTTTTTCATGGTGTGGAAGCCGGAAGAGCTCGAGCAGATGGGCAATGATTTCCGCGCAGCCAAGGCCTCGTGCAAATCGCAGATGGCTAAGGCTGAAGCGAAGGCGTCCAAGAAATGAACGCGCCGCATATCCCCGTCCTCCTTGATGAGGTGGTCGCCGGTCTGAACCCTGTGCCTGGCATGACCATCATCGACGCAACCTTCGGTGCGGGCGGCTATTCGCGGGCGCTCCTGAAAAAGGGAGCGCGCGTCTTCGGCTTTGATCGCGATCCCAACGCCATCCGTGACGGACAGGCGATGGTGGCCGAATTTGCGGGCGAGCTTTCGCTGCATCAGCAACGCTTTTCACAAATGCGTGAGGAGATGGAGCGTATCGGTGTGCCGCAAGTGGACGCGGTCGTCATGGATATCGGCGTTTCCTCGATGCAACTCGATCAGGAGGGGCGTGGCTTCTCATTCCAGTCGGACGGCCCGCTCGACATGCGCATGAGCCAGACCGGCGAAAGCGCTGCCGACTTCCTGAACACCGCCGACGAAGGCGCGATTGCCGATGTGCTTTACCATTACGGCGAAGAGCGCCAGTCGCGCCGGGTCGCGCGCGCGATCGTGGCGGCGCGTCCGCTTGAGACGACAGGCGATTTTGCCCGCGTGGTGCGCCGCGCTCTGGGCCACAAGCCGCACGACAAGAAAGATCCCGCCACCCGCTCCTTCCAGGCGGTGCGCATTCATGTGAACGATGAACTTGGCGAGCTTCGCGCGGGGCTCAAAGCCGCCGAAATGCTTCTTAAAGAGGGTGGAGTGCTCGCGGTGGTGAGCTTTCACAGCCTTGAGGATCGCGTGGTCAAACGTTTCTTCAAGGAGGCGAGCGGCGCAGGCAAGGCCGTCTCGCGCCATCTCCCCGGCGAAATCCCCGGACCCCCGCCTACTTTCGCAGGGGTGTCCAAAGCCATCCGCCCCAGCGCAGCCGAGATAGAGCGCAACCCCCGCGCCCGCTCCTCCACACTCCGACACGCCATCCGCACCTCAGCCCCCTCACACGAAGGAGCAGCCCTATGATCCCTAATGGTTCACGAGTTCGCCAGATCGGCTGGGTGGCGGTGCTTCTCGCGTGTGTTGCGCTGTTCGCGATCCTGAGCTTCCAGGTTCAGACCGTGAAGAGCGAAGTGCTGCTTGCAGAGCGCGAGATCGTCTCGCTCGAGCGGCAGGTTCTGATGCTTGAGACCGAGTTCCAGACACGCGCGAGCCAACGCCAGTTGGCGGAATGGAATACGATTGAGCTCGGCTATAAAGCGCCGCGCGCTGACCAGTACCTCGATAGCAATCGCCAGCTTGCCTCGCTCGGCCAGTCAGAAGGGCCCAACGCGCCAAGCCCCATTCGCGTCGCACGCGCCGAATTGTCGGCGGCAGATATGAGTGCCAACGATATGGTCTCGCCCATCACCGGCGCGCCGGTCACGCTGGCCTCAGTTGGAGCGAGCGAGGATGCAGGCGCCTTGTTTGCCGATGCCTTTGGTGAGTTCCTGACCGACGCATCGCCCATTCGGCCTGCCAACGCGCAAAATCCCGAAGGCTCCGCTTCGTCCGCGCCGGCCGTCGCATTTGCCGGGGCTGGACAATGAACACGCTGGCCCTTCAAGGAGGGCTCGGCAGCCTCACGGGAACAGGCGTTGAAACGCAGCCGCTCGTCGAGCCGCAAACTGCAAAGCCTGCGGGCCGCGTTCAGTCGGCTCGTCAACGCGCAGAATATCTGGTTACCGCCCGTTCGCGCCTCCTCCTTTTGCTGGGCTGCTTTGCGCTTGTCGCGGTGATCGCGCTCGTGCGGGTTGGCTATCTCGGATTTGTCGGGTCCGCCCCCAGCCAGCCGAGCCTGAGCGAAGCGCTTTTGCCTCCGCGCGGTGAAATCACCGACCGCAACGGCACGCCGCTCGCGCGCAATTTTCCTGCCTACGCGCTCTGGTTCAATCCCAAGGCAATGGGCGATGATGGAGCGCCGCTGGTGCAGGACCCTGCATCGGTCACTGCGCAATTGAAGACGATCTTCCCTGACATGGATGCTGCTCGCACCATGCGCATTCTCAAATCAGAGCGCGGCGGATATCTCCTTCGCCGCATCCTGCCAGAAGATGCCAACAAGGTGCTTGGGCTTGGCGAAATCGCCTTGGAAGTGCCGCGCGAATTTGACCGCCACTATCCGCAAGGCGCGCTGGGGGCGCACGTGCTCGGCTATGTTCGCGAAAACGAAGAAGGTCGAAACGAGGGCGCCTTCGGCATGGAGCAGGTCCTCGACGAACAGCTTGCCAGCCGCGAACTACGCGGTGAGCCGGTCCCGCTTTCGATTGACCTGCGCGTTCAGGGCGCGCTCGAGGATGAGCTTGGCAAGGGCATGCTCGCAACCGATGCGAAGGGCGCAGCGGGCATCGTGCTTGACGTTGATACGGGCGAAGTCCTGGCGATGGCATCGTTGCCAGCGTTTGACCCCAATCTTTCCGATGCCCACGCCTCGGCCAATATTGCGAACCGTGTGAGCAACCGCGTTTATGAACTCGGCTCCACCTTCAAGCCAATCACCGTCGCTGCTGCCATTGATGCTGGCGTTGTGCGCAATATGGGCAAGCAGTGGAATGCCACTGATGTCGAGATTGCCGGGCGCAAGATCCGTGATCTGAAGCCGTATGGCACGTCGCTCAATGTGCCGAAAAGCCTCGTGGTCTCGTCAAATACCGTGACGGCGCGGGTTGCGGATGAGTTGGGCGAAGAAAAGTTGCGGCAGGTTATGAAGGACCTCCAGATGGACGGGCGCCCGACAATTGATCTGCAAGAGCGTTCCATGCCGCTTTGGCCCGAGGAATTGCCGAATGGCAAATGGTCACGCATCACCAATATGACGGTGAGTTATGGCCACGGGATCGCGGTGACGCCGTTGCACCTTGCCAACGCCTATGCTGCGATGGTCAATGGCGGAATCTGGCGCCCTGCCACCTTGCGCAAGATTGAGCCGGGCGCTGCCCCCAAGGGTAAGCGTGTGTTCAAGGCCTCCACGTCATCGCGTATGCGTCAGCTTTTGCGGATGATCGCGCTCTACGGGACAGGCCGCAGTGCCGATGCACCGGGTTACCGAGTAGGCGGGAAGACAGGATCTGCGGAAAAAGCAGGGCGCGGAGGCTATCGCCAGACGTCGCTCATCACGACCTTCGCGGCCGCTTTTCCGATGGACCGCCCGCGCTTTGTGGTGGTGACGCTTCTTGATGAACCACGCGGCACAATGGCTGCGAGTGCACAGCGTACCGCTGCGTTTAACGCAGCCCCTATCGTCAAGGAGCTGGTGCCGCGGATCGGCCCGATGCTGGGCGTCAGACCCGATGCCAACCGCGACGTCGATATTTCAGACCTGCGCTATCTGGTGGAGGGCCGCCGGTGAAGCTCAAGCAACTCCTGGAACAATTGGGACGCGAGACTGGCGGCATCGAAGATGCCGCCGTCACTGGTTTTGCAATTGACCATCGCAAAGTGGCTCCTGGCACTGTGTTCGGCGCGTTTCGCGGCGCGAAGTTCAATGCCGAGGACTTTATCCCTGCTGCAATCGAGGCGGGTGCCATCGCGGTGATCGCATCGGGCGAAGCAGCGGTGGAAGGCGCAATTCATATTGTCAGCGATGAGCCGCGCCAAACCTTCGCCCACGCCGCCGCGACATTCTTCACGCCTATCCCTGAAACGGTGGTCGCGGTCACCGGCACCAACGGGAAGACCAGCGTCTCGGAAATGACGCGCCAGATCTGGCGCATGTGCGGCGAGCGCGCGGCAAGCATCGGAACGCTTGGCGTGACGACGCCCGATGGCAGCGTCTCCACCGGGCTCACCACGCCCGATATCGTCACTTTTCTGAGCAATATGAGCGGCCTCGCACGCGAAGGCGTGACGCATGTCGCTTACGAAGCATCCAGCCATGGCCTCTGGCAGTTTCGTAATGAAGGATTGCGCGTAAAAGCAGGGGCCTTCACCAATCTCAGCCGCGATCATCTCGACTATCACGGCACGATGGAAGAGTATTTTGCCGCCAAGATGCGGCTTTTCACCGAAGTCGTCGAAGAGGACGGCCATGCGGTAATCTGGCACGGTGCGGACGACAGCGAGTGGACCCAAAACGCAACGCAGATCGCGAAAAAACGTGGTCTGAAAGTCTTTACGGTAGGCGATAAGGGCGAGCACACCCGCCTTCTATCGCGCGAGGCGACCCAGCTTGGCCAAGTTCTCAAGGTCGAGCACAGTGGCGAAGTCCGCACATTCAAACTCCCGCTGATCGGCGCGTATCAGGTCGCCAATGCGCTTGTTTCGGCCGGCCTCGCCATCGTGAGCGGGGCGAAGGTTTCGCAGGTTTTTGACGCGGTATCACGCCTTCAACCGGTGCGCGGCCGCTTGGAGCGCGCGTGCATCACCGCAACCGGTGCGCCAGCTTACATCGACTACGCGCATACGCCCGACGCACTTGAAGCAGCCATTGCGGCTTTGCGCCCTCATGTGGGGGCAGACGGGCGCCTGATCGTGGTATTCGGCGCTGGTGGGGACCGGGATACGGGCAAGCGCGGCCCTATGGGCGAGGTGGCGGCAAAATCTGCCGATGTGGTGATTGTCACTGATGACAACCCACGCGGCGAAGAGCCTGCGGATATCCGCCGCGCGGTGCTTGAGGGCGCTGGCCAACAGGCCCATGTGCGTGAGGTAGCAGGTCGGCGCGAAGCCATCCTCGCCGCCATCCGCGAAGCAGGGGCAAACGACATCATTCTCATCGCCGGAAAAGGTCATGAGCAAGGACAGATAATCGGGTCTGGAGACAAAATGCAGATACTGCCGTTTGACGACGTGGAAGTGGCGCGCGAGTGCGCGGCGCACGAGGTTGCCCAATGAGCACACCCCATGCACTTTTACGCCAATGGCCCGCTGAACCGCGCGATGCTCTGCCACTTGCGCTTTGGGACGCAGCCGCAATCGAGGCGGCGACAGGCGGCAAAGCCACGCACCAGTTCCAGGCGTCGGGCATCGAAATGGACAGCCGCGATTGTCGCCCGGGCGATGTGTTCGTGGCGCTCAAGGGCGAGGCTATGGACGGGCACAAATTCTTGCCCGCAGCCTTTGCTAAAGGCGCTGTCGCGGCGATTGTCGATCGGCCGGTGGATTTCCCGCATGTGCTCGTTGAAGACACCACCAACGCGCTACACGCGCTGGCCCGCGCTGCGCGTGATCGCGGCAATGCCGTGCGTATCGGTGTGACGGGGTCGGTTGGCAAAACCGGTGTTAAAGAGGCTATCTTTGCCTCGCTTGACCGTTCCAGCCGCGGCGCGGCGCACCGTTCAGTGCGCAGCTACAACAATCATGTCGGCGTGCCTTTGAGCCTCGCCCGGCTGCCTGCACGTGCAAAGTATGGCGTGTTCGAGATGGGCATGAACCATGAGGGCGAAATCGCGCCTCTGTCGGCTCATGTGCGGCCGCACGTCGCGCTAATCACCACGATTGCGCCCGCTCACATCGAGAATTTGGGTTCGTTGGAAGCCATTGCCGATGAAAAGAGCCAGATTTTTACAGGGCTGATGCCCGGTGGCACGGCAATCATTCCGGCGGACAGTGATCTAGCCCCGCGCATGATTGCCAACGCGCAAGCCATGGGCGTTAAGATTGTAACCTTCGGTCGCCGCGAAGATGCCGATGTACGACTGCTCGACGCAATACCAAGCGACAATGGCGGCTCAATGGTCACAGCGCAGCTTGGCTCAGGTGAGGGTAGCGCAAGGGTGTGCTTCACCGTCGCAGAACCCGGCGAACACTGGATCGCCAACTCACTAGGCGTGATCGCAGCGGTGCGCGCGGCGGGCGGTGATCTTGGCGCAGCAGGCTTGGCCCTCGCCGAGATGGGCGGGCTCAAGGGGCGCGGCGCAAGACACAACATCGATGTCCCCGGAGGCACGGCTCTGCTCATTGATGAAAGCTACAACGCCAATCCCGCTTCGATGCGCGCGACCTTGAAGGCGCTTGGCGCGACCCCTGCGCTCAGGCGCGTCGCAGTGCTTGGTTCGATGAAGGAGTTGGGTGATTTCGGGCCCGATTTCCATCGCCAACTGGCGCAGCCGCTGGCCCAAGAGGGTATCGACCATGCGATCCTCGTAGGTGAGGAGATGCGGGCGCTCGCTGGAGAACTCGCCCGCTCTGCTGCAAATTCGCTTGGCTTCAAGCCCACTTTCGACCAATGCGACACCCCCGCCGAAGCGATTGAGGCGCTGGAAGCATTTGGCCTGACGCATGGCGACACTGTGCTGGTCAAAGGCTCCAACTCCGTTGGGCTCGGCAGGCTTGTCTCACACTATACGAGGTCGCCCGGTTAGGGGCCGCAAGAGGGATCTGGATGCTCTATTGGATCGCAGACATTTTGGGATTTGAGGGCGCACTCAATTTGGTGCGTTATCAAACGTTTCGCTTTGGCGCGGCGTTGATGACGGCGCTCTTCCTTGGCCTGATTATCGGACCTCGCATGATCAACATGCTGCGTGTGCGCCAAGGTAAGGGGCAGCCAATTCGCGAAGACGGGCCGCAAAGCCACCTTGCCAAGCGCGGTACACCGACAATGGGTGGTTTGCTGATTCTCGTGAGCCTGGTGGTATCGCTCCTGATCTGGATGGATTTGACCAACCCCTTCGTGTGGGCATGTCTTGCGGTCACTTTGGGCTTTGGGATCATTGGCTTCATCGATGATTACGACAAGGTCACCAAGAACAGCCACGCAGGCCTTTCCGGGCGTGTCCGGCTTTTGCTGGAATTCGCCGTTGCGGGCCTTGCGAGCTACATTATCGTCGGTCAGATCAACACCAATCTCTACATCCCCTTCTTCTCCTTCGTCGAGATCCCGCTGGGGCCGTTCTATTACGTTTTTGCTGCTTTCGTGATGGTGGGCGCAGGGAACGCTGTGAACCTTACCGACGGCCTCGATGGGCTTGCCATCATGCCTGTCATCATCGCAAGCGGCACCTTTGCCATCATCGCCTATCTCGTCGGGCGTCCCGACTTCTCGGAATATCTCGGTATCCCCCATGTCGCAGGGGCCGGGGAACTGGTCGTCTTTTGTGCAGCGATTATGGGCGGGGGTCTCGCCTTCCTGTGGTTCAACGCGCCGCCTGCAGCGGTATTCATGGGCGACACGGGAAGCCTCGCGCTTGGCGGCGCTTTGGGCGCGATTGCGGTCGCATCCCACCACGAAGTCGTGCTCGCCATCGTCGGCGGTCTCTTCGTCCTCGAGGCGGTTTCAGTCATCGTTCAAGTCTTCTGGTTCAAGCGCACGGGTAAGCGGGTATTCCGCATGGCGCCGATCCACCACCATTTCGAGCAACTCGGCTGGTCAGAAAGCAAGGTCGTGATCCGTTTCTGGATCATCGCCATCGTGCTTGCTCTGATCGGACTTTCGACCCTCAAATTGAGATAACCCTGCAACCCTTTAGTTGATGAAACACCTGCGTAAGTGATCATTTCGAAAAACGCCTTTTCCAACAAATCCTACAGCGTGCTCGGCCTCGCGCGCTCGGGCGCGGCTGCGGCTGAAGCCCTGTTGGAAAGCGGCGCGAAAGTCACTGTTTGGGATCGCCAGGACGTGGCCCGCGCACCGTTCGAGGGGCGCTGCGACATTGCCGATCCGCTTCAAATGGATTTGACCGGCTTCGATGGCCTCGTGGTTTCGCCCGGAGTGCCGCTCAACACCCATCCGATCACGCAGCACGCGGCCAAATTCGGCGTGCCGATCATCGGCGATATCGAACTGTTCGCACTTGCCCGGCCCGACCTTCCTCCCCATCGCGTTGTTGGCGTGACGGGCACGAATGGCAAATCGACCACAGTGGCGCTCATCCACCATATCCTGACGATGGCGGGGCTTCCCTCAGTGCTCGGCGGCAACATTGGCGAACCGATCATGGCGCAAGAGCCGCTTCACCCCAATGAAGCGGCTGCCCTCAAAGATAATAGGGGCGTCTATGTGCTTGAGCTTTCAAGCTATCAGATTGACCTCACCGCAAGCCTCGATTGCGAGGCGGCGGCGCTTACCAATATCACGCCCGATCACCTTGACCGCTATGATGGCTTTGCCGCCTATGCCGCGTCGAAAGAGCGGTTGTTCGCGATGCAATCGGCTGAACACCTCGCCGTTTTCGGTTCGCTCGAAGAGCCCGCGCGCGCAATCTACGAACGCCAAGTCGCCAGCCGCGATCAGGGCCGCAAACAGGGCCGCGCGCTTGCAGTCGATTGGGAAGCATTGAAAGCTCTCCAGTCTCAATGGCCATCGCTGCAAGGCCCGCACAATCTTGAAAATGTCGCGGTTGCTGTCGCTATCGTCGAAGAACTCGGGGTGACCAGCGCCCAATGGCAACACGCGCTCCCGCGTTTTCGCAGCCTGCCGCACCGGATGGAACTGGTGTGCGAGGAGCATGGCGTCGTCTTTATCAATGACAGCAAGGCGACCAACACCGCCTCAACCGCTCCGGCGCTCGCCGCCTATCCGCCCCAGATGCAGATCCGCTATGCCGCACCGCGTGTCCACTGGATCGTGGGCGGGCTCGCCAAAGAAGACGGCCTTGGCGAATGCGAGGCGCAACTCTCGAATGTCGCGGCGGCTTACACGATTGGTGAGGCCGGCCCACGCTTTGGCGAATTGCTGCGGGGTAAAGTTGCACAGGTCCACGATTGCGAACTGGTGTGCGAAGCGGTGCGCCGCGCGCGCGAGGCGGCACAGCCGGGTGATGTGATCCTGTTCTCACCGGCCTGCGCGAGTTTCGACCAGTTTCGCGACTACGAAAACCGGGGTGACCATTTCCGCAAGCTGGTGGGCGTGATCGCGGAAGCAGGCGACTGCGAACCTGCCGCGTGCCCCAACACCGACGACGATTACATCAAGGGGGATATCGCATGAGCATTTCAGGACGGCCTCCGGGTCTGAATTCCGTGCGGGGCGATGCGCGCTTTCATGCTCCTGTAGCGGTGCGCCGCGGCTTTGGTGACCGCGTTCTTATTTGGTGGCGAGAAATCGACAAATGGCTGCTTGGCATGGTGCTATTCCTGATGGTGATCGGCACGATTGCTGTGGCCTCGGCATCTCCTGCGGGTGGGAAGCAATACGGGATCGACGATTTCGCCTTTTTCCAGCGCCACATCGCCTTTCAGCTTATGGGCCTGGCGATCATGCTTGGCGTCTCCTTCGTCAGCCGCGAGGACGCGCGAAGACTGGGTATTGTGCTCGCCGTGGTAATGTTGTTCCTGCTTCTGCTGGTGCCGATCTTCGGGTTTGAAAGGAACGGGGCGAAACGCTGGCTCAATGTCGGCATGTCATTGCAGCCGTCCGAATTTTTGAAACCCGGCTTTGCGATCCTGCTTGCGTGGATGCTTTCGTGGCGGATGCGCGATGAGAGCTTGCCCGTGCTGGGCTATGCGACGCTTGCCATGGTGCTCGTCGCAGCGCTCTTGATGCTGCAACCCAATCTTGGCGCGACTATCCTTTTTGCAGGGGTCTGGTTTGTGCTCGTGCTGTTGTCGGGCGTGTCGCTGTTGCGCATGGGCGCTCTGGTGGCAGGCGGCGTGGCTATGATGACTGCTGCCTATTTTCTCTATGACAATGCGCGCTATCGCATCGACAGCTTCCTTGGCGGGGGCACGGCCTATGACCAGGTTTATCTCGCTGAACGCACGCTAACCGCTGGGGGCTGGACAGGTAGCGGGCTGTGGCTCGGCACGCGCAAGATGAACCTGCCCGAAGCGCACACCGACTACATCTTCTCGGTCATCGGGGAGGAGTTCGGTCTTCTTGCATGCGCCGCGATCCTCATTCTCTATGTCGCCATCATCGGGCGCGCATTGGTGCGGCTGGTGAACGAGGAAAATCTCTTTGCGCTGCTCGCTGGCGCAGGGCTTGCGGCGCTTCTCGGTGGACAGGCATTCATCAATATGGCGGTGAACCTGCAACTGTTCCCGTCCAAGGGCATGACCTTGCCGCTGGTAAGTTATGGGGGATCATCGACGCTCGCGATTTGCCTTACCTGCGGGCTGCTTTTAGCGATTACCCGTCGTAACCCATTCCTCGAGCGTGACCGGCCGGGCCTTAAGGATCTGCTCGGGCGCTCAGGGAAAAGAGCAAGGCCCAAAGCTTTCCTATGAGCACCCAGTCAACACCCGCAGGAGCTAGCCGCCATTTTGTCCTCGCCGCAGGAGGAACCGGAGGACACTTGATCCCGGCCTTCGCGCTCGCTGAGGAACTGCACGCGCGCGGGCATCATGTGGCGTTGATCACCGATGAACGCGGCGCGAATATTCCGGGCAAGCCCGAGTTTCTGACCACGCACGTTCTGCCCGCCGGGCGCTTTGGCAAGAACCCGCTGAAGTGGTTTGCAGGTTTCAAGGCGGTGCGCGAAGGGCGCAATATGGCGCTTCGTCTGTTCGATGCAGTCGACCCTACTGCAATCATCGGTTTTGGCGGCTATCCCGCATTTCCGGCCTTGCTCGCGGCGCGCTCTGCCAATCTGCTGAGCGTTGTGCATGAACAGAACGCGGTTCTGGGGCGGGTCAATCGCCTGCTTGCCGGCGGGGTTGAAGCCATCGCTACTTCCTATCCCGATGTTCAGCGATTGAAGCCCAAATATGCCAACAAGGTCCATCTGGTCGGCAATCCGGTGCGCGAAGAAGTGCTCGCGCTGCGCGACGAAGATTTCCCCGTGCTCACCGAAGAAGGGCTCTTGCGCGTCCTCATAACCGGCGGCTCACAAGGGGCGAGCGTTCTTTCCGAAGTGGTTCCCGACGGCCTTGCCATGCTTCCACCGGTGCTGCGCTCCCGGCTTCAGGTGACGCAGCAATGCCGTCCCGAAGACCTCGACAAGGTGCGCGAACGATACGCCAATCACGATATTCCCGCTGAACTGGGCACGTATTTTGAGGATATGCACGAGCGGCTGGCGGATACGCACCTGTTCATCGGGCGGGCGGGCGCTTCGACCATTGCCGAGCTGACCGCTGTTGGTCGCCCGGCGATCCTCATCCCGCTGCCGATAGCGACAGACGACCATCAGGCAGCGAACACCGCTGAAATCGTGAAGGCAGGCGGGGCGCGGATGATCCGGCAGGAGAAGTTCACGCCCAAGGAACTGGCCAAACAGATACAGGCTCTTGCGCAAAATCCCGGCAGCCTTGCCAATGCAGCGCATGGCGCGTGGAACTGTGGCCGTCCCAAGGCCGCAAAAGACCTGGCGGACCTTGTCGAGAGCATGGGTGGTATCGATTTGATGGATGTTATCCGCGTGGGCGAGGGCGCCCCTAAAGCTGCCGCGGTTGCAACCAAGGCGCAGCCTGCCAACTGCGAAAGCAATGAGGACGCCGCAGCATGAAGGGCGTTGGCACAGACATAGGAACCATCCATTTCGTCGGTATCGGCGGGATTGGTATGTCCGGCATCGCAGAGGTGATGCACAATCTGGGATATTCCGTCCAAGGTAGCGACCTTGCCGAGGGGCCGAGCGTAGAGCGACTTAGAAATCGCGGGATCACTGTCCACATCGGGCACGCCAGGGAAAATGTCGAAGGTTCGGCGGTTGTGGTTACATCGACCGCCGTTCGCCGGACAAATCCCGAAGTCGCCTGCGCTCTTGAACAGCGCATACCCGTTGTGCGCCGCGCCGAAATGCTTGCCGAACTCATGCGGCTCAAATCCACCGTTGCAGTGGCGGGGACGCACGGCAAGACGACAACGACCAGCATGATCGCGAGCCTTCTCGATCAGGGCAAGATCGACCCCACGGTCATCAATGGCGGCATCATCGAGCAATATGGCTCGAACGCGCGTCTGGGTGATAGCGATTGGATGGTGGTCGAAGCGGACGAAAGCGACGGAAGCTTCCTGCGCCTCGATGGGACGATCGCAGTCGTCACCAATATCGACCCCGAACACCTCGACCACTACGGCGATTTCGACGGGGTTAAGCGCGCGTTCGTGGAGTTCATTCACAACGTGCCCTTCTATGGCGCAGCGATCTTGTGTGTGGACCACCCGGAGGTTCAGGCCGTCATCGGAGAAGTGCGCGACCGCAAGGTTGTGACCTATGGCTTCTCGCTTCAGGCGGACATCTGCGGCGTAAACGTGCGCCCGAATGAAGGTGGCAACACGTTCGATGTCATTGTGCGCCAGCGCGGTGAAGAAGATCGCCGGATCGAAGGCGTCCACCTGCCGATGCCCGGTCGCCACAATGTCCAGAACGCGCTCGCTGCGATTGCTGTTGCGGTGGAAATGGGCTGTCCCGATGACGTTATTCGCGATGGCTTTGGCAGTTTTAGCGGGGTGCGCCGCCGCTTCACCAAGGTCGGCGAAGTGGAGCTTGAAGGCGGCTCGGTTGCTGTGATCGACGACTATGCCCACCACCCGGTGGAAATCCGCGCGGTGCTCGGCGCGGCACGCGAAGCTGTCCCTGATGGCCGCGTGATCGCGGTTGCACAGCCCCACCGCTATACGCGCCTTCGCGATCTGATGGATGACTTCCAAAGTTGCTTCAACGAGGCAGATATCGTCTTTGTCACTCCGGTCTATGAAGCGGGCGAAGATCCGATCGAGGGCATCGACGCGCAGGCGCTTGCAGCGGGCCTGAAATCGCGCGGACACCGTTCTGCCCACACCACAGCCAGCCATAGCGAACTTGCAGCGACGCTTGCTGACGAAATTTTACCCGGAGATATCATCGTATGCCTTGGGGCTGGGGATATCACCAAATGGGCAGCTACTCTTGGCGAGGCAATTAGTGTGCAGAAGGGGGCGCAATGACACATTCATCCCCCGCTGAGCTCGCCAATACCGTGCGCGGCAAACTCACCGCCGATGCACCGCTTGCCAAACACGTTTGGTTCAAAAGCGGCGGCAAGGCGGATTGGTTGTTTGAACCGGCCGATCTCGACGACCTCAAGACCTTCCTTGAAGCACTCGATCCCAGCGTGCCGGTCATGCCACTGGGCGTCGGCTCGAACATGATTATCCGCGATGGCGGCGTGCCGGGTGTGGTGATCAAGCTGGGCGCACCCTTCGCCGAGGTCAAAGTCACCGGCGACACCACGATCCAGGCGGGCGCTTTTGCCCCTGTCAGTGTTCTGGCAAGGCGTGCAGCGAAGGCCGGGATTGATGGACTGCGTTTCTTCATCGGCATTCCCGGCTCGGTCGGCGGTGTGACCAAAATGAATGGCGGATGCTATGGCCGCGAAACCTGCGATGTGCTGGTCGATTGCGACGTTATTCTGCCTGGCGGCGAGTTCAAAACGCTCACCAATGCCGACCTTGAATATTCCTACCGCCATTCGGCTTTGCCCGAAGGCGCGGTGGTGGTTGCCGTGCGTTTTGAAGGCTTCCCCGGCGATCCGGAAGAGATCAAGGCAGACATGGCGCGCATCTCCAGCCAGCGCAAGGAAAGCCAGCCCATCGGTTCGATGACGGGTGGCTCGACTTTCAAGAACCCTGAAGGCCATTCGAGCTGGAAGCTGATCGACGATGCCGGCTTACGCGGTTTCACCCACGGCGGGGCACAGGTCAGCGACAAGCACTGCAACTTTCTGATCAACACAGGCAATGCGACCTCAACCGAGATCGAGGAATTGGGCGAGCTGGTGCGCGAGAAGGTAAAAGGGAATTCAGGCATTCAACTGGAGTGGGAAATCCGCCGGGTAGGGCGGTCGTGAACCCGCCAAAGGATCCTCTGCACGTCGTCGTCCTGATGGGCGGCTGGGCCAATGAGCGTGAGGTGTCGCTCATGTCGGGAGCAGGCGTTGCCGATGCGCTTGAAATGAATGGCCACCGCGTCACGCAAATAGACTTGGATCGCGATGTGGCGGCCAAGATTGCAGCGGCCAAGCCCGATGTCGTCTTCAATGCGCTCCACGGTGTTCCGGGCGAGGATGGCAGCGTTCAAGGCATGCTCGACCTGATGGGTATCGCCTACACGCACTCTGGTCTTGCGACCTCGGTCATCGCCATCGACAAACAGCTCACCAAACAGGCGCTCACCCCGCATGGTATCCCGATGCCCGGTGGCCGGATTGTGCGTTGTGAAGAACTTTACGAACGTGATCCGCTGCCGCGCCCTTACGTGCTCAAGCCCGTCAACGAAGGCTCTTCGGTGGGCGTCGCGATTGTCACTGAAGATTCCAATGTCGGCAATCCGATTGCCCGCGATGCCAAAGGGCCGTGGCAGGAATTTGACGAGCTTCTCGCCGAGCCCTTCATCAAGGGGCGCGAGCTGACGACCGCCGTGATTGACGGGGCATCAGGTCCCAGGGCTCTGGGTGTTACAGAACTCATCGTCGAAAACGGCTTCTACGATTACGAGAACAAATACACCGAGGGGCGCACCCAGCATGTATGTCCGGCAAAGATCCCGCAAGAGATCGCCGCGCTGTGCGAAGAATATGCGGTGAAAGCGCACACGGTGCTCGGCTGCCACGGGACCAGCCGAACCGATTATCGCTGGGACGAGGAGCAAGGCGAAGAGGGCCTATTCGTCCTCGAAACCAACACGCAGCCCGGCATGACCCCGCTAAGCCTGGTGCCAGAGCAGGCGCGCCATGCCGATATCGGATATGCCGAACTCGTCGAACTTATCGTGATGGAAGCGCTCCGCGTGCACAAAGGCAAATTCAAGCGATTGGAGGACGCGCGTGGCTAAGATTACGCGTTCATCAAGCAAAGGCGTGCGCCGCGCTGCGAAGTCACAAAGCCGCGCGGCCACCGCGCGCCGCGCAAAGGCGAAGACCGGCGGCATCCTTGATACCGTTATGGGCTGGCTCCCCTTCACCGAGGAGCAGTGGAGCACAATCTGGCTCACCCTGATCATCGGCGGCGCTGTCGGCCTTGCGTTTGTGATTGCCAACCTGGCTGGCGTTCCGGCGATGGCAAAAACGCAAGTGGCATTGATCGCATCGGATGCAGGCTTCGAGGTCAAGCACGTGCGTGTCACCGGCACCAGCCGCATGGACGAACGCGAAGTGTATGCCCGTGCGCTGGCGCAGCAGAACCGCCCGATGCCCACCGTCGAGCTTGAGGCCCTGCGCGAGGACCTGCGCTCGTTGCCCTGGGTGAAAGACGCGCGCGTCTCGATCCAGCTACCCTCGACGCTTGCGATCGACATTGTCGAGCGTGAATCTCACGCTGTGCTTGAGAAGCCTGATCGCCTGATGCTGATTGATGCAGAGGGGGTCGAGCTTGGACCGGTGGCCGAGGATAAGGCAGCGGGTAAAATGCGCATCAAGGGGCCGGGCGCTGCCAAGCAGGTCGCGCCGCTTGAAACCCTGCTTGCGGTGGCTCCTGCGCTTGGGCCGCAAATCGAGTCAGCCGAATGGGTTGGCAATCGCCGCTGGAACCTTGAATTCAAGAGCGGGCAGAAGCTTGCCTTGCCAGAAGGCGCAGAGCCATCGGCCACCGCGCTCGTCAAATTTGCGCGCATGGATGGTCAGAACCGTTTGATTGGCGGTCAGGTTGCAACCTTCGACATGCGCAGCCCTCCACGCGTATACATGCGAGTGCCGGGCCGTGCCGATGCTGTTGAAATGGGGAGTCCATAATGACTAAAACCAAATCCACTCCCAAATTCACCGCCAATAAGGCGCGCCTGACTAAGGTTTTTGGCGCGGTCAACGTCGGCTCATTCCGCATCTCGGCCATGATCATGGGTGAAACCGAAACGGGCGAGCTTGTGGTGCTGGGCTCCGGCCACCGGGCCAGCAACGGGGTCAAGCGCGGCTATATCACCGATATGAAGGCGGCGACCTATGCCATCCGTGATGCGGTTGAGCGCGCGGAAAAGAACGCAGGGACCAGCATCCAGAGTGTGTGGATCGCATGTGCGGGCGCCGGGCTCAAAAGCGACATCACCAAGGTCGAAATCGACATCGGCGGTCGCCGCATCGAAGAAGAAGATATCGAACAACTACTGTTCGATGCGCAAGGGATGATTGACCCCAACGGGCACAGCGTCCTTCACGCAATTCCGGCGCACTACACTCTTGACGGCGCGCACGGGGTGGCGAACCCGCTTGGGCTTCACGCAGAGCAATTGGGCGTCGATATTCACGTCATGCTCGCTGATGGTGCGCCCGTCAGAAACCTGATGGAGGCGGTGCAGAGCGCGCACCTTGATGTCGAAGCCGTCGTGGCCGCACCGCTCGCATCGGGTTATGCCTGCCTCACCGAAGAGGAGCGCGATCTGGGCGTTGCATTGGTAGAGATCGGTTCGGACGTCACCAATGTTTCCGTTTTCGCAGGGGGCATGCTGGTCGGCCTTCGCGCCATTGCGCTCGGCTCTGGCGATATCACCGACGCGGTGGCGAGCGCATTTGGTATCCGTCGTTTTCAGGCCGAGCGTCTGAAGTGCGTTTCGGGTTCGGCCATCGCTTCGCCAAGCGATCACCGCGAAATGATCCCGGTGCACGGCCCCAATGAAGCCGAGCCCGGCGCGCCCAGCACATCGAATGCGCGCGGTGCCGATGACAAGAACCGGATTGCGCGCGCTGAATTGATTTCGGTTATCACCGGGAGCCAGTCACAGCTGATGGGCGAGATCGGCAAGGCGCTCAAAGAGCTTGGCTTTGCAGGCGTTCGCGGTGGGCAAGTGGTCCTCACCGGTGGCGGGGCAGAGCTTGCAGGGCTCGCAGAATTCGCGCAAAGCGCGCTTGCGATGCCCGTTCGCATCGGACGCGCTTCCGCGCTTACGGGTTTACCCGAGGCGCACGCCACACCCGGATTTTCCGGACTTGCGGGACTATGTCTCTACGCAGCCGCCGATCCGGTCGACATCAGAGCCGTCGGAGCCCGCTATGGCGAGGTTCATGATTTCGGCGGTTCGGTAAACCTGTTCGCAGGTCTTTCGCGGCTATGGCGGGCGTTGAAAGAGAATTTTTAAGAGAGTTTTGGCCATTGGCGTTTGCTTTCAGAGCGCCGATCGCCAAATGAACGACTTGAATAAGTAGACTTCCGCAATGCCCACTGTGGATAAGGAAGCGTTAAGTATAACCTACACATCACGAATGTGTCACAGAAGTCTAACCTTGCGCCAGAAGTGCACATTTGGGGCTGCAAGGTCTGGAGGATTAAGGCCATGAGCATCAATATCGGACCAGCCGCAACAGACGATCTTCGCCCACGCATCACAGTGGTCGGAATTGGCGGCGCTGGCGGTAACGCGATCACCAATATGATCGAGTCCGAGATCGAAGGCGTCGATTTCATCGTTGCAAACACGGACGCGCAGGCGCTTGCCTCTTCGCCCGCTGAAACGCGCATACAACTTGGCCCGGACATCACCGGCGGCCTTGGCGCTGGCGCGCGGCCAGAAGTTGGCAAAGCTGCGGCTGAAGAAACTGTCTCGCAGATCGAAGAGGCGCTCGAAGGCGTCAACATGGTCTTCATCGCCGCTGGTATGGGCGGTGGCACCGGCACCGGTGCTGCTCCTGTCATCGCAGAAGCGGCGCGCCGCAAGGGCGTTTTGACCGTTGGCGTTGTGACCAAACCGTTCCTGTTCGAAGGCACGCGCCGCATGCGCGCGGCCGAAGCTGGCATCGCCGAGCTTCAGGAGCACGTCGATACGCTGATCGTGATTCCGAACCAGAACCTGTTCCTGGTGGCGAAGCCTGAAACGACCTTCAAACAGGCGTTCCAGCTTGCCGACGAAGTGCTTCAGCAAGGCGTTCGTTCGATCACCGATCTGATCGTCAATCCGGGCCTTATCAATCTCGACTTTGCCGACATTCGCGCCGTGATGAGCGAAATGGGCAAGGCGATGATGGGCACGGGCGAGGGCGAGGGTGAAAACCGCGCTCTTAACGCTGCGGAACAGGCGATAGCAAACCCTCTGCTCGACGGGGTTTCCATGCAAGGCGCGCGCGGCGTGATCATCTCGATCATCGGCGGCGAAGACATGACGCTGATGGAACTGGACGAAGCGGCAAATTACATCCGCGATCTTGTGGACGAAGATGCCAACATCATCTGGGGCAGCGCGTTCAATCCTGACCTTGATAACAAGATCCGCATTTCGGTTGTCGCTACCGGCATAGAGGCGCTGGCGAGTGCCGATGCGCCGCGCGCTGCGCCGGCCGCCTTTACCACGGCGCGGCCTCCAAAGCGCCCTGTGCTCGACCTTTCCGGCGAAAGCGAAGCGAGCGGGGAGGCTACATCCTTCGGTAGTGAAGCCCCGGAACCCGTCAAGGAACCAAATATTCCGTCGGTCCCAAGCTCTCCCGTCGATGATGAGCTGACTTTGGATGAGTCGAGCGAAGAGGGCGAGGGCGAAGATACAAAAGAGCCGTTCGACCTTTCGGGTATGCAGGCGGGCGATGACATGGGCGATTCAGGCGATGACGTCGATGAAATCATTGATCCGCTCGCCGGTCTTCGCGGCGCCGAAGATGATGATCTCATCGCAGGTTCTGATGACGAGACTCTCGATCTTGATGTCGGTTATCAGGAGGCGGCAACAGATGAGGGCACATCGGTCGATTGGGCCGCGTCGCAAGAAGGCGGTGATGATCTTCTGGGTGATGCCGACCGTCTCGTAGAGCGCAACGAACCTGTCGCCCCTAGTGGCGGTTCGGGCGATGATGCCGGCGATGGCGCCGCATCCGGCGGCAAGAGCTCCAGCGGCAGCAGTGCCGGTGGTTCAGGCGCTGGCGGCGCGGGCGTTGGTGGCGGAACCCTGTTCGAGCGGATGGCCAATCTCTCGCGCTCCTCCGGATCTTCGGATGAAGACGATGACGATGAAGACGGCGATGATGATGCACCTGCGCTCTCGATCCCGCGCTTCCTCGGGCGTCAGAACAACCAGTAAGCACGCTTGTCTTGACGGCTTTCCCACTCAGCCTGTCGGTTGAGGAGTGCCGTTGGTCTTGATCGGGATCAGAGGGCTTTTCGAAGCGCTCTTTTCCCTGTTAACGATTGGTCCGTGACCATGCGCTTTTCGACAGCCTCGCGCGCCGCTCTTGGTGTTGCCTTCGTATTCACGCTGACCGTTTTTGCGGCATCTGGCGCTCACGCGCAGCAGGCGACCTCGCGCGAGGTGGTCCAGCCTTTGCCTTCGACACAGGTCCAGCGCCTTAACCGCGCGCTCCTTGAACTTGCGCGCCAGCCCACAAGTGTTCCCGCCATGCTTGAGGCAGGCGATGCGTCGCTCGACGTTGGCGATCTTGATGCAGCTATCGGTTTTTACCAGAGGGCAGCCGAGGTCGATCCGTCGGATGCGCGCATCAAGCTTGGCCTTGCGCGGGTGTATCTGAAATCGGGCAGGCCGGTGGAAGCAATGCCGCTTCTGCAAGAGGCCGAGCGCGCGGGTGCGCCTGCACGCGATGTTCTGGGCGAGCAGGCTTTGGCCTACGATTTGCTCGGAGATCAGGCGGCGGCACAAGATACCTACGCCAAAGCGATCGCGCTCACCCCGCAAAACGACGAAGCGCGGCGACGGCTGGGCATCAGCCAGGCGATTTCGGGAGACAAGGACAGCTTTCAGGCAACTTTGAGCCCGCTGATCGAAGGGCGCGATATTGCCGCATTCCGTGCACGCGCTTTCGGTCTTGCCATATTGGGTGAGCAAGAGCGCGCCGAAGGCATCGTGAACAGCGTGATGCCTCCCGACATTGCCGCGCGCATCAACCCATACCTCGCCTTCATGCCGCGCCTTACCCCTGCTCAGCAGGCAGCGGCGGCCAATTTGGGTATTTTTCCGCGCGCAGCGGATATAGGTCGCGAGGACCCGCGCATCGCTCGCTTTGCGCAAGCAGCAACGTCAGATGCGAAACTCGAGCCTGCTGGCGAGCCTCTCGGCGCGCCGACCACCACACCTGCACCAGAGGGCGAACCTACCGCCGTGAGTCGCGAAGCGCAGGGCAGAAGCAGCCTTCCACAGGTAGCGACGCGCGAGATCGGTCCTCCTGCTCCGCCTGTGCAGCCGCAGCCGCGCGCGCCAGTCCCCGTGCCTCAACCCCAGCCTCAAACCGCGCCTCAACCCCAGCCGGTCACGCCGCCTGCAAGCGTTGCGGATGCCTTTGCCGATTTGGGTGAAGCCGGTCTGCCGGCGGGCAGGAGATCGGCCGACGCGGTTGATATTACTGCGATCGACGTCCCGCGCGAAGCGCCTCCCGAACCTGAACCGGTAACGCCCGAACATCCACGCCGTATCTGGGTCCAGCTTGCGACCGGGCGCGATGTGGAGGCGCTTGGATTTGACTGGCGGCGGTTCAGTCGGAGCGCGCCAGACCTTCTTGGCAAATTTGAACCTCACGTGACGCCATGGGGTCAGGCCAACCGATTGCTCGCAGGACCGCTTGAAAATGCCGATGCAGCGCGCCGCCTGGTCAATGACCTGGCTGAGAAAGGCCTTGATGCCTTTACCTATACAAGCCCCGAAGGCACTGAAATCACAGAGTTAAAATAGCGTTTTTGCGTCAATTTTACATTCTTCCCCGGCTTTCTGTGCACAGGGTTTGAACAAGCGAGGCGACTTCTCCCCAAGTGTTGGATGGTCGGCGGATTGCCAAGTAGGGGCATGCGCCTGCATTTGTTTGGTCGATGCAAAGCAAACCCTCCTATCCCGCCTCAAGCTCTCTTCCTCACCTGCGAGGTGTCCGATGAGACCGCGCGAAATTGAATTCTCGTCAGACGATGATGCTGCACCGATTGACATGCTGGCCGCGCTCTTCGACGCGCGCGGTTGGGATAGTGAAGTTGTCTCAGACGATGAGATAGTCGGCGAGGTTCAAGGCAGCTGGACCAAATATCAACTGCGCGCAATCTGGCGGGCGGCGGATAATGTCCTGCAGTTCCTGTGCTTGCCCGACATTCGCGTAACGACAGAGAAAAAGCACAGCGCATACGAGCTTCTCAGTCTCGTGAACGAGCAGGTGTGGCTGGGCCATTTCGACATCTGGTCACAAGGCGATGTGCTGATCTATCGTCACGGTGCGCTGCTTGGTGATGATGGCATGCTCTCCATCACTCAGGCGCAGGCGCTGGTCGAGAATGCGATTGATGAATGCGACCGTTTCTACCCCGCGTTCCAATTTGTGCTGTGGGGCGACAAATCGCCACGCGCCGCGCTTGATGCGGCTATGGTTGACGCGGCGGGTGAGGCTTAATAGCTGCCTTAGATTATGAAACATCTTTTGATTATTGGTTGCGGCAATATGGGCGGCGCGATGCTGGCCGGTTGGCTCGCAGCGGGCTTGGAACCTTCGCGTTTCTCCATTCTTGACCCGGCGTTGGAAAGCGCGCCTGATGGCGTGACGATTTACCGAGATGTGGAGGCGGCAAAGGACGCCGGACACGATGCGGTGATGCTCGGGTTCAAACCGCAACAACTGGGCGCGCTTGGTCCGGGACTTCAACAGCTTACCGGTAAAGGCGTGGTGCTGACATCGCTGCTCGCCGGGATCACACTGGCTCAGTTGAAGAACGCGTTTCCGGGCGCTGATGCGCATGTGCGGGTGATGCCCAATTTGGCCGCGCGGATCGGCAAATCGCCGATTATCCTGGCGCAATCCGGCCTGAATGAAGACGCGCGCGAGAGCGTATTCGCCTTCTTCGACCATCTCGGCATGGCGACATGGCTGGAGGATGAAGCGAAATTCGACATTGTTACTGCGCTTGCTGGCTCGGGTCCGGGTTTTGTCTATCGCTTTATTGACGCGCTTGCTGAGGCAGCCGTTGACCTTGGTATCGACCAGGATCAGGCGACCCGCCTCGCTATCGCGACCGTCGATGGCGCCTCCTCCCTCGCGTCCGGGGCCGAGGTCTCACCGGGCAAACTTGCAGATCAGGTGGCGAGCCCGGGCGGGATGACGCGCGAGGGCATGAACGTGCTCGATGCCGACAAGGCATTGGTGCACTTGCTCACCGATACGCTTGAAGCGACCGCAAAGCGCGGATCGGAGCTTTCCGCCGGCGTCGATTGATAGAATTCGTTAATCATATTCAACCCAAATATGAACGACATTCGTCGAACCTCATCCGGTTTTGCTTGAAAATCGCGGGGGAAATGCCAATATCGCTTGCATAAAGCGCGTATCCTCGCGCTCAACTTGGAGACAAAGGGATCCAAAATGTCTGATTGGAAAGAAACGCAACAATTCGGTTCTGTGCCTCGCGCAGGCGGGGATGTTGCAGGACGCGAGACCTATGATGAAGGTCTGCGCTCCTATATGCTTTCGATTTACAACTACATGGCTTCGGCTGTGCTGCTGACCGGCATCGTTGCAGCGGGCGCTGCGGCAACCGGTCTTGCATATGCTTTTGCCAGCGGCCCACTGATGTGGATCGTTTCGCTCGCACCGCTCGGCTTCATTCTCGCGATGAGCTTTGGCCTGCACAAGATGAGCTATGGCACGCTGCAAGTCGTATTTTGGGCATTTGCGACCGTAATGGGTCTGTCGCTGTCGACGATCTTCCTCGTGTTTACAGGCGAATCCATCGCCGTGACCTTCTTCGCAACAGCCGCCGCTTTTGCCGGGCTTTCGCTGTGGGGTTACACCACGAAGAAAGACCTGTCGGGCTTTGGTTCGTTCCTCATCATGGGCGTGATCGGCCTGATCGTGGCGATGGTCGTCAACTGGTTCCTCCAGTCTGAAACCATGGCCTTCGTGATCAGCGGCCTCGGTGTTCTGATTTTCGCTGGCCTCACCGCCTACGATACGCAGCGTCTCAAGAACGACTACCAGTACCTTCGCGGGACCGAGTTCATGGGCAAAGCCGTGATCATGGGCGCAACGAGCCTCTATCTCGACTTCGTGAACATGTTCATGTTCCTGCTGAACTTCCTCGGCAGCCGCGAATAGGTGCCCTTTCGAGGCCAGGCGCCTCAACGAAAGTGTTGAAACAAGTGAATGCCCGGATGCCTGCCATAGGCTCCGGGCATTTTCTTTGGCATAGCCTCGCGACAAACCGGGGCACATAGTCAGCTAACCGGTTGTAACCTTCATTGCGCAGCAAGCTTTCAATCGGCATGGTGCGCGCTGTTGCCTATGAGAGGGCTCGGGGAAGAAAGTATGAAAGATCAATCGTCCACTGCCGCCAACGCGCAGCAAAAAGGCGCTCCGCTAAAGATCACCGGCGTGGTGCTCGCTGCGGCGCTGATCGGTGCTTGCACGCCCCCTCCACCTCCTCCACCGCCGCCGCCTCCTCCGCCACCACCTGCGGCTGAGCGTACTCCTTATCGTCCGCTTCCCCCCGGCGGCGCTTCTTATGTGATGCAAATTCCAGCCCGGGACACCAGCGGCGTACGACGCACCATCAATACCGGAATTTCGGACGATGAGAGCGTTTGGCATTTCCGTTCAGCCTGGAACGTCGCGGCCTTGAATTGCACGGCCGCGCAATATCAGCCGATCCTCACCGCTTACTCCGGCTACATCAGCGATCATGCAAGAAGCCTCAAGCGGGTCAATGACCGGATCGAGGCCGATTATCGCCGTGAAAACGGCGGGCGGCGCGCTGGCATATTGGCGCGTGAAGAGCACATGACTGGGGTCTACAACTTCTTTGCGCTGCCGCCCGTGCGCGCAGGGTTCTGTCGGGCCGCCCTGGATATATCGAACCGCTATCTGGCGACCCCGCCTGATGGTCCGGTCGATTTTGCCATGGTCAACTTCCCCCTGCTTGAAGCGCCGTTTGAGGTGTTTTTCACCGACTATGAACAATATCAGCGCGTCTCTGCGCAGTGGGACAGCCAGTATGGCGAACTTTATGGTCCATCGCAGCCTGGTTGGGTCGCCGTTCAGGAGGCGCGGCGCAACGGGGTGATTGTGCCGAGTGCGGAGGCCAGCCCTGCGACCACTCTGGCTCAGCCAAGCTATATTGCTGCTGAAATGCCCGATGCCGAGACGGGGGCAGAAGTGCCTGTGATCCCGGTGCAGGAAAATGTGATCTCACAGCCCGTGACGCAGCCTGTGGCCAGTGAAGAGACCGGCGCTGGCTCCAATTAGGCGCTGTGACCGTATCGCCGGGAATAGTGACAGTGCTTGCCGCAAGGCTCTTCGCGCTTTAGGGCTCGGGCAATTGTGCTGCGTCGCCTCATTTCGGCGCAGCTTCCGAGGCTATAATACCAATGCACTTTCTTGATCAGGCGAAAATCTATTTGCAATCGGGCGCGGGCGGACCGGGCGCGGTTTCCTTTCGGCGCGAGAAATACATTGAGTATGGTGGCCCCGACGGCGGCAATGGCGGCAAGGGCGGCGACGTTGTGTTCGAAGCGGTCGCGGGGTTAAACACGCTCATCGACTTTCGCTATTCGCAGCATTTCAAGGCCAAGCGCGGCAACCATGGCCAGGGCAAGGACAAGACAGGGGCAAGCGCGCCTGATCTGGTGATTAAAGTGCCCGTGGGGACGCAGGTTCTTTCAGAGGACAAGGAAGAGGTTCTGGCCGACTTTACCGAAGTGGGTCAGCGCGAGGTGTTCCTTGAAGGGGGCATGGGCGGTCGCGGCAATGCTTCTTATAAAAGCTCGACAAACCGCGCACCGCGCCAGCATCAACCGGGCCAGCCATCGGAAGAAATGTGGGTGTGGCTGCGATTGAAGCTGCTTGCCGATGTAGGTCTTTTGGGGCTTCCCAATGCGGGGAAATCGACCTTTATTAACGCGGTTTCCAATGCAGGTGCGAAGGTTGGACATTACGCTTTCACCACGCTGATCCCAAAGCTTGGCGTGGTGCGTCACAGGCAGCGCGAATTTGTGCTGGCGGATATCCCCGGTCTTATCGAAGGCGCGGCGGATGGCGCCGGCATCGGCGACCGGTTCCTTGGCCACATCGAACGGTGCCGCGTGCTCATCCACCTTATCGACATTGCGGGTGATGACCCCACCGAGGCGATGCGCATCGTGCGCGAGGAGCTTGCGGCCTATGGTGCTGGCTTGGAGGACAAGCCGCAGCTGGTGGCGCTCAACAAGCTTGACCTTGCTGACGCGGAACTGGGCGAGGCTTTCTCACAAGAATTGATCGAAGCGGGCGCAGACAAGGTTTTCACTGTTTCAGGCGCCACTGGCGAAGGCATTGACGAGTTGCTTGATGCGGTGTTGAGTTATCTTCCCGATCGCACTGCGACCGAAAGCAAGACGGTTGAGGTGGAAGTCGCAGACGAAGACGACGACGAATGGTCGCCTATCTGACGTTATGGCAATCACTTCTATTGCAGATTTAATCCGGTCCAAGCGTATCGTCGTCAAGGTCGGCAGCGCCCTGCTGGTCTGCGATGGTGAGCCGAACGCGCCGTTGATCCAATCGCTAGCGCAGGATTTGGCTGACCTGCGGGCCAATGGCGCTGAAATCATCGTGGTCAGCTCGGGCGCGATTGCCCTTGGCGCGGCTCGGCTTGGCCTTGGCAAGGGCGGCCGTGCAAGTCTTGCCGATGCGCAAGCCTCCGCGAGCGTTGGGCAAGTAGCGTTGGCGCAGCTTTGGGCGAAGGCGCTGGGCAAACACGACATGGTTGCCGCGCAAATGCTTGTGACATTGGGCGATCTTGAAGATCGCAGGCGTTATCTCAACGCTTCTGCGACCCTTGACTGCTTGCTTGCAAATGGCGCGGTGCCAGTGGTCAACGAGAACGACAGTGTCGCAACCGAGGAAATCCGTTTCGGCGACAATGACCGCCTCGCTGCCCGCGTGGCGCAGGCGGGCAATGCCGATGCGGTGCTGCTTTTGTCGGATGTCGACGGCCTTTATGACCGCCCGCCATCACAGGAAGGTGCGACGCTGATCGAACGGGTCGAAGGCGTCAGCCCCGAGGTCATAGCAATGGCCAGCGCAGAAAGTTCCTCTGGAATGGGTTCTGGCGGGATGCTGTCAAAGCTTCAGGCCGCGCGCATTGCGGAACGCGCAGGGATCGCGCTTGCGATCATCAACGGGACGAAACCGCACCCGATCAAGACCGCCGCCGAAGAGAGCCGGGCCACGGTGTTCCTGCCGGTGCGTAGCGATAGCGCCCGCAAAGGGTGGCTTGGCGGTCGGCTGGCACCCGAAGGCGTGCTGACGGTGGATGCAGGCTGTGTTACCGCGCTTCAGGGCGGTGCAAGTCTTCTCGCCGCTGGCCTGACCGAGGTGGAGGGCGAATTTACTCGCGGTGCTCTTGTCAGCCTGCATGGCCCCAAGGGGGAACGGTTAGGACAGGGCCTCGTCGAGTATTCGAGCGAGGAATGCCGCGCGATCCTCGGGCTTCAGGGCACGGAACAGGAAGCAAAGCTGGGCTATGCCCCGCGCGCAGCCGTCGTCCATCGCGATCATATGGTGTATGAATAGATGAGCAAAATTGCGATCACCGGTGCCACGGGCTTTGTCGGTCAGGCGACGCTCGATGTGGCTTTGCACAAAGCGATGAAAGTGCGTGCGCTCACCCGCCGCCCTGCCGCCCCTCGCGACCGGGTCGAATGGATTTCTGGCGCGCTCGATAACAAGGGCTCTTTGGAAGAACTCCTTCAGGGATGCGAGGCGGTGATCCACATCGCCGGTCTTACCAATACACCCAATGTCGGGCGGTTCGAGGCGGCCAATGTAACCGGCACGGCCAATTTGATCGCTGCGGCAAAACAGGCGGGGGTGCCGCGCTTTGTCTTTGTCTCCTCGCTCGCCGCGCGTGAACCGAGCCTTTCCGAATATGGCGCATCCAAAGCGCGGGCAGAGGCGCTGGTTCAAGACAGCGGCCTTAACTGGACCATCGTGCGGCCACCGGGCGTTTATGGCCCTGGCGACAAGGATTACCTCGACCTTTTCAAAGCGGCGAAATTGGGCGTGGTCCCTGTTCCCCCGGAAGGGGCAAGCTCGCTTATCCATGTAGAAGATCTTGCGCGTCTTCTGGTGGCTTTAGTGCCCGTCAATTCCAAGACAAAGGGCCAAACTTACGAGCCATGGGACGACAATGCCTATGGCTACACGCATAAGGATTTGGCCAAGCTCATTGGTGAGGCGGTCGGTAACGACAATGTCGTGGCCGCCCCGCTGCCGCCTGCTGTCATGCAATTGGGTGCAAAGCTTGATGGGTTCCTGCGCGGCGGCAAGGCGAAGCTGACCGAAGACCGCGTGGGCTATATGCTCCACAAGGACTGGGTCTGCGACTTGCGCAAAGCGCCGCCGATCTCGATCTGGCAGGCGGTCTGGGACGGCGAGGCCGGCATGAAAATGACCGCGCAGTGGTACAAGGAACAGGGCTGGCTCTAACGCCCGCGCGCTTTAAAGGAACGGTTCCTCGCCCGGCTTGTGGATGCCGCATTCGGTTTTGTCCCAGCCTTTCCAGCGGCCCGAACGCGGGTCTTCGCCCGGCGCAACCTTGTGCGTGCAAGGTTCGCATCCGATGCTGGGAAACCCTCGCGCAACCAGCGGGTGACGCGGCAGGTCATGTTCTTCCATGTAAGCCGCGATATCCTCGGCGCTCCAATCGATCAGCGGGTTGATCTTCAGGCGGCCCGCCGCGTCGGATGTATCAATTTCAAAGCGCGGAAGGTTCGCGCGCGTCGATGACTGAAACGCCTTGCGGCCGGTGAAGCTCGCATCAAAGCGATCAAGCGCCTCTTCAAGTGGCTTCACCTTGCGGATTTCGCAGCAGCCATCCGGGTCATATGACCAGCGAAGGCCGCTTTCGTCCTTGGCGATGACTTCCGCCTCATCGGGGTTGAGAATTTGCAGGTTTGTGAGGCCCAAACGCTCCACCACTTCATCACGGTAAGCAATCGTTTCGGCAAAATGTTTGCCCGTGTCGAGGAAGAGGACGGGCACATCGGGATTGACCTCGGCCAGCAGGTGCAAAAGCACCACGCTTTCCGCGCCAAAGCTGGAGACGGTCGCAACATCACCCGCAAGCGAGCCTTCAAACACCGCCTTGAGCATTTCGTGCGTCGAGGACCCGCGGAACATATTGTTGAGGCGCAGCGCCTCATGCTCGGTAAAGCGAGGGGACACATCGAGCCGGTCAACCGCGCGCTCGCGGGCTTCTTCGGTGGTGAAGGGGGCTTGGGGCTTGTTCATGAGCGGGCTTTCGGGTTCACGCCATGCCGGATTTGCGGGATTGTGCGCCTGTTATCGACGCTCGCCTGATAAACGTTTTCCCACGTTGCGAACGCGCGGGTCGCGTCCTCTTCATTAAGGGGTTTGTCGGGCGCAAAGGCATCGAAACCGCAGCGGCGCATGTGCGAAAGCTGGTCAATGCCAACATCGCCTACTGCGCGCAGTTCGCCCGTGAAACCTGCTTCGCGCAGGATACGGGCCGATGAATAGCCGCGCCCGTCGCCAAAGCTGGGGAAGTTCACTTCGATCAAAGCGAGGCGGTCGAGAAAGGGGAGAAGCACGCGCGCATCATCGCCCGGTTCGATCCGTACGGCGGTCGCATTCGTCTGATCACAGCAGGAATCAACAGTTACGGCCGCGTGGTCGACCACTTCGTCGTCGCGAAAGCGGAATTGCACGTCGTCAGGGGACGTTCCGAGCACATTATCCATAAAGCGCCTCCTTGAACGGGGTCATGCCGATGCGGCGGTAGGTATCGAGGAAACGCTCGCCATCCTCGCGGCTTTGAAGATAGACGTCAGTGACGGTATCGATCGCCTCGATAACGCCGTCTTCGGTAAAGCCGGGACCGGTGATCTTGGCGAGCGACGTGTCTTCGGCTTCCGAGCCGCCGAGGGAAAGCTGGTAGTTCTCCAGTCCCTTCTTATCGACGCCAAGGATCCCGATGTGTCCTGCGTGGTGGTGGCCGCAAGCGTTGATGCAGCCAGAAATCTTCAGCTTCAATTCGCCCAGTTTCTCGGTCTTGCCGGAAGCATCGAAACGCTCGGAAATGCGCTGTGCCAGAGGGATCGAGCGAGCGTTGGCAAGAGAGCAATAGTCAAGGCCGGGGCAGGCGATCATGTCCTCGATAGAGTCCATGTTGGGCGCGCCAAGGCCAGCAGCCTCAAGCTGCGTCCACAAGGCGTGGAGATCGGCGATTTTAACGTGCGGCAGAACCACGTTCTGCGTGTGCATGATGCGCAGTTCGTCAAAGCTGTATTGCTTTGCAAGCTTCGCCATCAGACGCATCTGGTCGCCCGTCGCATCGCCGGGAATGCCGCCAACGGGCTTTAGCGAAATGACGGCGCTGACATAAGCATCGTGCTTGTGGCGGTTGGTGTTGCGGTCGACCCAAAGGGCAAAGTCAGGGTCGGAGCGATCAACGTGCTTTGGCCCGTCCTCGAAGTCTGGATCGGCAAAAAACGGCTTGATCCGCTCAAGCTCTTCGCGTGGCGGTTCGACGCCTTGATCGAGCATATGCGCAAATTCTTCCTCGACCTGACGCACGTATTCGTCGCGGCCAAGTTCGTGAACGAGGATCTTGATGCGCGCCTTGTACTTGTTGTCGCGGCGGCCATAGCGGTTGTACACGCGCAAACACGCTTCGGCATAGGTGATCAGCTGGTCCAGCGGCACAAAGTCGCGGATCATCGGCGCGATCATCGGGGTGCGGCCCATACCGCCACCTGCGTAAAAGCGCGCGCCAATCTCGCCTTCATCGTTCTTTACGATCTGCACGCCGATATCGTGGAGACGCATCGCTGCGCGGTCTTTTTCGGACGCGATGACGCAGATCTTGAACTTGCGCGGAAGGTAGGTGAACTCCGGGTGGAAGCTCGACCATTGGCGCATCAGTTCGGCATAGGGACGCGGATCGACAAGCTCGTCAGCGCTCGCGCCAGCAAAGTGATCGCTCGAGATATTGCGGATGCAATTCCCGCTGGTCTGGATCGCGTGCATCTCGACCTTGGAAAGGTCGGCAAGGATGTCGGCTGCATCTTCCAGCTTGATCCAGTTGTATTGCAGGTTCTGGCGCGTGGTGAAGTGGCCATACCCGCGGTCATATTTGTCCGCGATATCGCCCAGCGCGTGCATCTGCTCGCTGTTGAGTGTGCCATAGGGAATGGCAACGCGCAGCATGTAGGCGTGCAGTTGCAGGTAGAGCCCATTCATCAAGCGCAGCGGCTTGAACTCGTCCTCCGAGAGCGAGCCTTCGAGCCGGCGGCGAGCCTGGTCGCGAAATTCTGCGACGCGCGCGTCCACCATCGCTTGGTCATATTGGTCGTATTTATACATCAGATTACCCAGTCAATCGCTTCGGGGTCTTTGGGTTTGAGGGTAAGGTCAGGACGCACCGTCGGCCCAAGGGCGCGGATGCGGTCCTTGATATGTGCAGGGCGCACGCTTCCATCCTCTTCGCGGCTTGCGTCGATCACGTAGGGCACATTGACGCGCAGCGCAGCTTCCTCGGCGGCGAGGGTCTGTTCTGCCTGCTCACCTGCATCGACGGCATCATCGACATGGCGCGACCAGCCTTCGCCGGTCCACCAGATAACATCGCCCGTTTTCAGGTCATTTCCGGTAAGAACTCTCACTGGTGTGCCTCCACAGCAATTTGTGCCAAATGCGCGTCTTCGCGCGCTGTCACATCGCCGATGACGATGAGGGCAGGGGATTTGATTTTGTGACTGGTGACGAGGTCAGGAAGCCCCGCCAAGGGCCCGCGCACGATGCGCATATCAGCACGCGCAGCGTTCTCGACCACGGCGACGGGGACATCGGGGGTGAGTCCGTCAGCCATAAGCTTTTCAGCAATCTGGGGCGCGGTTTTGACGCCCATGTAGATCACCAGAGTGCGACCCTTGCCGGCAAGACCGGACCAGTCCTGATCCGAAAGGCCCTTGCACTGGCCAGCGACGAAGCTGACGATGCTGGCCGCGTCGCGGTGGGTGAGGGGAATTTGCGTGGCGGCCGCCATGCCATTGGCAGCCGAAATGCCCGGCACAATCTCGACCTTGACGCCGTGCGCCTTGGCAAGTTCGGCTTCTTCGCCGCCGCGTCCAAAGATCAGCGGATCGCCGCCCTTCAGGCGCACAACATCGTGGCCCTTCTTGGCTTCGCGCACGAGCAGAAGGTTGATGTCGTCTTGGGGCAAGGTGTGGCGAGCGCGCTTTTTCGCGACTGAAACGAGGCAGGCATCATGACGCGCCATCGCCATGATTTCAGGGCTCACCAGACCATCGTGAACAATGACCTTTGCGCTTTCGATCAAACGTGCAGCGCGCAGCGTCAGAAGGTCGGGATCACCGGGGCCAGCGCCCACCAGAAAAATTGTGCCATAATCCATGTCCGCCCAAATGGCCGCGAGAGGCCAAAGGTTCCAGTGAGAATGGATTGGGGCAAGCGAAGGAAAGCTATTGCGCGCCTTTAGCCAGGCTTCAAGCGTCCCCGGCATCCTCGCGCCCTGAAAGAGCGATAAGGTGATCCAACTGCTTTGAAGGCCGAAGGTGCAGATCGCGCTGCGGGAAGGGGATTTCGATGTCGTTCTCTTTGAACAATTGCCAGATGCGCATGAAAACATCGCTGCGAATGTTGGCAAGGCCGCCTTCGGGATCCTGTATCCAGAAACGGATTTCAAAATCCACCGAGCTATCGCCGAAGCCCATAAGGTTCACTCGAGGCTTCGGGTAGGCCATAATGCGATCCGTCTCGTCCACCGCCTGATAGAGCAGCTTGGTCACCAGATCGAGGTCGCTGTCATAGGAAACACCGACGGGCGCTTTTACCCTGACGTCTTTGGAAGAGTAGGACCAATTGACCACCTGGTTAGTCATCAAAAGCTCGTTGGGAATGAGATATTCTGTCTGATCGCGGGTGATGACGGAGATCGCGCGAATGCCGATCTTGCGGATTTGACCAACCGCCTCCTGACCTGCCTGGTCCGTCACGGAGATAACATCGCCCGGCTTGATCGACTTGTCGAGCAGCAGGAGAATCCCCGAGATAAGGTTACCAAACGTCTTTTGCAGGCCAAAACCGATTGCCAGACCAAACGCACCGCCGAAAATCGCAAGCGCGGTCAGGTCGATCCCGACCAGATCAATCGCAACGAAGAAGGCTACCGTCCAGATTGCAATGGTCGCAAGCTTTTCAGCAAGCAATTGCTGGCTTCCGTCAAAGGCTGTGACCCGCCCGATAAGATTGCGCGCAAGCTTGGTGATGAACCACGCAGCGGTGATAACAAGCCCGATTGTTGCAAGCAGAAATACAACGTCAAAAACCGATATGCGAACATCGCCAAGGACGATGGCCCAGCTGTCGAGAGTGTCGATCACCGATCCCAAGGTGTCGCTCGTCGCGGCCAGTTCTTCCTTGGCTCCCTCGGCGACCTTAACGACTTCTTCTTGCGCTGCATCCGCTGCCTCGGCGCCAGATGACGCGCCTTCCTCGCCTGAAGCATCGCCGCCTTGTGCATCGGCGTTCGCTGGCTCGTCTCCAGCGGTCCCATCCTGAACGGCGTCGGTTACATCAGCAATATCAGGCGCGGTCGCAGTCATTTGTCATCCAATCGGGAAAGAGCACTCGCGAGGTCCGCTATCAAGTCCTCGGCGTCTTCAAGTCCAATGGATAGGCGAATGGCAGGCTTTTCACCAGCCTTGCCAGCCGCGTGCATTACCGACCTGTGGGTATCGGGATAGGTCGGGAGAGCGAGGCTTTCAAACCCGCCCCAGCTATAGCCGATGCCGAAGTGTTGAAGCGCGTCGACCACTTTGCCGCTTGCCTGCGGGTCGTTGCTCGCCAGAACGAAACTGAACAGACCGCATCCGCCCGAAAAATCGCGCTTCCAAAGCTCATGTCCGGGGCTGCCGGGAAGCATGGGGCAAAGGACGCTTTCGACGTGTGATTGCTGGGAAAGCCACTGCGCGATCTTAAGGGCGCTTGCACTCGATTGTTCGAGCCGAACCTTCATGGTGCGAAGCCCGCGCGAGGCGAGCGCCGCGTCATCGGGAGACACCACTTGGCCAAGCTCGTGACTGGTGCGGCGCAGTGCTTTGTACCAACGTTCGCCTGCACTCGCCGAACCCATCATCAGGTCCGAGTGCCCGCCCACATGCTTTGAAAGGCTTTGCATCGTGATGTCACAGCCATGCTCAAGAGCGGCAAAGCCAAGCGCGCTGGCCCAGGTGTTGTCGATCATGGTGACAGCGCCCGCGTCCTTCGCGATTTTCGCAAGGGCGGGCACGTCGCACACCTCCATGGTGAGGCTCCCCGGGCTTTCCAACCAGACCGCGCGTGGGCTTTTCTCTGTCACCAAAGCCTCAAAGGCCGAAATATTGAGCGGATCGAAAAAGCTGTGCGTGACGCCAAGCCGCTTGAGCAGCCCTGTCGCCATGCTGCGCGAGGGATCGTAGGCATTGTCGGTCACGAACAAATGGTCGCCGGGTCGCAGCACCGCCAACATACACCCCGCAATCGCGGCAACGCCGCTGGGGTAAAGAACGGTGCCAGCAGCGCCCGGCTCGATTTCGGTCAGTGCTTCGGCAAGCGACCACTGCGTCGGCGCCCCGCGCCTGCCGTAGAAAAACTCGCCGTCCTTTTGCGCGCCGCCAGCGGCCTTTCGTTCGGCTTCGCTTTCGTAAAGGTGGGTGGAGGCACGCCATACAGGCGTGTTGACCACGCGGCCGGTCCATTCGCGTCGCCGCCCGGCATGGGCGATGCGTGTGGCTTTTCCGATTTGATCGTCCGATCCGCTCATTGTGGCCCTTGCTCCTTGGGTGTTGCGGGATCAGCCTCCCATTCCTGCCAACTGCCGTCGTAAAGGCACACGTCGTTTTTGCCAGCCAGATGCGCTGCAAACAGGAGCACGCTTGCGGTCACGCCGCTGCCGCAGGTTGTGATCACCGGGCGAGAGAAGTCAACGCCGGCCGCCTCGAAAACCTCGCGCAATTCTTCGGGTGACTTGAAGGTGCCGTCGGCATTCAAGACCTCTCCGAAGGGCAGGTTGAGCGAGCCGGGAATGCGCCCGTTTTGCCCGCCGTGCACCGGGTCGATGCCGCTGCCGAAAACACGGTCGCGGGCCCGTGCATCGAGCACCTGACTTTCGCGGTTTTCAAGATTTTCGAGCATTTGTGCCTTGGTCGCGGCGCGTGTGCCGGCGCTAAGCGCAAATGGCTCGGCAGGCTCGGCGATCACCGCGCCAGTTTCCAAAGGACGATTTTCTGCGCGCCATTTGCCAAGGCCTCCGTCCAGCACGGCGACATTCGTGATCCCGCACCGCACGAGCGAGAACCACGCCCTCGCGCAAGTCTTCACCGCGCTGTCGTCGTAAATGACAATGCGAGCGCCTTTTTGAACGCCCAACTTCGCAAGCGCTTCGGAGATCTGATCCGGCCTTGGCAATGCTGCGGGAACGTCGGACCGTGTGTCGGTAAGCGCGGCCAAGTCGAGGAAGCGCGCGCCCGGAATATGGCCGCCCTCAAATTCTGCCCTCGCGTCGCGGTTGGCCGCTGGCAAATGGCGCGAGGCATCAAGGATGACCAGGTCCGCCTGCCCGAGGTGACCGGCCAACCATTGCGTTGAAACAAGGCTTTGGAAAGGTTCGTTCATAGCCGAGGTGCTAGGCCGCGCAGGCCAAGCGATCAAGACCGTGCTATTGCCTCGCTGCGATCAACCCGGCCTTGGCTCTTCAATCGGGCTGCTTGATCAATTGCGCGCGAAGCAGCGGCAGGCGCCCGGGCGGTGCATCAAGAGGTAGCGGGTGGACGCGGGTGATACTCGATGCGCTTGGCACGCCGAGAACGAAAGTGCGCTTGATCGCGGGCTGATTGTGTTCTGCGATACGGAAATGAACAAGCGGGATGTAAACGTGACGCTCACCTTCGGGAGCGGCGCTATGGATGATTGCGCTCAATTCGTTTGTACCAAGTTCGAGATAGCCCTTGATCCTGCGGCTTTGCTTGGATGCGATGCGGTCAATCGTTCCGACAGGCTGGGTCTTGTCGACCGGCGCGGGGGCGGCGGCTCCCTGACTGACGCAGGCGAGTTCAGCTGCAATGTTCAGACCAAGGATTGGCGTATCTGATCGGTTGAAGATTTCGAGGCTGAATTCGACCATCAATTGCATAACGCTGCGTGAGGCACCGATGATGTCGAGAGACAGGTCGACATTGAGCGGCCTCCTGACAGGGCTATGTCTGGTTTCTGTGCTTGCTGCGATGGCTTGACTTGACGCAGCCGCCAGTGAGGTTGCTTGCTCAGGCTTAGGCTCAGGCTCAGGCTCAGGCTCAGGCTCAGGCTCGGGCTCAGGCTCGGGCTCAGACTCAGGCTCAGGTTCAGGTTCAGGCTCAGTGTGTTCGGAGAGCTCTATCTCGGCTTCGCGGTCATCCTCGTGATCGTCGTGATCGTTGTGATCATCGTCATCGTCTGCGAGCAGCCCCTCATCCGATATAGGATCAGCATGAGGCTCTGCGCCATCGCCCATTGATGCGCGGACAGCGGTGGTGAGAACCGGGGTGGTCTGCTCGAAGATTTCGCGTTCCGCGCGCCTTTTGCGAAGCAATCGCCAAAGGACGAGGGCGATCAGCAGCGTGAGAAGCACCAACAGCGCGATCACTGCGCCTCTTTGATCTTGCAGCCTTTCAAGGATCGCCCATTCAGACCGGGCAGGCGTGGCCTCAACCTCGGTGTTCGGCGCAGGGCCCCGATCGGCTCCGGTTTCAGAGTCTTCCAGATTATACCAGCCATCTTCAGACCGCTCCGGAAGGTTCTCGGTTTCCTCTAGAAGCGCTTCAAAACCCGGCCTTGCTTCTTCGGCACCGGCGGATGAAGTGGCCGGATCGGATCGCTCTTGCTGAGAATAGGCAGGTGAAGCGTATGTCCAAGCGAGCAGGGCAAGAAAAAACGCAAGGGCGATACGCAATATGACTGGCACGGCTGCGTCGAAGCCGCCCCTGCCGGGAAAGGACGAACCAATTTGTATAAATTGGCTGCGCGTCACCTAAAAACCCCCGCTTCGCCGCCTTAAAACTTGCTGATCTTGAGCGTCTAAACACGGCAAGACCCGACTCAATTGTAACATTGGTTCGAAAATCGCAAGCTTCAGCTTGACGCTTGCAACGCAGGGCCAATCGCGGCAAGGGCGCGGCATGGAACGCGAAAACGACCGACAAGCCCCCGCATTTCTGGGAAAGCAGACCAGCCTGCCGCAATCGCCCGATGAGGCGGTGCTCGATTACGTGCCCAATCCGCGCAAGGACACGCTCTATTGCATCCGGTTCGTATCACCTGAATTTACGTCATTGTGTCCAGTGACAGATCAGCCCGACTTTGCGCATCTCGTCATCGACTATGCCCCGGGCGAAACGATCGTTGAATCCAAAAGCCTCAAGCTGTTCCTTGGCTCTTTTCGCAATCACAACGGTTTTCACGAGGATGTGACCGTCGGTATCGGACAGCGGCTGGCCGAAGAGATGAAGCCCAAATGGCTGCGCATTGGCGGATATTGGTATCCGCGCGGCGGCATCCCGATTGATGTGTTCTGGCAGACAGGAACCCCGCCAGAAGGGCTTTGGCTTCCCGATCAAGGCGTCGCGCCCTATCGCGGGCGCGGCTAACCAGCCTTAAGTTCTTCGGCGAGCAGCTTGAAATCGGCCTCTCGCGGAGAGTTCTTGCGCCAGACAAGCGCAATTTCCCGCTTCGCCGTTCCGCTTTCCATGGGCCGCGCGACAACATCGGTGCCCGACAAGATCCCTGCGTCCAGAGCCATTTCCGGCAGCAGCGTCAGCCCCAGATCATTATCCACCATCTGAACCAGCGTGTGCAGGCTCGTGCCGATCATCCCTGCGCTCGCGCGAAGCTCTGAGCGGTTGCACGCAGCGAGCGCATGATCGCGAAGGCAATGCCCGTCTTCGAGCAGGAGCAGGCTGCCATAATCGAGCAGGTCCGGGTCCACGCTTTCAGGTGGCATACGCGGATCGTCCTTGGGAAAGGCAACGAACAGGCGATCATCGGAGATTTTCGCTGTCTCGACCTCGCCCGTGTCAAACGGCAGGGCGAGCAGAACACAATCGACGCGGCCATGCTGGAGCGATTCAATCGCATCCTGGCTCACTTCTTCGCGCAACATAAGCCGAAGATCAGGGCGCTCTTTTCTAAGGCGCGGCAGGATGCGCGGGATCATGAACGGCGCGATTGTCGGGATCACCGCCATGCGCAGCTGCCCTGAAAGCGGTTTGCCTGCCGCCTGAACGAGGTCGGAGAGTTCCTCGGCCTGGCGCAGAAGTTTGCCCGCTTTCTCCACCACCTGCTCACCCAGGGAGGTAAACCGCACCACCCGGCGCGAACGCTCTACCAGCGTAACGCCCAGGAGCGATTCAAGTTCGCGAATGCCTGCAGAAAGGGTCGATTGCGACACGAAGCTTGCATCTGCCGCGCGGCCAAAGTGACCATGCTCATGCAGTGCGACGAGATATTGCAGCTGCTTGATGGTGGGAAGGTAGGTGCTCATGAAGCCGCCTCATCCACCTCTTGTGCTTCCTCCATGCTCGCCTGCATGTCGTCGATATGGGTCATGACCAGCTTGCCGCTCTTGACCGCGAACGCCAGCCGTCCTTCGACCAGTTCGAGCGCGTCCTTGCCAAAGATGTCATAGCGCCAGCCTTGAAGCACCTTGAGGTCGCGCACACCGGCTGCGAGCGCTTCCATTTCGTCGGCGCGGGTGAGCAGGCGGGCGGCCACATCAATTTCGCGTGCACGAATTTTCAGGAGCAATTTCAAAAGGTCAGCAACCAGTGCGCCTTCTTTGCCAAGCGGAGCGCCACGCTTCATCTTCTCTGGCATTTCTGACATGGGCAAAGGCTCTGCATCTGCGATTACCTTCATCAAACGCTTGCCGATATCATTGTCGCGCCATGCCCCGGAAAGCCCGCGCACCTTGGCGAGGTCCTGCTGCTTCTTGGGAGGATGCGATGCGATGTCAGCAAGGGTTTCATCGCGCATGATGCGCCCGCGCGGAATATCTTTGTGCTGCGCCTCGCCCTCGCGCCACGCTGCCAGGTCCTTGAGCCGCCCGAGAATCTGCGGATTGCGGCCCGGTTGGCGGATTTTCTTCCACGATTGGCTGGGATCGGTGATGTAGTTCGAAGCGTCGGCAAGCTTCTCCATTTCGGCATCAAGCCAATTTCCGCGATCCGTTTTGATAAGCTTTTTCAGAATCTTGGGAAAGATCTTCGACAAATGGGTCACATCGCCAATCGCATATTCGATCTGGCGATCGGTCAGCGGGCGACGGCTCCAGTCGGTGAAGCGCGCGCCCTTGTCGATCTGGATGCCCAGCCAATGGTCGACAAGGTTGGCATAGCCGATCTGTTCCGACTGGCTGATCGCCATCATGGCGATTTGCGTGTCAAACACCGGCTGCGGCGTTTTCCCGGTCATATTGACGATGATCTCGACATCCTGACCACCGGCATGGAAGACTTTGAGCACTTCGTCATTGTCGGTCAGAAGGTCGAGCAGCGGTTTGAGGTCGATGCCATTGGCAAGCGGATCAATCGCCGCGGCTTCTTCGGTGTTGGCGATTTGCACGAGGCAAAGCTCGGGCCAATAGGTGTTTTCCCGCATGAATTCGGTGTCGACCGCGACGAATTCTGATTGGGAGAGGCGTTCACACAGGTCCGCCAGAGCGTCCGATGTGGTGATAAGATCGTGTATCTTCATATAACGTCTTTTCTCGTCTTTTGAGCGGAGTGCCGCCCTCGGCTCCTTGTCGAGCCAAAATTCATTAGAGCCACGCGACTTGACAAAGTGTATGCCTTGCCCTGTTAGCGCGCCAATATCCCAGCTGCTATGATGCGCTGAATTATCTGGATGCGCCCTTAGCGCCATACATACAAACAGGACAAGAATTTAGATGCACGCCTATCGTTCCCACAATTGCGCACAGCTTTCTGCTCAAAATGTCGGCGAAACCGTCCGTCTGTCGGGCTGGGTCCACCGCAAACGCGACTTTGGCGGCGTTTTGTTCGTCGATTTGCGCGATCACTTTGGCATCACTCAAATCGTGGCCGACGAAGATTCGCCAGCGCTCGCGGTCCTCGACAAGCTTCGCGCTGAATCGGTGGTAACGATTGATGGGGAGGTGAAAGCGCGCAGTGCGGAAACGGTTAACCCCAAGCTTGCCACCGGGGAGATCGAGGTTTTCGCCCGCGCAATCACTGTGCAATCGGCTGCTGAAGAGCTGCCCTTGCCGGTGGCCGACGAATTGGAATATCCAGAGCATATTCGCCTCAAATACCGCTTCCTCGACCTTCGCCGTGAAACGATGCACCGCAACATCATGCTGCGCAGCCAGGTGATCACATCGCTTCGCAAGCGCATGACGGAGCAAGGCTTTACCGAATTCCAGACGCCAATCCTGACCGCGTCCTCGCCAGAAGGCGCTCGCGACTTCCTCGTGCCATCACGGATGCACCCCAATAATTTCTACGCGCTTCCGCAAGCGCCGCAGATGTTCAAGCAGATGCTGATGGTGTCGGGCTTTGACCGCTATTTCCAGATCGCACCATGTTTCCGCGACGAAGACCTGCGCGCTGACCGCAGCCTTGAATTCTATCAGCTCGACTTTGAAATGAGCTTCGTCACGCAGGAAGACGTGTTCCAGGCTCTCGAGCCTGTGCTTGCTGGCACGTTCGAGGAATTTTCAGGCGGCTTTGACGTGACGCCTTCAGGCGAGTTCCCCCGCATTCCATATGCCGAAGCGATAATGAAATACGGCACCGACAAGCCTGACCTTCGCAACCCGCTGATCATCTCTGACGTCACCAGCCACTTTGAACAGTCGGGTTTCGGCCTGTTTGAAAAGATCGTCGGTGGCGGCGGCGTTGTGCGCGTTGTGCCTGCGCCAAACACAGCCGACAAGAGCCGCAAGTTCTTCGACGACATGAACAATTGGGCGCGTTCTGAAGGGTTTGCTGGCCTTGGCTATGTTACCCGCAAGGGCGGTGAGTTCGGCGGTCCAATCGCCAAGAACCACGGGCCAGAGCGCATGGAAGAGCTTTACAACGAGCTCGGCCTTGGTCCGGACGATGGCCTCTTCTTTGCTGCGGGCAAGGAGAAAGACGCTGCCAAACTTGCAGGCGCTGCCCGCACCCAAGTGGGTGAGCAATTGGAGCTTATCGAGCAAGGCTGCTTCAAGTTCTGCTGGATCGTCGACTTCCCGATGTTCGAGTACGACGAAGAAGCGAAGAAAATCGACTTTTCGCACAATCCGTTCTCCATGCCGCAGGGCGAGATGGAAGCCTTGGAAACGATGGACCCGCTCGACATCAAGGCGTGGCAATACGACATCGTGTGCAACGGCTATGAGCTTTCCTCGGGCGCAATCCGGAACCACAAGCCGGAGATCATGTACAAGGCCTTCGAAATTGCAGGCTATGACAACTCCACTGTCGACAAGGAGTTCGGCGGCATGATCGAAGCGTTCAAGCTGGGCGCGCCTCCGCACGGTGGTTCGGCCCCCGGCATTGACCGCATCGTGATGCTTCTCGCTGGCGAAGAAGCGATCCGTGAGGTTATCGCTTTCCCGATGAACCAGAAAGGCGAAGACCTGATGATGGGCGCGCCATCAAAGGCAACCCCTGCGCAGCTTCGCGAACTGGCGCTGCGCCTTGTCGAGCAGCCCAAGAAGGAAGGCTGACAAAAGCTCGCCACGCGCGCCCTTCTGGAGCGCGCAAGGCGGCCTCGCTGGCACAAAAAAACGCCCGGACCCTCAATAGCAGGGGCCGGGCGGCAGTTTGATCGGGCAATTTATAGTTTTTCTGAGAAGGAGCGGAGCGTCGCTCAACCCGAAGTGACTGTGCCCCATCGGGGAGCACGCTCAACGCCCGGTCCGCAAGTACCCGCTTGCGATATCGTCCCAGCTTTTTCAGGCCAGTGTTTTCAGGCCAGTGTTTTTCAGGCGTTATGAGTATTGCTTCTCGAGCATGTCGCTGAAGCGTTCGCCCTGGGCAATTTCCTGATAGGCGCCTTGGAGCAGGTTACGCGACTCCATGTCGAGCTCTTTGTCTTCCAGCGCATCCTTGAACTTGCCGGCGATATAGTCTTCGCCTTCCTCGACACGCTTGGCTGCGGCTTCGTCGCCGTCTGAAAACGCGTCACTGATGCTGGTGAACATCTGGTGCGCATCTGCGCTCATGCTTTTCGAGGTAATCCGGTTTTCGCCCTGACGCTCAAGCGCGGTATTCAACCTTGCGAGGGTTTCCTGACGCGAATTCAGGTGGCGATCCAGTGCACTTGTTAGTGCCGGACTTTCGGCCTTTTGCATGGCTACCTTATAGCCTTCGACCGAATCAAATGTTGTCTGTGTAAGCGATTGAATTGTGTTAATATTGTTCATGGGTCTCCTTGATGGGGTTGTATTGGTCTCGCTTAGGCACCTCATGTGCCGTGCTTCCACTCCTTCTACGGGTTGGGGCGGGCGATCGTTCCATATTGCCGCTGGACCGTGGGTGAGCCGCGATAGCCCGTGATATCGCAGGTCAGCGCGTCAGGCCGTTTATGAAGGCATCCACATTCCGGCCAAGCGCCTCTATATTGTAGCCGCCCTCCATCACGGTAACGCTTGGCAATGCGAGCGTCGCAATACGTTCGCCGATACGGCCCATATCCTGTGTCGTGAGCTTCAGGTGCGAGATCGGGTCTGCTTCGAACGTGTCCGCGCCGTAGCTTATCACGAGGAATTTTGCGCCAAATCTGGCGATGCGGTCCAGAGCGCGGTCGAGGGCCGGTGCATAACCTTCCCATGTGGTGCCCCGCGGCAAGGGCTGGTTGAAGGTTGCGCCTTCTCCCTCGACTGCCCCCACCTCATCGGCATGGCCCCAGAAATAGGGATAATCCATCGCTGGATCGGCGTGGATAGAGGCGAAGAACACATCGCCTCGCTCGTAGAAAATGTCCTGTGTGCCGTTCCCGTGGTGATAATCGACATCAAGGATTGCGACGGGGCCAAGGCCGCGCGTCGCCGCAGCCTGAGCGACGATCGCTGCATTGTTCAAAAAGCAGTATCCGCCGAAGTAATCGCGGCCTGAGTGGTGCCCGGGCGGACGGCACAGGGCAAAGGCCATGGTGTCACCGTTCGCAACCTCATCAAAGGCGCTTAGCGCGGTCTGTGCGCCCCAATAGGCGGCTTTCCACGTGCCGCTTGCAATGGGTGTCGCTGCGTCAAACCCGTAGGCGCCCAGCCTCCCATCGATTCGCGCAAGGTCGAGTTTACGGCGGTGAACAGCCGGGAAGGCGTAGCCAATCGCGTCACCCTCGCGACCGGCTTCAAGCCAATCGGCATGGGCGCTTTCAAGAAATTCCACGTAATCGGTATCGTGAACAGCATGGATCGATTCCAACCCGTGATCGGTTGGTGTTTCGACTGGACCAAGGGCATCCAGCATGGAAGCGACACGCGCAGGGCTTTCGGCAAATTCCATCCATTCGCCATTGTTTAGCTCGCGCAACGGGGCGTGGAGCGTCTGAAATTCGGAGAAAAAACGTTTCATAGGCGCCCTGTTACCAACAATGGTCCTGATCCCCAAAAAGGGACCACACCTTTTCAATGGCCAACCAAGCCCGCGAAGGGGGCTTCAGCTCTTTTCGCGATTTCCCTCGCTTTCGTGCATCTTGACTTGCACTCCATCGAACCCACCTCTAGGGCGAGGGTCCAAGTTTTAAAACCCGAAGTTCAAGAGGGATAAACATGAGCGATACTGCAACCCGCGTGCAGAAAATTGTCGTCGAACATCTCGGCGTCGAAGCAGACAAAGTTACGCAAGAAGCAAGCTTCATCGATGATCTGGGCGCTGACAGCCTCGACATCGTCGAGCTGGTGATGGCTTTTGAAGAAGAGTTTGGCGTGGAAATCCCCGATGATGCGGCTGAAAAGATCGCAACCGTCGGCGATGCGACCAAGTTCATCGAAGAAACACAAAGCTGAGTTTCTTTGGGGTTAAGCCCTAGGGGCTCAAACGCCTTCAGCTTGCCCGTTGCAAACGGGCATCTGACCGACAGGCCCGGGCCCTTATCATGGGGCTGCCGGGCCTGTAGTGTATTTGGGATTATTCAAAGTTGGGCCTCGCGATCTGATTTGATCAATGGCCGTGGGAGAATTGCATGCGCCGCGTTGTTGTAACCGGACTTGGTCTTGTCACTCCGCTTGGCGGGGACGTGGAGACCTCGTGGAAAAACCTCATTGCCGGCGAAAGTGGCGCCGGGCCGATCACCCGCTTCGATACCGAGGGGCAGAAATGCACCATCGCCTGCGAAGTGAAGGGCAAGGACCACCCGTGGGGCTTTGACCCCGACAAGCGCGTCGACAGCAAAATCCAGCGTCAGGTCGATCCGTTCATCGTCCTTGGCATTGATGCGGCGGGACAAGCTCTGGAAGATGCAGGTCTCACCGACCTTTCCGACGAAGAAAAAGAGCGCGTTGGCTGCTCTATCGGTTCTGGCATCGGCGGGCTTCCCGGGATTGAGAAAGAAAGCATCAACCTGCACGAGCGTGGACCCGGACGGGTTTCCCCGCACTTTGTGCACGGGCGCCTCATCAACCTCATTACGGGGCAGGTGCAAATCAAATACGGCTTCATGGGGCCAAACCACTCTGTGGTGACGGCGTGCTCCACCGGCGCGCACTCCATCGGGGACGCGGCGCGCATGATCGCGATGGATGATGCCGATATCATGGTCGCTGGCGGCGCGGAAAGCACGGTGAACCCGCTGGGGATCGCTGGGTTCGCGCAGGCACGTGCTCTCAACACCAGCTTCAACGACCGTCCCAAAGAGGCTAGCCGTCCCTACGACAAGGACCGCGAAGGTTTCGTCATGGGCGAGGGCGCAGGCATGCTCGTGCTCGAAGAATACGAACACGCCAAAGCACGCGGCGCAAAGATTTACGCCGAAGTCACCGGCTATGGCCTTTCGGGCGATGCCTATCACGTGACCGCCCCGCATCCAGAGGGCAAGGGCGCTGAGCTTGCGATGAAAATGGCACTCAAGAAGGCGGGTCTTGGTGCAGGCGACATCGACTATGTGAATGCGCATGGCACATCGACCATGGCCGACACGATCGAGCTTGCCGCGGTGAAGCGCGTGCTGGGCGAAGGGCTTTCGGGTGCTTCGATGAGTTCGACCAAGAGCGCCATCGGCCACCTTCTGGGCGGTGCAGGCGCTGTGGAAGCGGTGTTCTGCGTTCTGGCATTGCGCGATCAGATCGTGCCGCCAACGCTGAACCTCGATACCCCCGACGAGGGCACCGAGGGCATCGACCTTGTGCCTCACACAGCGAAGAAGCGCGAAGTGCGCGCTGTGCTCAACAACAGCTTCGGCTTTGGCGGCACCAATGCCTCGCTCGTTATGCAGAAAGTAGACTAGGGAAATGAAAAAGCTCGGCTGGACCGTCGGGCTTGGCCTTGCGATCTTTGTCGCAGGGCTTCTCCTGCTCGGCACGAGAGTGATGGGCGAAGCGACGGTCGATGCGCAAACGCCTTTCCTGATCCCTGCCGGATCGTCGCTCACCACGGTGGCGCGCGACCTCGAGACAGCTGGTCATATCTCGTCAGCGGACGGCTTTCTCCTGTACGCGCGCGTGTTCGGATCATCCGATCCGATCCAGGCGGGCGAGTTTGAGCTTGAGCCCGGGATGAGCCAGGGCGACATCCTCACGATGTTCCAGTCGGGCGACGTCATCCGCCGCTTCATCACCATACCGGAAGGCATGCCGAGTGTGCTGGTGTGGGAGCGGCTCATGGCTGAAGAATTGCTGACCGGCGAAGCGGACGTGCCGCTCGAAGGCTCGGTCATGCCTGACACCTATTCCTACGAACGCGGACAATCTCGCCAGAGCCTTATCGACCAGATGCAGGAGGCGATGGACCTTTACGTTTCCGAAGCCTGGGCAGAGCGCAGTGACAGGACCGTTGTCTCTACCATGCGCGAGGCTGTGACCCTTGCCAGTATCGTGGAGAAGGAAACCGGTACTCCGAGCGAGCGCAGGACTGTCGCGGGGCTGTATTCCAATCGTCTTCGCACAGGCATGATGCTGCAAGCCGATCCGACGATTATCTATCCGATCACCAAGGGCAAGCCTCTGGGGCGCCGCATTCGTCAATCCGAAATTGCGGCGGTCAATGGCTACAATACCTACACAATGCTGGGCCTTCCCGATGGGCCGATCACCAATCCGGGGCGCGAGAGCATCGCCGCTGTGCTTAACCCGGAGGACCACGATTACCTTTTCATGGTCGCCGATGGCACTGGCGGTCATGAGTTCAACGAGACACTCGATGCGCATAATGAGGCGGTTGGACGCTGGTTCCAACTGCGCCGCGAGCGCGGGGAAATGGAGTAATGGCCCGCGCCAGGAGAGTTCCCTTTGCCTAATGGCGCGCCGGGAGTGAATAAGGTCCGCCGCCGTCATGCTGTCCAACGGTCCTCGGCGCGCAAATCGTAATGTCGCGTCCGTTCATTGTTACTGCCGTCCTCCCGCCCGACATACAAGGTTGGGCAGACCGGCTTCGCCGTGAGCATTACCCGCCGGAGCGCAACCATCTTCATGCCCATGTGACCATGTTTCACTCCTTTGCGCCATCACTGTTCGAGGAGCTCAAGGACTTTCTACCGCAAGTGACGCGCGAATTTGCGCCCCCGAAGGCCCTGGTCACTGGCGTTATGGATCTTGGCAAAGGAACGGCCATCGCGCTTCAAAGCGAACCTCTCCTTGCGCTTCGCGCGCTGATCGCAGAGCATTTTCACGGCAGCCTGACCGCGCAGGACCTTCATGAGCCGCGCCCACACATCACCATCCAGAACAAGGTGACCAAAAGCGAAGCCCGCGCGCTTCAGGCTGAGCTCATTCCCACAATCGAACCGCGAAACTTTGCCTTTCCGGCCCTCGATTTGCACCTTTACAAGGATGGTCCATGGGAGAAGATCAAGACTAGTGCCTTTCGCGGGAAAGAAGAGCTAGTATAAGGGGCTATCAAGGAGACACCTTGATCGGGGTTAGGTGCAAGGGGAAACATGTCCGATTTAAGCACGGCTTCTGGGTGGATAGCAGGGATCGCCCTTTTGGCAGCAATGGCGCCGCATCAAGTGCGACTGATGCGTCTGCTGCTGCTTGTCGGCGGGGTTTTCGCCGTTTTGTATTTCGCCTTTGCGGGCAATATCGGGCTTGAGCTTGCACTTGCGGCTCTGTTCACAGTGGTGAATGCGGCCAGACTGTACCAGCTTTGGCATCGCGCCAGATCGGGCTCCATGACCAGCGAAGAGCGCGAATTGTTCGATCATGTGATGCAGATTGAGGACCCGTCCAAGCAAAACCGTCTGCGCGACCTCATGCAATGGCGCGATGGCAAGCTGGGCGAGGTCTTGATGGAGCAGCATCAGATCGACCCACCCCTGATCTACATCGCCACGGGCCGTGTTTCGATCAAGCGCGATGGCCAGTTGGTCAGCGAGTGTGGACACGGTGAATTTGTCGGGGAGATCAGCCACATTTCAGGCGACGGGGCAACCGCGACGGTGACGGTGGTGCACCCTCTACGCTATGCCAGAATTGACCGGGATGCGCTTGCGCAATTGTCGCAGAGCCTGCCCGAAATTGGCCGCGCGGTGGACAACGCATTCAACCGTTCATTGGCTGTCAAAGTGGTGCGAATGAACGAGGCGATCGAAGAAGCGCAAAACTAGGTTGACCAGCCCTCAGCAGCGCCCTAAAGCGCGCCCTCGCTTGAGGCATTAAGCCTCGCGAATCTGATGATGCGTTTTCATTGTCAGTTGCCCTTGGGGCGGAGTAGCTCAGGTGGTTAGAGCAGCGGAATCATAATCCGCGTGTCGGGGGTTCAAGTCCCTCCTCCGCTACCATTCTCGAATCCGCATGGGTTCGCATTCTTCCGTATAAATCCGAAAAAAACAATGAAATCAAAACCATGTCGCTGATTCGCGTCCGCTTGCGTTCGCTTGCATGCGCTTGAAGCCGGATTTGGAGTGGGGGTATTTTGGGGGTACTTTCGGGGGGTACCGAAAAGGAGCGATACCCCCAATGGCTTTGAGTGAGATTCAGATCAAGAATGCGAAGGCGGCAGAACGACCCTACAAGCTTGCCGACGGTGAAGGGCTATTCCTCCTCGTAAAAGCGAACGGTTCGAAGCTCTGGCGCATGAAATACCGCTATCGCGGAAAGGAGAAGCTGCTTTCCTTTGGTGCTTATCCTGACGTCGGAATAGCGGCTGCGCGTGAGTTGAAGACGCTTGCAAGGGCTGCCTTGGCCGAAGGCAAGGATCCGATGGTCCACAAGCCTGGTCGAGATTTCGAGCCAGAGAAAACCTTCAAGGCTGTTGCTGAGATGTGGCACAAGAATCGAAAGAGCAGCCTTGATCCAGCTCATGCGAAGCGTGTCTGGTCTCGGATGGAACGGGACGTGTTTCCGGTATTGGGCGAAAGGATGATGCACGAGATCACCCCCCCTGAAGTTTTAGGCGTGATCCGCAATATTGAAGAACGGGGGGCTCTGGATATCAGTCGGCGTGCGAAGCAGAGCATTGGCCAAGTTTTCCAGTTCGCCATCGCGAGTGGGCTTTGCGATGCGGACCCCACGGCTCATCTTCGCGGCGCTCTGAAGCCGCGACCTCGCGTAAAGCATATGGCCAAACTGCCGCTCGCTCTGTTGCCAGAGCTCATAAACAAGCTGGATCAATACAATGAAGAAGGGGAGCGACGCTCCGAGATTACTCGCGCAGCGCTCACCTTCGCGCTTCTGACATGGGTCAGAACGAAGGAACTTCGTTTTGCCAAGAAGCACGAGTTCGAGGATCTAGAAGGAAACTCTCCGCTTTGGCGCATCGGGCCTGATCGAATGAAGATGCACCGTGAGCATATCGTACCATTGTCAATGCAAGCCGCTTCGCTCGCCAAGGACATGATCGCATGTTCTCAAAGTGACTATGTCTTTCCCGGCCAGAAGCGTGGAGTGCCGCTATCCGAAAACACCATGATCTATGGTTTGTATCGTCTGGGCTATCACGGTCGGCAGACTGTTCATGGCTTCAGAGGTCTTGCGAGCACATGGGCCAATGAACAGCTTGTCGAAGTCGGCCAACCGCCAATGTGGATCCGAAAGTACCATGAAGACTGGGTCGAGCTTCAACTGGCTCATAGCGAGGAGAACGAAGTTCGCGGGGCCTATAATGCCGCAGAGTATCTGGCGCCCCGTCGCGCGATGCTTCAAGATTGGGCGAACTTCCTCGATGCGATGCGCGGAAAAACAGGCAATGTTGCGATCTTGAGAGCTGCGTGATTTAGCGTGCTATGCCGGGACTTGGCCCAGCCACTCAACTCGAAGGCGGTCAAAGCCCACAACGACACCCTCGGCGGTGACCTCGAAACCGAAGTCATCGTTCGATGGTTCGTAGCCTTCCAGAACCCAGTGGTCGCCTGCATCTGTCACGATAGCTGCCCCACGCGGGAGATGCTCGAGCCGTCCGCTGATCCTTTTCCGATTCGTGTTCATAGTGCTCCGTATGCCATCCATCTTTGGATAACGCTCCTCACATATCCCGGCGTTTCCCGATTTCTTGGAATTCCACCAGCACGGGATACCGCGCCGGGTCCCGCATTGTAGGCCGCCAATGCGAGATGGATCGCACCAAACCGGTCGAGCATCTGCCTTAGATATCGCGCGCCACCGTCGATATTCTGAGCTGGGTCGTGCCGATTGGTTACGCCGAGTTCTCGTGCGGTTGCAGGCATAAGTTGCGCAAGTCCGGCAGCACCAGCCGGACTGATCGCCATTGGATTAAACCGGGATTCTTGCCAGACCAATGCTTGGAGCAAGCGAGGCGGCAATCGATACCTTGCTTCAGCTTGGCGGATGAGGGGTTCGTAGAGCGTCTCCTTGAAACTTCGGTTGGCGGCCGATGGGTACCCTCCTTCGGTCCCAATGACCGCCAGAGAAGGATCGTACATAACTTCATTGTCTACCGGCTTTTCGACCCTGCTCAGTCGATGATCAAAGACCCGGAACTCCTGCGCCTGAGCGATGGCGGGGATCGCAATTGCGAGCCCGCAACACACGCCAGTTACCCATTTTCGTCTCATTGCGTTCTCTCTTGTCTTGCCTGGACAGGTGGCAGAACATAAATGGAACATAAGGGTGTAGGAAAGCGCCATACGCGTCCGGTAAGAGGAAAGGGGGCAGTCTGCAGGGGCAATTGTGCGGCGATGGAGCCAGTATGTCCGTTTCGAACTCAACCCTATCCCGCCCCTCGCTAGAGGACACCGCTCGCAAGCTCTGCGAGAGCCGCGGCGGCAAGTGGTCAGGCACCAAGGGCATGGCCCGTTGTCCCGCGCATGGTGACCGCAACCCTTCGCTCGGCGTTACGCTTGGCCGGAGGGCTATCCTACTGCATTGTTTCGCCGGATGCGATCAGGCGAGCGTGCTCGCTGCCCTCGCTCGAGAAGGGATCGAGACCTCTGCGCTATTCTCAGGCTCCTCCGACGAGTTTCCGATCCAGCCGCGCTATTCCAGCCAGCCATCGGCTGCAGCACTCCGCATCTGGCGCGATGCTCGACCGTTGCACCGAAGTCCTGCCAAGGCCTACCTCGAAGGGCGCGGCATCCTCGCCACGTCCCATGCGCTGAAATTTCATCCGCGCACGCCGCTTGGACCGAAGGGTCGCGCACGCTTCCTGCCAGCGATGATCGCTGCGGTCAGCCTCGACGAGGGGCCGATTGCCGTTCACCGGACTTTCCTGTCGCAATGCGGCAATACGCAGGCATTGTTTGCGAAGCCGAAACGCGCACTGGGGTCTCTCGGCGAGGCGGCGGTACGTCTGTTCGAACCTGCCGAGGGAAGGCTCGGTCTCGCCGAAGGCATTGAAAGCGCGATGTCGGCCTATGCGCTCACTGGTATCCCGACGTGGGCAACGCTGGGCAATGGACGCTTCGGGCTGGTTGCCATTCCGGAGAGCGTGAGCGACCTTCATCTCTTCGTGGATCACGATTCTGGCGGCGACCTTGCAGCCGAGCGCGGGCTAGGTGCCTATCTCCGTGAAGGGCGGCAAATCCAAGTTCGACGGCCTAAGTTGCGCGGTACCGACTGGAACGACGAGCTCCAGTCATGGCTGCGCCGAAAGGCGTGTCGCTAAGAGGAGAGAGAGCTTCTCGAATTCCTGACCCGGCAGAGGGCGCATGTCCCGATGCCTCAACCAGGAGGACGACAAGCCATGTTTCAGTCAGACTTTTTTCCAGACCGCGAGACATCGAGCACAATTCCGCTCGCTTTCGCAATCGGTGAACGAATTTCCCGGCGACTTGCGGATGGATGCCATCTCACCCGACCTGACATTTCCGAGTTTTTCGCCGCTCAAACCGACGTGCAGGACTGGGGCAGTGCGTGGACCATCGACGACTACAACAACGCGGTCGAGATTGGCGCCTTGCTCTGGCTCCGCGAGTTCTCACGCATCGACCTCGATACAGGTTTCCACGAGGCTGCAGCACGGTTCGATTGGCTCGATGCAGCCTTACCGCCTCGCCACGTGCGCAGCGACTGCCAAGTCGAGCTACAGCAGTTTTCGACGCCGCCGATCCTTGGATGGCTGATGGCCAAAGCCGCTTGCCTCGCCCCGCGCGATCGCGTTCTCGAACCGTCAGCCGGGAATGGCGCTCTTGCGCTTTGGGGCGACGTTCGAGGGTGCTCGCTGACGCTGAACGAGATCGATCGCGCGCGCGGCGATGCGCTGGCGCATATCTTCCCAGATGCCCGGCTATCCGCACATGATGGCGAGTTGGTTGCAGAACTGACCGATGGCCATAGTTCCAGCCTCAACCCCAGCGTCATCCTGATGAATCCTCCCTTTGCTCGAAGCCGCGAGCGGGGCGTCGATGGCCGCACGGCAATGCGCCACTTGCGCAGCGCGCTTCGGATTTGCGCGGTAGGAGGTCGCCTCGTGGCCATTCTCCCGGACAGCTTTGACGCCGCGACCTTTGTCGAAGACCAGGAACAGGCGTCGCTGCTGCTCGACGTCCGGCTGTCGGGCGCATTCTCGCGAAGCGGAACCGGGATCGCGGTCAGAATGGTCGTCATCGACAAGGAGCCTCTTCAGGACGCTTCCACGATCACGGGGGAGTTCGCCGACCTCACCGAACTGAATTCCTGCCTAGCGCATTTGCCTGATCGTGCGCCTTTGCAGGCCAACGTTCATCGCCTTCCGGTACGCTCGGTTGCGACCTCGGTAAGCGGCGCTGCTTCGCGCAAGCCGGTTGCTCCTTTCCTGACTGCAGCCGCCCAGAAAAGCGCGGCAGTCGCGCTCAACTATGAAGCCCTGGCAGAGCCTGCACCCGTTCCCGAGCAGGCGGGCATCTACCTGCCTTACCGACCGAGCCGCGTCATCATGGACGATGCACCTGTTCACCCGACGCCGCTCGTAGAATCGGTCGCGATGGGCTCGGTCGCGGCACCGGTAGCGAAAGCGCGCCCTTTGCTTCCCGTGAACTGGCAGGAGGGCAAACTGCTCTCGGCCGCACAGTGCGAAACACTGATCTACGCTTGCGAGGCATTCACCCGCGACCTTCCCGGGCAATTCCGTCCAAGCCAAAAAGGAACGACGGTCGAACTCGCGGAGGACGGTCACTCCTACCGGCAAGGCTTTTTCCTCGGTGATGGTACGGGCGCAGGCAAGGGTCGCCAAATCGCGGGCGTCATGATGGATCGCTGGCTCTCGGGCCAACGCCGTCACATCTGGATCACCAAGAACGAGGCACTGCTCGAAGACGCGCGCCGCGACTGGGAGGCGCTTGGCGGGCTCCCGCTCGACATCCAGCCGCTCTCCCGATGGAATCTCGGAAGTCCTGTGACAATGGCGGAGGGTATCCTGTTTGTAACCTATCCAACGCTTCGCTCGGGACGCGCCGAGGACACAAGGCTCGATCAGATCCTCGACTGGGCCGCCGAGCAATTCGAGGGCGTGATTGCCTTCGACGAAGCGCATTCCATGGCTAATGCGCTCGGCTCTTCCTCGACCCGCGGCAATGTCAAAGGATCGGAGCAAGGGATGGCAGGTCTCAGGCTTCAGAACCATCTGCCGCGAGCACGTGTTCTGTACGCTTCCGCTACCGGCGCGTCTGACATTGCCAACCTCGGCTACACAGCCCGCCTTGGACTGTGGGGGCCAGAAACCGCGTTCCCAACGCATCAGGCATTCATGACCGAGATCCGCGCCGGCGGCGTCGCGGCGATGGAACTCGTCGCCCGCGATCTCAAGGCACAGGGGCTCTACCTTGCCCGTGCGTTGTCCTTTGCCGGGGTCGAATACGAGATCCTCGAACATCAGCTCACGCAGGCGCAGGTGCGGATCTACGATGCCTACGCCGATGCCTGGGCGATCATCCACCGCAATCTCGACCAAGCACTCGAAGCCACAAGGGTGGTCGATGAGGACAGCGGCGATACGCTCAATCGCAACGCCAAGGCAGCGGCGCTCTCGATATTCGAAGGCACCAAGCAGCGCTTCTTTGGGCAGCTTCTGCTCTCGATGAAACTGCCGAGCCTGATCCCGGCAATGGAAGAGGCGCTCGGCGATGATCATTCGGTGGTGGTGCAGCTGGTCTCGACCGCTGAGGCCATGCTTGACCGACGCCTGGCCGATCTCTCGGACGAGGAGCGAGAAGCGCTCGATATCGATCTCTCTCCGCGCGAATATGTCATCGACTATCTCGCGAAGAGCTTCCCGGTGCGCCTGATGCAGGTCTTCACTGACGAGGAAGGCAATTTGCGATCCGAAGCGATGAGCGACGATCACGGCAATCCCGTTCTCTGCTCGCGTGCCATCGCTGCGCGCGACGCGCTGATCGAACAGCTTTGCGCCCTTCCGCCAATCGCCACTGCACTCGATGCCATCATCGAGCACTTCGGGACCGAGGCTGTGGCCGAGGTCACAGGCCGCACGCGCAGGTTGGTCTTGGGACGCGACGGTCAGCAGCGGCTTGAACGTCGAAGCGCAAGCGCCAACGTCGCTGAAGCACAGTGCTTCATGGACGGGACGAAGCGTATTCTGATTTTCTCGGACGCGGGGGGTACGGGCCGATCCTATCACGCCGATCTCGATGCGCAGAACCAGCAGCGCCGCGTCCATTTTCTCCTCGAACCGGGCTGGCGCGCGGACAATGCAATCCAGGGTCTTGGCCGGACAAACCGTACTAACCAGGCTTCTGCGCCGCTGTTCCGCCCGGTCACGACCGATGTGAAGGGCGAACGCCGCTTCATCTCGACAATCGCGCGAAGGCTCGACGCATTGGGCGCTCTCACACGCGGCCAGCGTCAGACAGGGGGACAGAACCTGTTCGACCCTGCCGACAATCTCGAAAGCGATTATGCGAAGGACGCGCTCTCGCGCTGGTTTCACCTGCTTTACGATGGAAAACTCGAGGCGGTTGGTTTCGGGGACTTCGTCGAGCTAACAGGCCTCAAGCTCGAGAACCCCGATGGCGGCCTGAGCGATAACCTTCCCACGATCCAACGCTGGCTCAATCGCATACTTGCGCTCCCGATCGCACTGCAGAACGCCATCTTCGAGGAATATCTCGGACTTGTGGAAGCGCGCATCGAGGCCGCACGCGAGGCTGGCACGCTCGATCTGGGTTTGGAGACGGTCCGCGCCGACAGCTTTATGGTGCTGTCTGATGAAGTTCTCCGCACAGATCCTGTTTCGGGCGCCGAAACCCGCCTGGTTTCGCTCGAAGTGAAACGCCAATTGCGCCCGCTGCGCTTCAAACGTCTCGTCAGGATGCACGAGATCGGATCCCCCCAGGCCATTCCCCTGCGCAATGCGCGCTCGGGCAAGGTGGCCCTGTCAGTTCCGGCGCGGCGCCTCATTGCCGATGACGGCGCGGTGATCGAACGCCGTCGCCTTCTCCGACCGCTTAAATCCGCCAACTGGACGCTCGACGCGCTCGGTGAAAGCCTGTGGGAAGAGGTCGGCGTAACCGAGTTCTCCAAGCTCTGGACACAAGAAGAAAGCGCCGCAGCGGCCTCGCCGGTGACCGAACGAGCGCATCTGGCGACGGGGCTATTACTCCCGGTCTGGAAGCGGCTGCCTGGCGAGCATGTCCGGGTGACGCGACTTGTCGCCGAGGATGGCAGATCGATCATCGGGCGCGAAGTCCTCGATATCGACTTGGCCAAGATTGCCGAGACGTTCGGCTTGAAGGGTGTGTCCGGCCCGGCTCCAGCCGAACTCGGGAAACTTGTCCTCTCGAGCGGAACGCCCCAGCCGCTTGCCAGTCATGATGCACTGACCGTTAAGCGCTCTTTGGTCGGCGGCGAGCAACGACTTGAGCTCACTGGGTATGCGCCTGAGCGCCTCGACTGGTATAAGACCAAGGGCTGTTTCACCGAGATCATCCGCTACCGCACGCGCCTTTTCGTCCCCGTGTCGAAGGCATCCTCTGTTCTCCCAGCCATTGCGGCCTGAAGGGCAAATCCATGACCAAGCGTGAGAGAGGGGAGGGAGCCGGTGGCTTGTCGGGCCATGCACCGTCGCGTGGCTTTTCAATCCATCAGGAGACAATCCATGATCCAGTCTATTCCTTTGAAAAAGCTCGTCCCAAGCCCGCGGAATGTTCGCAAGTCGAGCGACGTACTTGCCGACCTGCAGCTGCGGGCGGACATTGCCGCCCGCGGACTCTTGCAGAACCTCGTCGTGCGAAAAGCAAAGCGCGGCAAGTTCGAAGTCGAGGCCGGTGGTCGCCGTCTGGCTCAGCTCCAGGCGCTGGCCGAGGAGGGCTCTCTTCCCAAGAATCACGAAGTCACTTGTCTCGTCATCGAAGGCGAGGAAAGCGAAGTACGCGAAGCAAGCCTCGCCGAGAACTTCCAGCGCCTCGCAATGAACCCGGCCGACGAGGCACAGGCTTTTGCTGCGATCATCGAGGCGGGAGCCAGTACCGAAGACGTTGCCCGCCGGTTCGGTCTCACGGCCCGCTTTGTCGAGGGTCGTCTGCGTCTGGCAGGCCTCGCACCTTGTGTCTTTGAAGCGCTCGCCGAAGGCGCAATCACGCTCGACATGGCCAAGGCCTATGGGGCAATCTCAGACATCGATCGTCAGGCGCACGTCTTTGCCGAACTGAAGGATGCCTGGTACCAGGTCACGCCAGACACAATCCGGCGCATGGTGCTTGATGCCACTGTTCGTGGCTCCGATCCGCGCGCGGTTCTGGTCGGGCGCGATGCCTACCTTGCTGCAGGCGGCCGGATCGAACGCGAACTGTTCGACGACGAAGCCAGCGAGAGCTGGATCGATGTCGCGCTTCTCGAAGACCTTGCCCAGAAAGCGATGGATGATGCTGCGAAGAAGGTCGCGGAAGAACACGGTCTTGCCTGGGTGCGACCCACGCTTGGCAACTATGTCAGCCACGATCTCATCGAGGGCCTCAATCGGCTCCCATGCGAACCGGCTCCGCTAACCGAAGACGAGGCTCGTGAGCTCAGCGACCTTGAAGCCGACTACGATCGGACGGCCGCCATCCTTGAGGATGAGGACAGCGACGAAAGCGAGATCGCCAAGGCGGAAGAGGAACTGGTCTCGATCGACCGCGCGATGCGCGATCTCAACGATCGTCCGCCGGTGCTTGCCGACGAGCTGAAGTCGGAGGCTGGAGCGTTCCTCGTGCTCTCTCGCAATGGCGAACCGGCATTGGTGCCGCAATTCTACACCGAAGTTGAAGTCGTCAACGCTGACGACGGAGCAGTCGAACCGGTGGATGCTGGCGCTGATACCAAGCGCAAGAGCGGTGCGCTTTCGCAGCGACTGCTCGACGAGCTCGCGATGCAGCGCCGCGATATCCTGGCGATCCACTTGGCCAATGATCCTGCGCTTGCGCTCGACTTCATGGTCTTCACGCTCGCCGATGCCGATGGGCATGACTGGCGCGCGAAGAAGGCATCGACGCTGGTCGGCTCGGTAGCATCGGGACCGGTGGTCGGCTTCGAGGCGAAGGACGCCCCAGCAAGCGCTGCGCTCGCCGAATTTGTCGCTTCGCTCGACGAAAGCTGGCGCGCCGGCGAGACCGATGTCGAACGGTTCGAACGCTTCCGCGCATTGAGCGATGAAGCACGTTCGGCCTGGCTCGGTCATGTCGTATCCCGCACGCTGGTCGCGAGCCTTGCGTGTGAAGGCGATCGCTCGGCGCCGCTGCATGAAATCCTCGGGTCGCTGCTCGAGATCGAGACCGCGCACTGGTGGCGGCCGACGGCGGCGAACTTATTCGATCGTGTGGCCAAGGCGCGTACACTCGAAGCGCTCGATGCAGCAGGCGGCCCCGAACTCGTCGGTCGCTATGCAGGTTCGAAGAAAGCAGAGTTGGCGAGCGCAGCCGAGCGCATCTTCTCCGGCAATTTCATCGGCGAGGCGGATGTGAAAACGCGAGCGGGAGCGTGGGTGCCCGAGATCATGCGCTTCGGTCCGCCTGAGGAGCCGGTCGAGGATGAAACAGTGGACCCGGCCGAGGACGAGACCGCGAACGAAATTGCCGAGCCGGCTGCCTGACCCCTCCTGACAGGTCCAGGTTACTCGGCGGGCGGTCCGTCCCTCTCGGGACGGGCCGCCTTTTTCATGTCCAGGTCTGGGCCGTTAACGGACTGTCGGCTTGCAGCTACAGGCTATGACCAAGCGGACCTTGGGCTCCCGACACAAGTGCGAAGAGTTATGAATCGATCTGCTTTCAATACTCCCCAGCGCATAGGTGTGCTGGGGAGTATAGTTCCTCACAAAGCGGGTAGCCCGACGAACTCTCGACCCTCGTTAGTCTTGATCGAAAAGTCACCGCCATCGTGGATGCGGCTCTGCTCCGTCGTTAGCCAAGCGATCGCCTCCGCCGCCCATTCGGGAGGGATGTGCTGCTCCCACCCCAGTTTGGAGACGGGATTGATGCCCGCAGCCTTGATCCGTCGCTGAAACTCGGTAGCAACCGTGCCAGGCGACAAGCCCACACAACGGATGCCGTTCCCGGCTTCTTCCTTGGCCACGCAGCGAGTGAGCATCAGGACCGCCGCCTTGGTTGAGCAGTAATGCGACCAGCCCTCGAGCGCGCTTGTTGCGGCTCCGGACGAGATGTTGATGATCGTACCAGCCCCATTGGCTTTCATGATCGGAAGCACCGCTCGGATGCAGTGAAAGGCACCTTTGAGGTTGATATCAACCGTGCGCGACCACCCCTCGACATCGGCGTCTTCAATGCGGTGAATTGGGTCAATGACACCGGCATTGTTGACCAGAATGTCGACCTTGCCAAACTCGGTGAAGACCCGATCAACGGCCGCGGCCACTGCGTGCCAATCGGCAACGTCGCAGGCGATGGCTCGGGCATTGTCCCCCAGCTCGCTTGCGATGTGTTCGATGTCGGCGCTCGAACGAGCGAGCAAGACCACAGTGGCATTGGCTTTGGCGAGACGTCGAGCAGCGGCTTCGCCAATCCCCCGGCTCGCGCCGGTGATGATGGCGATCTTTCCGGTGAGATCGATGTGTTCGTTCAACATCACGATGCCCCCCCAGCAAAGTACTCTTCGATCTGTTTCTTGGCGCCTGCCTGTGCGGCGGCGACATCCTGGGGATCGCCAGTAGTGCCTTCGAGCACGAAGCCTTGAACGTCCGAAATCCCGATGAAGTTCAGGATCATCGTGAGGTAGGGGCGCATGAAATCGTAGGAACTCAGCGGGCCGTCATCGCTGTAGCCGGGCGCTCCATAGGAGTAGGCGACGATTGCGCGCTTGTTCTCCAACAGGCCGCGAAACTCGCCATTTTCGTAAGCGAAAGTGCGGCCAATTCTCACGACGTGATCGATCCATGCCTTCATCGCGGAAGGCACGCCGAAATTGTAGATCGGGCACGAGATTAGCAGGATGTCAGCCTGCTCGACTTCATCGATAAGCGCATCTGACAGGGCCGTTGCGGACTGCAGCTCGGTGGTCATTTGATCGGCCGGAGTGTAAAACCCCGCGATCGTCTGATTGTCGATGTGCGGGATCGGGGCCTCGACGAGATCACGCTCTGTGAGCGTTACCTGCCCAAGAGTTCTTTCAAGATGCCTCTGGACTTGATCGGCAAGTCCCCTGCTGAACGAGGCTTCCGAAGTGGCAGCATCCGGTCCGGGACGCGATGATGCATCGATGCGTAGCATGTGGGTCATGGGTCATCTCCTTTAGTGACCCACTCCAGATACTCATGTTAATTCTGTCGGAAATATCTGTTCAAGCACATATGTAATGCTATGTTTGCATGAATGAGTGCCGATGCGATCCAGATACAGGCCCTGCGAACCTTTCGCGAGGTGGCCCATCGCGGGTCCTTTGCTGCCGCGGCTCGGGATCAAGGTATCGATCCCTCGCTTGTCTCGCGCAGCATAGCGAACCTCGAGGCAGCGCTAGGCTTCACTCTTTTCGAGCGCACCACGCGGCGGCTCAACCTCACCGAGGCCGGAGCGGCCTACTTGTCCCGCGTGAGCGCTCTCGTTGATGAACTCGCCGATGCAAGAGACCAGGCGCTTGACCTCATATCCAAGCCCAGTGGGACGTTGCGCGTGACCTCATCCACCGCATTTGGTTCTCAATGGCTGGTCCCAAGGTTGCGCGGCTTCATGGAGCTTTATCCTGAAATCTCTGTCGAGGCCGTACTCAGCGACAGCCACGTAGACATTGCTGAAGAGCGGATCGATCTAGCCATCCGGTTGGGTCCGCGGCCCAGCGGCTCATTCGTCGGTACAAAGCTGATGGACACACGCTATTATGTCGTGGCGACCCCCGACTATCTGGCGCAAAATGGAGTGCCACCTGAACCTGGAGATCTCGGTTTACGGCAATGCGTGCTCTTGTCGTTGCCCGCCTATCGTTCGAGCTGGACCTTTCGCTGTCCCGGCAGCTTGGTTGAGATTCCCGTACACGGCCGCCTTACGCTCAGCAGCCCTACCGGCGTAAAGGCCGCGGTGCTTTCCGGCTTAGGCCCCGGGCTTCTCGCTTCATGGATGTTGGAGAACGAGCTCGAAGACGGGACCCTTGTCGATTTGTACCCGGAGTGGGAGGCAAGCGCGGCAGAATTCGACACTGCGGCTTGGTTGCTCTTTCCTTCACGTGATTATGTGCCGCTCAAACTGCGGGTCTTAATCGACTACCTCAAGGACAAGGCTGGCGCGCGGTAAGATCTATTGAGTCCGGTCTCGCCACTCAGTTTCAGTAATGAGCAGAAGGCTTAAGCTGGGCCGATTGCCGACTGTCGGCTTTTGACCAATGCAACAAAGCGGGCTGCCTTTACTTTTCGAGCCGTAAACAGATGGACGATTTTATGAAGCGAGTGACGATTAATGACCATTTAGCAGGCGGCCTCTGGCTCTCGTGTCCGCGTCACTTCCCTCTGAACGCTTGGCCCGAGCCTGAGCCAGCGCATCACTAAGATTGGAATAGCGGTTGGCTCCGACCGCATAACTTCCAACCAGTGTGAGTATGATGCCGAGCTCTTTGAGGTCGGCCATATCTGCGGCCAGTTCCTCGCATCTGGCGAGATCAACGTGCCCGTCTTCGCCAAGCATATGTGGATGGCAGCGCGGAAGAAATGTATCTTGCGGCATGATCTCTTGTCCTCGTCTCGTAAGCGGGAGAACAAGGTCTCTCAGTCGCAAAAGCCTACCGGTGTTTAGATGCGATTTCTTTTAAGTGGGACTGAATGGTCAGAATTACGAGAGGCCCTGGATTAGCAAGCGCTCGGATCATGCACGGTTCACCCGGGATGAAATTCTCGCCGTCCTCTCGCGATGAAATCCACCAGGTACGGCTTGCCGACGATACGAATAGGGCCGGCCGCATGGCGAATGATCATGGCAATGCTCATCGGCGCTTCCCATAACTCCTTTTCAATCTGCCAGCGTCGACCGTTGATAGCGGCCACTTGTTTCAGGCGTTATCGTCCCTATGTTACAGCCAGCTACCAGTCGCAATCGACGGTCTTAGGTTTCCAGCTTCGAGAAGCCATCTCCTTCAGTTCCGCCTCTTAGTCGCAGCCGGCAAATTCTGGCGCGCTGCATTCACACTGAAGGACATGACATGACACATTTTGGCAAGATCAAGAGCTACGACAGTGGCAGGGGTGCGGGCACGATCAGTCCGGAAAAGGGTGGCAACGTGCTCCCATTCGGCAAGTCGGATCTGCAACAAGAATCTCAGGTTCCCAAGGTCGGAGATCGCTATGGCTACGAGACCAACCAGGTCGATGGCCAGGACATGCGCGCTGTGAACCTCCAGCAACAGCAGGGTGACCCGCAGCGTGAACAGGCACGCGCCCAGCAGGGTTAGAGCCTTAACGATGGTCGGCGTTCGATTGACGCCGACCCTCTCGCTCTCCAGACCCAGAGGAGCCGCCCTGTCATGACCCTCGAGCAGTTAATCCGAAACCACGAGCTGGCGAAGGCCAATGCTGCACGCTCCACCTCGGCGGAAGAGCGCGAAACCTATTTCGATCTTGTCGGCTATTACGCGAAACGGATCAGAGAGGCGAAGAACGGGGATGGCAGGCATGTGGCCGATTGGTCGCCTGATGAGCCCTCTTAAGGAAAGAACCAAGACCATGGACCATAGCCGTGCAGAGCCCAACCCTGAAACACCCGCAACCCGTCAATGGGAAAGTGAACGTGGCTCAATGAAACCCGCTGCACCATCGGCATTGCCTGACGGCGTCACTGCCTCAACCATTACGCAATACCGGGTCGGCTCTTACACATACACGAGCCTGGATGATGCGCTCGCCGAGCACAGACGTCAGAACAAGAACCACTGATCGAACAAAGGTTGCGGCACGACCTCTCTGCATGAAGAAAGTTCTATAGTTTTCGACCGCACCCATTGTAATTTTTTTGCACGCTGCTAAATAGATGTTGCCTAACGTCGTTTGCGACGGATTTTGATTGCCGCAATGAGCGCTCAAGCGCGAGATCGGCACCACTTCCATTTCATCCTACCTGGCTCCGTAGTGGAATTCGTCCGCGCGGATGATTTTTCGTACGCAAGGTTGGTTTTTGGCGAAGGAAGAGCTCATTACGATGGAGGGCGAGATCAACGAGATTCTGCCCGATGGTCGCTTTGGCGTCACACTCGATAATGAGCATCGTCTGATCTGCTACACTGCAGGCAAGATGCGTCGCTACCGTATCAAATCGGTCGTTGGAGACCGCGTACATGTCGAATTGGGGCGACGACATCGTGGTCTATCTTTATCGCAGACGGTAGACAGGCGCTTCTGGTCGACGTGCTGGGTCCAACATGTCTGAACGGATCCTTGATCGTCGGCTCGCACTTGCATCTGTGGGAATTCAGCTGATCCCTTTAGGACGGCCACAACTCCATATAACGGAACGGCCGCTTTCGTGGTCCCACTCATAAAGAGCAGTCAGACCGCCTTCGGCCCATAATCGGTCATTCAAAGTAAGCGTGCGGATACGTCTGGAACTGGGCCGGTAGCGGACCGTCCGCTTCTGAGGCTGTGGGCCGTCGAAACAGACGTTTGGCAAACGTCGAATTCACAGCCGCCCATAGCCGGGTAGATCATTCCGCGCCGGCGAGAGCTTCGAGCAGCTTTTCGGCGGCCGCTTCGCTCGACGGGGGGGGGCTGGCCGGTGATCAGTAATCCGTCCTGCACTACATGCGGTTCGAACACGCCGCCCTCGGAAAAGTCGCCGCCCTGTTCCTTCAGTACGTCTTCGAGCAGGAATGGCACGACATCGGTCAGGCCGACCGCTTTCTCTTCCTCGTTCGTGAAGCTGGTGACCTTGCGGCCCTTCACGATCGGAGCGCCTGTCGGCGACATCGCGTTCACAAGCACGGCAGGCGCATGGCTGATGAGCGCTACCGGCTTTCCCGCAGAGAGCGCACCTTCGCTGGCCGCCCTAGAATCCGCACCTTGCGCCAGGTCCCACAACGGGCCGTGGCCTCCGGGATAGGGCACGCTGCCGAATTTCGAAATGTCACCATCGACCGATTTGTGGGTCGAGGCGAGGTGCGCCTGTGCCCCTTCGTCGCCCTTGAACCGCTTGGTCTTATCGGTCTTCGCATCGGGGTCGTCGGACTTGGGGTCCAGCGGGGGCTGCCCGCCAGCCTGGCTCGCCGGCGCAATGTCGTGGCCGGCATCCTTAAGCACATTACAGGGCGCTGCATTCCTCTAGCTGGAAGCCTGTTTTCTTACCGATATCTCCCAGTTCGTCGTGGCTGATGAGAACCATGAGGACGTTCATGTGCCTAGTCCTTCTGCCGAGAGAATAGCGCCCGTCGCAATCTGCCCGGACTTTGTGATAGGAAGACGCCAGCAGCGGTTCGATTTAAAACTGCAATTTTCGCGCTCCGACAAAACCGTTCGCGAGACAGGGCTTAGCCATCGATAACGGGTCGCTCCACGCGGTCGCCAGCCAGTCCAGTCGATTTATTCAACGGCCATTGAATACCGAAACACGGTGCTTTATGTTGCAGCGCACAAGGAGCGGTGAATGACCGAACGACGCGGGCGTGGACGCCCCAGAGAAAACGATAGCGACACCAGTGCGGCAATTTCGCGCGCCGCGCTGCAGCGTTTTGCCGCGCAGGGTTTCGACGCCACCTCGCTGCGGGAGATCGCCGGCGATGCCGGGGTCGACGTCGCGCTGATTTCCTATCGATTCGGCGGCAAGCAGGGCTTGTGGAAGGATATCGTTTGGCAGGCGGGTGCGGCCTTGCGCGAGGCGCTCGAACGAGCCCTGGGCGATAGCGAGGCAACGGGCGCGCAAAAACGGCTGGAGCATTCGGCACATGCCTTCCTCACTTATCTTCTCGATCGACCAGAGGTCCCGCGCCTGCTGCTGCGTGACATAACGATCGATAGCGATCGCTCGAAATGGCTGCTCGAGACGCTCTCGCTGCCGCTGCACCGCCATTTCATCGAATTGGCGCAAGCCGCAGCGGAGGAGCGTGATAAGACTCCGGCGCACCTCGAGTTCCGGGTAGCGAATTTCATCTATTCCGCCGCCAGCACCGTCGCCCGGCGCGAACGCCTTGCCAAACTTGTCGGCGACATGGAAGACGATGCGCAGTTTGCAGCCGCGCTCGAAGAGGTGCTCGTCGCGGGAGCGCTGATGCCGTGACCGAACGCGGTACCCTCATCGACACTGTGGACGGCTATCGGTTCAAGCAGCACGAGATGCCGATCCTCCCCGGCTCTCCCGCCAATCCCGACCACCCTCCGGCGCGCCGCGCGGCCTATCTCGCCATCGGTGTCTTCATGGCGCTGGTGGGCGGCGCGCAGAACGGTTTCCTGCTCGCCAACGCACCGTTCCTCCAGGCCGAATTCGCCCTGACGCCGGTCGAGGCAGGTTGGCTGACGGTGGCGTTCTATTCGACCTACGCCACGATGAGCATGCTGCTGTTCCGCGTGCGGCAGGAATTCGGCATTCAGCCGTTCGTGCGCTGGGCCATGGCTGGGCTGGTCGCCGCCAATTTCGTCCAGATGATCGGCCCCGGATACTATCCCGAACTTGCCGCGCGCGCGGTTGCGGGCATCACCGCCAGCGGGCTGTCGGCGCTGGCGATCTACTACCTTATGCAGGGTCTTCCGGCCGCGATGCGCGTGGGCGGACTGGTTATCTCGCTGGGTCTGATACAGGTGTCATTCCCGCTTGCTCGGGCAGTGTCGCCGGCTCTGCTAGTCGATGGCGACATGACAAATGTCTTCCAGTTCCAGTTCGCCCTGTCGCTACTGGGCCTAGGCATGGTGATCCTGCTGCGGCTCCCGCCGGGTATCCGCAAGCAGACCTTCGAGAAGCTCGACATCCCAAGCATTGCGCTCTTCATCATCGGGATTGCAGCATTTTGCGCTTTCCTGATCCAGGGCCGCATCCAGTGGTGGGACACGCCATGGCTCGGTTACGCGCTGGCCGCCAGCATCCTCGCGCTGGGCGGGTGCTTCCTGATCGAGGCCAACCGCAAGAGCCCCATGCTCGATCTCAGTTGGCTGTCGAGCCGCTCGATCCTCGCGCTCGCGCTGATCGGGGCGACCGTGCGCATCCTCGTTGCCGAACAGGGGTTCGGGGCGAGCGGGATGTTCACCGCGCTGGGCTACGGCAACGAGCAGCTGACCAGCTATTTCTGGGTGCTTGCCGGGGCGACCTTCGGGGGCATGGCGCTGTCGGTGGTGCGGCTCGACCCCAAGGACCTCACCCGGCCCGTGCTCTTCGCGATCCTCGTGATCTGCATCGCTGCCTTCGCCGATACGCGCACCGGGGTGATGACGCGGCCGCAGGACCTCTACCTCACGCAGGCCGCGATCGCCTTCGCGGCGGTCTTCGCCATGGGACCGATCATGATGGAGGGCATGCTGCGCGCGCTTGCGGCGGGCCAGAGCTACGTCATCAGCTTCATCGCGATATTTTCGCTGTCGCAATCGATCGGCGGCCTGGCGGGTATCTCGCTGCTGTCCGCCTTCCACACTGTGCGTTTGAAGACGCACCTCATCGACGCTGGCAGCACGCTTACGCTCGCAAACCAGCGATTGGCGCAGGCGCTCGGCAGTGCCGCACAGCGCGCAGCGCCGACGCAGAGCGATCCCGCGCTGCAACAACAGGCGGCGGCGTCGAGTATTTCGGCAGAGGTGGGCCGCGAAGCCGCAGTGCTCGCCTTCAACGATGTTTTCTTCCTCATCGGCACGCTCTCGGCGGTGACCTTCACCCTCGTCTTCGTGCCGTGGCTCCTCAACAAGATCCGCGGGCGTAACCCGCTCGCTAAAGAATTGGCCTTCATGGAGGCCATACTCGCAAGGACCAGACAATGACCGATTCGACTCCGGCCGAAACCGATGCCGAAACCATGACCGCGGACGCGCCCGCTCCCGAGCAGGAAAAGGGGTGGTCGCCCAATCCTTCCCGCCGACGGATCGTGGTGGCCGTCGGGGCGATCCTGATCGGCGTGCTCGTGGCGCTATTCGCCTGGGAACTGCCGCCTTTCGAAGGCGGCGACGAAACGACCAACAACGCCTATGTCCGCGGGCGCACCACGGTCGTCAGTCCGCAGGTTGCCGGCTACCTTGTCGAAGTGCCGGTGGATGACTTCCAGCGGGTTGAAAAAGGCGAGCTGCTCGCCCGGATCGACGATGCACCCTATCAGCAAAAGCTGCAGCAAGGCGCGGCCAACACCGCAGCACAGCAAGCGACGCTGGCCAACAGCGCGCAAAGCCTGCGCTCGGCACAGGCTCAGCTCGAATTACAGGATGCCGCCGTCGCTGCTGCACGCGCCGGTCTGCAAAAAGCGCAGGCCGACATGAACCGCATCGCCGAGCTGGTCGACGAAGGTTCGGTATCCCTGCGCGAACGCGATCAGGCCCGCGCAGCTTTGCAGCAGGCTCAGGCGGGCGTCAGGCAGGCGCAAGCGCAACGCGCCATTGCGGCGGAAAACGTGCGCTCGGTGTCCGTGGGTCGCCGTGCGCTCGAAGCGCAGGTGGCTGGCGCCGATGCTGCAAAAGGCCTTGCCGAGTTCGAGCTGTCGCGCACCGAGATCCGCGCACCGCGGGCAGGACGGCTTAGCGAGGTCAGCGCGCGCGTCGGCCAGCTGGTCAGTGCCGGGACCCAGCTCATGTACATCGTCCCCGACGACTTGTGGGTCGTCGCCAACTTCAAGGAAACGCAGACCGCGAACATGGCCGTTGGCCAGCGCGCCACGCTGGAGATCGATGCTTTGGGCGGCATCGAACTCACAGGCCGGGTGCAGAGCATAGCGCCTGCGGCCAGCAGCGAGTTCAGCCTCGTCAAGCCGGACACGGGCGCAGGAAATTTCGTGAAGGTGCCGCAACGTATCGCCGTGCGCATCGTGCTCGACAAGGGACAGGAGGCGGCAAAGCGGCTCGGTCCGGGCATGTCGGTCGTCGCCACTGTACATACGGAAGAATGATCATGATGAGCAGACCACTGGCCGTTCTGGCTACTAGCGCCCTTGCTCTCTCCGCCTGTGCTCCTGCTTTGCAGGAGGCTCCGCTTGGCGCCGCGGTTGCTCCACCGACCGAATGGCGAACCAGTCTTGATGTCACCGCTCCGGTCGAAAGGGACTGGTGGGACGCTTTCGGCGACCCGCAGCTTTCGCGCCTCGTCGAACAGGCACGAGCCAACAATCCCGACGTGCAGATTGCCGCGGCTCGGGTCGAAGAGGCGCGCGCGACCGAGCTGGCCTCGCGCGGCTTCCTGCTTCCCGCAGTTGGCGCAGGCGTCGAGGGCGGCGTCCGGCGCGAGGTTTCGCCTTTCGGCCAGCCGCAGACCTCCGTTGCCGCACAGCCTGCATTCCGTGCTTCCTACGAACTCGATCTCTTCGGCAAGAATGCCGCCCGCGTCGATGCGGCCGAGGCTGGCGTTGCCGCAAGCGCTGCAGGCGCGGAAGCGGCGCGGCTATCGGTAAGCGCGGCAACCGCCAGCGGCTACATCACCCTGCTGGCGCTAGACAAGCGGCTCTCCGTGCTCGAGGAAACGCTGGCTGCACGGCGGGAGGCGGTGAAGTTCGCCCGCGACCGGGCCGAAGTCGGCTACACCTCCCAGCTACCCCTCAGGCAGGCCGAAGCCGAGTATCAGGCCACCGCACAGCTCGTCCCGCAACTCAAAGCGCAGATCGCGCGGCAGGAAAACGCTCTCTCAGTACTGACCGGCGAGTTGCCGGGCACCATCGAGCGGGGCGGGACGCTGGCGGACCTGCGCCAGCCGCCCGCACCTGCGATCCTTCCATCAGAGCTGCTGCGCCGCCGTCCGGATGTCGCTGCAGCGGAGTACCGCATTGCGGCGGCAGATGCGCAAATGCGCGTGGCCCGCGCCGATTTCATGCCCTCCATCGACCTCGGGGCAGCGGCTGGTGTGGCGCTTTCCGACCTGCTTGCCGATCCCGTCAGCGTCTGGTCGCTGGGCGGCAGCATCCTTGCTCCGATCTTCCAGGGCGGGAAGCTCCAGGCACAGCTCGATGGTGCGACAGCGCAACGGGACCAGGCGGCCTGGGCCTACCGCTCAGCCGTCCTCAACGCTTTTCGCGAAGTAGAGGATCGCATGGCGGTGCTGGCAAATCTGAAAGAGCAGGAAACTGCACTCGAGGCCCAGCAGGTGGCCGTGGCCGATGCATTGCGCCATGCGCGCAACCGCTATCGTGCCGGCTACACACCCTACATCGAGCAGGTCGATGCACAGCGTGCTTTGCTGGGCGTTGAGCTGTCGCTAGTGCAGACCAGGGCCGATGAACTGACCGCGCTGGTCGGGCTCTATCAGGCTGTGGGCGGGGCGCCAGAATAAATGAACCATGACCTTCGGGCTTGCGACTGAGATAAGCTGCTTTCCTGCCATGATCGGTCAGAGGAACTCATTGCCGGAGCGCTGCTGAAGGTCCGCTTTCACGCGAACTCGAGGAAAGTCCCAATGTCCGAATTTGGGGCGCAAAGCCGACATCGAAGCTAAGAGGAGAGTGAGCTTCCTGATTCCTGAACCCGGACACGTCCGTTCCGGTGATCAGGAGACGATCGATGACCAAGTCCCGCCGCACCGCTTCAGTTTCTCCAGCCGGACGCATCACTGCCGCCATCATTGAAAAGCTCGAAGAGGGCACCAAGCCCTGGGTCAAGCCGTGGCGTGGCTTGCCGGTTTCGCGCCCCTTGCGTTGCTGCGGGACGCCCTATCGCGGCATGAACACCTTTTGGTTGTGTATGGTGGCCGATGCCTGCGGATACACCTCTCCCTACTGGATGACATACCGCCAGAGTCAGAAGCTCGGTGGTCAGGTCCGCAAAGGCGAGAAGTCGACCATCGCGATCTTCTACAAGAGCTACACAAAGGAAGTTGAAACCGCTGACGGCGGGCAGGACACGGAGAACCGTCGCGTGCTGAAGGCCTATTCGGTATTCAACGCCGACCAGTGCGATGGCCTTTCCGAATTCTACCATCCCAAGCCTCTGGTTGCCGCGCTTGAGCCCGAAGGCCGCGAAGAGCGGCTCGATGCCTTCTTCGCCCGGATCGAGGCAAACCTGCGGCATCACGGCGCGCAAGCATACTACGAGCCGCTGCGCGACCGCGTCACCATGCCGCCTGTTGAACTCTTCGAAGCCTATGACCACTACTATGCGACACTCGCGCATGAGCTGTCGCACTGGACGGGGCATTCCTCGCGGCTCGATCGCGATCTCAAGAACCGCTTCGGTAGCGATGCCTATGCCGCTGAAGAACTGATCGCCGAGCTATCGTCTGCCATTCTTGGCGCTGAACTGGGCCTTCCGGTCACCCACCTCGACCATCATGCGAGCTATATCGCGTCTTGGCTCAAGATCCTCAAATCGGACGAGCGCGCGATCCTGACCGCGGCAGCAAAGGCCGAGGAGGCAGCCACCTTGCTGCTCGAACTGGGTGAATTCCAATCAACTGAAGGCGAGACCGACGTCGATTTGGCTAGTGCAGCCTAAGGAGCGGTGAGATGGGACGTTCCGTCAGCTATCCGACCGGCTCATTGGTAGCCTTTCGCCTGCTCGATGACGGCGAAGACGACGATGCGGACTGGGTCTATGAGTGCCTCGTCGACGAGATCATCGATACCACAAAGGCAGCCTTTCCATCCTTCGAGACCTTCGATGGATGGCGCGGTCGCGAGGACCGTATCCTTCTGCGCAACGCCTTCGCCGATTGCGGGATATCGACCTATTGCGGGCTTGCCGCGATCTGGCTCGCCCCTCGCGATGATGCTCGCTTTTGGGAAGCTGACTTCTCTCACCCGCGCGCGGCCCGTGCGCGCCACTGGATCGCCCAAGTGGCGCCGCGTTTCGAACGAATGTTCGGCGAACTCAAAATGGTCGGGCGTTTCTCGAACGGAGAGGCGATCTTCGAACGCCAGAAATCTTGCATTTGAGGGACAATTGTGTATATCTTGCACATGAAAGGACAGGCTATGGCGACGAAGCCACTCGAATTGCAGCCCGACGATGGCAAGGTCCTCACCTCTGCTATCGCGCGCATCGCCGAGTTCTGGGGCCTCACCAATCCCAAGCTTGGTGCAATCCTCGGTGTATCGGAATCGACCGCCTCACGCCTGCGCTCGGGCAAGGCCCAGCTCGACCCTCAATCGAAGTCTTTCGAAGCTGCTCAGTTCCTCCTGCGACTGTTCCGCTCGCTCGACGCTCTGCTCGGGAGCGACGACATGTCTGCGCGCGCGTGGCTGACGACCGCCAATCTCGATCTCGATGCGCGTCCGATCGATCTCGTCGACAGCTTCAAGGGTCTCATCACCGTTTGCGACTATGTGGACGCCCACCGCGCTCGCGTCTGAGTTCCGCCGCTACCGCCGGACGGTATGGCGGGTAGTCGAAGCACAGCATCGCATCTCGACCAATCGATTGACCTCCGACCTTGGCGAGCAACAGCGGCTTGAAGAACTGGCAGATAGCGCCAAGCCGGACTTGCCGAAGTCCGCGCACGGGTTGCACTATCTCCTTGCTTCACCCTTTCGCTATGGCCACACGGTTGCCAGCCGTTTTCGCCGCGCAAACGAGCGACCCGGGATCTTCTACGCAAGCGAAGCCGAAGGCACCGCTATCACCGAGACCGCCTACTGGCGGCTCAAGTTCTACAGCCGCTCGCCGGGGTTCGTTCCCGGCAATCGGACCATCGAGCATCTGAGCTTTTGCGTAGCCGTATCGGTCACGCGGTTGACCGATACGACCAGACCGCCGCTCGAGGCCAATGCCAAGCGATGGCTTGACCCGGACGATTACTCGCATTGCCAGGACCTTGCTGCGTCGGTGCGCGAGGCGGACGGTCAGGCCATCCGCGCGCGCTCCGCGCGGGACCCGGACGGTATTAATCTCGCACTGCTCGATCCGGCCGGTTTCGCGAAATCGGAACCCGATCACGGGCGGGGCTGGCACTTGCGCCACGAAGGTGATCGGCTGACCGTGATCGCAGCGTTCCCCCATGCAGAAGTGCTTGCGTTTACGCCGGGACAATTCGGTCTTCTGGAGCGCTCCTGAACCGATCCGGGATTCCTCCCAAACAACTCCAGCGCCACTCCGACACTATCCCGCGCGAGCCTGTTCGCTGGTCCTTGTGCCCTGGACCGGTCAGGTCCCACCGCAACCCGCGCAAGGCTGCGGCCCGTGTGGCCCGCGCCAGCCTTGCCTTGCGGGGTTTCCCGCTGCCGCGGTGCGGCGTTCCCTTGTCCCGGTCCTTGTCGGGCACGGCGAACAGGCCCGCGCGGAAATTCCTCTGCCGGCATTCGCCGGTCTCAGGAGGACTACTCAGATGTATGACAGTTTCGCCAGCCAGCTTGCCGGTCTCGATCTATCCGGCTTCTCGATCACGCCTGCCCCTTTCAACGAGGCCGACTTCCCTTGCGAGGACGCCATGTCTCACACGCTCGGAGCGGTTTGGTCCGATCTCTTCGCATTGTTTGCCGACACCGCGCTCGAAGCTGACGCTGAGGATCTCGCCTGGGGCTTTGTCAATCTCTTCCACCGCGCCGCCAGCCGCAAGTTGGCCCAGGTGGACCGGGCCTCGGATGAAATCCGCGCCCTTCTGGCATCCGCCGACGGCTCCGAAGTGCATTCGTCGAACCTCGAAGAGCAGACCCTGCGCGCCCAGTCGGCTGAAGCCAGCATGTTTGCGTTCGAGCAGATGCGTGAGGTTGCAGCTGGTCTCTATCGCGACGAAACCGGTTCCTCGTGGAAGCCCGTATCGGGATCGCGTGCGCGCCATTTGAAGAACATGACTTCGGCTGTGATCGATGCCCGCGATTTCCTGCGCGTGCGCAAGGAACGTCGTCAGGCTGCACTTGCACCCGAGGGTACTCCGGTCGTGTTTGCCGGTGGTCGCAACCGCTTCGAAAGCGAGGCCGACGCCAAGACTTACGCGGCCAACATCTGGGCTACGCTAGACAAGGTGCGCGAGGTCGTTCCAGATCTCTTTCTCGTACACGGAGGCGACGGTAAGGGAGCCGACAGACTGGCTGCATCCTGGGCCGAGCGTAACGAAGTGCAGCAGCTGACATTCGGGCTTGAACGCCGTCTCGGGGCTTGCGCAGGATTCAAGCGCAACGAGCAAATGCTCGGTCTTAACCCTCGCTACGTGGTGGCATTTCCGGGCAATGGCGTGACCGAACGCTTGGTGATCGAGGCCAAGAAGCAGCGCATCACGGTTGTTGATCGTCGCGGGCCGTTGGGTAGCTGTCCTGGGTGAACGCGCGGGAGTTCTCTGGCCGTTCTCGCCAATGAACTCCCGTTCAACAGAAAAAAGGGCGGCCCATCTCGAGGCCGCCCACAAGGAGAGAACTCATTGCATTGCTGCTCCGAGCCCTTCGGGTCGCGAAGCTTTCAAAGCACTTGATGTCTCTGAGTCGATTGTAGGGTTACGACAGGCCCGCATAGGTACGCTTTGGAACAACTTCGTTGCTCATCGCGGGATAGCTGAGCGTCTCTGAAGCCACCCCCTTGTGGATGGATACGCTTGTTTATTGCAGCGGTGCGGCACTTATCGTTCCCGCATCTGATTTACCAAGCTACAAGAATGCCAATGCAACTCGATGATCTTCTCCTTCGCTACTTTGCCTCGACCAATATAGCTGAGATATCACCCGACACTTTAGCAGCCGGGATTGAGCATTGCCGGGTCGACCTCGGCCTCGAAGAGGACAGGGGCAAGCGCTTTGCACTGTGGTCGTTCCTGCACATGTTCGGGTCCGCCCCCGACCTCGATGTGGCGTTCGAGAACGAGGAAGACCGGGAAGCAGCCCGCAACTTCATGGATATCCTGGCGGCATCGGAAAGGGACGGCGAAAGCTGATTGCAGCGGGATCATATGACCCTTCAGACCCGCACCCGATACCCATCCGGCTTTCTTCGCGAACAGTCCTGAACCAAGTCAGCTGAGGAGCCGCAACCCGTTCCTTTGACGGCCGTGTTGTCGCGCTTCGCGCGCCTGCCCGCACCACCCGTCATGAACAGGTTTCCCTTCGGCCTTTCAGGCCTGCGGTGCAGTCCTCCCATGCCCTGCTTCTTTCAGATGTTCGCAAGCCGGAGATGGTCTCCGGTTTGAGGAACTGAAGGAATACAACCATGACCAATATCGCAATCCTCACCGGCCGCATCGCCCGCGATCCGGAAACTCGCGAGACCAAGGGCGGCACCAATGTCACCGGGATCACCGTCGTCACCGATCGCCCTGCACGGGACAAAGACGGCAAGACCTACAAGGACGAGAATGGCTACACCGCCAAGGAAAGCGAGTTCCACCGGGTGACCTGCTTCAACGGCCTCGCCAAGACCGTCGGGCAGTACTGCACCAAGGGCCAGCTGGTCAGCGTCCAGGGCCGCATCCACTACACCCAGTGGGAAGACAAGGACGGGGTCACGCGCTACGGCACCGAGATCCTCGCCGACAAGGTCGACTTCCTCTCGCGCGGCAACGGCTCCGGCGAGAACGACGACAACAAGGATGCTCCCGAGATCGACTGAACTCTCTCGTCGATCTCTCTCCCGAAGGGGTCCTGTCCAAGCCGGACAGGACCCCTTTCATCGTTCTACTTCACAGGCGTTTGTTGAGAGCGAGGAGAAGATATAGAAGCACCCAGCCGCTTCAACGCCTCATCCTCCCCCAGCTTTGCGAGCTCCACGGCCGCTTTAGCCAGGCCTTTCTTCGAGAACGTTTCGAGGCCCGTTCCGAGGATCACATGGCCCAGTTCAAGAGCCGCCTGTTGTTCGAGTTCTTTCTGACGCTGGTCGAGTGCCAGCCGGTCAGCCTCCAGCTTCTGGAGTGCGGCTACAGCGCTTCGTTTCGATGGCATTGGAGTCCGTCCTTACTCCCCTTTCGCGTTCCTCCCACGGGCTCCAATGGAACAGGCCAGACCCTGTAGGAAAGTCCTTTTGCAGATGACTGGCACGGGCGCTTTTATCGGGCGGGGGAGGGGCCTGGCTCACGGACTTTCAAGGATGACGGGCCTGGCACCGACGCGTCAAGGACGGCGGGGCCCCACCATTTTGACTTCCCTTCGCTTGCGCTGCGGTCCAACAAAATCGTTGCCCCCACCGCCGCTTCGCGGTCGCCCCTATGGGCGATCCCTGACCCGCCGGCACCGTGCCCATCCGCCTTCCTCCTGTCGTCTCACCGACAGACATCAGGAGGAAATCATGACTACACTTGGCAATATTGAATCGAATTCGAACAGCTACTTTGAAGCACTCGCCACTGCCGAACAGCGGGCCTTGCACAGTTTCTTCGACCAGCACGTCGTCGAGGATGACGACCTTGGATACTTCGCTCTCGACGAAGGTGACTACAACGCCTTGCCAGCACATCTGGCCAGCCGTGTGGTGCACACGGTGCATGGCGCAATGCTCGACGAGTTCTGAGCGTCCAATAGGGCGGGAGCCGGTGACGGTTCCTGCCCTTTTTTCGTGTTCGCTGGTGGAAGAGGAGGGCGGGATGTGGAGCGGGGCTGGTGACGCGCTCGGTCCCGCACCACCTGCGGCGGTGCTCCTGCGGGCGCGGTGTCTTTGTTCCGGGCCCCGCACGCACTTGCGCACCGCGACCGGGTCGGACCAGCGCGCGCGGCAGGACCGACAGGTCCCGTTCCCGCCGCTTCACACTTGGTCCTTTGCCGGTCCCTCTTGCGCAGGTGCTGCCTCTTGTTGAGGGTGTAGCTTCGACATGACCGCTCGCAGGCACCGGTTCGTGCGAAAGGTTGCTCACGCTCCTTTGGCAAGGATTGCCAAGCCCCACGATCAGAGAGCCGCAATCATTTCTGGGTCGGCCCGCGCAATTGTAGAGGGATGGCACACCGGACGCAGCGTATGCTGCATGAATGGAAGAAAAGTACGGTAAAACAAATAGTTGTATTTCAGCCGCAATCGAGCAGTCTGTTAGTAACCAAGGCTCAGTCATAGCCCCTCGCAGGCCGTCTTTCAGGCTGAAACTGACTGGCCACATCGCTCGTCGCAAGTCGCTTGCCATCGGTATCACGTGGGACTCAGAACTTCCCGGCTTCGGACTTCGCAAACGGAAGTCGGGACACCTTACTTGGATAGTCAAGCATAGCCCGCGGGGTGTGCAGCGCATGGTGACGCTTGGATGCGCGGGTGTGGCGGCAGGTGCGCTGAGCGCGCCCGCCGCGCGCGCTGCCGCGCGCAGTTTGCTCATTAAGGCTACGCTTGCCGACCTTCCGACCGCGCCCGCGAAGAGGCGAGTGCCACTGTTCGCTGATTATGCCGAAGAGTTCTGGCAGGATTATTCGCCGCATTGGAAGCCAGCGACCCAGCGATCGTCGCGTTCGCGCATCGATCAGTTGCTCGTCCCTAGGTTCGGTGACCTGCCGGTCGACATGATTGAACGCGGAGATATCAACCGCTGGCGAGACAGCATGGCTGAGCGGGGAGGTACCTTCAACCGGGCCATCCCCATCATGTCGGTGATGATGCAGTATGCCGAAAAGCTCGGCTACCGAGCGAAGAATACCAACCCGTGTCGCGGTGTCTCGCGTTTCAAACGCGACCTTCCCGAGCGCTACCTTTCCGCCGATGAATACCGCAGACTGGGGCGCGTTTTGGCCGAACACGATGGGGTCAATCCATTTGTCATTCCGGCGCTGCTCATGCTCATCTACACTGGTGCTCGGGTATCCGAGATCGCGACCTTGCGCTGGCGATATGTCCAGCCTCCACGGCTGCAATTGCCAGACAGCAAGACCGGCCCGAAGACGATCTATCTCAACCCGCAGGCCATCGCTGTGCTTGATGGACTGGAACGTCGCGGCGAAGAGTTGCTGGTCTTTCCTACCATGCGTCGCGAGGCTCCAATCAATCTCGGTCAGTACTGGGATCGCATCAGGCGCAAGGCTGCGCTCCCCGACGTGCGGCTCCACGATCTGCGCCACAGCTTTGCCTCGGTTGCCATCGCTCAACACATTCCACTGGCAACAATCGGCAAGCTTCTCGGCCACGCGCTTCCTGAGACAACTGCGCGGTACGCTCATCTGGCGGACGAAGTGATTGCCGAAAGCGCCGATCGCATCTGTTCCAACCTCGCCAGTGCAATGGGGATCGCTGCATGACCCAGTACGATCTCAGGCAGATCATTGCAGAGGAACTGGCACGCGTCATACCTGGCGAGGCAGGCAAGCGTCGCTCGAGATTTGACTATGTGCTCCCCGGCTTTGGTGAGCGGATCCATCCATCGGGCCGCAAGAGCTATGTGCTGCAGCGCACCATGGGCGGCAAGCAACGTCTGATCACTATTGGCGATGCGGCAATCCTGACAGAGCGTATTGCCAAGGACGTCGCACGACGTCTTATCCTGCGCATCGAGCTTGGTGAGAACCCTGCCGACAAGAAGCAGCGGGGGCGCAAGACGCCGACCTATGCAGCGTTTCTGCAATCATACTGGGAAGTCGCCGCGCCGACTTGGAAGCCATCCACCCGCGAGATCCAGAACATCTACCGGCGGACCCATCTCGATCATGCGTTTTCGGGAAAGTTCATCGACGAAATCAGCCATGCCAATGCGGTTCGGTGGCATGCCGAGCTCACACGCTCAGCAGGTCCCGGTGCAGCCAATCGTGCAATGGAAATCCTGAGAGCCATGTTCGGCAAGGCCGAGGCCTGGGGCTACTTGCCTGAGCATTCAAATCCATTTCGCGGTGTGAAGCGCAACAGGGGACGCAAGATCGAGCGTTTCCTGAGTGGACACGAGATGGCCCGGCTCGGCCGCGCGTTGGCTACCCACCGCGCCGAGAATCCTCTCGAGGTCGCGGTGATCTCGCTGCTCGCGCTTACTGGCTGTCGGCGAGGCGAGATCCTGAATCTCACTTGGGGCGAGGTTCAGGGCCGAAAGCTGAAACTTACTGATTCCAAGACTGGTCCGCGCATTGTCTGGCTTGGTCAGGAGGCGAGGGCATTGCTCGACGCATTCACGCGCGGAAAGAAGGATCAGCGCGTTTTCAAATTCGACGTTCTGCCGAGATCGGCTTTGGATTGGTTTTGGCGGAAATTGCGGACCGAAGCCGGACTTGACGATGTCAGGCTGCATGACCTCAGGCACAACTACGCCAGCCTGGCGGCGCGTTCCTCCGAAACGCTGCCGATGATCGGCAATCTCTTGGGGCACCGACACGTCTCAACAACTGCTCGGTACGCTCACTTGGACGACGGCGTTTTGTTCGAGGCTGCAGCTTTGATCGGCGAGAGCATTTCGCGTCATCTGCCAATGAGCTGGCAATGCAAGTCGGAACGGTCCGGAAAGACAGATTCGGCTTGTTCTTCCTCGATCGCGCCATAGGGTCTTATGGCTGCGAGGCGCCCTCATGTCGGACGTAGCCATCCGAGATCTTAGCTCCCGAAAGCGGACATTCTCTGCGGCCATTCCGGCCAAGGAGAATGACAATGACCTATTCACAATTTGATCCTGCTTCTCAAAACCGAGTGCCTTGGAACTTCGGTGCTAAGATCGGTCCCAAGCGTCCATTCAATCAAAAGCAGATTTGGGCGATCCGTTTCTTTCTTGATCGCGAGGAGCGCATAAGAGACCGCGCTCTGTTTGACTTGGCGATCGATAGCAAACTGCGAGGCTGTGATCTCGTCGAGCTCAAAATCGGCGACCTAGTCAGCGGCCCGGAAATCCGGACGCGAGCAACAATCACGCAGCGCAAAACAGGTCGACCTGTTCAGTTTGAGATCGCATCAGATGCGCGTGCAAGCCTGTTTGCGTGACTCGAGCTCAGATGTGGTGACGTGGAGGACTTCGTCTTCCCGAGCAGAGTTGATCAAACACGCCACTTGAGCACGCGACAGTACGCGCGGCTTGTTGATGAGTGGGTGACGGCTATTGGCTTGCGTCCTGAGGAATACGGCACCCACTCACTGCGCCGGACCAAAGCTTCAATCATCTACAAAGCCACAGGCAACATACGTGCAATCCAGATACTGCTCGGTCATTCCAAGATCGAGAACACCGTGCGGTATCTTGGTGTCGACATTGAAGATGCTCTTACTCTCGCTGAGAAAACTGAGATCTGACTGGAGTTGGGCGTTGATCTCAAATGGCCCAGCGTCCGCTTCTGGAGGTGAATGCGGACAATGCTTGTTCTACCCTGCGCCGATCACAAAACCGGTAACGGTTGAGCCAACGCTTCGACCTAGGACGGTCCATGCAAGAGCGAGGATCGAAAGTTGCTCACGAGCTTCCGCAAATCCGAGGCTGCCGCATAAGCTGCGGGTATCACCAACAATGTCAGGAAGGTAGATGTCGTGAGACCGCCGATAATGATGAATCCCATGGGGTTTCTCCATTCCGCAGCGTCTGACTGTGCCAATGCGACGGGCATCATTCCGAAAACGGCAGCCAGCGCGGTCATGAGGACTGGTCGCAGCCGTTCCGGCGCGGCATCGCGCATGGCCGCAGCAGCATCTTTGCCAGCATCGCGGAACTGGTTGGCGCGATCGACAAGCAGGATGCCGTTTTTCATCACGATACCCATAAGCGCAATCATGCCGATTTGCGCAAACAAGCTCATTTCCTGACCTGCTGCCCACATGAGAAAATACGCGCCCGAGAAGGACAGCGGCGCGGTGAGCATGATGATGATCGGTTGCCCGAAGCTGTTAAACTGGCTTGCGAGGACAATGTAGAGTGCGACAATCGCTAAGATGAAGGCAAAGATAATGGCCTCGCTCGTTTCAGCGAGGCGGCGCGCTGTGCCTTCCATTTGGGTAGACAGTCCAGCTGGCGGCGGGTTGGCGGCAAGCAAGCCCTCTAAATCCGAGACGGCCACGCTCAACGGAACACCCGGCGCGGTATTGGCGAGCACCGAAATCTGGCGCGATCGATCAATGCGTTCGATTTCTGCGGCGTTCAGCGTGACATCAATGTCGGCAATTGCTGCCAAATCGACCAGACTGCCCTGCGCTGTCCTGAGGGGCAGCGCCTCTATGTCGCTCAATCGCTGTCGCTCGCTTTCCTCCAACCGGACCCGAACGTCGTAGCGGCGTCCACCCGTCTCGAACGTCCCGGCATCGCTCCCGCCTACGAGTGTCCGCGAAGCTGCCGCAAGGTCGCGCGCAGAAATACCGAGATCCGCCGCCCGATCACGGTCGAGCGCGATCTGCAACTCAGGTCTGCCACCCTCGTATGTGGAGCGCACGTCTACGAAATCAGATCGCGCGGACAGCTCGCTTTCGAGCCATTGCGCGTAGCGATTGATTGTGGCGGTATCCGGCCCTGTGATGATCAGCTCTATCGCGGTCTGTCCGACCCCGGCACCGGAAACCCACGGGACTTCCTCCACCGTGACTTGGCGTGCCTTCGGGACTCCGTCGAGTGCTGCCTGGCGTGCGAAGGTCATTATATCGTCTTGCGTCACGTCGCGTGACCGTTTGTGCGAAAGGCCGACATAGATATCGAGCTCGTTGATCTTTGGATTGGTCCCGCTGCCCGCACTGACAAAAACGAGTTCGACTTCGGGATTTTCGCGCAGAGCGGCATCCACCTGCTGCGCTGCATCCTTTGCCCCGGCTATCCCTGTGCCGAGCGGTAGCTTGATCGTGACGAGAAATTCCGAGCGGTCCGTAGTGGACATGAATGTGCTGGGCACGAGCGCCGCAAAAACCCCCCCCACGAATACGCTGGCAAGGGCGCCGCCTAGTACGACGTAGCGGCGGCGGATCGCCCAAGATACGAGCCTTTCGTAGCGTTGTCGCATCCCGACATGGAATCGCTCTATGCGTGCGAACCAGCCGCTCTCCTTTCCTTCGGGACGCAGCAACCGGGCCGAAAGCGCGGGTGTGAGCGTGAAGGCAACCAGCATCGAGACGCTGACGGAGAAGACGATTGCAAGACCGTATTGAAAGAAAAAGCGGCCAACTATTCCTTCCATAAACGCGATTGGCACGAACACTGCCAAAGTCGCAAAAGTTCCAGCCAGAACAGCCAACGCAACCCGCTTAGTGGCTGCGTGAGCCGCTCCAGTTGCGTCAGCACCTTCATCGACATCATTTTGAACTGCTTCGACGACGACGATCGCGTCATCGACCAGCAGGCCGATAGCGACCGTCAGCGCTAACAAAGTGACCATGTTGATCGTGAAATCGAACGCCGCAAAGGCAATGAAGCTTGCGACTATCGAAGTGGGGATCGCCAGCAATACTATGATCGTAGCGCGCCAACTGAGAAGGAAAAGGAATGTCACCGCGACCACCAGAACCACGGCAATTAACAGGTCGAACAGCACGTCTCCGATGGCCTGTTCGATGAAGCGAGAAGTGTCGCGCGCGATGACGAAGGTGACGCCTTCTGGTGCCGAAGCTCGCAGCTCCTCAATGTCGGCGCGGATGTGTTCGGCGACGGCGACTGTGTTCTCACCGCTTTGCTTGCGGACTTCAAGAACAACGCCTGGTTCACCGTCGAGCTGAGCATAACTGGCCTCGTCTTCAATCGAGTCTTCTACCCGCCCGACGTCGCCGATCCGAACGGTTTGGCCATTGGGTCGATAGGCGATGGGTATGGCCGCGAATTCTGCCGCGCTCTCCGCTTCGGCGAGTATGCGGACACCGAATTGGCGCGCGCGCCCCTCGGTGACCAACCGACCACCCGGCAGTTCGGAGTTCTCGCGCTGAATTGCGCCGAGTACGTCGTCCGCAGTCACTCCGCGAGCGCGCATCGCGGCTGCATCGAGCCAGATACGCATTTCCCGCTTGCGTCCGCCGACCAGCTCGACTGAACCGACGCCGGGGACGCGCTGTAAACGCTCCTTGACCTCCTCGTCTGCGAAAGCGGTCAAGTCACGAGCGGGCATGTCCCCCGACATGAGAACCGAGAGAATAGGCGCGGCATCGGGATCGACCTTTTCGATGACCGGTGATTCGGAATCGGCAGGCAGATCGGCTCCAAGCCGCGACATTTTGTCGCGCACCTCCTGCGCTTTCACATCGGCATCTTCCTCGAGTTCGAATTCGAGATTGACGATGCTCACACCCTCCGCACTGGTCGACCGCATCTGACGCAATCCCGCAATGGTATTGAGCTGTTCCTCGACAATGTCGGTAACTTCGGTCTCCACGGATGCGGGCGAGGCGCCAGGAAGCGCCGTCGTTACTGAAACGTATGGAAACTCCACCTTTGGGAAAAGGTCGACGCCGAGCCGATTGAACGAAACAAGTCCCAGCACCACGAGCGAGGCGATCAGCATCGTAGCGAAGACGGGGCGCCGGATCGATACGTCAGCGAGCCACATATCAGTCTGCATCGCTCATTTGGCGGGACTCTACTGTTTCACCGTCACGCAAAGTCGAAGGCGGATCGAGGACCAATTCATCCCCTGCGGCCAAGCCTGAAAGAATGCGCACCCGATCAAGATCGATGCTCTCGAAAGTAACTTCGCGCCCATGTGCCTTCCCGTTTTCAACAATGAAAACGTGCGCGGCAGCACTATCGCCACGGATTGCGGTTCGAGGGAGGATTATCGCCGAAACGGGTGGGACGTTGATTTCAGCGCGAGCCCCCAAACCTGAGCTGATGCGATAATTTGGATTGGCAATCGGCAGCCGCAATTCGACCATCCGGCTCTCAGGGTCGACCCGGTCGTTGATAATATAGACTATGCTATCAATCGGCTCGTCGAACCCTTCGATGTAGACGCGAGCGGGCATATTTCGCCGAAAGGCGTCAACATATTCCTGTGGCGCGTTCACGATGGCGGCGACCGTTCCGAGCTCCTGCAATTGGAGCGCTGCTGATTGACCGCCCATCGAAAAGCGGTTGTTGAGGTAGACCCCTTCATCGACCAACCGAGCGGTAACAACGCCATCGTAAGGCGCTCGCGTGATGGTATCAGATAACGCTTGCTGCGCGGTGCCGAACACTGCCTGAGCCTGCGTTTTTTGCGCTCGTGCAACGGCAAGTTCCGTTTCGACCGCATCGACCTGCGCGTTTGATACAAAACCCTTAGGTGCAAGCGCAATAACGCGCTCGTAGCGCCGTTCTGCCTCGATCGCTCGGGCGCTAGCTAGATCGACGGCGGCCTGCGCTTCGGCGACGCGCCGCTGGTAATCAGCCTGACGGATACGAAAGAGTGGTTGGCCCCGCGATACCCTGTCGCCGACCTTTACGAAAATGCGCTCAACCGGCCCCTCTGCGAGCGCTCCGATCGAACTGCTTTGCTTGGCTGCAATGGTGCCGAATGCTTTTACTGGTTCTGCGAGCAATTCGGGTTCGACGACCATTGTCTGAACTTTGCGCGGACCTGACTGCGCGTCTTGCCCCGCCTCGCTTCCGTCCACGCCACCTGAGCATGCAGCAAGAGCCAAACAGAAAGCCGTTAGGGTGGCGCGCGCTAACATATGTAGGCGCCCCTGCCGCTGGCGATCAGTTTGCCGTCCGGTCCAACTATCCGGCTTTCGGCAACCGAGATTTGCCTTCCGACCTTGACCACCTGACCCGTCACAATGAGGGGCCCAGAAGTCGCCGGGCGATGATAATCAACGCGCAGGTCGGCTGTCACCTTCGCTGTCACACCTTGCGACAGCAATGTGTAGAGCCCTGTGAGGTCAATCAGCGATGCCAGCACGCCGCCATGAGCTGAACCGATCATCGGGTTCGAGATAATCTCTTCGCGCCACGGCATTTCGAGCTCAATCTGCTCGCTAGAATACGATTTTACCGTCAGACCGAGCCATTGATGAAACGGAGCAATCCGCAACAGCTCATCAAGACGTTCGCAATCGATTGGACCGTGCTCCTTGCTCATGCTGTAGTTCCTTGGGGAGAGTGATGGCGGGTCAGAAAATCGAGGATCGCTTCCGAAAAGGCGTCGTTGGCGTCTCCCACCACCATATGCGTGGCATCTGCGATGTCGGAATATTCGGTGTTCGGGACCAGGTCGCGCAAATGCGCCACCGCCTCTTCGGAAACCAGATCGCTCGATCCGCCGCGAATGAGATGCACTGGTAACGAAAGCCGACTGGCCGCATCGCTCAGCGCATCGAATTGCCGATCCTGATGAGCCGGATCGCTTCGCTTCGTGGTCATGATGTTACGGATAAAGGCCGGGTCCCAGTGCCAGTAGTAGCGGCCATCATCCTTTTTGCGCAGGTAGCGCCGCAGTCCCTCTCCAGCCCCGCGCTTGCGGCGATGCGGCATGTACCTCGCGATGATTCCCGCCGCTTCTTCAGGTGAAGAAAAGCCGGTATCGACATGCTGTTCCATGAAACCGACCACACGCATCACGCCGCCCGGCTCCATGCGCGGGGCAATGTCTACAAGGGTCAGGGAAGCGAAAGTGTCTGGCGCGAGATAACCCTCGGCGATGATCCCGGCCAGTCCCCCCAGCGAAGCACCAACGAGTGCTGGTTTGCATTCCATGCCTGATGCAATCGCTACAAGATCGGAAGCGAAGTCGCGAATATCGTATGCTCCGCTCGCAGCCCAATCGCTCTCGCCATGACCGCGCATATCAATCGCAATTGTGCGGTAGCCAGCTTCGGCCAAATCACCTGTTACGCGCTTCCACGCACGGCGCGTCTGCCCGCCGCCATGTGCGAGCAGGACGGGCATGGCGTTGTCGCCACCAATCACTTCTGCGGCAAGGGAGAGTCCTCCCGCTCCATGAATTTTGGTGGTCAAAATCTCCATATCGCAAGCCACTATATTGTAAATTGATTTACAGTAAATGACTTTATCTAAGTCGATGCTGTGTTAAGGTGCCTTGCATGGCAACAAAGCTCGACCACGATCCCGATGAAAAAGCGGCACCATTCCTGACCGATCAAGACCGGTTGGTTTTTCTGTTGGAAGAGCTCACGCGACGATTGCGCCGTTCCTTCGATTCCTCACTCGAGCAGTTTGGACTCACCCGCACCCAGTGGCGTGCGTTAGCCTATCTCTACCGGACACCCGGCATGACCCAGACCGAATTGGCCGGTCAATTGGAGCTGGAGCGGGCAAGCATCGGGCAAGCGATCGACCGGCTAGAAGAGTTGGGCTTGGTCGAACGGCGCAGCGCCAAAAACGACCGCCGTGTGTGGCAGGTGCACCTGCGATCCGCTGCAATCGACTTGCTTCCGAAAATGCGAGTCGAAGCGGATCAGGTCTATGCGCGCCTGCTCACAGGAATAAAGGACGAGGACTTGGAGGCATTCAAGTCTACTTTGGCCGCAATGCAGCGCAATTTGGGCGATGCCTAAAGGGCCCAGCGGTCGCCGCGAGAGAAGGTAACTTTACCAGCTGTAGTCGACGCCAACGCCGAAGAATGGCGGTAATTCCAATTACCCATCTATATCCGCAATTGGGTCGGAGGCGGAAGGTCCGCTTTTTGCGAAACCAGCGCCGAAAGCCGACCGTCAACTAACGGCCCAATTGCGGGCGGTCATGTTGCGATCAACGAAAAACCGAATGTGGGCCGAAACCGGTCCGTCCGGCTTCGGCAGAGTTCATCGAAATGCGGTCATACTGCTAACCAGTCGAAGTCGTTCAGTTGTCTGTCGCGATTGGTCACTCCAAACCGCATTTATGAGCCAATCAGTGTGGAACCAGCGGCGGGCAAACTGTCGACCCAATGGATCGATCAAGCTCGGCGGATGGCCGTCGCCTTCGATTGCTTACGCACACAGCCATCTCGTTCGATCGTTGTGGCACGAACTATATCTACTCCGTCTATCCCAGCTTCAAAGGTCACGGAGTTTAACTCGGTATCGAACCCGCCGAAGCAGCTTTGCATTGCCTTAAGAAAGCCAACCTCCTCTAAAGGCCGTGGAGGTGGTTTCGGGTTGTTGCGAGGACTCGGGATAGTGGCTGGAAAAAGATAAATACAAGGTGGTGGTAGACGATAGGGGCCGACCTCGTTTACTCGTTCTGGCGCGTCGTCAATCTTGGGGCAGGTTCTAGCGGCCGTTCCGCAAAGCCAATCCCAAACGATTAATCCGTCAACCTGCTTCTTCTCCGAGATCACATCGGCCGAGAAACGGACATGAATACCAGACCAAACATTGTGGCGTGGATCAGCTCCTTTGTTTTGGCATACACTCCATACAATGAACTCATTAGCATGTGGCGGGCGAGCTGAGATATTCGTGTTATTACCGTCTAGGCAGCCTTTGAGCTCGATAGCTGCGATCTTGTCGTCATTGAGTGTGACGGAATAGTCGTGGCGATTGGCATTGCCCGCCTCAATCCAATTCTTTATGTAGCCTGCATCCTCCATGTGATTGAGGATATGAGCAACGAACGCTTTCTTTTCTGCCATTGAGGCGGAAATTTGACCTCTGACGCGCTGAATAGAGCCTTCGAAGATACCACTTTCGTAAAAGTCCTTCTCGCTTAAGCCGAATGTATTCAGCTCATGCGACCTCGTTTTGAGGGTTTCTGAAAACTCTTCGATTTGACGCTTCAGATCAGGATCTTTTCGGCACGGAATTGGGTCATTCATGCGGCGCTGACGTCCTCTTTGGCCATTGCATGAGCGATTATCGGCTCAAATAGATGTTTCGCCAAGTGTCTAACCACAGGAACTGCCACTCCATCCCCTGTCAGATGATATGCTTCATTGTAGCCGTCGGGCAGCTTGTAGCTGTCTGGGAGACCCATTAGTCGGGCTGTCTCCCTCGAAGAGATCAGGCGAGACCTTATTTTCTCGCCCTCCACGACTAAGATCAATTGACGCGACGAACCACCTGCAGGCGTTCGCAAGCACCCGGCGATATTGTCGAACCGAACCTCCGCGCGTTGAACCTTAATTCCGTGGTGGAAGCGGGTGCGCTTGTAGACGCCGCCAACCATGCGCACACCGGCCAGCTTTGCCGTCTCAACCTTGGCCAGGTTCACATCGCTCATCATTGACAGAAGATCGCGCGTTTCGCGGGCCGTGTGCCATTTGACGCTCTTAGGATTGTCCTCGATCAAATCCCGGAAATCTTGCTTTCGCTCCGGCGGCTTCGGCATGCTCCACCAAAGCCAGCTTTCCTTAAGAAGCTGAGGCAATAAATCATACGCGCGCTTGATAGCGGGAGTATGCCATGGGCTTTGAGGCTCGCTCTCCGTATTGGTCGCAGCCAAATCGTGGCGTACACCGATGACGAACAGACGCGGACGGGATTGTGGCACGAAAAGCGACGCATCGATCACAACGGCACCGAACCGATATCCCAGACCGTGTAACGCATCGCAGATGGCCACGAAGTCTTTGCCTTTGTGAGACGTCAGCGTACCGACGACATTTTCGAGCGCTATGATTTTTGGTGCGCGTCCATCGCGGGCAAGCTCATCGATGATTGCGATGAACGGCCAAAATGTTCCGGACCGGTCGCCTTTAAGGCCTGCTCCCCCGCCCGCTAGTGACAGATCTTGGCATGGAAACGAGCCCCAAACCATGTCTGGTTCTTCCGGCAATGTCAGCGGATCCACGTTCCGAATGTCATCCACGACAATATCACCGACGCCCCAGTTGCGAGCATATGTCGCACCCTTCTTCTTATCGAAGTCGTTTGCGAACAAGCACGTCCAATTGGCACCAAGCCCAGCGCGCGCCATGCCGCCGCCTGCGAAGAACTCATAGAAGCTGAAATCAGATGATTGCTTGGCCATGTCGCTGGGGACGCTACATAGAGAACAAGGGCAGAACAAGGGGGGATCGCAATCAGCGCTATCCTGTGCACGTCTAATTGGACAACCTAAGGGCATTTTATGCGACCAAGTTTCAGAAACCGAGTGCAATTCCTTAAGCAGAACATTTTTGAAGCTGATGATCCTGCGCTCGCCGAACCGCCTCCGATCCAAAACATAATCTATCGGACAGACGATGAGGAAAAAAAGTGGATTGAGAAGTCCACTGAGATGATAGGCGATTTCAGGTCGGTCTTTCGAAGCGTCTATATGCGCTGGGCGATTACCATCAATTCGCTCTTCGTCGCGCGCGACCGCTATCAATCACATCCAAACCTCGGTCTTCGCGTTGATACGGTGAGAGCGAGCGCCGATGGTCCTGAACGCGTCGAACTGGCACTTTGGCATGGCCAAGAAGCGTCAAGAAATTACGAGGCCTGCATACCTCTCATGGGCGGCTATGGCGTTCAGGATATGTATGGTGCGCTGGAAGAGGTCGTATTCGAATTGTACGAAATCTATCTCGACGCCCATCCTCAAGAGTTGATGAAGGGGGATGATTTCAAGCGCCTTCGCAAACTCTATCGCGACCGAGAAACGAGCCCCGAAGCAGCGACAAAGCATCAAGAGGCATGGAGCGAGCGCTTAGACAGCTGGCGCAGGAAACGCGCTTACGACGGTCTTCACAAAGTGTTCGCTGCATATTTCAAGAAAGCCGGTTTGAAGCGGCCCAGTTGGTACACGCAGAGTGACATCGGATCGTGGGCGAAAGCTATAGAAACCGTCGGTCTTATTCGCCATCACGTTACCCATGGAGAAGACCTTGTCTCTGAGGAATTAGGTCGGCTTTGTGCAGAACAGCCTCAGCTTGGGCTTGATCTGAAGGCCGGTGAGCAGCTCGTAATCTATACCGAGCACCTAATGCTCGTAGAGGCGTTCTTCGACCAACTCCTTACAGCGATAAATATCAGCCTACTGGAAAAAGGTCATGGCAAACCATTGCCGAAGCCGGAGTCTTAGAGTGAACGGCGAGATGTCGCGCCATCCGCGTTTGCGCGTTTGGGGGCGCGTAGCTGACCTTCCGCAATGCTCGAAAACGACCGGGGCAAGCGCTTTGCACTGTGGTCGTTCCTGCACATTCTGCCCCCGACCTCGACGTGGCGTTCGAGAACGAGGAAGACCGGGAAGCAGCCCGCAACTTGATGGATCTCCTGGCGGCATCGGAAGGCGATGGAGCAGGCTGATTGCAACAGGGTCTTGGCACCTTCAGGCCCGCACCCGATACTCATCCGGCTTTCTTCGCGAACAGTCCTGAATCAGGTCAGCTGAGGACAGCAACCCGTTCCTTTCCGGCCGTGTTGTCGCGCTTCGCGCGCCTGCCCGCACCACCCGTCATGAACAGGTTTCCCTTGGAGCTTCGCTCCTGCGGTGCAGCCCTCCCATGCCCTGCTTCTTCTGGATGTTCTCAAGCCGGAGATGGTCTCCGGTTTGAGGAACTGAAGGAATACAACCATGACCAATATCGCAATCCTCACCGGCCGCATCGCCCGCGATCCGGAATCCCGCGAGACGAAGGGCGGCACCAATATCACCGGGATCACCGTCGTCACCGATCGCCCCGCACGCGACAAGGATGGCAAGACCTACAAAGACGAGAACGGCTACACTGCCAAGGAAAGCGAGTTCCACCGGGTGACCTGCTTCAACGGCCTCGCCAAGACCGTCCGGCAGTACTGCACCAAGGGCCAGCTGGTCAGCGTCCAGGGCCGCATCCACTACACCCAGTGGGAGGACAAGGACGGGGTCACGCGCTACGGCACCGAGATCCTCGCCGACAAGGTCGACTTCCTCAGCCGGGGCAACGGCTCGGGTGACGACAACGACAACACCGACGCTCCCGAGATCGACTGACATCTTCCATCATCGATGCCCATCAGAGGGGCGCTGTTCAGACCGGACAGCGCCCCTCTTCTGTTGCTCTATCAGACCTAAAGGGGAGGGGCCTGGCTCACGGTTGTCCCATTATGATGGGCGTGCAACCGGCGCGTCAAGGACGGCAGGGGCCCACCATTTTGCCTCCCCTTCGCTCCGCTGCGGTCCGACAAAATCGTTACCCCTACCGCCGCTTCGCGGTCGCCCATGCGGGCGATCCCTGACCCACCGGCCGCACGGCCATCCGTCCTGCTCCTGCCGTCAACGGCAGTCATCAGGAGGTTATTATGGCTACGCAATTTCAACGCACTTCGACTTCGGATCGCTACTTTGCCGCGCTGGCTGTGGCAGAGCGTCGAGCACTGCACAGCTTCTTTGATCAGCATATTATCGATGACAAACGCCTTGGGTACTTTGCCCTGGACGAGGGTGATTACAATGCACTTCCGGCGCACCTTGCAGCGCGCGTGGTACACACCATCCACGGGGCGATGTCAGACGAGTTCTGACCACGGAGACGGGGCAGGGACCGGCGGCGGTTCTTGCCCTTTTTTCATGTTCGCGGGGGCGAGTTGGGTGACTAATTCGCAGAGAGAAGTCTTGAAGTTGCGGCGCGATTGGGAATGCATCGAGCATCCGAAAGCGTCGCGTCTCTCGGTGGCCATCTGGTCCCCACCGCGATGCCGGCAGCGTGAGCAATCGTACCCGTTGAGCTTTGGAAGCGGCCATCGGACTACAAGTGCCTGGGCGTCTAGAAATGGCATTTTATCTTGCGTTTCGAGCTGGTTGAAGAGTCCGGCAGGTCACGGTTCAAAGTCCGCAATTTCCGTCAAACCAAGGCCAGCTTGTAGCCCAGGACAATTTTCGCCAAAATTCTCGCGTTGTCTCACAAAGGCCCATTTGCTCTCGCTCCGAAAATAAGGATGTAAATTCAATCTATTGAACGAGACTGGCGAGCTACTGGAGACGTTCGCGCAATTGGGAACTTGACAGGCACACCGGACGCAGCGATGCCGCCTGAAAACTGGCGCAATTCCGGCGCAAACGGGAGGTGTCCGCTTCTGTGCCAGGCTCGGTCCAGCTGCAATCCTGACTGTGCCGAACTGGTCCAAATTGATGTAAGTCGCGGAATTTCAGAAGAAAGTTTTCGATTTCCTACACCTTGGCTACTGGCATAGAATGGCACTTGCCTTTCGAAGGGTGAGCCAGGTTCTTTGAGACACAAGGAGCTTGGGTTTATGCCTAGAGACAAACGATTTGTGGCTTATGTCACACCCCTGATCGCTGACTGGATCAGGGACCAGGCGCGCGAGCGCAATGTCAGTTCAAGCATAGTCATCGGAGACTGTATCTTCGATGCCTGGAACCGCGCCACCGAGGCGGATTTGCGGACACCCGCGACTGATCCGGTGCGCCAGAATATCTTCATAACGGTCGCACTCGACGCCCTGCTTACGCACCATCCTGAAACCGATCTTCGCGATCGAACCGTCGCCGCGTACCAGCGCAGGCTTGAACGTCTCGGGCTCGTTGCTCCTCGTCCTGCTGGAGGCAGCGATGAAGCATAATCTGGTCAATTTTACCCGCGGAAGCCAGCTTCTCGGGCACTTCGGTTTCATGTTTGCAGCAGGCCTGAAAGGACCATTGATTGTCACATTGCTCGTCGTTCTGGGTCTCATCTACTGGGAGGTGACAGGAAGGCTGAGTGACCATCAGACCTACCTACTCTGGATGCACATCTATGCCTCGGGATACGGCTTCATGGAGTTCGACCCTGAGAAGCTTGTGAACCTGCAACTGGCCGATGGAAGCATGGTCGCTTTCCCCATTTCGGTGATCACCGAGTACCCACCAATGCGGGAGGCCATGGCCCTTTTTCAGGAATCGGTGAAGGACGCGCTTGTCACCTCAGCCCTTGTTCTTGCGCCGCTGTTTATCCTCTTCTGGTGGGTGGCTGAACATTTCGGGGAACGATCCAAACAAAGGAAGCATGTCCGCGGCGCGTCGCTCTCGACGCTGCCCGAACTCGAAAAGGAAATCGGGCAGCACAACCGGGTCGAACGCGCCCGCGAATATGGCAATTCTCTCGGCTGGAAATGGCGGTTTGCCGGAGCAAGTGCTTTGCAATCGGCGGGCCTCTATTCGCCCGCTCATGTTGCTGGTGTAAGCTGGCCTTGGCGCCGCGAACAAAGCCACACCATGCTCGTTGGCACCACCGGTACAGGCAAGACGGTCGCCCTCACGGAACTCGTTTCAGAGATCAGGAAGAGGGGAGAGCGCGCGGTAATTTTCGACCTCACCGGCGCTTTTGTCGAGACCTTCTATGAGCCCGAGCGCGACATCATCCTCAACCCTCTCGATCAGCGTTGTCCTGCGTGGAGCGTATTCGACGACTGCACTTCGCGTGCTGAATTCCATGCGGCTGCAGAGTCGCTTGTGCCTCATGATGGCGGCGGTTCTGAACAGTTCTGGGTGCTCGCCGCTCGCACCTTGTTCGTCGAGACATGCATAAAGTTGAAGGAGGCAGGACGCGGAACCAATGCCGCGCTCGCTAACGAGTTGATGAATGCCGATCTCTCCGATCTGCATCGCCTTGTCGGAGACACGATGGCCGGCCCGATCAGCACGCCCAGCGCTGCCAGAATGGCGGAATCGGTGCGTGCGGTGTTCAACGTCAACGCCAAGGCGATGCAGATGCTGCCCGACAAAGGAGAGCCGTTCTCGGTCCGTCAATGGGTCGCAGGTGAGTGCAAGGAAGGATCGCTGCTGTTCCTGTCAGCGCGCTATGTCGACATGACAGTTCTCTCGCAGTTGCTCACACTGTGGCTCGACACAGCGATAAACACGCTCATGACTGGTCGGCGTACGCGCGACTTGAAGCTGTGGTTCCTGATCGACGAACTGGGCGCGCTCCATCGATTGCCCTCGCTTGAAAAGGGTCTGCAGACTGCGCGCAACTTCGGGGGCGCGATCGTCACGGGCGTCCACACCTTTGCCAAGCTCAAGGAGGTCTATGGCGAGAACATGGCGATGACTTTGTCGTCGCTTGCAAGGACCAAGTTGATTTTGGCTACTGCCGATCGTGAGACCGCCACATGGTGCTCGGACATTATCGGTCACCGGGAAGTTCGCGAGATGGAGGAGGGGTACAGTTATGGCTACAACAACGCCCGCGATGCGGTCAGCCTGACACCCCGCCGGCAGGTTGTGCCGCTGCTTCTGCCCGATGAATTTATGGGCCTCAGGAGCCTCGAAGGTTTTATCAAATTTCCCGATGGTTTTCCGGCAGCGCCCGTCACCTTGTCCCCGCGCGATTGGCCTAGGCGAGCCGAAGGGTTCATTGCGCGCGCTGCCACCACAACACCGACAGGTGGTCCGGCGAATGCTACCGCCGAGACGATAGATGGGAGTGCGGATGACGGCGCTTCCAGCAACAGCGACGAGGGTGATCCGCGCAAGATGAAGGACAGGAAGGAACCGAAACGACATCCCTCGCGCTCAGCCAATATCAACTCGAAGAGCGAGCCGAAGGTTCGGGATCAGACAGAGAAGCCTTCGACCAGGCAGGCAGAACAGGCTCGCACGAATGCGGTCGATGAGACCCAACCAAAGGTCGGGCACCGCCCGCCGGAGGATCGACGCCAAGGCGAGCTTCCGATTCATGAAAAGCCAGGCGGGGACGACACGGCGCAGGACGTTGCAAAAGAACGCGAAGGATCACCGCGAAGCGATCTACCCGATCCTGATGCTTGGCAGCGCGACGATGATCAGCGTGGAAAGGTCGACCGAAAGCTTCAGGAAGAACAGCAGCGTTCGCTTCTCGGCGGAGCGGCCCATGACAAATACGATCACGATTTGGGTGACGTCGACGCGGAGATTTGATCGCTCGCACCGGGGATAGCGAGGGGTCTTGAGCGAAGGCTGACCTATGCTTTCTGTTGCCAATGTCCGCTCCTCCTCAGCGGCGGCCAATTACTTCGCGTCCGACAATTACTACGCCAAGGCGGATGCCGACCGTTCGGGGCAATGGCTCGGTGAGGGCGCCAAGAGGCTTGGGCTGGAAGGGAGGGTCGATGCCAAGGCCTTCGACGCTCTATTGCGAGGTGAGCTGCCCGATGGAACGAGCGTTGGCAATTCCGGACAAGCGCATCGACCGGGCACCGATCTTACTTTCTCCGTGCCCAAGAGCTGGTCGCTGCTCGCGCTTGTCGGCAAGGACGAACGGATTATCACTGCCTACCGCGAGGCTGTCGTCGAAGCGTTGCAATGGGCCGAGAAGAACGCCTCCGAAACCCGCATTGTGAAGGATGGCAATGTTCTTACCCAACCGACTAGCAACCTAGCGATCGGCTTGTTCCAGCACGACACCAACCGCAACCAGGAGCCCAACCTCCACTTTCACGCGGTCATCGCCAATGTGACGCAGGGCAAGGATGGCAAGTGGCGAACCCTTAAGAACGATCGGCTTTGGCAGCTCAACACTACCCTCAATTCGATCGCGATGGCGCGCTTTCGGGTGGCGGTCGAGAAGCTTGGTTACGAACCGGGGCCGACGCTCAAGCACGGTAATTTCGAAGCGCAAGGGGTCTCCCGCGACCAAGTCATGGCGTTCTCTTCGAGACGAAAGGAGGTGCTCGAAGCGCGGCGCGGTCTGGGGCTTGAAGCAGGCCGGATCGCCGCGCTCGATACGCGCGCTGCCAAGAAGGTAATCGAGGACCGGGACACGCTCGGCAAAGTCTGGGATGAGACCGCAAGGTCGATCGGACTTGACCTCTCTCCAATCATCGAGCGCGCGCAGGGACGCGCTACGCAAGCCGGTATGCCGGGAAGCGCCTTTACCTCCCTGGTCGAACGTGGCCGTGCGCTTCTCAGGCAATTTGCAGCGCACGTGCGCAGTCCCCCCGCAGACCCGCTTGTTCCGGTTTCGGTGCTTAGGCAGGACAAGCAGACCATCGCCGCCGCGCAGGCGGTCGCTTCGGCCGTGCGCCATCTGTCGCAGCGCGAAGCGGCGTTCGAACGCGAAGCGCTCTACAAGACGGCGCTGGATTTCGGATTGCCGACCACCATTGCAGATGTCGAAAAGCGCACCCGCGCGCTCGTGCGCACAGGCCACCTTGTTGCCGGGAAGGGCAATCACAAAGGTTGGCTTGCATCCCGCGATGCCATTGAAACTGAGCAGCGCATCATTGCCGAGGTCGAGGCTGGAAAAGGGGAAGTTGAAGTCGCCCTCTCACCGAAACAGGCAGAGGATCGGGTACAGGCATCGGCCGAGATTGGTCACGGATTTCGTCTCAATGACGGCCAGCTGTCGGCTGCCCGACTGATCCTGACTTCACAGGACCGAACTGTCGCAATCCAGGGCATTGCCGGAGCGGGCAAGAGCAGCGTTTTGGCCCCTGTTGCACAAGTCCTGCGCGAGGAGGGTCGGCAGGTCGTCGGGCTCGCGATCCAGAACACTCTGGTCCAGATGCTCGAGCGCGACACCGGTATCGGCTCGCAAACGCTGGCGCGCTTCCTCGGCGGCTGGAAGAAGCTACTCGATGAGCCCGCAAACCTCGTGCACCGCTCCGAAGCGCAATCGGCTCTCAAGGATAGTGTTCTGGTGCTCGACGAGGCTTCGATGGTCTCGAACGAGGACAAGGAAAAGCTGGTCCGACTGGCTAACCTTGCCGGTGTGCATAGGCTCGTCCTGATGGGTGATCGAAAGCAGTTGGGTGCGGTCGATGCGGGCAAGCCCTTTGCCCTGCTCCAAAAGGCAGGGATTGCTCGGGCAGACATGAACACCAATTTGCGCGCCCGAGATCCTGTCGTCCGCGAAGCTCAGGCTGCTGCCCAGAAGGGCGATGTCAAAAATGCACTGGTGCGGCTGAGGGATTACACGATCGAGGCAAAGGGTGATGGCGCCATTGTAGCTGCCGAACAGTGGCTTTCTCTACCCGAGTCCGAGCGTGATCGGACAGCGATTTATGCATCGGGACGCAAAATTCGTTCTGCCGTCAACGAGGCCGTCCAGACCGGCCTCCTCGCCAATCGCGAAATCGGACCAGGCAAGATGGCGCTGCGCGTTCTCGACCGCGTAAACACCACGCGCGAAGAGCTGCGATATCGGGCCTCCTATCTAGAAGGCCGCGTTCTGGAGGTCTTGCGGCGAGAAAAGTCGCTCGGCCTTATGCCGGGAGAATATCGGATTTTGGATGGCCGAAGCGATACCAAGAATGTGACCGTGGTGAACAAGCGCGGCAGGCGAATCAGCTTTGATCCTTCCCGGCTCAAGGCGGCCCAAGCGAATGACAGCCTCTCTCTGTTCGAAGAGAGGAAGCTCGAGGTCCATGAGGGAGACAAAATCCGCTGGACACGAAACGATCACAAGCGCGGCCTTTTCAATGCTGACCGGGCCAAAGTGGTGGCGATTAATCGTGGAAAGGTCACCGTCGAAACCTCGAGCGGGGAGCAACTGACGCTGGCCAAGGGCGATCCAATGCTGAAACGGATCGATCTTGCCTATGCTCTCAACGCCCATATGGCGCAGGGTCTAACATCCGACCGCGGGATTGCGGTGATGGATAGCCGTGAGCGCAATCTCTCGAATCAAAAGACGTTCCTAGTAACGGTGACCAGGCTTCGCGATCACCTCACCCTCGTGATCGACAATACACGAAAGCTCGGCGCAGCGGTGTCTCGAAACAGAGGTGAGAAAGCATCGGCCCTTGAAGTGACCGAGAGGCTTCGAATTGCAGCGGCTAAGGGCAATTCCATTGAGGAGGCCAAACCCGGTCAGCCGAAAGTCGAGAAGGAACTTGCTCGAACGAAGAGCAAGACCCTCGATATCGGGATTTGACGTCGGTTTTGCGCCCCAATATCGGTCATCTGCGTGAATACTACGATCACCCAAAAGCTGCCGTCACCGTTAATTCCGAGAGTCTTCTCGTCTCTTCGTCTGTCGAATTCCTAAGGAGCAGTCCGCGGCCGATCTTGAAGGGGGCCAAGGTCGGTGATGTGCTTTCGAGCCGCGATACAGGCTTTATGAATAGTTCGCTCGGGGTCGGACCCCTTGAACCGGAGGGTTGTTAGGCCGGCCTGATCGCTGGCCAATTTTATGTCTTCGTCAGTATCAACGAGCAAGATGGAACGCCCGCGCCCCAACATCCCCACCGAAATTCCGTACTCCAGCTGCACATTGTCGCGAGGCACATGCTTGGCTTCGCCACGACTGACTAGCTGGTCGTCTGCGCCAACGATGGCGATCGTGAAATCATGTCGGCCAATCACGTCGGTAAGCGAACTGATCGGGTAATCGGACAAAGCAAATACCCCTTGGTCCCACACCGTTACGTCCACTTCCGCGCAGTCCAGTTTCTGTTCTACTTGTCTCGCTGCAGGCAGCTGCTCGCCTGACGAAATGACAAAGACTTTCGGAATGTCGTTGACATAGCCGATCATTGAGTTTCGCGCATTGAGGCGTTCGGTCTGAACCTTCGCAATCGCTTCCCATATTTGGGGGTACTCATCGCGTATCTTGTCCATAGCGTTGTCGCCGATTGCAAGAACAGCACCGTCCTCTTGGGCAGTAATGGTGGCCGTTCGCTTCAAGCTGGTGCCTAGGTCAGCTATTTCACCTACATGGACGCCTGCTTCGCGAGTTCCGACATGTCTGCCGTTCACCTCTACTTCGAATGAACCTGCTAAGATCAGAAATACTGTGGCATCCCAGTCGTCTTGCCGGATCAGAACATCACCCGCATCAATCTTCCTTAGGTCCCCGTCTTGAATTAGACGTTGGGCCAGAGCCTCGTCGCCGCCAGCAATCTCTTGGTTCAGTACTGTCTTGAGGAGCCGCGAGATATTGTCCTCACCTACAAAACGATCAATCGGGTGGGTCATCATTTCGGTCCTTTCCTAATTCGCAATTTCTCATGGTTCCGCAACACGTCGTTCCAGCCCGCCGAACTGAACGCCAATACTCAGCCAGTTCTTCTCGTCGCTTCTTTTCAATGGCGACGAGCTCTAGAATTTGCTCGCGGCGGTCGCACTCGACCCTGAGACGTGGAACCATTCTGCCTCGTTTTCTCCATGTGCACCCAAGATGGCAGGGCGCTCGGCCATTTATTGGCCGACCGTCATTGTGCACGAGTTTGAACTGCGCGCCGGTAATCCAAGAGGCTTCTTCTGCGTGCGCTGCAGCGTATTCTTCCTCAAGTTCGAGCGACTCAGCTAGTTCTAAAGCCTTCTTGTGCCAAATGCCTGCGTCACCATGATCGAGAGCGAAAGCTTCGGGCCATATCCCTGTTCTGTGAGCCATTCTCTGGCACATGAGATGGTGTCGCAGTGCTTCCCACCATTCAGTAGCAGTTTGCTCGTCGTCCACTGCAGGTCGGTCGAGGCCAAGACAGAAGCTCCCGCCGGTCTCAATATGTCGTTCTGGACAGCGCGCCGGAAAGAGGGTGCCTGGCTTACTTTCCGAAACGATCGGTTGCGATCGCCCCATGACAGTTAGCTCAAGAGGATTGTCCCAAGGCGCTGAGTCGACGTGGGCAGTCCCTTTGACGTACGAGTTGCCCGATCCCGAGATTGCAAACCATCTCGGGCAACTTCGAGCAAGCCACAGCGCCGCGTTCAAGTATCACCGGCTGTATGAACGTTGTGGCAAGCTTGATTCTCCATGCGAACGGTTGGGTTCAGCAAGAGCCAGGTTCTGCTCAGCGTCAGGCACGAAGCCAAGCATCATCTGAGCGGACGGATAGTCGAGATTGTCGATGATCCGGTTGCCACCGAATTGTCGTCGCACAGCGACCGATGCTTCGGCATAGGCCTTTTGGCCGATCGCAGATTGCGATCCGTCGCAGCGTCGTTGTTCGTTTTCGGAGTGGCAGGTCGCACGGCTTGCAGCGATCCGCACACTCGCCTCGCCGCGAAGTCCAACTCGGCAGATAGGTGTTTCGCCGACGTCAGTTCCGATTGCGATTCCTAGGTCCTGCAGCCCTGCCAGCTTGGATTGACAAAGTTCGAATGACGAGCGCAGCGCACCAAGGGTCAGCACCGATTGATTTATAGTTTTCTTGGTGTCTGTCTGGCGGGCGTCACCTTCAGCTAGAACGCCATGGAGGCAATCGCCAATGTACCGCACCTTCCGCCCTCGGAAATCTTCTTGCAGCACAGCTGCGAGCTCCCGGCGGATAACGAACAGGTTGGCGACCGCCTGCGCGACTGTCCCTGAGATGATCGCCGCATCAATATAGGCGGTGAACCCGTCGATGTCCGCAAAGATCGAGCATAGCTCCATGCGGATCGCATTGCTTGGCGGATGGTCCTTGAACTTGATCGTCGAAAGCGGGGGTTCTTTGTAGTGGAAAGAAAATGAGGGCTCAGAACCGAAAGTCTTATTGTCCGATTTAATAAGCCGCGCTTCGACTTGATCATAAGCGTCACGCAGGAGCGTGCCGGTCCCCTCTTTGTCTTCGCTTGGTCGGTAATGCTTGGCTAAGACTTCCGCTTCCGTGATCGAACTCAGTGGCCCTACGTTGAGGAGAGAACCGCCAGCTCGCGCGCTTTCCGCACGATCCGAAAAGTAAATACCCGGATCATCGCCTTCGGCTAGCTTAGCGGCTTTATTGGCCGGACTTCCTATGAAAAGAGGCTCCGCGTCGGACCTCGTGCCATCATTTATCGCGACCGCGGGCCCGCTATCGATCCCGATCCGCACGCGGGTTTCAAACTCCGGATGTTTCTGACTCAGCTCAGCTACAAGTTCCCGGAAAGCGGCGGAGAACGCGATGGCAATGCGAATCCGCTCAGCTTCATTCTCAATCCCTTCTGGGGCTAGAACCACTGCGTGGAGCCGCGGCCCATGAAAGTCTACGCGCTGAAGCCCGAACTCCTCGGTCAACACGTCGCAAGCACTATAGTGTGCGTTCAGGAATTCGAGTGCGCGACGATGGCTAGCGACCGTCTCAATGCCAATCTCTTCGAGCACCGAGTTGAAGTCCATTAGGTTCGCGTAAACATGCACCCCATGTGTTTGGATTGCGCGATTGCGAGGAATGACGATCTGGCCCGCCCGCTCTTCTTGCAGAATTCCCGCCGCCTTTTCCATCTTACGCCGCAGCGCGTATTGACTGAATTGCTCGACGGCGATTGAGCCTTCCGGCACATCCTTGATGAAATTCTCAATGCGCTTGATAGCGCGCTCTTTGTTCCAGGCCATACCGCCCCCTTGTGTCTTGCGCCTCCGCCCGCAGCGCATGTTTGAACTCTGGTGGACTTGGGTTTCGCCACGATGAAATTCAAGGAACAAACGAAAAACAAATATGCGGAAAACTGACTGTGATCCGCTTCATTTTTCTAACGAATTCGAGTAATGGCGCGACGCATCAAATCACGATCATTTGACGAGATTTGTTATTGGCTCATTTTGGAAGAAGCGCCCAACAAAGCTGGCTGTAATCCCGCACTCTGCTAGCACCGACTGCGGCGATTTTCTCCGAGTCAGCGAACGCGACATAGGAAGGCTCTTTTCAACAGACTTTCTAGCAGCTGGTTTCCGGGCGCCGACAATGTTGTGCATTGAGCGCCATCAGATGATACGCCATACTTCACTGAAATGCAGTCAAGAGAGAAGCGTGATGGCTAAGCTACCAAAATACCATCTTACCAATGATAAAAAGGCTGGCAACTGGAGGCTTGAAAAAGAAGGCTCTGATCGGGCCACAAAGATCTTTGACAACAAGGGCGACGCAACCAAAGGTGGAGCGCTCTCCAAGGCTATCGGTAAGAGCGGAGGGTCGGTCCGTATCCACAAGACTGACGGAAAGATCCAAGAGGAACGGACTTTCCCACGCTCAAAAGATCCCAAAGGATCGCCGGGTTGACGCGGCGGGCTCCGTTTTTGAACGCTTGAGCCGCAAATCCAACATCTATCGTCAGATGCCGCCTGCCTTGCCATAATCACGCGTTAGCCATCGAGCATCAGTAAGCGTCCGTTCAACGCCAACAGACATTCGAGAGCGGACCGTCCGGTTTCGGCCCAAGGCCATGCCGTCAAAGAGCCCTCCCAAACCAGATCACTCGCCCAACAACATGGACATCTGCCCGGTCCATATCGTGCCATGTGGGGTAGGCGGGGTTGTCGCTGGCGATCGTGACCTGTTTGCCGCCAGGCTTGATGGCAATACGCTTTACCACCAGAGCTTCGTCTGCACGCAGCACGTAAATTCCATCACGGAGCTTTGAACCGTGGTCGGATGCATCCACAAGGACCTCGTCGCCATCGCTGAGTGTCGGCTCCATCGAATCACCCATAACTCCGACGATCGACAGGCTTGCGCTTTTTGCCGCCGTCAATCTTCGTAGCCAACGTTCATCGAAACCGAACCGCGTCTGCGCGCTTTCGCTCTCGGCAATGGCGCCAAATCCGGCTGAAGCTTCAACTTCGAGAACAGGGATCTCAACCATCCCGTCTGAGACCGGGTTCGCCGGCCCTCCCAGGGTCTGCTCATCAACCCCGAAGAAGCAAGCCAATGTCTTACGATCATCGTCGTCGAGGATCTTCGGTGAGCCACGCTTGATGAATTGCTGGATGTAACTCGGGTTGCGGCCGAGGAGCCTTGAAATCGACGCGTAGCCGTATCCACCCTGAATGATGAGGCGGTCGAGCTCTTCTCTGACATTTACCATCAGCTTGGTCCTTTGGATGCAGTCATAGGATTTTTTCCTAGACTCGCGGAAATCATCCTAGTAGGAACATAACAAGAACACAAGCGAAATGCGAGTCGGAGCAGTTTGGAAATGAGTTTGCTTGAGCGGATCGAGAAGCATCTGAAAGAAAACCACATTTCTGCAACTCGCTTTGGTAGGCGTGCTGTCGGTGACCCCAGATTTGTCCTCGACCTGCGAATGGGGCGCAGACCGCGTCGCAGAACGGTCGAACGGCTGGATGCTTATCTCGCGTCATGCGAAAAGGCAGCTGCCAAATCATGCGACCGCGACCACAAGGGTCCCCATCGCTCCGGGATGCGGCAGCCGTAGTCAGACGGCTCATCGCCCTGCTATTGTGATGATCAGCCAGTTGATGCATTTTCAGGCTGATAGAGCAGAGGGGGCTTCGGTTTCCGGGAAAGGACACTGACCTATGAGCAATACCGATAAAACCCCGCCAGAGAGCAAAGGCGATTGGGAGGGCTTTCGCGAAATCGATCGCGCCATCGCTGAGAATCGCCTGACATCGTACACGTGGAAGAAGACTTGGGCTGATCCGTGGGGAAAGGCCGGCTTGGTCCTTTTTGGAGTTCTGTTCACGGCCTTTGTCATTTTCGTCATTGTCTATGATGATTTGATCTGACTTACCATTCCTTCACATCGTCGGCTGCTTCGGCGGATGCTCCTCGTGCATCCCGTGTTGTCCGATCAAGTGTTCTCCTTCTTTGTTCGATGCTTCGAGAGCCCTGATTTTGCCTGCGATTAACATCCTGTGCCATTTCTTCTCGGCCACTTGATGGATCTGCGAGAGAGCTCGGCACGCCGCCAAGGCGAACAGAACCGCGCACCCCGCTTGCGCTCCCGACATTGGGTCGAGCCACTGGCGCTGCATCAGGCAACACCAATTCGCTCGCAATCTCATCATTGAGGCCCTCAGCGAAGCTTTCCACAAACCGCGCCTGCAGTTGTTGCCCTTGCGCGCTCATCTGGAAGTTGATGTCATCAAAGCGGGCTTGGCCATAGTAGTCGCGGTTGGCGTCGATCTCCGCCATGCCCCATTCGCGGTAGGCTTGGCTGAGGTTAAGAGTTCCCGCAGCATTGGCGCTTTCATACCAACTGGCCTGGCTCTCGAGCCGATTGGCGATCTCTTCCGCGCGCCGTGCTTCGATTGTGTAGCTATTCGCTTCTGTGAGCGAAGTTGTGACACCCGCTGCGCTACTCGAGACGAGCGCTTCGGAGCTTGAGCTGGTTTCTCGGAAGAAGCCTTCTCTCGAACTTGACCAATTCTGGCTTTCGGAAATCTGGCTGAGCGCATTCTCGATACGCGAGCGATCTTCTGAGGCGATTCCGATATCGCTGTCGGTCCAGCTCTGATTGCGCCCGCCCTTGAGTCCGAGGTTCCCTGCAACCGACCCGCGCTCTCCTTTGACGCCCAAACCGCCATCGCCATTCAGGAACCACGAAACCGTGATGTCGTCGGATGCACGGCGAGACAGGCCAAACTGCCGCTGCAAAGTGTTGGACGCGTTGTTGAGCTCACTGAAGGTTCTTCCAATGCTGTCATTGGTCGACGTTCCGCTGACCGTCTCGTTCGAGCGAGATCGGGTGTATGCATCGCGAAGCTCGCTGAACCGCGTGACCGCCGAACTGGTCGATTGCTGGGCGAGATTGGAGAAAGTCTCGCTCTGGCTGCGGCTCTCGCTCGCCATTGTCGACAGCCTGCTCGAGAAATCCTGGCCAAGCGTTGGCGTGAACGGATAACTCGACGTCGGCACCGTCGCGAATTCTGCCTGCGGAAAGCCGGTTGTCTGCGTGCCGCTCTCGCCGATTCCTCTTGTCTGTGCCGCTCCATAAGCGATGTTCGGTGCAAGGCTGCCTTGGGCGAATTGCCGCGAGAACACGCTCGAGTTCTCGAGATTGGTGTTGCCGAGCGAGACGTTGCCCGTGCTCGCTTCGCGTGCGGCTTCTTCGGCGGCATTCTGGCTCGGATTGAGGTAGCTCGTCGCCTGGCCCGAGATCGCCATGGCTCCGCGCGCAACGCCGCCTGCTAGGAAGGGGATCGAGGCGACGAGATAGCCTGCGAGGATACCGATATCGTTGTTGACGTCGGTCATGCCGGAGAACGTGGCGAGCGTGAGGCCGCTCGCGCCGCCAGCTGCCGCCACATCGCCTGCGCCTTTGAGCATCAAGATCATGTGGAGGATGACGAAAAGCGGTCCCCAAGCGGCGAGATAGAAGAATCCCGTGACATAACCTCTCAGCGCAATCGGTCCGGTCCTTGGCATGAGGAACAGCGGGAAAAGCACCGGGAAGAGCGCATAGAAGACCACCGTCAACACGACATTGAGGATCGGCACCCATTTCATCGCATTGTGCGCGATCGAAGAATAGGTTCGCTCGGTCTGGATGTCGGCGCGGGTCTGCGCGAACACATCGACGCTCGATGCGCCGCTTGCTCCGGCAAATCCGTGCATCGCCTGGTTCATCGCGTTGATCGTCAGCACCTGGCGAAAGATGCTGCTCGCATCCTTCGAGATGCCGGTGAGATATTGGTAGGCCACCGGCAGATCGGCGATGAGCTTGGCCTTGGCGAGCGCTTCGGTCTGCTTGGGATAGAGCTGGCGGCCGGCAATGAGCGTCATGTCGTCGATCATGCCCGCCCACTGGTTGGAGAGCGCGGTGTAGGCCTCCCGGCAGGTGACGATCGATGCAGTAACACTGTCATCGGCCTCGCGGGTCAGGAATTTCTGCGCACGCGCCGCGCTCCCGGGCGCAATGGTCGCCCAGATGTCATTGCTCTCTGACAGTTCCTTTATCGAGTAGTGACCCAGCAGCAGGTCGTAGAATACGCATTGGCGGACATGCTCGTCGAAATTGGCGGCGAACTCGGGATCGGCGATCCGCAAGCTCCGGGTCGCTTCGAGCAGGCGGGCTCCGTAGATCATGCCGTTCTTCGAATAGTTGAGATCGTCCGGCAGCCCGAACACGGTCTCGGCCGAACGCGTGAGGTAATCGCCCGCCTGGCTGGTGAAGCTCGCCATGAGCGCAAGGCCAAGCGGGACATTGGCAACCGTGGCCGGAGCAAGGCTTGGATTGACCCGGTCGGTGACCTGCACATCCATCCGTGGGACCATCAAGCACATGTAGATGAGCGTCGCGCCGAGGAACCAGTTGAGCCAGGCACGCCAGTTCTGGTTGAACGCGACGACGATCACCGCGAGCGCAAACCCCATCACCAGCGCAACCTGAATGAGGCTCTTATAGCCGCCTGCGCCGGTCCAAGCGGCAACAGCGTTGAGGACATTGACGATATATTCGCCGCCCCCGGTGGTGAAGATCTCGACCATCTATGCGCCTCAGGGGATGATCGAGCGCGATTGCAGGCCTCGCGACCAGTCGAGCGCCGCGGACATGGACGGCGACATCGAGGCGGCAAGCGCGTTCTCGATCATCGCGGTCTTCTCGATGATCTGCATGATCGCCGAGACTTTGGCCTGTCCGGTCGCCTGCCGCTGGACGAGGCCCGAGCGCACTTCGGCGACCTGGCCGCGCCATATGGCGAGCTTGGCTTCGTCGGCAGCGATGAAGCTCGCCATCGAGCGACCGGCTTCCGATACGATGCGGTCGAGGATCGCATAGAGAAGGTCGATACTGGCGATCTCGGCGAGCGTGTCGCGGTCGTCGGTCGGCATGCCGCGACCATAGGCGGCCTGGACGGTGAGAATCTTGTACAAGGGGACCGAGGCGACCTGCAGCAGTTCCTTCTCGGCATTGCCGATCGCGGTGTCGGTGCGGATGGCGTCGACCATGTTGCCGATGAGGAGCGCGACGCGCGGGCGGATCGCCTTGGCATTGGAAAGGCTCATTTGCTCGAAGGTGGGATTGAGGCAAAGATCGATCTCGTCGCAGCGGAAGACGCGCACCGTCTGGCCCTGCGTCCCGTCGAGCAGCGCGCTCACAAGCGTCGAGGAGGCATCGCCGGCGAAAGGCACAAACTTGCCTGGCTCGTCGTCCTTGGGCGGCACATAGATCACGGTGCCAATGAGCGTCATCGCGTATTCCGCAAGCTCGCGGTCGAAACTGCCGCCGGGGTTGAAGAACGCACTCTTTTTCAGGACGTGCCAGGTATAGTTGCGCGCCACGCCCGGATTGACGTCGGCATAGTCAGTGCCCGCGCCTTCATTGGTCGAGGCGCGCTGGCCGCGCGTGCCGCATCCGTGCTTGGCGGCGGCATAGTCGGAGAAAATACCTTCGGAGTTGCCGATCGCTTCGCAGATTGCCTTGTCGGCGAGATCGCCCTTGGGCCACAGGCCTCCGACCAGCCCCTGCGCCATTTCGCAGGAGTTGATCGAGAGGTTATTCATGAGCTGCGCCTTTTGGCTGAACTCCTGCATGATCTTGTTGCACTCGGGGCAAACGGTGTCGATCGCGAGGCTAAAAGCAAAGCCGACCGCGTTATTCGCCACGGCCTTCAGGAGCGCGACCATCTCGCTTGCATTGATGAAGGAAAAAGAGCCGGCGAAGATATCGATCCCGCCGCAGCCGGCGCGGGCTCGAGGGAGTTGAAGATTGGCGATATTGGTCGTCTTCTGCGGGAAGCGCGTCCAGACATTGCCGAGGCTGTAATAGCCCGCCGACTGGCCTTCGAAGGCGGTCGGGCCGGTTACATTGGCCGCAGCACCCATGTCGTCCATGAACCGGTCCATGCTGTCACCGACATTGGCTGCAACTGGGGACGCGACCAGGCTGGCAGCGGCGAGGGTCAGCGCTACATTTCGAATGCTAGTAATCATGTCCGGCTTCCTTCGAGGTGAGGAGGTAGATGCGGTCCTGGAGCTCGTCGGCAGAGAGCACGCCGTACCCGATCGGGATCGGTCGCTTGGTCACGCTGTCCCACAGCACAAGCGCCGGTGTGGCCTTGCCTTCGAGACCGAGTCTGGCGCGCTGGTTTGTTTCGACGCGGTAGTCGGGAAAGTGTCGCGAGGGACCGCCATCGGTCGAGATAGCGCGCACGGTGATGTGCCAGCGGTCGGCAATGCCTTTGACGATCGGGCTCATCACTTCGCACGGGCCGCAGGTGGCGCTGAAGAAATAGAACAGTCCGTAACGTTGCGAGAGCCGTGCCATGACGCTGTCGCGCTCGGCGCTGCGCGCATCTTGCCACTGCTTTTTGGCGACCGCTCCGACGGGGCGTTCGAGCGTGTAGTCGAGCTCGGGGTCCTGCCAGATCGCGCGTTGCCAGACGTCGGAGAACAGCGAGGCGCGGTCGAGCTGCGCGCGCTGGAAGCGGATATAGGCGGCGACGTTCGCTTCGGTCGGATAGAGGATCGCGCGCGCCTTCAACTCGCGCAGTTCGGAGGTAATCGCGTCGAGTTCTAGGCTGGCCGGGACCGGTTGGGTTTCGGGCTGTTGCGGCTCTTCTGCGGGAGAGGGTCTGACGCAGTAGAACCAATAGCCGAGCCTGCGCTCTTTGCAGTAAAGCGCATCGGCCGAGGTGGTCGATGGAGTGGCTTGCCGATCCTGGGCTTGGGCCGAGGTCGTGGGAAGAACGCTCAGGCTCAGGGCCAGCGCCGCCATGCGATAGATATGGGTCATTGGCCGCCCCTTGCGTAATAATCGTCGATCTTCTGCTGGATGAGGATGCTCGTTTCGAGTTCGTCGGGAAGTCGGGCAGCCTCGGTGAACTCGGCATAGACTTCGCTGAAATCCATGCGGGATAGATCGAGCTGCGCGAACTCGTCGAGCGTGAAACCCTCGCATTGTTCTTCCTTGGGCTTGTCCCAGGGTTTGGGAAGCTGTTTGCGGCCCTGTTCCTGGAGGATGCGCGAGAGCTTGCTCTCAAAGCAGCAATAGGCCTTCTTCTTGGTCAGGCAGACGCCGAGAAACTTGTCCGAGCAATAGGTCCCCACATATGCGCACAGCCCCTGCGCATCGCGCTGGTGGAGCAGCACTTCCTCGCGGTCGCAGCCGAGCGCGACCAAGAGGCTGATCCCCGGAATGAGCGGGAAACCCTTGCCCTTGCAGCAGTTGAGCACGCCGAAGACCTTGGACGAGCAGGTGTTGCGCGTTCCCCGGAACAGCGTCAGCGTGTTCGGATCGAACTGACCGCGCGCTTCGTCCATCGCATGGAGCGCGGTGACCGCATCCTTGAACTCGTCATTGGCCCTGCGCTCGATCGTCTCGCAACTGCCGTCGATGCAATAGACATCGCCATCGCAAACATACTGCGCCCCATTCTCGGTATCGGGGAGCGGGCATTCGTATATGCGCTCCCAGGTCTCGCAAGGCGTCTCTTCGGTGAGGCATTCCTCGCGGACAAACCGGCAGGTGCCCTGGCTTTCGATATCCGAGCAATCGGTTGCCGCTTCGCGCGAGGTGCAGGTGTAGCTGCGCTGCCATTCCCAGCAGGGCCGGGTGACCGAGACGCCATCGACCACGCGGGTTTGTGGATCTGAATCGGTGCAAATCTCTGCGTCGAGCGTGCAGTCGCCATTGTCGGCAAAGCCCGTGCACTGGCTCTCGTCTGGAACGGTGTCGACCGTGCTGTCGGTGGTTACCGCATAGGGCGTGTAACGGGCATCGGGCGCATCGCAGGAGATTTCGGCGATCGGATCGCCAGGCTCGGTGCAGTAGCGGGTAAACTGGTCCTGCCACCATTGCAGACATGGACCTGGGCGATAGCCGGTTATGCGGCACGAGCCGCCATCGAATGCGGAGCACCATGGAAGTCCCTGATAGATGCCGGTGTCGTTGCAGAGGTAATGCCATTGCTGGCGCTGGGTCACCTTGGCAGCGAGTGGAACCGCGCATTGGCCCGCCGACTGGTCGATCCGCGTGCCGGTGTTGCAGGTCGCGGTGTACGTTCCCGCCGAGCCCGAGCCGGGCGGCAGGGCAACGCATTTGCCCTGGCTGCCCGAGATCTCCATGCCGCTGGTGTAGTCGAGCGGCGTCTCGTTGATCGCGAGGCTTCGCGCGATCACGTCTTCAATGTCTTGCCTGTCGAAACGCGCGCGGTTGGCGATGCTGTCGCGCATCGCGCGATAGCCCTGGTGTCCGGTGGCCGCCGCCCCGGCATTGCTCTCGATCCGGTCGGGATTATCGGCGAGCGTTTCAAGGTCGCGCACTGCGTTGCGATCATAATTGGGGAGGGTGGATGCGTTGGGCTGCGACCTGGCGGCTGCCTGCGCTTCGCTGCGCAGGCTTTCGCCAAAGGCCTTTCCCTCGGCCCGCGCGTCCTGTTGCTGCGCGGAGAGGGGCGCGGCGACGGCCAGAAAGGCAAGCAGTCCAAGGCGAAGCGATTGGGTGGGTCTCATGGCCGCTCTCCTTCGAGGCGGCGGAGATGCATGCGTGCGAGCTGCGCGCCCGGACCGCGTCCCGAAGCAAAGGTATCGAGCACTTCGGCAACGCTGATATTGCCTGCAATGCGGTCGTGCGGCGGGATGATATCGCTGCAGTTGAACCCGTCGCAGGGGGCGAAGTCGCTCGCGATCATAACGAAGCTCGGCGCGACCTCGATATCGAAGGCGCGGAACAGGCGCGGGTCTATCCCGAGCGCACCGGCCTCGCTACCATCGCTCCAGATCGCAGCGATGCGCTTCTTGAAGCGCGCGCTGTCGCCTTGCGGGAATCCGCGCAGCACGGTGACGCCGCCGGCTCTCGAGACATCGCGCACCAGCGCCTTGAGCGATGGTTCGGGCATTCCCAGCGAAGCGAAGGCAATGAACCGGGGCGTCTCGCCCATCGCTGCCAATTCCGCATCGGCCTGAGCGCGGATCATGCCATCAAGATCGAGCGGGCCGGTATCCGCAGTCGCTTGCGCCGTTTCTGCATAGGCTGTGCGGTTATCATAGGCCGTTTGCTGAGCGGCGCGCGCGTCTTCTGCCAGCGCATCGGCCTTGGTCCTTACCGACGTGGCGAGCGCTTCGGCATCGGCAGTATGCTCACTGGCGCGAGCGCGGATTTCAGCAAGATCGAGTTCGGGCGAACTCTCCTGCGCAGACGCGGCGGCAAAGGCGGCGGCGGTTGCAAGGCTGATAGTGACGAGCAGGGGGAAGGCGTTTCTCATAGCGCGCAGCAATTCCTCTTGCGCCAGACGAGGTATCCCATGTCTTCGCCGATGGCGGGAATGACCTGTCCGGGGGACTGGAAGGTGGTGGAGGCACCGATGGGCGGGCAGGCGTAACGGCCCTTGGTTGCCGGATTGGGATTGGTGGCCTGGAAGCGGTATTGCTGCTTGCGCATCACCGGCATCAGATATTTTCCGCAAAGACCTTTGGAGCCCATCGTGCCCCACGAGACGAGTTCGCGGTGGAGCTTGTAGGCAAAGCGCGAGAGCACGAGCCGCGAGGCCTGGACGTGTCCGATCGAGGCCGAGACATTGCCGTTCATCGGATACATCGAACCCTGGCAGCCTGCGCACCAGAACATTTCGTCGAGCGGCAGGTTAGCGGTCGATGCAGCGCAATCCGCCGCGCAGGCGGCGAGCGCCAGCGGGTTGGCGAAGAGAACCGCTTCGGGGTTGATGATCGCGGTAAGCTCGCTGTCCTGCCACAACGGATCGATCTCGGAGATATAGAGGATGTCGATCGAACCCGGCTCGAGGCACAGGAAATCGGCAACGATCTCCATCCAGTAGATCAGCGGATAGGCGTACCAGTGGACGTGCCAGCTCGAATAATACTGACTCGCGCCGCCCACCGCCGAGGGACCCGAGATTGAGCGGAAGCCGATATCGAAGCCGGGATCGAGCTTCATCCCGCCCAAATTGACGAAGCACCACGGCTTCATGCTGACATCGGCAAGCCGCACCGGCTCCCAGAACCCCATCGCGATGCCGGGCCGGAGCCCGCACAGACACACGGGCAGGTCGGGGTTGTCGGGATCGGGACGGTTGCTCGGCCAGATCTCGAGCCCGCCGACAGATATCGGGAACAGGCACGACCAGCAGATGTCGGTGATCGGATTGACGAACTGCCCGGTGCATTTGCCCGGACCGGCATCGGCTGAGGCCGGTGAGGAAAGAGCGAGCGACAATGCCGCTGTAACGAGGATGAGGAAGGCGCGGATGCTGCTCATGGCTGGGCCTTTCGGGGCGGCAGCGCGATCTCGCTCACTTCGAGGACGCGCCCGTTCTGGCGCACGCGCGCGGGGACGGCCTTGATGCCAAATTTCTCGGTGAGCTTTCCGCGCTGGTCGAAATAGAAGCGGCGCTGGCGGGCCTTCATCAGCTCGAGCGGTGCGCCTTTCACGAGGATCAGCTTGGCATTGGCGTCCTGTCTCAGTGCCCAGCGGATCTGCGCCGGATCATCGCCGTCGAGGAACAGGAGGTCGGAACGTAGCTTGACGCTGTCGAGCGGATTGACCTGCGTTCCGGCAGCATGGATCAGTTCGCCTTTGGCGCCGCGGATATCGGCGGCAAGCGTGATCGTCGGATCGAACGGCCAGCTGCGATTTTCGCTCGCGCGGATCAGGCCGCCGACTGGGTCAGGCCGGTTGACCCGCGCGATGGTGCGTCGCTTCAATTCCTGGTTGAGCCGGGCAGTCTCGCCCGAGGCTTCCATTGCGGTGAGGCGCGAATGTATTTGTTCCAAGAGGTCGCGCTCGATGACCGGGAAGACCGCGCCGCGTTGACCATAGTCGCGTGCCTGAAGGCTTGCCGGGAGTGCAGCGAGGAGAAGTGCACCCAGCGGAAGGAGGGAACGCATCACAGGATCGCCCTCCCGCTGCCGAGGATTTGCCCGCGACACACGAGCCCGATCTCTGCGTAGCGGCTGTCGAGGCCGCGCGGATGGCCCGTTCCGGTGTAGTAGCAATTGTCCGGTATCGCGCCTTCGGGACCGCGCGTGAGCGGAATGCCAAGGCGGGTGACCTCAAGCCGCGTCGCGACCTTCTTGCCATTGATGAACACTCCATCGTCCTCGTGGCGCACGATATCGCCGGGCATGCCCAGCACGCGCTTGCCGAACATTTGCGGTGCTTGACCGAAATGTGTCTCGACGAGTTCGCTTCGCGGCGGCTCGAAGAATATCAGGCTACCGCGCGCGATTGGTGCCTTTTTATCGAGCCAGAAAGCCCAGTTGGGGAGGCTCGGGCTGGCATTGATGAGGAAGGCGTGGTCCTTGCTGAAAGCATCGAGCGGTGCCCAAGCAAAAGGCAGCAGGACGAGGCCGGACAGAAGCAAGGGGCGGCGCAAGCGGAGTGGCAGTCTCATGGCTGCTCTCCATCTTCGAGTGTCTTGGGATCAAGCTTTTGGGCGATACGGCGCTCGAGTTCGGGGGTCGCATCTTCGGCGGCCCCTGCAAGAACCGCTTCTGCCATCAGCAGCACGCGGCCATCGTTCCCCATCTCGGCAACCGCGTTTTCCGCAGCCTGGAGGTAGGCAAGGCTTGCGGCCTGAACCGCTGCCGGATCGGCATCGGCGCGCGCGGCCTCCTCGACGAAGCTTCCGATGGTTTCGGCGAGGCGGACGGTGACGATGCGCTGCTCAGGAGAGCTGGCGATCTCGCGCGTCACCCAGGCGCCCCAGAGCAGCGCCGCAACCAGGGCTGCGGTGGCTACCAGTTTGAGAGCGAGCGAATGCGAAGTGTGGACCTGATCAGACATGGGCAGGGTCTCCTTCATTGAGGCGGCGATCGAGACGGCGCAGGAAGGCGGGCATGCGCAGCAAGGCAAGGCCTCCGGCGGCAATGAGGAATGCGATCTGGAGGTCCTGCGCAAAGAAGCGGCGCGCGATCGGTTCGGCGGTGTGGTAATGGTCGGCGAGGTTGCCGAGCTGAGCGAAAAGCAATCCCAGGTCCCAGCCTGCTACAGCCAAAAACACGAACAGCGGCAGGCCGAGGACCAGAAGAAGCGTGGTAACTGCGAAGCCTGTAGTTTCGATCAGAACGAGACAGGTGCCCTGAAACAGCTCCAGCCAGTCGATGGGTTGACGATCAGGCCTTGCCGTCATTGGTGTCGGGAGCGGGACGCGGTCTACGAGCGTGGTGGTTTCGAGCGTCATTATGCAGCTCCTTCCACACCTGCGACCAGCGCGACCGCGCGCTCCAGTGGCATCCCGCTTTCGACATGGCGGTGGATCTCGGCATAGGTGTCGGGATCGGAGGAGAAGATGGTTGCCGAGAGCGGATCGAGCACGAGCCGTCCGACGGCCTCCATCTCCGGACCTTTCAGATAGATCTCGCTGTATTCGGTGCCCGAGCGCTTCAGGCTGCGGATCAGCGTCTCGGTCCGGTCGTCCATGTCGAGCCGCGCTTCCTTGCGGAAATCGGCAATGGTCTCGGGCTTCTGCTGGAGCACCAGCATCCAGTCGCTGTTTTCAAGCGCGGCGCGCGCGCCATCGGACTTGTAATAGTCGTTCAAGGACTGAGTGGCGGTCGCAAGCGCGCCGCCATATTTGCGCGCGGTGCGGGCGTAGGTCTCGACGAACTCTCCCATCGAGCCGCCCTTGAGCATGGCCCAGGCTTCATCGATCAGCAGCAGTTTCTTGGTCGCGCGCGAGCTGCGCGTCATCGCCTGGCCGGTCATGAACATGATCGCCGAGAGGACGACGCTTCTGAGTTCCTCGCGGCTCGCAAGGTCGCTCATCTCGAACACGGTAAAATCGTCTTCGAGCGCGAAACTTGCTTTTCCCGAGAAGAACCCGGCATAGCTCCCACCGCGGCAGAAGGGCGCGATCGCGGTGGCGAGATCTTTGCCCGCCTCGTTGTCGCTAGAATGGAGGGCATGCGCGACATCGTCGATCGCGCCGCCGCTGCCGAGCGCTTCCCACACCTGCGTCACCACCCGGTCGATGAGGCCGCGTTCGGTGTCCGAGGGTGCTGCACTCGGCCGTGCCATCTGGCCGACGATCGCCTTGATCATCGCAAAGCAATCGAGCCGGTAATCCTCGTCCTCATGCGCGCGGGCATCATCGACCATCGAGAAGGGGTTCAATGAGAAGCCCGAGGCAAGCGTGAACTCGACGAAGCGGCCACCCTGCAATTTGACCGAATGCTCAAAGCTGCGCCCGTCATCGATCACGACAACCTTGGCGCCGGCACCGCGCAAGGCAGTGCACAGCTCCTGCAGCAGCACCGACTTACCCGAGCCAGACTTCCCGCAGATCGCGATGTTGTGATTGCCTGCCTTGTTTTCGAAGGGTGACCAGAAGAAAGGCTGGCCGCGTCGTCCAAGAAGCAGCAGATGCGGTATCTCGCCTCCGAGATACTCGCCCTGCATCGGCGCGATGTTAGCCGCCGTGGTCGAAAGCATCGTGCGGAAACGCTTGAGACGCGCCATGTCGTGGACGAGCCCGTCGGCAAGGCTCAAGGGAAAGGCGGCGACGAGACCTTGCAACTGCAGGAAACGTTCGTCGGCAAGATCCCATCCGGCCGCCTTGTAGATCGCCTTGACCGTGCGCTCGTGCGCATCGCCATCGCCCAATGGCGAGATTGTCGTGAGCCCGTAGAACAGCTTGACCAGTTTCTTGCCAGCCTGGAGCTCGGCCTGGACGTGCTTCCATTCGGCCGATTGCTCGGAAAGCTTTGGGAGGAAGCGCGCGCTCTTGGTCTCTGAAAGACTGGTGGTGCGCATGAACTTGTAGCCCGCGCGCGCGGCTGCGGCTTCCTGGTCTGGATAGTGCAGACACAGCATGGTCGCGGCGGGGCAGGGAAAGCGCAGCTTGTCGGTGAACATGTCGCCGATCAGCCGTGCGCATTCCCACGGTGCCCAGCGCTCGGGCGTCGAACGCACGCCGTAATGGCGCACATCGAAGCGGTCGGGATAGCATTCGCCCATTTGCGGTACGCCATCGCGGCCACGCCCCGTTTCGCGAAAGCGCTCGGTGCGCAGGATCAGCCGGTCGTCCTCGACTTCGAGTTCGATGTCGCGCCGGATGGCCTGGGCATCGAGCGTGTCTTCCCGGTTCCAGTGTGTGCGCTCGGGTTCGCGCGCTGTTGTCGGCGAGGTCAGCTCGTCAACGAGTTCGAGGAGACCCGCCGGCTCGAGTGCGTTCGACGCGAGCCCTAAGGAATTGAGCATTCCCATAAGCCCGTCGCGGCATTCGGTCAGCTCTGCATCCGTGACATGGCCCGGAACCGGGACACCGAGCGAGACGATCAGGCGAACATGGCGCGCGTGAAACGGTGCATGCGCCGAGCCCGATTGCCAAACGAGATCGTAGAGCCGGCCCACGCGCGCTTTCGCGATGGCTTCGTAGATGCCGCCCTGTTCGTAGCGCGGTCCAAACCACGGGGCCACGATCGCCCCGATCCTGGGCGACGCAAAGTTCAGGACTTGGAGGCAGGCCCCCTGCGGCAGGCTCTCGGAAAAGAACTGGCCTAGTATTTCGCCGGTGCGCTCGTCCGCACCGATCAGCGGGGTCACTTCTAGGACGAAGCCCTTCGAGTGCGCGTTGCGATAGATTCCGGGTCCCTCGTCGAAGACTCGGTAGGCCAGCCAGTCCGACAGCATGTCGAGCGAGAAGTGGGCCTGCGGATGGTCGGCGCGCTTCGCGTCCCCGAACAGTCCGGAGAGCAGCGCATCGCGTGCAGAAGCAAGCGAGAGGTTCATCGCGTCTCTCCTTCAGACGTAACAGGGTGGGGCACCCGGCCGGGGGAGGGGGGACGGCCAGGTGCCCCTTGGTCCGGCGCCGAAGCGCCGGGCAGCTCCGGCGCACCCTGGGAGGGGATAACCAGGACGTCCGGAAGCTGCTGGGGGAGGGAAGAAGGAACGGTGTCACCGCCCGTTGCGTCACCGGTGCCGGTTGTGCCGGGCGAGTTCTGACTGGTGCGGCCGAGCGCGCGCAGGACATCGCCGGTCGAAAGCGGGGCTCGCCAGCTCGATGCAGATTTCTCTGCAAGGGGCACGTGGACCACGCGCGCTTCGTGCTCGCGCCCGTTCGCGTCACGCCAGGCTGCGAGAACGACGCGCAAGGTGCGACCATTCGTAGCTAGCGTGGAAGAAGCCTTCGTGCCCTGTGGTTGCAAGGCTTTCGTCGCCTGCTCGTCGATCGCAGAGGTAGGTGCGCAGCTACCTTCGGGTGCGCGGCAGGCGAAATCGCCTTTGACGTTGCTGCCGAGCGTCGTGCAGCCGCCGATTGTCAAAGCAAGGCTTGTCAGCGCGCCGAGTTTGATGAGGCGCGGGCTCATTGTTCAGTTCCCGGCTTGGCGCCTGCGAACTTCTTCAGCGTTGCCGCATCGCGGTAGCCGTGGAGGACTGCGCCGTCGCTCGCGCGCACAATCACCGGGGTTCCGGCAAAGCCATTGGCACGCGCGAAGGCTTCGTTGGCATCGAGCGCCTCGCCAGCGTCGCAATCGGCCTGGGCCGAAGGTGCGCGCCCGGCATAGGCAGCATGGAGCGCCCTTGCCTTGTCCTTGGCGCAGAGCACGCCTTCAGACATTCGCCGGCTCGATGCGCCGAAGATCGAGATCGGGCGCTCCTCGACCAGCACGCCGGCCTTTTCGAGCTCGCCGGTCAGCCGCTGGCAATAGCCGCATTGGAAATCGGAGAAGACAACGAGACGCGGCCCTTTGCGGTTGCCCCAGACGACCGCGCCATCCTTGGGCAGGCCTGAGAGGTCCACCCTGGTTTTCGCGGGCGAGGTTCGCGGTTCGGGAGAACGCGTCTCCGCACGGCCTGCCGCCCGCGCTGCCCCGGCAGCGAGCAGGTCCGGATTGAGCTCGAGCAGCCGAGCGGCAGTGACGTCGCGACGCTCTTCGAGGTCGTAGAGACGCCCGACGAAAAGATAGCGGGCGGCCTCGTCGATATAGAACAGGCTCTCGCCCGAGACGACTTCGCACCACGGCGCGAATGTCGTGCAGTCGAGCGCGTCGATCGGCGTCTTGGGCAGGCGCAACTTCAAGGCCTGTGCGACATCACGCGCAATAGCAGCCTGAGCCGGCATGGCGGTGACCACCGCAACGCCGCTGGTAAGCAGCGCCGCTGCGCTGGCTGCGGCAAGGGAGAGGTGGGCGAAGCGGGACTTCAGACCCGGCCGGAATTCGTTAAAGTTCATTGAGAAGTGCTCCTGACATGGACGCCGTCGAGGAAGACGATCTCGACTGCGATGCCGGTCGGCATCTCGACGACGGGTTGATACTGTTCTGCGCGTTCGATGAGGTATTTGCTGACCGTGTCGGCCGCTTCGCCCGCGCCCTGGCCGAAGCCGCCTGCAAGGATGTCGGTGGGGGACAGTGCCTCGCGCGCGCCGTCTTCGCCGACACGCCCTGCAAAGACGCCGTTGGCGTTGGCCGAGAAACCGCGTCCGAAGCCGCCGACGATCCCGGCGAGCAGAGCCTGGCTGACAAGACTGCCTTCGCGGCTGACGACGCGGCCGCGCACGCCGGACTTTCCGGCAAAAGCGATGAACCCTTTGACCTCGCTGACCGCGTAGCGACCGCCGGGCTGCGCGCAGGTCATGCGTACGAGCTTGACGTAAACCTTCTCGGACGAGAGATCGCCGCGCGCTGCGCCATTGACCAGGCAGCCGGTTAGATCGGTGGTAAGCAACCGATTGCCCTTGAGCACCGAGCGTGCAGGTCCGGTGATGCGCAGCACCACGGGAAGCGGATCGCTCTGGCTGGTGACGCCTGTCGATGCGTCGACGCCGACGATTACGGTCGCAGGCGCATAACTGTTGGGCGGCAGGTAGTCGCGGCTTGCCTCGAGCAGCAGCAGCGGCGAGCCATCGCTCGATCTCGCATGTGAAGCCTTCGCTTTCTCGCTCTCGAAGCTCAGCAGGCTCGCTTTGGGTTCGGCCAACGCTGTGGGATCGAGCGTAGAGGGCGGAAGGCCTGCCTGACGCGGATCGACAGGAGCAACCGGTGCGGTGGGCGGATTGGCCCGGACGGTCTCGAGCTCGCTGCGCAGCACCGCATTCTCCGCCGAGATTGCATCGATCGCCGCCTGGCCATCGCTCAGCATCCGCGCGTTCTCGCCGCGCAGGGTTTCGAGCTCCTGCTCGATCGCGCTCTTGGGAAGCTGGCTTTCCTGGAGATCCTTGATCGCCTTTCCCTGCGCGTCGAGGCGGTTGCCGTAGGTGGCAACGAACTCGCGCTGTGACAGATTGCGATTGACGAGGCCGCCGGTATCGATGGTGGTTGCACCGCCCTCTTCGCCGTCCTGCGCGTCCTCGCCGCCGAAGATGAACATCGACCCGGCGATCAGAGCGACTGCACCAATTCCGCCGAGCAATAGCTTCTGTCGCTGCGCGATCGCGGAGTTGAGCTTCGCGCGCTTGGCGTTGCCCTGGTCTTTGGCGCTTTGGCCTCCTGAGCCATGCGAGCTGTTGTCGGCCATTACTCGAGCCCTCCCTTGGCGAAGACGAGGAAGGCTTGTGTCGTCTCTCCGGGAGCAAGCGCGTCGCGGCCATAGGCAAAGGCAAGTGCGCCCGCAGGAGCCGCTCGCTCGCCGGCAAGATCGATGGGTTCGGAACCGAGGTTGCGCAGGGTGAATGCCTGGCCAGTCAGCTCGGCGCCTTCGTATTCGGCGACTTGCTGGACCTCGAGACTGCCCGTCCGGCGCGGTCGTGAAAGTGCAGCCCGTGCGCGAAACCCGGGCAGCACCGCGTCATTCGCCATGGCCTCGATCAGGCGAAGCGTGGCGTCATCGCGGCTCGGTGAGCCTTCTTCCCAGTCGGCGGCCTCGGACTTGGCAAGGGCCGGATTGGTGACGAAGAGCTGGCTCGCTTCCTCACCCTCGACGCGGCAGGCAAACTTGTACACATGGCCCGCGCTGCTGGTCGCGAAGAAGCTGACTCGGACGCTCGCATATTGCGGCGGCACCGAGACATAGATGTCACCGCGCACCGGCTCGTGGGTGACTTCGAAATCGTTGTAGGGAAAGCCGCTCGCCATCTTGGACACATTGGCGAAGCCGTCTTCGACGAGCGCGATGCGGGTGAGCGCACCGCGCGCCAGGACGCAGTCGATCGTTGCGCCATCGGCGGCCTCGAAGAACTGGTCCGCCTGGGCTGGCGTAGCAGATGCGAAAGTCAGTGCGGCGAGGGCGACGCTGGTCAGTGCGGCCGGGAAGGGACGGGCAAGGAGACTCATAGGTCTACCTCCTCGGTGGTGTTGGGAAGCTGGCGGAAACCCGAGAGGCCGAGACTGAGACCGCGGCGGTTCCAGGTGAATTCGAAGCTGCGCTCCTGGCTCGCGATGACCTGTGCTCCGACGAAGGTCTTGAGCGTGCCAGTGACAGTGGAGGTCAGCGCCTTTGTATCGACGCGCATCGAGGCGATGACGAAGGCTTGGCTGATATCCGAGCCTCGTTGTTCGTCGACAATCTTGACGAGCTCGGCCTTGAGGTGGCCGCGCGAGGCCGGATCGGCCACCTTCAGGATTTGCTCCATCCAGTAGTCGAGACTTTCCGGCGCGCGGTTGAGGAGCATCAGCGCGGTGTCGCGGGTGACGAGCTCGAGATAGTGCGTTTCGATGCCGCCGCTGCTGAGCGCGATCCGCTCGGACGTGACTGGAACAAGCACGAGCGTTTCGTCGCGCGTTGCCGCCGCGCCGACTGCGAGCACGGTGGTGAGACCGAGCACACCGGCAAGCGCCGCAAAGCGATTGCGCTGCTTCAAATGTCGCTGCGCTTCCTCGTAGGCGAATTCGTGGTTCATGGATGTCCTCCCTCAGCCTGCGAGCAGGCGGCAATGGGAGGGCGGCGTGGCTTTCAAACCGAGGAAGCTCCCCGGCAGATACCAGTAGGCAGCGTGCACCAGTTTCGACCCTGCACCTGACGCCTTCGCCTTTCGAAGGGCAAACCAGGTAATTCCAGAAAGGACCGTGCCGATGATGATGTGCTGTGCCAGGATGCCCCAGGCGAACGGGACAAGAAGTCCCGCAAACTCGTCGATGGTCCAGAAGCCGATCAGTTCTGGATCGTCGAGCCGCCGTGGAACGAGGTATGTGTTGGCCATGCCGCCCTCCTGTCGAGACCTGCGATCAGATGGTCGCGGTCACGACCGAGGTGACGATCGGAACGCCGGTGCCGACACCGATGCCGACGCCCACTGGCACGGCTACCTGTCCGAGCGCGAAACGGCCTGAAGCAAGCGCGATAAGGCCGCCGGCAAGGCTGAGGACGGTGATGATCTTGCCGCCTGAGCCTTCGAGGAAGTCGGTAAATTTCTGCAGCGCAGGGTCGAAGGTCGTATCCGCGCCGGCATAGGCTGCGCTGGCGCAGGCAAGAGCTATGGCAGCGGGAAGAAAGTAGTCGCGGGCGCGAACGCTGTTCTTGTGGTGTTGCGGAAGGGTGCTTGCTTTGGTCATCGAGGAACTCCGTTTCAAACATTGGCAGCGATGCGTTCGCTGTATGTTCTTTCCTCGATCCAAAGGGAGGGTGTAGGAAACTCCGATCGTGACTGGGCCGATCAATGACCAGGCGAAAAGCGACAATTTTCCGCGATCGGCTGCGAATTGCGCTCTCAGGTCGTGGTCCTGCATCTCGATGACCGAGATATGCGCCGCGGGTGACGGGTATTGCGCTTTGACGACCGGCTTCTGCGCGAATCAAGATTCGGCGACGATCCGCCTCATCCTATAAGTTCTATCTTTGTTCTTTTCACTTTCCTACAGTCTTCCTGCTCGGTTAGCGCGACTCTTTAGTTGAGCAATCCTTAGGAAGGTCCATTGGTCAGTCCCGACAAGTCCGCAGGCAAACAACTGCATGAAGGTCTCGCCAGCTTACTGGCTGCCACTGTCTCGAACAGCGGCAAGACTCGCATCGAGATTGCCCGTCAAACATCAATCCATAAGGATGCGCTCCGCCGCATCCTGACCGGCGAACGGGCAGCCTCACTTGCTGAAGCATCGCACATATTGAACGCCTGCGGGGTCGATCCGAAGCTGTCGCTTGCGCTTTTCATACTGACCGACGCGGACCAGGCGATCCAGTGGATCGATACCGAGGTCGGCGACTTCCTCGGCGCATTCTTTACCGGACTACCCGTCGCCTTGACCTGCGAACTCGGCTCAAGGCTGCAGGAAGTGCGGCCACGCTGGGCGAAGGGAACAGCGCAAAGGCTCGCACGCCTCCTCTCCGATCACATTGATGATCTCGAACGAAGAGACGCACTCTATATCGAGAACGTCAACGGGAGGGTCGATGACTAAACCGGAAACTCCACTCTCGGGCGGTCCGGCGAACGCCGTTGACTATGTTGCGGAGCCATCAGAGCGGCTGTTGCGCCTTCCTGAAGTCATGGAGCGCGTAGGCCTCAGGCGCACAGCTATCTACCAGAGAATGAGGGAAGGGCGGTTTCCGCAATCGAGGTCGCTCGGGTCTCGCTGCACCGTCTGGGTGGAGTCCGAAGTCAACGACTGGATCGCTCGTATCAAAAGGTCTTGAAAGCGTCTGGACTGGGCTTGCTCCTCTATCGAGCTGACGCATCAAGCCATGGCTAAGTTTAGCCTCGTATAACGCGCACATTATCCGGATAATTCCGGTTTCACAAAAATCAGGCAACATGTGCGATTGCCATATCGAGCCGCGATACGGATCTTATTTCGATCGGAATTGCGACAATCTATCCCAAACAAGCACCCTTGGCCGAGCCAGTGGTTGGTCGGCCAAGGGTGACGCTTTTCTTGTGCGAAAAGTTTCGCAGGCTTACTGCTTCGTGATCGCGGTGATCGTGTTGCCTTCATCGGTCGCCTCGACCGTGAATTTGATCGCATCGCCAACCGAGATGTCGCCGCGCACTTCCTCGCTGGCATCAAATGCCATGACCATCTGCGGCCAGCCCAGTTCTGCAACGGGTTCATGATCGACGGTGATGGTGCCTGTCTCGGCATCGATGGCGGTGACGGTTCCTACAGCGCTGGCCGTTTTTGCGCCATCAACCGCATCCATCGCCGACATGTCGTGTCCTTCCATCGCCATCCCGTCCATCGGCATGTCTTCCATGGTCTCTGTTTCCTGCGCGCTATCGCAAGCAGCGAGGGCCAGGGGCGCAGCAAGCAGCATCATAAGGGTTGAGGTACGCATTCAGTTTCTCCTTCAGATTGTGGTGACCGCTCGGGCCGGGGGCGCCGCATCAAGAGGTATGCGGCGGGAATAACGAACATGGACAGCAGCGGGGCGGTGATCATGCCGCCGACCATCGGCGCGGCTATGCGGCTCATGACCTCCGATCCCGCTCCGGTTCCAATCAGGATCGGGAAGAGACCGGCGAGTATGACGGCCACCGTCATCGCCTTGGGGCGGACGCGTAGCAGCGCGCCTTCCCTGATGGCTTCGCCCACGTCTTCCGCATCGAGTTCGCCTCGGCCCTTGGCAAGCGCAGACTTGAGATAGATCAGCATGATAACGCCGAACTCGGCCGACACGCCGGCGAGGGCAATGAAACCCACCGACGTGGCGACCGACTGGTTGTAGCCCATCAGGTAGAGCAGCCAGAACCCGCCGGTAAGGGCGAAGGGCAGCGTGCCCATGACAAGCAGCGCTTCGTCGAACCGTCGGAAGATCAAATAGAGCAGGACGAAAATGATGCCGAGCGTTGCGGGAATGACGACCTGCAACCGTTCATTGGCGCGAGTGAGATACTCAAACTGCCCCGCATAAGAGATGCTTACGCCCGCAGGCAGATCGACGCCCTCCGACACCGCTGCCTGAAGGTCGCTTACGACAGAACTGAGGTCACGTCCCCGTGTGTCGACATAGACCACGCTGATCAGACGTCCTTGCTCGTTCTTGAGCATCGGTGGGCCATCGCTGACGCTCACCTGCGCAACTGTACCCAGAGTAATCTGCTGCCCGGACGGAGTAAGCAAAGGAAGCGCGCGCAGTTCACCGATGCTGTCGCGGATCTCGCGCGGATAGCGCACATTGATCGGATATCGCGCCAGCCCTTCGACGGTCCGCCCGATATTCGCGCCGCCAATCGCACCCGACACGATCTGCTGAACATCGGCGATATTCAGCCCGAAACGCGCTGCGGCGACCCGGTCGATGTCCACATCGACATAGCGGCCTCCCGAAAGACGCTCTGCCAAGGCGGAACTGACGCCGGGAACCTGTTTCGCGACGTTCTCGACCTGCAACGCCACGCGCTCGATCTCGGCGAGGTCTTCACCGGACACTTTTACCCCGATCGGGCTCTTGATACCGGTCGCCAGCATATCGATGCGGTTACGGATCGGCGGAACCCACACATTGGCGAGGCCTGGCACCTGCACAGCCTGGTCCAGCTCTTCGACGAGCTTCTCCGGCGTCATTCCGGGCCGCCACTCTTCGCGAGGTTTGAAACGGATAGTCGTCTCGAACATCGTGAGCGGCGCCGGATCGGTCGCGGTGTCCGCACGCCCTGCCTTCCCGAACACGGTCTCGACTTCGGGAACGGATTTGATCAACCGATCGGTCCGCTGAAGCAAGGCCGAGGCCTCACCCGGTGACAGGCCGGGCAGCGCGCTCGGCATGTAGAGCAAGTCGCCCTCGTCGAGCGGTGGCAGGAATTCACCGCCAAGACGGGTGAACGGGACCAGCGTTGTAAGGAACACGAGCCCTGCCACGACCAGAGTGGTCTTGGGCCGGCTGAGCACCCAATCGAGACCCGGCCGATAGACCTTGGTCAGAGCACGGTTGAGGAGATTGGTATCCTCCTTGGGGATTTTCCCGCGAATGAGCCAGCCCATCAGGACGGGCACGAGGGTTACCGACAGGATCGCCGCCGCTGCCATGGCATAGGTCTTGGTGAACGCCAGCGGCGAAAAGAGGCGCCCCTCCTGAGCCTGCAGTGTGAACACCGGCAGGAACGAGAGGGTTATGATCAGAAGGCTGAAGAAGAGCGCTGGCCCCACCTCTTTCGAGGCTTCGGCGATCAGCTTCCAGCGCACGTTATCGGACAGCTCTTCATCCGGGTGATCCTCTTCCCAATGCTCGATATGCTTGTGCGCGTTCTCAATCATGACGATGGCCGCATCGACCATCGCGCCAATGGCGATGGCAATCCCGCCAAGGGACATGATGTTGGCATCGACGCCTTGGAAACGCATTACAATGAAGGCGGCCAAAACCCCTAGCGGGAGCGTTACGATGGCGACAAACGCGGATCTGACGTGCCACAGGAACAGAGCGCAGACGATCGCGACGATTATGAATTCGGCGATGAGTTTGCCGGTCAAATTGTCGATCGAGGCGTCGATGAGCTTCGATCGATCATAGGTCGTGACAATCTCGACCCCTTCGGGAAGACTGGGCTTGAGTACTTCCAGCCTCTCTTCAACTGCTGCGATGGTAGCGCGTGCATCCTCGCCTTGCCTGAGGACGACGATGCCGCCTGCGACCTCGCCTTCACCGTTGAGTTCGGCAATGCCGCGCCGCATTTCTGGGCCAAGCTGGATCGTGGCGACATCGGATAAGGTGACAGGGATACCGTTCCCGACCGATTTGAGCGGGATTTGCCTGAAGTCTTCGAGGGACGTGAGATAGCCCGAGGCGCGGACCATGAATTCCGCCTCACCCATTTCGACAACCGAGCCGCCGGCCTCCTGATTGGACGCCTGGATCGCGCGCACGACATCGCTGTGGGTGACGCCGAGCGAAGCCATCCGATAGGGTTCCAGCACGACCTGGTATTGCTTGACCATACCGCCGACGCTGGCGACCTCAGCGATGCCGGGAATGGTCTGGAGCTCATAGCGAAGGAACCAGTCCTGAAGGCTGCGAAGGTCAGCCAGATCGCTGTTTCCTGTTCGGTCGACCAGAGCATACTCGTATATCCAGCCGACGCCCGTCGCGTCCGGCCCCAGCGAACTGGTTACTCCTTCGGGCAGCTCATTTTGCACCTGGTTGAGATATTCGAGTACGCGCGAACGTGCCCAGTAGAGGTCCGTCCCATCCTCGAATATCACATAGACGAAGCTGTCGCCGAACATCGAATAGCCGCGCACTGTTTCCGCGCCCGGCACCGACAGCATCGTGGTCGCAAGCGGGTACGTGACCTGATCCTCGACGATGCGCGGAGCTTGCCCCGGATAATTCGAGCGCACCACGACCTGCACGTCGGACAGGTCCGGGATTGCATCGACTGGCGTTGCCCGCACCGCCCAGAAGCCGGCCAGCGTGACTGCGATAGCTGCCAGAACGATGAAGAACCGATTGGCAATCGACGCGTCGATAATCCGCGCAATCATCGTTCGACCTTCCGAATGGACTCGATGCGCGGACCGGTGTCGGCTTGCGAGAATGTGAACTCGACATCATCGCCCGGCTCGAGACCCTCGACCAGAGAGGCGTCGGCTAGGGCGAAGGGCATGACCATGCTCGGCCACTCGAGTGCCGGCACCGGCGCGTGATTGAGAGTGATCGAAGCTCCGGCAATCTTCGTGATGCTTCCCGTGGCAGTGTAGGTTTTCATCTTTGCCGGGCCGTCGGATGCCATATCCATGCTTCCGTCGATCGACCTGACATCGATCCCGGCCAAACTCGCTTCGGAATCGATCAGGAACTGCCCGGATGTGACGACCTCTTCGCCTTCGGCAAGGCCTGCCAGGATCTCGGTCCTGCCATTCGCCTCGCGTCCGATTTCGACCTCTGCAGGCAGGAAGGCGCCTTCATCCTGTTTGAGCATCACAAGATTGCGGCGTCCGGTTCGAATGACCGCCTCCGACGGCACCAGCAGCGCACGACGCGTGTCGGGCGAAAGCGACACCTGCGCGAACATGCCCGGCTTCAGTCTGCCGCGGGGGTTCGGTAGTTCAGCCCGTACGGTGATCGTCCGGCTAGCTGCATCGGCGCTGGGCAAAATGGCGGTAATGCGCCCCGCAAATCGTTCATCGGGAAATGCTGCCAGAGTGGCGCTGACAGTCTGACCCTGCCGTACATTTGCTGCCTGTGTCTCGGGCACAGAGGCTTCCAGCCATATCGGGGAGAAGCCGGTAATCTCGGCCAGTGTCTGACCTTCCATCACCGTCATGCCTGGTCGCACGCCGAGCATGGTAACAGCGCCGCCCACAGGCGCCGCAACGGTGATTGTGGTTTGGGCACGGCGTGTTCGCTCGACAGACGCGATCATTGCATTGGTCATGCCGAGCAGGCGCATGCGTTGCCGCATGGCATCTGCGAGCGCTGCATCACCGGTATCCAGCACGGCGAGGTACTCGCGCTGCGCGCCGCCCCAGTCAGGGACCAGAATGTCGACGATGGGAGCGCCTCGACCCACCACGTCGTCCTTGGCAAGGCCGTAGGTTCGTTGGACATAACCGCCTGCTCTTGGCTGGACGATGGCCACGTCTCGGCTGTTGTAGGCCAGGACGCCCGTCACGGTGATTTCCGGCTCGAGAACTCCGAACTCGGCCGCTGCAGTGCGGATGCCGAAATTCTGGACCAGGCCGGGATCAATCCGCACGCCCGCTTCGGCCGCTTCTCCCGCGCACTTTGGAACCAGCATCATGTCCATGAAGGGCGACTTGCCGGGCTCGTCAAAGCGCTGTCCCGGCACCATCGGATCGTACCAGTAGAGCACCTCTTCGCACTCCGTCTCCGAGGAGCCCGACATCCCACCCTCGCTCTCACCTCCTAGGAGCGAGAGCGCGTATCCGACACCGAGGCTGACAAGCGCGACGGCTGTAATGATTGCATAGGTCCGTTTTGAAAGACCCGAGCTCTTGATCGCATCGCTCATGGCTGTTGCTCCCCATAGGTCAAGCGAAGCATTTCGGCCCATTCCACGGTCGCAGCTTCGCGTTCAAAGATTTCAAGATCGAGCAAAGCTAGATCCGCCTTTGCTGCAATCACGTCGATTAGGTCCGCGTTTCCGGCGGCGAAGCTCGCCGTCTCCAGTTCGACTCTCTGCCGGGCCAGAGGCAGCAATTCATCGCGCGCGCGTTCCCATTGGCGCTTCGCGCTGCGCCATGAGGCAAGATCGGACTCGAATTGGACTCGCAGCGCCCGCAATCGATCGTCGCGCTCCGCCTGTGCGGCGGCGGCCTCAGCTTCGGCGGCACGAATGCGCGGCTTTTGACGCCGATCGGTGAAGATGGGCAGGGTGACCGATCCCATGACGGAGAATGCATCACCGAAGGCAGGATCGCGCCGGCCATAATTCACACTGACTCCGAAATCGGGGCGCAAGTCAGCGCGCGCCAGGTCAGCGCTAGCCTCTGCTCGTCCGGTCGCTGCGTCGGCAAGACGGATGACGGGGTTGAAGTCCAGAGCTTGCTCAAGGCTGTCGCTGTCGACATTGGCCGCTGGCGCATTACCTGCGACCGCAGGGCTGTCCGTTCGAATGTAGCTCGAGAGCATGGCGCGTGCGGCATCTCTTTCGGCTTCAATTCTTGTGATCGCATCTTCGATGACCAGAAGCTCGCGGCGAATGGCGAGGCTTTCGGCCGGACGAGCCGATCCCGAAGCGACGGCGCTGTTCGCCACCGGCTGAAGCCTGCGCAGATCGCTGAGAGCCGTATGCGCGAAGGCGAGTTTTTCCTCCGCATAATACAGATCGATCCAGGCAGTTGACGTGGCGATATCGATCCGCTGCTGCGCAACCCCAAATCGCATTTGCGCGAGCGCTACATCTGACTCCGCTACGTCTCGACGGGCTCTGCGCCGGGCCAGGTTCGGGATTGGTTGCTCAATGCCAACAGCAATCTGCGTTGGAAGCTGGCGATCAAACTCGAACGCTACTGGCCCTGTAATTGGCAAGTTTGCAATCCCGCCACGCAGCACAGGATCGGGCAGTTCATCTGCGGCTTCCGAGGCATCTCGCGTGCCGTCGATACGCAATTGCGCGGCCTGGAGCAGCGGCTGATCTTCGCGCGCTGCTCGCAAGGCTTCTTCATAGCCAATTGGCTGCGCAAGCACCACCTGCGCTGGCATCAGGGCGGCGGCAAGGATACCGCCTATGGACCGTTTCATGGAAAAATCTCACTTGATGTGCGTGCCGAGGTCCGGCGGCAATGACGGTGCATTGCAGCGCTGAGACCGCGCAATCAGAAGGGGCAATTCGCCTTCAGGTTATTCAATCAAGTCAGATTCGTGGAGGGGGGTAATCGGGCGCAGAAGCGCGACTGAGCAGAGGTGAGGTAATGTTCGACAAATACACAGGGCCGTCGGAAAATGGCTTAACAACATGCGAAGGCGCATCGCTCCCCACCCAAACAGCAGAAACCGCATTCATTGCCAGCAAGCAATCAACCGACATGTTCTCACACGGGGCGTCAGTATCATCGCCATGGTGATGAGCGGCCTCACCTTTTTCCGAGTGATGCATCATCTGAGCGCAATCAGAAGCCAGCATCGGCTCTGTCTGAGGCATCGCAGCTGCTGTCGCTGACCCTTGGAAGATCAAGCCAAAACAGAGGAACAACGTCAGAAAGGTTCGATACAAAGCCATGCTTGGTCTTTACGCTAAATGCTAAGCTCTGGTTTCACAAGCCGCCCTGTCTCTTCTCTGCAAGAAAGGAGGCAGGGACCGCCTGCAGCGATCTCATGAGAGCCTGTCGCTAACGCGACATCAGGCCGCGCGATCATGATCAGCGCTCGCGGTTTCATGCACCTTCCGTCCCGCAAGTAGTATAGCCCCAGAAACCAAACTCATCAGAAGCACGAGGCGCGACGACGATCATTTCCTGCATACGGAGCCCAGCTGTGCCTTCATCATCCAGCAAGCGGGTGGTCACCCGAAGCTCGCCATTCGAATAGTTCCCTTGTTCATCTCTGGAGACCGGGATGAGCCGACCGTTGATCTTGATCGCTCCTTGCCCTTCGCTGTCATACACGAATGAGGGATAGGCGACCTCGGTGAGCCGGAATTGGCAATCGCCTTCTGCATCGAGGGCTGCCAGATCGGCATCAGTCATGGTTTCAGGAAGCATCAGCCCAGGGCTGAGATTGGCAAGCGCGGTGCTTGCATCTTCAATGGGAGCTGCTTGCACGGGCGGATCGAGATGTGCCTCGCGGTCGTTGCCGGGGGCGGTGTTTGTGTTGCACGCAGCGAGGCCAAGGGTCGCCAGGGTTAGGATAGCGGCGCTTCTCATTGCTGGATCTCCTCAGGCAAACGTTCTTCGGTCCGCGGACCGTTTTGTTCGATGTCATCGATAAGGTATTTCATCTCAGCGATCTCCCGGCGCTGCGCGACGATGATCGCTTTCGCGAGTTCGCGCACACGGGGATCTTTGAGGCTTGCTCGCTCGCTGGTCATGATCGCGATGGAGTGGTGCGGGATCATGGCCGCCATGTATTCCGTGTCGTCGACCGTCGTCTGACTGCGAACAAGCCAGAGAGCGAGTGCCATGGTGAGCGCGCCGACGCCAACGATGATGAAGTTCTTGGTGCGATCCTTGTACATGCCCCACATGAAGAGGAGCATGACGATCATCATCATGCCGCCCATCACGAACGTCATCCAAAAGCGCGTTTCGCTCCAGAACAGATCGTCGGCGTCAAAGGTGTTCGAATACATCAGGAAAAACATGATCGCGGTCGATGTCGCGACCATGGCCATGAAACGCCAGTAATTGCCTCCTCCACCCTCGTGAGAGGAGTGCGATTTATCGGTCATTGTGTTTCTCCTTGTGTCATCATCTTCCAGAACAATTGGGCCGAGCAGCTAATCAAGGCGAAGCCTGTCAGGGCCTCGATTCCAGCGATCACCCTCAGGTGATCGGTGGGATAAATGTCTCCCAATCCGAGCGTGGTCACGTTGATGAGGGAGAAATAGAAGTAGTCCATCCAGGTCATGGCGTCCGGTGTGTCGAAGCTACCCAGCCCCCACGCGGTGCCGAACCAGAACCCAAAACCGAACAAGGCCGCAACCAGGAGGTGCGAGAACAGCACCATGAGCGAAACCGCCATCTTCGCAGAGAGATCGGTTCGCCTATCGACAAGTCTGTGCGCGGCACCAAGCGTCGTTAAGTGTGAGGCAATCGCCAACAAGAAGAGGGCAACCGAGAGAAGCAGGGCGCCAATCATGCAAAGGCCTTGAAGCCCATCCAAAGGCCCATACCAATCATGAACAGGTTCTCGGTCAGCGAGACGAAACCGAGCGGCACGTTGCTCCCGCCACCAACACAGGCACATTTCAATTCACGTTTATCGATATAGACAGCCTTGAAGACACTCACTGCGCCGACCGTCCCGATGAAGAGCGCGAGCGGTGCCGAAAGCCACGTCAAGGCGCCCGCAGTCATCAAAATTCCGGCGGCTGCCTCGCCGAAGGGATAGATAAAGGAATAGGGCACCCACCTTTGGGCGAGCAGGTCGTAGTTCAGGAACATCGTGGAGAAGCTGCGAACATCCTGCAGCTTTTGAAGCGCGAGCAGCGTCATAGAAAGGCTGACGAACCACTCGGCTGCACGGACAGTGAAAGGCGTTTCGAAGAACGACCAGCTTAGGCCAAGCCCCAGCAGCAGTGCGACCGCAAAAATCGCCACTACAGGCTGATAACTTGTCTCGCCTTCTTCGGGCTGCGAGCGGCTTTTCCCGAAGTGTTCGCGCACGTCGTCATAGCCGCCGATCCGATCTCCGTTGATGAAGGTTTGCGGTGTGGTTTCGACCTGATGCTTTTCCTTGAAAGCATCGGTCTCGTCCCTGCTCGTCAAGTGATGGTCTTCGACTTCGAAGCCCTGGCGCTTGAGAAGATCGACCGTCTTGATTCCATAGGGACAGGTGTGATCGTCCATCACCATCCGGTAAACTTTTGCAGTTTTCGTGGTCATTTAGGCCTCGTTTCATTCATTCCGACGTTGTGGATTCTTACCCAAACCGTCCGAAGAAGTTTCAAAATTGATGAAACTTTCCTCATGGTCTCGGCCGCGGTTGAGTGGCCGCCACCTTTCCTCAACAGAGATCTTGGGTTAGGAATCTTGCGCCTGCGACGATCTACGCGCGAGGTAGAACCACTCGGCGATGAACACAGCGCCAATTCCAAGAACGGCATAGAGGACGATCGCCGGATCGCTTTTCAGTTTGACCCATGTGAATGCGCTTAAAACCACCGCGTCTGCTGCGAGCGCGGCCAACAGAATGGATGCGCGCGCGCCGATTTCCTCACGCAGGTTTCGAAACACCCCCCAGTGCACGAGCATGTCCATTACAAGGTAGAAGAAGGCGCCCAAGGCGGCGATGCGAGAGAGGTCGAAGAGCACCGCAAGAGCGCCTGCAACGACCACCGTATAGACAAGCATATGGCTGCGTATGCCGCCACTCATTCCGAAATGGCTATGCGGGATCATCTCCATCTCGGTCAACATGGTCAGCATTCGTGACACGGCGAAAACGCTGGCGATGACACCAGAAGCCGTAGCGGTGATCGCGATTGCGACGGTGAAGTAAAAGCCGAGGTCTCCCAACGCGGGTTCTGCAGCAGCAGCGAGCGAATAGTCACGCGCCTCCACGATCTGGGCGATCGAGAGACTTGAGCCTACAGCAACCGCGACCAGCAAATAGACAACGACGCAAACCGCGATCGAAATCATTATCGTGCGGCCGACATTGCGGTGGGGATCGACAATCTCGCCCCCGCTATTGGTTATCGTGGTGAACCCCTTAAACGCCAGGATCGAGAACGCTACCGAAGCTAACAGAGCCTCGCCGCTAGACGTCGTGGCAGGTTCGCTGAACGCGCCCGAGGCAAAGCCGCTGACCCAGATTGCAGCTATAGCAAACACGGCGATCCCGCCGATCTTGATAGCTGACATGACCAAGGAGAACCCGCTGACGGATCGATTTCCAGCGGCGTTCACAAGGTAGGCGAAGACGATCAGCCCCAGCGCCAGGACTGAAACCAGCAAACCGTTTTGTTCCAACTCGAACGGCCGCAGAGCATAAGTGGCGAAAGTGCGAGCGACGAGGCTTTCGTTGATAACCATCGACAGCGCCATCAGGAGCGAGGCCGATGCGGCAACAACGCCGGGGCCGTACGCCTTTTGGAGGATCATCGCGATGCCGCCGGATGAAGGCCAGCGGTTCGACATCTTGATGTAGCTGTATGCGGCAAGCGACGTGACAAGCGCGCCGGCGATGAATGATAGAGGGAAGAGCGGCCCGGCCAGTTCCGCGATCTGGCCCGTCAGGGCAAAGATACCGGCGCCAATCATCACGCCCGTGCCCATCGCGACACCGCCAAGAAGGCTTATTGAGCCAGTGCCGCTCGTCTGGTCGTCGTGCTCGTGCGTTTGCAAAACAGTCCCCGTGATTCGCCTCAAGGCGGGCGAAGGTTTCAAGACCCGGTACGAATATTTCGATCGCATCCCTCAAGAAATTTTCGAGCAATCAATATCTTCTGGATAAAGACTCGCTTATCAGGGCTGGATATTCACCACATTGGCCACAGGTGTGACTGCGCAATGCTGCCCCATGCTGGTCAGAGCTTTGCGCCGCGCAGGCGAAGCGAATTGACCACCACTGAGATCGAGGATGCGCTCATCGCAAAGGCCGCGAACATCGGGCTGATCAGGATGCCAAAGAAAGGATAGAGCAAACCTGCGGCGATCGGCACGCCTAAAGCATTATAAATCAATGCAAAGAACAGGTTTTGGCGAATGTTCCGCATCGTAACCTGCGCGAGCCTGCGCGCGCGCACAATGCCGTCGAGATTGCCCCTCACCAGGGTAATACCCGCACTCTCGATCGCAACATCGGCTCCGGTGCCCATCGCGATGCCGACATCGGCTTGCGCAAGCGCCGGCGCGTCGTTGACCCCGTCTCCTGCCATCGCAACCTTGGTGCCTTTCATTTGCAAATCGCGGATGAGCTTGGCCTTATCCTCGGGCAATACGCCTGCTCTTACCTCATCGATACCGAGACGGGCCGCGACCGCTTGTGCGGTGCGTTCATTGTCGCCTGTAGCCATGATGATCGTGAGACCGAGTTCATGAAGCGAACGGATCGCATCCGGGGTTGATTCCTTGATCGGATCGGCAACGGCAACGAGCCCTGCGATCTGGCCGCCAACGACCACGAACATCACGGTTTCACCGTCATCGCGCCGGACATTGGCTTGTTCGCTCAGCGATCTGCCATCAAGGCCCATATCGGTGATGAGTGCGAGGTTGCCGAGCGCAACCGATTTGTCGGCCACGCGGCCAATCACGCCCTTGCCGGTAATCGCTTCGAAATCCTCCGCGCTTGCAAGCTCGAGACCGCGCTCTTCGGCTCCGCGGACGATCGCTTCTGCAAGCGGATGCTCGGACCCGCGTTCGAGCGAGGCCGCCAAGCGCAACAGCTCCGTTTGTTCAAACCCTGGCTCGGCGGTGACAGCAACCAGTCTGGGCTTTCCTTCGGTGAGCGTACCGGTCTTGTCGACAATCAGCGTGTCGATGGTTTCGAAGCGCTCGAGCGCTTCGGCGTTCTTGATGAGCACTCCGACCTGAGCGCCTCGGCCGGTTGCAGTCATGATCGACATCGGTGTTGCAAGACCAAGAGCGCACGGGCAGGCAATGATCAGAACGGCAACAGCTGCTACCAGCGCGTAGGCCAAGGCAGGCTGCGGTCCCCAGACAGCCCAAGCGATGAAAGCGAGGATGGCAATCGCAATGACTGCCGGAACGAACAGTTCAGCGACCTTATCGGCGTATTTCTGAATTGGTGCGCGCGAGCGCTGAGCGGCGGCGACCATATCGACGATCTGTGCAAGCATCGTATCGGAGCCGACGCGCTTAGCCTCGATCACGAGACTGCCCGTACCATTGATTGTTGCACCTGTGACGCCGTCCCCTTCGACTTTCTCCACCGGAACGGGCTCGCCGGTAATCATGCTTTCATCGATTGATGAGCGCCCCTTGAGAACCACGCCATCGACCGGGACTTTGTCGCCCGGTCTCACTCTGATCCTGTCGCCGACAACGACCTCTTCGAGCGGGATTTCATCCTCGGTGCCATTGTCCCTGATCACACGGGCTGTCTTAGCAGCGAGATCGAGCAGCGCACGAATGGCTTTGCCGGTGCCTTCACGGGCACGCAGCTCCATCACCTGGCCTAGCAGGACCAGAGTTACGATGACCGCTGCCGCTTCGAAATAGACACCCACGTGGCCTTCGGCATCGCGAAAGCCGTCGGGAAAAATATCGGGGGCAACAATCGCTGCAACACTGAATATCCAAGCCGCGCTGACGCCCATCGCGATGAGCGAGAACATGTTGAGGTTCCAAGTCCTGAACGAGTTCCAACCCCGTTCAAGAAACGGCCATCCGCACCACAGAACAACAGGGGTTCCCAAGACGAATTCGGTCCACAAGGTGGCGCGCTCGCCCAGAATGTCGCGCACTCCTGGCCAGCCCAGAAATGGCCCCATTGTGAGCACCAGCAGTGGGAGTGTGAGCACCGCGCCGATCCAGAACCTTCTGGTAAAGTCGACGAGTTCGGGGTTGGGGCCCTCTTCGACCATAGCGGCCGATTCAAGTTCGAGCCCCATGCCGCAAAGCGGACACGAACCCATTTTGGGTTGGCGAACCTGGGGGTGCATCGGGCAGGTGTAAACCGGGCCTTCATAGTCCGCTGGAACGGCGTCGTATCGTCCGTCGTCAGCTGCCGCGGTGTCACCATGTTGATGCGCGCAATGAGCGTGGTCCATTATCGGCTCCGTTCGTTCATATGATGCTACCGAGCTTGCGGATAGCGAGATGCAATCAGTGCTATCGGTTGCGAGCTCGGAAGAAGCGGTAGAGCGGCACGGCCAGCCCCGCGATGTACCAACCGTAAAGAAAGCTGCCGATCGCCCCGGCGATGAAACCGGTCAGCGTGAGCCATTCAAACCCAGGGAGCCACGGCGCCCAGGCCTCGTGCATGCGGAATTGCGCAGGGGCGAGCAACCCAAAACCAATGCAGATGAGGTAGCTGGCGAGAAGGAAGACGCTCAGCGTCCATCCCCAAGTCATGATCGAGGCTCTCAAAGGCGTATCAGACATTATAAGCTCCAATTGAAATATACTATAGGGGGGTATAGTATTTGCGATGCAGGATTGCAAGCGTCTAGGATTTGGGGGATTGGTCTCGGCCAACGGAGAAACGACCATGAGCGACAAAAAAAGCAGCAAATTTGCGAACACCATAACCCGCATGCGACGTGTCGAAGGGCAGGCTCGCGGTATTGTCAAAATGATGGAGGAAGACCGCTATTGTGTGGATATTCTCCAGCAGATCATCGCGCTCGAAGCGGCGGCGCGGCAAGCGCGTATCAAGGTCCTCGACATTCACGCCCGACATTGCATCGAAGAAGCGATCGCTTCGGACGATAAGGCCGATCAGTCGGAGAAAGTCGCCGAACTTGTCGCATTGGTCGAAAAGATGGCCAAATAGATATCGGTTACGCCGCCAAGGCATGGGGATTTGGAGGGGAAGGACCCTGGCGGCGTTTCGCATCAGTGATGATCGTGACCCGCTCGCGGCTTGTCCTCCTCCGCCGTCTCTCGTGCTCGTCATTTTTATCGCCGTAAGATATCTCGTCGTGTTTCTCCGATAGGGTTTGAGTTTCAGGGGTAGGATGCGAACACGCTTTGGCCGCTAGGTCCAAAGGCGATCACATCGAATGGCTGAATCCGGTTTTCGAATTCCATGCCGGGCGAGCCGACGGGCATGCCGGGAACGGCCAGCCCGGTGACGCCCTCCGGCCGTTCGCGCAGCAATCGTTCGATCGCATCTGCCGGTACATGGCCCTCGATCATGTAGCCCTCGATTTCCATCGTGTGGCACGACCAGAGCTCTTGCGGCACGCCGCGCTCGGTTTTGATCCGTGCCATTTCGGTCGTATCGACCGAGGTCACCTCGGCATCCGTTTTGTGCTCGACGTGATCAGCCCATTTCAGGCAACAACCGCAATTGGGATCGCGGAACATCGTGTAGGTCGCAGCCTGGGCAGCGTTTGAGCAGGCTGCCAGCAACAACAATGCGGATGCCACAAGCGACCTTTTAGGTAGGACCAAAAACCGGATTTTCATGAGTCGGGGACCTTCTTGGTGTATCCGCGCCAAAGCGAAATCGCCCCGGTTGCGGTGGGAAAAACTCGCAGGCGTTCAGCGTCCTCGAAGATTTCTTGCAGATGTTCTTCGATGAGCCCGTCCGCATTGGGCTGGGTATCCTCGATCCCGTCGAGCTGTTGGACGGTCATTCTGAAAAGCCGACGCATCAGCGGCGGTTCCTGACGCATATAGTCGGCGATCAACACCATGCCGCCAGGCGTTAGCAACGCCGAGATTTGTTCGAGGATTGCGCGCTTCTGCTCAGGGGAGACTTGGTGAAGAACGAGGCTGCTTATGATCTTGTTCGGTTGCCAACCCCGACCGAGGTCGAGGGTGTCAAGAAAGCCATTGTGCCACTGGATCATGTGAGAGACGCTGCCGCATTTGCGCTCGGCGATTGCTAAGACGTCAGGGTCTGGTTCGACACCGAGGTATTCAGCAGGCGGGCAGCTCGACATCATCTGACGCAGAAGGGTGCCGGTTCCGCTGCCGACATCGATCACCTTGTCGAAGGGCTTGAGGTCGGCGGCGCGGACCGCGGCGTCGCGCCAGACATGCTCGCGGGTCAACAGCGCGATCGCTGCATCGTATACCGGCGTGAGCCAAACCTTGCCCAGGGCCGGAGTGAAACTGCGATCTCCCCTTGGCAGGCTCGTATCACGCATCACATGACCCCCATATGGTTGGGGCCATGAACCATTTCGCCGCCGTAATAGCCTTGGACGATGAGCGCCCCGGCGATGATGGCCAGCACCAGTCTGAGCCACCAACGGTTTTTGCCCGGTGAACTCAGCCACCAGGCTAACAGACCGGCGGCCGCAATCGCAGTGCCATTCCAACGATGGATGGCCAACGTCTCGGATCGGTCAGAAAGTCGCCAGCCCGCTGCGAACCAGCCAAAAGCGGCGGTGCCAAGTCCGCCAATTGCACCTGCGGCCACCAGAAAACGAACCGTGGTTTGAAGGCCCAGGCTGGGCCTGAGGATCAGGCCGAACTCCGTGAGCGCAGCGACCAGAAAGAGCGCGATCGGGAAATGGGCTGCAATCGGATGCAGTCTGGCCAATAGATCACTGAACGAGGTAAGGCGGTTCTCCTCGATCTTTTGTTGCATCATCTGGTCGGCCGACATGCTGTGTTCGGCGCTCGCACTATGGCTGTGTGCAATTGCTCCACCAGTGCCGTGATTGGTTTTTGCATCAGTGGAGCTGGCTTCCATCATCACCATCTCTTCATCGGACATGTTTGATTTATGACCTTCGTGCGCGCCGAGAGGCGCTGCCAAAAAGGTCGCGATCAGAAGAGCAAGGAAGGTCAGATGTCGCCGGGTTTGCATAACCTTGATACGCAGTCGCTGAGCCTAGCCCTCAAATTTCTTTAAGGGCTTGCGCGAAGTTCAGCGTATAGCTGTGTGTATCGCTACAAAGAGTATAACATGACCAAGCACCCTTCTTTCGATGCCGCGCTGGCATCGCTGGCTCAGCAAACCGGTTCGAGCGACCCCCATCAGCTCATGGATGGGGTGTGGCACCGGGCTGGAGAGTTGGGCGTAATCGCTGAGAGGCGCCGGCGCGCAGCGCTTTTCTCCGGATTGTTCGTCGTCGGTCTGGGCGCAGGGTTCGGAGCGAGTGAGGTCCCGCGCAACCTCGATGCTTCGGCAAAGCTTGCTGTCGCCAGTTTTGATTCCGGCGAAAGGCTGTCTCCGGCAGCCCTTCTGGAAGGCGGGCGCTAGAATTGAAGACGCAGCATATACTCTTCGCCATCCTGCTTGCAGCGCTCGCTGGTTGCCTCGGTGCCTTTGCATCGGATTATTGGCGCGACGGGGAACCAAGCGGCGGATTGCACCAGTTCGTTCATGATGAACTAGAGCTTAGCCCCGAGCAAAACTCACGGCTTGAAGCCTTGGAAAGCCGCTATGCCGTAGAAAAATCAGAACTGGAAGCCTCGCTGCGCGCGGCCAATGCCCGGCTCGCAAGGGCAATGGAGGCCGAACACGAATACGGCCCCGAAGTGAGCGCCGCGATCGATGACGTCCACGAGAAGATGGGCGCACTCCAGAAAGCGACCGTGCGCCATGTCTTCGATATGCGCGAACTGCTCGACCCGGACCAAAAGCTTTTGTTCGACCGTCAGGTCTCCGATGCTCTGACCAACGCTCCGCGCGACTGATCGACCGTGTCTTCGCACGGAAGCGACCACGAGCAGGAGTTGGTCCGGCAGTCTGTCGAGGGAAGCAGAGCCGCGTTCACTGCGCTGGTTGAGCCACATATTGGCCGACTGCTGACCCTCGCGACGCGTATGCTTGGAAGCCAACCACAGGGCGAAGACGCTGTCCAGGACGGCCTGGCATCGGTTTGGGTCGCGAGGCATCGCCTCGACCCTGAAAGACCAGTCGGCCCCTATCTGACTACGGTGGTCCTCAATAAGTGCCGCGACCGGCTCAGAACCAGAAAAGCGAAACGTTACTTTGGACTGGTGTCGGCAGACGATGCAGCTCTCGTCGCGGATGAAAGTCCCGATCCGGAAAACCGCGCGGCGGCCCGTCAGGAACTGAGCTTGCTTAGAGCCGAAATCGAACGGCTCCCGGTCCGGCTGCGCGAAGCCCTTGTGCTGGTGAGTATCGATGGGCGCAGCCAGGCAGAAGCGGCAAGTCTGCTAGGCGTGAGCGAGAAAGCGATCGAGACCCGCGTCTACCGGGCAAGGCAGCGCCTGCGCGAAAAATTCGAGAAGTTCTGAGGGATTAGGTCCTTCCGTTCGTAACGGAAGGAAACCCCTCAGGAGCCTTTTTAGGATGACAATCGTAAATCGCAGAAAATTCCTCGGCACAAGCGCTGGCGGCTTGGGCTTGCTTGGTCTCAGCGGCGCCATGCCCGCTTGGGCGCGCGGCGCGGATATCTCGGCGGGAAATGCCCGCAAAGGGCTGGACGAAGTGTCCGGGCCGAATATCGACCTCACCGTTGCGCGGTCGGCCTTCGCGACGGGTAACAGGCGCGGCGGTGCCATTGCCGTCAACGGCACTATCCCCGGCCCGCTGTTGCGCTTGCAGGAAGGTACGACAGTCCGGCTCAATGTGCACAACCAACTCCAGGAAGATACCTCGATCCACTGGCATGGCCTGCTCGTGCCGTTTCAGCTAGATGGCGTGCCGGGCGTGAGCTTCCCCGGCGTCAAGCCGGGAGAAACCTTCACCGCAGAATTCCCGGTTCGTCAGGCGGGCACCTATTGGTGGCACTCGCATAGCGGCCTGCAGGAACAGGCCGGACACTACGGCGCGATCGTGGTCGATCCGGAAGGGCCCGATCCGGTTCAGGCTGACCGCGAATATATCGTGGTTCTGAGCGAGTTCAGCGCCATGTCCCCGCACACGATTTTCGACAAACTGAAGAAGGGCGAAGGCTACTTCAACTACAATCAGAACACCTGGACCGACGACTACCCGCTTTCGGGTGAGGATCGCCGGATGTGGGCGAAAATGCGCATGATGCCGACCGACATCCTCGACGTGTCGAGCGCGGCTTACACCTACCTTCTCAACGGTCATGGCCCGCTCGACAATCTGGAATACCTTTTCCGGCCTGGCGAACGCGTGCGGCTGCGCTTCATCAATGCCGGCGCCATGACCTTCTTCAACATCCGTATTCCCGGCCTGCCGATGACTGTCGTGCAGGCGGACGGGAAGGATGTCGAACCGGTCGAGGTCGACGAGTTCCAGATTGGCGTTGCCGAGACATATGATGTCGTCGTTACGCCGGGCGAACAACAAGCTTACACACTGGTGGCGGAATCCATGGACCGCTCGGGCATGGGGATCGCCACGCTTGCGAGCGCACCCGGTGCGCGCGCCGCAATTCCGCCCCTGCGCGATCCGCCGCTCTTGACCATGGCAGACATGGGAATGAGCGGTATGGATCACGGCTCGGGCGGCGATGCCGGCATGTCGGGAATGGACCACGGCAATGGCGGCGACATGGCGGGGATGGATCACGGTTCCTCCGGCGATACCGAAATGGTTGGCATGGCCGGCATGTCGGGCATGAAAATGCGCGATACCTCGCGCTTGCCGCCCGATGTGAAGGTGGGGCCGGGTCTCGACATGGTGTCGATGAATCCGGTCGACCGAATGGGCGATCCCGGCATCGGTCTTGCCGATGTTCCCCATCGAACGCTCGACTACCGCAAGCTTCGCGCACTGGTGCCGAACAAGGATCCGCGAACTCCTTCACGGCGGATGGAAATACACCTCACCGGCAACATGGAGCGCTACATGTGGTCGTTCGACGGCAAGAAGTTCTCCGCCGTCTCCGACGAACCGATCCGCTTTGCCTATAACGAGCGCGTGCGCGTGAAGCTAATCAACGATACGATGATGGCGCACCCCATCCACCTCCACGGCCATTTTTTCGAATTGGTCAATGGCGCGCCTGGAGACCGCCAACCGCTCAAACACACGGTTGTCGTGCAGCCGGGCGGCAGCGCGCAGTTCGACCTGACGGCGGACGAGACGGGCGACTGGGCTTTCCACTGTCACCTACTCTACCACATGCATGCCGGTATGTTTCAAATCGTTACCGTTGCCAACCCAGATGGGAGCACAGCATGAAGACTCCTGTCTTTAGCTCGCTCGCCTCGGTTGCGGCCGTTTCAGTTGTTGCGGTGCCCGCCGCGGCGCAGGATCACAATCATTCAGCAATGGCGCAGCAGAAGGGTGCCGGGCCGCAGGCCGCTGCCAAGACAAAGTGCGAGCAAGAAGCCGAGCCCCATCGCGCGATGGGGCATCAGGTAGCCGAAGATGGATGCGGACCCGCTGCCCAGCCTGAAGCTGCCACGGACCACCCTAGCATAGATCATTCTACCATGGATCATGGTTCGATGACCGCTCAGGATGATCAGTCGAGCATGACGATGCCGATGGATGCTGCCGGTCCAAGTTCGTCCTCCGCGGGCCACGCGGAAATGGATCACGGCTCGATGCCGCAGGCGGACGCCGACAGCTCGTCGATGGATCACGGGCAGATGGATCATAGCCAGATGAACCATGGGCAGACGGGCACGCAGGACATGCAGGGCATGGACCACTCGGCGATGCAGATGGGCTCGGACGATGATATCCGGTTGCTGCCGCCTCCTCCCGAGGCAGGTAGCGGCCCCGCGCGTGCGGCAGCTTCTATCTGGGGCGAGGACGCCATGGACGAAGCGCGGCGCGAACTCATCCGCGAGACCGATGGTGGCATCCAATTCTGGTTCCAGGGCGACCGGCTAGAATTCCGCGCCCGCGAAGGGGGCGACGGTTATCTTTGGGATGTTCAGGGCTATTATGGCGGCGATATCGACAAGTTCTGGTTCAAGTCGGAAGGCGAGGGCAGCTTCGGGGAGTCCATCGAGGGTGCCGAGGTCCAGGCGCTCTGGAGCCGCGCCATTGCACCCTTCTTCGATTTTCAAGCCGGTGTCCGCCAGGATCTGACTGGCCCCGAGCGCACCCATGCAGTGATCGGTATCCAAGGGCTCGCGCCTTACCAGTTCGAAGTCGATGCCGCAGTTTTCGTCTCCACCAAAGGCGATGTGATCGCACGGATCGAGGCTGAACTCGACCAGCGCATCACGCAGCGACTGATCCTCCAACCGAGAGCCGAACTCGCGCTTTCTGCGCAGGACATTTCGGAGCTGGGCATCGGTGCCGGTCTCGACCGGATCGAGGCGGGCCTGCGTCTGCGATACGAGTTCGCACGTGAGTTCGCACCCTATGTCGGCGTTTCGCAGGAATGGCGCATCGGCGGCAGCGAGGATTTTGCGCGGGCCGTCGGAGAGGATCCAAGCGTCACCAATTATGTCGTCGGCGTAAGGTTCTGGTTCTGAATGTATAGAGAAGGAATACAAGAAAAATGAACAAGGCTGTCACACGGATCGTATCGACCGCGCTCGCACTTGCGCTGATGCCAACGGCTGCATCGGCGCAGCAGATGGATCATTCATCCCATGCAGGCCACCCGATGCAAGCCATGGACGCTTCTGTCGACGATGTTGCGGGAGCGGAAGATGTGCTGAAGGCCTATCGCACTGCCCTGGAAGCACGCGATGCCGACGCGATGTCCGCGCTCTTCGCGGAATCGTCCGCAATTTTCGAAAACGGCAAGGCAGAGGGTAGCTTCGCAAACTATATGGAGCATCATCTCGGCCCCGAGCTTCATGCGATCAAGAGCTTCACCTTTTCCGATCCGACGCTGACCGTGACGCGTATGGGGCATATGGCTTATGGCTATGAAACTTACGGGTATCGGATCGAGCTGGAGGATGGGCGCGTATTCGATCGTGATGGTGTTGCGACATCGGTACTCTCGCACGATGCTTCGGGCTGGAAAATTGTGCAGTACCATTCGTCATCGCGAGCACCGCGGAACTGAAAGTAAAAGCTGGGAGGGTAGCGAAGCTTGGTGACGCGTTCGGTAAAGCTGCGCCTGCATGTGCTGGGCAGCAAGATTCACAAGTGGCTGGCGATTTTGGTCGGTCTTCAGGTTCTATTGTGGATGGGAACCGGTGCCTTGATGTCGTTTCTCGATATCAAGGAGGTTCGCTCCGAGCACGTCGTTTCGCGTGAACCACAAGCGCTGTCTGCCGACGCCCCGCTCCCTGCCTGGGTCGCAAACAAGGGCAACCTTGCTGCTGTGACGATGCGTTCGCTCGATGGCGAAGCGGTAACAGAGATCCAACTGATCGACGGAAGCGTTAGCCTGCACGATCCGGCGACCGGGCGAAAACTCTCGCCAATCTCGGCTGAGACAGCGAAATCGGTTGCCCTGCGCGCCTGGACTGGACCTCGAACGACGATCGAGTCCGCGCGACTTGTTGACGAGCCAGTGGGGACAGAATTTCGCGGACCTTTTCCGGCTTGGCAGGTCACATACGGGGACGAGGCTTCCACACGCATCTATGTCGATGCTTCGAGTGGTACAGTCGGGGCGGCACGCAGCGATACCTGGCGCCTGTTCGATTTCATCTGGGGCTTGCACATCATGGATTGGACCCAGCGTGACCGCATCAACAGCTGGTGGCTGCTCCTGTTTGGTATAGGCGGCACGGTCATGGCCCTGTCGGGCTTTGTTCTCCTTGCAAACCGAATGCCAAGGCTGCGGGTTAGAAAGAGGTAGCCGACAAACCTGCGGCGCTCGAATGGTGGCTCAGACGGTCCTGGCTGTGGTAAAACGCACCAGAACCAGGGTCACTCCGGGAACAATCACCCACATGGCTATCGGTACGAGCGCCAAGCCTAAAACAGGGTCGATCGGCATCAATCGGCTATATCGCCACGCGAAGACACTATCGGGCGGTAACGATGTGGCGATCAGTTCTACCAACACCGCAACGGCGAGACCGAAGCCGAAATAGGTAAAATATGCAGATTTGCGCGAGCTGGCCCACCAATCAGCTCCGCCAATGAAAACGGCTAGGCGATGAGCTGCCAACAGGATGACCCCATCGCCCAGGCTGGCAATCCCACAACGGATCGTCTGTTGGTAGGAAGTCAAACTACCTGATTCAAAGAACGGCATCTGGTAGCTTTCCCAGACAAACGAAATCAGGGAGCCGAGAATCAGGAAAAGCCAAGTCGTTCGTCCCATCGCCCATTAGCGTGTCCCGAGGGCCGTTAACCGTCAACTACAAGTTGATCGGATTGGCTACTTCGGTGCTGCCCGAGCCTGTCTTTCTTTAGATAATAGACGAACAATGGTTTGGGAGATCGCGTTTTATGCCGAACGTGTCGGATCTGCCGAGCGCTCAGAGCCCCTCGACCTTCTCGTGCCGCTCGGTGTCACATTGGCTGTGATCGCCGAGAGCTTCGATAACCTTGCAATCCGCTGCGGCCCCACCGCCGCAAGCTTTGGCGATACGCTCCAGCTCTTTTTCGAGAGATGTGAGTTGCGCGATGCGCTGTCGGACAAGCGCAAGCTGCGTTTCAGCGATCTCGTTCGCCGTAGAACAATCCATCGCTGGGGTGGTTTGAAGCTGTAGCATCTCGCGAATGGCATCCAGAGAAAAGCCCAAATGGCGAGAATGCTTAATGAAGCTGATGCGCTTTACATCATCTTCGCGGTACATTCTCTGCCCGCCGGCGCTGCGCTCGGGTTTCGTCATTAGTCCCACGCGCTCGTAGTAGCGTACCGTCGTGATCTTCACGCCGGATCGCTTCGAAAGCTCCCCAATTGATATAGATTTCATAGACTTACCATTTCTCGCTTGAAGCTACAGTCACTGTAGCTTGTATCAAGCTGCCTGTCATTACGACTCGGGAAGAAAGAACAATGTCAGGCTGCTGCGAAGAGAAAGTGTTCGATGGGCTGTCACCGGCCTACAAGCGGGCCTTGATCATAGTGATCGCGATCAATGCGACCATGTTCGTTATCGAGATGTGGGCCGGTATGGCCTCCGGCTCGCAAGCTCTGAAAGCCGATGCCCTCGACTTCGCTGGGGACGCCGCGACTTATGGCCTTAGCCTGGCTGTGATCGGCGCATCCATTCGAACCAGAGCTATGGCCTCCTTGATCAAAAGCGGCTCGCTCGCGCTTATCGCCATCACAGTTCTTGGAATGACAGCGTTGCGGTTTGCAGAAGGCGTGCCGCCCGAAGCGCAGACCATGAGCTTGGTCGCACTGCTCGCGCTCGGCGCGAATGTTGCAAGCGTCATCATCCTGCTCAAATGGCGCGACGGCGACAGCAATGTCCGCTCGGTCTGGCTGTGTTCGCGTAATGACGCGATTGGCAATGTCGCCGTGATCGTCGCGGGCCTTCTTGTCGCCGCGACCGCGAGTGCTTTGCCGGATTTGCTCGTGGCAATCATGCTGGCAGGCTTGTTCCTCCGGTCGTCCATCGCCATCGCGCGGCAGGCGATGTCTGAGCTTAGGTCTGAGCGCCTTCATCTAGAAAGAGGGGAAAGCCGATGACCATCATGGCAAAGGAACAGATCCTCTCGTTGATCGAAATCGAAAGAGCCGCTTTCGAAAAGGCAAAACAGGTAGGCAATTGTGACGCGGCGTGGAGGGCACTTGAGCGCGAGCACATCCTCGGTCAGGCATTTTTCTGGCAGCATATCCGATCGCATATTGCGATGCTCAGGTTTGCTCTCACACAAGGGGAGATCGGCGAAGCTCTCGGACAGTTCGTGCGACTGGTTCTGGCGCCGCTCGGCAATATTACGGGCAGGCTGCCTTGGGGTAACACGGGACGGTCCAACGTTAATGCCTTCACGCCGATGCCGTACCCGGATGACCTTGCAGAAATATTCTCGCTACCTGACCAGGTCCATAGGCGATAACGACATGAGCAAACTCCCAAACAACCTTGCCAGAATAGTTTCTTGCACCATGCGCGCCGAAACCCTAGTAGCGGCGCCGTAATGCGACGTCTTATCTTGCCTTTTCTTGCGTTTGTCGCGCTCCTTTTCAGCAATCTGCTGATGGTGCCCGATGTGCATGCCGAACAGGGAGAGACGTTTGCGCACGCCGCCGACCATGTCTACGCGCATGGCGCAGAGCACTTCGATGCCGACGTCCCTGATGATGATCAGACCCGGCAGGACCACGCGGGTGGCCACCATCACAATTGCAGTTTCAATTTGAGCGAAGTTGGCAACCTCGTATCAAACGCTTTCTGGCATCGAGAAACGTTGAAGCGACCGCTGCGTGTAGCATCCCTGGCGTCGCGCATGCCGTCCGTACCCAAACAGCCCCCGAAGGCCTGACCGAGACCTTTTTTGTGGCGAGCGCAATCTCGCTCGCCAGGTTTCAGTCAGGAGATACGAAATGCGGTGCATTGCACTGGCCGCGGCACTTATGGCCGCGTCCATCGGCTCGCAAACATGGGCACAAAACACGATTACGCTCGACGAAGCGCTTGAACGCGCTGGCGTTGGTACAGGCGCGGAAGACGCAGCCTCTGTCAATCCGAGGGTCTACGGGCCTTTAGCGGAGGAAGAAGCAGCGCGCGCAGCCATCACGCAGGCGCGGCTGCGACCCAATCCGGAGCTGAGCTTCGAGGCGGAGAATGTCGCGGGAACCGGAGCGTTTTCCGGTCTCCAGTCCAGCGAGTATACGCTGGGCTTCGCACAGCAGATCGAGCTTGGCGGGAAGCGCCGCGCGCGCATCGGAAGCGCGGAAGCATCGGCGAGGATTGCTGGGGTTCGCCGGGATATGTCGACCGCTGAACTCGCGCTGGCCGTGAGAGAGCGCTACATTGCGGCAGTCGCCGCTGGACAACGCGTCGAACTCGCGCGTGAAATCGTCGAGCGCAATCGCGAACTTGCGCGTATCGCAACCGTGCTGGTCGAGGTCGGGCGAGAGCCTCCTTTACGGGCCATGCGAGCCCAGGCATCGCTTGCCGAAGCGGAAGCGCAATTGCAGGCTGCCGAAGCTGACGAGATTGCTTCGAGCCAGGCCCTCACTGCGCTGTGGGTGCCCACAGAAGAACCCTGGCGTGTCGCGTCTTCTTTCCCTGACATTAGCCCACCCGTCGCTCCGAATGATGCATCTGATCCGCTGCCGTTGCGGTTGGCCGGTGCTCGCACCGAACTCGCGCAGGCTGAGATCGCTCGCGAACGATCGCTTCGTGTGCCGGACCCGAGTGTCATGGCAGGAGTGCGGCGCTTCGAAGGCAGCAACGACCAGGCCTTTATTGTCGGCGTTACGATCCCGCTTCCTTTCGGCAACCGCAATCAAGGCAATATCGCTGCCGCCGAAGCGCAGGCGCGTGCTGCGCAGGCACAGGAAGCGATTGTCGAAGCCGATTATCGACTGGAATTCGAGCGCACCCTGACGCTTTATCGTTCTGCCGAGACAAGGGTTGAAACCTTGTCACGCGCGAGCCTTCCGCAAGCCGAGGAAGCGCTTCGACTGGTCGAGATTGGATACCGCAATGGGCGGTTTCCACTGATCGAAGTTCTGGCCGCCGCCGAAGCGCGGGATGCCATCCGTGAAAACTTGATACAGGCAGAAGAGACGCGAGGCGTACTTGCCGCCCGCCTCATCTGGCTCACTGCAGAGTGAGGTCCATTCCCATGAAACGTAACATTCTCATAGCCGTCGCGGTCGTTCTTCTCGCGACTGCCGCCATTTGGGCCTTCTGGCCTAATGATTCCGAGGACCATTCCGAAGACGAGCACAGCGAGGTTGCCGATGCCCCAGAAGGGATCGTGCCGATCAGCGACCAGCAGATCGAAGCCTCGTCGATCGATATCGAGACGGTCGAGGCAGGCTCCGCCACCGAGTTGGTGTTCCCGGCGACCGTTGCCGCCGCTCCGAACGCGAGCGCGCGGATCGACGCGCGTGCATCCGGAGTTGTTCGCAGCGTCAACAAGACGCTTGGCGACTATGTCCGTAAGGGCGAGACGATCGCGAGTATCGAGAGTGCCGATGCCGCCGCTCTTGCATCGCAAGTCGCGGCAGCACGAGCGCGCGTGGGTGAATTGTCAGCGCTCTATGACCGTGAGCGCCGGCTGTTCGAAGCGAATGTGACGGCGCGGCAGGATCTCGAAGCTGCGCAGGCCAACCTCCAGGTCGCGCGAGCAGAATTGTCGCGGGCGCAGGCGGCTGCCGCCGCCGCAGGCGTTGGTGGCAACGGACGCTCGCTTGCCGTGACCAGTCCGATTTCCGGCCAGGTCACAAGCGCCCAAATCGTGCTCGGAGCCTATGTCTCTGCTGGCGATGAGCTGTTTCAGGTCGTCAATGCCAGTGGGTTGCAGGTGCAAGTGGCGCTACCCGCCAATGATGCGGCAAGGATCAGTCCTGGCGATGAGGCCACGCTCGAATTGGGGCAGGGCCGCGAGATCGGAGGGCGCGTGCGTTCGGTAACACCCGCACTCGATCCGGAGAGCCGCAGCGCTACCGCTATCATTGCGCTGCGGGGAGGGGTGCCGGAACTGCGTCCGGGCGCGTTCTTGCAAGCCCGGATCCGACCGTCGGATGAGGCCGATGTTGCCGCGATTTCCGTTCCGGAAGAGGCTGTGCAGATGGTCGAAGGCCGCCAGGTCGTCTTCGTTCGCATGGCAAGCGGATTCCAGGCAATGCCGGTGACGACCGGGGCAAGGTCAGCGGGGCGTATCCAGATAAGGTCGGGCCTGCGAGAGGGTCAGAGGATCGCCACTCGGAACGCATTCCTCTTGAAGGCCGAACTCGGAAAGGAGGAAGCCGAGCATGGCCATTGATAGTCCTTCTCCGCTCGCGCCCGACCAGCAGCACCGATCAGGAATGATCGGTTCTATCCTCGATCTGTCGGTTCGCTACCGTTGGGCAGTTGTGGTTATCGCTCTCGGCGTCGCGATCTGGGGTGCATTCAACCTCGCGCGTCTGCCGATCGATGCGGTGCCCGACATCACCAATGTGCAAGTGCAGATCAACACCGAGGCTCCGGCACTCTCTCCCTCGCAAATCGAAACGCAGGTTACCTTCCCGGTCGAAACCGGCATGGCGGGTATCGAAGGGCTGGAGATGACCCGCTCGATCTCTCGCAACGGGTTCAGCCAGGTAACCGCGATTTTCGAGGAGGGCACCGACCTCTATTTCGCGCGGACGCAGGTGGAAGAAAGGCTTGCTACACTTGCCGCCTCGCTGCCTGAGGGTGCCGAACCTTCGATGGGGCCAATCTCCACCGGGCTCGGTGAAGTCCTGATGTACACCGTCGAGTTCGATGGGGCCTACGGCAACGATACGCCGAGCGGCGGACCGATGGGATGGCAACCCGATGGAAGCTTCGTCACCGATGACGGTGAGGTGCTGGATACCGAGGTGGCGAGAGCGGCATACCTGCGTACTGTTCAGGACTGGATTGTAGCTCCGCTCATGCGATCGGCCGATGGAGTTGCGGGCGTCGATACGATTGGTGGCTACGTAAAACAGTATCTTGTGCAGCCCGATCCAGATCGCCTCGCGGGCTACGACGTTTCAATCGAGCAGGTCATCACGGCGCTTGAAGCCGCGAACCAAGCCGAAGGTGCGAACTTCGTCGAGCGCGCAGGGGAGGCCTTGCTCGCCCGGGTCGATGCACGGCTGGGTACCGTTGAAGATATCAAACAGGCCGTTGTCGCGACACGCGAGGGCATTCCCATTCGCGTGGCCGATATTGCCACGGTTGAAGTGGGCGGTGATCTGCGAACAGGCGCAGGTTCGCTCAACGGTGAAGAGGCAGTCATCGGCACAGTGTTGATGCGCGCGGGCGAAAATAGCCGCACGGTCGCCGCCGGTGCCGCCGAGCGACTGGAAGAAGTGCGCGGGTCGCTGCCCTTAGGAGTGACGGTGGAAATCGTCTACAATCGCTCCACTCTGGTGGACGCGACGATCAGGACTGTGCGCAACAACCTGACCGAGGGTGCGCTGCTGGTCATCGTGATCCTGTTTCTGCTGCTCGGCAATATTCGTGCCGCGATCATAGCCGCACTGGTGATCCCGCTTTCTATGCTGATGGCAGCCATTGGCATGAACCGGCTGGGCGTATCGGGCAATCTGATGAGCCTTGGCGCGCTCGATTTCGGGCTGATCGTCGATGGCGCCGTCATCATCGTTGAGAACAGTATCGCCCGTCTTGCCGCCAGGCAGGAGCATGAGGGCCGTCTGCTAACCCTGTCGGAGCGGCTCGTCGAGACACGCCTTGCCGCACAGGAAATGATCAAACCGACGGTCTATGGGCAAGCGATCATCCTGCTTGTCTTCGCCCCCTTGCTCACCTTCAGCGGGGTCGAAGGCAAGACCTTTTCGCCCATGGCCATCACCGTGATGCTCGCGCTGGCATCGGCCTTCATCCTCTCGCTCACCTTTGTGCCGGCAATGATTGCACTTTTGCTGAATAAAAAGGTGAGCGAGACGGAAATGAAGCCGATCCGCTTGGCCAAAGAGCGCTATGGGCCCCTGCTACGCAAGGCGCTCGCTCGCCCGTGGCCGGTAATCGGGACGGGTGTAGGAGTATTTGCACTCGCGGCGCTGGTCTTCACCTTTCTGGGGAGTGAGTTCACGCCGCAGCTCGATGAGAGGGATTTGGCGGTTCAATCGCTGCGTATACCTTCAACCCCGCTCGAGCGTTCACTCGATATGCAAAAGCAGGTCGAAGGCCGTCTCAAGCAGTTTCCGCAGGTCGAACTGGTCTTCTCCCGGACCGGGACGGCCGAAGTCGCGACCGATCCGATGCCGCCGAATATCTCGGACGCCTATGTCATCCTCAAGCCGAGAAACGAGTGGCCAGACCCCTCGCTTTCCAAGGATGATCTCGTTAGCGAGATGGAAGAAGCGCTCGGCGACCTCGTCGGCAATCTCTACGAATTCAGCCAACCGATCGAACTGCGCTTCAACGAACTGATCGCCGGTGTGCGCGGTGATGTCGCCGTGAAACTTTATGGTGACGATCTCACCGCCATGACGTCTTCGGCCAACGAAGTTGCGGCGATCCTTAATGGTATAGAGGGCGCAGCCGACGTGAAGGTTCAGCAGGTCTCGGGTTTCCCAACGCTCGACATCGCGTTCGACCGAGCGACAATCGGCCGATACGGACTGACGGTAGAAGATGTGGCGCAGTCGGTGGCTGTGGCGCTTGGTGGCCGTGAAGCCGGACTGGTGTTCGAGGGTGACCGCCGGTTCGATATCGTGGTTCGGTTGTCCGATGCCGATCGCAACGATTTCGATCAGCTCGGAACCTTGCCGATCGCACTCCCGAATGGAGACAGCGTTCCATTGCGCGCGGTTGCAGACTTCGAGGTGGTTGACGGTCTCGCGGAAGTTCGGCGAGAGCAGGGCCGCAGATTGGTAATCGTTTCCGCCAATGTGCGCGAACGCGACCTCGGTTCCTTCGTCAACGAGGCCCAGGCGGAAGTGGCGGCAAACGTCGATCTGCCGTCGGCCTCGTTCATCGAATGGGGCGGGCAATACCAGAACCTGCAGCAGGCACAGCAACGCCTCTTCATCGTGGTTCCGCTCGCTTTCGCGGTGATCCTTTTGCTCCTCTATGCGGCAGTGGGGAGTTGGACGTCAGCCTTGGCGGTGTTCAGCGCGATCCCGCTGGCTTTGGCCGGCGGTGTGTTTTTCCTCGCGCTTCGCGGCATGCCGTTCTCGATTTCCTCAGCCGTGGGCTTCATCGCTTTGTCCGGCGTGGCCACGCTCAATGGCCTCGTGATGATCACTGCCATCAAACAACGTTTGGAGCGGGGGCTGGAGCTGAGCGATGCGATCGTCGATGGTGCCCTGGCGCGTCTTCGCCCGGTCCTGATGACAGCGCTCGTCGCGTCGCTTGGTTTCGTCCCCATGGCACTGGCCACCGGGACTGGAGCCGAAGTGCAGCGACCGCTCGCTACCGTGGTGATCGGCGGCTTGATTACCGCAACCGCGCTGACGCTGTTCGTTCTACCCGCCATTGTCAGCCTGATCTTTAGGAAGACATTGCAGCAAGCAGCCGCTCCGGATGATGGCGAGACCATCGAAGCGCCGTCTCGTCCGCTGCAAGAAACGTGACGCAAGGCGAGAAGTTGGATTGAAGGTGAAAAAAGATGAGAAAATTCAAGATAGCAGTAGCGCTCGCCGGCCCTGGCATGATGGTCGGTCCGGCCTTGGCACAAAACGATGTCACGCCAGCGCCTCTCGCCGGAGTCTGGAGCCTAGGGGAAACGGCGTCGTGCGAATCCGGTCCGGCATGGGTATTCTTTGCAGATGGCTATTACGCAGAAGTGCAGCTTCCGGACGGAGCGCCTGCTGCCCTGCGTATCTGGCGGGATGAGGGCGATGCAATCGCCTATACCCACGCGCATATGCCATTCGCAGGGCACGAACGGCCGATGAGGGTTCGTCATCTCACCATCGAAGAGCGCAGTTCCGAGCGGTTGGTCACGCGCAATTATCGCGGTGTGGCGCGTATTTTCCATCGCTGCCCGGCCACGTCGCTCAAAGCGCCCAAAGGGCAGAGCGGGCATTGATTGAAAATTGCTCACCGCTACCGGCTTGCACGTGTGAGACTGAGGTTGGGGAGTACGATTTAGGAGGTTCGGAATGAGCGGCGAAGGCGAGCTGCATCTTGAAACCGCAGACAAGCGAAGAACGCTATGGGTCGTTCTCTGGCTCAATGTCGCGCTGGCCGTAGGCTTCTTTATTTTCGGCTATTTCGCCGACTCGAACGCCCTCATCGCCAATGGACTGGACAACTCCTCTGACGCCCTCGTCTACGTCCTGAGCCTCCTCGCGCTTACACGAACACGCACATGGAAAAGAAACGCCGCGCGCTTGTCAGGCATTCTTCTTCTCGTGCTCGCAGGAGGCGTGATCGCCGATGCTATCCGACGTTTTGTGGAGGGATCGGAACCGGGCGGCATCATGATGATGGCCATGGCCGCGGTTGCTGCGGTGGTGAACCTAGTTTGCCTTCGCCTGCTTCAGAAGCTGCAGCAAAAGGACGTCAACTTACGCGCTGCAACAACCTTCAGCTTTAACGACTTCGTCGCCAACGGTGGCATTATTCTGGCAGGGATCATTGTCATGCTGACAGGCTCGAACTGGCCCGATCTTGTTGTCGGTGTCGCCGTTGCGGGGATCGCTCTTTACGGCGGCATCGATATCCTGCGAGACGCGCATATGGATAAGCACGATGAAGAGGGGACGGAACATCACAGGGGTGATGCGTTCCGCGAGCCATGAGGCGCTAGCGAAGTCGGTGACCCGACAATCGAGATAAATTCCACTGCACGAAGTGCGCTTCGCGACTATCGCGGCCAGTACTTCAGTGTTCAGTGTGGTTCAGCGAGGTCACTCAAAGCACCATGGGACCAAGACAGGCATGCTCGGCGCTGGCTGAAATTGTTTAGCTCGCGGTCTGGCATCCGCGCGTGGGAAACATCGGTTCTTCTGCCGAGTTTTGACATGGTGGACGGTCCATCAAGGGGCAGGAGCCCTGCCGTAATGAAGGTGAGATGCCGGCCAATTTATACTAGGGAATCGGTTCGTCGCGGAGGATGAACTGGTTACCGCAACCACCGGTGGTTGGGGGTATCGCTGGGGGTATTTTCGGGACGGAGAAATAAAGGGTCTTTGTTTATCAGGGGCTTATGCACTCCTTCTCGTTCCCTCCTCCGCTACCAACTTTCGGACACATGACCGGGTCAGGTGCGTTTTTTCTTTCGCGCATCTTTAGGGGGTTTGCCGAAGTTCCCGTCACCTTTCCCTTTCGCCTTTGCGAATTTGTCGAACTTTCTGGATTTTGGCTTCGCCTTCACGCGCGGCCCGTCGGAAGGGCCGTCGCCGCGGTGTCGCTTGCGGTTGCCTTTGGCTGCATCGCGAGGGCCCGTTTGCGACCTTTCGATCACGACCGGGTCCTCATCTGCGTCGCTCGGAACTGTCCGCGCGGCAGCGTCTGCAAATTTATCGGCAATTTGGCGAGGGATCTGGAAATACGTCTCATCGGGGCCGATGCGGATCGCACCAACTTCATTGCGGGTGATATGCCCCCGGCGACACAGCAGCGGTAGGATCCAGCGGGGATCGGCATTCTGGCGACGGCCCAGCGCCATGCGAAACCAGACCGTATCTTCAAAGCCTGCGCGATGCCGTTCCTTTTGCGCGTCGCGGCGTGCCTCTGACGTATTGGCGATGAGGTCTTCGGGTTCGGGCAGGGATGCGCGGTGGGCCTGTACAAGCATAGCGGCGATTTCGTTCGGTGTACGCTCTGCAAGAAGGCGCTCGGCCAATTCCGTGTCACCCTCATCCACTTCGACAGGGGCGAGCAGCTTTTCCAGAAGGCGTTCCCGGTCCTTGGCTTTGATAGCCTTGCGGTCTGGTGCGTCTGTCCAATCGGCATTGATCTTTGCACGGCGAAGCATCGATTCCACGCGCCTGCGCCGTGAGAACGGAACGATCAGGACCGCCGTGCCCTTCTTTCCGGCCCGGCCGGTGCGCCCCGAACGGTGCTGCAAGGTTTCCGCATCGCGCGGTATTTCGACGTGGACGACAAGGCTGAGCGTCGGCAAATCGATTCCACGCGCGGCAACATCGGTGGCCACGCACACGCGCGCACGGCGATCCCGCAGCGCTTGCAACGCCTGATTGCGTTCGGATTGCGAATGTTCACCCGACAGGGCGACGACGGCAAAACCGCGCTCCTGCAAGGTTGCGTGCAAATGGCGGACTTTCTCGCGTGTTGCGCAAAACAGGATCGCCGTTTCCGCTTCATGATAGCGCAGGAGATTGACGACTGCGTTTTCTACTTCGGGCGGCGACACGGTCACAGCCTGATAGGAAATATCGTTATGGCCGCGGCCCTCGCTGATCGTGGCAATGCGAAGCGCGCCGCGCTGGTAACGCTTGGCGAGCGCTTCGATAGGGCGGGGCATGGTGGCAGAGAAAAGCAGGGTGCGGCGGCTATCGGGCGTTGCATCGAGGATTTCCTCAAGCTCCTCGCGAAAGCCCATATCGAGCATCTCGTCCGCTTCGTCGAGCACGACAGCTTTCAGTTCCGACAGGTCCAGTGCGCCGCGTTCAAGGTGGTCACGCAACCTGCCCGGTGTGCCGACCACAATGGTGGCGCCCGATCTCAGCACTTTGCGCTCTGCCTGCGGGTTCATGCCGCCAACACAGGTCGCGATCCGCGCACCGGTCTTGTCATAAAGCCAGGCCAATTCGCGGCTTACCTGCAAGGCAAGTTCGCGCGTAGGCGCGATGATCAGGGCAAGCGGCCTTACCGAAAAGGCGATGGTATCGCTTTGTTCAAGCAATTGCTCGGCCATGGCCAGACCAAAGGCAATTGTTTTGCCTGAACCGGTCTGCGCGGAGACGAGCAGGTCGCGGCCGGATGCCTCGGGCTGCATGACCTCGGCCTGGACAGGCGTGGCTGACGCATATCCGCGTTCGGAAAGAGCAGCCTGAAGGCTGGAGGGAAGGGTTGGGAAATTCATTGCGTCGGCCTGTGATGGGAAGAGGGTATAGGATGGGGCGCAAGCTGCTCGCGCGAATGGCGGGAGGCGCTCTTCGCATATTGAGTGCCGAAGCAGTCTGATTTGCGTGCGAGCTGCCCCTATAGGCCGTGAAATCGGTTCTGGCTTGCGAAAAATGGGCTGGGTGTGATTTGATCGGCCCAAACGGCGCGCAAAGCCATCGCACAGGACCCATGCGCCGCGCCAAGAGCGATCCCTCTCGCAAACCCATTCATTATCGCAGTTGAGCTAACCGTACATTTCCGGCTCATGGCCGCATTGGTCCTGCTCGGGTCCTGCCTGGGCGCTGTCCTACACAGGTGAATACATGCGAGTGGTGCGGCGATGATACCCCGCCCGTTTCTCTCAAGAGCCTGTGAGATTGACATCATTGTCGGGCCCACAGGTTTTCGGCCCTTGGACAGTGTCTCAAGTGTCTCAAGTGTCTCAAAAGTGGAAGGTAACTAAGCAATGTCAAAAGCTTACGACGTGATTGTGCTGGGCTCTGGCCCTGGTGGCTATGTGGCGGCCATTCGTGCCTCGCAATTGGGATTGAAGACCGCGATTGTGGAGCGTGAACTGCTTGGAGGCATCTGCCTCAACTGGGGCTGTATTCCGACCAAGGCGATGCTGCGCAGCGCGGAAGTCTTTCACCAGATGAACCATGCAAGCGATTATGGTCTCAAAGTCGCTGGCGAGATCGAGGCTGATCTGGAAGCGATTGTGAAACGTTCGCGCGGCGTTGCCAAACAGCTTAATCAGGGCGTCACCCATTTGATGAAGAAGAACAAAATCACCGTCCACATGGGCGAGGGGCGGCTGTCGGGTCCAACCTCGCTCACGGTGACAAGCGATAAGGGCGAGGAAGAACTCACCGCCAAGCATATCATCGTCGCCACCGGTGCGCGTGCACGCGATCTGCCTTTTGCGCCCGCAGACGGGAAGCGCGTTTGGACCTATCGCCATGCGATGACCCCGCCCGAAAAACCGACCAAACTTCTGGTGATCGGATCAGGCGCAATCGGGATCGAATTTGCCAGCTTCTACAACGACATTGGCGTTGATGTGACCGTGGTCGAGATGCTCGACCGGATCGTGCCGGTGGAAGATGCAGACGTATCGACCTTCCTTGAAAAGAGCCTGACCAAGCAAGGCATTGCGATTATGACCGGGGCAGGGGTCGAAGACCTGAAGGTTGGCGACAAGAGCGTGACGGCGACGATCAAGGACAAGGACGGCAATACCGAAACCACCGAGTTCAGCCACGTGATCACCGCGATTGGCATCGTGCCCAACACCGAAGATATCGGCCTCGACGATCTTGCCGAGATGGACAAGGGCTTTATCCAGATTGACGAATATGGCCGCACCAAGTCGGATGGCCTGTGGGCGATTGGCGATTGCACGCCGGGGCCATGGCTCGCGCACAA
>NZ_JALKAJ010000003.1 GCF_023015615.1 Qipengyuania sp. S6317L1 | reverse complement strand
TACGACGTGATTGTGCTGGGCTCTGGCCCTGGTGGCTATGTGGCGGCCATTCGTGCCTCGCAATTGGGATTGAAGACCGCGATTGTGGAGCGTGAACTGCTTGGAGGCATCTGCCTCAACTGGGGCTGTATTCCGACCAAGGCGATGCTGCGCAGCGCGGAAGTCTTTCACCAGATGAACCATGCAAGCGATTATGGTCTCAAAGTCGCTGGCGAGATCGAGGCTGATCTGGAAGCGATTGTGAAACGTTCGCGCGGCGTTGCCAAACAGCTTAATCAGGGCGTCACCCATTTGATGAAGAAGAACAAAATCACCGTCCACATGGGCGAGGGGCGGCTGTCGGGTCCAACCTCGCTCACGGTGACAAGCGATAAGGGCGAGGAAGAACTCACCGCCAAGCATATCATCGTCGCCACCGGTGCGCGTGCACGCGATCTGCCTTTTGCGCCCGCAGACGGGAAGCGCGTTTGGACCTATCGCCATGCGATGACCCCGCCCGAAAAACCGACCAAACTTCTGGTGATCGGATCAGGCGCAATCGGGATCGAATTTGCCAGCTTCTACAACGACATTGGCGTTGATGTGACCGTGGTCGAGATGCTCGACCGGATCGTGCCGGTGGAAGATGCAGACGTATCGACCTTCCTTGAAAAGAGCCTGACCAAGCAAGGCATTGCGATTATGACCGGGGCAGGGGTCGAAGACCTGAAGGTTGGCGACAAGAGCGTGACGGCGACGATCAAGGACAAGGACGGCAATACCGAAACCACCGAGTTCAGCCACGTGATCACCGCGATTGGCATCGTGCCCAACACCGAAGATATCGGCCTCGACGATCTTGCCGAGATGGACAAGGGCTTTATCCAGATTGACGAATATGGCCGCACCAAGTCGGATGGCCTGTGGGCGATTGGCGATTGCACGCCGGGGCCATGGCTCGCGCACAAAGCCAGCCACGAAGGCGTGACCGCAGCAGAGGCCATTGCGCAAGAGCTTGGCAACACCGAAGTCCACCCGCACCCCATGGACCGCTCAAGCATCCCGGGCTGCACCTACTGCCACCCGCAGGTCGCCAGCGTCGGCCTGACCGAGGCCAAGGCGAAGGAAGCAGGCTACGAGCTGAAGGTCGGCAACTTCCCCTTCATCGGCAACGGCAAGGCCATCGCGCTTGGCGAAGCGGAAGGGTTTATCAAGACCATCTTCGATGCAAAGACCGGCGAGCTTCTAGGCGCGCATATGGTGGGCGCAGAGGTCACAGAACTGATCCAGGGGTACACCGTGGGCAAGACGCTTGAAACGACGGAAGCCGAGCTTATGCAAACGGTCTTTGCGCACCCGACGCTGTCAGAGATGATGCACGAAAGCGTGCTCGACGCCTACGGCAAAGCGATCCATATTTGATTGGGGAGGCCTCAAGCAGCGAAGCGGTAGGCCTTGAATAAGGTGGCGGACAGTCAGGGATTCGAACCCTGGAAGGGCTTGCACCCTTGCCGGTTTTCAAGACCGGTGCATTCGACCACTCTGCCAACTGTCCGCTTGGGGGATGCTCGCTAACGATGTAGTTTGATTCTGTCACCCCTCCTTTTTCAAATTTGGAGCGAAATATCTTGGCCAAAGGCACGCACGATTTTGAAGCCGACCCGCGCAATGATGAAATCCTCATCAACGTAAACGGCGCACTCGTGCCACGCGCCGAGGCAAGCGTCTCGGTTTTCGACAGTGGCTTCATGCTAGGTGACGGTGTGTGGGAAGGTTTGCGGCTGCACAAAGACAAAATTGCCTTCCTTGATGCACATCTGGACCGGCTTTACGAAGGCGCGAAAGCCATCGCAATGGATGTAGGCCTGACCCGCGATGATCTTTGCGCGCGGATCGACGAGACGATCGAGGCAAATGCGATGCGCGGGCAAGAGGGCGTACACATGCGCCTGATGGTGACACGCGGGATACGCTCAACTCCGTATCAGGACCCGCGCGTTGTAGTTTCTCCAGCGACAATCGTGATCATCCCGGAATATAAGACCCCTCTTCCAAGCACTATCGAGACAGGCATCCGGCTGTTCACCGTACACGTGAGGCGGGGGGATCCGGCGGTACAGGACCAGAAACTCAATTCGCACTCCAAGCTCAATTGCATCACCGCCTGTATTCAGGCGACGCAGGCAGGAGCAGACGAGGCGTTAATGCTCGACCCTCACGGGTTTGTCGCGACCTGCAACTCAACCCATTTCTTTATCGTGCGAAAGGGCGAGGTTTGGACGTCGAGCGGGGATTATTGCCTTGGCGGTATTACCCGGAGCAATGTCATCCAATTGTGCCGAGAGGCAGGCATCCCTGTGTTTGAAAAGAACTTCTCGCTGACCGATGTGTATGGCGCTGATGAAGCCTTTGTAACTGGCACATTCGCAGGCGTGGTCCCGGTAACCGACATTGATGGCCGGGCCATGACGCCGGCCCGCGGGCCCATGGTAGAGCGATTGCAAAGGCTCTATCGTGACCTCATGGACAGGGACGTGGCATGACCATCAGGATCGCCATGTGGTCGGGGCCCCGCAATCTATCGACTGCTATGATGCGCAGTTTCGGCTCGCGCGCCGATACATTCGTCAGTGATGAGCCATTCTACGGCGCCTATCTCAAATCCACGCGCGACCCTCAGCCGATGATCGACGAAATTATCGCCGACATGGATTGCGACTGGGAAAGTGTGAAAAACGCCCAGAATGGCAGGGCCCCTGATGAAAGCCCGATCTGGTATCAAAAGCACATGCCCCACCATATGGAAGGGCCGGTCGACATCACCGACTTTCCCGACACGCGGCACGCCTTTCTGATCCGCGATCCTGTCCGCGTTGCCGCCAGCTATGCCAATAAGCGCGCTGAAATCCGGCAAAAGCACCTGGGGGTCACGCGCCAGAGAGAGTATTTTGAAAAGGTGGCTGACCAAGCAGGAAAGGCGCCGCCCGTTATAGACAGCCACGACATCCTCCTCAATCCGCCTGTCGCCTTGAAAGGATTGTGCGGCGCGCTTGAGATTGATTACGATCCAGCGATGTTGTCCTGGGAAAAGGGCCCGCACGAAGAAGACGGCGTTTGGGGCTCACATTGGTATGACAAGGTCAACGCCTCAACCGGCTTTGGCTGTGCGCCGGATTCGATGCCGGAGCTTGACGAAGCCTATCGCAAAGTTGCCGATGAATGTCGTGCAGATTACGAGTTTCTTTCCCAATTCGCGATCAGTTCGAAGGATCGCGGTGGCTAACTCCGATCTGGTCATGGCTTGTTCAAACACAAGATAATAGAAGCGCCTGATGATGCACCGTAGCTTTTCCTCACTTGCACTTTTCGCCGCCGCACTTGTCGGTGTCGGAGCGCTATCGCAAATCGCGCCCAGCGCCCCTGCCAATGCCCAAGTCGCCGCACGTGATGGGATCACGTTTGACGCCTATCTGGAGCAGATAAAAGCTAAAGCACGCGCGCAAGGGGTGTCAGAGCAGACCATTCAGCGCATGACATCAGGGCTTACGCCCAATCCGACCGTCATCCGCCTTGATCAGGGTCAACCGGGCACACCGACACGCCGTGGATATCCTGATCTTGCCCCTTACATTGCCAAACATGTAAACCCGACGCGCATCAATGGCGGGCGTCAGGCATACAGCGCCAATAGCGGCATTTTGCGCGCGGTGGAGCGTGACTATGGCGTGCCGGGCGAAATCATCATTGCGATCTTCGGCCACGAAACGAGCTACGGGCGTATTCGCGGCAATTTCGATCTTTCGCGCAGCCTCGCGACGCTCGCTTGGGAAGGGCGCAGGCGGGAGCTTTTTGAAGGTGAATGGATCGCGCTTATGAAGGTCGCGGACAAAGGCTATTCGCGCGACGAACTCGTGGGCAGCTATGCAGGTGCTTTTGGTAATCCGCAGTTCCTGCCCTCGGTTTACCTGCGCCTTGCAACCGATGGCGACGGCGATGGTCGCGCCAATATCTTTTCCAACCGCGCAGACACTTTTGCATCAATCGCCAATTACTTCCGCGATGCGGGATGGCGCACAGGTCAACCCTGGGGCGTTCGTGCCTATGTACCGGCTGGCTTTGATGTCGATGCCTACAAGACCAAGCTGAGCGCGCCCGTTTGCCCGCGTGTTCACGAGCGGCATAGCCAGTGGAAAACCGTCGCTGAATGGCGGGCACTTGGTATCCAGCCTCAAAGACCGCTTGCCGATGATACGCTAACCTCTCTGTTCCAGCCCGACGGGCCAGGAAATCCGGCATGGCTTCTCACCAGTAACTACCGCGTAATCCTCGAATACAATTGCTCGAACTATTACGCGATGAGTGTTGGACTGCTCGCCGACGAAATCGTGAACTAAGCGCGCACGGGCTCTCGCATCACATGTTGCTTGGGCCTATAGAATGCGGCGTGAGCTCCGAAGGCATCTTCAGATTGGCGCTACCATGCGCTTTACTCGCGGCTGGGTTGGCCGCGATGCCAAGCATGGCGACCGCAAAACAACCCGCTCCCGTTCCGTCAATGTCCGAGGTGCCCATCGCGCTTTTGGTCGATGTAACCAGCAACCAAGTCCTCTTCGCGCGTGAAGCAGATCGGCGTTTTGTGCCTGCCTCCATTACGAAGGTGATGACCCTCTATCACGCTTTTGAGCTGATTGACGAAGGCGCTCTTACACCCACGCAGCGGTATCGGATGCGTGATGAAACCTGGGCCGAGTGGCATCGCAAGGGTTCGACAATGTTCATTGCCGATGGTGCAAGCGTTGCCGTCGATGACCTGCTCATGGGGATCGCCAATGTCTCTGCCAATGACGGCGCTATGGCCCTTGCAGAAGGGCAGGCCGGTACCCTTGATGCCTGGTTAGGTGGGATGAATGCGCGCGCACGCGCACTGGGCATGACAAACAGCCATTTCGGCACGCCCAACGGCTGGCCCGATGAAGGGCGCACGTTCACAAATGCAAAGGATTTGGTCCGGCTGGCAAAAGCACTGACCGATCGCCACCCGGAAAAAGTTGCTCGCTACATTGGCAAAGAAGGCTTTCGCTATAACGATATCGCGCAGAGCAATCGCGATCCCATGATCGGCCGCGTCGATGGTGCGGATGGCATCAAAACCGGTTTCACCAGTGAGGCGGGGCTCGGCTATCTTGGCACAGCGGCGAGAGACGGGCAGCGCCTTGTTGTCGTAATTGCCGGAGCAGACGAAGAAAGCATCAGGGGCGAGACGGCACGCGGCCTTATCGAATGGGGTTTTGTAGAATTCGACCGGCGGAAAATCGCGAGTAGAGGCCAGTCAATCGGCAAGGCTCGCGTGCAAAATGGCAAGAGCAAATTCGTCGCCCTACAGACTTCCAGTCCAGTTTTCGTCAACATTCCCAAGGGCATGACTGGCGAAGTGCGAATGTCGATCTCTTACAATGGTCCAATTCATGCGCCCATTAAATCGGGTCAGCGTGTCGCGACCATGCTCGTAACCGTTCCAGGATTGGAGCCTGCTCGCATTCCGCTGGTTGCATCTCAAGACGTTGAGAGAGCAGGGCTTATCGGTCGGGTCTGGAATGGCATAACAGGGTGGTTCGCATGACCTCAAAAGCGCAACGTGGCTGTTTTATTGCGCTCGAAGGGGGAGAGGGCACGGGCAAGTCCACACAAGGCCGCCTTCTCGCTGAAGCATTGCGCGAGGATTTTGGCCTGAGCGTCACTACCACGCGAGAGCCGGGCGGAACTGGGGGCGCTGAAGCGATCCGCGAGCTCCTTCTGAACCCGCCGGGGAAAGGCTGGAATGCACAAAGCGAGGCGCTCTTGTTTGCGGCTGCGCGTGCGGATCACGTGGCGCATTTGATTGTTCCAGCAATTGAAGCTGGCGAATGGGTAGTCTGCGACCGCTTCGTGGATTCAAGCCGGGCCTATCAGGGCGGGGCAGGGGGCATGGGAGACGACGCCATTCGTGCCCTGCACGCATTTGGCAGCAATGGCCTTCGCCCCGATTGCGCTGTTCTTCTGGAAGTGGATGACGCTGCTCGCCATGAACGCCTCACCGCCCGCGACGGCGACACCAGCGACGCCATAGGTGGACGCAGCAAGGAGTATCACAAAGCCGTCGCAGAAAGCTTCCGCGCGCTTGCCGATGCGGACCCGCGGGGATTTGTCGTCGTCGATGGCTCCGGCACGCCCGAGGAGGTCCATGCGCGCATAATGGAAGCCATCGCGCCATTGCTCCGAAGGACAAAGCGATGAGCGTCACCCAGCCTCTATCATGGCCAAACCACAAAGATGCCTGGCATCAATGGCGTAGCGCCATCACCAGTGCGCGCATGCACCACGGCTGGATCCTTGCGGGCAAAAGGGGGCTGGGTAAACAGGATTTCGCTCTTGCCGCCGCGCGCGAATTGGTGGCGGAAGAGGGCGTTGCGCAACCTGCAGGCGACCATCCCGATATCCTGACGGTCACCTATGGTCCCAAGGATAAGAAAGCAATTGCAGCGCAGGAAGCGGGCAAGCCCTTCGAACCGGCGCGCAGCATCCGTATTGCGCAAATTCGCGAGATGCAGCGACGTCTGACGGTTCGCCCGACGCTCGGTTCTCGCCGTGTGGTCATTATAAATCCGGCCGACGATATGGAGCGCGCGACTTCGAACGCACTGCTCAAAAGCCTCGAGGAACCACCGCAAGGCACCTTCTTCCTGCTTGTTACACACCGACCCTCGCGGCTTTTACCCACGATCCGCTCACGCTGCCGGATACTCCGTTTTCCCGGCCTGACCGACGCGGAACTTCGGACAATGCTGCAAGATGCACAGCAAGAGGGCGACACCTCGGCAGCGATTGACGCGGCAGAGGGTTCGTTTGGCGCGGCACTCCAGTTTTCGCAGCAGGATCTGCAACCTGTAGCCAACCAAATGACCCGGCTTATTGTCGATGGGGACCGGGACTTGCAGGGGAGGACCGCGCTAACGAAGCTTATCGGGCCGCGCGCAGATAAGGACCGGATGACAGCAATTTTCGAACTTGCGCAATCCATCGTCGCACAGCGCGCGCGTGCAAGCGAAAATTCCCTTGAGCGCGCCGAACTGATCGAAGTCCACGCCGAACTCACCACACTTGCGGCACAGGCCCCGTCATATAATTTCGACACCGGATTGCTTTGCCTTGAAATCGGAACCTTGCTCTGCCGTCCAAGCGCGGCTAGCGAGCACGCCCATGGCTGAACCCTATTACATAACCACCGCAATCAATTACCCCAATGGCCGTCCGCACATCGGGCATGCCTATGAAGGTATCGCTGCCGACGTCATCGCCCGCTTTCAACGCCTGCGCGGACGCGAAGTTCGGTTTCAAACCGGCACCGACGAACACGGCCTCAAAATGGCGCGCAAGGCCGAAGAGCAAGGCCGCACCCCGCGCGAGCTTGCCGATGAAATGTCCGGCTATTTCCAAGAAATGGATCAAGCGCTCAATATCAGTTTTGACCGCTTTATCAGGACAGTAGAGCCCGATCATCACAAAGCAAGCCAAGCGATCTGGAAGCGCATGGAAGATGCCGGCGATCTATATCTTGATCGTTACGAAGGCTGGTACTCGGTTCGTGACGAAGCTTACTACGATGAGAGCGAACTGAAAGAAGGCGAGGGCGGTGAGAAGCTTTCCCCGCAAGACACTCCGGTTGAATGGACGGTTGAGGAAAGCTGGTTTTTCCGTCTTTCAAAGTATCAAGAGCCGCTACTTGAGTTATTGAAAACGCCGGGCTTTCTCGAACCGACAAGCCGCCGCAATGAGATGATTGCCTTTGTCGAAGGCGGTCTTCGCGATCTCTCAATCAGCCGGACGAGTTTTGATTGGGGCGTGAAAGTTCCCGGTTCCGACACGCATGTTATGTATGTCTGGGTCGATGCGTTGACCAATTATCTGACTGGGCTGGGTTTTCCCGACGAGACGGAACATATGGCCAAATACTGGCCCGCCGATCTTCATCTGATCGGCAAGGATATCGTCCGCTTTCACACGATCTATTGGCCTGCATTCCTTATGAGTGCCAAACTTCCTGTCCCAAAGAAAGTGTTTGGACACGGGTTCTTATTGAACAAGGGTCAAAAGGAGTCCAAGTCGCTTGGCAATGTGACCGACCCGATCGAACTCGCTGAACAATTCGGGGTCGACGCGCTTCGCTATTTCCTCATCCGAGAGGTGTCGTTTGGCAAGGATGGCTCCTACTCGCCAGAAGCCATTGTCGAGCGCGCCAATGGTGAATTGGGCAATGCCTTTGGAAATCTTGCACAGCGCACGCTTGGCTTCATGGCCAAGAACCTGAATGGCAATTTGCCTGCGATCCACGGGCACACCGACGCTGACAATGCGCTGTTTAAAGAGGTCGACAAGGCAATCTCAACAGATGTGCCGCAAGCCTTTGAGGATCTTGCGCTTCAGCAGGCAATTGAAGCATGGCTGAAAGCGGTTTTTGCCTGCAATGCCTACATTGATTCAGAAGCCCCATGGGCCTTGCGCAAGACCGATCCTGAGCGGATGGAGACCGTGCTTGCCACGCTTTACATCTGCATCGCCCAACTTGGCGTTGCAATTCAGCCGGTGATCCCGGCAAGCGCTAAAAAGCTGCTCGATATGATGGGGGTTCCTGAAGACTGCCGGACCTATGAGAGCATCCGCTCGCAATGGTATTCGCCGCTTTCTGAAAGCGGATTTCAGATCGAGAAACCGACGCCGCTTTTCCCCCGCCTTGAACTGCCGGAAGCAGCAGAAGGGTAGGGGCCGTGCTCGTCGATAGCCATTGCCACCTTGAGTATAAGGGGCTCGTCGAAGATCAGGCCGGCGTTCTCGAACGAGCGCGTGAGGCCGGGGTGGGGGCCTTTCTCAACATCTCGACCAAGCGCGCCGAATGGGAACAGGTTGTCGCGACCGCCAATCGTGAAACCGATGTCTTCGCAAGTGTCGGAATACACCCCCATGAGGCCGATGCGCACGAAGACTTGGGCCGCGCAGAATTGCTCGCCGCGACAGAAAATGAGCGCGTAATCGGGATCGGCGAAACCGGGCTTGATTATTTTTACGAATATTCAGACCGCGCGGTGCAGGCCAAGCTTTTCCGGATGCACATCGATGTGGCTCGCGAGACCGGTCTGCCTGTCATCATTCACACCCGCGATGCAGAAGACGATACTTACGAAATCCTCGCCGACGAGATGGAGGAGGGCGCGTTTCCTGCATTGATCCACTGCTTCACCGCGTCCGCTGAGTTTGGCCGAAAGGTGCTCGATCTGGGGCTGACGATTTCGATCTCGGGGATTGTTACCTTCAAGAATGCCAAGGACTTGCAGGCCGTCGCTGTCGAAGTGCCTGAAGATCGCTTGCTGGTCGAAACCGACAGCCCGTTTCTGGCCCCTGTCCCGCATCGCGGGAAATCTTGCGAGCCTGCATACGTCGCCGATACCGCGCGTTTTCTAGCGGAATTACGAGGCACAGAGCCCGAACGCCTCGCACAGCAGACAACCGCTAATTTCACCAGGCTGTTTTCGAAGGCCGCCTTGTGAAGTTTATCATGCTCGGCTCTGGCACCTCGACTGGTGTGCCGCGCGTTGGCGGGCCTGATGGCACCGGTGACTGGGGCGACTGCGATCCGAATGAACCACGAAATCGCAGATCGCGTGTTTCGGTCGCGATTGAAAGCAATGACGGCTCGCGCATTCTGATCGACACGAGTTCCGACTGTAGAGCGCAGCTTTTAGCAAACAAGATCAATCGCTTGGATGCTGTTTTTTGGACTCATGATCATGCCGATCATTGTCACGGAATAGATGATTTGCGGGTCCTTCGTTATGGTCGTGGTGGTCCGATTCCAGCCTATGCACACACCGAAACCGTGCGTCGGCTTCGCCAAAGGTTCGGATACGTCTTTGCAAACCAAGATGGCTATCCCGATATTTGCAGCATCTCGACGCTTGAACGATTGCGCATCGTTGCCGGCTTCGGCGTCGAATGGTGCCAGATGGAACACGGGCCCGGTGAAACAACCGGCTATCGCTTTGAAGCCGATGGGAAGTCGATTGTCTATGCGACTGATTTCTCGTCGATCTCTGACGAAATGGTAGAAACATTTGAAGGCGCCGATATACTCGTGTGCGACTGTTTGCGGCGTGAACCACACCCGACCCACGCACATCTGGCAATGGCGATCGAGCTTGGCGAACGCACCGGCGCCAAACAGCTTGTGCTGAGCCATCTCGACAAGAGCATGGATTACCGCACATTATGCGACGAAGTTCCGGACTTTGTGACCGTCGGATATGACGGGTTGGAGATGGTGGCATGAGCGAAGGCTCTATTATATCAATCGTAGCGCTGCTGGGTTGGCTTATCCTCGCAGGCAGCGCGCTTGCATCCTTCCGCATGGGTTGGGGAAAGATGGCACAACTTGCATTGGTATGGCTGGCGATTTTCGCCGGTTTGTTTGTCATTGCTGACCTGATGGGGGCGACGCTCCCTAACTAGCTCGTGGCGTAATTTAACATAATATATATTATCATTCTCGCATTGAGGCATAGCTTATATCCCGATGGCCAGCGAAAACCACTCCTCCCAAATGAAACGACTGCTGCGCATCATGGAACGCTTGCGCGACCCGGAGCGCGGCTGCGAATGGGATAAAGCGCAGACCTTCGATACGATTGCACCTTATACGATTGAGGAAGCCTACGAGGTCGCCGACGCAATCGAGCGCAAGGACCTGGCTGAACTCAAATCCGAACTTGGCGATCTTTTGCTGCAGGTCGTCTTTCACTCGCAAATGGCCGCCGAGGCTGACGCTTTCACTTTTGACGACGTCGCACGCGCGATCAGTGACAAGATGGAACGTCGGCATCCTCACATATTTGGCGAGGAAACCGGAGCGATGACCAACCGGCGTTGGGAAGATCTCAAAGCAGCAGAACGCGATGACGCAGGATCATCAAGCGCTCTGGAAGGGGTCGCAAAGGCACTGCCCGCGTTGATGCGATCGGATAAGCTGCAAAAGCGAGCCGCACGTGTCGGGTTTCAGTGGGATGATGTTAGTGGTCCGAAGGAGAAGCTTGAGGAAGAGATCGAAGAGCTGGAGACTGCGAGCAACGATGAACGCTTGATGGAAGCGGGCGATGTCCTATTCGTCGCGGTGAATATTGTCCGGCGTTATGGTGTCGATCCAGAAGCCGCTCTCAAAGCGTCAAATTCGAAGTTTGAACAGCGTTTCAGGCGGATGGAGGTTCTTGCACAGAGTAATGGCCAAGACTTCGCCACGCTTTCCCTCGATGAGCAGGAAGCCTACTGGCAGAAAGTCAAAGCGCTAGAAAAGACCCAAGGTTAGAACTTCAAAGCGTTGAATATTGGCCCAATTCTTTAGGATTTAGCCGCACTGTCATCCGGCGTAGGGGGCCGTCCTCCCCTTCCCCAGCATCCTCATCTGCGAGGACCTCGCCATGAGCATGAAGCCATGCGATGCGGCGACCATCGGACACGGGCAGCGTGACTGTTACCTCACTTGCCTGCTCGGTGAGGATTTGTGCAATTTGTTCCTCAAACGCCTGTAATCCTGTGCCTTTCGCAGCCGATACGAGAACAGCACCCTGCCCCGCAGCCGCTTCTACGAGTTCGGCGATCCGGTCCTCGTCCAGCAAATCGGCCTTGTTCCAAATCTCGAGGATTGGAATCTCGCTTTGTCCGCTCTCGGCATCCACAACGCCAAGGTCGGCCAAAACCTCCATTACCTGCTTCTTCTGAGCAGCATGGGCAGGATTAGCCATATCGCGCACGTGACAGATAATGTCGGCGCCAGTCACCTCTTCGAGCGTCGCACGAAACGCGGCGACCAACTGGGTCGGCAGATCGGAAATGAAGCCGACCGTGTCGGAAAGAATGGCCTTTTCTACCCCCGGCAGGGAAATCGCACGCATAGTCGGGTCGAGGGTTGCAAAAAGCAGGTCCTCTGCCATGACCTCTGCGCCAGTCAAATGATTGAAAAGGGTGGATTTACCCGCATTGGTGTAACCTACGAGCGCGACAACCGGCCAGGGTGCCCTCCCCCTGCGCTCGCGGTGTAATGCGCGGGTCTTGCGAACCTGCTCAAGCTCACGGCGAAGGCGGCCCATGCGTTGGCGGATCATCCGCCGGTCGGCTTCGATCTGGGTTTCACCAGGTCCACCGAGGAAGCCAAAACCGCCGCGCTGCCGTTCAAGGTGGGTCCAGCTTCGCACGAGACGGCTTTGCTGATAATCCAGATGCGCAAGTTCGACCTGCAAACGCCCTTCGGCAGTGGCCGCCCGCTCGCCGAAGATCTCAAGGATTAGTCCCGTACGATCAATGACTTTGCGCTTGAGTTTGTCTTCAAGGTTGCGCTGCTGAATTGGGCTAAGCGCGCCATCCACGATCACAAGTTCGCATTCATGCTGTTCGCAGGCAATCTTGATGTTTTCGACCTGCCCGGAACCGAAGAGTGTATTGGGCTGCATCTGGCGAACAGGCAGGACTTCGGAGTGCGCGATGATCACACCGATCGCCAGCGCAAGTCCCTCTGCCTCGGCCAGCCTTTCCTGCGCGTCGAGGTCGTAGGAAAAGCTTCTCACATTAGGGCACAGGACCAAGCAACGCGCACCGCGCGTCACTTCGTCCATCAAGGTTTCATCAAAGCTCAGTAGTCACCCTCGTAATCGTCATCATCCTCATCCTCGCCTTCGTAATCGGGGTCATCGGAGAGGTCGACCGGGCTCGATGGCTGGATGGTCGATACTGCGTGCTTATAAGCAAGCTGCACTGCGCCGTCACGTTCGAGCAGCATGCAGAACAGGTCGAATGCAGCGATGCGGCCTTGCAGCATCACGCCGTTCACGAGGAACATCGTCACTTCGACCTGTGATGCGCTCACGCGGCTGAGGAACACGTCCTGCAGCAAACGCTGCTTGCCCGAGCCGTTGCGACTGGCAAACTGCTCAGCGTCGACCGGCCCACCGGGCATGATGGTAGAAATCGCGTGCTTGTAGACAAGCTGCGACTGGCCATCGCGGCGCAAAAGGATCGAGAAATTGTCGAACCAAGTGACAATCCCTTGAAGCTTTACGCCTTTGACCAGAAACATCGTTACCGGTGTCTTGTTTTTGCGCAGCAGATTTAGAAAAGCGTCTTGAAGATTGCCCTGCTGTTTCGCGTTACCCCCCGTGGAACGCGCAGCTGGTGCTGAAGACGGCTTTGATACGGGGCGGGGAGAGAGAGTTCGCCCACTGGACATATTATGCTCCTATTATTGGCGGTCGCTGTTACGATCCGCAGTCGCGCAGTAGCTTATACCAAGTTCAAGCTAAAGCTCTTTAGTATAATGGCAATTGATCGACAAAGCTGCAATGGTTCTGATGTGCCATTGCGAAGGTTTCGCGACAAAGGACCACAAACCTGTGGTTACTTATTCTCCATGTCGCGCCTGTCTGCCATGCCCAGAAGCTTAAGCTTGCGGTGCAGTGCCGAGCGTTCCATTCCGATAAAAGTCGCTGTTTTCGAGATATTTCCAGAGAACCGCCGGATCTGAATGGTGAGATATTCGCGCTCGAATGTTTCGCGCGCTTCGCGAAGGGGAACCCCCATCATCGCAGTGAGGCCTTCACCAGAACTCGCAAGACGACCACCGGTAATTTCGCCTGGCAGCATATCGGGTTCAACCACCCCAAGCCGATCGCGCGGGGTCATGATGATGGTTCGTTCGACCACATTGCGAAGCTGCCGCACATTGCCAGGCCAATCATACGCCTGAAGCGCTGCCATTGCTTCCTGGCTGATTTCTGGCGGGGCGATCCCCTGCTCGCTCGAGTAGCGGGCGAAAAATTGGTTGGTAAGCGAAGGTATGTCATCGCGCCGCTCGGCCAGTGAAGGGATCGCGACGGGCACGACATTGAGGCGGTAGAAGAGGTCTTCGCGAAATCGCTTCTCCTCCATCTCAACGGCCAGATCGCGCGAAGTGGAAGAGACCACCCGTACATCGACACCAATCTGGCGAGAGCCCCCTACCCTTACGAAAGACTGCTCTGTCAAAACCCGCAAAATGCGAGCCTGCGTCGACAAAGGCATATCGGCCACTTCGTCGAGATAAAGCGTTCCGCCATCAGCGAGTTCAAACAGGCCGGGCTTGACCTGCTTGCCATCGACCTCTTCGCCAAAAAGCTCCTGTTCGAACCGCTCCGGAGTTATGCGCGCCGAATTCACCAGAACAAAAGCACCATCGGCGCGGTTGCTCCAGCTGTGCAGCATACGCGCCGCGACTTCTTTACCTGCACCGGCAGGTCCCGAGATCATCACCCGGCTACCGGTGTTTGCGACGCGTTTCAATGTCGCGCGCACCGTGTTGATCGCAGAGGAATTGCCTGTGAATTCGGGCTCTCCCAAATTCATTTCGCGCAGCTGTGTATTCTCGCGGCGAAGGCGCTCGGTTTCGGTCGCGCGCTCGACCAAGAGCAACAAGCGCTCTGCTTCAAATGGCTTCTCGATAAAGTCCATCGCGCCCCGGCCCACCGCAGACACTGCGGTGTCAATATTGCCGTGGCCCGAAAAGATAATCACCGGAAGATCAGGTTCCCGCGCTTTGATCGCGTCAAGCGTTTCAAGGCCGTCCATCTCGCTTCCGTGGAGCCACACATCAAGCAGAACGAGGCTCGGGCGGCGTTCGTCGACGGCTGCCAAAGCCCCTGTGGAATCGGCCGCCGTGCGACATTCGTAGCCCTCGTCCCCGAGCACTCCAGCGACAAGCTCGCGAATATCGCGTTCATCATCAACAATCAGGATATCAAGCGCCATGCGCATCTCCGTGGGGCAATCTTATCATAAAGGGAAAATTCTGAGGTGGTCTGGCTGGGGTCACTGGGCATCGCCCTCCTTTGCCTTGGGAGCTCGCGCGAAGCGCAAGGTAACCCGCGTGCCCCCTTCCGGGGCGCTCGCAAAGCTCATATCGCCGCCGTGTTCATCAACAATCTTGTTAACAATGGCGAGCCCAAGTCCGGTGCCCTTCTCGCGGGTAGTCACATACGGCTCAAGCAGGCGTTCACGGTCGGTTGGAAGGCCGATTCCGTTATCAGCGACGATGATCGCGACGCGTTCGCCATCATCGATCAGGCTTACCTGTATCTGGCCGTTATAATCGGCCTCGGATTTGCTCGCACGCGCCTCCACCGCCTCAACCGCATTCTTGAGGACATTGGTCATAGCCTGTCCCAACTGATGACGGTCGCATTCGATATGACGCTCGGTGAGGTTCGCAGCGTCCAGTTCGAATCCGATCTGAGTATGCGCGACCTCTTGCAAGAAAACCGCCTGACGCACGAGATCGAGTGCATCTTCTCCGCGAAACACCGGTTTGGGCAGGCGAGCAAAGGACGAGAACTCGTCCACCATCTTGCGAAGGTCGCCAACCTGGCGGACAATTGTGCTGGTGAGTTCATCAAACAGCTCGCCATCCGCGGGCTCCACCTGCTTGCGATAGCGCCGTTTCAATCGCTCGGTCGCAAGCTGGATCGGGGTCAGCGGGTTCTTGATTTCGTGAGCGATCCTTCGGGCGACATCGGACCAGGCCGCTTGACGCTGATCGAGCAATTGCCGGGTGATATCCTCAAAGGTGATCACAAATCCGCGCGTGCCCGGCGCGACGGTCACAGCGAGAGTGAAGAACTCGCCTTTGTGCTCGTGGCTGACGATGCTTCGTTCTTTGCCATCGCTGATAACCTGCGCGATCTCAGCGGAAAGCTCTTCGAGCGGCTGGCCTTCTCCACCAGCGTTTTCATCGTCCCACAACAGCCCTTGCGCCGTCCCGTTCATCAGCAGCACGCGCATATCCTCATCGACCGAGACAACGCCAGCGGTCACCGATTGCAGCACAGCCTCCATGAAGGCGCGGCGCTCATCGATTTGCTTGTTTGCGCTTACTAGCGCGTCGGTCTGCTTTTCAAGCTGAGAGGTCATGCGATTGAACGCGCGGTTGAGGAGGCCGATTTCATCCCCGCCAGAACGCCCGTCTACCCGCATCGAAAAATTGCCCTGCCCCACTTTGTTGGCAGCGTTTATAAGCTCGGTCAGTGGCTCCACCTGACGATCAGCAAAGCGAAGGGCAAACCACACGGCAAGGCCAACCAGTAGTAAACTCATCGCGACCAAAGCAATGTTGAAGCGCAATTGCAGAACGCGCGCCTCACCGGTCAGGGTTTCATAGGCTGTGCCGATGGCCTGCGCGCGCTCCCATGAGTTGAACATGGTCTCTTCCGTCGTGCGCGCATTATAGAGGTAGATGCCGCTTTCCCGATCGATAGGCGCGATGGCTGCAATGCGTTCTGAACTCCCTTCCACGACGACAAATTCGCCTTGGTCCAGTGCCGGGAGCGCGGCGGTGCTGAAAGCAAGCGGGCTGTTGTCTTCCATCAGGTTCATGATCGCAGCTGTCCGAAGACTGCCATCGCTCAGCCTTTGCAGGATGGCGCTCTCGCTGATTTCGCGGCCCTGAGCCTGAAACGCGTAAAAGTCGGGGAAGTCGGGGTCGGTGATAGGGACGCGGCGAAGGATCTCCCCCATATCCACCGCCATTGTGATCGTGTTCTGCTGAACGTCGCGCTGGTTCGCGTCGTAGTAACTTTGTGCCAGCGCGTTGGCGTTTTCCATGAGGCCGCGCGACTCATCCGAAAACCAGAACGCGACGCCCGTTTGGAACAGAAACGCAGCAAAGCCAGCGACCAACAATGTCGGAACAGCGGCTACAATTGAAAAGAAGAACACGAGGCGCACATGAAGCCGGGACGTGCTTCCGGCCGCGCGGCGAAGCGCCATTCTCCGGCCAATCAGGACAAGGATCGACAAGGCTGGAACGAGCACTCCAACCAGAAGCAGCGAAACCTGCAGCGAAGGCAGCGCCCCTGCCTGTTCAGGCGTATTGGTATAAGCGATATAATTGGCGAACAGCGCGAGAACCAGGGCAGCCACCGACAACCATTCGAGGATAGGAAAAAGGTTGGCCCTGCCAGATAATTGGAGCAGATCACGCCACCTTTGAGCAGCGCCTTGCGCGCGGTCGCCTGAAACGGCCGGATCGCCAGTCATTTCTGACTCAGATTTGGGTGACACAATTCCGTCCATCGTTGCCCAGTTACAACAACTAGTGTTGCAAAATGGCAAGCTTAAAGTGACTGATTAGTCGCAAATCAGGGGGCACTCATCGCAAAACAGCGCGTAACTTGACGCGAGCCTCACATCTTAATGCGGCCGTGCGTAACGATCGGGTTCGATGAAAAGCTCGGTGATGCGTTTTCGCAAGGTATTGCGGTTGATCCCCAAAAGCTTCGCCGCGCGCAGTTGGTTGCCCCCCGTTTGCCTCAAGGCGTGTTCAATCAGAGGCTTTTCGAAAGCTGCGAGCGCACTTCCATAGACCGTCCCTGCAGGGGGGTCCTGGGCAAGCAGCCAATGATCGAGCGCTGCGGATATTCCGGCATTTGGATCATTGCCCTCACCATGTTCCGACATGAATGGCCGTTCGTCGCCGAGGGTGTCGATCAGGACTTCGCTGTCAATCGCGTCCTTGCGACTCATCACCGCGAGGCGATAGATCGCATTGCGAAGCTCGCGCACATTGCCACGCCAGTGCCGCGCCTCAAGCCCAGCCACCGCCTCCTTCGTCAGTTGTCGTTGAGGCAGGCCCTCATCGACGGCTTGAGCGAGGAAATGCTGCGACAGCACTTCGATATCCTCGCGTCTCTCGCGAAGAGGGGGGAGCTCAATCGGCACTACGTTGAGACGGTAAAAAAGGTCTTCGCGAAACTTACCAGCTTCGATCAGAGGCATAAGATCGCGATTGGTCGCAGCGATGATCCGGACGTCGACCGCAATTTCCTGACGCCCGCCAACGCGCCGAATACGCCCCGATTGCAGCGCCCGAAGGAGTCGGGTTTGAGCCTCGGGTGGCATATCGCCAATCTCATCCAGAAAAAGCGTGCCGCCATTGGCCTGCTCGAATTTGCCGATAGCCTGCGCCACGGCGCCGGTGAACGCGCCTTTTTCATGGCCGAACAGCTCGCTCTCGACCAGATCGTGCGGAATTGCGGCCGTGTTGACAGCGACGAATGGGCCGGTCCGCCGGCTGCCCAGTTGGTGCACCGCCTCGGCTACCAACTCCTTGCCGGTGCCGCTCTCGCCTGTGACCAGCACGGTCAGGTCATTGCGAAGCACCCGAGTGATCATGCGATAGACGCTTTGCATCGCGGGCGAGCGACCTACCAAGGGCATGCCATCGCCCTCTTCGCTCATCGAGATGGCCTCGGATGTGTCCTTATGGCTCGCAGACGCCTGCGATACGGCGCGCACCAGTTCATCGAGATCGAAGGGCTTGGGGAAATACTCGAATGCGTTGTTATCGCTTGCACGCACTGCCGTATCGAGGGTGTTTTGCGCCGAAAGCACGATGATCGGCATATCGGGCGCATTTTGACGAACACTGCCAAGGCTTTGCAGACCGTCACCATCTTCGAGCATGACGTCGGTCAACATCACGTCAAACTTGCCATTCTCGAGATGAATATCGCGCTCCGCGATCTTGCTACAGCGCCTGATCGCATAACCTTCGTCTTCAAGGGCCGCCGTAATAACGGTTGCAATCGCACTGTCGTCTTCGACCAGAAGAATTGATCCTGGCATGGCGTTCAGGCCCCCTCACTCTTGGCAGCATCGGTTTTGGCAAGCGGCAGGTGAACCCGGAAGCTTGTAATCGCACGTTTTGCATCGCGTTCGTGGCTGATTGAGCCGTTCATGTCGTGCACCAGCTTTCGTACCAGCGCGAGGCCAAGCCCCTGCCCCGATGGTTTGGAGGAAACAAAGGGCTCAAAAATATGGTCGCGCATGGCGCGTTCAACACCGGGCCCGTTATCGCTGATCGTGATTTCAATTGGCAAGCGAACGGCCCGTCCCAACCGGATGGCGCTGAACGCCAGGCCGCTGACGAAACGGGTTCGGACGGTGACCTGTCCTTGCGCTGCCGAACTCACGGCATCGCGCGCGTTGGAAATCAGGTTGATCAACACCTGCTCCAATGCATCCCGATTGGCGAGCACGGGGGGCAAGGAAGGATCAAACTCCTCGATGATTTCCACCTTGCCCTTGTCCGCCGCGCGCACAGTTGCAATCGCGGTCCGTATTGCTTCGTGCGGGTTGCACGCGCTCACTTCTTCCGGTGTGCGCGCGCCCAATTGCTGCATGCGATCAATCAGGCGAACGATCCGGTCCACCTCGTCGGTGATCATCGTTGCCAGCTTCGCATCTGCGCCCCTTAACTTGCGCGCAGCGAGTTGAGCAGCGCCCCGAATGGCAGCGAGCGGGTTTTTGATTTCGTGAGCAAGGATAGACGGAGCGCCAAGAGACGAAGCCAGTTCTTCATCGTTACCTGTTTCCTCGTAGCCCACCTCTGACAAAGTGATCACCCGCCAGCCAAGATGACTGACAAGCGGTGATGCGGTCAAATTGACGCGCCTCTCGGCTTCGCTCGTCGAAATGGTAATTTCACGCGCGACAAGAGCCGCTTCGTTTACCGAAAGGCGGTGCTGGACCCGCGGATCGAGCGGTCCGATCAGCTCAATCAGATCCTGGCCAATCACTCGCTTTGCGCTCTTGCCAAGCATATTTTCCGCCGACTGATTGAGCTCGGCGACCCTCAATTCCGGGTCGATGAGAATGAGTGCGAAAAGCAGGCCTTCGATCTGCTCGCTTGCGCCCGGGCGCAGGTCGGGACTTGTAGACAAATGAGATGGAATAGCCACAGCTCCCGCCTATTCGGCGTCAGGCCGCTTTGGCCGTACGGCCAAGGAAGGGCTCGTAAAACCGCTCAAGCTCATCGAGGACGACGTCGGGGTTGTCGATCAAATTCGCCTTGTTTCGAAAGTCAGCAGAGCCATGCATCCCCTTGGTGTACCAACCAAGGTGTTTGCGCGCGATCTTTGTGCCGACTTCGCGACCGTAATGGTCAAGCATACGCTGGTAATGCTCGACAAGCGTCGCATATTGTTCATCGAAGCTTGGCGTTGGAATGACCTCGCCCGTGCGCCACCAGTGCATCACCTGGCCCAACAGCCACGGTTTGCCATATGCGCCGCGTCCGATCATGAGCCCGTCTGCGCCTGATTGTTCGAGCGCCTTTGCAGCATCATTGATTGTGCAGATATCGCCATTGACGATGACAGGGATCGAGACAGCTTCTTTGACCTTGCGGATAAAGGACCAATCGGCGCTGCCTTTATACATCTGATTGCGCGTGCGGCCATGAACGGTGATCATCTTGACGCCCAAGTCTTCTGCAATGCGGGCCATTTCTGGCGCGTTGAGGCTTTGATGGTCCCACCCCATGCGCATTTTCACGGTGACGGGCACATCGACCGCCTTCACCGTCTCTTCCATCAACTTGGTCGCCAGCGGCACCTCTCGCATAAGCGCAGAGCCTGCAAGCTGGCCGACGACTTTGCGAACCGGGCACCCGAAATTGATGTCGATAATCGCTGCGCCATTGCCCTCTTGCAGCTTCGCCGCTTCGCCCATGGAGCCCGGGTCACAGCCGACAAGCTGCATCGAAACCGGCTCTTCGGTCTTGTCCCATTCCGCCTTTTGCACCGATTGGCGCGTCTCGCGAATAGCCGCCTCGCTTGCGATCATTTCAGTCACGTTGAGACCAGAGCCGTACCGGCGCACAAGCGTGCGGAACGGTTTGTCGGTGACACCTGTCATGGGAGCAAGGATCACGGGCTCATTGATCGTGACGGGGCCGACTTGGATCGGTTTCAAAGGAGGTGGTGCGGGGATTTCAGACATAAGAACAATACAGGCAAAGGACGCGCAAAAGCGGAGGGGTGTGCTTAAATTTTGTGCAGCGCATAGTGCATTGCTAATGGGCCGTCCAGACCTTAAGCGCTTGGGGAGATGGCGAAGAATACCCCCCTCCCCGATTTTGCAGCTATAGTCGTAGCCGCTGGCAAGGGTTTGCGCGTCGGTGGCGACACGCCGAAACAGTTTCGCAAATTCCAGGGAAAGCCGGTTCTGCGTCATTCGGTCGAAAGGTTGCTGGACGCAGGCGCGTCGCCTTTGATCGTGGTCATCGCCGAGGGAAGCGAAGGACACGCCGAAGACGCACTCCACGGCCTCGAAGGGTTCCAATTTGTATCTGGCGGCGCGTCGCGTCAGGATTCAGTACACGCCGGGCTTGAGGCGATTGAAGATAGCGAGCCGGCCCGCGTGTTGATCCACGATGCTGCGCGCCCTCACCTGCCTTTTGCAGTCGTTGAACGGCTCATTACGGCCCTCGACAATCATGCCGGTGCCATCCCGGTGCTTCCCGTTGTCGACAGCCTTGCTGTGGCAAGCGACGACGGCACCATGAATGGATCGGCCAGGCGCGAAACCCTTCGAAGGGTTCAAACACCCCAAGCGTTTCGATACGATGAGATCCTTGCGGCACACCGCGCTTGGGATCGCTCTACGGACGCTGGCGATGATGCACAGGTGCTCGCGGCAAGCTCCGGTTCAGTTGCGCTCGTCCAGGGGGATGAACGCTTGAAAAAAATCACATTTGCCGACGATCTGGAGGACAACGCAATCAAACCGCCCTTTCGCATTGGTCAAGGATATGACGTGCACCGCCTCGAAGAGGGTGAGGAGTTGTGGCTTGGCGGGATCAAGCTCGAGCATACTCACGGACTTTCAGGGCATTCGGACGCCGATGTGGCGCTCCATGCCATTACCGACGCGGTGCTCGGCGGTATCGGCGACGGCGATATTGGCACACACTTCCCGCCCAGCGATCCGCAATGGAAAGGGGCACGCTCGGGCCAGTTTCTCGAACACGCCGTTAAACTTGCCAATGAAGCGGGTTATGCCATTGGCAATGTCGACCTCACCATTATTTGCGAAGCACCCAAAATCGGACCGCACCGTCCCGCGATGCGCGCCAAGGTCGCAAAGCTGATGGGGCTTGAGGAGGCGCAGGTCAGCATCAAGGCAACCACCACGGAAAAACTCGGATTTACCGGCCGGAGCGAAGGTATCGCTGCACAGGCCGTCGTATCACTCTTTGCAATGGAGACCCGTTCATGAAATCCAAGATTATCAGCACCGCGCTCGCTTTCACCGCGCTTGCTTCAGCTCAGGCCGCAGCAGCGCAGCAAGCGTGCGTCGAGAGCGCGGACGTCTCCGATACGGTAACCTATGCGATGCCGATGCTTTACGATGCAGTGCAGGGACCGTGCTCGGCGGAATTTTCGGCAAGCGAATTCATGACAAACGAGGCGGATGCCTTCATCGCTCAGTTTGCCAGCCTTCAGGACACATCGTGGCCGGGCACCCTGCGGTTGCTCAAAGTCTTTATGGCGGCAGATTCGGCAGAAAAGGGCAAAGGCGAAGATCCCATGATGGCCGCTCTTGAACAGATGCCGCCAGAAGCCTTGCGACCGCTGGTCGATGCTTTTGTCGGGCAGATGATCACAAATGACCTTGCCAAGGATTTGAAACCTTCAACCTGCGGCGATATTGCCGAGGCTATGGAATTGGTAGCACCTTTGCCGCCCGAGAACATCGGCGGGCTCGCAAGCTTTCTGGCGCGCGTCACAGGGCTCGACAATCCTGCTGTTTGTGGAACACCGCAAGCGACACAAGCAGCGCAGGCGGCAGAGTAAGACAGACCCGTGAGCAATTATCTCCTCTCCGATGAAATTGGTGCGCTTGCCGCGCGTGTGGTGAAAGAAAACGCGAAAGCAGGCCGCAAGGTTGTCACGGCTGAAAGCTGCACGGGCGGTCTAGTTGCAGGAGCCCTGACCGAGATAGCGGGGTCGTCGGCGGTGCTCGACCGTGGCTATGTCACCTATTCAAACGAGGCCAAGATGGAGATGCTGGGCGTCGCTCAGGATATTATCGAAACCTTCGGTGCAGTCTCGATTGCGTGTGTATGGGCAATGGCAAAAGGCGCGCTTGAACGCTCCGATGCCGATGTGGCGGTGGCGATCAGCGGCGTCGCAGGACCGGGTGGCGGCTCGCAATTAAAGCCTGTCGGAACGGTCGTATTTGCCCGTGTGGTGCGCAACCAGTCGGGCGATCCCGAAGGCGAACTTAAACACTTTGAAGGCGGGGACGGCCCCGGCGGCAGAGCCGAGATACGGCGTCAGGCGACGATATGCGCGCTGGAATTGCTGTTGCCGTAGAGGTCGCCGGCGCGTTTCTCAAAAGCGGCGACCATCTTGCGAAAAGCGCGGTCAAAATATTGCCCTGCGAGTGCTTGAAATACCCGATTCTTGAATTCAAAATCGACCGCAAAATCAATCTCGCAGGTGTTCTCGTCAATTTCGCGGAAGGTCCAGACGTTGTCGAGGTCGGATAGCGGTCCATCGACATAGTGAACCGCGATCTGTTTGGGACGGTCCTTCAACACACGCGAGGTGAATGTCTCGCGGATGGATTTGAAGCCCACCACCATATCGGCGAGCATTTCCGTTTCGGTGTTTGAGCGTACACGGGTCGCAACAACCCAAGGCAAAAACTCACGATACCTTGCAACATCCGCCACCAGATCGAACATCTGTTCTGCGCTATACGGTAGCCTTCGGGTTTCCCTGATCCCAACCATCAGACAGCCAGATGATCACGCTTGCGGTTTTTGGCGAGCTTTTCCTCGCGCGCCTTGCGCATCACTGCAAAGTCATCACCAGCGTGATAACTGGAGCGAGTCAGCGGACTTGATGCCACTTGCAGAAAGCCTTTGGCACGCGCGATGGACCCGAACGCCTTAAAAGCTTTCGGCGTCACGAACTCTTCGACTTTGGCATGTTTGGGTGTTGGCTGGAGATATTGACCCATCGTGATAAAGTCGACCTCGGCAGAGCGCATGTCATCCATCACCTGATGCACTTCGAGGCGCTCTTCGCCAAGACCGAGCATGATGCCCGATTTGGTGAAGATCAGCGGATTATGAACCTTCACCTCTTCGAGCAAACGCAGCGAGGCATAATAGCGCGCGCCTGGGCGAATGGTCGGGTAAAGGCGCGGAACGGTTTCGAGATTGTGGTTGTAAACATCAGGCCCCGCCTCACAAATCGCCTCAACCGCCGCGCGCATTTTGCCGCGAAAGTCAGGTGTCAGGATCTCGATGGTGGTGTTCGGCGTGTTGCGGCGCAGCGCCTCAATCACCTTTACAAACTGACCCGCCCCGCCATCGGGAAGGTCGTCGCGATCGACGGAGGTGATGACGATATGTTCAAGCCCCATTTTCGCAGCCGCAACCGCGGTGTTTTCTGGCTCCATCGGGTCAACTGCGCGCGGCATACCCGTCTTCACATTGCAAAATGCGCAGGCGCGGGTGCACACATCACCAAGGATCATCACAGTCGCGTGCTTTTTTGACCAACATTCACCGATGTTGGGGCACGCCGCCTCTTCGCAGACCGTGTTCAGATTGAGTTCGCGCATGAGCTTGCGCGTTTCGTGATAGCCTTTGCTGACAGGTGCGCGCACCCTGATCCAGTCAGGCTTGCGCTGACGCAGCGGGCGTTCTTGGTCGGACGACACGCCAGAAGATGACTGGGCAGGTGAATTCGATAGGTCGTTCATGCCCGCTCATTTAGGCGCGTTCCCCGTCCGCCGCAAGCGAAGCAAATGATACGCCGATCAGCCTAGGCCAAGATTAGGCGACATCGCCTCGCACAATTGAGTATTGGGATGAAGCCAATTCACCGCTACGGGGGCCTCCATGCTGGAAACTGCAATACAGACTTTCACATCTCCGGTGGTCCTGTTCTTCGTGCTCGGACTTCTGGCAGCCTTCGTGCGTTCGGACCTTGCGATCCCGGAACCGATTGCCAAAGCCATGTCGCTCTATCTGATGGCAGCGATTGGCCTTAAAGGCGGTGTCGCTGTCTCGAAATCCGGGATTGATGCGACTGTAATTTCTGCCCTCGTCGCCGGGATTGTCGCAGGCTTTCTTCTTCCTTTCTTCGCATACGCAATTCTCAAGACATTCGGGAAGCTCGACCGCATCAACTCCGGCGCAGTCGCTGCGCACTATGGTTCGATCAGCGTCGTCACATTCGTCACCGCAACCGAAATCCTCACCGGACAAGCGCGCGAGCCGGGTGGATATATGGTTGCCGTCATGGCCGCGATGGAAGCACCGGCAATCTTGAGCGGCCTGATCTTGGCGCGAGGCGCAGGAGGCTCCGGGAACCAGAGCACCGGCGAAATGCTGCACGAGGTGTTCACCAATTCTTCAATCGTACTTCTTCTTGGCGCGTTCGTCATCGGCATGGTCGGCGGCGAGGCTGGCTTTGACGAGGTCAGCCCCTTCTTCGAGGCTGGGTTCAAGGGTGTCCTTTGCATCTTTCTCCTTGATATGGGCCTGATCGCCGCACGCCGGATGATTGACGCGCGTTCCGTCACGTGGCGATTGGCCGCAATCGCGATTTTCCTGCCGATCGTGAACGGTCTTGCCGGGACCGCTCTTGGTGTGGGCATCGGCCTCGACGCAGGATCGTCCGCAGCCCTTGGCGTCTTGTGCGCCAGCGCAAGCTACATCGCCGTTCCAGCTGCCATGCGGCTTGCCCTGCCCGAAGCCGATCCGGGAATTTACCTTACCATGTCGTTGAGCATCACTTTCCCATTTAACGTGCTCATCAATATCGGTGTGATAAGCGCCTTTGCTGCCTTTCTCACCGGGATCACCGGCGCAGATGGAGGGGTTCGATGATCGAAACAGTTACCCGCAAACGAATTGAAATCCTGACTGACAAGGCGCTGCAAAAGCGCGTGACCGACGCGATTGAGAAAGCCGGAATTATCGGCTGGACTATCCTTCCAGTCAGCAGCGGCAAGGGACGCGAGGGTGTGTGGCGCGAGGAAAGCGTGATGGGCACGGACAAGGTCTTCGTCCTGACAATAGCGTCGGAAGAAAATGCACAGGCTCTTGCAGAGGCCCTTGCACCTATGCTTACGAACTTTGGCTTCCTGCTGTCGATGTGGGATGTTCAAGTCATTCGCGGGGAGAGGTTCACCTGAACGCTTCCTCTGCATTCTAAAGAGGGGGCGCAATTGCCCGAATATGCTGAGCTTTTGAAAGGCTACCGCCGGTTTCGCGAGGACACCTACCCTCGACAAAAAGAGCGTTTCGACAAGACAATCGCAGAAGGGCAGCATCCAAAGCTGCTGATCATCGGGTGCTCTGACAGCCGCGTGGACCCTGCACAGATTTTCGACGTTGACCCGGGCGATATATTCGTCGTCCGCAACGTCGCTGCGCTGGTTCCTCCCTTCGAAACCACGGGCGGACAACACGGCGTTTCGGCAGCGGTCGAATTTGCCGTTCAAATGCTCGAAGTCGCGCAGGTTGTCGTGATGGGCCATGGCCGATGCGGCGGCTGCCAGGCAGCCCTTACCAAAGCGTTTGAAGACACTGACCATGGCAAAGGCGCGTTTATCGCCAATTGGGTGGGCCTGCTCGACGAGGTGCGAGACAAAGTGGCCCGCAAATACGGGACCGAAGGCCGCAAGGCAGAGCTAGCGATGGAATTCGCAGCCATCAGGCAAAGTATCGACAATTTGCGTACCTTCCCGTGGGTCGCAGAAAAAGAGGCGGCTGGAACGCTCAAATTGCGCGGCGCGCATTTCTCCATTGCTGAAGGAATTCTCTACTCGCTCGACGAAGAAACCGGTGCGTTTCTTCCCGAGGAATGATCACTTCCCTCCTCAATCTACGCGAGAAATGAAGGCATTATGGCTGATAGTGAACTTAAGAACATCGCCCTGCTGATTGACGCAGACAATACGATGCCTAGCGGAATTGATCCGGTTCTGACCGTCATGGCAGAACTTGGTCAGGTGAATATTCGCCGCGCCTATGGTAATTTTGCCAAGGACAATCTCGCGCCGTGGGAAACGATCACCAACAAATTCGGGATCCGGCCACAGCAGCAATTCGATGTATCGAAGGGCAAGAACGCAACCGACATGGCGATGACCATCGACGCGATTGACCTGCTGTATCAGGGCAAGGTCGATGGATTTGGCCTGATGACATCGGATAGCGACTTTACCCCCCTTGTCACGCGCCTGCGCCAGGACGGCATCATCGTTTACGGTTTTGGCGAAGCAAAGACGCCTCAAGCGTTCAAATCGGTGTGCACGCGCTTTATTGATATCAAGAAGCTGATCGCGACCAATGCCAGCGACAATAACGGCACCAAAAAAGAAGCGTCCGGGTCTGAAACTTCGGTTGATGACGATTTGCACGAACTCATAACCGCCGCCTATTCCGAGGCGAAAAAAGACCACGGCTTTGCGCGTCTCTCCCAAGTCGGACAGATCGCTGGCAATCGCTCGAGTTTCGATGTCAGGAACTACGGGTTCAAGAGCCTCAAGGATCTTTTTGAGAGCCTTGATAACTTCAAGCTTGAGACACGCGACGATAATCAGGTTTACGTCAAGCGCGTTAGATAGGCGCTGCCGCAGCGACAACGCACAAAAAAGGGCGCCGGAATTGCTCCCGGCGCCCTTTATGTTTGGCCTATCGGCTGAACTACATTGTCGTAGCGGTCGCCGGTGCGTCCGATGGCATGACATCGGGAGTAGCGCCTGCCTCAGCTTCAAGCTGATTGGCATAAGCCGTCCACAGCATTGCCAGTGGCTTGCGTGTACCGGTGATGCGGCTCAGGCTTTCGCGAGCGGCTGCGTAGTCGCCTGCACCGATCTGTGCGATGGCAAGACGGTTAAGCTCTTCGCCAAGTTCAACCCCTGGCATCGCTACGGCACGCTCGTAAAACTTCACCGCCTTGTCGTATTCGCCATAGCTCAAGAATGCATCGCCTGCCGCAACAACGGTGCGAAGGCCGGCATTAGCCGCCGAAGCGTCGGCTTCGAGTGCTGGCAAGTCAGCGCGGTCGCTTGCGATACGGCCGTTGGCGACGCCAAGCTGCTCAACCATGTAAAGGTTTGAGTCGACGAGGATGCCAGCGGCCTTGCCCTCTTCGATCACGCTCTTCACTTCGCTTGGAAGACGACGCGCATCGGCGACTTCGATGTAGAAGTCATAGTCAGATGCCGTGTTGAGAGCACCCGTCTGGCGTGAGAGGCGGAAAAGATCGAGCATCTCAGCCGGGGTGAAATTATTGAGGTTGCGAGCAATGTTGATCGAATCGCGCCAATTGGTCTCGCTCGGGAAGTCGCTAAGCCACATGGCCGCAATTTCATACACGGCTGGAGTGAGCTCATTCTCATAAGCAACCGAGATACCGCGACGATACCATGCTTCGTCCACCGTTTGACCGGCGGCTTTCTGCTCGGCGATCGCGTCGTTCAGATATTTGATGCCAGCATCAAATTCGCTGTTGCCAAAGTAGCTCTCCATCATCGCGATGCGAAGGCTCGCCGGGTTGATGTTTTCGGCCGTGAAATTGTTGTCGATCGCAGCCTGAAGATAGGTGCGCGCCTTGGCGACCATATTCTGACGGTCAGCAAGCTGATAGGCGATGAAATTGTAACGCCCGGTATTTGCTGCCTCGACCATGCCGCTCGCCAGCATGGCTTCCATGCCTTTAAGCTGAAGAGCCGGATCTTGCAGCCGCACACCAGAGTTGAACATAAGCCCGCCGCCAGCGATCTTTTCATCTGGCGTATTCAGAAGCCCTGCAAGCGCGTCGAATTGTGCGCGTTGTGAAGCGAGATCGGAACCTTCCGTGCCCATCAGCTCGTTCAATGGCTGATACACGGCGATAAACTCTTTCGAGTAACCGCCGCCATCGCTCTCGTCTTTTTTCTTCTTGCGCTGCGCGCTTGCCTCGGTCGGCATAACCGCAGTTGTCGCAACAGCAGCGCCTGTCGCCATGGCAATGGCAAGAGCGAGCGAAGACGTACGCTTGCGTGAGAAAAATGTAATCATTGTTGGTCTCTCCAGCAAAAGTTTTCAAAGCCGACCGTTGGGGCGCGGCTGATTGATGAATCTCTAGGCCGCTCAATGAACGAGGCGGTTTCCTATTGCAATTGGTACTAGAGGAAGTGTGCTGAACGAGGATTGAATGGAGCGCACATATCATTCCCCGGCGTGTAATTATTGTTCGCAGAGCCTCGTGATCCGCTGCGTGGCGTCCAACGCCTGTCCCAAGTGTGGAAAAAGCCCGGAATGAACGGGTATCTGCCCCCCTATCGGTAGCACTCGCTCGCACGATACCCTACATTGCAGACATAGAAATAGAAGCGAGCGAAAAGGCTTTTCCTTGAGCGACGATAACGACATTCTCGAACCTTCCGCATCGGCTCCGCAGCCAAGCGAATATGGCCGCATCGACATCGTCGATGAAATGAAAACGAGCTATCTCGATTACGCAATGAGCGTGATCGTTAGCCGTGCCCTCCCCGATGTGCGCGACGGCTTGAAACCGGTCCACCGCCGTATTCTTTACGCCTCCAAGCTTGGTAACTTCGTCGCCGGACGACCTTACGTAAAAAGCGCGAAGATTGTGGGCGACGTGATGGGTGATTTCCACCCGCACGGCGATAGCGCGATCTACGATGCCCTGGCGCGTTTGACGCAGGATTGGTCGATGCGCGTCCCCCTGATCGATGGTCAGGGCAATTTCGGATCGATGGACCCTGATCCGCCTGCGTCCATGCGTTATACCGAGGCGCGGCTTGCGCGTGTCACTGATACGCTGCTCGATGACCTTGATAAGGACACGATCGACTTCGTGCCGAACTACGATGGCCGGAAGAAAGAGCCGTCCGTCCTTCCCGCCCGCTTCCCCAACCTCCTGGTCAATGGCGCGGGCGGTATTGCCGTGGGCATGGCGACCAATGTCCCGCCCCACAATCTGGGCGAGGTTATCGACGGCTGTCTGGCCTTCATGGACAAACCCGCAATCACATCAGAAGAGCTGATCGAGTATATTCCGGGACCGGATTTCCCGACCGCTCCGTTGATCCTCGGGACCAGCGGCGCGAAAGCTGCCTACACCACAGGTCGTGGCTCGGTCCTGATGCGTTGTCGCCATGAGATTGAGACGCGGCGCGGCGACCGCGAAAGCATTGTCTTCACCTCAATTCCCTATCAAGTCGGTAAAGCGGGCCTGGTCGAAAAGATCGCCGATGCCGCCAAGGAAAAACGGATCGAAGGCATCGCCGACATCCGCGACGAAAGTTCGCGAGCGGGTGTGCGCGTGGTCATCGACCTCAAGCGCGATGCGACCGCTGAGGTTGTTCTGAACCAGATCTGGCGTCACACACCTGCGCAATCCTCTTTCCCGGCGAATATGCTGGCAATTCGCGGCGGGCGTCCTGAAACGCTGATGTTGCGCGACTTCATTCAAGCCTTCATTTCTTTTCGTGAAGAGGTCATCACCCGCCGCACCAAGTTTGAGCTTAACCGCGCCCGTGAACGCGCGCACATTTTGCTCGGCCTCGTGGTTGCGGTCTCCAACCTTGATGAAATCGTCGCGATCATTCGTGGTGCGCCAAACCCGGCAACCGCGCGCGAGCGTTTGCTCGCCAAGGAATGGCCAATTGGCGACATCGCGCAATACATCCGTCTGGTTGAGGCGATTGAGCCTTCTGCCGATCAGGAAGGCGGCACTTATCGCCTGTCAGTGCGCCAGGTGAAAGCCATCCTTGATCTGCGCCTTCACCGCCTTACGGCTTTGGGCCGCGATGAGATTGGCGATGAACTTGCCGAATTGGCAGAGCGGATCGAAGAGTATCTCGCCATCCTTGCTGACCGCGTTAAGCTTTATGCTGTGATGCGCGAAGAGCTTGAGGAGATCCGCGCGACCTATGCGACGCCTCGTCTTTCCGAGATTGCGCCGGCATGGGATGGTCTTGATGATGAAGACCTGATCGAACGCGACGATATGGTCGTGACCGTCACCCTCGACGGCTACATCAAGCGCACGCCTTTGAGCACCTTCCGCGCGCAAAATCGCGGCGGAAAGGGGCGCGCTGGCATGTCGACCAAGGACGAAGATGCCATCGCCGAAATGTTCGTCACCTCGACGCACAATCCGGTGCTGTTCTTCTCGACCGCCGGCAAGGTGTATCGCATCAAGGTGTGGAAGCTCCCCGAAGGAGGACCGGCAACGCGCGGTCGTCCGATCATCAACCTGCTTCCCGCGTTGGACGATGGCGAGACGATCCAGACCGTGCTGCCGCTTCCCGAAGACGAGGACACCTGGGGCGCGCTCTCGGTCGTGTTTGCCACCGCCAAGGGCAATGTGCGCCGCAACTCGATGGATGCGTTCAGCAATATCCCGTCAAACGGCAAGTTCGCCATGCGCTTTGACGAGGATAGCGATGATCGCCTGATCGGCGTACGCCTGGTCGAGGCGGGTGATGACGTCATGCTCGCTTCGAAAGCCGGCAAGGCAATCCGCTTTGGCGCCGAAGAAGTGCGCGAGTTCACTTCGCGCACATCCACCGGCGTTCGCGGCATGAAGCTTCCCGAAGGCACCGAAGTCGTCTCGCTGTCGACGTTGAGCGCGACCGGCACCACGCCTGATGAACGCGAACAGTATCTCAAATTCGCACCCTACAAGGGCGAGCGCGAGGGCGAGCCGAATATGTCGCCCGAACGCTTCGAAGAGATCGAGGGCAAGGAGCAATTCATCCTCACCGTATGCGCCAATGGGTACGGCAAGGTGTCGAGTTCCTACGAATATCGCACGACCGGGCGCGGCGGTCAGGGCGTTGTCAACATCGACAACATCGAGCGCAACGGCCCTGTAGTGGCAAGTTTTGTTGTGGGCTCTGGCGACCAGCTCATGCTTGTCACAGATCAGGCAAAGCTTATCCGCATCGGACTTGAGAGCCTTCGTGTACTGGGCCGCAATACGGCTGGCGTCCGCCTTTTCAATGTCGGCAAGAATGAGCATGTCGTCTCAGCCGTCAAAATCGACGAAACCGAAGAGCCTGAGAACGAGAGCGAAGAGGCAGTCGTCGAGGAAATGGTCGATCGCCGCGGCGGCGGGGATGTCACCTCGCCCGAAGGTCCTGCTGATCCAGAGTGATCTTGCGCTACCGGTTCCCTCTCCCTAGCCTTCTGGCCAGGGGAGAGGATGAATGAAAATCGAACCATCGGGCCAAGCTTGCGGTGCGACGGTGCACGGGATTGATCTGGCTGGCGAATTGTCGGCTGAGATCCTGGCGGACATCCACGAGGCATGGCTTGCGCATAAGGTGCTCGCCTTTGCTGGACAGAAAATGGACGACGATGCGCTCGAGCGCTTCAGTCTTGCTATCGGCGAATTCGGCGATGATCCCTTCTTCGATCCCATCGAGGGGCGCAAGAATATCGCTGCCATCCAGCGCGAGGCCGATGAAACTTCACCGCTGTTTGCCGAACAATGGCATTCCGATTGGAGCTTTATGCCAGAGCCGCCGAAAGCAACCTGCCTGATGGCGGTGGAAATCCCACCGATTGGCGGCGACACGATGTTTTGTGATCAAGGGGCGGCCTTTGCCGCCATGCCCGAGGAGCGCAAGGACGAACTACGCCAAATCCGGGCAATCCATTCGGCACGGCGCGGCTATGCACCAGATGGCCTATATGGAGACAACGACAAGGGCCGCTCCATGGCGATCAAGCCCGGTGAAGCGGCTCTGGCAACCCATAACCATCCTCTGATCAAGCCGCATCCTGAAACGGGCGAAGAGGTTCTTTTCTTCTCAATCAGTTACACAATCGGGTTCGAGGGTCACTCCGATGAGGACGCGATGACGCTTCTCATAGACCTGCATCAATGGTGCGAGCAGGAGTGTTTCCATTACCGCCACAAATGGGAGCCTGACATGCTGGTCATGTGGGACAACCGCTGCCTCAATCACAAGGCGACTGGCGGTTACGAAGGCTATCGGCGCGAGCTTCATCGCACCACAATTGCGGCCTAACGAACTGGCGTTTCCCCGCGCAGCGACTGAACCACGCCCGTTGCAATCATGAGCTGCCCTGCAAAATACAGCGGCCAGACGAGCAGATCTGGCAAGTCGCCAAGATCGAATGGCCCCATGCGGCTGAAGATCAGCCAATCGCTAACCACAAACAACAGCGCGCCGATCCCCACCCGGTAGCGGGGAAAACGGCTGGTCCACGCAGTTGCCGCCATAGCGCCCAGTGTGATGGCATAGACGCCGATCAAAGGGTCATTCGAAAGCACATAGGAAAAGGCTGGCACCATGACGAGGAGTGCAAGGCCCAACAAGCGCTGGCTCAAACTCGCTCCATTCCGGCGATTGCGCATGTAGAGGACGATTGCTGCCACATGCGAGACTGCAAAGAGCGCCCCGCCCGCCTCGAACCATAATTCCAACGCCATGTCCGCCAGGGCAGAGAGTGCGAGCGCTATCGTAAGAATGGTGCCATCCACGCCAGGCGCACGGCGCAGCGCATAAATTGCCAGAAACCCGACCCCCATCCCTTTGATGGCAATCTCAATCGGTTCGACCTTGATTGAGCCTTGGAGAAAATAATAAGCGACCGCCGCGATAACGCCAGCAAGCAGCCATGGCCGGTGGTCAACAAGCGCGCGTCTTGGCATTTTGGCTCTCAATTCCTCTTCTTGGCTTGAAGGTGCGGTAGCACGGGGCTACTTCGCGAGCCATGAAAACAACCCAAACTACCCACGATGTCCACATTATCGGTGGCGGCCTCGCCGGCTCTGAAGCGGCGTGGCAGCTCGCCAATCGCGGTGTCAAAGTGCGACTGTCCGAGATGCGCGGTTCGGGCGAAATGACGCCTGCGCACCAGACCGACGGTCTTGCTGAGCTTGTGTGTTCGAACAGCTTTCGTTCTGACGATGACACCAAAAACGCCGTGGGACTGCTTCACCACGAAATGCGCGAACTCGATTCCATTGTCATGCGCGCAGGCGAAGTGGCCCGTGTGCCTGCTGGGAGCGCCATGGCGGTCGACCGCGATGTGTTTTCCTCTGAGGTTGAAAAGGCGCTCAAAGAACACCCCAATGTCGAGGTCGTGCGCGAGCGGGTGGACCAGCTTCCCGAGGCGGGCCTTACCATAGTCGCGACCGGTCCGCTTACCGCGCAATCTTTGGCCGAAAGCATTATCGGGACGACGGGTCAGGAACGGCTCGCCTTTTTCGATGCGATCGCTCCCATCGTCCATCGCGACAGCATTGATATGTCGAAGTGCTGGATACAGTCGCGCTGGAACAAGACCACCGAAGCGTCCAACGAGGATGGCGATTACATCAATTGTCCGATGACCAAAGAGCAGTACGAAAGTTTCGTGCGCGGCCTCATCGAAGGCGACAAGGGCGAATTCAAGGATTGGGAAAAGGACACGCCTTATTTCGACGGCTGCATGCCGATCGAAGTGATGGCCGAGCGCGGGATTGAGACGCTTCGATATGGTCCGATGAAAGGCGTGGGGCTCGACAATCCCTTCGACCGCACCGAAGAACATCCGCAGGGGCGCTGGCCCTACGCAGTGGTGCAGCTTCGTCAGGACAACAAGCTTGGCACGCTGTGGAATATGGTCGGTTTCCAGACCAAGCTCAAATACGGCGCTCAGGTGGAGCTTTTCCGGACCATCCCCGGTCTTGAGAATGCCGAATTCGCGCGGCTGGGCGGTCTCCACCGCAACACCTTTCTGAATTCGCCAGAAGTTCTCGATCGGCAGCTACGCTTGAAAGCGGCCCCTCACATCCGGTTCGCCGGACAGGTAACAGGATGCGAGGGCTATGTCGAAAGCTCTGCAATCGGCCTTGTCGCTGGCATGATGACCGCGTGCGAACTTGCTGGTGAAGAGTGGAAACCTCTTCCCCCTTCCACCGCGATGGGTGCGCTTTTGAGCCACATAACCGGCGATGCCGATGCTGCAACCTTCCAGCCAATGAATGTGAACTTCGGCCTCTTCCCGCCGCTTCACGAGGTGAAAAAGAAGCAACGCAAGGAAGCGTACACTTCCCGCGCCAAAGCTGACCTCGCGCAGTGGATTACCGAAACGCGCCAGGTCGAACCTGCCTAGCACCGGCACGCAGGTTTGCGTGTGCGCTTTGGCGCTGAGGTTGCAAATTCTGCCTGCGTCAATTCTGCATTTCCGTCTTCGTCCATTTCGGCGAAGCGATCAGAAGTGCGCACCGCCCATTCTTCAAAGGTCAGCAGATTGTTGCCGTCCTTATCGAGTTTTCGGAAAGCGTTGGCCCGTGTCGAAAGCATTTCGTTGCGGGTGATTTTGCGGTCGCGATTGCGATCATAGCGAAAAAAGCGGCGTTCTTCGCGGGTGAGCTCGGACGCTTCTGGAGGCGCAGGACCAACCATGTCACCGGGATCTGTCTCGGGAAGACTATCGGGATCGACTTCAGCACTCTCTTCAGGTTCTGGCGGCGGCGGGGCCAATTCTTCGACCTGCGCACGGCCTTGCCACCAGAACACGCCAACACCAGCAAAGATGAGGCCCAAGAACACTCCAAGCACTGTTTGACGCATACCGATCTCCTTTACTGGATCTCGATGGGATAATACCTTGTCTTTTCGCTAGAAGATAGTCGCTCTGAGTGCCGCGAGCGAAGCGCCCCGCCCTTCCATTAAGGGTCGCCCACCCCGTTTGAGTGCGCGGTGTGCCAATGCTCCGAGAAGATGGAGCCCTTTGTCAGGTTTGGACAAGCGATCCATTATAGGATCAAATCGCAGGCCAAAGTCCACAAACATAGCCCTCTCGTCCTCATCGCTGACATTTGCAGCAAGGTCTGCGCAGACCCACCACCAGGCAGGTTTGGCGTAGTTTTCCTGCTTGTTGTCGCTGCTGGCATATTTGCCATAGGCCGCCATCAGCACGTCGCGACGCGCCATGAGAAATGCAATCGCATCCTCCTCGCCAAGGGGTGGTTCGGCAAACAGCCTTTCCCATCCATCCACCAGTTTGATCAGATCAACCTCTCGACCGGCCCAGTGCACCCCGATCGCATCCAGTACCACGTCTCCGTTCGGGCGCTCGGCAATCGGTTTCGCCAGCGTTTCGCGCCACCACGCGAGCCGCATTTGACCCAGCATCACCTCATTTGTCCCACCGACAATCCGGCCCAAACGCGCATCAAGCTCAAAGAATATCCTTAACGAAGCCCGATACGTCGGCTGCGCATGGGCAAGTGCGAGATCGATCTCGGCAGGCAGGTTTTCTTGAGAGGAAGGGGACATAAAGCAGGCTTCTAGGGCGGCGAGGTGACGATTTGTCAACCTGATCTTGGCAAAGGTCGAGGTTGGAAATTGAAGTTAAAGGCAGGGGGGCAATGAAACTTTCTGTTAACCAGAAAGCTTTGGAATCCGCTTACCCGCGGTGGGTTATACCTGTGTCCAATAGCTTAAATTGCGTGCGGATTGCACGTGAAAGACAACCTTGAGGACAAAGTACCATGGGTAAATCGCTGATACCGACTGGCACGTTTCTCCAGCGCATCGCGCACGACACGACCGCGAACACGCTCGCTATCTCTGCTGCAGCAATGCTGCCGCTAATGGCGATGGTCGGAGGCGGCGTCGATGCGAGCCGCTATTACATGACGGAATCGCGCCTCCAGGCAGCGTGCGATGCAGGCGCTCTTGCCGCGCGGCGCGCCATGGATGACAACGATTTTACCAACGAGCACAAAACCGTTGGCCTCAACTTCTTTGACAACAACTACAAAGAAGGGACCTTCGGGCTCGAAAACCTTGAACGCGATTTTGTCGGGACAGACGATGGCGAAGTGAACGGAACAGCGACCGGCACTCTTCCAGCATCGATCATGGGCGCGTTCGGTTACAAAACCTTCCCGGTCGAGGTAGAGTGTCAGGCCGATATCAACATCGCGAACACCGACATCGTGCTCGTACTCGATACCACCGGGTCAATGGACGGTCAGCCTATCCAGGATCTGCGCGATGCGACCATGTCATTCTATGACGTGATCGAAGAGGCTACATCCGATGCTGCGCAGGTGCGCTACGGCATTGTCCCCTATTCCTCGCAGGTGAATGTCGGTCACCTTCTGCAAGCTGGCTGGATGAAAACCAACCATACCTATCAATCGCGCGAGACAATTCGCACTTCTGGTACGCCAACTACCGAAAGTATCGACGTTGTGCGCACAGGTGATGCGACAAATTTCCAGAACCTGCCGAACCAGCAATACTACAGCGAAGTGCTCGCGACCTATAACGATTGTGTGGATATTGCCTTCACCAACGAACCGGGCAACAACGAATACATCTCGCACGATCCAGAAGGGTTGACCCTCGTTTCGCAAGAAACCAACGGATCACGGACAGTTTCGGTTTACGAAGGCTTCGCCAAGTACCTGAACCTCAATTTTGCAAGCGGGACGTGGTTTGGTTCGACTTCATCAACCAACCGCGAATGCCGGCTGTATTTCAACCGCCAGTCTTACGACGCCTGGTCGACAATCACGATCATCGAAGATGCCCCATATGAGTGGGATTGGGAATACAAGCCCGTTTCCTATAACGTCGGAAATGTCATTTCGAACGGCTATCTTGATGCCGATACGGGCGATGACATGGAGATTGAACGGCACAACTGGAATGGTTGTATCGAAGAAGCGCAAACGGTGAACACGAGCGTCTGGAACCCGGTTCCAGCAGGCGCATACGATATCGACATTGACCTTGTGCCAAGTTCGGAAGCCGAACGTTGGGCGCCCATGCTGCCCACACTGGTTCGCCCTCGCTATACCGACGGAAGCAACCGTTACAGCGAGTCAAACTACATTTACGGCAACATGCGCTCCGAAGAGGACAAGCAGCCGATCTGGACGACTTGCCCCAAGCCAGTGCGTCAATTGGACAAGATGCCTGATCGGACCGAACTTGTAGACTACCTGAAAGCGAGCGAGGGCTTTGTCGCCGACGGCGCGACCTACCACGACATTGGAATGGTGTGGGGTGGCCGCATGATTTCGCCAGATGGCATCTTCTCCTCGCGCAACCAGACCGGTGCAAACGGTCAGTCCATCTCGCGCCACATCGTCTTCATGACCGACGGCGTGATGTTCGGAAACAATCGCGTGTATTCGCCCTATGGCTACGAGTGGTGGGACCGCCGCGTCACCGACGATGGCGACCAAGACGACAACACCGCCATTCACGCAGAACGCTTCCAGGCCGCCTGCCGCGCAGTGCGCAACAAGAACATCACCCTGTGGGTGGTCGCCTTTGGCACGGCGCTTTCGCAAAACCTGATCGATTGTGCGACGCCGGGCCGCGCCATGCGCGCTGCCGATGGTGACGAGCTTGACGCCAAGTTCCGCGAGATCGCTGAGAAGATCGCAGACCTGAGGTTGACCAAGTAATGGCTATCACGAAAGCACAAGGCTTGAAGCGCGACACAGACGGCGCGGCATTAACGGAGTTCGCTCTGGTCGCGCCGGTCCTGATCCTGCTCATCATGGGCATTTTTGACATGGCCCACTCCAGCTACACCAACTCGCTTATGAGCGGTGCCATTCAAAAAGCTGCGCGCGACCTCACCTTGGAAACCGGCGTGGTCAAGCAGGATGACATTGATGATGCTGTGATTGCACAGGTTCGCAATGTCGTGCCCGCAACTGCAGAAATCGAACTTATTAAGCTCTCGCACTTCGAATTCGAGGATATCGGTCAGCCTGAAGAATACACCGATACCAACGGCAACGGAAAATGCGACGCTGGCGAGCCTTACATCGATTACAACAACAACGGTCAATACGATACGAACCGCGGTGCTGAAGGCATCGGCGGGGCAAAGGACGCGGTGCTTTACACCGTCAACGTCAGCTACGACCGGCTTTTGCCGATGGCCTATCTGGCGGGCCTTTCCGAAACCATCAATCTGAGCGCCTCGACCGTTCTTCGCAACCAACCTTACGCCGAACAGGTCAAGAGTGTATCACAAGGGAATTGCGCGTGAGCATGATCAAAGCCCCCAAATTCTCGCGTCTGCGAAATGCAGCCAAGAAACTGCGCACCCTCGCGCGCGACAATTCCGCCATCGCGCTTACCGAATTCGCCTTCGCAGCGCCGATCACTCTCAGCATGGGAATGCTTGGCACTGAGACTGCCTATTTCGCGATCTCGCATATGCAGATGAGCCAGATTGCCATGCAGGTCGCCGATAACGCGAGCCGCGTGGGTGACAGCGCTCTGGCAGCGCAGGTCGTGACAGAACAGGATATCAACGGCACTTTCGTCGGCGCAGAACGGCTCGGCGAAAGCTATGATATCTTCGAGAATGGCCGCATCATCATTTCAAGCCTGCAGGTCAACGACGATGGCGGGCAATGGATCGCGTGGCAGCGGTGTCGCGGGGCGAAGATGAAGGATTCCAAATATGGGTCCGAGGGAACAGGCGCCAATGGCAATGGTTTCAAGGGCATGGGTGAACCGACGAAACCGGTGACCGCCAGCGATGGTACAGCGGTGATCTTCGTTGAGCTTTACTACACCTACGACCACATCACGCCGTTTGAACTTTTCGGCGAGAAAGAGTTTCAATACGAAGCTGCATTCAACATTCGCGATGTGCGCGATTTGAGCGGTTTGCAGCAGACCAACCCGGTAAGCCCGGTGGCGCGGTGCAATCAATACACCAAGGACCTCAATTAACCGGTCAAATCTTGGCGAAAAGTCAAAAGGGGAGAGTGGCGGTGGCCACCCTCCCCTTTTTTCTTACTTATAGCAGACCTTTTTGACGGCCTCGACGATACGCGGCGCGTCGATCAATGCAAGCTTCTCAAGGTTGGCGGCATAAGGCAAAGGCACGTCCTCATTGCAGACCCGCGTGACCGGCGCATCGAGATCGTCGAAACCCTCGTCCATGCAAATCGCGACGATTTCGGACGCGATAGAGCATGTCGGCCAACCTTCCTCAGCAATTACCAGGCGATTGGTCTTGGCAAGGCTTTTGAGCACGGTCTCCTTATCCAGCGGGCGAAGCGTGCGCAGATCAATGACTTCTGCGTCTATTCCTTCTTCCGCCAAAGTCTCGGCCGCTTCGAGCGCAAGTCCCACGCCGATCGAGTAGGAAACGATGGTCGCATCCTTACCCTCGCGCATTATCCGCGCCTTGCCGATAGGAAGCACGTGATCATCGAGGTCAGGAACGTCAAAGCTGCGCCCGTAAACAAGCTCGTTCTCAAGGAAGACTACAGGATCCTCGGAACGGATCGCCGCCTTCATCAGCCCCTTCGCATCGGAGGCATCGTAAGGCGCAATAACGATGAGACCCGGAACGCTTGCATACCATGGACCATAGTTTTGCGAGTGCTGCGCGCCCACACGGCTCGCCGCGCCATTGGGGCCACGGAACACGATGGGACAGCGCATCTGCCCGCCGGACATATAATTGGTCTTGGCCGCCGAGTTGATGATGTGGTCAATCGCCTGCATGGCGAAGTTGAAGGTCATGAACTCGACAATAGGACGAAGCCCGCCCATCGCAGCACCTGCGCCGATGCCAGCAAAGCCATACTCGGTGATCGGGGTGTCGATAACCCTCTTGGGACCAAACTCATCGAGCAGCCCCTGGGTAACCTTATACGCGCCCTGATATTCCGCGACTTCCTCGCCCATGACAAATACGCGAGGGTCGGCGCGCATCTCTTCGGCCATCCCATCGCGAAGTGCTTCGCGAACGGTAGTGGAGGTGAAGCTGGTGCCTTCAGGGATCGCAGGATCATTCGCCCGTGCCGCAGCCTTGGGCGGTGCGTCGGCAGTAGAGGCTTCTGGCGCAGGCGTCGGTGTCGGAGCAGGCGCCGGTGTTGGTGTTGGTGTCGGGGTGGGAGAGGCCTCGGCGCCCTCGCCTTCCATATGGGCGATCACCGTGCCGACAGCGACATTTTCGGTGCCTTCCTCGACAAGGATCTTGGACAGGACACCTTCATCGATGGCTTCAAATTCCATCGTCGCCTTGTCGGTTTCAATCTCGGCAATGATATCGCCGGGCTCGATCGTGTCGCCTTCTGCCTTCAGCCATCGGGCAAGCGTGCCTTCTTCCATCGTGGGCGAAAGCGCGGGCATTTTGAGTTCGATAGCCATTAGTAGTTCTCCACCAGAACATCGGTGTAGAGCTCAGATGGCGCTGGCTCGGGAGAGCTTTCCGAGAAGTCAGCGGCTTCGGTCACGATCTTACGGATGTCCTTATCGATAGCCTTGAGGTCGGCCTCATCATGGCCTTTCTCAATCAGCGTGCGTTTAAGCCGCTCAATCGGATCATGCTTCTCGCGTTGTTCCTGCACTTCGTCGCGGGTGCGGTATTTGGCTGGGTCAGACATGGAGTGGCCGCGATAGCGATAGGTGTTCAACTCCATCAAAACAGGTCCCTTGCCCTCGCGCACGTGTTTGAACGCGACTTCGGCGGCGGCACGCACCTCAAGGACGTCCATGCCGTTCACATCCATGCCCGGAATGCGGAAAGCCGTGCCGCGGCGGTGGAAGCGGGTCTCAGCCGACGAGCGCGAACTCGATGTTCCCATTGCGTATTGGTTATCCTCGACCACGAATACGATCGGCAGTTTCCAGAGCGCCGCCATATTGAAAGTCTCGTAGACCTGGCCCTGGTTCGCAGCGCCATCACCGAAATATGCAAGGCAAAGCCCACCATCCTCATTGTATTGGTGCGCAAGAGCGAGGCCGCCGCCAAGAGCCACTTGAGCGCCCACGATACCGTGGCCACCGTAGAATTTGTGCTCGGTCGAGAACATGTGCATCGACCCGCCCTTGCCCTTGGAAATACCAGCTTCACGGCCGGTCAGCTCTGCCATGATGACCTTTGGATCAATACCATAGGCAAGCATGTGGCCGTGGTCGCGGTAGCCGGTAATCACACTATCCGTGTCGTTGTCGAGCGCCGATTGAAGGCCGATCGCGACCGCTTCCTGACCGATATACAAGTGACAGAAGCCGCCAATCAGCCCAAGACCGTAGAGCTGGCCCGCCTTCTCTTCAAACCGCCGGATAAGAAGCATCTGCTTGTAGAACTCAAGCATTTGATCATCATTCGCAGCGAAGCTCTTGTTCTTCTCGAACTCTTCCTGAAGCGAGTGAAGGATGAAATCTGTATCATCCGAAGGCGCTGGCGATGCCGGCGCTTTCTTGGGTGCGGCTTTTTTTGCGGCGGGCTTTTTGGCCAAAGTATTATCCCTTCTCACTTGCGGTCGATTTTCACAGTGGTGCCAAAATCGCCGTCTCACCACCGATATAGGCAGGGCGCTAAGGGTTCCGCAACGTCAAGCGCAATGCATAGGTATTAAATTACCAATTTGGTAAAAAGTCTTGAACTGGACAACCAATTAAGCGCGAAATGGTCAGTCTTCCAAGGTCACGACGATTTCATCCGGGTGAAGCACACCAAGATCCTTGCGCACCAGTTCGCCTACAAGATCCGGATCGGCGCCATTGGGGTCGAGCAATTCGACGCGGTTCTTCAATGCGTCGCGCTTTTCGGTGAGCGCGGTAATGCGCGCTTCGCGTTCAGCGAGAACTTCGGAATTTTCAGCCCATGCAAGAAGGCCCGTGGGCCCCGCGATTGCGCCAACGGTAAGCACCACAAGCAAAACAAGCGCAAGGCTTTGCTTCACGTGTTCTTGTGGTTGTCTGCGCATGGGTATCCCTGTCCTTCTATCCTCACAGAATCACAGTTAACGCCCCCATGCAAGCGAAATGCGAATGAGCGTCGAGATTTCGCGCCAAATTGGTAAAAATGCCTAATAAGAGCGAGGCAAACCCAGCACGTGTTCTGCCAAATAGGACAGGATTAGATTGGTTGAAATCGGGGCGACGGTATAGAGCCGCGCCTCACGAAATTTGCGTTCAACGTCGTATTCTTCTGCAAAACCAAATCCGCCGAAGGTTTGAACGCACATGTCAGCAGCAGCCCAGCTCGCCTCGGACGCGAGAAGTTTGGCCATATTGGCCTCTGCGCCGGGATTTCCGCCTTCGTCATAGGCTCGCGCCGCGTGATGCACCATCAGTTCAGCGGCGCACACCTGCGCATAGCTTCGCGCAATTGGAAACTGTACGCCCTGGTTTTGACCGATGGGCCGGGAGAAGACTGTGCGGTCGCTGGCATAGGTGCGCGCTTGCTCGATGAACCACTTCGCATCGCCAATGCACTCCGCCGCGATCAGAATGCGCTCCGCGTTCATGCCTGAAAGGATGTAGCGAAAGCCCTTACCCTCTTCCCCCACAAGACTGCTTGCCGGAATATGCAGATCGTCGAAAAATACCTCGCACGATGAATGGTTCATCATGGTGCGAATGGGTTTGACGCTCATACCGTTCTTGAGCGCATCCTGCATATCGACAAGAAAGATCGATAAGCCTTCGGTTTTCTTTGCGACATCCTCGCGAGGGGTGGTTCTTGCAAGCAACAGCATGAGGTCGGAATGTTCGGCTCTGCTGGTCCAGATCTTCTGGCCTGAAACGATGTAATGATCGCCTTCACGCACCGCCCGTGTCTTTAAGCTGAGCGTATCTGTACCACTGGTGGGTTCTGAAACGCCAAATGCCTGCAATCGCAGTGCACCTTTGGCGATGCGCGGCAAATACTGCGCCTTCTGTTCCTCGGACCCATACCGCAGAAGCGTATTCATGATGTACATTTGCGCGTGAGCCGAACTGCCGTTGCACCCGCTCGCCTGAATTTCCTCCATGATGACACAGGCCGCATCAAGGCTGAGCCCGCTACCGCCGTATTCGGTCGGAATAAGCGCAGCAAGAAAGCCAGCCTTGGTCAAAGCATCGACAAATTCGCCCGGATATTCGCGCGCTGCATCCTTTTCGCGCCAGTACTCGCCCGGAAAACCATCACACAATGCTCTTACCGAGCGGCGGATTTCGGCGAGCTCTTCGCTCTCTTGGGACATTCCTGATCCTCTCTCTCTCGGGTGTTTTGCGCGCCTTATCAGGAGGCTCGCTGCAAATTTCAAACACAATCGGTTGTTTCATGCTACCTATCTCTCCATTGAAACGGGAGACCACCATCATGAAAGTTCTTCAGGCTGACCTTTCGCGCTTCGCAAGCATTCCCGATTATCCTTTCGCGGAGAACTGGTTAGAGATCGATCTTGGCAGCGGGCATAAGGGCCGGATGCACTATGTGGACGAGGGGCCAAAGGACGCGCCTGCCGTGCTGCTTTTTCATGGCGAGCCCAGTTGGAGCTTTCTCTATCGAAAGATGATCCCGATCCTGCTCGATGCCGGTTTCCGTTGCCTTGCGCCGGATCTCATCGGCTTTGGCAAAAGCGATAAGCCAGACGACATCAGCTTCTACACATATGACCGCCACATCTATTGGCTCTCGCAATGGCGCGATGTGATCGTGCCGGGGGATGCGGGCCTGTTCTGTCAGGATTGGGGCGGGCTCCTGGGGCTACGGCTTGTCGGCGAACAGCCAGACCGCTTTCAATATGTCGTTGCTTCCAACACATTCCTGCCCACCGGCGGCACGCCCTCGCCTGCTTTCCTTGCATGGCGCGAATTTGCAAAGAGTTCGCCCGAGTTCAAAATCGGTGAATTGCTCCAGCGCGCCACCGCCACCGAGCGCAGCACCGATGAAATTGCAGCCTACGACGCGCCCTTTCCGGATGAACCCAGCAAGGCCGGCGCACGCGCTTTTCCTGCGCTGGTGCCTGTCGAGGACGGTATGCAAGGCATCGCGCAGAACAAGGTCGCTTGGCAGGGCCTCGCCAGCTTTGGCAAACCGTTCCTCACGCTGTTTGGTGAAGATGATCCGGTCACAGGCGGACTTGCGCAGCCGCTTATTGACAGTATTGCCGGTGCCAAAGGTCAACCTCACGGCATGCTCTCGGCCTGCGGGCATTTTTGTCAGGAAGACAGACCGAAGGAGCTCGCAAAAGGCGTGATTGATATGGCTAAGAAAGCAGGTGTGATCTGAACGCTTCCATCACGCCCGAGCCTGCCAAGGAACAATCGGCGCAATCGCTCGGCTATCTCACCAAGGGTCAGGAGTATGCGTTGGCCGTGACAGTCGCGATTGTCACGGCCAATGCCTATTACATCCACCCGATTGTAGGTGAGGTCGCCGATAGTTTCGGCGTAAGCGATGCTCAGATCGGGATTGTCCCGGCACTGAACCAGCTCGCGCTCGTGTTTGGCATTCTCCTGCTTCTTCCCTTGGGCGATCGCTATTCGAACAAGACACTCAGTCTTGTGTTCGTGGGCGCGCAGAGCGTGTTCATGCTTGGCATGGCTCTGGCTGAAAGCTTTGCGCTTTTCACGCTCGCCTCGACGCTTCTGGGTTTTGTCACCATCGCGCCCTATCTCATCCCCACCTTTGCCTCGAAACGTGTCGCGCCAGAACGGCTGGGACAGGTGATGGCGCTACTGACGGTGGGCGTAATCTTCGGCATTCTGGTCGCGCGCGTTGGCGCTGGCATTGTCGCGGAAACTTTCGGATGGCGCGCTGTCTATTGGTGCGCAGTCGTCCTCATGGCTGGGATTACAGTGTGTTTGCCCGTTGCCATGCGAAGCGAAGGTAAAGTGAACAAGGGGCCAAGGAGCAGCTACATCGCGCTCATCCTGTCCGTCTTTACCATTGCCCGATCCAATCGGGATATGGTTATCGGAGGCGTTATCCAGGCGCTCAACTTCGCAAGCTTCATCGCAATCTGGCTTGGCCTTGCGCTTTATCTGACCGGCGATGACATGGGCTACGGGGTCGACACGGTCGGCTATCTTGCGGGCATTGCCATTGTCAGCATCTTCGTCACGCCGCGGCTGGGAAAGCTCGCAGACAAAATCGGCCCGCGCCGGGCGCGAATGATTGCCGCGATTGCGCAGTGCGCTGGCATTGCGCTGCTCTATCCGCTTGGCGGATCGGTGTGGCAGATCATCGTACCCCTCTTTATCATCAACGCGGTCGGCCCCACGATCGATGTAACGGGGCGCATGACCTTCCTCACCGAAGAGCCAGAAATCCGCACACGGCTAACCACATCCTATATCATGCTGATGTTCGTGGGCGGTGCCTTGGGCAGCATATTGGGAACGAGCGTGTATGATTGGGCCGGATGGGCCGGAACATGTGCACTGATGGCGCTTGTTTCGATCAGTGTCCTCGCCCTGTCGATCTATTCCTATCGCTCCTCGGCTGAACGCATCTAGGTGCAAACACTAGGTAACAGTCCCTAGGCATTCGCTAGTGTATCTTAGGCCGGCGAGGTCTAAACAAAGTGAAGAGGCCGCTAAGGATCATACCGAGGGCGGGAGGCTGGCTCCCACTTTTCCGGTTCCATCCGAGTGATCTCATAGCCACCCCGGCCTGATCGTGAGACGGGCCGTTATTAAAAGGGCGCTACGGCACTTTTTCCGAACAGCCTGCTGTTCACGGAATTGCCGAGCGCCCTTTTTTCAAGGCGCCGCTAATTATCCGAAATAGACACACCCTCGCCGTCTTGACGCTGGTCCGCCTCAATATGTCGTTCATCGGTTTCACCTTGCGGTTGAGCCGCGCGAAAGAGCTTTTGATCCATCAATGTTCATCGGCAGGTCGGGGCTTCTTCCTTGAAGGGGAGATAATGAGAGCCTAGCCATCGGACGTAAGGGGCTACGCGGTTCAAGCTGGCTGTCTTGGTTAAACTCTCGCAGGGGACGCCTCCTGCGACACGGGGGTTATATGTCGCTTCAAAAATTCTTCGTAACGCTAACGGCGGTCCTTGGGCTCGCCTTTTCTGGTCTTGGCACTTCCGCTTTTGCGCAAGACGACAGCGACAAACCGGCTTTGTCGAGCGGCACCTTTGAAGCCTTCAAACTTCGCGGAATTGGTCCTGCATTCATGTCGGGCCGCATCGCGGACATCGCCATTGTGCCCGACGAACCGGCTACCTGGTACGTCGCGGTGGGCTCTGGCGGCGTTTGGAAAACGGAGAATGCGGGAACCACCTGGACCAGTCTGTTCGATGGTCAAGGTTCCTATTCCATCGGCTCGCTCGCGCTTGACCCCAGTGACCCGAGCCGCATCTGGGTTGGCACCGGTGAAAACCACGGCGGGCGTCACCTTGCCTATGGCGACGGAATTTATCTTTCTGAAGACGGCGGTAAAAGCTGGAAGAATATGGGGCTAAAAGGGTCCGAGCGGATCGGCAAGATCATCGTTCACCCTGAAGATTCGAACACCGTCTGGGTCGCGGCGCAAGGTCCGGTCTGGAGCCCCGGCGGCGAGCGAGGCGTTTACAAGACCACCGACGGCGGTGAAACTTGGAATCTCGTTCTTTCTTCGGACAACGAATACACCGGGTCAGGCGATCTCATCATCGACCCGCGCAACCCTGACCGCCTTTATGCGACCACCTGGCAACGCCATCGCACGATCGCTGCATATGTCGGCGGCGGACCGGAAAGTGGCATCTGGCGCTCGGAAGACGGTGGAGAAACCTGGTCTGAGCTTAAAACCGGGCTTCCCCAAGGCAATATGGGCAAGATCGGCCTCGCCATTTCTCCCATGCGGCCCGACATCGTTTACGCAGCGATTGAAACCGACCGTCGCGAAGGCGGTATCTGGCGTTCGGCCGACCGCGGGTCCAGCTGGACCAAGATGTCCGACACCGTGTCGGGCGGCACGGGGCCGCACTATTACCAAGAGCTCTATGCAAGCCCGCACCACTTCGACCGCATTTACCTGATGTCGAACACCTCGCAGATTTCGAACGACGGTGGCAAGACATTCAGCGGCCTCAACAACGATCTGAAACACGTGGACGACCATGCACTTGCCTTCCGGCCGGATGATCCCGACTACGTGCTGTTTGGCTCCGATGGTGGTCTTTATGAAAGCTATGACCACACCAAAACCTGGCGCTTCATCAACAACCTGCCGATCACGCAGTTCTACAAAGTAGCGGTCGATGACGCTGAGCCGTTCTACTTCGTTTATGGCGGGACACAGGACAACAATTCGCAAGGCGGTCCGTCGCGGACCGACAACCGTCACGGCATCCGCAACGACGACTGGTTCATCACGCTGTTTGCTGACGGGCACCAGTCCGCGACCGAGCCGGGCAACCCCGACATCATGTATGCGCAATGGCAGCAGGGTAATCTGGCCCGCGTCGACCGCATCACTGGCGAAATTGTCCACATCCAACCGCAAGCCGCGCCCGGCGAACCGATTGCCCGTTTCAACTGGGATGCGCCCATTCTGGTGAGCGCGCACCAGCCTACGCGCATTTACCACGCCTCGCAGCGTTTGTGGCGTTCGGATGATCGCGGGGATAGCTGGCGGGCAATTTCACCCGACCTCACCCGCAACGAAAACCGCCTGCGCCTGCCTGTTCAGGGCCGTCAGTGGAGCTGGGATGCAGGCTGGGACCTGCTGGCCATGGGACAATACAACACGATTGCGAACATTGGTGAAAGCCCGCTGGATGAAAACCTTCTGTATGTCGGGACTGACGATGGCCTGATCCAGGTGACCGAAGATGGCGGCGCGAACTGGCGCCGGATCGAAGTCGGCTCGCTTCCGGGGGTCCCATCGACCGCCTACGTCAACGACATCCGCGCTGATCTTTTCGATGTGAACACTGTCTATGTCGCGCTCGACAATCACAAATATGGTGACTTCAAGCCGTACCTTTTGAAGAGCACGAACCGTGGCCGCACGTGGACCTCGATCAAGAGCAATATCCCTGATCGCCACCTCGTCTGGCGCATCGTTCAGGATCACGAAAACCCGAACCTGCTTTTCACTGCGACCGAATTTGCACTGTTCTTCAGCCTCGATGGCGGTCAGAAGTGGGTCAGGATGACTGGCGATGCTCCGACGATTGCGTTCCGCGATGTGACGATCCAACGCCGCGAAGATGATCTTGTTGCAGCCAGCTTTGGCCGTGGCTTCTTCATCGTCGATGATATCTCGCCCTTGCGCGAAATTAACGAAGCGAGCCTTTCCCAAGAGGCGATGCTCTTCCCGGGCCGCAAAGCGTGGTGGTACATCGAACAGCACCCGCTCGCCTTCGACGAGGGTGGCAGTCAGGGCCACGGCTATTTCCGGGCGCCCAACCCGCCATTTGGTGCAAACTTCACCTATTATCTCTCAGACGACGTTCAATCTCTGAAAGATATGCGCCAAGCGCGGGAAAAACCCGTTGCCGAGCGAGGCGGCGATACGCCACTGCCAGACTTTGACAGCCTGACTGCCGAGCTTTTGGAAGAAGAGCCTTCGATCTATCTCACCGTGCGCGATATGGATGGCAATGTGGTGCGCCGTATCAAGGGTCCGGCCAAGAAAGGCTTCCACCGCGTCAATTGGGACCTTCGATACCCCAGCCAATCGGCTGTGACGCGTATGCCACGTCCAAATTCGGACGGCAGCGGCTTCCTTGCAAGCCCCGGTCAATACACCGTCTCGCTTTCGAAGCGGGTGCGCGGTGTCACAACCGAGCTTGTGGGGCCAAAGCCGTTCATGGTGGAACGGCTTCGCGAGGGTGCTCTTCCGGCACAGCCCGATGCGGCAGACTTCTGGGCAGAGGTTGCTGCCTTCGACCGCAAGGTGACAGCTTTTGCGAACACGCTTGATGAAACTCAGAAACGCATCGATCTGATGCAAGTCGCGGTCGAGCGGGCTGGCGGCGATCCGACCGCACTCGACAACCGCCTTGCAGCAATCCGCAATGAGGCGAATGCACTCAATGGTCTTCTTAATGGCAATCAGGCACGCGAAGTCATTGGGGAGCGCACGCAGCCAACCGTTCGCAGCCGTCTGGGTATGGTGATGATGGGTCTTGGCGCATCGACCTATGGCCCGACACAATCGCACCGCGACCAGTTCGGCTACGCTCAGGCAGAATTTACCGACATTCAAAGCCGTCTGCGCACGCTCACCGAAAGCACCATTCCTGGCTTTGAGGTCGAGCTTGAAGCTGCTGGTGCCCCCTGGGTTGCGGGCAGCGCGCTTCCCCAATAACCTGCGATCGAAAAGAAAAGATGCTGGGGGCTTGTCTTCGGGCGGCCCCCGCTTCAGTTGAGAGACAATGAACGCAAAACGCTTGTTTCGTCAGGTCCATTACTGGCTCTCTGTCGCTGTATTCATCCCTGCGGCCATCATGTTTGTGGCTGGCGGGTTCCTCATGCTCAAAAAAGAGGTTGAGTGGATCCAACCCGGCACCGAAAGAGGCGCCGTTGAGGATACAATCCCCACCATCTCGTATGAGCAAATGGTCGATGCGGCGAGCCAGCACCCTGAAGCCGGCATTCAGGACTGGACCGACATCGACCGGATCGACCTGCGCGTGGACCGAGGAATTGCAAAACTTCGCGCCAATTCAGGCTGGGAGGTTCAGGTCGACACCGCGACAGCCGAGGTGCTCAAAGTTGCCTACCGCCGTTCCGACACAATTGAGGCAATTCACGATGGGTCGTGGTTCGCCGACTGGGTGAAGCTTTACGTTTTTCTGCCGGTTGGCGTCATCCTCATCATTATGTGGGGAACCGGGGCGTACCTCTTCTTGTTGCCATATCTAGCGAAATCGAAAAAGAAGCGGACCAAGAAGGCCGCATCGAAACCCGTCACAAACTAGGGGCCATTCCATGAGAACTCTCGCCGCCGCCGCTTCCCTTATTGCGTTGATTGCTTCGCCTGTTGCCGCAGAAACGCAAAAACCTGTCGAAGAACAAATCGGTGCAGGCGGCAGGCCTGTAGGGGCCAATTGGTCGCGCAGTCCGGTCTATGCCGAAAACGGCATGGCAGCGACCGCCCATCCGCTGGCGACGCAAATCGCACTCCAGATCCTTCGTGAAGGCGGCAATGCCGTGGACGCCGCGATCGCAGCGAACGCAGCACTCGGCCTCATGGAGCCGACTGGCAACGGCATTGGCGGTGATCTGTTCGCGATCATCTACGATCCAAAAACTGGCGAACTTCACGGCCTCAATGGCTCGGGCCGTTCCCCTTCGGGTCAAACCCTCGATGACCTGCTTGAAAAACTGGATGGCGCCGATGCCCTGCCACCAGTGGGCCCCCTGCCCGTCACCATTCCCGGCACAGTCGATGGCTGGTTCGCCATGCACGAACGCTTCGGCTCCATGCCGATGAATGATGTATTGGCGCCAACGGTCGCGTATGCGCGCGGCGGCCATCCCGTTGCGCCGGTGATCGCGATGTATTTCGACCGTAGCCTGCGCGCTTACGAAAACCGGCTTGAGAGCTTCCCGTTCGAATTCGAAAATGCGCGCGCAACCTATTTTGCCAACGGCGCGCCCGAAGCTGGTGACCTTTTCAAAAACCCTGATCTTGCCAACACGCTCGAGACAATCGGGCGCGAGGGGCGCAATGCCTTTTACGAAGGTGACCTGGCCAAGGTCATGGTGGATTATCTTCAACGTCAGGGTTCTGCCTACACGATGGAAGATTTCGCCAATCACACCAGCGAATGGGTGGATGTGGGCTGCGCTGAATACCGCGATGGTTATGAGCTATGCGAGCTTCCGCCAAACGGCCAAGGCTTTGCAGCTTTGCAGATGGTCAACATTCTGAAGAATGTGGACCTTCGCCAATGGGAACGTGGCAGCCCGGAGGTGATCCATTACATCACCGAAGCCAAGCGCCTAGCCTATGCCGATGTCGCGCGATTCTATGCCGATCCCGATTTCTCCGCCTTGCCAGAAGAATTGCTAAGCGAAGAATATGGAAAAGAACGCTTTGCACTGATCGACCCAGAGAAAGCGACGCCGGTCTTTGCCCCCGGCGAGCCCAAGCTTGAGGGCGAAGGAGACACCACATATCTCACCGTCACCGACAAAAACGGAATGATGGTGAGCCTCATCCAATCTAACTATCGCGGCATGGGCGGCGGTCTGGTGCCCGATGGCCTCGGCTTCATGTTCCAGGACCGCGGCGAACTTTTCAGCCTCGATCCTGAGCACCCTAACGCATACGAGCCTTCGAAGCGCCCGTTCCACACGATCATTCCGGCGTTCGTGAAGAAAGACGGAGAGCCCTTCATGACGCTTGGTTTGATGGGCGGAGGAATGCAGCCGCAAGGGCACGTGCAAGTGCTTGTCAACATGGTCGATTTCGGCATGAACATCCAGGAAGCAGGCGATGCTGCGCGCATCAATCACGATGGCGGACGGCAACCCACCGACAGCCTCGACGGGCCGATTGACGATGATCTGGGTACATTGAATGTGGAACCCGGTATTCCGGCCGAAACCATCGAAACCTTGCGCTCGATGGGTCACAATGTCCGCGTGGTTTCCGACGGCATCATGTTCGGCGGTTATCAGGCGATTATGCGCGATGCGGAAACCGGCGTCTATGCCGGCGCAACCGAGATGCGCAAGGACGGTCAAGCGAGCGGCTACTGATCCCGAAGGGCCGGAAGGGCGACTGGCGGGGGCAGCTTGCCTGCCCGTCTAGCGCGGATGCGCACCCGAATGGGCGTGCGTAAAAAGTGACGCTTGGTGACCCCGGCGTGATTCGAACACGCGGCCCCCAGATTAGGAATCTGGTGCTCTATCCGGCTGAGCTACGGGGCCAATCCAAGCGGCCACTGCCATAGCAGCGTGTGCGCGGTGATCAATTGGGCTTTGTTCAATTAAGCTTATCAGGTGGAGCCACAGGAAAGGGAAGCGGCGCGACGGGCACGCCTTCCTCGGCGAGTTCTTTGGCTTCCTCTAGGCTCGCCTGCCCATGAATGGGGGCCTCGTCGCGCTCTCCATAGTGCATTTCGCGCGCCTCCTTGACGAAGTTCTTGCCCACATAGGTGCTGTTTTCCAGAGCCTTGGCCTGCGCTTTGGCCAGCGCTTCCATCGCCTTTTGCACCTCTGCTGGAGGCGGCGCGTTGGTCACAGCTTTTCCCTCGCCGGGGGCTGACTGCTGCTCAGGTCGCGATGCGAGCGCACGGTCCGGCTTGCTGTTGCCCTTTGCAGGAACAGCAGGCGCCATGGGAGCCTTGCTCACTGCATCAGTGGCACATTCCGGACAGGTGACGAGCCCACGTGTCTTTTGCTCTTCGTAATCGGAAGATGATTTAAACCACCCCTCAAATCGGTGGCCGTGCTCACAATGGAGGTCAAAGACAATCATTACGGTTTGCTAGTTGGGAATTTTGCGACGATTGGCAAGGCTTGGGACCTGCGCACGAACTTCGGTGATGCGGCCAAGGTCTATGTCGCAAAAGGCAAGGCCAGGTTGATCACCGCCCATGTCCAACAGCACCTCGCCCCAAGGGTCAACGACGAGTGAATGACCATAAGTTTCGCGCCCGTCTTCGTGCTTGCCCACTTGGGCAGCGGCGATCACGAAAGCGCTTGCCTCAATCGCACGCGCTCGAAGGAGGACATGCCAATGTGCTTTGCCCGTGGGCCTGGTGAAGGCCGCAGGAATGGCGATGGCGTCGCACTTTCTTTGGCCAAGCGTTTCGAACAAGGCCGGAAACCGCATGTCATAACAGATAGTCAGGCCCAACCTGCCGACGGGCGTATCCTCGAGTGTGACCACTTCATCACCCGCTTGATACGCACTGCTCTCGCGCCACGTTTCGCCGGTTGAAAGCTCAACATCAAACATGTGGATCTTATCGTAGGTGACCGGAGGCGCGCCCGATGCAGATAGATAAAAGGTGCGATTGGCGTACTTGTCGTCGCTCCCAGCGACGGGCGCTGAACCCATGCAAATGTCGATTTCGAGATCTGATGCCAATTGGGCCAAGCGTTCTATCAATTCGCTCGGACGTTCGCTGGTAATCCATTGTCCGGCACGCTTGCGATTGCGATCCAGCAAGAGCGCCATTTCCGGGGTAAAAAGCACCTTGGCACCCTCGCCCGCAGCCTCACCAGCAGCCGCTGCAATAGTGTCGAAATTTGCCTCGGCATCTATCCCCGAAGTCATCTGAAGGACTGCGATTTTCGGCATCAGCGCGTTGCCTTACCCCGCCAGAAGCGCGTCGAGTTGGCCCGTTTCTTCAAGCGCTGCAAGATCGTCTGAACCGCCTACGTGCGTGTCACCAATGAATATCTGCGGTACGGTGCGAGCCGTCGGCGCACGCTCCATCATTTCGTCGCGCTTCTCGCCGCCCATCGTGATGTCAAATTCGTTGTAAGCCGCGCCCTTTTTGTCGAGCAAATGCTTGGCGCGCACGCAAAATGGGCATGCGAATTTGGTGTAAATATCGATCGTTGGAGCTGTCATGTTTCAATCCCGTTTTTATGCCTCAAGAACCTCTTGAAAGCCATTTTTCGAGAACCTAACTAATGCGTGTCGCCGCATTTCGCCAGTCTTGGGAAATGGCATCGGCGACAATCCCAAGCAGGCGCTGCACGTCGCAGGTCTGCGAATTGAAACCAAATTGCTCAAAGAAGAGGATTTGCATTTATGTCACGTCTTGATTTTACCCCCTATCGTCGCAGCACCGTCGGCTTTGACCGCCTGTTTGACATGCTCGAAAACCAGGCGCGCGCGAGCTCCGGGGACAATTATCCGCCATTCAATATCGCTCGGCAAAGCGAAGACAGCTATCGCATCACACTTGCGGTCGCTGGATTCCGTACGCAGGACATCGAAATTACTGCGCAGGCCAATTTGCTGACCGTTCAGGGTCGCAAACGCGAAGACGCCGACGAAGGCGCCGAAATGCTGCACGTTGGCATTGCGAATCGCGGCTTTGAACGCCGTTTCGAACTTGCCGATTACGTGCGCGTTGAAAACGCAGCGCTCGCCGATGGTCTCCTTGTGATCGACCTCGTGCGTGAAATTCCGGAGGCCATGAAGCCTAAGAAAATCGCTGTGAACGCGACACCCACTTTGAGCGCGGTGCCGAGCGAAGACGCACCGTCAAGCGAAGAAGGTGAAGCGAACGCTGCCTAACCGGTGTCGCTCATTGCGGTTATCCAACCCGAGGGTGACCGGAAACTATCAACAATCCCAAGTCGTTATCTTGCGATAAAGAACGGGGGCGGCTCATAAAGAGTCGCCCCCTGCGACATATGTCGCCCCAAACCAAAATCGACCGACCGGGTCGCAGTAGACGGCCAACTCTGGTCTGAGCTCTTGGTAGCGTTGCGTAAGGCAATTTCTTGATCTGTTCGCACCGCTCAACATCTCGGCAGCTTGAACATGGCACAATATCTGTGCACGCCGCGTTAATTACCCCTAGAAATAAGGGGGTACATTCGAGCTCTTGGTATTTGCGTAAAGCGCAAATCAGCACTCGCGCAAGGCCAAACTGCTGCACTTGTAAAAATGCGACAAGTATTTGACGGGTATGAAGAAAATTCACCCTGCACTGTCATGGTAATGACAGCAACCCTCACCCCAAGCGGGTGAAACTTGCGATCAAACGCTGTATTTCGCGCGCGTTAAACGAGCCGCGATTGCTCAAGCGCTGCCGCGATAAAGCCTGCAAACAACGGGTGTGGGTCAAACGGCTTTGATTTAAGCTCGGGATGGAATTGGACGCCGACGAACCAAGGGTGATCGGGCCGTTCAACTATTTCCGGCAAAAGCCCATCAGGCGACATCCCTGAAAACACCAGACCGCCTTCTTCGAGAGGCTCGATATAGCCGCTGTTCACCTCATAACGGTGGCGGTGGCGCTCTGAGATCGTCTCGGCCCCGCCATAAATCCGCGAAGTGTGGCTGTTCGCGCCAAGCTTTGCTTCGTAAGCGCCAAGGCGCATGGTCCCGCCAAGGTCCCCGCCCTCTTCGCGGCTTTGCAGCCCTTCTTCGGTCATCCATTCGGTGATGATGCCCACGACTGGCTCTTTGGTTTCGCCAAATTCGGTTGAAGAGGCGTCCGCAATGCCCACCGAACGCGCGCCCTCGATACAGGCCATCTGCATCCCGAGGCAGATGCCGAAGAAGGGGACCTTGCGCTCTCTTGCAAAGCGGACAGATGCGATCTTGCCCTCGCTGCCGCGTTCACCAAAGCCGCCGGGCACGAGGATACCGTGCATCGGTTCAAGCGCAGAGACGATATCGCCGTCATCTTCGCCTTCGAAGATTTCGGCATCGATCCACTTGATGTTGACCTTCACACGGTTCGCCAGCCCGCCGTGGACAAGCGCTTCATTGAGGCTCTTGTAAGCGTCTGGAAGGCCGACGTATTTGCCAACCACGCCGATGGTGACTTCGCCTTCCGGGTTGAAGTAGCGGTCGGTAACGTCGTTCCAGGCGGACAAATCGGGCGCAGGTGCATCGGTGATGCCAAAGCCCCGCAGGACTTCTGCATCGAGCCCTTCTTCGTGATATTGCAGCGGAACTGAATAAATCGAAGGCGCATCCAGAGCGGGGATCACCGCTTCCTTGCGCACATTACAGAAATTCGCGATTTTCTGACGCTCACCATCGGGGATCGGGTGCTCTGCACGGCACAAAAGCACATCTGGCTTGATCCCGAGCGATGCGAGTTCGCGGACCGAGTGCTGCGTCGGCTTCGTTTTCAGCTCACCGGCAGCGGCAATATAGGGCACAAGCGTCACGTGAACGCTTAAGGTCTGAAACGGCTCAAGCTCGTTCCGGATCTGGCGGATCGCTTCCATGAAAGGCAGCGACTCGATGTCGCCCACCGTCCCGCCGATCTCGCACAGGATGAAATCGTGATCGTCCTGATCGGCGAGCGCAAATTCTTTGATGGCGTCGGTCACATGCGGAACAACCTGCACGGTCGCGCCAAGATAATCACCGCGGCGTTCTTTCGCGATGATGTCGCGGTAAACGCGGCCAGATGTGATGTTGTCGCTCTGACGCGCAGAGACGCCCGTGAAGCGTTCGTAATGGCCCAGATCGAGGTCGGTTTCAGCGCCGTCGTCGGTCACATAGACCTCGCCGTGCTGATACGGGCTCATCGTGCCCGGATCGACGTTCAGATAGGGATCGAACTTGCGGATGCGGACCTTATACCCGCGCGACTGAAGGAGGGCAGCAAGACTTGCCGCCATGAGACCTTTGCCGAGCGAGGAGACCACGCCGCCGGTGATAAAAATGTACCGCGCCATGGGAGTTGAGCCTTAAGCGTTGAGTGCGATTCTTGGCAAGCGAATTGGCGCGAGAAAACTCCGCCAATCCACAAGTGTGACTTTTGGGAAATAGGTTAGCTGCGCGATTTATTCGCTGAGCGGATCATCGTCAGGAGCGGTTTCACCGGTTCCTGTGGCTGAATTGTCTTCGCCAAGCAAATCTTCGGATGATGCCGCACCGCCCTCACTTGGTGTGCCTTCGCCGAGAAGGTCGACAGGCGCCGGAGCGGCTGCATCGCGGTCGAGGGTCGATGAAACTTCGCCGACGCTCGATTCGCTGACGGCCATTGCGGCGAGCACAATCGACATCACCACAAACACGATCGCCAGCCATTTTGTCGAACGGGTCAGGAAATCGGCTGCGCCGCGCGCACCAAGTGCACCCGAAGGATTGCCGCCAATTCCAAGGCCTCCGCCTTCGGAGCGTTGCATAAGCACCACCCCGACAAGTGCGGCAGCAATCATTGCCTGAATGACAGTGAGAATAATGAAAAGCGACATATCTGTTTCTTCGATTGGTTAGCGTGCTTGAGGGCGCACTTAGGGACAAGCGCCGCCCACGACAAGGTTAGACGCGCCTAAAGCTTTACGCGTCGTCGGTCTCTGCTGCTGCAAGGGCAATGCTCATGAAGCTGTCAGCGGTAAGGCTTGCGCCGCCGACGAGCGCGCCGCCGACATTAGGCACAGCGAAAATTTCGGCAGCATTTTCAGGCTTTACCGAACCGCCATAAAGGATGCGCACACCTTGGCCTGCCTCTTCGCCATAAAGCTTGACGAGGAGCGCGCGGATGCTGGCGTGCATTTCTTCGATATCGCTGGTTTGCGCCGTATTACCGGTGCCAATGGCCCAGATTGGCTCATAGGCGACCGCGAGTTGTTCCGCTGGATCTTCGATGTCGGCGGGAAGCGACGCCTTGAGCTGGCGCGATACGAAGGCGACCGCATCGCCCTTCTCGCGCGTTTCTTCGCTCTCGCCGCAGCACATGATGACGCGAAGGCCGGCGGCTAGCGCTGATTCGCCCTTCGCTTTGATCTGCGCATTGCTTTCGCGGTGATTTTGCCGGCGTTCCGAGTGGCCAAGGATGACAAATTTCGCGCCCGCGTCGGCGATCATGGAGGCCGAGATGTCGCCTGTATGCGCCCCGCCATCTTGCTCGTGGCAATCCTGCGCGCCCACGGCGATCTGTTCGGCTTCGCGATGGATCGGGTGAATAAGGGTGTATGGCGGCGCAATCGCCACCTCGACTTTCATATGACGCTGAGCTGCGCGGTCGATCGAGCGCGCCTCTGACAGCATGGCGCGGGTGCCGTGCATCTTCCAATTGCCAACGATGTAGGGTCGAAGGGACATTGCTTTTCCTGAAAATTTTTGTCGAGGGTGACCTCGCGAATCTGGCACCAAGATGTAAACTCGCGGTGGGCGGTCGGCTAGACGAGCATGTAAGTTTAGTCAAAAGCTTGCGCAACCTGTTGCCGCGAGGTCGCAGGGGAGATAAAGCGCTCCGACCTTGAGGCCATCTGGGGGAAAGCGCAGTTTTCCCGCCCTTGGAACACTTAAGGCATCGCTATTGACATCGTGTCGCGGTCCGTTTGTTGGCCAAGCGTCACAAAAAACACGCGCCGCGCGGCGTAATTTTGCGCTTTGGGAATTGACTTAGATGATTTCGCTGTTCCGTAATTTTTTCCAGTCGAAGATCGGCCTGCCCATCTTCATCGGGTTTCTGATCATCGTGGCTCTCGCCTTTGCGGCAAGCGACATTTCGGGCTCGGCGACATTTGGCGGGCTTAGCGGCGATGATAAGATCGCAGCCGTCGGCGGCGACACGATTTCTGCCAATGAAGCCAATGGCGCAGTGAACAGCGCCCTTGATCGCGCGCGCCAACAGAACCCGACAATCACAATGCCGCAATTCATCGAGCAAGGCGGGTATGCTTCCGAAATTGACGTTTTGATCGACCGCTATGCGCTGGGCTTTTTCGCGCGCGATATTGGCCTTCGTGCAGGCGACAATCTGGTGAACAGCGAAATTCTGCAGATTCCGGCTTTTCGCAATCTGACCGGCGAGTTTGACTCCGAAACCTATCAAGCTGCGCTTCGCCGTCAGGGGATCACCGATTCCATCCTGCGCAAAGACATTGCCGACGGCCTTCTTGCACAACAAATCCTCCGCCCGGCACTGGGTGCCTCGACCCTGCCAAAAGCGGCAGCCAAACATTACGCCTCGCTGGTTCTTGAACGGCGCAAAGGTCAGGTCGGACTGATCTCTGCCCTCGCCTATGCTCCCGAAGAAGAGCCCAACAATGAGGTACTCGGTTCATTCTACTCGTCGAACCGGGAGGATTTCATCCTGCCCGAGCGCCGCACATTGCGTTTTGCCGCATTTGGGGCAGACAAGGTGACGGCCAATCTTGAGGCGAGCGATGCAGAAATTGCGGCGCGCTTCAAACAAGATGCAGAACAATACGATGCGCAAGAGCGCCGCTCTTTCAGCTCTTTCGTTGTTCCAACCGAAGAAGCGGCCAAAGCCCTGACAGCACGCATCCGCAGCGGCACTTCTCTGGAAGCTGCGGCGGCCGAGGCTGGCTTCAATGTTTCCACAAGCGAACTTCGCGACCAGGAGCAGACCGGCACAGCGACCAGCTTCGCTATCGCCGAGAAGGTCTTTTCGACGCCGCGCGGCACGGTCATTGACCCCGCCAGAAGCGCTCTTGGCTGGTATGTCGCGCGGGTTGACCAGATTGAGAACACCCCAGCACGCACCCTCGGCGAAGTGCGCAGCCAGATTGCAGAACAGATACGCGGCGAGAAGCTTGCCGCCGCGCTGATCGACCTCAGTTCACGGATTGAGGAGCAGGTGGACACCGGCACCTCCCTTACCGATGTGGCGGAGGAGTTCGGGCTCGAAGTCATTACTGCTTCGAACATCACTGCCAACGGCACCGTGTTTGGCACGCAGGGACAAAGCGTCTCTCAAGCAGTTCGTCCGCTGGTCGACACGGCATTCCAGATGGAAGAGGGCAATCCGCAGCTTGCAGAGGTGGTGCTGGGCGCGCAATTCGTCGTGTTCGATGTATCTGAAATCACCGAAAGCGCGGCTCCCCCGCTTGCAGAAGTCAAGCAGGAAGTCGCAGTTGCGTGGCGATTGGCCGAAGGGGGCAAAAAAGCGCGCAAGGTCGCTGACAAAGTGCAGAAGGCCATTGAGGGCGGCGCATCGATCAGGGATGCCATGAGCGATGCGGGCGTAGATTTGCGTCAAATTCAGAATATCGACCTCACGCGCGAAGAGCTCCTTCAGCAATCGCAAGGCCGCGTGCCCTCTGCGGTAGTTTTGTTGTTCTCTATGGCTCAGGGCTCGACCAAGGTGCTTGAAGATCAGAACGGTCTTGGGTGGTTCGTGGTCAATCTCGACGAGATTAGCGTTGGCGAGGTCGAGGATGACAATCCGCTGCTCGAACAAACACGCCAGCAGATCGGGAATGCAATCGCGAATGAATACGCAAGCCAGCTTTCGCGTTCCGTGCGCGAAGAAGTTGGCGTTGAGCGCAATGAAGAAGCGATCGAAGCGCTTCGTCGCAACCTCGCTGGCGAAAGCTAAGGAGCGGCGCTGAACCTCGTGGGACAGGCCACCTCTACCGATACGCAGTTGGGGAATGCAGCCGGCGCGGCTGATGCGCTCGGGCGCGGAAAGCCTGCGCTCGTGTGGCGCAAGATCGTGGCTGACTGCGATACGCCCGTGGGAGCTGCGCGCCGACTGATCGAACCGGGACGCGGCGACTTTCTGCTGGAATCGGTCGAAGGTGGCGAGGTGCGCGGCCGCTATTCGCTGCTCGGGCTCGACCCTGATCTGGTTTTCCGCGCAAGCGGCGCGGAAGCTTCGATCAACACGCAGTGGAAAAAGGACCGCGAGGCGTTTACCCCCTGCAAAGGCGACGCCATGCAGGAATTGCGCGCGCTGTCGCAAAGCTGCCGGATTGATGTGCCCGAAGGGCTTCCCCCGGCGCTTGCCTGTCTGGTCGGCTATTTCGGCTACGAGACGATCGGACTCGTCGAAACGTTACCACGTGCCCCGCAAAGCGAGCTTGCGCTCCCCGATATGCTGTTCGTGCGGCCGACGGTGATCCTTATCTTCGACGGGCTTTCCGACGAGCTTTTTTGCGTGGCGCCAATCTGGAAGGCCGCGAACCCGCATTCCGAAATCGAAAAAGCGGGCGAGCGGATCGACGACACACTGCGCGCTCTTGCCCGGCCCCGTCCGCCAGAGCCGCAAACATCGCCGCAAACAATCGAGCCTGAACTAACGCCGGTGATGTCGGGCGATGATTACAAAGGCATGGTCGCGCGCGCAAAGGACTACATCCTTGCAGGCGATATTTTCCAAGTGGTGCTCGCCCAGCGTTTCACCTGCCCGTTTGAGCTTCCACCGCTGGCGCTTTATCGGTCTTTGCGACGGGTAAACCCCTCGCCCTTCCTTTATTTCCTCGACCTGCCCGGCTTTGCAATTGTCGGGTCCAGCCCGGAAATTCTCGTGCGGGTTCGCGATGGCGAAGTCACCATTAGGCCTATTGCCGGCACCCGGCCTCGTGGAAGCAACCGCGTGGAGGACGACGCCAATGAAGTTTCGCTCCTCGCCGATCCCAAGGAACTGGCCGAGCACCTGATGCTGCTTGATCTGGGGCGTAATGATGTGGGCCGCGTTGCCTCTCGTGCTAGCGTCGAGGTCACCGACAGCTTCACCATCGAACGCTATTCCCACGTCATGCACATCGTCAGCAATGTGATCGGCAAGCTTGCGGATGACAAGGACGCACTGGACGCCGTTTTTGCAGGTTTTCCTGCTGGCACGGTGTCGGGCGCGCCCAAAATCCGCGCGTGTGAAATCATTGCCGAGCTGGAACCCGAAACACGCGGCGCATACGCTGGCGGTGTCGGTTATTTCGCACCCGATGGCTCGGTCGACAGTTGCATCGTTTTACGAACGGCTGTCGTAAAAGATGGCACAATGCACGTCCAAGCTGGTGCTGGCATCGTTGCCGATAGCCAGCCCGACTACGAACTTGCTGAATGCCGCGCGAAGGCTGGCGCTTTGATCGCGGCCGCCAAGGAGGCCGTGCGCGTGGCAAGCGAACCGGGATTTGGTCAATGAAACATCTATCACTGATCTTTGCAGCCACCCTTGCGCTGACCGCTTGCGAGCAGCAGCCATCGGGCGAGCCGGTGGTGCGCTCCGAGATTGGCGATGCCGTGCCGCGCCCGATACAGGACCCGGTTGAAACGCTCGCCTCCGAGGAAAACGAAGATGCGGTCTGCCGTTCGGTGACTTTCGAAAGCGTGCCGCTTACCCATTGCACCGCTGACCCTGAAACGCACCGTATCAACACCGGCCTTGCACCGTCGAGCGGGCCAAACTTCGGCACCATCGAAGGATGGGCAGCGGGCCGCGATGAAAGCCGCATCGCTTTTGTTATGAACGGCGGGATGTATGATGACGCCTTGAAGCCCGTCGGTTATTTCGTCCGCGATGAGGACCGTTTGGGTGAACTCGACCGCGGCGATGGCTCAGGCAATTTTTATCTGAAACCCAACGGCGTCTTCTTTGGGACCGGTGGCAGATGGCAAATCCTTGCCTCCGATACATTTCTGCGGACCATTGGCACGCGTCCCCAGTTCGGGACACAGTCGGGTCCCATGCTTGTAATCGATGGCAAACTCCATCCGGAAATCCAGGACAATGGCCCTTCCAAGGCGATCCGCAATGGCGTCGGCGTTGATGCAGAAGGCAAAGCGCATTTCGTCATTTCCGATGCGCCTTTGAGTTTCGGTCAACTCGCGCGTTACTTCAGAGACGAGGTGAAGACGCCCAATGCGCTTTTCCTTGATGGCAATATTTCTTCGCTCTGGCATCCGGCAAGCGGGCGCATGGATAAAAGGCGCGTGGGACCTGTAATTGTGGTGGAGAGACGTGATGGCCAATAGCAATATGCTCAGTTATGAACGCACTCTCTATCCCGAGATTGAACCCTATGAGACGGGCTTTCTCGATGTGGGTGAAAGCCATTCGCTTTACTACGAACGCGTCGGAACGCCTGGCGCGAAACCTGCAGTGTTCCTTCACGGCGGGCCGGGCGGCGGTATGTCGCCCGACCACCGCCGCCAATGGGACCCGGAAAAATACGACGTGCTGCTCTTCGATCAACGCGGATGTGGCAAATCAACGCCCTTTGCCGAAATCGAGGCGAACGACACATGGCGCATCGTTGCCGATATCGAGGCCTTGCGCGAAATGTGCGGGCATGAGGCGTGGCAGGCGTTTGGCGGCTCTTGGGGCTCAACCCTCGCGCTGGCCTATGCGCAAAAGCAACCTGAGCGCGTAACCGAGCTGGTTCTTCGCGGGGTATTTCTTGCACGGGCAGCGGAGAAACAATGGCTCTATTCCTACGGCGCAAGCGAGATTTTCCCCGAGCAGTGGGACCGCTTCACCGGTCTTATTCCACACGATGAGCGCAGCGATATGGTTGCAGCCTACCACAAGCGCCTGACCTCGGACGACGAGGCGGAGCGGCTTGCGGCAGCGAAACAATGGGCCGCTTGGGAGGGAACGGTGATTACCGTTCTACCCAACCCGGAACTTCTTACCGATTTCGTCTCACCTGAAAGCGCCCTGCCCTTTGCCCGCATTTGCGCACGCTTCTTCCTTGAAGACTTCTACCTTGAAGAAGCGCAATTGCTGCGCAACATCGAAAGAATCGCCCATATCCCCACGATCATCGTTCAGGGGCGGCATGATGCCTGCACCCCGCCGCGCTCCGCTTGGGATTTGAAAAAGGCAATGCCATCGGCGGAATTGTGGATCGTTGATGATGGAGGCCACACCGCGAGCGAGCCGGGCCTGGTCGATGGCCTTGTACGCGCAACCGATAAGTTTGCGGAGTTGTCATGAGCCAAATCCCCACGAAGCAGATATTGGTCATCGACAATTACGACAGCTTCACCTTCAACCTTGTCCATTATCTGATGGAGTTGGGAGCGGACATTCGGGTGGAGCGCAACGATGCGCTCACCGCGAGCGAAGCGTTAGCCACCAATGCGAGCGGGTTTCTCATTTCGCCCGGCCCTTGCACACCAAACGAGGCTGGCGTCAGCCTTGATCTTGTTGCCGCCTGTGAGGATGCGGGTAAGCCGCTCATGGGAGTGTGCCTTGGCCACCAGGCGATTGGTCAGCATTTTGGAGGGACGGTCACGCGCGGCGGGTTGATGCATGGCAAGACATCTCCTGTGACGCATGATGGCACGGGGCTCTTCGAAGGTTTGCCCTCCCCCTACACCGCCACGCGCTATCACAGCCTTGAGGTGGTCGATGTGCCCAATTGCCTCATCGCCAACGCCCATGCAGAGACGCCGGGAGAAGATCACCCCAGCGTCATGGGCTTCCGGCATGAGAGCCTGCCGATCCATTCAGTGCAATACCACCCTGAGAGCATCGCGACCGAGCATGGGCATGCGCTGCTTGCAAACTTCCTGAAAATCTGCGGCATTGAGCCGGAGGAATTGCAAAAATGACTTCGCTCCCGCTTGATGCTCCATTCCTCACCCGCGGCGAGGCTGATGAGGTCTTTGCCAATATCCTCGACCTGAAAGTCAGCACCGAGGAAATCGAGGCCTTCCTTATCGCCTTGGCTGCACGCGGTGAGACCGCCGTGGAGATCGCCGCCGCGGCTCAGGCAATGCGCGAGCGCGTCAATGGCATCACCCCGCCCGACGGTGCGGTCGATTGCTGCGGGACGGGCGGAGATGGGCAACATACGCTCAATGTCTCTACCGCCGTCAGCCTTGTCGTCGCAGCTTGTGGTGTACCCGTCGCCAAGCATGGCAACCGCGCGGCCTCTTCCAAGTCAGGCGCTGCCGACACATTGGAGGCCCTTGGACTTGATTTAAATGCCGCCGTGCGCTGCGCGGAAAAAACGCTGCACGAAATCGGCATCGGTTTTCTTTTCGCGCGCGTTCATCACCCCGCGCTCGGCCCCATCGCGCCTATCCGCGAGAAAATTGGCAAGCGCACGATCTTCAACCTGCTCGGCCCGCTTACCAACCCCGCTGGCGTGCGCACCCAGCTGATCGGCCTTGCCAGCCCCGACCTTGTGCCGATGTACGCCGAGGCCAAGGCGAGCCTCGATCAAACCCGCACCTTTATCGTCTCAGGCGATGAGGGTCTTGATGAGCTAAGCCTTGCGGGCGGCAACACCCTCGCGGACGTGAACAAGGGCAAAGTCACCATGCGCCGCGTTGAGGCGAGCGTTATCGGCGTGCCGAACGCCCCGCTCGAAGCAATCCGCGGCGATGACGCGCAGTACAACGCAGCCGCCCTCACGCGGCTTCTCGACGGCGAAAAAAGCGCCTACCGGGATGCGGTGCTTTTGAACGCGGCAGGCACTTTGGTGGTGGCGGGCAAAACCGATGACTGGCAAGAGGGGGCAAACATTGCTGCCGAAGCGATTGATAGCGGCGCTGCCAAAACCCTCCTCGCCAAATGGATTGAACTCACAGTCTGATGAACAAGCTTGAAGAAATCTGCGCGAACAAACGCGAGGAAGTGGCTGCGCGAAAAGCTGTCACGACCATCGCCGCGCTAGAGGCCGCTGCCAAGGACCAAACCGCCCCACGCGGGTTCGAGGCGGCGTTGCACGCCAAGGCCGAAACGGGATTTGCCCTGATCGCAGAGGTCAAGAAAGCAAGCCCTTCCAAAGGCCTCATCCGCCCGGACTTTCGTCCGGCAGACCACGCGCGCGCCTATGAAGCAGGGGGAGCGGCGTGCCTTAGCGTCCTGACCGATGCGCCCTATTTCCAGGGGCATGAGGACTACCTCGTCGAGGCCAGAAACGCCTGCGATCTCCCGGTGCTTCGCAAGGACTTTATGGTCGATCCGTGGCAGTGCCTCGAAGCGCGCGCCATCGGCGCCGATGCGATCCTCATTATCGTTGCAGCCCTCGACAATACGCAAATGGCCGAAATCGAAGCCGCCGCGACCGAACACGCGATGGATGTGCTCGTCGAGGTGCACGATGAAGAAGAGATGGAGCGCGCCAAGGCCCACCTCAAGTCCACTCTCATCGGCGTCAACAACCGCGACCTCAAAACCTTCACCACCTCGCTCGCTACGACCGAGCGTTTGGCTCCGCTTGGTCCTGATGGTGCACTGCTGGTGGGTGAGAGCGGTATTGCGACCCATGCGGATTGCGAACGCCTTTCGCAAAGCGGGGTGCGGACTTTCCTCGTCGGCGAGAGCCTTATGCGCGCAAACGACGTTGCAGCGGCCACACGGGCCCTGATCGAAGGATAGTGTCCTACCAAAGCGACCTGTGGCATAAGGCCGGCTTGACCAAGCGAGTGCCTTTCCATCAATCGAACAAACCGATTAATAGCACCTTTATTCATCGACCTGATTTCGACTCTAGGACAGTGTCTCAAGTGTCTCAAATGTCCAACATTGAGAGAGCGGCATGACCCGGCTCACCCATCTTGGCGAAGATGGCTCGGCGCATATGGTCGACGTTGGCGGCAAGGCGGAAACGCACCGTGTCGCCATCGCGTCTGGCGCAATCAGTATGAGCGAGGAGGCACTGAACGCCATCCGCGAAGGCGACGCTCCGAAGGGCGACGTGCTCGGAACCGCGCGCATCGCCGCGGTTATGGCGGCCAAGCGCACAGGCGAGCTTATCCCCCTGTGCCATCCGCTGGGTCTGGAGGCGGTCACGGTGGATTTTACCTTTCAGGAAGACGCCATTCGCGCCACCGCAAGCGCCTCGCTTACCGGTAAAACCGGGGTCGAGATGGAGGCGATGGTGGCGGTCTCCACCGCTCTTCTTACCATTTACGATATGGCCAAGGCGATCGACAAAGGCATGGTGATCAGCGAGGTGCGCCTGATCGAAAAACGCGGCGGCAAATCGGGCATTTGGAAAGCGGACAGCTAAATGGGAGGGTGGCTCGACCTTGCCGAGGCTCAGGCGCAGCTTCTCGCGCTGGCCCCCAAAATGCCCCGCGAAGAGGTGGCGGTCGAGGATGCGCTGGGACGGGTTCTTGCAGATGACCTCGCCGCACGCCGCACGCAGCCCCCTGCTGATCTATCGGCGATGGATGGCTATGCGATTGCGGGCAATGGGCCTTGGCAACTGGTCGGAGAAAGCCGCGCTGGCGCGCCGTTCGAGGGGGCGATTGCCCACGGCGAAGCGGTGCGCATCTCTACCGGCGCGCATATGCCCCAAGGCGCCAACAGCGTCCTGATTCAGGAAAATGCCACGCGCGATGGCGACACGCTGAGCGCCGAACAGACACCCGAGCCCGGGCGTCACGTGCGCCGCCGCGGTTTTGACTTTGGCAAAGGCGACCAATTGCTCGCCCAGGGCACAGTGCTCGGCCCCGGACAGCTCGCGCTCGCGATTGCCGGTGGTCATGCGGTGCTGCCTGTTGCTGCGCGCCCAAAAGTTGCGGTGCTCGACAGCGGCGACGAACTCGCACGCGATGCAACGAATGTGCGCGACGACCAAATGCCTGCTAGCAACGGCCCGATGATTGCCGCGATGTTGGCGCCACTCATCGGTTCTGCTCAACGTATCGGCCCCGTCGCCGACGATATGGGGGCACTTGCCGAGGCTCTCGCCAATGCACAGGATTGCGACATCCTGATCACCTCCGGCGGCGCATCGGTGGGCGACCACGACCTTGTGCAAGATGCGCTTCGCGAATGGGGCTGCGAGATTGCGTTCTGGAAAGTCGCCATCAAACCCGGCAAGCCCCTGATGGTGGCCACGCGCGCGATCGGTGGCCGCCGTCAAGTCGTCCTCGGGCTTCCCGGTAATCCGGTATCGAGTTTTGTGACAGCTTACCTCTTTGCGTTGCCCTTGATACGCGCTTCGCTGGGGATCGCAAATCCGCTCCCCTCCCCCCAGCAACGCATTGCCGGAGAAGTCTTCCCCGCTGGCGGCCCGAGGCGCGAATTCGTTCGTGCAATAAGCGACGGAGAGAAGGTGATGAGCGCCGCCTCTCAGGATTCCAGCGCCTTGGGTTCCCTGGCACTAGCGAATTGCCTCGCTGAACGTGAACCCGATGGATGCGAAGTGGCCGAAGGGGAGCCAATAACCGTCTACACCCTCCAAAATGGCGGTTTTGCTTGGCTTTAGCGTTTCCGACGGCTTGACTTGACGAATCAAGTTGCCTATTCGTTCCGCATTCGTTCACCATATTGGTCGAACGGTTAGTGCTCTGTATTGCATGTGTTCCGCACTGTTCTTCTCAATACGTGCGGGGCGTCATGCTACTACAAGGTGCGTACCTTTGGCACTGTGTGGTCATGGCTCAAGGGGGGCTGTGTCTCGCACGCAAGAGTGCGGCTGATGGAGTTTGCCCATGCTAACGGCAAAGCAACACGAACTGATCCGTTTTATTCAGCAGCGGCTGGAAGAGACTGGAATTTCGCCCAGTTTTGAAGAAATGAAAGAAGCGCTCGATTTGAAAAGCAAATCGGGTGTTCACCGCTTGATCTCCGCTCTTGAAGAGCGTGGCTTTATCCGGCGTCTGCCCAATCGGGCACGCGCACTGGAAGTGATCAGGAACCCTGAAGATTCGACGCCTATCCCGCGTGCTGCGCCTGCCGTGGCCAGTGCGGCGAACGATACCGTCGTTGCGGCAAACACTGCTGCCAAAGCGGCGCCTGAGCCTGCGAATGACGTCATCGAAATCCCGCTCCACGGCCGGATTGCAGCTGGCGCTCCGATCGAAGCGCTTGAAGGGCAAAGCTCGCTTCCTGTGCCAGCGGCCCTGCTTGGTCCGGGCGAGCATTACGCTCTTGAAGTGTCCGGCGACTCGATGATTGAAGCTGGCATTTTCGACGGTGACTTCGCGCTCGTGCGCCGCACGAACACTGCACGTGATGGTGAGATTGTGGTGGCTCTAGTGCGCGGCGAAGAAGCGACGCTTAAATATCTTCACAAAGACGGCGGGCTGGTGCGACTCGACCCGGCCAATGCGGCCCATGATCCGCAAGTCTACGGTCCTGAAGAAGTCGAGGTTCAAGGCAAGCTTGCGGGTCTTTTGCGACGTTATCATTGATTGCGCGCGCTCGGTGGGCGGTTCATCTTACCTCTCGCCAGCGCGCCACCATCCATGCTCTCCCTGCGATGCTGAAACCTGGGTGATGCGTTCGTTTTCAAGGTCGAGAGCGAGCCCCCCACTTTGTTGAAGGAACCGGCGGTCGGCCTTGAGCCAGCGCGGCGAGCAAGAGCGGGGCAGGAAACGGTCGGCGACGACGATGTCTGCCCGCTCGCAAGCTGCGGCTAACGCTCGCTCTTCAATCATTTCGCGGTTGCGGGCGAGAAGAAGAGACCATTGGCGGCCACCGCGTTCAAGCGCGATGGTGCAAAACTCAGGCGAACATCGCGCACCTTCCCATTCCACTAGCGGGATTGGCTCGGTTGTCACGCTGGAGAGTTCGAGAAGGTTGTCGCGCGAGTAAGAAGAACGACTGTCCCTCAAGGAAAGCAAACGGCGCGAGCCATCCTCGGCGGTGACGGTAATGCCGACATGCCGCCCTTCCCTGCCAATCAGGACATCGGGGATGGGTGTCAACAAAAGCAAAACCGTAGCGATTGCCGCTGGCACGAACCCGAGCAGCCTTGCACGCCCCGACCAAAGCGCGAGCCACAGTCCGCCACCAACAAACAGCGCAATAGTAAAACCACTCATCTGCGGCATCAGCTTGACCGCGCCGGGCTGAGCCGAGGTGAAATGCGCGATTGCCAGCAGGAGATTGAGCGACTTCTCAGTGAGCCACCAGAACGGCGCGCCCAGACCCGCCAGATCAAACAGGAGTCCCAATGCAATGAGTGGCATCGAGACGAAAGTCACAAGCGGGATGGCAAGGACGTTCGCTACTGCACCGTAGAGGCCTGCGCGGTGAAAGTGGAACAGCACGATCGGCATGAGCGCGATTTCAATCACCAGCCCAGTGACAAACAACATCGCGGTTCCACGCCCAAGTCTTACGAGATGGCTCTCTTCTCGAGGCGCAAGGAATGCTTTGACCGGCTCACTTGAATGCAAGGCCACAATCGCAAGCACAGCGGCGAAGCTCATCTGGAAACTGGGACCAACGACGCTCTCAGGCCAAAGCATAAGGACGAAAACTGCGGCCGCCGCGACCATTCGTAACGATAGTGCTTCTCTGCCTGTCGCTAGGGCAAGAAGTACCAGCATCGCCGCCGCGCACGCACGCACCGTGGGAACTTGGGCTCCGGTAAGCAGCGTGTAGCCGATCCCGGCAACAGCCCCCATGCCCGCCGCCATGACTGGCAACCGCATCCGAAGGGCAAGGGCCGGGAAAAGAGCGAGAAGCTTGATGACGAGCAGATATGTCCCTGCAATCACCGCGCTCACATGCAGACCGCTGATGGCAAGCAGGTGGGTCAATCCTGCATCGCGCATGGCGTCACGGTCGCCCTCGGTGATGGCACCCCGGTCGCCGCTCGCAAAAGCAGCAGCAATTGTGCCAGCGGAGGCACCCACATTGTCTCGGACGTGGGACGATAACCAGCGCTGGGTCCTCGCGATGAAACCATCGCTTTGCGCGGCTTCAAGAACCTCTACCTGCCCCATCGCGCTGCCGGTTCCCGACAGCCCCTTGAACCAAGCCGCGCGCGCAAAGTCGTATGCGCCGGGCAACATTGGGCTAGCCGGCGGCATAAGCCTCACCCGCAATCGCACAACCGCGCCTTCGGTGAGGACGCTGGCATCATCAACAGTCCCGTATTGCGTCCGCGCCTGCTCAACCTTTTCGAGCGGTACATTGACCCTTATTTTCCGGCTTTGCCCGGTTGTCGCATCGCGCACCGCAAGGACAAGTCGTATCCGGTCCTGCGATGGCTGATCTTCGCGAGAAAGGATGTAACCTTGCACGCGTTCCACCACTGGCCGATCTATTGCCTCTTCCCCAACCATTTCCGAGCGCAGCCAAACCACTGAAATGCCTGCTGCAAAAACAATTGCGCTGGCAATCACTGCATTCCGCAAGTGGTCACGCGCCACCTCACCGCGCCATGCCGCGAGGGCGAACCCGCCAAGGATGAGGCTTGCACCGATCGCGCCGGCCCATGCCCACGGGGTCTTGAGACCAAACCAGGTCATAATGCCGCAGGCAAAGATTACCGCCAGCCATGGCGCCCGATCGAATTGCGCCTGCTCAAGGAAGCTTTCAAGTTTATCGGCAATTGTCCGCCAAATGCTGGACAAGCCGCCGCCCCTTTGCCAGAGGCGCTTTGAAGGCTTCGTCTCCGGGTTTTCTCGAACCGAAGCAGGGGTGCTTCCCGCGCTGGCAGAATTGCCCGCAGGATCATCCCCTATTGGAATAGTTGGCACATCGGCCATGCAGTAACGCCCCTCCCCCGTTTGGGTTGGTTGGCGTTAGTATGCGACAAATAGGTAGGAATTGGTAGTCAATGCTCAGCGAAACAGGCGGCCAGGCAAACAATATGCAAGTTGTGACGCGTTTTGCGCCCTCTCCGACGGGTTTTCTTCACATTGGTGGGGCCCGCACGGCATTGTTCAATTGGCTCTATGCTCGTCATTATGGTGGCAAAGCGCTTTTGCGGATCGAAGATACTGACAAAAAGCGCTCGACGCAGGAAGCAATCGAGGCAATCTTTGACGGCCTCGATTGGCTCGGTCTGCATTTTGACGACGAACCCGTTTTTCAATCAAAGCGGGCCGAGCGCCATGCACAAGTCGCCAATCAGTTGCTGGAGGCGGGCTACGCCTACAAGTGCTTTGCGACCGCCGAAGAACTTGAAGAGATGCGCGCCGAACAACGCGCCAACAAACAGCCTTTTCTCTATGATGGACGCTGGCGCGACCGCGATCCTTCCGAGGCTCCCGAAGGTGCGCCCTTCACCGTCCGATTAAAGACCCCGGCTGAGGGTGAGACGAGTATTTCGGATCAGGTGCAAGGCGAAGTTTCCGTTAAGAACGAAGAGCTTGACGATTATATCATCCTTCGCGCTGACGGCACACCGACCTATATGCTCGCGGTGGTGGTCGACGACCATGACATGGGCGTCACCCACGTCATCCGCGGCGATGATCATTTGAATAACGCGTTTCGCCAGCTTCCGATCTATCGCGCAATGGATGCGATCGAAGGGGGATGGCCTGATCCGGTCTATGCACATGTCCCGCTTATCCACGGTCAGGACGGAGGCAAGCTTTCCAAGCGTCACGGTGCGTTGGGTGCCGAGACGTATCGCGATGAATTTGGTATCCTTCCAGAAGCCCTGTTCAATTACTTGCTGCGGCTTGGCTGGGCGCATGGCGACCGCGAAGAATTTACGCGCGAAGAGGCGATTGAGCTATTCGATATCGCTGGCGTTGGCAAAAGCCCCTCTCGGTTTGACCTCAAGAAGCTTGAGAACCTCAATGGCCATTATATTCGGGAAGCAGATGATGCACGGCTTGCGCCTCTTGTCGCAAAGCGCATCGAAGCAAAAGCGGATCTGGATCTGCTTGCCAAGGCCATGCCAGTCCTCAAACCTCGTGCAAAGACACTTGATGAACTTGCTGAAGGCGCTGGCTTTTTGTTCGCAAAACAGCCTCTTGAGATGACCGAAAAGGCGGCAAAATTCCTCGATGATGATGGCAGAGCCCGTCTGCGCCTGATTTCCAACGCATTATCGGGCGAAAATGACTGGACAATGGAGGCTCTCGAAGCCACTACGAAGGCGCTCGCCGAGGACCTGGATCTGGGATTTGGCAAGATTGCGCAGCCGCTTCGTGCTGCGCTGACTGGGACGACAACCTCGCCTGGAATTTTTGACGTACTTGTCCTGCTGGGACGGGACGAATCCTTGGCTCGCATCGACGCGCAATCAGCGTGACCGGCGCGGGGAAACAAGGACAGGATATTGACTGATTAGGAGACTCATGGTGGCTGATAAGCAAGCGACGCTCGGACTCGGCGGTTCGACAAACGAATTCCCCGTGCTCGAAGGAAGCACAGGGCCTGACGTAATTGATATTCGCAAGCTTTACGGCGCGACCGGCGCCTTCACCTTCGACCCGGGCTATAAGTCGACTGCTAGCTGTGAAAGCGCACTGACCTATATCGATGGGCAAGAGGGGGTATTGCTCCACCGCGGCTACCCGATTGGCCAGCTTGCAGAGCATTCTAGCTTCATGGAAGTGAGCTATCTGCTCCTGAATGGCGAGCTGCCGAGCGCTGAAGAACTCGGCGACTTCGAAAACACGATTACCCGCCACACCATGCTGCACGAGCAACTGCGGACTTTCCTTCAGGGTTTCCGCCGCGATGCACACCCTATGGCAATCATGTGCGGCGTTGTCGGTGCGCTGTCTGCGTTTTACCACGACAGCACCGACATCTCCGATCCTGAGCACCGTAAGATTTCATCGCACCGCTTGATCGCAAAGATGCCGACCATCGCTGCTATGGCGTATAAGTATTCGGTTGGTCAGCCCTTCCTTTACCCTGATAATTCATTGTCTTACACCGGCAACTTCCTTCGCATGACCTTCGGCGTGCCGGCGGAAGAGTACGAAGTGCACCCGGCGATCGAAAAGGCGATGGACCGCATTTTCATCCTCCACGCCGACCACGAACAGAACGCCTCGACTTCAACCGTGCGTCTTGCAGGCTCCTCTGGCGCAAACCCGTTTGCCTGTATCGCTGCAGGTATCGCCTGTCTTTGGGGTCCGGCGCATGGCGGCGCGAACGAAGCGGCTCTCAACATGCTGCAGGAAATCGGTACGCCTGATCGCATTCCGCACTATATCGAGCGCGCGAAGGACAAGAACGATCCATTCCGTCTCATGGGCTTTGGTCACCGGGTCTACAAAAACTACGACCCGCGTGCGACCGTGATGCAAAAGACGCTTCGCGAAGTGTTTGAAGCGCTCAAGACGACCGATCCTGTGTTTGAAACCGCGCTTAAACTCGAAGAGATCGCGCTTAACGACGACTACTTCAAAGAGAAGAAGCTCTTCCCGAACGTCGATTTCTATTCCGGTATCATTCTGAGCTCGATCGGCTTCCCGACCACCATGTTCACCGCGCTCTTCGCGCTCGCACGCACGGTTGGCTGGGTGGCACAATGGAACGAGATGATCTCCGATCCAGCTCAGGTTATCGGCCGTCCACGCCAGCTTTACACTGGCCCGACGCAGCGCGACTACGTTCCGGTCGACAAGCGCTGATCTGATAGAATTTCTGATAAAGCAAACGCGGTCTGTCTTTGGGCAGGCCGCGTTTTTTTATGGGTCAGCCTTGGGAAGCGTCAGCTTGAACTCTGCGCCGACCAAATCCTCATCGACCGGCGGCTGAATCACTTCGAGATCGCCGCCCATCGCTAACGCAAGCTTTCGCGAAATATAGAGGCCAAGGCCGGAACCTGTGTCGTTCCCACCATCGCTATCACGGCCAAGCCTTTCGAATTTCTCGAAAATCTTGGTCGATTGCTCTTGGGTGACGCCCGGTCCCTGATCAATGACGCTCAGGCTCACCGTATCGTTGGAATTTGCCCAAGAGGTCACTGTGACACTGCTTCCCTCAGGTGAATAAGCGATCGCATTACCGATCAGATTGATGAGAATTTGAAGCACCCGTCGGAATTCGGCAATGGCAAAGAGAGGTTCTGCGGCCGCTTCGACGGAAACGCTGATTTCGCGCGCCGAAGCCCGCACGCCGAGGATCCCGGCTGCGCGCTTGGCTATGTCGCGGACATCGACACGGTCCTTGGCAGTTTTGAACCCGGGGGCCTCGACCACTTCCAGATCGGCAAGATCGTCGAGCATTCCCGACAAATGCTGCCCCGCAGCAGCGATGTTGGCTGCATATTCGCTGTATTCGTCGCGCAATGGTCCCGCGAGCCGCGCGTGAATGGTCTCGGCATTCGCAACGATGCGCGCAATGGGTTGGCGCAAGACAGGGGTAAGAGCGCTCCCGATAAGGCGTGAATGTTCGGGAAGTGCAATGTGAGATGCCTTATCCACCTTGGCTGTTTCGCCCAGCGGTTCCTTCGCGATCAGCAACAGTTCGAACCCGTGCGGGGCATCCGACGAAAAGCCGATGGGTAGAAGCCTCACACGCCATTGGCGCACCGATCCCGGCACCCTTGCTGTCGCCCCATCCAGCAAGCGCCAGTGTAAAGGTTGTTCATGAGCTATCCCATCCAACGCTATATAATCACTCCAGATTTTACCCGGCTCGTCATCAATCGCATGTGCCAATGCTATGGCATCGGGGCTGTGCGATGTGAGCGCGCGAATGGCCTGATTTGCATCAAGATGCGCTGTTATCTCTGCTGTGGCCCGGTCCGCGTCATCCAGCCATTGTGTAGCACCGCGACCTCCTTCTTCGAGATGCGGCGCGCTCAGCCAGTTCTCAATCAGTATCTCGCAGCCGGAGCCACCTTCCGCCCCGTCGACTGCGACATTTTCAAGCGGGTGTATCCGAACGAAACCGGAGACCAGATCTTCGCCGTAAAGCGCTGAAAACGGACGCGCAATGCGCAGTCCCTGCTCCCTGCACTGGCGCACAAGGTCGAGCAATTCGGGAACAGCAAGTGTGCCTGATACCTTGCCTCCGCAAGCTTCCTGCAAATCGGCAAGTAGCTCGTCAGCGCTGATCAGGCGATCGTGGTCGTCCGTCGTGCCTTTCGCGGCCACAAGAGATTGATGCCGGTTCATTTCGGCACGCCTTGTTGCATATGCGCTGCGAGCATGTCGCGCGCATACACTTGGGAAATCGCCTCAAGACCGCCGGGAATGGCCTTTGTACCGCCCAGAAGAGCGATCTGACGCTCGCTCGCCGCGCCATTCAACCCTGCAGCTTTGAGCATTAAGGCGAGGCGCACAGTTTGTCCCTCGTGGCAAGCGAACACCGCGTGTTCACGCTCTAGCGACAGGAGCGATGCGCACGAACTGGCAAACAAGCCAAGCCCTGCGTGAGCAAGGTCCAGACCGGCAACCGCCCCACCCCTCATCGCCGAGGTGAGCCGCGCCAACAGGCCGATGCGATTTGTCCCTTCGTCATAATCGCTTTTGAGCTTGGGAAGGGCTTCATTCCCCACAGCAACATCCGCATCGTTCGCTGCCGCTTCGCCATGCTCCACCGTCCGGGCGAACACCTCAAATGGCAGCTCGCCCAATGGCAGCTCCATGCGTGTGTGGTTTAAACTAAAGCGAGATTGAGCGGCGAGCACGCTCATGGCAATCTCGGCGATTGCAGCGTTGTCAGAGGCAATGAGCTCTTGCAGCAGAGGGCTAAGAACCGGGTCAATCGCGCAATTTTGTTCGAGATTTTTGGCGATCAGACCTTCGAGCGCAACCGAATATACGTGGTCCACAACGTTCGCATCACCAGCCAGACGGTTTGATAACGCTTGGCGTACAACGGTTTCGGGCGCATCGCGGCCGGTGTCACTAAACGTTGCGGCCAGCAATTGACGGGTGAGATGCTCCAGCTGGCCGCGCATCACGGCAATGATCGCGTCGCTGAACAGACTCGGGCCATCGCTGTCGAGAAAATGCGCAAAGACAGGCACGACCGAGGCCCGCGCACGATTGCCGCGCGCAAGCTCCTCTCGCAGGAGCAAGTCCACTGATGCAGACTGAGATCGATCCATGGTTACTTTGCCCATCACGTAGCCCATACAGGCTCGTGGTTAACCCCTGGTTAGCTTAGAGATTTAATCGGAGCGATGTGTCTATTGCTTCCTCGAGGAAACAGCCAGTTGCAATAGCGCTGCGAGGGCAAATGCGATTAAACTCTCTTGCAGGTATCCAAGACCTGCGAAGAGCGCAAAGATAAGCAAATGAGCCGGCGTGTCGCGCCAGAACGCGCTGATCTGCCTCGACCGCTCTTGCCCGTTGATCGAGGCAAGGCCAAGCGCCAGAACCGGCAGCGATGCCCGCACGAGCCAGTCGTCCTCCTGGGAATTTGCCATCACAAGAGTGACTAGAGCGAGCATCAGCATCACAAAAGGAAAGCCAATCTGCCAGATCCGGTCTTCCACCGAGGTATATAGCGCGCTGCGCAGAGCGCGCCCGTTCGCGCTCAACACGGCTGCAAATGCGGCGACCGCTGCAACGAGGAGTCCCGGCACTGCGTAGCCGAACCACGCCAGACCTGCTCCGATTAGACCCAACAATAGCGCGCTTAATCCGCACCCTTCAGGCGCTGATTGAAGCCAGAGAGGTCCGGTCCGGCGCACGATTTCGGTGGCGCCTGCGCTTATTGGTCCAGCCCATTGCTGATCGGGCAGGCTGAGTGACATCATTTTCGCTTCGCGCCGCTCCAGTGCAGCCTTGTCTCCAGCAGGAACCCAATCATCGCCTTCCAGAAATTGTGAAGGAACAGCGTTGCACCCGGTGCGCTCTTGCAAGGCAAGTCGCAAAAGAAGCGAAACCGCATCGCCATCTTCCGGTAAATCGCCAAGCCCATGCACGCATTTACCCGGTATGATCGCTGCGCCTGCCCAATGACGATCGCGGTCGATCCGCTCAAACAGGTCGGGAAACGTCGAAGCAAGCGCATGGTTGGCCGGAAGCGTCCAGATGCCGGACACGAGTTCACCCTCGTGTGTCAGTAAATCGGTAGCGGTCTCGGCGCTCAAGAATAAGCCATCGCACAAAAGGAAAACGTCATCTGTGTCGCGAACGAGGTTCACCAATTGCAGCGGACCCCGCGCGGTGTGAAATGCTAGCCCCTTGTTTTCCAACCGACGCTGTTGAGCGATGACTGCCGAGGAAGGGGAGTCGCACAGGCAAATTACCCGCTCGCACCCAAGGCGCAAAGCCACATCAACCTGCCACGCAAGCAGCGCACGACTGGCCACCACCTCTTCGGCAAGAAGACTGCCGTGGCGGTCACGTGTAAGGGCAGAGATGAGCGCAGTGCGCAAAGCCGAACTCCTAATAAGGAAAGGCTCTTCGCTAAGCGCCTTGACCACCCCGCATCAAGCGGTTTGGAGCCGGTCTTTCCACGATTTTGCGGTGGTAGGTGTCAGAATTTGAGTGAATTCTTGCCCGTGAAGCCTGCAAGCACTTGCTCGATCTCACGCACAGCCATCGGCTCTCCCGGCGCGCAAGTGAGCGCATGTTCGGCAGCATCAAGCAATTCCTGGGCGTGAAAGCTGGCCGCTAAACCCTTGAGCCGCAACGCCGCGACATTCCAATTGCCGTCGCAGCGCGAGCGTTTCAGAAGGTCGAGATGTTTCTCTGCGCTCTCCAGAAACGCAAGGCGCAATTCGCCAAGCAAAGCTGCGTTATCGCCCGCAGCTGCTGCCAAAGTCGCATCAAGAGCTCCGCTTTCATAAGCCATAGAGCCATCCAGTAACCCAAATCGGGTTAATGCGGGGTTTATCCTTTGCTGTGGTGTGGTATTTATCCAGATATGGCAGGTAGAAAACACATCCGCGCAGTCAGCCAAGAAGCTGAAAATAAAGCGCAATCCAGCAGAAACGCGACCGATGAGGCACGTGAGGGCGTTGATCTTTCCGATGCGATTGAGCCTGATGAACCGCTCGAACTGACGGAAAATGAGTTTGAGGAGGAGTATGATGAACTCCACCCGTCGCGCGAAATTGCTTGGCTCGCACCTGCCGTCGCCATTGTCTTAGCCCTGACTTGGACCGGCTTTTATGGCTGGGCGATGCGGGGAGATATTTTGGCGGCGACCACGCAGCCCTCCGTTTGGGTAAGCTTGCTCGTGAACTGGTCAGTTCCGCTCCTCTTGATCGGGATGGCCTGGCTGCTTGCGATGCGCAATTCGCGTGCCGAAGCGAACCGGTTTGCCGCGAGTGCGGCCATGTTGTCGCAAGAAAGCCGCGAGCTGGAGGACCGGCTGACCGTCGTCAATCGCGAGCTGAGCCTTGCGCGTGAATTCTTGAGCGCTCAATCCCTTGAGCTTGAATCGCTGGGCCGGATCGCCAGCGAACGCATTTCCACCCATGCCGATGCCCTGCAAAGCCTCATCAAAGATAACGGCTCGCAGGTCGATGCCATCGGCAGCGCAAGCGAAAGCGCTCTCGCCAATATGACGCGGCTGCGCGCCAACCTGCCCGTCGTCGCAAATTCGGCGCGCGATGTTTCCAATCAAGTCGGCTCGGCCGGCCGCACCGCGCAAGAGCAACTGGATAAACTGGTTGCAGGCTTCGAAAGGCTCAACCAGTTCGGCAAGGCAAGCGAAGCGCAAGTAAGCTCGCTTGAGGGCGAGGTGAGCGCCATCCTTGAGCGGTTCCAGACACAAATTGATGCAATCGAAGGGGCTGCCGGTTCAAGGTTCAGCGCCTTGCAGGAGAGCACAGAAAGCTATCGCAGCGAGGTATCGCAGACCGAGGAAGCCGCCATTGCCGCCCTCAAAGAGCGGACCGCTTTGCTGCAATCCGAAACGCAAACCATCAGCGATGATCTGCGCGCGGCAGAACACAAAGCGATGGAGCAACTTAATGCATCCAAGGAACGTTTTATCGCGCAAATGACCGCAGCGATTGAGCGGCTCGATGAAACCGATGCAAAAACGATCGCCAAGGCGCAGAACCGGGTCGATCAATTGAACGCCAATGTCGCGCTATTCACTGAACAGCTTTCGACACGGGATCGCCAGTTCAACGAGCAGGTAGCGCAAGTTCAGGAACGCTTCTCGACCAATGAAGCGCAGGCAAGCGAGGTTCTGGCTCAGCGTCTTTCCGACCTTGATGATGCACTGGCCGAACGCCGTGACGCGCATCTTGCAGAGACGGAAAAGCTAGAAGCACACAGCACCGCGATTGCCGGACAAATGGAGCGATTAGCTGCCTTGCTTGCGGAAACAGGCGGACAGGGTGAGGCAACCCGTGAGGCGCTGTCGTCTGGGCTGGCAGCGCTAGACGAGCAACTCGAAGACAAGCGTGCGAAACTGCGCGAGACCGAGGCTGAAATTGCCAACCTTACCGAAAACGGTATTCGCCTGCTTGAGATCATCCAATCAAGTGCCAAGTTCAGCCGCGAGGATTTGCCGGAGGCGATGCAGACCACGCTGGGCGCTTTGAGTGACGTCGAAGAACGTGCACAGGAAGTTTCTACTTTGATGCTGGCGACCAATGAGAAGGCAGATGCCCTCACCTCCTACCTTGTTGATGCGCGCACCAAAGTCGATGACAACGAAGCGTCCATCGAAGCGCTTCAAGCCAAGGTCCAGGAACAATCCGAGGAAGCACTGGCAAAGATCAACGGTCTGCGCAGCGGGCTAACCGAATTGGCGCAGGTAAGCGAAGCATTCTCTGGCGAGACGCAAGACCACCTGCGCGGCAGCATAGAGAAACTCGAAGAGGCAACACGCCAAGTGTTTGATACCTTGGAGACTGGCACCAGCGAGAAAGTCGACGCGGTCGCACAAAGCCTTTCAGAGCGAGCGGTTGCGGAACTCGAACGGTCCTTGCGCATCAATTCGTCAGAGGCCGCTGGAAAGCTCGAACAAGCGGCGGCCCACGCCTCTGGAGTGAGCCGTGAGGCAACCTCCCATTTGCGCGATCAACTCGCCAAGGTGAATGAGCTTACCATCAATCTGGAACAACGGATTGCAAGAGCGCGAGAACTTGCCGAAGAACAGGTCAACAATGACTTCTCGCGGCGCATGGCGCTTATCACAGATAGCCTGAATTCATCGGCCATCGATATCACGACCGCGCTCTCACAAGAGGTTTCGGAAACTGCCTGGGATGCTTACCTCAAGGGCGAGCGCGGCATCTTCACAAGGCGGGCCGTGCGTTTGATCGAAAGCGGGGAAGCGCGTGAGATTGCCGAGCTTTATCAAAGCGATGGCGAATTCAAGGCAAACGTAAGCCGCTACATTCACGACTTTGAGGCGATGCTACGCTCTGTGCTGTCAACCAGAGACGGCAAAGCTCTGGGCGTGACAGTCCTCGGCTCTGACGTCGGCAAGCTCTACGTGGTGCTTGCGCAGGCGATCGAACGTCTGCGTTAATCTAGGGCTTTATCCTTCGCGGGATAGGTTTTCAGGCGGCTTTGGCAGAATGTCGAGGTCACTCGCGCCGATCCAACCATACTCGTAATTGAGCACGAAGAGGCTGGTGAGCACAATCGCGATCAGCGTTGCGCGGAACAGCAGCTTGCCCGGCTTGAATTGTGCTGGCGCGCTTTCGGACTGCCCCGGCACAAGCGCTTCGCCTGCCTCTTCCGATGTGCGCACACCGAAAGGCAACATCATGAACGCACTCATCACCCAGATGAGAAAATAGACAGCGAGGATAGAGGTCCACTGCATTAGTCTGTCGCACCTGAAAGACCCGGCATAAGCACGCGGACTTGCGGGTTCTTGCCTGACCAGCGCCGGGCTGCTCGTCTCGCAGCAAGACGGGCTGCTTCGTGAACCGCAGAGGGATCGCTGGCATCGCGGCCCTTGAGCTTGCCTATCGCTTTGAGGATATCTTCGCGGGTTTCCTCGATGAACTCGGGCAGATCCTCATCAAGAGGCAAGCCAATCGCTTCGATAAGGGGGGCTTCTCCGCGAGCGAGAACCACGATGACGAGGCCCTCGAACGACACCCTCCGCCTTGTGTTCACGGCATTGCCATCAGCCGGTGAAATGATATCACCATCAAGGACGAGGCGGCCCGAGCGAACTTCACCGATTTTGCCGGGCTCTCCCGGTGCAAGCCGGACAATATCGCCGTTTGACTGGACCACGTTGCTGGCAATTCCGAACGCTTTGCCGACCCGCGCTTGCTCCTGCATATGCCGCATTTCGCCGTGCACAGGCACGAGCACATCAGGACGAAGCCAACCGTAAAGCGCTTCAAGCTCAGGACGTCCGGGGTGTCCCGAGACGTGGATGAAGCTTTGGCGATCGGTGATCATCTCGATCCCGCGAGCTGCGAGCTGGTTTTGCATTTTGCCAACCGCAATCTCATTGCCAGGGATAAGGCGCGATGAGAAAAGCACCACGTCGCCTGAGACAAGCTCAAGCGGATGATTGTCATCGGCAATTCTGGCCAACGCTGCGCGAGGCTCACCTTGTCCGCCGGTGGCCAAAATCATCACATCGCCGCGTGGAAGACGCATGGCGGTGTCGAAGTCCACTGGGGTGGGAAAGTCTTCGAGATAGCCGTTGTCCTGCGCCACCTCAAGAATTCGGTCGATCGAGCGGCCAGCCACACACACCTGCCGCCCGGTTTCGCGCGCCACTTCGCCCAGCGTTTGCAGACGGGCGACATTGCTCGCAAAGGTGGTCACGAGAACACGCTTGCCCTTGTGACGCGCGACCTCCTCCATCAGCCCCTTATGCACCGCGCCTTCGGAGCCCGAGGGGTTGGGATTAAAGACGTTGGTGCTGTCGCACACGAGCGCGAGGACGCCCTCATTGCCAATCTCGCGAAGCTCATCCTCTGTGGTTGGCTCACCGATGATCGGATCTTCGTCGAGTTTCCAGTCGCCCGTGTGAAAAATGCGGCCATGCGGCGTGTCGATCAGCAGCGCGTTTCCTTCCGCAATCGAGTGCGCGAGCGGGAGATACCTCACCGTAAAAGGCCAAATGTCGATCTGGCCGTGATCTTCCTCGATGATGTTAAGCTCAACCTGACCCAGAAGCCCCGCCTCTTCGAGTTTGCGGGCCACCAGATCAGCGGTGAACGGCGTCGCGTAGAGCGGCACGCCAAGCTCGCCAGCGAAGTAGGGCACGGCGCCAATGTGGTCTTCGTGCGCGTGGGTGAGGACGATGCCCAATAAGTCCGTGGTGCGCTCTTCAATGAATTCCAGATCAGCAAAAACGAGATCGACGCCGGGGTATTCGCCGCCCGAAAAGGTCATGCCAAGATCGACCATCAACCATTTGCCATTGCAGCCATAAAGGTTGACGTTCATGCCAATCTCGCCCGAGCCCCCAAGGGCGAGAAAGAGCAATTCATTTTCTGGGGTGTAGTCTTTTTTCACTTTGTTTTTATCGTTCTATCTCGATTGATACGGCATTCAGCTCAATGCCTGCCTAGCGAGGATCGCGAGGCCCTCAATGGTTAAATCGGCATCGACTTCGTCGAAAATATCGGTCGCCTCGTCAAACAATATGGCAAGGCCGCCGGTTGCGACAACTTTTACCGGACGGCCGATTTCGGTCTTCATCCGCGCAACGATCCCTTCCATCATTGCAACATAGCCCCAGAAAACTCCAATGAGCATTTGGTCTTCCGTGTTGCGTCCGATGACACTCTGGCTCGCTGGTGTTTCGATCGCAATGCGCGGTAGCTTTGCAGTCTTGCCAACCAAGGCGTCGAGCGACAGATTGATCCCGGGAGCGATTGAGCCGCCCTTATACGTGCCATTGAAATCAATCACTTCAAACTTTGTTGCCGTGCCAAAGTCGATCACGACAAGGTCACCGCCATATTTATGATGGGCCGCCAGAATATTGAGCGCGCGATCTGCACCAAGCGAGCTTGGCTGATCGACGTCGGCAACAAATGGCCATGCTGCCGCACCCTCGCCTGCTTTAAGCGGCGTGATATCGAAATATTTCTGGCTCAACACCGTCAGATTATGATCTGCGCGCGGCACAACAGAGGCGTAGATGATCGCATTCACATCCTCGCGCGACACACCTTCAATATCGAGAAGCTGTAAGAGCCAGACCGCATACTCATCGCCCGTCCGGCGCGGATCGGTGGCGATGCGCCAGCGTGCGCGCGGCGGCATGGTAAAACCGCCCTCCCCGTCAGGCTCAAACAGGGCAAAGACAACATTGGTGTTTCCGACGTCAGCTGCCAGCAGCATTGCGGCGCTCCCTTTATGAAATGTCTCCAGCTCGAATGACACGTTCCGAGCCATCCGCCAAGCGCAGCCTCAATGCGCCATCACTTTCTTCCAACCCTGCAAAGCTGCCTGAGATGTACGTGCCGTCAGTGTCATGGACGGTGATCGCGCTTCCGCTCGAGTGCATTGAGCGTTCAAGAAAATGGGTAAGCAGGTGCGGCAATCCGCGTTGACGCCACTCACCAAGCCAAGCCGCAAAATTGCTGGCAAGTTCATGCGCAAACGCATCGACATTCACCACCGTACCAATGTCGACAAGCGCGCTTGTCTTTCGATCCGGCAAGCTTGGGGCTTGGGCAAGGTTCACGCCGATACCGGCGACAATCGTATTCCCAACCAGTTCAAGCAGAATGCCGGAGAGCTTGCCGTCGTTCAAAAGCACATCATTGGGCCATTTTAGCTTGAGATTGTGCGCCGCATTCGATGCCTGAAGAGTGGTGTCAAAAACAGCCAAGGCGGCGACGAAACTCAATGACGCGGGCGGAGGGTCATCCGCTGCAAGAGTAACAACTGTCGAGCCCATGAAATTGCCCGAACCATCGAACCATTCGCGGCCCTGACGCCCCTTGCCTGCAGTTTGGCGCCGGGCGACAAGCCAATCACCCTCTACCGGCCTTGCATCTGAACGAAGCGCTCCCGCCAAATCTGCGTTGGTAGAGCCTGTTTTCTCGACGAAGCGGATCAAGCCGCCCATCCTCTAGACAGCAAGGAACAGCGCATATGCTGCCTTGTTGGCAAGATCGCTGATCGAACCCGTCATGAGATAGCCCAGCGGCGAAATGATCGCTGCGGTGATCGCGAGCAGGACCCAATGCGACGTCTCACTTTTGCCGGTCGCAAGTCCCACAGGCTCATCAAAGAACATGACCTTCACAAACTTGATGTAGTAGAACGCGCCGATCACGCTGGCGGCAATGCCAATGGCTGCGAACACTATTAGGTCTGCTTCGACCACGGCCTGGAATACGACGAACTTGCTGTAGAAGCCGAGAAGCGGCGGGATACCAGCAAGGCTGAACATGAAGAGCAACAGAGCCCAGGCGATGGCAGGTCGCGTAACAGCGAGGCCTGCAATGTCGCCGAAAGTCTCATAAAGCTCACCATCCGCACCACGCAGCATCAGAAGCGCTGTAAAGCTACCAAGGCTCATCACCACATAGATGACGAGGTAAATCAACATTGCACTTGCGCCCGCCGGAGTAGCCACTGCGAGGCCCAAGAGGATGAAACCGACGTTGTTGATCGACGAGTAGGCCAGCAAGCGTTTCAAATTGTCCTGACCAATAGCACCAAGCGCACCGAAGACGATCGAGGCCAAGGCGGTAAACATTACGATCTGTTGCCAGGCCTGAACCTGACCGCCGAAGACTTCGAAAACGACGCGCGCGGTGAGCGCGACCGCTGCGACCTTCGGCGCAGTGGCGAAAAACAGCGTGACCGGCGTAGGAGCCCCTTCGTAGACGTCAGGCGTCCACATGTGGAACGGCACTGCGGCAATCTTGAACGCGAGGCCGGCAAGGACAAAAGTCAAACCGAAAAGCTGTCCGGTCGAAAGCTCTCCCTCAAGGCCAGCACGAACGCTTGCGAAGTCGGTGCCGCCGGTGAAGCCGTAAAGGAGGCTGATGCCGTACAACAGAATGCCCGAAGCAAGCGCTCCAAGGACGAAATATTTAAGACCTGCTTCTGCCGAACGCGTATCCTTGCGCAGGATCGCTGCGAGCACATAAGCCGCAAGCGAGTTCAATTCGAGCCCCATATAAAGCGTCATGAAATCGCTGGCCGAAACCATGATGCTCATACCCAGCGTCGCGAACAGGACAAGCACGGGATATTCCGCGCGAAGCCCGCGTTCGCTCGCGGCTGCGGGGCCGTTGAAAAAAGCCGGCGCAACCATCAGCGCGCCGATACCTGCAAGATAGATCAACGCCTTTGAGAAGAGCGCGAAGCTGTCGATCTTCAGAAGCGTGCCGAACGCATAAGTGTCAGGACCATCAGTTCCGAAGTGCAGGCCGGGAATGGTGAAAAGGCCCGCCGTGAACAAAGTGCCAGCAGCGACAATTGTCGCTGCGCGCGCGGCTTTGTCACCGACCCATGCGGCAACAAGCAGCAGAACGAGGCCCGCGCCCGTGAGGATCAATTCTGGAATGACCAGAGCGAAGGAGGATGAGAAATCGAGCATCAGTGCGCCTCCCCTTCGTGTCCCTCGAACTCGATGGCGTTGGCCGCCTCGCTCAAGGGTTCACCGCCGGTAAGCGCTGCATCGCTGGCAGGTGCAGCTGCAGAAAGTAGCGCATCAAGCGCAGCAATGTCGGCGCGCATCGGTGCCAGAAAGCTCTCAGGATAGACACCCATCCAAAGAACGACAGCAGCGATCGGGGTCATCATAATCCATTCGCGCGCTGTAATGTCTTTCATCGCGGCGGCGTCAGCGTTCTTCTGATCACCGAAAGCCACGCGGCGGTAGAGGTAGAGCATGTAAGCTGCGCCCAGAATAATGCCAGTGGTGCTCACAAGCGCCACGAGGCTGGAAGTTTGGTAGATGCCGGCAAGCGAGAGGAATTCGCCCACGAACCCGCTGGTGCCAGGCAGGCCAATGGATGCCATGGTGAAAAACAGGAAAAACAAAGCGTAATACGGCATGTTGATGGAAAGGCCGCCGTAACGTTCAATCTCGCGGGTGTGCAGGCGGTCGTAGATGACGCCGACACACAGGAAGAGCGCACCAGAGACGAGGCCGTGCGAGAGCATGACGATCATTGCGCCTTCAAGGCCCTGCACATTGAATGCAAAAAGGCCGACGGTCACGATCGCCATGTGAGCGACCGACGAGTAAGCAATCAGCTTCTTCATATCCGCCTGAACCAGCGCGACCAATGAGGTGTAAATCACCGCGATCATCGAGAGGATGAAAACGAACCACGCAAAGTCGGCGCTGGCATCAGGAAACATAGGCAGACTGAAACGGATAAAGCCATATCCGCCCAGTTTCAGCAAGACGCCTGCAAGGATCACAGAACCGGCAGTTGGTGCCTGAACGTGCGCATCGGGAAGCCAGGTGTGGAACGGCCACATCGGCACCTTCACCGCAAAGCTCGCGAAGAACGCCAGCCACAGCCACGTCTGCGCCCCGCCGGGGAAATTGTACTGCATCAGCGTCGGAATGTCCGACGTGCCAGCTTCGCTCACCATCCAGAACATCGCGATCAGCATCAGAACCGAGCCAATCAGCGTGTAGAGGAAGAACTTGTAGCTCGCGTAAATGCGGTTGTCCCCACCCCACACGCCGATGATGAGATACATCGGAATAAGGCCAGCTTCGAAGAAGATATAGAACAGGAACAGATCCTGCGCCGCAAACGTCCCGATCATCAGCACTTCCATGAACAGGAAGGCCGCCATGTATTCGCCGGTGCGCTTCTTGATCGAATCCCAACTCGCGAGAATGCAGATCGGCATGAGGAACACGCTGAGCATAATTAGCATCAGCGCAATGCCGTCGATCCCGAGAGCGTAAGAGAAGCCTGCGACTAGCTCATACTTTTCCTGAAACTGCCATTGCGCGCCGCCAATCTCGTAATTGGCCCACAGCATGATGCCGAGAACAAATGTCACGAGCGTAGCGCCGAGCGCGATCACGCGCGAGGCTGAACCTGCGAACAAACATGCCAACGCGCCTGCAAGCGGCACCAGCATCATGATGGTGAGGATGGGAAAGTCCATTACGCTCAAAGACCTCTAGAGCAGCACATAAGTGACAGCGGCGATCAGGCCCAGAAGCATGATCAACGCATAGGTGTAGAGATAGCCCGACTGGATCGTCTTGGCCGCGACCGAACCACGTTGGACCACCGCAGCAATGCCGTTGGGGCCGAAGCGGTCGATGGTGCCAATGTCGCCCAGTCTCCAGAACTGGCGGCCAAGCCAGAAGGCAGGCTTTACGAAGATTGCATCATAAAGCTCGTCGAAATACCATTTGCGGAATACGAAATTGTGCAACCAGCCAAAAGACGAGACGAACTTCGCAGGTATGTCGGGCTTGGCGATATAGGCGATATAAGCGCCGATAAAGCCCAGCACCATGACCACTAGGGCTGAATATTTCACCCAATACGGCACGGCGTGAAGCGCGTGGATGAGGTTTTCGTTGTAGAAGATCGAGCCTGCCCAGAAGCTTGCATCATCAATAAAGCTTGGCGCGAACACTTGGCCAGCCAGAACCGCTCCGGTGGAGAGAACCACCAGCGGGATTAGCATAGCAATCGGGCTTTCATGCGGGTGATAGCCGCCGGTTGTGTCCTCGCCCGCTTCCTCGGGTGTCTTGTGAACCGTGTGCTGGATATGCTCGCTCTCGATCCAGCGGGGCTTACCCCAGAAGGTGAGGAACATCAGTCGCCAGCTGTAGAAGCTGGTGAGAAGCGCCGCAGTCACACCTGCCCAGAAGGCAACTGTCGAAGTGGTGGTACCACGCGCAAAGGCTGCCTCAAGAATCGCGTCTTTCGACCAGAAGCCAGCGAAACCTGCACCGAGGTGATAAACACCAAGGCCCGTAATCGCGAGAGTGCCCAAGAGCATCGCCACAAAGGTAATCGGGATCGCTTTCCTGAGACCGCCATAATAGCGCATGTCCTGCTCGTGATGCATCGCATGAATTACCGAGCCTGCGCCAAGGAACAACAGTGCCTTGAAGAAGGCGTGGGTGAACAGGTGGAACATCGCAACGCCGTATGCCCCGATACCTGCGGCAAAGAACATGTATCCGAGCTGCGAGCAGGTTGAATAGGCAATGACCCGCTTAATGTCCCACTGCGTCGTGCCGATGGTCGCTGCGAAGAAGCATGTTGCTGCACCCACGATTGTCACGATCATCAGCGCGATTGGAGCGGCCTCAAACATTGGCGACAGGCGGCAGACCATGAACACGCCTGCGGTCACCATAGTCGCTGCGTGGATCAACGCCGAAACTGGCGTCGGCCCCTCCATCGCGTCAGGAAGCCATGTGTGCAGGCCAAGCTGCGCCGACTTACCCATCGCTCCGATAAAGAGCAGGAAGCACAAGATATCCATCGTCGGCAAACGCATGCCAAGGAAACCGATGGTCGAACCACTCATGCCAGCAGAGGCGGCAAGAATCTCAGGAATAGATGTCGTCTGGAACACCAGAAATGTACCAAAGATGCCGAGCATGAAGCCCAAATCGCCCACCCGGTTGACCACAAAAGCTTTGATCGCGGCAGCGCCAGCAGATGGTTTTCTGAACCAGAAACCGATCAGCAGGTATGAGGCAAGGCCCACCCCTTCCCAACCGAAGAACATCTGAACGAGGTTATCGGCTGTCACCAGCATGAGCATGGCGAAGGTGAAGAGCGAAAGGTATGCGAAGAAGCGCGGCTGATCCGGGTCTTCTTCCATATAGCCCCAGCTATACAGGTGAACGAGCGCGGAGACCGAGTTGATCACCACCAGCATGACGGCGGTAAGCGCATCGACACGAAGCGCCCAGTCGAAGCTCATATCACCCGACTGAACCCATTGAAGCACGGGCACGACCTCAGCCGTGTTCGAGCCGGTCAGAAAGCCAATGAAGATCGGCCAGCTCAGTGCCGCCGAAAGGAAAAGGCCACCCGTTGTGATCGACTTGGCAATCGTGTTGCCCAGCGCCTTGTTGCCGAGACCAGCGATGATCGAGGCAATCAGCGGGGCAAAGACGATGATTAGGATCTGCGTGTCCACGGCGCCTTATCCTTTCATCCGGTTGACATCATCAACCGCAATCGTGCCACGGCCACGGAAATAGATAACGAGGATCGCAAGACCGATCGCCGCCTCCGCAGCCGCCACTGTCAGCACCATCATCGCGAACACCTGTCCAACAAGATCGCCCTTGAAGGCACTGAATGCGACAAGGTTGATGTTCACTGCGAGCAGGATCAGCTCAACCGCCATCAGGATGACGATCACATTCTTGCGATTGAGAAAGATGCCCAGAACGCCAAGCACGAACAGGATCGCGCCAACGACAAGGTAATGTTCGATGCCGATGGTCATAGCTCGACCCCCTTCCCGACTTCCGGGTTCTTCATTTGCGTGGCCTCTTCAGGACGACGGGAAATCTGTTTGCCGATATCTTGCTGCGCGCGGCTGCCCGGAGGGGGCGCCTGGAACGTCAGCACAATCGCGCCAATCATCGCAACCAGCAGGATGATGCCAGCGATCTCGAACAGCAGGATATACCGGCCATAAAGAAGCGCGCCGATCGCCTCGATGTTCGAGGTGGTCGCGCTTGCCGCAGCCGCACCGTCGGCGCTGCCAAGCTCGACACCGCCCGCGCCATAGGCGCCAATGCCAAGGCCAAGCTCTGCAAGAAGCACCAAGGCGATAGCGATGCCCAGCGGGAAATTCTTGATAAACCCTGCGCGCATCGCGGCAAAGTCAATGTCGAGCATCATCACGACGAACAGGAACAGCACAGCGACCGCCCCCACATAGACGATGACGAGTAGCATCGCGATAAACTCGGCGCCCACCAGCACCATCAGGCCCGCCGCGTTGAAAAACGCAAGGATGAGCCACAGCACAGAGTGCACCGGGTTGCGCGACATGATGACCATCACCGCGCTCGCGATGACGACACCTGCGAACAGGTAGAAGGCTAAAGCTTGAATCATTTGATCCCTGTTATCCCGTCCCGCCTAGAAAGGCTTGGACGCGCCCTTAACGATAGGGTGCGTCTGCTTCAAGGTTCGCCGCAATGGCGCGTTCCCATTTGTCACCATTTGCGAGGAGTTTGGCCTTGTCATAAAGCAATTCCTCGCGTGTTTCGGTGGCGTATTCAAAGTTTGGCCCCTCAACCACGGCATCCACCGGGCAGGCCTCCTGACAAAATCCGCAGTAAATGCACTTTGTCATGTCGATGTCATAGCGCGTGGTGCGGCGACTGCCGTCCTCGCGCGGCTCGCTCTCGATCGTGATCGCTTGCGCGGGACAGACCGCTTCGCACAGCTTACAAGCAATGCAGCGTTCTTCGCCGTTCGGATAACGGCGCAGCGCATGCTCCCCGCGAAAGCGCGGAGAAAGCGGCGACTTCTCGAACGGATAGTTGATCGTCACCTTGGGCTTGAAGAAATACTTCAAGGTCAGCGCGTGCGCTTTCAGGAATTCCCAGAGGGTGAAGCTTTTGAGAAGCTGGGTTGCGGTAGCCATTACATATCCCTCGCAGTTGCTGGCTGCGTATTAGAAGCTTCGACGATTTCAGTTGGAGCAACGCTTGCCGGCTCAACCAACGGCGCGGCGCTTGTGAAATGACCCGTGGCCATCAAGTACCCGCTGATCACGACGACAAATCCAAGGCTCATCGGCAGGAACACTTTCCAGCCAAGACGCATCAGCTGGTCATAGCGGTAGCGAGGCACGGTCGCCCAGATCCAGCTGAACAGCAGGAAGAAGAAGAAGGTCTTGAGCAAGAACCACACGATGCCCGGCACATAGTAAAGCGGTGCCCAATCAAGCGGTGGCAGCCACCCGCCCATGAACAGGATCGTGCACAGCGAACACATCAACAGGATGTTCGCATATTCACCCAGCCAAAACAGCGCGAAGGCCATTGAGGAATATTCGGTCTGATACCCTGCGACGAGCTCGGACTCAGCTTCGGTCAAATCGAACGGAGCGCGCGCTGTTTCAGCGAGAGCCGAGATGAAGAACACCACAAACATAGGGAAAAGCAGCGGGTTGAAGAAAAACCCGTTGACGATGCCGAGCCCGTGTCCGCGCTGCGCTTCAACGATGCCAGTCATGTTGAACGTGCCTGCCCACAGGACCACGCACACCAGGATAAACCCGATAGAAACCTCGTAGGAGATCATCTGAGCCGCGGCGCGCATGGCGGAGAAGAAGGGGTATTTCGAGTTCGAGGCCCACCCGCTCATCACAACGCCGTAAACGCCGAGCGACGAGATCGCGAGGATGTAGAGCAGCCCCACATTGATGTCGGCGAGCACCACTCCCTCGCTAAATGGAATCACCGCCCACGCGGCAAGCGCCACGGTGAAGGTGATGATCGGTGCGAGCAGAAAAATGCCCTTGTTCGCAGCGCTAGGAATGATGGTCTCTTGCAGGAACACCTTAAGCCCGTCGGCAAACGACTGGAGCAAGCCAAACGGCCCCACCACATTGGGTCCGCGCCGCAGTGACACGGCACCGATTACCTTACGGTCGACATAGATCACATAGGCAACGGCAACCATCACCGGCAGCGCGATGAGGAGGATGCCAGCGATGGTGGCGATGAACCAGGCCCACTCGTATGAAAGGCCCAGACTTTCAAAGAACGCGGTCATTGAGCCGGTCCTTTCATTTTATCAAAGATTGCAATTAAGATCTGAAGCATCGCACCGTTCGCGACCATATATGCCGCCTCTACAAAGCCCCAATAGAGTGCCGCAGAACGGCCAGCGGCATGCGCCATGTTGTAGCTCGGGCTTTCAAAAGAGATGTCGTTCACCTGCGCGTAAGTGCTCTCGATGAGTGTCCATTCTGTGAGAAAGCGCCACCCACCAAAGATCAGAGCGAGAGCGTAGAAGACATAAGGCAAGCGCCGAAGAAGGCGTGGTAACTCGATCATTCCGCAGCCTCCTTCATCTCTTCGCCGTGGAGCAGTTCTGCCGAGCATTGCTGCATGACGGTTGACGCGCGGGCGATGGGGTTGGTGAGGTAGAAATCCTTGACCGGATAGGCACTGATCACGCCTTCTGCCTTGGCCTTGCTATCCGCCTTGGGGAGGTCGCCGTAATCAGCGAGTGCCTCTTCGCCAAGAGCAGGCACTTCGGCAATCATCGCGCCCTGCAATTGCGCAAAGCTGTCGAAGCCAACGTTCACGCCAATCGCATCCGCAAGCGCGCGCAGGATCGTCCAGTCTTCGCGGGCATCACCCGGTGCGAACACCGCTTTCTCAGCGAACTGCACACGCCCTTCGGTGTTGACGTAAGTGCCATCTTTCTCGGCATAGGACGCGGCGGGCAGAATGATGTCTGCATTATGTGCGCCCTTGTCGCCGTGGTGGCCGATGTAAACCTTGAGACTGTCCGCGAAGGGCTCGTAGTCCATCTCATCCGCGCCAAGGCTGAAAAGCACTCTAGGCTTGGCAGCAGCGATATCCGCCATGCCGCCTTCTTGCGCGTATCCGAGCATAAGGCCGCCCATTCGTGCCGCGCTGAAGTGCAGGACGTTGAAACCATTCCAGCCTTCTTTCACGAGGCCGAATTTATCGACCAGCTTGAGGCCAGCACCAAGCGCACCTTGAGCCAAGGCTGCTCCGCCAAGGATCACAGCAGGCCGCTCGGCTTCTTTCATCGCATCGCCAAGAGCCTTCGGCACGCGGTTCAATACCTTGAGGTCATCCCCCAAGAATTCTGCCGAGTAAGTGGTCTCCCATTCAGGACCGACCACAAACACCTTCGCACCCGCCTTCACAGCCTTGCGGATGCGCGCGTTTACGAGCGCCGCTTCCCAGCGAATGTGGCTGCCAACGATCAGGATGCAGTCCGCAGTCTCAATCCCGGCAAAGGTCGAATTAAAATTGACCGCAGCCAAGTTGGACACGTCGTAGTCCATGCCTGTCTGACGACCCTCAAGCAGTGTCGAGCCGCAAGCCTTGAGAAGCGCCTTGGCTGCGAACATGGTCTCGCAATCGACCATATCGCCAGCGACCGCCGCGACCGACGACTCGTCGGCCTCAAGTGAGCCTGCAATCATGCCGAACGCTTCGTTCCAGTCGCTTGGAGCGAGCTTGCCGTCTTTACGAACGAACACACGGTCCAAGCGACGCTTGGTCAGGCCATCGACCTGATAGCGACCCTTATCGGAGAGCCATTCCTCGTTCACGTCATCGTTGATGCGAGGAAGCGCGCGCATAACTTCGCGGCCCTTTGAATGCAGCGAAATATTCGCCCCAACCGCATCAGACACATCAATGCTGAGCGTGCGCTTCAATTCCCAAGGGCGAGCCTCGAACGCATAAGGGCGCGAGGTGAGAGCACCCACAGGGCAAAGGTCGATCACGTTCGCGCTAAGCTCGTGGCTTGCCGCCTGCTCGAGATAAGTCGTGATCTGCATATCTTCGCCGCGATAGAGCGCGCCGATTTCGTCCACGCCCGCGATCTCTTCAGAGAAGCGTACACAGCGCGTGCAGTGAATGCAGCGGGTCATCTCCGTCTTGATCAACGGCCCCATGTATTTCTCGGTCACCGCGCGGCGATTTTCTTTCGTGCGCGAAGATCCACGGCCGTAGGCCATGGCCTGGTCTTGAAGATCACACTCACCGCCCTGGTCGCAGATCGGGCAATCGAGCGGGTGATTGACGAGCAGAAACTCCATCACCCCTTCGCGCGCTTTTTTAACCATCGCGCTGTCGGTGCGAATTTCCTGACCATCAGCCGCCGGAAGCGCGCAAGATGCCTGTGGCTTGGGAGGCCCCGGCTTCACTTCGACCAGACACATGCGACAGTTACCCGCGATCGACAGGCGCTCATGATAACAGAAGCGCGGGATTTCCTTCCCCGCTTCCTCACACGCCTGAAGCACGGTCGCCCCTTGCGGGACTTCGATCTCTTGGCCGTCTACGGTTACCTTAGGCATTATTGCCCATCCTCTTCTTGACCGGGACGAAAATCGGGAAACAAAGCGAGAAATGCTCTGTTCAATTTAGCAAGACTCAAACTCCCCTCAATTTGGCAGGCGATGACGGCCAAATTCATAGCATTCTGAAAATCATCCTGCTTTTTTGCGGACACAATCTTGAACGCCAAATCACGATCAGCGTCATAGACACATTGCGCGAACTGCGTTTCGGTGGTCACTGTCTCTTGGACAGCGATAACCACATCCACTTCGTCGCTTGATGCGTTTTCGCTTGGTGCATCTTGCACCATAGCTAGCGCCGCCAGAAGGCCGATCATGATACTCATTCCGCCGCCTCCCGGAATTGTGCATTGTGTTCTTCGATCCGGCGCTCAAGCTCGGGGCGGAAGTGGCGGATGAGGCCCTGAATTGGCCACGCTGCTGCATCGCCAAGCGCACAGATTGTGTGGCCCTCAACCTGTTTGGTGACTTCCTGGAGCATGTCGATCTCTTCGATCTCGGCATCGCCTGTGCGAAGCCGCTCCATCATGCGCCACATCCAACCGGTGCCCTCACGGCACGGCGTGCATTGGCCGCAGGATTCGTGCTTATAGAAATAGCTGATGCGAGAAATCGCGCGCACGATATCGGTGGACTTGTCCATCACGATCACCGCCGCCGTGCCAAGGCCGGAGCCGAGTTCTTTCAGGCCGTCAAAGTCCATCGGCGCTGAGCGGATTTGCTCCGCTGGCACGAGCGGAACCGAAGAGCCGCCCGGAATGACCGCGAGCAGATTATCCCAACCGCCGCGAATACCGCCGCAATGCTTTTCGATAAGTTCCTCGAACGGGATGCTCATTTCTTCTTCGACGACGCATGGCTTTTCCACGTGGCCGCTGATTTGGAACAGCTTTGTTCCCGCATTGCCCTCGCGCCCGAAGCTTGCAAACCATGCGCCTGAACGACGCAGGATCGTGGGGACCACCGCGATGCTCTCAACGTTGTTCACGGTGGTCGGACAGCCATAAAGACCAGCGCCCGCCGGGAACGGAGGTTTCAAACGCGGCTGACCCTTCTTGCCCTCAAGGCTTTCGATCATCGCGGTTTCTTCGCCGCAGATATAGGCGCCCGCGCCGCGGTGCATGAACACGTCGAAATCGTAGCCGGAACCGCTGGCGTTCTTGCCAATCAGACCAGCGTCATAGGCCTCATCAATTGCGGCCTGAAGCGTCTCGGCCTCACGGATATACTCGCCGCGAATGTAGATATAGGCCGCCCTTGCCCGCATGGCGAAACCAGCAACCAATGCGCCTTCGATCAGCTTGTGCGGATCGTGGCGGATAATTTCGCGGTCTTTGCATGATCCCGGTTCAGATTCGTCGGCGTTGATGACGAGGAAGCTTGGACGGCCATCCGCGCTTTGCTTGGGCATAAACGACCATTTGAGACCGGTCGGGAAACCCGCCCCGCCCCGGCCACGCAGGCCGCTAGCCTTGATCTCTTCAATGATCGCGTCCTGCCCACGCTCGATCAGAGCCTTGGTGCCATCCCAGTCGCCGCGCTTTTGCGCCGCTTTTAGACCCCAATCCTGGAAGCCATAGACGTTGGTAAAGATGCGGTCCTTATCAGCCAGCATCGGTCATATCCCTTTGTAAGGCTCGGTTTTTCCGGGCCGATTTCATTTGTCTGAGCGTCAAAACCTGAAACACCAGTCCTACACCCATGAGGCCAATGCCAAGCGTGCGCTCACCAGTTGGCGCAAAATATGCGCCCGCGCCAAAGCAGATCAGCCCTGCCAGCATGAGGAGGAGAGTGCTGCGTCCCATCACTTGTCCTCTAACGTCTTTGCGTTGACCACAAAGAGAACCACGGTAAGTGCCAGAAACAGGCCGCCAAGAACGATCCAGAGTGCCATCAGCCGATCACTCCTGATTGCCAAAGATAGGCGGTCACTCCGATCACGAACACAATCGCCATCACACGCAAAAGGCCCATCAGGACCTTATACGCGACGAAAGCGATTGCGAGCGCCAAGATGATCGAGAGAACCTCCATCGGGTTTTACCAGTCCCCTCGGTAATCGTGGTTCGCATCGACCATCTCTTTCAAGGTGGTCGGCCCGCCAGAGGGTTCTGAGGTGTGACGCCCCGGCTCCTGCGTGCCAGCCTTGGGCGTTTCACCCGCAGCCAGCGCATCAAGCACCGCGTCGAGGCGCTCGACCGTCAAATCTTCGTAATTGTCATCGTTGATCTGAACCATGGGAGCGGTGGCGCAATTGCCCATGCACTCAACCTCGGTCAGCGTCCAAAGACCGTCTTCGGAGACGTGGCCCATCTTCATGCCGCGCTTCTTGCACGCACTGATAATGTCATCGGACCCACGCAGCATACACGGCGTCGTGCCGCAGACCTGCACGTGATATTTCCCGACCGGCTTCATATTGTACATGAAGTAGAAGGTCGCGACTTCGAGCACGCGGATCACCGGGACGTCGATATATTTGGCGACATATTCAATGACAGGCAGCGGGAGCCAGCCTTGCGTATCGGTCTCTTCGCCCACCTGACGCTGTGCGAGATCAAGCAACGGCATCGTCGCCGACTTCGCCCGGCCCTCGGGGTATTTGGCGATGTGGTAATCGGCCTTTTTCTTATTCTCTTTCGACCACTCAAAAGAGCCCCAACGCGCGCGCAGTTCAGGGGTATCGGGTGCGGGTGTACGGTCAGCCATTAGCGGTCACACTCTCCAAAAACGACATCAATCGCGCCAAGGATCGCGGTCGCATCGGCCAGCATGTGGCCTTTGGTCATCATTTCCATGGCTTGAAGGTGCGAGAAAGCGGTCGGTCGGATTTTGCAGCGGTAGGGTTTGTTCGTCCCATCGCTGACGAGGTAGACGCCGAACTCACCCTTGGGGCTTTCGGTTGCAACGTAAACTTCGCCCGCTGGCACGTGGAAACCTTCGGTGTAGAGCTTGAAGTGGTGGATCAAGCTTTCCATCGACTGCTTCATCTCGCCGCGCTTGGGCGGTGAGACCTTGCCATCGGTGCTCGCAATCGGGCCTTGCGGCATATCGCGCAGACACTGCTTGATGATCTTGGCGCTCTCGCGAACTTCCTTCACGCGCACCATAAAGCGGTCATAGCAGTCGGAATTGGTGCCGACGGGAATATCGAACTCCATCCGGTCGTAAACATCGTAAGGCTGCGATTTGCGCAGGTCCCATGGAATGCCCGCCGCCCGGATCATCGGACCGGAGAAACCCCAGGCTATCGCATCATCGCGGCCCACAATGGCGATATCGACATTGCGCTGTTTGAAAATGCGGTTGTCCATCACGAGGCTCATCGCGTCGTCGAACAATTGGAAGAAGCGGTTGTCGAGCCAATCGCCAATATCAACGAGCAGCTTCTCAGGCACATCCTGATGCACACCGCCCGGACGGAACCACGCCGAGTGCATACGCGCACCAGAGGCCCGCTCAAAGAAGTTGAGGCAGTCTTCGCGCAGTTCAAATACCCAAAGGTTGGGCGTCATCGCCCCCACATCCATCACGTGCGCGCCGATGTTGAGCATGTGGTTACAGATGCGGGTAAGCTCGGCAAACAGCACGCGCAGGTATTGTGCACGCTCTGGAACTTCGATGTTCAAAAGCTTCTCAATCGCGAGCACGTAAGAGTGCTCCTGACACAGCGGCGAACAGTAATCGAGGCGGTCAAAATACGGCAACGCCTGCAGATAGGTCTTCTGCTCGATCAGCTTTTCGGTGCCGCGGTGGAGCAGGCCCACGTGAGGGTCCACCCGCTCAACCACTTCGCCATCAAGCTCCATCACCATGCGCAAAACGCCGTGCGCCGCAGGGTGCTGGGGCCCGAAGTTCAGCGTGTAATTCTTGATAACTTCGCCGTCATTGGTGGGCGATTCTTCGATTTGGACGCTCATTTACCGTCCTCCTCATTTTCGATTTCAATCTCGATCATATCAGGGGGAACGGCGCCTGTGCCCTCCTCCGCATTCTCTTCTGCCTTAGCACCGGCGCCCGTATCAGCAGGCTTCTCGGTCACTTTAGGTTTATCCACATTCGGCGCGCCCTCAGCCTTTTCGTCACCGGGCAGCACATAGTCCGCGCCCTCCCATGGCGAGAGGAAATCAAATGTGCGCATATCCTGCGGCAGCTCAACCGGCTCGGACACGACGCGCTTTTCCTCCTCGGAATAACGCAGCTCGGTGTAGCCGGTCATCGGGAAGTCCTTGCGGAACGGGTGCCCTTCAAAGCCGTAATCGGTAAGGATACGACGAAGGTCCTGGTTGCCCTCGAACACCACGCCGTAAAGATCGAACACCTCGCGCTCGAGCCATCCTGCATTGGGCCACAGCGTCGTCACGGTGGGCACCGGCGTGTCCGCGTCAGTCGAACACTTCACCATGACGCGGTGGTTCTTTGTCAGCGACAGGAGCATGTAGACGACTTCAAACCGCTCAGCGCGATCCGGATAGTCAGCGCCCGCAATTTCCATAAGTTGCTGATACTCGTGATCCTCTTTCAAGGACTTAAGCACCGTCCCAACTTCCTCGCGCTTGGCCGTCAAGATGATTTCACCGTGCTCTTCAGATGTGGATACAAGCCACACGCTGAGTGAGCCAGCGAGGTCGTCCAAGACACCGTCGTTCGACGCGAATTTGGGGGCGGAGTGGAGAACTGTCACAGGCCTAGCTCCTAGCGCTCAATCGTGCCGACACGGCGAATTTTGCGCTGCAATTGCATTACACCATAAAGCAGCGCCTCTGCCGTCGGAGGGCAGCCGGGCACGTAGATGTCGACCGGCACAATCCGGTCACAGCCGCGAACCACGCTGTAGGAATAGTGATAATAGCCGCCACCATTGGCGCACGACCCCATGCTAATCACATATTTTGGATCAGACATCTGGTCGTAAACCTTGCGCAGAGCCGGAGCCATCTTGTTGCACAGCGTCCCTGCAACAATCATCACGTCCGATTGACGCGGTGATGCACGAGGCGCAGCGCCAAAACGCTCCATATCGTAGCGCGGCATGTTCACGTGGATCATCTCGACCGCACAGCACGCCAGGCCAAACGTCATCCACCAGAGCGAGCCCGTACGAGCCCATTGAAACAGGTCCTCGGTCGAGGTGACCAGAAAGCCCTTGTCGTTCACCTCGGATTGCAACGCGCGGAAATAATCCTGATCAGGTGCACGCACCTCTCCCGCCTTCGCGGTTTCGAGTGCGCTTACGTCAGCGAGAGATTTGGGGGGTGTGATCGTATTCATCTAAGATTCCTCAGGGCCTGTACCCTATTGCCAATCGAGGGCTCCCTTTTTCCACTCATACGCAAGCCCAATTGCAAGGATGGTGAGGAAGGTCATCATCCCGATCCACCCGATCCAGCCCGTTTGACCAAGGCTCACCGCCCAGGGAAAGAGGAAAGCAGCCTCGAGATCAAAAATGATAAAGCTGATCGCGACCAGATAGAATTGGACGTCAAACTGACTGCGCGAATCTTCAAATGCAGGAAAGCCGCACTCGTATTCTGACAGTTTTTCAGCGTCGGGATTATGCGCCCCCGTCAAGCGAGAGACACCCATCGGCAAAAAGACAAAAAGCACCGAAAGCCCGAGGGCCACGCCAATGAAGAGCAGTATCGGCAAATACTGTCCGAGGTCGACGGATTGGTCGATCATACCGATTTCCATGTAGTTCATATCCCAGTTGTGGGCCACTTACGCATGAGCCGCTCGCTGCGCAAGGGTAAGTCACGCGTAAATCGCAGCATAATGCGTGCAGAAAATCGAACGACGAACAATGGCTCTTGTCAATCGGGAAAAGACCTAGAGGCCGCGCCCCTCAATCGCGCCACTATCAACGCACCAGAAGGGTCACCTGCAGGACACGGTCACTTGATCATGTTGCCAACCGCCTTTTGCGTGGCTTTCCCGTATGGCGGCTTGAACCCTCCAAGCTTGGCAATGTCGATCTTAGGCTGATGATAGACACTGCGAGCGTGGCTGAATTCCTTAAAGCCCTCAATCGCGTGATAGCTGCCCATGCCCGATGGCCCGACACCGCCAAACGGCAGGTCCTCGATCGAGATGTGGAAAAGCACATCATTGGTCGTCACCCCGCCTGAGATCGTGCGGGTGAGCACGCGCTCCTGCTCTGCCTTGCTTTCGCCAAAGTAATAAAGGCCAAGCGGACGATCGTTTTCGTTCACATAGTCAATTGCTTCATCGACCGCGCGATAGGTTTTAACCGGCAGGACAGGGCCAAAGATTTCCTCCTGCATCGCTTGCATTTCGTCGTTTACATTCTTGAGAATCGTCAACGGCATCTTGCGCTGGTTGGCATTGCTGAAGTCCTCGCCCGCAGGGTTCACCTCAATGACCTCGGCTCCCTTGCCGCGCGCATCTTCGACGAGGCTCTGCAGCCGTTCAAAATGCCGGTCAGAAACGATTGAGGCGTAGTCATCGTTCTGAAGCACGGTCGGATACATACTGGTTGCACCCTGAACCACGCCCGCAATCGCCTCGTCCTCGCTCTCTTGCGGGACGTACATGTAATCTGGCGCTAGGCATATCTGCCCTGCGTTCATCATCTTGCCCAAGGCAATGCGCTCACCCGCTTTCGCAAAATCGGCGCTCTTACCCATGATCACAGGCGACTTGCCGCCCAGTTCCAGTGTTACGGGCACAAGATTGGCAGAGGCCGCCTCCATCACCCGGCGTCCGGTCGCGGTCGAACCGGTAAAAACCAGATGATCGAACGGAAGTGAAGAAAAGGCAGCCGCCACCTCCGGCCCGCCAGTCACCACAGCGAGTTCGTCCTTTGTGAAGTATTCCTCGACGAGTTCGGCCATGAGCATGCTGGTACGCTCGGTAAATTCGCTAGGCTTGATCATCGCCCGGTTGCCGGCTGCAAAGACTTGCATCAGCGGTCCAAAGGCAAGTTGCACCGGGAAGTTCCACGGGCTCAAAATACCGATGACACCTTTGGGTTCGTAGCGAAGTTCAGCCTTTGCACCCAAAAGCCCAAGAGGAAACTGGACCGGGCGCTTTTCGGTTTTTGCCCATTTGTCCATGTTCTTGAGGGCATGTTTACCAGCCCCCACGGTCGCACCAATGTCGGTGATCATCGACTGATCCATCGAACGATTGCCAAAATCGGCTGCCATCGCCTTGCACAAACTTTCTGCATGGTCCTTCAAAAGTGCCATGGTCCGTTTGATCCGGTCCTTGCGCAAGGCCATGCTTTCAGGCCGCGACGCGGTAAAGGCGTCACGTTGCAGCTTCAGGATCGCTTCTTGCTGTTCGCGTAGATCATCGGCCATGTTGGACCCTCTCCTAATTATCGTTTTGATTTGAGACGCACCTTGCGCGAAGTCACCGGCGCGCGCAAGATTTATGACCGGCAGGACGCTTCGCCATCTGGCCCGCACCAGAAACTGATGGCTCTAGTCGTTGCGTTTCAGCGACTCCCCTCCTACGTGCACACGAGAATATTGACCCCTTCCTGAAGGATTTAGACCATGTCGCAATTTGCTGCTTCTGACCCGATCGTCATCCTGTCTTATGCCCGTACACCGATGGGCGGAATGCAAGGGGCATTGTCCGATGTCTCGGCAACCGAACTTGGCGCAACTGCAGTCAAGGCAGCGGTAGAACGTTCGGGCGTGTCAGGCGACAAATTCGACCGCGCCTATATGGGCTGCGTGCTTCCGGCAGGGCTAGGTCAGGCGCCAGCACGCCAAGCCGCTTTGAAAGCAGGTCTGCCCAAATCCGTTCAGGCCACCACAGTCAACAAGGTATGCGGCTCGGGCATGCAGACCGTCATCATGGGCGCAGAAGCGCTCGCCAGCGGAACCGTTGACTATGTGGTCGCAGGCGGGATGGAAAGCATGACCAACGCGCCATACCTTCTTAAAAAGCACCGCTCTGGCGCGCGTATTGGCCATGACACCACCTATGACCACATGTTCCTCGACGGGCTCGAAGATGCCTATGAGGAAGGCCGCGCGATGGGCACTTTTGCGCAGGACACGGCCGACGAATACCAGCTGACCCGTGAGGAGCAGGACGCTTATTCGATTGAATCGCTTTCACGCGCCAACGCCGCGATCGAAAGCGGGGCGTTTGCGGACGAAGTCGTTCCCGTAACCTTCAAAACGCGTAAGGGCGATGTGACCGTCGACACCGACGAACAACCCGGCAAGGGCCGCCCGGACAAGATCCCGACCCTTCGTGCGGCGTTCGCAAAAGACGGCACGATCACCGCTGCGACTTCAAGCTCCATTTCAGACGGCGCCGCGGCTGTGGTTCTCACCCGCGAAAGTGTGGCGAAGGAAAATGGTCAGTCACCCGTCGCCAAGATCATCGCCCTTGCCGCACACGCGCGCGAGCCAAAGGACTTCACCGTCGCCCCGGTTGGCGCGATTGAAAAGGTCCTCGCCAATGCAGGCTGGTCAGTCGATGATGTCGATCTTTGGGAAGTGAACGAGGCTTTTGCCTGCGTCGCCATGTTCGCAATGCGCGATATCGGCATCGACCATGCCAAGATCAATGTGAACGGCGGCGCAACCGCTCTGGGCCACCCGATCGGCGCGTCTGGCACGAGGATCATCGTCACACTGATCAACGCGCTTAAATCACAAGGCAAGAAGCGCGGCATCGCCAGCCTTTGCATCGGCGGCGGTGAGGCGACAGCAGTGGCAGTCGAACTGGCTTAATCTTCAGGAGAGCTCCTGCGATCCGCGCAGGGGCTCTTCACCTCACATTTCGCTAACGCCCCAAAGCCGTTCTGCGGCGATCCATCCGCTGCGACCGCTGACATCGATTTCGCAGAAATTCTCGCGGCATCGCATAAGCTCGCCGACCACGCCGGGCTCTGCGTGCCAGCGTAAAGCGGCGGTATTGGAAGCGTCTTCGCGAATTGGGACGTTGCCCTCACCAACCACAAGAGCGCCCAGCTTCGGGCTCAACTGGCTTGCGGCGATCCATCCTTGCGTGCCATCCGGATCCTGCACCAATCGCCACCCTTCGCGAAGCCGCACCACCTTCACCGGAAGACCCTTGCGCTTGTACACCCAGTCGATCGGATAGTCCTGGCTGGGCCCCTTGCGCATGTTCACGGTGTCAAACCGCAGTGTCGCCCAATAGGGCACCTCGCGGTCCTGTGCGAACGCGGGAGAGGGAAGTGTGCCAACGAACAGCGTGATGGCCATGACGGCAAATAAAATGGCGCGAGGTTGCTTCATAGAGGGGGTAGTAACCAAGACGATCTCAACTTTTCAAGATGAACAAATGTAAAGCCTCGTTTGCCCGTCTCATTCCGGGAAAGCCAGCTTGACGTTCATGGGCCAATACCAGTAGCGCTTTTGGTGTAATGTCCGATCATATAAGCCCTCCGCACTTTGCCTCTGGCAGACCCAAAGTCGTCATCACACGCCACTTGGCGCCCTCGGTCGAAGCGCGAATGAGCGAGCTTTACGACACGGTTTTGAACGAGACCGATCAGCCATTGACGCGGGAGCAGTTGGCAGAGGCGATGGCGAGCTGCGATGTGCTGGTCCCCACGGTCACGGACCGGATTGACGCAGACATGATCGAAAACGCAGGCGAAAGGCTGCGCCTGATCGCCAATTTTGGCGCAGGCACTGAGCATATCGACCTAAAAGCAGCCGCCAAGCGTAAGATTATCGTCACCAACACCTCCGGCGTTTTTACCGATGACACCGCCGATCTGACGATGGCTGGCATCATCGGTGTGCCCCGCCGCATCCGGGAAGGCGTTGAGTTAATTCGCGGCGGCAAATGGACAGGATGGGCGCCCACAGGGATGCTGGGACGCAAGATCGGTGGGAAGGTCCTGGGCATCATCGGCATGGGCCGGATCGGACAGGCGGTCGCCCACCGCGCCCGCGCTTTCGGCATGGATATCGCCTATTACGGAAGGCGCCAACTGCCCGAAGCAATGGAAAAAATGCTCAGCGCGCGCTTTGTCGATACTGTCGATGCGCTCGTGGCCGAGGCTGATATTCTCACCCTGCACTGTCCTTTGACCGAGGAAACGCGCGGACTAATCGATGCAAGGCGTATCGGGATGATGAAGCCCGGCTCATGCATTGTTAACACCGCGCGAGGGGAAATCATCGACCAAGAGGCGCTTATTGCGGCTCTGCAATCCGGACACCTCGCTGGTGCTGGCCTAGATGTCTATCCGAACGAACCTCTGGTCGATCCGCGCCTCATCCGGCACCCCAACGTGATGACACTTCCCCATATCGGCAGCGCCACCGTCGAGGGTCGCGAGGCATCGGGCGAAAAGGTGATCGCCAACATCCGTTTCTGGGCCGACGGGCACAGACCGCCCGATCAGGTCCTAACCGCCCTCGTCGGCGGTTGAAGCCGCTTTCTGCGCCTTTTCAAATTCGTCCTTCACAATAGAGGCGATCTCCGCGGCCTCGCGGCGCCCTGCCCCAAAGGTCATGTGCCGCGCCTTCATCTCGATCGCGATATCGCGTTCGTTCGGCTGACCTCGCGCACTTGACGGCGCGATAATGCCATCGCGCTTCGACCAGATCGCAACCGTATGGACAGGCGGCTTAAGGCTCGCGTCGTCTTTGACAGGTGGCGAATCGACCGTGTGCTTGTTGAGATATTCGTACACCCGCCAGGCGTTGTTAGCCTTGCGACTTCCCGAAAATGGCGAGCCCAAAGTCACCACCATGGCAACGCGCTTGGGGTGACGCTGTGCAAGGACTCGGGCATAAAGCCCGCCAAGGCTCCAACCCACCAGAATAACGGGCCTTCCATGCCGTTTCGAGATTTTGCGCAAGCGCTTCTCAGCCTTTTTCATGCGTTTGCGCGTGACCCCGCGCATGAAGCCCATTTTGGAAGCGTAGGTGGGAAAACCAGATTGCTTTAGCGTGCGTCGAAGCAAGGTGGTCGAAATATCGCGCGACATAAGACCGGGCACAACGATGATTGGCGGCGGGTCATCCTCTGGATCGACCAAAACCTCCACAGCGCGTGCCTCGCGCCACCGTGAGGCCCAGATAAACGGTATATGCGGCACCTCCCTCAAAAACAGGAAGAGCGAGGGAGGCTTGTAGGTCACTTCAGTTCAAGCGAATAAAGCTTGTTAAAGTCGCCCGGGTCGTAGTTCGCAAAGGCACCGCAAGGCGCAAAGCCAAAACTTCGGTAAAGGCCAAGGGCCGCCTCAAAAACCGGCCCCTTGCCCGTTTCAAGCTTCACCTGCGAAAAACCCAATTCGCGCGCACGGTCCACCAGATGGGCCAACATCGCCTTGCCCGCCCCCGTGCCGCGCGCATCCGGGTGGGCGCGCATGGACTTGATCTCTCCAAAGCCTTCATGCATTTTGAGCGCACCGATTGAGAGCAATCTGTCACCGTCCCAAGCGGCATAAAGCTCAACATCAGGCACTTTCAGCCCCGACAGGTCGAGGAAATGGCAAGTGCCCGGTGGTGAGCCGGCATCCATCTCGCGCCCATGCAATTCGATTAGCGCAATAACTTCAGCTTCGGAAAGGTCGCTGCGCCGGATCTCCATTTGGTTTTAGCCCTGAAATTTGCTCATCAGCATCGAACCATTGGTGCCGCCAAAGCCGAAGCTGTTGGTCATCACCGTGTCGAGCCCGGCATTCTCTACCAGTTCGGTGGCAATTTCTTCTGGTTTCAGGGCCGGATCGAGATTTTCGACGTTGATCGACGGGATGATGAAATCGTTTTCGAGCGCGAGCAGGCAATAGACCGCTTCCTGCGCACCGGTGGCGCCTTGGCTGTGCCCGGTCATCGACTTGGTCGAGCTTACAGGAGGCGTTGAGCCTTCACCGAACACGCGTCGGACGGCTTCGATTTCGCCAACATCGCCAACCGGTGTCGAGGTGCCGTGGGCATTGATGTAAGAAACCTTGCGGCCCTCTGGCAAGGTCTTCAATGCGCCGGCCATAGCCCGCTCACCGCCCTCGCCCGATGGCGCGACCATGTCTGCGCCGTCAGAGGTTGCACAAAAACCGGTGACCTCGGCATAGATTTTCGCACCCCGCGCCTGAGCATGTTCGAGGCTTTCCAGAACCAGCATCGCACCGCCGCCGCCAATGACAAAACCATCGCGGTCTGCGTCAAAAGCACGGCTCGCACGTTCGGGTGTGTCATTATATTTGCTCGACATCGCACCCATCGCATCGAACAGGCACGACAGCGTCCAATCGAGCTCTTCGCCGCCGCCGCCGAACATTACGTCCTGAACGCCAAGCGCGATCTGCTGCGCAGCCATGCCGATACAGTGGAGTGAAGTCGAACACGCCGATGTGATCGAGAAGTTCATGCCCTTGATCTGGTACGCGGTCGCAAGGTTCGCGCTCACGGTCGAAGACATGGTTTTTGGCACAGCGAGCGGGCCGATACGCTTGGTGGCGCCGCTTTTGAGCACGGTCTGGTGTGCTGCAAACATTGCGGAGGTTGAGGGCCCGCCGGAGCCTGCAATCACCCCGGTCATCGGGTTGATAACGTCTTTTTCCTCTAGACCAGCGTCGGCAATTGCTTGTTCCATCGCGAGGTAGGCATAGGCAGCACCCGGCCCCATAAAACGGAGTGTGCGCTTGTCGATCGCTTCCTTGACATCCAGATTGATCGCGCCCGCGACCTGCGAGCGGAAGCCGTGTTCGGCCATGTCCTCGTTGAACGAAATGCCGGATTTTCCGGCTATCAATGAAGCGGTCACCTCTTCGGCATTGTTTCCGATTGAGGATACGATCCCCAGTCCCGTTATCACTATGCGGCGCATTTGATCCCCTTGCTGCTGCTATCCGGCCTTAAGCCTCGGAAAGCGCGACTTTCATGTCTTTTACTTGATAGATGACTTCGCCATCGGCTTCGACCACGCCATCGGCAACGCCCATTGTGAGGCGGCGGGTTTGCACAGCCTTAGTGAAATTCACGTAATATTTGAGCATCTTGCGATCAGGCCGCACCATTCCGGTAAGCTTAACCTCGCCTACGCCGAGCGCATAGCCGCGCCCCTTCCAACCACGCCAGCCCAAATTGAACCCGGTCAGCTGCCACAAGCCATCGAGCCCCAGACAACCTGGCATGATCGGATTGCCGGGAAAGTGGCAGTCAAAAAACCACAGATCCGGATTGATATCGTATTCTGCGACGACATGGCCCTTGCCATGCTCCCCTCCATCGCCCGAAATATCGGTAATCCGGTCCATCATCAGCATAGGCGGCGCTGGCAATTGCGCATTGCCGGGACCAAACAGTTCCCCGCGCGAGCATTTGAGCAAATCTTCACGATCAAAGCTGGTTGGATATTCAGACACCCGGGCGACACTCCGTTTGATTATTTAATTAGGTGATGCGCGCCTAGCATTGCGTCTGGGCGATGAAAAGGCCGCGCTCTGCACCTCGTGGACAAATGGGCGCGCTTCTGCACTCACCGATTGGTGCATGCCTCGATCTCTTGCGGCTCGACACGCGTTTCCCCGCGTTCAAACCGAGCAAAGTAGCTTTCAAGATCGGGACGTTCGACAAATTCGGTAAGCTTGTATCCCACCGCCTCCATCTCGCAGAACAGCAGCTGAGGCGGGATGCCACCTGTATTGATCGGCCTGTCATACTCGACGATGATGACCTGACCCCCTCGCGAAAGCGCCGGCCACATGCGCCACATAAACGCATAAGGTTCGGTCACTTCACTGTAGACATGGACGAGAAAAATGCGGTCGAAACTGTCCACGGGAAGTTGCGGATCGTCGGTCCTGCCAAGCTTGATTGAAATATTCTCAAGCCGCTCTCGCTCTACGCGCCGGCCCAAACGCTCCAAAGCGTCGCGGTCGATATCTTGCGCGAGCACGCGGCCATCCTCGCCAACGCGCGTGCCAAGGCGGACCGTATAGTACCCTTCCCCTGCACCGATATCGGCAACGGTCATTCCGGCTGCAATATCCGCTAACTCTATAACCGTTTGCGCTTCGCCGCGCTCTTCGCGTTCATCCTCGTCCGGGAAGGGATCGGCCTCTTGCGATGAGAGTTCGGTTACGGTGCGGTCGGCTGCCGGAAATTCGGCGACGCTTTCAGGCCGGTCGGGCATAGGCGCCAGCGCATCGCATCCTGCAAGCAAAAGCCCTGCGAATGCCAGTTGGATCGAAGCGATCCGATTATGCATCACTCGACATCTTCAACATCAACTTTTTCGCCGGTCACGCGCTGGGCAAGCGCGGCGGAGATATAGCCGTCAATCTCACCATCAAGCACCTTGTCAGGAGAGGAGCTGGTGAATCCTGTGCGAAGGTCTTTGACCATCTGATAGGGCTGCAAAACGTAGGAGCGGATCTGGTGACCCCAGCCAATTTCGCTCTTTTCCTGATATTCGCCCGAGGCCGCCGCTTCGCGCTCTTGCATTTCGCGTTCGAACAGCCGTGCTTTGAGCATGTTCATCGCGGTCGCGCGGTTCTTGTGCTGCGAGCGGTCGTTTTGGCTGGCCACGACAATGCCGGTCGGTTGGTGAGTGATCCGAACAGCTGAATCGGTCGTGTTGACGTGCTGCCCGCCTGCTCCGCTCGCGCGGTAGGTGTCCACTTTGAGATCGGCGGGGTTGATCTCGATGTCGATATCATCGTCGATCACTGGGTAAACCCAGACGGATGAGAACGAAGTGTGGCGTTTGGCTGCGCTGTCATAGGGGCTGATGCGGACAAGACGGTGGACCCCGCTTTCCGTCTTGGCATAGCCATAAGCGTTTTCGCCTTTGACGAGCAGCGTTGCCGACTTGATGCCCGCCTGATCGCCCGCCTGGTATTCTACCGTCTCGACCTTGAACCCGCGCCGCTCGGCCCAGCGGCCATACATGCGGAAAAGCATTTCGGCCCAGTCCTGGCTTTCCGTGCCGCCTGCGCCTGCGTGAATTTCGATGTAGGTGTCGTTGGCGTCGGCCTCACCCGAAAGGAGTGCTTGCACCTTATCTGCATCGGCCCGCTCGGCGAGCTTTTCCAGGCTGGCAAGACCGTCATTGACGATGCTCTCTTCGCCCTCTGCCTCGCCCATTTCGATGAACTCGACCGCATCGCCCATCTCGGCGGTGATCTGATTGACAGTGTCGACCGCACTTTCGAGCAGCTTTTGCTCGCGGCTCACCTTCTGCGCTTCCTTGGGATCATCCCACAGGTTCGGGTCCTGAACTCTCGCATTGAGTTCATCAAGACGCCGCAAAGCGCGCTCCCAATCGAGCGATTGGCGCACAAGATCGAGCGCTGCTTCGATCCGGTCAATATTGGCTTGGGCCTCGGCCCGCATAGTCAATTCCTAAAGGCAAATCTGAGCCGCCCCGATGAACGCCGGGGCCGCACTTGTAAAGTAAAGTGGATTATTTGGAGAGCGCGCGGACTGCTGCAAGGGTCTTGGTCACGTGGCTGCGATAATCGCTGTCAGAATGGACCATTGCGATCTTGCCGTCCTGTGCAATGACGTAGGAGGTGCGACTGGCAAGGCCCGAGGCTCCCAATGCCACGTCATATTCTTCGATCAGATCAGAGTTGGCGATGCCAACAGGAAAGGCGTCGCGACATTCCTCTTTGCTAAAGCGTTTGAGCGTCTCGATATCATCGTTCGACATGCCAACAACGCTCGCGCCCGCCTCGCGAAAATCGGGCATGGCCTCGGCAAAAGCGTTTGCCTCAAGCGTGCAGCCAGAGGTGAAAGCCTTGGGATAGAAATAGAGCACGACCGGACCACGGCGCAGGGCAACGTTTAGCGAGAAGCCCATCTGCTTGCCCGCCAGCGCCGCGCTGGTGGTGAAGGACGGAGCGTCTGCCCCTACAGGAAGGTCAGCGCGGGCGGGAGCGGCCAGCATCACCGCAGCCACGCCAAAACCAATAGCCCACTTGAATGCTCGCATCAGTAAATGCCTCCCTGGTCTTCGGCGAAGTTTGCAGGTTCTCCCTCGTTCCTTGTTCGAGGCCCCTCGCGGCTAGTCCTTATGAGCTCGAGAATCTCGTCGCGCTTGGCAGCAATTTCGTCCTGCCTTGTGGAGCGTTCGGGCACGGTATCAGGCTTGAACGCTTCCCAGATGATATCAGAGCGCGGGTCGCCCGTGGGCCATCCATCAAGCACACGCTTACCCGTGCGGCGATCGACACGAACCATGCGGATACCCTCTGGCGCGATCGCCGGGAGTTCGGACCATTTGCCACGCGATGCCTTGATCAGGTCTTTGATAATCGGCGCAACAATCGTCCCGCCATAGGCATAGCCGCCCATATTGCGCGGCGTGTCAAAGCCCATATAGGCACCGGCAATAATGCGCTGCGTGCCGCCCACGAACCACACGTCCTTGGGCCCGCTCGTGGTGCCGGTTTTGCCGAACAGCGGCAGGCCGAGGTCATTCAGAGTGGTCGCCGTTCCGCGGGTCACGACACCTTCGAGCATGTGCATTATCTGAAACGCGGTGCGCGCATCCATCGCTTGACGACCCTTGATGCCAAAGCGCGGCATGGGTGATCCATCATACTCAGCAAGATTGCACCCGTTGCATGGCCGCCGGTCGGCGCGCCAGATAACCTTGCCGTTGCGATCCTGCACATAGTCGATAACCGTCGGCGTGTTCAGCCGCCCGTGATTGGCAATCGCTCCATAGGCAGCAACGAGACGCGAAACCGTCGTTTCCTCCGAGCCGAGTGAAGTCGCCGCATAAGGATCTGCATCATCGCTGATGTCCATCGTCTTAATCATATCGACGACGTTGTTCATGCCCGCCTGCATACCGATCTGCACCGTCATGATATTCTGCGACTGCTCCAGCCCATAGCGCATCGGGAATTGTCCCGCGCGCCCGCCGCGAATACATTTCTCTCCCAGCTGCCGCCCCTGATAATAACAGTATCGCGTGTTATCGATCTGGGTTGACGGGGTCATGCCGTTGTCGAGCCCGGTCGCATAGACGAACGGCTTGATCGTCGAACCGGGCTGACGATAGGCCTGCGTCGCGCGGTTAAAGTCGGTGAGGCGATGATCGAATCCGCCTTGCATCGCGAGAACGCGGCCAGTCTGCGCATTTTGCACGACAAGACCGCCCTGTGCCTCTGGAATGGTTTCGACGCGGTAGCCATTACCCGACGGGCTCACAGCGATCACATCGCCCGCTTTCAATGCGTTCGGCAAATTGGTGAGCGGGGCCTCATCACCCTTGGTAAAACCGATGGTTGCAGACGACCCGGTGCGGGCGGTCACAACACCGACCCGCCAATCTTCATAATTCACTGAAAGAAACGAGCTTGCAAGCTGGCTTGCCCACGGACCATCGTCAAAACTGATTGTCGCGATCGGCCCAGCCCAGGCTCTGCGACCGTGATAGCGCACGAGGCCGCGGCGAAGGCTCTCACGAGCTGCATCCTGCATTGCAACATCTAGCGAGGTGCGCACCCACAGGCCGCCTGCATAAACGCTGTTGTCACCGTCTTCTGCGGTCTCGCCAAAATCCTCGATCAGCTGTCGGCGCACTTCTTCGAGGAAGTATCCGGCATCCGCGCTGCGCCGCGAACGCTGCTGAACGAGGCCCAACGGTTGAGCGGCGGCGGCGGCCCGTTCGGCTTCGGTGATAAAGCCGTTGTCTTCCATCTGCGAGAGCACAAAATCGCGCCGCGCCAAAGCCGCCTCTTCCTGTCCCGCGCGCCCATACCTCTCCGGCGCCTTGGGAAGGATCGCAAGAAAGGCGACTTCGTGAAGATCAAGTTCACCCACATCCTTGTCGAAATAAGCGCGCGCTGCGGCCTGAACACCGAAAGAGCGACGGCCCAGCGGAATTTCGTTTAGGTAAAGCTCAAGAATTTCCTCTTTTTCAAGAACACCCTCAATCCGGCTTGCAAGGATCATCTCTTTGAGCTTGCGGCTGATCGAATATTCGTCCCCCAGAAGCAGGATCTTCGCCAGCTGCTGCGTGATGGTAGATCCACCCACGGCCCGCTCGCCCGAGCCGAATTTTATGGCATAGTCGAACACCGCATTGGCCGTACCCGTGACATCGACGCCGCCGTGGCTGAAGAAGGTCTTGTCCTCAGCAGACAGATATGCCTCAACCAACTGATCTGGAAAATCCGCATATTGCAGCTGAACCCGACGCTCGCGCGCGTAGGAATGGACAATCTCGCCATCCGCGCCGCGCACTACCGTTGGGAGCGGGGTTTGGTACTCAACGAGGCTTTCTGCCTCTGGCAAGTCACTCGCCAGCCAAAGCCACAATGCAAGCCAGATCAGCATCGCGGCAACCACTGCGCCGGCGATCAGCTTGAACAGCAGACTTGCGCGCCATTTTTCCGCAAACCATGCACTCGCGCCGCCAAGATCGCGGGTCACGCGGTATCGGACATAGGCGGGAAAAGACAGGTCGCTTGGGTCAGCGGTTGTCTGTGAAAAGGGGGCTTCGTTGGTCATTGTGGTTCGATTTAAAAGGGTTTGGCGCGAATTGCTAGCGGCTATGCCGCACTAGCTGCCGGGAGAAGTCGCAGTGTCGGCGCGCCTTGCAAGATAGACGCGGATAGCACTCTCCAAGACCTCGGCGTATTCGCGCCTCCCATCCTCGGTCATCAACCGCGCAAGATCGCGCTGGTTTGTAACAAATCCGCTTTCGAACAAAACACCGGGGACATCGGGCGCACGCAGCACCGCGAGCGCTGCTGATCGCTTGGCAAAGGGATGAAAGTCAATCTTGCCCTCACCCTCGCGAAGGATGAGGTCAGCAAATTCAAGCGCATCCTCTTGCGTGCGTTCCTGACTCAACTCCACCAGAATATCGCTGACTGCGCTGTTATCGGTCTCAACACTTATGCCGTTCAGGCTGTCAGCGGCGTTCTCCCGCTCTGCGAAACGTGCGGCTGCCTCGCTCGATGCTTCGTTAGACAGGGTATACACTGTCGCACCAGAGACCTCCGATCGTTCACCTGCGGAATCGATGTGTATGGAGACAAACAGGTCTGCACCCAAACGTCTGGCAATTTCAGGGCGATAGGCTAGCGGAATGATACGATCATCTTCGCGGGTCAATGCGACACGAATGCCGCCGTTTTCCAGCAGAACGTCACGCAATTCGAGGCTGAGAGCGAGAACGAGGTCTTTTTCGTAAACTTCACTTCCATCGGCCCGTGTTTGCACCTTGCCCGGATCGCGTCCGCCATGCCCCGCATCGATAACAACCAGGGGCCGTGATGTGTCAGATGTCCCCTGTACCTCTGGCAGTTCGAGCGCCGGCGTTTCAACCGGAAAGGCAAAACGCAGCACGTAATCGCGGCCCCACTGCGGCACAGGAATATCCGTACCAACGATTTTGGCCCCGCCGAGCAAAAGGGCGGGTAATCCAAGAACAATCAAGAGGAGAGTTCGGACACTCATGGTGCCCATAGGATTAGAATGTTGCGTATGGATAGCGCAATAGTGTTGCGGGTAACTTCCCACGGTGCTAGCTGTGCTTATGAAAGCGCTAAGAGTTTGTCTGCTAAGGCAGGCTCGATCAGTTTTCGCTTTTTTCGCAGAGCCGGGCACTCGGGGTTCACCCCCGCTCCCGGTTACACACAGGTTGATGCAGTGACGAGACGCTTCTCCTCGCAAAACTACACAAGGCGCTTTGACGCTGTTGTTTTTGCGAGTCGCAGCGCGGGAGAGACCCGCAGCTCGTTCACAGCAGACACGTTTATGGCGTCCAGTTTGGCAATCATGCCGGACGCTGTTCTTACCACGAGCGCGCACAGCGAGAGGCCCGGTCCAGTGAGGCATGGCCCCCTGCTGAAAACGCGCGCGCAATACCCCAACAATACACGCCCCTCCCGCGCTTTTCTGCCGCGGGATCTCGGCGTTTGGAGACATTTAAATGGCAACGCGCATGCTAATCGACGCGCGCCACTCGGAAGAAACCCGGGTGGCGGTGCTCAAAGGCAACCGGATTGAGGAATTTGATTTTGAATCTGCTGAACACAAGCAGATCAAAGGGAACATCTATCTAGCAAAAGTCACGCGGGTCGAACCCTCGCTTCAAGCAGCTTTTGTCGATTTTGGCGGCAATCGCCACGGCTTCCTCGCCTTCAACGAAATCCACCCGGATTATTACCAGATCCCGCAAAGCGACCGCGAAGCGCTCTTGGCTGAAGAGGCCGAAGCCGCCGAAGAAGAGGCACGCCTTCGCGCTGAGGAAGAGGAAGAAGGCCTTACCCCCGGCGATGAATATGATGCTGATGACGAAAGCGCTGAGGCTCTGGCCGAAGATTTGGCCGAAGACGGTCTTGAAGAGATAGACACCAGCGACAAAGACAAAGTCTCCACCATCGAAGACGGTACGTCGGATGACGACGGCGAAGACGATGATGACGACAGCGACGACGATGAAGAATCTGAAGAGAACTCGGATGACGGTGAGGACACGAAGCCTCGTCGTGGTCGTCGTGGTCGCGGTCGCCGCCGTCAAGGTCGCGGCAAGAAGAGTGGTAATGGCCGCAGCCGTGCCAAGGAAGTCGACGAAGTGCGCGCCAAGCGTATGGCGCTTCGCCGTCGATACAAAATTCAGGACGTTATCCAGCGCCGCCAGGTTCTGCTGGTGCAAGTCGTCAAGGAAGAACGCGGCAACAAGGGCGCGGCCCTCACCACTTATCTGAGCCTTGCCGGCCGCTACACCGTGCTCATGCCCAACAGCAGCCACGGCGGGGGGATCAGTCGCAAGATCAACTCATCGAGCGACCGCAAACGGTTGAAAGAAGTCGTCAGCAGCCTCAGTCTTCCCAAGAGCATGGGCCTGATCGTGCGCACGGCAGGTCTTTCACGGACAAAGACCGAGATCAAGCGCGACTTCGATTACCTCGCGCGTCTTTGGGACGGTATTCGCCAGAACACGCTGTCCTCGACTGCGCCTGCGCTGATCCATTCGGATAGCGACCTGATCAAGCGCGCGATCCGCGATATTTACAATCGCGAGATCGAGGAAGTGATCGTCGAAGGGGCCGAAGGCTACAAATCGGCAAAGGCATTTATGAAAATGCTCATGCCCAGCCACGCACGCCGGGTGAAAGCCTATTCCGACCCTGTCCCGCTGTTCCAACGTTATGGTGCCGAAGATCAGCTGAGGGCGATGTATGATCCGATGGTCCAGCTAAAATCGGGCGGCTACCTGATCATCAACCCGACCGAGGCACTGGTCTCGATCGACATCAACTCTGGCCGTTCGACCAAAGAGCATGGCATCGAGCAGACGGCGCTCCATACCAACCTTGAGGCAGCGCGCGAAATCGCCCGGCAATTGCGCCTTCGCGATATGGCCGGCCTCGTGGTGATCGACTTTATCGACATGGAGTACAACTCCAACGTTCGTAAGGTCGAAAAGGCGATGAAAGAAGCGCTCAAGAACGACCGCGCGCGCATTCAGGTTGGCCGCATCTCGGGCTTTGGCCTGATGGAAATGAGCCGGCAGCGTCTTCGCACCGGTGTCCTTGAGGCGACCACGCGCGAGTGTCCGCACTGCGACGGCACTGGCCTTGTTCGCACCGCCTCCTCCGCCGGCCTCTCCGCGCTTCGCCTGATCGAAGACGAAGCTGCCAAAGGCAAAGGCACCGTAATCAAGCTTGCCGCTAGCACGGAAGCTGCGATCTACATGCTTAACGAAAAGCGCGGCGAGCTCGTCGAAATCGAAGAGCGTTACGGCGTCACCATCGAGGTCTCGCCTGAAGGCGAGGACGAAGGCGCCAAGATGAGCGTGTCGAGCATGGGCCCGCGCCCTGCCGAAGCGCCCAAGTTCGAGCCCATCGTCGATGACGAAGAAGACGATGACATAGAAGCTGAAGAAGGCTTCGACGATGAAGACGATCAGCCCAGGAAGAAGCGCCGCCGCCGCCGTGGTGGTCGTGGCCGCAACAAGAAGCGTCAGGACGAAAATTCGAGCGAGGGCGACGACGACTCGGAAGAAACTGACGCAGACGAGAATGCTTCGGACGAGAGTGCATCGGACAAAACCGGCGATGGAGAAGACAAGCCCAAGCGCCGTCGCCGCCGTGGTGGCCGAGGTCGCCGCCGCAAGCAGGATGGCGACAGCGAAGAAAAGGCAATCGAAGAGGGCGCCGAAGCTCTCGAAGAGGTCGCCGCGAAAGTCGAAGAAGACGTCGCGGTAGTAGCCGCGCCAGATGCAGAAGAGGACGCTGTTTCCGAGCCAGAGGCGGACGCCAAGCCCGCCAAGGAAGAGAAACCGAAACGCAAGCGTGCACCGCGCAAGAAAAAGGCCGATATCGAGGCTGAAACTCCCGCAGAGGATGCAGCCGAGGAAAAGCCAGCGAGGCGCAAACGGGCGACTGCGAAAAAGGCTGACACGAAAGACGCCGCAACACAGGAGGCGGCAACAGACGAAGCCGCTACCGAAGAGGCGAAAGAAGAGAAGCCCAAGCGCAAACGCGCCCCGCGCAAGAAAAAGGTCGAAGCTGAGACTGAGGCTCCGGCTGCTGAACCCGACGCTGCACCAGAAGCACCGGCCAAGGCTGAGGCAAAAGAAGACGCGCCCGCTGCGGTTGAAGAAGCAAGTTCAGACGGCAACTCAGACGATAGCGGCCCCAAAAAACGGGGTTGGTGGCAACGCACCTTCGGTGAGTAGTTAGTGGTCGGCTCGGAAAGTGGATGCGAAGATTACTCGCCTACTTTCCGGGCCGCCCCCCATTCATTCCACATCGCCCACCGGGGCGTCTTGGGCATATAGCCCTTCCCCAGCTGATCGACCTCGAACCCAGCGTTTGCAAAGGCGACCGATATAGGCCGCGTCAGGTGGCATCCACCCGCCAGATGCTTCCAGACAGGCTCTATGCGGTCTTGCCATTTGGCGACATTTGCATCGGGTGCGCGGCCATGCTCGAGAAACAGCACTTGTCCCCCGGGACGCAAAATCCTGCGCATTTCTGACAGTACGCGCGCTGGTTCCTGCACCGAGCAAAGCGTGAATGTGCATACCGCCGTATCAAACGAATTGTCGCCAAACGGGATGGCCTCGCCGACCCCCTGGCGCATCTCGACTGCCCAGCCCTTCTTTGCCACAGCTTCTCTCGCGGTCGCGAGCATCCCGTCATGCGGATCAATACCGGCGTAGCTGGTCACCGCAGCAACGTCATAGAACTCCTGATTGATGCCGCAGCCGCAACCTAATTCGAAAACATCGCCCTTTGCCAGCGGCACGACTTTCGCACGGCGTTTCATCACTTGCCCCATCCCGCAAGCGCAGCCGATCACCTTGGGTACGACATTCGCATCGTACCAATCGCCAAAGCGCATCAAACCTCTCCCCTAGATCTTGGGAAGTAGTGTTGCGCAATTGGTTCTTCTTGCCAAGTTGCCGGTGGGCGAGGCTCTTAGGGCTTGATCAACTTTCCCGCAAAATCATAGACTTGTCCCGATTGGTCCGGAGTAAGATTAGCCAGAACCGAAATAAGATTGTCCGCCGCCTCATCGGCATGGGTCAATTGTCCATCGGGCAGACCTTTTTGAAAGGGATTTGAGAGCGCGGTGTCGACCGTGCCGGGATGTAGCCCTGCTATGACGCCGTGTGGATGCGTGCGCGCCATCTCGATCGCGAAGTTTTTGAGCAGCATATTGAGCGCAGCCTTGGAGGCCCTGTAGGAGTGCCAGCCCCCCAGCCCGTTATCGCCGATCGAACCCACACGGGCACTCAGCGCAGCAAAAGCAAAAGCTTCATCCCTTGGCATGAGGCGCATCATGTGTTTGGCGATAATAGCTGGCCCTATGGTGTTGAGCGACAACACTTTGGCCATCACAACCGGATCGAGGCGCTTGTATGTGCGCTCTGGACCAGAACCGCCTTCAAGTGTCAGGACACCGCTCGCGACGATAACCCATTGTGGCGGAGCCTCGCGCATCATCGCAGCCGCTTCTTCGATGCTGGCCTCTTGCTCAAGATCGAAGCGGAACGGGATGGCATTGGCACCGAAATCACCTCTGCCAGAGCGCGAGCCAGCATAAACCTTTGCGCACCCCAATTGCTCGAGCCTGCGGACCAACGCTGCGCCAATGCCACCGCTTGCGCCAAAAATCGCGGCGCTAGTCGGCGTCTGTGCACTCGCGCCTTGCGGCGCGCTTCCACCTTCATTTCTTGTATCTATCATGACAGCTATAGCTCAACCAAAGCCGCCTGGTTCCCGCCAATAAAAAACGCTCGAAAATTGTCACGTTAGGTTTTAGGCGACAAACACCTGAAACATTTAGGTTATTATAGAGCTCCTTGCGACATTCAAGCGCCGTTGGCGGTGGGTTTCGGGCTCAAATTGAGCGAATGGCAAGGGTCATCCCAAAGTGTGCAATACCCGCTCTCTTGCCTCATCGCGCGAAGGCGTTAGATAGGACCAAACGCAAATAGGGATAAGCGATTATGGCGACTTTCACGCTGCCGAAAAATTCAAAAATCAAAAGCACCGGCAAGGTTCACAAAGCCTCAGGTGGCTCACGGGTGAAATCGTTCAAGATTTACCGCTACGATCCCGACACGGGTGATAACCCGCGCTATGACAAGTTCGAAATCGACCTTGATGAATGCGGTCCCATGGTTCTGGACGCACTGTTCAAGATCAAGAACGAAATCGACCCCACTCTAACCTTCCGTCGCTCGTGCCGCGAGGGGATTTGCGGGTCGTGTTCGATGAACTTGAACGGCAAGAACGGCCTTGCCTGCACCACAGCGATTGAGGATCTGAAGGGCGAGATTCGTATCACCCCTCTGCCGCACATGGATGTGATCAAGGACCTCGTGCCGGATTTCACACACTTCTATGCGCAATACGCCTCGATCAAGCCTTGGCTGCAAACGGTCAGCACGACGCCATCTGGCAAAGAACGTCTGCAAAGCCCGGCCGAGCGTGAGAAGCTGGACGGTCTTTACGAGTGCATCTTGTGCGCCTGCTGCTCGACCTCGTGCCCGTCATACTGGTGGAACTCGGACAAGTTTCTTGGCCCTGCTATCCTGCTTCAGGCGTACCGCTGGCTCGCGGATAGCCGTGACGAGATGACGGGTGAGCGCCTGAACGAACTCGAAGACCCGTTCCGCCTTTATCGTTGTCACACTATCATGAACTGCGCGAATGTGTGTCCCAAGGGCCTGTCGCCAGCCAAGGCGATTGCTGAGACCAAGAAGATGATGGCCGAACGCGCCATCTAAATTTGGCTGCAATGTCCCTGCGCGAACAGTATTTCGACGACGGCCCCTGCCCGGATAATCCCGGTTGGAGGCAGTGGAACATCAAGGATAAAACCATTTTCAACGGCGCGGTGATGGGCCATCTCATCACCCGTGTCGACGACGATGGTAAGGCGCGGCTGCGCATGTTTCCCGAACGGCGGCACGAAAACCTGCAGGGCATGATCCACGGCGCGATCAGCCTGTCGCTGATCGACATATCGATGTTCACGACCATGCATATGATCGGCGGCGGAGATGCAGGCCCATCGGTCACACTGGAATTGTCGACGCAGTTCGTCGGCGGTGGTGACCCTGCGCTACCACTTGATGCGGTAAACGAAATCGTGCGCGAAACTGGCAAGCTTGTTTTTGTACGGGGGCAGGTGGTGCAAGGCGACAACGTGGTTGCCTCGCATTCGGGCATCGTTCGCAAATTTTCGAGCACCCGCGCCGTCGGCCAATCTTAATGGGCACCCTTGCGCGATACGAACAGCTTATTGCCAATGGCGAGCTTCGCGAAGACCCCGACCAAAGACGCGCTGCGGCCCGGCTAGACCGGCTGCAAAAAGAGCTGGAGGCCGAAAAACCCGGCGGACTTCTCGCGCAATTCTTCGCAAGCAAACCTGCGCGCGCCGAAGGTGTGTACATGGTGGGCGGAGTGGGACGCGGCAAGTCCATGTTGATGGACCTGTTCCACGAAAGCCTGAGCATTGCCGAGAAACGACGCGTGCACTTCCACGCCTTTATGCAAGAAGTGCACGCCGAAATGCGCGAGGCGCGCAAGACGCACGCAGGCGATCCCATTCCACCCGTTGCCGCAAAGCTTGCCGACAGGGTTAGAGTGCTCGCTTTTGACGAAATGGTGGTGACCAATTCGGCCGACGCGATGATAATGAGCCGGCTTTTTACCCAGCTCATCATGGAGCAAGGCGTCACCATTGTCACTACATCCAACCGTGCGCCGAGCGAGCTTTATAAAGACGGGCTCAACCGCGAACACTTCCTGCCCTTTATCGATTTGATAGAGGCCGAGCTTGATGTGCTCACGCTTGACGGCCCGACCGACTACCGGCTTGATCGGATAGGCGGGCTCAATAGCTGGTATTCGCCCCTGGGTGACGAGGCGACCGCGCGCGTGCGTGAGGTGTTCTTCCGGCTCACCGATTTCGATCCTGAAGATGCAGAAAACGTCCCTTCGGGCGAGCTTGCAGTTGGCTCGAAACGGACGATGCACGTCCCCAAATCTCTGAAAGGTGTCGCGGTTTTCAGCTTTAAGCGCCTGTGCCATGACGCACGCGGGGCGCCCGATTATCTCGCGATTGCACGCGAGTATCACACTGTCATCATCGTCGGGATCCCGCAGATGGGCCCTGAAAACAGGAATGAAGCGGCGCGCTTTGTGACACTGATTGATGCACTTTACGAACACCGCGTGAAGCTTTTCGCGACCGCTGCGACCAAGCCCGAGGCACTCTACCAGTCAGGTGATGGCAGCTTCGAGTTTGAAAGGACAGTGAGCCGTCTTAACGAGATGCAGAGCGACGAATACATGGCGCTTGGCCATGGAAGCGACGGAGCGTCTGACTAAACTCGATTATGCTGCGGCAAGCCGATCAGCGAGGCGCGCTTGCGCTGCTACCAGTCGGCTCATCACCTTCAGATCCTGCTCTGACAATTTGAGCGCGGTATCGGCCCAAAGCTCGGTAATTGCGTTCAATTCGTCGAGTTTGACCGGCCAGACCATCTTGGTCGCTTGGTGTGCCCCAGCTAGGCCAGAGTGGCGACGCTCCGATTTGCTGATGAACTCGCGAACCGCACTCACGCCCTCACCCGGCTCTGCGATCTGATGGACCAGACCAAGGTCGTACAATTCTTGTGCGGTGTAGGTCTTGTTCGACAAAATGATGCGCTCGGCCATTGCCGTGCCCAGCTTTCGGGCGAGGAATACATGGGCACCCATACCCGGATAGAGACCAAACATGATCTCAGGCAGGCCAAACGTCGCGTGGCGTTCGGCAATGATATAATCAAACGAAAGCAGGGCTTCGAAACCACCGCCAAGAGCCGCGCCCTGCACGAGCCCGATTGTCAGCATCGGCAGATCGAGTGAGCGGACATTGCGTTCCAGAATTGCACAGCACCGGTGGCCATATTTGACCAGACCGGCGCGATCCCGGGTGCGAATCAGATGTTGAAACAGTTCAAGATCGCCGCCGAAGCAAAACACATCCTGCGATCGGCTGCCGAGGATGAGATAGCGAAGCGGAACCTTCTCTTCGCCAAAGCCATCGGAGATGAGGTCTTGCCAGCGCTCGAAGTCTTTGAGCATGGTAGGCGTAAAACTTGGCCTGCCTTCCGGACGCATAAAAGTCCACAAGGCCGCCGATTGGTCATCGTAAAGGACATCAAGCTCTCGGAGTTCGAACAATCCGCCGGGCACGGAATTGTTCAGAATACTTTCGGCAAGAGTATCCTCTTCGCCTGAATAGGGGAGAGGATTTCCCGCACTACTGTCCATCGCACCATTCTCCGGACTTGTTTCACGACCCGCCAGACTCATGTCTTAGCAGCTTTCGCAGTCTTCTTTGAACCGCGATGGATGTAAAATAGTCCGATTTTGCATAATTTTGCAAATAGATATTTCGCAAGTTTGGACAGTCTTGAACCCAAGTGTGACAAAATGGGACACGCGAATGTTATATTGTTTCACAAGTTAACTAAAAGCCGACCGCAAAATCGGAGGATAATCAAGGTTGTGCGCCCATAGCCTTCAATGATTTTTCAAGCATCAACATTTGCCACAGGGTGCGCGAATAATCGCTTCGTCCGGCGATGTGGGCATCGGCCATTTGCGTCACGAAAGCGGGATTGACCCACCCCGCCTGTACAAGCGAAGAACGCGATGCGATCGCCCGGATTTCACCGGCCAATGGCCCCCGCATCCAATTGGCGATAGGGGTCACAAACCCTTGTTTTGGCCGGTAGAGGACGTCCCTCGGAAGATAGCGCTCCATACACTTCTTGAGCAGATACTTACCCGTCCCCGAACGCACGCGCATACTTTCAGGAAGTTTGGCCGCGAACTCCACAAGGCGATGGTCGAGCAAAGGTTCACGCGCTTCAAGGCTCACCGCCATGCTTGTGCGGTCAACCTTGGTGAGGATGTCGCCCGGCAGCCAGAATGTAAGGTCGGCATACTGCGCGCGGTCCAGCCCCGATCTCGCGGGCGCGTTCTTCATCAGATCAATGAGTTCTTCTTCGGCGCAAAACCCGCCAAGGTGCGAAGCAAATTTCGGCGTAAAAAGCTTTGAGCGCAGGTCAGGCGTGGTGACGCTTAAGGCGTTTGCGTAGCCCTCCTCCCCACTCTGAGCCAGTGAGAGGAAAGTGGTCTTTGCCCTCAAGGGGCGCGGCGCCCAATCGGCCTTTGGCCAGAATCGGCCAAGCCCGCCGAACAATGGTTGCCGTAAACCTGCTGGCAGAAGCGAGCGCACTCGCTCTTCACCCTGATGGAAAACCTGTCGCCTGTAACCAGCGAATGCCTCGTCTGCGCCATCTCCGGAAAGCGCCACGGTGACCTTCTCGCGCGCCAATTGGCACACCCGCCATGTTGGCAGAGCAGAAGCATCGGCAAACGGCTCATCAAACATGGCAGCGAGCCTGTCGATGTCTCCAAAATCATTCTGGCTCACCACGCGTGCCTCGTGCGAAGTGCCGAATTGCTTTGCGATCATCTCGGCGTAACTGGTCTCATCCAACGCTTCGACATCGAAACCTATCGAGCAGGTGCGGACTGGCTGAGGGCTCGCCTCGCTCATCAAGGCGACGACGCTAGATGAATCGACCCCGCCCGACAGAAACGCGCCAAGCGGCACGTCTGCTACCATGCGCGATTGCACCGCCTCTCGAAGCAAATGCACAAGTTCAGCGGAAAGATCGGCTTCCTTGCCTTTTGCCCGCTTCTCGAAACTGATGTCCCACCAACGTCGTTGTGCGGGCATCGGCTTGCCGTGTTCGAGCAACAGAAAATGGCCGGCTTGCAACTTCGTCACCCCATCGAGGATGGAATGGCTATCAGGCACATAGCCCCAGGTCATATAGGCCTCGATTGCCTGCGGATTGATCCGTCGGCGCATCATTGGGTGCGCCAAAAGCCCCTTGAGCTCGGAAGCAAAAATCAGGCTGCCATCGGAAAGGTGCGAGAGAAAGAGCGGTTTTACGCCAAGCCGATCGCGCGCCAGAAAAAGCTGCCGCCGCTCCAAATCATAAATTGCAAAGGCGAACATGCCATCAAGGCGCGAGAGGCAATCAGGGCCCCAACGCTGCCAGGCGGCGAGAATGACCTCGGTATCGCCAGAGGTTCGCAACTGCGCCCCTTCTCGCTCCAGCCGGGCGCGAAGTTCGCGGAAGTTATAGATCTCGCCGTTGAAAACGATCACCGCCCTGCCATCGGTTGAGACCATCGGCTGAGGCGATCCCTCAAGGTCGATGATGGAAAGGCGGCGATGCCCGAGACCCACGCCACGCTCGGTCCAGACCCCTGCCCCATCCGGCCCTCGATGCACCATAGCATCGCACATCCGCTCGACCCGAGCAGGATCGACCGGCTTAAGCGTCTCTCGATGAAATATCCCCGCGATCCCGCACATGTTGAACGCGCTACCCTATTGCCGCAGAGCCAGCAATCACCGCCGCGCCGCCTGCAAGAATACAAAACGCGAGGATGCCAGCCAGGATCGATGCAGACGGTGTGTTGGGACCTGCAAAACGGTCTAATATCGCAAAGCTCAGCACTTCTTCGGCACGCCAGCCGTAGTCTTCGGGATCGCGCTCGAAATAGCGCCACGCACAGCCGAGGATGAGGACGACAACGAAGGCGAAGAAAAACCAGCCGTAAAAAACGTGGTCAAAGCCTGCCGCGAAGTCGACGCCTTGGGATTGCGCGATATAGATGGTGCCCCATGCCCGGACGCCATTTGCGACAACCGGGACAATGATTGAGGCCACCATGAAAGCGGCTCTTCGGGACCAACTGGTGAAACGGGTATAAGCGACCAAGACCGAAAGGGTGATCATCGCGATAAGAAAGCGCACGCCCGAACACGCCTCGGCAACAATGAAAAGGCCCACGGGCGTATCGATATAGATGCCGTCCGAAAAAGCGGGGATGCCGCTTAAGTGGGTGAGCCAAATGGCTATCTCGGCGGTGACAACTTGCAAGGGCTCGATGATTTCGTCGCCAAATGGCACTAGGAAAACCCCGAAACACAAGGGAAGCGCAATCACCGTGCACACTCTTGGTCCCAACACAGCGATAACGATGCCCTGAAGCGTTCCCACAGCGCCAGCGTGGGCGATCAGATTTGTCTCGGTGACACGCCCTATAAGCCAAAGCGAAAGCCCCAGGGCGACCACACCCAGACCCGGTAACCAAGGTCTTGGAGCGAGTTTAGCCAACTCGCTCGCCTTGAGCGCAACGAGCCAGCCGATGATGATCGGAATGAGGAGAATGTGGGAATAGGTGTCGATATTCCACCACTGGTGCAGCATCTCTGCCCATTCGCGAATGGTAACAACAACACTTGCCAAAGCGCCAAGGATGAGAACGACCAGAGCCTCGCGCCACTTGGGGCTGATCCGAGAGAAAACGGCTTGTTTTGACGCGGGACTAAATGTCGTTTCAGGCGGCATCGCGGGCTTCCACGTGGCGCAGATCGATAAGCGCTTCTAGCGGGGCGAGCATGGCATCCCAATTGTGGTGATCGAGAACGAATTGCCGTGCCGCCTTCCCCATGGCTTTCGCGGCGTCGGGATTGGCGCGCAGGGCATCAATCCGCGCGGCCATCGCCTCGGGTCTGTCTTCGCACAGCATCCAGTGTTTGCCATCGACCGCATCAATGCCGGTCGCCGCTTGCTTGGTCAGCAATACGGGGCGCGCCATTGCCATAGCCTCCAGCACTTTGTTCTGAACCCCGCGCGCGATCGATAGCGGCACCACGACGCAGTCAGCAGCGGCAATGAAAGGGCGCACATCAGGGACCTCTCCCCAGATCGTGGCACCCTGCCCGTCCTTGTCTTGCAGCCGCCTGGTCGGGTTGCGCCCGACAACATGGATTTCAGCATCGGGGTTCTCGGCATTGTAGTCAGCCCAGAACGACCCAATCGCCCATAACGCAGCCTGCTCGTTTGGTGGATAATCCATTTGTCCGGTGAATACGAAATGCGGTCCGGATCTGGCCTCAAGATCGGCGTGGGGCGTGGAGAGTGAGGGATCGAAGAAATCAGTATCGATGCCATTGCCGATGACCTGAACATTCACCTTCTCAGGCTCCGAGAGCCGCGAGCAGAAAAGATCAGCCTCGTTTTCGCTAATCAGGATCGTTGCATCGGCCCGCTTCGCCAAACGCTCTTCCTCGCGTGCCAACAGCCGCCCTTCACGAGAGTTGAGCCACACGCGCTGACCTGCGGAGGCGTAATTTTCAAACTTGGCGCTATCGACATCGCACAGGTCAATCACCACCCGGCCTTTGAAGTCTTCGGGGATGTATTGGCCCATCTGCCCCGAAAAAACGAAGATCGTGGTGATAGGGCGCGAGGAGATTGTTTTGCGCACCCAGTTTTCTATCCGGGACGAATGAAAGGCAGTGAGGCTTACAGGCTTTCCTGAAAGCACCGCTTCGACGCCGGCCGAAACAAGCGGCTTGGTCCGATTGACGACACAGTGCGAAGCGGCAAGCGAGGCGACCTCTTTGGCTCCTTCCCTGTCTTCGGTACTCTCGGCAAAACAGCCCACGTGAACCGGGGCTAGCTTGGCGAGCTTTTTAAGAAGGTTAGAGCTGCGAATCTTGTCCCCGCGATTGGGCGGGAACGGCACGCGGTGTGCAAGAAAGAGGATTTCACCCATCGAAGCGTTCCCTCACGCGAGGCCGCGCGCGATGAATGGGCCAATGGTATTGGCGATCGGGAGCGGCAGCTTCTTCCAAAGTTCGATCTTGCGGCTGTACGCTTCGCTTGTTGGGTCCACATCGCGTCGCGCCTCGCCCGGCGCGGTCCACATCCCATAAACGAGAGGTTGAGGATCAAAGCCCCAATTCTTTTTGAACTTTGCAGGTCCGCTTCCGGTTTTGGAACGGCCGAAGTCGAACCGCTTCATTCCGCGCTGCCGAGCATGGCGCATAAGCTCAAAATACATGAGTTCGTTCGCGCGCGCTGCCCTCGCAGCAAAGCTGCCCCCGCCCCAAAACGGAAGCACCGCCCCATCGTGGTAGAACGAAAGGACACTTGCCAGCGGTGTACCATCACGCGAAATCGTGAGGATGTCGCTTTCTTCCGGGAAGGCTTCGAGCATTTGCTTGAAAAGAGCCCTTGGAAAAACCGGTGTGCCAAGGTTGCGCACGCTCTGCGAGTAGCAGGCGTAGTGCGCTGCCAAATCCTGTGACGAGCGCCCGACGCGCACCTCGAGATTGTTTTTGAGCCCCTTGCGCACCTCTGCGCGCGATTTGCGCGGGATAGCGAGAAGCTCCGCTTCATTGTCCTCGGCCAAATCTCGCTCAAAACCGCAGTGCTTGTTGGCGATGGCATGCCACCCTTCGGGCACCTCGCCGCCACGCAGTTCAACGCTGGCGAAGCCTTTTGCCTTGGCAAGGTTTTGCGCTGCTCCAGCGAGTTTCGCCGCGACTTCGGGCCGCTCTGCACATACGCCGCCACCCACGCCAAAGCCGCTGGAAACAAGAGCCTTCCCAAAAAGAAGGGAGCGCACCTCCGTCAGTGGCAACCAACCCTGAATGACGCCCAGTTGTTCGACCACAAATCCGCCAGCGCGTTGGCCAGTCGATTTCTCGACAGCAAGTAGCCAGTTCGGCCTGTGAAAGACACTTGCGCCCATCTCTTGCACGAACCCATCGAGCCGCATGCGCATTGCGGCGTCAGCCAGATCAACCGCCCGCGCGTTGAGAGAAAGGCTTACCGGCGCATTCATCGCGCAGGCTCACGCTGCGAGACGGGAAAATCAAAAGCACGGCTTGCCTCAATTTCGGCAAGTGCATCCATGCGGCCCCAATGAAACTCGCGCACAAGCTTGCGCAGCTTATCGGCCATTTTGTCCAAATTGGTGTAGTGACGCAGCTTCGAGCGCAGCCCAGCATTGCCAACACGCGGCTGTCGGGGATCGACTTCCCAAGGGTGGAAATAAAACACCGCTGGCCGCTCGTCCTCACGGTTCACTTGTGCAATCGCCCAACGCGAGAAGCCATAGGGGAGAACACGGAAAAAGCCGCCACCGCCCGCTGCCAATCGGCGCGAGCCTAGAAGCGCGGTTGTCACCGGAATTTCAATCAGGTCCGACCCTGCAACCGGGCGAAAGGCAAAACGTGGTGCCTCGCGCCAACCATAATGGTCGTGCACGACCGGTGCGACGCTGGATGAATATTTATAGCCCTGCTCTGCCAGCACATCGAGAGCCCAAAGCGATCGCGGATCAATCGAAAAGCTCGGCGCCCGATAGCCGATGACAGGCTGTCCCGTCGCATCTTCAAGGATTTCACGAGTCTTGCGGATATCCTCTGCGAATTTGCCCGGATCAAGGGTGAATACCCGCGCATGATCGTAGCCATGACTGGCTATCTCATGGCCCGCCTCGGCGATGCGGCGAATGGATTGCGGATAACGCTCTGCTATCCATCCAAGGGTGAAGAAGGTCGCGCGCACCCCAGCCTCGCCGAATAGCGCGAGGATTTCGTCCACGTTGCGCTCGACCCGGCTTGTCAGGCCATCCCAATCACCCCGGTCAATGACATCCTCGAAGGCTCCGACTTGGAACCAGTCTTCGACATCGACCGAAAGTCCATTGGAAATGGGACTTGCGACAGCATCTTTGAAACCAATAGGGCTCTGCGCGTTCATGGCCTAGGCGGCCTCGCGCGACTTATCGTCCTCAAGCCATTCGATCAGCATGGTCATCACATGGCGGAAAGAGCGTTCCTGCTCTTCAAGCCGCGCTTCAATACGTTCGAGGGCCTCATTGAATTCATCTTCGCTCGGACCATGCAGATGAACTTCGTCCGGCCGAGCGCCAGCCGCCTGCAGTTCGCCGATTGCCGCTTCCAATTCGGCAGCGCGGGCATCACGCTGCGCCATCATCGCCGCGACCTCGCTTGCCGGAATGCTCTCGATTGCGATTTCGGTTTCGGCATCAACGGGTTCAGCAGGCCCATCGCCAGCAGGTTTACCTTCGGCCTGTTCCTCGCCTCTCTCATCGAGCAGCCGCTCCGCGGAAGCTTCACCGAGCGTGTCCTGCGAAACAATTTCCGGCGACACCTGGCGCAAGGATCCGCCGCGTGACTGATCCTGGGACATTTCTTCGAGCACCGCATCAAGCATGCTTAAACCAATCTCATCGCGCTCTTCGATTGCACCAAGAAGAAGCAAACGGTTCATGATCTGGTTTACACGGCGCGGTATGCCATCTGTCGCATCATACAATGCGGTGAGCAGGCCAGCTTCAAGCGATGGTTGCTGTTCCCAGCCGACATGCGCCAAACGGTGGTGCACGTAATCTTCAAGTTCTTCTGCATCCAAAGCCTCAAGGTGGTGCGAGGCGATAATCCGCTGGCGAAGCTGATCAAGATTCGGATGATGCGCCAAGGTGCGACGGAACTCCGGCTGGCCAAGCAAAAGACTTTGCAAAAGCGGGTGCGAACCCAATTGAAAGTTCGATAGCATCCGCAGTTCTTCGAGCGCAGTAAACTCAAGGTTCTGGCACTCATCGACGATCAACAGGCAGCGACGCCCTGCGCGCGCTTCTTCCTGGAGGAATTGCTCGATTGCACCCAATGCGCCCGCTTTATCCTTGCCATCAACAGCAATTCCAAAACTTTGCGCAACGACATGGATCAGCTCTTCGCCGTCCAGCGCGGAGGTCACCACCTGGGCAACGGTCAAGGCCTCCGGATCAATCCGCTCCATCAGATGAGCGACCAGCGTGGACTTACCTGCACCCACTTCACCGGTAATAACGATGAAGCCCTCGCCCTGATTGAGGCCATAGCCAAGATAGCTCATCGCCTTCTTGTGGCTTGCGCTCTCAAAATAGAACTCGGGATCAGGGGTTAGCTGAAACGGTCGCCCGGTGAAGCCGTAATAAGAATCGTACATGTTACCTAACGCTCCATGAATCTCTTAAAAGTCGTAGCGCAGACCAAGCAGCGCGGAGGCTGTGGCAAAGTCTTCGTCCGAAAATTCGCTGTCGAAATAATCCAGCGCCACCGCGGCTCGCGCTGACAATCTGCCGGCAAGAGTGCGGCTGTAAGCAGCGCTTGCACCAACCGCTGTGAGGTCGCCATTACCCGAGTTCGAAGTGAACCAGTTCGCATAGGCTGTCGTCGCAATCGCGCCGCTGCGGCCAACGTCCGTGCTCAAAGTGCCGGTGAGGTAGTAGCTTTCGTCACGGATGCCATCGGCGCTTTCAAGCGCGCCACCAGCAGCCGCGATAAAGGTACGACGGTCGTATCCTGCACCGATGGCTGCGTTGATGCGGCCAAGTTGCGTGGTGTAGCTTGCATTGACGCCGCGACCGCGGAAAGCGGACGAACGGACCGAACCGAGCGCGCCGACAAGGCCAACACCCTCATCGCTCGACACAAGCCCGCCAAAATCGCCGGAGAAAGGATTACGCTGCACCGAGAAATCGGTCGAGAGGCGTGACAGAGAATTGTTCACGACCCCGCCAAACCCCGAAATGCCATCGTAGACCGCAATCGCAAGCGAATCGCCCGGGTTCGGCTGATAGCTGAAGGTGCCGTAGTAGGTCGTGCTGTCATAGCGACGGCCAACACGCGCCTCGAGGTTGGTGCGTGAACTGGGGCGCCACAAAACGCCAACATCCCACAGCAATCCATCGACCTCAAACGCTACAAGACGTGGGGAGGCGCTGTCGGTGACCAATCTGCCATTGCTGTCGAACACTGGATCGCCATTGACGTCTCGCACCGCATCGCGGCCCGAAACTTCGACGTCTTCATATCCAACGCCGCCAACCAGAGCGAGCGCCGGTGTCACCGGAACGGTCACATCACCGCGCACGTAAACATCACGCACCCTCTGATCGAGGTTTGAGAGGTCTTCCTGAAAGCCGCCTGCGCTAACCGCCAAGCCGACGGGCAGAGCCTCGCCCGGACGAACGCCTGCGGCGATCTGGCCGCTATACGTTACGCTGTCATCGAATACATCGACCTGATCGCCGTTGACGTCGAAAACCGCGTTGTTGGCCTCGAAACGGTTATAACCGACGCGCGCATTGCCCGAGATATGGACTGCGCCTGCGCGGGTCTGGAAATCCGGACCGGCGTAAACACTGTAGATCTGATTGGTCGCATCTTCGCTGGCCAGAGGATTGACTGAAACAGCGCCGCCGCCATCAACGCGGCTACGGCTTGCAAGAGCGCCTGCCTGTAACGTTACCGCTCGGGGGACAACTTCAAGATATCCCCGCGCAATTCCGCTCACGGTGTCGGTATCAACCTGATCATCACCCCATCCGAAATTGCGCTCATAGCGCACCGACACGGAAGCTCCGCTGCGACGCCCTTGAACGGTGGTGTCCACTCCGACTGCAACCTGGGTGTAGGTCAGTTGATCACTCACCGGCTCCAATTGCGCGGTGAGGATCTGGGAAACCTCGATATAGGGTTGAACGGTGGTGGCCCGACCTTGATCGGATTGCGGCCCTTCTTGCGCCATCGCCGGAGAAGCGGCTGCGAGAGATGCAATCCCTGCAAGAAGGCTAGTTTTTAGATAACGCATGGTCATCCCTCCCTTTCGCCATAGTCGCCAAAGCGGCGACCGGACGGGCTGAATTGTGTTGCATTGAGAAGCAGTTTGATGTCGTCGCACGCGGAAAGAAGCTGGACTGAATCGTCGAGTGCCGCGCGGCTTGTATCGTCAGCGCGCACTACAATCACGGCTTGGCCGACATGGGCGGCAAGTTCGGCTGCTGGCGATGCGGCGAGCGCCGGAGGTGTATCGAAAATAAGGAAACGATTGGGCGCACCTTGAGTTAGTCGGTCGAGCACCTGGCCGGTGCGCGCGCTTGTGAGATACTCTGAATCGCGCGCGCTGCTGGTTCCCGCAGGCAGGATGAAAAGCCCTTCGATATCGGTTGGCGAAACGTGGTCTTCAGGGCGCAGGCTCTTGTCGGCAAGCACATCCATCAGCCCTGCACCGGTTTCGACCCCAAGGCGCTGCGAAACCGACGGATTGAGAACATCAGCATCCACCAGAACCACCTCGATGTCTCGTTCAGCAGCGAGGGCAATGGCCAAATTGGCGGCGCAATAGGTCTTGCCCTCGCCCTGATGCGGCGAGCAGACCAGTATGCGGCGCGCCCGGTCATCGCCTGCATGACGCGCATCGGCAAGCAGCTCACGTTTGATGATCCGAAACTCTTCGAGAAGTCCGGTGACCGGAGCGCCTGGAGTGATCAGCCCCTCTACCTCGAGAACATCACGATCAACGCAGACCTTTGGCCCGCGCAGCGCAACTGCACGCTCAGGTCTTTGTGTTTCAGGGTCTGGTTGTTGCTTATCGGCGGTGGTTTTTGGCGGTTCGGAAGCTTGACGTTGTTCGTTCTGCGCCTCACGCTTTGATGGCGCCGGTGCGACCGGGCGAGATGCCAAAGGCAAATTGCCAGGCACTGGCTTTGCGCCAAACCCATCCAGTCCAAAAACAGCATCCGCACGTTCAAACAAGGAAGTGCGGCCCCCGGAGGAGGCGAGCGTTTTGCGGGAGAAGTTGCTTTGATCAGTCACTGTGCTTCCTCACGCAATCGTCCCAATCGAGACGACCTCGATCACCAAAAGAATACAAAGCACGCCGACAAGGCCCGCGCAGGCTCCTGCGAACTGGCGCAAACGCCGTTTGCGCAAGGTTTGGGCGGCTTGTGAAAGGTTGAGCGACACTGACCCGATGACAGGCAGCCCCATCGATTTTTCAAGCTTTTGCGCCGTGGCATAGCCCGAGCGCAGCTGGCCCATTATCCATGCAATCCCCACACCCGCACCGATCCCGGCGATAAGCACGCCGAACAAAAGAAGCGGACGATTGGGAGCAGCTGGTTTTTGCGGCACGACCGGCGGATCGACGAGATCGAATTTATACTGGCTGGTTTCATCAACCACATCGCCGCGTGTGCGCAGTTTTTCGCGATCTTCGAGCAACTTTTCATAGTTGTCGCGCAGCACCTCATAGTCGCGGCTGATGCGGTTTGCTTCGGCTGCAACGGCAGGTTCGGTCGCCTGGCTCGCAGCAAGCGATGCCAGCTGCGATTGCAGCGCGGCGCGGCGCGATTGAAGCGATTCAATCGAAGCCTGACGATCAGCGCGCAAAGCGATAAGCGAAGAGTAAGCTGGGTTCGGTGTGCCCGAAACCTGATTGGGACCAGCGCCCGCGACTTGCTTAGTCAGCAAATCCACCTGGCGCCTGGTTGAAATGACATCAGGGTGCTCTTCGGTTAGCCCGCGCGAGCGAAGCCCGGCCAATTGCGACTGTGCCTCGAGCAGAGCAGCTTGCGGTCCCACAGCGTCCGAGGAGCCGATGATCGTGCGCGGAGTGCTTGCGATCTGGCTGTTCATCGCGGCAAGCGCGCTTTGCGCTGCTGCAAGGTCGGCGTCGATATCGCGCAGTTCGGTGCGCGATTGCTGAACCCGGGTGGAAAGCGTTTGTGTACCGCCGATAAGATCGGGGTATTGAGCCTCGAAGGCAAGGCGCCGTTGCTCAGCCGCTTCGAGCTCGAGCTTGCGCTCTTCAAGCTGATCGTCGAGGTCGTTGATCGCGCCGCTGATTTCGGCGCGGTTGCCCGCGATGTGTTCTTCGCGGAAAATATCGAGCAGCTTTTGTACCACATCGCGCGCAAGCACGGCGTTTTGAGCATCACTCAAATCGCTTTTGCCCACCGACGCGGTGATGGCGAACAAATTGTCCTCCTCGCTACTGATCTTCACGTCCTCGCTCAAAGAAGATATCGCCCTCTCCAGCGCCTGTCGGTCCTGTATCCCATCGCCCAGCTTGGTGGTGGTGATGACCTTCTCCAGGTTGACCGAGCTCAAAAGCGTCTGGCGAACGCGCGCGATCTCTTCTTTGCCGTCACCTGCAATGCCAAGCTGTTCGGAAAGAACATCCTCGACGTCGACATAGATACGGGCCTTGGATTCGTATGAATTGGGGATGAGCGCCACGACGAGCCAGCCTGCAAGGCACACCCCCCAGGCAACAGCCAGCGCGATCCAGCGGCGGTGCCAGACCGAATAAAGCGCTGTGCGCAGCTCTTCGAATAGCTCGTGCATTGTGGTCCCAACGCTCCCTTAGAACCGGCTCTCAGGGATAATGATGGTGTCGCCCGGACGCAGCATGACATTCGCCGTGCTGTCGCCGCGCTTGATCAAATCGGAAAGGCGCAGGCGGTATTCCTTCTGAACACCCGTCTCGCGGTCGATCCGCAGCAGCTTGGCCCGGTTGCCCGACGCAAATTCACCAAGACCGCCGACTGCGATCATCGCATCGAGGACGGTCATATTGGCGCGATAAGGCAGGGATGCGGGCTGTTCGGTTGAACCGACCACGCGGATCTGCTGGTCAAAGGTTGAATTGAATTCGTTGACGATCACCGACACGATCGGTTGCTCGATATATTGGACAAGCACGTCGCGAATATCGTCTTGAAGCTGCGTCGCGGTTTTTCCGACTGCGGTCATGTCGCGCACAAGCGGGATCGTGATCCGTCCGTCGGGACGAACCTGAATGTCCTCGGCGCTCAATTCCGGATTGCGCCAGACGTGAATGGTGATCTGGTCGAGCGGCCCGATGATGTATTCTTCGGTCGGCGCTGCTTGCGAATCTGCATAGGTCGCAGTCGGTAGCTCTGGTCCTGTGCCCGCGCAGGCTGTCAGCGTTAACGTCGCTAAAGACACGCCGGCAAGACGAGCAAAAGAAGGCGAATTTGGCATCGATGCATTTCCTCAAGGTCGTGGTGCGAAAGCTGCCTGCACCTGTGAGGAGCGACCTCACGCAAGCGGTTTTTCGCGAATGACCTGGAGTTACTCGCCGATAATGGTGAATATAATGTTAGTGATAACGCGATTAATGCGGGGCAATCCCAGAACGGGACAGCCCAATTAATGAAGCTTAAACAATCATCTCGGCCGCAGGACCATGTCCCAGAAAGTTTGCCGGCGATGCGCTTGCCCCATAGGCGCCAGCACAAAAGACTGCGACCAGATCACCCACCTCGGTGCGCGGCAGTTCAGCCATGTCGGCGAGCCTGTCCAACGGTGTGCAAAGGCACCCGACCACGTTTGCAACCTCGCTGGCTTCCTCGCCAAAGCGCGAAGCATTCGCCACAGGATAGTTCCGTCTCACCACGGTCCCAAAGTTACCGGACGCCGCCAACTGGTGGTGAAGGCCGCCATCGGTGATCAGGTAAGTCTGATCATGGCTAACTTTCTTATCAATCACCCGGCACAGGTAAACGCCCGCTTCTCCGACGAGATAGCGCCCCAATTCAAGACAAAGCTCCGTGTCGCCCAAGGCCGCGCCATGCGCCTCGACGAGCTCATGAAGGGCTGCGCCAACTGCGGACAGATCAAGCGGCTTATCGCCCGGAAAATAGGGAATGCCAAAGCCGCCGCCCATATTGAGTTTGGGTAATGTTGCACCGATCTCTTGCGTGAGAGAAAAAGCCAAATTCAACACGTTGGTCTGCGCTTCTGTGATTGCTTCTGCGCTTAGCGTTTGACTGCCCGTGAAGATATGAAGCCCGCGCCATTCGGCTCCTTCGGCGATAATTTGCTTCGCAAGCACAGGAACACGCTTGGCATCGACGCCAAACGGTTTCGCGCCTCCACCCATTTTCATGCCGGAGCCCTTGAGTTCGAAATCAGGATTGACCCGGATCGCGATGCGCGGCGTCTTGCCGAGTGTTTGTCCAATCGTGAGGGAGCGATGCGCCTCTCCCTCCGACTCGCAATTGAGCGTCACGCCCGCCGAAATTGCAGCCTCAAGCTCGTCATCGCGCTTGCCCGGTCCTGCAAAGCTCACGCGGGCCGGGTCGATCCCGGCTTTCTGGACCATCAAAAGTTCGCCTGAAGAGGCAATGTCGAAGCCATCGACCAAGGGCGCCATGTGGGATATCACCTGCGGGTGGGGATTGGCTTTCACCGCATAGTTGATCCCGATACGCGGCGGGATAGCGGCGCGAAGGGTCGCCACACGCTCATCAAGGTGAGATTTGGAATAGACGAACAAGGGCGTGCGCCCTGCGGCTTCAACAAGCGCGCTCGCTTTACGCCCGCCAATCGCCAGTTCACCATCCAAGGTTTCATACCTTGCAGGTATCGGTCCCAGAGGTTTGGTTTTCATGATCTCCCCTCCATTTTCTGGCCTTCGGTCAGTTCGCGGTAAAGCGCCGTGCGGTCAATCTTGCCATTGGGATTGAGTGGAAGCGTGTCTTTCCAATGAATTTCTTGCGGTTGCATGAAGTTGGGAAGTTCCTTGAGTAAAGCCTTGGGAAGCCGGGCTTCTTCCACGGTTTTGCCGTTTGGCCTTACCACCAGATGGACCGCATGGCCAAGCCTTGTATCGGGTATGCCGAGCGCGACCGCTTCAGCGACCATGCCAGTGGCACGGGCCGCATCCTCAATCTCTTGCGGACTGATGCGATTGCCCGCGCTCTTGATCATCGCATCGCGTCGACCGACGAAATAGAGGAGGCCATTCGCATCGCGCTTGACCCGATCCCCCGACCAGACGGCGGTTCCGCCATATCGGGATCCTTGTGGTGCCGGTTTGAACCTCTCGGCCGTGCGGGTCTTGTCCTGCCAATATCCTTGCGCGACGAGAGGGCCACAGTGGACCAATTCGCCCTCTTCACCTGCATCTGCAATCACACCCTCATCATTGACCACAAGGATTTCGGCAAACGGGATGGCGGTGCCCATGCTCGTAGGGTGGCTATCGACCAATGCGGGCTCAAGATAGGTCGAGCGAAACGCCTCGGTCAGGCCATACATGGGATAAAGGTCGGCGCTGGCGAAAATCCCTTGCAAATCGGTCACAAGATCGGTGGTCAGCGCTCCGCCGCTATTGGTAAGCCTGCGCAGGGGCGAAGAGGCCTCACGCGTCCAGTCAATCTCAGTCAATTGCACCCAAAGCGGCGGCACGGCTGCTAGCGTCGTAATCTGATGCTTGGCGCAAGCTTTTGCGACGTCGCGCGGGAACAGGAAATCGAGTGGCACAACGCTGCCGCCTGCATACCAGGTCGAAAGCAGCTGGTTTTGCCCATAATCAAAGGACAAGGGCAGCACCGCCAGCGTCACATCATCGCTCGCCAGCTTGAGGTAGTGCGCAACGCTTACCGCGCCGAGCCAAAGGTTGGCATGGCTCAGCACCACGCCCTTGGGTCGTCCAGTAGAGCCGCTGGTGTAGAGTATGGCGCAAACTTCATGGGGGTCGGCCGCAGAGGGACCCACGGCCACACCGGCGTCCCACGCAGCCTCAAGAGCCTGCCCCTCTTCCAGCTGCGCACAATCAGGGGGCGCATCGCCCTCTTCCAGTGATTTCAGCCGCGATGGCGTAGCGATCAACATCACCGCCCCGCTGTCCGCCAGAATATGCGCGACCTGTGCGCGTTTCAAAAGCGGGTTGATCGGCACATGAATGAGCCCTGCCCTCGCTGCTGCCAATGGCAAGAGGCAGGTAAGCTCGCCCTTCGCCGCCCAACTCGCGATACGCGCCCCCTTCTGGGGAACCTCGCGTGACAACCACCCGGCGAACAAGGCCACACGCTCTCTTAACGCATTGTGGGTAAGGACCTCGCTGCGAAGCACCAAGGCAGACGCCTCGCCATTACCGCTTGCGCGCGCCCGCTCTGCGAGGTGATCAAGCGGAAAGGGTGTAGGGTCAGGCTGCGGTGTCATTGGGTTCCTATCGAAGGGCACGAAAACGATTGATCGAAGCGCGGTATCACGACACGGTTAACGTCTTGCAAGAGCTGTTTGACGACGGCTCGGTTGCGCAGCCGCTCGCGCCTTTCGATCGCGCGGCCTGGTATGCACTTCTTGCAGACGCAGGGCTCACCCCGCTCATCGCGATTGCGAGTGATGAGGCCAACACCGCTGCGCTCGCTCTGACCCAAAGCGGCGGGCACATCAGCCCCTTGCGAAACTGGTACAGTTTCACCTGGCGGCAGTTGGCGCCTGCTGGCGATGCCGGGGACGTATTGCTTCGAGAAATTGCGCGCCAGCTCAAGTCGCGCTCCCATCGCGTAACGCTTGAACCGGTTCCCGATGAGGATGGCTCCTCAACCCGCCTTGCCGAAGCCTTTATTAAGGCAGGATGGCGCGTCGAGGTCTGCCAATGCGACACCAACCACGTGCTGAACGTCAAAGGACGCAGCTTTGATGAATACTGGATATCGCGCCCCGGACGGCTTCGCACGACACTCAAACGCAAGGGCTCAAAGGTCGAAACGCGCGTTCTTACACATTTCGATGCCGAGGCGTGGGACGCATATGAAACCATTTACGAGGCAAGCTGGAAACCGTCGGAAGACAATCCCGCCATGCTGCGCCGGTTTGCCGAGGAGGAGGGGGGCGCGGGGCGTTTGCGCTTGGGACTTGCGCTTCACGAAGGCAGGCCCGTTGCCGCGCAGTGTTGGACGGTTGAGGGCGGCTGCGCCTTCATCCACAAGCTTGCCCATCTCGATAGCGCAAGCAAACTTTCCGCTGGCACCACACTTTCAGCGGCACTTTTCAGGCACGTGATCGACATCGACAAGGTGCAACTGGTGGATTTCGGAACAGGCACCCAAAGCTACAAGGCCGACTGGATGGAGGCCGTTCGCCCGCGCTACCGCATCGACTGCCTCAACCTTACAAAGCCGCGCGCATGGCTTGATCTTGCCCGTCTCACGGCAAGACGCCTTACCTTGCCAGAGGTGCCCGCGCTTGCGCCAAGCCCGCCACGCCGTTAAGGGCCCTCCCGCAGGGCGCGCAACAGGGCGCCCTTGGGTCAAACGCCTCAGAAGAAGGATCACAAGGGGATGGGCTCTCAACAGGCTAAGGCAGACGCAGCGCCAAACGAACGCGCGCCAGAAGAGCAAGCATTGGCACTCGAGCTGAAATCGATCATTGCCGATGTGCTCGGCATTGATGCCGAGGATGCCGCCGCCCTTAATGAGGACAGCGGGCTGTTCGGACACCTGCCCGAGCTTGATTCCATGGCCGTTGCCGGACTTCTGACCGAAATCGAAGACCGCCTCGATATCGTCATCGAAGATGAGGATGTGGACGGCGAAATGCTTGAAACCTTTGGCGGGCTTTTGGCCTTTGCGAAGGCCAAGCTTGACGAGGGGTAACCTCGCGTGAGCGCGCCTGAACCGCGAATGATCGCGACATGGCAGGCCCCCTGTTCCGGCGACACAACTTCCCAAGAGTTGCTGGTTTCGTTTGACCGCGGGCGAGATCGACGGATGCTCGTGCTCCCTGCCCTGTTTGATGAAGCCAACAAAATGCGCCGCTTCACGGTTCAGGTGATGCGCGCTCTCGATGATCTTGGCGTGGACAGTTTTCTGCCCGATTTGCCGGGATGCAATGAAAGCCTTGTGCCTCTCGACAATCTGTCGCTTGAAGACTTACGCGTGGCTGCGAGCGCAGCAGCCGAAGCGTTTGGCGCAACCGAGGTCTTGACCATCCGCACGGGCGCTCTTCTTGCCCCTCCCTCCCTCCCCACATGGCAATATGCGCCCCAGACCGGGGCGAAACTGTTGCGATCCATGCTCCGCGCTCGCTTGATCGCATCACGCGAGGCAGGACGCGCCGAGACGCAGGAGCAATTGCTCGAAGAAGGACGCAAAAGCGGGCTTATGCTCGCAGGCTGGCCCATCGGCGCGGCCATGTTCCAAGAATTGGAAACGGCAGTCCCAAGCGCCTCGGCCACTCAGCATGTGATCGCGCAATCACAGGTCGGCGGCGGCGGGCTATGGCTACGCGCAGAACCTTCGCACGACCAGACACAGGCCGACGCGCTCGCGCAGATTATCGCAGCGAATGACAGAGTCGATACATGAGCCGGCTCCAGTTTCAATTCGGCTGCCAGAGCCACATGCTTGCAGGCTCGCTCGATACAGCGCCCGGGGTTACAGGCTTGCTCATTGTCAATGGCGGCAATGAAATCCGTTCTGGCGCGTTTGGCGGGCAGTCATTGCTTGCCGCCAGGCTAGCCAAACAGGGCTTTCCTGTCTTCCGCTTCGACCGCCGGGGGACAGGAGACAGCGAGGGCGACAATCGAGGCTTCCTCAAAAGCGCAAACGATATCGCCGCAGCCTGCGAAGCGTTCCGCGCGATGGCACCGCAAGTTGAACGGGTGTTCGCCTTTGGCAATTGCGATGCGGCTTCGGCCCTTATGTTGATGAAGGGCGCCGGCTTTGACGGGCTTATATTGTCCAACCCCTGGACTTTCGAAGACGACGAAAAGGACAACAATGCCGAGCCCACGCACAGCGCCGAAGCGATCCGCTCGCGCTATCTTCAGAAACTGAAGAACCCGCAAGAAGTCATGCGCTTGCTGAAAGGTGGAGTGAATTTGCGCAAGCTTGCAAAGGGTCTGGGCGGTGCCATTCGTTCATCCAGCAAACCCACGACCCTTCCTGAAGACATGCGCCGCTCGCTTGAAGAATTTGATGGCAGCGTCCGCTTCCTTATCGCTGGCGCAGACCGCACCGCGCAAAGTTTCGAGGCGATATGGGACAAGAGCGATCCGCGGATCAAACGCTGCGAGGGTGCGGGCCATTCTTATGTCGAACCAGAGCACCGCAAATGGCTAGAGGCGCAAATCCTCGCTGCGCTGCGCAATTAGCGTTCAAACAGGCTCACCAACTCGACGTGGGTTGACCAGCGGAATTGCCCCACTGGGCGCAGTTTCTTGAGTTTGAACCCGGCATCTGCAAGCACCGCCCCGTCGCGCGCCCAACTGGACGGATTGCAGCTCACATAAACAACACGAGAAAGCGTGCTTTGAGCAATCTCGGCAATTTGCGCCTTGGCCCCTGCGCGCGGCGGATCAAGCAGGACAGCACCAAACCGGCTGAGTTCGGAGGCCTGCAAAGGATTGCGAAACAGGTCGCGGTGGAGTGCAATCACTTTGCCGCCTGTGCGTGCAGTGGCGGATTTGCATGCCAGATGCGCGGCTTGATCAGCTTCGGCGGCCAGCACCTTGCGCCCAGTGCCCCCGGTTTTCGCAATGGCAAAGGCGAATGTACCAAGCCCCGAAAAAAGGTCCGCTACAATCGGCGCATCGCCAAGCCAGCGACAAGCATCTTCAACCATGCGCTCCTCGGCATCGGGCGTTGCTTGCAGGAAGGATCCCGGCGGCATTGCGACCGGCAATCCGGATAGGGTGACCGTAGCAGGCTCAGGCTCCCAGACCGTTTCGGGCCCATATCCTTGGTCGATGGTGATACGCGCGAGGCCATGTTCCCGCGCGAAGTCGGAAACGGCCTCGGTCGCAGCAAGGCCTTCCAGCGGGAAATGCGTGAGCCCCATGTCAACGCCCTGATCACAAAGCGAAAGGGCGACATCGACATTCCCCTTCGGACCGTGCGCTGCGACCAGAGATCGCATCGGCTCGATAAGGCTCGCAAGTTTGGGGTCAAGCACCGGACAAGCCTTAAGGTCGACGAGCCTGTGTGAGCCCGCCTCGCGGTATCCGACAAGAGCACCGCCCTTTACCTTGAGCGCGTGAAGCCCTGCTCTGCGGCGCGAACGTGGCGGGGAAATGTGCTCAGGAAGCACTTCGCCCGGCACCAGGCCTTGACCTGCGGCTGCATTGACCACCCGTTCGCGAACGAAACGGGCCAGAACCTCGTCATCAGCGTGCTGTAACTGGCATCCGCCGCAAGTGCCAAAATGGGGGCAAGCAGGTGTGACATGATGGGGGCCATGATTGAGCGAGCCATCTGCCTCGACCAAATCACCCGGGACGCCCATCGCAACATGCGTGCCATCGGCGGCTACCCCGTCACCCCTGGCAGCGATGCGAATGATCTCTTGCGCCATCGTCAAACGCACCTAGCCAGCGCGCCTGAGACGTTGTGCGCGAGCTCAAGCGGGGTAAAGGCAGCGCCACAAAGCCGTGCCCCCTCGCCATGCAACCAGACCGCTTCGCAAGCGGCGGTGAATGGGTCCGACCCATTGGCCATGCGGCTCAGGGCTATACCGGCAAGCACATCGCCGCTCCCCGCAACCGACAGCCATGAAGGCGCAGGCCCTGCCAGAACCATTCGCCCGTCAGGCGCGGCGATCACTGTGTCCGGTCCCTTGGCAAGGACCACGATATCGGCCGCCCGTGCGAGAGCCTGCGCACGGTCACGTCGCCCGTCTGCGATTACCGAGAAGCTGCGGCAAAGCGCGTCGAGCTCTCCGTCGTGCGGAGTCACAAGAACCGGCTGATCGTCAGCAAGCATCGCAGGCTTCAGAATGACCAGAGCATCGGCATCGAGCACCAAAGGCTTTGCCGATGAAAGTGCGGTATTGAGCCTCGCCTTTGCTACATCATCGCGCCCAAGCCCCGGACCAACAAGAACCGCATCGGCGCGTTTGTCGGTCACAATCGGCTCAAGATCGCCTGCATCTTCAACAAGAGCGGGATTGGTGCCAGCTGCGGTGTCTTGAGGGCACAGCTTGATATAGCCCGCCCCGCCCCGCATCGCAGCCTCTGCTGCAAGGCGCCCTGCCCCCGTCATGGCGCCGCCAACGATTACGCCAAGGCCGCGGGTGTATTTATGCGCATCACTTTTAGGGCCCGTCAATTTCGGCTTTTGCAGCAACTCAACCGCGCCTTCGACGCGGTCTATCCCGATGCGCACAAGCCGCAGGGTGCCCATCTTCTCTCGACCCGGCAGCATGAAGTGCGCAAATTTCCAAGCGCCCAGCGACAAAGTCACATCAAAGCAGGGCAGCTTTTCATTAAGCAGCGCGCCGGTATCGCTCGCAATCCCGCTCGGCATATCGAGTGCGATGGCAATTTGGTGGCGTCCTGCTAGATCGCGCAGAAGCAGGGCATGCGCGCCGCTCAATGGACGCGTGAGGCCGGAGCCGAAGAGGCAATCGACGAAGACTTCGCCCTGCGCCTTTCCGCCCGAGGTAAGGACGGCACTGCCCCACAATTCGCGCGCCTGCTTTGCCGCATCGGTCTTTGGTGGCTCAGGCGCAACGATCTGGACGCTCAGCCCCGCATTCGCCAGACGATGCGCCATGACATAGCCGTCACCGCCATTGTTTCCGGGCCCGCACAGAATGGTAACGCTGCGGCCCGCTGCGATACGGCGCACCCATTCCGCCGCGCGTCCTGCGGCAAGCTGCATCAGCTCAAACACGGGCGTGCCCGCATCGAAAATGCGCTGCTCGGCATCGCGCATTTGCTCAACGGTGAGAATTTGCTCGAAAATGTGTTCGGAGGGCATCAGGCTCCCCTTAGGCACCCGATGGCGCGGGGATGGCCATACGATATTGATCGCCAGATACCGAAAACTGCCATTGCCCGTCAGTAGCCGCGCCCATCACTGCCACTTCGGCGCCGTCGAGCGCGGTCACGCCGCTTGCGTCTTCATTGACCGCAAACCTTCGAAAGCCGCCCTCGGGATGGTGGATCAGAAACTCGCCGCCTTCCACGCCGTTCGCCCATTCGAGCGTGCACACATCGGCAAACCCGGCGCCAGCGCCGATTGCGCATTCGATTGTCTCGCCCTCTGGCTCAGGCGTTTCGGCCACGCTGCAAGCGGTGATCGCAAATGCTGCGAGACTGGCGCTAAATGTCCGCAAATACATGGGTCTCCGCCTTTGCTCCCGGGTGGGTTAGAGCGCCCTCGCGTGCTGGACCCACATTTTGAGCATAGCGCCAAAGCGCCCCTGATTGGTAGTCATTCATGCGCGGTTGCCACGCTTTGCGCCGTTCGGCGAGCACGTCCTCGTCAACCTCAAGGTCGATTGTTCCGGCCTCTGCGTCGATTGAGATCGTGTCGCCATCTTCGACCAGAGCGATCGGGCCGCCATCAGCCGCTTCCGGGCCAACATGTCCGATGCAGAACCCGCGGGTCGCGCCGGAGAAGCGGCCATCGGTGATAAGCGCCACCTTCTCGCCCATCCCCTGCCCGTAAAGCGCAGCGGTGGTGGAGAGCATTTCGCGCATGCCGGGGCCGCCCTTGGGCCCTTCGTAGCGGATGATGATGACGCTGCCTTCGGCAATGTCGCGCTTCTCAACAGCGGCAAAGGCGTCTTCTTCGCAGTCAAACACGCGCGCGGTGCCGGTGAATTTCAGGCGTTCCATGCCTGCGACTTTCACAATCGCTCCATCGGGCGCGAGCGAGCCTTTCAGCCCGACAACACCGCCTGTCGGAGTGATCGGCTTTGCCACGTCGTAGAACACTTTCTGATCGGGGTTCCAGGTTATCTCTTCGATATTCTCGCCCAAGGTTTTACCGGTGACCGTCATCGGATTGGGGTCGAGGAAGCCGCCATCCAGCAGCGTCTTCATCCCCATGTAGATGCCGCCTGCTTCGTGCATGTCTTTCGCGACATATTTGCCGCCGGGCTTCAAATCGGCGATGTAGGGCGTTGATTTGAAGATTTCGGCAACATCGAAAAGGTCGAATTCAATCCCCGCCTCGCTAGCCATTGCAGGCAGGTGAAGCGCGGCGTTTGTCGAACCGCCAGTGGCTGCAACAACGCGCGCAGCGTTCTCGAACGCAGCCTTGGTGCAGATATCGCGGGGGCGCAGGTTCAGCTTCAAAAGCTCCATCACCTGAGAGCCAGCGGCACGCGCGATCTCTTCGCGTGACCGGAAAGGTGCAGGCGCCATATTGCTGTTTGGCAGAGACAATCCGATAGCCTCGCCAACGCACGCCATGGTGTTGGCGGTGAATTGGCCGCCGCAAGCGCCGTGGCCCGGACACGCGACTTTCTCAAGCGCGATGAGTTCTTGCAGCGGACAATTGCCGGCGGCGTGTTGCCCCACTTTTTCGAACACATCGACGACGGTCACATCCTCGCCCTTATATGTTCCTGGCAAAATCGACCCGCCGTAGACGAAGATCGACGGCACATTGAGCCGCAGCATCGACATCATCATGCCGGGCAAGCTCTTGTCGCATCCCGCAAAGCCCACCAGCGCATCATAACAATGCCCGCGCACCGAAACCTCTACGCTGTCTGCGATAATCTCGCGGCTGATAAGAGAGCTTTTCATGCCCTGGTGGCCCATGGCGATGCCATCGGTCACGGTGATCGTGTTGAACCGGCGCGGGGTTCCGCCATTTTCGATCACACCCTCGCGGCAAATGTCAGCCTGCGCGTTCAGAGTGGTGTTGCATGGCGCGCTATCGTTGCCCGCGCTCGCCACGGCCACGAAAGGCTGCGCGATCTCTTCCTCGGTCATTCCCATCGCATAGTAATAGGAGCGGTGCGGTGCGCGCTCTGGACCAACGGAAACGTGACGGCTTGGCAGTTTGGATTTGTCGAACGACATGATGTTACTCTTGAGGGTTGCTTTGAGTAACGTCCCCTGCCTTCAGTCGAGCGCGAGCGCAACCCTTCCGCACACATCGGCCACCATTGCTGCCCAGCGCGACTGATCTGCTCTGTTCGAAATCAGGTCGTTGCGGATCTCAATCGCGCAATAGGGACGGCCGTGGGCTTCGGCGTGACGGTTCATGGTCGCGTTCAATTGCTTGCCTGAGTAAGGCTCGTTGTCGCCCACATTCAGCCCCTCTTCCCCGAACAGCCGGATTGCATGGCGCGCCGCGCGGTCGTCTTCATTGTAGAGCAGGCCCACTTGCCAGGGGCGCTGCTCTCCGCCGCTTTCAAGCTTTGGCGTAAAGCTGTGGAGCGAGATGATCAGTTCCGGCCGCGCCGCATCGAGCCATTTGGCCAGCGCGTCGTGATAGGGTCGGTGATAGGTATCGAGCCGCGCCTCTGCGTCCGCGCCGATGTTGCCGGGAATGAGATGCCCGTCGCTTTCCGTGGGGACGACATGGGGGTGATCTTCTTCGCGGTGGAGGTCGATCACGAGGCGACTGACCTGCGCCATATGTGCAGGGATGCCGTGTCGGCGCGCCATTCGGCCAACCACTCCGGCTGTGCCGATATCGACCGCGATATGCGTATCGAGGAGGCTTGCCGGAATGCCAAGCGGCACATCTTCGGGCACAAAGTTCGACGCGTGGTCGCATACGCAGACGCTACCGCCCGGCTTTACAGCGCCAATGTGCTTGTACGGCAGTCCGTCGATCATCTCAGTTTCCCGCTAAGCGTCCACCAGTCGGGACGCTCCTTTTGAAGCCTTGCAAGCGCCTCGTCGCGGGCACCTTCGTGCTCATACAACGCAAAGCACGTCGCTCCTGATCCCGACATACGCGAAAGCCATGCCTCGTCGAGGTTTAGTTGATAAAGTACCTCCCGAATGGAGGGTCTCAACGAGATCGCGCCTTGGGTAAGATCATTGCGCCCATGAAGCGCAATATTGCGAGCGTTGGAAATTTTGCCATCGTCGTCAGAGGGCAGACCGCCGCGATCCTTCCCGTCCCACGCCTTGAAAACCGGACCGGTGGCAAGCGGCTCGCGCGGGTTCACGAGCAAAACGGGCGTGCCTTTGAGGTCGTCCTCAAGCGGCTCCAACTCGGTGCCTGTGCCGCGCCCGATAGCGGTTTCGCTCCGCACGCAGGACGGCACATCAGCGCCAAGTTTTGCAGCGCGTTCTTGCCAGTCATCGGGGAGGCCGTGGAGGCGCTCCACCAGCCGGAAGACCGCACCCGCGTCAGCCGAGCCTCCCCCCAACCCCGCTGCGACGGGGAGGTTCTTTTCAAGGGTGATGTTGAGGCCCTGCCCAGACCCATGTGGACGCGGGAGTACGGACAGCGCCTTGGCCACGAGATTGTCGAAGGGATCGTCGATCCCGCCTGCAAATTCGCCGATTGTGGTGACTTGGTCCTGCTCGGCTGTTTGTGCGCTCAGCGTGTCACCCGCGTCAACGAAGGCGAACAACGTTTCAAGCTCATGATAGCCATCCTCGCGCCGTGCGCGGACGTGGAGCGCAAGGTTGATCTTGGCGAACGCAGTTTCCTGCATCTAATCCTCCCCAATCCGGGGAGGGGGACCATCCGCAGGATGGTGGAGGGGCGACCCAGCGCGATGGTCACAAATCTGAACGAGCCTCGTAACCACCGCTTCAATATCCTCAATTATTGTGCGTGCCGGAATACGCGTGGTGGCGATGCCTTGCGCACGAAGCCAAGCCGAACGCTGCCTGTCCATGGCAGCGCGCGCATCATGCGCCTGTCCGTCGACCTCGACCGCCAAACGAACCGCCGCACAGTAAAAGTCCAGCACGAACCGTCCTGCCGGATGCTGTCGTCGGAATTTGTAGCCAGCGGGTCGCTTACGAAGCTCGGTCCACAGATTCACCTCGGGCACGGTCATTTCCCCGCGGAGTTTTCGGGCAAGTTTTACGGTGTGGCGCGGTCCGGTGATCATGTGAGGCCCCTCCACCACTTCGTGGTCCCCCTCCCCGGTCCGGGGAGGATTAACTCACATATTCGGATAATTAGGTCCACCCATCCCTTCTGGGGTTACCCAGTTGATGTTCTGATTGGGGTCCTTGATGTCGCAGGTCTTGCAGTGGACGCAGTTTTGCGAGTTGATCTGGAACTTGGGCTCTTTGCCCTCCTCCTCGATCCACTCGTACACGCCCGCCGGGCAATAGCGCGCCGATGGGCCGCCGAACACGTCGTGCTCGCTCGTCTTTTGCAGGTCGAGATCACCCACTTGCAAGTGAACCGGCTGGTCCTCTGCGTGGTTGGTGAAGCTGTATGCCACATTGGTCAGGCGGTCGAAGCTGATTACGCCGTCGGGCTTGGGATAGTCGATCTTGGGATAAAGATCGGCGCGGCCCGTCATGGTGTAGTCGGGGTGGTGCTTCATGCTGATCGGCAGACCGATTTTGAGCGTGCGCATCCACATATCGGCGCCCGCAAGGATCGTACCGATGTCTTCGCCATATTTGGCAACAGCGGGCTCTGCGTTCTGAACCAGTTTGAGCTCGTCCGCGATCCAGCTTGAACGAACCGCAGGCTCGTAACCTTGCAGCTCAGGCTGGCTTTCGTGGGTTTCAATCTCCGCCACAATCGATTCAGCGCACAGCATGGCGCTCTTCATCGCGGTGTGAGAGCCCTTGATGCGCGGCACGTTTACGAAGCCCGCCGCGCAGCCGATAAGAGCACCGCCCGGGAACGCGAGCTTTGGCACGGACTGCCAGCCGCCCTCGTTAATCGCACGCGCGCCGTAGGCAACGCGGGTGCCCCCTTCGAGGATTTCGCGGATTTCGGGGTGCTGCTTCCAGCGCTGGAATTCCTGATAGGGCGAAACCCACGGGTTTGCGTAATCAAGCGCGGTGACAAAGCCGATCGCGACCTGATTGTTCGCCTGGTGGTAGAAGAAACCGCCGCCCCATGTGCCGCTTTCCGACAGCGGCCAGCCTTGCGTGTGGATCACACGGCCGGGTACGTGTTTCGCAGGATCAATGTCCCACAATTCCTTGATGCCGAGGCCGTAAACCTGCGGCTCGCAATTGGCTTCAAGGTCGAATTTCGCCTTGATCGATTTGGTCAGGTGCCCGCGCGCGCCCTCTGCAAAGAGGGTGTATTTCGCCTCGATATCCATGCCGGGCTGATAATCGGGCTTCTTCGTGCCGTCCTCGGCAATGCCCATATCCTGCGTCGCCACGCCTTTCACCGCGCCATTGTCGTCATAGAGGACGCCCGAGGCAGGGAAGCCGGGGAAGACCATCACGCCAAGCGCTTCGGCCTGTTCGCCAAGCCAGCGGGTCATATTGCCGAGCGAGCCGGTGTAGCAGCCCTTGTTGCTCATCAATGGCGGCATGATGAAATGAGGCAAAGAGGTCTTGCCCGTCTTCGACAGCGACCAGTGCCAGTTATCGGTCACCGGCGTTTCGGCCATCGGGCAATCCATATCGCGCCAGTCGGGGAAAAGTTCATCGAGAGCTTTGGGATCGACAACCGCGCCTGACAGGATGTGCGCGCCGATTTCCGACCCTTTTTCAAGGACTACGACTTCGAGTTCTTCATTCAGTTGCTTCAACCGGATCGCTGCGGAGAGGCCGGCAACCCCGCCACCCACAATCACTACGTCGCATGGCATTGATTCGCGTTCGCTCATCGGCTTTTCTATCCCAATCTGTCGTTTCGCGAGCTTTCTCGCATATTATGTGCGTGAGTGCACTTGCTAAGCGTAAGTCTCACAGTCAAGGGGGGCATTGAACACTATGACCACTGTCGACCCCACATTGAGTTACGAATTGAAGGCCGCGCTGGATTGGTGGCGGCTGGCGGGCGTGGACTGCGACTTTGTCGATGACGCTACGGATTGGCTTGGTGAAGTTGACGGGGCGAACGGCAAGGCCGGCCCTGCAAAATCGGGTCAGGCGGCGCAGAACGCGGGCGATGCGGCTGGCCGAAAGATTGACGCGCAAGGCGGATCAACTCAGGGGGAACCTGAACCCAAAGCGGTCGAGCGGGTGGATCTGCTTGGTGCGAATCCCCCGCAAACCCTTGGCCAGTTTCAGGAATGGTGGCTCACAGCGCCCGGCCTCGACGCCATCGGCCCGCGCGGGCGGGTTGCACCGCGCGGCTCCGAAAATGCGGAACTCATGGTTCTGGTGATCGATCCTGAACAATCGGACCGCGAAACGCTGTTGAGTGGACCGCAGGGAAAGCTTCTCTCGCGAATCATTGCGGCGATGGGATTGTCTGAGGAAAAAGTGTATTTCGCATCGGCCCTGCCGCGTCATACGCCAATGGCCGATACCGATACGATTGCGGCGGCGGGAATGGACGAGGTCACAAGACTTCACGTTAACCTTGTTTCTCCGCGACGCGTCCTTGCCTTTGGCGCAGGCATCCCGCCGCTTTTGGGCCACGGATTAACGAAAGACCTCTCGCTTTTACGCGAAATCAACCAAACAACGCCATCACTGCCATTGTTCGTGACCGAGGGGCTCGATGCGATGATGGCAATGCCCCGTTTGAAAGCACGTTTCTGGCGGAGATGGATCGAATGGTCGGCGCAGGGATAAACTTGAATTTGAAGACGCTTAAATCAATGCGCAGAACTCTTGCCGCACTTGCCTTGATACCTGCTGTTGCCCTTGCCCCGTCTGCGTCTGCGCAGGACGGCAGTCTTGTCGCGCACTATGATCGCGGCGTTGCGCAAAGCGCGGCTGTTCCATCGCAGCTGAGCGCGGGAGAGCGTCAGCACTACACCCGCCTGTTCGCGGCCATTGATGCGCAAAACTGGGATGTCGTCACGCAGCTGCTGAACGAGCGCAGCGATAGCGTCCTGCACCAGGTCGCGGCCGCCGAATTCTACACCCACGCCGCCAGCCCCCGGGTTTCAGCCGAGCAGGTGTCCGAATGGTTTCGCGATGGGGTGCACCTGCCCCAATCCGAACAGCTCGGGCGCCTTGGGGTAAAGCGTGGCCTTGAATGGCTGCCCGATTTCCCGCGCACGAATGACCTGGCGCGCCAACCCGATATCACCAAGCGCATGCGGCCGCGCTCGATCGACGATGGTACCCTGCCAGCTGACAGCCGCAGCGCGATCCTTGATGCGATCCGCAATGACGATCCATTGAGCGCATATGCGACCTTGCAGGAGGTGGACCCGTTTTTGAGCTCCGAGGCGCGCGCCGAATGGCGGCAGCGTGTTGCGTGGAGCTTCTACATCGAAAACGATGACCAGAACGCTCTGGCCCTTGCCCGCGTTGTTTCGGAAGGGTCAGGGGCATGGGTCGCAGAGGGCGAATGGGTGGCAGGACTTGCCGCGTGGCGCCTGGGATATTGTCAGGAAGCCGCCGACAGCTTTGCGCGCGCTGCTGATCGTTCGACCAATCTTGAGCTCACGTCGGCTGCCCACTACTGGGCGCACCGCTCGCTTATCCGCTGCCGCGATCCGCAGGCGGCACAAGTGCACCTGCAAAACGCCGCGCGCTATGACGAAACGCTTTATGGCCTGCTTGCGGTCGATCAGCTGGGCATCGAAGTTCCCTCTTCTGCTCCTGCACAACCGCTTTCCAGCGACGACTGGAACGCGATCTCGCAGCGCCCCAATGTGCAAGTCGCCACCGCGCTGGTAGAGATCGGCAGGCACGGGCTCGCAGACGAAGTGCTGCGCCACGAAGCGCGCATCGGGTGGGCCGACAATTATCCTGCGCTGGCAAAGCTGGCGCGCGAACTCGGTCTTCCGTCGACGCAGCTGTTCATGGCGAATTATGCGCCGCGAGGTATGCGCGCCGATCCCTCGTTGCGCTTTCCCGTTGCGCATTGGCAGCCGCGCACAGGCTGGCGGGTGGACCCGGCGCTCGCCTTTGCCCACGCATTGCAGGAGAGCAATTTCCGCGCCCGTGCGGTGTCACCAGCCAATGCCCGCGGCCTGATGCAGATCATGCCCGGCACCGCGCGCGATCATAACCGCCGCTTGAACCTCGGCGCGAGCTATGCCGATCTGAACGACCCGGAGGTTAACCTCGCCTACGGTCAGCAACATCTTGAGATGCTGCGCGATTCGGGTGCGACAGGGGGACTTCTGCCGAAAATCATGGCCGCGTATAACGCTGGCCTCACACCCGTTGACCGCTGGAACTATGAGATCAACGATCAGGGCGATCCGCTGCTCTGGATGGAATCGATCCCCTATTGGGAAACGCGCGGCTATGTTGCCATCGTGATGCGCAATTACTGGATGTATGAACGCGCCGCAGGTGTCCCCAGCCCGAGCCGCCGCGCTCTCGCACAAGGGCAATGGCCAACCTTCCCGCTTCCAGCTAGAACCCGCTCTGCACGTATCGATTATCAGCAGTAGCAGGACAAACCACAGTGGCGATTGACGAGAGCAGGCCCTTCAACCCGATCAATATCGCCGTTCTGACAGTGTCTGATACCCGAACGCCGCAAACCGATACCTCGGGCGATATTCTCGCAGCGCGCGTGACCGATGCCGGCCATAATCTGGCCGCGCGAACCATCGTCATGGATGATGCAGATGCCCTCGCCGCGCAATTCAATGCGTGGATCGACGATGCACAAATCGACGCGATTGTCTCCACCGGCGGCACGGGTTTGACGGGCCGCGATGTGACGCCCGAAGCGTTCTCGAAGATCGAGGGCGCACGCGACATTCCCGGCTTTGGCGAGCTTTTCCGCTGGCTCTCCTACAAGTCCATCGGAACCAGCACCGTCCAATCACGCGCCTGCGCCATTGTCGCACGCGGCACATATTTGTTTGCCCTCCCCGGCTCGAATGGAGCGGTCAAGGATGGCTGGGACGGCATCCTTGCCGAACAGCTCGACAGCCGCAATCGCCCGTGTAATTTTGTCGAACTCATGCCGCGCTTGACCGAAAAATAGCAGCACACAAGGGGGGGGCGATAATGTGCAGCTGACACCGGCGGACAAGGACGCGCTTGTCGCGCTGTTTCGCAAGGGTGATTTTGCTGCCTGTTTCGCCCGCGCCGACGCCCTGACGCGATCTTGCCCTGATGCGCTCGATGCGTGGAATTTGCGAGGCGCTGCCGCTTTGCAACTGGGGCGATTGGCCGACGCAATCGCAAGCTTTCGCAAGCTTGAGGCGCTGGCCCCGGAACTTCCCAGCGGACCTTATAACCTTGGCATGGCGCTTGAGCAGGAGGGGCACAACAGCGAGGCGATGGCGGCCTATCGCAGAGCCATCAGCCGCGCCCCTCAATCCACCGCCGCGCAAATCAATCTCGCCCGCCTCGCTCAAAAAACAGGGCAGGTCGAGGTGGCGCTTGAGCATCTGACGCGTGCAAGCGAACTTCAGCCCCATTCGCCAGAAGCCCACAACAACCTTGGCACCGTGTTGGAACAGCTTGGCCGCTCTGGCGAAGCGCACGCGGCCTATTCCCGCGCAATCGAACTCAAACCCGATTTTGCCGAAGCGCTCTACAATCAAGGCACGCTTGAAAGCGCGCGCGGCGGGCATCAATCGGCGGCCGACGCGTTTCGCAAGGCCCTGGCGAGCGATCCCGCCAACGCGCTCGCCAAAGCCATGTTGATCCATGAACTCAGCCACGTTTGCGACTGGGACGCGATGGCTGAGTTTGAGGCCGCAATCCCGAAATTGGGCGTCGAAGGCGCGGCGGTTCCGCCTTTTGTCATGCTTCATCTGGAAGACAATCCTGAAAACCAGCTTTCCCGAGCGCGCAACTGGGCAAAGACGCGCTATGGGTCGCTGAGCGTGGTCCCGCGCACCTTTGCCCGGCCAAAATCGCGCCCGCAGCGGCTGCGGATCGCGTATCTGAGCGCCGATTTTCACGATCACCCCGGTATGCGCCTGATGTCGGGAATGCTGGAAGAACACGATCGCTCCCGCTTTGATGTGCACGCGGTCAGCTATGGCCGCACGCGCAGCGATACATGGCGCGATAAAGCGGCCGGTGCAGTGGACCATTTTCACGATGTCCATGGCAAACCCGAGGGCGAGGTTTTGGAGCTTTTGACGGGCCTTGAGATCGACATCGCTATCGAGCGGCAAGGATACACGCAAGGCACGCGGATCGACCGGCTCGCGCATCGCATTGCGCCGGTTCAGATCAGCTTTCTTGGCTATTGCTCGGGCACCTCGCTGCCCTTCATCGACTATATGATCGCGGACAATACGGTCATCCCTGACGATCACCGCGCGTATTATGATGACAATATCATCTGGCTTCCCGATTGCTATCAACCGGGCAACAACACGCTGACCATCGGCGCGGCGCGCACCACGCGGGGCGAGCACGCGCTGCCGGAGGAGGCCGTGGTGCTGTGCTGTTTCAACAATCTCTACAAACTGCGCCGCCAAGTCTTTGCGGTCTGGATGCGGATTATGCACCGGGTCACGAACAGCGTGCTGTGGCTGCTCGGCTCAAACGAGGAAGCGCATGAGAACCTGCGCAAAGCCGCAGCCAATGCAGGGGTTGATCCTGCACGCCTGATCTTTGCCCCGCGCCTTCCCCATGCCCAGCATCTGGAGCGTCATGCGCACGCGGACCTCTTCATCGACAGCGGCCCCTACGGCGCGCACACCACCTGTAACGATGCGCTTTACGCAGGGCTTCCGGTTGTCACCAGAATGGGTGAGCAAATGTCGGCCCGCGTTGCCGCCAGCGTGATAAAATCGGTGGATTTACAGGAGTGTATCACCCATTCTTGGGACGAATACGAGGCTCTGGTCGTCGAAATTGCAGGCGATATGGCGAAGGCCGGGGCGCTGCGCAAAAAGCTTTCGACCCAGCGCATGAGGGGCCCGATGTTCGATACGGCGCGCTACACCCGCCACCTCGAAGATGGGTATGACGCCGCCTATAAGCGGTTTCTCGAATGTCAGCCCGCAGCCGATATTTCGGTGCGGGAGCGAAGCTGAGAACACTGGACGCAGTCGCCGCAATTGTTCTACATATGTTCTCATTATGGGAACACCCGAACACCCCGATTCTGTTAAAGGACGCGGCGCACCTTCTGCCAATGTCCCCACCCGCTTTGGCCTTGCCACACGCGAAACCGATGGCGATTGGCGCGACTATGTCGCGAGCCTTGGCGCGGACGATGCGCCGCCGGTGAAATTGCGCACCCATGTGACGGAAGAGCGGCCCAAGACGATCCTTTCGTTTAACGCCTCGCCCGATGTGCCGTTCGACCGTTCGGTCAACGCCTATCGCGGGTGCGAGCATGGCTGTGTCTATTGCTTTGCGCGCCCCACCCACGCCTATCACGATCTGTCACCCGGTCTCGACTTTGAAACGCAGCTTTTTGCAAAGCCCGATGCACCAGAGCTCTTGCGAAAGACGCTGGCCAGACGCGGATATAAGCCAGCGCCCATTGCGCTTGGCACCAACACCGATCCCTATCAACCGATTGAAAAACGGTATGAAATCACCCGTGGGATATTGGAGGCCTGTCTCGACGCGCGCCATCCGGTGACAATCACGACCAAATCCGACCGGGTGCTGCGCGATGCCGATCTGCTTGAGGAAATGGCGGCGCGCAACCTGGTTGCAGTGGCGATTTCGGTGACCTCGCTCGACCCTGTCCTTTCAGCCAAGCTGGAGCCGCGCTGCGCTACCCCTGCCAAACGGATTGCGGCCCTTGGAAAGCTCGCCCGGATTGGCGTGCCGGTCCATTGCTCGGTCTCCCCCATCATCCCGGCGATTACGGATGAATTCATGGAAGACATCATCGAGGCCGCGGCACAAGCGGGCGTCAAAAGCGCCAATTGGATACCCTTGCGCCTTCCCCATGAAGTCGCCCCGCTGTTTCGCGAGTGGCTCGCCGTTCATTACCCTGACCGTGCAAGCAAAGTGATGCGGATCGTGCGCGAAATGCGCGGGGGGAAAGACAATGATCCCAATTTCTTCAGCCGCTTCAAACCAACAGGCGTTTGGGCAGACATGTTCCGCGCACGTTTCCGGATCGCCTGCAAACGAAATGGTGTTGGACATGGAAAGTCGGCGCCGAAATTCGAGCTTGATTGCGAGCAATTTCGAGCACCCGAAGTCGGCGGCCAATTGCGACTATTGTAAACACATACGTGTTTTTACAAGGTAGCGGGCGCAACTTGTGTTACCTGCGCTATCGGAAACGTGAGTTTTCATTTCACTATTTACGTAGTGCAAGGTGTTTTCATCGTAATCGGGTGAGTATGATTGAAATTGGGGGAGCAATTCATGACTGATATCAAACCAGAGCAGAACGGCGAGAAGGCCGATCGACGCGATCAGGGCGATACCGACAGGCGTGGCACCGATCGCAGGCAAAGCTCAACGCCCTACACCGGCCCGGAACGCCGCAAGCACGAGCGGCGGGACTCCTGAACGGGTATGTCTTTCCCCTGGCGCGAACGGCGCAGGGATTAGATGAGCTTCAGGCAAATCCTCCGCCGGTTTCTCCCGGCTTGAACCGCATCAGGCGGCTGTCCACAAGCGCGGCGGTCCTGTTGACCACGGCGAGTTGATAGTTGGGGTTTTTGATCATCGAAAAGAACGCGCCCGCATCGGGATATTGCGCGACAAAACCGTCGTGCCACACCTTCTCATCGGGCTCCGGTCCGGTCACCATGGTCTGAAAGCTGCCGCGCCAAACGACCGTGCCGCCCACCTCTGCAAAGATCGGGCCGCTGGTCTTGCCATATTCCTCATAGGCCCGCCGCCCGGTCCAGCCATTGCCGTGGTGCTCATGCCCTTCAGGATATTCGGCCAGATCACGGTAACGCAGCAGGTTGAGCATATGGATCGGCTCATCACGCGGCAGGTCCTTGAACGCCTGGAAGTTGGCAGGTGATGGATCGATATAGGCTTTGGCCATGATATGCTCCTGTGACGCGCCCCTCTTCAGGAGGCAGAAGGTCCGTGGCTTGACCAAACGCGGTGGCGGCCATCGCGCATGATGAGAACCACCTGATAGCGGTCAACGCGCGCGCCCTGCTCCATGCCGGGCGAGCCCATCGGCATTCCCGGCACGCTCAGCCCGACGGCATCGGGGCGCTCAGCAAGCAGGCGCTTGATGTCTTCGGCAGGCACGTGCCCTTCGATGACATAGCCTTCAATCATGGCGGTGTGACACCCGCGCAGATTTCGCGGCACTCCGGCGGCATCGGCAATTGGGTTAAGGTCTTCGACGTTGCGAACCTCCATCGTGAAGCCCGCCGCTTTCATACGCTCAACCCACACAGCGCAGCATCCACACCAAGGCGTCTTGGCAACGTCAATGACGCTCGCAGCCGCGGAAGATGTGCACGCAAGAAGCGCGAAGGGTGCAACCAAAGCGGCGAGGCGAGAATTGGTCCAGGGCATGGGTTTTACGCCTCCAACTTGTAGTCAGCGAACCTGTCGCGAAGGTCCTTCTTGCTGATCTTGCCGGTGGCGGTGTGCGGGATATCGTCGACAAATTCGACCGCATCGGGCAGCCACCATTTGGCGATCAGCGGTTTCAGATGTTCGATGATCTCGCCGCTCGTTACATCAGAGCCTTCCTTGCGCACAACGAACAGCACAGGACGCTCGTCCCATTTGGGGTGGAACATGCCAACACACGCTGCTTCGGCAACGCCCGGATGACCAACGGCTGCGTTCTCCAATTCGACCGAGCTGATCCATTCACCACCCGACTTGATCACATCCTTGGTGCGGTCGGTCAGCTGCAGCGTGCCGTCGGGGTGGATGATGCCAACGTCGCCGGTATCGAACCAGCCCTCTTCATTGGCCGCATCCTGCTCTGCCTTGAAGTAACGCTTGATGATCCAGGGCCCGCGAATTTGCAGCGCGCCGGAAGTCTTGCCATCGCGCGGCAGTTCGGTGGCCATGTCGTCAAGGTCCACCGTGCGCAGTTGCACCCCGTAGATCGGGCGACCCTGCATACAGGTCTTGGTGACCTTTTCCTCAAAGGTGAGATTATCCCAATCCGACGTCGGCCCGCCAACGGTCCCGATGGGCGAGGTTTCAGTCATGCCCCAGGCGTGCTGGACGCGGGTGCCGTTTTTCATGAGCCGCTCAACCATAAAGCGCGGCGCGGCTGAGCCGCCGATGGTGGCGGCTTTGAGGGGTGGCAGGTCGATGCCTTCCTTGTCGCAATACTGGAAGTGCGCGAGCCATACGGTCGGCACACCGGCGCTGTCAGTCACGCCTTCGTCGAGCATCAGCTGGTGCAAAACGGCGGGATCGTTGACCGCGGAAAAGACGAACTTCACCCCCGCCATCGCGCCTGCATAGGGAAGCCCCCAAGACGCTGCGTGGAACATGGGAACAACGGGGAGCATTACGCTGGAGCTTGAAAAATTGAACGCCGCCGGCTGCATCCCGGCAATCGCGTGAAGCATGGTTGAGCGGTGCTCGTATTGCACGCCCTTCGGGTTACCGGTGGTCCCGCTGGTGTAACAAATCATGCAGGGGTCGCGCTCATCGCCGATGAACCATTCATAATCGCCGTCCTGCGCGCCGATCCAGTCTTCAAAGCTTTGCGTGTGCTCACCAGAATCGTAGCAAATATAATGCTCTACGCTCGTCCAACGGTCCTTCATCTTGTCGATGATGGGCTGGAACGCGGCATCGTAAATCATCACTTTGTCTTCGGCATGAGAGACAATGTATTCGAGTTGGTCATCAAACAGGCGCGGGTTCACCGTGTGCAGCACCCCGCCCATGCCCGCAACGCCATACCAGCTGACAAGGTGGCGCGAATGGTTCATCGCCATGCTGGCCACGCGCTCCCCGGGTTTCAGGCCCAGAGCCTCCAGCGCCTGCGCCATTTTGAGCGCATCCTCGCGAATTCCGGCCCAATTGGTGCGGGTGATGCTGCCATCGGCCCAGCGGCTGACGATCTCGCGGTTGCCGGATTCGCGCGCTGCGTGATCGATAACGCCGTTGATCCGCAAAGCCTGCGATTGCATTTCGCCAAGGGTCTGGGTGCGCATGTGATTGTCTCTCCTCAAAATCTCTCTTTGAAGGGGAGAATGGCGCGGGACGCCCTGCTTTGCAATTGTAGATTTTGATCGAAAACCTTTAAGCCACCAGCTTCAGGTTTGCCCGGCCTTTTGCAGGGGTGAGCGTCACGTTGGAGAGGCCCTCCACTCCCGTCAACCTCTCGGCCAGATCGCCATTGAGCGCGTAATTGGTACCAAGGCGAACGTGCGCCTCTTCGCCCTCTCCAAGCAACAGTTTCAAAAGCACCTCACCTTGCGCCCCGTCGGCTGTTGCAAGTTCCAGTTGCAGCTGCGTGATAGCATCAATGCTTGTCACATCGGCGCGAAGGATCATTGCGATTGAACCGGAGACCGCCGCCAGAGGCCTTGCGCCGCGAACGGTGAGGCGCGGTGGCTCGCCCGGATTGGGGCTATCGAGCTCTACGGTCAAAAGGACACATTCGCCATTGGCCGCCCATTCGGGGAATTTGTCGACGAGGCTTTCTTCGAAACACGCGCTTGAGAATTGGCCAGAGGCATCGGAGAAATCGGCGCGGATAAATTCAGCGCCGCGTTTTGTGCGCCCCTTGCTCGCACCTTCGACCATCGCCGCGATCATGGCGGTTGAACGGCCACCCGCAGGCGCGCCACCTTCCATCAGGCTTTGATAGGTGCGCGCACCGTGGGCCGAGGCTGCCTCGCGGAATTGCTGCACCGGGTGGGCGGAGAAATAGAAGCCGAAGTTTTCGCGCTCCTTTGCCATCTGTTCGATGCGCGGCCAGCTTTCCGCAGCTTGCAGGCGGATGCCTTCCTGCGGCGCATTGTCGCCGCCGAAAAGTCCGCCCTGCCCGCTGGACCTTTCGCGTGCAGCCGCTTCTGCTGTCGCTAGAAGCAAGTCGGCATTGGCGAAGAGTTCGCCGCGATTGGGGTGGAGCCCGTCCAGAGCGCCAGCACAGATAAGCCCTTCCAGCTGTCTGCGGTTCATCGAGCCTTGGGGAATGCGCTCGAAAAAGTCCTTGAGGCTTTCGTATTTCCCGTTTGCCTCACGCTCGGCGACGATGGCTTCCATCGCCTTTTCACCGACATTGCGAATACCGGCGAGCGCGTATCGCACAGCATAGCCGTGATCGGTCTGTTCGGTGGTGAATTTGGCCTTGGAAAAGTTCACATCCGGCGCGAGAACTTCGACGCCGGTTACTCTCGCATCGGCGCCCCCTTCGCGTTGCACCGGATAGCGGCGCGCATCGTCGACAAATACGGAAAGTTTTTCCGACTGGTGCATATCAAAGCACATGGAGGCCGCGTAGAATTCTTCCGGATAATGCGCTTTCATCCAAGCGGTCTGGAAGGCGAGGAGAGCATAGGCCGCCGCGTGTGATTTGTTGAAGCCATAGCCTGCGAACTTGTCGATCAAGTCGAACAGTTCATTGGCTTGTTTTGCTTCAATATCAGAAACTTCTTTGCACCCATCGACAAAGCGCTGGCGCTGTGCGTCCATTTCGGCCTGCACCTTCTTACCCATCGCGCGGCGCAGGAGGTCGGCATCGCCGAGCGAATATCCGGCGAGGATCTGCGCTGCCTGCATCACCTGTTCCTGATAAACGAAGATGCCGTAGGTCTCCTCAAGGATGCCCTCCAGCTTGGGGTGCGGATATTCGATCGCCACCTCGCCCGCTTTACGCTGTCCGAACAGCGGGATGTTGTCCATTGGACCTGGACGATAAAGCGAGACGAGCGCGATAATATCGCCGAAGTTGGACGGCTTCACCGCTTTCAGCGTGCGCCGCATGCCTTCCGATTCCAGCTGGAACACGCCGACCGTGTTACCCGACTGCATCAAGTCATAAACGCCCGTGTCATCCAGCGGCAGCGCGCCCAGATCAATCTCGATCCCGCGCTCTGCGAGAAGGTCCACCGCCTTGCGCAGCACGCTGAGAGTTTTGAGCCCCAAGAAGTCGAATTTGACGAGCCCCGAGCTTTCGACATTCTTCATGTCGTATTGCGTCACAGGCATATCCGAACGCGGATCGCGGTAAAGCGGCACGAGTTTCGCCAGCGGGCGGTCGCCGATCACAACGCCGGCGGCGTGGGTCGAGGAATTGCGCGGCTGCCCTTCCAGTTGCAGCGCCAGGTCGACGAGGCGTTTTACCTCATTGTCGTTGTCATATTCATTCTTGAAATCCGCCGCGCCATTCAATGCTCGCGGCAGTGTCCACGGGTCGGTCGGATGGTTGGGTACCATCTTGCAGAGGCGATCAACCTGACCATAGCTCATCTGCAGGATCCGCCCGCAATCGCGCAGCACCGCGCGCGCTTTCATCTTACCAAAGGTGATGATCTGCGCGACGTGGTCTTGCCCGTATTTTTGCTGCACATAGCGGATAACCTCGCCGCGCCGCGTCTCGCAAAAGTCGATATCGAAGTCGGGCATGGACACACGTTCGGGGTTCAGGAAACGCTCGAACAGTAGGCCCAGCTGGATAGGGTCAAGGTCCGTAATCGTCAGCGCCCAGGCCACAATCGAACCCGCACCAGAGCCACGTCCCGGCCCCACCGGAATGCCGTTGTCCTTGGCCCATTGGATAAAGTCGGCAACGATCAGGAAGTAGCCGGGAAAACCCATGTTGACGATGATGCCGATCTCGTAATCGAGCCGGTCAAAATAGGCCTTGCGATCCTCATCGGAGAGGTTCTCATAAGTCGAAAGCCGTTCCTCGAGGCCTGCCTTCGATTGCTCGGCGAGCATCTTCGCCTCACCCTCAAGATCGCCGGCAAGGCTTGGCAGGATCGGTTTGCGGTAAGGCGGCGCATAGGCACACCGCTGCGCCACAACGAGCGTGTTGGAAATTGCCTCGGGCACATCAATGAACAGGTCGCGCATCGTATGCGCCGACTTGACGTAGGCTTGCTCATTGGTGCGCGGGCGGTCCTCGTTCTCGACATAGGTCGAATTGGCGATGCACAACATGGCATCATGCGCCTTGTGCATATGCGGCTCTGCGAAATTGGCAGGGTTTGTCGCGACCAGAGGCAGGTTGCGGGCGTAAGCCATGTCAATCAGCGGCTCTTCCGCGCGTTCGCACACCGGATCGCCGTGCCGGGCCAGTTCGATGTAGAGGCGGTTCGGGAAAAGCATCTCCAGCTTTTCGACCAAGGCGCGCGCTGCATCTGCCTGACCTTCTGCCAGAAGGCGCGTCAAAGCCCCCTCGCCCGCGCCCGTTAGCGCGATCAGCCCGTCTGAATGCCCTTCAAGCTCGGACATCTCGACGTGAGGTTCAAGTTCAAGCGGTCGGTCGAGGTGCGCGGCGGAGACGAGGTGGCACAAATTATCATAGCCCGCCTCATCCTTCGCCAGAAGCGGAAGGTAATCGACAAGTTTGCCCTCCGACCCTTCGCGCGCAACGCCCAGAAGCGTGCCGATAATCGGCTGCACGCCTTCGGCTTTACAGGCATTGGCGAACATGACCGCGCCATAAAGCCCGTTGCGGTCGCATATCGCGATCGCGGGAAAATCACGTTCCTTGGCAAGTTTTGCGATCGCTTTGGGATCGATTGCCCCTTCGAGCATCGAATAGGACGAAAAGACGCGCAAAGGGACGAATGGAGCGTAGAGCATGGGCGCAATATGCGCTCTTGCTACGCCTGCGCCAAGGGCGACTTCCACAGGAAATGACACAAATGTCACCCCCGCCGCAGCGAGAATGGCATGCGCTGCTTAAAGCAGCTTTTCGATGTCCTTGATGATGGTCTTGGGCGCATCTTGCGGGCCGTAGCGTTTCACCACTTCCCCCTCACGGTTGATGAGGAATTTGGTGAAGTTCCACTTGATCGAGGTGGAGCCCATCAGACCCTTCTTTTCCGACTTCATCCAATCGAAAAGAGGTGATGCGTCGTCGCCGTTCACATCGACCTTGGCCATCAGCGGGAAGGTGACACCAAAATTGACCTTGCAAAATTCCGCGATCTCATCGGCATTGCCCGGTTCCTGCGCGCCGAATTGGTTGCAGGGGAAACCCAGCACTTCGAAACCCTGATCCTTGAACCGCTGATACAGCTTTTCAAGCCCGTCATATTGCGGCGTAAAGCCACATTTTGATGCGGTGTTCACGACGAGCAGGACCTTGCCCTTTTTCTCCGCAAGATCGAGCGTCTCTCCGCGGTTGGTGGTCACTTGAAAATCGGCAATGGTGGTCATGCGCGTCTGGTCCCTTAACGCTGAGTGGGAAAATTGCGATTCCTATGAAGGGAAATCGTCCCGGCTGGCAAGCGCCACGGCTTCTTCTGCTGAATATTCGCGGTCGCCCTTTTTCTCGATCACAAGATCGCCGCGCTCACCTTCGGGGAGCATGGTGATGTGCTTGATCATTTCGGCAAAGGTCCCGCGCCTCAATGCGTTGGCGCCCGAAATCACGCCGTCTGCGCTCGCCTTGTTGTAAAGCGCGGCGCGGTCATTCCACGCAAGTTCTCCGGTTTCGAGCGGGGTGCCTTTGTAAGTGCTGGGATGGTCTGCCATTTTTATCTCCTTTGAAGATATACAAGCGGGGGGCGCGAAGGGTTCCTTTATTCGAGCACACCTTCGTGAAGGCGCACCACACGGTCCATCCGGAGTGCCAGGCGCTCGTTGTGGGTCGCAACCAAAGCCGCGCTGCCCTCACCGCGCACAAGCTCGAGAAATTGGCCAAGCACCGTGTCCGAGGTTGCCTCATCAAGGTTGCCGGTGGGTTCATCGGCAAGCACAAGCGTCGGGCGATTGGCCAGAGCGCGCGCCACGGCGACCCGCTGCTGTTCCCCGCCCGATAGCTGGCTTGGCCGGTGGGTCAGGCGGTGACTGAGGCCGAGACTGGTGAGAAGGCTCTCGGCGCGCGCCTTTGCCTCGGCCTCGGCAATGCCCCCCACCATTTGCGGCATCACCACATTTTCGGTCGCGTTGAAATCGGGCAGCAGGTGGTGGAATTGATAGACAAAACCCAAATGCTCGCGCCGCAGCCTCGTGCGTTGGTCAGAGGCCATTTTCTCGGCCTGCTCGCCCGCGATATTGATCGACCCTTCAAACCCGCCTTCGAGAAGGCCCACCGCCTGCAACATGGTCGATTTGCCCGAACCCGACGGGCCCAGAAGCGCGACAATTTCGCCCGGCATAATGTCGAGATTGACCCCGCGCAGCACATCAATGCGCGTGCCGCCCTGCTCAAAGCTGCGTTTGAGATCGCGAAGCTGGACGATTGGCTTACTCATAACGCAGCACCTGAACAGGGTCGGTGTTGGACGCTTTTAGCGCCGGATAAAGCGTCGCAAGGAAGCTCAAACCGACGCCAAGGATCGTGATCCCGGCAATCTCCCACGGGTCCACCCGCATCGGTAGCGTCGTCAGAAACCGCACTTCGGGGTCCCACAATTGCGCGCCGGTAAGGAAGGAAATCCCGTCGACGATGTTGTTGCGGAAGAACAGGAGGAGGAAACCCAGCACAAGCCCAGCTCCAGTGCCGATCGCGCCAATCGTTGTGCCGGTGGTCACGAAAATCTTGAGCAGGCTGCGCCGCGTTGCTCCCATGGTGCGCATGATCGCAATGTCGCGCGTTTTTGCCCGTACAAGCATCACGAGGCTCGACAGGATATTAAAGCTTGCCACCAACACCATGAAACTCAGCACAAAAGACGTAACCATCCGGTCAATTTCAAGCGCTTCGAACAAGGTCGAATTGATCGTTTTCCAATCGGCGATCACCGCTTTGCCCTGAAGGTCCGGTTCCAGCCCGCCCAGAATGCCTCCGACATCATCGGGGTCAGTCACGGTCACTTCGATCAAACCGATCTTGTCGCCCAGAAGAAGCAGCGTCTGTGCATCTTCCATCGGCATGACGACGAAGGTTTCATCAAAATCATAAAGCCCGATCTCGAAGATCGCGCCCACTTCGTAGCCGACCTGTCGGATGGACGTGCCAAAGGGCGTTGTGCGCCCTTGCGGATTGATGATGGTGATCGTGTCGCCCACCCGAATGCCCAGATTGCTTGCAAGTTGAACGCCCAGCGCGACCTTGCCCGACCCGGGCGTTACGCTCGCCATATCGCCAAGCACGACCTTGTCCGAAATGCCGGCGATATCCTCTGCGGTATTGCCGCGCACGAAAATCGCCGCGTTGCGTCCGTTGTATCCGGCGATCAATGGCTGTTCGATCAGGGGGGATGCGCTGATCACGCCATCGGTTGCCTGAACCTTTGCGAGCACATCTTCCCAGCCTTCAAGCTCGCCGCCATAGGCCTGGATCACCGCGTGCCCATTAAGGCTTGAAAACTTGTCGAGCATCTCGCTGCGAAAGCCGCCCATGACGCTCATCACCGCGACCAGAAGCGCAACCGACAGCATCACCACGCATACCGAAATACCGGCAACAAGCGCGATGAATGCCTCGCCTTTGCCGGGCCATAGATAGCGTTTGGCTATCATCTTTTCGAAGGGGGTAAGCATTGGAAAAAGCGCTTTTGCAAAGTGGTTTGTGAACGCAGGCTTTAAGCGCGCAAGGGACCACGCACAATCGGTAATCGGGCGCAATCTGTGCGTAATGTGGCGCTTGCCTCCTGCCTCTTGCGCTTGCCCTTCCGCGGACTTTGTCCAAATGTCGGGGAGCATGGCCCACTATTCGCCGCGATTGGCCTTGTAATTGATCGGTAACATCGCCATTGACGCTCCCATCCAAAAGACACCACGCGAGCGGGGCAGCAGGCGAGGAAGCTATGGCAATTACCGAAACGGGTCGTTTAGCAGGCAATCTCACTCACCCCTTCCTCGATGAGGATGGTGATAAACTTCGCGAAGAATGCGGGGTTTTTGGCGCAATCAACGCAGAAAAAGCGTCGGCTGCGACCGCGCTTGGCCTACACGCGCTGCAACACCGCGGGCAGGAAGCGGCCGGCATCACCAGCTTTGACGGCAATGACTTCATCTCGCGCCGGGGCCTTGGCCATGTGGCAGAGAATTTCTCGACCCAGGAAGCGATCGACGAACTTCCCGGCACAATGGCAGCGGGCCATGTGCGCTATTCGACGACCGGTGGCTCGGGCCTTCGCAACGTGCAGCCGCTTTACGCAGAGCTTGCCAGCGGCGGCTTTGCGATTGCGCATAACGGCAATATTTCCAATGCCTTGAACCTTCGCAAGGATCTGGTCGGCAAGGGTTCGATCTTCCAGTCAACCTCTGACACCGAAGTCATCATCCACCTGGTCGCGACATCGCGCTATCCCACGGTTGGCGACCGCCTGATCGATGCGCTGCGTCTGGTCGAAGGCGCCTATGCGCTGATCGTGATGACGCCCGAGGGCATGATTGCCTGCCGTGACCCGCTGGGCATCCGTCCGCTCGTCATGGGCGAGATGGTCAATGGCGATGGCTCCAAAGCGGTCCTTTTCGCCAGCGAAAGCGTCGCCTTCGATGTTGTTGGCGCCAAATTCATCCGCGAGATCGAGCCAGGCGAAATGCTGCAAGTCGGCTTTGACGGCGAGATAAAGAGTATGCGCCCCTTTGGCAGCCCTGCCCCTCGGCCGTGCATTTTCGAGCACGTCTATTTCAGCCGCCCCGACAGCACGTTTGCAGGTCACAGCGTTTACGAAGCGCGCAAGGCCATCGGCCGCGAGCTTGCTATCGAATCCCCGTGCGATGTCGACCTCATCGTGCCTGTACCCGACAGCGGCGTTCCCGCAGCCATCGGCTATGCCCACGAATCCGGCGTGCCGTTCGAGCTTGGCATTATCCGCTCGCACTATGTCGGGCGCACCTTCATCCAGCCATCGGACGGCGCGCGCGACAGCTCTGTAAAGCGCAAGCACAACGCCAATCGCGCCCTGATCGAGGGCAAGCGGATTGTCCTTATTGACGATTCCATCGTGCGCGGCACGACCAGCCTCAAGATCGTGCAGATGATGCGCGATGCGGGCGCAAAAGAAGTGCACTTCCGCGTTGCCAGTCCGCCGACCGCCTATTCGTGTTTCTATGGCGTCGATACGCCCGAACGCAACAAGCTGCTCGCCGCGCGCATGGAGATCGAGCCGATGCGCGAATATATCCAGGCCGACAGCCTCGCTTTTATTTCCATCGACGGGCTTTACCGCGCGGTGGGATCGCAAAAGGGCCGCGACAAGGCGTGTCCGCAGTTCTGCGATGCCTGCTTCACCGGCGACTACCCCACATCGCTCACTGATCTGAACAACGCGCGCGAAGGCAGCGATGAGCTCCCTTTTGCTGATCCAAGAGCTGCCTGAGACGCCGAGATTCGAGAATCAAGAACCATGACCGACACCAGACCTCTTGAGGGGCAGACCGCCCTCGTCACCGGCGCGAGCCGCGGAATTGGCGCAGCGACCGCGATTGCGCTTGCGAAAGCGGGCGCGCACGTGATCATCACCGCGCGCAAGGTGAAGGACCTTGAAGCGGTCGAAGACAAGATCCACGAGGCGGGCGGGACCTCCACCATCGCGCCGGTGGACCTGATGGAGCCTGACGCGATTGGCCGGCTTGCAAGCGCGATTGCCGGGCGCTGGGATACGCTCGATCTGATGGTGATTGCAGGCGCTTACCTGCCAGAGCTCACACCGCTTAGCCAGATTGACCCCAAGCAGTTCAACACCGCAATCCTGACCAATGTCGTTGCTACACAGGCGCTGTTGGCGGGGTTCGATCCGCTATTGCGACGCGCGAAAGCGGGCAAGATCATCGGCCTCACCAGCAGCGTTGGCGCGAACCCTCGCGCTTATTGGGGCGCCTACGGTTCGACCAAGGCCGCGTTTGACAACCTGCTCGAAACCTACGGGCAGGAGGTTGAGAAACTCTCTGAACTGCGCGTTGCGATTGTGGACCCGGGCGCAACCCGTACCGCTATGCGCGCGCGCGCCTATCCGGGTGAAAAGCCCGAAACGCTTAAAGGTCCTGAAGTCGTCGCCGACCGCCTTGTAGCATTGGCGAGCGAAGGCTTTGAAACAGGGCACCGCGAACGGGTGGATTGACCCCGCGCAAGGGCGCTTTGGACAGCTTGTCAGCGCGCTTGAACACCCGCTGGAGCGATTGCTGCGGTTACGCTTAAACTGCTGTTAACCAAAATCTGCAACTTTCTGTCAGTACCATATGTGCCATGTCTTTGGGCGTGTGAGTGCCTTGTCGCACTTGCCACGCACATTACTGACAAAGAAGGTTCAAAAAGCGTATGCCGACCGCTGACAACCGTTATCTCGCCGCAGCGCAGGAAGATCGCTGCTCTCCTCGTACACGCCTGGTGATCCCTGCCTCTTTGCGGGCATCGGGTGGCCGCGCGTTTCAGACGAACGTTCAGGACCTTTCGATCTCGGGCTTTTCGGCAAGCTCGATCAATCGCATGCACGAAGGCCAGATGTGCTGGCTAACCCTTCCCGGCCTTGAATCGCTTCAGGCGCAGGTCGTGTGGTGGGAAAACTGCATCGTCGGTTGCGCGTTCGAGGAGCTTTTGAGCCCGATCGTGCACGACAACATCCTCATGCGTTATTCAAGCGCGGGTGTCAGCCGTCCGATGATTTGATCGGCAGGTTCAATCGGCAGAATTGTCAGGAAGCGGCGCCGCGATCAGCGCCCCTCCCCGTTCAATCTTCAAAACTTAATCCCCAAACTCAATCAAGCGCCGCAATCCTGTTCGCCACATCGCGCCAGCCTGCGCGGTGGGCGTTGCTTGTTGCGGTCGGCCAATTGCTGACCACGGTGAGCACCAATTGCTTTTCCGGGATGATGGTGATCGACTGACCAAAGATGCCTTGCGCGCCGTATCCTTGGGGATAGGTCCACCATTGGTAGCCATAGCCAAAGCCGGTGGCATCCCCTTCAAAATCGACAAGGCTGTCGCCTGCTTGTGCAAACCAGCCCTCGGGCACTTTGTCACCGCCCCCTTCGAGTGCGAAGATCCCCATGCGGGTGTAATCGCCAAGCGTGAGTGACAAACAGCATCCCCCGATGCTTCCGCCGCGGGTGTCGGACATCCAGAACATCGGGCTTTCAAAACCGGCAGGTTCGACGATCTTCTCCTGCGCATATTGCGCAAGCGAAAGGCCCACCGCATTTTCAACCACCATGCCGATGAGATTTGTCTCGCCGGTCTTGTAGAGCCACTTTTTCCCCGGATCGGTTTCGCGCTCCAGCCCCTTGAGCTGCATCACCATCGCCTCAGACCCGTATTTGACCATGAAGTGGTTCATCTGCGCGACGTCGCTGTTGGGGTCGGTGTAATCCTCGTTCCAGGCGACGCCGCTGGTCATGGTCGCGATCTGGCGCACGGTGACGCCGTCATAGGCTGAACCCTTGAGGCCGGGCACATAGGTGACGACATTGTCATCGAGGCTCGCGATAAAACCATCGCGCACCGCAGCGCCCAACAGCGTCGAGGTAAAACTTTTCGCGACAGAAAAGCTGGTCCAGCGTTGATCGGGTCCAAAGCCGAGACCGTAATCCTCGAACCGCACCCCGCCGTTTTGATACACCATCACGCCTGCGGCATTGGTTTTTGCCATGAGCGCGCGAATATCAGCGGCAAGATCCGCAGGAAGCGGCGCGCCATCGGGAAGCGCGCGCGGCGACGTGCTGGCGGGCACTTCCTTACCCGGAAACCAGTTTTCCATCTCGCGGAAACGCGCGGTGCGTTCGTCATCGCTCCAGAACAGCACCTGCAACTCGGAAGGATCGCGCTGCGGTGGTTCAACATCGGTGACCGCTGCGAGCGGTGCGGGCCCTGTTTCAATCCCCTCAGCAGCGCCATATCCGCAAGCGGCAAGCGCAAGGCTGGCAGCGCCCAAGCCCAAGAATTTTGCGTAGTTCATCGGTGTCCTCTCCCACATCGCGTCCGCGAGCATGTTATCGCCCGCTATTCCCACGCGAAGTCTTAAGAGGCAAGCATCGCCTCGCGATCTTCCCCTAGTCGCTTTTCATCGACTTATAGGCCGACAGCGCGCGCTCGCGCCCTTCCTTGTGGGCGATCATTTTCGAAGGATACGCTTTTGGCAGGCAGCCGTGCTCTTCGGGATCGTAAATGTACGGCGCATCCAGATCAGCAAGTTCAGGCACATATTCGCGGATGTAGGCAGCGGCGTCGAATTTCTCCGATTGCGTCAGCGGCGCCATGATGCGCGAGAACATGTTGCTGTCGACGCCTGTGCCAGAATTCCACTGCCAATTGACCGCGTTCGAGCCATAATCGGCATCGACAAGGCAATCCCAAAACCACTGTTCGCCTTTGCGCCAATCGATCAGCAAATGTTTGATCAGGAAGCTTGCCGTAATCATGCGCACGCGGTTGTGCATCCAGCCGGTCTTCCAAAGCTGGCGCATGCCGGCATCAACGATCGGGTAGCCTGTTTTGCCCTGCTGCCACTTTTTGAGGTCCTTGGCGGCTTTGTCGTCGCTGTCGGGGTCGCGCCATTTCAGCTTGTCGTAATCCTCGCGGTAATTTTCGGTCGCATAGGCCGGATTGTCGCAGATCACATTGGCGGCATAATCGCGCCACACGATCTCGCTTTCAAAGCTGTCCCAACCCTCGGATCGTTTGTGCTTGAGTGCGTGCCAGATTTGCACCGGGCTTATCTCGCCAAAGTGCAAATGCGGAGACAGGCGCGAGGTTTTATCGACGCTGGGAAAATTGCGCTTGTCCTCATAGTCGGCAACGTGGTCTTCCCATTCACCAAGACGATCATGCGCGGCCTTTTCTCCGACCTCCCAAAACTCCGCGATGCCGCCTGACCAATCGGGCTTGGTGGGAAGGAGGTTCCAATCCTCCAGCGCATCGCTTGCGGGCCAGTCATCGGGCGAGGACAGCGTCTCTGGTTCGGGCAATTCATCGCGCGGGGGCAGGACCTGTTTGATCGCCTTATAGAACGGGGTGTAGATTTTGTAGGGATCGCCAGAGCCGGTGGTCACGTGCCCTGCGGGGAAGAGATAAACGCCGTCGTAAAGCTCCAGCTCGATTTCGTCTTTCAGCTTCTTCTGCGCCTTTCTCCACCACGGTTCATAATGGGTGTTGGCGTGGATGGTCTTTGCCCCCACGGCATTGGCCACCGTGGTCAATTCCTCCACCGCATCGCCGCGCCGCAAGATCAGCTTGGCATTGCGTTGGCCCAGGCTCTTGCCAAGGCTCTCCAGCGAATGATGCAGCCACCAACGCGAGGCGCCGCCCATCTTGTGATGATCGGGCGCCTCGTCATCGAGCACATATACGCACACGACGGGCCCTTGTTGGGCGGCATGATAAAGGGCGGGATTATCGGCCATGCGCAAGTCGCGGCGCAGCCAGACGATTTGTGTTTCACTCATGCAAGATGAAGCGTTTTAACCGCCGCCAAGTTCCTCACATTCCACATCGGGCAAGGGTAAGCTGAACCGTTCGCGCGCACGCGGATCGTAAAAGCGTGCATCGTGAAGCGTCACCGAGCCGCCTTCCCCTCGCGTCAGGAACGGCGCGCGCGACCAGAACAGGAATGCGTCGAGTTGGCTGTTGTCATGGCGCGCTTCGGATAAATCCGGCATCGCGCATTGCACCGCCACCGTATGGCGATAGCCATTGCCGGCGTCATCACCGTCCCATGCGTCGGAAATCCAGCGTCCGTCTTCGAGCTGTGCGATCCGCTCGCGCCCGAGTGACAAAACCGGCATGGGCGACGCGATGAACTCGCTTGGATAAGGCTCTGCCATCACGCCTTTTGTCTGATAGGTCATGAAAGTGATGGTCCAGTTGAGCGCGATATAGGCCAACATTATGGTTATACCTCCGCGCGCAATCGGACGCTGATTGCCCCCTGCTTTCTCGCGGGCATACCCCCACCACACCGAGACAATCAAAAGCGCCCAAATCCACACATCAATGATGAACAGCGTGTCGCCATAGGACCAAGTGGGCGCAAACGGCTCCCAGAAACGCACGCCATAAACATTGAGCCAGTCGAGCAGCGGGTGGCTCAATGCGCCAAGAAAACTCAAGGCGTAAAGCCAGCCAAAATGCACCGGCAGGCGCCCTTCGGGTCTTTTCCCGCGCTTTGTCTGCCAGCGGTCGTAATACCACAATATCCCTGCAAGGATCAGCGGCAGGATCACAAGAGCTGGCGGTCCGTGCGTAATGCCTCGGCGAAATCCAAGGTGCTCGGTCCCCTCCAGCCAGAAGAAACACGCCGCATCCACATCGGGCAGGTTCGCGCCGATGATAAGCGCGGGCATGGCAAGCCCGGTTTTCCGCTTGAGCCCCGCCTGACCCATGATTGCGCCGACAAGGCTGTGCGTTAGGTTATCCATTTGCAACTGATTAGCGATGGTGCATATCAGCGTCAAAGATGGATCGACGAGAGAGGCAAATCCCATGACCGACACCGCGCAAAGCACGCCATTCGTGCGCCCCGATATGCAGGCATTTCTGGACGCTTTGGCGGCAGCGGGCGCTCCGGCCATTGCTGACATGACGATAGCGGAAGCGCGCGCCTCTTACGTGGCTTTGCACGGCATGGCGGATCGCCCGGCGCGTGATCTTGCCGTGATCAAGGATCTGTCATGCCCCGGTCCTGCCGGTGACATCCCATTGCGCCTCTATGATGCGCGCGAAACCCGCGAGCCGGGGCCGGTGATTGCGTTTTACCATGGCGGCGGCTTCGTCATCGGCGATCTCGACACTCACCACAATTTGTGCACCGAAATCGCCGCGCTGATGGACCTGCCCCTTGTGGCGGTCGATTATCGCCTTGCGCCAGAACACCCCTTCCCCGCTGCGATCGAGGATTGCGAAGCGGCAACGCGCTGGATCGCATCATCGCCATCGGAATTGGGACGCGAGGCATCCGGCATCATCACTATCGGCGACAGCGCCGGGGGCAATGCAACCATTGTTGTCGGACAATCTCTTGGCGCCAACCCCGCAGCCGCGCCAGTGGTGCTGCAAGTCCCGATCTTCCCGCTCGCCAGCGATGCGATGGGTTCGAGCAGCCTTGACGATTTTGCCGACGGTTTTGTCCTGACCAGGGCGGCGATTGAATTCTTCGATGCCGCGTACAAGGCCGACCGTGCCGATCCGCGCGGCTTTCCCATTTTAAGCGACCATTCGAACGCCCCGCCAACGGTGCTTGCCACGGCCAGTCTTGACCCGATCCGCGATTCAGGGCGCGATTATGGCAAGGCCTTGATTGATGCCGGGCGCAGCGTCGTCTATCTCGAGATGCAAGGGGTCACCCACTCCTTCACCAATATCCGCGCCGCCGTTCCCAGCACCCAAGGTGATCTGGAGCGCGTGACCGCGGCGATGAAACTGATGCTGGACCACGGATAAATGAGCGAACTACCCTACCGCCTGTGCGCGGGCTTCATGCTGGTGAATGATGATGGCCTCGTCTTTGTGGGCGAGCGCATCAACAAAGCTGCGCACGGGTTTTGGCAGATGCCCCAAGGCGGCATTGACGCGGGCGAAGATCCCCAGACCGCTGCCTTGCGCGAACTTGAAGAAGAGACAGGGGTCCGTGCGGATCAGGTGGAGATAATCGCTGGCGGCGACCGGACCTTCAAATATGATCTTCCGCCGGAGCTTTTGGGACGTGTGTGGAAGGGCAAATATCGCGGCCAGGAGCAATATTGGTATCTTGGCCGCTTTAGCGGAAGCGATGCCGATATTGACTTGGGGGCCCATGATCCGGCCGAATTTCAATCATTCCGCTGGGTCGATGTGCAGCAATTGCCAGAGCTCATCGTCCCGTTCAAACGCGCGGTTTATGAAGAGCTTGTCGAAGAGTTCGCGCCGCTGATCTGATCCGGTTAGAACCGGAAAGCAATGTGCGGACGGTCATCCTTGGCGCGCGCTGACTTGAAACTGTCGAGCGCCTCGATCCGGTCAAACCAGGCATGGATATTGGGATACCCACCTGAAAAAGCGCCCTTATCGCGTGCGGCATACATAGGGTAAACCAACGTGATATCGGCGCTCGTCAATTGATCGCCGCCAAAGAATGGCTGCTTGCCCAGATCCTCTTCCATGAGGTCCAGCATCGCTGACATTCTCGGGTTGACGAACAGCTTGCGCACCCGCCCGAAAACCGATTTGAGCAGCGCGCTGATCGGCCACGGACTGCGCGATTCCAGAAGGCCGAGGATCATCGCAATGCTCTGAAGATTCATCAGCGAGGCTTGCGATGCGTGATACCAGAAAAGGTGCCTCACCCGGTCCTTGTGCCCTGCCTTCGGGTTTAGGGGGCTGTCCGGGTAACTATCGAGGATATAATCGATAATCGCATTGCTTTCAGCGAGCACCAGATCGCCATCGGTCACAACCGGCGCAGTACCCAGGGGCGAGAGCGCCTTGTAATTATCGGGCGCAAGATTGGTATCCGGGTCGCGATTATAGAGCTTAAGCTCATATTCGGCGCCGAGCGCTTCAAGCAGCCAGAGGATGCGAAAGCTCTGCGAATATTCAAGATGGTGTAGTGTAAGCATATCCGCGCCCCTGCCAGATTGGATCAGTTGGTGGCCGCGCCCTCTTCGCCGGCGTCCATCACTGTCTCAACCGCGAGACGTGCAGGCGGCCCTGCGGTGATGCGTTGTTGCAGCGCCATCGTTTCCGGACAGGTCGCACCGCAAAGGCTTTCCAGCCGCGACAGATTGCGCTGCGCCTTGTCAACCGCGCCGCGCTCGACAAGAGCCTCGCCCTCGCCCGAAATCGCGGCATAATTGTCCGGATCGCGGTTCAGCGCCTCGCGGTAATACGCAATCGCCTTGCCCTGAAGCCCGTCCTGACGCGCCGCTTCTGCAAGTTCAAGGAAGATCGGCGTGTAGGCAGGATCGACCGCAAAAGCGGCCTCGAACGCGTCAATCGCGCCTTGCGTATCGCCGCTTGCGAGTGCCTCTTGCCCCTGTTCTATCAAAGCCACCGCACGCGGATCGGGAACCTTGTCGCCTGCGCTCGTCACACTCGCCGTCGCGACGAGAAAAAGAGAGAGAACAGCGGCAACCGGCGCGAAACGCATGAACAGCTCCTTCAAAGCATCAGGGCCCACCTTTGATGGACCGAAAGACGATGGCCCAGATGTGGACGGGTCAACCATAACACGGTTGCCTAACACTCCAATGCGAGCAATGCGACAAAAAAGCCGTCTGTGTCGTCATGGAACGGAGAAAGCCGTGTTCCTTGCCCTCTCGCTTTGCCAAGCGGGATGGGAACCTTGGTTGACGACCATCCTTTATGCCGCTCCAGAAAAGCTTCGATCCGGTTTGCGCCTTCATCATCAAGGACAGAACACGTCACAAAGGCAAGCGTTCCGCCCGGCTTGACGAGTTCAGCGCCAATATCAAGCACGTGATCCTGCAATTGGGTAAGGCGTTTAAGCTCGGCCTGATCGAGACGCCATCGCCCCTCGGGCTGCCTGCGCCATGTGCCAGAACCCGAACATGGCGCATCGACAAGCACGCGGTCGGCTTTACCAATCCAAGGGGCAAGAGCCTCACGCTCCACCTTGGGATTGAGGAGGACTGTATGATCCACCTGCGCGCCAGCACGCGCGGCACGCGGCGCAAGATTGCCAAGACGGCGTTTGTCGGTGTCACACGCAATCAGGCTCGCACCATTGCCCGTCTGCGCGGCGAGAGCGAGGGTTTTGCCCCCTGCTCCCGCGCAAAGGTCAATGACCGTTTCGCCTGCCTTCGCGCCCACGGCCTCGCATACCCATTGGCTTGCATGGTCCTGTATCTCGACCAGGCCATCGCGATATTCGCGCCATTGCTCAACCTGTGTGCCCGAAGGGAAGCGCAAGGCATTTGGCGCGGCGAGCCTTTCGCCTTCTTCGGGAAGTTCGATAGTGTCGCGCGCAGCTTTCAGCGTGTTGACCCGTACATCAAGCGAGGCGCGGCCGAGAAGCGCTTCTGCCTCTTTGCCGGTGATGCCCGACGCTTTCAGCTTCTCCATCAGCCAATCGGGCGCGGTGCCGATGAAAGCGGCCATTTCGCCGCCGCCGATCTTGGCAGGGCCATGCTCTGACCCATCGAAAAGCGGGACAAGGCTCGCGTCTTCAGTGGCCACCGCAAGCATCGCTGAGCGTCCGTCATATGGCACTTCTCCGCACAGGCGAATGGCGCGATACACGAGGTCGCGCACGGCGCGCCGGTCCTTCGAACCGGCATAGCGGCGCTGTTTGAAATAGGCCGAAATCAGCCGATCGGCGGGCGCGCCCTTGTTCCGCGCGCCTTCGATGATCTGGTCGAGCAATTCTATCGCGGCTTGAACGCGGGCGGCGGGGGTCATTCGATTCTCCGTGCGCGCCCGCGAACACAGGAGCGCAGTTTACGAGGGTCCGATACGCGCTCCCGCTCTTGCAGGATATCACGCGGCGAAAAGTCAGCGCGTCGGGTAGTTCGGTGCTTCGCGCGTAATCGCAACGTCGTGCACGTGGCTTTCCGAAAGCCCTGCGTTGGTGATGCGAACAAATTGAGCGCGCTTTTGCAGATCCGTGATGGTTTCAGAGCCGGTGTAGCCCATTGCCGCCTTCACCCCGCCGACAAGCTGGTGGATGACGTCGGATGCCGGGCCTTTGAACGGCACTTGACCCTCGATCCCTTCGGGTACCAGTTTCAATGCCGATACGTCCTGCTGGAAATACCGGTCAGCGGACCCGCGCGCCATTGCGCCAACGCTGCCCATGCCGCGATAAGCCTTGTAGGAGCGCCCCTGGTAGAGGAACACTTCGCCCGGGCTTTCGGTGGTACCTGCGAGCATGGAGCCGACCATGACGGAGGATGCGCCGGCTGCAAGAGCCTTTGCCGCATCACCCGATGTGCGAAGTCCGCCGTCCGCGATCACGGGAACGCCCGATTTGGCCGCTTCCTCGGCGCTTTCCATAACGGCGGTGAGTTGCGGTACGCCGACGCCAGCGACAACGCGGGTCGTGCAGATCGAGCCCGGGCCAATGCCGACCTTCACCGCGTCTGCGCCTGCATCAATCAAGGCGCGCGTTGCCTCTGCGGTGGCGACATTGCCTGCAATCACCTGAACCGAGTTGGAGAGCTTCTTTGCCCGCTCCACCGCGCGGCTCACGTCCTGATTGTGGCCGTGCGCTGTGTCGATCACGACGACATCGACCTCTGCATCGATCAAAGCCTCGGTGCGTTCAAAACCCTTGTCGCCCACCGTGCTTGCCGCGGCTACGCGAAGGCGGCCTGCGGTATCTTTCGTCGCGTGCGGATAGGTGACGGCCTTCTCGATATCCTTGACCGTGATAAGGCCGATGCACTTGTAGTCATCATCCACCACCAGCAGTTTTTCAATGCGGCGCTGGTGCAGCAGGCGGCGCGCTTCTTCCTGATTGGTGCCAAGAGGAACGGTCGCCAGATTATCGGTCGTCATCAATTCGCGCACGGGCTGTGCCGGATTTTCGGCAAAGCGCACATCGCGGTTGGTCAGAATGCCGACAAGCTTGCCGTCCCGGTCAGTCACGGGGATACCGCTGATCCGGTGCTGGTCCATAAGCGCCTGTGCATCGCCCAACACCGCATCGGGACTGATTGTGATGGGGTTGACCACCATGCCGCTTTCAAAGCGTTTGACCACGCGAACAGCGGCGGTTTGTTCCTCAATGCTCAAATTGCGGTGCAGCACGCCGATGCCGCCCAATTGCGCCATGACAATCGCCATGTCGGCCTCGGTCACGGTGTCCATCGCACTCGACAGAACCGGAATGTTGAGCGCGATATCCTTCGTCAGCCTGGTCGCTGTGTTCGCCATGCTGGGCAGAACATTGCTTTCCGCAGGACGCAAGAGGACATCATCAAAAGTAAGGCCGAGGGGAATTTCAGTGTGCACGTAGCTAGCTTTCTTTGGCGTGGAGCGATTCGTGCACGTCCCTGTAGGACGGGATCGCGCTCAGCGCTAGGGCCAGAGGCCACTAATCGCCCGCTATTGTGAAAGCCCTGTGTCGCCCGATGTGCTGGCAAGGCGTGTGACAAGCTCTTCGTGCAGCAGGAGATCATCAACCGCGCCGCCCATCTCGAGGGCTCGCACTTCGTCGCCCGGCTGGTGATAACGCGATGCGATATAGGGGCCCATCACGATTTCGGATGCAAAGGCGGTGGAGACAAGGACCGCAGGCACGCCTGCTTCCATCAGCACCCAGCCATCGTGACGCTGAAGGAAGCTTTCGGCAAATTCGCGATTGCCAAGCGCGACGCCGCGTTTGCTCACCGCCTCCTGAACAATGGCGTCAAGCCGCGTGCGCCCCTCGCCCACGAAACCAAAATTGCCCCCCGCAGGCGCGATGGCGACAGAATCGAAGTTGAACGCTGCCTCAATGCTTTCGAGCGGCATGGGCGGGCTTTCGATAAAGGCCTTTGCCCCCAAAAGACCCGCTTCTTCTGCACTGGTGGCAAGAAGGTAGATATCGCGATCATGCGGGCCGTTCGCCTTGAGACGCGCAGCGAGTTCCAGCATCAGCGCAAGGCCCGAGGCATTGTCGACCGCGCCGTTGCAGATCGGATCGGGTGTCCCGGGTGCACATTCGCCAAAGTGATCCCAGTGCGCCATCAGCAACACTGCGCCGGACCCGCTGACCTTGCCCGGAATGAGGCCGATGACATTGGCGCTGGTAAACTTGCGCCTTGTCGACTGCACGTCGATTGCGATGGTGGTGGCCATCACCTCGGCGCTGAATTCAGGTGCAGCGGCCTTGGTCAAAAGCCCGTCCCATTCGCCAATGGGCAGCGCATTTGCAAAGGCATCGCGGGTGACAAAGGCGTTGAGCCTGTTGTCGTCGCTTCCGGTAAGAAGCAGGCGCTCGCGGTCAAATCGGGCACGCTCGGTATCAAGCGCCGTTTCGTCCGCGACCACCGATATGATCGCCGCAGGGTTGGCGGCAAAAATCGCATCGCGCGAACCAGGTTCGCTGCCGTCCTGTGTCATGACGACGATGCGTCCGGTCAGCTTCTCGGCGCTCACCTCCCGGCTACCATCGCCGATAAACACGACTTCCACCCCGTCGATCAACACGCGGCTATTGAGCGAATAGGCCGCGCTTTCCCTGAGCGGCAGGGTCGTCGTACGCCTTCCGGTGCGTACGGTGATCGTGTGGTCGAGCGGCTGTGTGCTGATCAGTTCAACCGGTGCGCGCCATGCGCTGCCGGGATCGTTGGTCCCCGATTCAAGGCCAATCGCCTGCATGCGGCTGATGAGATAGGAGACGGTGCGTTCACCGCCCGGAGTGCCGGGTCTGCGCCCGCCGAACTCGTCGCTTGCCAGCACCTCGATATCGCGCATCATCCGCGCAGCCGCTGCGTCGCGTTCAGCCTGCGCCAAGGGCACAGACGTTGCAGCGCACCCCGCAAGAGCGGTGCACGCAAGGGCAGTCAGCAGAAGGCGACCCAATCGCATCATTCGGCGGTCCAGCCTCCGTCGATGCTCCAGTTGGCGCCGGTCACATTGCCCATTTCCTCACTGCAAAGGAACGCGGCAAGCGCGCCCACTTCTTCGGGTTGGACGAATTTCTTTGTCGGCTGCTTGGCAAGAAGCACATCGTTGATGACTTCCTCCCGGCTAAGACCGCGCGCAGCCATCGTGTCCGGGATCTGCCCCTCGATAAGCGGCGTCCACACATAACCGGGCGAAATACAATTGGCGGTCACGCCGCTTTCAGCCAGTTCAAGCGCGATGGTCTTGGTAAAGCCATCGACGGCGTGCTTGCTCGCATTATACGCGCTTTTAAATGGCGATGCGGTCTTGGAGTGCGCGCTGGCGGTGTTGATGATCCGGCCCCAGCCTTTTTCCTTCATATGAGGCACAGCAAGGCGCGTCGTGTGAAACACCGCCGAAAGATTAAGCGCGATGATCGCGTCCCATTTTTCGACCGGAAAATCCTCAACCGGCGAAACGTGCTGCATCCCGGCATTGTTGACGAGGATATCAACCGGGCCGATATCGCCCATCATCGCTTCAATCGCGCCCACCTCCATCAGGTTTGCGCCATTATGGGTCGCGCCCAGTTCATCGCACAATTGCGCAATCTCGGCTTCGTCGCCAAAACCGTTGAGCACAACCTCGGCCCCTGCCGCGCCGAGCGCGCGTGCAACCGCAAGACCGATGCCCGAAGTCGAGCCGGTCACCAGTGCACGCTTACCAAGTAGACTGTTTTCTTTGAGCATTGCGAGCTATTCCCAGACGTGTACCATAGAAATGCGTTCATCGCTTCGCCGGGCTCACCTGTCCAGCAATTTGCGAAGGATCTGGACGGGCACCGGGCAACTCTTGCGGATCATACGACCCGCGCAGGCGCCACAGCAAAGGAAAACAAATACGTGCGATTGGGGCGATATGACACATCCAAGATCAAGGTCCGCTCCGGCGGTCGCGGCACGGGGCGCGCGGGCAAAGCGGGCGGCATTGGCTGCGGGACGATAGTCATCGCGATTATTGCCGCGCTCGTCTTTGGCGTTGACCCGATGCAGACGATTGGCGTGATGCAGGGGATGGACGGCTCCTCCGCGCAAACCTCGCAACAGTCATCTCTCAGCGAAGAACAATTGTGTTCAAGCGGCCCCTATGCCGATGAGGCGTGCCGGGCGATGCAGAGCCTGAATGAAACGTGGGAGCCGATCGTTAGTCAGGCGGGCATCCGCTTCGATCAACCCGAGCTTGTGCTTTACCCGCCGGGTCCGGTTTCAACGCAAGGGTGCGGCAATGCAAGTTCGGCCGCGGGGCCATTCTATTGCCCGGCCGATATGGGCATTTACATCGAAACAGGCTTTTTCGATCAATTGGCCCAAATGTCGGGCACCAGAGGCGATTTCGCGCGTCTTTACGTCATGGCGCACGAATATGGTCACCACATCCAGAACCTCACCGGCATGTCGGCACAAGTACGCAGTGCGCAGGCGCAAAACCCGCGTCAGGCCAACCAGTTGCTCGTGCGTCTTGAACTTCAGGCCGATTGCTATGCCGGGGTATGGGCGGGCCAGAACCGCAACCTTCTCGAACCCGACGATCTTGGCGAAGGTATGCGGGCGGCCTCTTCGGTGGGGGATGACACGATCCAGAGCCGCGCAGGCCAGCGCATCAATCCCGAAGGCTTTACCCACGGGACGAGCGATCAACGAATGGAAGCGCTAAGGCGCGGATTACAAAGTGGCGATGCAGGAGCATGCGATGTCTATTTCAACAGCTAGATTGATCCTATCCGGTGCAGCTCTCGCGCTCGCAATTCCGGCGACTGGAGCCCACGCGCAGGTAAAGAGCGAGCCGGACGCAATTGATGTGGCGCGCACCCCGCTTGAGGATCTGAACATCGATGCAGCCGACCTGCCCGATATTCTCGTGAAGGCGGCCCTCAACCCTTACGCGATGGCCGAAATGACGACGTGCAACGATCTCGTCAGGGAGATTGCCATTTTGGATAACACGCTGGGACCGGACTACGATCTTCCGCAAGAAGAGGACAGCCGGATCAGCGCAGGCCGCATCGGCAAGAGCCTCGTCGGCTCTCTCATCCCGTTTCGCAGCATCGTCCGCGAGGTCACCGGCGCCACCAAGCGCAAAAATGATTATGAGGACGCCGTGACAGCAGGGCTTGTTCGTCGCGGCTATCTCAAAGGCGTAGGCCTTGGACGTGGTTGTTCCTATCCCGCACGCCCACGCGATGAGGCAGTCGTTCCCGTTGCAAACGAGGATGTCGAACTCGGTGAAACGGGCGGCATGTAACGACGCCCCGTCGCCGATAAAAAACCGGCGCCAGGGTTTCGCCCGGCGCCGGTCTTACAAAGCCAAAAATTTCAAAGCTCAGCTTGAAGTATCGGCCCAACGGTCAATCGTGCGGTCGATCTCGCGAAGCGCGCTCTTGCGTGCCTCTTTGCTGATTTCCTGATTGTTCCTGATCTCTTCGCGCGCTTCGCGAAGGCCCTGAAGAGCGGTCGCCATGATCCGTTTCTGGCAGATCTTCGCGACCTGCGAACCGTCGCCAAGTTCGGTTGTGGTTGCGACCTCGGTCCCTGTGTCATCACAGCCGCGCTCGACCCGGACCCTCGTGCGGCCCTCACGCTCCATTTCGACCTCGACTTCGGCCATGGCGGTTTCGATCATCTGGGGCACGTTTTCGAGCACCCTGTTCGCCTCCTTGAGGCCTTCGCGCACCTCTTCCATGATTTCGTCCATCTGCGCCTCGCTAAGCTGGCCTTCCTCGCCCAGTTGAGCGCGGTCGATAAAACGGGCGCTGCGGTTATTGGTTCGAACGATAAAGCGCCTGTCGGAGCCGTTGCGCTCATCCTCGATCACGAACACGTCCGGTTGCTTGGCGCTGGAAGGCCAAGCGTCCGCGTCAGGATCGATAGCAAAGATCTGCTCACCGGCCATGGCTGTTGTTGGCGCTTCGGGAGGAAGCGGGACCGCAGGAGGCGTCGGAGGTGCAGGCGGAACCGGCGGCGCGGGAACGCTGGCGGTCATATCTGGCGCGGCAGGCGGCGCCGGCGCTTCGCTCGCGGCATAGCTGATCGACGCGGTCAGCGGCAGTGCGACAAGCCCTGCGCCAAGCATAAGCCTGCCAATGGCGCGCTGTTTTCTATTGGTGTTTTCCATGTTCAGGCTCCTCAAACGGTGGATGATGGATTTTTCACCCAGCACCGGACACGCCATCGGGGCGGTCAGCGCATGGGCGGGTGAAACAGCGTGGCCAAGGGCGTCTTTCGCCGCGAAACTGACGATGAGATTGGCATAAACCTCGCGCTCTTCGCGCTTGGCGCTGGCCATGACGCGGGCATCGCACGCCGCCTCCTGATCGCGGCGCAGCGCCATCCAGCCATAACGGCCAAGCGGGTTCCACCAATGGATCGCGAACAGCGGCTGGACGAGAATATTCACGAGCAGGTCCTGCCCCTTGTGGTGTTCGAGTTCATGGTCGAGCGCCAGATCGCGCACCACCCTGTCGGGCTGGGCAAGAAAACCGTCCGGCAGGGCGATAACCTTGTCGATAACGCCAAAGGCAAGCGGAGCGTTCGTTCCCGGTGTTTCGACCAGGCGCACTTTGCCGCAGCGGCCCATTTCGCGCGCATCTTCGAGCAAATCGTCGCGCAGGCGGAAATAGGCGGAAAAGCGCAAGGCCAGGAACACCGCCGCGCCCACCAGCCACACGGCAAGTGCAGGGGTGACCAATTGACTGAAATCGAAGGCGGCGGGCTGAGCCAGGAGGGGGCTTGCCACTTCGGTCGCTGGCGCCGCCGCGACGGATGTCTCCTCAAGTGGAGCCAGCGTTGACGTCACCGGCGGGGCTTCAACAACTTGGACCGTCGGCTCAGCCAACACTGGCTCACTCACCCGCATCCAGGCGGGCAACTCAATCGGCGGGAGGAACAATCGCAGCGCAGGCAGCGCCCACAGAGCATAGGCGATTTGCGGCCCGAAATGACGAGCCACGGGACGGCGAACGAGCAGCACGAATGCAATCAGCACTCCGGTCCAAAGAAGCGTTTCGAACATCCATTGGGTCATGATTTGAGCTCCTTCAATAGAGCCTCAATCTCGCTCACATCATCTTCGCTCAACGCCTCGGTTTGCGCCAAATGCGCCACGAGAGACGCCGCACGCCCGCCAAACAGGCGATCGACCAGACGCCGCGATTCCCCGCCGACATAATCAGCGCGCGCGATCAGCGGCGAATAAAGAAAGCGCCTGCCATCGGGCTTCGTCTCGATCGCGCCCTTTTGCACGAGGCGTGAGAGCAGTGTCTTGACCGTGGCGAGGCTCCAGTCGCGGGTTTCGCAGACGCTATCGCAAACCTCGGACGCGCTTGCCGTGCCCCGGTCCCACAGGACCTCCATCACGGCGTGCTCTGCCTCGCTTATGCGTTCTGGCTGATCAGTCTTTCTCAACGCGGCCTCCCCATCTGCAAAATCACCATGTGACCGGGAATACGATTACAGGTGTAGTCATGACGATTACAAATGTAAACATTGCTGCCAGATGAATATGGCAGTTTGACGCTTGTTTCTCGGCGAAGGGCGAATATCGTGGGATGAATGACATGGAGCCGAATTTTCACCGCCGCGCTGTGCGCAATCCTTACCGTGGGCCTTCCTCTGGGCGCCTCTGCGCAGGATGAGCTGTTCGTCGAGACACAGCCGATTGACCTTGACCGGAGCGATCCGTCGCAAACGCAAATTGGCGAGCTTATCTTCAGAGGCGGGCTGGAGATTGATCCGGGCGAAGAGGACATCGGCGGCATTTCCGGCCTGACATGGCACGGCGACCGCTTGTTCGCGGTGGGCGATGACGGCCACTGGTTCTCCATCGAACCCGACGAGATTAACGGCCAGCTGATTGACCTTTTGACCTTTAAACGCGGCGAATTGCTCGATGAGCGGGGCAAGCGCTTGAAGGGCAAGGACGAGGTCGATGCCGAGGCGATTGAGCGCGTGTCGCTTGGCGGATGGGTTGTCGCCTTCGAGCGTCAACACCGTATCTTGTATTATGAGCGGCTCGATGGACCCGGCGTGCCGGTTACCACGCCCGAACTGTCGGCTGCCTTCTCACTCATTGAAAAGCCCGAGCCCAATGTCGGCCTCGAAACCCTGGCCTTCAACACCGATGTGATGATCGCCTGCGGAGAATGGGCGCGCGCTGGCGAGATCAATTGCGTGCGCTCCGCCGAGGAGGCCGCCGATCCTTTCGAGCTTCCCGCCCCGCCCGAACTCGCAGAACACGGCGGCGCCCCCACCGATGGCGCGTGCACGCAGGACGGCACCTGCTACGTGCTCTTCCGCAGTTATCGAGATGGCCAAGGCAACCGCGCTGCTATCGTCAAACTGCCGTTGGAGGGCGAGGCGGAAGTGCTGGCGGTTCTCACCCCTCCCCTTACCATCGACAATTTTGAAGGGCTGGCCGTGCGCGAGCAATACGGCAAGACCTTTCTCTACATCGCTTCCGACAACAATTTCTCCGACGATCAGCGCAATCTCCTGATGAAATTCGAGATCGTGACGAAGGAGCAATTGATCGCCGCAACGCCAGAGCCGGAGGTGAACTACGAAACGAAAGACGTGGTGCTCGAGACGACCAAGGGCGACATCACCATCCGCCTTGAGGTCGAGCGCGCGCCGATCACTGCGGCGAATTTCCTGCGCTATGTTGATGAGGGGCGATTTGACGGGACGGTGTTTTATCGCGCGATGAAGCTGAACCGCGATCCCATGCCCAATGGCCTGATCCAGGGGGGCACACAATTTGACCCCAAGCGCATTCTTCCCGGTATTGCGCATGAGCCGACGACTGACACGGGGCTAAGCCACACCAACGGCGCTGTCTCCATGGCGATGCTGGAGCCGGGGACGGCGAATGGCGACTTTTCGATCATGCTGGCCGACCAGACCGGGCTTGATGCCAATCCCGATTCCGACGATCCCACCTGGCAAGCGGGCTTTGCCGTCTTTGGATATGTGATCGACGGGATGGACGTGGTTTCTGCAATCCACGCGGGCGAAGCGGACCCCAATAAGGGCGAAGGCGTGATGGTCGGGCAAATGCTGGCAGAGCCGGTCGAGATCGTGAAAGCGCGCCGCCTGCCGCCCGAGGCCGATCTGCCCGAAGACAGCCCCGCGGAGTAATTATTCGGCGACCGATGGCCTTCCAACCGGCGCGCTGGCGACTTGCGGCATCCGGGCTTCGAGCGCAGGCAGCCACCCGCTCACCCCTGCGCCAAAGGCGCTTTGCGGGAGCGAGGCGAGAAGCCCTTGGGCTGCCTCCCATCCCGCGATCTCAACCGCCGCTTCGCGCGCAGCATCGGACAGGCTCTGAGGCTTGCGAAGCGCGCGGTTGATCAGCGCATCGCCAAAGAAGGTCCAGTCGTTGTCGGGCTGACAGCCGAAAGAATTGCGCTGTGCCGCCGCGGCTGTGAGCACGGCGGTGTCGCGGCTTGCCAAAGCTGGAACGAACACGCCCGACTGGCACGCGCTGATGATAACGATGCGGCGGGTTAGACCAAGCTCTTCAAGCGTGCGTTTGAGCAGCGCAGGCGAAAGCACGCCGTATGAACTGTCGCCATAGTGATGCACCAGCCCCGCCTGCATCCCGTGGCTGGTGGTGTAGAGGACGAGCACGTCTTCGGACGTGTCCATAGCCCGCGCCACCGCGCCAAGCGTTTGGACAAGGTTCTCAACCGTCCCGTGGGCAAGTTCGTCGCTCTCGCCATCAGGGCCAGCCAGAACCAGCGTTCGCCCGCTTGCACTATATCTTTGAGAAAGCACGCGCCCTGCCTCACGCGCCTCTCGCGCGAACACCGGATCGCTATCGAGCGCGGCGACAAGGACGAAGGCATCGACCTCGCCCGCCTGCTGAGCGCCGAGTGATGCAATTTGTGCCGAGAGCCGCCGCTGCTGTTCGAGCATGTGCTCAAGATCAATCCCGCGCCTGAGCGTAAGGCCAAGCGCAAGGCTCTCGCTCATCTCTTCCTGTGACTGCCCAACCACCACATTGGGAAACGGCAGCGTGTGTTCAAGGGCCTTGTTGGGGCTGTTCTGAGCCAATGCAGCCGGTGCCAAAACGGCCGAAAGCGGGAGCAAAGCTTTGCGAATTATCGGACCGAACAAATCCATGTGGCGAAAGCTGAACGCAACTTTGCCGCCGGTCAAGGAGTGCCGTCAGATTTCTGATCAATCGACCGATAGATGAAACGAGATTGAGGCCAGCGCCAATGCAAGCGCGTGCTTCATTTCAATCTGCGATCAAATTCTTCCAGAAAAATAAGCCACTTCGACGATTCGCGAAAGTTGCCTGTACCAACTTTGATGTAGCGTCCGTCGTTGGCCTTTATCGCCAGAAACTGTGCATTGGGCCCGTAGCCAGACAAGTTGACGTCTTTGATTGCGCTGTAAGGTATGCGTGCCGTCTTGATGCCGTTGTATCGCGTCGGGCCCTCAATCGCTTGATGGTCAAGCGTGAGCCATGCTTTACCGGTCAGCCCATGAAAGACACCAAGCCCGGCAAAGCTTGAGCCAATCAAAGCCGCAAGAGCCAGTGCGCTGTAAACGACGCGTGCGCCAGTCACATCAAGCGGGATACGGAAAATGATGAGGCCCCGGCCTTCGATCATTAAAGCAACCAAGAAAGCCACTGCCGCAAGACAGGCGAATGCTGCAAAAAGCGATTTCCACGGGTGCGGGGTTACATCGAAGTGGATTGTCTCGCCGGCGGCCCGCGCACGAGCAGCTTGACGCACCGCCGGACGAACATTCGTTCGCGCAGCGGTTCCTCCGACAAGCCCCTTACGGCCAAACCCACCCATATTCGCACTCCTTCGCAGCTACTGTGTCGATAAAGAAATCGTGACAGTAACTAGCGAAAAGCGAACTAAATAATGGTAAAAGACCCAAAGTTAGAAACTATTGGCTAAAGCCGTGGATCAATACACCCGCGCCTTCGGCTCGATATACTTCGTGTCCTCGGTGAGCGTGTAATCGTGCACCGGACGGTAATCGATGCGGATGTTGCTGCCTTGGCCGCCCCATCCTTCGAACCATGCGACCGTGTGCTTCATCCACTCTGCATCGTTGCGATCTGGGAAGTCTTCGTGAGCGTGCGCGCCGCGGCTTTCCTTGCGGTTGGCAGCCGATGCCATGGTCACGTTCGCCTGGCTCATCAGATTGTCGAGCTCAAGCGTTTCGATAAGATCGCTGTTCCAGATCAGCGACTGGTCGGTCACGTGGATGTCTTCCATGCGCTTGTTCTGCTCGGCGAGCAGCTTGACGCCTTCGTCCATCAATTCCTGATCGCGGAACACGGCGCAGTGTTTCTGCATCGCCTTCTGCATATCGGAGCGGATCGCTGCGGTGGGTGAACCACCCTTCGCATAACGGAAGTGATCGAGGCGCGTCAGCGCAAAGTCGGCGCTGTCGGTTGGAAGTTCGGGCTGCGATGCGCCTGCCTTGAGGTTATCTTTCAGGTGCAGACCGGTTGCGCGGCCAAACACCACAAGGTCGATGAGAGAGTTCGAACCCAGACGGTTCGCGCCGTGGACCGACACACAGGCCGCTTCGCCAACGGCGTAAAGGCCCGGCACAACCGTATCCGGATTGCCGTCCTTGCCGATGGTCACGACCTGGCCGTGATAGTTACACTGGATACCGCCCATGTTGTAGTGGACGGTCGGCGTCACCGGCAGGGCCTCGCGCGTGAGGTCCACGCCCGCGAAGATCTTGCCGCTTTCGGTGATGCCGGGAAGACGCTGAGCCAGAACGTTGGGATCAATGTGGTCAAGGTGCAGGTGGATATGGTCGCCATCTGCGCCAACCCCGCGCCCTTCGCGCATTTCGAGGGCCATCGAACGGCTCACAACATCGCGCGATGCCAGGTCTTTGGCCGACGGCGCATAACGCTCCATAAAGCGTTCGCCTTCCGAGTTGGTCAGATAGCCGCCCTCGCCGCGCGCGCCCTCTGTGATGAGGACGCCTGCGCCGTAAATGCCGGTCGGGTGGAATTGGACAAATTCCATATCCTGCAATGGCAAGCCAGCGCGCAGCACCATGCCGCCGCCATCGCCGGTGCAGGTGTGTGCAGATGTCGCGGTGTAGTAACAACGGCCATAACCGCCGGTTGCCAGCACCACAGATTGAGCGCGGAAACGGTGGATGGTGCCGTCATCAAGGCACATCGCCATCACGCCAACGCATTGCTGCTGGCCGTCGACATCCGCCATGATGAGGTCGAGCGCGAAATATTCGATGAAGAAGTCAGCATCATACTTCAGGCTTTGCTGATACAGCGCGTGAAGCATGGCGTGGCCGGTGCGGTCGGCGGCAGCACAGGTGCGCTGCACCGGGGGGCCGTCGCCCATATTCTGCATGTGGCCGCCGAAGGGACGCTGATAAATTGTCCCGTCTTCATTGCGGCTGAAAGGAACGCCTGCGTGCTCCAGCTCGTAAACCGCCTGCGGCGCTTCGCGAACGAGATATTCAATCGCGTCCTGATCGCCCAGCCAGTCCGACCCCTTTACGGTGTCATACATATGCCAGGTCCAGTGATCGGGCGTGTTATTGCCAAGCGATGCCGCGATGCCGCCCTGCGCTGCGACCGTGTGGGAGCGCGTCGGAAACACCTTGGAGATGTTGGCAGTGCGAAGCCCGGCCTCGGCAGCGCCCGTGGTTGCGCGAAGGCCAGAGCCCCCTGCCCCCACAACAACCACGTCATAGGTGTGGTCGATGATCTTGTAGGCGTCGTTTGCGGGTTTAGTTGCCATCAGGCAGCTCCTGTCAGTGCGAGGCGGGCGATGCTGAACAATGCAAACGCACCGCCTCCAAATGCGGCAAGGTTAAGCGCGGTGAGCGCTCCGAATTTAAGGCCAGATTCGTGCACGTAATCTTCGATCAAGACCTGAAGCCCGAGTTTGGCGTGATAAAAAACGCTGATGATAAGCAGCATCATAGGTACGGCGGCAATCGGTTGAGAGATCCAACCCGAAACCGTTTGATATGAAAAATCAGGCAGCAGGACGAAGCTGACGATCAGCCAGGTCATCAAGATAAGATTGCCCACCGCGGTCGTGCGAGCGACCAGCCAGTGATGCGCGCCTTCATGCGCTGAACCAAGTCCGCGAACGCGGCCGATAGAGGTGCCGTTACCCATGGCTTACGCCCCTTTTCCAAAGATGATGTAAGCCCAAAGAGCCGCCGTCAGGAGGATCGCGATAATCGGTGAGGCAATCGACCAGAACCGGTTGGTGTCGAGTTCATAGCCTGCGCCAATATCGAGGACGAAGTGCCTCAAACCGCTCATCATATGGGTGAAAAATGCCCAGGTAAGGCCAACCAGAACCAGATAGCCGACCGGCGATGCTGCGACACTCAGGAAGGTTTCATACGCCTCTGGGCCGCTTGCCAGCGCGCCGAGCCACCAGACGAGCACGGCAAGACCGACCAATGCCATGCCGTCGCCTGTTGCACGGTGCAGGATCGACACCAGCATATGCGGGCCCCACCGCCATATCTGGAGGTGTGGTGAAAGCGGTCTTTGGCTCATAGTTGTCTCATGCAGATTGTTTATCCCCGGCCCCACTTAGCGAAGTGGGAGCCACGTGCAAGCCTACACGCGCTCGACTTTGCTTGCAAAAATTCCGATAAAGCGTTGCATGAGTTACATCCTTGTCACCGGAAGCAGCCGCGGGATCGGCAAAGCAGCGCGCGAATCCCTCGAAGCGCGCGGCCTGAAAATCATCGGCCATGCAACGCAAGACGGGGGCGATGACACCATTGCTGCCGATTTCAGAGACCCGATGGCGGCACAATTCCTGTGGAATGAAGCCCTCGCGCGTTCGGGCGGCGACATCATCGCGGTCGTGAACAATGCCGGTCTGTTCGAGGCAAATTCGCTCGATTCTTCCGATATCGAATGGCTCGACCGGTGGGAGGACACCTTGCGGATCAACCTTACCGCCGCTGCACAGATCAGCCGGTTTGCGGTTCGCCATTGGCAGGGGCGGCTTGCCGGCAAAAGCGGGGAGCGCGGGCGATTGGTGCACGTTGCAAGCCGCGCGGCCTATCGCGGCGATTCGCCTGCGCACTGGCATTATGCAGCGGCCAAGGGCGGAATGGTGGCGATGCACAAGACCATTGCCCGCGCCTATGGGGCAGAAGGCATCTTGAGCTTTGCCGTGACCCCCGGCTTTACCGACACCAGCATGGCGGGCGATTATCTGGCCAGCAGAGGGGGCGCGGGACTTTTGGCTGACATCCCGCTTGGCAGGGTGGCAACCCCGGAAGAGATCGCCTCGATCATCACCTATTGCGCGCTCGATGCACCTTCGAGCATGACCGGCGCCGTGATCGACGCCAATGGCGCAAGCTTTGTGCGCTAATCGGAGCGAAAATCACTGATGTCCACAAGCTGGAAACTAACCGCTCACGCGCCCAAGAAAATCGTTCAGGCCGCGCTTCTTGCGCATGACGAACTTGAAGAGTGGGACTATGACCTTGTGATCGCAGGCCGCGAGCTTGACGAGGATCATCCGCAGGACTGGGTGCTTGAGGGATGGTATCCGAAAAAACCCGGCAAGGACCAGATCGCAGCGCTTCAACACCTGTTTGAAGGCAAGGCGCCCAAGGTCGCGATTGAACGTTTGCCCGAAACCGATTGGGTCGCACAAAGCCAGCAGGGCACGCCCCCCATTCACGCGGGCAATTTCTATGTCCACACGCCCGATTTCGTGCCTGACCCCACCCTTGTGAACTTCGCCATTCCCGCAAGCCAGGCCTTTGGCACAGGACAGCATGACACCACCGCAGGTTGCCTTGAAATGCTGAGCGCGATGAAAGCGACGGGGATGCGCGCGCGCCGGATTGCGGATATCGGAACCGGCACCGGGCTGCTTGGGTTTGCTGCCATGCACCTTTGGCCGCGCGCGCAGGTGACCGCCTCCGACATTGATCCTATTTGCGCCGAAGTTGTCCACGACAATGCGGCATTGAACGGCATCGCTCTTGGCCCGGCACCGGGCGCGATGACCATGGTGATCGCGGACGGGATGGAAGATCCCCTCCTCCAGTTGCGTGGCCCCTATGACCTTTTGATCGCCAATATCCTCGCTGGCCCACTGGTCGAATTGTCGCAGGATTTTGCCGCAAGCGTTGCGCCGGGCGGAAGCCTTCTTCTTGCAGGATTGCTGACAGGCGCACAGGAAAGCGCGGTCCGGCGCGCATACCGCCGCGCAGGATTTCGCCTTGCCGCAAGGCAAACCCGCGGCGATTGGGCTATTCTGTGGTTCAAGCGCCGCCGAATTATCTAAGCCGCATCATCTGATCCGCGCCTGCCAGCGAACTTTAAAACTATTTCGGAACAGGTGGGCGGGTCTCTCCATTGAATGAGCAACGCATCTGCAATTCAAAGGAACGACGACATGGCCAAGACCCTTCTTATCACCGGCGCATCTTCAGGTATCGGCGCTGCGAGCGCGAAAGCCGCCGCCGACGCTGGCTGGAACGTCGCCTTGTGCGCGCGTTCGACCGACAAGATCGAAGCGCTTGCCAAGGAGATCGGCGATGCCGCGCTTGCGATCACCTGCGACGTGACCAAGCGCGACGAAGTGCGAAGCGCGCTTGAGAAGACCGAGGAGCGCTTTGGCAGCGTCGATGCAGTCTACGCCAACGCTGGAACAGGCGTCGAAAACCCCGGCATCGAGAACGGAGATCCGGACGAATGGCAGGACATGATCTACGTCAACGTGCTCGCCCCGCTGCTTCTGGCGCATGAGGCAACGCCCTTCCTCAAGAAAACCAAGGGCCACTACCTCATCACCGGATCAAAGGCGGGCCGCGACAATTTTCAAGGCTCGGTCTATTCGGCTACCAAGCATTTCGTGCACGGCTTTGGCGAAAACCTTGCCGAGGAAATGCGCCAATGGGGTGGCCGTGCGACGGTGATTGCACCGGGCATGGTCAATACAGCGTTCTTCGATGAGCCCAAGCCGTCGAAAATCCAGCCGGAAGACGTCGCCAATGCCGTGGTCTATGCGCTCTCGCAGCCGGAAACAGCCGCAGTGCGCGAGATCTACATCATGCCCAATGACTAAACGCTGATGCCTTCATCCGGCGCGAGCACGCTTTGCGCAAAATCAAGCGCGTGGCGGGTGAAGGCATACATATTGGCGATGCGGTCGTCGCTTGAGGTTTCAAGCACGGTGTGTGCAATAAAGTCGTCAGGTCCGGCGAGCGCAACGACGCTCAAACCCGATGGCGCGCCGCCCGGGTGCTTTGACCCGCCAACCGATCCACTTTCGGCAAGACCCCAATCGGCGTGCAAACGATCGCGGATCGAACGCGCCTGAAGCTCGGCATATTCAGGGCACGGCCCGCGTATCCCTTCGTAAGCGTCACGCGGTTGGTCGAACAGGACGTCTCGCGTGCGAAACGAGTAAACAACGCCCCCGCCCACGAAGAATTTTAGCGCGCCCGGCACGGTCAAAAGGCTCGCCATGATAAGCCCGCCCGTCGCACCGTCGGCAACGGCGAGCTTTTCCCCGCGTGCTTTAAGCGCCTCGGCGATGCAGTTCGCCTGACCGTGAAATTCGTGCAACGGATCAAAGGGGGCGGCAAGGTCCATTATCCCGCCTCCGCCACGATAGCCGCCCAGCCCGCCTCATCGACCACTTCGATGCCGAGGCTTTCTGCTTTCTTGAGCTTGGATCCTGCCCCCGGCCCTGCGACGAGCAGATCGGTCTTGGCGCTCACGCTGCCTGCGGCTTTCGCGCCCAGACGCTCGGCCTGTGCCTTGGCTTCGTCGCGGCTCATGGTTTCGAGCTTGCCGGTAAAAACCACCGTCTTGCCCGCAACACGGCTTTGAACGGTTTCAACCTCATAGCGCGGCGGGTTCACAAGGGAGAGCAAATCCTCCCACACCGCCACATTGTGTGGTTCGTGGAAGAAATCGCCCAGCGCCTCGACCACGCTTGGCCCGATGCCGTCAATCGCGGTCAGCTCGCTCGCCGCGTCCTCATCACCCGAACGCGCTTTTTGCGCAATGTCGCGCAGTGCGGACAGCTCGTGGACATGCTTCATCAGATCACGCGCCGTCACCTCGCCAACGTGGCGAATACCAAGGCCGAAAAGAAGCCGCGCCGCATCCGGCTCGCGCTTGCTTTCCACAGCCGCCAACAGATTGTCCACAGACTTATCCTGCCACCCTTCAAGCGCCAGAATATCATTGCGCCGCTCTTTCAGACGGAAGATATCGGCAGGGCTTTCAAGCCAGCCCAATTCAAAGAATTGCGCGATGGTCTTGGTCCCGAAGCCATCAATGTCGAGCGCCTTGCGGCTGACAAAATGCTCAAGCCGCTGTGTGCGCTGAGCGGGGCAGATGAGGCCGCCGGTGCAGCGCACATCAACGTCATCGTCCTGCGCCACCGCCTCGCTGTCGCAAACGGGGCAATGGTCGGGGAACTGGAAGGGCTCTCGCTCCTCCTCCCGGGTGAGGTTTTCGACCACTTGCGGGATCACATCGCCAGCGCGCTGGACAACTATGCGGTCACCGGGGCGAACGCCCAGACGCTCGATCTCGTCACGATTATGCAATGTGACATTGGTGACCGTCACACCGCCGACAAGCACAGGCGCGAGCCTGCCCACAGGCGTCAGCTTGCCCGTGCGCCCGACCTGAATGTCGATGGCTTCAAGCGTGGTCTGAGCCTTTTCCGCCGGGAATTTGTGCGCCAGTGCCCAGCGCGGAGCCTTGGCGACAAAGCCCAAACGCTGCTGATAATCGAGCCGGTCAACCTTGTAGACCACCCCGTCGATCTCATAACCAAGGTCGGGGCGCTGGCGACCGATCTCTTCGTAATGCGCGATCATTTCATCGACGCTTGTCGTGCGGATGAGGAACGGTGACAGCGGAAAGCCCCAGCCCTCAATCACCCGCATCATCTCGCTTTGTGTCTCGCACGGCACATCGGACGCCGCGCCCCAGCCGTATGCCCAGAATTTGAGCGGGCGTTTGGCGGTCACGCTTGCATCTTTCTGGCGGAAGGAACCGGCAGCGGCATTGCGCGGGTTGGCGAAAAGCTTGGCCCCCGCCTCCTCCTGCGCGGCATTGAGCGCCGCAAAATCGGCGCGCGACATATAGACCTCGCCGCGAACCTCGAAAACATCTGGCACGCCTTCAGGCAACTCCTGCGGAATGTCGGAGATATGGCGCGCATTGGCGGTCACATCCTCGCCCACCTGTCCATCGCCTCTGGTGGCGGCGCGCACGAGTTTGCCGTTTTCGTAGCGTAAGCTGCACGAAAGCCCGTCGATCTTATCCTCGGCAGTGATCGCAACCTCGTCGCTTGCATCGAGGTTGAGATAGCGCCTGACCCGCGCCACCCATTCGGTCACCTCCTCGCGGTTGAAGCCGTTGTCGAGGCTCATCATGCGAACCTCGTGCGTGACCTTGCTCAGGGGCGAGGCAGCGATTTCGTGGCCGATTTTCTTCGACGGACTGTCATCGCGCACAAGATGTGGAAACGCCTCCTCAAGCTCGCGGTTGCGCCGGACCAGCGCGTCATACTCCTGATCGGTGATCTCGGGCGCGTCTTCGGCGTGATAAAGCTTGTCGTGATGCGCGATTTTTCTCGCCAGCCGCATCAGCTCATTGGCGGCGTCGACTTCGGAGAGGTTTTCAGGGGGCGAATTTTCGGAGTTAGGCGACATTGGTGGCATTCAGAAAGATGGCGGCTGCAAGAAGGCTGACGATGGACTGGATCGCCCACCGCTTCCACCCTCCGCCAAGGAATTCCTGGGGACGCGATGCGATAAGGATGTTGAGCAGACCCAGCACAGTGATCGTTGCCATCAGGGCAAAGTTGAGAAGCGTTGCGTAAGGAAAGATCGAAGTGACCCAGTCGGGCGCGTTGCCGGTGTCGGGCAGCATAACGTCGGCTGCGCGAATGCCCCACATGAGAAGGCCCACAAGGCCAAACAGCGTACCGCCAAGCGAAAGAAGCAAAGCCGCAGTAACAGTGGCTCTTGCGGGGAGTCCTCGTGTGTTGGCTGCGCTCATACGGCGGGTTTCGGTTATCTAAGCGGCGGGTTCAAGCCAATTTATTGTGCTGAACCTTTCCGAAAGGCCCGTTCGTGGCAAACGGCCCGCCGCCGCCCGGCTCACTCCTCGCGAGCGGGCACTTCGGCCCCGGCCTCATCGGGGATGGTGATCGTCACCCCGCTTTCACCATTCTCGGCATCACTGCCGATCTGCACGCCGTCGCCGTTTACATCGATACCGATCTGCAAATCCTCAAATCCGCCGAGGATTTCGCGCGCACGCGCTTCGGCCTCTTCTTCGGTGATCTCACCGCGCTCCGCCGCCTCGCCGATTTCGCGCAGTTTCGGGAACGCCTCGCGCCATTGCTCGCCCGCATCCTCGGGGAACTGCACGACACCGCCCAATTCATCGCGCAAATCACGCTCGAACGAGCCGTCCGCAATTGCGCCGCCAATACCCACTGCAAGGAGGATCGGCGCAAGCAAGCCCACGCCCGCAGACACCAGAAAAACCTTTTTGAAATCGAAATCGGTGAGGAAATAGAGGACGCCCATGACCATCAGGCCAACGATTGCAGCAAGGCCAATTCCTGCAAGCACAGCCATCGCGGCGAGCCCTGCCAGGATAGGTCCGATAATTTCCATCTAAACGTCCTCGAGTAACCGATCTGCCTGCGCGCGCGCCTCCGAAGTGATTTCCGCGCCGGAGAGCATTCGCGCGATCTCTTCCTGCCTGCCTTCAGCCGATAGCTCAACCACGCCCGTCTTGGTGACTGTGCCCTTCGACGATTTCGCAATGAGGTAATGCTGGCTCCCGCGCGCGGCGACCTGGGGTGAGTGCGTGACGGCGAGGAGTTGGCCCTCTTCGCTGGCAAGGCGTGCGAGGCGTTCGCCGATGGCACTGGCCACCGCGCCGCCCACGCCCCGGTCGATTTCGTCGAAAATGATCGTCGCCGCCCCGCCCTTTTCCGCGAGCGCGACTTTCAATGCGAGGATAAAGCGAGACAATTCGCCGCCCGATGCGATCTTGCCGAGCGGTGCAAAGTCAGAGCCGGGATTGGTCGAGATGAGGAATTCGACACCGTCCATGCCTGACGCTCCCCAACGGTCCTCGGGCAGTTCGGTGATAGCCGTCTGGAACCGTGCAGCGTCGAGTTTGAGCGGGGCAAGTTCCCTCGCCACCGCTTTGTCGAGCTTTTTGGCGGCTTTCATACGGGTATCGCGCGCTTTTTGCGCGGTCGTCAAATACGCCTCGCGGGCCTCAATCGCGCCTGCCTCCAGCGCATCCAGTTGCGCCTCGCCGCCCTCGATTGCATCAAGACGCACGCGCATATCGCGCATGACTTCGGGCAGAGCGTCCACTTCGCAGCGGTGCTTGCGAGCAAGCGCGCGCAGTTCGAACAGGCGCGTTTCCGCCGCATCCAGTGCTTGCGGATCATGGACGAGCGCCATGGCCGCAGCTTCCAGCTTTTCCTCCGCCTCGCCCGCCTCGATCACTGCGCGGTCAAGCGAGGCGAGCGCCTCGGTCAGGAGCGGGTGCTGCTCGGCAATGCGGTCCAGACGGCGTGCGGCGACGCGAAGGCTGGCAAGCGGGCTGTCCGAACCTTCCCACAAATGGCGCAAATCTTCGAGGTCGCCTGAAAGCTTCTCGCCCTTTTGCATGTCGGCGCGCGCTTCGGCGAGGCGCGCTTCCTCGCCCGCTTGGGGTTCGAGCGCGCTGAGTTCAGCCAGATGCGCGATCAGAAGGTCCTGATCCGCCCTCGCCTGTTCGACCTCATCGCGTGCCTCGGCCAATTGCGCTTCGGCCTTGGCCCACGCCTTCCAGCGGCGTTCGAGCGCCCCGACATCAGTGCCGGCAAACCGGTCGAGCAAGGCCATGTGCCCGCGCGGGTTCACGAGGCCGCGATCATCGTGCTGTCCGTGAAGTTCGACCAGTGAACCCGCAAGCTCACGAAGCAGGCCGACGCTGGTGGGTTGATCGTTGATAAATGCCTTGGAGCCGCCATCGGCCTTCACCTGACGCCGGATGATGAGCGGTTCGCCCGGCTCAATCTCGATATCGGCATCGTCAAGCGCCCGCGTGATCGCGCGCGGCATCTCAGCAAATTCAAAGCTTGCCGAAACGCTCGCCTTAGGCTCGCCCCCGCGCACCAGCGATGTCTCGGCCCTGTCGCCCAGCACAAGGCCAAGCGCATCGAGCAAGATCGACTTACCCGCCCCCGTTTCACCGGTAAGCACGCCAAGACCGCGCCTGAATTCAAGGTCAAGCGCTTCGATCAAAACGATATTGCGGATGGAAAGCCGGGTCAGCATCGTGTGGCTGGCTTACCCCAAACAATCCGCCTCGTCACGCTGTGAAAGCATCACAACAAACAGGTTTTCACCATTGGCAATCAGCTCGGCGTTACGTCGCTGGCGTGGTCTTCGATAAGTTCAAACGACTTCTCATACCACTCGTTGCCGGGATAGTTTGCGCCCAGAACAGCGGCATATTTCACCGCTTCTTCGCGCAAGCCCAGCGCAAGGCTGCTTTCGGTCAGACGGTAGAGCGCCTCTGGTGTGTGGCTGGTCGTGTCGAACTGATCGACCACGTTGCGGAACCGCAATTGTGCAGCGAGCCAGCGGCCCGAGCGTTGGTAAAAGCGCCCGATTTCCATTTCCTTGCCCGCCAGGTGGTCATTCACAAGGTCAAGCTTCAGGCGGGCATCAGCGGCGTATTCGCTCTGTGGGAAACGGCGGTTCACTTCGCGAAGCGCGGTTTGCGCCTGCTCGGTGATCGACTGGTCGCGGTTCACGTCCGAGATCTGCTCGTAGTAGCACAGCGCGATGAGATAATAGGCGTAAGGCGCGTCCTTGTTGCCCGGGTGGATCGACAGGAACCGCTGGGCGTTCGAGATCGACTTGTTGTAATCGCGCGAAATGTAATAGCTGAACGCGCTCATCAACTGCGCGCGGCGGGCCCATGGCGAATAGGGGTGCTGACGCTCCACCTCATCGAACAGGGCCGCGGCCAATTGCGTATTGCCCTGATCAAGGCGGCGCTGCGCCTCGGCATACAATGTCTCCACATCGCGGGCGACATAGGCGACGTCTTCGTTGGCGGCACCGCCACCGCACGCAGCGGTGGTCACAATAGCAGCGCCAAGCAACGCTGCGCGGGAGATTTTCGCTTGGATCGAACGTGTCATGGCCGCGAGCTATAGCCAGCCCCACACTGAACGCCAAGTGAAGTTAGCGAAACTTTGCGCCTGTCTTGCACAGATCAGAATGAAAGCGGGTTCAGGCCCTCTTACGCCTGCCCCTCAAGCTCGGCGATTTTTGCCATCACCTCGGGCACTTCGCCCGCCTTGTCGATAAAGCGGCGATAGTTATCGAGCGCGAGCCGTTTGTTGCCGAAGGCGGCTTCGATATCGCCCATCAGCAACAGGAATTCGGGATTGTCAGCGAACACGCGCTCGATCTTGTCCTTGGCCTCGCGCGCGCCTTGCGCATCGCCGGTCGCAAGCTTGTAGCGCGCCAATTGCCATTGCAGGAACGGAAAATCCCCGTGGTTTTCAAGCGCAGGTTTCAACACCTCGCCCGCTTTTTCAACCTGGCCCAGATCAAGGTGCAGGCCCACAACATTGGTCAGCGGCAGCGCGTTGGTCGGGTTGATTTCATTCGCGCGATTGTAATGCGCAATGGCACCTTCAAGATCGCCTTCAAAGATCGCCTTGCGCCCCGCGACAAGACGCGCCTCGAGCACGTCGGGACCGTTTTCGATCGCAACATCGGCGAACTTCTGCGCCTCATCCGGCAAACGGAAATCGTATAGCTGATCGGCGGCAAGCGCGTTCAGGTGCGGGCTTTGCGGAAAGGCATCGAGGGCATAGTCCATGCCGGCTGCAAAGTCCTCTTCCTCACCCATATCGCGCAGCGCCCAGAGCACCATGCGAAAGTCCTGTTCGGAGTAATCCTCCTGCGGCAGATTTTCGTAAAGCGCGGCCGCCTTTTCGGGCGATCCTTGAAGGACGTGGGCGTGTGCACGGGCAACGCGCCGCTCCGGCTCGCTCAAGGCATCTGGCGACATTTGGTCGAGCGCAGCAATCGCACGATTGCCGTCACCCATCGTAAGCATCAGGTCGAGCTGCAATTTGCGCACCCGGTCATCGACTTCGCCATTGGCCAGCACATAGGCAAGATGGGCATTGGCAATACGGTATTGCCCCTCGTCAAAGGCGGTCTGGGCATCCTCGTAGGTGGACGATGTGCTCATCAAACCATCGCAGCCGCCGAGTGAGGCAACCAGAGCAAGGGCGAGAAGGCCGGTCAGCGGCTTTGAAGCGGAGTGTTTCATGAACCGCGTGGTTAATGCAAATCCCCTAAATTTCTCTAAAATTTCGGCGCTTGGCGATGGCGCACAAAAAAGGCCGGCATCCCTTCGCGGGAGGCCAGCCTTTTGATATCGCGTCAAGCGGGCTTGGGCGTGTTCGCCTTAGCCTTCAGCGCGCTTTTTCTGCGCCCGCTTTTTGGACAGGCGACGGCCGCCAATTGCGCCCGCTGCTGCCAGACCGAACAGAGCCATGCCGCCGGGTGCTGGCACGTCCGTACCGCCCGAGCTTGAACCGCCCGAAGTGCTGCCACCAGAGGTGCTGCCGCCGGTCGTGGTTGTGGTGGTGCTGCCGCCGGTGGTGCTACCGCCAGTCGTGCTGCCACCAGAGGTGCTGCTGCCGCCAGTTGTGCTGCCGCCCGAGGTGCTGCTGCCACCCGAAGTGCTGCTTCCGCCAGTTTTGGTCGACTTCGTGGACTTGGTCGATTTGGTTGACTTGCTGAAGAACGACTTGGTGAAAGTCGACTTGGTCGTCGTCTTGTTGAAGAGCGACGTTTTGGTGGATTTGAAGAAGAACGCATTCGCGTCCGATGGAGTCACAGCAGCCACCGATGTCGTGGCGACGGCAGCGGAGACGATCGCTGCCTTTGTGAGTTTCCGATATTGCATCTGTCCTACCCTTTTCACTTGATTTGGCCCCGCCAAGGACGGTCTTTTTCGTGTTCGGCGTTGGTAAAGCAATGGGCGTGCCAGACTTGCAAAAGCCGCGGTTTTCAAAGGGTTTCAAAGGTTAACCGGGACGCCCTTTTCCCAAGGTTTGTCAAAATTCCCGACACTTTTTCACACCTTGCAACAAGAACGCGGGGCAAAGCGCGAAATCAGGACAAGGCGGGCCGGAGCGCGGCTCCCGCCCCCCCTTGCTGTTCACGCGTTCCAGATGCCCAGGATATGCGCCATCGGCGTGATATTGGTCATCTCGAAGTTTTCGTATTCCTCGACCCGGTCGGGATCGGGGAAGTAGTTTCCGCTGATCGAAACGCGCTTTTCCTCGCTCATATTGCGGCGGGTGTAGTGCGGCGCATAGCTTGGGAAAATCACGAGATTCCCGACCTCTGGAGCGATCTCGACCATGGTGCGGCGTGCAACAGCATCCAGCGCAAAGACCAGCTCGCCGCTGTTTTCAGGATATTGCGGGTAGTACACCCACGACAGGCCATCGGGCCAATCGGGACGGATATGCGTGTGGTAATCGGTGTTTTGCCCGGGGTTCAGAATATGACCCCAGCTTTCCGCTTCATCGAACGTTTCGAAATACGGATTGAGCGTGCGGAAAAAGCCGTCAATGCGCTGCAACAGGGCAGCCACATCGGGATTGTCATATGGCAGGAGCGAATCTTCCGATTTCGTATCGCCCACCTCTTCACTGCGGCGTTGGCTTTCCATTGCGATAACCGCGTCGGAAATCGCCTTGTTGTCCAGATCAACGCCAATCGGCACGATCAAATGGCCAACAGAAACCAGCGGCGCAAAATATGTGAAAGGGTCCTGAGCAATAGGAACGATATGCTCGGGATTGGGGTTGAATGGCTTGTTCACGTGCCAAGGCTCCGGCAATTATTGAGGTTGCCGGTGCCTTAACCATGAAGCCTTAAAAAAGGCGTTAAGCCGCGTGCCCATTGGCAAAACCGGGTGTCATTCCCGCGCGGCCATGACGCCGCCTATGACGCGATTGCTCTTTCTCTTGCCGCGACACTCACCGCGATCCCGTTCAGCACTGCATTGCCGGTCAGTGCATCGAACCGCTGGGTATCAATGAGATCGTTGATCGACACACCTGCATGGTCTGCTGCCGTCTGCCAGCTCAGCCCCTTGCGATTGTGCCCCCAGCCATGCGGGAGCGAGACGACGCCTTGCATGACGTCCTCGGTCACTTCGGCAGTGGTCTCGACGCTGGTCACTTGCGAAGTGATCGAGATCGTATCGCCATCGACGATCCCTCGCGCCTCTGCATCGACAGGGTGGATCATCAGCGTGCAGCGGTCGGGGCCTTTCACAAGCCGTCTCGAATTGTGCAGCCAACTGTTGTTGGAGCGCACATGTCGCCGTCCGATCAGGCGCAGCGCATCATCGGCGGTTTCGGCCATGCTTTGCGTAAACCGCGCAAGGTCTGCGACCAGTTCGGGCGGTGCGACATGGATCAGGCCGCTATCGGTGCGCAAGCGGTCCTTGATACACGGCTCCAGCGGGCCAAGGTCGACGCCATCTTCCATCGCCTCGACCTCGGCGAGGGTCATCCCCGCAGGCGACGCTTTCAGCATCGCGTCCAACTGCTCGCGCGGGGTCTGGATATTGGGCGCCGATGTGTTCTTCGCCGCGTGAACGGCAACCGCAAGCTCCTCGACGATGTCGCTGTCGGCTTTGGCCCCCTCCTCCATTTCGAAGGTCGGTTTCGAGTAGGCGCCGAAATTACGCACCGAAAGCGGGCCGAAGAACATATTGAAATGGTCTTTTTCCAATGGCCCGCACGGCGGCAGGATATAATGCGCATGGCGCGATGTTTCGGTGATATGCGGATCGAGCGCCACCATCAGGTCGAGAGATTTCAGCCCCTCTTCGGTTTTGAGGCCATCGGGCGCAGAAAGCACCGGATTGCCCGACTGGACGAAGAGGACGCGGATACGCCCCGCGTCTTCGCGCAGCATCTCGTCAGCAAAAGCGACCATCGGTGTTTCGCCCATCACGCTGGGAAGCGTGCCGCGCGCGGTTTCCACCGTGCTCACCGCGCCGCGCCCGTTAAGGCCCACAAGGTCGAACAAGGGTTTGGGGAACATTGTGCCCCCCACCCGGTCCAAGTTGCCAGACGCCAAATTGATGACCTGCACCAGCCACTGATTGAGCGCGCCGAACTCGCAGACCGAGACACCCATACGCCCGTAAAGCGCAGCAGGCTCATCCCCGGTAAAGGGTTTGGCTAGCGCAGCGATTTCCTCTGGCGCCACTCCGCAAAAGGCGGAAAGCTTTTCGATATCGAACCCGGCCACGGCCTCGCGCACCGTATCGAGCCCGTCATCGCACACCTCCGCCAGTCCAGGGCGCAGCGCAGGTTTCGCTTCAAGCACACTCTTGAGAATGGCGATCAGGAGCGCCGTATCCGTTCCCGGCTTTACCGGCACCCAGTGGTCCGCAATCTTCGCCGTCTCGGTCCTGCGCGGGTCAACCACGGTGAGCGTGCCGCCGCGATTATGCAGTTCCCTCACCCGCCCGCGAAAGTCCGGCACCGTCCACAAGCTGCCGTTGGAGGCCATGGGATTGCCGCCAAGGATCACGATATGCTGGCTGTGATCAATATCCGGCACCGCGGCAAGGCTCACATGACCATACATCTGATATTGCACATAATGGTGCGGCATCTGGTCCAATGTCGATGCGGAATAGGACCGCCTGGCCCCCACCGCGCGCTGAAGATGGCGCGATTGCAGCACCAGCGCGTAGTCGTGCGCGCTAGGGTTACCGCGATAAAACGCGCTCGACGAGCCATCGGGATCAACCTCGGCCACCCTCGCCGCGATCTCGCGATAGGCATCGTCCCATTCCATCGGCTCCCAAGTGTCCCCCACCCGCTTAACGGGCGTGCGCAGACGGTCAGGATCATCCTGCAAATCCGCAATCGCGGTCGCCTTGGGACAGATGTAGCCCCGGCTCAGCGGATTATCCGGATTGCCCTTGATCGAGATGACTTTGCGCCCCTCTGTCTCAAACAGAACCCCGCAATTCGCCTCGCAGATATGGCAGGTGCGCTTGTGGATTGTTCGGGTGTGGATATCACTCATCTTTCGGCCTCTCTCTTGGAGCCCCCTTCTGCCGACGACCCCGCGCAAGGGCAAGGAGCCAATTTTCCTACTCTCACGTTTTCTGTTTGTGTCCTCCCCATGACCCGCTGCGCCGGTCCCCGCACCAAACGTTTGGTTGTCCCCCGCAGCCAGCTTCCCGACTTCTCCCCCGTCCCGATCAAGCATCGCTCCGGCGGCTGGACCCCGGCAGCGTCGAGGGCGCGTGCAAACACGTCGATATGAGCACCGTGGGCGCCTACCGCATCCGCCGCCTGCCCGAAGGCACAAGCTTTGCCAAAGCATGGGACAAGGCGCTCGACCTTGGCGTGCGGCGGCTCGAAGACGTCGCGCCCTTTGCTGCGCGCAGTGCAGCTAGAACTAAATGGGGACCGCGCGCTAAACGGCGTCGAAGAGCCCTTCTACGGTGCAGTTTATCCTGAGCGCCTGCCTTGGCAGGCAGTCGAAGGGGCAATCACGTCGGCACGCGCAAGAAGTAGAACGACCGCCTGCTGATGTTCATGCTCAGAAACCGCTCCCCCGAACGCTTCGGCAATAGCGTCAACAAAGGCGGCGGGTCGCTAAAGGGCCTCAACGCCGTCGGCAAAATAGAAAAGCGCCGCCTCAAAAAGAAATGGCGCAAAAAGTGGGAGAAGAAGCAAGCCAGCGCCGCAGCCAAAGCCGCCCAGAAAAACGCAGCGCGCGAGCAAGTCTCCACCCAAGCGATCCGCGACAGCATCAACGCCAAAATCGACGGTCTCCGAGTTACAGCCGAGCGCAAGCGGGCCCGCGAATGGGAGCAAATGTCCGAAGACACACGCGCCGCATGGGCCGAGTTTGAGCGGCTACGCAACGCCGACTTTGAGCGCTTGGAGGCCGATGAAGCGTTTCGGGAGCGGCACGAGCAGGGACCGCGCGTAACGGTGAACTGCGAGCCTTTCGACTGGAACAAGAAGCCCGAGCCTCGCCAGAGGAAGACGGTGCATGGGCTTAAGGATAGCTCTTGGGATGAACGGGAAAGCTAGCAGCCCCACCCGCGAGCGGAAAGCGAGCTTTGCTCATACGTCCGAAAATCGTTCTCTCTTTGCATGACGAGATACGAAAAACGCGTGTCGAACACCGATAGAGTCGACCTATCTAATTGCCTTCTTGTCGGTTAATGCCACTACATGGTCGATAACAATGAAGATTATTTGGACAGGCCCGTATCTTTATCGGGTGACTTGCTGGGTTTCTCTGAACTAGCCAAGTCTTTACTCACAGCTATCGAGGCTCAGCCAAATCAAATGAGCTTGACCCTTGGTCTCGACGGTGTCTGGGGATCAGGAAAATCTAGCATATTGTCTATGCTCCAGCACGAGGTTGTCACAAGCAAATCTGAAGATGAGATTGGCACGGTTGTGGTTTCCTTCTCGCCGTGGCTCATTACCAACAGAACTGCGTTGATAGCTTCATTCTTTGCGCAGTTACAGCAGGCGGTGAAAGAAGCCGAGGATCGCATCCCTTCCAGTTGGTACAAGCTAAAGAAGGCTACAGCGAAGAATCTGTCCAAAGTCGGAAAGAAACTGAACAAGTTCAGTAAGGTAGTCTCAATTACGTCGGGGGCCGCTGTCGCGTTCGACCCGACAGGAACGGCGGCGGTGGCGGCCGGAAGCGCCAAAGCGATTCAAGAACTTACCGATACGGCGGGAGAAGGTGATGAGACGCTTGAAGCACTAAAAGTCGAATTGGAACGAGCGCTCGCCGAGATTGCCAAGTCTGATCCGACCTTTCGTATCGTCGTTCTCATTGATGACCTTGATCGCCTAGACCCAAACGACTGTCTGGAGATTCTTCGCCTAGTTAAAGCAGTCGGCGATTTTCCTGCAATTACTTATTTGTTGGCTTATGATCGATCGGCAGTCGCCTCAGCGATTGAACAAAGCGCCCGTGTTAAGAATGGTGATGCTTATCTGGAGAAGATAATCCAATTCTCATTCAAAGTGCCACCGCTTGAACCGTTTCAATTGCGGAATTGGTTGCGGCGCGAGATTGGATACATCGCAAAGAGTGAGGACTTAAGTTCGGAACATGCATCTGCAGTGTTGGATGTGTGGGCGGGTCGTTTATTGCGAACACCGCGCGACATTAAGCGCCTTTTATTCTCTGTTCGCGCAATCTGGCCACGGCTTGACGGCCAAGCGAATTTACTAGACTTGGTCTGGCTTCAGATGCTGGCAATGAAAGCGTCGGTAGGAGAGCAGGATCTTTATTCTTGGGTTGCGAGCTACTTTCAATCTCTTCAAGCGGTTGCGATTGGGGGCGCTGTAACTGGCAAGTTACAGGACCAAGAACGTCTTGAGGAAATAATTAGGGTCCTTGGTTGGCAGACTTACTCTAATGATGGCAAGATCACAGAACTCGACTTCCACTATCTCGATAAGTTGCTTGCAGGAGTGACGGATTCCTATCTTTCAGACCAGAAAGAAGAGAGATGGATTCATCAGCTTGCACAAGACGACTTTCAGCAATGGAGACAGGACAAACGGCTGTCTTCGCCTTGGCATTGGCGTCTTTACTTCGCCTTTGAATCGCCCGAATATGCAATCATAGATGATGAGTGGGCGGCAATGGTAAAGGCAGCGAGCAAGAGTACCGAAGAACTTTCGACCTCGATCCAAAATGTGCTTGGCTTTCGAGGGAAGCAGAGCCCAAACATAGCTCGGCAGCTGTTAGATTGGACTATCCACGAAAAGAAGAACGAGAGGCTAGACCACGCGGATCGCTGGCTGGAAGCGATCGTTCAAAACGCAACCTTCCTCAAAGCCCGTTCGCCAAAAGACGCGGTTTTTGGTTTCACCAACCTATTTGACCTGTATTTGAGAGACATTGCGGTGTTGGTCTTCAAAGATTTGACGACCGATCAACGAGTCGGCCTCATCAATGCAATCTTTGACAACCCTGAGAACCTTGATGTGGGCGCCTGTCTTGTCCGGAAGCAAATGCACGCGGCAACGAAAAGCTCTAACGACCAAGAGCGCCAAATGTTCTTGACGAGCGAAGAACTTGAGAGCGCAAAGGCAAAACAACTCGCTCAATTTCGCGCACTTACAATCGAGGAATTTTGGCTACTAAATTCGCCCTATGATGTGCTCTTCACTTGGCAGCATCTTGTCGAAGAAAGCGAACAAAGCAAGGAGCCCATCGACTTCATAGCCAAGGCGACGGAGAGTGATGAAGGCCTAGTCGAGACGTTATACGCGCTACGCATCGTTTCCAGCTCCGCTCAAGAGGGCATCGCTCGATTACCTCATAGCTACATCCGGCATTTTGCCGATGTCTCAAACTTAGCTAAGCGCCTCCAAGACGTGGCCAAGCGAGGCGATGAAGTTGGAGAAAGGGCGGAGGAGTTGAGCCAGCTTTGGTGGGATGATGCGAAAAATTGAGCTCCCAAGAGAAGAACTTGTTCCAACACGCCACACGCCGTTCCGCGATTGCTGACGCAATCGCTCCATGCGCCGCGTGACGTCAGACGGGTTCGGCCAAGACCGACCCGCTGGCCGGGGTTACAGCCTCTCGCACCTAAGCCTGTGGTTGCTGCACAATCCTCAGCTTAGCTGCGGGGCTTCACTCCTCCCCCATCCGCAGCGCAGCAATAAACGCTTCTTGCGGGATGCTGACATTCCCATATTCGCGCATCCGGGCCTTACCCTTTTTCTGCTTTTCAAGCAGCTTCTTCTTACGCGAGATATCGCCGCCGTAGCACTTGGCGGTCACGTCTTTGCGCATCGCTGCAATCGTTTCACGAGCGATGATCTTCCCGCCGATGGCTGCTTGGACCGGGATCTTGAAGAGGTGGCGCGGGATCAGGTCTTTTAGACGCTCGCACATGCCGCGGCCGCGCTCTTCGGCGACGTTCCGGTGGACGATCAGCGAGAGCGCATCGACGGGTTCGGCGTTCACGAGGATGTTCATCTTCACAAGGTCGCCTTCGCGAAGGCCCACTTGCTCGTAGTCGAAGCTGGCATAGCCGCGTGAGATCGACTTCAGGCGGTCGTAGAAATCGAACACCACTTCGTTCAAGGGCAGCTCGTAAGTGACCTGTGCGCGGCCGCCGACGTATGTGAGGTCGGTCTGGATGCCGCGGCGGTCCTGGCACAGCTTCAGGATGGAGCCCAAATATTCATCGGGGGTGTAGATCACCGCCTTGATCCACGGCTCCTCGATTGACGCGATGCGGTTTACATCGGGCCAGTCGGCAGGGTTGTGGATGTCGATGGTGGTCGCATCCTCGGTCTTCGATTTGGAGAGGTGGACGCGGTAAACCACCGATGGCGCGGTGGTGATGAGGTCGAGGTCGTATTCTCGCGACAGGCGTTCCTGGATGATCTCCAGGTGGAGGAGGCCCAAGAAGCCGCAGCGAAAGCCAAAGCCAAGCGCAGCCGAGCTTTCCATCTCGAAGGAGAAGGAGGCATCGTTCAAGCGCAGTTTGCCGATGCTCTCGCGCAGTTTTTCAAAGTCAGCCGCATCCACGGGGAAGAGGCCGCAGAAGACAACGGGTTGGACTTCCTTATAGCCTTTGAGCGGCTCGGTCGCGCCGTTCTTGACCGTGGTGATGGTGTCACCGACGCGGGCCTGTTCGACCTCTTTGATCTGCGCCGTAATAAAGCCGATTTCGCCGGGGCCGAGTTCTGGCAGCTGCTCAATCTTGGGGCGCATACAGCCGACGCGGTCGACGAGGTGCTGGGTTCCGCCCTGCATGAACTTGATCTGCTGGCCCTTGGTGAGGACACCTTCGATGACGCGCACGAGGATGACGACGCCGAGATAGGGGTCGTACCAGCTGTCTACGAGGGAGGCCTTGAGGGCCGCGTCGCGCTCGCCCTTGGGCGGAGGGATTTTGGCGACGACCGCTTCGAGCACTTCTTCGATGCCGATGCCGGTTTTGGCAGACGTCATGACAGCATCGGAGGCGTCGAGGCCGATGACCTCTTCGATCTCGGCCTGCACGCGCTCTGGCTCGGCGGCGGGGAGATCGACCTTGTTGATGACGGAGACGATTTCGTGGTCGTGCTCGATCGACTGGTAGACATTGGCGAGGGTCTGCGCCTCAACACCTTGGGCTGCGTCCACGACAAGGAGCGCACCTTCGCACGCGGCGAGGCTGCGCGAGACTTCATAGGCAAAGTCTACGTGGCCGGGCGTGTCCATCAGGTTGAGCTGATAGGTTTCGCCGTCCTTGGCGGTGTAGTTGAGGCGCACGGTCTGCGCCTTGATGGTGATGCCGCGCTCTTTCTCGATGTCCATGTTATCAAGGACTTGTTCCGACATCTCACGCTCTGTCAGGCCGCCGGTGAACTGAATCAGCCGGTCAGCGAGCGTGGATTTGCCGTGGTCGATGTGAGCAATAATTGAAAAATTGCGGATTTTTGAGAGGTCAGTCATTTGCGGCTGCATTTAGCGGCCTCTCGCGCACATGTCATTCGCGAAGTTTGCAACAATCCCCGCCGTGTGACGGGCGGCTTGATAAAGAGCAGGCTTATGCCGCCTCGAAGCGTGCTTGCGGGGCGTAGCTGAATTGCGGCACGCTGCCTTGTCCCAGACCCCCGCCGGGCATGGCCTGATAGCTTCCCGGTGAGAGCGCAGCGAGAGGAGCACCTGCCGCGGACAAAGCGTATGGCGAGACACGGTTGCGGGTGCACAGCCCCCCTGCCCCGTCGTCGATCAGCGATTGCTCAAACTCGAGCCCCTGCGTGTCGCCATTGGTGCGGATGACGGTGGCAACCGCCAGCTGACCGCCGCCAAGATCGACCACGAACTGTGTGCCCTTGGGAACCTCGTCGAGACCCTGGATCAGCGCACCCGTTTTGGACAGATTGCGCAGCACCACTTCGTAGGAGTGGTCATCGTGGATCACATTGATGCGGCGATAGACCGTGCGGCGGCGCGACCGTTTGATCCGGTCGCCGCTGGGCGCGATTTTCCATTTCTCGCCCGTAAGTTCGCCAGCAACGACCTCGCTGGTGACAGGGTCGGAATAGATCGGGCCTTCCATGCGCTTGACGCCGCATTTCTTGAGACGTTCGAACAGTGATGTGCTCTCGATCCCGTTGGCGATGGTGTCCATTTCGAGCGCGCCCGCAAGCGCGACGATCGCCTTGATCAGGCCAAGATCGCTGGAATCGTGCTTTTCAGCCTCGGCGACCAGTTTCTCGTCGATCTTGATCGCGTCGAATGGTGCTCGGCGAAGATAAGCGAGCGAGGAATAGCCGCTGCCGAATTCATCCAGCGTCAGACGCACGCCAAGCTTGAACAATTGGGCCAGCGTGCGGTCGACCACATCGGTATCGCCGAAAAAGACCGCCTCGCTCACCTCAAGCTCAAGCCGGTGCGCAGGCAAATCGGCATCGCTGAGCGCTTCGGCAACGCTGTCAACGAAGTCGTCTGCGCCAAAAAGGGGCACGGGAACATTGACCGCAACGCGGATCGTATCGGGCCATTGCGAGGCTTGCGCGCAGGCCTGCCGGATGGCCCAATTGCCCACTTCTCCGACCTGGCTCGACCCTTCGAGGATCGAGGCAAATTCTTCCTCGTCGATCTCGCCGCGTTGTTCGTGCATCCAGCAGATATGCGCTTCCAATGCGCGCACTTCCTCGCTCGAGGCATCAACGATGGGCTCATATTTGAGGAACAATTGCTTCTCGCGCACCGCTTCGCCCAAGTTCTCTTCAAGGCGGCGGCGGAACAATGCCTCGTTCTCAAGCTCGCCAGAGAAGAAGCGGTATTGGCCGCGACCGCCGTTCTTTGCAGCGTAGAGCGCAAGGTCGGCAGAGCGAACGACCTCGTCCATCGTTACCCCGTCGTGCGGTGCAACGGCGATGCCCACAGAGCATCCGATCACGCAGCGCCCTTCTTCAAGGGTGTAGGGCTGTTTGAGCATGGTGATAATCTTCATCGCGATTTCACCAAGCGTGCCGCGATCATCGAGATCGGGGATCATCACCTGAAATTCATCGCCGCCAAGCCGCCCGATCTCGCACTCAACCTCAATCGAGCGTTTGAGACGGTCGGAAACCTGCTTCAAAAGCTCATCGCCTGCCGCATGGCCGAGCGTGTCATTGACGTGTTTGAATTTGTCGAGATCGAGCATCATCAGCGCGCAATTGCGCTTGGCCGCCCTGAAGGCGGTAAGCGTGGTTTCGATCAGATGCTTCATCCGGTGACGGTTGGCGAGACCTGTCAGCGAATCGTATTTTGCCAGCCGCGCGGTTTCTTCCTCGCGGTAATATTCCTCGGTGATGTCCCAGCCGGTCCCGCGAAATCCTGCGAAAGTGTCGCCATCAAAGCAAGGCTGACCCGACAGACGCAGCACCGCGCCTTCGGGGCGCTTTTGCGCGCGAACAGCAAAGCCGGAGAACGCCTTGTGCGCGCCCAGCATCAGCGCGAGCGACTTGGTTCGCCCGTCGCGTTCGGCTGAAACAAACACGCTTGAAAGCGGCTGACCGATGATCTGGTCGAGCGGCACTTCGAGGCGGTCTGCAATGGTGCCGGAAAGATAGGTGAGATTGCCCTTGGGATCGCAGGACCAGAACCAGCCGAGCCCCGAACGCTCAAGGTCATCAAGCATGGCAAGTTTCTCCCCGTCAGAGAGTTTGCTCGCCGCTGTGCGCGAAGCTGCGCTGCCGATTGATGACAAGAGACCCTTGAGGGGCATCCCCAGCCTGTCCTTTCCTCTTACGATTTTAGCCGATACCACGGGCTTCGCGTGTTCAATTTGAGTAAACTCGGGTGGTTATTTTTTCGCTAAGATCAAAGGTTAACTGCGCAATATTTTCGGAGATCTTTGCAAGCTCGAATGCGCGAAATGCCGGCTTTGCGATCAAGCGCGCCCTTGCGCGCTGATATCCACCTCGACGAATGCCTTGGGCATTGACTGACCGCCGCTTGTATAGGCGGTAACGGCCGAATTGGTGAGAGCGCCAAGCGGGCGACCGGCGGCTTCGATCTGATAGGGCGAGACGCGGTGCCTTGTGCAAAGCCCCTTGTCGCCGTCACTGATCAGCTTGGTTTCAAATTCGACGCCCTGGCTGAACCCTTCCGAACGCCGCACCGTGGCAACGGCAAGCTGACCATCGCCAAGGTCCAGAACAAGCTCCGTTCCCACCGGCACATCGAGCATCCCCTCGATGCGCGCGCCGGTTTTGGAAAGGTTGCGCAGGAACACATTGTAGCGGCTGTCGCCATGGATGACGCCGATCTTGCGGAATTCCGTCCGGCGTTCGGCGCGATATTTCTCTGGCCCGCGCGGCTTGAACTCGAATTCCTTATTCTCGAAGCGGGTGATCAGCTCTTCAATCGAAATCGGGCCCGAGAACAGATAGCCTTGGAGATGGGTCGCGCCGTGGCCTTTGACCATGGCGAGCTCATCCTTCGTCTCGATGCCCTCTGCCACGGTCTCCATCTTGAGCGCATTGGCCATGCTCACAATGGCACAGACGAGCGCGCTGTTGTTGTTGTCTTCAACCGAACAGCCGCGCACGAAACTTTGGTCAATCTTGATTTTGTCAAAGGGTGCATCGCGCAGATAGCTGAGCGAGGAATAGCCGGTGCCAAAATCATCAAGCGACAAGCGGACGCCGCGTTTCTTCAGCTTTTTAAATAGGTTAAGCGTGCGCTCAAGATCGCCCACGAACACGCTTTCGGTGATTTCCAACTCGACGCGCGCAGGATCAACGCCGGTCTTGGTGAGGATGCGATCAACCGCGGCATAGAATTTTCCCGAGGCGAACTGGATCGGCGATACATTGATCGCGGCGCGCACTTCTGGCGGACAGTTGGAAAGCTGGGTGCAGACCTCTTCAAGCACCCATTCACCGATCTCGTTGATGATCCCCAATTCTTCGGCAACCGGCACGAATTCCGCAGGCGACACGCGCCCGCGCTCCGGGTGTTCCCAGCGCAGCAATGCTTCGAGCGATGCAATCATGTGGGTCTTTGCATCGACAATCGGCTGATACTGGACGAGCAATTGCCCTTGAGACAGAGCATCGCGCAGATCATCTTCGATCCGTTGCCGCCAATCGGCGCTCCGGCTGAGTTCGCTTGAATAGAAGCGGTAAGTGCCCCGCCCTGCGTCTTTCGCCGCATAGAGCGCAAGGTCAGCCGCCTTCACCAGCTCGCTCGCCTCGATCCCGTCATAAGGGGCGACCGCAATACCGATGGAACAGCCGATGATCGCCCGTGAACCTCCAACCGAATATGGCTGTGAGAGCATTTGCACGAGGCGCTTGGACAGATCGCCAAGCTCGCCCCGGTCATCAATGTCGGGCAACATGATCTGAAATTCGTCGCCGCCAAGACGGCCGATCTCGCCTTGATCGCCAAAAAGCTGCTTGATCCTGACCGCCACCTGCTTGAGCAGTTCATCGCCAGCCGGGTGTCCAAGCGTATCGTTGACCTTTTTGAACCGGTCGAGATCGAGCAACATGATCGCGCAGGAGCGTTTCGACTGCTTGAAGGCGTCAAGCGTTTGGCCCAGCTTGCGCGTCATCCGGTGACGGTTGGCAAGCCCGGTCAGCGAATCATATTGCGCCGCCCTTTCGGAATCCCGGCTTTGCGCAAGCGAGTTCGTGTTGTCGCGCGCGATGCCATAAAAGCCTGCAAACTCGCCATTGCCATCAAGCTTTGGCGTGGCCGATATCTCCCACCACACCTCGCGGCTTTTATCGGCAAGGACTTGGACATTGAGGCGCGAAATCGGGCTGCGCGAGGCGATGCGGAATTTGAGCGGGCGAGAGGTGGAATCATAGTCGTCCGAATCGCCCGTGGCGAGAATTTCGGTCAGCTCACGCCCGATCAGATCGTCGCTGGTCAGACCGATCGCGCTCATCGCTGATTGGCTCAGATAGGTGAGGCAGCCCTTGGCATCGCATTCCCAGAACCAGCCAAGATCCGCCGATTCAAGGCCTGCGAGCATCTCGGCGCTTCGCCGCGCGTCGAATGCACTTGAATCAACGCGCGCCGGTGCGGATGCGGCCGGCTGGCCTCCCGACAATCTCGACAGCAATCCATTCATGCTTAACCCTGGTCCTCATCCATTCCCCGTCGCAGATAGCCAAAAGGGATGAAGGAAAATTAAATTTGCGAAGGGAGCGAGCGCGCTCGGGCGCGGTCACGCCGTGGTATTTCGCGCGTCCTTATGGAATGCTGCACCTTGCATTGCGCGATTGTGCGGGCCATCAAGTAAACAATGAGCAATCATAAGCTTGCCAATCAATAAGGGAGATCGGAATGTCCGAGCCGAAAGTCACACTCGAAAACGAAGCGGCTCAATCGACGAATGCATTAGGCCCCCTGGTGGGCCTTGCGCGTGAGGATTTCGTCGGAGCCGTGGCGGTATTGCTGCGCGAGACCGCATCCGATCCCAAACGATTGATGAAACACGCCCAATCCATGGGCGAGGATATGGTGAAGATCGTGACCGGCAAAAGCGATCTTGCCCCCCACCCCAAGGACAAGCGATTTCAGGACCCTGCCTGGCAGTACAATCCGTTTTTCCGCGCCGGCGCGCAATATTATCTCGCCATACAGAAGGGGATGAGCAACTGGCTTGAGGATCTTGAACTCGACGAGCTTGAGCGCAACCGCGCCAACTTCATCTCGAACATCATCATCGACAGCCTTGCGCCGACCAACACATTGGCCGGCAATCCGATCGCGCAAAAACAGATCATCAATTCAGGCGGGCTCAGCCTCATCAAGGGGCTGCAAAACGCCTATAACGACATCGTGAACAACCGCGGCATGGTGAGCCAGGTTGACAAGCGCCCCTTCAAGCTGGGCGAAAACATCGCGACCTCCAAAGGCAGCGTCGTCCACCGGACCGAGATGTACGAGCTCATCCATTACGCGCCCACCACCGATGAAGTGTACGAGGTACCGCAGCTCACCATCCCGCCTCAGATCAACAAGATGTATATCAACGACCTCTCGCCGGAGAAGTCGATCATCAAGTGGCAGGTCGACAACGGCATGCAGACCTTCGTCATTTCCTGGCGCAACCCGTCCAAGGAACAAGGTCGCTGGGGCATGGCCGATTACATCGCCAGCTGCGAGGAGGCGCTCGAAATCGTCTCCGAGATCTCGGGCTCGAAAACGGTGAATGTCTCGGCCGGGTGTTCTGGCGGTCAAACGGCATCGGTTCTCGCCTCCAAGCTTGCGGCAACGGGCAATCCGGTGCTTGGCACGCTTACGCTCATGGTGTGCGTGCTCCACCCCAAACAGACCGACATCGAAGCGGGCTCTCTGGTCAGCGAGAACGGGATGGAGATCGCGAAGAAGCGCGCGGCCAAGAAGGGCATCATCAAGGCCGACGATCTGGCGCGCGGCTTTGCGTGGCTGCGGCCCAATGATCTCATCTGGAACTATGTGATCAACAATTATCTGCTCGGCATGGACCCGCCTGCCTTCGATGTTCTCTACTGGAACTCGGATGCGACGAATTTGTCGGCGAGCCTGATGGGCGATTTTCTGACGCTTTATGAAACGCTTGCCTTCTCTACCCCGGGCGAGACGGAAATGGCCGATCACAAGGTCGACCTTACCAAGGTGACAGCGGACCTGTTCATCCTTGGCGGCGTTACCGACCACATCACCCCGTGGAAGGCGACCTATCGCTCGACCCAGCTGTTCGGTTCGAAAGACGTGACTTACGTTCTTTCGCAAAGCGGCCACATGCAGGCGATTTTGAACCCGCCGACCAATCCCAAAGCCAAGTATTTCGTCCAGAAGAAGAAAGGCAAATTGCCCGAAACAGCGGACGAATGGCTGCAGGGCACAGAAGAGGTCAAGGGAAGCTGGTGGCCATATTGGATCGAATGGATCCAGAAGCGTTCGGGCAAGAAGGTCGCAGCCCCCAAACAGGTGGGCAGCAAGGCCTATCCGCCGATGGAAAATGCGCCGGGACTCTACGTCATCGAAGAAGTCTGATAAGGACGTCCCGAATAGCGCGCTAAAAGAGCTTGAGGGAGACACGGCCCGCACGGGATCTGCGAGCCGTGTCTCCCACCCTCTTCCCCCCTCAAATGCGCTGCGTGAAAGGTTAGGACATCTGTGAGTAATGTGATGAAGGATGCCGTGGTCACCATGGAAGAAGTGGCCGGGCGGACGCTACGGGTTGCTAGGTGGAGGCTTGAGGACAAGAGCGAACATCCCCCCATCCTGTTCTTCAACGGCATCGGCGCCAACATCGAGGCTGTTGCTCCTTTGACGCAGGCCATGTCGGAGCGCGGGTTCATCATGTTCGACATGCCGGGAACGGGCGAATCGCCTGATCCCGTGATCCCTTACAATCCTTTCACCATGAGCTGGACTGCCGCCGAACTGCTTGGCCGTTTCGGCCTTGGCGAAGTGGATGTGATGGGCGTTTCATGGGGCGGCGCGATGGCGCAGCATTTCGCGCTTCAGCACCCTGCACGCACGCGGCGCCTTGTGCTGATCGCGACGACGCCCGGAATGGCGATGGTTCCCGGCAATCCTGCGGCCTTCACCAAGATGGCGAACCCGCGCCGTTACATCGATCCCGAATTCATGAACGAACATTTCGCAACGCTTTATGGCGGCGCGGATGCCGACGGTTCCGCACACCAGAAAGACAGCCACATCGGCCGGCTGAAACCCCCTTCCCCGCGCGGATATATGTATCAATTGCTGTGCATGATGGGCTGGACCAGCCTGCCTGCTCTGCCTTTCTTGAAGAAAGAGACGCTGATCATGATGGGTGAGGACGACCAGATCGTGCGCCCGATCAACGGCAAGATCCTGAAGGCGATGATGCCCAACGCGAAGCTTCAGATGTTCGAAGGCGGCGGCCATCTGTTCCTGCTTACCCACGCCGATGAAAGCGTGGCGGCAATCCGCGAATTCCTCGACGCGCCGGAAACCAAATCGGAAAAAACCCGCACCAGCGCCTTTGCGGCTTAGGCCGGGGGCAGCCACTCGTCCAAAATCGCATTGACCTGATCCGGCGCATCCTGCTGTACCCAGTGGGAGACGCCGGGCAGGCGCTTTAGCGTGAGGTTTGGCACCCACTCCTGCGTCCCGTGCGTGCAGTGGATATCGATCGCGACGTCTTCTTCTCCCCACACCATCAGGGTCGGCACATCGACGGTGAAATCGCCCGGATCGACCGTGTCATCGTGACGCAAGAGCGCGCGGTAGTAATTGACCATCGCCTTGCGCGCGCCCGGACGACGGCTGGCATCGCTGTAAATGCGCCGCTCTTCCGGGCCAAAACGCTGCGGATTGCAGGATGTGTTCGCGATCAGATCGCCCACCGCATCCCCGCCCTTTCGCCCAAGGAACGCTTCGGGCAGCCACGGCAATTGGAAAAAGAAGATGTACCAGCTCTTCTTCAATTGCCGCCATTTCCTGATCTCGCGCCGTGCGGGCATCGGATGCGGCACGTTCATGATGACGAGCCGTTCAATCGGCCGTTTCTTCAAGATCGCAAACAACCACGCGATGATCGCGCCCCAATCGTGGGCGAACAGCGTGACCTTGCTCGCCCCGCTTGCATCGATCAGATCGGCAACGTCCTGTGTCAGGTGATCGAGTGCGTAATTGCGCACGCCTTCGGGCCTATCGCTCGCGCCATATCCGCGAAGGTTGGGCGCCCACACGCGGTAACCCTTCTGCGCCAGCAAGGCCATTTGGTGCCGCCAGGAATAATGCAGCTCGGGAAAGCCGTGGAGCATCAGCGCCAGATGATCGCTGCCCCCGCTCCTGGCTCCCGCCTCAGCCACCTCGAAAGTAAGGCCGCTGGTCTCGACGAACTTTACCTCGATGCCGCTGTCGGCGGGCGGGCTCCAGCTGGGCGTGCGGGTCATCACTCGCCGCCGCGGGTGACGCCGCAGCTGCCCGGCATCGGCAGACGCTTCGCCTCGGCCAACGCCATGGCGGCTGCACGCGGACGGTCCGTCGCGATGATATCAACCCCGCCCTGCCCAAGTTCGGCATAGCGTTCATCGGTTCCAAAGCGTTGAAACACCCCGTCAAGAGAGCGATCGGGCCGGCCCAATGTGCCGAAAATCACTTCAACGTCCTGCTCATCAAGCGCCGCATACAGGTCAGGCTTCGCCAACCGCGTGCCGGTAAAGGCGACAATCTTCCGCGCCGGAATACCCGCCTCGACGATCTCGGCCAGATCGCCGGGCGCGTTGACCGAATAGGAAATGAGCATGTCGGGCGCGAGCTCATAAAGTTTGAGCGCCTGCGCCTTGGTATAGGCGATGAGGATCACGCCCTGTTCCATCCCGGCCTTGCGAATCTCGGCTATTACCGTCTCGAAATTCGCAGTGCGTTTGAAATCGACTTGCAGCACGGTCTTGCCCTTGGCCCATGCGAGCGTGCCAGCCAATGTCGGCACGCGGTAAGGTGTCACCCACCCCGCTTCGTCCACCAGACGCAGCTGCGCCACCTCTTTCCACGGCACATCGGTGACAGCGCCCGTGCCCGTCGTCGTGCGATCCAGCGTGCGGTCGTGCATCAGGTAATGCACCCCGTCAGGGCTCGCCGCGACGTCAATTTCCATCATCGCGGGCAAAGCGTGAAGCACCGCGTCCATTGTCGGAATGGCATTTTCCGGCAGGCCCGGCGAAGGGCCGCCGCGGTGCGCCGAAATGATTGTCGCACCCGCTTCCTCAAGACAGTCGAGCCTGGCCGACAAATCGCCCTCGGTCCCGATCTTGTAAGGGCCGGCTGGCTCCTGCGCGCTGACGCTCACCGTTGCCACAATCGCGAGAGCGGCCGCTCCCAAATGCTTCAAACTCGTCACAGATTCGTTCTCCTTAAGGCCCGCAAACTAGCGCCCTGCACCGTCTGGACAAGCTGGTTGCCAAATCAGTTTTGATGTGAGACCTTCTCTATCGAGAGAGAGGAGACATATCATGCCAGCATTTGACCTCATTATACGGGGCGGCACCATCGTGGACGGCACCGGCGCGCAGCGATTTACCGGGGATGTCGCGGTGAAGGATGGGCTGATTGCTCAGGTGGGCGAAGTGCGCGGCGATGCGACGCGCGAGATCGACGCGACCGGCAAGATCGTGGCTCCCGGCTTTGTCGATATTCACACCCACTATGACGGGCAGGCAACTTGGGATCAGGAAATGGCGCCCTCCAGCTGGCACGGCGTCACGACGGTCGTCATGGGCAATTGCGGCGTCGGTTTTGCGCCTGCCAAACCCGACCGCCACGAATGGCTGATCAGCCTGATGGAAGGGGTCGAGGATATTCCCGGCACGGCGCTTGCCGAAGGGATCACATGGGAATGGGAAACCTTCCCCGAATATCTCGACGCTCTCGAAAAACTGCCGCGTACGGTCGATGTGGGAACCCACGTCCCCCACGGCGCGGTGCGCGCCTATGTGCTGGGCGAGCGGGAGCAACCCGGCGCCGTTCCAACGGATGAAGATATCAAGGCGATGTCCGATATTGTCGAGGAAGGGGTTCGCGCCGGGGCACTCGGCTTTTCCACCTCGCGCACGGTTCTTCACAAGTCCATTGAAGGCGAGCTTGTCCCCGGCACCACCGCAACGCCGGAAGAACTGGTCGCCATCGGTCACGCCATGGGCCGCGGACAGGATGCTGGCGGTCATGCCGTGTTCGAAATGGCGAGCGATTTGAAGCGCGACTGGAACGAATTTGAATGGATGGGCAAATTGAGCCGCGAAGCCGGCGTTCCCGTCACCTTCGCCGCGCTCCAGTCCATCGCCAAGGAACTGCCGCTTGACGAGCAGATCGACAAGATGCGCGCGGAAAACGACAACGGCGCCAACATCGTTGCGCAAATTGCGCTGCGCGGAAACGGCGTCATCATGGGCTGGCAAGGGACGATCCACCCCTTCGTCTATCGCCCGAGCTGGATGGCCATCGCAGACCTTCCTTGGGAGGAGCAGAAGGCCAAGCTGTTCGATCCGGAATTCAAGGCGCAATTGCTATCAGAGACGAGCGATTATTCCGACGCGCCGCAAGACATCATCGAGGTTGTCATGGTCGTCACCATGGGCTGGGCGATGCAATACGAGATGGACGAGGATTTCGATTACGAGCCCGAAGCCTCTGCCTCAATCAATGAGCGCGGGCGTGCTGCCGGTGTCTCGCCGCAGGAATACGCCTATGACCTGATGTGCCGCGATGAGGGCAAAGGGTTCATTTACCTGCCGATCCTGAACTATGCCGATGGCAATCTCGATTTCCTCCACCCGCTGCAACATGCCGACGACACGGTGAACTCGCTTTCTGATGGCGGCGCGCACTGCGGCACGATCTGCGATGCGGCATCGCCTACGTTCATGCTCGAACACTGGGTGAAGAACCGCAAGCGCGGCGAGCGGATCACGCTGGAGAACGCAATTCGGCGCCAGTGCCGCGACACCGCGGTGCTCTATGGCCTTGAAGATCGCGGAGTGATTGCGCCGGGATATCTCGCCGATCTCAATGTGATCGATCTGGAACGGCTTAAGCTTGGTAAACCGTGGCTCGCCTTCGACCTGCCCGCTGGCGGCAAGCGCCTCCTGCAAAAGGCGCAAGGCTATGATTACACGATCAAAAACGGCGAAGTGACGTTTGAAGGGGGCAAGTGGACAGGCCAAACTCCCGGCGGGCTTATCCGCGGACCAAAGCGCGCCGAACTTGCCGAAGCGGCGGAGTAGAGGGAAGGATCAACCGCTTGCGGGAGGGGCGAAAGCTCCCCCGCTTGCCTGCGCAATCTTGCGCGCGGTCCCACCGCCAATGGTCATCCAATAATCGCCCTGCGGCCCCAGTTTCATCCTTGCGCCCGAAAGGCCAAAAACCCTCGCTTCTTCCACGACCAGCCTGTCCCAGCGAATGAAAATCGGGCGGCTCAATGGCGCAAATACTTTCCAGACACGCACCCGAAGGCCGTTCTGGCATACCTCAAAGGTGACACACCCCCGATAGGATGCGCCCAGCTTTTGCTTGCCGAGGTAGAACCCGTGAAAGCGAAAGGTTTGAATTGCGGCTTCATCGACGTCGGGGTGGTGTTTTTCAAGCTCCGCCCAGCCGGTCAGCTTGGGCAGTAAAGCGGTAGTGACAAACCACATGGCGACGAACAGGAACACCATGCCAAAAGCATAGATCCCGGCGTCGCCTGATGAAGCGGTTGTCACGGTTGGATTACTACCCCCCTCGCAGGATCAATATCACCATTCAGCATCGCAAGATAGGTTTCGCGCGCAGCTTCGAGCCCGCTGTGCGTTTCGATTTCGACCGTCCCTTCAACCGCGCTCAGGAATGCGTGCCAATTTGCCGCGATCATCTTGCCGCCTTCTTGCGGGCCATGCTCCTTGAAGAAGGAGACGAAATGGTCGGGCGCAAAGAACAGCGTGGGCTTTGGCCCGGGAAGATCGCCCGCGTCACCGCCTATCGAGCTCCTCGCCTCGACATGGGTTGCGCCCACAAGGCACGAATATTTGAGCGTGTCGCTGAAGTGGTGGTGGAGTTTGCCCAGCACTTCCGCATTGCCAGCAAAATCGACCGTGACCGTATCCGCGATTGGAAGGGTTCCGATCGTTTCATAGGTCGCAACCTCGTCATAAAGCCCTGTCTTCTCGACGAAATCCACATTGCCGGCAGAGGTGAGGCCGATGCGTTTCACATTCGGCGAATTCTGCTTGGCAACGCTGGCAAGACCCATCGCCGTCTTGGATGATGCGCTGGTGAGGATCACCTGGCTCGCGCCAAACCAGTCTTCTGACCGCAGAAAATAGTCGATTACAAAACCCGTCTTGAACAGCGGGCCGTAGATCATGCGCTCGTTCTCGCGCGAAGGATCATGTTCGGGATCGCCAGCAAGGCGGTTGTAGCTGTTGTAAACCGGGCTCATCGGCTGGCGATAATCGGTTGTGTCCATGAAGCTTGCAGCACTCACATTGCCGGGCACCACGTCAAGCTCGGTCCCCATCGGGAGATAGCCATACACACGCTCGCCAACGGCAAATTCGTCGTGCTTGCTTTGGGTGACCACCGCATGGCCCCACATCGGCACGATGCCCATACCGTCTTCCTCGGTCTTGGGCGGGAAGAAGTTCCAATAGCCAAAGCCATCGCCCACCACCGCATAGGTGATGTTGTTCGCGGTGACCGAGAAGCTCTCGACCTTCAAGCGGATCGCTCCTTCGGCAAGTTCGCCCGAAGGCACTTCTACGAGGGCGGTTTCGCTCAATTTGTCTTTACGAACGTGGACTTGGGCAACGGTCATGCAAAATCTCCTCTTTGAGGCGGTGGCGTAGCCTATCCCTGTTCGATTTCCCAGAGTGTTGCGGTGATCGAGGCGCGATTTTTCAGGGTCGCCAGCCACGCGCTCAGATGGTCGCATTGGCCAATCCCCACTTCGCCTTGCGGAGTGAGTTGGAGCGAGCGGACAATGGGATAAAGGAACACATCGGCAAGCGTCACACCCGCATCGCCCGCGACGACCGTCCAGGCGCCGTCTTTCTGCAATTCCATTTCCAGAAAGCCCAGTGCGCGGCTGATATTGGGAAGCGCGTTGTTGATCTTTTCCGGATCAGGTTCAATGCCAGCCATCCGCTGCATCAGCCACGGCATCACGAGCCCGTGCTCGAACAGCGGGAAGAGATAGGTGTTCGCGACCGACACCCATTTGTCCATGACCGCGCGTTTCGCGGGGTCGCTCGGTTGAAGCGCGCCGCCCCCGTGCCGGTTGTCGAGATATTGCGTGATCGCCACGCTCTCTATCAGCTCAAGGCCGTCGACCTCCACCACCGGCACCTTGCCAAAAGGGTGGCGGTTGTGCGGGCTTTGCGCAGAAGTCGCGATTGTTTCGTGGCTTAACCCTGCCTCTTCACACGTGATCTGAATAATGCGGGTGTAGGTCGATGTGACCGTGCCGAAAATGCGCACTGCTGCGCCATCTGTCTCACTCATCGTCCGGCTGTTCGCGCTGCGCCTCTGCAAGGACACGGCGTATGCTTTCCATACGCGAGGCAAATCCACGGGTGCGAAGCCCGCAAATCTGCTCCAGCGCCCTCGTATCGCGCTTCTGGAATTCGGGATAACGCTCTGCCAAGGCGACATTTATCGGCGTGCCGCGCTGCGCTTCGTATCGGCCGATGTAATAGGTCATGGACGCAAGATAGGCCGAGGCAACATCGGGCGTCATCACCCCTTCCGCTTCTCCGATGAGCGAACCGACATAAAGCGCGCAGTCGAGGTCATCCTCGGGTGAGAAACCCTGTGCGTTACCCGCGCCCGCATTGTCCTGTGCGCCAGCAGTGCTCGCGCCCGAAAGTGCCAATGAGCAGGCAACGCCAGCGATGATCCCCCCGAAACCGCGCATTACACGCGCATCGGCATCAGCACATAGAGCGCAGGCGAGGCATCATCTTCGCGGATCAACGTCGGAGCGCCCGCGTCAGCGAGGTGCAATTCGACCTCGTCGGAATCGAACTGGCCAAGGATGTCCTTGAGATAATTGGCGTTAAAGCCGATCTCGAAACTCTCGCTCGAATAGCTGGCGGCGAGTTCTTCCGATGCGTTGCCGTTGTCAGGCGAAGTCACGCTGAGCGTCACTTTGTCGGCTTCCAGACCCATCTTCACCGCGCGGGTTTTTTCGGTCGCGATGGTCGCAACGCGGTCAACGCCCTGGTGGAAGAGTTTGGGGTCCACTTTAAGAAGCTTGTCATTGCCGGTCGGAATGACGCGGCTGTAATCGGGGAAGGTCCCGTCGATCAGCTTGCTGGTCAGCACAACGCCGCCCTCACCCGACAGGGTAAAGCGGATTTTGGAGGCCGAAAGGTCAACCACAACCGCGCCGTCCAATGCCTCTTCGAGCAGCTTGCGCAGTTCGGCCACGGCTTTGCGCGGGACGATCACATCGGGCATTCCATTCGCGCCATCAGGCTGCGCAATGGTAAAGCGTGCAAGGCGGTGGCCGTCGGTGGCCGCTGCTTTCAGAACGGGCCCGTCATCATCCGACACGTGCAGGAAAATGCCGTTGAGATAATACCGCGTTTCCTCGGTCGAAATCGCAAATCGCGTTGCGTCGATCATCTGCGCCAGAGTGCGAGCCGGAACCTCGAACGAGGTCGGCAGATCGCCCTCGACAATGACAGGAAAGTCATCGCGCGGCAGCGTCGGCAGTTTGAAGCGCGAACGGCCCGCCTTGACTACCATCTGGTTGTCCGCCGCTTCAAGGCTGACCTGGCTGCCGTCGGGAAGCTTGCGGGCAATGTCGAACAGAAGGTGCGCGGACACGGTGATCGCGCCGGGCGTATCGACCGAAGCGGCGCTCATCGTCTCGACCACTTGCAGGTCGAGGTCGGTCGCCATGACCTTTACGCTGCCGTCTTCCGATGCCTCGATCAATACATTGGAGAGGATCGGAATGGTGTTGCGGCGTTCCACCACCGATTGAACATGGGACAGACAACGCAGGAGCGTCGCGCGTTCGATCGTAGCCTTCATCGGACTTACCCTATCGCTTTTGTGTTCACGGGGGCCCTTGCAGGCATGGAATCGCTGGCAAATGCCCCTTGTTTCGCAAAAAACCTTAGCGGCCTTACGAAGCGGGGCAAGATTGTTGGTTACCTAGCGGCGATTCCCTTGGGGATAAGGGCTCGAAGGACACCCGGAACGCGCCTTTGAGCCCCATCCAAGGGGTTACAGCATCGCCATCCCGCCGTTTACGTGGATTGTCTCGCCGGTGATATATCCTGCCTCGCGGCTTGCGAGGAATGCGACGGCGGCGCCAATGTCTTCGCCCTCGCCCATTTTGCCGGCCGGGATTTTGGCGTTGATCGCATCGGTCTGCTTTTCATCCAGTGCGCTGGTCATGTCGGTGCGGATGAAGCCGGGGGCAACGCAGTTTGCGGTGATGCCGCGGCTTGCGACTTCCTGCGCGAAGCTCTTGGTCATGCCGGTGAGCCCTGCCTTGGCCGCGCAATAATTCATCTGGCCCGGATTGCCGGTGTGGCCGACGACCGAGGTGATGTTGATGATGCGGCCAAACCGGCCCTTCATCATCGGGCGGGCGCTGGCGCGCATCAGGCGAAATGCAGCTTCGAGATTGACGCCGATGACGGCCTGCCAATCCTCATCCTTCATCCGCATCGCAAGGCCATCGCGGGTGATGCCGGCGTTGTTCACCAGAATGTCCACACCGCCAAGCGTATCGACGGCTGCTGGAATGAGATTATCGACTTCCGCGCTGTCCGAAAGGTTGCAGGTGATCGCGACATGATCGCCTGTTTCGGGCGATCCGACATCGCTGATAAGCTGCTCGCGAAAGACGCGCAGTTTCTCCGCATTCGATCCCGACAGCGCCAGACGCGCGCCCTGTTTTGCAAGCGCATAGGCAATCGCTGAACCGATCCCGCCGCTTGCGCCGGTTACCAGCGCGTTCATTCCTTGAAGCGAAAACATCAGCCATTCTCCTTTGCGAAGGTTTCCAGGTCTTCCATTGTGATCAGGCTGCTTGTCTCAGCCTCTCCGGCAATTTTGCGGATCATGGGGGCAAGCACCTTGCCGCCCAGTTCGACGAAGTGGGTGACGCCATCGGCGTGCATCGCGCCCACGCTTTCGCGCCAGCGCACGCGCCCTGTGACTTGCTGGACCAGCAGCTCTTGCTCCTCTGCCGGATCGGTCACTTTGGCAGCGGTTACATTGGCGAAGAGCGGCAAGCCAAGCGCGCCGGGAGGGGTTTCTTGGAGCGCCTCGGCCATGCGGTCGGCGGCGGGCTTCATCAAGGAACAGTGAAAGGGCGCCGATACCGGCAGAAGGACACCGCGTTTGATGCCGTGCTCTTTGACGAGGCCGACCGCGCGTTCGATCGCGGCCTTGTGGCCTGAAATCACGACTTGGCCGGGATCATTGTCATTGGCGACTTCGCACACGTCACCTTCGGCAGCCGCCTCGGCAAGCGCCTTGGCCTTGTCGATGTCCGCGCCCAGCAGAGCCGCCATCGCGCCCTCGCCCACCGGAACCGCCGATTGCATAGCAGAGCCGCGCAGCTTCAACAGGCGGGCCGTCGTCGCAAGGTCGAAAGCACCCACGGCGCACAGCGCGGTGTATTCGCCCAGCGAGTGCCCGGCGACACACGATGCGGTGTCTGCAAGCTTCACCCCGAACTCCCGCTCCAGAACGCGCAAGGTGGCGATGGCGTTCGCCATGATCGCAGGCTGCGCATTTTCGGTGAGGGTCAATTGATCCTCAGGCCCGTCGGCCATGATGGTGAAGAGCTTGAGGCCGAGCGCCTCGTCCACCTCTTCGAACACTTCGCGCGCGGCAGGGCTTGCAGCGGCAAGCTCGGTGCCCATGCCGACTTTCTGGCTGCCCTGGCCGGGAAAAACGAATGCTTTCATGTCTAAGATCCCTCTTGTTGAGGCGGCCCGTTAAGAGGCCCGCGCCGGTCCTGCAAGCCCGAAAGGCACAACCCTGTTGGCAGAGGTGTGCCCGATTTCAGCGCGGCCAAGGTAGGGAATGCCCGCCCGTGCGCACCAGAATTTGGCGATCTCTTCCTCGGTAGAACCGAAGGGAATGTCGTTTTCGGGAACATCGCTGACCGCGCCGAGCCTTAGCCCGGCGAGCCGCGGCAAGCTGCCGGCGAGCGCGAAGAAACAGCGGTCGATGGCGTAAAGCTGCTCGCTCACTTCCTCGACCATCACCACATGGCCGGTAAGGTCAGGCATCAGCGGCGTCTTTGCCAGCATGGCAAGCGTGATGAGGTTGAAGGCGGCGGTGGGTGCCCGCCCGTCAACGCTTGGCTCCATCCCCGAATTGTCCCCGCCAAACCAGCGCAGCACGCGGCGCGCGGATTCGGGACCGCTTGAAGAGCTCGCGCTGATCGGCATGGAGCCGTGCGCGCATTGCCCGATGCCCGCACGATACAGCGCGCCCAGCAGATATCCGCAATCGGAATAACCCACGTAAGTCTTTTCACGCGCAGCCGCATTCATGCGCGCAATCGCCGCCTCGGCAATCCGGTTGGAGCCATAACCACCGCGCGCAAACCACACCGCATCGAACGCCGGGTCATTGGCGCAGTCGAGCAATCCGGTAAGCCGCGTCAGGTCATCCCCTGCAAAGTGGCCCGACCGCTCAAAGCACTGATCGTGAAACGTGACCGAATGTTCGGGAAACTCGGCGGCAACCAATGCCTCCAATGCGGCGGCGTGGTCCTTTGTTATTGCCCTTGCAGGCGCGCAGATTGCGATATTTGTCATTAACTCTAGGGTGCGCGCTTGTATCTCGACTTGCAAGCCCATAACCATGCGCGCCATGACGGATACCAAGGGTGAGGACGAGAACCCACGTCCATTCTTTTTCTGCGGCATCGGCGGGTCGGGCATGCTCCCGCTTGCACAGCTTGCCCACGGCTTTGGCCATGAGGTTGGCGGTTCCGACCGCAGCTTTGACCAGGGCCGCACCCCTGAAAAATTCGCATGGCTGGAACGCAACGGCTTTGCCCTTTTTCCACAGGATGGAAGCGGCCTGACAAGCGCCGGGCAGACCCTGATCGCATCCGCCGCGGTCGAGGACACCGTGCCCGAAGTCGCCCGCGCAAAGGAACTGGACTGCGAGCGGTTGACGCGCGCCGAACTGCTTTCAGAGCTTTTCAACGAGGCGGGCTATTCCGTCGCCATCGGCGGCACATCAGGCAAAAGCACCGTCACCGGCATGATCGCATGGATCCTTGCTGACATCGGCCATGATCCGACCGTGATGAACGGCGCGGTGATGAAGAACTTCGTCGATGAGGCGAACCCTTTTGCCAGCGCGCGGGTCGGTAGCCCGCGTGTCTTCGTCAGCGAAGTCGACGAAAGCGACGGCTCCATCGCTCTGTTCAAACCCACCGTTGGCGTTCTCTTGAATGTCAGCCTCGACCACAAATCAATCGAGGAATTGCGCAAACTCTTTGGCGATTACATTGCGACCTCGGGCTGCGCTGTCATAAATCTGGATGACGAGGAAACACGCTTCCTCGCTGAACGCGCAAGGCAGACGGTAACCTTCGGCATTGAGCACCAGGACGCCGATTTCACGGTCGAGCCCGGCAGCATCGAACAACTGCCCTTGAGCATCCGAGCGATCCTGATCGACAATCGCAGCAAGGAGGTATTCCCGCTGGAACTCCCCATGCCCGGATTGCACAATCTGTCGAACGCGCTCGCCGCGATTGCGGCATTGAGCGCCACCGGGGTGGAAACCAGCCGCAGCGTTTATGCCCTCACAAGGTTCCAGGGCCTCGCACGCCGCTTCGATGTGGTGGGCACTTCGCCGTCTGGCATCAGCGTGATCGACGATTTCGGCCACAATCCGGAGAAATGCGCGGCCACCTTGCGCACATTGAAAGCCACCGAAGGCCGCGTAATCGCGTTCTTCCAACCGCATGGCTACGGGCCGCTTCGCCAGATGGGCGATGAGCTCGCCGAAACCTTCGCGCGCGAGCTTGGCGAGGACGACATCACCATCATGTGCGACCCTGTTTACTTCGGCGGAACGGTGGACCGAACCGAGGGGACCGAGCGGATTATCAGCCTGATCGAGAGCCATGGCGGCTCTGCCGAGCATATCGCTGCCCGCGAGGATTGCGGCGACCGCATTGTCGAAATCGCGCGGGCCGGCGACCGCGTGGTGATCATGGGAGCGCGCGACGACACTTTGAGCGCTTTTGCGAAAGATGTGCTAGACCGCCTCCAATGACGATCTACCGCCTTGCCGTTCGCCATGCCCAGCTGATGCTGTTCGCCACGCTGGCGGCGTTCATGTTCGTAATTACCGTCGACAAATGGATGGGGCACTCGACCTGGGCTTTTGCCGTGGCGGTGCTGCTCTTGATCCTCGTGAATGTGCGCATCCGCTATTTCAATTGCCCGCATTGCGGCAAGAACCTGTTCTTTCGCGGCGCGTTCATGGTGCCTTGGCCCAACAAGACCTGCGGCAATTGCGGAGCAGATTTGGATGCAGAGGCTCGATAGAGTGACGGTCTACAAAAGAGGCGTAAAACTTGTTTGGGTAGGATTGGTCTGGTTTGTCGCTTTCTTACCGGTCACGATGATCGCAGAGTCCTTTGGAATTGAAGTTGAGTGGGCCTTTGTGCCGTTCGCATTGGCAGCACTATTTTTGAGTGCCAAAAACCTCACGCTCGCTTGCCCCAATTGCGGAAAGAACCCTTTTCGGCGCGGAATTTTTTTCTGGTACTGGCCCGAGAAGACTTGCGGCAATTGCGGAGCAGATTTGGACGCGTCTTAAGGCGCGCCTGCTTTTTCCTTGGCAACGGCTGCTTGGTAAGCCTCGCGCGAAGTTAGGCGCTCGCGGTATGCTTTGAGCGGGTCAGGCACCCGCTCATCCAGGCCCACAGCCTTCGCCAATACCAGCGCATAGCCCACGCAGATATCCGCAACGGTAAAGCGATCCGCGCACAAATATTCGCGCCGCTCCAACCGCTGCTCGATCTTCACAAGTCGCTTTTCAAACCAGTCGGCATAGGCGTGGCCCGCATCCTCCCAGCCCTTGTGCTTTTCGAACAGGGCAAAGCGCATATAGACCGTTTGGGGGAAGGTGATCGTGGCATCGGCGTGATAGGTGTAGTCGAGATACTCGCCATAATCCGCCTCACCCGGCGCCACGAAGAGGTGGTGCGCCCCGCCCTTAACGCTGAGATAATGCGCAATCGCGCAGCTTTCGGTCATCTGCGTGTCGCCATCAATCAGCATCGGGATCGTGCCCAGCGGATTGGTTTCCAGATACTCCGGCGCTTTATGACGCGGCGGGAACGGAAGCATGCGAAGATCCAGCTCTACGCCCGCCTCTTGCGCTGCCCAGGTGCAGCGTTGTCCGCGCGAACCTGCGCAAGTGTAGAGGATAGGCCTTGTCTGGCTTTTCCCGGCCATCAATGCGCGCCCTCATAGCCGATGACCTTGTGCAGCACGAAAGCGATCACCACGCCAAGCGCCAGCCCGAGGACGGCAGAAATCGCCGCATAGGTAAACCAGCCAGCGACAGCCGACAGCGCACCTGTGGCAGCGGCGACTGCATATTCGGCCCCGTGGGCAATGTCATAGAAAAGGTCGAAGCCGATCTCGTGCGTCCCGTGGACGATGATGCCGCCGCCCACCCATAGCATCGCGATGGTTCCGACCACCGAAAGCGTCTTGAGAAGCTTGGGCACGAAAGCGACCAGTCCCTGGCCAAACCTGCGCGCACCTGTGCTTTCACGTTTGGTCATGGCGAGCCCGATATCGTCGAGCTTCACGATGATCGCGACCGTGCCGTAAACAACCAAAGTCACCGCCACAGCGACAATCGCGAGCGCTGCGCCTTTTTGCCACAGGCTTTCGCGGATCAGATCGTTCTGGGTGAGTTCGTTGAGGACGATGGCCATGATCTCTGCCGACAGGATGAAGTCGGTCCGGACCGCGCCGGAAATCCGCTGTTTCTCGAAAGCAACGGGGTCTTCGATCACATCGTCCACCGTCTTGCCGTGCTTTGCCCCGCCAAGCCATTCCATGACCTTTTCCGCGCCTTCATAGCACAGGAATGAGCCGCCGATCATGAGCAGATAGATCACCAGCCACGGAGCGAAATAGTCGAGCAGCATGGCAATCGGCAAAAGGATGACGAGTTTGTTGAACAGGCTTCCCTTGGTGATGGCCCAGATGATGGGAAGCTCGCGCGCCGGGCTTAGCCCTGTCACATAGCTTGGCGTGACGGCTGCATCGTCGATCACAACGCCCGCCGTCTTGGAGCCCGCCCTGCCCGCAGCGGCCGCCACATCATCAATCGATGCCGCCGCAGTGCGCGCGATCACTGCCACATCGTCGAGCAGCGCAACCAAACCTGATGGCATTGAGAAACTTTCCTGTTATTCGTCGTATGCGGGAAAGACCTGCCGCCCTGCGCGCCGTTGCGCAAGGTGGGGAATGAACGCTTACCCCGCTTTCTGGCGCTTGTTGATGGCCACACGGGCAGCAGCCGCTTATTTTATCGCTTTATATCAATAGCTTGCTGTCTAGCCAGGCCTAAGTTGACGGATTCAACCTTTCCCCCTTGCCGCATGTACTTGCTGAAGAAGCCTCCCGCTCCTTCGCATTGGCTCTTGCCTTTTGGGCTGCAACCGTTATGTGCGCGCATCCCTTTCTTACCGAGAGGGGCGACAAGAAAGCCGGAGGGGCCCTGCAATCCCGCAGACAAGCCAGCGATCGGCATTACAGTGTAAGGACAAGAAGCATGGCTCTTTATGAGCACATCTTCCTTGCGCGTCAGGACCTGAGCCAGTCTCAGGTGGACGCGCTGGCGGCCACGGCGACCGAAATCGTCGAAGCGAACGAAGGTAAAGTCACTAAGACCGAAACCTGGGGCCTTAAATCCCTCGCTTACAAAATCGAGCGCAACCGCAAAGCGCACTTCGTGATGCTCAACATTGATGGCCCCGGTGCGGTGGTCGCAGAACTCGAGCGTCAGACCCGTATCAATGAAGACGTCATCCGTTACATGACCATCCGTGTCGACGAGCACGAAGAAGGTCCTTCCGTGATGATGCGCAAGAACGAGCGCGACCGTAAGCGCCGTTCAGACCGTGAGGAGCGCGACTGATGGCCCGTCCTTTCTTCCGCCGCCGCAAGTCTTGCCCGTTCTCTGGCAAAGACGCCCCCACAATCGACTACAAAGATGTGCGTTTGCTCCAGGGCTTTATGTCCGAGCGTGGCAAGATCGTGCCTTCGCGCATCACCGCAGTCTCAGCCAAGAAGCAGCGTGAACTGGCCAAGGCCATCAAGCGCGCACGCCACATCGGCCTGCTTCCTTACATCGTGAAGTAGGAGGAGAAACCACATGGATATCATTCTTCTCGAACGTGTCGAAAAACTCGGCACGATCGGCGATGTCGTCACCGTAAAGGATGGCTACGCCCGCAACTTCCTTCTCCCGCAAAAGAAGGCCCTTCGCGCCAACGCAGCCAACAAGGCTGTTTTTGAAGCGAACCGTGAGCGTCTCGAAAAAGAGAACGCTGAAAAGCGGACCGAAGCTGAAAAATCTGGTGAGAAGGTTGCTGGCGCCGAGGTTGTCCTCATCCGTGCCGCTTCGAACACCGGTCAGCTTTACGGCTCGGTTAACGTTCGCGACATGGTTGCCGGCCTGACCGCTCAAGGTCATGAGATCGACAAGAAGCAGGTCATTATGGGCGCGCCGATCAAAACCATCGGCATGCACGATGTGACCGTCGCCCTGCACCCAGAGGTGCACGTAACCGTGAAGGCGAACGTTGCCCGCTCTGATGACGAAGCCGAGCTTCAGTCACAAGGCGTCGACGTTCTTGCGCAAATGTTCGAAGACGAGCAGCGCGAGATCGAAGAAGCAGCTGCTTCCAATACCCGTGACCCAAGCCTTGAGCCTGGCGAAATCCCCGAAGAGCTCTTCGAAGATGGCGCTGCGCCTGAAGCTGATGAAGCTACCGAGGATGCCGCAGAGGCAAATGAAGAGAACGAAGGCTAAGAGCTTCACTCTTCAATCAAGCCTTTCAAAAGGGCGCGGGAGTCACAAGACTTTCGCGCCCTTTTTGTAAAGGGAGCCTCGGGTTCCTAAATGGGTAACAACAACGAGAACGAGAAAACCTGTATGACACCAATCCCCACTATCCTTGAACAATTGCAACAGCACTATTTCGATGCCGTCCAGACCCTCCGCGACGATGTCATCGCCTTTGGCAAAGGCGGGGTCATTCCCCCCGAGCGCAAGCGCCACGATGGCTCTTACGCCTACCCTCAGCTGACTTTGCATTATTCAGGAGTGGGCGATCCCAAAGACCGCAGCCGCGCCTTTGGCCGATTGGAAATCCAGGGCACATATTCGACCACCATTACCCGGCCCGATCTGTTCAATGACTATCTGGCTGAGCAATTGGAGCTTATCGCACAAGAGTATGAGATCGACGTCTCGGTAAGCCGGTCGCGTCAGGAAATCCCCTTTCCTTACGTGCTCGACGGAGAAGCAGGCGCGGCCATGCAAGGCATTGCGCCGCAAGACATCGCCCAACACTTCCCTTCGACCGACCTCTCGCTGATCGGTGATGAGCTTGCCGACGGGATTGAATTTGATGACGATGCCAACATGCCATTGTCCCTTTTCGATGGTCTTCGCACCGACTATTCGCTCGCGCGGCTTGCTCATTATACCGGCACCAAGGTCGAGGACTTTCAGGACTTCATCCTGTTCACCAACTATCACCGCTATGTCGATGAGTTCGTAAACTGGGGCGCCCAGCAGATCGGGGACGGCGGATACACCTCTTTGAAGGGCGCTGCCGGCCTTAACATCGAGCAGTCGACCGACAACGCGCAAGCGCAGTTGAACGATACGGCGTGGCGCCGGCACCAGATGCCTGCCTACCACCTTATCCGCGAAGATGGACAGGGCATCACCCTCGTCAACATCGGCGTTGGTCCGTCGAACGCAAAGACCATTTGCGACCACCTCGCGGTCCTTCGCCCGCACGCATGGATGATGATCGGCCACTGCGGCGGGGTTCGTTCAAGCCAGAAGATTGGCGATTTCGTGCTTGCTCACGCCTATTTGCGCGATGACCATGTGCTTGACGGCGTGCTACCGCCGGAGGTTCCAATCCCCCCGATTGCCGAGGTTCAACTGGCGCTTGCCAGCGCCGCGGAAGCGGTCTCAGGCGTGCAAGGTGCGAACATCAAACAACGCATGCGCACCGGCACCGTCGTGACCACAGACGACCGCAATTGGGAGCTTCTCTACGCAACTTCGGCCAGGCGTTTCTCGCAAAGCCGCGCGATTGCGGTGGAGATGGAGAGCGCGACGATTGCCGCGCAAGGGTATCGCTTCCGCGTGCCTTACGGAACGCTCCTGTGTGTCTCGGACAAGCCGCTGCACGGTGAAATCAAGCTGCCGGGGCAGGCCAACAAGTTCTATGAAGAGGCCATTGCTGCCCACCTTCAGATTGGCCTTGAGGCGGTCAAACGCCTGCGCGATGAGGGCGACAGCCTGCACTCGCGCAAGCTGCGCGCATTTAACGAGCCTCCGTTCCGCTAAAAAGTCTTGCGAGGCGGATTATTCGCTGAAGAAACCGACAAGTGTATCTCCAAAAGCTGGCTCGGCAACGCTCGACATATGGGTTCCGGGAATCTCCCGATACTGTCCGTCGGGCAGTGCTGCCGCCAGCTCTTTGGCTGAACCGTTGTCCTGATCCTTGTCGCCGCAGATGAGTGCGGTCGGCATAGTGATTTTTGCAAGATCCTCGCTTGCAACATCATCCACCGCGCCAAGTAACAGTCTCGCTGCCTCGCGGTCTATGCCCATCGTTTTCATGAAAGACTTGGCCATAAAGGCGGGATCGCCGCGCTTGATCTCGTCAAAGCGGTCGATCGCATCGATGAAGAAAGCAGAACGGTTCTTCCAGCCAGAAAGCCCTTCCAGGCCCATCCCGCACAGGGCGAGACGCCGGGGTTGAAGCCCGTCAATAACACCCTTTGCCGACGTTCGGGCCCCCAGCGAGAACCCGGCAAGGTCATAATCGGTGAGGTCAAAATGGTCGACCAGCGCGGTCAGATCCTTGGTCAGGATACCGTGGGGATATTTGCGCGCATCGTGCGATTTGGCGCTCGCTCCATGTGCGCGAAGGTCAGGCATAATGCATTTGAAGCCTGCTTCGGCGAGCTTTGCTGCATGACCAAACTTGATCCAGTTCATCTCGGCGGTCGAGAAAAGCCCGTGAACCAACACCAGTGGCCGGCCCTCACCCATAACAGTGACCGCAAGCGACGCGCCGTCGAAACTTTCAAAGCTGTTCGTGTTCACCTTTTTGCGAGCCCCTTTTGCTCGAGCCGCCATTTGGCCATGTCGATGCGGTCTTGCCCGAAGAACGGCTCCCCATCCACCACCAGCGTTGGCACACCCCAATGGCCCGCTTGTTCAAGCGCTTTGGTATTACCTGCAATCTCCGCATCAAGCGCGTCTGCATCGGATGCAGCCTCTCCTTCGAGTTCGGCGAAATCGAGCCCGGCACGCCCGGCTGCGTGAGCGAGGTGGTCGCCCTCATGCCAGTTTTCGGTTGAACCATCCCAAATGATCGGCGCGACTTCTGTCGCAAACTCAAGTCCCTTGCCCCGACGTGTCGCTGCCTGTCCCAAGCGGGAGATACGATAGATATAGGGCTGCTCCTCAGCGATCTTGCGCGTCGCCAAGTCCTGCACAATCGGGTCAGGGCGCGGCCAGCTAAGAGGGATGCCGAGGAACTGCGCAGTCCGCATACAGTCCATCACGATGTAGCGCGGTACGGCGGGATTGCCGGTGAAAAGGATGTCAGGGTCACGCACCGCGATCGGCAAAACCGTGCGCAACGTAATGTCGAGATCATGGTCACGCGCCATGTCGCGATAGCGCCCCACCGCGAGATAGGAATAGGGCGAACGAAAGCTGAAATAGAGGTCTGCTGTCAGTGTCATTCCGGCAGCTTAGCGGCCTTCACCGAAAAATCACAGCTATCTGAAAAAGCACTGGGTTCCGGCATATAGCGCGGCGACTTTGCCGTCCTCAACAAAACCGCCCATCGTATTGCTGAGCGCGAATTCATTACCCAGGGTGCTGCCCTCAATCGGCGCGTACCCGTTGGCCTTTGTCAACTGATCAAGCGGTGTGCCGACACTGACGTCAGCGTCGATCTGAATCTTGTCGCCTTCACCTTCGGCCGATGCACCGACATTCCAACCCACGAGCGAGCCCGATTGAAAATTGACGCTAAGCTCGCCTGCGAAACTGGTGATTGTCATGGCACCTGCACCACATTCGGCGATTTCGCTGCGACCGGTCGGTTCGCCGAGGATTTTGGCGACGGCGCCTTCCACCTCGTTCTGTCCGGCAGCGAAGAAGAAGCTCTCCGGTCCGGCAACAAGCCCCTCACCGTGGAGCGCGACGAGCCCTGCGTCGGCGATATCGACCGGCACATCACCCGACATACGGTCGGCAGGGGACGGGACCTGACCGCTATCGCAGGCGGCAAGGAAGAGGACGGCCAATCCGATCGAGGCAAGGCGCATGATCGTTATCCCTTCTTGAGGTGGCGCCGCCCGAGAAGCTCTGCGATTTGCACCGCGTTCAAAGCAGCGCCTTTGCGCAGATTGTCCGAGACACACCACAGCGCAAGGCCGTTCTCAACCGTCGGGTCCTCGCGAACGCGGCTGATGTAGGTGGCGCTGTCCCCGGCGCTTTCAACCGGCGTTACGTAGCCTTCATCCTCGCGCTTATCGATCAGCATGATGCCGGGCGCCTCGCGCAGGATATCTTGCGCCTGTTCGGCAGAAATTTCCTTCTCGAACTCGATATTTACGGCTTCCGAGTGACCAACGAACACCGGCACGCGCACACAGGTTGCGGTGAGTTTGATTTTCGGATCGAGGATCTTCTTCGTCTCGACCGTCATCTTCCACTCTTCCTTGGTGAAACCATCGTCGAGGAAGACATCGATGTGAGGGATGACGTTGAAGGCAATCTGCTTGGTGAACTTCGCAGGTTCTACCGGATCGCCGACAAAGATGGCGCGGGATTGTTCGAACAGCTCATCCATGCCCGCTTTGCCTGCGCCAGAAACCGACTGATAGGTCGATACCACAACACGCTTGATCGTCGCTGCATCGTGCAATGGCTTAAGAGCGACCACCAGCTGCGCGGTCGAGCAATTGGGGTTCGCGATGATGTTCTTCTTGGTGTAGCCGTCGATGGCATCCGGGTTCACTTCCGGCACGATTAGCGGCACGTCCGGATCCATACGATAGAGCGACGAGTTGTCGATCACTACGCAGCCAGCGGCCGCCGCTTTGGGCGCGTATTCCTTCGCAGGGCCAGAGCCAGCTGCAAAAAGGGCAATATCCCATCCAGACCAATCAAAATGCTCGATATTCTTGCATTTGAGCATCTTGCCCGTGTCGCCATACTCGACCTCGGTTCCCTGACTGCGAGAAGACGCGACTGCCGCGATTTCGTCTGCTGGAAACTCGCGTTCGGCCATGATCTGCATCACTTCGCGGCCTACATTTCCGGTCGCTCCGACAACTGCTACACGGTAGCCCATTCTCGTATTCCTTCACATCAATTTGGGTTGCGCCGCCGCCACCGGCAGCTAGCATCGCTCCGCAAGGGAGTTTTCATGGCAGCCGATACACACATTTGGCGCGAAAAGGCACAATATTTCGACTTTCAAGGGGACCAGATTGCCTATTGGACGAGCGAGAATACGTCTGCACACCCATTGTTGCTTGTGCATGGCTACCCGACCTGCGCCTTCGATTTTGCAAAAGTATGGGAACAGCTTGGTGCAAGGCACCATCTCATCGCATGCGATATGCTGGGGTTCGGGCTCTCGGATAAGCCCAGATCGGGCTATTCGATCCACAAACAGGCCGACATTCAAGAAGCTTTGCTGGCGCACCTTGCCGTGGGCGCTTTCGCCGCGCTCGTGCACGATTACGGCGTATCGGTCGGGCAGGAACTGCTCGCCCGCCAGCAGGACTGCTCCGGTGCGTTTGGCCTAGGCAAAATGGTGTTCCTCAATGGCGGAATTTTTCCGGATCAGCATCGCCCTGTTCTCATGCAGAAGATCGGCGTATCGCCCTTCGGCTTTCTGCTCGGCCTGCTCATCAATCGGGAAAGTTTTGGCAAAAGCTTCTCGCAAGTGTTCGGCCCGAACACGCAGCCCTCACCGGAAGAACTGGACGACTTCTGGAGCTTCATCAGCCACAACTCCGGCAACCGCATAATGCACAAGCTGCTGCATTATATCGCGGACCGTCGCACTCATAAGACGCGTTGGGAGGCGGCTCTTCGCGGGGCACAAAGCAAGATTGGCCTGATTAACGGCGCGCTCGACCCGGTGTCAGGCCGGCACGCCTATGACAAGTGGCGCAAGGTTGTGCCGGATGCGCGGCATCATCTGCTGCCAACCATTGGCCACTACCCGCAGGTTGAGGCGCCCGACGAAGTGGCGGCCAAAGCCCTGGAATGGCTCGCCTAGAACACGCGGCCCCGTTTATTCGGGCGGCGTCACTCCGTGCGCCTCCAAGAAGCGGAAGATCGAGTTCCACATATGCGGTGAAATCTGCTCACCCGACACACGGTGCGTATAACCGGGATAGAGCATCATCTCGAAGGGCACATTGTTCTCTTGCAGAACACTGATGAGTTCAGACGAGTTTTCGAACACCACATTGTCATCGGCCATGCCGTGGATGAGGAGCAACGGGTCGCTGATCTTGGTCGCATCGGGAATGGCGCTGGCGGTCTCGTAAGCCTCGGGCACCTCGCGCGGATCGCCCATGAAGCGCTCGGTATAATGGGTGTCGTAAAGCTCCCACTTGGTCACTGGAGCGCCTGATACGCCCGCTGCGTACAGCCCCGGATCGGCCTGCAATTGTTTCAGCGTCATATAACCGCCATAAGACCAGCCATAGAGCGCGATCTTGTCTCCATCGACGTAGTCGAGGGTCTTCAGGAACTCAGCACCAGTCTTTTGGTCGAGGACTTCAACCCCGCCCATCGCGCGGTAGATCGGTTGTTCAAAGTCCACGCCGCGATTGGCTGTGCCGCGGTTGTCGAGCGCGAAGTAGATGTAGCCCTTGTCGACAATCGCTTGAGCAAGCGCCCCGCCCCAGCCTTTGTCGACGATCTGCGGCCCCGGCCCTGAATAATGGTAGTAGAACACCGGATATGTCTTGCCCGCTTCCATATCGGGCTTGAGCATCATGTAATGCAGCGGCGTTCCGTCTTCTGCCGGGATAGTGCCATATTCCGGCATCGTGTGGCCCATGAGGAAAGGCGTATAGGGATGCTCTTCGGAAAGCGCGTTTTCTTCGACCCAAGTAAGCTGCTGACCCAGGTCGCCCGCGATATAGCTTTGCGGCGGTTGATCGGGAGCCGAGCGCGTCACGTACAAGCGGTTGCCGGTAGGGTCCATGCTGGCGGTGTTGGTGTAGTCTGCGTCTGTCAGGCGCGTAAGCTCTGAGGGCTCGGATAGGCTTGCGGAGTAAACCTGCTCGGTTAGCACGCCTTCGACGGCGGTGAAAAACAGCTGATCTTTGTCTTCATTGATGCCGACGAGCTTGGTCACAGGCTCTTTGAGGCTCGTGAGCTGCGTCCATTCGCTGCCGTCGAACCGGTAGAAATTGCCAAAGCCATCTCGCTCGGACCACCACAATAGCGAGCCGTCTTTCAGGAAGCGGTAATTGTCCGAAAGGTTGATCCAGTAGTCTTCGCGCGCGGCCTCTTCGGTGAACCAGATTTCGCTCTCACCCGTTGCAGGATCGACCTTGAGCATATCGAGCACGGTCTGTTCGCGGTTCTGGCGCTGGACGTAGAGCATCCCGTCCGGCCCCCAATTGACACGGGCGATATAGATGTCGGTGTTCTCGCCAAGATCGACTTTCACCCGGTTCCCGCCATCGGGATCCATCACGAAAAGATCAACAAGCGCATTATCTGACCCCGCCACGGGATAGCGTTGGTCGAACACCTGCGTGCCGGTTGCGCCAATCGCGGCCCTTGTGACGATGCCGACCGGACTTTCATCCGTGCGCTGAACGGCGAGGCGCGTGTCATCGCCCTTCCACCAATATCCGGTGAGGCGGCTCATCTCTTCTTGCGCGACAAACTCCGCCTCGCCCCATCGGATGGTGTCATCCTCCTTGGGAGTGACCGGCGCCGCTTCCCCGCCCACTTCGCCGACCCACAACTGGCGATCACGGATGAAGGAGACGTAGCCTGCCTTTGGCGAGAGCTTGGGATTCAGTTCGCTTTCTTCGGTATCGGTCAAACGCTGCACTTCGCCGTCGAGTTTTGCGAAATACAGATCGCCATCAATCGGCACCAGCACGCCAGACGCATCGCTCGCCCACTGATAAGTGATGATGCCCTTGAGGCTTCCCACCCGCGCTCGCTCGCGCTGCATCTTTTCGTCTTCGGAAAGCTCGCGGCCAGAACCTACAGCCTCAGAATCGACCAACATCCGCCATTCGCTGGTTTCAAGGTCAAAGCCCCACAGATCATAACGCGCAGCGTCTTCCTCCCGATTTCTCAGCAGCGTCAAATAGCGCCCGTCGGGCGAAAACTGCACAGCGCGCGGGGACGGGCCATTCAATGAAGGCGAGGCAAAAACGCGTTCAATCGTAAGCTCGGGAGTTTGGGTCATATGATCATCCGCAAGGGCAGTGGTCGAAAGAAGGGCAGCACTGGCGGCAGCGAGAAGAAGGCGCATTCTGGTGTAAACCTCGTCATTGCGAGCGGCCGATAGGTCGCGTGGCAATCCAGGGTTGAGAGCTGGATTGCTTCGTTGTTTCACTCCTCGCAATGACGGGGTTCAAACGCAAGTGCCACAAACGAAAAAGGGCGGCCCGCAATGGACCGCCCTTTCAAAAACTCTTTGAGTTCGCGCTCAGCTCTTAGGAGCGTTCTCGCGGCGCTCAGCGATACGCGCACGCTTACCGGTGCGGCCACGCAGATAGTAGAGCTTCGCACGGCGCACGACGCCGCGGCGCACCACGGTGATGCTGTCAACGATTGGCGCATAGAGTGGGAACACACGCTCCACACCTTCGCCAAAGCTCATTTTGCGCACGGTGAAGTTGGAGCCCATGCCGCGATTTGAACGTGCGATTACGACGCCTTCAAAGTTCTGGATACGCTCGCGTTGGCCTTCGACCACCTTCACGCCGACACGAACAGTGTCGCCTGCGCGAAAGTTTGGAATCTCTTTTGTAACCTTGCTGATTTCTTCAGCTTCGATTTGCTGGATCAGGTTCACTGGTCCGTTTCCTTCTTTTTTCGCCGCGCGCCAGAGGCAGACTGGACCCGAGCGCCACTATAACGCTCCCACAAGTCCGGCCTGCGTAACCGAGTGATTTCTTGCGCTTTGGCTTCACGCCAAGCCGCAATCTTCGCATGATCCCCCGATCGCAGCACTTCAGGGATCGTGCGCCCTTCCCATTCCTGAGGTCGGGTATAGTGCGGATACTCAAGAAGGCCGTCCTCGAACGACTCTTCAGTCCCGCTAGAAGCCGCGCCCATTACGCCGGGAAGCAGCCGAATGCAAGCATCAAGTATGGTGATCGCGGCTGTTTCGCCGCCGGAGAGGACGATGTCGGCCAGGCAAACCTCTTCGATTTGCGGCCGAGCCTCGAAAAGGCGCTCGTCGAACCCCTCAAAGCGGCCGCAAAGGATGGTGACGCCGGGGCCTTCTGCGAGTTCGCGGATGCGGTCTTGCGTGATGGGTTTGCCGCGAGGCGTCATGGCGAGGACGGGAATATCCTCCCCAGCATGGGGAGGGGGACCAGACGCAGTCTGGTGGAGGGGCAGGCCGCGCCCATCCAAAGGTTCCCCTCCACCATCTTCGACGGTCCCCCTCCCCGATCCGGGGAGGATTGAGTCAAGCGCCCGCGCCATCACATCGGCCTTGAGCACCATCCCCGCCCCGCCCCCTGCGGGCGTGCCATCAACGGTGCGGTGTTTGTCCGTGGCAAAGTCGCGCGGATTGGCCGTCTCGAGTGACCAATCGCCACGCTCAAGCGCCTTGCCTGCAAGGCTAGCACCCAGTGGTCCAGGGAACATCTCCGGGTAGAGCGTGAGGATGGTGGCAGCGAAGGTCATGGGTCGATCCATTCGCCGCGTTCGAGCACATTTGCAACATGCGCCAAGGTCAAGCGCTCAAGTTCGGGTTTGCGAGGAATTGCGGTATCGCCCCAAGGAAGACGAAGAAAGTCCCATATGGCCGCCATTGGAGCCAGAATTAGCACGCCCTCGTCGAGACAGACGAATCTTTCCCAAGGCCAGTCGGCCACCCATTCCCCGTACCGTTCAGCTAAGACTTCGGCAAAATCATCAACATCATCGCCGATGATCTTCAAATCTTGATCCAGCGCACTGTCAAGCGTCGCATCGCGAATACCAAAATCCTCCCTCGCCACCCAAAGGACAAAATCTTCGGTCGACAACGGAGTGGGAGGCGACTTTCTACGAGTTGAAAAGAACCCCATCCTTCGCCCTCGTATCCACATTAAGCTCAAACACATCAGGCCGAGAGTAATGGCCATCGGTATCAAGGCTAGTGAGCCCCTGCCCGCGCTCTGACAGGTCGAGCTCAGCGTGCAAAATCTCCTCGCCCTCACCCGCCTTCGCCAACACCCGCGCATCGGGCGCGATAATCATCGAACCACCGCGATTAAGCGCCTCGCCCTCGATCGCCTCGAACAGTTCTTTCGCTTCCGCCGAACCACCAACCCGCTCCAACCCCTCAAACAGGTCATTGCGGTGTTGCACCAGCCCTGCGGCAAGGACAAAGCACCGCCCCTCCATCGCATAATGCCGCGAGGAAATCGCATATTCCGCGCGCACGGTCGGCCATGCGGCAACGTGCACCGCCTCGCCCAGATTGTGCATCGCCGCGCGCGCAAGCGGCATCCAGTGCTCCCAGCAGATGAGATTGCCCACATTGCCCCACTCCGCCTCATGCACACCCAAAGTCGAACCATCGCCGCGCATCCAGATCAAGCGCTCGCCATGGGTTGGCACAAGCTTGCGGTGATCCAATGGAGGCAGGCCCGGGCGAAACAGCAATTGATTGTTGTAAAGGCTCGAGCGAAGCCGCTCATGCGCGCCGATAGAGATGCAGGCCCCGCTCTCATCGCAAAGCTCCTGCAACGGCAGCAGCCGCTCATCACCCGGCACAATCGCCTGATCGAGCATGATCTGGTGGAGCGCCCGCGTCCCCGGATGGTCCCAAAGCGCCGCTCCCGGAGCCTCATCCAGCCACAGCGGATAGCCACCCAGAAACGTCTCGCCAAAGGCGATCATTTGCGCGCCTGCCTCAATCGCTTCGCGCGCAAGGCGGGTGGCTTTCTCAATCCCTCCGGTAAAATCCAGCGGGATGGGCGCCGCTTGGCAAATGGCAACGTTGAGTTTGGTCACAAGAGCCCCTTAAGCGAGCCGCTCACCCCCCGCAACCGCCGCATCCTCCGCCGCCGCAGCCGCCGCCGTCTGAACCATCACCGCCAAAGCCGCTTTCACCACCCGAACCCGCTTGCCGCGCGGCATGGACGGGTTCCCACGGCGTTCCAACAAGGACCCCCGTTCCAAACAGGGCAACAGCAAAACCCGCCTCGTCGGCCTGCGGCGCGCGCTTCAATCGGCTGCCCTCTTCTTCGAGTGACTTGACCACCTCTTGCCCCGCGATGGTGCGGTTTGTGCCAGTGAAGAAGCGAAAAATGCCAAACAGAAATGTCACCACCAACAAGGCGATCAGGAAGCCGGTCGGCTCCCCTTGCGTGGCGCCCGCTTGTTGGCGGTAAAGCCCGATCAGGAAAAGCAGTGCATAGGGGAGCGCGGATAGGAACCGTAGGCGGATGCGCTCTGAGCTATTCATCAAGAGCCCGCGCCGGATCAGACGCGCCTCGACCCGCTCGGCTTGCACTTTGAGCGACGTTCGAGCCTCTGCTGGCGAAAAGTCGCTCACCTTTGCGAGCACTGCCCGCTCAGCGTCGCCCTCGCCTGCATCGTGGCGCCTCACAATCAGCTTTTTCTTCTTGCCTTCCGCAATCGCTCCCTTGGCAAAGAGGGATGAAATGATGGCAACGCTCAGGCGATCAGCGCCGCCTGTCAGCACCGCGACCTCTTCCAGATCCTCTACTGCTCCGCGTCTGCCTGCAGGACGCAGGTTGGCCGGGATCCACAGCCCCGCCGCGACACAGGTCGCTAGCATCACAAAGTAAAAGACGAGAAAGTCGCCACCCGTATAAGAGCTGAAAAATTCCATCAGAAAATCACTCCAATCACAACGGCGATCAGGATACCGAGCACAACCCAGCCCACTGCGCCCATTATCGCAAGCCGCCGGTCAAGGATCATTACATCATTGGGGTTAACGCGAAGCCCCTTTGGATCAACGCCAAAACGCCGCCTTGCGCCCGGCCAGATGTCGGGCGGTGGAGGCTCTGCGAATGCTGCCTCATAGGAACGGAAAGTTTCGGCATATTGATCGTAATAGCGCGTGCGCTCGACCTGCCCCCCTGCGGTGGGACCGTGGTGGAGGTCCTTCCCCAGAACCTTTGGACAAAACTCGCCCCAGTAATCGCGGCTGTATGTCAGGTGCAGGTGCCACACCTGATCGACCGCATCGGACGGCGTGACTTCGTGGCCAGCGGTGCAGGCGAGGTAGCAGAAGCGCTTGTATTCAAGGATTACGCGCTCTGTAAATGAAGATGACCAACGATTTTCGCGCGCAAGTCGCGCGGCAAAGGGAAAAGCTGCGCCTTCAAAGCCTATCTCATAAGCTTCGAGGCGCGCCCAAAGCTCGCTCGTAGTCGCCGATACCAAATCGCCCATGGGCTATTGGTCGGCGAAATCCTCCGCGATGACAAGTTTTGTCGCGTCCCACTCGATCACGGCCTGCTTTGTCATGGGGACCATTATGGCCTTCATGCCCTTAGGCGGCGGGGGATCGAGGGTGATTTCGATGATGTCGGTCGCACCGTAATTCTGGACCGCTGCAACTGTGCCGATCACGCGGCCAGTGTCAGTGTGGGCGGCAAGGCCAATCAGGTCGGCGTGATAATATTCATCTTGCGCAAGATCGGGAAGCTCTTCGCGAGGAACGCTGAGCGTCGTGCCACGAAGCTTTTCTGCCGCGTTTCGCCCAGCAACTTGCGCAAATCGCGCAATCGCACCGCCTTTGTTGTCGGAGCGGATTTTCTGAAGGGTGAGCTCGCCCGAATTGAAGCTTTTGTGAGCCTTCAGGGCCTCAAGCCCTTCCCCCAGCAGTTTAAGGCGAACCTCGCCCGCAACACCGTGCGCACCGGTGATTGCGGCCAGGACGATGGGTTCGTCACTCATAACGCAAACTCCGTTCGCCCTGAACCTGTCAAAGTCAAAGTCGGCGCGTTGCGCCAAGGGCAAGCCGACGAGCCTGCCAAAGGTGCTTTGACACGCTCAGCACGAACGGTGTTTGTCATTGGTAGATTAGTCTTCCGACTTCTCTTCAGCTGCCGCTTCCTCAGCGGGCGCTTCTTCTGCCGCTGCTTCTTCAGCAGGTGCTTCGGCTGCCGCTTCTTCAGCTGCTTTCGCTGCTTCTTCGGCTTCCTTGGCCTTCTCGGCTTTCTCTTCTGCGCGCTCTACGGCTTTCTCGCCGGGCTTGCCCTTGTTCGGGTTGTTGCGTGCATCACGCTCGAGAATGCCAGCGGCATCAAAGAAACGGTGCACACGGTCAGATGGCTGCGCGCCAACCGAAAGCCAGTGACGTGCACGGTCTTCGTCAAGCTTCACGCGCTCAGGATTGTCCTTGGCGAGGAGCGGGTTGTAGGTGCCGATTTGCTCAAGATACTTACCATCGCGTGGGGCACGCGAGTCAGAAACGACGATGCGGTAGTAAGGACGCTTTTTAGCACCACCGCGCGAAAGACGGATTGCAACTGCCATTATAGATTACCTTTCAAGTGTAACTGTCTGTATTCGTGTATTTTTAAATCGTTGAACTATTTCTTCTTGGGACCGCCAAGGCCGGGAAAACCGGGAGGAAGTCCTCCGCCCGAGCCACCCATACCGGGCAGGCCACCGGGCATCTTGCTGCCCATCCCAGGCGGCATCCCGCCACCCCCAGGACCTCCGGCGCCAAACATGGCGGCAAGGCCCTTGAGGCCGCCCATTTTCTTCAACTGCTTCATCGCCTTGGACATTTCCTGATGCATTTTCAGAAGCTTGTTCACGGTCTGCACGTCGGTGCCTGACCCTGCGGCGACACGTTTCTTGCGCTTGGCATTCAGCAGGTTGGGATTGGCGCGCTCCTTGTGCGTCATCGAGCCGATGATCGCATCCATATGGACCAGCACCTTGTCGTCCATGTTGGACGCAGCGAGCGCTTGCTTGGCCTTCTTCATGCCCGGCATCATGCCCGCGAGCATGCCGAGGCCACCCATGTTCTGCATCTGCTTCAACTGCATGCGCAGATCGTTGAGGTCGAATTTGCCCTTCTCAAAGTTCTCGGCAAGCTGGGCTGCCTCTTCCTCTTTGATGGTCGCCGCCGCCTTTTCGACAAGGCTGACAACGTCGCCCATGCCAAGGATGCGGTCGGCAACGGAGGCCGGACGGAACGTCTCGATCGCGTCGAGTTTTTCGCCGGTCCCGGCAAACTTGATCGGCTTGCCCGTGACCGCCCGCATCGAAAGCGCTGCGCCACCGCGCGCATCGCCGTCCATCCGTGTGAGGACCACACCAGTAAGCGGGACTTCGCCGGAGAAGCTTTGCGCGACGTTGACCGCGTCCTGACCGGTAAGGCTGTCGACCACTAGAAGCACTTCGGTCGGTTCAGAAACCTGAGAGACGGCCTTCATCTCGGCCATGAGGGCTTCGTCAACGTGCAAGCGGCCTGCGGTGTCGAGCAGGAGGACGTCGAAGTTCTGGAGCTTGGCGGCTCCCATAGCGCGGCGGGCGATGTCGACCGGCTGCTGGCCCTCGACAATCGGCAGGGTGGCAACATCAACCTGCTCGCCCAGGACCTTGAGTTGTTCCTGTGCGGCCGGACGATTGACGTCTAGCGAGGCCATCATGGCCTTCTTGCCGTGGCGCTCGCGAATCAGCTTGCCGAGTTTTGCCGTCGTGGTGGTCTTACCAGAGCCCTGAAGGCCCACCATCATGATCACAACCGGAGGCGTTGCGTTGAAGTTCAACTCTTCGCCAGCACCTACTTCATCGCCCTCACCCGTGAGCATGGCAACGAGCTCATCGTGGACAATCTTGACGACCTGCTGCCCGGGCGTGACCGATTTGAGCACTTCCGAGCCCACGGCCTTCTCGGTGACCGCGTCGATGAAACGGCGCGCAACAGGAAGCGCAACGTCGGCCTCAAGCAGGGCCACGCGCACTTCGCGCATAGCATCGCGAACGTCTTGTTCCTTGAGACTTCCGCGGCCTTTGAGCTTGTCAAAGACGCCGCCTAAGCGATCGGACAGATTGTCAAACATCTTCAACCACTCCTCTCAGATGTCGATCACACCTGATAAACGCGAAAAACGCCGGCGGACGAAACCTCGTCGGCCAGCGTGCGGAAATCTTCGACAGATAACCGGCTTAATGTCTTTTCGATGCCATCGTGCCGATCTTCGGTTCTGCGCGGAAGCGAAAGTCGTGGGGTTTCGTAAGCCGGAGCGCAGCGATCTAACGGATCGTGGGCACCGGAAGTGCGAAAACCCGCGATTTGCAGCCCGCTCAGGGCCGAAAGGCGGTACGATGGTGGAGCCTAGCGGGATCGAACCGCTGACCTCAACACTGCCAGTGTTGCGCTCTCCCAGCTGAGCTAAGGCCCCATCTCATCGTCGTATCGGCCTTACCAGAGATAAGACCACCCCCTGCGTTCACAAGGGAGCGCTCCCTTAAGAGAGCCCCCTTCGAAACGCAAGAGTAAAATCAGCTATCGTCGCTGTCATCGTCGTCTTTGGCAGCTTTCACGCCAAGATCGTCGTCACCGCCAAGGTCAACGTCATTATCGGGCGAATCCTCTGCGTCATCGATGTTCTCGATGTCTTTGAGATCATCATCCTCATCGTCAGCCGCCAGATCGGTGTCAGCCTCGCCCTTCTTCGCCTTTTCAGGATCGTCGATTGGGATCGGCTGTTTGGATTTGAGCACTGGCTCCGGATACCATTGGTGACCATTAGGGCTGGTCACCGGGTTATCATTGCCAAGATCATAGAAACGCTCGCCCGTTTGTGGGCAGGTGCGCTTTGTTCCCCATTCGGGTTTGGGCATGGATTTTGTCCTTATCTGATCCTGCTTTACTCAGCAGGCAGCAATTCAATAGCAGTAATTTGGGCAGCGCGATGCCGGAATCAAGTCTGCGCGCTGCTTTGATCGGCGCGCGCCTTGCCATAGGGCTTGGCCGCTGTCAAAGACCGGCGCAATATGGCAGCTCATACTTTTTATTCCAGTGCCCCCCTGACCGGTCGCCTGCGCGTCCCGGGGGATAAATCCATCAGCCACCGCGCGCTCATGTTTGCAGGGTTGGCCATTGGCGAATCCCGCATTTCGGGCCTGCTCGAAGGCGAGGACGTCCTCGCGACCGCCGCGGCCATGCGCCAGTTGGGCGCGCAGATTGAGCGACTGGACGACGGAACCTGGCTTGTAAATGGCGCAGGGCTTGGCAGCTTGGTCGAGCCTCGCACGGCGCTCGACATGGGGAATTCGGGCACTTCCACACGTCTTATGATGGGACTGCTGGCCAGTCACGCCATTACTGCCACATTCGTGGGCGATGCGAGCCTTTCGGGCCGTCCGATGAACCGCGTGATCGAGCCGCTCAGCCAGATGGGCGCGTCGTTCGAGGCGTCGAGCGGCGGCACCCTCCCCTGTATGGTGCGCGGCGCGTTTCCTGCTGTGCCGATTACCTATCGCCTTCCGGTCGCGAGCGCTCAGGTCAAGAGCGCGGTGCTTCTGGCTGGCCTGAACACGCCGGGCATCACGACTGTGATTGAGCCGGTTGCGACGCGGGACCACACAGAGCGGATGTTGACCGGCTTTGGCGCGAAGCTGGAGATCGGCGAAGATAGTGGCGAGCGTGTCATCTCCATCCACGGTGAGGCCGACCTCACCGCCATGGACGTGACCGTGCCCGGAGATCCTTCATCTGCTGCATTCTTCCTTGTCGCGGCCAGCATCGTGCCGGGAAGCGATCTTGTGATCGAAAATGTGGGTTTGAACCCGACGCGCGCAGGAATTGTAACAGTGCTCAAGCAAATGGGCGCCGACATTGAGGAACTGAACGCGCGTGAAGTGGGCGGCGAGCCTGTCGCAGACCTTCGCGTGCGACACGCCCCCCTCACCGGCATCGAAGTCGACCCGGCAATCGTGCCGAGCATGGTCGATGAGTTTCCCGTGCTGTTCGTCGCCGCAGCGTTCGCTGAAGGCACGACCGTTTGCACCGGTTTGGAAGAACTGCGCGTGAAGGAAAGCGACCGTATATCGGTTATGGCCGCAGCCCTCACCGCAGCCGGAGCGCGAGTTGAGGAACAAGAAGACGGCCTCACCATCCACGGCACGGGCGGCGAGCCCCTTCGCGGCACTTCCAACGCGAGAGTGAAAACGCACCTCGACCACCGGATTGCAATGAGCATGGCGGTTGCGGGTCTTGCGAGCAAAGACGGTGTTGAGATTGACGATACAGCGCCGATAGCGACAAGCTTTCCGACATTTATGCCAATGCTCAAGGATGCCGCGAAGTGACCACTCCGCTCGATATCTACTCCCTCATCGGCTTCGTCGGCACGGCGTGCATCATCGGGGCCTATGCCTATTTGACCTATGTCGACAAACCCAACCCCTTTATCCTGCACGGGACCAATCTGACCGGAGCCGCGCTCCTCACGGTCAGCCTGCTTGTGCACACCAACTGGCCCAGCCTTGTGCTGGAAGGGTTTTGGGCGGCCATCGCGATATTCGGATTGGTGAAAGCCTTGCGAGCGCGCACACCAAGCGACAAAAGAATGCAATGATCCGCACGATCCTGAGCCTTGGCAAGACACCGGTGAGCCGCCGAATTGTGGCTGCCCTTGTGCTTCTTGCTGCGGCCATCGGGGCCTCGATTATTCGAAAAGAGGGTCAGGTTCTAACGATTGATATGGCATCAAATCTCGTCATAGCAGGCATTGCATTTGGCCTCTTGCACCTGCGCTGGCGAAAGCGGGAAGCCCGCGATCTGACGCCCACAAAGCTCAAGGACACATTTTCATGATCATCGCCGTCGATGGCCCCACCGCCTCTGGCAAAGGCACCATTGCCAAACGCCTCGCTGCGCATTTCGGCGTGCCGTGCCTCGACACCGGACTCCTTTACCGCGCGGTTGGCAGGCAGGTGGCGATCAATGGAGGCGACCCTGACAATGAAAAGGATGCGCTTGCAGCCTGCGATTTCCCCGATGCGCTGATGGAGGACGATATCCTTCGCACCGAAGACTCGGGAGGTCTTGCAAGCCGTGTCTCGGTCCATCCCGCCGTTCGCGAGGCTCTGTTCAAGCGCCAGCGCGCCTTTGCCGAACAACCGGGCGGCGCGGTTCTCGACGGGCGCGACATCGGCACTGTCATTGCGCCTGATGCGGACGTCAAACTCTTCATCACCGCCAGCGTCCAATCGCGCGCGCGCCGGCGCTGGCTGGAGATGGTCGACAAGAAACTCGACCACGAAGAGGAAATTCCCCTTTCAGAAATCGAGAAGGATGTCGTCGCCCGCGATGCTCGCGATATCAACCGCCGCGATGCGCCGCTCAAAGCTGCATCAGATGCCATGGTGATCGACACCACAAGTTTCGACCGCGAGCAGGCGTTCGAACTGGTGCTGGAGGCGGTTCAAGAGGCTCTTGGCAAGACGTGAATTCGCTTGCATTCGCACCCCTTTCGGGCTAGGCGCGCGCCCGTTCAAGACATCGGTAACGATGAACAGAACCTTCGCTCGTGCATTCGGCCTTGCGGAGATGTCGGCCTCTTGCCCTGCTAGCCCTCGCAATGGTGCGTGGGAGGCAGTTTAAGACCCGGAGAAAAACTCCGTGGCCGGTAACAAACAAAACCAAGGATTAGCCACGCTTTATGGCAACCTCACCTAACCCAACGCGCGACGATTTCGAAGCGCTTCTTAACGAACAACTCGGCGGCGCCGGCGACGAAGGCTTTGAAGGCCGTGTTGTCATGGGCACGATCACTGCAATCGAAGCAGGTCACGCCGTAATCGACGTAGGTCTCAAGAGCGAAGGCCGCGTCAACCTCAAAGAATTCTCGCGTGGCGAAGACGAGCACGGCCTTTCGGTCGGTGATGAAGTCGAAGTTTACGTCGACCGCGTTGAAAACGCTGACGGCGAAGCCATGCTGTCGCGTGACCGCGCCCGCCGCGAAGCGGCTTGGGACAAGCTCGAGAACGAGTTTGGCGAAGGCAAGCGCGTCGAAGGCCGCATCTTTGGCCGCGTCAAAGGCGGCTTCACCGTCGACCTCGACGGCGCTGTTGCGTTCCTTCCCGGCTCACAAGTCGACATCCGCCCAGTGCGCGACGTCACGCCGCTTATGGAAGTGCCACAGCCCTTCCAGATCCTCAAAATGGACCGTCGCCGCGGCAACATCGTTGTTTCGCGCCGTGCCGTTCTTGAAGAAACCCGCGCCGAACAGCGCAGCGAGCTCATCAGCGATCTGGCTGAAGGTCAGGTCATCGACGGCGTGGTCAAGAACATCACCGATTACGGTGCCTTTGTCGACCTTGGCGGCATCGACGGCCTCCTCCACGTTACCGACATGAGCTACAAGCGCGTCAACCACCCGAGCGAAGTGATCGCTATCGGCGACACCGTGACGGTTCAGATCGTGCGTATCAACGCCGATACCCAGCGCATCAGCCTTGGCATGAAGCAGCTTGAAAGCGATCCATGGGATGGCGTTGCTGCGAAATACCCGGTTGGCATGAAGCTCACCGGCCAGGTGACCAACATCACCGAATACGGTGCATTTGTTGAGCTTGAAGCGGGCATCGAAGGTCTTGTCCACGTCTCTGAAATGAGCTGGACCAAAAAGAACGTTCACCCGGGCAAGATCGTCAGCACCTCGCAAGAGGTCGATGTGGTTATCCTCGAAGTCGACAGCGAGAAGCGTCGTATTTCGCTTGGCCTCAAGCAGGCTCAAGGCAACCCATGGGAAGAATTCGCAGAGAAATTCCCAGTGGGCGCGGAAGTCACCGGCGAAGTCAAGAACGCAACCGAATTCGGCCTGTTCATCGGTCTCGATGGCGACGTCGACGGCATGGTTCACATGTCCGACATCGCATGGGGCATCTCTGGCGAGGACGCACTGGCGCTTCACCGCAAGGGCGAAGAAGTCAAAGCGGTTGTTCTCGACGTTGACGTTGAGAAAGAACGCATCAGCCTCGGCATGAAGCAGCTTGAAAAAGGCGCTCCAACCGAAGCAGGTGCCGCAGCAGCCGGCTCGCTCCGCAAGGGCGAAACCGTCACTGTCACCGTTCTCGAAGTTCGCGATGGCGGCCTCGAAGTTCAGGTTGGCGACGATGGCGCAACCGGCTTCATCAAGCGCTCTGACCTTGGTCGTGACCGCGACGAGCAGCGTCCAGACCGCTTCCAGGTTGGCAGCAAGGTCGACGCAATGGTCACCGGTTTCGACCGTTCGAAGAAGCCAAACTTCTCGATCAAGGCGCGTCAGATCGCCGAAGAGAAAGAAGCAGTGCAACAGTTCGGTTCGTCCGATTCTGGCGCATCGCTCGGCGACATCCTTGGCGAAGCGCTCAAGGGCAAAGAAGACTAAGTCTTCCGCCCCACTAACAAACAGGAAAGGCCCGCTTGCGAGTTCGCAGGCGGGCCTTTCTTATTGCAGGCAGGACGCTTAGAATAGGGATCGAAAGAGGATCCCCGACCATGCTTGAAGTCCACCAATTCCCCTGCCTGTCCGACAATTACGGCTTTCTGCTGCACAATTCGGTCACGGGCGAAACCGCTGCGATCGACACGCCTGACGGGGGCGAATATCTTGCTCAGGCGAAAGCAAAGGGCTGGACTATCACCCATATCTGGAACACCCATTGGCACCCCGATCACGCGGGCGGCAATGTGGAGATTGTCGAGGCGACAGGTGCACGGGTGCTTGCGCCCAAAGAGGTGGAGAAGCTCTCCCCCATCGACCGCGTGATCGAGCACGGCGATACCGTGAACCTTGGCGAACACCGCGCCGATGTGATCGACGTATCGGGCCACACCAACGGCCATATCGCTTTCCATGTTGTCGAGGAGGGTATCGCGTTCGTGGGTGACAGCGTGTTTGCGCTTGGCTGCGGACGAATGTTCGAAGGCGAGCCTGAGCAATTCTGGCGCAGTCTTGAGCGGATCAAGCGCCTCTCTACCGGCACCGTCCTTTATTGCGCGCATGAATACACGCAGGCGAATGCGAAGTTTGCGCTTCACGCCGATCCCGACAACACCGAGCTTCAGGAATACGCGGCCGAGATCGACGAAAAACGCACTCGCGGTGAATGGACTGTGCCGACGGTTCTGAAACGCGAGCTTGCGACCAATCCGTTCCTGCGCGCCGATGATCCGGCGATGCAGGCGCGCTGGGGCGGCAATGCGCCGCATGAAACCTTTGCCGCGCTTCGCACCGCCAAGGACAATTTCTAGGCCATCATGCAAGCCCTACGAGTAGAGGAACTGTCGCAGGACCTTTCCGGGGTCCAGTTGGTCGATATGCCAGAGCCAACCCGCGCACCGGGCGAAGTGCTGGTGCGTGTAATGGCGGCCTCGCTCAACTTTCCCGACCTCCTGATGACAAGGGGCGAATATCAGTTCAAACCCGATGTCCCCTTCACCAGCGGGCTCGAGATGGCTGGCGAGGTGCTTGAAGCAGATCCGGGCAGCGGCTTTACCCCGGGCGACACAGTGATCGGCGGCAAGAAAACGGATGCCTTTGCAGAAATCATCTGCGTGCCCGAACGAAGTCTCTCTCCCCTCCCCGCTGACCTGAGCTTCGCACAGGGCGCAGCGATGGGTGCAGCCTATCAGACCGCCTACACCGGCCTCGTCGAGCTGGGAGGGTTGAAACGGGACCAATGGGTTCTCGTTCACGGAGCAAGCGGCGGTGTCGGGCTTGCGGCCTGTGATCTGGCCAAAGCGTTCGGCGCGCGAGTGATCGCTGCCACCGGTGTAGACGCCAAACATGGGGCAATCGCTGCTGCAGTCGCGCCGGACGCAGTGATCACCGCGGAAGGCCGCTTCCGCGAGCAGGTTGCAGAGCTCACCGATGGCGGGCTTTGCGACATCGTGTTCGACCCTGTGGGCGGCGATGTGTTCGACGAATCCACCCGCTGCGTTAGTTTCGCAGGCAAGCTCATGGTTGTCGGCTTTACCAGTGGAAGGATCGCAGAGATTGCGACCAACATTCCGCTCATCAAAGGGTTTAGCGTAGTGGGACTTCGCGCTGGAGAATATGCCCGCCGCTTCCCCGAGCGCGGCAAAGCCATCAACGAAGCGATCGCCAAACTTGCAAGCGATGGCAAGATCACGCCAACCATCGACCGCACCTTACCGCTCTCTCGCTGGCGTGAAGGCTTTGACGCGATGGCGCGGCGCGAACTGGTGGGCAAAGTGGTTTTTGAACCCGGCAAATAACCACGCGCACACAAACAAAAAGGCGACCCAGAAGGGCCGCCTCATTGTGTCTTCGCGATAGAGTGCGGGGCGCTTAGAGCGAGGAGATGACCTCGTCAGCAAGAGCTTTGTCAGCGTCCTTGTCATGCTTGTCAGCGATGATCTTGCGCGATGCCGTCGCAGCCGCATCCGCAGCTGTTGCCCGCACGCCGGCAACCGCTTCACGCTCGGCAGCAGCGATCTTGTCTTCAGCCATACGCTTGCGACGCTCTACCATTGCCTTGCTGTCTTCCTCGGCCTTGGCAAGGATAGCGTCCGCTTCGCGCTGGGCGCCTTCCACCATGACTTCGGCGTCTTTTTCAGCGCCAGCGATCTTGGCCGCATACTCGTCACGCAGGGTTTCGGCTTCGGCACGAAGGGTCTTGGCTTCGTCGAGCTGCGATTTGATCTCGGCAATCTTCTTGTCGAGCCCGCCAGCAATAGCGGAAGGAACTTTCTTCCACAAAACGACCGCGATCAGCACCGCCATCGACAGGCTCACCCACTGGTAATCCTGAAGGCCAAAGGCCGATGGCCCTTCGCCCGCTGCGATGGTGAGAGAAATGAGATTAGGCATCTGCAAGCGCCTTCTTCACAGCAGAGCGAGCGCTCCGCTTGTCAACTTTCGTACCAGCGAGCCGGGCCACGATGTCCTGCACCGCTTCGGTCGCCACATCTTCGACCTCGGCCATCGCGCTTTCACGCGCTGCATCGATCTCGGCCGCTGCTTTTTCAAGCTTGGCATCGAGCCGCTTTTGCGCCGCTGCCAGTTTCTTTTCGGACGAAGCCGCCGCCTTGGCTTTCGCCTCGGAGATCACGGCCTGCGCTTCGGCACGGTTTGCATTCTCACGCTCACGCCATGCTTCTTCCTGCGTGTCAGCGGCATCACGGGCTGCCTGAGCCGCTGCCAGGTCGTCCGCGATCTGCTTGTCGCGAAGCTCGACAGTGCTCATCACCTTGGGCACCATTCCGCGCCCGATGAGGAAAAAGGTTATGCCAAAGAACACCAGCATCCAGAAAATCTGGCTGGAATAGGTGTCTGCTAATTGGGCTATCTGAGGCATTGGTCAGGCCTTGCGCGTGCGCTGCGAGAGCTGCGTTAATTGATAAAACACCTTCAGGAGGCGGATTCAACGAAACCGCCCCCTGTAGGAATTTGTAGGATTTAGGCGACGAAGATCAGGATCATCGCGACGACGAACGCCAGCAGGCCGAGAAGCTCAGCTGCGGCGAAGCCGATGAACAGGCGACCTTGCTGGCCGTCTGCTGCGCCTGGGTTGCGAAGTGCGCTCTCGAGGAACGAACCGAAGACGTTACCCACACCGATCGCGGCCATACCGGCACCGATTGCTGCAAGGCCTGCGCCGACGAGCTTGGCTGCTTCTGCTTCCATTGTAAAAACTCCTTAGAAAATCAGTCTGTTAATTGGAAAAATAAGGTAACTTAGTGAAGGTGCTCTGCATCGTTGATGTAAAGCGAGGTGAGCAGGGCAAAGACATAAGCCTGGATGCCTGCCACCAGAATTTCGAGGGCCGAGATGCCGATCATCAGGATGAAGCTTGGCGCGCTGACCAGAAGGCCAAAGCCAAGACCTGCATTGATGCCGTCCATCACGAAGCTTGAGAGCACTTTCAAAAGGACGTGCCCTGCCATCATCGCCACGAACAGACGCAGCGCGAGGCTGAACGGACGCACGAGGAACGAGATCAGCTCGATCGGGAAAATGATCGGGATCATCGGCAGCGGCGTACCGTGCGGCACGAACAGGGAGAAAAACTTGATGCCGTGCTTCCAGAAGCCCACGAGCAGAACGATCGAGAAGCTGATCACGGCAAGAACGCCGGTCACGGTGAAGTGGCTGGTGAAAGTGAACGGGTGAAGCCCGACAAGACCAATCGGCAGAAGACCCAGAAGGTTGCCGAACAGGATGAACATGAACAGGCTGAAGACATAAGGAAGGTATTTCTTACCGCCCTCGCCGATGTTCGCCTCGAGCATGTCGTCGATGAAGCCGGTGAAGGTTTCCACCGCCATTTGCCAGCGACCGGGCACGAGCTCGCGCTTCATGCCGATGAAGATGAAGGCCCAAAGCAGAACAGTGGTCACGGCCATCCACAAAGCGGAATTGGTGAACGCGATGTTGTATCCGGCAATTTCCCAGACGTCAGAGCCGAAAAGTGGCTCGATCTGGAATTGCTTCATCGGATCGACTTTGGCTTCCGCTACCGGAGTTGGTGCGCCTGTCACGATCGTGTGTATCCCTTGGTACCTGTTTAAACGCGCCCGCCCTGACTTTGGCCCCTATTGAGGGTCGTCATCAGGTGTTTTGGACTGCGTATTAGCCGCAGTAATGATATTCCTGAAAGCAACGCCAATTCCGAGGAACAGCCCTACCAACAGACCCCAGGGCGATGTCCCGACCAGAGCGTCGAACGCCCAGCCAATGACAAAGCCCCCCAAGATCCCGCCGATGAGGTCCGCTAGCACCCGGTTGCCGCTGCGATAGTTCGCATCAGCCCCCTTTTGCTTTGACCGGTTGCGTTCATCTTCGCGCTCTCTCGCAGCTTTCAGCCGCGCTTCGAGCGCATCAATTCGCGCATCCTCAAGGATGGGTTCTTCGGCGGGTTTTTCCTCGCTCATGCTGGCCTCCTTATAAAGATGGAAAAGCGCGAGCGCGAAAGGTGCCCGCCAAGGGCGAGTGCCCCCTAGAAGAGGGCGATTCTGGAGTCAATGGTGGTGTGCTGTGTTTTCCGCGCGCGCGAATGATTGAGCATCCTTCAAAGACAGGCAGGCAAGCTTCCCGCGCTGCGTGCAGCCAACCGGCTTTGCCGCGCCTTGCACAAGCGTGTGACCTCGTGATTACGGGCAGATGGGCAAACGCTCAGGCGGCGCGGACGAGCGGGTTTGCCACGAACCGTCGGGCGCCTGATACTTTTCCCCCGGAACGGTGCGCGCAATCGCCTGACACCCTGCGGTGGTCGCATATTGTTCGACGGTTGCGTTGTTCTGCTGTGCCTTGCGGGTGTAAACCGCGCGGCGCTGGATGTTGATGTCATTGACGAGGGTTTGCAGCGCAGGCGTTGCCTGGCCGACAATCCCCAGATAGCCGTCAATCTGTTCGCCAACGCTGCCATTGGCGCGCGCTGCGGCATAGGCCGGATCGCGCTGCGCCATGGCAGGCGAGGCAACACCGGTAAGCACCGTGGCGCCAGCAACCAGAGCCATTATGGATTTGCGAAAGCTGTTCATCTCGTTTCCTTTTCAACCTTCCCGTCGGCGTTCTCGCGCCGCGTCAGAAGATGTCTGCATTCTCATCAATCGTATTGCTGGCATCTTCTGCCAGCCGGTAAAGCACTTCGGCGCGAATATTGACGTTCAGCTCGATCACAATCGGTTCTTCGGGTGCGGAGACATTGATACATCCGCCAAGTCCCGTAATCCCGCCTGCGATCGCGGCAATCTGCCACACCTTACGGTTCATATTCGCTCCCCTGAAATTGACGAAGCCGAGTGTGGCACCGCCGCTTTCGGGGGTCAATTTATCGTCTGTCATAGCTTTTCATCGCTTTCTGGAGGTTGAACGGAGGAGTCTTCCCTGCATTCAGCTTCGACCGAAGGTGTTTGTGGTGTGGGATTGGGTGTCGGTGCGGGAGAAGGCACGCTTTCGCGCGGTACGATCCGGTTTCCGTCGATCTGCAACAATCCTTGATCTATCGGATCGCCAAAGACGGTCGGATCAAACAGCCCGCGCACGATTGTTGCGAGCAGATAGAAATTTTCCGAGCGCACGTTGATCTTGAACCGGATCGGCAGCTTGGCCAGCTGGCGGGTCACGAAATTCTTGCTCGCCCCTGCGCCCTGCCTGACGCCATCAATGTTGAAATTGGTGATGATTTCCCCGGCCAGATTGCCGTTCAATTCAATGCTCATCTGGTTGTAATCGAGCGAACGCAGCGTCTGGAACGCGTAATTGCCCATGGCGCCCAGATCTTCATAGGTGAGCTCGCCCACGTAAGAGACATTGCCGCCCGGAGGCCGCGAAATGAGCAGGCCGCCAGCAATCGTGCCATTGCCCTGCGCATCGAAGATGATCGGAATGGTGCCGTCAAACTGTCCCGTTGCGCTAAGGTTCGACAGCTCCATCTGCGTTACGAAAGTGGCTGCATCGAGGGCGATAATCTCGAAAATATAGCTTTGCCCCTGTCCGCCGCCATAGTCGAGCGTCACAGGGCGAAGCATGAGTTCGCCGCCCATGAACGGCCAGCGCCCTTCATTCACATCGATCACGGTGCCGTTCGTGATCGAATAGACGATCCGGCCATCAAGCGCCTCGATCCCCGGATTGACCGAGGCGATAGTGGCAACCTGATTTGGCGCGGTGGTCATGGCGAGAAGGTCGGTAAACTCTATCGTGCCCGAAAGACCGCGCACAGGACCAAATGCAGCAGCAAAGTCGAACCCTTGGGTCGAGAAGGTGCCTGTGCTGTCGATGTCGCTTCCGTTCCAGTCGAGGCGCCCCTCCCCTTCGATCACGCCGTCGGCAAAGGCGATCAGACCCTTGGTGAGCGATGTCAGATCATCGGGCTGGAACGCTTCGTCAAAACCGAGCCCGGGCACGGTAAAGTCTGCGCCGCCAATGCCGGATGAAAGATCGTGGCGAAGCGCGATATTTGCCACGCCGCGCGATGTAGCGGGATGGAACAGTTCCGCATTTGCGAGCACCATGCCATCGGCAAACGCAAGGCTCGCGCCCTCGCTTGCCAGCGGTTCAATGCGCCGGACGGCTCCGGGCTCGACCCTTTCGGTGACGGTAAACGCACCTTCGCGAAGGGCGAGCACATTGTCGGCAAAGCTCCATTCGCCCGACAGTCCGGATATATCGAGCGGCACGAAGTCGAGAGAGGCATTGGCCCCTTCGATATTGCCGCCGATCACATCGCCAAGCTCGCCGTCGATGCGGGCCGCATCGAAGCGCACTGCCTCGCCGCTCGCGCCGATCCTTGCGGTGAGGTCGGTAAGCGCAAAACCGCCGGGATACCGCAGGCTGGCGCTCGATGCGGTGATGGCGGCGGGGTTTTCTCCCAAACTGCCTGAAAGCGCGATCTCGTCCACCCGCGCGGCAATCTGAAGATCATCGCGGTAACGCACAACCGCACCGCCTGCATCGGGGCACACGGTCAAAGTCTGTTGGCGCACATCGAAGTCATAGGCCCGCACCCCGGCGATTTGCGCCCGGCCGCACTGTGTGCCAAGGGCAAGGCCGGAAGCAGGCGACCAGCGCCCCTCAACGGGAAGGACCAACCCCTGAAGCCTTCCGCCCGGCACTGCTCCTTGCGCAAGCATTGTGCCATCGAACTGCACAGCGCCCGCCGCATTGCGCCTTGCCTCGAGCCGCGGGATGCTGATCGCATCGGCCCCTTCGCGGTATTCGGCCATGCTCATGCGCAGCGCCAGATTGCCGCTGCCACGCTGCGAAAGGCGCGCATTGATCCGTGGCAAGTCCGCGCCGCCGGTGAGAATATTGCCCGAAAGGTTCTCTGGTTGCCCCTCGCCTGCGCTTGCATAGCTGACACGCGACATTGCCAATAGCGTCTCGCCAGCGGCGCTGCTCAGGCGCGCTTCGGGAACAACGACACGCACGGTGTCGCTGGTGGTGCGCGCTGATACATCGGCGGCAAACGCGCCATCCAAAAGCCCCCGGCCAAGACCGCGTTCAAGCTTACCCAGAAGCGATCCGACAAGCGTGCCCTTCCCCGCCGCGCGCGCCTCGGCCAGACCAGCGCCGTTGAGAAAAGCGCCCGCGTCAATCGCATCGCCGGTTATCCGGCCTGTCCATTCGTTGCGGGCAAAGCCCTGCTGGCTGCGCAAGGTCCCTTCGGATGCAATGCGCGCCGCATTGGCGTAGCCGGTCCTTAGCCCCTTGCCCGAAATGTCATGGCGCAGGCTCAATTCGATCTGCTCGCCAAACGCGAGGGCAAAGTCCGCCGAACCGCCAAGCGCGTCCAAAGCCATGTCGGAAAAGCTGAGTCCCGAGCCATCAAGCGCCAGATCACCTTCTACCGAGGCCAGATCCCCGGCCAGCGTCAGCACTGCGCCCGCGTCGGCTGTTGCTATACGCGCGCCCTCGCAGGAAAGCTCGCGCAGACGCAGCGGACCATCGAAGCTGAGCCTTCCTGCATCGCTGGTGAGATTGCCAAAGGCGGTCGCACCGGTCGCCGAGCACCCTTCCACGCCCAACCCCGGAGCGGTGGCCGCGAGCGTTCCCGCAAACCCGTCATCAATCGCGCCTTCGCCATCCAGTTTGGCACCGATGACGCCAAAATCGCTCGCAATCCGCGCGCGCCCGTCGATGATGCGCACATTATATGTGGGTAGCCCCGCCGGCTCTTCGCTTTCGGCAAAAAGCAGGGCATCAAGGCTCCCGAAGCTCAGCGCGCCATCGGTAAACTCGCCGAACAATCGCGGCCGCGTCAGCTCGATCTGGCCAAGGTCAGGCGGACCGTAGGTATAGGACAGGGCAAGCGTCACCCGCTCGGCGGTAAAATCGGGACGCTCCGGATCGCCCACCACGAGGTTGCGAATGACCTGCCGCCGCGCACCGATGCTCTCGATCTCGTAACTTGCGTCGAGCCCGTAATTGGCGAGCGTGTCTTCGATCAGATTGGCCGCAATCCGCTCTCGCCCGAGCCATGCGAGCGATCCCGCCAGCACGACAAACGCCAGAACCATAAGGCTTATCCGCCAGCGCCAACGCGCAGGCCAAAAGCGCCGTCTGCGCTTCAGATCGGGTAAATCCGCTTCGGGCTGAACCTCTGCCATGGGCCTCATCACTTGCGCGTAAGCCTCGACAAAGGCAATGATAGTCGCGTGTAAAATCAGTGCACGAGGCGAGATTGCCACAATCTGAAGACGCATTTGACTTTGGCGAGGAGCCCGCGGGCAGCCCTGCACCCAAATCGGATGCGGGAAAGCACGCAGGGCTTGGTCACCGCGAACGCCTGCGCGAACGGCTCCTCAAAGGCGGGGCAGAGGCGCTCGCCGATTACGAGGTGCTCGAATATCTCCTGTTTGCCGCGATCAAACAGGGCGACACCAAGCCGGTTGCCAAGGCGCTTCTTGCCCAGTTCGGCTCGCTTTCTGCGGTGCTCAATGCCGATGCAGCCGCGCTCCAACGCACAAAGGGCGTGGGCAAAACCAGCGCGGCGGCCCTTAAAAGCGTCGCGATTGCCGCTAGACGTATGGCGAGAAGCGAGATTGCCGCAAAGCCGGTGCTTTCCAGCTGGCAATCGCTCATCGATTATCTCGCCATCGACATGGCGCATTTGACGGTTGAGCGGGTGCGCGTGCTTTATCTCGACAGCAAGAACAGGCTCATTGACGATCACCATGTCGGCGATGGTTCGATTGACGAGGCCGCCATTCACCCGCGCGAAGTGATCCGGCGCGCGATGGATGTGGGCGCGGCTGCGCTTATCCTTGTGCACAATCATCCGTCCGGTTCGCCAGAGCCGAGCAAGGCCGATATTCAAATCACAAGGAAGATCGCGGAAGCTGGACGGTTGTTGGGCGTGACGGTCCATGACCATGTAATTGTGGGGCGCGAAGGCCATGTGAGCTTGCGCGCCAAGGGGTTGATCTAAAGCCGCCCCTTCGACAACGGCGTGAAAGCGCGAAAGGAAAGTGGCAGGTAACTGTCCGCTTGCCTCTTGTTGCCCCTTGCAATCATTCCTCCGCCCGCTTAGCCGCGCTTCGCATAACCACCACCGTTTATGAAGGACATTGCCCGATGGTCCCCCGTTACGCTCGCCCCCAGATGACCGCTCTTTGGGAACCGGAAGCCAAATACCGCATCTGGTTCGAAATCGAAGCGCACGCGACGCAAAAGCTGGGCGAGATGGGCGTGGTTCCAGCCTCCGCTGGCAAGGCGCTGTGGGATTGGTGGGCGACGGACCCCACAATCGACGTTGAGGCGATCGACGCGATTGAAGCGGTGACAAAGCACGATGTGATCGCGTTTCTTACATGGGTCGCCGAACAGGTTGATGCCGCAGGCTACACCGGCGAAGCGCGATTCATGCACCAGGGAATGACCAGTTCCGACGTGCTCGACACGACGCTGGCCGTGCAACTGGCGCGCGCGACCGATATCCTGCTCGAAGATATGGACGCGCTTCTGGCCGCGATCAAAATGCGCGCCGAAGAGCACAAATTCACCCCCACAATCGGGCGCAGCCACGGCATCCACGCAGAGCCTGTGACCTTCGGCCTCAAACTCGCGCAGGCCTATGCCGAGTTTGACCGCTGCAAAACGCGTTTGATCGCCGCTCGCGCAGAAATCGCGACCTGCGCGGTGTCAGGCGCGGTGGGCACTTTTGCCAATATTGACCCCGAGGTTGAGGCCTATGTCGCTGAAAAACTTGGCCTGACCGTTGAGCCCGTCAGCACGCAAGTTATCCCGCGCGACCGTCACGCCGCCTATTTCGCGACGCTGGCAGTGGTTGCCGGTTCGATCGAGCGCCTCGCGGTTGAAGTGCGCCATCTGCAACGCACCGAAGTTCTGGAAGCGGAAGAATTCTTCTCCAAGGGGCAGAAGGGTTCAAGCGCCATGCCGCACAAGCGCAACCCGATCCTGACCGAAAACCTCACCGGCCAGGCGCGCATGATCCGCGCCTATGCCCTGCCCGCGCTTGAGAACGTGGCGCTGTGGCACGAACGCGATATTTCGCACTCTTCGGTTGAGCGGTTTATCGGCCCCGATGCGACGATCACGCTGGACTTTGCCCTCGCCCGTCTGACCGGCGTGGTCGAGAAGCTGCTGGTCTATCCTGAGCGGATGCAGTCCAACATGGATGCGATGGGTGGCCTGATCCACTCGCAGCGGGTTCTGCTTGCTTTGACGCAGGCGGGCGTAAGTCGCGAGGACGCCTACCGCCTGGTCCAGCGCAATGCGATGAAGGTGTGGGAATCGGGCGGCAATCTCATGCTCCTCGATCTGCTCAAGGCCGATGAAGAAGTGACGGCGGCATTGTCGCACACGGAGCTCGAAGAGAAGTTCGACCTCGAATATCACTTCAAGCATGTGGACACGATTTTCGCGCGCGTCTTTGGATAGAGCGCGTGCACGCTGGACTTGGGAGCCAAAACGCCTAGGTTCGGACGTGGATTTTGAACGGATAGGGGATAGGCGCCTTGCAAATTGTGCGCACAATATTGTGGGTTATGGTCGCGATTGCGATCATGCTTTTCTCAATTCTCAACTGGAACCCGGTCGAGATCACCTTGTGGGACGGCATTCTGGTCGAAACCAAGGTGCCGGCGCTCGTGATCCTTGCTTTCCTGCTCGGCCTGTTTCCGATGTGGCTCTATCACCGCTCGGTCAAATGGGGCCTTGATCGTCGCATTCGCAGCCTTGAAAACTCGATCAAATCCGCAGCCCTTGCGCATTCGCGCGAGACGCCTGTTGATGGAGCCGTGGATAACGCTGTGGATAGCCCCGCTTCCGCCCCCGTCGTGAGCCCTGTTGACAGTCCTGTTGAAAAGCCTGCGGATAGCCTGTCGCCAGTGGATGACGCACAAGGTGATACGCAGGGCACGAACAAGCCATGAGCAATCCGGTTTACCTCGCGCTTGACGTGCCGCAGATCGAGCCTGCCAAAGCTCTCATCAACAAGGTGAAAGCGCATATTGGCGGGGTAAAGTTGGGCCTTGAGTTTTTCTGCGCGCATGGCGGGCACGGCGTGCACGAAATCGCGCATCTGGGCCTGCCGATCTTCCTAGATCTGAAGTTTCACGACATCCCCAACACCGTCGCATCTGCGATGATGGCGATCCATGTGTACGAACCCAAGATCGTGACCATCCACGCAAGCGGCGGGCGCGCGATGATGGAAGATGCCAAGGCAGCAGCCGCCGAAGGGTGCAAGGTCGTCGCCGTCACCACACTAACGAGCATGGATGAGGCCGATCTTGCCGCAACCGGCGTCGGGGGCTCTGCCGAAGATCAGGTCATGCGCCTTGCGGAACTGGCCCACGCATCGGGTCTTGACGGGATTGTGTGTTCGGGGCGCGAAGTGGGCAAGGTCCACAAGCAATGGAAAGACGGCTATTTCGTCGTCCCGGGCCTTCGCCCCGCAGGCTCTGGTGCAGGCGACCAGAAGCGCGTTGTCACCCCGCGCAAGGCGCGCGATGATGGCGCAAGCGTCCTCGTCATAGGCCGCCCCATCAGCCGCGCCGACGACCCCGAAGCCGCCGCCCGCGCGATTGAGGCGACGCTTTAGGCATTCCCCATGATACGGGTCCGATTATGACAGTGCAGATCAAAATTTGCGGCATTCGCGAAGAAAGCGCACTCGAAACCGTTATCGCGGCCAAAGCCGATTTTGGCGGCTTTATCTTTCACGCAAAAAGCCCTCGAAATCTTACGATCGACGAAGCATCACGCCTGAGTGCGCAGGCCAGTGGCCGCATTCAAAGGGTTGGCCTCATCGTCAACCCACAGGACGCTTTTCTCGATGACCTGTTTGCCCGGGTTGAACTGGACGCGCTTCAGCTCCAGGGAGGCGAAAGCCCCGAGCGTGTGCGCAGTATCCGAGAGCGATATGGCGTAAAGGTGTGGAAAGCGATTTCGGTTGCCACCCGCGACGACGTAGAACGCGGCTCACAATACGAACAGGCCGCCGACCTCATTCTGTTTGATGCAAAGACGCCGCCCGGCGCTCTTCCCGGCGGGATGGGATTGCGATTCGATTGGACGCTGCTGCAAGGTCTGAAGACCGCGCTGCCATGGGGGTTGGCCGGAGGCCTCGACCCGTCGAACGTCGCCGAAGCGATTGCCAGAACCCATGCACCATTGGTGGATGTATGCTCGGGAACTGAAGCGTCTCCGGGGGTCAAAGACCCAGATATGATTGCTGCGTTTTGCACCGCCGCGCGCGCGGTTGCAGAATAATCGCAACGAAAAAGGGCGACCCGTCGCCGGATCGCCCTTTCGGTTGCAGTCTTTTCGCTAATTCAAGCGATTAGAACTTGATGCCGCCGCCGACAGCAAAGGTGTCGATGTCGGAGAAATCGGAGAAGAAGTGGCGGTATTCGCCCTTCACGTAGAAGTTGCCGCCAAGCTTTTGCTCAACGCCAAGACCTGCGTGCCATACGTCTTCACCCGAGGTGAAGCTGCGGCCGCCGGCTGCGAAAATGCGGGTGCTTTCGCCAGCTTTCGTGCCGATGCGTCCGGTGAGGCCGTAGATTTCGTCAGAACCGTCAACGAGCACTTTGTCGACAGACACTTCACCGCCGACGAATACGGTTTCGCCAAGGTCGAAGTCATAGCCGGCTGCTGCGCCGATGAAACCTTCGTCAAAGCCGCCGCCAGTGGCGAGGCCACCGCGAACTTCGACGCGGCCTTCGCCGGCTGCGTCTTGTGCCATTGCAGGGGTTGCAAAAGCGGTTGCAGCTGCTGCTGCGGTGATAAGAGCAATTTTCTTCATAGAACCCTCTTTTGTTAGTGGGGTATTTCGGGGAAGGCGTAGGTAGGTTTGCGTGGATGAACGTTCAATTACAGATCATGCAATTATTCCAGCCCTCGGTAATTTTGTGACTCATTTGCCACACATTGTAAATCTGCCAGAAAGGTTCCGACGCATCGTCAAGGCATTGCGCGTCCCCGCCGGTAACCAGACACACCTTTCCTCACACGGCTGGACAGGCGCGGCTCTACCTGCCAACGGAAAATTGCTATGAATCAGACCACCCCCAACTCCTTCCGCAATGGGCCCGATGAGCGCGGCCATTTTGGCGATTTTGGCGGGCGCTATGTCGCCGAAACGCTGATGCCGCTGATCCTTGATCTGGAGCGCGAATATCGTGCCGCGCAGCAAGATCCTGAATTTCAGCGCGAGTTTGACGATCTGCTCGAGCATTACGTCGGTCGCCCCTCGCCGATGTATTATGCAGAGCGTTTGACCGAGGAATTGCGTAAAGGTGCGGAACCCGGCATGGGCGCGCAAGTGTGGTTCAAGCGCGATGAACTCAACCACACCGGCGCGCACAAGATCAACAACTGCATCGGGCAGATTTTGCTTGCCAAGCGCATGGGCAAAACCCGCATTATCGCGGAAACCGGCGCGGGGCAGCACGGTGTGGCGACCGCGACAGTATGCGCGCGCTTTGGTCTGCCATGCGTGATCTATATGGGCGCAGAGGACGTGGCGCGCCAATCGCCCAATGTCTTTCGCATGAAGCTGCTCGGCGCAGAAGTTGTCCCCGTCACCAGCGGCGGCGCGACTTTGAAGGACGCGATGAACGAAGGGCTTCGCGATTGGGTCGCCAATGTGCACGACACTTTCTACATCATCGGGACCGCCGCAGGGCCGCACCCCTACCCCGAATTAGTGCGCAATTTCCAAAGCGTGATCGGCACCGAAGCCCGCGCGCAACTGCTCGCCCGCACGGGCAAGCTGCCCGACCTGCTGATCGCTTGCATTGGCGGAGGTTCCAATGCGCTTGGCCTGTTCCACCCGTTCCTCGACGATCCGGACGTGAAGATGCTCGGCGTGGAAGCCGCAGGCCATGGCCTTGATGGCGACGAACACGCGGCAAGCTTGCTCGGAGGCGCTCCTGGAGTGCTCCACGGCAACAAGACCTACCTTTTGCAAGACGAAGACGGCCAGATCACCGAAGGCCACTCAATCTCTGCAGGGCTGGACTACCCCGGCATTGGCCCCGAACACGCATGGCTCAAGGACACAGGGCGCGTGGAATACACCGCCGTCACCGATGATGAGGCGCTGGAAGGCTTCCAACTGCTCTGCCGCACCGAGGGGATTATCCCTGCGCTTGAGCCGAGCCACGCCCTCGCCGCCGTCGCCAAACGCGCACCGCAAATGCGCGAGGATGAGATCATCTGCATGAACCTGTGCGGGCGCGGCGATAAGGACATTTTCACTGTGGCGGAAAAGCTTGGGGTGGAGATTTGATTGAGCCCTCTCACCTTCAGGGGAGAGGGTTGGGAGAGGGGTAATGCGCGACCCTCGCCTCACTAGCCGGGCCAGAGACATGCGCAAGGAAATGCCCGAACCTGAGAGGCGGATGTGGCATGAATTGCGGGCGGAACGGTTCGAGGGGATCAAATTTCGAAGGCAAAAGGTGATTGGGATATACATTACTGACTTTGCCTCAAACGTCCCAAAGCTAGTCGTCGAGATCGATGGCGACACACACGCTGGCCGCGAAGAATACGACGCGACAAGAACGCAATATTTGGAAGATCAGGGATACACAGTGATCAGATTTTCAAACTTGGAAGTTATGGAAAGTATGGATGGGGTTTTGACCCGCTTGGGTGAGGTTGTGGCTGATTTGCTGGCCTCGCCCCCTCCCCCAACCCCCTCCCCTAAAGGTGAGGGGGCTTTGTCGTGACCCGCCTCCAAAACGCCTTTTCCAAACCCCAGGCCGCTTTTGTCGCTTTCATCACCGCTGGTGATGGCGACACGGCGGCCAACCTCGATGCGCTTGTCGAAGGCGGCGCTGATGTTATCGAGCTGGGGATGCCGTTTACCGATCCGATGGCCGATGGCCCTGCGATCCAGAGCGCAAACCTGCGCTCGCTTGGTAAGGGCACCACCACCGCCGATGTGCTGCAAATGGCGACCGACTTCCGCGAGCGTCACCCTGACGTTCCGCTGGTGCTGATGGGCTATGCCAACCCCATGATCCGCCGGGGGCCTGAGTGGTTTGCCAAAGCCGCCGCCGGAGCGGGCGTCGACGGCGTGATCTGCGTCGATATTCCGCCCGAAGAGGACGATGCGCTGGGTCCTGCTTTGCGCGAACAAGGCATTTCGCCGATCCGCCTCGCCACGCCGACCACCGATGCAAAGCGCTTGCCCAAAGTGCTCGAGGGGTCGAGCGGCTTTCTCTACTACGTCTCCGTCGCCGGGGTCACCGGGCTGCAACAGGCCGCAGCAGGCTCCATCGAAGAGGCTGTGGCGGCGCTCAAAGCGGCCACCGATATTCCGGTCGCGGTCGGCTTTGGCGTGCGTGAACCCGCCCAAGCCGCTGCCATCGCCAAGCACGCCGACGGCGTTGTCGTCGGGTCCGCTTTTGTTGACTTGGTGGGCGAACATGGCGCAAACGCGGCGCCCAAGCTAAAAGAGCTGACCGCGAGCATGGTTGCCGCGATCAAGTCGGCCTAAAGGAACACGAGACATGAGCTGGTTAAACCGCGTCCGCAATTCGCTGGGCTTTGGCGATCAAAAGACAAGCACCGAGAAAGACCTTTGGATCAAGTGTCCCAATTGTCAGGAGATGCTGTTCGTCTCCGACTATGAGGAAAACCTCCATGTCTGCCCCAAATGCGGGCACCATGGACGGATCAATGCCGATACGCGTCTGAAGCTGCTTCTGGATGAAGGGTTTGAACTGCTTCCCGTGCCGGAGGTGACCGAGGACCCGCTCAAGTTCAAGGATTCGAAGAAATACACCGACCGCCTGAAAGCGGCGCGGGCGAAAAGCCCCTATGCCGATGCTTTCATCACGGGTTCGGGCGCGATTGACGGACAGCCTGCGGTTGTCGGCGTTCAGGATTTCAGCTTCATGGGCGGCTCGATGGGCATGGCCGTGGGCGAGGCGTTTTGTCAGGCCGCGCAAAAGGCGCTGGACCGCAATTGCGCCTATGTCGTGGTGACAGCGGCGGGCGGTGCGCGGATGCAGGAGGGGATCTTGTCCCTGATGCAAATGCCGCGCGCGACCGTCATGACCCGGCGATTGAAGGCGGCAGGCCTGCCCTACATTGTTGTTCTGACCGACCCGACCACGGGCGGCGTGACCGCGAGTTATGCCATGCTCGGCGATATCCATATCGCAGAGCCCGGCGCGCTTATCGGCTTTGCAGGCCAGCGCGTCATTCAGGACACCATCCGCGAGCAATTGCCCGAAGGCTTCCAGCGCGCTGAATATCTCCACAAGCACGGCATGGTCGATATGGTTGTGCCGCGTAGCGAGCTTAAAGAGCGCCTTTCGCAGGTGCTGGAATTTTTGCAGCCCAAAGCTGCTGCCTGACGCCCCATGGACTTTGGCCGCTCGGATGATGCCCGCGTTCAGGCGCAGCTCGACCGGCTCGCCCGCCTAAGCGTTCCTCAAGGGCGCCTGGGGCTGGAGACCATCACCGCTTTGATGGAGCGGCTTGGCAATCCACATCGCAAGCTGCCTCCCGCGTTCCATGTCGGTGGCACCAATGGCAAAGGCTCGGTGTGCGCTTTCCTTCGAGCTATGCTCGAGGCCGATGGCAAGCGCGTCCACGTCACCACATCGCCCCATCTGGTGCGCTATAATGAGCGGATCAGGATTGCGGGCAAGCTGATCGAAGATGGCCCGCTAGCGGAGCTTCTCGAAGAGGTGCTGGATGCGGGCGAGGACCTCGCGCCCAGTTTCTTCGAAGTCACTATCGCCGCGGCATTCTTGGCCTTCAGCCGAACGCCTGCGGATGCATGCGTGGTCGAAGTGGGCCTTGGCGGACGCTTTGATGCAACCAATGTGCTGGAGCCCGAGGCGGTCGCTGCTTGCGGGATCGCGGCGCTGGGGCTCGATCACGAACGGTTTCTGCTCGCGCCCGAGGACGGTGTGCCGACAGAGCCAATGGCGCGGATTGCCTTCGAGAAGGCCGGGATTGCGAAGAGGGGTGTGCCGTTGGTGACTATGGGCGGTGACTATCCTGACGCCGCAAGGGAGGCGATTTCAGAGGTTGCGGAAACGACCGGAGCAATTTTGCGGGAAGTCACCTCCACTATCAATGAAGACATCGATTTCTTCGATCCGTGGGAGAATGGGATTGCCGACACTCACGGCGAGGAAGACTGTGAATTCCCACTCATGGGCTGGCATCAGGTCGATAATGCCGCTCTCGCCAGAGACATGCTTCAGTCCCAGCAATTGATTGATGTGAAACTGGAATCAATCCTTGTCGGGGTTTCTCATGTTGTTTGGCCAGCTCGAATGCAGCATCTCGCTGATGGCCCTCTCAAAGCTCTCGTTCACGACCGCGATTTGTGGTTGGACGGAGGTCACAACCCCAGCGCTGGCGAGGCGATTGCTCAGGTTTTCATAGACCCGCTTCATCTTATCATTGGGATGTTAGAAAATAAGAACCCACGCGCACTTCTGGATGCCTTTGGCGACAGGGTGCGCAGTGTCTCGGTGGTTTCAATTCCAGGCCATGACAGCCATCCCGCAAGCGCTTTTGGCGAAGATGCAGTGGCGCGCGAGGACCTAGAGGATGCGCTGCTGAATGTGCCTTCGGATGGCATTCCCATCCTGATCGCAGGCTCGCTCTACCTCGCAGGCGAGGCGCTGCGATTGAATGACGAGCTCCCGGATTAGCTCTCCTCCCGCCCCGCGCTCCCCATCGCCTCATCGACCAATCCGGTGCGCATCATCCACCAGAACAGCGCTATCCCCGGCAGAGCCAACAGGCACGTGAGCAGGTAGAAGTTCACATAGCCTATGCCATCGATCAGCCCGCCTGCCGTGGTACCCGTTAGAAGCCGCCCCACAACGCTAGCGCCTGCCGAGATCAGCGCATATTGCGCCGCCGTGAAGCGCAGGTCGCAAAGCGCTGAGAAATAGGCGACCACCACCACGCCGCCATAGCCGCTGGCAAAATTCTCAAACCCGATTGCCGCTGCCATCGCCCAGTTCGAGTGCCCCACCACGGCGAGCCCTGCAAAGCTCACATTGGAGACCGCCATCAGGATCAGCGCGAGCATCACCGAGCGTTTCAGGCCGAGCCTCGTGTAAAGCACTCCGCCAACGAAAATCCCGACCATAAAGGCCCAGAAGCCCACGCCCACATCGTAGATCGCGATCTCGTCATTGGTGTAGCCAAGGTCATCGAACAGCAGGCGGAAGGTGAGGTTTGCGAGCGTGTCGCCGATCTTGTGCACGAGGATAAAGGCGAGCACGAGCCACGCGCCATGCCGCCCCAGAAACTCTCGGAAAGGCCCCGCGATGGACTGCCATACATCACCGACACCCTTCTTGGCGATGGTCACGGTGCGCCTTGCGGGCTCTCCCATGATGAGCGCGGTGAGCATCGCAGGAAGCGCGAAGGCCGCGCAGGCGAGATAAGCCGCTTCCCACCCTACCCTTGCTGCGACAACCAATGCGAGCGCCCCTGCCCCGGCAGCTCCAATGCGCCAGCCATACTGGCTCATCCCGGACCCCGTGCCGAGTTGGTCAGGGCGCAGCGTCTCGATGCGGTAGGCGTCGATCACGATGTCGAAAGTGGCCCCTGTAACGCCTACCAAGACCGCTGCAATGATGGTCGCGCTAAGGCTGCTCTGCGGGTCAACCAGTGCGAGATTCACAACGCTGGCGATCACCAACGCTCCGGAAAGGAGCATCCATGAAACGCGCTGACCCATGCGGCCAATGACCGGCAGGCGCACCCCGTCGACCACCCATGCCCAGAACACCTTGAGATTATAGACGAGAAAGGCGAGTGTGAACGCGGTCACGGTCGCCTTGTCGATCCCGTCTTGCGCGAGCCTTGTGGTGAGCGTTGCCCCGATCATCGCATAAGGGAAGCCAGAGGAGACGCCGACAAAGAAAGCCGCCAGCGCCTCTTTCTCAAGGTAGGGAGCGAGCGCTCGCCAAACCCCTTGCGTCCTGGTGGTCACTTGGCCGCTTGCGGCTTTGGTTCGGGGCCGACATCGTCAGTGCCCATCTTCGATTGGCGGTACCATTCGGCCAGGCACAGAACCACGGCGACAAGGCCGATAAGTGTCGTCAGCACAAAGACGTCGAAATAGCCCTGTTCCTCGATCATCTCGCCCAGGGCTCCGCGCCCGAGCGTCCCGACAAGGAGAGTGAGCGAAGACAGCAATGCATATTGAACGGCGGCGTATTTCTTCGACACGATGGACGATAGCCACGCGATATAGGCAGCGCCCGCGATTCCGATCGCAAGGTTTTCAAACATGATTGTGAAAGTGAGGCGCGGCAAGGCGTCAGAGCCAAACGGCGCAAAAGTGCTGATCAGCCAAGTGAAACCGACCATGTCGCTCGCGGCCTGCATATTGGCCCCGCCCGCCGCCATATCGGCGTAGAGGAGGTTGGTAAGCGCTGCGAGAAGCGCGCCCAGCGTCAGCGTAAGCATCCGCCCCAGAACGGTGAGCATATAGCCGCCCAGCGCAAGGCCAGCGATAATCGCGCCCACGCCAAAGAACTTGGACGCAAAAGCGACCTCGTCATTGGTGTAATTCAGTTCGCCCAAATAGAACGGATAGGCAAAAGTCCCCCAGATCGCATCGCAAATCCGGTAGGTCAGAACGAGCGCAAGGATCAGAACCAGCGACCAGCCGATACGCCCGACAAACTCCACCAGTGGTGCGAGCAAGGCGCGATACAGGTGATCGACCGCACCCGAGGCGCGCGGTACGATCTCGCCGGGGGCTATCAGGTCCCTGCTGTTTGCCTTGCGGCTATGAAGGATGCCCGCAATCGCCGCTGGCAGGACAATGGTTGCAGCGATAATCAGCGGGCCCATCTTGGCGGTAAATTCGGTAGGGTCGGGCCGCCCGCTCTCGTTCAGCGCGAACATTCCGAGCAGGTAATTGGGATCAAGCACGAACAGCCCCAGATCCAGTACTCCCATCATCGGCACAAACCCGCCAAGCGCGCGGACCATGAAGATGCCAAGGATCAAAAGCGCCCAGCCCCACAGGCCAACCACCAGCCAGAGGTAATGACGGCGCACGCCGGGACGCACTTCGCCCGCTTGGTAAAGCTCCTCGATTTCCTCTTCGCTGGTGCTCGCGGTTCTTGCCCGGTCGCGGTCTGAATCGGGGGCAAACAACCCTGCAATACCGATCACAAGCACGCTTGCACCAAACAGCATATAGGTTTCCGGCCAGCCGATGCGCGCAGCTATAATGAGGCCCAATGCGCCGCCAAACAGAGAGGCTAAACGAAAGCCCATCTGATAGATGGTCGAGAGCATATCGAGCGTTGCCTCTTCGTCCGCCACGTCAATCCGCCATGCGTTGATCGCAATGTCCTGTGTCGCGCTCGCAAGCGCGCCGATACCTGCCAGCAGCGAGAACCAGCCAAGCTGCGTCTTGGGTTCAAGCAGCGAAAGTGTGACCAGAATGATCCCGAGGCTCAGTTGCATCGGCGCAATCCATTGCTTGCGCTTGCCCAGCTTGCGAAGGCCCGGAATGTTGACCTTGTCGACCAGCGGCGACCAGATGAACTGGAAGGCGTATGCCAAGCCGATCAGCGAGAAAACGCCCATCGTCTCAAGGTCGACTTCCGCCTCGGAAAGCCACGCGTAGAGCGTTCCCAGAAACAGCGCGAAGGGCAGCCCGCTGGTGAAGCCGAACAGCGCCATATAGGCCGACTTCCTGTTCCTGAGCGCGCGGATGACTTCGCCGATGCCCGGCTTTTCGGACTTTCCGGATTCTTCAGATGCGGCTGCTTGCGTCACGTGATCGCTAATCCCTTTTGCTTTGAGGGCGAGTGTGGGGCATATCGTGCCCGAGGGAAATAGGGAGAGGGCGATGAACGCCACAACAACGCAAGATTTGCCCAGAGAATTTTCGCGCTTGGAGCCAACAGCTGGCCAACGCGCGCTGGCGGAGAACATTCGCACCGGCGCATCGCGCGAAGTGGACGCAATCGGCACGGTGCCAGCGAGCCGTTACACTTGCGCCGATCACTTTGCGCGCGAGAAAGCGGCGCTTTTCGATAAGCTGCCGCAAGTGCTCGCCCCGTCCGCGCTTTTGCCGGAGCCGGGCATGGTGGTCCCGCACGATGATACGGGTCGCCCACTGCTTATCACCCGAGATACCGACGGAAAGGCGCACGTGTTCCTCAACGTATGCCAGCACCGCGGAACCCGACTTGTCGAGGGGAGCGAGGTGCAATGTGCAAAGCGGATGGTGTGTCCCTACCACGCCTGGACTTACAAGCTTGATGGCAAGCTCCTCGCCCTTCCCCGCCCTGAGACGTTCCCCGGCCTCGATAAATCGGAGCACAGTCTTGTTGAGCTTCCTAGCCTAGAGACCGGCGGCCTTATCTGGTTCGCCCCGAAAGAAAATGCTGATTTCACGCAGGCCAAAGCGATCAGCGCCGATTTCGATGCCTTTGGAATGGGGACCTTGCATCTTTTCCGACGCAGAACCCATCAGGTGAAGGGCAATTGGAAGCTCATCATGGATGCCTTCCTCGAAAGCTACCATGTGACGCGCCTGCACGCGAACACCATTGGGCCGTTTTTCAAGGACGGCATCACCAGCGGCGATATGGTCGGCCCGCATATGCGATCGGCCGTCGGGCGGCTTGAGGAAATGGAGAATGTCGATTTCACCGATATGGCCGCGATGCGCCGGGTGATCACCTTTGCCTATCAGCTTTTCCCCGCGACCGTCATCGTGCCCAGCCCCGACTACATCAACGTCATGGTCCTCATGCCGACCGCGCATAATCACACCATCGTGGAAGACTTCATGCTCATTCCGGAGGAGCCCAAGAGCGAGAAGGCATTGGATCACTGGGAGCGCAGTTGGAAGCTTCTGGATGGCGGCGTTTTCGCCAGCGAAGACTTCCGCGCAGCCGAGCTTGGCCAGCAAGGGCTGGAAAGCGGCGCGATCAAGCAACTGACAATGGGGACACTCGAAAGCGGCATCGTTCGCTTCGATGCGATTGTGCAGGAGCACTTGAACGCTTAAGGGGCTTTTCATGCCCACAAACCCCAAAAAGTCAGAGGATCGCCCAGAGGGCGACCGTATCGCCAAACTGCTCGCGCGCGCTGGCGTTGCCTCGCGCCGCGAGATTGAGCGCATGATCGCTGACAAACGCGTCACCCTTGATGGAAAGCCGGTCGAGACGCCTGCAACCTTTCTCAAGGACTTGCGCGGCGTCAGCGTCGATGGGAAACCCGTCGGCGGACCTGAGCCCGCGCAGCTTTTCGCGTTCAACAAGCCGACCGGACTCATCACCGCAGAACGCGATCCTGCGGGCCGTGCGACGATTTATTCGGCCCTGGTGAACGCCCTTCCCAAGGGCACTCCGCGCATGATGCCCATCGGGCGACTCGACCTCAACACCGAGGGGCTGTTGCTTCTCACCAATGATGGCGGCCTCAAACGCACCATGGAATTGCCTTCATCAGGCATCCCGCGCACCTACCGCGCCAGGGCGTTTGGCGAGATCGCGCAAGAACAGCTCGAAGCGTTGAGCGAAGGCGTTGAAATCGAGGGCATCCGCTATGGTCCGATTGACGCCAATCTCGATCATGGATCGGGCGGTAAGGGGCACAAGAACCACTGGATCGAGATCACCATCACCGAAGGCAAGAACCGTGAGGTTCGCCGCGTGCTTGAATATCTCGGGCTCAAGGTGAACCGGCTTATCCGCATCGGCTATGGCCCCTTTGCGCTGGGCGACTTGCCGCGTGGACAGGCGGCGCGCATCAAGAAGGGCGACCTTGATCGCTTTGTCGCGAGCCTCAAGGGAGGGCGCCGTTGATGCGCATTATCGCTGGCGAATGGCGCGGGCGTAAGCTTTCCGCGCCCAAGGGCGATGCCACCCGCCCTACCGCCGATCGCACGCGCGAGACATTGTTCTCCATGCTCACAAGCCGGCTGGGAAGCTTTGAGGATTTGCGCATCGCCGACCTGTTCGCAGGTTCGGGCGCGTTGGGGCTCGAGGCGCTTTCGAGGGGCGCTGCGCATTGCCTTTTCGTTGAACAGGACCGTGACGCCGCGGACATGATCCGCGCCAATATCACGGCGCTGGATGCGCGTGGACGTTGCACCGTGGAAGCAGGTTCCGTGATGGGCCTTCGCGCAGCAAAGGAACCGCTCGACCTGATCCTGCTCGACCCGCCCTATCGCTCTGGCGCTGGCGAAGTGGCGCTTGACCGGATGCTGCGCCTTGGCTGGATTGGCGAGGCCACGTGGATCGCGCTGGAAACCGCATTTGACGAAGAACCCCAGATCAAGGGTCTCACCGTCGAGACAAGCCGCAAGGTCGGAAAAGCACGCCTTCACATCATGCAGCGCGCTGCCTGACTCGCCTTGCGACATCAGACACAAAAAAGGGCAGCGTAAACCGCTGCCCTTTTTTGTTGTCGCCAGTTTTGCGATCTTACATCTGGCTCGCGGGCTTGCCCGGCCAGTAATCAAGCGGGCGATTGCCCCAATCAAGGCCTGCTGCACGCGGATTGATGCAGCCGTCATGATCGTCATTCATGCACACATCATAGACCTTGCCGTTGACGCGAACCTTGGTCGCCTTGCCGTCGTCGTTGCGCTCGATAATCACCGGCGTTTGCGCCTTGGTCGAACCATCGCGGGAAGAATATTCGTCGCCCTCTGCCAGAGCGGTTCCTCCGACGCTGAGTGTTGCAATGGATGCTGCGGTGATGAGGCTTGCTACAAGGTTCTTCATGGGCTTGTCCTGTGATTGTCCTTTTTTCCGTTCCGTCGATGCTAAGTTAATCAACCATCACCGGCATCGTTCCGAAAAAAACCAAATTGTCTGCCCAGCGCGACCACTGCCGCAACCGTTGGCGCGACCGTTGGCGAGTTCCCAAAAGGAAGGCAGACCCACGCTTTTTCCAAGCGCGAGTCTGCCTTTGCGAGGGTTGATAAGGAAGAGGATCAGGAAAGGGCGGCAAAGGACTGAATAAGCGCCCAAACCGTGTGTCCTCCCGACCAACCGCTTGCCTCTTGTCAGGCCTTTCCTAACCGGGAGAAGACGCTGCACGTGCCTCAATCTGGCTCCACGCCCCCTCGCGTTCGGGGCCGGTCATCGCCGTAAGCGCAATTTTGTCCTTGTCGGTAAGCATCCAGAACATTGTCTGACGCGGCTCGGACAGCTCCCAGTAGTAACCTTGCGTCTCTTCCGGCCAACTCATGTAGGCGGTCTGCTTGTCGGCGGGCCATGTGCCGATCTCTGCCTGCTGCCCTGCCGAAAGCTGCGGCGCGTTCGTTGCCTCAGGGGCTGCATCGCCGGCGCCATCTTCCTGCGGCTGCGCGGCGGTGAGCGGCGCGTCGGCAAGAGCGGGGGATGCTGCAAGAAAGCCCAGCGCTGCTGCGACAAGACCGGAGGTGTGATAGTTTGATTTAGGCATTGGATACTCCTTGAAAGGTGAAACCCAAGCGCTGACGAACAACCGTCTTGTGGCAGGCCATTATCGCGGCGCATAGCCTGCCCCCCCTGCCCCAATCGCGTGAGGCCCACGGATCAGCGAATGACGTTCACAAAACCGGACGGGTTGAATTGCCACAAGAAATTAGCGCCAAGATTAGTCGGGGAGTGGCGCTTGCCGACAGGTGCGTGCGCCCCCACATTATGCAAGATTGCAATCCCAACATTTGTTCTATACTTGTTCCCCAATATCCTATGAGTGCACAATTGCCCCAATCTGTTTCTTCCGGCGCGCCTGATAATGGTGTCCCGCCCTATGCTGCGCGTTTGAACCCGCCGCAGCGTGAGGCTGTGTTGACGACCGAAGGGCCGGTGCTGATGCTAGCTGGCGCTGGCACGGGTAAGACGGCGGCGCTGACGGCGCGCATGGCCCACTTGGTGGCAACGCGGCGTGCATGGCCAAGCCAGATCCTGTGCGTGACCTTTACCAACAAGGCTGCACGCGAAATGCGTGAGCGGGTGGCCGCCCACTTGGGCGCACCCGGTGAGGGATTGCCGTGGCTCGGCACCTTCCACTCGATCTGCGCCAAGATGCTGCGCCGTCATGCGGAACTCGCCGGGCTACAGAGCAATTACACGATCATCGACACCGACGATCAACTGCGGCTTTTGAAACAGCTTATCAACGATCACGAGCTGGATGAGAAACGCTGGCCCGCACGTTCATTGGCTGGGCTTATTGACCGTTGGAAAAACCGCGGGCTCAACCCCGATGATCTCGATGCAGCCGAAAACGAAGCCTACGCCAATGGCAAAGGCGCGCAGATGTACGGTGCGTATCAGGAGCGTTTGAAGGCTCTCAACGCCTGCGATTTCGGCGATTTGATGCTGCATATGCTGAACATCTTTCGGAAGCACACCGATGTTCTCGCCGAGTATCAGCAGCGTTTCAAATACATCATGGTGGACGAATATCAGGACACCAATGCGGTCCAGTATTTGTGGCTGCGACTGCTCGCGCAGGCGCACAAGAACATCTGCGTGGTCGGTGATGATGACCAGTCGATCTATTCATGGCGCGGCGCAGAAGTTGCCAATATCCTGCGGTTTGAAAAGGATTTTCCGGGCACCGCCGTGGTGCGACTGGAGCAGAATTATCGCTCCACCCCGCAGATCCTGGGAGCGGCCTCCGGCCTGATCAGCGCCAATTCGCAGCGCCACGACAAATCGCTTTGGACCGAAAGTAACGGCGGCGACAAGGTCAAGGTGATCGGCGTATGGGACGCACCCGAAGAAGCGCGGCGCGTTTCCGAGGAGATAGAGCGGCTGGAGCGCGAGGGCGCGCCGCTTAACCAGGTCGCCATCCTCGTACGCGCGCAATATCAGACGCGCGAATTCGAAGACCGCTTCATCCAGGTCGGCATCAACTACCGGATTATCGGCGGTTTCCGCTTTTACGAGCGCGCCGAGATCCGCGATGCGCTCGCCTACCTTCGCGTGATCGCTCAACCGCAGGACGATCTGGCGTTCGAGCGCATCTATAACCAGCCCAAGCGCGGGCTCGGCTCCAAGACGCTTGAGAAGATGCACATTCATGCGCGCCAGGTCGGTCTGCCGCTCGCGGCGGCATCGCTGCAACTGGCTGACAGCGACGAATTGCCCAAGCGCGCGGCGAACACCATCGGTTCGCTGATGCGGCAATTCTTGGCGTGGCGCGAGGCGGCCGAAGTCATGCCGCCTTCGGATCTGTTGCGACAGGTGCTCGACGAAAGCGGCTACAACGACATGCTCGCCAAGGACCGCTCTGCCGAAAGCGCAGGTCGTGCAGAAAACCTTTCCGAACTTGCCCGCGCAATGGAAGAGTATGACAGCCTTGGCGACTTCCTCGAACACGTCAGCCTCGTTATGGACAATGACCGCAGCGACGCGGAAGAGACCGTCACCATCATGACGATGCACGCGGCCAAGGGCCTCGAATATGACAATGTCTTTTGCGTGGGCTGGGAGGAAGGCGTCTTCCCATCGCAACGCGCAATCGACGAAGGAGGTCTTGCCTCTCTGGAGGAGGAGCGCCGACTTGCTTACGTCGCGATCACGCGGGCCAAGCGCAAATGCACGATCCTGCACGCGGCAAACCGCCGGATTTACGGCCAATGGACCAGTTCGATCCCCTCGCGCTTTATCGAGGAATTGCCCGAAGAATTCATCGATTCCGAAACGACCATGAGCGGCGGCGCATCGCTCTGGCGCGCAAACTGGAGCGAAAGCGAAGACCCGTTTGCCCATGTCGCCGAGCAAAACCCCACCCGTGCGCAGGCGCGCGGCCCCGGTTGGCAGCGCGCGATTTCATCGGGCTATGAAACCAAGCAAAAACGGCTTGCGGAACCCGGACGTTCGGCGGCAAGCTTCGCCGCAGCGCCCCGCTCCGACATCGCAATTGGCGCCATGGTCGAGCACAAGAAATTCGGCACAGGCTGCGTGATCGATCAGGAAGGCAATAAGCTTACCATCCAGTTTGAAGAAGCGGGCGAAAAGCGCGTGATCGACAGCTTTGTGAGCGTGGTGAGCTAGGGCCCGACGCCCACCTCAGATACTGCGATCCAGATGCTGGCGAAAAACGATAGCCCGCCAAACGTGCCAAAGGCGTGCCAGATCGGATAGCGGTAGAGCATCGCTTTGCGGCGATAGAACAGCGTCCCCACAGTGTAGAAAATCCCGCCCCCCGCAATTAGGGCAAGGCTCAGTTTGGGCAGGCCAGCGGTGAAATCAGGCAGCGCGAAAAGCGCAAACCAGCCCATCCCGAGATAGGACATGAGCGACCACGGCGAATCAGGATTGCCTCCCGCAAGCTTGAAACCGACGCCGATGAGCGCGAAAAACCACAGAAGGCCCTGAATCACGAAGGCGCTCGGCGTGCCGCACACCACCAGCAGCGGGCCGAATACCCCGGCAATCACGACATAAATCGCGGCATGGTCCAAGCGGCGCAGAACGGCTCGCAAGTCATGGCGGGGGAGTAAGTGGTAAGCGAAAGAAATGCCAAGCGAGAACAGCGCCGCACACGCATATATGACAACCGCCGCATTCAGCAGCGCATCACCGCGCGCGCTCGCTTCGCGGACCAAAAGAATGCTCGCCGGAATGAGAAATGCAAGCCCGCCCGCATGGACCCAGAAATCGGCCCGGCGCTCAGGAAGCGTCTTGCTGGGAAACATCGTCTCGTCCCAAATCGGGTGAGTTTATTCGCCGAACCCTATGTCGAGGAAACCGGGCTTTGGACCGTTCCACTCGCCTGCTGGCACGGGTGCATCGTCCTCGTCCTGCTTGCGGGCGCGGGTCTTGCGCTTGGGCTTTTCTTCCGATGGCTCCGAACGTTCACGACGCGGCTTCCTGGACGCTTCGTCTTCGCTGTCCTTTTTCGCGCGGCGGCTTCGGGTGGGCTTCTTCTCTTGGGGCTTTTCTTCGGCAGCATCCTCGTCGGATGGTTTGCTCTTGCCCGGTTGGGCAAGTTCAACCCGCACGTCTTCCTTGCCGAACACTTTGACCGGATTGCCGGTCAGCTTCTCGACATTGACCATGGCCTCTTCGTCGACCTTGGAGACCAAGGTGAAAGCGCGCCCTTTGGCCCCTGCCCGGCCTGTGCGGCCAATGCGGTGAACGTAATCATCCGGGTGCCAGGGCGTATCGAAATTGAAGACGTGCGAGACGCCTTTGACATCGAGCCCGCGCGCCGCAACGTCGGAGGCGACAAGAATGTTCACATCACCAGATTTGAACCGCTCAAGCTCTTTCAGACGCGAGCTCTGGTCCATGTCCCCGTGAATTTCGCTCGAGGCAAAACCGTGGCTCTGCAGGCTCTTGTTGAGCTCGCGCACGGTGGTCTTGCGGTTGGCAAAAATGATCGCGGTCTCGACCTGATCATTCTTGAGCAGCCAGCGCAAAGTCTCGCGCTTCTTGCGTTGATCGACCGGTATCTTGAACGCGGTAATATCCTTGTTCGTGGTCGCCGCGCGGGCCGTCTCGATCCGCTTTGGATTGTTCAGGAATTTCTTGGAAAGCTTTTCGATCGGAGGCGGCATGGTCGCCGAGAAAAGCATGGTCTGACGCGTCTCCGGAAGCTTGTCACAGATGAACTCGATATCCGGGATGAACCCCATGTCGAGCATCCGGTCGGCTTCGTCGATCACCAGGAGCTCGCAGCCCGAAAGAAGGATCTTGCCCCGTTCAAACAGGTCCATCATCCGGCCCGGCGTCGCGATAAGAACATCGACGCCCTCGTTCAGAGCCTTCACCTGATCGCCCATCTGCACTCCGCCGATAAGCAGCGCCATCTTGAGGTCGTGGTTCTTGCCGTATTTCTCGAAATTCTCGGCAACCTGTGCGGCAAGTTCGCGTGTGGGCTCCAGGATCAAAGAGCGCGGCATAAGCGCGCGTCTGCGGCCCGATGCCATGACGTCGATCATGGGCAGCACGAAGCTTGCGGTTTTACCCGTGCCGGTTTGCGCAATCCCGATGATGTCCTTCATCATGAGGATGGGCGGGATCGCTTCAGCCTGAATAGCGGTTGGCTCGGTATAGCCAGCCTCTTCGACGGCTTTGAGCAATTCGGGAGAAAGGCCGAGATCGGCAAATGTCATATGTTCGAATATGTCCGGATAAAGTGATGCACTATAGTCGTTTCGCAATGGCCCTCGGTGCTGCATTGCACAAGCGCGGTTACGAAGGTGCGCTCCGCTTGGCCAAAAAGGCCTCTAAAGTCAAGAAATGGGGCGAAGGGTCGTGCGCTGCGGCACAATCAATCGTCGACCGCGACGAGGCGGCGCATCCCTGCAACCTCGCATTTTGCGCCGCTGCGCGATTGCAGAAGATCGCGTTTGACGCACAAACGTCCATCTTCATTGCGCTCGATGTAAAAGCCCGAATAAAAGTCGCGCGCCCTGCATCCGCGCTCAAGATTGAGGCTGACGATGCGCTGATCGTTCAGAAACAACAGCAGGCGATTGCCATTGCCCGTCTGAACCCCGGCGATACCCGACACGGGCACGCAATTGTCCATCTTGCGCTCTTCAAACGTTCTCGAGACGCCTTGACGCGGCAGCCTTGCAAGCAGGCTGTTGCGACTGCTCTGGCGATAGGGCGAGATGCGGATGGTCACCCGCCGCTCGATCCGCACCTGATTGGCCCTGTGCGAATTGTAAAGTGCTTCCAACGGGTTGGCGGCGCTCACCTCGGGTTGCAGCGAAACCTTTGGCGGTTCGCTGTGCGACGCGTTTTCGATACCGGGCGCGGTGCATTGGGGGGTTAGCGGCGTTGCAACATCGTGCGTTTCGTCTGCTCCTGCTGCAACGCTTCCGAAGCCCAAAGGCAAAAGAAGCGCAAGCGAAGTCGCAAAGGCGAAACTGCTAGGCATGAAGTCCCTTCAACCCTCCAGGAAAACCGAGCCTCAAAAACCAGACCCCGAAACCAGGTGCGCCAACGATCGGGCGCTGCGAAAGCACACGAACTAGCAGTGATCGTTGAACGCTGCCTTAATGTGCGCCCCAATCGCCGCAAAGCGCTGGTAAAATCGGCCAGCGGTGTGGCATAGACGCCGCAATGAATGCAGCTTTTCCCCACCTCAGCAGTTTTGCAGCCAAGGCCGGCGACATGCTCGGCCCAAAGGGCTGGACCACCCTTGCCGACGATCTTGAGCCATGGCTTACCGATTGGCGCGGACGTTACACCGGCAAGGCATTGGGCCTTGCGAGCCCTGCATCGACCCAGGAAGTCGCCGCATTTGTGAAGCTTTGCGCTGAATATGACGTGCCCATCGTGCCACAGGGCGGCAACAGCGGAATGGCCGGCGGCGCAACGCCCGACGAAAGCGGCGCCTCGGTGCTTTTGTCGATGCGCCGCATGAACGCGATCCGCTCGCTTGATGCGGGCGCCGGTCAGGCGGTTTGCGAGGCGGGCGTCATTCTACAGACGTTTCACGAGGCAGCCGAAGAGGCGGATCTGCGCTTCCCCCTCACCCTTGGCGGCAAAGGGTCAGCGACGATTGGCGGGCTTATATCGACCAATGCGGGCGGCACGCAGGTGCTGCGCCATGGCACCATGCGCGCACAGGTTCTGGGGATTGAGGCGGTGCTTGCCGACGGGAGCATCTTCAACGCTTTGACAGTCCTCAAAAAGGACAATCGCGGATTTGACCTCAAGCAGCTCCTGATCGGATCGGAGGGCACTTTGGGCATCGTCACCGCGGCCACCTTGCGCCTTCTTCCTGCGCCACGGGCGCGTGCGACCGCATGGGTGGGCCTTGGCGCCCTGCCCGATGCGCGCACGCTTCTTCGCAGGATTGACCGGGCGCTGGGAGAGACCCTGGAAGGCTTTGAAATCATTCCCGACCATTGCCTCGACAGTGTTCTTGCCCACCTTCCCGATGCGCGCAGTCCACTGCAAAACCGCCATGCGTGGAACGCGCTTATCGAATGTGTCGCGGTCGAAGGTGACGATGCGGCCTTGCGCGACGGGCTGGAAGAAGCTCTTGCACAGGCAGTGCAGGACGGCCTTATCGAGGACGGCGTAATTGCCGCGAATGAGCGACAGGCAGAAGACTTCTGGACCTTGCGCGATTCCATCTCCGCCGCCGAACGCGCGCTTGGCCCTGCGATGCAGCACGACATCAGCGTGCCGGTCGAAAAAATGCCCGAATTCATTCTTGAGGCCTCGCCCGCTATCGAATCCGAGTTCAAAGGCAGCCGCGCGGTTGCATTTGGCCATCTGGGGGATGGAAATGTGCACTTCCACGTGCTCGCGCCAAGCGGCGCAGTGCCGGGCCAATGGGAAGAGAGCGAAGGCAAGAAAGTCAGCGCGCGGGTCTATGATCTGGTAACCCGGTGGGGCGGCTCGATCAGTGCAGAACACGGCATCGGCCAGATGAAGGTCGGCGATCTCCATCGCCTCAGCGATCCTGTCGCTCTTGGCATTATGGCAAGCGTCAAGGACGCGCTCGATCCCAAGGGCCTGCTTAATCCGGGCAAGCTTTTGGCCAAATAGGACGCGCAAGTGGGCACACCGCTTGCGCCGCGAAGCAGGAGCGCCTAAAGCCGCGAGCGCATTTGACGGGTGGGGGATATGCGAGCTTCGCGCGAACCCGTCTCCCATATGAGATTAACCGGTTTAGGAGAAACCACATGGCCAGCGCGCCGAAACCGCAACTTCCACTGTTTTACAACGACCTGCTTCCGCTCAACAGCCGCGATCACGGCGATCATGTCGTAACCGCTTTTGGCGATGCGTCTTTCCTCGCCGACACCCACGCGATCCCGCTCACCGTTGACGAATTCGTCGATGCACAGCGCAACTACCCGATCGTCTTCACCGCAAACGACTCTCCGCTGCCGATTGCTCTGATGGGTTTGAATGAAGGCGTGAACACCTTCATCGACAAAGAGAACAAGCTTGAGCCGGGCGTCTATGTCCCTGCTTACATCCGCCGCTACCCCTTCATCCTCGCAAAACTTCAGTCCGACAGCGAAGACATGTCGCTGTGTTTTGATCCAAAATCGGGTGTTGTTGTAGAAGGTAAAGAAGGCAACGCACTTTTCGAAGGCGAAGGCGAAGAGCGCAAAGCAACCGAATACACCAACAACATTCTCGAGTTCTGCCGCCGCTTCGAAGAGTCGGGCCAGCGGACCAAGGCCTTCCTTGAAAAGCTCACCGAACTCGACCTTCTGATGGACGGCGAAATCGCCATCACTCGCAACGACATGCCCGATAAACCCTTCGTTTATCGCGGGTTTAAGATGGTTGACGAGAAGAAGCTGCGCGAGCTTGCAACCGACAAGGTCGAAGAGCTCAACAAAAGCGGCATGCTTATGCTGATCCACGCGCACCTGTTCTCGATGAACCTCATGCGCATGGTGTTCGAGCGTCAGACCGCGCAAGGCAAGGTGCCGCTTCCCGAGGCTAAAGCTTAAGGGTTTCTTCCCTAACCCTAGGGAAAACAAGACCATTTCCGATTAAGTTGGGGCGGCCTGCTGGTTGAAAGCGGGCCGCCCTGAACTTATATCAGGCCTGTTGGCGGTTACCCCCTCATGAGCCGCCGCGGAGCGCTCGATATTTCGCAGCGATCCTCCCTGAACCTGGCCACCTCGTGCTTCCCCCCCCTTTCGCACGAGGTGGCTTTTTTGTCGGGAGAATTCGAAAGACCGGCGACGCGGGCTCTATTCCGCCGCTTGCGCCACATGACGCCCGGAGCCAAGCCCCGCCGTTTCCGCCCCGAGAATGCGCACCAACCCGGCCAGCATCTGCGCAAGGGGCCGGACGTTTTGCGAAGGCTCTGAAAGCGAGGGGTCCAGATAGGAGCTTCGGCACAGCTCAATCTGGATGGCGTGGATCCCATGATTGGGCCGTGCGTGGCGGTCGAGGACATAGCCGCCGGAATAGGGGCGATTGTGCGAGGCGACCTGCCCTTGCTGTTCGAGATAACGGAACGCGTGCGCGGCAAGGATATGGTCACACGACGCGCCATAACGGTCGCCGATCACGATTTTGGGCACCGCCTCTTCATTGTTTCTGCGTCGAAGGGGCGGCATGGAGTGCAGATCGATCAGCAGCGCCGCGCCCCACGCGTCGCGAATCCGCGCAAGCTCGCCTTCAAGGAAGGCATGATAGGGCCGGTGAATCTGTTCAATTCGCCGCGCCAGTTCATTGTAAGAGAGTTTGGAGCGCCAGATCTCGCCAGTTCCGGGCAATCGGCGCGGCACAATTCCAAGTCCGCTGCGAGCCCGTGCATTGCTTGACGGACCCGATGCGCGTTTTTCGTCAAATGCGCGCGTATCGAACCCCTTGGGACGGGCCACCATGCCCCAGTCGATGTCGTCAGAGGCGCGGTTGAGATCAATGATCGCACGCGGTGCATGGGCGACCAACAATCCCGTGCCAGTCGCACGTGCGATTTCCACCCCGACCGCATCCACCCGGCGATCTTCCAAACGCAGTTGCGAAGACCCGGGATCGCGCATTTGTCTCACGATCTCTTCGGAATAATTGCAGCCCGCATGGGGCACAGCGATCAGGACAGGCAAAGGCATATCGCGCGGTGCGACATGCACAAACGCAGGACTTTTTCCCTCGCCCTCGCCCTGATCATCGCCATCGCCATCCGACGCAATCGTTCCGCCTTTGGTCGTCACATACCCCTTCCCCTCGCCCAGATCGCGGGTCGAGGCGCGACGGGGCGACGAGGCTGGCTGCGCTTGCTGATGATGCCGTGAATGAGACCGCATGGGAGCTCCTTGCTGCCCGCATTACGGGGCCAAGTCAAAGGGTGATTAGGCGTAATTGGCCCGTTCCCGAACCGATGAGGCAAGCAGGTCTGCAACGGGAAAAACGCCTCACAAAACCAAATCGCTTTGCGCCGGTGTCATTCGCCAAGTTATTCAGGTTAGCCGTTTGGTCAGTTCTGGACGTTTCAAATGGGGTCAATTCGCAAGATCACAAAACATTTCTTAAGTGATTTGGGCTATACCCTTGCGCATGACGACACCCTCTACGCCCCGAATCCTTCTTGCCGAAGACGAAGAAGCGATGCGCGCCTATCTTGAGCGCGCGCTCACCAAGGCTGGTTTCGAAGTGACCAGCGTTGATCGGGGGACCGAGGCTGTTCCGCTTTTGGAAAGTGAGCATTTCGACCTGCTCTTGTCGGACATTGTCATGCCCGAAATGGACGGGATCGAGCTTGCGCAGCGATGTGCCGAGCTGTCGCCTCGCACCAAGGTCATGTTCATCACCGGCTTTGCCGCCGTTTCCTTGCGGGCAAGCCGCGAACAACCGCACGCAAAGGTTCTTTCCAAGCCTTTCCACCTGCGCGATCTCGTGCTTGAGGTGGAGCGCGTCTTTGAAGAACAGCGCGAGGCGCAGATTTAGCGAAAATTCGCTCGAATCGCTTGCACTCGCTTGCGAGCTTCGCTAACGCGCGGCCTCTCGCAGGCGATTGACTGCAAGAACACAATGATGGTGCGGGCGTATAGCTCAGGGGTAGAGCACTATGTTGACATCGTAGGGGTCCCAAGTTCAAATCTTGGTACGCCCACCATCATTCTTCCAAAAGGCGTCGCGATTGCGGCGCCTTTTTGCTTTCGGGCGCCTGTTTGCTTTCGCACCGCTGGTATTTACGCCCCCATCGTGGCCTCCGGCATCTTGCAAACTTGCAACAATATGCACCTCTGCTAGAGCCCGTTGGCACAGGATGGGATCACACATCCAAGCAATTCAAATACGACGTTCCCCGGACGGAAGGACAAGGCGTTCGCCCATGCAAAAAATTCAGGTTAAAAACCCGGTCGTCGAGCTCGACGGCGATGAAATGACCAAAATCATCTGGCAGTGGATCCGTGAAAGGTTGATCCTGCCTTATCTCGATGTTGATCTGAAGTATTACGATCTCTCGGTCGAAAAACGCGATGAGACCGACGACCAGATCACCATCGATGCCGCCAATGCGATCAAGGAACACGGCGTTGGCGTGAAATGCGCGACCATCACCCCTGATGAAGCGCGCGTTGAAGAATTCAACCTCAAGAAAATGTGGAGATCGCCAAACGGCACGATCCGCAATATTCTTGGCGGCGTGGTTTTCCGTGAGCCTATCGTGATCGACAACGTGCCGCGCCTTGTGCCCGGCTGGACCGACCCAATCGTGGTTGGCCGTCACGCGTTTGGTGACCAGTATCGCGCAACCGACACCCTCATCCCGGGCCCTGGCCGCCTGCGCATGGTGTACGAGGGCGACGACGGCACCGAGATTGATCTCAACGTCTTCGACTTCCCGAGCTCGGGCGTTGCGATGGCGATGTACAACCTTGACGATTCGATCCGCGACTTTGCGCGCGCTTCGATGAACTACGGCCTCGACCGTGGTTGGCCGGTTTATCTCTCGACCAAGAACACCATCATGAAAGCCTATGACGGCCGCTTCAAAGACCTGTTTGAAGAGGTGTTCGAGAACGAATTCAAAGACAAGTTCGCAAAAGCTGGCATCACCTATGAACACCGTCTGATCGATGACATGGTGGCATCCGCTCTCAAATGGTCGGGCAAGTTCGTCTGGGCCTGTAAGAACTATGACGGCGATGTTCAGTCCGACACCGTGGCGCAAGGCTTCGGCTCGCTCGGCCTTATGACCTCTGTTCTGATGACGCCCGATGGCAAGACCATCGAGGCAGAAGCTGCACACGGCACCGTCACGCGCCACTATCGCCAGCACCAGCAGGGCAAGGCGACCTCGACCAACCCGATTGCCTCGATCTTCGCGTGGACGCGCGGCCTCATGTATCGCGGCAAGTTCGACGAGACGCCCGATGTGGTCCGCTTTGCCGAAACGCTCGAGCGGGTCTGCATCGAGACGGTCGAAAATGGTCAGATGACCAAGGATCTGGCGCTTCTCATCGGTCCGGGCCAAAACTGGCTCACCACCGAACAATTCTTCGAGGCGATCGTGCAGAACCTCGAAAAAGAAATGCAGAACTGGGCGTAACACGCGCACTTGCACTTGGAACAAGCCCGCTGAAAAGGCGTAGAATCAGGGCGGCCTCTCTGTTCGAGCGGGCCGCCCTTTGTTTGTCGAGAAAAGGTATGTGGGTTTGACTGACGATCGTTTGAACCAGAGTAGCAGGAAAGCACGCCTCGAAGTGCGCCAGGCACGCCTGAAGGATGTGCGCGCGATTGGCGACCTTGTGCGGCGCGCCTATGATGACCTGCCCGCTTATACGCAGGGCGAAATCAGGGGGCAGATCAACAACTACCCCGACGGCTGTTTCGTCGCTCAACTCGACGGCAAGATCGTCGGCTATTGCGCCTCGATGCGGCTCGATGAGAATGTCGCGCTGAGCGATCACACCTGGGACGAGGTCACCGGCAACGGCTTTGGTTCACGCCACGATCCGACCGGCGACTGGCTCTATGGCTATGAGCTTTGTGTTGACCCGAAAGTGCGCGGAACACGGCTGGGCCGGCGGCTTTACGAAGAGCGGCGCGCACTTGCCGAACGTCTGGAGCTTACCGGAATAGTCTTTGGCGGGCGTATGCCGGGCTATGCCCGCGCCAAACGTCGCAAGAACAACCGGGCCGACAATCCGCAGGAATATCTCGACCTGATCCTTGAGGGAAAGGTTCACGATCCGGTCTTGCGCTTCCAGCTTGCCAACGGGTTTGAACCTTCAGGCATCCTGCGCAAATACCTGCCCGAAGACCGTGCGAGCCGGGGCAACGCGGTGCGCATGGTGTGGCGCAATCCATATGTTGATGGCGATGCGCCGAAAAAACACCGCCTGCCGCGCGATGTCCAGGGTGTGCGCATCGCCACCTGTCAATTGCAGGCGCGCGCAGTCTCGAACTTCGATGAATTCATGAGGCAGGTGAAGTATTTTGTCGATGTAGCAGCGGATTACGAGAGCGACTTTATCGTCTTTCCCGAACTCTTCACACTGATGCTGCTGTCTGCCAAAGAGGACCAGCTTAATCCGCAAGAAGCCATCGAGGCGTTGAGCGAATACACCCCGCGCATCCGCACCGCGCTTTCCGAAATGGCGCTGGCGTACAACATCAATATCATCGGCGGATCGCACCCAACGCGGATGCCCGACGGTGACATTCACAACGTGGCTTATGTGTGCCTGCGCGATGGATCTATCTACGCGCAGGAGAAGATCCACCCCACTCCGAACGAGGCCTATTGGTGGAACATCAAGGGCGGCGATTCGATCGACGCCATCCCCACAGATTGCGGGCCGATTGGTGTGCTTATCTGTTACGATTCCGAATTTCCCGAGCTTGCCCGAAGGCTGGTCGACGAAGGGGCGCGGATCATTTTCGTCCCCTTCTGCACCGACAGTCGCCAAGGCTATATGCGGGTGCGCTATTGCGCCCAGGCGCGGGCAATCGAGAACCAGTGCTACGTCGTGATGAGCGGCAATGTCGGCAATCTTCCCAATGTTGCCAATATGGACATCCAATATGCGCAAAGCTGTATCTTGACGCCTTGCGATTTCCCTTTTGCGCGCGATGGAATTGCGGCCGAAGCTTCGGAGAATGTTGAAACGCTCACGATCAGCGATGTAAATCTGTCCGACCTGCAATGGGCCCGCGCCGAAGGAACGGTTCAAAACCTCGCAGACAGACGGTTCGATCTTTATCGCATTGAATGGGATAAACGCGTAGGCAACATTTCAGACCCGCTTGGCGAGGACGAGCACAAACAACCTTCAATCCCCTCCAGCGGTCGAGGGCACGGAGGCGGTTAAAAGTGTTGTCGCAGCGGACTTCAGCGTATTTTTCAGGATGGGACGACTAAACAATGGCCGGCGAACTGACCCTCTCTCCGGTGATGTCCGATGCGCTGGTGATCCTTGGATCGGCCGGCATCGTCATCCCAGTCTTCGCGCGTTTCCGCATCACCCCGATTATCGGATTTATCCTTATCGGCGTTCTTGTCGGTCCCTTCGGGCTCGGCGCGATGGTCGATCAGTATGAATGGCTATACTGGATAACCATAAGCGACCCCGGCGCGCTGGCTCCCTTTGCGGACTTCGGGATCATCCTGCTGCTATTCGCGATCGGGCTGGAACTGTCGTTCAACCGCTTGTGGCAAATGCGCAAACTCGTGTTCGGGCTCGGCAGCCTCGAACTGCTTATCATCGGCAGCATATCGGCGGCTTTCTTTGGTCAGTATTCGGGCATGAGCACCACCGCCGCACTTGCATTGGGATTTGCGCTCGCTTTCTCCTCAACCGCCATTGTGCTGCCGATTGCGGGCACCAAAAGCCCGGTCGGGCGCGCAGCCCTGTCCATGCTTTTGTTCGAGGACATCATGATCGTGCCGATCATCTTCATCCTCGGCGCGCTTGCCCCCACGGCGGCAGCGGGCGGGGTTGAAGGGCTCACCAGCACGCTCGTCTCGGGCGGGGTGGTCGTTATCGTGCTGTTGGTGGCGGGCCGCTTTGCCCTTCCCCGCCTGTTCAGCCAGGCCGCGCGCACCAAAAGCCCCGAGCTGTTTCTGGCAGCCACAATGCTCGTCGTCATCGGTGCAAGCCTCGCGACATCGGCGACCGGCCTCTCACCCATCGTTGGCGCGTTGATCGCAGGGCTGCTGATCGCAGAAACCGAATACCACGGCGAAGTTGAAACCATCATGGAACCGTTCAAGGGCCTCGCCCTTGGTGTTTTCCTCATCACCATCGGGATGAGCGTCAACCTGCTCGAAGTGTGGGCCAACTTTGGCGAAATTCTCGCCGCTTTGGTCGGTCTTTTGCTGTTCAAGGCGACCATCACCGGCACGCTGCTTAAAATGATGGGCGCGCGGCGCAGCACCGCTGCGGAAACGGGTGTTTTGATGGCGAGCCCTTCCGAGACCTCGCTCATCGTTCTTGCCGCTGCGACCAGCGCGCTCGTGATCGACACCGAAACAGCGCAATTCTGGCAAATCGTGACCGCGCTCGGCCTCACCGTCACCCCGCTTCTGGCAAAGCTTGGCCGGGTGATTGCAAGGCGGATCGAACTTGTCCCGGAACTGCCCGAGGAAGATACGCACGAAGCACGCACAATCATTATCGGCGGTGGGCGCGTGGGCCGCTTGGTCGCCGATATGATGACCAAGCACGAGCAAGCCTATGTCATTCTCGACAGCGATCCGGACCTCATCAGCGATGCCAAACGCAATGGCTACCGCGCGACATTCGGGGACGCGGCGCGTGGGGATGCGCTTACCCGTTTGGGCGTGGAAACCGCGCCATCCGTGGTCCTCACCATGGACGAGCCAGTGCTTGCACAAAGGCTGGTCGGCAAATTGCGCAAGGAGCATCCCGAGCTGCTGATCGTCTCGCGCGCCCGCGACACCGATCACGCAGCGAGGCTGTACCGCGCCGGCGCAAGCCATGCCGTTCCCGAAAACCTTGAAAGCTCGCTCCAACTGTCCGAGGCGGTGTTGGTCGATATCGGCGTGCCAATGGGGCCGGTGATCGCCTCGATCCACGAAAAGCGCGACGAATATCGCGAGCGTCTGGAAATTGATGGCGGCCTCAAAGAGCGCCCCAAACTGCGCACCTCGAAAGCCGAAGGCTAGGCGTTCTCGCTCGCGAGCGTCTGCTTCACGGCATTAATCGCATCAGCAGCCTTGGAACCGTCCGGGCCGCCGCCTTGCGCCATGTCCGGACGCCCGCCGCCGCCTTTTCCACCAAGTGCTTCGACACCTGCGCGCACCAGATCGACCGCGCTGAAACGATCGGTCAGATCCTCGGTCACTGCTGCGGCGATGCTGGCCTTGCCATCGTTCACCGCGACAATGGCCGCGACACCTGTGCCAAGGCGCTGTTTCGTTTCGTCGAGCAGAGGCCTCAGTTCCTTGGGGTTGAGCCCTTCGAGAACCTGTCCGCTGAACGCAACGCCGCCGACCTCTTCATCGGCTGGTCCTGCGTCTGCGCCACCTGCGCCTCCTCCACCAAGCGCGAGCGCTTTCTTCGCCTCGGCCAGCTCTTTTTCAAGCCGCTTGCGCTCGTCCATGAGCGCGCTGATCCGGGCGGGCACCTCCTCGGGTGTCGCCTTGATGACGGTCGCTGCCGACTTCAGTGCTTCTTCGCGGGCGACCAGCCAATTGCGCGCCGCATCACCGGTCAGCGCCTCGATCCGGCGCACGCCAGAAGAGACCGCGCTTTCGGAAATGATGCGGAACAGGCCAATGTCGCCGGTCGCATTCACGTGGGTTCCACCGCACAATTCGACAGAATAGTTACGGCCCTCGCCGCCTTTTCGGCCCATCGACAAAACGCGCACTTCATCGCCGTATTTTTCACCGAACAGCGCAAGAGCGCCTGCATCCACGGCATCGTCCGGGCTCATCAATCGCGTCGCAACCGGTTCATTTGCAAGGATTTCGGCATTTACCTCGGCTTCGATCGCAGCGATGTCTTCGCTCGACAATGCCTTGGGGTGGGAGAAGTCGAACCGCAGCCGGTCGTCTGCAACGAGCGAACCTTTTTGCGTCACGTGATCGCCAAGCTGACCGCGCAATGCTGCGTGCACCAAGTGCGTGGCGGAGTGGTTGGCGCGAACCTGATTGCGGCGCGCGGCGTCCACATCGAGTTGCACATTGTCGCCCACTTTCACCGTGCCTTCCGTGATCGCGGTGTGATGCGCGTGCAAACGACCCAAAGGCTTGCTGGTGTCAGTCACCGTTGCCGCAAGCCCGTCGGGCGAACTGATCGTTCCCGCATCGCCTGTCTGCCCGCCGCTTTCGCCGTAGAACGGGGTCTGGTTGGTGAGGATCACAACCTCATCGCCGGCTGATGCGCTTGTCACTTCGGCGCCGTCCTTGACGATTGCGACCACAGTGCCCTCGCCCGATGTTGCGGTGTAGCCGGTGAACTCGCTTGCGCCTTCGCGCTCGGATATGTCGAACCAGATTTCGTCCGATGCCGCTTCGCCCGAACCCTTCCACGCAGCGCGCGCGGCTTCCTTCTGGCGGGTCATCGCCGCGTCGAACCCTTCGCGGTCAACCGCGATCCCGCGCGCACGAAGCGCGTCTTCGGTAAGATCGTAGGGGAAGCCGTAGGTGTCGTAGAGTTTGAACGCAGTCTCGCCGTCAAGCTCGCCGCCCTCGCCCATATCGCCGGTGGCTTCGTCCAGCAGTTTGAGGCCCTTGTCGAGCGTCTTGCGGAATTGGGTTTCCTCGCGAAGCAACACTTCTTCGATAAGCGCCTGCCCGCGCTGAAGCTCCGGATAGGCCTGCCCCATTTCCGTGACGAGCGATGGCACGAGGCGGTGCATCAATGGTTCGCCTGCGCCAAGCAAGTGCGCATGGCGCATCGCGCGGCGCATGATACGGCGCAGTACATAGCCGCGCCCTTCGTTCGAGGGCAGCACGCCGTCTGCCATCAGGAATGAGGTCGAACGAAGGTGGTCCGCGATCACGCGGTGCGATGCGGTGTTGTCGCCGGAAGCTTCAACACCCGTCAGACCTTCCGAGGCCGCGATCAGCGCCTTGAATGTGTCGGTATCGTAATTGTCATGCACGCCTTGCATGACCGCCGCGATCCGCTCCAGCCCCATGCCGGTATCGATCGAGGGGCTCGGCAAGTCATTGCGCGTGCCGTCCGCCTGTTGGTCGAACTGCATGAACACAAGGTTCCAGATCTCGATGAAACGGTCGCCGTCTTCATCGGGGCTTCCGGGAGGGCCGCCGGGAATGTGCTCACCATGGTCGTAAAAAATTTCCGAGCACGGCCCGCACGGCCCCGTCTCGCCCATCGACCAGAAATTGTCATTGGTGGCGATGCGGATGATGCGATCTTCGGGAAGACCGGCGATCTTGCGCCACAGGTCGAAGGCCTCGTCGTCCGTGTGGTAAACGGTGACGAGAAGCTTGTCGGCAGGGATGCCCCATTCGCGGGTGAGAAGCGTCCAGGCGTTCATGATCGCTTGCTCTTTGAAGTAATCGCCAAACGAAAAATTGCCGAGCATTTCAAAGAAGGTGTGGTGGCGCGCAGTGTAGCCGACATTGTCGAGGTCATTGTGCTTGCCGCCAGCGCGCACGCATTTTTGCGAAGACGTCGCGCATGGGCCCGGAGGTGTTTCCAGTCCGGTGAACACATTCTTGAACGGGACCATCCCCGCGTTCACGAACATGAGCGTTGGGTCGTTATACGGCACCAGCGGCGCGCTGGGCACGTTCACGTGGCCCTCGCCTGCAAAAAAGTCCAAGAAAGATCGACGAATATCGTTTGTTGATGTCATGCCAGAATTCAAGCCAGTTAGCGTTGTCCCGCGTGCAGGTAAGCCATGGCGCACGACGCGACAAGCGAAAGAAGGGCAATAGTTTCGATCACAGTGGATGTGTGACGCCATGGCACGCAGCAAGATCGCAAAGCCCAAACGAAAAACCGGCGCCGGGCCAAGCCACCGCGAAGGCAGCTGGCAAAGCGCCGGTGTTCCATTTTTCCGGGCGGCACGTTAACGATCAACGCGCGCTTGGCATGCTCGCTATTGCGAGCGCCCGCTTAAGGAAGAGATGACTTACTCCGCGTCCGGGCCAGTCATCATCTCCTCGGCGACCTCGTCGGTTTTACCGCGAATGGCGGCTTCCAACTTGTCGCAAGTCTCCGGGTTTTCCTTGAGAAACGTCTTCGCGTTTTCGCGGCCCTGACCGATGCGCACGCTGTCGTATGAATACCAGCTGCCCGATTTTTCGACCACGCCGGCCTTAACGCCAAGGTCCAATATCTCACCGATCTTGGAAATGCCCTCGCCGTACATGATGTCAAATTCGACCTGCTTGAACGGCGGTGCGACCTTGTTCTTGACCACTTTGACGCGGGTCGAGTTGCCGATCACCTCATCGCGGTCCTTGATCTGACCGGTGCGACGAATGTCGAGGCGAACAGAAGCGTAGAACTTGAGCGCGTTGCCGCCCGTCGTCGTCTCCGGGTTGCCGTACATCACGCCGATTTTCATGCGCAGCTGGTTGATGAAAATCACCATGCACTTGGAACGGTTGATCGACCCGGTGAGCTTGCGGAGCGACTGGGACATAAGCCGCGCCTGAAGGCCGACGTGGCTATCGCCCATCTCGCCTTCGATTTCCGCGCGCGGGACAAGCGCTGCGACCGAATCGACCACAAGGACATCAATCGCATTGGAACGCACGAGAGTGTCCGTGATTTCGAGAGCCTGTTCGCCGGTGTCGGGCTGCGAGACGATCAGCTCGTCAATATCAACGCCCAGCTTTTTGGCATAAACAGGATCAAGCGCGTGCTCGGCATCGACAAAAGCCGCCGTGCCGCCCGCTTTTTGCGCCTCGGCAATGCAATGCAGCGCGAGCGTTGTTTTACCCGAACTTTCCGGGCCATAAACCTCGATCACGCGGCCCTTGGGAAGGCCGCCGATGCCAAGCGCGATATCAAGGCCGAGCGATCCGGTGGAAATCGATTCCACCTGCATCGCCTCTTTCGAGCCGAGCTTCATCGCAGAGCCTTTGCCAAAGGCGCGATCAATTTGTTGAAGAGCAGCGTCCAGCGCTTTTTGACGGTCCACGTCTTTATCCTTGTCCACGAGCTTAAGTTGAGTAGCCATCGCACGCACTCCTTCGCTTGCAAAGGTCCGATTAAGCACTTTTAACCAGACCTAAGGGAAAGCCCTCTTGCCACCCCTTCGCTTCGTCTTGTTGGAAAGCATGTACTCAATTTGTTCTCAAAGAACAAGAGGGGAACGAAATTTTTCTTCAAACCCCTCCAGACCGCCTCACGGAAGCTTCACCCGCCAGCGGACATCGCGCGTTTCATAAGGGGCGAGAACGAGCTTGCCGAAGACCTGCCCGTTCTTCGTTTCGGTTTGACCAAGAGGCCATCGAACTTGCCCCGAGCCGGCGCGACCAAGGACGATGCGCGTTTCGACGCTGTGATTATTGGCATTGGTGAATTCGGCAGTGATCGCTCTCCATTTGCTCTCATCGCGTTCATCATCAAATGCCTCCAATGGTCTGCAACTGGCGCTGACGTGCTGGCTTTGCCCAAGATCAAGCTCGATATCCTGACCCACTGCATAATCGCGCAGTGAATTTTCATTCACCAGCAGCGGGCCAAAGGAACTGGGTTCGAACAGGTTGAAGGCCCCTTGAGGAAGGGCAATGCCCAGCCCCTGCTCGTTCTCGTTTTCGGTTTGCAGGAAGATCGTGGCCTGCCGGATACCCGTCTGCGGATTTCGGCGGATCAATGAGGAGGCCCCGCAATTGATCTCGTAAATATAGCGCGCGCTGACATCGTCCCTGTTCAGAAAGGCGACCTGCTTGATCCCTTGCGCGCTCACCGTTACCCGTTCGGGCACGCGGTAGAGTTTGAGGTCACCCAGTTGCTCTTCCGACGCTTCCATTACTTCCGAACTGAGCGCCATGGCGGCCATCGGCGCAGGTTGCAGGCTCTCCGTTCGTTTCATTGCAGTCACGACGATCACATCGTTTTCTGCATAATCAGCGTATTGCTGGAACGTCAGCGGGTCAGCATATCGCGGAATGGGTGAGCCTGCCGCCGTGCTGCCAAGGGGATAGCAGGACAGGCGCAGCGGCTCTCCGCTTGGAGGATCGGCCAGCTCGGCATAGTCGGAAACAACGCTAAGCTCGCCAGCCACCACGAGCAGCTGCGCATCATCGAAACTCTGGGCGTTGTCATTGAGGACGGTGAGCCAACTGAGCAGGCCCATCTCGAAATCATCGGCCCCGCCCTGCTCTTTCAAGGAGGCGACATAGTTCGCCTGCCAATCGAAACCCCATGAAAGGTAGGTCAGCGTAACCGCATAGGTCCCGCCGGTTTCGTCTCTTGTGTCGATGGAAAAGACCGGCTGAGCCGACAGCCCATCGGGTACGCGGTCAAAACCCAGCGTTTCGGGAAGGCCGGCGCAGCGCACCGCCTCGAAACCATCGCCCGTTTGCAAGACCAGCCCGCCATCTGCGCGCGTGCGCACGATCGCCTGCTCGGATACGGCATTGCCGGTTGCGGGATTGGTTCGCGCGATCGTCACACGGTTCCCGAGCGCGCCGTTGACGAGCGCTGCAGGAGACAACAGTTCGGCATTGCGATTTTTCTCTATCGTGCCGCCCGGAAGGCCGGTGACAATGGCGCTGACGCCCACCATGCCTTCTGCCACCCCTTCAAACCGGATCGTGCTTTCGCCCGGCGGCAGCGTCACTTCGCGCCTTTCGCTGATCATCGCAAAGCCGCGGGGGTAGTCGGCGTTCATTGCCTCACCCTCGGACCGATTGGGGTCACGGTAGATCGTGACCGAGAGATCGCTTGGCGGCTTGGCGTAGACGACCTGACGCTCAGCAGCGATGGTATCGGGCGCAGGGTCGGATGCAGCGTTATCGTGCGCAAGCACCGGCATCGCCGCAGGCACAGATGCGAGCGCCAGACCGAGCGCTGTTGTAAAAGATGGGGAACGCGTCATGCGGGTGCGCTCCTGTCAGTAACGTGTTTCGTAAACGACCCTTACGACCCGCTTGCCCTCGGCAGGCACAGGGACGATCCATTTGCGGGTGTCGGCATTGATCTGCTCGCCTTCGATATCCTCGCTCGTGATGCGATAATCATAGGCATACCAATACCGCATCAGCCCCGATTGGGTGAGATCGACCTCGACGCTTTGCGCTTTGGCATTGGTCAGCGTGTAGCGCATTGTGGTCCGATAGAATGTCTTTGGTCGCTCGACATCATATTGGCGCGTTACCTCGCCATCTTCGATCACGCGGTAACGCGCTGTGCGCTCCCATTCGGCGGAAGTGATTTTTTCGCGCGATTCGACCTCGGCCTGAACGCTGATGTCAAAGGCCGAGCCGGTTTGCAGCAAAAGCTCGCTGCCCATGGGAGTGTGGCCAAGCCCGTTTTCGCCAATAAATTGCGGCGTCCCCTGGCTGTCGCGTTGATAGAAGCGCACCGTGCCAGCAGGCAGAGCATCGCCCAACCCCTGATCGCGGGAGGTTGAAAACGAGATGCCCGAAAAGACGTTCACCGGATTGCTATCGTTGGCAAGCCAGCCGACATTACGGGTGTAAACCTTGCGAGCGGGTACGGCCTGCACATCAAGAAAGCTCACCTGCTTTGTTTGCGCATTGGCAATCGTGGTTCGCTCGGCAATGGGGTAGAGGTAAAAGTCGCCCAGACGCTCACGGTCGGCGGCCTCGGTTCCAATTGATATTGCACCCATGTTACCAAAGCCGCGCCGTCCCCGCCCGTTGGTCGTCGGATCGCCTGCAACCAGCAATGTGTTTGCGCGGTGGAATGTGGTGCCGGTATTGTTTGTGAGCGTGACCCAGCCCTGCATATCGATCGTGCTGTCTTCTTCGTTGAACAAAGCAACGTAATCCGCGCTCCAGCCGAGCCCGCTCGACAGATAGCGGATCGAAACCGGGCGTCGCCCTGACCTCTCGCTTTCCAGATTGACCGAAAGCGTAGGGCGCGCACGCAGGTTTGGCGGCACTTCGTCAAAGATCACACGGACCGGCAGACCATCATCGCGCAGGACCTCGATCCGGTCCCCGATCTGGACAACCACGCCGCCCGCCGTGGAAAGTACCTTGGCCCGCTCGCGCGTTTCACGGCCTGTGGCAGGGTTCGTGCGCAACAGGGTCACGGTCTCACCAATGGCTTTATCCATCAGCTTGCCGGGGGTCAGCAAATCGAAATCGAAATTCTGTTCGATGATCGTGGTTCGCGGAGCGTAGAAGCTTAAGGTCTGCGGGCTGATGCTCGCGGAAACATCGGGCAGTTCAACCCGGCTGCGCCCCCTGTCGATATCGATCTGGCGCACGTCCTGGATAAGCGCGCGATTGGAATTGTAGATGGTGACGGACACATCGCCCTGAGCCGTCTCCTCTCCGCTTGCGTTAATCGACTGCGATGCCGCCGCAGAGCTCAAAAGCGCGCCTGCGCTCAATGCCAAAAGCCAATGTGCCTGTTTCATGCGACCTCCCCAATTGCGTTGCACGAAGCGTGCGATTTGTGAGCTTTACGCGATATGAATGCGCGTTCCAGCCCGTTTAGTCGACCTCTTGTGCGCGTGCCTCGGCCATTACCATGGCGACTTTCTCGGTTATGGCCGCCACGCTGAAGGGCTTGGGCAGAAAGTGCATTTTCGGAATGTCGATGTCCTTGCGAAGGGCCTCTTCGGCGTAACCCGACATGAACAACACCGGGATTTCGGGATTGGCCTTGCGGATGGCACGCACCATTGCCGGACCGTCCATTCCCGGCATGACGACATCGCTCACCACGATGTCAAAATCCGCATCGGGTGCCTCCATTGCTTCCAGCCCATCCTCGCCATCCGAACAGGCGGTGATCTCATATCCGGCCCGCGCGAGAGCGCGTTCGGCAACCGCGCGGACCATGTCCTCGTCCTCGACCAGCAAGACCTTACCACCTGCCGACCATTCCGAAGACGCCTCTGGCACGGGCGCTTTGCGCCGTTGCGGCGCTTCGCCGGCGTGAACCGGGAAATAGATCGTGAAGCGCGCGCCGATGGAGCCACCTGAATTGCCGGTCGCGTTGTCGGCAAAGATATAGCCGCCCGATTGTTTGACGATGCCGTAAACGGTCGAAAGGCCAAGCCCTGTGCCCTTCCCCTGTTCTTTCGTGGTGAAAAAGGGTTCGAACAATTTGGGCAGAACCTTGGGCGGAATACCGCCACCGTTATCCTGAACTATAAGGACGGTATAATCGGCTGCGGGCAGGATTTCAGAGCCCAGCTTTACCACCTCGTGCGATTTGACCGAACGGGTGAGGAGCGAAATGCGGCCCTTCACCTTCTCAGCCCGTGTGCGCCCATGCGCGCCATTCATATTGATTGCATCGCGCGCATTGACGGCAAGGTTCATGATCACCTGCTCAAGCTGCTGCGGGTCGGCGCGCACCGGGCCCAGATTGCGGTCATGCTGAACGAAATAGTCGATTTTTTCGCCGACGAGCCGCTTGATGAGGGGGCCCACCTCGCTGATCACATCGGGCAGTTGCAGGATTTCCGGACGCAATGTCTGCTGGCGCGAGAAGGCGAGCAATTGCCGCGTCAAAGAAGCCGCACGGTTGGAGTTTGCACGGATCTGCTGGATGTCGTCATAGTCGCTGTCGCCCGGCGTATGGCGCAGCAGCATCAGGTCGCACGTGCCGATAATCGCGGTCAGCACATTGTTGAAGTCATGCGCGACACCGCCGGCAAGCTGGCCCACGGCTTGCATCTTGGTCGCTTGCGCCACCTGGCGTTTGAGCTGCGTTTCCTCAGAGGTATCGGCAAGGCTGATGAGCACCGCCGCCTCGCCAAGCCCGCGCACCCCGACGAGCCCCATCGAGACGGGTTCATCGGGCGATGCAGACAGACGGACCGCCATATCTCCCCGGTTCGCAGGGCCCCTGCCATACCGGCGCACCGCATCGGAAAGCGCCCCCTTGTCTTCGCGCACCACAAGATCAGTGGGAAACGAGGGAAGCTGCCCCTCCGCACGCCCGACCGAACGTAAGAAAGCGTCATTGCCAAACAGGAAACGCCCGTCCCGGTCGGTCATCGCAAGGCCGAGCGGCAATTGCGACAACAGCGCCTCGAGTTGGGCAACGCCCGCCTGCGCCGAGCCATCCCAACCGCTGCCAACACCAACTCCGCTATCGACGAGCAACATGAGCGTGGTGCCCTCATCCGGGCTTGGCGGCAGGCCCGCCTGCCCCACCTCGGCCAGCGGCACGTCGATCAACGTTTGCGGAGTGCCATTGCGGCCTTCTCGCGCAAAGAAGATGCGTTCGCGCTCGTCCGCGCGCAGGAAGGAGACAAACGACTGCCCGACAAGCGTCGCCGTCGCATCACCCACCGCTCTTTCGGCAAATCCTGCCCCGACGCTCCGGATGGTGCCATCTGGCGCGGTGATCGCCGCCTCGATCCCCGCCCGGCTGAGCATGGCACCAAACGGGCCGGAGAGGTTCATCTGAACCGCTTCGCCCGGCGTCGGAATGGCAAGGCGTTCAAACCGCCAGATCAGGTGGTCTTCACCCCGCCCCGCGCGGGAGACCGTAACCGCCCAGCTGCGCAAAGAGATATCTTCGAACTTTTCAATCGCGGCATCGCCATCGCGCCATGCTTCGCGTGCGGCACGGTTCAGCGCCTCCAGCCCGGAACGCTCTGCCTTCAGGACTGGCGGCGAGGTTTGTGTGCCGAAACCTTGTGTGTAGGCGCTGTTGGCGCAAACCAGCCGGTTGGCCCTGTCGGTGATCGCAATCGCCGCCGCGCCTGCGCCACCCTCGATCGCGGCAACCGTCACCGACCAGTCCGGGCTTGAGACTTCGGCAGCTTCTGGCGGCTTGGTAAAGCGTTCTGCGGCTGCCGCTCCAAACAACAGCACGGTAAGCCCGCCGAAATAAACGCCCGTCATCACCGCGCTCGAAGTCGCGGCGAACAAGGCAACCGCACTCAAGACAAGGGCAACACCCACGATGATCAGCAAGGTGCGTCCTGACTGCGCTTCGGGCAAAGTGCCGAGCGCGCCAGATTGATCGCCGGTGTCTGAGATTTTCTTGGTCACGCCTTGGCTTGCCTTTGATGATCCGGAACCAGTCAGACCGGAGCTGTCTTGGCGCAGATACTACTGCGCGCCGCCACCAAGGTCGAGGTCGTCCCCCGCACGTTTCAAACGTTTTGCCCGTTTGCGTGAAACTTTGCGCGCAACGATCACCCGCCAGATACCGCTCGCAAGCAGATAGCCCACCGCTGATGAAATGACCGCCAGAACAAGAAAGCCGAGAACGGTCACTCCGGCCAATTGGAATGCGTCAACGATGTAGTCCCACCAGACCCCTTCGGCCTGCTCCATCACGATACCCGATGCCGCGGCATCGATGCGCAGGATAAAATTGCCGACACGATTGGCGATCACTGCCCAGAAAGCGATGGTGAACGGGTTGGTGACAAACGTTACCGCCGCAGCCAGCGGCACATTGGCGCGCGCAGGCCAGGCGAGGAACGCCGCCAGAAAAATCTGGCCCACAGGAATGATGAAGGCTGCAAACAGGCCAAGCGCCACACCGCGCGGGACCGAGCGCCGGGTAAAGCGCCAGAGTTCAGGGTTGAGGAAGCGGTGGGCAATGGGCGCCAGATACTTGTTCTTCGCCATATCTTCGCGGTTGGGCATAGTGCGGCTCAACCGATGTTTCATCCACGCCCATGGGTTGGGCAGAAAGCCCGGGGGTGAAGAGGAGGAAGAAGGAGACTGCGCGCTCATAATCTTACAATATTACCACCAATGCCCATCTGGCCGTGCGAGGATATTCGCGATCAGGCCAGGCGGGCGCCGCCACTGATCGCATATGGGTATCACTAAGCGCCTGACCAATGGGTGAACTGGATTAATGACATTATTACGTCCCTTAAGACGCGCGCTTCGTCATATCTGTTCCAAAATGCACAAAACTTATCAGCGTTCTCGCATCAAACGCGCCTTGTCGCGCTTCCAATCACGCTCTTTGATGGTGGCGCGTTTGTCATGGGCCTGCTTACCCTTGGCAAGCGCCAGCTCGACCTTCGCGCGGCCCGTGCGGTTGAAGTAGATCGACAGGGGCACAAGCGTCATGCCCTTGCGCTCAACCGCGCCGAACAGCTTGTTGATCTCGCGCCCGTTGAGCAGCAATTTGCGGGGCCTGCGCGGTTCGTGGTTCTGGCGGTTGCCGTGTGAATATTCCGGAATGTTGGAATTGATCAGCCAAACCTCGCCATCACGCACTTCGGCATAGCTTTCCGCGATGGTCGCCTGACCTGCACGCAAGGCCTTCACCTCGGTACCCTGAAGCGCAAGTCCGGCTTCGAACTTTTCCTCGATGTGATAGTCGAAGCGCGCCCGCCGATTTTCGGCGACCGTTTTCAATTTGTCGAAAGTTTCAGGTTTGGGACGTGCCATGATGCTGCGCGAGATAGGCTGCGAGTTGCCGCTTGCCAAGCGGTGACATTCGGGCACAGAGGGATTTGTGAGCGAGGAACCTTCAAAAATGCACGCGGCTGATTGGACAGATTTCAAAATTGGAGACGAAAGCATTGCTCCGGGCAGCCAGGCCGATGTTGGCCTGCCGATCACCACTCTGGCGACCGGCTACGACTCGCAACTTGCCGTGCGCGTGCTGCACGGGGCAAAGCCCGGACCAACGGTGTTCATCAGCGGGGCTATCCACGGCAATGAATTGAACGGAACCGCGATTGTTCAACGCCTCGCAGCACAAATCGACGCAGGCAATCTTGCAGGCACGCTATTGCTGGTACCGGTTGCCAATATCTTCGGATTTCTGACCCGCAGCCGCTATTTGCCCGACAGGCGCGACCTCAACCGCTCATTTCCCGGAAGCGCGGGCGGTTCGCTCGCGGCACAGGTCGCCAATGTGTTCTTCAGCGAGATCGTGAACAGAGCATCACTTGGCATTGATATCCACACCGCCGCAATCCACCGCTACAACCTGCCGCAAATCCGCATCGCAGCCGGCAATGAAAGACTACTCGAGCTTGCAAGGGCGTTTGGCGCGCCGGTCATCATCGAAAGCCCGTTGCGCGACGGATCGCTTCGCGCGCTCGCTGATAGTGAAGGCGTCGATATGCTGCTCATGGAAGCGGGCGAGGCGCTGCGCTTTGACCGCTTTTCCATTCAAACGGGTGTTGCCGGAGTGAAGCGGGTGCTGGCGCATCTGGCGATGATTGAACAGGGCGCAGAACTGCTTGAACTCCATCCGTCTGCGCGCTCGAAAAAGACGCAATGGGTCCGCTCTCCCAGAGGGGGTGTGTCGCACCGGGTGCGCAAATCAGGCGATGCAGTCAGGAAAGGCGATCTCCTCGCGGCCGTAACCGGGCTTTTGGGTGAAGATCCGGAAGAGATTTTGAGCCCGATCGACGGCATTATTATCGGCCATGCGACCTTGCCGGTCGTCCATCAAGGCGATGCCATGTTTCACATCGCCCAAGTCGAAGATGCCCAGCGCCTCGGCGAGCGGATCGAAAGCTTGAGCGATGCGATTTATGCAGGGGAAACCGGAGGCTTTGCCGAAACCCTGCTCGACGAGGACGAGGTGCTTTAGACCAATCCTGCGTGTTCGAGAGCTTCGTCCACCGCTTTGCGCGATGCTTCGGAAGCTTCGACAATGGGCAGGCGAACGCTTGGCGAAAACCATTCCTGCACCCGGCTGAGCGCATATTTGACCGGAGCAGGCGAGGCATCGGAAAACATTGCGTAATGCAGCGGGAAAAGGCGGTCGTTCAATTCACGCGCGCGCTTCAACTCATTGTTGTTGATCGCTTCCTGAAATTCAGCGCACAGCGCCGGCGCAACATTCGCAGTCACCGATATTGCGCCCCTGCCCCCTGCTGCATTGTGCGGCAACCACAATTCGTCATTGCCCGAAAGCTGACAGAAATCGCGGCCGATGCCCATGCGGTGATCGGCCACGCGCGACAAATCGCCTGACGCATCCTTGATCGCGACGATCTGTTCGGGATATTTTTTGACAAGCGCGACCACCGTTTCGTCTTCGATATCGGTCACGGTGCGGCTGGGCACGTTGTAAAGAACGATCGGAAGATCGCATTTTTCCGCAAGATAGCTGAAATGCGCCATCAATCCTGCCTGGCTTGGCCGGTTGTAATAAGGCGCTACGCACAGTCCTGCTGCTGCGCCCGCTTTCTTGGCGAAGTTCATGTGCAGCGCGGCATTGCGCGTATCGTTCGAGCCGCAGCCCGCGATAACCGGAACGCGCCCGGCGGCCTGTTCGATGCACACTTCGATCACGCGATGATGCTCTGCATTGGACAGCGTGGAGGCTTCTCCCGTGGTCCCGCATGGCACAAGCGCGCTACTCCCGCTTTCGATCTGCCAGTCGACAAGCTTGCGAAAGGCGCTCTCGTCAAACGATCCGTCGCGAAAAGGAGTCGCTAGAGCGGGAATGGAGCCGCTGAACATTGTGTAATTCCTGTATTGATCAATAGTCGTGAAATTGGTTGAAAGGGGACAAATTCCCCAACCTGTTCAGCGCCTACTAAGGAGCCCACCTGCAATATGTCCAGCATGGTCAGAAATTTGCTTACATCCCCGATTGCCCTTGCCGCGGTTGCTGTGTGCTCGATTGGCGCCTTTGCCTCGCCCTCGTCCGCTCAAATGAGCGGGTCCGAGAGGGGCGGCAATATGGTCGCCGGACAGCCGCAATTTGCCGGCGCAGCCATCGCCAGGTGGGAGCGGCTTCAGGGAAATGGCGAATTCTCGTTCAGCGAATATGCCGGCTTTGCGCTGGCCTATCCCGATTTTCCACGCATGGAGATTATTCGCAGAAAAGCGGAAGACCGGCTGGACGAAGAGGCCCCGCCGCGCGATCAGATCCTCGAATTTTTTGACGCCCACCCGCCGGTGACGAATGCAGGACGTGCGCGCTATGCTCTGGCTCTCGCCGGCGCTCAGCGCGAAGATGCGTATGCCGTTGCAACGCAAGCCTGGCGCGGGGGTTCGATGTCCGGACCTGCCGAAGCGTATCTGCTCGGACTTTTCGGATCGCGCTTTTCCGAAGACGATCACGCAGCGCGCATGGATGCGTTGTTGTGGCAGAGCGATGCCGAGGCGGCAGAGCGGCACATGATAAATGTTTCGCCTGCGAAACGAGAACTGGCGATGGCGCGTCTGGCGCTTGTGCGCGGTTCGACGCCGCAGGCAGCGGGCCTTCCCACGCCCACAGGCGCGCTTGGCGATGCGGGCTATGTCTATAATCTAGCGCGCTATTATCTGGCTCGCCGCGACACGGGCAGCGCGATCAACCTTCTCAAAACCCGTCCCGATTTCGCATCGCCTGCGCTCGATAGCGAAGCGCTCGTTGGCGTAATCCTGAGCACTGCCGAGGCGGCCAATGCTTCGGACACTGTGCGGATCGCGACCAAGATTGACGATCTGTTTGCGCCGGGAACGGACATTTCCGAAGGCTCCTTCCGTCTTCGTGACCGCTATACCGACCTCATGTGGATGGGGGGCACCAATGCCTTGTGGCGGCTTGGCGACGGGGCAACAGCAGCGCCCCTGTTCTTCCGTTATGGAGAGGCAGCCAAAACGCCATTGACCAAGTCGAAGGGCTATTTCTGGGCGGGACGCGCAGCGCGCGATGCCGGGCAGAATGCCGACGCGACACGCTATTTCGAGATGGCGGCGCAGTATCCGCACTACTATTACGGCCAGCTTGCGCTTGGCGCGCTTGGCCGCCCAATGCCGCAATTTGCCCCGCTTCCCCAAGTCGACATGAACGCAAACGAGCGCGCCGAGTTTGAAGCGCGTCCGTTGGTGAAGGCGATCCGTTCCATCGCGAGCAACCGCCAGAAATGGCAGACCGAACGCCGGTTCTTCCAGGCGATCGGGGCAAGCGCCCAAACGCCTGAAGATGTGGCCGCCTATGCGCAGCTTGCGGCTGAAACCGGCCTTCCTGAAATGGCCGTTGTTGTCGGCATGGAAGCGGGCGCGAACGGTATCAAGGACGTAGAGCGCGCAGGATTTCCCATTGTGCCGACGCCGCGCGTCAATGACTGGACCATGGCGCACGCGATCATGCGGCAGGAAAGCGAGTTTGACCGCACCCGGCGCAGCCACGCCAACGCCATCGGCATGATGCAGCTTCTGCGCAGCACTGCGCGCGAAGAGGCGGGCATCCTTGGCATCCAATATATGAGCGCCAATCTTACCGAAGACCCGCTCTACAATATCACGCTTGGTGATGCGCACTTTGCGCGGCGCATGGACCTATATGATGGTGCCTATCCGCTGGCGATTGCGAGCTATAACGCTGGCCCGGGCCGTGTGCGCGAATGGGTGCGGCTCAATGGCGATCCGCGCTATGGCAGCGTCGATTGGGTCGAGTGGATCGAGAAAATCCCCTCGAATTTTGAAACGCGCTATTACGTGATGCGCGTGATCGGCAATGCGGTGACGTATTCGCACATGTATCCGGGCGAAGCAGGTCTGCCGCGCACGGTCGATACGTTCCTGCCCTGAACACTTCTGATGGCGAACAGGCCCGGTCCCCCCATCACCCCGCAAGGCATGGCGGCGCTAAAGGCGCGCTATGATCACCTGCTGGGCAAGGAACGCCCCGAGATCGTCGAGATCGTCAGCTGGGCGGCGGGCAATGGCGACCGGTCGGAAAATGGCGACTACCTTTATGGCCGCAAGCGTATGCGCGAGATTGACCGCGAGCTTGGCTATCTCTCGCGCCGGATGAAGGCGTGCCGCGTGGTCGTTCCGTCTGATCAACCCGACAAGACGCGCGTGTTCTTCGGCGCAAAGGTTGAACTTGCGGACGAGGACGATGAGCGCAAGCACCTGCAGATTGTGGGCGATGATGAACAGGACGCAGGCCAAGGCCGGATCGGATGGTCGTCACCCATCGCCAAGGCATTGAAAGGCGCATCAATCGGGGATTGTCGCACGGTAAAGCTTCCCGGCGGCCTCAAGGAATGGGAAGTCATGGCGGTGAGTTATGACTAAAGCTGCCCTGCCCCTTCTCGCGCTTCTGGCTATTTCAGCGCCTGCAACCGCTCGCGACAGCCTAGGCGTGTATTCCAATTGGGCCGCTTTTCGCGATGATACGCCCAGCCGTTGCTATGCCATCGCCAAGCCGCGCGGCAACAACGCATCGGCCTCTTTCGCCAGCGTCGCCACATGGCCGGACAAAGGCATTCGCGGGCAACTGCACTTACGACTATCGCGCGCGGTTGGCGATGACGGTGACGCCGTGCTCAGTATTGGTGGCGAGGAATTTGCGCTGGTCGCCAAGGGCCGCAATGCCTGGGCAAGCGATGGCCGCATGGACGCACAGATCGTTGCCGCCATGCGCTCTGCCTCGCGCATGAGCGTCGCAGCGCGCGGCGCGAATGGTGCGCGCTTCTCCGACCGATACAGCCTGACAGGCGCGGCGACCGCAATGGACGCGGCAACAGTGGGATGCGCACGCTAATTATCTCAAGGCGTATCGAAGTGCCGCGCCCGGAAAAAAAGCCGGCCCCATCACAGATGAGACCGGCTCGGTTTTCAGTCGGTTGTGTGCCCGATTAGAAGCGGAAACCCACTCCGGCCATTACCTGGTGCCGGTCGAGGTCGATGTCGCCAAGCTCGACATCGCCAAGGCCGTCATCTTCAAAATCGATTTCAGCATCGGTGTAGTTCGAATAGCGGTATTCGACCTTGGCGTAAGTGTTCGTGCCAAGGAGATATTCGAGGCCGGCGCCGAGACGAAAACCGTCGGTGTCGATCGAACTGCGGAACTCATCGCCGTCAAACGATGCAGAGACGTTGTAACGCGCATTGGTGTAACCACCCTTGGCGTAAACCAGGGCATTCTCACCGACGCGGGCGCCGATGCGCGCGCCAAGATAAATGTCGCGGCCGCTTTCAACGTCGCCAAAGCCGAAGCCTTCGAAGTCGCCCTCGTCCACTTCAACTTCTGCGGTTGAATCGCTCAATTCGGCCTCGACGCCAAGCACAACGCCGCCTGCGTTGAAATCATAGCCTGCCTCAACGCCATAACCGAACCCTTCGATTGATTCATCGTTGTCCTCGTTCAGGTCATCATCAACGTCGCTACCTGCGCGGCTTGTATCAAAGCCGGCAATCACGCCTACGCGCGGACCGGTGAAGGGATCATCGCTGCTTTGAGCCATGGCAGGAGCAGAAGTTGCTGCGACCGATGCGGCGGCGAGAAGATACAGTTTGTAGTTCATTTGGTACTCCATGAAATTGACGTGCCCATTTGCAGGCGCGTTAATTTCCCAACGGCGCACGAACCGAGATGTTTCATTAACCTCGCACAACAGGATTATGTTGCAAAAGAGACACAAAGTGTAAGTTGGAGTGTTCTTTTCGTGCGCCCAACTGATGGGCGTCTTGGGCATCGACGAAGCGTTAGCTGTGCTCGGCCAATGCAGGGAACGAAAACAGACCATGGAGGATTTTCGCGCCCGCCCCGTCTTAAGCGTGTTCGCACCGATCCCTTTGATTTGTTCGAACAGCGCGCCTATATGCGTCCGCAATCATGGCAGACACCACTCTTATGACCATCCCCGGACAGGTTGATCCGGTTCCTGTCGCGCGCGACATCACGCCGCGCGAGGATGGTCGCATCGACCTTATCGGCCTACCGCGCCCGCGCATTCGCGAACTGTTTGAAGAAGCAGGGCTGGACGCGCGGCAGGCCAAATTGCGCTCGAAACAGGTGTTTCACTGGCTCTATCACCGCGGCGTCACCGAGTTTGATGCGATGACCGATATTGCCAAGACGATGCGCCCGTGGCTGGCGGAGCGGTTCGTCATCGGACGCCCCAATGTGGTCGAGGCCCAGCATTCATCGGACGGCACGCGCAAATGGCTGCTGCAAACCGACGACGGCCACGATTTCGAAATGGTCTTCATTCCCGATGCAGACAGGGGGACCTTGTGCGTATCGAGCCAGGTCGGCTGCACATTGAACTGCACCTTCTGTCACACCGGCACCATGCGCCTTGTGCGCAATCTCACTCCGGGTGAGATCGTGGGTCAGGTGATGCTGGCCCGCGATGCTTTAGGCGAATGGCCCAAAGGCGTGATGGACGGGCTCGACGAGGCTGAGGATGCCAAAGATCCAGTCGGCCACTACACCGCCGATGGCCGCCTGCTCACCAACATCGTGATGATGGGCATGGGTGAGCCGCTCTATAATTTCGACTATGTGCGCGATGCGCTCAAACTCGTGATGGACGGCGATGGTCTTGCACTTTCGAAACGGCGCATCACCCTTTCCACCAGCGGGGTAATCCCGGCGATGGAACGGTGCGGGCAAGAGATCGGAGTGAACCTTGCGGTGTCGCTCCATGCGGTCACCAAAGAGGTGCGCGACGAGATCGTGCCGTTGAACAAGAAATACGGGCTCGAAGAGCTGCTGCAGGCGTGTGCCGACTATCCCGGCGCCTCCAACGCCAGGCGCATCACGTTCGAATACGTCATGCTCAAGGACAAGAACGACAGCGACGAAGACGCGCGCGAGCTTGTCCGGCTGCTGAAGCAATTCAATCTGCCCGCCAAGGTCAACCTCATCCCGTTCAACCCATGGCCGGGCGCGAATTACGAATGCTCAACCCCGGAGCGGATCAAGGCGTTTTCCGACATCGTCTTTGAAGGCGGCATCAGCGCGCCGGTGCGCACTCCGCGCGGCCGCGATATTGATGCAGCCTGCGGTCAGCTCAAAACGGCAGCGGAGAAGAAAAGCCGCGCGCAAAGGGACCGCGAGGCGGCGGCGCAACTGGCCACTGGCGAGTGAGCATCGACCCGGCAACGTTTGAATTCTACCAGTCGGGCGCGCCCCACTTCTCCCTGAACTCCGCGATTAGCCATTCGCGGCATCTGGATCACTTTCTCGACCGGCTCGAGCCGCGCGCGCGGGTGCTGGAACTTGGCTGCGGCGCAGGCCGCGATGCGGTTCGTATTGTTGAGCGCGGATTTGACCTAGATGCGACCTACGGCGTGCCCGCGATGGTGGCCAAGACGAATGAACGCCACAATCTCACCGCGCGATTGATGCGGTTTGACGAGTTGGTGGCGGTTGACGAATACGACGCCGTTTGGGCCCACGCCTGCCTGTTGCATTGTCCCCGCGATGAATTGCCCGGCGTGCTCGCACGTATTCACCGCGCGCTGAAGCCTGGCGGCTATCATTATGCGAGTTATAAGCTGGGCGATTGCGAAGGGCGCGATCTGCTGGGGCGACTGCACAATTTCCCCTCGCCCGATTGGCTGTTTGAGACCTATAGTGCGGCTGGATTTAAGCCAGTTGTGCATGAAGTCTTTGCAGGCAAAGCAAGCGACGGAACACAGCGCGATTGGTTGGCTCTTACAGTGAGGATGCAATGAAACGCACTTTGGAGGCCATTTGCACCGGCACCGCGCGCCCCTTTAACGGCGCAGAACTCAGCGCATTCGCCAAGCGCCCGCGCGAGGGCAAGGTGCAGATCATCGAAGACGGGTTTGCCCCTGACGAACAGGCCGACCGCAAACACCACGGCGGCCCCGACATGGCGCTCCACCTCTATCCGCTTGCCCACCACGATTTCTGGCGGGAAGAACTGGGCGATATCGACCTGCTGAAAGAGCCCGGCGCGTTCGGGTCCAATCTGGCGGTTCGTGACCTTGTCGAAACGCAGGTCCATCTGGGCGATAAATTCCGCCTCGGCACCGCGCTGATCGAGATCAGCCAGCCGCGCAAACCCTGCTGGAAGATCGAACACCGCTTTGCCGACCATTGCAACTCCAAGGGCATGGTCGCGAAAATCGTCAGATCAGCGCGCTGCGGGTGGTATTTCCGGGTGCTCGAAATGGGAGAGGCACAGGCGGGCGACACGCTGGCGCGGATTGAACTTGGCCATGAGGATTGGGACATCGCCCGCGCTTCTTTCGCGCTTCATGCCGGAACAGGTTCGCAAGAGGATTACGCCGAGCTTGCCGCGATGGAAGTGCTTTCGGCGGCAGAGCGTGAGCGGGCGAAAGCGAAGCTGAAAACGGCCTGATCGCCCCCGGCTCGCCGCACTCACAATTCGGCTCGTCTCATTACCGCAAATCCAACGGGTCGTTCATCTGAGGTTCTCCTGTGATGAACGAAATCGCTTTCGAGCCCACATTGAGGCTGGAAAGGAAACACCCATGAAAACGCCAACAAAGAGCCTTGCACTGATCGCCGTCACGGGATCGCTCGCCGCAATGAGTGTTCCCGCTCAGGCCGCGGACATGTCTGCGCCCACTCAAATCACCACCGAGTTTGCCGCTTCGCCATTGATGGCTTTGACCACCGGTGCGGATTATGCAGGCCGCGATCGGTACGATGATGACCGGCGTTATCGCCGTGGTCGCGGGCGGTATGATGACCGCGTTTATGACAACCGTGGCCGTTACCGCGAGCCGCGCCGTATCCGCGACCGTGATCGCATCTGGCGCGGGCGCGACGGCAATTATTATTGCAAACGCGACAATGGCACTACGGGCCTCGTGATCGGAGCCGGTGTCGGCGCACTGCTTGGCCGTTCGGTCGATACACGCGGCGACCGCACCGTTGGTACGCTTCTTGGCGGTGCCCTTGGTGCGGTGATCGGTCGCGAAATTGACCGCGGCGATGTGCGCTGCCGCTAAAAATTCAGGCGAAGGGGCGCTTCGTTAAAAGAAGCGTCCCTTGCTTGGTTACGATCTGGCATCGGCCACCGATCCATATGTCGCCGCTATCGTCCTGCGCGCAGGCGACAAGGCCATTCGCACCCACTTTGCGCCCCTGCCCTGCGGTGTAGGAGCCTTCGGGCAGACCGTTTTCAAACAGGTGGATTGCAACGCCTGCGTTAAAACTGCCCGTCACCGGGTCTTCGTTCAGGTTGCCGAGAGCGTCGGCGAAGAAAGCGCGCAGTTCCCAATCGCGTTCGAATCCTGCCTCATGCGGTCCGGCAATGCCGACGTCCGTGCCAAGCGGCGCCTTGGACGCAGGGTTTGCAGCAAGCACGTCGGCCGATGATTTAAGACGCAAAAGCTGCCACTTCGGCCCGTTCACGACGTGCACGGCCTCGATCACGGCGGCCTCGTCCACGCCGGTGTAGGCAATCGCAGAGGCGCGCTCTTCGCCGGTCAATGGCTCATGCTTGAGAAGCGGCGGCGCTTTGAAGGCGAGCGTTTCGCCCTCTTGCCGAATATCGACAAGGCCAATGCCGCATTCCTGCACCACCCGCCCAACGCTCTTGGGCTGGCCGCCTGCTTCAAGCCATGAATGGCACGAGCCGAGCGTCGGATGTCCTGCAAAGGGAAGTTCGCCGCCCGGGTAAAAGATACGAACGCGGTAATCCGCTGCCGGATCGCTGGGCGGCAGGAGAAAAGTCGTCTCGGAAAAGCCGAGCCAATTGGTGAACGCCTGCATCGCTTCCGCGCTCAGATCATCGCCGCCATGCACCACGCCAAGCGGATTGCCCGAAAGCGGCCCGTCGCAAAACACATCAATCAAATCGCAGGTCGGCATCTGAAAAATTTCCCTTCGCCTGTAACCTTATGGCGCGCTCGCGCGTTACGCTAGGCAAGGCCACATTTTTCTGTTTCTAAAGGTATCATGACCAAACCAGCCGTTCTCATCACCGGAAGCGCCACCCGCCTTGGCGCCGAGATTGCGCGCGGCTTTGCTAACGCGGGATGGCATGTGGTAATCCATCACCTAACCTCCGACGACGAGGCAGAAGCACTGCAGAACGAGTTGCCGAGCGCAGAGACAGTGTGCTGCGATCTGGCCGATCACGAGGCTGCGGTCCGCATGGTGGACGCACTTTGCAGGAAGCTTCCCGAGTTTCGCTGTCTCATCAATTCGGCATCGATTTTTCAATATGACAATGCGCGCAATATAGAGGCGGACAAGACCGAACAGGCGATGCAGATCAATGCGCGCACACCTGCCTTGATGACGCAAAGCTTTCTCGCCCATGCGAGCAGCGCGGTGCCTCCTTGCGTGATCCAGGTTACCGATATGAAGCTGGAAAATCCGAACCCCGATTTTTTCAGCTACACCATGTCGAAACACGCACTTGCCTCGACGATCAGGATGTTTGCCGAGGACGCGGGCGATAATGCGCGCATTTACGGCATCGCGCCGGGCGCAATCCTGCCCAGCCACGACCAAAGCAAGGAAGAAACCGAAACCAGCCATGTGCTGAACCTGCTGGAACGTAAAACGGGAGCAAACGAGATCGTCGATGCGGCCCTTTTCCTCAGCACTGGCGCGCTCAAAAGCGGCTCCACCCTCTTTGTCGACAGCGGTCAGCACCTGCTCGATCAGCCGCGCGATGTGATCTATCTTGCACGCGAGGAGGCATGATGAACAAGGGTCCAGCCAAACGCCACGCGCTCACCACCCGTCTTTGGCATTGGACCAACGCTGCTGCCTTCGTGGTGCTGTTCATGTCCGGCCTCAATATCTCCAACGCGCACCGTGCGCTTTATTGGGGCGACTATGGCTATGACATGAGCGAGGCGTGGCTGATCGTTACGCGCTTTCCCGCCTGGATGACGATCCCGCAGCGTTACGACCTTGCCGAGGCGCGCGATTGGCACAATCTGTCGGCATGGATATTTGCGCTTGGCCTTCTCGTCATGTGGGCGATGAGCCTTGTGAACCGCCACTTTGCGCGCGACATTGCGACTTCGCTCAATGATTGGCGCCCCGCAGCGTGGAGAGCCGCGATCAAGGAGCACGCGCAGCCCGGCGACCATGGCGACAAGAGCTATAATGCGGTTCAGAAGATTTCTTACGGTCTGGTTCTTGGCATCGGTTTGCCGCTGATGATTGCGACCGGCCTTGCGATAAGCCCCGGGTTCGAAGTGAGCGCGCCGTGGCTCGTCGAAGGGCTCGGCGGGCGTCAGAGCGCGCGATCGCTGCATTTTCTTTGTGCTTGGGGGCTTGCCGGCTTTGTCGCGGTGCATCTGGTGATGGTGCTGTGGTCGGGGCCGCTCACACAGATTGGCCGCATGATTACCGGTGGACGCCGCGAGGGGGACGCAAATGCCTGAAAAACCAGTCACAGCTATAAAACGCCGCTCGCTCCTTGCAGGCCTTGCCGCCATGCCCGCCGCCGCTTGTACCGAGCTTGCCGAGACAAAGCCCGTGGGCGACCTGTTTGACGCTGCCGAAGGCTGGCACCGCGCCGCCCACCGCAGCCTTGCCGCGCGCCAGGCATTGGCGCCCGAATATGCGCCCGACGAACGCTCCCCCGATGTGAAAGGCAATGGCACGGTCAGTGTCGAAACCCCTGAATACCAGGAGCAATTGGCGAAAGGCTTCCCCGATTGGCGGCTAGAGGTTCGCGGGCTTGTCGATAATCCGCTGAGCCTGTCGCTGGCAGACCTCAAAGCCCTCCCCCAGCGCACGCAGATTACACGCCACGATTGCGTCGAGGGCTGGAGCGCGATTGGCGAATGGAAGGGTCCCAAGCTTTCCGACCTGCTCGATCAGGCCCGTGTTAGCGACAAGGCCAATTTCATCGTCTTTCGCTGCGCCGACGTGCTCTACAACCGCGACTATTACGAGAGCGTCGATATGGTCGATGCCTATCACCCGCAAACGATCATCGCGCATGAGCTAAACGGCGAGCCCCTCCCTGAGAAAAACGGCGCCCCCTTGCGCGCCCGGATTGAACGGCAGCTGGGCTACAAGCACGCCAAATATCTCACCGCGATCGAAGCAGTTGCGAGCTTTGACGACCTTTACGGCGGCAAAGGCGGGTTTTGGGAGGATACTGGCGATTACCAGTGGTATGCCGGGATCTGATCCTTATTCGGGATAGATGCGGTTCATCGTCTCCCAATCGGTTGCGATCATCTCCTCGAGCACGTTGAGGTCGATATCGGCCAATTTGTTGACGTAGAGGCACGATGCACCGGTCGAATGTTTGCCCAGCCGCTTTAGCGCATCCTCGCGCCGTTTTGCCTGAATATCATCGCAATAACCGCCCATAAGATAGAGCGAATGCTTGGCCTTGCGCGGGGAAAATCCCGCGCGGCACATATCCCCTTCGCGTCCGCTTGCGTATTTATAGTGATAGCTGCCGTAGCCGATAATCGACGGGCCCCACATCTGGGGCTCCTCCCCCGTCACCTTACGAAACAGCGCGTCCAAAACGCGCACGTCCTCGCGCTTTGATGCAGGCTCTACTGCGTCAATAAAGGCCTCGACCGACACCTGCGTCGGCTTCGTCTTGTTATCGGCCATGCTCATCCCTCCCCAAGCGCGTCCCAATCGACAATTGACATGATAGCACAACGCGCCGCACATTCGCAGTGTAACAGCAGAAGGGGACTGCTTGGACTATGTGGCTGCTCGATAAATTTCTGAAGAAAGCGATCAAACACGGCACCCTGATCGTCACCGACCATGATGGGCGCGAATACAGCTATGGCCCCGGCGGAGAATACGATCCGCTGATCGGTGGACGCGCTGGTCCCATCCGCATCAAACTGACCCACAAGAAAGCGGCACATCACATTGTGCGCTATCCCCAAATGGGCGCAGGCGAGGCGTTCATGTGGGGTTGGCTCGTCGTCGAAGAGCCGCACGATATCCGCGACATGATCCTGTTCGTGACCATGAATGCAAAACGCATGGGCGACAATATGCTCAAGGCGAAGGGCCCCGTTCGCAAGGCCTTACAGCGGGTGAAGGCGGCGGTGGACGGCATCAATCTGCGCAGTTCCGCCAGAGCCAATGCCGAGCACACCTACAACCTGACGCGCGAGCTGTACGAGCGTTTCCTCGATGAAGATCGCCAATACACGATGGCGTACTATCGGGAGGATGATCCGACCAAAACGAGCCTCGAGCAGGCACAGATGGACAAGAAAGCCCACCTGGCCGCCAAGCTTTACATGAAGCGGCCAGAGGACAATGGCGGCAAGCCGATGCGCGTGCTCGACATTGGCTGTGGTTGGGGCGGTTTCGCATTGTATCTCAACAAGATGTACGATTGCGAAGTGCTGGGCGTCGCGCTCGCCCCTGATCAGGTCGCCTTCTCGAACGAGCGCGCGCGTGAGCTTGGCGTTGATGACAAGGTCAAGTTCGAGCTGTGCGACTATCGCGATGTGCCTAGTAAAGAAGGGGGCGAATTCGACCGCATCTCCAGCGTTGGCCTGCTCGAACATGTGGGCACAATCCACTATCCGCAATTCTTCGAGCACACCAATCGGCTGCTCAAGAAAGACGGCGTGATGATCTCGCACTGCTGTGGCCGGTCGGGCGCGCCGGGTTACACCGATGCGTGGACGCGCAAGTATATCTTCCCCGGCGGCTATATCCCTGCCCTCTCAGAGCTTGTGACCGAGAGCGAGAAGTTCGGCTGGCAGGTGACCGATGTCGAGGCGATGCGCTTCCATTACAGCCACACCTTGCAGGAATGGTACAATCGCACGGTAATGCACCGTGAAGAGATCACCGAGATGTATGACGAGGTCTTTTACCGGATGTGGCTGTTCTATCTTGCGGGCGCGGAACAGTCCTTCCGCAACGGGACGATGATCAACTGGCAGCTGCAATATGTGAAGGACCGCGAAGCGATCCCGATGACGCGCGAATATATGGAAGCCGAAAGCGCACGGCTTCGCGCAATCGGCGAAACCCCGAGCTGGCGTTTTGATCCCGGGCTGAAAGAAGCGGCGGAATAACTTACTCGGCAGCTTTGGAAGGCCGGTAAATCGGCCCAAAGCCCAGCAATGCTGCCCCGACGAAGGGCGCTGCGACCACCCATATCCTCAAGCCCGTGATCCCTTCGGGGCTAGCGATGGTGATGCCGGCGGTACAACCAAGGCCGATGCAGATCAGCAGCACCCCTGCGACCGCCCGCGCGCGTGGCACGGTGCGCCCGCCCCTGATCGGGGTAAAGGTGCGCTCGTGCCGTGCGAAAATCCCGATCAGGGGCAAAGTCGCAAGGATATAGATTGCCAGCCACAAGGGGCGCGTTGCCCACCACTCGCCTGTGCCCGGTACGCTGCTGAGACCGATGCCGCCAAGCGCGATCCAGACAAAGGTCATCACCAGCACAAAAGCGGTGAGGTGCCACAAGAAGACGGTCATAATCATCCCGTTCATCAACACGGTCGCAGTCCACAGCCGGAGATTGTCGAGCATCCGCCTGCCCAGCGGCTCCAGCGCAAGCACCAGCCCGACCTGCACCACGCCCAGCGCCAGAAGCGCGAAAGTCGGCGGGAGCGAGTTGGAAAAACCATCGGGCGCTGACACCATGGAGACGGGATAGAAGCCATAGACCGTGACAGAGACAAGCACCGCAAGCCCAAGGGCGAACCAGAGCCCTGCGATGGCGGGACTTTTGAACCGCCCTTCCTGCCAGGCAAAACCCAGCTGGTGGATCGCCAGAAACACCCAAAGGAAATTGGTGAAGCTGATGTAGGGGACGCCATAGGCGAAGCGCAGGTAATCGACCCCCAGAACCAGCGGGACATACACCGCAAAACTCACCCAGCCGAAACGCTTCCACGCGCGCAGAGCAAGCGGCGTACAGGCCGTCACCAGAAGATAAACGGCAAGAAACCAAACCGGGATAAGCGCCGCCTCGGTTGCCATGCGGATTTGATCGCGCGGGAAACCCAACTGGGTCAGCACCACCGCGATGACCGCCCAAACCAGCAAGACCGGGAATGTCGGTGCAATCAGACGCTGAACCCGCGCGGCGAGCCAGTCGCGATAAACGCCGGTCTGCCCCGGTGAAGCTTTTCGCAAGGTCCCCTGCCAGCTTACCGAATTGGAATAGCCGCCAACAAGGAAGAAGACCGGCATCACCTGAAAGGCCCACGTCAGCCAGTGCGTCCACTGTGAGGTTTCAATCAAGTCACCGCGTTGCAGCGCGCCCGCATCGTCGACATAGAGCCCGGCCATCAACCAGTGGCCGAAGACCACCGCCATGATGGAGATCGCGCGCAGGAAATCGACCCAGCGATTGCGCTCCGGCGGGGTCATTTGCGCCATCTCGCGCGCTTTGTTCCACATCATCAGCACTCGAGCCCTCTCCCATGTCGCCAAAATCTAACCATTGGCACACAAAATATTGGTGGCCACACCCGCCTTCGCAAGTTTAAGGGGCCTCTACACTGTGCATGACCATGCGTTCGTCCATCGGTCGTTTGCATTGAAATTCGGTGAAAGAAGGCTCTGAAATGTCTGATATTAAGCGTGTTGTCCTTGCCTATTCCGGCGGCCTCGACACCTCCGTCATCGCCAAATGGTTGAGCGTTGAACGCGGACTTGAGGTTGTGACCTTCACCGCCGACCTTGGTCAGGGCGAAGAGATTGAGCCTGCGCGCGATAAGGCCCGCAACATGGGCATTCCTGACGAGCACATTTTTATCGAGGACCTTCGCGAAGAATTCGTGCGCGATTTCGTCTTTCCGATGATGCGAGCCAATGCCCGTTACGAAGGCGACTATCTGCTCGGCACCTCGATTGCGCGCCCGCTTATTTCCAAGCGCCTTGTCGAGATTGCCCATGAAACCGGCGCCGATGCGATTGCCCACGGGGCAACCGGCAAAGGCAATGACCAAGTGCGCTTTGAGCTTTCGGCCTACGCGCTTGACCCGTCGATCCATGTGATCGCTCCGTGGCGCGAATGGGATCTGACCTCGCGCACAGCTCTCATCGCATGGGCCGAGGCGCACCAGATTGCCGTTCCCAAGGACAAGCGTGGCGAAGCGCCCTTCTCCACCGATGCGAACCTTCTGCACACCTCGTCTGAAGGCAAGGTGCTCGAAGATCCGTGGGAAGAAACGCCGGACTACGTCTATTCGCGCACCGATCATCCGGAAAACGCGCCCGACACTCCGGAATATATCGAAATCGGTTTCGAGCGCGGCGATGGCGTATCCCTTAACGGCGAGGCGATGTCGCCTGCCACCTTGTTGACCGCTCTTAACGAGCTTGGCCGCAAGCATGGCATCGGCCGCCTCGACCTTGTCGAAAACCGCTTTGTCGGCATGAAATCGCGCGGCATGTATGAAACACCGGGCGGCGAAATCTATGCCGTTGCACACCGCGGCATCGAACAGATCACCCTCGACCGGGGCGCAGCGCACCTCAAGGACGAGCTGATGCCGAAATATGCCGAGCTCATCTACAACGGCTTCTGGTTCGCGCCAGAGCGTGAGATGTTGCAGGCCGCCATCGACCTTAGCCAAGAGAAGGTAACGGGCACGGTGCGCGTTCGCCTTTATAAAGGGCTTGCGAGCGTCGTGGGCCGCAAATCGCCGCATTCGCTCTATTCCGAGGCGCACGTGACGTTTGAGGACGATGCGGGCGCTTACGATCAACACGATGCAGAAGGCTTCATCAAACTGAACGCGCTGCGTTTGAAGCTCCTCGCGAAAAGAGATCGATAAGGGCAACCGGTGAACCTGCGGCGGTTTGCCAGCAGGTTTGCACCGCTCCAAGTCAGTCTTGCCGAGTCGCGTCAGACCCCCGTGCCGGTTATGAAATTTTGCCAAAGTTCGACTTTGCGAAAAGAACCACGGCGCACTCCCAATAGGTGCATTGGTTCCCGCTCTGACCAAGTAAAAGCGACGAGGCGTTGAGTTGTCCACTCGTGTCCACAAGCGATCTTGGGAAAAGTGGATAAGTCGCTCTTGCCAGCCTTGCGAAAAGCCCGGTCGAGGCGCACTTTCAACTTGTCTTCGGGACGGGAAAACTTGAGAAAGAAGAACCGCAAGGAACTGATTTCACGAGGATTTTCTCGAAACAAAGATACGGTGGCTGCTGTCCACGCTCGTCTTGAGAGAAGAAGTGCACAAAGCTCACGCCAAGTGCAAGTCTGATCGTTTGAAAGACTGGCGACGCAAAGCAACCGTTCAAGGCCGACATAGTGGCTGGCAATAGCTGTAGGAAAGAGTGCTTGTACGCAAGTGGGAGCAATCGGAACGAACAGTGTCTGACTTGCCAAACCCAGGATGACGGTCTCGGCGATGCCAGACGGCAGGCTGGACGCGAGAGTGGTGGCTTTGGCCACGACAGGAGCGAAGGCAAAGCACAAGGCAAAGTCGGATGCCGGCGCGAGCGTCGGTGGAAGGACCGCGAAGCAAGGCGGCACCGAAAGACGCGAAACCTGCAAGGGGGACGCGAGGAACGGAGCAGCTGGACGCGGGCGATACACCGGGTGCCAAGTGCGCTTTGGTCAGGATGCAGGAGGGGCGGCTTGCCCAAACCGAATGCAAACATCGGCCAAGCGACCACGCGCTGGTGAGAGTGGGGTCGGCAGCAATGCCGGCCCCATTTGCTTTTCTGCCCCCCTTCAGCCAATGAATCGTCGAGGCGTTGTGCGCGCAACGGGTGCTCCTGCGACTCCGCGTTGAGTGAATTCCGCACCTTTCTGCATCCGTGCTACCGCTCGCTCCACCGCCCCAATCACACCGATCATCGTGAATCCGCCCCTAAAGCGCGACGGGTAGATGCCCCCAGTTGGCGCGCCGGCTCCTATTTGTGTATGCGCCCCTCCCATTGGCCAAAGTGCGATGGGAGAGTAAAACGTGACCAAATTTGCGCGCAAGGCCGCAGGCATTGCCATGTTGGGTATCGCTTGCGTGACATCGCTTAATGCCTCTGCCGCCGCCGATGACGCGCGCACAGAAATGTCCGCCAGCTTCGTCCCACCGCAATCGTCAAGTTCATCCTCGGACTTCAGCGCCGAGTTCGACAGCATTATTGCCGATGCCGGTCCAGCCACGGGCGAGGATGCGATCACGGTCCCCGCGCACGCCGTCGACCTCAGCACCTTTGAGCCGCCCCGCGGGCCAAGCATCCTGCGCGATCTGGGCGCCGGAGTTGCCTCCTTTTACGGGCGGCGTTTTCATGGCCGTCTCACCGCCAATGGCGAGCGGTTTGACATGAACGCGATGACAGCAGCGCACAAAACCCTGCCGTTTGGCACCCGAGTGCGCGTCACCAATGCGCGCAATGGCCGCTCGGTTGTGGTGCGCATCAACGATCGCGGTCCCTTTATCAAAGGGCGCACCATCGACCTCTCGCGCGCCGCGGCAAAGCGGCTCGGCTTCGTTTCGCGGGGTCACGCGCGGGTGGAACTCGACATTATCGAATAGTCGTTCGCAAAACCTCGCCTAAAAACGGCCCCTCACCGTGTGTGTTTGAGACACTTGAGACACTGTCCAGACAGGCAAAATCATCCTCGTCCAGATCGTCGGCGTAATACGCCTCCATATCCTCTTTCAGCTCGGCGATGATGGTGTCCATATCGGTCTCCCTTTCGGGGAGTAGCGCCAGCTCCGCCACCTCCAGGTCAAAGCCATTGGCCGCATCGGCCACACCGCGGGTCTTCTCCAACCGGTCAAGCCGCCCGAGATGCGCAAGCAGCAGCCGCGCGTCATAGCGCGTTCGCGTGGCGACTTCCTCCCCGTGGTAAAAGACGCTTTCCTGCGTGCCATTGAGCGCGCGGTCGGCAAGCACCTCTTCCACCACAGCCCGCGCATGAAGCAGCGCCGCGTCCCATAGCTTTCGGAACGTCGGACAAGCCCGCCGCATCCGATAAGCCGTCGCCCGCGCCACCCCCACAGCCTTCGCCGCGCTGCGAACATTGCCCCACTCGGCCAAAGTAGTGAGAAACTTGGCCTGAAGCGCACGAGGAAAAGCGCGGGTGGATAGGGGCGTATTGGCGGTGAGGTCGGCGGTGTTGGCGAGATCGGTCATGGGGAGGCTCCGGTGTGGCATTACGCTGCGGCGCGCGTGGGGTGAGCGCCGCGCAGGCGTAGAGAAGGGAGCCAGCCCATTTACGCGAATTTTGCGGTGTAGGAAAACTCTGGCGTCTTGAATTTGCAAAATTTAAGGCTAAGCAGAAATGCTAAATGGGGACGCGGGATGAAGCCTTTTCTTAAGTGGGCAGGAGGAAAGCGTTGGCTTTTCACCTCTGAATTCATAGAAAAATTGCCATCATTCGATAGGTATATTGAGCCATTTTTGGGAGGCGGTGCAGGCTTTTTCGCTATTGCTCCTAAAAAGGCGATATTGAACGACTTAAATCCTGAGCTAATCAATCTTTATGAGATGATATCGACGAAGCCTCAGACCATCGCTCGTGGTCTAAAGCACCTTCATCAAGCACACTCGAAAGAGATGTACTACAAGGTGCGCGCTCGGGGATACACTCATGGACCGGTCGGAGCTATCCGCACTCTCTACTTGAACCGAACATGTTGGAACGGTCTTTTTAGGCTTAACTTGAAAGGCCAATTCAACGTGCCGATTGGCACTAAGAACGCAATCTTTGACGAAGCAGAATCATTTCAGGACTACGCTAAGATTATCAAGAGGGCGACGCTGATGTGTGGTGACTTTGAAGACTCGATAAACCTTGCTGGCGTTGGAGATCTTCTTTTTGTTGATCCACCTTACACAGTAAAACATAATATGAATGGCTTTGTGAAATACAACGAAGCTATTTTCTCGTGGGCGGATCAAGAGAGACTGTCATTTTCATTGCAACGAGCTAGTGAACGAGGTGCGTCGGTCATCTTAACAAATGCTGACCACCAGAGTGTTAGGGCTCTTTACGATGGATTTGGCAAACATTCCTCTGTTGCGCGCTCGTCGATAATTAGTGGACAAAGCTCTGGACGTAGCAAAACAACTGAATTTATCTTGGTTGCCTAAATGTATTGGGTAAAACAATATTTCAGCCAGCCCGATGTGCACTGGCGCTCTATAACCGAAGTGTTGATAATAGCGATCTGCTCGTTGGCTCCTTACTTCATCACTGCGTTTGTAAAATCGGCAACAGGTGACGGCGGGGTTGGTTTTGAGGTTGGCACGTTGTTCGCGCGCGGTCAGATCTACCTACTTGCCTATGCTCTTTTTGGCACAATTCTCTGGCTAGCAATTCTTCGAGGCGATCGCCCAAGGCACGCTGCAAGAGCCTATCTAGGAATGGCAGCAATATTATTGGTTCTTCCCATCGTAGGATTTATTGGCGTTGATCCCACATTCTCGACAATCGTCAACGATGACGTCGTTAGCTGGGGGTACTGGTTCTACGGGGCATTTCTCCTCATCCACTATCTTTTGCTGTTTTACATGGAGATAGCACCGCCCGATCTACAGGATACGTTCAAGCAAGGTACTAAGAGCCTTGATGACGAGTACAATAGGTTCAAAAATGGCCAGTAGGACTAAACTATCGCTTCCCTTTCAAGAGGTAGAACAGCCAGTCGGCAAGTTCTACTCAACCGTGATGCCCGCTCAAAGTCTGCTCGAAATTTGCCAGTTTGATTTTCGACAGATCAAAGAGAACAATGGGGTTAAAGACTTTATGGGCATCCAGCGAAAACTAAAGGATGATAGAGTCAAAGAAATCAGGAAATATATTGGAACGGTAGACGCGAGTTTTCCAACCTCAATCGTCGTTTCCGTTGATGAACGTTGCGCGTCGCTCGAAACCGTCGACGGATTGAAGCATTTAGTTTTAACGCCCTATGAGGATCCAGAGGACAAATCGGTCATTGTACCTTTTCGCGGGATTGCGCGCATCATAGATGGGCAGCACCGCCTCAAGGCGTTTGAAGGCACAAACTTCAACTGGGACCTCTCAGTGAACATTTTTGTTGGCATCGCTGAGGGGACTCAAGCTATGCTGTTTTCGAAAGTCAACCTCGCTCAAACCAAAGTAAATAAAAGCCTCGTTTACGACCTCTTTTCCTTGGACAAAGGAAGGAGCCCTGAGAAGACTTGCCATGAGCTCGTTGTTAGCCTCAATTCAAGGTCAGACAGCCCATTCTTCGAGAGGATTAAGAGGCTCGGCTCAGCCACCGAAGGGGTGTTTGGAGAAACTTTATCGCAAGCCACCGTTGTTCGTGGAATACTTCCTTACGTCTCGCGAGATCCAATGACTGACCGTGACATAGGTAAACGAACAGGTGTGTGGCCTGACCGAGGCCAAGATGACTTTGAACGGAGAATTTTCTACCCGCATTTCAAAGCTAACGAAGATCACAAGATTTTAGCAATATTGATCAATTTCTTCGGCGCGGTCAGCGAAAAGTGGGAAGTCGCATGGACGGACACTGGGCGAGGAGCCATGCTCTCGAAAACCAACGGTTATAACGCATTAATCCGGTATCTGAGAGAGGCTTATCTCAGTATAACCACCAAGCCTACCGTACCAACTAAGGAACAATTTCGATCCCTGCTTGATCGGTCATCACTGAAAGATAATGATTTCAACACGGATCGTTTCGTACCGGGATCAAGTGGCGCGGCAGCGCTTTACAGGGAGCTAGCGGAAACCCTTCCGAAAGAGGTTTAGGGTCCGAATTGAATTGCGTAACGGACTGCATCGACTAACTACCCCACCTTCGCCCGCTCCAACATCGGCTTCAAATACTGCCCCGTAAAGCTGCGCTCGACCTTGGCCACTTCCTCCGGTGTTCCGCTCGCGACAAGCTCGCCGCCGCGAACGCCACCATCTGGGCCTAAGTCCAGAATATGGTCCGCCGTCTTGATCACATCGAGATTGTGCTCGATCACCACGACCGAATTGCCCTGTTCGACAAGGCGCTGGAGCACTTCCAGAAGCTTCCTCACATCCTCAAAATGCAGGCCCGTGGTGGGCTCGTCGAGGATATAGAGCGTCTGGCCCGTCGAACGCTTGGCCAATTCCTTGGCCAGTTTCACGCGCTGCGCCTCGCCGCCCGATAGCGTCGTCGCCTGTTGGCCGACCTTTACATAGCCAAGTCCCACTTCGCACAGCATCGCCATTTTATCGCGGATGGGGGGGACGGCCTTGAAGAATTCGGCGGCATCCTCAATCGTCATGTCGAGCACGTCGGCGATGGAATGCCCCTTGAACTTCACCTGCAAAGTTTCGCGATTGTAACGCTTTCCGCCACATTCCTCGCACGTCACGTAAACGTCGGGGAGGAAGTGCATCTCGATCTTGCGCACGCCGTCGCCCTGGCATGCCTCGCACCGGCCACCCTTAACGTTGAAGGAGAAGCGCCCCGGCTTGTATCCGCGCGCCTGGGATTCCGGCAGCCCTGCAAACCAGTCGCGGATCTGGGTAAAGGCGCCGGTGTAGGTCGCGGGGTTGGAGCGCGGGGTGCGGCCGATGGGCGATTGGTCGATCTCGATCACCTTGTCGCAGTGTTCGAGGCCCGTCACCTTTTCATGCTTGCCAGCGATAATGCGCGCGCCGTTCAATGTGCGCGCGGCCGCTGCGTAGAGCGTGTCGATGGTGAAGGACGACTTGCCCGACCCCGATACTCCGGTGATGCAGGTAAAGGTGCCAAGCGGGATGGAGGCGGTGACGTTCTGCAGATTGTTCGCCTGCGCCCCGTGGACGGTGAGCGAAAGGCCATTGCCCTTGCGCCGATCCGTCGGAACAGCGATTTCGCGCCGCCCGGTCAGGTAATCGGCGGTGAGCGACTTTTTCGAGCGCATGATCTGCTTGAGCGTCCCTTGCGCCACGATCTCGCCGCCGCGCACGCCCGCTCCGGGACCGATATCGACGATATGGTCGGCGGTGCGGATCGCGTCTTCGTCATGCTCGACCACAATCACCGTATTGCCAAGGTCGCGCAGACGTTTGAGCGTTTCGAGGAGGCGGTCGTTGTCGCGCTGGTGAAGGCCGATGGAGGGCTCGTCCAGCACGTAAAGCACGCCGGAAAGCCCGCTGCCGATCTGGCTGGCGAGGCGGATACGCTGGCTCTCGCCGCCTGAAAGCGTGCCGCTGGTGCGGTCGAGGTTGAGATAGTCCAGCCCGACATTGTCGAGGAAGCCGAGACGCTCGTTGATCTCTTTGAGGATCGGCTTTGCGATCTGCTGTTGCTGCTCGCTCAGATGCTGGTCGAGGTCGAGGAACCACGCCTTTGCATCGGCTACGCTCATCCTGACGGGTTCGGCAATATCGGTGGGGCCGTTCTCGGACGGGATCTTCACCGCCAGCGATTTTTCATTGAGGCGTTTGCCGCCGCACGCCTCGCACGGTTGGGAGGTCTGGAACTTGGAAAGCTCCTCCTGCATCCACGCGCTCTCGGTCTGCGCCAAACGCCGGTTGAGGTTACCGATGACGCCCTCGAACGCCTTGTTGACGGTGTATTCCTTGCGCCCGTCCTTGAACGTCAGCGGCACCGGCATCCCGCCCGTGCCATGCAGGATGATCAGCTTTTGATCGGGCTCCAAGTCCTTCCACGGCGTTGTGATCTTGAAATCATACGCCTTCGCAAGGCTGGTGAGAACCTGCATATAGTACGGCGATGGCGGGTTGGACTTGGCCCAAGGCGCGACGGCGCCCTGTTTCAGGGTCAGCCCTTCGTTGGGGATCACCAGTTGCGGGTCGAACAACTGCTTTTCGCCGATCCCGTCGCAGGTCGGGCATGCCCCTTGCGGCGAGTTAAACGAAAACAGGCGCGGTTCGATCTCTTCGATGGTGAAACCGCTGACGGGACAGGCGAATTTTTCGGAGAATACGATGCGGTTGGCAGGCAGCCCCGCCCCCTTCATAGCCCCACCGCTGTCAGCTTCACCCTCACGCCCCGGCACAACGCCATCGGCAAGGTCGACGTAAGCAAGCCCCTCGGCAAGCTTGAGCGCCGTTTCAAACGAGTCCGCCAGCCGCGTCTGAAGGCCGTCCTTCACCGCGATCCGGTCAACGACGACTTCGATGTCATGCTTGAATTTCTTGTCGAGCGCGGGCGCTTCTTCGATCGGGTAAAGTTCGCCGTCGATACGCACGCGGGTAAAGCCCGCCTTTTGCCACTCGGCCAGCTCCTTGCGATACTCACCCTTGCGGCCCCGCACCACTGGCGCGAGGAGGTAAGCGCGGGTCCCTTCCGGCAATTCCATCACCCGGTCGACCATTTGCGAAACCGACTGCGCGCTGATCGGCTCTCCGGTCGCTGGCGAATACGGCACACCCGCCCTCGCCCACAAAAGCCGCATATAGTCATAAATCTCGGTCACCGTCGCCACGGTCGAGCGCGGGTTGCGGCTAGTCGTCTTCTGCTCGATCGAGATCGCCGGCGAGAGCCCGTCGATATGCTCGACATCGGGCTTTTGCATCATCTCAAGGAACTGGCGCGCATAGGCGGAAAGGCTCTCGACATAGCGCCGCTGCCCCTCGGCATAGATGGTATCAAAGGCGAGCGAAGACTTCCCCGACCCCGACAGCCCCGTGACCACAATCAGCGCATCGCGCGGCAGGTCGATATCGATACCTTTAAGGTTGTGCTCACGCGCACCGCGAACCGAGATTTTTGTAAGAGACATGAAGTGGATTTGTTCCGGAAATGTTCTAGGGTGTCAACACCAGGGCGACATAGACCCAACAGTTGTGCGGGAAAAAGGTGCCAGCGATATGGGGAGACACTGGTCGCATTGCAATCTGAGCGGGCCGGTAAGCGGGAGCGCCTAAGGCGCTAACGGGTAAAAATGGCAAGTCTTCACGGCAAACATTTGCAACACGAGATCAGTCTCTACAGATTAGAACACCAAAGTGCGCTTAGAGTGTTGATTGGCATGAGTAATTGTTGTTAGGCGGCCCTGCGCAATGTTTTTGAGGGGTCAGACTAAATGCCAGTATATGTGTCGGAATCTGAGTTGGGGCATCTGGAACAAGAGGGCGTTTCTCCTGCTCAACTTTTCACTTCGGCAGACAACCATACGATCGCAAGCTTGTCCGATGGCGGTTATTTGGTCACCTACAATGTGAGTTCCGGAACCTTCGCCGCTCTTTACGACGCTGATGGCAGCCTGCGTACTGAGCCGTTCGCGGTGGGCGAAGCAAACATGCAAAGCGTGGATACCGTCGGGCTACCCGGCGGCGGCTTCGTTTTGGTCTGGTCCGGTTCTCCAGTTTTGGTGAAAGCCCAGTTCTTCGATTCCGACGGAGCGCCAACAACATCAATCATTGGTCTGGATGGCTCGAACAACCGTGAACAACAGCCCGATGTTGCCGTCCTTGCCGACGGTTCGGTTTTGGTCGCTTGGGGAGCAAATTCCAACCCAGATACGATGCAGGCGCGCATCCTTGGCGAAGACGGTAGTTTTCTCACAGATCCCTTCACGTTGACCGAGGGAAGCAATTCGACTAATTTCTCAAGAGTACAGATCGCAGCCCTTCCCGATGGTGGTTTCGTCGCGTCTTGGAATGATGACCGAACCATCAAGGCGCAGGCATTCAACGATGCTCAACAACCGGTTGGCGCGCTCGTCGATGTGGGAGTTTCTGGCCCTGCCAATTCAGACCAGCGATATCAGTCGATCGAGATCCTCGAAGACGGCAATTATTTGTTGGTCTGGAACGAGCTTCCCAGCTCGTCTTCTTCCGACCTCATTGTCGGCGCGATCTTCACACCTGAAGGGGAAATGGTCGGGTCGCAGTTTCAGGTGAACACAAACACTGACTACGATACCATGCAACCAACCGCTGAAGTTCTGGGTGACGGATCGTTTGTCGTTGCATGGCGACTTGACGTACCGGGTGAAGGTCCAAACTTCTTCCAGATCGGTGACGTCATGGCCCGCCGTTTTTCCTCCAATGGACAGCCAATCGGCGATGAGTTCCGCATCAATGACGGGACGGACCTTGGTCAGGATACCCCGCTTATCGCTGCGTTTGGCACCGACGATGTGGCCTTCATTTGGCGCAACTGGGTTGAGGGGACAGTGCGCTCCGATATCCAAATGCTCAATGCCTATTCGGTGACCAACGGCTCAGATAGCGGCGACACCATTTCAGGCACGGCCGCAATTGACTATTTGCGAGGCTTGGCAGGAGATGACGTTATCAACGGCGGAGCAGGCGACGACGTTCTCGACGGCGGCGCGGGAGACGACACGATCAATGGCGGCGCGGGCAATGACGTGATCATCGTTCGCGATGAAGGCGATATAATCGAGGCCGGAACTGGCAATGATATCGTCATTGTGCAGAATCTGGAGCGTCCAAGTTTCTTCGACCCAAACAATGTGCTCACCCTAAACGCCGACGGCGGTGAAGGTCATGATGTACTATCCATTGCCGCTCAGACCCCTTTTTCGCCTTATGACGGTTCGGGTGTTAGTGGTTTTGAAGTGCTTTCAATGGAGGTGGGCGACACGTTCTCGTCAGTAGGCTTTGTCGGTCTTCATGGTCTAGAGCGCATCGTGATATCTGGGGACACGGCCTCTTTCACGCTCAGGGACAGCAACAATCCCGATGCTAATCTCTCTATCTCGGGGGGAACACGTGCTAATGGCAGCTTCATCAACTCCCACCTTGCGTCGATTACAGGAAGTGATGGCGTCGAAACCGTCGTGGTTCGAGATGGCTCTTTTGTTGGAGACGTCTCCTTGGGAGGTGGGAACGATTCATTCGTGGTCGAGCATGGGTCACTGCTGACCACGGCTATCACAAGCCTCGATGGTGGTACGGGCGATGAAGACGAACTGATTTATCTCTTCCCGGAAGCTTCGATCAGCGATTCCCTTGCAAATGTGACGGGTTTTGAGCAGCTTTTGCTCTCGCCGCCATTCGGGGAGCAACTCCAACCCCACACGTTCTCAAATATCTCTGGCTTTGATCTCATTTTCGCAAGCAGCTCAATATTCGGCGGCAACGTCAACGCGGCCGATATAGTCCTCTTGCCGGGGGCTGACTCTGATTTGTCCGACACCATATTGGGCGGAGCGCCAGGCGGATCGTTCACCATTAGCCAAGGGCTGACAGCGCACAGCTTTGTCTTCTACGATCCTCGCGGAGGACGACCTGACGACCACCCAGCGCGCTCCGCTCTTTTGGGCGCGACAATCATCAACGAAGGCATTATCCTGAACGAGGTGGACTTCGGCAATGGCGATGACCTTTATGACGGACGCAGCGGAACGGCCGGGGGACCTGTAACCGGCGGCGCAGGGATCGACGCACTGCTCGGCGGGGCGGGTTCGGAGAGCTTCTTTGGTGGGCTTGATGCCGACACTCTCAATGGTGGTGGCGGAAACGACCTGCTTGATGGCGGGAGCAATATCGACACGGCTGTCTTTGCTGGTGCCCTTGCTGACTACACCATCACACAAACGCAGCTTGGTGTGTTTGAAGTCGTAGGGCCCGATGGCACTGACACGCTCAGCACGATCGAGTTTGCGCAGTTTGACGATGAGACTGTCCGCCTGCTTCCTGGCCAAGGGGTGAGCGTCAACTTTCAGACCGCCGACCCTTCCCTCTATCAAGACGCGCTCACGGCATTACGCGATTTTGATGGCAATGCGCTTGGCGGCGATGGCGCTTGGCTTCGGATCGGGGAGGCGGACGTCAATGGCGATGGCGACATCGATCAGATCCTCGTCAACGATGCGATTGGGCGCTTTGCTACCGTTGGCACCGCTGATGATGGCCTCGTCTACTTCGACGACTTTAGCTGGGCCGGTGAAACGCGGGTGGCGGGTATCTACCTCGACCCGCTGGTGCAATCAGGCGATGTCGAACAGGGCAGCCCCTTCGACAGCCAGCAGCGTTTCCAGAATGACCTTGCGATCGAGAATATCAACCGCGTTCTGGGCGCGGATGACTATGATGGTGACGGGTTGCAGGAGGTGTATTTCGCGCTCACCGATGGCACAGCATTCTTGCGCGCCATCATGGAGGCCGATGG
>NZ_JALKAJ010000002.1:572500-1313344 GCF_023015615.1 Qipengyuania sp. S6317L1 | reverse complement strand
GCCTTGGCCTTGGCCTCTGCCTTGGCTTTGCGCTTGGCTTCTTCGCGAGCGTGTTCTCTGGCCTTTTGCTCAGCTTCGCGGCGGGCCTTTGCCTCCGCTTCGCGTTTCGCCTTGGCCTCTGCCTTAGCTTTAGCCTCTGCCTTGGCTTTAGCCTCCGCTTCAGCTTTCGCCTTTGCGCGCGCTTCTTCTTCGCGGCGTTTTGCCTCGGCTTCGGCCTGCGCCTTGGCTTTCGCCTCAGCCTCTGCCTCAGCTTTCGCCTGCGCGTCCGCCGCCCGCTTCGCCGCAGCTTTCGTCCCGGCCGCGTTCGAATCATCGCCCGCGCCCGCCCGGTCAACGGGCACAAGCGTGCAGGTCCCGTCAGGCTCGATCAGCCTGAGCGAGGTGCACCTTTCAACTGTAAGCGTAATTCGGCCCCAATTGCCTAGGCTGCCGGCGTCGCGCCCGCTCCCGTTCCCACGGGGCGGCGTGTCATTGCGTAAATCACGACAATCAATCCGGTCACTATCAGCGGTATGCTTAGCCATTGGCCCATCGATAACCCAGTTTGCACCACTAAGTCAGCCAATTGTGTGTCCGGTTCGCGGAAAAATTCGTTAAAGAAGCGCGCTGCACCGATCCCGGCGACGAACACGCCCACCAAAAGACCGGGGCGAAAGCGCGCTTTGGTCTTCCAGAAGAGCAGCATCATCACGATCAGCAGCAGCAATCCTTCGAGCCCCGCCTGGTAAAGCTGGCTCGGGTGACGGGCGACTTCACCCGCGCGCGGAAACACCATCGCCCAGGGCACATCGGAAACACGGCCCCAAAGCTCGCCATTGTTGAAATTGGCAAGCCGTCCCAGCATCATGCCCATCGGCACGCTGACCGAGACATAATCGCACACGCGCAGGAAATTGAGATTGCCGCGCCACGACACCCACAGCATCGCAACGCCGACACCGATAAGCCCGCCGTGAAAGCTCATGCCGCCATCCCACATCCGCAAAAGCTTCCAGCTGACAAACCCGTCGCCTGAAAAATCGGTGAAGGCCGACGGGATGCCGGTATCGCCGCCGGTGTAAAAGGCGGCATAGCCGAGCCTGCCGCCCAGGATCACGCCGAGCGTGCAGTAGAAGAAAAGGTCATCGACGTGGCGCTGCGCCATCGGGGCGCCGGGTGTCTTGATCGCCTTTGACGTGTGCCAATAGGCAAAGATCACGCCGATCAGATAGGCCAGCGAATAGAAGCGCAGCTGGAACGAGCCGATCTCGAACAGATAGGGCCGCATCCCGAGGTCTGACCAATAGATCGGATCGACCGAGCCTGCGCCCGCAGCAAGTAGTGACAGCACGAAGGGAACCTCTTAAAGATACAGCAACGCCGGTTAGGCAAACATATTTCGAGCGGCTTGTGGCACACCGCACTCTTTACGCAAAGAGCTTTACTCAAAGCCCTTTATCGCAAAAAGGGTGAGCCGCTGCGCCATGCGGCCTACTTGCCAGGCGCGCGTATGGCGGACATGAGCCGTATCGGCCAAATTTGACCGCGCGGATCATCTGGACCGCGCGGATCATTTCGGCCACAGGGGGCAAGAAGGGGCCGCTTGGCCCGAGGGATCAATGGCACTCGCCACGCGCGAGGCAAAGAGGAGAGAGAAACGCATGGCCACCGAGCTGGACAATGCACTTGAGGCGATCATCGCTGCGCTGACCGAAGAAGGTCAGCCGTTCCACACCAGTGATTTTGAACGCGACGGCGTGACAATGCCGACCTTCACCGTTGCACCGCCTACTCTGGCGCATTTCTTCGCCCACTTCTGCAATGAACACAAGGATGTGCCTTTTATCGTCGACGGCGATCTCAGGCTGACTTTTGGCGAAGCCTATCAGGCGGCCGTATGCGTGGCCGAGGGGCTGGTCGAAGACCACGGCGTGAAAACCGGCGACCGTATCGGGATTGCCGCACGCAATTCGGCAACCTGGATGATCGCTTACATGGGCATTACCATGGCCGGCGGCTGCGCAACGCTGCTCAACGGTTTCTGGAACGGCGAAGAGCTTGCCTATGGCATCCGCCTTGCCGAATGTAAGCTGGTGCTGGCCGACGACGGACGTGCCGCCCGGCTTGAGGGCACCGATCATTCGGCAAAGATCGTGATGATCGAACACACCGCCCCGCCCCAAGGCCTTGCCAATGTCTGGAGCGTGCCGGAAAGCTTCGAAACATCGGCGGCGATGAAAATTCTCGGTTCGCTCGGCCCTGATGATCTGGCGACCATTCTTTATACCTCGGGTTCCACCGGCAATTCCAAGGGCGCCTATTCCGACCATCGCGGCGTGGTTGCCGGCATTATGAATTATGTCGCACAAAGCGCGATGGCCAAGGTCCTGCTTGAGAAAAAAGGCGAGGACGTAAGCGCGCAGCCGTGCGCTCTGGTCGCAGTGCCATTGTTCCACGTCACAGGCGCCATTCCGCTGTTCCTTCAATCCTTCGCGATTGCCCGCAAGCTGGTGTTGATGCCCAAGTGGGACGCGCTCCACGCAATCCAGTTGATGGCGCACGAAAAGGTCACCTATTTCGTTGGCGTGCCGCTGATGAGCTACGAGATCGCGACGCATCCCGACCTTGATCAATATGATCTGTCGTCGTGCAAAAGCTTTGCCGCGGGCGGTGCGCCGCGTCCGGTTGAGCACGTCACGCGCATCAAGAAAGCCTTTCCCGGCGGCTTCCCGCTTCTGGGTTATGGCCTTACCGAAACGAATGCGGTTGGCTGCGGTAACTTCAACGAGAACTATATCGCAAAGCCGGGTTCAACCGGCCGTGCCTCGCGTCCGCTGGTCGAACTCGCAATCCTCGATGATGACGGCAAGCCGGTGCCTCAAGGAAGCATTGGCGAGGTGTGCATCCGCTCCGTCGCCAATTTCCGCGGCTATTGGCGCAATGAAGAGGCGACCAAAGCGGCCTTCACCGACGACCAGTTCTTCCGCACGGGCGACCTTGGCTATATCGACGAGGACGAATATCTCTACATCGTCGATCGCAAGAAGGACATCATCATTCGCGGCGGTGAAAACATCACCTGCATCGAGGTCGAGGATGCGATCTACGCACACAGCGATATTGCCGAATGTTCGGTCTTCGGCCTGCCCGATGATCGCATGGGCGAAGTGCCGGCTTGCGTCTTCAATGTGAAGGAAGACAGCGGTCCGATGACACCGGGCGAACTTCGCGAATTCCTGCTTTCTCGCATTGCCCCCTTCAAGGTTCCGCTCGAAGAGCATATCTGGGTTGTCGATGAAGCTCTCCCCCGCCTTGGAACGCAGAAGATCGACAAGAAGCTTTTGCGCGCACAGTACACAGAGCAGCTCACTGCTGCCTGATCTGCGTCTCTTTTGCCTGACGGGGCGCGGCGCATGAGCTACTGGTCGTCATCCAGTCGCCGCGTCCCCCGTCAGCGCGCGATCTTTGACAGGCGCTCGACTACAGCTGTAGTCGATAGCTTGGTTGATGAATTTGGCGACAAGTCGCGCCCGCATGTACTTGCCGAACTTAAACGCGCTCTGGAGGCGGGGCACGCAGAGCTTGAGCAGCGCCTGACCGACAAGCCATCGGCAGGCCACGAGATCACGCTGGGCTTTGCGTTCCTGACCGATCAACTGGTCCGGGTCATCTATGATTACGTGGTGACCCATGTATTTCCGGTGGCCAATCGCAGCATGGCAGAGCGGCTTTCAGTGCTCGCGGTGGGCGGATATGGCCGAGCGGAGATGGCGCCGCATTCCGATGTGGATATTGCCTTTATCACCCCGATGAAACGCTCGCCCTGGTGCGAGCAGGTGATCGAGGCGATGCTCTATCTCCTGTGGGATCTGGGCCTCAAGGTCGGCCATTCCAGCCGCACGATCAGCGACACCATGCGCATGGCGAAAGAGGATCTCACCATCCGCACCGCCCTGCTCGAAGCGCGCCTGATCTGGGGCGATCAGGATATTTACGAGGAGCTGCGCCAGCGGTTCTGGGCCGATGTTGTGCGTGGCAAGGAGCGCGAGTTTCACGCGCAGAAGCTCGACGAGCGCGATGCCCGGCACAAGCGTATGGGCGACAGCCGCTATGTCGTCGAGCCTAACGTCAAGGACGGCAAAGGCGGTCTTCGCGACCTTCAGACACTTTATTGGATCGGCAAATTCATGCACCGGGTCGAGAGCGCGGCTGAACTGGTCGAAATGGGGCTTTTCACAAAGTCCGAATATCGCAGCTTCCGCCGCGCCGAGGGCTTCTTGCTCGCAGTGCGCTGTCATATGCACACGATCACGGGACGCGCGGAAGACCGTCTGACCTTCGATCTGCAACGCCAGGTGGCAGAGGCGATGAACTTTGCCGATCGCCCCGGCAAAAGCGCGGTTGAGCGCTTCATGCAGTACTATTTCATGCAGGCAAAGCGGGTCGGCCACCTCACCGGCGTCTTCCTCTCACAGCTTGAGGCCAACTTTGGCAAGAAGAGCGTGGCGAGCGGGTTCTTTGCAGGATGGAAAGCCAAGCCGCGCACCCTCAAGGGTTATCGCATCGAAAGCGGGCGGATCAGGGCGCCGGGCGACAACTGGTTTGCCGAAGACCCTGTGCGTCTGATCGAAGTCTTCCAGATCGCAGAGGCCGAAGGGGTCGAGGTGCATCCCGACACGATGCGCCAGGCGGACCGCGATTCCAAGCTGATCGACAAAACCGTCAGGAAAGATGCCCGCGCCAATGCGCTTTTCCTCGACCTTTTGTGCGGCCGCAAGGACCCTGAAAGCGCGCTTAGGTGGATGAACGAGGCGGGCGTCTTTGGCCGTTTCGTCCCCGATTTTGGCCGGGTCAATGCACAGATGCAGTTCGACATGTATCATCACTACACAGTCGATGAACACACGATCCGCGCCATTGGCCTGCTAAGCCAGATCGAGCGCGGCATGCTTCAAAAAGATCACCCGCGCGCCACCAAACAGATTCACAAGGTCGCCTCACGCCGCGCGCTTTTTGTTGCTGTGCTCCTGCATGATATCGGCAAGGGGCGCGGCGGCGACCACTCGGTTATCGGCGCCCAGATAGCGTACAAGCTTTGCCCGCGCTTTGGTCTGGATGCGAAAGAGACAGAGCTTGTCGCATGGCTTATCCTGCAACACCTCCTGATGAGTTCGACCGCGCAAAAGCGTGACCTTACCGACCCCAAGACGATCGAGGATTTTGTCGCCGAAGTGAAAACGGTCGAGCGGCTACGTAATCTTTCGATCCTTACCTGCGTCGACATTCGCGCAGTGGGGCCGGGCACCTGGAACAGCTGGAAGGGGCAGCTGATCGGTGAACTTTATGATGCCGCGCAAGAGCGGTTGCGTCTGGGTCACAAGCGCACCGGCCGTGCCCAGAGGGTCGCTGCGCGCAAGGAGGCGGTGCGCGAGATCCTCGGCGAAAAGAGCCATCTCACAGACGAGGTCGGCGACCTTCTGGCCGATGCGTACTGGATCGCAGAGCCTGAAGACATCATCGCCAAGAACCTTGTCCAATACGCTGTTGCGCGCGAAATTGACGACCAGTTGTCGATCCATTGCGAAGTCGATGAAGAGCGCGGCGCCACCTTGGTCAGCGTCATTGCCGCTGACCATCCGGGTCTGTTTTACCGGATCGCTGGCGGGATCCATCTGGCAGGCGCCAACATCATCGATGCGCGCATCCACACCGCCATGAACGGTTATGCGATCGACAATTTCCTTGTTCAGGATCTGAACGCTGCGCCGTTTAGCGAAGCGTTACAGATCGAGCGATTGAAGCAAGCCATTCGCGATGCGCTCCTGGCCAATGTCGAATTGGTGCCAAAGCTCGCCGCAAGGCCCCTGCCGCATTCCCGTTCCAAGACCTTCACGGTCGCGCCGACCGTCAATTTCGACAACAATGCCTCGAACCACTTTACTGTGATCGAGGTCACCGCGAGGGACCGCCCAGCGCTTCTCAACCGCCTCGCGCATTCGCTTTTCCGGTGCAACCTGATTGTCCAATCGGCCCACATTACTGCCTATGGAGAAAGCGCAGCGGATACGTTTTACGTGACCGACCTCACCGGCGGCAAGGTGACGCAGACTGACCGATTGGCGGAGATCGAGGCAATGCTGCTCGAAGCGGCGAGCGATGAACGGCAACTGGAGCTTGAACAGGCCTAGCAATCACTCCGATTGCGTTACAACGTGTTGCAAAACTTCACCGGGTCACAAAATTCGTCGCTTTCTGAGCGTTTTTCATCGGCACGGGCTTGTAAAAACCGCCGTCTGCCTAAATAGGTCCCGCAAATTGAACCTATTTGGGAGAGAAATAAATGCGTTCATTTACCTCGCTGCGTGCGTTGGCGCTTCTTGGCGCCGGCATGGTGCTTGCCCCTCAAGCTGCCTTCGCGCAAGAAACTGCCACACCCGATCAAGAAGAACAGGAGCGTACAAGCTCTCTTGATGCGATCGGCAACATCGTTGTCACCGGCACAAAAACACAAGACCCCGAGAACGTGCAGGACGTGCCTCTCGCGATTACGGCTTTCAACGCCGATACGCTCGACGCCTTCAAGGTGCGCGACGTTCAAGGTCTGACCTTCCAGGCGCCAAACGTCTCGCTCGACCAAGTCGGGACCAGCCGCGGCACCGCAAACTTCTCGATCCGTGGTCTTGGCATCAACTCGTCCATCCCCTCGATCGACCCGACTGTCGGCGTGTTCGTGGACGGGGTTTACCTCGGCATCAATGGCGGCGTCGTATTCGACATCTTCGACCTTGAAAGCGTTGAAATCCTGCGCGGACCACAAGGCGTTCTGTTCGGCCGCAACGTGACGGGCGGCGCGGTTGTCCTCAACACCAGCAGCCCGACCGAAGAGCTGAGCGGCAAGTTCCGCGTCGCTGTTGACGGACCTGTCGATGGTGGTCGTGGCGGTGAAAACTACACCGCATCAGGCGTGCTTTCGGGTCCGATCATCGAAGACACTCTGCTTTTCAAAGTGGCTGGTTATTACAACAACGACCGCGGCTACTTCAAAAACCTGTTCGACAACTCAAACTTCAGCCAGGCGGAAACCTATATCCTTCGCGGCGCTCTTGAGGCGCGGCTTGGCGACCTGACGCTGACGGGTAAGGTCGACTATTTCGATTCCAATGGCGATGGTCCAAACGGCCAGAACCGCGGTATCTTTGATCGCAACAGCTTCGATTTCGCGATCGACAATGCCGGTTTCTACGACACCGAGATCCTTACGACCTCGCTGACCGCAGAATGGGACATTGGTCCGGGCACGCTGACCAATATCTTCGGCTATCGCGATTACAGCGCGGCAACCGATGCAGATATCGATGCGACCACCGCTCCGCTGTTCCATTCGGACACGATCACCGATCAGGATCAGATTTCAAACGAACTGCGCTATGCAGTTTCGACTAGCGCGTTTGATCTGACTGTTGGTGGTTTCTACTTCGATCAGACGCTTGCCTATGACGAATCGCGTCGCATCATCAATGCGCCGCAATTCTTCGGTGGTGGCCGTCAGGATCACGAAGTGCTCGGCGTTTTTGCCAATGGCCAATTCTTCGTGACCGACGCACTTTCGATCATCGCCGGCCTTCGCTGGAGCCAGGAAACAAAAGACGCCGCAGTGACTTATGTGCGTCCGCGTCCTGAATGCTCGGTAGTTGGCGAAACCTGCCCAACGACAGGCGCCAACCCGTTCATTCCGACCGAAGGCAACGGTTTCACCGACAGCGTTCGCTTCCGCAACCTGTCACCCAAACTCGGCCTTCAGTATGAGTTCAATGACAGCCAGGTTTATGGTCACTGGACCCGTGGTTTCCGTTCGGGCGGTTACAACTTCCGCATCACGAACGTACCCGTGTTCGACCGCGCTGTTGCGGCGACCGGCACCTTGTTCTTCGACGAAGAGCAGGTCGATAACTTCGAAATCGGCGGTAAATTCCAGACCGCTGACCGCGCGCTCACACTGAACGTTGCCGGTTACGTCACCAAGATTAAGGATATGCAGCGCGAAGTGAACCTCGCTGACCCTGGCTCTGGTGTTGTACAGAACATCCTCAACACCGCGGATGCGACCATCCTCGGGGTCGAGGGCGAAGCGCAGATGCGGCTTGACGACAATCTGATCGTGACGGCCAATGTCGGCATCATCGACGCAAGCTACGACGAAGTGCTCTTCGACATTTCGAGCGATGGCGTCATCAACGATGCAGACCTTGACCTTGCCCTGCCACGTGTCCCCGAATTCACCTGGGGTGTGGGCTTCATCCACGAACTGTTCCTCGGCAACAGCGACATCGTAACCCGCGTGAACTTCCAGTATCGCGACGAGTTTGCTTACACCGACAACAACTTCGGTTTTGTTCAGGACACCAGCAACCTCGAAGCCAACATCACCTGGAACACACCAGTCGATGGCTTCAGCCTGTCGGTCTATGGCCGCAACCTGCTTGACGAAGTGCAAGTGGGCGGTGACACCCAGCTGCCATTTGGCGGTCCGTTGAGCACCGGCACGCCTCGTCCGTTTGCCGATCGCCCTGCTGGCGGCACGTTCTCGCCGCTGCAACGTGGTCGCAACGTCGGGGTTGAGGCTCTTTTCGAGTTCTAAGCTTTACTCGATAAACCAAACGCAAAAGGGGCGCTCGTCGGCAACGGCGGCGCCCTTTTTCTTTGTCTTTCGAAAGTAAATCCAGGTGCTAGTCAGCAAGGAGCAATAGGACGCTCAGCTTGTCGTCAAACCCGACGAACCCCCACTCGGTCGATCCGCCGGCGATAGGGTTCCACAGGCCGTCATAACGATTGGAGACAAGCGTCATCGTGGCGGTGTCGAACAAGCCGAAAAAGCCTTCTGCACATTCACGCGCTTGCGGCTCGCTCAGCCAGGGCTGGCTTGGGTTGGCAAGATTCTGAGTAAGCGCTTTCATCAACTCGCCCATGCCAGAGCGAGGTTCGCCTTCCGGGGCGTTCGGGTCGAGAAGCTCCCAATTGAAACCGATCTGTTTCAGGCCAAGCGTGGCGACAAGCCGGTCTGCCATCTCGCAATGGTTGCCAGTCATCGATGCGCGCGGGCCGTAAGCGAATTTGACGAGCGCGCCGCTTTCAAGGACCGGGCGCCAGCGATCTATGAAGGCTTGCGCGCCCTCACTCATCCGCGCGTACCAAACAATGCCGTGCCCACCCGCACATGGGTTGCGCCCAGTTGAACCGCGGTTTCATAATCGCCGCTCATGCCCATCGAGAGGCCCTCTACCCCGTTATCCTTCGCAAGCTTTGCGAGAAACGCAAAGAAGGGCGCTGCCTCAATATCGGAAGGCGGCAGGCACATCAGGCCGGCAACGGGAATGTCGGCGCCGCGCACTTTTTCGAGGAACTGTGGGACCTCTGCAATCGGGCACCCGCCCTTCTGCTCTTCATCCCCGATGTTGACTTGCACAAAGCACGGCACGCGCCTGCCCGTCTTTTCCATCGCTTTCGCCAGAGCCTTCAACAGGCTGGGTCGATCAAGCGAGTGGATATAATCGAACAACTCCACCGCCTCTTCCGCCTTGTTCGACTGAAGCTGTCCGATCAGGTGCAGCTCCACATCACGGTATTCTTCTCGCAATCGGGGCCACTTTCCAGCCGCTTCCTGCACCCGGTTTTCGCCAAAGACGCGGTGTCCGGCTTCCAGCAGCGGCGTGATGCATTCAGCAGGATGCGTCTTGCTGACCGCGATCAGGGTCACATCCTCGGGCTTGCGCCGCGCAGGCTTGCACATGCGGGCAATGTTGGCGCGAACACTTTCGAGTTTATCGGCTGCACTTTCCATGGGAGTGCCGCTATAGCTTGGCTGTGCGAAACTCAACTCTTCCCTTGATCTGGCTGATCTCTGACGAGCGGAATGATGACACGCTTGAGGCTTCGCTGGCCAGCCTGCCGCGACAAAGCGGGTTTATCTATCGCCACTATCACCTGCCCGGTCCGGCGCGTTGGGAGCGATTTTGCAAACTTCGCCATGCAGCGCGAGGCTTCGGTCATACGGTGATCCTTTCTGACAGCGCGATCACGGCGAAAGAATGGGGAGCGGACGGTATTTACGGGAGCCCGCGCTCGCTCTGGCCCCGGCGCGATGGCTTGCTTCACCTCGCCACCGCGCACGATATGCAAGAGCTTGGCCTTGCAAACCGGCTTGGGGCCGACGCGGTGCTTATCTCTCCGGTGTTCGCCACCAATTCCCACCCGGGAAGCGAGACGCTCGGCCCTGCGCGCTTTCGCCTGCTCGCCCGGCATTCGCTTGCACCCGTTATTGCACTTGGCGGAATGACTGCGGCGCGCGCCCGCTCGCTCCAATGGCCGCGTTGGGCCGCGATTGACGGGCTCAGCTAAACGGCCCGCAGGGCCGCAAGGGCGCCACGAATGACAGGCGCACCGCCCGCAGCAAAGCGAGGATAGCCAAATGAGCGGATGCGAATGCCGGCGCTTGAGGCCTTCCAAATAACGCTCTTGGGTTGACCGGAGTCCCGGGAGGATTCATGGTGTGTTCTCATTAATTCCCAGACAATGGAGCGCCCAATGGCGACCCGAGCAGTGAGCACCCGCAAGCCTACACAAGCAGACTGGCGCATTGGCCTTCGTCGCAGCATTCGCCGCTCGCTTCAGATGACGGGCGCCGGTGTGCTTTTGCTTGGCATGGCGTTTCTGGCGCTTGCCCTTGCCAGCTACACGCAAACCGACCCCAGCCCATCGACCGCCGCCGACCCTTCGCAGGTGAGCAACTGGATGGGAAGCTGGGGTGCATGGGCAGCGGACCGCGTGCTGTTTGCGTTTGGGCTTCCGGGCGTATTGCTCCTGCCCCTGCTTTATATTTCGGCGCGAAAATTGTGGCGCGCGGTGGAACTCGACACCGAAGAGGGAGAGCGCACCCGCTGGTGGCTTCCCACTGGGCTTTTGCTGATCGCGATGGTGCTGTTGGGCACAGTCATGGCGCTTGCCTTTGAGACATCAGCGGGATCGCTTCCGGCGCAATTGGGCGGTGTCTCGGGTTTGCTGGGTGCAGGCGCGATTGAGGCGGTGGCCTCGCGCTTTGGCGAAAGCGCATCGGGCTGGGTCACACTTGTCGCAGCGTTGCTATGCCTGGCAGGCGGCACAATCTTGTTGACCCGTATTTTCGCCATCGACTGGCGCGCGCTCATGACCCTGCCCGATTTCGTCGGAAACTCCTCTGTCGCAGGTGCAATCATGGCGCGCTTGCCCTTTGGCGGGGCGAAAGAGCCCGCACTTGCATTTGTCGATGAAGACGATGCCATCGCAGCGCCTGCGTCCAAGTCGCGTCGTCAATCCAAGGTCGAACCCAAGGACGAGCCGGCCCCGCGCCGATCGCCCGAAATCAGCGACCCGTCTGCTCCGCCCAAGCGCGCCAATCCGGCAACCAAGAAGAACCAGCGCGATATGTTCGCAAACTTCGAATTGCCGAGCCTTGATCTTCTCGCCGACGCGCCGGAGGACAACGCACCCAAGCTCGACAAGCTTGCGCTTGAACGCAACGCGCGGCTTCTCGAAAATGTGCTCGACGATTTCAACGTGAAGGGTGAAATCACCGCGGTTCGCACCGGCCCGGTGGTCACCATGTACGAATTGGAACCAGCGCCCGGCATCAAGGCGAGCCGCGTCATTGGCCTTGCCGAAGACATCGCCCGCAATATGAGCGCGATTTCCGCACGCGTGTCGCCTATTCCCGGCAAGACGGTCATGGGTATCGAGCTTCCCAACAAGGATCGCCAGATGGTGGCCCTGAAAGAACTCGCCGCCTGCGCCGACTTTGCCGATAGCAAGGGCGCGCTGCCGATCATTCTGGGCAAGGATATCGCGGGCGAGCCGATCGTCGCGGACCTTGCCGCCATGCCTCACCTGCTCGTCGCAGGGACAACCGGTTCGGGTAAATCGGTCGGCCTCAACTGTATTCTCATGTCGCTGCTCTACCGCTTCACGCCGGAGGAATGCCGCCTCATCCTGATCGATCCCAAGGTGCTCGAACTCAAAACCTACGATGATATCCCGCACCTCCTTTCGCCCGTGGTGACAGAGCCGCACAAATCGGTGCGGGCTCTCAAATGGGCGGTCGAGGAGATGGAGCGCCGGTATCGGATGATGAGCTCGATCAACTCCAGAAACCTGTCGGGCTTCAACGAAAAGGTCCGCGCCGCAGCCGCCAAGGGCAAACCGCTGGGCCGCCGTGTGCAGACCGGGTTCGACCCGGACACGGGCGAGCAGCTCTACGAAGAAGAACAGCTCGATTACGAGCCCCTGCCCCAGATCGTCCTCATCGTGGACGAGCTTGCCGACCTTATGGTCACCGTGGGCAAGGAGATCGAGATCCTGATCCAGCGCCTTTCCCAAAAATCGCGCGCGGCCGGCATCCACCTCATCATGGCAACGCAGCGACCATCGGTTGATGTCATCACCGGCGTTATCAAGGCCAACCTGCCCACCCGCATCAGCTTCAAGGTGACGAGCCGCATCGACAGCCGCACCATTCTGGGTGAGCAGGGTTCGGAACAGCTGCTTGGCAAGGGCGATATGCTCTACAAGCCTAACACCGGCGCCACGGTGCGCGTGCACGGGCCATTTGTCAGCGATGACGAGGTCGAGGCGGTGGCCGATTTCTGGCGGGCGCAAGGCGCGCCGGAATATGTCGATGCCGTCACCGAAGAGCCCGAAGATGGAGGCGGCCTCAATTTCGAGGACGATTTCACCGCATCCGACAATCCGGATGAGCGCAAATATCGCCAAGCCTGCCAGATCGTGATCGAAAACCAGAAAGCGTCCGGTTCATGGCTGCAACGTCAGATGGGCGTTGGTTACAACACGGCTGCCAAATGGATCGAGCGCATGGAGAGCGAGGGGCTGGTGGGTCCTGCCAACCACGTGGGCCGCCGCGAGATTTTCCGCGACCAAGACGGAAATCCGATCTAAAGGGCTTTATCTATGCCCGATTCCGTAACGTCGCCTGCGCTCCTAGCCTATGCCAATTGGGTGGCCCTCGCCCCGCGCGATTGGCCCGAGGATGCGCTGCATATCGCAAGGCGTTCGTTGATCGACACGGTCGCCTGCATGGTGCCGGGAGCTGCGGACAGCGCGCCATCGAAGCTTTGGCCGGTGGTGAGAAACTGGGGGAGTGGCCGTGCAACAGCGGTGGCCCAAGCGCAGACACTGTCCGCGCCCACCGCGGCCCTTTTCAACGGCGCTTGCGCCCACGCGCTCGACTTCGATGATAATTTCGACCCTGCAAAAGCCCATGCGTCGGCTGTGCTTATTCCGGCATTGCTCGCGCTGGCCGAGGCGGAAGATGCGAGCCTTGGCGATGTGTTTGACGGTTATATCGTCGGCCTGCAAATCATGGGCCTAGTGGGTCAAGCGGTGAACCCGTTTCACCGCAGCCGGGGCTGGCATGCAACCGGCACGTTGGGCGCGATTGGCGCTGCTGCCGGATGCGCGCGGCTCCTTCGTCTTGATGCGCAAAAAGCAGCCCACGCAATCTCGCTTTCCACCAGTCTAGCGGGCGGTTTTATGAGCCAGTTTGGCTCCGACACCAAGCCCATTCATGCAGGGTTCGCTGCAAGCGGCGGGGTGCAGGCTGCACTTATGGCGCAGGGCGGTGTGACCGCTGGAAGTGACACGCTCGAAGGGCCCACGGGGCTTCGCACGCTCATGGTGGGACAGGACGTCGAAGACCTCGCCGCCGCGATGCAAGGCAAGGCTGAACACGGCCAGACCATGCGGTTTGACACAGCCAGTGTGGGGGAGCCGCTGCACATCCTTGAACACGGCCTCAAGATCAAACGCTTCCCCAACTGCGGGAGCCTGCACCGCGCGCTCGACGGTGTCATCGGGTTGATGAAAGAGCACAGCGTCACAGCCGAAATGGTCGAAGGTGTGCACATTCGCGCGCCTGCCGCGCACCTGCGCAATCTGATGCACGAGAACCCGCAAACCCCCGCCGAGGCGAAGTTCAGCCTTGAATACAGTCTCGCCGCAGCACTTCATTCCGGCGATGTCGGTCTTGGCGATTACGAGCACGAAGCGATCCAGCGCGCCGAGGTGCGTGCCCTTATGCCCTTGATCACCAAGGATTACGTCGAAAAGCTCGAAAGCGAATTTCCCACACAGGTGCACATGAAACTAAAGGACGGGCGTTCGTTTGAAAGTCACCACGAAATGCCCGTGGGAAGCAAGGCGCATCCCATGTCCGATGCGCAATTGTGGCAGAAGCTTGAAACGTGTCTTGCATCGGCATGCCAATCGAAAGGGGGCTTTGCACCGGAGAGTTTGCTTGCACAGCTCACAAACCTTGACCCCACCAAGCCAGCGCGCCAATTGATGCGCTCGGTGCAATCCCAGTCCTTGTCAGCAGGTAAAAAATGACCGCCACTTCCGACCAAAGCCCTTCTGGCCAGGGGAAAGTCACCGCTCTCATCCTCGCCGCAAGCCGCGCGGGGCCACAGGACGCGGTCGCCAGGCTTCAGAATGTAAGCCACAAATGCCTCGTCGAACTCGATGGCGAAGTGATGCTTGCGCGGGTCGTGCGCGAGATTGCCGAAAGTGCCCATGCAGGCAACATCTACGTCTCGATCGAAAGCGAAGATTTGATGCGCAGCGTGCCTTATCTCGATGCGATGATGGAAGAAGGCCGCCTTAAATTCGTGCCTGCGGGCGAAAACCTGTTTGCCAGCATCGAAACCGCTGCAAACAGCATACCCGACGCCTATCCGCTGGTTGTTTCAACCGGCGACAATGCGCTTCACACCTCGGAAATGTTCGACCATTTCTGCGCCGAAACGCTTGGCTCTGGCGCTCAGGTTGCGGTCGCGATGACACCTGCATCGACCATTCTCGAAGCCTATCCGGACGGAAAACGCGCTTTCCATGAATTGAAAGACGGCGGGTGGTCGAGCTGCAATCTCTACGCCGCCACTTCCGCCGATGCGGTTGCCGCTGCCAAGGTGTTCGAGACAGGCGGCCAGTTCGGAAAGCAGCCTCGGCGCATCCTGAAAGCTTTCGGGCTTCGCTTCATGCTGATGTATAAATTCGCCCTCGCGACGATTGACGGCATGGCCGCGCATCTCGCCAAACGCTGGGGCGTTAAGGTGAAGGTGGTGCGCATGCCATTTGCCGATGCGCCGATTGATGTCGACAATCCTGGCGACTTTGCCCGCACCGAGGCGATCCTGAAGAAACGGCGCGAGGCGGACACGAAGCAGTAATTAGTCTGGTCAACTAATCCCGTCCGGGCTTGTAAATATTACACTGTTTTACTTTTAGGCATAGCCTGTCTGAATCCTATTATTTCTACTTAAGAGCCTAGTAACTAGTGCTCGGCTATAGCAAGCCCATGCAATGGGGACATTTTTTCAATCCAGTCGGCCTGGCAACTGCCTTGCTGGTTAATGGATTTCTGGCCTTTCCCGCACAGGCAAAGGCCAGCTTGGGGGGACCGGCGACTTCTGCGACGTCGCCGCAGTTTTATTTTATTCTCATCACTCTGCTTGCGATTGGCGTTATGGTGGCAGTCGCCTGGCGGCTTTGGGCGGTGCACCGTGAACGCGATGCTGTTCGCGACAAGGTCGCTGGGATGGAAGTCTCATCCGAACGCGATGCGCTCACCGGGCTTTTGAACCGCCATGTGGTTGAAGAGCGTTTCGAGACCTTGCGCGCGCAAGGGTTCGAGACTTTCGCGCTTATCGATCTCGACAATTTCAAGGCGGTCAACGACCGGCACGGTCGTGAGGTCGGTGACGAAGTGCTGGCCGCTTGCGGCCATGCGCTCAAGGGCGGCGAAGGGCGCGACTATCTGACCATCCGACATGGCGCGGAGGAATTCGTCGTCCTGCTTAGCGGGGTCGATGCCTATTACCGCGCAGAAGCCTTGCGAAAGAAACTGCCCATGAAAATTGCGCGCGCCGTTCCAGCCCTGGAGGAGCCGGTGACCGCGAGCATGGGGCTTATCGAATTTCCGGACGTGGGCTTTGAAGCGTCCAGCTTCGAAGAGCTTTATGAACGCGCCGCTCAGTTGCTTCGAAATGCCAAGGCCGCGGGCCGGGATCGCACCTGTTTTGAGCGGCTGACAATGTTAGGCGGGGAACCGGCGCCAGCCGAACAGAACAGCGCAAGCAGGGGCCACGTGGCTGCCTAAGCTGGCGCTTTTGCCAGACCGTTTGGCCTGGCGCTTTTCCAACCGGGGTGTTCGATTTTGAACAGCGCGGCGGCTCAATCGCCTTGACGAAAGGGTGCAAGCACTTCGGGCCGCACGCGAGCAAGACGTCCGCTTTCCCTGTCGAGCATCGCCCATGTGGTTTTTGCGCTCACCAACTGCTTTCCTTGCGCATCGGTAAACTCGACCACGCGCACCGACTTTGCGCCCTTGGCATCGTCCGGAATACAGGTCGTGCCCGTCGCGCTTTCGCCTTCTGCAATATTGCCGCGATAGTCGATCTCGTGGCGGATCACGACCCAGAAGTATTGTTCTTGGTGGAGCGGATCAGCGACCGCAGACCAATGCGAGGTCGCCATATCCTGTACCCACTGAACCCAGACCGAATTGTTCACATGGCCGAGCTCATCAATGTGATGAGGCTCGGCTGTGAAGGTTTTGGTGAAGCGGTGGGTCATCGAAGCTCTTCCGATAGATCAATCGTGTGCAGTCGCCAAGAAAACCCCTCGCGTCGGAAATGATAGCTATGCCCGCCATCGCTATCCGCTGGACGCGCAATGAACGCAGAATAACCTTGCCGATCAATATTCCAGCTTGATGTGGTGTCAAGGATCCGCGGCATGGAGGGGTCATCGTGTTCATCCCAACCCATTTGTCGCTTGATTTCGGGGTCAAGACCATCAGCGGCTGCAAATTGCCATTCGCCATAGGGTTCGATCACCAAAAGCCGGACCGCCTCTGGAGCGACGAGGGCGTCAAGAATGCTATCCGCTGTAAGAGGCGGAGGCAGCGCCCCGAACTCCGGTCCTGTCTGACGCTCAAATCCTTTGCGCAGGTCCTTGCGATCATACAGTTCTTTGATGCCTTGGAGGTCATCTTTTGATCTGTCGAATTGCGCAAGCGCATAATAGGGAGAGCCAAAATACCAGGTGACCCCTGCAAGCAATGCCAGCACGCTCGCAAATAATGCCAAGCTCTTTGTCTTGTGAACCATTGTGCGGCCGGTCGATTTTCTATTTTGCGCCGTCGGTCATTCCCATCTGCCAAAGGATAAAGGCGTATTCTTCGGCCGTTTCCTTCAAGGCATTCCACCGGCCCGACTGACCGCCGTGGCCTGCACCCATGTTGGTCTTCATGAGCAGCAGATTGTCATCGGTCTTGGTGTCGCGCAGCTTGGCGACCCACTTGGCAGGTTCCCAATAGGTGACGCGCGGATCGTTGAGACCGGCGGTGACCAGCATGGGCGGGTAATCCTGTGCCTTCACCTGATCGTATGGCGAATAGGAAAGGATATAGGCAAAGCTCTCTTTGCTCGTGATCGGATTGCCCCATTCCTGCCATTCGCCTGGCGTGAGCGGCAGGTCTTCGTTGAGCATGGTGTTCAGCACATCGACGAAGGGCACATGGCTCACGATTGCGCCATATTGCGCAGGGTCCTGATTGATGATCGCGCCCATCAATTCGCCGCCTGCCGAACCGCCGGAAGCTGTGACCATCCCCTCGGCGGTGTAGCCTTTGGCGATCAGTCCGCGCCCTGCATCGACGAAGTCGTTGAAAGTGTTGGTGCGCTCGAACATCTTGCCAGCCAAATACCAGCGCCGCCCCAAATCATCACCGCCTCTGATATGTGCAATGGCATAGGCAAAGCCGCGATCCACGAGCGAAAGGCGCGTGGTCGAAAAGCCCGGCGGCACGGCATAGCCATAAGCGCCGTAAGCATAGAGATGCAGCGGCCCGGGACCCTCGATGCCGGCCTTCGCGAGAATTTCCTCGCGGTCCTTGCGCATCACAATGCTGACCGGAACCATGGTGCCATCGCGCGCTTCCACTTCGACACGCTCAGTGGTGTAGAGGTCGGCGTCATAGCCGCTCGGGATTTCCTGGGTCTTCAGCGTGGTGAGCGTCTTTGCCGCCACATCGTAGTCATAGACCGTATCGGGCGTGACCATGCTTTCATAGGAAAGACGCAGCACCGTCTGGTCATATTCGGGGTTGTAGGCGAGGCCTGCATCATAGCTTGCCTCGGGAAAGCTGATCGGCTCGATCTCCAGCGGCGCGTCATAACGGCGGATCTGCACCTGATCGAGGCCGTTCAAACGCCCTTCGGTGACCAGGAAGCCTTCGAACAGCTCGAAATCGGTGAGGTAAAAATCGTTCGAGCCCGCAATGACCGTCTCCCATGTCGCAGGCGATGCAAGATCAGCTTTGGCGAGGCGAAAATTGATATGGTCGTCATTGGTCCATACCCACAGTTCGCCCTCACGGATATCGACATTGTATTCGACACCCTTTTCGCGCGGTTTGATAAGCGTCAGTTCACCGGTGGGGTTGTCGGCAGAAACAAAGCGCACCTCGCTTGTCTCATTGTCGCCGCTCGCAATGATGAGATAGTCTTTTTGTGCGCTGAGCCCTGCGCCAACGCTGAAGCTCTGGTCCTCTTCAAGGTAGAGCGTCACATCGCTTGTCGTTGGCTCGCCAATGGTGTGCAGCTTGATTTCAAGGCTGCGCCATTCTTCGGTGGAAGGCGTGTAAACCAGCCCCGTGTCATTCGCGACCCAGGTGATCCCGCCGCGCAACTCGGTAAGCTCGTCATCGAGATGGTCGCCCGTCTCCAGATCCTTGATCCGCGCGGTGTAACGCTCCGACCCGTTGGTGTCGGTCGAATAGGCTAGATAGCGCCCGTTCCGGCTGACGCTCATTGCGCCAAGGCGGAAATACTCGAGCCCTTCAGCCAGTTCGTTCTGGTCAAGGATCAGCTGCGGTTCGGCGTCCTCGGGCGCATCCACTGGTTTGCGATAGTGCTTGCGATATTGGGAGCCCTCTTCGAACTCGGACCAGTAAAGATAGTCGCCGTTGCGCTGCGGGACGGTGGAATCGTCCTCTTTGATCCGGCCACGCATTTCGGTGAAGAGCGCCTCGGTCAGATCCTTCTGCCCCGCCATCTTCGCCTCGAAATAGGCGTTTTCGGCTTTCACATAATCGAGCACGTCCTCGTCATCGATGGTGGGATAGGATTTGTCATAGAGCCAGTCATAGGGGTCTGAAATCGTGATCCCGTGATGGGTGTATGTGTGCTCGCGTTTTTCGGCGACGGGGGGAGTGGCAGCTGTGTTTTCTGGCACTGAGCGCTCATCCTTGTGTGTGTTGGCAAAGGCAGGACCCGCGGCGACTAGGGCGCAGGCCGCAGCGGATGTAAGGACTGTTCGCAGGGATTGCGACATGGGGTTCTCCAAGTGACGGCGAAGGCTTCGCTGGAAAGCGGCGGGCCTCGGGCCTATGTAGGACGCTTGTAATGAGACACCAGTGCGGAACAAGACCCCGCCGACCGAACAGGAGCCGACCCCATGCTGATGCAGACCCACGAAGCGCGCCTCAAAGCCCTGCGTGAGGAATTGAAACGGCGCAAGCTTGATGGCTTCGTCATTCCGATCTCCGATGAACATATGAGTGAATATGTGGGCGATTACGCGCAGCGCCTTAAATGGCTCACCGGCTTTGGCGGATCGGCCGGTTTTGCCTGCGTAACGCTTACCCATGCAGCGATATTCGTCGACGGGCGCTACACCGTGCAAGTGCGCGATCAGGTGGACGGCAACCTGTTCGAATATCGTTCTGTTCCCGGCGACAGCTTGAGCGATTGGCTTGGCAGCGTGTGTGAGGACGGTGCAAATATCGCTTACGATCCGTGGCTTCATACATGGGGCTGGGTTGAGGCGCAGGAAGACGCGCTTGAGGGTTCAGGGGTCACCATGGTTCCTGCCGACAGCAACCCACTCGATGCAGTATGGTCGGACCAGCCCGCCCCTTCCGACGCCGCTGCGATTATCCAGCCTGACGAATTGACCGGACGCGGCTCAGCCGAAAAACGCGCAGAGGTCGCTGACTGGTTGAGCGCAAAGGGGCTGGAAGCAACCGTCATTACCGCGCTCGATTCGATTGCATGGCTGCTCAATATCCGCGGGTCTGATGTCAGCAACACGCCCGTCGCGCTCTCCTATGTGATCGCGCATAAGGACGGAACCGCAGAGCTTTTCATCGCGCCCGAAAAAGTGACACCTGAACTGACCCAGCATTTGGGCAATGCCGTCACCATCCGCGACCGCTCCGAATTTACGAACGCATTGGGCGAATTTTCAGGCAAGCGCGTCAGCCTTGACCCCGATTATGGCGTGGTCGGCATTGCGCAAGGGTTACGGGCAGGCGGGGCCAATTTCACATTCCGCCAGGACCCAACGATCCTGCCCAAGGCGATCAAGAACCCGGTCGAGGTGCAGGGCCACCGCGATGCACAGGCCCGCGATGGCGCGGCGGTTGCGCGCTTCTTGCACTGGATGGAAGTCACCGCCCCCAAGGGCACGGTCGATGAACTGTCCGCTGCGGCGAAACTCGAAAGCTTCCGGCGCGAGGCAGGCCCATTGCGCGACCTTTCATTCCCCAGCATCTCTGCTGCCGCAGGGCACGCGGCGCTTCCCCACTACAAGGTGGACGAAGACAGCAACATCCCCGTGCCCCCCGGCTCGATCTATCTGGTGGATTCCGGCGGTCAGTATGAAGACGGCACCACCGACATCACCCGCACGATCTGGATCGACACGCCGGAAGGAAGCGCCCCGACCGCAGAAATGCGCGACCGTTTCACCCGCGTTCTCAAGGGCCACATCCAAATCGATCGCGCGGTCTTCCCGCAAGGCACAAACGGCGGCCAACTGGATGTGCTTGCGCGGCAATATCTGTGGGAAGCGGGCGTCGATTACGCCCACGGCACAGGCCACGGCGTTGGCAGTTTCCTCTCCGTCCACGAAGGGCCACAGCGCATCGCCAAGCCTTCCGGCGGACAAGCCGGCACCTCTCAGGAAATTCACGCTGGCATGATCTTCTCGAACGAACCGGGCTATTACAAGCCGGACGCTTTCGGCATCCGTATCGAGAACCTTGTCCTGACCTTAGAGCGCGAGATCGAGGGCGCAGAAGGACGCTATCTCGGCTTTGACTGCCTCACGTGGGTCCCGCTCGACCGCCGTTTGATTGACAAGGATCTTCTGACAAAAAGCGAGATCGCATGGGTCGATGACTATCACGCAAAGGTCCGCGCACTGCTCGCGCCGCAGCTTGATGGCGAGGATCTGGCATGGGTCGAGCGCGAGACGCAGCCGCTTTGAACCTAATTGCGCAAATACTGATGTTCCACTAATGTTCCACCTGTTCCGAGTCGCAATTCGCGGCTCACGGTTAAGGGAGAACGCACATGATCGGCTATGTAACACTGGGCACAAACGACTTGCCGCGCGCGGCTGGCTTTTACGACAAGGTGGCAGGCGCGATGGGTTATGGCCGCATGATGGAAGAGGGCGAGTTTATCGCCTGGGGCAGCTTTGAAGACGGCACCGCCGGCATTGCTGCGACCAAGCCGTTCGACGGCGAAGCGGCGAGCGTTGGCAATGGCACGATGGTCGCTTTGATGGTGGACAGCCCCGAAAAGGTGAAGGCGGTGTACGAGGTTGCCATGGAAAATGGCGCGAAGGACGAGGGCGAGCCGGGCCCGCGCGGCGAAGACGGCTTTTACGCCGGTTACTTCCGCGATCTCGATGGCAACAAGTTGAACGTCTTCTGCATGACGCCGCCCCAATCATGAGGAGGGCCCAATGAGCGCGCCCAAACTGGCCGAAACATTCCTTCATCTGGGGCTCGGCGCGACCGCCGTGCCCCAGCCGCCTTTTGACGGAATAGAGTGGTACGAGGGTTATGGCATGCGTCATGGCGGGGATGGCGCAGAAGGCCGCCTCGTCTCACAGCACACCTTCACCGAAAGTTGGCCCAGCTGGGAAATGCACCCCAAGGGGGAAGAGGTCGTGATCTGCACGGCCGGTGCGATGGATTTAACGCAGGAGTTTCCTGACGGAACCCGCAAGACAGTGACGCTTGGACCGGGTGAATTTGCAATCAATCCGCGCGGCGTGTGGCACATTGCCGATGTCGAAGAGAGCGCGACCGCGATCTTTATTACCGCAGGCGAAGGCACCGCGCATCGTCCGCGATAGGGGCAATTTTTGCGTTAATCTTGCAGCTGTGTGAACGCAGGCGCCTGCCTGATACAAACTGCGACAAAGTGCCAGTCCTTCGGCATACTCCTGCGACATGCATGCCCTAGAAAGGGTCTCGTGAGTTGCGGCAAAGCTCTTGAGCCAAGGGCCGGCCATCAACCCCCAACGACCCCGCGATTGCCATGCTCTTTCGGCGTCTTTGCTGCAATTCACGCTAGAAGAATAGACCTCCTGAAAGGACCCCTCATGCGTAAGTTCACACTCTCTCTCACCGCTGCCGCAACCGCTGTCGCCCTTGGCAGTGCAGGCTTCGCCTATGCCCAATCGGGCGAGCGCGGTTTTGGCAAAGCCGACACCAATGGCGATGGCGAAATCACCCTGGCAGAGGCCAAAGCGCAAGCCAGCGAACGCTTTGCCCGCATGGACGCCAATGGCGACGGCCAATTGACCCAAGATGATCGCAAGGCACGCGGCCAAGCCCGCTTTGCCGAAACCGATGCCAATGGCGATGGCGAAGTGACCGTGGCCGAAATGACTGCGGCGCGCGAAGCCCGCGCTGTTGAGCGCAAAGCCCGCTCTGCAGAGCGTCAGGCGCGTATGTTCGAACGCCTCGACACCGATGGCAGCGGCGGCCTTTCCGAGGCTGAAATGCTCGCTGGCCGTGAGGCGCGGCAGGAACGCCGGGCTGAGCGCGGCGAAATGCGACGCGGCAAAGCCGGACAGGCTGGACACCGGGGCAAACGCGGTGACCGCATGGCCCGTATGCTGCAACGCGCTGACACCAATGGCGATCAAATGATCAGCAAGGCTGAATTTGACGCAGGCGTGGAGGCCCGTTTTGCCCGGATCGACACCGACGGCAATGGCACAATCAGCCAGGCCGAACGCGAAGCGGCCAAGGCCGAGCGCAAGGAACGTCGCGAAGAGCGCCGCTCACAGCGTTCTTCACTTTAACGCCAACCAAGCCCAACGTGGTCTGGCCGTGCAGGGTCCCCCCTCTCCCTGACCCAAGCTGCCAGATCACACCACCGGCCCGGTGACGCACCCTCCCAAGAGGCTTGCGCACCGGGCCCACTCCTTTCATGCTTCCAGAACCACTATGAGCGAACCACACACCCACATTCTCCTCGTCGATGACGAAGCCAGCTTGCGCGAGCCATTGGCGGAGTATCTCGTTGGCCAGGGTTTTGCCGTGACCGAAGCGCAAAGCGCGGCCGCTGCGCGCTCAGAACTCACGAGCCTGCAACCCGATATTGTCCTTCTCGACATTATGATGCCGGGTGAGGACGGCCTTTCGCTATGCCGACACCTGGTCGAAGCGCGCGGGATCCCCGTCATTTTTCTGACCGCCAAAACAGAAGCGATGGACCGCATCATCGGGCTGGAGCTTGGTGCGGATGATTACGTTCTCAAACCCTTCGAGCCGCGCGAACTCGTCGCACGTATTCGCACCGTTCTGCGCCGGGTTGAGCGTAACGCCACCCCGACCGAGCAGATGGAAAACTGGCTTTACGAATTTGAAGGGTGGCTGCTCGATCCGCTCAAGCGCAAATTGACCGATCCCGACGGTGTCACCGTACCGATCTCAACGGCAGAATATCGCCTTTTGCGCTCCTTTCTCGATGCCCCGCGCAAGGTTCTGGACCGCGACCTCCTGCTGGACCTCGTGCAAGGGCGCGAGGCGCAATTGTTTGACCGCGCCGTCGATAATCAGGTCAGCCGCCTGCGCCGCAAGATCGAAGCTGATACAAGCGATCCGCGGCTCATTATAACGGTGCGCGGCGGCGGATACCAATTTGCCGCCAACGTCAAACGCATTCCTCCACCCCAGCAGTCCGCCATTTCGTGAGAAGGCTTCTCCCCTCAAGCCTGTTCGGGCAAGTCATGTTCAGCGTGGCGCTCGCACTTCTGGTGGCGCAGGCGATATCCGTCGCGCTTCTGGTTCGCGCCAGCGAAGACCGGCGCGAAGCGGCCGCGGTCACCACTCTCGCCTTTCGCCTGATCAATGGCGCAGAACGCGGGGTGCGGGCAGATGACAGTTTTGATCGGCGCGATGACAGACAGCGATTTCGCGACCAACGCCGCGCTTTGCGCGAAGCGGGCGGGCCGGAAGCAGAGCAATTTGCACGTGATCGCCTGCCCAGGGCGCTGCGCTACGATATCACGCAGGACCGCCCGTTGGCATCAGTCGACATGGCGATCCGCGATGATCTGACAGAACGCCTTGGCGAAGTGTTGGCGAACGAGGGAATTGTGCCCAATGCACTTTCACTCGTGATGATCGAGGCCGGGGATGATCCGCTGCTTGCGCGCATTGCCGAACGCCGCCCGCGCCTTGCTGCCAGTCAGGAATGGCGTGAACGCAAATTGCTCATCGCCAGCATTCAGCGCGAGGAAGGCGCTCAATGGGAAAGCGCGCGGCTCCTGATGCCACCGCGCGCGCAAGGGGCGCTGGGCGTGGTCGCTGTGCCAGCGCTTGTCACCTTCGCGCTGCTGCTTGTTGTCCTCTTCTTTGTGCTGAGGCGGATCACCGGCCCGCTGGCCATGCTCAGGGGCCGGGTTGAGGAATTTGCACGCGATCCGGAAAATGTCGTCGAACTGCCTGAAAAAGGCCCCAAGGACACGCGCCAATTGATCGCGGCCCACAACGCAATGGAAGCGCGCATTGCGGCTTTGCTCGATGAAAAGGACGTTATGCTGGGTGCGATCGGCCATGATCTCAAAACGCCGCTCGCCGCGCTGCGGGTGCGCATTGAAAGCGTTTCGGACGATGCACAGAGAGCAAAGATGGCAGCCTCGATCGAGGACATCACCGCAACGCTTGACGACATTCTCACTCTTGCAAGGCTGGGCCGCAAAAACGCGCTTGAAACCGAGCCGGTCGACCTTGGCGCTCTGGCAAGCGGAGTGGTCGAAGAGTTTGAGGATATGGGCGAAACCGTCACCATAACAGCGCCCCAGCGCCTCGTTGCCAATGTCCAGATCACATGGATCAAGCGCGCGCTGCGCAACCTTGTTAGCAATAGTCTGCGCTATGCAGGGCCCGCGAAAGTGTCGGTAGTGCGCGGCGAAACCCATGCGATTTTGCGGGTGGAAGACGATGGGCCGGGCATTCCCGAGGGGGAGCTTGGCGCAATGCTGGAGCCATTTGCGCGCGGCGAGGCTTCGCGCAACCGATCAACGGGGGGCGCGGGGCTGGGCCTTACTTTGGCACAGGCAATTGCCAAGGCGCATGGCGGCCAGCTTGTTCTGGCCAACCGCGCCGAGGGAAACCCCGAAAGCTCAGGACTGCGCGCCGAAATCCGCTTACCGCTCAGCAATTAACGCCTGAGCGCGCGCGATAAGCGCGATCTCCCTTTCGTCAAATCCACCCTCGTCCTCTGCGCTTTGACGCGGTGGAACGGCAGATGTGAAATAGGCGATGCCCGTCCCGCCTTGAGGGTCAAACCACAGGCCGGAGCGAAGGCCGTAAGCCTCGCCCGCATGGCCATAGCGGGTGATACCATCCTTGAAGAGCGCGTCCGCGCATGTTCGCCCCGGCGTCTCGATCGCTTGAAGATGAAGGCCGTAGCCGCAGAAAAACTCCTGCCCTTCGATCCGCGGGGCGGCGGAGGCTAACATGGCTTGAAGTGATGCTCGCGAAACAAGCCCGTCACTCTCATCCAGAAGGGCCTGTCCGATCCTTGCCAGGTCCATCATGCCGATGCGCACGCCGCCTTGCGGGCTGAAAACGCTCGCATTGGAGCCGGGCACGTAAGTTTCGAGCGAACATTCGACCTTTTGCGTGACGGGGATCGTGCAGTTGGGCGGCAGGTCGGCTGCATCATCGCGCGCGACCTCTCCTGTATCGCGGTAAAGCGTGACCGCACGCGCCGCCATTTCAGCCGAGCAACCAATCCAATTGGCACATCCTTGCACCCCCAATGGCGCAAACACCAACCGTTCGAGCAGCGCGTCAAAATGCTCGCCAATGGCTGCCTCGATCACGCTGGCGACGACAGGTGAGCCCAAATTGGAGTAGGCGAAAGGCGCCCTTCCGGGAGGGGCGTCGGCATACCAACTGGCCGGATCCCGAAGCTTGTCTTCAAGGTTTTCGCCAAGTGGTATCACATAGCCGGCGCTATCCCTCAGACCGGAACGATGCCCGAGCAGTTGCCGCAGCGTGACAGGTGTGTCGGGAAAGCCGGGGGAGCGCACCTTATGGCCGAGATATTGCGACACGTCGGCATCGAGATCGACCACACCCTCTTCAGCAAGACGCATGGTGGCAAGCGCCATGACAAGCTTGGAAATGCTGGCGATGCGCACCGGATCATTGGCTTCTACCTTGCGGCCCGTGGAACGGTCGGCGAGGCCTTCGACGATCAGCGGGGTGATGTTCTCGCTGTCAAAGGCGACCACGACCGTCGCAGGCGTTATGGGCATCGCGGGAGTTGTGGCAGTTGCGGGGCTAACGAGCTGGCGCGCCTCGCCGCTGGTTCCCGCCGCCGAACACGCGGCAAGGACAAGCATCGCGAGGCTGGCAAGCGCCCGCCTCACCGCATCAAACCACCAATGAGATTGCGCACAAATCGTCCGGCAATCGGTCCTGCAAGATCTGTTGCGAGAGAGCCTGCCGCCGAGGTTATTCCCGAAGCCACCGGATTGGCGCGCGATTTCTTGCCAAGAATGGTGGAGGCTGCAACGCCAGCGACACCGCCTGCTGCAACCTTGGCGCCGCGCGATATGGCTTTTTCCCAGATGGACGTGCTCTTGCGCGAGCGTTTGGCGACCTCTTTCTCGCCCTTTTCCTCGACCTCTTTGGCCGTTTCCACCGCATCCGCTGCCTTTTGCGCGAGGACTTCTTCGGCGCTCTCGCGGTCGACAATATTGTCATACTTGCCGTCGAACGGGCTCACCGACTGGATAATGGCGCGCTCTTTTGCAGTGACCGGACCAAGGCGAGAGCGCGGCGGTTTGATAAGCGTGCGCTGGACAATCGTGGGCGCGCCCTCTTCGTCGAGGGTCGAGACAAGCGCCTCGCCCACTTTCAGCTCAGTGATCGCCTCTTCCACATCAAGATCGGGGTTGATGCGGAAGGTTTCCGCCGCCGCCTTGATCGCGCGCTGGTCGCGTTTCGTGAAAGCGCGCAAAGCGTGCTGTACGCGGTTGCCCAATTGCCCTGCAACTTCTTCAGGGATGTCGATCGGGTTCTGGGTAACGAAATAAACGCCGACGCCTTTCGACCGGATGAGGCGCACGACCTGCTCGATTTTGTCCTGCAGGGCCTTGGGCGCGTCATCGAAAAGAAGGTGCGCTTCATCGAAGAAAAAGACGAGCGTGGGTTTCTCAGGATCGCCCACCTCGGGAAGGCTCTCGAACAATTCTGCCAAAAGCCACAGGAGGAAGGTCGCATAAAGCTTTGGCGAACGCATCAGCTGATCGGCGGCGAGCACATTAACATAGCCGCGCCCGTTTTCATCCTTCTTGAGAAAGTCGTCGATCTCAAGAGCAGGTTCGCCGAAGAAATAGTCTGCGCCCTGGGATTCAAAAGAAAGCAGTTGCCGCTGGATCGCGCCCACTGACTGCTTCGACACATTGCCATATCCTGCGCCCGAGAGTTCTTTGGCGTTCTCGTTTGCCCATTGGAGCAGGCTTTGCAGATCGCCGAAGTCAAGCAGCAGCAACCCATTGTCATCGGCATAGCGGAAGACGATCTGAAGCACGCCTTCCTGCGTGTCGTTAAGGTCGAGCAGCCGCGCAAGAAGCAGCGGGCCCATCTCGGTAATAGTGGTGCGGATCGGGTGGCCTTGTTTGCCGTAAAGGTCCCAGAAAATGACCGGATTGTCCGAATACCCATAGTCATCCATGCCAAGTTCCTTGGCACGGCCTTCAAGCTTGTCGGCATGTTTGAAGGTAGGGCTTCCGGGCATGGCAATGCCGGACAGATCGCCCTTCACATCGGCGACAAAGACCGGGACACCGTCGGCAGAAAAGCTTTCAGCGAGCCCCTGAAGCGTGACCGTCTTACCCGTGCCGGTCGCGCCCGCGACAAGCCCGTGGCGGTTTGCCCGCGACAATGCGAGGCTCTGATTTTCGCCATTTGCCCCAAGCCCAAGAAAAATATCGCTCATCGCGCGTCAAACCCTTACAAATTTTGCCTTGGCAAAACTCTGGCCGCGCAAGGCCGTGGGGTCAACCACCGCGCGTCATTGCAGGCGGACCGGCTTACAGTTGCTTACAAAATCGCGCTATCGACTTGGGGTGTGGAGCGGCCTAAAGCGGGAAGCGATGGGTCAATCGCCGCACAATGAAAGCTTCGTCCTGCTCGACGATGCCCGCGCGCCAGATGAAGGCGGCAGCGGGCCAGCCGATGCGCTGCTGTATTCGGCCCCGCGCGAAGTGTTCGTTGCCTATCACAGTGATGAAGTTGTCCCCGCTCTCGAAGCGGCAGAGGCCGCGCGGCAAAAGGGTGGCGAGCTTGCAGGGCTGATCGCTTATGAAGCGGGCCTCGCGCTTGAAGGCAGGCTTGAACCCCTGGCCGATGCGCGCACCGGTGCAAATGGCCCGCTGGTGTGGCTTGGCGTGTTCGATGAACCAGAGCGGATTGCCGCGAAGGACGTGCCCGCCTGGCTCGCCGCAAGAGCACAAGGCGAGGCGAAGCTTGGCCCGCTCGAACCTGCGCTTTCGCCTGCGGGATACAGCAGCGCCTTTGCTGCATTGCGTGAGGCGATCCATGATGGCGACATCTATCAGGCGAACCTCACCTATCCGCTGACCGGTTCTTATCGCGGCGATCCGCTCGCGCTCTACGCGCAGCTTCGCAGCTCGGCGAATGCCGGGTATGGCGGCGTGATCTACGACGGTTCACATTGGCTGTTGAGCTTCTCACCCGAACTTTTCGTGGCGCTGGACCCGCAAGGCAATGCCAAGGCAAAGCCGATGAAAGGCACCCGTCCACGCGGCAGTGACGAGGCAAGCGACAGGGCGCTTGCCGAAGAACTCAGCACCTCGGTCAAGGACCGCGCGGAAAACCTGATGATCGTCGATCTTATCCGCAATGACCTATCCCGCGTCGCTGAAGCGGGAAGCGTGCAGGTCGATGCGCCTTTCGCGATCGAGAGTTATCCAACAGTTCATCAGATGGTCTCAAGCGTTCGCGCCAGCCTTGCCGAGGGGAAATCCGCAAGCGATCTGGTGCGCGCGATGTTCCCCTGCGGCTCGATTACGGGCGCGCCCAAGATACGCGCTATGGAACTCATCCAAAGCCACGAACGCGATGCGCGCGGGGCCTATTGCGGAAGCATCGGGCGCATCGGCGCCGACGGCACGGCCGCGTTCAATGTCGCGATCCGCACCCTTCGCCTGACACCGATCGAGAACGGGCAAGGTCACGCCGTGCTTGGCGTGGGTTCAGCCATCGTCGCTGACAGCGACCCGCTTGCCGAAAGGCGCGAGTGCGAGGTCAAGGCAGGCTTTGCGCGTGGGTCCGGCGCTGGTGGTTTTGACCTGATCGAGACGATGGCTTTTGACCCTGAAACAGGCATTGCGCTTCTTGAATTGCATCTGGCGCGCATGAAAAAGAGCGCGGCCAAATTCGGTTTTGAATTCGACCGACACGCTCTGCGCAATCAGATACACGGCATGGTGTTCGAGCTTTCAGAGCCAACCAAAGTGCGGCTGGTGGTTTCAAAAAGCGGGGCGAGCGTGATCGAGACAGGGCCGATGCCCGAAAGCTTTGCGGACACAGCCAACGTGGTCGCACTGCCCTGCCCGCTTGATTCGTCGGACTGGCGGCTGGCAAACAAGACGAGCGACCGGGGCTTTTACGAAGACGCGCTTCGTGCCGCCCACGGCTTTGACGCGGTCGAGGCGATTCTTGTGCGCGAAGACGGGCTTGTGACCGAAGGAAGCTTCACCAACATCTTCGTCGAGGCCGATGGCGTGTTTCTTACCCCGCCCGCTTCGCTCGGCCTTTTGCCGGGGGTTCTTCGCGAATACCTTATCGAAAAAGGCCAGGCGCGCGAGGCGGAACTGACGCTTGATGACCTCAAGGATGGTTTTCAGCTTGGAAACGCCGTAAGGGGCCTGTTCGCAGCCAGATTGATCTAGAAAACCCGCTCGCGGTGAGCATGTTTCAAAGCTCGGGCGCGCGCACGGAGTGATATTAATGGCCCCCACAATCCTCTTCGAAGACGGCGAAGCGCTGGTGATCGACAAACCTGCGGGGCTTCCCGTTGATCGGCCAAAACGCGGGGGGCCGTGCCTCGAAGATCATCTCGATGATCTGAAGCTCGGCTTTCAGCGCCGCCCTGTTGCGGTGCACAGGCTTGATACCGACACCTCGGGTTGTCTGCTGCTTGCCCGCAATCCCAAGGCATTGAAACGCTTCAACAAGGCGTTCGAAGACCGGCTCGTGGCCAAGACTTACCTCGCAGTGATCGATTTCAAGCCCGCTGAAACCTCGGGCACGATTGCGCTGTCATTGTCAAAGATCAGCTCGGCGGAAAAAGGCTGGCGGATGATTGCAGCAAAGAAGGGCAAACCAGCGGTTTCGCATTGGGAATTGCTCGAAACCATCGGAGAGGGAGATCGCGTACGCTCGCTTATCCGTTTCCGCCCGGAAACAGGCCGCACCCACCAATTGCGCGTTCACGCTCTTCAAGGGCTCGGCGCACCACTTCTGGGCGATCCGGTCTATGGTCCGGTGAGAGGCCAGAACAAGGGCGCGCCGCGCACCATGCTCCATGCCGAAACCCTCGGGGTAGAGCGTGCGGGCAAGGATGCCATTACCGCGCACTCTCCCTTCCCCGAGGACTTTGTGCGCGCCGGGCTGACCGCTCCGCCGCCACCGATAATGCCGCCCGCAACCGAGAAGGACGATGGATAACACACTTCTCGATCGCGCTCACGCATTGGCGGAAGAAAGCTTCCTTGCAGGCTCTGGCCCCGGGGGACAAAACGCCAATAAAGTCGCGACCGAGGTGCAGCTGCGCGTCAATATCTATGCCCTGCGCCTGCCCCCTCCCGTTTTTGCACGGCTGCGCGAGGCGGCGGGGTCAAAGCTTACCGCTTCAGGTGACCTCCTCATCACCGCGCGCCAGCACCGCACGCAGGAAGCGAATCGGCAACTCGCCAGATCGCGGCTCGAGGAAATGCTTAAAGCTGCGCACCGTGCGCCAAAGAAACGCGCCAAGACCCGCGTGAACCGCGTGGGCAAGACCCAGCGATTGAAGGCGAAGAAAGCACGCGGTGAGGTCAAGGCCAAGCGGGGCAAGGTGTCGCGCTCGGATTGGTGACCCAAACGCAGCGACTCTTCTTGACTTTTCCCCGTGAATCGCCCAGAGGCGCGCGTCTGTAAGGCGGCGATCCCTAAACCAGCAATGGTAACGGTCCAGCGCCGCTGTTTGTTTTTACGGCCATTTGGCCTCATCATACCGTTTAGGAAACCGCCATGGCGAAGCCAGCAACCGTGAAAATCCGTCTCGTGTCCACCGCTGACACCGGCTTTTTCTACGTGACCAAAAAGAACCCGCGCAACATCACCGAGAAGATGACTTTCCGTAAGTACGATCCGGTTGTGCGCAAGCACGTTGAATTCAAGGAAGCCAAGATCAAGTAAGGTCTTGGGACCGTTGGATCTGAACCAATTGGTCGCTTCAAATTCATCGACAGTTCAACGCTTCACGCGTAACTGTGCGTCCATGAAAACACTCAAACTTCTTCGCCCGCGCGTTGCCATCGCAGCGCTTGCGGGCGCAGTCATGCTTGGAACCGGGCTTGGCGCCCCAACCGGCCCGTTCACCCCCGCCGAGGCGAGCGCGCAGACGCGCAGCGCGGACCTCAATCGCGCGGTCACTGCGCTGCGGTCAATCGGGACGATGAAGGCAAGCTTCGAGCAGATCGACCGCTCCGGCAATGTCGCGCGCGGGACGATGACATTGAAGCGGCCGGGCAAGATCCGCTTCGACTATGGCAAGAATGCCGACCTGCTGGTCGTCTCCAACGGCAAATCGCTTTACATGGTCGATTACGAGGTGCGCCAGGTCGAACGCTGGCCGATCAAAAACTCGCCCTTGGGCGCGCTTCTCGATCCTGAACGCGATGTGGCGCAATACGGCACTCTTGTCCCAACGGGCAGTTCCGATGTGATCAGCATCGACGTGCGCGATCCAGACCGCCCCGAGTTTGGCCGCATCAATCTTATCTTCGTGCGCAATGGAAATGCGCCCGGCGGATTGCAACTTACCCACTGGGTGGCCCTCGACGCACAGAATCACCGCACCACGGTTCGGCTGTCGTCTCACCGCTATGGAATTGCTGTTCCTGATTCGACGTTCAGCTTCGACGATCCGCGCCGCTCGTCTCGTCGGCCGGGGTGAACGTCTCACCCGCCAAAAGTTGTAATTTTGCGACAAAACTAGGTGGGCGTTCATATACGTGAAAGCCGGACAATCGTAAAAAGACTTCACAAGACGCCCGGAGGACGAGGTTTCCCCCCTGTTGTCTCTCCTCTTTAACGGGGTGTCTTGTCCAAGCGTGACGAACGCTGACTTTAAAGCCTCAGTGCCATCGCCCCCGGCACTGAGGCTTTTTTATTGCCGGTTTTTGTTTCGGTCCGGCCTTCTCTCTCCTGCCCGCTATTCCCAACCAAATCCGCTGCGAATGATGTCGTAAATGACATTTTGTTCGATCACGCCGCGCGCCTTTTGTGCGCCGGGTCCTTGAGCGTAGAGGGCAACATCCTCGCCGGCGTGCGTTTCACTGGACAAGGGGATAGTCGCCTGCTGGCGCGCGCTCACGCCCGTTTCGGGAAGAGGGCGCGGGTCCATTCCTGCGATTGCGCCCGGGCCGTTGGCATAACCAAGCGTCGTATAAGGCTTGCCATCATTCGCGGGCAGCGGCTCTTCGGTGTTGCTGATGTCGCCTGCCGGCGGCACGACCAGCCCGAGAATGTCGTTTCCGCGCCGCGGATATCCGGCGATTGTGAAAACGTGGCTGTGATCGGCGGTGACCATGATCAGGGTTTCATTGGGATCGGTGTTGTCGATTGCATGTTGGATCGCGCGGGCAAATTCGACCGTTTCTTCCAAGGCAACCCCTGCGCGCCCGTCGTGGTGTGCGTGATCGATCCGGCCCGATTCGACCATGAGGTAAAACCCGTCCGGATCGGTCTTGAGCCGCGCAATAGCCTGCGCTGTCATATCGGTGAGTGTCGGCTCTGCATTATCTGCCCCGCGTTCGGCGGTGTAGGTCATGTGGCTCTGAGAGAAAAGGCCGAGCACAGGGGCATCCATTGGCGCCTTTCCAAGCTCTTCTGCGTTTGTCACATAGCTTCCGCCCGTCCGGCTCACCCAGCTTGCGGCAAGGTTTGCAGATGGAGAGGTGCGCCGCCCATCGGCCTCGCTTCCAAAGAAATTATAGCGTCCCCCGCCAAGAGCCACATCCCAGTCAGCCTCGATGAGTTGCTGTGCGATGTCTTTGCAACCGGCCTCGTCCTGGCCGCTTTCCGGGTCGATAAAGCCTTCCCAATTGCGATCCGCGCTTCTGGCATAGACACTCGCCGGGGTTGCGTGCGTGATGCGAGCGGTTGAGACGATGCCAAGAGCAAGGCCGCGTTGCTTCACTTCTTCACCAAGCAGCGGAAGCGGGTGCGCCAGCGCATCGGCGCATGATCCGCGCGTCGCCTGTGGACCGATGCCGACAACGCCGATGCGGGTCTTGGACCCTGAATGCATGGCGGTCGCTGTGCCCGCACTATCGGGCACTTGGGCATTGGTGTTGTATGTCTTGACCAAGGCGACATTGTCGAATGTCTCGAAGGGAAGAACGTTTTCCTCCCCGCTGGCCCCGCGTTTTTGCCCGGCGTAAATGCGCGCAGCGGTGATGGTGGAGATGCCCATTCCATCGCCGATAAACAGGATCACATTCTTCGCACTCGGGGCTTCGCTCTCGGCAGGCTGCGATGCGCTAGCCACGGATGGCGCGCCCTGATCGGCGGTGCAGGCGCCAAGCGACAGGGCGCTGGCGGTGAGAAGGGCGGCAAGGTTGCGTTTCATATGCGGGTCTCCGTTTGGCAGCACTGCTATCGCCTTGAAGCATGGCGGGAAAGTGAAAGGTGGCGTTTTTGCGATCCGCATCCTAAATCCGCTCCCATGCTTAGTGTCGCCACATGGAACATCAATTCTGCGCGTTTGCGCTTGCCGATCATCGAGAGATATCTGGGCGATCATGCGCCCGATATTTTGTGCCTTCAGGAAATCAAATGTCAGGAGCATCAATTCCCGGCAGAGGCTCTGGCAAAACTTGGATATGAGCATCAGGCGGTTTGCGGGCAGAAGGGCTATCACGGCGTTGCCACCGTCAGCCGCGTGCCGATCCGCGAATATTCGCGCCACGACTGGCAGGCCAATGGCGAGGCGCGCCATGTCGGGGTTGAGGTCGTAGGCGCTGAAGTCGACGGAAAACCGGTGCGCGTCGACAATGTCTATGTTCCCGCAGGCGGCGATGAACCCGACCGCGAAAAGAACCCGAAATTCGGGCAAAAGCTCGATTTTCTGGCCCGCATGACCGATTGGGCAAAGGCGATTGAAGCGCCGACGCTGATCGTTGGCGATTTCAATATCGCTCCGATGGAAAGCGATGTCTGGAACCACAAACAGCTTCTCAAAGTGGTCAGCCACACGCCTATCGAGGTTGAAACGCTCCAGGGTTTCAAAGACGCGCATGGCTGGGTCGATCTGGGACGCGAATTCATCCGCGATCCGGACCGGTATTATTCCTGGTGGTCTTATCGCAGCAAAGATTGGCGTGTGAACGATCGCGGGCGCAGATTGGACCATATGTGGGCCTCGCCCGCGCTGGCGGCCAAGGCAACAGGGCACCGCCTGCTCGAAGATGCGCGCAATTGGGAAAAGCCTTCCGATCACATCCCGCTGGTGACAGAGTTCGATTTGTGAGCGAAGCCGAGCGCCTTGTCCCTCCCTCGCCGGAGCGGCGCGCGGCCCAGGCGGTCGATGCGCTGCGCCATGGCTGGGCGCTGGATTTTGCAGGCGGGCCGGTGCTGCTGCCGGTTGAAACCGCGATTGCAAGCGGAGCGACTTCGGGCCACCTCCTGATATCGGCTGCGCGTGCAGCGACGTTGAAGCTCATCAATCAGCTCGAGGCGGCGCGCAATGACCTGCCGCACACGCCCATTCTGATCCGTTCGGGCGAGGCGATCACGCTCGATGTTGCGCGCCCGATTGCCGATCCTTCGCTTGATCTTGGCAACCCGCTCAAAGGCCCGTTCAAGGCCGAGCCAATCGGCTGGCCTGACGAAGCGGTTGCGGCGATGGAATACGCGCGCATCGCCGGTATCCTGCCTGCCTTCATGGTCGACCCGGTCGCAGGGGGCGAGCCACATCCGCTTATCGCAAGCGACCTTGCCGCCTACACCGATGCGGGACGGCTCGACATCATCACCAGAGCGCGGCTTCCGGTGAAAGCCAATGAGGATGCCCAGATCATCGCCTTTCGCTCAACCGCGGATACGCGCGAGCATGTGGCGCTGATCATCGGCGAGCAATCGGGCGACCGCGAACCGCTGGTGCGGCTGCATTCCGAATGTCTTACCGGTGATGTTCTGGGCAGTCTCAAGTGCGATTGCGGCCCGCAACTCGATGCCGCTTTGGAAGCCATGTCCGAGCACGCCCGTAATGACGGCGGATGGGGCATCATGCTTTACATGAGGCAAGAAGGGCGCGGGATTGGCCTCATCAATAAACTGCGCGCCTACCGCTTGCAGGATCAGGGGTTCGACACGGTTGAGGCAAACGAGCGCCTTGGCCTTCCCGATGAGGCGCGCGATTTTCCCGTCGCCGCGCGAATGCTGGAGCTTATCGGTGCGAAATCCATTCGCCTTCTCACCAATAATCCGGCGAAGGTCAAAAGCCTCGAGGCGACCGGCATCCGTGTGAGCGAGCGGGTGCACCACCAGTTGCCGGACAATCCCCACAACGCGCATTATCTCGCCACCAAGCGCGACAGATCGGGGCATTTGCTCAAATGAAGGGCCCTGCAATCCCCATCACCATCCGCCCTGAAGAATCAGGCGATGAGGCGACAATCCACGCGCTCACCAAGGCTGCGTTCAAGGATATGCCCTTTAGCGAAGGAGACGAGCAGCGCGTGGTCGACGCCTTGCGCAAAGACGGTGATCTGACGCTTTCACTCGTGGCGGAAGATGAGGCACGCATTGTCGGCCATATCGCCTTTTCACCCGTCACGATCAGCGACGGCGCAATGGGCTGGTATGGCCTTGGCCCGGTCTCGGTCTGGCCCGAGCTTCACCATCAGGGCATTGGCGGAACTCTTGTCACAAGGGGCATCGCCGATATGCGCGCGCTTGGCGCGAAGGGCATCGTTCTATTGGGAAGCAATGAATACTATCCGCGCTTCGGCTTCAGGCACTTTGCGCAATTGACCTACCCCGGCCCGCCGCCCGAGTATTTTCAGGCGCTGCTTCTGGATGGCGATATGCCGAGTGGCGAAGTGACCTACGCGCCCGGGTTTTACCCCTAACGAAGCTCGTATTTCGTAAGGCCCCTTGCGAGCTTATTGCCGCTCATTACCACGCGCGAATTGGTCCAGTCGGCGAGGAACACACTCGCCCGGTTAAGCCCCGGCACGAAGCGCGCGGTGTTGTCCTTGACCACCAGACCATCGGGATCGTGAAGCAGCGTTTCTGCGCCCAGAGCGATAAAGGCGGAGTAATTCTCCTTGTCGCGGCCTTGCACGAACCAATTATTGGCAATCGTCCCTTTGCTGCCAGCGGGCAGGTCGATCATGTAGTTGGTGCCCATGCCATTCGCGTCGTCGAAGCTGTTATCCTCTAGGACGACATTGGCCGTGCGCGCTTTGACATAGTGGCCGCCGCGGCCCTTTTCAAAGCGGCTTTCCTTGACCGTCAGCGATCCATAGTTGCCGATGTAGATAGAATGTGCGCAGCCTGCGGAATGCTCGCAAGTGCCAAGCCCCGAGAAAGTCGAGCGCAGGATATAGATGCGCCCCTGCGGATTGTCGGCGGTCAGAATGCCCTGCTGAGAATTCAAAAACTTCGAATAGGCGACGTTCAGAACGCCTTTTTCCAGCCGGATGCCAGCGCCATTGCCATCGCCCACCGCCATATTGGTAAAGGTGAGCCCGCGCACTTCCGCGCCAAGCCCGCGCAAAACCAGAGCCGCCTTCCCCTCGCATGAACGGCGGTCGAAAGTGACAGTGCCATATTCGCGCGCAGCGTAAATCACCACGCCAGCCGTCTGGACCGCGCATTGGCGATAGGTGCCGGGCGCAATTTCAATCGTCCCGCGCCTGTCACCGATGGCGTTCACCGCGTCCTGGAGACTATCAAAACTGCGCCCGTTTTCCTTGATCACGAAAGCGGGTGCACTTTGCGCATTGGCAGGCGTGCCCACAAAAAGCGCTGCGCAAAGCAGCATCAGGCCAAAGGCGAACAGATGGTCGATGCGCGCAACTAGGCGTTGCCATAGAGCAGGGGCGGGAGGATTTCTAAACCGTGTCATGCCGCGCGATATACCCCAACCGGGCGCGCGCGGGGACTGCTCTCATTCATGCTGTACCGTTTCGAGCCATCGGACCTTGGACCGGTTAATCACATGATTAGCGTGTCCCGACCCGAATTGGGGCTTGGCTTACCGCCCGAGAGACCGCTACACGAATTCAGAAGATCAGGTATGGGACCGCGAGGAGGAGACCCGCAATGAAGAAACTTGCAATTGTAGCTGCCCTTGGCAGCCTTGGACTGGCCGCGTGCAACAGCGCTGATGATGCCTCGACCGAGGCGATGCCCGATACGGTTGAAATGCCCGCAGACGAGGCGCTCGAACCGGTCGCGGAAGAGCCTGTCGAAGACCCAGCGGCAATGGAGCCAGCCGATCCGGTCGATAGAGCGCCAAGCCTTGAGAGCACAGAAGCGGCAGCCGACGCCGCCGCACAGGTTGCAGCAGACGCGGCCGCCGCCGCGGAAGCCGCAGAAGCCGCCTCCGCAATTGATGTGAACAGCTTTGGCGGCGAAGACATTCCCGAAGACCCGCCGGAATAAATCATGCGAACAATCGTCTCGCTTGTCGCGGCAAGCCTGTCGCTTGCCGCCTGTGGCGGCGGTGCGCCTGACAGTGCCGGACCGGTAAGCGAGGATGAAGCGCAGGCCTTGAACAAGGCGGCCGAAATACTGGATGACCCGCGCGATGATAAACGCAGCGAGGCTCCGCAAACCGACACGACCAAAGGCGATGAGAGAGAGGGCCTTTAACCAATGAATGCACCCCAAGCAGTCGGGACCCCTGAAACGGGCGCAAACCCCGGCATGGACAGCGATGTTTTTGAACAGTTCGCCGAGCAATTGACGCGCTATGTGCGCGAGCGCCTGATCCCGGCAGAACCGCAAGTGATCGAGAACGACGCGATTCCGCCCGAGATCGTCGATGAAATGCGCGAAATGGGCCTGTTCGGCCTGACCGTGCCAGAGGAATACGGCGGCGCTGGCCTCAATATGAGCCAATATGCGCGTATCGTGAATATCATGGCCTATGCCGCGCCCGCTTATCGTTCGATCTTCTCGATCAACGTTGGCATGTTCGCAAGCGCGCTCAAGAACGGCGCGACCGAAGCGCAGCGCGAAGAGTGGTTTCCAAAGCTAGTTGAAGGCAAGATCGCCTGTTTCGGTCTGACAGAGCCGGGATCCGGCTCGGACAGTGCCGGCCTTCAAACCACCGCCCGGCCAAGCGCGGATGGCAATGGCTGGGTCCTGAACGGCACCAAACGCTACATCACCAATGCGCCGCACGCCGATGTCGGCCTTATCATGGCCCGCACCGAGAAGGAGAACCTCCCCAAGAACGCCCACGTCAGCGCGTTTCTGGTGCCGATGGACGCAAAAGGTGTCTCCACCGGATCGCCGGACAAGAAAATGGGCCAGTCGGGCAGCCATATCTCCGACATCATGCTCGATGATGTTGAGGTATCAGGCGATGCGCTTTTGGGCGGAGAGACCGGCAAGGGCTTCCGTTTTGCCATGCAGAGCCTCGATAACGGGCGCATTTCGGTGGGCGCAACGGCGGCGGGCTATGCGCGGCGCGCTCTCGACAGCGCAATCCGCTACGCCAATGAGCGCAAGGCGTTTGGCGAACCCATCGCCAACTTCCAGCTGATCCAGCAGATGCTCGCCGACAGCGAAATGGAAATCTATGCCGCCGAGGCGATGATGAAGGACGTGACCGAGCGGGCCGATCGCGGGGAGAACATTCTCGTGAAGGCGGCTGCGTTCAAAGTGTTCTCATCGGAAATGTGCGGGCGCGTGGTTGACCGCGTGGTTCAGGTCTATGGCGGTGCAGGATACCTTGCCGAATACGACGCCGAACGCTTTTATCGCGATGCGCGCATCTACCGCATTTACGAGGGCACAACGCAGATCCTCCAGCTTCAAATCGCCAAGCATATGTTGCGCGAATGGCAGGCAGCGAACGGATAACCAACCCGTCATTTCCGCGCCGCAAACGCCGGGCGCGGGAAACCAGATAACCTACATCAGGGGGTCCATGAGAAGCAGGGCCCCCGCCTTTACGGGGATCACGATTGTATAAACTCCTCAACGACCTCTCGATCATCGAAGTCTCCAGCTTCGTCGCCTCACCGACAGCGGGGCTTTACTGCGCGCAAATGGGCGCGGAGGTCATTCGCGTCGATCACAAGGCAGGCGGGCTTGATTACGACCGATATATGCTGACCAAGGAAGGCCGCTCGCTTTCGTGGGAGAATTTGAACCGCGCGAAGAAGTCGGTCGCCCTCGACCTGCGCAGTGGAGAGGGGCGCGAACTATGCGTGGAGCTGGCCGCCAAGACAGGACAGTGCATCACCAATCTGCCTGAGAAAAGCTTCCTCAGCCATGCAGCCATGCGAGCAAAACGTGATGATATGGTGAGCGTGCGGATCATGGGCTGGCACGACGGGCGCCAGGCGATGGATTTCACCGTCAATGCCGCCGCCGGCTATCCCCTTATGACGGGACCTGAAGAGTGGGACGCGCAAACCGCACCTCCGGTTAGCCAGCCACTTCCCGCATGGGATTTCATCACCGGCGCATACAGCGCCTTTGCCCTGATGACGGCCCTGCACAATCGCGCCGCCACCGGCGAGGGGTCAGAGATGCGCGTGCCTTTGGGCGATGTTGCGATTGGGACGATGGCAAATTCGGGCACCATGGCCGAAATGCTCTATCGCGGGTCCGATCGTCAGCGGTTGGGCAATGCTATCTGGGGCGCGTTCGGGCGCGATTTTCAGGCCAGTTGCGGAACCCGTTTCATGGTCGCAGCGCTTACGGCAAAACAATGGACCGGCCTTGTCGCTGCCTTCGATGTGGCCGATGAGATCGCAACGCTCGAAAAAGAGCTTGGCGTGGATTTCGATGCCGGTGACCGCCCGCGTTTCGAAAACCGCCACCGCCTCTTCGACCTCTTCCAGACGGCCGCAGACAGCTTCGACTATGACACGCTTTCAGGCCGCATGGCGGATCAGGGCTGTACCTTCGAAAAATACCGCTCGCATCACGAGGCATCGACCGATCCGGTGCTTGTCGATAACAATCCGCTGTTCGGACCATCGCCTGCAAACCCGTCGGGCTTTGACTATCCTGCCACGCGCAGCTTCGCCAATATGCCTGAGCGCGAGGCCGGAGACCCTGCGCCCGCGCCTTTCCTCGGGCAACATTCCGAAGAAGTGTTGGCCGACAGGTTGGGCCTTTCTTCCGGTGCCATCGCCAAGCTGATTGATGCTGGCACCGTTTCGCTATCCGATGAAAACGCCGATTACAGGAACCGCTAATGTCAAACCCCGTCTCCCGGCGCGCAGCCATTGTTTCGCCCCTTCGCACCCCCGTCGGCAAATTCCTCGGCGGGCTTTCCAGCCTGAATGCGGGCGAGCTTGGCGCGGTTATCCTGAAAGCACTGGTGGAGCGTTCTGGCATCGACCCGGAACGCGTCGACGATGTGGTTTTCTCCCAAGGCTACGGCAATGGAGAGGCCCCTGCGATTGGCCACTGGTCATGGCTTGCTGCTGGCCTGCCATTGGAAGTGCCCGGATACCAGCTCGACCGCCGCTGCGGCTCCGGCCTGCAAGCGGTCGCCAATGCGGCGATGATGGTTGAAACGGGTATGGCGGACGTCGTGGTCGCTGGCGGGTGCGAGAGCATGTCCAATGTCGAGCACTACACTTTGCAAGGTCGCGGGGGACAGCGCATGGGCGATATTACGCTTTATGACCGCTTGTCGCGGGGCCGACTGATGAGCCAGCCGATTGAGCGGTTTGGCGTGATAACCGGCATGATCGAGACGGCCGACAATCTTGCAAAAGATTACAACATCACCCGCGAGGAAGCGGACGCCTATGCCGTGCGCTCGCACAGACAAGCCGCAGCGGCCTGGGAAGCGGGCAAGTTTGACGACCACCTTGTCACCGTCGATGTTCCTCAACGGCGCGGCGATCCGGTGACTTTCGCGAAGGATGAAGGTTTCCGCACGGACGCCTCGATGGAAACGCTCGGCAAACTTCGCGCCATCGACGGCAAGCGCGACCCGCAAGCCATCGTTACCGCAGGCAATGCCAGCCAGCAGAACGATGCCGCCGCCGCCTGCCTTGTGGTGGCAGAAGACAAGCTCGAAGAGCTGGGCCTTACCCCATCGCTCTGGTTCGGCGGCTGGGCAGCGGCAGGGTGCGATCCATCGCGCATGGGCATCGGACCCGTGCCCGCGACCCAGAGGCTCTTCGAACGGCGCGGTTACAGCTGGGACGATATCGACCTTGTCGAATTGAACGAAGCCTTTGCCCCACAAGTCCTCGCCGTTCTCAAAGGCTGGGGCTGGAGCGATGATGATTCGCGCCGCGATATCCTCAACGTCAACGGTTCCGGCATCTCGCTGGGCCACCCGATTGGCGCAACCGGCGGGCGTATCCTTGCCGATATGGCAGCCGAAATGCACCGTAGGGGCGCGCGCTATGGCCTTGAAACCATGTGCATTGGCGGGGGCCAGGGTATCGCCGCCGTCTTTGAGCGCGCACAATGAGGACAGGACAATGAGCTTCGAGACGTGGATCGGGCGCGAGCAGGAGGCGCATGACACGCTCACCCCGCAAACGGCGGCGCAGTGGTGCGCGACCCTCGACATTCCCATGCCAGAACGCTGGATCATGCCGCAGGGGATCCATTTCGTCCTGTGCACGCCCGATGCCCCTACCTCGGCGCTTGGTGAAGACGGCCACCCTGCGCGCGATGAAAGCCCCGACAGCTTCTTCCCGCCCTTCCCCCTGCCCCGCCGTATGTGGGCCTCAAGCGATATCCGGTTCATTGCGCCCATTGCGGTGGGCGCAGTCGTCAAGCGCACCAGCCGCATCGCCTCGATAGCCGAGAAAGAGGGCGCGTCGGGCAAGCTGGCCTTTGTCAATGTCGAGCATGAAACGGTCGCGAACGGCACGCTTTCAGTGAGCGAGACACAAACGCTCGTTTACCGCGATGCCGCGGCCCCTGATGCGCCGCTCAGCCCGCCGGAGCCGGGCGATGGCGCATTTGATCCAAGCGAATGGGATGCGCACCGTCTCGTCACTCCCGATGAGCGGCTGTTGTTCCGCTATTCGGCGCTCACCTTCAACACCCACCGCATCCATTATGACGCTCCCTATGCGAGCGATGTCGAACGATATCGCGGACTTGTCGTGCACGGGCCGCTCACCGCCTCAATGCTTTTGCAGATGGCGGCAGGCGAACTTGGCGAAAACCGGCTGCGGCATTTTGCCTTCCGGGGGGTCTCGCCGGCGATTGCAGGCGATGCGCTCAACCTTGTGATGCGCAAAAGCGAGGATGGATTTGAACTCGGCGCCTTTGCCAGCGACGGGCGACAGATCACCAGGGCGAGCGCCAGCTTCTAGTCAATCGGATAAGGCTCAAGCGGCTCGATCACGCCATAGCTTTCCTCGAATGGCTCGTGCCCTAGGTCTGGAAATTCGATCGCAGGCGGCTCGATGTGCATATCGGGCAGGCGGTCGAGCAGGTCGCGGATGAGCGTCAGCCGCCCGCGCTTCTGATCGTTGAAATCAATCAGCGTCCACGGCGCATGGCGCGTGTGCGTCGCCTTCAACATCGCCTCACGCGCATCGGTATAAGCCTGGTATTTCTCGCGCGCGGCAAGGTCGACGGGCGAAAGTTTCCAACGTTTGAGCGGGTCTTCGCCGCGCTCCTTCAACCGCTCTTCCTGCCGCTCCTGATCGGTGGTCAGCCAGTATTTGAACAGCAATATGCCATCATCGGTGAGCATCTTTTCAAACGCCGGCGTCACTTCAAGAAACGCCTCAGCCTCTTCTTCCGAGCAATAGCCCATAACCCGTTCCACCCCGGCGCGGTTGTACCACGAGCGGTCGAACAGGACGATTTCGCCAGCATGGGGCAGGTGGCAGATATAACGCTGGAAATACCACTGGGTCTGCTCTTCTTCGCTCGGCTTGGAAAGCGCGACGGTGCGGCACTGGCGCGGGTTCAGCTTGTCGCGAACCGCCCTGATCGCACCGCCCTTGCCCGCCGTATCGCGCCCCTCGAAGATCACCACGATCCGCGCGCCCGTCGCCTTGGCCCAGCGCGCCATGCCGACCAGCTCCTCGGTCAGCGGCTCCAAAAATTCGCGGTATTCCTTACCCTTCAGCGCCATGTGGTGCCCCCTATTGTACTTGCAGACGCGGGCGAGTGGTATCATATGATACTATATGGCTACGCCCGAAAACACGTCGCATCACACTGACACCGATTTCACCGCACTTCCAGAGCTGGGGGATGAGGTGTTCACCGCCCCGCTCGCGCGGCCTGAGCACGTGGGCGAGGATTGGGTCGAACCTGCGCAAACCAACTACACTTCCGAAGACCATAGCGTGTGGAACGCCCTCTTCGCGCGCCAGATGGAAGTGCTGCCCGGTCGCGCGGCGAGTGCGTTTATGGCTGGGCTTGATAAATTGGACCTGTCGCGCGGCGGCATCCCCGAATTTGGCGAATTGTCGGAAGAACTGGACAAGCTGACGGGGTGGAGCGTCATTCCTGTGCCGATGCTGATCCCCGATCACGTATTTTTCTGGCACCTTGCCAACCGCCGCTTTCCGGCCGGCAATTTTATCCGCACGCGCGAGACATTTGACTATATTCAGGAGCCCGACGTCTTCCACGACGTGTTCGGCCATGTGCCGATGCTTACCGATCCGGTCTTTGCCGATTATATGCAGGAGTATGGCCGCGCCGGGTGGAAGGCGATGCGCTACAACCGGCTGAAGGCTTTGGGCGCGCTTTACTGGTACACGGTCGAATTCGGTCTGATCGAAGAGGCGGAAGGAATTCGAGCCTATGGCGCGGGCATCCTTTCAGGGCCAACAGAGGCGAAATTTGCGGTCGAGGCGCAAAGCCCCAACCGCATCATGCTCAATGTCGACCGCGTGATGCGCACCGATTACGTGATCAGCGATCTGCAGCCGACCTACTTCGTGATCGAGAGTTTTGACGATCTTTATCGCCAGACGGTGGAGCGCGATTTTGACCGGCTATACCGTAATCTTGCGCCCGGCTTCACCTATGCCAATTCGGCGGTGATCGACGTCGATAATGTCGTGAACCGCGGGACACAGGAATATCACCTTCGCGGGGGCAATGGCTCGGGCGCTGCCCCGATTTAAACGTCGCGTGTTACGAAGGCGTAGTAACCGACGATTGCTGGCAGTGTCGCCCCCACTGCTGCGCCAAATCCCAGCCAGCTGAGCGACCCCAGAACGGTCCCGCTGTTGCCGACGAGTCCCGCCACAAGGCTGGTCAGCATGGCGATGAGGATCATGCGCAGCACCGCGCCCGGAGCATCCAGCCGCAAGATGATGGAGCCAAGCCAGCCGAGCAACGCGCCAATGTTGATGAGAATAATCAGTGCCATGATTAGAAGAAATAGAGCAGCCCTGCGCCCATAGCCACCCGGTAGATGACAAAAACCAGCATGGAGGCGCGTTTGAGGAAGTTCATCAGGAAATACATGGTGGCAAAGGCTGAAAGGAACGTCAGCACCCCTGCGATAAGCGCATCGATTGCAAGCGCCATGCCTGCCTCGAATATCTCGGGCACGATCAGCACGCCCGCACCGGCGACAGCCGGGATCGACAAGAGGAAGGAGAAGCGCGCGGCCTCGACCCGCTTGTAACCGAGGAAGCGCGCCGCGGTCATGGTGACGCCCGAACGCGATGTGCCGGGAATAATTGCCAGCGCCTGAGCAATGCCGACGATCAGCCCGTCGCGCCAACTCATATCCTCGAACGCCTTGACCTCCCGGCCCACCGTGTCTGCAAGACCCAGAAGGATACCGTAGAAGATAAGGTTGAAGGCGATGAGATCGGTGAACCGGATCGAGCTCATCAGATCATCATCGACTATGGTAATGTTGAACCAAGTTTCGGCGATGGAATTGAACGCCCCGAGCTTAATCGCGAGCCCAAAGGCAACCGCCGGAATAGTGCCCAGCACGATCCACCAGAACAATTTGCGTTCAGCGGGCGCATTGGGGGCCGATGTGCCCACCCCAATGCTCGCAAATCCGCCGCGCGCCAGCACCAGCACGTCCTTGAAAAAGTAGACGATGATCGCAAGCAGCGAGCCCACGTGCACCGCCACATCAATCAGCGGGCCCTGATCCTGAAAGTCGGTGAAGACCGAGATCAGAATAAGGTGTCCCGACGATGAAATCGGCAGAAATTCGGTGATGCCCTGCACCACAGCGATAATAAGAAGCTGCAAAAACGACATAGGCCCAACTCCATGAATGAAGCCGGGCCCATGTCAATTTCAAAGACGCAAAACGTCCGCGTTTTTTACCAGATCTTCACGCGCTTTTCCGGCGGAAGATAGAGTTCGTGCTCTTCGGTGACGTTAAACGCTTCGTACCACGCGTCATTGTGACGCACGGCATTGTTCAGGCGGAATTCGCCGGGAGGGTGGTTTGCGGTCATCACGCGGTTGCGCAAGCTCTCCTCACGCTCCATCCCGCGCCAGATCTGCGCAAAGCCAAGGAAGAAGCGTTGATCGCCGGTAAGGCCGTCGATCACTGGCGCCTCTTCGCCGTTCAGCGAGAGTTTGTAGGCGCGGTAGGCCATTTGCAGGCCGACCACATCGCCCAGCGTCTCACCCATGGATTGGCCGGGGCGAAGGCACTCGGGACCGTTTGACCCCTCGACAGGGCAGTAGGCTTTGATGAATTCGCCCATCTGGTCGGTGAAGGCGACGAAACCCTCGCGATCTTCGGGTTGCCACCAATTGCGCAAAGTGCCCGAGGCATCGAATTGCGAGCCCTGGTCGTCATAACCGTGTCCGATCTCGTGCCCGATCACAGCGCCAATGCCGCCATAATTGACCGCCGGATCAGCGCTCGCGTTGAAGAATGGCGGTTGCAGGATCGCAGCGGGGAATACGATGCGGTTGGTGAGCGGCGAGTAATACGCATTCACCGTTTGCGGCGTCATGCCCCATTCGGTCGGATCGACCTTCTCATCGAGGCGCGAGCGCATCTCTGCATCCCACCACGATGCCACCGAAAACGCATTGGCGAGCGGGTTGTCGGCGGTGATTTCCATGCCGTCATAGGTCTTGAACTCGTCCGGATAGCCGATCATCGGCACAAAACCATTCAACTTGGCGCGCGCCTCTTCGATGGTTGCCTCGGTCATCCATTCATTGCGGTCGAGCGCCTCGTTCATCGACTTGGTGAGGTTGGCAACGAGCTCGTCCATGCGCGCCTTGCTTTCTGGCGGGAAATACTCCGCCACATAAAGCGCGCCCAATTGCTCACCGATGGCGCTTTCGACCGCGCCGATCGCGCGTTTCCAGCGTTCCTGCTGCTCTTCCTGCCCGTTGATCGCGCGGCCATATAGGTCGAAGCTTGCGTCATCCAGATCGCTCGACAGAACGGCTGCGTATTCGTTGAGCATCGATTTTGCCATATAGGCCTTGATCGTTGCCAGCGGGGTTTCGCTGATGAGCTGCATCATGGCCGGCAAGCCGCCGCCGATCATGTCAAGCTGCGCCTCGGTAAGGCCCAGCGTCTCGATCTCTTCGTCCGTCGGAGGAAGCTGGCGGGCGAGGTAACGGCTCTGGCCTGCAAGCTGCGATGCCTCAAGAACGCCTGCAATCGGGAAGTCGCCTGCCATTTCGCTGAGTTCTTCCGGGGTCAGCACATTATAGGTGAGCTGCGGCATACGAAGAACAGGGCGCGACCATTCGAGTTCGGCCACTTTCTTTTCAAACGCATACACCGCTTGCGCTGCACCGGCTGCATCACCGTAGCCTGCTGCATCGAACATGGTGGTGAGGAAGGCTTTGTATTTCTCGCGGATCTCGAGATTGCTCTCAGAATCGACAAGGTAATAGTCGCGGTCCGGAAGCCCCATGCCATCAAAGCCGATGCCGACCACATAGTCGGTCGGATTGCGCGCATCGATGGTGACGTTTGCGCTCACCAATGACGGAAAGCCGGGCTGTGCCGATACGCGCATCAGGGCATCAAGGTCCGAGGCGCCGAAAATCTGCGACAGGTAAGGCTGCACCGGTGCAAGGCCGCTCGCATTAATCGCATCGACATCCATGTAGGAGGCATAGGCATCGACGATGCGGCGGGCCTGTGTGCCGGGCGCCGGATCAGAGGCGACGAGCCCCTCCACCAGGGATTTCACATCCTGCGTCGCGCCTTCGCGCAGCATGTCGAATGCACCATAACGCTGGCGGTCGGCCGGAATTTCGTTGGCGGCAATCCACATGCCGTTGACATAGGCGTTGAAGTCATCGCCCGGTTCGACACTTGCGTCGATTGTGCCGAGCCCTACACCCCAGTCACCGAAATCCATTGTCGGTGCGGTCGCTTCGCTGCCGGTTTCGGCGTGATCGTCGAGATGGTCTGTGAGGCCATGTGGCTGGTGCTGGCCGTGGTCGTGGTGGCTGTCTTGTGCCAACGCGCCCGTCGACAGCGCGAGGGCGGCGGTTCCTGCAAGGAGAAACTTGGTGGTGCGGATCATACAATGGGTCCCCGATTGAAATGGTTTGAGACGTTGCTCTGCATGCTGGCCTAGCGCAGTCGCGCAAACAAGGTTGCAATTTGTCGCCTGAAGGGCGCTGTTCGTCGAAACGAGCGCTTTTTTCGCGCCCGCGCTGCTGGCTGGATCAGGCCGCTTCGGTGGCCGCAAATTGCAGCTTGGCAAGCCGGGCATACAGGCCGCCGCCCGCTGAAAGCTCGGCGTGTGTGCCTTGCTCCACCGCCTCGCCTTCGCTGAGCACGATGATGCGGTCGGCCGCGCGCACGGTGGCAAGACGGTGCGCAATTACCAGAGTGGTGCGGTCCTTCATCAGCTCATCGAGCGCGGATTGCACCAATTGTTCGCTTTCAGCATCCAATGCACTCGTCGCCTCGTCGAGGAGCAGGATCGGCGCATCACGAAGGAGCGCGCGGGCGATTGCCACACGCTGGCGCTGACCGCCGGACAATTGCGTGCCGCCTTCGCCCAGATAGGTGTCGAGCCCCTGGGGAAGCGCTCGCAAGAATTGTTCGGCATTGGCCGCACGCGCAGCTTCCCAGATTTCTTCGTCCGACGCATTCCAGCGCCCGTAGCGCAGGTTGTCGCGGGCGTTGGCGCTGAACAAAACGCCCTCTTGCGGGACAAAGGCGATGCGTTCGCGAATGTCGGCGGGGTCCGCCTTGGGCAGGGGCACGCCGTCCAGGCGAATGGTGCCTTCTTGCGGGTCATAAAAACGCTCGACCAGCTGAAAGATCGTTGATTTGCCTGCACCCGATGGACCAACGATGGCGATGGTTTCGCCCGGCTCGATCTCAAGGTTAAAATTCTTGAGCGCGGTTTCCTCGGGCCTTGCAGGATAGCGGAAGCTGACATTTCTGAAGGAAAGCGAACCGCGCGCGGGGCTGGGCAATTGTTCAGGGCGCGCCGGACGGGCAATCTCGGGCTCTGTTTCAAGCAGTTCTGCCAACCGGCTCGCCGCGCCCGCGCCGCGAAGAAGGTCGCCATAAACTTCGGTAAGAGCGCCAAATGCACCAGCCACCAACATCGCACCCACGAGAAACGCAAGCAGCGTGCCCGAGGTGATATCACCAACAGCCACCGCAGCAGCGCCGCGCCAGAGTAGGAACACGATTGAGCCGAACAGCGCAAAAATGATGATAGAAGTCATGATCGCGCGCAAAACGATCCTTTTGCGCGCCGTGTTGAAGGTGTTCTCCACCGCTTCGCCGAAACGGCCCGTCTCGCGGTTTTCCTGACCGAAGCTTTGAACCACCTTCATCGCAGAGAGCACTTCGGTGACCATCGCGCCCACGTCCGCCACGCGGTCCTGGCTGTCGCGCGAAATCGACCGGATGCGCCGCCCGAACACGACAATCGGCAAGACCATCACAGGGATCCCAACCACCAGCCAGATGGTGAAATTCGGCAGCAGATAAAACAGGTAAATCGTGCCCCCGATGCCGAGGAAAACATTGCGCAGGGCGACCGAGACCGTCGTGCCCACGACCGTTTCGATGATCGCCGTGTCCGATGTCATCCGGCTCGAAATTTCCTTGGGCGAGTTTTCTTCATAGAAAGCAGGCGACAACCGCATCAGATTGCGGTGCACCTTGGCGCGGATGTCAGCGACGACGCGTTCCCCGATCCAGCTGACGAAATAGAACCGCGCCGCTGTGCCCAGCGCGATCACCACCACGATCAGCCCGAGATACCGGAACCAGCGCGCGATTTCGACTTCGCCCTGCCCTGCGCCAAACCCGCGGTCCACGATCAGCTGCACCGCCGCGGGTATGGCGAGCGTCCCCGCCGCAGTTACCGTGAGGGCGATCAGGGCAAAGATAACCTCGCGCGGATATTTCGCCGCCTCGCGAAACACCATCCTCAATGGCGCGAGCGAGCGCGACTTTGGCGCATCCTCGTTCAGGTCATCCGACTGCGAGACAGGCGGCGCGCCTGGCTGAGTGCCCGGCTGAGTGCCTGGCCGCGTGGAGGCATCCCCACCCGCGTCGATCACCTTTCCATCTTTGGATTGAAAGTCTTTGGCTTGCCCACTCATATTGGCTTTCACCTAGTCGCGAACGCCACAAATTACACCTGCAAATGCCACAAAAATTGCCCAAAGTGCCCATTTCAGCCGATTGTGCATTGCACAATTTGCTCTCATCGCCCACATTGAACACGAAAATCGCGCCGCGTATGGGGGCCGCGCGCCCAGATAAAGAACGGGGCTGACATGCTTTACAAATCCTATGAACTCCAGCGCAGCTGGCTCAATTCAGTGAGCACCGTTGCCTCGCTGAGCGCAGAATTGCTGAGCAATCCCTCCAATCCCTGGAGCAAGACCTCCATCGGAGCGATGACGGCCAATGCCTTCGATGTGCTCGCACATTCGACCGCGTCTTATGGAAAGCCCGCTTTCGGCATCACCGAGATTGATGTCGAAGGCACGACCTATCCGGTGATCGAAGCGACAGTCATCAATCGCCCGTTTGGCGATTTGAAGCGTTTCCGCCTCGACGGAGTGGACGATGACCGGCCCAAGATGCTGATCGTTGCACCGATGAGCGGCCACTACGCCACCCTGCTTCGCGGCACGGTAGAGCGGATGCTGCAAAAGTTCGAGGTGTACATCACCGATTGGGCCGATGCGAAAACCGTGCCCATGCACGAAGGGTCGTTCGACCTTGATGATTACATCGACTATCTGATGGAATTTCTTGAGTATATCGAGCAACTCAATCCCGGCCAGCGTCCGCATATGCTTGCCGTATGCCAACCATCCGTGCCCGCCTTTGCGGCGACCGCGCTTTTGAACCAGCACAAATCGCCAGCCGCTCCTGCGACGCTGACCATGATGGGCGGGCCGATCGATACGCGTGAAAGCCCCACCACGGTCAACGACCACGCGATGAACCGCCCGATCGAATGGTTCCGCAATTCGGTGATTGCCACCGTCCCGATGCAATATCGCGGCGCGGGCCGTAAGGTTTATCCCGGCTTCATGCAGCTTTCTGCCTTTATGAGCATGAACCTGCAAAACCACATGATGAGCCATTACGAGATGTTCAAACACCTCACCACGGGCGATGATGCATCCGCGCAGGCGACCAAGGATTTCTACGACGAATACCGCGCGGTGTGCGATATGACCGCCGAATTCTATCTCCAGACGGTCGAGGAAGTGTTCCAGAAACACTCGATCCCCAATGGCACCTTCCGCCACAAGGGCGAGATTGTCGACCTGCACCAGATCACACAGACCGCTTTGCTCGCAATCGAAGGCGAGCGCGACGATATCTCCGGGCTTGGCCAGACCAAGGCGGCCTTGAAGCTTGCAGATCGCCTCAGCGACGACAAGAAACGCTATTACATGGCGGAAGGCGCGGGCCACTATGGCATCTTCAACGGCAGCCGCTGGCGCACCAAGGTCGCGCCGGTGGTCGAGGAATTTGTCGCGGCGCATTCGTAATGGCGATTTTCGATGACAATCGCTTTTGCAAACGCTTCGGCCTCACCACGCCGATTGCGCTTGCTCCTATGGCGTTTGCAAGCGGATCGGAGCTGACCGCTGCCTGTGCCAGAGCGGGCGCGCTCGGGCTGCTCGGCGGTGGTTATGGCGATGCGCAGTGGACCGCGCGCGAATACTCCATCGCATCGCAGATGCTTTCGGCTGACAATCAAGCGCACGCACGACTGGGCTGCGGGTTCATCACCTGGCGCATGGCAGAAAACCGCGAGGCGCTCGATCTTCTGCTTGAGCGGGAGCAGGCGCCCGCTGCGCTGATGCTTTCCTTTGGCGATCCCACTCCGTTTGCCAAAGACATCACCGATCGCGGCATACCCCTGATCTGCCAGATCCAGTCGATGGATCAGCTTCCCCAGGCCGTGGATGCAGGCGCCAGCGTCATTGTCGCACAAGGCGTCGAAGGCGGCGGGCACGGGTATAGCGCAAATGAAGGGCGCAGCACCTTTACCTTCGTGCCCGAAATTGCCGACTGGCTTTCGCAAAATGCGCCCGAGGTGATGCTGCTGGCTGCTGGCGGTGTCGCCGATGGCCGGGGGCTTGCCGCCGCGCTGATGCTGGGCGCTGACGGTGTGCTGCTGGGCTCACGGCTTTGGGCGACCAGAGAATCGCTCGCCGCGGATCAGGCTATCGAAGCGGCCGTGCAGGCAAGCGGCGACGATACGGCGCGATCACTCGTGTTCGATGTCCTGCGTGAGAAACAATGGCCGCCAGAATACCACGCGCGCTGTCTTCGCAATGCAATCCACCGCGCATGGGAAGATCGTTTCGACGAACTCAAGCAGGCTCCCGAAGACGCGCGCGCCGCCTATCGCGAAGGCGTCGAAACCCACGATTACTCGCGCGCTCATGTGACGGTTGGCCAGGGCGTCGGTCTTATCAACAGCAATGCGAAGGCCGAAGATATCATCGCCGAAATCGACGCAGAGGCGCGTGCGCTTTTGCGATGATGGTTACCCGGCCTTAACCATACCGCCAAATCCCAAGGTAAAACCTAGGGGTTATCCCCATGGCTGCAATCAAGATTGAGTCATGGGGGCAAGAATGATCCGGATTTCCAAAGCTGTCTTTGTAGCCGCAGCCTTTTGTATGGGCAGCGGCGCGCTTGCCGAAAACTCGGGCTGGAGCATTTCGGAAGCGGATGGACAGGTCTCTGTCATTCGCGGGGACAAATCGCTTTATGGTGCACGCGGGACCGCGCTTGAAGTGGGAGATGTCGTCAAAACAAGCGGGGCGGCCAATGCGGTTCTGGTGCGCGGCGATGAATTCGTTGTCGTGGAATCGGGCAAGGCGGTGCGGATCAAACCGGCCGAGGATCAGGGCATGGTCGGCCAGATGGTCGAGTTTGTGACCGGCCTTCTTGCCCCGCGCGATGACAAGACGCGGCTCAACCGTCCGATGCAGGCGGCTGTGGTCAAAGGGCTTGATGGCGATATGATCGCAGGCAGCGCCCGCCCTGATCGCGGCGAGGAAAAGCCCGAAGGCTGATCCAGCCTAGGCCGCTTTCCTTTTCGCTTTGGGTTTCTTGGCCTTGTGCGCGGCAGGCGTCACCTGCAACCGGTTCCACAGGTCGAGCGCGGCAACTTTGTATCCTTCGGCGAGGGTCGGATAGTTGAAGCTGTTCTCGACGAAGTAGTCGATTGTCCCGCCAAGGTTCAAAACCGCCTGTCCGATATGGACCAGCTCGCTGGCGCCCTCACCCACGACGTGCACACCGATAAGCTTGCGCGTTTCGCGGTGACAGATGAGCTTCAGGATACCCGCCTCAAGCCCCATGATGTGCCCGCGCGATGTCTCCTTGAACCGCGCAATACCGCATTCATAAGGGATGCCCGCTTTACGCGCATCATCCTCCGTCATACCGACGCTGGAAAGTTCGGGCACGGCATAAACGCCATAGGGCGGCTTTTGATCGTCAGCCGCGATTGCATCGCCAAAAGCATGGCACGCAACCGCGCGGCCCTGCTCCATCGAGGTCGACGCAAGGCTGGGGAAGCCGATCACATCGCCGGCGGCGTAGATATGCGGGACGGACGTTTGGAAGGTGGTGCGGTCCACCTCGAGCCGTCCGCGCGCCTCGGGTTTCACGTCGAGCCCGGCGGCTTCGAGGTTGAGGCCTGAAGTCGATCCCTCGCGCCCCGCAGCAAACAGCACCATCTTCGAGCCGATGAGCCGTCCGTCGGCAAGCTGGCAGATGGGATCGCCGCTCTCGCTGAAATGGACATGGGAAAGCGAGCATCCCAGCCGCAGGTTCATGCCGCGCTCGCGCATGGACTGCACGAGGTGATCGACGATTTCCCGGTCCATGAAGGGCAGCAATTGCTCGTTGGGTTCGATCAGCGTCACCGGAATATCGAGCGCGCTGAAGATCGTCGCATATTCAAGCCCGATCACGCCCCCGCCCACGACCGTCAGGCTCGATGGCATTTGCGGCTGGAGGATGAAGCTGTCGCTGTCGAAAACATTGGTGGAGTTGAACGGGATGTGCGCGGGGCGGTAGGGCCGTGTGCCCACCGAGATGAGAATCTTCTCGCCCTCGATCACCTCCTCCACCTGCGACCCGCCAATCTCGCGCACAATCGCGATTTCGTGTGCGCTCTTGAAAATCCCATGCCCGGTAATGGTCTGCACTCCGTTGCGCGCAAACTGGTGTTCGAGCACAGCGACTTCATAATCGAAGGTCTTGCCGATGCGTTGATCGAGGTCATCGGAGCAAATGGTCGAGCGGGTGCGATACCCTTGCCCGTAGAACGCGCGCTCGCGCCAGCCTGAAAGGTTCAATGCCGTCTCGCGCAGGGTTTTGGAGGGGATCGTGCCTGTGTGAACCGACACCCCGCCGACCTTGGCCCGCTCGTCGACCACCACCACCGATTTGCCTAGCTTCGCCGCCTGAATGGCCGCGCGTCGCCCGGCAGGACCGGCCCCGAGAACAATGAAATCGTAACGCGCCATGTGACCTCCAATACAAGGTCGAAAACGGTCGCGAGCGCGGTGAATTAACCCTCGGGTATTTGCTTAGGACTGCGGAAGAACAGGCGGCTTATGACGCGCTTTGCCATCCACAAAAGGCCGATGACGATGATCAGCAGCACCGCCGCCACTCCCGCAGCGGCAACGGGGTATTCATAGGCAAACCATAACAATCCGACGGTCGCGACATCCTCTGCGGTGGAGACAGCGACATTGCTGACCGGTTCGGGCGAAGTGTTCACGACGGCGCGCGCCGATGCCTTGCCTCCGTGGGCAAGGAAACTGGCCCCGCCACCAAGAAGAAACGCGATGACCTGGGTCGCAGGGTCTGACGGGTCGACAATCGCCAGCGCCAGAAGCGCGCCGCCGACAGGCCGCACCAGCGTGTGCACCGTGTCCCACGCGCTATCGAGCCACATGACCTTGTCGGCAAGGAACTCCGCGAGCGCTCCGACCGCGGCGATGCCCATGACCCACGGGTTTTCAAGAACGCCAAGGCTGGCGAGATGTTCGGGCACAGGCAGCGCCTCCAACCGCATGGCGAGGCCGGTGGCAAAGATGCACAGATAGAGGCGCCAGCCCGACAAAAGGCTCACGCTTCCTGCGATCCCGATGATTTCGATAATCCCCATAGGCCATCAAGATGCGCCAGTGCGTCTTCACTGGCAAGCCCTGTGGCTTCATCGCGCCCGCCCGCTGCCGTTCGTCATGGAACGATGATGCCGACTTCTTGTTGGTCAGGAGAATCGTATGAATAAAAAGAGGAAGGCACCCATGCCAAAATTTGCAACCCGCGACGGAACGAACATCCGCTACAAGGAACTGGGCGAAGGTCGCCCCATCATCCTTATTCACGGCTGGCCCTTATCGGGCGATAGCTGGGATCCGGTGATGATGGAGCTTGCCGATAACGGCATGCGCGCGATCGCTTATGACCGTCGCGGTTTCGGCCGGTCCGATCACGCTTCTGACGGTTACGATTACGATACTTTCAGCGATGATCTGGCGGATCTGATCGATCACTTGGGGCTGACCGAAAATATCGGCCTCGCCGGATTTTCGATGGGTGGCGGAGAGATCGCGCGCTATATGAGCCGGCATGGCGCAAAGGGCGTAAGCGCCGCCGCTCTCATCAGCTCGGTTGTGCCTTATATGTTGAAGACCGACGACAATCCCGATGGTGTCCCGGACGAGACGTTTCAGGAAATGACCAAGGGCATGACAGGCGATTTCCGCGCTTTCTTCACTGATTTCTTCAAGGATTTCTATGGTGTCGGTGGTCCCGGTACGCAAGTGAGCGAGGAAGAACGACATTGGGCATGGCTGACCGCAATGAAGAGCGCGCAATATGCGACGCTCAAATCCGCCGCAGCCTTCGCCTACACCGATTTCAGGCCCGACCTTAAGCACATCAACGTGCCAACGCTCGTCATCCACGGGACCGAAGATAAAACGGTGCCGATCGAGGCCACGGGTCGCCAGGTGGCAGAGAAAGTCGAGAGCGCCACGCTGATCGAATACGAGAACGAGCCGCACGCGGTGTTCGCGACCGTCACCGACCGGCTTGCAGCGGACCTGGTCGAGTTCTTCCAGAAGAACTGATTTCTTCAGGCGTTAGAAAAGAAAAGGCGCGCGGCGGGATACCCCTGCCGCGCGCCTTTTTTATTGTTTCAAGCTGGTAGAGCTTAGAAGACCTCGAAGAGGCCCGCTGCGCCCATGCCGCCGCCGACACACATGGTAACGACAACATATTTCGCGCCGCGACGCTTGCCTTCGATAAGAGCGTGGCCGGTGCAACGTGCGCCGGTCATGCCGTATGGGTGACCGATCGAGATCGAGCCGCCGTTGACGTTGAGAATGTCATTGTCGATGCCGAGCTTGTCGCGGCAGTAAAGAACCTGCACGGCAAACGCTTCGTTCAGTTCCCAAAGGCCGATGTCGTCCATCTTGAGGCCGGTTTGCTTGAGAAGCTTTGGAATGGCGAAAACAGGACCGATGCCCATTTCGTCAGGCTCTGTGCCCGCAACCGCCATGCCGACATAACGGCCAAGCGGCTGAAGACCTTTTTGTTCGGCGAGCTTGGCTTCCATCAGGACGCTGGCCGAAGAACCGTCGGAAAGCTGCGAGGCGTTACCTGCGGTGATCGTCTTGTCCGGACCCATCACAGGCTGGAGCGACTGGAGGCCTTCCAGAGTGGTCGAAGGACGGTTGCCTTCATCCTTGGTGATGGTGGTTTCGACCTGGCTGATCTCGCCGGTTTCCTTGTCTTTCACCATCATGGTGGTGGTGACAGGCACGATTTCGTCGTCGAACTTGCCCGCTTCCTGACCTGCGGCAGTGCGCTGTTGCGATTGCAGAGCGTATTCGTCCATCGCATCGCGGCTGACGTTGTAACGCGCAGCGACCGTCTCGGCGGTGCCGAGCATGGGCATGTACACATCCTTGTGCATCGCGATCAGCGAGGGGTCTGGCGCAACGCGCATCTCGGGGGTTTGAACCATCGAGATCGAATCCTGACCACCGCCAACGACAACGTCCATGTTGTCGACGATGATCTGCTTGGCAGCCGTTGCGATAGCCATGAGGCCCGATGAACACTGGCGGTCGATGGTTTGTGCAGCCACGGTGACCGGCGCGCCACCGCGAAGGGCGACCTGACGACCGATGTTGCCTGCTTGCGTGCCTTGCGTGAGGACTGCGCCCCACACCACATCGTCGACTTCGCCGCCTTCGATGCCGGCGCGCTCAACAGCGGCCTTGTAAGAGAACGAACCAAGCGTTGCGCCCGGAGTTGCGTTAAAGCCGCCTTTGTATGCGCGCCCGATGGGGGTTCTGGCGGTTGAGACGATGACTGCGTCACGTGACATATTGAGGGTGTCCTTTTCTTAAGGTCGGCCCCCGCAACGGGCGGGGACGTTTTGATACCTGATGAAATTGAAGGGGAGGTCCCCGTCTTGCGCGGGGACTCACCGAAAGGCTTAAACGAACAGCATGGTGATCCATTCGCAGATCAGGGCAGGCTTGTCCTCGCCCTCGATCTCGATCGTGATTTCGGCGGTTTGCTGCCACTGACCGGGGCGCTTTTCGACCATTTCGAGAAGCTTCCAGTGGCCGCGAATACGCTTGCCTACGCGAACCGGCGCGATGAAGCGGGTTTTGTTGCCGCCATAGTTCACGCCCATCTTCACGCCTTCGATCTTCGGCGTGTCGCTGTTCGCACCAAGGTAGGGGATCATCGACAGGGTCATGAAGCCGTGAACGATGGTGCCGCCGAACGGGGTCATCTTGGCTTTTTCTTCGTCGATATGGATGAACTGGTGGTCGCCGGTTGCATCGGCGAACATGTTCACTTTCTCCTGGGTCATCTCGACCCATTCCGAAGTGCCGATGTTTTCGCCAACCTTGGCGGCCAGATCTTGTGGTGTGGTCATGTGCTGGGCTCCCTTCCCAAGACGCGGCGCACCGATGAGACACGCTCGCGTGGTTTACGTTTACGTTAAGTTGGGAGCCTAATGACAGGCGCGCGGGCCAAACGCAACGATAAAGCGCCCGAACGGGTAAGCGGTGCGAGGCGCTTTACACCGTGCCGTTACGGCATCGCCAAATCCGGGCCAGAGTTGGTTGCTGCCGCGCGGCGGGATGCGCCCTTGTTCGGGCGTCTTGCCACGCGATCGGCAACCAGAAAACGCTTCGCCGAGTCGAGCCGCTGCACATAGGAATAAAGCCCGATCTGCAGGCCGACGATCATCAACATCACCGGTTGATAGCCGATCCCCTGGAAGGTCGCGCCCACCAGATAGATCAGGCTTCCGATCTGAAGGGCGGCGGCGAGCGGCGATATCCACGCCTCGCTCTCATCGGTCTTGCCCTTCCAGCGGCGGTAGGTTTTTTCCATCTGCCACACGCCGAGACCATGCAGCAGCAGCCACAGGATGAGGCCGGGATAACCCTGCTCGCCCAGAAGCTCGAAGAAGGAAGAGTGGAACGCGCGGCCTTCGTCAGTGATCTCGCGATATTCGGTGGTCGTAGTGTTGCCATCCTCATTCGTGGTGCGCACCGGCATGGTGTAGGTGAACGAATTGGAGCGATAGCTGTCGAACCCGCCGCCAAGCGGTTTGTTTGCCGCATAATCGAGCGTCCACGCCCACACCTGCATCCGGGTCGAGGCGCTTTCGTCCCCGCCGGGCTGGGCTATGGTGGCCATGCGGTCATAATAACTTTGCGGCAAAAACGGCAGCGCCATCAGCGCAAGCACAGGCGCTGCTGCAATGAACATAAGCCGCCTTTCGGTGTAGCGCAGGAGGAACACGCCAAGCGCTGCGATACATAACAGGCCCGTACGCGCCTCTGTCCCGATGGGGATCATCAGGCAGGCAAAGCACAGCGCCCCGGCAAACACGGTGACGGTCCAATGCGGCTTGATGATCGTGCCAAAGCGGGTGAACCACATGATCACCGGGATAAGCCCGATTGCAACCGTTGCGAGCGTCGAGCTTTCGTAGATCCCGCTGTTGTCCTTCACGAAGAATTTGAGAGAGCCATAGCCGCCCCCGCCCAGCACCGTCTTCATACCGGTCGAGATCACGATCATGCCCACGGTCAGCACCATCGTCAGAGCCAGCGCTTCGATCCTCTCTCTTGTGGTGATCGTGAACGGCAGGAAGATCGCGAACACCATCGCCTTCCACACCCAGTCCCATTTGGTCGCCGCTTCCTCCGGGAAATCGGCAAATTGCAGCGTGATGAAACACCAGATCAGAAGCGCCAGAATCAGGCCCTGACGCAGCGAAAAGCGCGCGCCCTCTTTCTTGTCGAACATGATCCAGCCGACAAAAGCTGCGCCAAAAGCGATGAGGGAGACAGGCACGCTTTGAATGATGCCATAGCCGATGTTCTGGGGGGCCAGAATGTCGATATAGACATAGAGCAGCACCCAGAAATACGGCCGCTTGAAGCCGAGCGCCAGGATGAAGCCGATGAAGGCGAGGAAGACGAAATCGATCATCGGCGCGCTTTGCCGTCCTGCGCCGAATCGCGATGCGGCTCGGAAGGTTTGCGCGAATTGCGCCGCTCGGCCTTATTAGGGTGGCTGGTCTTGGCTGCTTGCTCAAGATCGCTGATCGCCGGATCGGTATCGAGACTGTCGCGCGTCACCAGCCGCACAAATGCGAGCACGAGCAGGCCATGCCCTAAAGCGAGAGCGAAATAGTCAATCATTGCCTGGTGCCTTACGCGAAGGCGGTTGACGGTGCGTTAAGCACAATCGGGTAAACCGCATTCCCATGACACGGATTTTGCACGTTCTCGATCATTCGCTCCCGCTGCACAGCGGTTACACCTTCCGCACGCGCGCCATTTTGAAGGCGCAGGAAGCCGCAGGCGTCGAGGTGCGCGGCATTACCTCGCAGCGGCATAATAACGAGGCGGACTGGTCCGAGACGATGGAAGTTTTCGACGGACTTACCTTTCACCGCACGCCCGGCACACCCAGCGGACCTGCCGGGGTGAGCGAATTTCGCGAGATGGCGGCGCTGATGGACGCGATCCTCGAGCTTGCAGAAGAATGGCGCCCCGATGTGATCCACGCGCATTCGCCTGCGCTGTGCGGAGGCGGTGCCATGCGGGCGGCGCGAAAGCTCGGCGTGCCGTTTGTCTATGAAATCCGCGCCTTCTGGGAAGATGCCGCCGTCGGCAATCTGACGGGAACCGAAGGGTCGCTCAAATACCGTCTCACCCGCAGCCTCGAGACACAGATCGCCAAGGCCGCTGACGCGGTGTTCACGATCTGCAACGGCCTTCGCGATGATTTGATCGGGCGCGGTATTCCCGGCGGCAAGATCGGGGTGATGCCCAATGGCGTCGACCTTACCCTGTTCGGCGAGCCTCAGCCGCGCGACGCAGCCCTCGCCGCCGAGCTTGGCATTGAGCCGGGCACGCCCGTCATCGGCTACATCGGCAGCTTTTACGATTACGAAGGCGTCGATGATCTTATCGCCGCCATGCCGCACTTGCGCGAAAAACAGCCCGGCGCGCGCCTCCTTCTCGTCGGCGCAGGGCCGATGGACGAAAAGTGGCGCCGCCTTGCCTCGGCGTTGCCCGAACCCGATGTCGTCACCTTCACAGGCCGCGTCCCCCATACCGAGGTTGAGCGGTATTATTCGCTGATCGATGTGCTTGCCTACCCGCGCAAACATTCGCGCCTCACCGACCTTGTGACACCGCTCAAACCATTGGAAGCGATGGCACAGCAGCGCCTTGTCGCTGCATCAAACGTCGGCGGGCACCGCGAGCTTGTCACCAATGGCGATACGGGCTTCCTGTTCGAGCCGGATAATCCGGCGGCCTGCGCGAACGCGCTCCACGAACTCTTCACCCGGCGCGAGGAATGGGATGCGATCCGCAAACGCGGGCCTGATCACGTCAAAACGCACCACGATTGGCACGAAAATGCCCAACGTTATCTTAGTGTTTACCATATCCTTCTAGCTCAAACCTTAAGCGCCTCCCCGTCCCGCGGGGAAAGGCGCGAACAGGGGTTATCGGCCTGAAGCGTGGTTCGACGCTGGAACGGTCCAATGAAGGCATAAAAGCGCAATGCAATCGAGCAAGCACATCGGGACTATCGTGAGAAACCACGCAAAGGCTGTCGAGAACGGCAAGGCCTCGGCCCGCCCGCGCAAGGCCAAGACGTCGGCTTCGTCATTTTCCACCGTGCCTAGACACCGCGCCTTTGTGCCCATGGTGACGATCTGGGCCGGTGTGTTCATGGCGCTTATCATGGCAGTGATGCCCGAATATGCGATTGCGCGCAGCTCTGCTCTGACCGGTATTTATCTGCCCCTGATTGCGGTGCGGATAATCCTTGCAATCGGTGTTGGCTGTGCTGGCGCTCTGCTTGGCTATATCGTGTCGAGCGCGCTTGCGAATTACGTCAAGAAGAATGACGTCGACAACGGCCTTGTCAGCAAGGCGTTTCGCTCTCGCGATCTTGAACCGATCAACCCGGTCGTGGAACTGGGCAGCGAAAGCCTCGATGCGCCAATCCTCGAAGAATTTGAAGAACCCGCGCTCGAAACTGCCGAAAGCGCACCGCGCGATGAAGCTGAGAGCGAGATTGAAAGCAGCGATGATGGTGCCGACAACGGGGCCGGATGGGCTTTCACCCGCAAGCATTTCAAGCATGCACTGATCGAATCATGCGAGGGTGCGACGTGCGAACCCGCGACGTGCGAACCCGCGACGTGCGAACCCGCACCGGGCGAGGAACCGGTCCAGCCACAAGACGTGCAGACACAGGTCAACGAAACCGCCGATGCAGAGTTTGCCTCGCTCAGCGCAGAACAAATCAACGCGCCGCGAAGGCCGGTAACCCAGATGCGCGATGCGCTCGATCTTGCCGGTTTCTCTTCGCTGCCCGAAGATCCGCAAGAAGCGCAAACCCCTCGCGAGGAAGCGGCAACCGACATTCCGGCACCAGCTCCCACGACAGGTCTGGAAGCTTTGCGCCAGAAGCCGGCAGAAGACCTCAGCCTTGTCGAGATGGTCGAACGCTTTGCCGCCGCGCTGCATGATCGCCAGACGCAGGAACGCGCCCGCTTTGAAAGGGGCCAGAAAAACCGCGAGGCGGCGCTCGCCGACGCGCTCAAGGCCCTTACCCTTTTCACCGAAAACGGGTTCGATCAGGGCCAAGCCCCAAGTCGTAACGCAACCCCTGTCTCTGAGCACATCGACCCGACCGAGGACGAACTGCGCAGCGCCCTTACCCGTTTGCAGGGCCTTCGCGGGGCCGCTTGAATAGGCGAAAAGCTGTGAGAAGGCGCGTATTTTGCAACCGCACTTGCGCAAAACAATTATAAATTGAGCCTCCGTGAAATAAAATTTCACTGTTCGCGGTTGCAATATCGATATTCCATCTGCAATAGGGATGCGAGACGGATACATCGCCCACGGGCGTGCGTATCTGCTTGACCTCGCCACTGCCTCGCGCACAACGCGCACAACGCCAAGAGCGGTGGCATCTGACAGATTGGAACTCGCTATGGGATACCCCGATTCCCAGGGTCTCTATGACCCGGTAAATGAACATGACGCCTGCGGAGTAGGCATGGTCGCCCACATCAAGGGTGAGAAAAGTCATGCCATTATCGAGCAGGCGCTCCAGATTCTGGAACGGATCGACCACCGCGGCGCGGTCGGCGCTGACCCGCTGCTGGGCGATGGTGCGGGCCTGCTTATGCAGATTCCCGATCCGATCTATCGAAAGTGGGCGGGCAAGCACGATGTGAACCTGCCGCAGCCCGGCGAATACGGCGTTGCGATGTGTTTCATGCCGCAGGACGAGGCGGCGCGCTCCTTTGTCACTGAACAGTTTGAAAAGTTTACCGCCAAAGAAGGTCAGGTCTTCCTTGGCTGGCGCGATGTGCCGACAACGATGGATGGCCTTGGCAAGGCAGTGATCGATTCGATGCCTGTCATCCAGCAAGCGATCATCGGCAAAGGCGCAAATTGCGAAGATCAGGACGCCTTCGAGCGCAAGCTGATCGTCATCCGCAAGCAGGTGCAAAACCCGCTCGCGAAACTGGCAGAAAAGCACGACCTTCCCGGCCTTACCGACCTGTATGTGCCGAGCTTTTCCAGCCGCACGATCGTGTACAAGGGCCTTCTGCTGTGTGAGCAGGTGCGCAGCTTCTACGACGATCTGCGCGATCCGGATTGCGTTTCGGCGCTTGGTCTTGTGCACCAGCGTTTCTCGACCAACACCTTCCCCAGCTGGCGTCTGGCCCATCCTTTCCGAATGATCGCCCACAATGGTGAAATCAACACCAATCGCGGCAATGTGAACTGGATGAATGCGCGCCGTCGCACGATGGAAAGCGATCTTCTCGGGCCGGACCTCGACAAGATGTGGCCGATCATCCCGCACGGGCAATCGGACACGGCATGCCTTGATAACGCTCTGGAATTGCTGCTCGCGGGCGGATATTCGCTCGCCCATGCGATGATGATGCTGATCCCGGAAGCCTGGGCCAAGAACACCCAGATGGACCCGGCCCGCCGCGCATTTTACGAATATCACGCTGCGTTGATGGAGCCGTGGGACGGCCCGGCGGCGGTATGCTTTACCGATGGTCGCCAGATCGGCGCGACCCTCGACCGCAACGGCCTTCGCCCGGCGCGTTTCTGCGTCACCAAGGACGACATCGTGTGTCTCGCCTCGGAAAGCGGCGTTTTGCCCTTTGCCGAAGAAGACATCACCCGCAAATGGCGGTTGCAGCCGGGCAAGATGCTGCTCATCGACCTTGAAGAAGGGCGCATCGTCGAGGACGAAGAGCTCAAGGCCGACCTCGCCAATGCAGAGCCGTATTCGGACTGGCTCAAGCAAGCGCAATACAAGCTTGCCGATATCAAGGAAATCGAGCCTGAGCTTTCCGAAGTTCCGGTAGCGGACACGACCTTGCTGCAACGCCAGCAGGCGTTTGGATACACTCAGGAAGATGTAAGCAAATTCCTTGAGCCAATGGCGGTAAATGGTGACGATCCCATCGGGTCGATGGGCACCGATACGCCAATTGCCGTGCTGTCGAACAAGGCGCGGCTGCTTTACGATTACTTCAAGCAGAACTTTGCGCAAGTTACCAACCCGCCGATCGATCCGATCCGTGAAGAACTTGTGATGAGCCTTTTGTCGATGATCGGCCCGCGCCCGAACCTGCTTGGCCGCGATGCCGGTACGCACAAGCGTCTGGAAGTCGAACAGCCCATCCTCACCAATGATGACCTTGCAAAAATCCGCTCGGTCGAGGCGGTGCTTGATGGCGCATTCCGTTGCACAACGGTCGACATGACCTGGGATGCCAGCACCGGGGCCGAGGGCCTCGAGATGGCGATCAAGGAAATGTGCTGGGCCGCAACCGAGGCGGTGCTGCAGGACCAGAATATCCTAGTGCTTTCCGACCGCGCGCAAAGCGAGGACCGCATCCCCATGCCAGCGCTTCTGGCAACCGCGGCGGTGCACCACCACCTCGTGCGTCAGGGTCTTCGCATGCAGACCGGTCTTGTCGTCGAAACCGGCGAAGCGCGCGAAGTGCACCATTTCTGCGTGCTCGCAGGCTACGGCGCAGAGGCGATCAACCCTTATGTCGCCTTCGAAACGCTCGAAGACATTCGCGTCCGGAAACACTCCGAGCTGTCCGCCGACGAAGTCCAGCAAAACTACATCAAGGCGGTCGGCAAAGGCATCCGCAAGGTCATGTCCAAAATGGGCATCTCGACCTATCAATCCTATTGCGGCGCGCAGATTTTTGACGCTGTCGGCCTTTCCTCCGAATTCATCGCCAAATATTTCACCGGCACCGCGACCACCATCGAAGGCGTCGGCCTTGAACAGGTGGCCGAAGAGAGCATTCGCCGTCACGCGCAAGCTTATGGCGACAATCCGCTCTACAAGGGGATGCTCGATGTGGGCGGGATCTACCAATACCGTCTGCGCGGCGAAGAACACGCATGGACGCCCGAAAACGTCGCGCAATTGCAGCACGCCGTGCGCGGTAACGATTGGTCGAATTACGAAGAATTCGCAAAGAGCGTAAACGATCAGAACGAGCGTTTGCTCTCGATCCGCGGCCTCATGGAATTTAAAAAAGCGCAAGAACCGCTCGACATTGATGAGGTTGAACCCGCGGCTGAAATCGTCAAACGCTTTTCAACCGGCGCGATGAGCTTCGGCTCGATCAGTCACGAAGCGCACTCGACACTCGCCATTGCGATGAACCGCATCGGCGGGCGTTCGAACACCGGCGAAGGGGGCGAGGAACCGTTCCGTTTCAAACCGATGGATAATGGCGACTCCATGCGCAGCCGCATCAAGCAGGTGGCCTCGGGCCGCTTTGGTGTGACGGCGGAATATCTCGCCAATTCCGACGACATCCAGATCAAGATGGCGCAAGGAGCGAAACCGGGCGAAGGCGGTCAGCTGCCCGGTCACAAGGTCGACAAGCGCATTGGCGCGGTGCGTCACTCGACACCGGGCGTGGGCCTCATCTCCCCGCCGCCGCACCACGACATCTATTCGATCGAAGACCTCGCTCAGCTGATCCACGACCTCAAGAACGTGCAGCCATCGGCGCGCATTTCGGTCAAGCTTGTGTCCGAAGTGGGCGTTGGCACGGTTGCCGCTGGCGTATCGAAATCCAAGGCCGATCACCTCACGATTTCGGGCTATGACGGGGGCACGGGCGCATCGCCTCTGACCTCGCTCACGCACGCGGGCTCCCCATGGGAAATCGGCCTTGCCGAGACACAGCAAACGCTGCTTCTCAACGATTTGCGCAGCCGCATTGCGGTGCAGGTCGATGGCGGGCTTCGCACAGGGCGCGATGTTGCCATCGGTGCGCTTCTGGGCGCGGACGAGTTCGGCTTTGCCACCGCGCCTCTGATCGCGGCTGGCTGTATCATGATGCGCAAATGCCACCTCAACACCTGCCCCGTGGGCGTCGCGACACAGGACCCTGTGCTGCGCGCGCGCTTCACCGGACAGCCTGAGCACGTGGTCAACTACATGTTCTTCGTCGCCGAGGAATTGCGCGCGATCATGGCCGAAATGGGCTTCCGCACGGTTGATGAAATGGTGGGCCGGGTCGACCGTCTCGACATGACCCGCATGCACCGCCATTGGAAGGCGCAAGGGATCAATCTGGACCGCCTGCTGTTTGCTCCTGCTCTTGAAGAGGGCGCATCGCTCAACCACACCCAGGTGCAGGACCACGGCCTTGCCGCCGCGCTCGACAACCACTTCATCACCGACGCGCGCGAGGCGATTGATACAAAATCGCCGGTCGAGCTCAATTACGAGATCCGCAACGTCAACCGGACCGCTGGCACCATGCTTTCGGGCGAAATTGCCAAGCTGCACGGGCACGAAGGGCTTCCGGTCGATACCATCCGGATCAATCTGACCGGGGTTGCCGGGCAAAGCTTTGGCGCATGGCTTGCCCATGGTGTGACACTCGACCTTGTCGGCGATGCCAATGACTATGTCGGCAAGGGCCTGTCGGGCGGTCGCATTGTCGTTCGTCCACCTGAAAACGCCCCGCGCGCGGCCAATGAAAACATCATCGTTGGCAACACCGTGCTCTATGGCGCGATTTCGGGCGAAGCATACTTCTCCGGCGTTGGCGGAGAGCGTTTCGCGGTTCGCAACTCGGGCGCGATTGCCGTTGTCGAGGGCACAGGCGATCACACCTGCGAATACATGACCGGCGGCGTTGTCGTCGTGCTCGGCAAGACGGGCCGCAACTTTGCTGCAGGAATGAGCGGCGGTGTCGCCTATGTCTATGATGCGGACGGCAATTTCTCCGACCTTGTCAATCACGCACAGGTCGAGCTTGAGCCGCTCTCATCCGAAGCGGACGAGGACGAGGGGACGGGCCGTCCAAGCCAGCGCACCCGCAGCGTCAATGACCTTGGTATGGGCGATATGCTGCGTCACGATGCAGAGCGTCTTCGCATCCTGATCGAACGTCACCAGCTTCACACCGGCAGCAAGGTCGCCTCCGATCTTCTGGCCGACTGGGACAATGCGCTGACCAAATTCGTGAAGGTCATGCCAACCGATTACAAACGCGCCCTCGAAGCGCTTGAGGCAGAACGCCTCGAGGCGACAAGCGTGGCAGCGGAATAAGGGTAAGACAGATGGGTAAAGACACAGGCTTCCTTGAACTCGACCGCCGCGAGCGCGATTATATCGATCCGGCAGAGCGGCTTAAGAACTATCGCGAATTCGTGGTTCAGCCCGATGACGAGACGCTGAAAAGCCAGGCCTCGCGCTGTATGGATTGCGGCATTCCGTATTGTCACAACGGGTGTCCGGTGAACAACATGATCCCGGACTGGAACCACCTCGTTTACGAAAACGACTGGAAGAACGCGCTCGACGTCCTGCATTCAACCAATAATTTCCCCGAATTTACGGGCCGCATCTGCCCTGCTCCGTGTGAGGCATCGTGCACGCTCAACATCGTTGACCAGCCGGTTACGATCAAGTCGATCGAATGTGCGATCATCGACCGGGGATGGAAAGAAGGCTGGGTCACGCCGCAGATCCCGGAAAAGAAGACCGGCAAATCGGTTGCCGTGGTGGGTTCAGGCCCCGCTGGTATGGCGGCTGCGCAGCAATTGGCGCGCGCTGGCCACTCCGTGACGCTGTTCGAAAAGAATGACCGGATCGGCGGGCTGCTTCGCTACGGTATTCCTGATTTCAAGATGGAAAAGCACCTCATCAACCGGCGCTGTCAGCAGATGGAAGCCGAAGGGGTGTCTTTCAAAACCAGCAAGGAAGTGGGCGTCGATATCTCGTTCCAGTCCTTGCAGGAAAACTTCGACGCGGTCGTCCTTTCCGGCGGCGCAGAGAATGCGCGTGCGCTCGATATTCCGGGTGCAGAATTGAACGGCGTGCGCCTCGCGATGGAATTCCTGACACAGCAGAACAAGCGCAATGCAGGCGATGAGGAAAGCCGTGCGGCCCCTCGCGGAACCCTGAAAGCCACGGGCAAGCACGTCATCGTCATTGGTGGCGGTGATACCGGTTCCGACTGTGTTGGCACATCCAACCGTCAGGGCGCGGCCTCCGTGACCCAGCTTGAAATCATGCCCAAGCCTCCTGAAAAAGAGGACAAGGCGATGACCTGGCCCAACTGGCCGCTCAAACTGCGCACTTCGTCGAGCCACGAAGAGGGGGCGAACCGCGACTGGGCCGTCCTTACCAAACGGGTGGTCGGCGATGGCGAGAAAGTCACCGGCCTTGAGTGCGTGCGCGTTGAATGGGTCAAGGACGAAAACGGCCAGCACCAGATGCGCGAGATCGTGGGCAGCGAATTCACCCTTCAGGCCGACCTGATCTTCCTTGCCATGGGCTTTGTCGGGCCGATCAAGGCTGGGCTCCTCGATCAGGCTGGCGTCGAATTGACCGATCGCGGCAATGTGTCGGCCGATACGCAAAGCTACGCCACGAACATCGAGAATGTCTTTGCCTGCGGTGACATGCGCCGGGGGCAGAGCCTTGTGGTGTGGGCAATTCGCGAAGGCCGCCAATGCGCACGTGCTGTTGATGAGGCGCTGATGGGCGCAAGTGAACTTCCGCGCTAATCCCGCTATAGTTATTTTGCCCTAGTACACAAAAGACACTTAAATCCTGAAATAGGACCCAATTGCGAAAGCCAGCTTGATTTCATCTATACTATTGCTTCATCCCTTTCATTTCATGGGGAAATAAAGGCGCACGCAAGATGCGTCTATTGGGAATGGGAAGAGTATCTGGATGGATATCGGCCGTCATTGCGCAGGCGTGGCGCGCGGCATCGCTGCGCTTTGTATTGGACTTGCTGCGACCGGTGCGCTCGCGCAATCGGACACCTCGTCGTCGGGACCCGCCCCTGCGATTGAAAACGATGAACCTGCGGTTGTCCTGGCGGCGCCCGGCACCGCCCCTTCCGGCCCCGATGATTTCGAAGTCGAGGTGCTCGCCTCGCAATTCCTCGAAGCCCCCGTCTCCGGTGATGCGCGCAAAGTCGTGCAGTACGGGGGCCGCGTGGACGGCTATTTCAGAATGCGCGCTTCGGCGCTTGGCGGCTCGCCCAACCTTTCCTTGAAAGTGCGCCCGGAATATCGCTGGGGCGAGGATACGATTGGCGAAATTGGCCTTATTCCCAACAACTCCCTGATGTTCCGGCCCGGCGACCGCGGCAGGTTCGATGTCAGCGCAAGCCTTGAATACCAATGGGATAGCGGGGCCGCGCTTGAAGTGGGCAAGCTCAACCTGCTCGAACAGACCCGAAAAATCCCGATTATTCAAAGCAATGGCCACATCGGCTTTCAGAACATCGGTTTCGTCCTTCCTCCGTCGGGTATCGCGCCCAACACGGTGACGGGGGCGATGCTCAACGTCCCCACCAAGAAGGTGATTTACCGGTTGTGGGTGTTCGACGTCGCTTCGCAATACCAGCGCAGCGGGCTGGAAGACCCGTTCGAAAACGGCGCGATGTTTCTCGCCGGCGCGACATTCATGCCAACGGTCGGCGGCAAACCGGGTTTCTACACCGCCGTTCTTTTGGGCTCCAACCGCGACGATTTTGCCCGCGACATCCTGCCCGCCGCGCTCACACCGCCTGCGAACGGATCATTCGGTGATGAAAGCGGCGAACTTGCGGTGCAGCTGTCCGGCTATCAATTCATCGAAACCTACCCCGAGGCGCCTGGCAAGGGATGGGGCATCATGGCGCGGTTTCAGGCATCGGCAGGCGACCCGACCTTCCTTGATTATTCCGGCTATCTCGGAGTTTCAGGAAACCCGCGTTTCCGCCCGCAAGACCGCTTTGGCATCGCAGCCTTCAGCTATTCGCTCACCAATGAGCTGGCCGATGATATCGCCTTTCGTCTGGGGATCGAGGACGAAGTCGGCCTCGAGGCGTTCTACACCTATCAGTTCCACAAGCAGTTCGGGATCAGCGCGAATGTCCAGATCGTCGACAGCGCGGTCGAAGCGCGGTCGACCGGCGTGATTGTGGGCGCACGGCTGACGAGCCAGTTTTGAGGCGAATCGCCCGCCTTCTCGCGGCGCTTTTGCTAGCCTTTCCGGTCGCTGCCGCTGCGCGGGAAACCTCTAAGGACACGGAGCAGATGGCTGGCGAACAATCGCCCTTTGTGGGCCGCTATGACGGCAGCAGTTTCGAAACGGCAATGGGCATGGTTGTCCGCCCGGACGGAACCTTTCAATGGGGCATTTCGGTCGGCTCGCTCGACCTGCGGGCAAAGGGCACATGGCGCGAAAATGGCGACTTCATCGTCTTTGAAAGCGATCCAAAGCCCGTCTCCCCCGAGTTCATCTGGAAAGGCACCCAGCCGCGCGCGCAAGACGGGCCTTTCCTACGCGTCGTCTGGGCAGGCAGCGGCAGACCCTTTGACTATGCCGATGTGCGCGGGCTGTGCGCCAATGGCGAGCTTATCCGCTCATCGGTCAGCGATCAGGGCTGGTCGCCGCAAGAGACGTGCGACAGGCCAGCGACGATCCAGCTGTTCATGGAGAGCTATCAAGTGCTCTCGCCCGTTTTCGAGCTTTCAGGCGAGCATGCGATTGCATCAGATGAAACCGTCACCTTTGAATTTCACCGCAACGATCTGGGCCTGCTCGATTTCGACGGCGTTACTGCGCGGTTGGAGGACGGGACGCTTCGCATGGAAAGCCCCGTTGGCGCGATGACATTGCGCAAGGTGGAAACGCCTGCCGGGTAAAGCCCGCAGCGCGCCATTGGCACGACCCTACTGGCCCCGCCCGCGTTCCTGAACGCCTTTGCGCACCGATTCGACCTGTTCGGGGGCGACCTTGGAATTGGCCGCCGACGAGCGTTCGGCCTCGATCGCCATGCCTTCGCCAAAACTCACCGCAAAACCATCGTCGATCAGCCTTTTATAGCTTTGCACAAAACCGGTATCGATGCCGGCCACATCTTCGGCCAGTTTGAGCGCGGTCGGCAGCAGGTCTTCTGGTTCCACCACGTGATTGACAAGACCCCATTGCAGCGCGGTTTCAGCGCCGAGGAAGTTACCCGTAAAGGCAAGCTCCTTGGCACGGCCAATCCCGATCATGCGTGACAGTTTCTGCGACAGCCCCCACCCCGGCACGATCCCGACGCGCGCATGGGTGTCGGCAAAACGCGCATTGGTCGCCGCGATCAGGAAGTCGCAGGCCAGTGCCACTTCGAACCCGCCGGTGATAGCCACTCCGTTGACAGCGCCAATGACCGGCTTGCGGCACACCTCGATCGCTTTGACCGGATTGTTCGCCGGGTTCACATCGTTGGCCGCGCCAAGCGCGCCTTCCTCGCTGCCGAGTTCTTTCAGATCAAGACCCGCGGTAAACGCGCGCGTTCCGGCTCCTGTCAAAACCACCGCGTGCACCGTGTCGTCCCTGTCTGCGGCGCGCATGACCTCGTAAAGGCGGAGGCGCAGCGCCTTATTGATCGCGTTCATCGCCTCGGGCCGGTTCAGCGTGACGAGGGCAATCTTGTCGCGCACCTCGTAAAGGACGGTTTGCGCGGGGTCTGTCTGTGTCATAATGCCCAGTCTATAGCTTTACAGCCCTGCGCCTCAAGGAAGGCATTGGTCTGGCTGAACGGCTTGGATCCAAAAAAGCCACGGTGCGCGGAAAGTGGCGATGGGTGCGGGGATTTGATGATGCAGTGGTGCTGGCCGGCGCCAAGCCCCCTCACCCGGCCCGCTTTTTTCGCGGCATGGCTGCCCCACAGGATAAAGACGCTTGGGAGCCCCTGCTCCACCACCGCCGCAACGCACGCGTCGGTGATCGCATCCCAGCCGCGCCCGGCATGGCTGCCCGCCTGCCCCTCTTCGACCGTGAGCGTGTTGTTCAACAAAAGCACGCCCTGCCGTGCCCAAGGCGTGAGATTGCCCGTTTGCGGGCGCGCAATTCCAAGGTCATTCTCCAGTTCCTTGAAGATATTGACCAGCGACGGGGGCTGTTTCACCGCGTCCTGCACCGAAAAGCTGAGGCCGTGGGCCTGCCCTGCCCCGTGATAGGGGTCCTGTCCGAGGATCACCACGCGCACATCGGGAAGGGGCGTTGCTTCCAATGCGGCGAGCCTTTGCCCGCGCGGCGGAAAAATCGTCTTGCCCGCCGCCTCCTGTGCCACCAGCCACCCGCCAAGTTTGCGCGCCTCGGGCGTGCCAAGCGCGGGTTCGAGCGCCGCGCGCCAGCTTTCAGGGATGTGATCGCTTGTCATCGGGCCCATGCTACACAAGGGAAGGCACCCGATGCGAGCCGGTGAAATCGCTCTATCCCCCTCTTTAAGGCGCCCTCTTTCCCTTGCCTGCAATGTGGCGTAATGGCGTTGCCCATATGGCTGTATATTTTCATGAAGAAGACCTGCCCGATGGCGTGCTTGAGGGCACAAGCGACCTTGCGGTCGATACCGAGACCATGGGGCTTATCACTCACCGCGACAGGCTGTGCGTGGTGCAAATCTCCGATGGTTCGGGCGATGAGCACCTTGTGCGCTTTTCGCCGGGCAGCGACTATGAAGCGCCGAATCTCACGCGCATTCTCGCCGACCCGAACCGGGTGAAGCTTTACCACTTTGGCCGCTTCGATCTGGCTGCAATCCAGTATTACCTCGGCGTTGAAGCGGGGCCGGTTTTCTGCACCAAGATCGCAAGCAAGCTGGTGCGCACCTACACCGATCGCCATGGGCTTAAGAACCTCACCGATGAACTGCTGAACGAAAGCATGTCCAAGCAACAGCAGTCCTCCGACTGGGGCGGGCCCGACCTGAACGAAGCGCAGCGCGATTATGCTGCGTCCGATGTGCGTTTCCTCCACCGTCTGCGCGATGAATTGGTGGTGCGCCTCAAGCGCGAAGGCCGCATGGAAATCGCCCAGGCGTGTTTCGACTTTCTGCCAACGCGCGCCGCGCTCGATATCGCTGGCTGGGACGGGCGCGACATATTCAGCCACAATGAAGGTTTCTACCGCTAAAGCGGCCCGACCATGGTCATCAAACGCCGCATCGAAACCAACCGCGCGAAGGAACTGCGCAACAAGCGACAGGACTTCGCTGCACCCGGCGGCAGCCACGACAAGCTTGTTGCCTTCCTTGCGCGCGCGCTTCCGATGGGTGTGGGGGTCATTGCCGCCTTTATGGTTGTCACGCCCCTGTCGCCGCGCGGCGAGGTGAGCTTCCTGCTCGACCGCAACACCGTTGCGGTGATCGACGAACGGCTCAGCGTCGATAATGCGATGTATCGGGGCCGCGACAATATGGGCCGCCCCTTCTCGATTACTGCAGGCGAAGCGGTCCAACGTTCCAGCGCGGAAGGCAAGGTGCGCATGGATGATCTGCTCGCCCAGCTGCTGCTGGAGGATGGCCCGGCGCAACTCTCGGCCGTTGGCGGGGTCTATGACATCGACAGCGATGTGGTCGACGTCGAAGGAACCATGCGCGTGCGCACCGCCGATGGCTATGCAATCCAGGCGAGCGGGGTTCAGTTCAATCTGGAAACGCGCACGATGACCGGCTCTGACGGCGTTGAAGGTGCGGTGCCGATGGGCACATTTTCCGCCAATTCCATGCGCGGCGATCTCGACGCGCGCACGATCTCGCTTGATGGCAAAGCCCGGCTCACTATGGTGCCAGGCAAGCTCAACAGCGTCGGCACACTCGGACAAAGGATGCCATAAATGGCCCGCAGATTTCCATCACACCTTGGCAAGATCGCCCTTGGCTGGGCAGCGGGCGGCGCTGTCATGGGGGGCGTGATGGCGCTTGGCATGAACGCGAGCGCGCAGGCCATTGCCTCACACAACACCAATGCACCGGTGTCGTTTGATGCGGGCAGCATCGATTTCGACGACCGCGCCAACCGTGTCGTCCTGAGCGGCAATGTCGTTGTCAATCAGGCAGGGCTCAGCGTGCGCTCCAACCGGATGCTGGCAAGCTACACCGACGACGGCTCTCTGGATGTTCAACGCATCACCGCCAATGGCGGCGTGGTCGTGACCCGCGCGAATGAACGCGCAAGCGGCGATGTCGCGGTCTATGACTTTGGCAAGCGTATCATCACCATGGCGGGCAACGTATCGCTCAGCCGGGGCGCGGATACCTTGCGCGGAGAGCGTCTGGTGATCAATCTTGCGACAGGATTGTCGAGCGTCGACGGCCGCGCATCAGGCGGCATCGTAACAGAGCCCGGCGCAGATGGCCGGGTCACCGGCACGTTCAACGTCAGGGGTGAATGAAGGATAGACGCAAGGACGGTTCCAAAGGAACCGCAAGGCCAAGTGGCCGCCCGCAGCGTGTCCGCAAGGAGCGCAGCGAATGCAGGACGTCTAGCGAGGACGCGCGCCCGGATGGGCGTGCGCAAAACTAATACGCGTTATCGTGCCGCAGCACGAGCAGTGTCTTGAACACGATCTCGATATCGCGCCTCAACGACCAGCCAGCGATATACTCAAGGTCCGATTGAAGGCGGTCGGTGAGATCGCTTTCCTTTTCCGTCGCACCGCGGTGTCCGCGCACTTGCGCCAGACCCGTCAGCCCCGGTTTAAGGCAATGACGCCTCCAGTATTGCGCGTCGACTTCCCAGAAAAACTTGTTGTTCGCCCGGCTCCCCAGAGCATGCGGACGCGGACCGACAATCGACATATCGCCCTTGAGCACATTTATCAGCTGCGGCAGCTCGTCGATGCTAGTCTTGCGGATGAACGCGCCAATGCGGGTGATCCGGTCATCCTCGCGCCCCGTCGAACGCGCGCCCTCGGCATCGTTCTTGTCGACCTTCATCGAACGGAATTTGAACATGTTGAAGAAGGTGTTGCCCCGGCCCATGCGGCGCTGAACAAAGAAGACGGGGCCGCCATCCTCAAGCTTGATGAGCATGGCCACAAGCAGCAACAGCGGTGACAGCACCAGCAGAGCAGCACCAACAATCGCTGTATCGAACAGGCGTTTGGAAATGCGCGAGCGCAGCTTGAGCGGGCCGTTGGATACGATCAGAGTCGTGCGATCCTGCGCGTCGTAGTGGTGAACGCCCATAGCGCCCAGATCATGCGCAGGCTGGCTCACGATCTCGCCATGCACACCGGCCGATTTCAGCAGGAACGCCCAATGCTCGCGCCGTTCTCGCGGGGTGCTGACCACGACCTTGTCCTGGTTCTGCAACAGCTTGCCCAGACGGTCGAACATGAAGGGATCGTGGCTGGTGGGATCGAGCGCATAGTCGCTGGCCGCAATCGTCTCGCCCCGCTCGGTGGCAAAGCTTGGTCCGCCATCGTCGATCACCAGTTCGTTGGTGGTGCGCCCGTTCCAGAAACGGTCGATGAAGATCATCAGGACCCGCCGGAAGGCGACAATGGCAATGGCCGACAGGATCAGGCCCAACGTCACGGAAACACGCGAAAACTCGGCGTTGGACTTGGTGTAAAAGGCGAGAAAATTGATCAGAGCGGTTGATACCAGCAGCGCGGTCAAAGCGCGCTTTGATGCGAAGATCCAATCGCCCAGCGCCTTTCCGCCGTAGCTTCCATTGTAAAGCGCGATGGTAAAGAAGACCGGCAGCAAGGTCTGCGCCGCCAGCATGTTATTGGCCGAGGCCCAGACACCAAGGTAAATGAGGCTGGCAGACGCAAAGGCGAGATGCAGAAGCGCAGCATCGATCACCATCATCACGGCAAAGCTGCGCAAACGCCGCTTTTCCAGCGACGGCGCGATTGGCCTTGCTATCTTCTCGGATTGGGCCGCATCAGGGAGCAGCCCGGTCTGTTCATTCATGCCTTAACGCCTAACCCGTAGATACCCTTAGCGTATGATTACTAGGGAACCTTTACTGGATTCTACGTAAAAGGGAATTTTTTGCAGGTGCGAAAAGTCACACCTGTCACAAAATGTTACCGCTTGGCCGCAAATCTTGCGATCTGGGTGAGGTCCTGGGCGAGCAGCAATTCTGCGGACTGACTGTTGGAAAGCAGGGTTTGATGCAGGGCGGTGAGACGCGGGATGAGGCGATCGAGCTTGGCCTGTGACCAGCGGCCAAGTTGTTGGCGAATCTCGCGTTCTTCCTTCCAGAAGATGCCGAGCTGCGCCTTTTCCCCTTTGCCCAGCGAATCGAAATTCCCGCGCGCACCCAGCTTTGCGGTGATCTGCGTCAATTGGCCCGCACGCCGTTCAAGCGCCAGAAGAAGCCCGACAGGATTGATCCCGAGCTCCTTCATCCGTTTGAGTTCACCCGGCAATTTGCCAAGTTCACCGGAAAGCACCGCGTTAACCAGAGGCGCAAAACCGTCATCCTCTGTCGGAGCGCCGATTTCAGCGAGATCATCAGGGGTCGCGTTTTTCGGGGTCTGGCTGGACGCGTCGAGATAAAGCGCGAGCTTGTCGACCTCGGATTGCGCAAGCCGCACATCAAGGCTTGCCGCGCGCGCGATCCGTTCGGCCAGATCGCCGCCCAGCCGCAATCCCGCAGCATCCGCCATCGCCCGCACCGCCCCTGCAACACTGGGAAGATCGGGCGGATAGAACATGGTGACGAGCGCATCGGGCCGCTTTTCGAGCAGTTTGGCGGTGCGCGATTTGTCGGTGGCCGAGGTCGCGACGATCAACACCGGCGCGGCATCGCCTGCGCCCGCATCGCCCGTTTCGATCAGGGCCTTTAACGCATCGTGCGCCTCATCGCCGCTCACGCGCGCAAAGATATGGCGCTTGTCTCCGAAGAGCGAGCCCGAGCGCGCTTCGTCGCCGAGAAGTGCGGGATCACGTTTGAGATCGCCGCCCGACAGCTCGATCCTTTCGCCTGCATCGGGGAGCGAGGCGATGATCTTGCTGGCAGCGGCAGAAGCGCCCGCTTCGTCGGGTCCGCAAAAGAAGAAGATCGAAGCCTGGCTCGCGGCGCGCGGCACGCCTCTTGCAAATTCGCCGTGCTTAGCCTTCATCGGCCTTCACTCTGCGCCAGCGCGCTCACGCTCGCGCAGCGTCAGCGCCACGCGCGTGACCATGCGGCTCGCGACTTCCTCGGCCAGATTTTCAAGCGCGCGCTGTTCGGCGGCGATGGTGGCGTATTCGCTGGAGACAACGTCGATCCCCGCATCAGAGCCTGCGGTGGCATCGAGCAGGATCTGTCCGGTCGAAATGTCCACCAATTGATAGCGCGAGCGCAGGATGCGCAATTCGCGGCTGATCGTGTCATCGTTGAGCACGCCCAGCGCTTCGAGATCATCATCGAGCCGCACATCGAGGCGATAGCGAAAACCGCCCTGATCGCCCGCTGCGCCCAGACGATCACGCAAGGCGTTGCGTACGAGCCAGCCATCGCGGCCCGGAATGGCGGGCACGTCAATCGCGGCAAGCCCTTGTGCGACCGGGCTCGACGCGCCGCCTGCATACATGGGCTGAAGCCCGCACGCAGAAAGAGGCACGCAAAGAGCCAGAGCCATCAAGGTGGTGCGAAGTGTCATCAGGTGACGATATTAACCAGCCTGTCGGGGACGACAATAACTTTGCGAATTTCTGCACCGTCCAATGACCGCTGCACCTTCTCGGATGCGAGCGCCATGGCTTCGAGATCCTCTTTGGATGCGCCCTTGGGCGCGGTCAGCGTGTCGCGCAGCTTGCCCTTGTGCTGAACCGCGATGGTGACCTCGTCCTCGACCAGCATGGCTTCGTCATGCGCGGGCCATGCGGCGTCTGCGATGAGGGTGTCAGCGCCCATCTTCGCGTGCGCCTCTTCGGCCAGATGCGGCATCATCGGGCTGACCATATGGAGCAGCGCGCGGATCGCGAAATTGCGGCTCTCGCTCGGCTTTGCCTTTTCAGCAGCGCCAGTGAGTTCGTAAATGCGCGCGACCGCTTTGTTGAAGCTCAGTGCTTCGATGTCTTCGGCCACCGCAACGATAGTCTGGTGCGCACGGCGGGCGAGGGCTTTGTCTTCACCGGTGGCGGTTTCATCGAGCTGATCGAACAGGCGCCACAGGCGTTGGACAAAGCGATAGCAACCCTCGATCCCCGCCTCGGACCACGGAAGGTCGCGTTCGGGCGGCGAGTCTGAAAGCATGAACCAGCGCACTGCGTCGGCGCCATAGTCGCGGATGATGTTGTCAGGGTCGACAACGTTCTTCTTCGACTTCGACATCTTGATAACGCGGCCAGCGGTGACGGGTTGACCGCCTTCGACGGTCACCCAATCTGCGCCATCCTTGCGCACTTCGTCAGGGCTGAGCCAGCTGCCATCGCCAAGGCTGTAGGTTTCGTGCGTCACCATGCCTTGCGTAAACAGCGAGGCAAAAGGTTCTTTCACATCAAACTTGCCGATGTGGGCCAGCGCCCGTGTCCAGAAGCGTGCGTAGAGCAGGTGGAGGATCGCGTGCTCGATCCCGCCGATGTAATGCTCGACCGGCATCCACTTGGCGATCTCCTCTGCATCGAACGGCTTGTCCGATGGCTGCGAGGCAAAGCGCAGGAAATACCATGAGGAGTTGGTGAAGGTGTCGAGCGTGTCGGTTTCGCGCTGCGCCTCGCCGCCGCATTCGGGGCAGGACGTGTGCTTCCAAGTCGCGTGGCGCTCAAGCGGGTTGCCCGGCGTTTCAAAGTCGACATCCTCGGGCAGCTTCACGGGAAGCTGGTCCTTGGGAACAGGCACAATCCCGCATGTATCACAGTGGATGAAGGGAATGGGCGTGCCCCAATAACGCTGGCGCGAAATGCCCCAATCGCGCAGGCGCCAGACGGTCGTGCCCTCTCCCCAGCCGCCGTCTTCGGCGCGGCTGATGACCTCGGCTTTGGCGTGTTCGACGCTAAGGCCGTTGAGAAAGTCGGAATTGACGATCACGCCATCGCCTGCTTCCGCTTCTTCGCCCATCGGCGCGCTGGCGCTGTCCAGATCCCTGGCCACCACGCGGGTGATCGGGAGGTCATATTTCGTGGCGAATTCAAAATCGCGCTGGTCGTGACCTGGAACGCCCATAACCGCGCCCGTGCCGTAATCCATCAACACGAAGTTCGCGATGAAGACTGGCATGGGCTCACCCGTGAAGGGATGCCTGGCGGTGATGTCGGTGCGATAGCCGAGCTTTTCCGCCGTCTCTAGCGCAGCCGCCGTGGTGCCGCCCTTTTTGCACTCGTCGATGAAGGCAGCGACTTCGGGGTCGTCTTTCAGACCTTGCGCAATCGGGTGATCGGCAGCAACCGCGACAAAGCTTGCGCCGAAAATCGTATCGGGCCGCGTGGTGTAAACCGGCAATGTCTCGCCATTGGAAAGGTCAAAGCTGAATTCGAGGCCGGAGGATTTGCCGATCCAGTTTTCCTGCATCACCCTGACCTTCTCGGGCCAGTCCTTGAGATCGCCCAGCCCACCCAGCAGGTCTTCGGCAAAATCGGTGATCTTCAAAAACCACTGGTCAAGCTTGCGCTTTTCGACCTCTGCGCCCGAACGCCAGCCCTTGCCGTCGATCACCTGCTCATTGGCGAGCACGGTCATATCGACCGGGTCCCAGTTCACCTCGGACGATTTGCGATACACAAGGCCCGCTGCATACATATCGATGAAAAGCGCCTGTTCATGGCCATAATATTCAGGGTCGCAGGTCGCGAATTCGCGGGTCCAGTCGAGCGCAAACCCTATGCGCTTCAATTGCGCTTTCATCGCCTCGATATTGGCATAGGTCCATTTGCCGGGGTGGACCTTCTTTTCCATTGCCGCGTTTTCCGCCGGCATACCAAAAGCGTCCCAGCCCATCGGGTGGAGGACCTCGAACCCGCGCATCTTCTTGTACCGCGCCAGCACGTCGCCCATGGTGTAGTTGCGCACGTGGCCCATGTGGATGCGCCCCGATGGATAGGGAAACATCTCCAGCACGTAGGACTTGGGTTTATCGCTGTTCGAATCGGCGGTGAAGGTGCCCGCCTTGTCCCAGGCCGCCTGCCAGCGCGCATCCGCTGATGATGGATCGAATCGTGTATCGGTCATGGTTTCTCGCTAGCGCCGTTCAAGACGAGTGCAAGTGTCAAGGCGCGAAGAGAGCCGCGTGGTGCGGCCCCCTGCTTCACTCTTGTTGACACGAAAGGTCCGGCAGGGACCGAAAAAGGGCTCAGTTCCCCGCGAGCGCTTTACGACGAAGGTCGCGCGCTCTGGTGAGGATGATGTCCTCAAGCTTTTGCACGGTCGCGGCCTGTACCGGCGCATCGACCCAGCCACCGCCTTGCGCAACCTGACGGCTCGCCGAAACACGCAAGGCATCGGCGCGAAGGTCCTGGTCAAGGATCGTCACCGTTACCTTCACCCGCTCATTGGGGTTCGATGGATTGGCGTACCAGTCGGTCACGATCACGCCGCCGTCGCTATCCGCCGATGCCATTGGCGCAAAAGACAGCGTTTCAAGCGCGCCGCGCCAAAGATAGGCGTTCACGCCAATCGTGTTGATCTGTGCTGCAGCAAGCTCGGTGCGGGGACGCTCGGACCCTCCGCAAGCGGCAAGGGTAGCCAAGGCAGCTGCGCTGATGGCAAATTTTGTGGCGGTTGAAATGGGTGCGCGTGTCACAGCGTTTGTCTGTCCCTCTAGTCCTGAATGACCCTGCTCTATAGCGAGCACAGGCCTTGCGGCAAGCGCACTTTCGCATATGCGCCCACCTAATCTTGCGCCGGCCCGACTAATAACGGCGCCCTTTACGCCACCTGAATTTGCAAAAAAGCAGAGCCCGGACAGACCCTGCACAGGGCGAAGCTGTGTGTTACGCGCAACAGGTTCAGCCTTAAGACAAGGCAGGTCCAAGGATTCGATTGCGTAGGGTGCAATTGTCAACTTATCAGTTGTTGTCATCAATCTAACGATCTTCGGAGTCGTCAAAGCTGTCCAGGCAATCTGCTCAGCAGGCGTTCACCTAAAGGTTTCTAGAGAGATGGCGAGAAACCGCACCACATTGGGGTAAAAACGCTTTTGTGGTATATGCGGTGTCTCGAAACGGCAAAGAAGCGAGTCGAAACAGACACGTAAGTAAAGGCGCAAGGCAGAGGCAGTGGCAAACGACCGGATCATTTCAGGCAAGGCAAAAGGCGATGCAAAGCGCGCCTCTTGGACTGTGCCAGGCTGGTCCGGGCTGGCTCTCGCGGCGGCTTTGTCCTTCGCGCTTCCCTCGGCAGGTATGGCCGTGGCCAGCCTGTCCGATAGCGACGAAGCGGGCGCACCGGCTTTCGAACTTTTCACCCCGACATCGGTTGATCCTGATCTTGCGGCACGCGTCGCTGAAAAAGCACGCGCGCGCGGTATCCGTTTCACCCCGCTTGGCACAGACATCACCCGCGAAAGCGATCGCACGGTAACGGTTGCGGTTCGCATTGATGACGACGTGGCCAAGGCGATTTCGGTCCGCTCCGCTATTGATAGCGCTCCGGGCACCGGCAAGCAGATCGCTGGCGTTCAAACCAGCCGGTTCAATCTTGGCACGTCGCGCGGCTATCAAACCTTTGCCCGCGCGCAAGCGACCACCACGCCTTCCGGCCGCGCTGCTCCTGTGAACGAGCTGCGCACGATGGGCATGCCTGACCTTGCCGATTTTGCCCCCGCACAGCCAACCGCGAATGAAAAGCCAAGCCGGCTTCAACCCCGGATCGAGCTTGAGGGTGAGCGCGTCGCTGGCCGTTCTGCCAACACGCTTGATGCCGTGGCTGCACAAACCGTCGATCTGGGTGGCAGCTTCAGCCTTTCGCGCAAAGTGGACGTGACCGCCGGTGTGCGCCTTTCACAGGAACGCGACCGTCTCGACCGCCTCGACCCGCTCACCAATTCGGTGAAGGATAGTCAGGCGGTTTACGTGGGCACGCAAATCCGCTTCTAAAGCGGCCTCCACGCACCTCCCCCGCACACATTCAGAAACAAAGCATTGGTATGCACAGCCGCGTGAAAGCGCAGGTTTTTGTTGCCTGACGCTACGGCATGGCTACTCTCCTTCTTCATAAAGAATTGAGGGGAATGTAATGAGCAGAGTTGCCATCGTCACAGGCGGAACGCGGGGTATTGGCGAGGCGATCTGCCAGCGCCTCAAACGTCAGGGCCACACAGTCATCGCCAATTACGGCGGAAATGATGAGGCCGCGGCCCGCTTCACGCAAGAAACCGGCATTCCCTCCTACAAATGGGACGTGGGCGATCACGAAGCCTGCATCGAAGGGTGCGCGCAGGTCGCGGCCGATCACGGCGAAGTTGATATCGTCGTCAACAATGCCGGCATCACCCGCGATGGCACCTTGCACAAAATGAGCTTCGAGGATTGGAACGACGTGATGCGCGTCAACCTTGGCGGGTGCTTCAACATGGCCAAGGCGACCTTCCCCGGCATGCGCGAGCGGCAATGGGGGCGCATCGTCAACATCGGCTCGATCAACGGTCAGGCGGGCCAATATGGTCAGGTGAACTATGCCGCTGCCAAATCGGGCATCCACGGCTTTACCAAGGCGCTGGCGCAGGAAGGCGCGAAATTCGGCGTCACCGTCAATGCGATTGCGCCCGGTTACATCGACACCGACATGGTTGCCGCCGTCCCGGACCAGGTGTTGGAGAAGATTGTCGCCGGCATCCCCGTGGGCCGCCTTGGCCAGGCTGAGGAGATCGCACGCGGGGTTGCCTTCCTCACTTCCGACAATGGCGCGTTTATGACCGGCTCGACGATGAGCATTAACGGCGGCCAGCATATGTATTAGGCTGCCGCGCCCGGACGGCGCAACTTTGGGGGGACACTATGGAAATCAAGACTTACAATCCGACCGATTGGCTCACGCATTTCGGCCTTAATCACGCGGTCGAGGTTCGGGGCGGTGAGCGCACGCTCTATCTTTCCGGCCAGACCGCAAGCGATGCCGAGGGCGCGCCGCTGCATCCCGGCGATCTGGTGGCGCAGTTCAAGGCGGCCTGGGGCGAGCTTGTCAAAGCGTTGGAGGCGGCAGGGATGACGCCCGCCAATCTGGTGCGCATGAACATCTATGTGCTCGATGTTCCTGCCTTCATGGAAGCGGCAGAGGAAATCGTGCCGGTCTATGCCGGCTCGGGCGCGCAGATCTGCGCAACGCTTCTGGGTGTGAAAGAGCTTTACGACCCTGACATTCTGATCGAGCTTGAAGGGACCGCGGTCGCCTGATCCCCTGTTGGCGTGGGCATTTATAGCATTGGGTATAAGTGATTATACTTGGCCCTGCGGCGATGACCTCCCGCGATGAATGGTGCCGCGCAGGCGGTGGCCTCCTTGGGAATTTAGGACTTCCTTAACCCTCTTGCTCTATTCTTGATTAATACAGGTTACGAAAGTTTGAACGCCTTGGCAGCGCCTCGCGCTCGCAGGCCACAAGTGACTTTCGCAGACTTTAACGAGGAGCGAGCATGGTGGAACAGTCGAGCTCAGAAAGTGCCAAGCCGGTTGTCGCAGACACAGGCTATGACCCCTCGCGGCGTCAATCGCATCGCGCCAGTCTCATGCTGCGGCGGGCAAAGCTGGTGTGTCAAAGCGGCGAATACCTCACGCTGATCCGTGATGTTTCGGAAAACGGCATCGGCCTTGGCTTCCTTCACGATGTACCGCCGGAAAAGCGCACCATCCTCCAGCTTGCCAACGGCATGACCTATCCGGTGGAGCGTATGTGGGCACAGTCGCGTCAGGCGGGATACCGCTTTGGCTGCACGATCACACTGGATGAATTCCTGCGCGAAGAAACCCCTCACCCTGTTCGTCCCTTGCGCCTCAATATGGATGGCATTGTGCGCGTTCAGGACGGACGCGCGGTCATGGATGCACAGCTGCTCGATCTCTCGTGCGAAGGGGCAAAAATCGAAGCCAGCGATGAAATCCGCACGCGCGGTCTGATCAGTTTCGAGCTTCCCGGAATGTCTCCGCGCCTTGCGCAGGTGCGCTGGAACGTGGGCGAACAATACGGCCTTCAGTTCCAGCACCCGCTCGATACCGAGGAGCTGGCCCAATGCGCGATGCGCCTGCAACCCTTTGGCGATATGAAGAAAAGCCGCTTTGCCAAGCTGCTCGCAAAAGCACGCGCGGCTTGAGCCTCACCCATCGGATTGCGGGTTTCCTGAAACAAAGGGTGTTGTAGGACGTTTGGTGACAAACGGACTGACAAAGCGATGCCCCACGACCTTCCCCCTGCCCACAAAAGCGCGATCATCGAAATGGCTTTGAGCGATCATATGCCGTTCGCCGTGATCGAGGCCGAGTTTGGCTTGAAGGAGAGCGAGGTCAAGGAGCTGATGCGCGACAATCTGAAACCCGGAAGCTACCGCGCATGGCGAAAGCGGGTGCGCACCTTTTCAGACCGGCGCGAGCATTACAAATGAGCCCTGCCGGCCATGGCCCTGTCCCCTATCACCCGCCGGTGAAACGCTCGATTGCAATCGAGGGGCACAGGACAAGTATCAGCTTGGAACCAGTGTTCTGGGATATGCTCAAGGATGCAGCCGATGGGGCGCAAATGCCGGTAAGCGCGCTCGTCGCCCAAATCGACGCAGAGCGCATCCAGTCCGACACCCCGCCGGGCCTGGCGAGCGCTATTCGCGTGTGGTTGGTGGCGCAGCAGCGCGCCAATTCAGCCTGACCCCTGCAACCAAACCGCTTTGGCTTGGGTCTCGCCGAAAATTGTGAGGGCGGGCGACCCGGCGCGCAGCGACCTTATGGGGTCGTGAGCACCGGAAGCGCGCGCACTCGCCATTTGCAGGCCAACACAAGGCGAAGCCCTGCCTAGTGGCGGGAACCTAGTCGTCCACTCTTTGAATATCAGCGCCGAGCAGTTGGAGCTTCTCCTCCAATCGCTCATACCCGCGATCAAGGTGGTAGATGCGGCGCACCGTCGTCTCACCCTCTGCCGCAAGCGCTGCGATAATCAGGCTCATCGAGGCGCGCAGGTCGGTTGCCATCACCTCTGCGCCGGTGAGGTCCGCTGGACCTTTCACGATTGCCGTGCGGCCTTCGGTGGCGATATTGGCGCCCATGCGCGAGAGTTCGGGCACGTGCATGAAGCGGTTTTCAAAGATCGTCTCTTTAAGAACGCTTGTCCCTTCGGCCTTGCACAAAAGGCTCATCAACTGCGCCTGCATATCGGTGGCAAGCCCTGGGAACGGCGCGGTCGTCAGATCAACTGGCTTCAATGCGCCGTTGGATTTGACCGTCACGCCTTTTGCATCCTCTTCGATGTGGAGCCCGATGCTCTGGAGCGCGTGGAGGGTCGAGGCCATGTCATGCGCGCTCGCCCCTTCCAAACGCACGTCGCCCCCGGTGATCGCCGCCGCGCAGGCGTAGGAGCCCGCTTCGATCCGGTCGGGCATCACGCGGTAGGTCGCGCCGTGCAATCGCTTGACCCCGTGGATGGTAAGGTCGCTCGATCCGATCCCCTCGATCTCCGCGCCCATCGCGACCAGCAGATTGCACAGATCGACAATCTCGGGCTCCCGCGCGGCGTTGAACAGGCGGGACGTCCCGTTTGCAAGGACCGCTGTCATAAGCGCGTTCTCGGTCGCGCCAACGGACACGACAGGAAAATCGAAATCGCCGCCCGGAAGCCCGCCATCGGGCGCGGTGGCTTTGACGTAGCCGGCGGCAAGTTCGATCTCTGCGCCGAACGCTTCCAATGCCTTGAGGTGCAGGTCGATCGGCCGGTTCCCGATCGCGCAGCCGCCCGGCATCGATACCGTCGCCTCGCCCATGCGCGCGAGCATGGGGCCAAGCACGAGGATCGAGGCGCGCATCTTGCGCACGAGGTCGTAAGGCGCGACGGTCGAGGTTATGCGCCCTGCCTGATAGGTCACAACGCGGCCGAAATCTTCGGGACGATTGTTGCCCTGAATGCTCACGCTCACGCCGAACTGGCCCATCAGGTGCTGGAACCCGTCAATATCAGCAAGGCGCGGCAAATTGCGCAAGGTCAGCGGCTCTTCGGTCAAAAGCGCGCATGGGATAAGCGTCAGTGCCGCGTTCTTCGCGCCTGAAACCGGAATAGTGCCCGAGAGGCGATTGCCGCCTTTGATGATCAATTTGTCCATGCCGCTTCCCTTAACCTGAAATCGAGCCTTAACGAAAGCTCGCTATCGCGCAACTGAACAAGCAGGTGCCATCCGCAGCATTGACGTTGGGACGCGCAGGCGGCACGGATTGGACCAGACCTATTTTCACCGAGGAAACGCCTTTCCCATGAGCCAGAAACCCATTCGCAAAGCTGTCTTTCCTGTCGCCGGGCTCGGCACCCGCTTCCTGCCCGCGACCAAGGCGATCCCGAAGGAATTGCTTCCCATCGTCGACCGTCCGCTGATCCAGTATGCAGTGGACGAAGCGCGCGAGGCGGGGATCGAGCAGATGATCTTCGTGACCGGACGGGGCAAGACGGCAATCGTCGAGCATTTCGATGTCGCCTATGAACTCGAAGACACGATGAGCGCGCGCGGCAAGGACATGGACGTTTTGGAGCCGACCCGCGCCACGCCGGGCGACATCATCACCGTGCGCCAGCAAGTGCCCTTGGGCCTTGGCCACGCGATCTGGTGCGCGCGCGCTATCGTCGGCGATGAACCCTTTGCGATCTTCCTCCCCGATGAGCTGATGATCGGCAGACAAGGCGGGACCGGCTGCATGAAACAGATGGTCGATGCCTATGAAGAGGTCGGCGGCAACCTTATCAGCGTGCTCGAAGTGCCGATGGAGGAAGTCTCCAGCTATGGCGTGATTGCGCCGGGCGCCGAAAAAGGCGCTTTGACCGAGGTCACCGGCCTTGTCGAAAAGCCCCCTGTGGCCGAGGCTCCCTCGAACAAGATCGTCTCAGGCCGCTACATCCTGCAACCCGAAGTCATGCGCACATTGGAGACGCAGGAAAAAGGCGCAGGCGGCGAGATCCAGCTCACCGATGCGATGGCCAAGATGATCGGCGACCAGCCCTTCCACGCGGTGACCTTCGACGGCAATCGCTATGACTGCGGCAGCAAGCTGGGCTTCGTCGAGGCGACATTGGCACTGGCGCTGGAGCGCGATGACATGGGTGCTGATGTAAGGGCGATGGCGCAGAGGCTGTTAAAATAAAAATACGTCACCCCGGACTTGATCCGGGGTGACGGTTGTTTCTAGGGTTTACTCGGCCGCTTCGCCTTCATCTTTGCCGTGGCGTTCTTCGGCCTCTTCGACTTGTTCTGCGACATCGCTCATGATCTCGGCGAGCGATTTGTCTGCAGGCCGATCATTGGCAGGAGCGACTTCCGCCGCTGCACCTTGGGCAAGGCTGCCAAGCGATGACCCATCAAGGCCAAGCTCTTTCATCAGCCCGTCGAGGACCGGAGCCTGAGCGCGGTAGGCGAGCGCTGCGGAAACCGCGTCACTTGCCAAGTTTCCCGAGCCGCCTCCGGAGCCGTTGGCGCCAGGCGCGCCGGAAGAACCGCCGCCATTGTTGGTAAGCCCGTCGACCTGAACGATCTTGATCGAATCGATGGCCTCCATCGGCTTGGCGCTTTCACGGATGACTTCCGGCAGCACCTTGAGAAGAGCCAGCTTCGTTTGCAGGCTGATCTGATCCATCGAAAGGATGTTCGCCGCCTCGTTGACCGCCTGTTGACCAGCGGCCTCAACTTCAAAGCGCACACGGTCCGCTTCGGCGCGAAGGATTTCAGCATCCGCCTGACCCTTGGCTTCGAGACGTGAGGCCTCTGCGCGGTTGGTCGCTGCGTCTTTCTCCGCTTCCGCCTCGACCTTGATCGAAATCGCGTCACGCTCGGCTTGCTTGGTCGCTTCGATCAGTTCGATTTTCTTGCTCCGCTCGGCAATCTCGCTCTCACGCGACGTCACAACCTGCTCTTCCGCTGCCACGGCCAAAGCCCTTGCGGCATCAGCCTCGGCCTTGGCCTGGCTTTCCTCGCGCGACTTGTTCTGGACCTCGATCTGCTGCTCCTGACGGGCGATTTCGAGGGCGCGTTGCTGGTCGATGCGAGCTTCTTCAACGAGACGGTCGGCCTCGATCTGCTGCGCATCGACCTGCTTTTTGGCCTCAATCCTGGCCGCATCGGCTTCGCGCTGGCGCTCTGCCTGTTCGCGCGCGATTTCCGACATTTGCGAGGCGCGCCGCACTTCGACTTCGCGCTCCTGGCCAAGCCGGGCATACTCGGTGTCACGGCTGATCTCGAAGCTTCGCTGATCCGCTTCAAGGTTCTTCGTCTCCATCTGGACGCGGGTGTCCTGCTCGATATCGTTGCGCAGCTTCTTGCGCGCCTCGATCTGTTCGGTGAGCTTGGTCAGACCCTCGGCGTCAAACGCGTTGTTGGCGTTGAAGTGCTCGATGCTTGTCTGGTCGAGACCGGTGAGCGAGACCGATTCCAGTTCCAGACCGTTCATCGCAAGGTCGTTCGAGGACACTTGCTGCACCTTTTGCACAAAGTCGGCGCGCTGTTCGTGCAACTCGTTCATGCTCATTCCAGCCGCCACAGACCGCAGCGCGTCGACGAATTTGCCTTCGACAAGGTCTTTGAGCATTTCGGGCTGCATCGTGCGTTGGCCAAGCGTTTGCGCCGCCATCGCAATTGCGCCTGCATCAGGGCGAACGCGGACGTAAAACTCCGCCTTCACGTCGATCCGCAAGCGGTCGAGCGTGATAAGCGCCTCGCCATCACGGCGCACCACGCTGAGCACCAGCGTGTTCATATTGACCGGCATGGTTTCGTGGAAGACGGGCAGCACAAGCGCGCCCCCGTTCATTACGACTTTCTCACCGCCGACACCGGTTCGCACAAAGGCGATTTCTTTCGATGCGCGCTTGTAGAGCGAGGTGAGCACGATGAAGATGACGAGCAGGACCACAAAGGCCAGGCCAATCCAAATCGCGATTTCAAGTAAGCTTTCCATATTCCCTCCATTGCATTTGTCTTTGCGCTTTTGGCGGTCGGCTGTGCGTGGACGCTGCCGCTGAGCGCGTGATCAGGTTTTGTTGATGACCGCGTTAGTTCAGGACCGTTAATTCAGGGTCATCAGTTCAGGGCCATCAATTCAGGGCCAACATCGGATTTTCATATTGCACGCCGTAAAACGTCTCCCCCTCGCGGCGCACAAGCATGACGGTTTCGCCCTGTTTAAGCGTCGTTTCCGGATCGTTTGGCTCAACCATGACAAAGTGTGGCTGGCCGTGGGCATCGATCACTTTGGCGCGCGCGGGCGATCCTGCGCTCGCCTCGCCGATCTGTATTTCAGCATCGCGTCGAAGGAGGCTTCCCAATCCGACCGCGCTGGTTTCATCTTGCGGCAGGATGCGCGCCAATGGCCGTGTGAGCGCGCCCGTCACCGGAAGCGCAGCCGCCCCCGCCCCAATTGCGGCCAGCCAGCCGGGCAAGGGTGCGCCGAGCGTTCCGATCAAAGTCTGCTGAATTGCAACGCCGATGCCTGCAAAAGCGAACAACAGCACCGCGAGCCAGACCAGAAAGGGCACATGGCCGAACCCCAGAAGGGCCAACGCCGAGTTGATAAGGCCGCCGCCCTGAACATCCAGATCAGCGTCCAGGTCGACATCGAGATCGGCGTCGGCACCGTCGAAAATGTCGCCCATACCGATAAGCTGCGCGAGGGCGATAAAGATCAGCAATATCGCCGCCCCGGCAAAAGGCAGATTGTGGGCTTCTAGCAATGTCATAAACTCACCTCCTTTCATAAAGGGAGGCGGTCTTCACGAACATTGATCTCGTAAAAACGCCTCCACCTTCACAAAAAGCGGCGCGCGTCCAATTGCATCCCGTGAATGTGGTATTAACAGATGTTGTTGGAAAAAGACAGCAAAATCGGTAATGTTGTTTCAATAATTCGTATAGTGATTAGATATTGCGCATCACACCTTGAATTGTTGCAAATCCTTCACCATATATGAAGCTTACTTACGGCGTGTTTGGCCGATATTTCCTACACGGTGTCTTGGCCGGCCTGGTTCATTGATTGGTTGAAGCCCTGCGCCACGAAGGTGTTTCATCAACTAAACCCGCTTCAACCAAGCCGCCTTTCAAGCGGGCGTTATCCGCAATGGCAGCGTCTTCAGTCCACCGACAAAGGTGCTGTTTGACCGCTTCGCCTCGCCAGCAGGCGCGACTTTCTCGACCCGGTCCAGCAGCGCCTCGAACAATATGCGCATTTCCAGCCGCGCAAGGTGCAGGCCAAGGCACTGGTGCGCCCCTGCGCCAAAGGCAAGGTGGCGATTGGGAGAGCGGGCGGCATCGAATTTACGCGGGTTCTCGAACTGAGCAGGATCGTGATTGGCCGCAACATAGTTGATCATCATCCAGTCGCCCGCCTTTATCTCTTGCCCGCCCACTTCAACGTCCTCGGCCGCCGTGCGCATGAAATGCTGCACAGGAGAGGTCCAGCGGATTGCCTCTTCGACAATGCCGGGAAGGAGCGAACGGTCCGCTTTGACCCGCGCCCACTGCTCCGGATCATTGGCAAGCGCCATCATTGCCCCTGCGGTCGATGCGCTGGTGGTGTCGTGCCCGGCGGTCGCGACGATGATGTAATAACCCGCCAGATCGCGCGGCGGCAGCGGCTTTCCATCGACGAGCGCATTGGCAATGACGCTTGCCACATCGTCGGTGGGGTTGGCGCGGCGATCATCGGCCAGAGCGGTGAAGTAGTCTTCAAAACTCTTCACCGCGCCCGACACCAGCTGGAGCACTTGTTCGGGGCTCATATTCTCCATGCCCGTGCCCGAAAGGTCAGCATCCTGCCCGCCGAACATCTGCTGCGTGAGCATCATCATGCGCGGCTCGTCTTCTTCCGGCACGCCAAGGATCTGCATCACGACGTGCAAGGGATAGGGGCCGGAAACCTCTTTGACGAAGTCCACTTCGGGCCCTGCTTCGATCATCCGGTCCACCGTGCGATGCGCAAGGTTGCGGATCTCGGCTTCGATCTTTGCCAGATTGCGCGGCATGAACCAGTCCATGGTGAGCTTGCGATACTTGGGGTGGATTGGCGCATCGAACACCACGAGGCTGTCGACCAGCATGTCAGAGCCGGTCGCCGCCTGCGAGAAAGCGGTGGCCTCGCGCGTTGCGAAAACCACGGGTTTGGGGTTGTTGAGGAAGGCCCGATTGTCCTTCGAGATGCGCATCACGTCTTCGTACCTTGTGATGAGCCAGAAGGGTTCGAAACTGTCATCCTCGGCAACGACTTTCGCCACCGGCATTTCTTCGCGAAGACGGTCGAACACGTCGAGAATGCCGTGCCATTCGCCATAGCTGGTCGGTGCGATGATCTGGCGGGCGGTCTCTTCGGGAAGAACTGCTGGCGCGCTCATGATTTACGCTTCCGCCTTGGCAGCATATTCATCGCGCAATTCGCGTTTGTAGAGCTTGCCGTTGGCCTCGCGAGGCAAATCGGGGCGGAAGTCGAACTGCTTGGGCATTTTGATGCGCGCAAGGTTCGGCGCAAGGAAATCGCGAAGCTCAGCCTCAAACGCATCGCCCGCATCGGCCATGTCGATCGGTTGGACAACAGCCACCACCTTCTCTCCAAGCTCCGGGCACGGGGCTCCGATAACGGCTGCGTCCATCACCTTGTCGTGCGTAACCAGCAGGTTCTCAATCTCCTGCGGGTAGATATTGACCCCGCCAGAGATGATCATGTGGCTCTTGCGATCGGTGAGGAAGAGGTAGCCCGCCTCATTCACATGGCCGATATCGCCCAGGGTCATCCAGCCCTTCGCGTGCATCGCTTCTTTCGTTTTCTCGGGGTCCTTGTGATAGCTCGGCAGAAGATCGTTTTCGAAATAGATGAGGCCATCGGTGCCAGCGGGAACCTCTTCGCCATCGGCTCCGCAAATGTGCAGCTTGCCATAGATCGGAACGCCGACGGTTCCGGGGTGTTCGAGCCATTGCTCGGACTTGACCAGAGTCATGCCGATGCCTTCGGATCCGGCGTAATATTCATTGATGATCGGCCCCCACCATTTGATCATCTCCTGTTTGATCGGAACAGGGCAAGGGGCAGCTGCGTGAAGCGCGCGCTGGTGGCTCGACAGGTTGTAGCGTGAGCGCACCTCTTGATCGAGCTTGAGGAAGCGCACGAAATGGGTCGGCACCCATTGGCTGTCGGTGATCTTGTATTTCTCGATAGCGGCAAGCGCATCTTCGGGATCAAACTTCTCCATCACCACAACCGTGCCGCCCAAGCGATGCGCGGTTGATGCCCAGCCAATGGGGGCCGCGTGATAAAGCGGCGCGGGCGAGAGATAGACCATCGACCCGTCTGCAGGCATCCCTGCGCCCATGGTGGCCAAACCCATCAGTGGGACCGGCGCCTGAATATCCTGTTCCGCTGGCGGCGCGGGGCGCACGCCCTTGGGGCGCCCCGTCGTGCCCGATGAATACAGCATCACCTGACCCGGGCTCGTCACCGGGATGGCGTCCGCTGAATAATCTTGCAGGACCGCGCCAAAATCATCGTCGCCGCCGCTGTCTGCGACCAGAATCTCGAGATCGGGAAGCTCGGCCCTGATACCCTCGACGACATCGGCATAGGCGGTCGAGGTGATGAGCAGCTTCGCCTCTGAATCGCGCAGGATATAAGAGATCTCCGGCGCAGTCAGGCGGGTCGACACCGGCACCAACATTGCCCCGCATCGCTGTGACCCCCAGATGAGAGTGAAATACTCGATCCGGTTTTCAAGCAAGACGCCAAAAGCATCTCCGCCTTCAAAGCCGCGGTCACGAAGCAGCTGAGCAAAGCGATTGGAGGCTTCATCCATTTGCTTGAATGTGATCTGCTCACCGCTGCCTGCCATTATGACGGCAGGATGGTCGGGACGCGCCGCCGCGTGGGCGATCGGGTGCATGCTCATTTCTCTCTCCATCGCAGTCGCTGACCGGTCCCAGGTGTGACTGGGGCCGCGCGAACAGTCTCTTCTAGCAACCTAACGCAAGCGTCGTGCTGCTCAAGCGATTTGTGAGATAAACTCAATTTGGAAGGAGAGCCCCCTTGCAGGAGAAATGAGCACCACCGTGACTCACGGAAACAAGAAAAAAGGCGGCGGGAAAACCCGCCGCCCATATCGGACACCCTCTCCAATGTCCGACCCGCTTCCAGGCGGGTATTTCATGTGCCGCTTACTAAGCGGCGGAAACTCGTTCGCGAGACTTACTGCCCACCAGCACCGGCCCGGCGCCGTCCAGCGATCATTTCGATGCGCTCTTCAGCAGGTTTAACGTCTTCGCGTTTCGCCACCATATAGTGAATTGGATCAACTGCAACCCCATTCACGCGCACCTCATAATGCAGGTGCGGGCCGGTGGACCATCCGGTGGAACCAACATAGCCGATCACATCGCCTTTTTCGACGCGGTCACCCGGCGCAACCGCAAGGCGCGAAAGATGCGCATAGCGCGTTTCGAGGTCAGCGCCGTGATCGAGCTTGATGTAAAGACCATAACCGCGGCCCCAACGGGCAAGATCAACGATGGCATCAGCCGTCGCATATACCGGAGTGCCTGTTGGCGCGGCGAGATCGACACCTTTGTGCATGCGGCGTCCGCCGCGAACCGGATGGTTGCGATACCCGAAGCTGCTGCTCATCCGCGCGCCGTTTACAGGGGTCAGCGACGGAACCGAAACGGTCGGACGCTCAACCACAACTGGCGGGGTGTCGATGGACGAACTCAAGCTGTCGAGCGAGGTCCAGCTGGCGAACAGTTCGCGAAAACGCTCATCACCGTTAGCGAGCGTTTCAGCCTGAGCTTCGCGCACAGGAGCGGTCATATCTGCGGCGGTGTTTGCGGAAGAATTGGCGTGTGCACTTGGCGCGATCAGTAGAGTTATCGCACCGCAAAAAGCGGTGGCGGCTTTTGAAACGTTTCGCAACGAAGCGTACATAATGACCCGGTCCTATCTGACGCAACCCACGCCAATAAAATTTGGAACCACTGCTTTTCTTATTCGTATGAAGGGTGCGAAGCCCCGCTTGGAGTGGTCCACAAATGTAAAGCAGATGTCTGCCTTGAATTCGATAGCTAAGGGTTATCGGGCCGATTCGTTAAAGAGCAACATCTTCGTAGAAGTCGCGCGATAAACCGGCTGCAAGACGCGCTGAGTCGTTGAATGGTGGCTTAACTGGCCCCCTGAAATGCCTGCGAACGAGGGATTTCCAAGCCTCGGCGGGGTCTTCACCCGATTCTTGCGCGACCTTCAAAAAGTGTTTGGTGCCGAATCCGACATGCCGAATTTCATCGTCAAGGATGCGCGCCAATATCTTTGCGCCATGCTCATCACCGGCAGCCTTGACCCGCTCAAGCGTGGCGGGCGTAACATCGAGCCCACGCGCCTCGAGCACCATCGGGACGACCGCCAAGCGTGCAGCGACGTCATTGCGCGTTTCGTGCGCTGCCTCCCACAATCCCGCATGGGCCGGAAGCGCGCCATAATGGCTTCCAAGACTCTCCAATTTGCGCGCAAGCAGGGCGTGGTGCATCGCTTCGTCGGCTGCGACGTAAAGAAAGTCGGAGACAAACTCCTCGCCCATTTCGGCGCCAAATCGCCCGGCCATGTCGAGCGCCAAGTCAATCGCGACAAATTCGATATGGGCAAGGCTGTGCCATAAGGCGATGCGCGCCCGCTCTGACCCGAACTTGCCGCGCTTTGGCATTTTGTTGGGTGGCAGCAACTCCGGTTCGTCGGGCCACGCCGGCTGATCGGGCATCGGTTCATCAAACACGAATGCGAGCTCGCCCTTGCGCCACCGCCGCGCCACACCGCGGGTCGCAAAGCACTTGGCACGGGGGTCGCCTGTCAGGAGCGCCGCGCGAATGGCAGAGGAAACCGACTGCATCGCGCTTTAGAGTGCTCTTGCCGCTGCAAGCACCTCTTCGGCGTGGCCTTTCACTTTCACCTTGTTCCAGACCTGCGCAATCTTGCCGTCCGCATCGACGAGATAGGTTGTGCGCACCATGCCCATGAAAGTTTTGCCGTACATCTTCTTCTCGGTCCAAATGCCCAGAGCATCGGAAAGCCCGTTCTCTTCGGCATCTGTCGCAAGAGGCGTTTTCAGATCGTGCTTTGCAATAAAGTTCTGGTGCTTCTTCGCGCTGTCTTTGGATACGCCGAGAAGCTCTACGCCCGCTGCGTCGAATTCGCCCTTGAGCGCGGTGAAATCCTTTGCCTCAGTCGTGCAGCCAGGCGTGTTGTCTTTTGGATAGAAGAACAGCACCAGCTTCTTGCCCGCATAATCTGAGGGTTTCACCGTGCCGCCATCGGGGGTCTCCATCGCGATATCGGGAAGCGCGTCGCCGGGGCCTGCAAAATCGGTCATGGGTTCAAATCTCCAAACTCTGTTCAAAATTCATCGCCCAATGCCGGACCACACATGCGCGCGCATCGGCGACATTGGACAAAAGCTCAGCGTAGCTAGAGCACCCGCACGAGCGCGCAAGGACATTCGCTGCGGCAGGAGGCGGCTCTTGGCGATCAGGGGCAAGCAGCCGGCTTGCGACCAGTACGTCGGTTAAAAGATCATAGGCTGGCCAAAGTTCCCGTTCGAGCAGGCCCAGTTCAATCAGAGCAGGAATTGCTTCGGCAAAATCGGGTGAGAGCATCTTCGGGTTTTCGCCGCCAAGCTTCGACGCATCGCGCAGCTGGATAAAGTGGACGAGAAACTCCACGTCAATAAGCCCGCCCCGCAATAGCTTGACGTCAAGCTCGCCCTTGGGGGGCTTATGCTCGGCCATGTCGCCGCGCATCTTGAGTACATCACCACGCAAAACCGCCGGATCACGCGATTTGCATTGAGTTTGAACAATTACCTGTTCGACTTTGGCGCGCGCTTCGTCTGATCCGGCCAGAACGCGCGCCCGGTTGAGCGCCATATGTTCCCAGGTCCAGGCGCTGGATTTTTGATATTTGGCAAAAGCGTCAATCGAAACCGCAAGAGGCCCCTGATTGCCCTGCGGCCTTAGCCTCGTATCGACCTCGTATAACGCACCTTGAGCGGTCGGCACGCTGAGCGCTGCGTTCACGCGGGTCGCCAGACGATTGTAGTATAGCGTGGCGCCAAGCGGTCGCTCTCCGTCCGATTCGGCCCCGTATTCACCTTCGAACAGGTAAATCATATCGAGGTCGGACGCTGGCGAGAGCGCGCCGCCTCCAAGCCGTCCAAGGCCCAGCACCATCAGTTCGCTATCATCTATTCGGCCATGCGTGCGGGCAAATTCTTCCTGCGCGGCCTCAACCGCAGCAGTGATCGCCGCCTCCGCTACATGGGAAAGCGCCGATGCGATACGTGATGGTTTATGCTCGGCTTCAAGCAGGCTGATTTCCAAGGTGAAGCGCGCCTCGGAAACAATTTGCCGGATGCAATCGAGCTTTGCTTCGTAGTCATCGCGCTCTGGCCTTTCGCGAAGCTGCTCAAGCGTATGCGCATATGTGTTTTCAAAATCGATCGGCTGCCGCTCCAAAAGCACATCGAGCGTTTCAGGGCGGCGAGCGAGCGTATTCGCAATCCTCGAAGAGAGGGTCAGCGCATTGACGAGGCGCTCGATCATTTCAGGCTGGGCAGTGAGCAATCGAAACAGCTCGATCGCGCTCTGAGTGCGCTCGATGATGGATTGGAACCGGTTGACCGCGTGTTCCGGATCATCGCTATGCGCAATGGCATCAAGAAGCTGCGGCAGGAGACGATCAAACGCTTCAAGCGCCTGCGGACTTCTGATCGAAGAGTAGCGCCCATCGCGCCAGTCTTCGATCCTCTGGGCCAATGCCCTTGCGTCGTCAAAGCCCATGTGGTCCAGGGTTCGGGCGCGGATTTCCGGCTTTGGCTGGGGATAGGGTGCAGGCGACCCCTGCCCGATCAACTCATCATAAATGGCGCCGGTCTGCGCAGTGAGCCGGGTCAGTTCATCCACCAATTCAGCGCCATCCGCCATGCCGTCAAGCCGCGCCACGCGGTCCAATGCCTCTCCCGGCGGCAGGCTATGGGTCTGGCGGTCCTCGACCATCTGCAGCCGGTGCTCAACCATCCTCAAGCGGTCATAGCCTTCGCCTAGAATTCGCGCATGTTCCGGATCTATCCGCTCTGCTTCGGCCAGTGCGTCCAACGCCGCACGCGTGCCACGAAGGCGCAAGGAGGGATCGCGGCCACCGTGGATCAGCTGATGGGTCTGCGCAAAAAATTCGATTTCGCGAATGCCGCCGCGCCCCTTCTTGACGTCATAGCCGGGGCCGGGAGTGTCGGAACCTTCATTGTCGGCGCGGATGCGCTGGGTGAGAGCGCGGATCTCTTCGATCGCGCCAAAGTCGAGCTTTTGACGCCAGATGAATGGCGCGATCTCGGCGAGAAATGCCTCTCCTTTTGCGGTGTCGCCGGCCGCGGCGCGCGCGCGGATGAAGGCGGCACGTTCCCACGCGAGTGCCTGGCCCTGATAGTGCGTGAGAGCGGAGGAAACGGACACCGCTGGCGGGCTGATTTCGCTGGCCGGGCGAAGTCGCAAATCGACCCGCAGGACATATCCTTCAGCGGTATTTTCGGACAAAAGATTGACGATGCGCCGGGCGTACCGCTGCGCTGCCTCTCCCGCTTCGTCCTTTTCGCGGCGCGGCAGCGTCTTGGGATCGTAAAGCAGAATGGGGTCAATATCGGACGAATAATTGAGCTCGCGCGCGCCTTGCTTGCCAAGCGCCAGAGCGATCATGCCGTCGGTGCAATTGTCGCCTGTGCGGTCCATAATCGCTGCGCGAATGGCCTTATCGAGCGCGTGATCGGCAAATTCGCTCAGCTCCTGCATCACCCGGTCAAGGGAGAAAGCCCCCGCCAAATCGCCAATTGCAAGTGCGGTGGCGAGCCCCAGACGGTGACGGCGAAGCGCGATGCCAGCATCCTCATGCTCGCCGCGTGCGCGCGCCCATTGGAGCGCCCCTTCGCCATCGCCTGCGGCAAGCAGCGCCTCAAGTTCTGGCTGGCGATCGAGGGCGCGACACAAAAACGGCGCAAACGCACGCGCGCGCTCCAATGCGTTTGTCCAATCCGCCTCACCTGTCTTCGCCATACCCTCCACTTGGCGAAGCGGCTTGCAGGGCGCAAGGCCATCTGTAAGGAGGCGCGCACGAATTTGGCTCAAGTGCGATTGCCGGGAGTGAAGTGTGAACGCTGTGAGGATGCCGCCTGAGTGGGCTCCGCAAGACTGGATCTGGATCGGCTTTCCGCATCTGGCCGAGGAATGGCCAGGCTATCTGGATGTAGCGCAAGAGCAGATCGCGGCCTTCGCAAGCGCCGTAGCCGAGAGCGGGCAGCAAGTGCGTCTGCTCGTGAGCGATGAAGCGAACGAGGCGCGGGCCCGTTCTCTGGCAAGCGAGGCGGTGACGCTGCAACCGCGCGTTTATGGTGACGTCTGGCTACGCGATACGGGCCCTCTGGTAGTAGAGGGCTCTGATGGGCAGATTGCCGTGCGCTTTGCCTTCAATGGCTGGGGTGAGAAATACCTTATGCCCGGCGATCAGACTATCGGAGAGGCTCTTGCCCGCGATGCAGGGCTCGATGTCATGTCCTCCACCATGATCCTTGAAGGAGGGGCCGTCGATGGTGATGGCACCGGGCTTGCCGCGACGACCGAGCAATGCCTTTTGAACCCCAATCGAAACCCTCATTTGAGGCGCGAACAAATCGAGGCGGAGCTTGAGCAGATGCTGGGCTTTGATCGTTTCTTGTGGCTGGGCGACGGGCTCATCAACGATCACACCGATGGCCATGTCGACAATCTTGCGCGTTTTGTCGGCCCGGGCCGTTTGGTGGTGCCTGAGGCCACCGGCAGCGATGATCCCAATGCAGGCATTTATGCCGATGCAAAGGCGCGCGCTCAGGACTTTGGCGTGGATGTGATCACCATCCCGTCACCCGGCCTGATTACCCGTGATGGTGCGATTGAACCGGCAAGCTATGTCAACTTTGCGATCACGACACATCTCGTGGTCGTTCCGACATTTGGCTCGGCCCATGATGACGCAGGCGTGGAGGCGATCGCAGCGCTTTTCCCGGACCGCGAGACGATAGGTCTTCCTGCTGGCGCCGTCCTGGCCGGCGGAGGCGGATTTCACTGTGCGAGCCAGCAAATGCCCTCATTCAAAGCGTCAAATTAACGCTTCGTTAGCAATTTGGGGCAATTGTGCCGGGCTATGGCTCATGCAATTGCCCTTTCCCGCAGCACCTATGATGTTTTGCGTCTTCGTCAGAGCGAAGCGCTCAGCAGCGTGATCGTTCTTGGCTGCGCGGCTGCGCTGATCCTCGCAGGCCAACCGCTCCCACTTTGATTGCAGGCCGCCTCAAAGCAATTTGACCAGCGCGGCAAGGGCTGCGGCTCCTAGAACCACGCCGACACACGCCCGCCAGACGGGATCGCTGACCTTGCCAAAAGCGAGGCTGCCCACCCAATTCCCCAGCATCACGAGCGGAAATAGCGCAACGCCCAATATGACGATGCGCCATTCAAGTACGCCGATCGCCGCACCCGAACCAATTCCCGCCATCGCCGCGAGGCCAAATATGCCGATCATCGATGCCTTGGCGGTGACGCGCGGAATGTCGCGGCCCACGTAATAGGGCACCACGGGCGGGCCTGGCATGGCAGCGAAGCCTGTAAGCACACCGGCAGAAAGCCCCACCGCCCCAGTCGCAAGCGGTCCCGGCTGTGCGGCACCGCGCTTGGGCAGAAGGATCGCGAAAAAGGCCGAAAGCGCGATGAGCGCGATCAGAAGCCGCGCAAGGTTTTGCGGGGTTGCATCGAGCAGCATCAGCCCCGGAGCCGTTGCCAGCACCACAAGCGCGCCGATCACAAAGGCGCTCCTTTCCGCCTCGCGAAGGATCATGCGGATTTCCGTAAGGGCCAGAAGCCCCGCCATGATGTTGATCGCCAGAACCGCCTGAACGGGGGTCAGGGCAAGCGCGAGTATCGGCACCAGCAGGATGCCAAAGCCAAAGCCGGTCAGCCCACGAATAAAGGCTGCGCCCAAAGTGGCAGCCACCGCAACCGCGATTTGAACCGCACTGAACCCGGCAAGAAATTCCCCAGCGGAGAAGTCCAAACCTTAAGCCTTCAGATCGGGCGCGCTCGCCGCATCGGTGAGCATCGCAATCGCTTCATCCAGCGGCAGGACCTTCTGATCCTTCTCGCCCAATGTGCGGATTGCGACGGTGCCCTCCTCTTCCTCGCGTTTACCCACGATCAGAAGATGCGGGACTTTCGCAAGGGAGTGCTCGCGGATCTTGTAGTTGATCTTCTCATTGCGAAGATCGCTAGAGGCGCGAATGCCCGCGGCTTCGAGCTTCGCAAGCACGTTGCTCGCATAGCCATCCACGTCCGAGACAATCGGCGCAACCACGGCCTGTGTCGGCGCAAGCCACACCGGCAGGCGACCGGCAAAGTGCTCGATCAGGATGCCGATAAAGCGTTCGTAAGACCCAAAGATTGCACGGTGGAGCATCACGGGGCGGTGCTTCTCACCATCCTCGCCGATATAGGTCGCATCAAGGCGATCGGGCAGCACGCGGTCCGACTGGATCGTGCCCACCTGCCAGGTCCGGCCAATCGCATCGGTGAGGTGCCATTCCAGCTTTGGCGCATAGAACGCACCTTCGCCGGGAAGCTCTTCCCATTCGAGGCCATTGGCGGTGAGCGCATCGCGCAATTCCTGCTCTGCCTTGTCCCAATCCGCATCCGATCCAAAGCGTTGTTCGGGTCGAAGGGCGAGCTTGATCTTATAATCAAAGCCAAAGTCGCGGTAGACGCTGTCGGCAAGCGTGATGAAGGCTTGCACCTCTTCGACCACCTGTTCCTCGGTGCAGAAGATATGCGCATCGTCCTGAGTAAACTGACGCACACGCATCAGGCCGTGGAGCGCGCCGTGCGGTTCGTTGCGGTGACAGCAGCCCATCTCGCCCAGACGGATCGGCAGGTCGCGGTAGGACGTGATCCCCTGTTTAAACACCAGAACGTGCGCAGGGCAGTTCATCGGCTTTAGCGCCATCCACTCCGCGTCCTTGGAGACGATGTCGCCCTCATCCTCGGTGTTCGGCACTTCGTCCGGGATCACGAACATATTCTCGCGGTACTTGCCCCAGTGGCCAGACTGCTCCCATTGGCGCGCATCCATCACTTGCGGGGTCTTGATCTCGCGGTAGCCGGACCCGTCCATCTTGCGGCGCATATAGGCCTCAAGCTCGCGCCAAATGCGATAGCCTTTGGGGTGCCAGAACACGCTTCCATGCGCTTCTTCCTGAAGGTGGAAGAGATCCATCTCGCGGCCAAGCTTGCGGTGATCGCGAAGCTGCGCTTCTTCGAGGCGGTGAAGGTGCGCTTTCAGCTGCTTTTTATTGAGCCATGCGGTGCCGTAGATGCGCGTCAATTGCGCATTCTTCTGGTCGCCGCGCCAGTAAGCGCCGGCGGTGCGCATCAGCTTGAAGGCTTGCGGATCGAGTTTACCGGTCGAGGCCAAGTGCGGCCCCCGGCACATATCGAGCCATGCGCCCTCGCTGCCGGGTTCACCCGACCAATAGACGGTGAGGTCTTCGCCTTCTGGCAGTTCCTTCGCCCACTCGGCCTTGAAGGTCTCGCCCTCGGCTTGCCATTTTGCGATGAGGTCATCGCGCGACCACACTTCGCGCACCAGAGGCTTGTCCGCCTTGATGATCTCGCGCATCTTCTCTTCGATCACGGGAAGGTCCTCAAGGCCGAAAGGCTCGCGGCTTTCAGGCGCCATTACGTCGTAATAGAAGCCATCATCGGTCGCAGGGCCGAAGGTGATCTGCGTGCCCGGCCACAAGGCTTGCACCGCTTCGGCAAGGACGTGGGCAAAGTCGTGGCGCACCAGTTCCAGCGCGTCCTCTTCGTCTTTCGCGGTGATCAGGGCAAGCTGGGCGTCGCCATCAAACGGGCGGCCAATATCGCGCACTTCACCGTCCACCCGCGCCGCCAGCGCCGCTTTCGCAAGGCCGGGACCAATCGCGGCCGCCACATCATAGGGCGTCGCGCCGGGCTCCATCTCGCGCACTGAGCCGTCGGGAAGGCTGATCTTCAAAAGTTCGGTCATCGTCAATTCCGTGTCGTTTGGCGCGCTTTAGGGCATGAAGTCGCGCGCGCAAAGAGCGGTGTTCGGGTTTGAACCGATTTGAGGGAAGACACCGCGCCGCCCTCAAACCGGGCGGCGGTATCGCTGGCTCAGACCAACAGCAACCGCCCCCGGCTATCCGTGGGTGTTGTGGTTGTGGTCGTGGTGAGCAGAAGTGCCATGCCGGTTCAGATAGGGCGGTTACGTTAACAAGTCACCCCTTTGGTTGATGAAACACTCTCGCACAGGGAAATGTCGGTTTCCATAATGGAAAGCACGCTTGACAAATGGCCGACTCGATGTCAAACACCCTTTCCATAGACGAAAGGATACTTGACCATGACCACCGTTCAAAAAGCCATGCTGTGGGCCGCTGCGATCCTTGTCGCTGCCTATTCTTCCACCGAAATGGGGTTCAGCACCGAAGCCAGCTTTGGCCTCACCATGGGGCTCGTGGGCGCGGCCTGGGCATCGATCGAGACGGGTCGCCGCCGTTCGCGCGCCAAGGCCTGCAATTAATGGGCAGCCCCAAAAATCCTGCGGTCAAACGATACATCGTGCGGGTGGCGACGCTCATGACGCTCTATCTGGTGGTTTTGTTCACGGCCAAATGGACGTTTGAAAACGCGCAGGTCGAGGGGCCGCTTGCCTATGCGCTTGCCATTGCGCCCGCGCTGCCGCTGATCGGGGTGTTCTGGGCAGTCATGCGCTATCTCACCGAGGAGAGCGACGAATATCTGAGGATGCTGGTCGTGCGCCAATGCCTGTTCGCGACCGGCTTTTGCCTGACCATCGTCACCATCTGGCAGTGGCTGCAGAACTTCGATCTTGCCCCCGCGAGTAACGGCGGCTTTGGCGCTGCGTTTTTCTGGTTCATCGGCCTTGGATTTGGCGCGCTTTATAACAAGCTCACGCTTGGCGACTGGGGGAACCTCTGGTGAAGAACCGCCTTAAAGTTCTGCGCGCGATGCGTGACTGGAGCCAGGCCGATCTGGCCGACCGCCTCGGCGTCTCGCGCCAGAGCGTCAATGCGATTGAAAAGGGCCGCTATGACCCATCGCTCCCGCTGGCCTTTGCGATTGCCGATGTGTTTGAACTGACGATTGAAGAGATTTTCGAAAGAGACGCATAAGGCGAGGCAGGCGAGCCGTCGCAGATGCACCTTGCCCCACCAAACCCAAACAAAAAGGGGCGACACGCTGGTGCCGCCCCTTGTTCGTTATCTGTGTTTGCGTGAGCTCTTACGATGCCCCCACTACGAAACTCCTGCCGGAACTGGCTGCGCTGCAATCGCTGCTGCGCCATTAGGGCGGGTTTGCGCCGGATCGACGTCGGCTTGCTCGTTTGCTGTCTTGGCTTCGGACTTCGACGCCTTGCGCTTGTCATACATCCGCTTGGCGACATAGCCGCCTGCGCCCATGACGATCATAGCCGGAATGCTCACCCGGCTGATCACAAACGGGACAGCGGCCCCGATCATGGCGCCGGTCGTGCTGTTCGACCCCGTCACTTTCTTCGCGATAGTACTGCCGATCTTGGCTCCGATAATCTTGTTAAGCATTTCGTGTCTCCTTTGCCTAACCTACAATGGAAACACGCAATTGGTTCCATTATCCGCCCAGTCGCCGCTCGCCTTTCAGGGTGGTAAGAGACTTTGTTCCGACAAGCTGAGCCGAACGGCTCTTCGTGCTGGCGGTAAAGCGCCATTCGCTGGTTGCGGCCTGCGGCGTCATTTCGATCACCATATACCCGCGCTGCGATGTGTCGGCCCATTTCAATTCCTTATTCGCGCCGACCAGCGCCCCTTCGAGGACCGCGGGCGGAACAGAGGAAAGGTAGCTTTCAAATCCGGGCGAGCTGACCGAGGAAGTGCCGAACTCAACACCCACGCTCGCGCCTTCGTGCGCCAGGTCAAATGCCCAGGCATTGTGCGTGTCACCGGCGAGCACGACGAGGTTGGCATTGGCTTTTTGTGCAGCTTCAAACACGCGGGCGCGCGCTGCGGGATAGCCATCCCAGGCATCCATGTTGAGCGGAACGCCCGCCTCTGCCGCCATGGCTGCCGCGGTAAGGCGCGCTCTGGCAAAGTCAGGCACATCATCGCCGAGCAAGCCCGCAATCCCTTTTGGCGCGGAGAGTTTCCCGATCAACACCTGCTGGACCAGAACCTGCCATGTGGCGCCGCGCGCGGTTGATTTGCCAAGTTCTCTTGCGAGCCATGCCTCTTGCGCAGGGCCGAGCAATTGGCGGTCCGGGTTGATGTATTCGCTGGTCCGGAATTCGGTGAGAGCTTCGACCATCGCCTCGGGGCTATCCTTGCCAGCGATAATGCCGCCATGGCTGAATTGTTCATCGCGCCCCTCAAGCCGGGTGTCGATCCGCATCAAGGTTGCCAGATCCCCCACATCGTAAGCGGCATACGGCTCATCCGACACCGGCATCCATTCGCGATAGACGCGCTTGGCAATCGCCTTGCGCACTTCCCAGTCGCCCTCGGTTTCGGGCTGGTGGTTCTGCGCGCCGTCCTTGTAACTGTCATTGGTGCTTTCGTGATCGTCCCACACCGCGATCATGGGCAGCACCTGATGAAGCCGCTGCAAATCGGGGTCAGCGCGGTAGGAGGCATAGCGCAGGCGATAATCGGCAAGCGCGACAATCTCCGTGCCCGGAGCAACGCTGCGCTCGGGATGGCGCTGATCCTTGGAAGGATAGGTGTCGCCGCCGTATTCGTAGATATAATCGCCAAGATGCACCGCGATATCGACATCGTTTGCCTCGGCTGCGTGAGCATAGGCGTTGAAATAGCCAAAGCCGAAATTGGCGCAGGAGAAAACCGCCATGCGAAATCTGGGGGTCGGGCCGGTGGGCAATGTGCGCGTGCGGCCGATCGGCGAGGTCGCGCCAGAAGGTGCGGCAAAACGATAGAAATACCAGCGGTCAGGCGAGAGGCCCGAAGCGGTGGCCTTGGCGCAATAGTCACGGCCAGCAGACGCTTCGACCTCGCCGCTTGCCACGAGATCGGTAAAGTCCTGCGTTTCGCTTACCTGCCATTGGAGAGTGGTTGCCTCATCCCCGACAAAGCGCGTCCACAAAAGCACGCTGTTTGCGCCCGGTTCACCGCTCGCAACGCTGTGGGTGAAGCCTTTGCCATGGCTGTGCGCGACCGAAGGCGTCGCGGCAGCTGCGGCCGAAGCCCCGGCGAGGGCGAAAATACCGCGGCGGGTGACCGCTGGCGATACCGGGTGCGTTGCGGCGGGTGAGCCGCCTGATCTTGATGGTTTGGTCATAGTGGCTCTCTCCTGTGCTGATCTTACGGGTCAGCTTTATGACAACACTTGCACCAAGTGTGCTTGTGTGGGCAAGAAAAGCGCCATGAGCGAAATACGATTTCACGAAATGGGCGATGGGAGGCGGATCGCCTTTCGCCACCATGAAGGTGCAGGCCCCACCCTCGTTTTCCTCCCCGGCTATATGTCCGATATGGCAGGCGGCAAGGCGACAGCGATCTTTGACGCGGCCATGGCCCGGGGGCGCTCGTGTCTCCTGCTCGATTATTCGGGCTGCGGGGCAAGTTCGGGCGACTTTGCCGATGGCAAATTGTCGCGCTGGCGCGACGAAGTCATGGCGCTGATCGACGCTTACGTCGAAGGGCGCGTGCTGATGGTCGGCTCGTCGATGGGCGGGTGGCTGATGCTGCTCGTGGGCGAGGCATTGGGCGAGAGGCTCGCTGGCGTCATCGGCATCGCCTCGGCCCCCGATTTCACCGTCTGGGGCTTTGGCGAAGACAAGCGCGACAAGCTGATCGCAGGCGAAGTTGTGCTTGAAGAGAACCCCTATGGTCCCGAACCAACGCCCACGTATCCCGGCTTTTACGCCGATGCGCAGGAGCATTTGCGGTTATTGAGCGAGATCGGGATTGATGCCCCTGTCCGCCTCCTTCACGGACAGCGCGATGACGACGTGCCCTGGGCGATTTCGATCAAACTCGCCGCGGCGCTTCGTTCGGACGATGTACAGGTGACCCTTGTTAAGGACGGCGACCACCGCCTCTCGCGCGAGGCTGACATCGCTCAGCTTCTGGCGCAGGTGGACAGCTTTTACTGACGGAAAAACAAACCCTTGGACTTGATCTCCCCCATCCTGCTTTCGCTTGCCCTTCAGGTCGGCCCCAACCCGCATATCGGCAATGACATGGGCCCGCCGGACGAGTTGGTGAACCGCCCTGAACGCAACCCGCGCGACAATCCGCTTGAACGCGGGGTCGAGGACAATCCCGACACGGTGTGGCTTGCCAAATGCCTTGCGTTCCTGCCCGGCGAGGCCGCGCGCGCGCACACTTTGGCGCAGGTTCGCCGCAATGAAACCTTTGGCCGCCAGCGCATCCTTGCCAACCATTGTCTTGGCCTTGCTGCAACCGAGCTTGGCCTGTGGGGCGATGCGCGAGCTGCCTTTGCCGCGGCGCGAGACGAGGTCCCCGATGACGAACCGCGCACCAAGGCGCGCTTTGGCGCGATGGCAGGCAATGCCGCTGTTGCCGATAGCGACCCCGAAGGCGCGCTGGCGATCCTCACCACCGCCAAAGCCCACGCCAAGGCCTCCGCGTCGGCGCCCATGCAGGCTATCGTTGCAAGCGATCTTGCGCGGGTTCTGGTGACGCTCGAACGGCCTGAAGAGGCGCTCGCCGAGCTTGAGCTGTCGGCGCAGTTGGCGCCCGGGGAAGCCGCCACATGGCTGCTCAAGGCGACCCTGTTGCGCAGGCTCGAACGTCTGGACGAAGCGCAGGCCGCGATCGAACAGGCCAGCGAACTTGCTGCCGTGAACGCCGATATGAGCGCGCCCATCGGGCTTGAGGCGGGCGTGATCGCCGTGCTGTCGGGCCGCGAGGATGCGGCTCGGACAAGCTGGCAATCGGTGATCGACACCGCTCCCCAATCTCCGGAGGCCTTGACCGCGCAAGGCTATCTGGCGCAGCTTGAACCTGCTTGAAGGAGGCCAAATGACTGACTTTTCAGTGCTCGACCTTGTCCCGGTGCGCCAAGGCGGAACCGTGGCCGAAGCGCTCGGCAATGCGACCCGGCTTGCCGCCCATGCAGAGGCGATCGGGTGCAAACGTTTCTGGGTTGCCGAACATCACACCATGGAAGGCATTGCGGGGGGCGCAACATCGGTGGTGCTCGCGCACATCGGCAATGCGACAAACACCATCCGCATCGGCTCCGGCGGCATCATGCTGCCCAATCACACCCCGTTCCAGATCGCCGAACAATTCGGCACGCTCGACGCGCTTTTCCCGGGCCGCATTGACCTGGGGCTTGGCCGCGCGCCCGGCGCAGGGCCCGAATTGCAGCGCGCACTTCGCAAGGATCTGCACAAGGCGTCTGAATATTTCCCGCAGGACGTGGTTGAGTTGCGCGCGCTTCTGACAGGCGATGTCGATCTGCCCATCACCGCAACGCCCGGCCTTGGCTCCAATGTCGAGTTCTGGATGCTCGGCTCCAGCCTGTTTGGCGCGCAGCTCGCCGCACGGCTCGGCATGCCCTACGCCTTTGCCGCGCACTTTGCGCCCGACCACCTCGACAGCGCGCTCGAAGTCTATCGCCGCGACTTTCAGCCTTCGGACGCGCTCGAAAAACCGCACGTCATGGTCGCGATGAACGTCTTTGCCGCCGACACCGACGAAAACGCGCAAACCCTCGCCTCCAGCCAGCAGCAAAGCTTCGTCGCGCTGCGCTCGGGCACTCCGGGCAAGCTGAAGCCGCCGATCGAGGATTACACCGCGACCCTTCCCGCCCCGCACCGCGCCATGCTTTCCCATCTGGAACAGGCCGCAGCCGTGGGAACCCCTGCCAAGGTCGCCGATACAATCGAGGCGTTTATCAAGCGCACGGGCGCGGATGAGATTATCCTGTGCGGCGCAACCTATGATCCGGCGGCGCGTCTTCGCTCGCTCGAACTCACCCTCGAGGCCTGTCAAACGGTCGCCGCCTGACCATCATCTGGCTGGCACGCCCGCGCAAGGCGATTACCCTTGCAAGTGCAAGTGACAGACCTGTATTAGCGAGCATCATAGAAAAAGCGCGGCGAAAGATAATTTCAACGAGTCCGCCGGCGCTGATCGAGCTTGAGAGAGGAGCCGCTCGACCATGAGTGCAACTAGCGATCTTTCACCCGCCAAAGCCAAAGCCTTGCGCAAGGCCCTCGCCGAAGAGCTGGCCGCATCGACCCTCTGGGGCGAGAACGGCCTTGCCGAAGAGGCGGTCGAAAGCGTGGCGAGTTTCCTCCTCGAAGCAGCGCAGCAGCGCCGCCCTTCGCGCTCTGCCCTGACGCACGAATCCGATACGGCCGAGCGGCGTTTTCGCATTGCGATCATCAACGACGATATGCCGTTCCTGGTCGATTCCATCGCCGCGACATTCACCGCGCAAGGGCTTGGTATCGAGCAATTGCTCCACCCTATCATCCCCATTGCGCGCGATGACGACGGCCTCATCACAGCGATTGGTGAGGGCGCACAGGATGCGAGCAAGGAATCGCTCATCTACATCGAAACGCGGCGCGTCGATGCGCGCCAGCGCAAGGCGCTTCTCGCTGCCCTTCGCCAGACACTCGGCGATGTGCGCGCAAGCGTTACGGATTGGCCAAAGCTTCTTGGTGCGATGCAGGAAAGCGCCGGGCTGCTTGGCGCAAGCGACAGCGGGCAGCTGCTCGAATGGCTGGAAAGCGGTATGCTGACCCAGCTTGGCCACGTGGTCCGCAGCCGTTCGGGCGAAGTAAGCAACGCGCTGGGCATTTGCCGCAAGAGCGCGGGCGCAATCCTTGCCGATGCCTCTTACGAGCGCGCCTTTGAATATTTCGAAAGCGGCAAGACCACGCGCGATCTGCTGGCGGTCAAGGCCAACCAACATTCCAACGTCCACCGCCGCGTGCCGCTTGATGTATTCCTCGTACCGGTTCGAGAGGGCAAGAAAGTCACCGCGCTGAACGTTCATGCAGGCGTATGGACAAGCGCGGCGCTGGCCGCCCCGCCCTCCAGCGTGCCAGTGCTGCACGACACGCTGGCGCATATGACGAACAGCATGGGGTTCGACCCGGAAGGCCACGCCGGTAAAGGGCTGGCGCATGCTTTCACCGCGCTTCCGAACGATCTGCTTGTATCGTTTGAGCGCGAAGATGTCGCCCGCCTTGTAAAGGCGATGATGAGCCTTGGCGACCGACCTCGCCCGCGCGTCGTGCTGGTCAAATCGCCGCTCGCGCGCCACGTCTTTGCCTTTGTCTGGTTGCCGCGCGACAATCTGTCGACACAGGTGCGCCTGCAAATTCAGGAACTCCTCACCGGATCGACCGGCCTCGATATGCTCAGCTGGAGCATCGACATGGACCAGAGCCCGGTTGCGCGGCTGCAATTCCTGCTCGATTCGCGTTCGATCGCCAAAATGCCCGATGCAAAAGCCATCGAAGCGCAATTGGCAGAGCTGCTCAGGGGCTGGGGCGAAGCGGTCGAAAACGAGCTTGCCAAAACGCACGAAGGCTCGCGCGTGGCGGCCATCACTCAACGCTATGCCGAAGGTTTCCCTGCCGGATACCGCCTGCGTTATGGTCCCGGCGAAGCCGCGCTCGACATCGCGCAAATCCACGCCATCGCCAGCAGCGACACGCCCGAGGCGCGCAGCTGCCGTATCTACAAACTCGACAATGACACGCGCGGCGATCTGCGGCTCAAGATTTATCACGTAAGCGGGCGCGTCGCGCTTTCCGATGCTGTCCCGGTGCTCGAAAACTTCGGTTTTCGCGTGCTGTCAGAGGTTCCAACGCGCCTCGATGAAGCGCGGCTTGGTACGATCCACGAATACACGCTGGTCGCGCCAGAAGGCGCCGATCTTCCGGCGCTCTTGGACCGGGCCGAAGCGATTGAGAGCGCGATTGCCGAAGTGCTCAATGGCCAATCGGAAAACGATCCGTTCAACCGGCTCGTCGTGACCAACGCGCTGAGCGCACACCAGACCGTGTGGCTGCGCGCGATTTATCGCTACCTGCGCCAGACGGGGATCAATTTCACCATCTATCCGGTGGTCGATGCGCTTGAGCGGGCGGCCGATGTGACAGCGGCGATGATCGCCCTTTTCGCCAGCCGGCATGACCCCGATTTCGACGTCGGTTCCAGCGAGTCGCGCGAGGCCGCAATCGAGGCGGCGCACAGCCAGTTCCAGCGCGGGCTTGGCAAAGTGTCCGCGATCAATGACGACCGGCTTTTGCGCCTCTACCGCGCGGTGATCGACGCAACGCTTCGCACCAATGCCTTTGCCCCTGCCGCCGAAGAAGCCTTGGCCTTCAAGATCCAGTCGGACGCTATTCCCGGCCTGCCAAAGCCCGTGCCGTGGCGCGAGATTTTCGTCTATTCAAGGCGGGTCGAGGGGATTCACCTTCGCTCGGGCGCAGTGGCGCGCGGCGGGCTTCGCTGGTCGGACAGGCGCGATGATTACCGCACCGAAGTTCTGGGCCTGATGAAAGCGCAAAAGGTAAAGAACGCCGTGATCGTGCCGTCGGGCGCAAAAGGCGGTTTCTATCCCAAGGAGCTTCCCTCCCCTGCGGTTGACCGCGATGCGTGGTTCAACGAGGGGCGCGAAAGCTACAAGGTCTTTATCCGCACGCTTTTGTCGGTCACCGACAACATCGTGAACGGCAAGGTCGTCCACCCCAAGGGCGTGCGCGTGCACGATGGCGAAGACCCCTATTTCGTGGTTGCCGCCGACAAAGGCACCGCCACCTTCTCCGACACTGCCAACGGGATCGCTGAGGAGGCCGGCTTCTGGCTCGACGATGCTTTTGCAAGCGGCGGTTCGAACGGATACGATCACAAGGCAATGGGCATCACCGCCAAGGGCGCCTGGGTCAGCGTTCAGCGTCACTTCCTCGAGCAAGGCGTCGACGTTCAAAAAGACACCATTCGCGTTGCGGGCTGCGGCGATATGTCGGGCGATGTGTTTGGCAACGGGATGCTTTTGTCAAAAGCCATCCAGCTTGTCGCCGCATTCGACCACCGCAATATCTTCATCGACCCCAACCCCGATCCGGCCAAAAGCTGGAAAGAGCGAAAGCGCCTGTTCGATCTCCCGCGCTCCAGCTGGGAAGATTACGATGCCAAGCTGATCTCGAAGGGCGGCGGGATTTATTCGCGAAGCTCGAAAAGCATCAAGCTGACGAAGACCGCGCAGGATATGCTGGGCCTCGACACCCAGGAAATCGGGCCCGACGCGCTGATCTCCGCTATTCTGAGAGCACAGGTTGACCTGTTGTGGTTCGGCGGGATCGGCACCTACATCAAGGCGCCGAGCGAGAACCACGTCGAGGTGGGTGATCCGGGCAATGATCGCCTGCGCGTCGATGCAGACGAGGTGGGCGCCAAAGTCATTGGCGAAGGCGCGAACCTTGGCATTACGCAGGCAGGGCGGATCGCCTTTGCGCTTAACGGTGGACGCATCAACACCGACTTCATCGACAATTCGGCGGGCGTGGATTGTTCGGACAATGAAGTGAACATCAAGATCGCCCTTGCCGCGGCCACCCGCGACGGCTCGCTTACCACCAAGGCGCGCAACACGCTGCTTGCGAAGATGACCGATGAGGTGGGCGAAATCGTGCTTGAGGACAATCGCCTGCAAGCCCTCGCGCTTTCCATCGCAGAGGCCGGCGGAGCGGGATCGGCTGCCTCTTACGCCCGCCTGATCGAACAATTGGAAGGCATGAACGCGCTTGATCGCCGGACCGAAGGGCTTGGCACAGGCGAAACCTATCTGAGGCGCGCGGCAGATGGAAAAGGGTTTACCCGGCCAGAGCTTGCGGTGCTCCTGTCCTCGTGCAAGCTTGCACTGCAAGATGCAATCGAGGCGAGCGGGCTTCCCGATGATCCGGTGCTGGAAAGCAATCTTATCGCGATGTTCCCCGAACCGATGCAGGACAAGTTTGTTTCCTATATCCGCGACCACCAATTGCGGCGCGAACTGGTGGCGACCGACCTTGCCAACCGCATCGTCAACCGCCTCGGGCTAATCCATGCCTTTGAATTGCCAGAGGAAGAGGGCGTCTCGCTAAGCGATGTCGCGGCCGCCTTTGTGGTGGTGGAGCGGCTCTTTGACCTGAAGCAATTGTGGGCTGACATTGATGCAGCGCCGATGGCGGAAACGGCGCGCATCACCTTGCTCGACCGTTTGGCAGCAGCGGTGGGCAATCTCATGTCGGACGTGCTGCGCAGCACAGGTGGCCGGATCGAGGCAGGCGAAATGGTCGAAACATTGCAGCCGGGCGTAAGCATCCTTCGCGAGCAGCGCGCAGACCTCTTGCAAGGCAGCAGTCTCGACCATTCCGAGGCCCTGCGCGCCGAATTTGCCGCGAGTGGAGCGCCCGGTGATCTGGCAGGCCGCGTGGCTGACCTGTTCGATTTCGATGGCTCTGTGGGCATTGCCAATCTCGCGCTCCAGACCACGATTGCCCCGGCAACGCTGACCCATGCCTTTGCCGATATCGGCACGCGCATCGGGATCGACTGGGCGCAAGGGGTGGCTGCACATATGTCGCCTTCGGACGTGTGGGAACGCCTTCTCGTCGATGGGCTCGCGCGCGATTTCCAGCATATGCGGATCGAATTCCTGCGCCGCCTGACCTCGCGAAAGGCAGGCAGGGACGACCCGCAGGCTGCCATTGCGAAATGGGCTGAGGCCAATGCGCCTGCGATCACCCAGTTCCGCTCCATGCTCGACCGGGCGAAAAATACGCCACCTGTCGCGCCTGCGGCGCTCGCGCAGATTGCGGCCCAGGCGCGCAATCTTCTGGAACGCTAGCGCGCATCGGGCTGCCCATTTGTCTAGGCGCTTGTGACTTGACGAGGGTGGCCTTTTTGGGTGATGCGCCTCGCCATGAGTGATGCAGCAGCTTCTTCCGGCTCGGCCGATGTCGTAATCGTAGGCACCGGGCACGGCGCGGCGCAGGCGGCCATTGCCCTGCGGCAACAGGGTCATGAGGGCTCGATCATGATGATCGGGCGCGAGAAGCTTGCCCCTTATGAACGCCCGCCTTTGTCCAAGGAATATCTTGCCGGCGACAAGACGTTCGAGCGCATCATGATCCGCCCGGAAAAATTCTGGGCCGACAAGGGCGTCGAGCTTCGCCTTGGTTCGGGCGTCACGGAAATCGACTGGATGCGTCACGAGCTGACGCTCTCCGACGGCTCGCACGTGGGTTATCGCAAGCTCATCTGGGCAGGCGGCGCAGACCCGCGCCGGCTCAGCATCCCGGGCGCAAACCTCAAAGGCATTTTCTACGTCCGCAACAAATCCGATGCCGATGGCATGATGACAGCGCTTGAGGCAGGGGCAAAGCGCGCGGTCGTCATCGGCGGGGGCTATATCGGACTGGAAGCAGCCGCCGTGCTTCGCAAAATGGGTTGCGAGGTCACCGTCGTCGAAATGCAGGACCGCCTGCTGGCGCGCGTGGCCGGGCGCCCTGTCTCGGAATTCTACGCCGAAGAACACACCCGCCAGGGCGTCGACATTCGCCTGTCCCAAGGGGTGAGCGAGATTGTTGGCGATGATGAAGACGTGACCGGCGTCCTCCTCGACAATGGCGAAACCCTGCCAGCAGACATGGTGATCGTCGGGATCGGCATTATCCCCGCAGTCGCGCCTCTCATCGCAGCGGGCGCAGCGGGATCGAACGGTGTCGACGTGGATGTTTTCTGCCGCACGACACTCGACGATGTTTTTGCCATTGGCGATTGCGCTGCTCACGCCAACCCATACGCCGACAGCGCCGTCATCCGGCTGGAATCGGTGCAGAACGCCAATGACATGGCGAACACCGTGGCAAAGGCGATGGCAGGCGAGAAACAGCCCTACAAGGCGCTGCCGTGGTTCTGGTCGAACCAGTATGATCTCAAACTCCAGACCGCCGGCCTCAACACCGGCTACGATGCAACCGTGCTTCGCGGCGACCCTGCAACGCGCAAGTTCACCGTCGTTTACATGAAGGAAGGGCGGCCCATCGCCTTCGACTGCGTCGGCACGATGAAGGACTATGTGCAGGCGCGCAAACTCCTCGAAAGCGAACCGGGCAAGATCGACCCCGAGCTTCTCGCCGACACCGACGTTCCGATCAAAGAGATGATGTGAGAGCGTCTTGGGGGTAAAGCCAAACGATGGTCAGCCCATGCTTTCAGGGCTTAAGGTCATTGACCTCACCAGCGTCGTTTTCGGCCCCTACGCGACACAAATCCTCGCCGATTACGGAGCCGAGGTCACCAAGATCGAAGCGCCGGGCGGTGACGTTTATCGCCACGGGGCAAAGCCAGCCAAGACGCCGGGCATGGGTCCGGGTTTCATCGCACTCAATCGTGGCAAGAAGTCGGTCGTGCTCGACCTTAAACAGGCAGGTGATGTGGAGCGCCTCAAGGGCCTTCTCAAAGACGCCGACGTCTTCATCCACAATGTGCGCGACGAGGCGATTGGACGGCTCGGCTTTGGCTATGAGGCGGTAAAGGCGCTCAACCCGCAAATCATCTACGTTCACTGCGTCGGCTTTGGCTCTGGCGGACCCTATGCCGGGCTTCAGGCCTATGATGACGTCATTCAGGCAGCGACCGGCACGACGTCACTTCTGCCGCGCGTCGATGGGGACAGGCGACCGCGTTATCTTCCCTCGCTGATCGCTGACAAGGTCGCGGGGCTTCACGCCACCTATGCGACGATGGCCGCGATCACCCACCGCCTTCGCACAGGGCGCGGCCAGCACATCGAAGTGCCGATGTTCGAAGCCTTCACCAGTTTTATGATGAAGGAGCATCTGGACGGCAAAACCTTCGACCCGCCCAATGGCGATGCCGCCTATGGCCGCCAGGTCGACCCCGACCGCCAGCCGTTTGAAACGAAGGACGGTTGGATCAGCATCGTCCCCTATATCCCGCAGCACTTTCCGCTGGTGATCGGCCTTCTGGGCGATGAAGAGATGGCGGGCGAAGACCGATGGAGCGACGTTCGCGCTATCCTGGCAGCAGGCCCCGAGCTTTACGCCCGCATCGCGGAGTTGGCGAAGGAGAAGACCACGAGCGAATGCGTCGAGATCCTTCGGGCGGCCAATATCCCGTGTATGCCCGCGGTCGATTTGAATGATGTAATCGACGATACCCACCTTCGCGAAACCGGCTTCTTCGAACGCTCGGAGCACCCAAGCGAAGGCGCAGTGTTCCAGATGCGCGATCCCAACCGGTTCAGCGATTGGGAGCAGGGCGCGCTCGGCCACGCACCGCTCCCCGGCGAGCACAACGAAGACTAGGCGAGCTGCGCCTTCGCCCACGCCGCCGCATCGGCGACCACCGGGTCGGGGTCATGGGTCAGCGGCTCGATTTGATCGAGCAGGCCTGCCTCCCCGCTATTGCCCGCTGCATAAAGGCAGTTTCTTACAAAACGATCCCGCCCGATCCGCTTGATCGGCGAGCCTGAAAACAGTCGCCGGAAGCCTGCATCATCAAGCGCGAGAAGCTCTGCCAGACGTGGCGCGGTCAGCTCGGCGCGGGGCAGAAATTCGCTCGCGGTGTAGGCTTCGCTTGCAAACTTGTTCCACGGACACACCGCCAGGCAATCATCACAGCCATAGATGCGGTTGCCCAAAGGCTTCCTGAATTCCTCGGCAATCGGGCCCTTGTGCTCAATCGTGAGATAGGAAATGCAGCGGCGCGCATCGAGCGTATAGGGGCCGGGAAAAGCATCGGTGGGGCAGCTATCGAGGCACGCGCGGCACGTCCCGCACTGATCGCGGTGGGGCTGCGACGTCTCGAGCTCTAGTGTCGTGTAGATCGCTCCCAGAAACAGCCAGCTGCCGTGCTCCCCGCTCACCAGATTGGTGTGCTTGCCCTGCCAGCCGATCCCGGACGCCTCGCCAAGTGGTTTTTCCATTACAGGCGCCGTATCGACGAAGACCTTCAGCTCGCTGTCCGGCTCGTGCTCGACCAACCAGCGTGCGAGCGCCTTCAGCCGCTTCTTCACGACGTCATGATAGTCGCGCCCTTGCGCATAGACCGAGATGCGAGCCCGCTCGCCCTCCTCGTCCAAGGCCATCGGATCGAGCGCGGGCGCATAGCTCATGCCCAGCGCGATAACCGACTTTGCCTCCGGCCAGAGCCCCTGCGGGGATCGGCGGTGGTGGAGACGGTTTTCCATCCACTCCATCGAACCGTGACGCCCCTCGCCCAGCCATTCCTCAAGCCTTTGAGTGCGCAGCGGATCTTCGGCGGCAGTGGTAAAACCGACGCTCGCAAAACCCAGCGCGCGGGCCTTCTCTTCGATCTTTCGGGTGATGGCCTGAGAACCGGTAAGTGTTGCGCGCTCGTTAACCATGCTTGGGGTCGCTCCCGTTCAGTTTCAGCCGTTAACTCACGCTGTGATGTACATGCAGGTAGATGATCCAATGACGCCAGACAATGGCCGTCCGCTTCATACAGTGGCCCCCTCCGACAACCGCCCCCTCGCCATCGAAGCGCGCGGGCTTGTGAAAAGCTTTGACGGCACGAAAGCAGTCGACGGGGTGGACCTTTCAGTGCCCGAAGGCGCGATTTACGGCGTGCTCGGTCCCAATGGCGCAGGCAAGACGACGACCTTGCGCATGCTGCTTGGCATTATCGACCCTGACGAAGGCGTGCGCATGGTGTTTGGCCATGACCGCCCGCACGATATTGGCCGGTTGATCGGCTACTTGCCCGAAGAACGCGGGCTTTATCCGGCGATGAAATCCATCGAGGCGATAGCCTTTATGGGCGCGCTGCGCGGGCTGCCTTTGAAAGAAGGGCGCAAGCGCGGCATGGAACTGCTTGAGCGGCACGACCTTGCGCACGCGGCAAACCGCACCATCCGCCAGCTTTCCAAAGGCATGGCGCAGACGGTGCAATTGCTCGGCACGCTGGTTCACCGCCCGCGCCTTGTGGTGCTTGATGAGCCGTTTTCAGGCCTTGATGCGATCAACCAGGGCAAGCTTGAGGGCATGATCCGCAATCTGGCCGAGGACGGGGTGACGGTGATCTTTTCAACCCACGTCATCCACCATGCAGAGCGTCTGTGCGAAGGCGTAGCCATCATCGCCGGAGGCAAGGTCCCCTATGCGGGCAGCGTTGAAACCGCGCGCGACCGTATTCCGGCACAGGTACGGCTTGAAACGCGCGCCCGCGAGGGTGGCTGGACCTCGGCTCTTCCCGAAGAAACTCGGCGCGAGGGCGACTTTTTCTACTTCCCGCTTCCCGAAACAGGGGTTGAGCCGCTGCTCAAGACGCTGATCGAAGGGGATGCTGGCATTCTCTCGCTCTCGATCGAGCGCGCTGGCCTTCACGATGCCTTTGTCGCCATCGCGGGCGAGGCGGCTGCGCGCCAGCTTGAGGCCGACAATCAGGAGCACGGCAAATGAGCCACGACATCTCCCGCCTCTCCCGGCTCGAAGCCGCATGGGTCATCGCCCGGCGCGACTTTATCGCCGTGCTTTTCAGCCGCGCGTTCCTGTTCTTTCTCATCGGCCCACTTTTCCCCGTCATAGTCGGCGGGCTTGCGGGTAGCATTGGCGGGCAGGTTTCGCGCGAGGCCGTGACGCTCGAAGTGGGTCTTGCGATGAGCGCCCAAGACAACGACGCCATGATCGCGGCAAGCGAGCGGATCGGCCCGCAACTGCGCGGCGCCATTCCCGTCATGCGCGAAGTGACCGAGGCGACGGGCGATCCCGCTTTTGACGCGCGCGCCTTCATGGAAGAACGCCGCGGGAACTACGCAGCAATCGTCACCGGCACGCTCCAGTCGCCCGAAGTGGTTGGCACGGGGCCGCAGGTCGATCGCTGGACCGGCCCTGTCCGCCTGATGGCCGCCGATGCGCTTGCCGCGACCCCGCTTGTCTTCCCAAGCTCGACCAAGACCACCGTCGCTTCGAGCGCGGCGTCCGAACGCACCAACCGCATCCGCACTGCGCAAGCGGCGCAAATGGTCATGTTCCTCCTAACCATGCTGCTTGCTGGCATGGTGCTGTCCAACCTTGCAGAGGAAAAGGGCAATAAGGTCATCGAAATCCTCGCCGCCGCCATCCCGATGGACGCGGTGTTCATGGGCAAGCTTTTCGCCATGCTCGGTGTATCTTTCGTCGGCATTGCCGTTTGGGGAACGATTGGCTGGGGCTTCTGGGCGATTGCGGAGGATGCGATTGTCACCGTTACGCAAACCAATTTCCGCGAGCTTCCAGGGCCCGCGGTGGGCTGGGGCATGTTCCTGACGCTTGGCGTGCTCTATTTCTCGATGGCCTATCTCTTGCTCGGCGCGCTCTTCCTCACCATTGGCGCCATGGCGAGCACGGTGCGCGAGGTGCAGACGCTCTCGATGCCGGTGACCATGATGCAGCTTATGGTGTTCTTTGTCGCTGCATACACCATCACCCAACCCGGCTCGGCGCTGGAAATGGCTGCCATCGCCTTTCCGCTGTCCTCGCCCTTTGCGATGCTGGCGCGCGCGGCGCTCGACGAGGCTGTGTGGCTCCACGTCGCAGCCCTAGCCTGGCAGGCGGTCTGGGTGATCCTCCTCGTCAAGGGCGGCTCGCTGCTGTTCCGCAAGCGCGTGATGAAATCAGGCGGTGCAGGCATGAAGAAGCGCCGCTGGTCCTTCGGCCGGAAAGCCTCGCAAGCTGCATAGGGGTTTGTCGGCCACTTCAGTGGCGGATTAAAACCCATATTGACATTGCTGTCAGTTAAGGCAGGATACGCAGTGAGGGGAGAGTGTGATCGCAAGAGTCGCACCTCCAGGAGGAGAGAGACATGGCTACTTTAGCACCCCAACGTCCCGAAGTGCGCACTTCGCCAACCGCCTACAAGGCGCTTACGGAGTATTTTGAAAAGCACCCCGAAGATAAGCCGAAGCATCCTCACAAATGGGACTTGAGCCGGTCTGACATTTATTACGAAGACAAGTGGCAGCCCATCGTCGCCGAAATGCAGGCCGCCGGCCCGTTGCATTATATCGATGATAGCCCCTTTGGCCCCTATTGGTCGGTCGTCGGGCACAAGGCGATCCAGCATATCGAGGCGCTGCCCGAAACCTTCTCCTCAAGTTGGGAACATGGCGGGATCACCATCCTCGAACGCTTGAGCGAGGACGAAGCGGCCGCCTCTGGCGCCGATACGCGCGATCTGCCGATGTTTATCGCGATGGACCGCCCGCAACACACCGGCCAACGCCGCACGGTTGCCCCCAAATTCACCCCGTCCGGCATGACCGAGATGGAGCCGCAAATCCGCAAGCGCACTGGCGAACTTCTCGATTCGCTACCGCGCGGCGAAGTCTTCGACTGGGTCGACAAGGTCTCGATCGAACTCACCACCGGTATGCTCGCCATCCTGTTCGGCTTCCCGTGGGACGACCGCCGCCTGCTCACCTTCTGGTCCGACTGGTCGGGCGATACCGAGCTTGCGACCGTGCGCGAACTCGACACGGTGCGCTGGGAAATCCTTCAGGAAATGGCATCCTATTTCCAATCGCTCTGGCTTGAGCGGACACAGGACACAGAACCGGGCAACGACCTTATCAGCATGATGATCCACTCAGAGGCGATGAACCAGATGCGCCCTGAAGAATTCATGGGCAATCTCGTCCTGCTGATCGTTGGCGGCAATGATACCACCCGCAATTCGATGAGCGGATTTGTTCACGCGCTCGACAAATTCCCCGATCAGCGCAAAATCTTTGAACAAGACCCCAGCGTTATTCCCAACGCGGTTCAGGAAATGCTGCGGATGCAGACCCCGCTTGCGCATATGCGCCGCACCTGCACCGAAGACACCGAGGTGTTCGGAAAAACCATCAAGAAGGGCGAGAAAGTCGTCCTGTGGTATCTTGCGGCCAATCACGAAGAAGAAATCTTCCCCAATCCGCACCAGCTCGACCTTCGCCGTGAAAACGCCAAGCGGCACATCGCCTTTGGCTATGGCATCCACCGCTGTGTCGGTGCGCGTCTCGCTGAACTGCAATTGCGGGTGCTTCTGGAAGAAATGCACAAGCGCCGGATGCGCGTGCATGTCGCAGGCGACGTAGAGCGCGTGCGCGCAAACTTCGTCCACGGCTTCCGCAAGCTTGAGGTGGAAATCACCGAATTTTGATCCCGTTCATGCGCACCATGTAACCTTTCGGGCCTCCGATACGTATCTCGTCCATATAGAACGAGTGATTTTGAGAGGCACACATATGCCAGCAATGGATCAAAACCGTCCGGCCTTCCTGGGCCGCCGTAAATTCCTCGGGACCAGCGCCCTCGGAGCCAGCGCCATTGTCGCGGCTCTCCCGCTGTTTGGCGCGTGCGGTTCCGATGTTCAGGCGCGCACCGCCAAGGGCAATTTTCGCGTCACCAAAACAGAGGCGCAATGGCGCCGCCAGCTGACGCGCTCGGAATATTATGTCCTTCGCGATGAAGGGACCGAGCGCGCCTATTCCTCGCCCTTGGACAAAGAGAAACGGCGCGGCACTTTCGTATGCGCCGGATGCGGCAACAAGCTGTATTCAAGCGCGCATAAATACGACAGTGGCACAGGCTGGCCAAGCTTCTGGCAGCCAATCGATAACGGCGCCGTCGGCACGGCAACCGATTACAAAATCGGGATCCCTCGCACCGAAGTGCACTGCGCGGATTGCGGTGGGCATTTGGGACATATCTTTGGCGATGGCCCCCGCCCAACCGGCAAACGCCACTGCATTAACGGCGTCGCGCTTGATTTTATTCCGGCATGAGCCGGGCTGATTTTATTCCGGCTTGACGCGCCAGAGTTCTAGGCCGGCCTCTTCGGGCATGGGCACTGGCTCCAACCATGGCGGCTCCTGCCCTTGCGCCAATTGGGCGGCGAACCCTTGCGGAGCCATCTGGGCATAGGTGCGCGGCTCGTTCAGGGCAGGACACATGGCGACATAGGCGGTGCCGCGTGTCGTTAGCGTCTTGCGCGCTTCTTCGGGCGAACCAAGCGCGGTTTCGATCAGCACTTTCATCGCCGCATCCCCCCGGTGGTGTCCGGTGGCAAGCACGGTGTGATCGCTCACCAGAAGCAATTCGGGCGCGATATCCATCATCGCGTAAATCTCGCCCCTGGGAAGGCTCGCGAGCGCTTCGCGCGTGTCCTGCACCCGGCAATCGGCCACGCGCACAGGTTCATCCTCGGCCCCTCCGACATAGGCGCGCAGCGGCATCGCGCTGGTCAGGATGAGCGCGGGGATCGCTGGCAAAAGCGCAAAAGCCACGCCGATCATCGCCGCCATTCGCGGCAGGGGATTATCCATCGTCCGAATTGCTCTTAACCAACGGCGCACCTGCCAGCCGATGAGAGGACTGGCCAGAACACAGGCAACCGCGCCCGTGCGCGAGACGAAAATCGAAACCAGCAAGGCCCCGCCAAGGATCAGCGCATAATCGCTCCAGAAGCGTTTCATTGCGTCGTGGGCCCGCCGCGCAAGCTGCGTTGCGGCGTAAATGCCGATCAGGGGCGCAGCAAGATACTGGACTGCGATGGCAAGCGCCTGCTCCCACAATGGGCGCCCTTCTTTCACATTAGTGAGCCATGTTTCGGCGACCAGCGGATCAACTTGCGCAAACCCTCCGCCGGTAACGCAAGCGGGCGCTTGAAGAGCCAGGATCGTGACCGCCCCGCCCCCTGCAACAGCAAAACCGGTGAGCATTATGCCAAGGCTTGGCCGCCGCGCGCCGCTCAGGAGTGTGAGGCTAGCCGCGCCCCAGGCGAACATGGCAAGGTGCACTGGACTGATCGCATCGCAATAGTTGGCAAGGTCGGCAAACCCGCGTGTCGCGGTGAACAACACCGCGCTCACGACGGCAAGACCCTGTATTGCGCCAACGATCCACGCCCGCGCCGAAGGGTCGCGCAGCCAGCGCAGAGCCAGCACGGCAAAGGTGATCGCGGCCAAGGGCAGACCCTCGATAGAGATCGCGAGCCAGAAGGCAAAAGCGCTGCCGATGATCCACCCGCCGCAGCGAGAAGACCGCGCGAGCAGACCATTGAGCGCCACAAGAGCACACACCAGCTGCCAGCCGTGATGGTCGATGCGCAGGGGCGACAATTGGAACAGGACCGGGATGGAGACAATAATGACAAGCGCGGTGAAGATCGCCTCTTCATCGCCCCACAGCCGCCATGCGATGCGCGAGGCGAGCAGCATCACGCATCCCATCGTAACCAGCGGAACCGCGACAAGCGCGATTGTTTCTGCTGTGGCGCTTCCGAAAACCGGGGTGAGCGCAAGGATGACGAGAGCCAAGGGAATATCGACAATCCGCGACCAATGCATCGCTACGCCGCCGCCGGGCGCATCCACACGGGTTTGCGTCACGTCGAACCAGCTTTGCCCCGCCAACAGATCGCGCACCTGTATAAGGCGCAGCACATCGTCGGGATCGCCCATGTGAAGGGTTGTGATCGCGCTCCAGTTGGCGACGATCATGAGCGCGCTGACAAAGGCCCACACGAGCCCGGCTTTGAGCAGGAAGCTCAGCGGAAAGGCGGATCTGCGGCGCTCTTCCAACATGGCGTCATGCCGTCACGCTTGGGGATGATGCGCTTGACGAGGGTTCTTCGCGAAACACCACTTTTGCGCGGATCATCCATGTGACGGCAAAACTGATGGCGATCGCGGCCAGCTTTGCGGCGCGCGGGTCAACCCCGGTCCATTGGCCTGCACCAACGATCAACGTGGTCAGTCCAAGGCCGACCAGAGCCGAAACGACGAAGAGTGCCTTTTGACGCGAGCGCGCCCCGCCGCGCGTTGCCACACGGTCCTGAAACACCGCACGGCTCGACATGAACCAATGCGCAAGGATGCCAAGCGAATAGCCGACAGCAGCCGCAGGCGTCGCCAGAACCCCGAGCGCGAGAAGCGCCAGAAAGCTGCCAAAATCCACGGCAAGCGCGCCGACGCTCACCGCGAGATACCTCACGAAGCGGATATCGGTGATCTTGAAGATCGAGGGGCGGCGGTAACGCATCACGCGCTTTTGCGAACCTCGTGGCTCTGATCGTCGTCAGCGATCCGCTCCGGCACGGCGCGCATCGAAGTGAGCGCTGCGACCTGATCTTCGGTAAGAGGCTTGGTTTCCTCGGTAGAAAGCGCCTTCTCGGCGCCTTCATCGCCCGCCTCGTGATATTCAGCGTCCTCGTTTACACACCAGGTGTCGTAAACGCGCTTGCCTGCAAGAATGTTCTCCACCGTCAGCATCGCGGTCATCATCGCGTGATCCTGATTGTTGTAGCGGTGCATCCCGTTGCGCCCGACAAGGTGCAGGCTCGGGTGTTTTTCTTCCAGTTCGCGGCGCATGGCATCGACATTGGCTTCGTAATCGTCGTCATAGACGGGATAGGCCTTTTCCTGACGCACCACAGCGCCAGAGACGACTTTCGCCGGATCGCACAGTCCCAGAATTTCCATTTCGCGCGTTGCTTGCGCAATGAGGTCTTCGTCAGACGAGGACCACAGCCCGTCGCCTTCGAAACAGAAGTATTCAAGACCCACACACGCCATCTTCTCGTCCGGGATCATTTCCGGCGACCACGAACGGAAGTTCTGAACGCGGCCGACCTGCACCCGCTCGTCATGGATGTAGATCCAGTTGTCGGGGAAAAGGTCGTCGCTCTTCACCATCAGTGCCACGGTCAAAAAGTCGCGGTAACGCAGCTTGTCGGCTTTGAGCGTTGATTGCGGCAGCGGGTGAATACGCTTGGAAAGTTCGCGCATGGGTGCAGAGCTGATCACGTGCTTGGCGCGGATTTGCGCCGTGCTGCCTCCGTCTTTGCCAGCGGACTTCGCGGTCATGGTCCAGCCATTGCCGTCATCCGACACCCGATCAAGCGCATGGCCCATCAGGACGCGGCCCTTGCCCGAGCTGAGAATGTGATCGCGCGCTGCATCCCACATCATGCCCGGGCCAAGCCGCGGATAGCGGAAGGTTTCGAGCAGCGTTTTGACCTCTTGGCCGTCGTTGGGTTTTTTGTTGAGGCCGAGCGAACGCTTGAGCCCGTCCATCACCGCGCCCCAGAGCGACAATCCCTTGATCCGCTGGGCCGCCCAATCCGCGCTCATCTCATCACACGGCATCCCCCACACCTTCTCGGTATAGGTCTTGAAGAAGATCGAATAGAGCTTCTTGCCGAACTGGTTCGTGGTCCAGTCCTCGAAGCTTTTGACATCTTTGATCGGGAACAGCTTGTATTTGAGATAGCTCGCCATGCACACGGTCGAGCGCAGGATGCCAAGGTTCCAAAGCGCCTCGAACGCGCGAAGGGGGTAAGAGTAGAACTTGCCCTCATAATAGATGCGGCTCATCCGGGGGCGCTGGATGAAATCGTCGGGCAGGATCTCGTTCCACAAATCGACGACTTCCTGGCTTTTGGAGAAAAACCGGTGCCCGCCGATGTCAAAGCGATAGCCTTCGTGCTCGACCGTGCGGCTGATCCCGCCCACGTAGGTTTCATCTTTCTCGATGATAACGACCGATTTGCCCTGCTTGGTCAGGAGGTAGCCGGCGGTCAGGCCAGCGGGCCCTGCGCCAATGATGGCCACATCGCAATCGAGAGTTCCCGCCGAAGTCGCTGTTTGTTCAACGCGCGCTTGCGCCATGTCTGGTCCCCGTTTGATTAAGGGCGCAAAGCCCCATCGGCCTCATGCAGTTGCGGCCGTTTCAGAACCGGGAGTGAAGGAAATTGGTTAGCGAGGCGTAAACAAATGCGGCGAAATGCGTAAAAATTGCCGCTTTGAAGGGGTGTTGCCGCAAGGACAGCACCTAGCCCCAGCCTGTGCTGTCCGTAAGGCCCAGCAGGGCTGGGCATTGCAGCAGCGCTGCAAGCCGGGCAAATTCGGCAAGCTCCATCGTCTCCTCAAACAGCAGGCCATATGACGCATCGCGCCTCCAGCGCACATTGGCATATGTGGGCCCGAAGCTGATGCCCGGCCAGTCGCTCCTGAGGCTCAGCGTCTGGTCAATCGCAAACCGCCCGTCGCAACATACGCGCGCGCCCTGCTGCGAAAAGTCATACACTGTCGCATCATAGGTTTGATCACGCGCGCTCACCCTCGCAGGAAAAGAAAGCGCAATGCGCAGGCCCCGTTTGGGAAATGGCAAGTTGGTGTTGGCGAATTGCTCAACGTCGACTGCGCCGACGAAGGTATAGGCGACCTCACGCCCGCTTCTGCGAACTTCGCGGATCTGGCATTGGGCCCCTGAGACCATATGCAATTCGATCAGATCATCGACTGGCACCTCATGGAAAAAGCGCACCTTCACTCCGCTTTCGGATACATCGCGAATGACGCAGACAAATTCGCCATCGGAGGTGACGATCTTGGCAGCACGGATCAGCAGGGTGAGGCGCGGGGCGCGGGGTTGTTGCCCGGCCGATGATGGGTCGGCGGGCGTGTTGGCGCTGTTCGAAAGTGCCTGATTGCTCATGCCTGCATCGTTCATAGTGCTCGCCTGTTGGGAAGGCCGCCGGATCGGTTTGATCCCAAGCAGCGCGAAGTAACGCATTCTGGCGAATTGGTAGAAGGGACAGGCTTAGAGCTGCTCTAAGCCGCACCGCCGCAATCCTGCGTAGAGGCGCTAAACCTGCGGGAAAGGATACAGGCTAGATATCGTGCGGTGGGATGGTGCGGGTGGTGGGACTCGAACCCACACGATCTATAGGATCAGGGGATTTTAAGTCCCCGGCGTCTACCATTCCGCCACACCCGCCTGGCGCTGTGCGATACGGCCTCATGACCACGCGCAACCACGGCGCGATAGCAGACAACGAGGCAAGAGCAACGGCGTTTTAGATCCGCGCTTTGGCGGAAGGATCCAGAGTTATCGCGATTGCGCAACCGCGCAGACGCAGCCTCAAAAGACTGGCTATGGCCACAGCCGATGAGAATTGCGGCGAAACGCGCCCCGAACCCGTGCCGGGACACCTTGATCAATCATCAATTGCGAGGTTCACCCCTCGTTGAGGCGCGCCTTGATCTCTTTACCTGCCTTGAAATAGGGAACGCGCTTTGCCGGCACTTCAACCTGTTCGCCGGTGCGCGGGTTGCGGCCCACGCGCGCTTCGCGTTCGCGGGTGGAAAACGCGCCAAAACCGCGCAGTTCAACCCGGCCCCCTTCGGCCAGCCGCTGCGTAATTTCGTCAAAGAAGATGTCAACAACCTGCTCAATCTCGTCGGCGCGAAGATCAGGGTTGTCCTTGTGGAGTTCATTGAGCAGTTCGGATCGTATCATTTTGCCCTCCGAGCATTGATTGCCGCACCTGGAAGTGCACCAATTTGAAGCAACGTCAAAAGCCGCCGCCGTTGTGTCACAGCCTCGACCCGAATGACCGTGAAATTAAAGTCTTAGTGCCAGAAACAGCCGGGAACTGCAAGGACGATAGCGCGCGTGCAAGCGCAATTTAAAAACCGGAACGGACCTTTATTCCCTGTGACCGTGACATCGACCGGGACATCAAACCTCAGCTTTGCGCCACGAGGTCGGCAAGGTCGATCCCCAGCCGCTTCATACGTTTGCGTATCTCGGGCCATTCTTCAGCCAAAAACTGCTCGCGTTCGCGTTTGCGCAAGGCATCGGCAGCGCCTTTCACGACATACATGCCAACCCCGCGCTGAACCTCGACGAGGCCATCATTTTGAAACTGCTGATATGCTTTTGCCACCGTAAGCGGATTTGCGCCTTCTTCTGCTGCAAGCGCGCGCACGGAAGGCAGCATCGCACCCTCGGCATAATCGCCCTGAATGATGGCCGCCGCGATCTGGTCGCGCAGTTTGAGATAGACGGGTCGGGCCTGGGTCATAATGTGTTTTCGGTCATAGGGGCCTCTTTAAGCGTAGCAGTGCCATAATACAGCGATGCGCGTCAAGCGAAGCTCGGGCTAAGAACGGGCGTGGAGGAGCCTGCCCGCCGGGGCGCAACATTATTTGGCCCGCGCGAAACAAAAGCTTCACATAAGGCAAATGCGCGTTAGTGTGCCCGGTCAATGGGGCTCGTAAAAGAAGCGGGCGAAACAGTTATGAGGGATCGGGTAAGCACATGGGCGAGCTCAAGGACATTGCACTGTGGAATTATGCCGACTGGGCGGCACTGATTGCGTCAGTCACGCTGGCAGGGTTTCTGGTGGCGGGCGCATTTGCGCTGACGCGGCCGCAAGAAGAGGTCATGGGCCACCCCAAGGGCCTGTATATGCTCTTTTTTGCCGAGATGTGGGAGCGTTTCTCCTACTACGGGATGCGTGCTCTTCTGATCCTGTATCTGGTCAAGCACTGGCTCTATTCTGACGGCAGTGCGAACCTGATCTACGGTGCTTACACCAGCCTCGTTTACATTACGCCCGTTCTTGGCGGCTGGCTCGCGGACAAATATCTGGGTCAGCGCAAAGCGGTTGCCTTTGGCGCAATCCTGTTGACGCTGGGCCACTTCTTCATGGCGTTCGAGGGCGATGGTTCCGGCTTCGACAATGATCCGACGCTCAATGTGTTCTGGCTTGCTCTGGCACTCATCATCGTGGGCTCGGGCTTTTTGAAAGCAAATATCTCGGTTCTCGTGGGTCAGCTTTACAGCCGCACCGACACGCGCCGCGACGGGGCTTACACGATCTTCTACGTCGGGATTAACCTTGGCGCTGCAACCGGCGTTCTTATCGCCGCCTACCTTGGCGAGACGGTAAGCTGGGCACTGGGCTTCGGGCTTGCCGGATTTGGTATGCTGCTTGGCCTTGTGGTCTTCATCCTTGGCAAGAACCTCCTGCGCGGCAATGGCGAACCGCCTGTGCCCGCTAAACTCAAACAAAAGGTCGCAGGGCTCAACCTCGAATGGCTGCTTTACGGCGTTGGCTTTGCCGGTGTCGCGCTGATCTGGGTGCTGATCCAGTATCAGGAAGCCGTCGGCGGTATCCTGCTCATCTCCGGCATCGCGCTCCTGGGCTATGTCCTCTACGAAAGTTTCAAGCTCGACAAGGAAGCGCGTGAGCGGGTTTATGCGATGATATTCTTCATCCTGCTCATGCCGCTTTTCTGGGGTCTGTTTGAACAGGCGGGTGGTTCGATGAACCTGTTTACCGATCGCTATGTCGATCGCGGCGGGGTTCCGACCACCTTCTTCCAATCGGTGAACGCGATTTACATCGTCCTTCTCGGGCCGATCTTTGCAATCATGTGGCAGTGGATGGCGCGCTCGGGGATTGAGCCATCGACCCCTGCGAAAATGGGCCTTGGTATCGCGCAGATGGGCCTCGCTTTCATCGTCACCGTCTGGGGCGCTGAAAACTTCAGCAATGCCAATGACGCAGGTGTCCTGCTGACACCGGTGCTGTTCATCTTCATCTTCTACTTGCTGTCCACCACGGGCGAGCTGTGCCTCAGTCCTGTTGGCCTCTCGGCCATCAACCGCTTGTCGATGAAACACATGGCGAGCCTTATGATGGCGGCCTTCTTCTTCGGCACGGCGGGCGGCAACTTTGTCGCTGGCGCGATGGGCGCCCTGATGGGGCAGGGCGAAGGCGGCGAGATGACCCGTGATGCCGCGCTTGAGATCTACTGGGCCATGGGCCTCGTCGCGACGGGCGTTGGCATCTTGGTTTGCATCGTCAGCCCGCTGGTCAAGCGTCTCATGCACCTCGACACGCTTGCCGACGACGTTGAGGACGAAACGATGGAAGATGCTTCGGTGGTGACGGCGACAAACGCTTGAGCCGAAAGGATTGTGGGCGCGCACCGTTTGTGAGCGCGCCCCTTCAACCTTTGGAGTGGAAATGACCAAAGCGGGTAATATGGCGCGCATTGCGATGATCGCTGGTGCACTGGGATTGGCCAGCACCGCCCAGGCGCAGGACACTGCGCAACCAGACGAGGTGACAGGCCCTTCCAGCAGCGATGAAATGACCGAACGCGCCTATCACAATGCGCAGCAGGTCTATCTCTCATCGCTTCAGGCGGCTGACGGCTGGTACACGATGGAAGGCGGGCTCAAGTGGCGGTATCTCGAATATCGCGGCACGGGCGACAGCCCTGAACCCAGCGATACGGTGACGGTGCATTATGCTGGCACATTCATCGACGGCGAAGGGTTCGACAGCTCTTACGAGCGGGGCCGCCCTGCTTCATTCCCGCTGCAAGGTCTGATCCCCGCGTGGGAAATGGCCATCCCGCAGATGCGCGTGGGCGAGACGATTGAACTCGCAGCGCCCGCAACGCTTGCCTATGGCCCGCGCGGCCGTGGACCTATTCCGGGCGGCGCGACTTTGTTGTTCAAGGTTGAATTGCTCGGGATCGAAGGTCGCTAAGACCCAGTCGGCGGGCCAGTTCGTCCGCTCTTTGCTCACCTCGAGCAGGTGCTCACCGCCCCAGATCGCCATCTCGCGATAGACCGGCAGCAAGGCCTTTGCCCTGCATGGCCTGAGATAGCGTGCGCCTTTCCCCTTTTGGCGCGTCACGGGACAACAGCACCCAGCAGCCGCCAGGAACGCGGGCAGCGTGCCCAGAACGAGAGAGCTGGTAGGTCTTTATACCCGCCTGCAACACGGACTGGGGCCGATGATTGGCAGGCTTTCGGGGATTGCGCGAGGGGGAGGATTAGGTTTTGCCTCTCCTCGATGTTACATTTGACCGCATGGATACGGCGCTCCTCCTGCTGATCGCGGCCAATATCGCCTTTATCGGCACGCATTTCGTGATGTCGCACCCGCTTCGCGCACCCATGGTCAGCGCGCTTGGGCCAACAGGGTTCCAGATCGCCTATTCGCTGGTGAGCCTTGCGACCTTTGCCGGAATATATTTCGCCTTCATCGCCGCTCCACAAGCCGATTTGCCGGGCACGGGCGAGATCGGCTGGGCGATTGCGACGGTTATCACCTTACCCGCGATGATCCTTCTTGCAGGGTCATTTATCGGCAATCCCGCGCTCCCCACGCCCATGGCCGGTGCGCAGGCGCGCGCCGAACCCAAGGGGGTTTTCACCATCACCCGCCACCCGATGATGTGGGGATTTGCGCTGTGGGCGCTTTCGCACATTGTCCTCCACTGGAGCCTTCGCACCACGATTACCGCCACCGCCATGGGCGTCCTCGCGCTGGTCGGTGCGCGGTTGCAGGACCGCAAAAAGCAAGCTCTCATGGGCGAGGCGTGGAAAGTGTGGGAGGCAAAGACAAGCTATTGGCCGCGCCTTTCGGGCTTTGCCAAAGCAGGGCCGCTGCCGTGGGCGGTGGGGCTAATCTTTTTCGTGTTCTTCACATGGGCGCATGTGCCCCTTGGCGGAATCCCGGCAGGGATCTGGCGCTGGTTCTAGCCTTCCAGATCATCCAGCCACCGCGAAACCCACATATCGAGCGGAAGCCAGTCCATATACATCCCGATCATTATGGCGATCAGTATGCCAATGAAGGCAAGGTTGACCCTGCCCCAGAATGTTCCCCAAAGGTGATAAAAAGGCGGCGGTGATCCGGCCGCAGGCGTGAACACCGCAGCCGGCGCGGACAATTTGTAGCGTCGAAACCGGGCAGCGGCCAAACGCTGTGCCGCGCCGATGGGGTGGACCTCCTCCTCCTCATCGACCCGCACCGTTCCTGCATCCACATCAAAGTGAAGCCGGACGCAGAAGCTTCCGTCAGGATATTCGCGCATGAGGAGCGAGAACCGGCCATCCTCGCCCCACTCATGCTCACCGCTCACAAGGCTGGAGTGCGGTGTGAAGATCGTGCGACCGGTTGCCGCCTCGATCACGTGAGGACGGTTCACCCAAAGCGACATCCGCATCTCTTCCGAGGCGTATTGAATGACAATACGGCCATCGGGCGAAGTGTGCGTGCTGTCTGGTTCAACCATCGGCGATGTGTGGCTACTCCCCTTTGAATTGAGCGGCGCGTTTTTCCAGCAGGGCGGCAACCCCTTCTGCGTGGTCCTGTGTCGTGTGCATCATCGCTTGCGTGTTGGCGGCCATTTCGAGCGCGGTGTCATAATTCACCTGTTGGCCCTGACGCAGCAGCATCTTCGACTGCCGCAGCGAATGTGGCGGCATGGCAGCGATCTTTTGCGCCTTTTCCATCGCTGTATCGAGCAGGCTGTCATGCTCTACAACATCGCTGACCAGGCCCCACTCCTTCGCGGTTTCGGCATGGATCACATCGCCGGTGTAGAACAGGTCGGCAGCGCGGCTCATCCCGATGACGCGCGGCAGGATCCATGTGCCGCCATCGCCGGGAATGATGCCAAGCTTCAGGAAGGTCACGCCGAACTTGGCCTTGTCGCTCGCCAGCCGAATGTCAGCGAGGCACGCCACATCGCAGCCAAGGCCGATCGCAGGACCATTGACCGCCGCGATCACCGGCACGCGGATCGAATACAGGGCGCGCAGCATCATGTGGATGTTGTTGCGATAGCCGTCCGAAATCGCCGGTGTGCTGCCGCCGAAAGTGCCCGTCTTGTCGCGCATCGCCTTCACATCGCCGCCAGCCGAAAACGCGCGGCCAGCACCGGTCAGAACCACGCAAGACACAGACATATCGGCGTTGATCTCAGAGCAGACACGCGCAAACTCATCCCCGTCGCCAGGCGCGCCCAGCGGGTTCATGGTCTCGGCCCGGTCGATAGTGAGTGTCGTGACAGCGCCATCGCGCTCGATCTGCAATAGGGACATAATTTTCGCTGGACCTTTATAGTTTTTGTAGCGTTGCCAAGTCATACCAAGTTCATGGTATACGCCGGAATGTTCAAACCGCGCGATACCACTCGCACTGCCTAAACAGGAGAACCCGCATTGCCTAGCGCTTCCATGATGATGTTGGCCAGCCCGCTTTTGATCGGTCCTGCGCCCGTCAATGCGGCAATCGAAGTGGCAGCGGTGAGCGCTGTCGAAGTTGAAGGTCTCTCGGTGCAGGGGGTCCCGTTTCAACGCCCGTCGCCAACCATTCTGGAGCTCGACTGGTCGCTTGCCGCACAAAGCGAGGGCGAAGGTCCCCAGCAAACTGGCGCGCAAGCGGGCACAGGTGACACCGGCGAAGACGGGGCAACGGAACAAGATACGGATGTCATCATCGTCGAAGGCGAGATCGGCCCGTCCAAGCGTGATCCGGCGGTTGAATTCAACGAGACAAGCTATCGCATCACGCAGAACCTCGATGAGGTTTTTCTGGAGCCTGTAGCCTATGCCTACCGCGACGGCCTGCCCGATCCTTTGCGCGACGGACTTGGCAATGTGGTCCGCAATCTGAGCGAGCCGACCAATTTCATCAACTTCCTGCTTCAAGGCAAAGTCGGCAAGGCGGCAGAGACGCTTGGCCGGTTTGCGATCAATTCAACCGTTGGCCTTGGCGGACTGATTGATATCGCTGGCAAGAAGAACATCGGCCTGCCCCATCGCCGCAACGGATTTGCCAATACGCTTGGCTTTTACGGGGTGGAGCCGGGGGCCTATCTCTACCTGCCGGTCACAGGCGCAACGACGGTGCGCGATCTGATCGGCAACGGCTTTAACCAGCTGCCGCTGCCGTTGATCGTGGGCAAGCCGTTCAACTCGCCGGAATACACCATCCCCTTCTTCGTGGTCAGCTCGCTTGATTCGCGCCTTGAGGTCGACGAAGAGCTTCAGCGGATCGATGCGACCATCGACCCTTATGCCGCGCGGCGCGACAGCTATTTGTGGACGCGGGAGCGTGACATTGCGCTCTTGAAGGGTGATCCCGTTCCGCCGAAACCTAACATTGTTCGCGAAGTTCTCGACGGTGAGATCGAGTTCGATGATGAAGAGCTGGACGATCCCGCCGATGAAACCGGGGTTGACGGAAACGAAGCAGATGAAACGGTAGGCGAGGCGATGCCCGCCGATGCAAGCCGCCTCGCCATCACGGTACCCAGCTTGGAGCCGAGGACGCGCTAAACCGGCGCCTCCTCGGGCCTATGGCAAGGCTTATGCGCTCGCTTCCTCGACGTTGGTCGAGTTGTGCTTCAGAGCCTTGAGCGCCGTCTCGACGATATGCGGGGCGTTCAATCCTGCCTCGTCATATTGCTTATCGGGCGAATCGTGGTCCTGATAGACATCGGGCAGGCGCATGGTGCGGATCTTGAGGCCGTTGTCGGTCAAACCCTCGTCCGAGGCATAGGTCAGCACATGGGCGCCAAGCCCGCCAATCGCGCCTTCCTCAACGGTGATGACCACGTCATGCTCGCGCACGAGACGCGCGATCAGGTCTTCGTCTAGCGGCTTGGCAAAGCGCATATCGGCAACCGTGGTCGAAAGACCTTTGGCTTCCAGCTGGTCCGCCGCTTTCTTGGCTTCCTCAAGCCGCGCACCCAGTGAAAGGATGGCCACCTTGCTGCCTTCGCGAACGATGCGGCCCTTGCCGATTTCCAGCTTTTCCAGCGTGTCGGGCATAGGCACGCCAACACCGGAACCGCGCGGATAGCGGAAGGCAATGGGGCCATCGTCATATTCCGCCGCGGTGTAGGTCATGTGCGCAAGTTCGGCCTCGTCAGCCGCTGCCATCACCACCATGTTGGGAAGCGTTGCAAGATAGGTGACATCGAACGAGCCAGCGTGCGTGCAGCCGTCCGCGCCGACAAGGCCAGCCCGGTCAATCGCGAAACGAACGGGCAGGTTCTGTATCGCAACGTCGTGAACCACCTGGTCATAGGCGCGTTGCAGGAAGGTCGAATAGATCGCGGCAAACGGGCGCATGCCCTGCGCTGCAAGGCCGGCTGCGAAAGTCACGCCGTGTTGTTCGGCGATGCCAACGTCGAAACTGCGATCAGGGTGGCGCTGCGCGAAACGGTCAACGCCTGTGCCCGACGGCATGGCGGCTGTGATGGCGCAGATGCGGCTGTCTGTGTCGGCGAGATCGGCAAGCGTGTCGCCAAAGACGTTCTGGTACGCAGGCGGGCCCGCTGCGCCTTTCTGTTTTTCGCCGGTGACGACGTTGAACTTGGGCACGCCGTGGTATTTGTCGGCGCTTTCCTCGGCAGGTTTGTAGCCCTTGCCCTTCTCGGTCACGACATGGATCAGCACGGGGCCTTCGGATGTGTCGCGCACATTCTCCAGCACCGGAATGAGATGGTCGAGGTTATGGCCATCAATCGGGCCGACGTAATAAAAGCCTAGCTCTTCAAACAAGGTCCCGCCGGTCACCATGCCGCGCGAATATTCTTCGGCCTTGCGAAGCCCCTCGTGCATGCGGCGGCTCATTTTCTTCACAGCTTTGGAAGCAAGGCTGCGAAGGCCGAGATATTCGGACGATGACACCATGCGCGCAAGATAGGCCGAAAGACCGCCCACCGGAGGCGCGATCGACATATCGTTGTCGTTGAGAATCACCACGAGACGGTTGCCCGCCTGCGCAGCGTTATTCATCGCCTCATAGGCCATGCCGGCGCTCATCGCGCCGTCGCCGATCACGGCAATGCCGCGGCCCGGCTTGTCATTGAGCTTGTTCGCCATGGCAAAGCCGAGCGCCGCCGAAATCGAGGTCGACGAGTGCGCCGCGCCGAACGGGTCGTATTCGCTTTCTGCGCGCTTGGTAAAACCCGAAAGCCCGCCGCCCTGACGGATGGTGCGGATACGGTCGCGCCTCCCGGTCAGGATCTTGTGCGGATAGCATTGGTGGCCCACGTCCCAGATCAGCCGGTCATCAGGCGTGTTGAAGACATAATGGATCGCAACCGTCAACTCGACCACACCAAGGCCGGAACCCAGGTGGCCGCCAGAAACACTGACAGCGTCGATCATTTCGGCGCGAAGTTCATCGGAAAGTTGGCGCAATTGCTCAGGCTTGAGCTGGCGAAGCTCGTCGGGCGTCGGGACCGTGTCGAGCAATGGGGTATTCAGCGTTTGACTCATGGGTTTACGCACTACACGCAAAGGCACAGCCTGTCGATAAACGCTTTGCTGTTTGAACCGGCCTGCTCGCGCCAATAAATGTCGATTTCGGCTGCCTTAAACCCGTTTGAGCGTCAGGCCGCGCACTGGCCGCAAAGTCCGCGGATCTCGAGCACCGGGCGCTGCGCCTGAAACGCATTGGACGCCGCGAGAGTTCGCAGTTTCTCGCTGATGGTTTTGTCATCAACATGCGCTGCCTCGCCGCACTCGTCGCACACGAGATAGATGCAATCGTGGCTTTCCCCCGGATGCGCATTGGCAAGATAGGCGTTGGAGCTTTCGATCTTGATCGCGAGATTGGTGGCAACGAACAGGTCTAGGATGCGGTACACGCTGTTGGCGGCAACCCGCTTGCCCCGCGCCTGGGCGAGATTGTCAGCAATCAGATAGGCCGAGGCAGGCCTCTCGTGTCGCGCAAGCTCGACGAACACATCCTTGCGCATATCGGTCCATTGTTCACCCGCTTCGACAAGCGCTTTTTGCGCTTGAGCGACAAGGGCCTCGCCGGTTGCATGACAGTGCGAATGATCGTGCGCGCTTTTCATGGCTGACAACATAGGGCGCTCGCACGCTCAGGACCAGACCCATACGGGCCTTTCCGTCTCATCAGTTGTCGCGAAGGAAGCTCGCCTTGAAATCGCGCGGGAACATGACCTTGAGCGCATCGACCTTGGGCTTGTCCCAGCGCACGATGTAACCGTGTGTCGGATTTTTCGCCATGAAGTCCTGATGGTCGTCTTCTGCGCGATAGAATGTGCGCTTGTTTTCGATCTTGGTCACGATTGGCCGGCTCCACACGTTGGAAGCTTCCATCTGCGCCAGATAGGCTTCGGCAACTGCGCGTTGCTCCTCACTGGTGGGCACAAGAGCCGAGCGGTAATGCGCGCCGACATCGGGGCCCTGACGGTTTTTCAACGTCGGATCGGCCACCACTGAAAAGAAGATGCGCAAAAGCTCGTCATAGCGAACGACATATGGGTCATAGGTGATCCTGACCGCTTCGGCATGAGCGGTCCCGCCCTGAACAATGCGATTGTATTTGGCCGTGGCCGCCGACCCGCCGTGAAAGCCGGAAACCGCGCTTTTCACACCTTTGACGTGGCTGAAAACGCCTTCGACGCCCCAGAAACATCCGCCTGCAAAGATCGTGGTTTTGAGCCCGGCACCTTCACGCGCGATGCGTTTGGCGGCGGGCGCGTTTACCGGCTCTTCGAGCGCGAGCGCGGGAGTATTGAGCACCGCGACATATACAGCGGCAGCTGCAAGGATGCCGCCTGCCCATAGACCAAGTCGTTTCATCGGATACCCTCCATTGGCGCAATCGCAAATGCGTCATCGCCCATTGGCGCCTCGAGGGGAGCCGCAGCCTTGGCCGGCGCCTCGATCACGCCGGTCCACTGGTCGAAATTCGCCGCGCCAACAAGCAGCCCTCCGGCGACAAAGCCGAATGCGAAATTGCGGAACAGGTCAGGGGTGAACAGGCTCATCGTCGTCTCATCAGGGTGGGCGCTTAGGGGATTGCTCGCATAAGCGCCCCACGCTTACGCCGGAATGAATGGGGCGCTCAGGAAGAATCTACGTAAGCCAATGGGATTTGGTTACGTTCAAAGACGAAAATTCTCAGGCCGAGCGCCGCTCCAGCCTGCTTATTCGGGCGTTTCGATCCGCCGCACCAGGATCTTGTCGATCCGGCGATTGTCCATTTCGGTGACGGTAAATTCCCATCCCTGATCGGTGAATTTGTCGCCGGGGACCGGCAAGCGTTTGAGCACATAAAGCGCATAGCCCGCAGCCGTCCCGAATTCACGGTCTTCGCCATAGGTAAGTCCCAGCCGGTCTGCGAGGCCATTGGCGGACAGGGCACCGGAGATGAGCAGGGAGCCATCCGAACATTCGACCACATCGGGCCTGTCACCTGCATCCAGATCGCTCAGGAAGTTACCCGCGATTGCCGTCAATAGGTCAACCGGCGTCACCACCCCTTCAAAATGGCCGTATTCATCGTGGACCAGCGCCATCGCGATTTCGGCCGACTGCAACACCCGCAAAGCGTCCATCGCGTCGAGCTGATCGGGGACGACTTCCGCCCGGTGCATCATCTCGCGCACCGAAAAGCCGCGATCAGCGACCATCCGGCCAAGAATATCGCGCACTTTCACAACGCCAAGAATGCTGTCGGGCGACCCTTGCGCGACAGGCAGGAGCGAATGTGGACTTTCGCGGATGGTCTTGTGGATCTGCATCGTATCGGCATCCACGTCGAGCCAGTCGAGCTCGGTGCGAGGGGTCATAAGCTCACGCACCGGGCGCTCGGCAAGCCTGACAACGCCGGTCAGGATCTGGTGCTGATCGTGCTCGATCACGCCCGAACGGGTCGCATCGGCAAAAATCATCTGCAATTCTTCGGCGGTCACCGAGGACCCGCCTTTCGACCGCACACCGAACAGGCGGATAATTCCGGCAGAGGAGGTGTCGAGCAACCACACGAGCGGGGCCGCGATGCGCGCAAGGATCGCCATGGGCCGCGCCATCACCGTTGCGATCGGGACCGCTGCGCGCAGGGCCAGTTGCTTTGGTACTAGCTCGCCCACGACAACGCTGAAATAGGTGGTGAGCGCGATCACGGTCACGAACGCGACTTCGCCCGACATCTCTTCCGGTACGCCAATCGCTGCCAGACGTTCGCCTACCGGCGTCTCCAGGCTCGCGCCCGAATATGCACCGGTGATGATAGCGATGAGGGTGATGCCAATCTGCACGGTCGAGAGGAATTTACCCGGCTCTGCCGCCAATCGGATCGCGGTGTGCGCGGAAATCGACCCGTTTTCGGCCTTCGCCTTCAGCTTGCTGGTCTTGGCAGACACGATTGCAAGCTCGGACATGGCAAAGACGCCATTGAGCAGAATCAGCCCAAAAATAATGAAAAGTTCGGTCCAGGGAAACGGTGTCACGCTACGCTCGCTAGCACAATTGATGCGCTTTGCTAGCGGGCAAATGGATCACAGGCACACCGGAAGGCCGTCAGACGCCCTCGTGAGTGGCCGGCAAGCGGGTATTGTTCAGATTATTGCAAGTGATTGGGAACGATGTGTGGTCCGCACTGTATAGTGTCTTGTAAACACACGAAACGGAACATTGGCGCTGACCGGGCTTGAGAGTAAGCAAAGCCACGCGCAGTCACAAATGGAGGACGGTATGAAATTTTCTAAAGCTTTGGTCTCAGGCACAGCGGCAGTTGCACTTCTTGGAACAACGGCCTGTGTCACGGACCCTAACACCGGCGAACAAAAGGTTTCGCGCACCGGGATCGGCGCTGTCGGCGGCGGCGTTCTTGGCGCTATCCTTGGCGGAGTGATCGGCGGCGATACCGCCCGTATCATCGGCGCAGGGATCGGCGGCTCGGCTGGCGCGATTATCGGCAAGCAGTTCGACGACCAGATTCGCGAACTCGATGAAACGCTCGAAGGCACAGGCGTTGATGTCGAGGAAGTCGGCGATCAGGACGCAATCCTGGTCCGTCTGCCCGATGGCGTGACCTTCGCAACCGGCTCTGCCAACATCAACCCGGGCTTTTACGATTCGCTCAATTCGATTGCCGAAAGCCTTATCCAGTATCCGAACAGCCTGATCGACGTGTACGGCTTCACCGACACAACCGGCTCGGATGCCACGAACCAGCGTCTGTCGGAACAGCGCGCTGATGCGGTTGCAAATTATCTTGCGGCCCGAGGCGTTGCACGCAGCCGTGTCGCGACGCGCGGCTATGGCGAAAGCTATGACTACCTTCGCGTGAAAACTGCGGACAATGTCAATCAGCCGCTGAACCGCCGTGTCGAGATCAAGATTATTCCGATCAGTCAGGACGATGTGAACGCCGCGCGCGCTCAATAATCGGACATATTGACTGAACGATTTATAGGGCGGCCCGCGATTTAGGCGCAGCGGGCCGCCCTATTTTATTTGTTTTTCTGAAGCTCTTGCGCTCTTTCAGCGATGCGCGCGACGGCATCTGCATGGATCGCAGGCGCGCTGACCAACACTCCGAAATCACGTGGATCACGCTTGTTATAGGCAAGCGGTTTTCCAAAAGCATCGGTCACCCGCGCCCCCGCCTCGCGTGCGATCAGGGTCGCTGCTCCGATATCCCATTCAAAACCCCACCGCAGCGTCGCGACAAAATCAGCTTGATTATTGGCGACCATCGCTATGCGCAGAGCGATCGAATTGGGTTTCTCTACGATGACGAGATCGGAATCCGCGCTCGGCAATTGATCGAGCGGAACACGCGCGCCTGAAAATTCGCTGCGGGTGCTCGCGCTCAGCTTCTCGCCGTTGAGGGTTGCCCCGCGCCCGGCAAAGGAAAACCATTCCTCGCCGCGTGCTGGCGCTGAAAGCATCCCGATCAGCGGTTTTCCCGCACTCACGAGCGCAACAGAAATCGCCCAGCCCGTTCGCCCCGCGACAAAATCACGCGTCCCGTCGATCGGATCGACCAGCCAGATAAGGTCCTGGCCGAGCCGGACGGGATCATCGGTGGATTCTTCGGAAAGCCACGCCGCCGATGGCAGCAAGCGGGTGAGTTCGCGGCGCAGGAATTTATCGACCGCAAGATCGGCCTCGCTCACCGGATCGCCGGGCTGTTTCTCCCACGAATCGAGATCATGTCCCGCACCCGGCCAGCGCGCATACGCCATGCGCCCTGCCTCGCGGACAATCTCTTGAAACTGGTTTTGATCGATCATGGAGCGGCTTTCTTGCGTTTGACCCTCCTGCTCACACTTTGAGTACTTTTCAAGTGGGCCAAACCATGCTTAGGCCCCTCACGAACAGCTTTAACCACGGGATCAACACCGAAGGGATCATCCTCCTATGAATGTCCACGAATATCAGGCCAAGGAACTGCTAAAAGAACACGGTATCGCGATTCCTGATGGCTATCCGGCTCTGACCGTCGAAGAGGCCGTCGAAGGGGCAAAGAAACTGCCCGGGCCGCTTTATGTTGTGAAAGCGCAAATCCATGCCGGTGGCCGCGGAAAAGGCAAATTCAAAGAGCTACCCGAAGATGCAAAAGGCGGCGTGCGCCTCGCGTTCTCTCTGGATGAGGTCGAAAGCCACGCCAAGGAAATGCTCGGCAACACCCTGGTAACGATCCAGACGGGTGACGCGGGCAAGCAGGTGAACCGCCTTTACATCACCGACGGCGTCGATATCGAAAGCGAATATTACCTCGCCATGCTCGTTGACCGTGCAACCGGCCGCGTTGCCATGGTTGCCTCGACCGAAGGCGGCATGGACATCGAAGACGTCGCCCATGAAACGCCTGAAAAGATCACCACGATCACCATCGACCCGGCACAAGGGTTCATGGCGCACCACGCGCGCTCGGTCGCGTTCGCGCTCGGCTTGTCGGGTGACCTCAATAAGCAATGCCAGAAACTCGCAAAGCAGCTGTACGCCGCCTTCACCGCGAGCGATTGCGACATGCTGGAAATCAACCCGCTGGTTGAGACTAAGCCTGACGCCGACGGCAACGCTTCGCTTCTCGTGCTCGACACCAAGATGAGCTTCGACGGCAATGCGCTCTATCGCCATCCCGCGATCGAAGAGATGCGCGATGAGACCGAGGAAGATCCAGCCGAGGTCGAAGCGTCGGAATATGATCTTGCCTACATCAAGCTCGATGGGAACATCGGCTGTATGGTGAACGGCGCAGGCCTTGCGATGGCGACGATGGACATCATCAAGCTGAACGGCGCGTTTCCTGCCAACTTCCTTGACGTGGGCGGCGGCGCGACGACCGAGAAGGTCACAGCCGCGTTCAAGATCATCCTCAAGGACCCTGCGGTTGAAGGCATTCTCGTCAATATCTTCGGCGGCATCATGAAGTGCGACATTATCGCCAACGGTGTTGTGCAGGCTGCGAAAGACGTGAACCTTCAGGTTCCGCTGGTGGTTCGCCTCGAAGGCACCAATGTTGAAGCAGGCAAGGAAATCCTTGCAAACTCAGGGCTCGCAATTGTGCCTGCCGATGACCTTGGCGATGCCGCCAAGAAAATCGTCGCTGAGGTGAAAAAGGCGGCCTAAACCAGCCCCGAGACAATTCTATGCCAGCAGCGTATTGGCTGCGGTATAAAGGCTGACGATGGATATCGCGATGGCGAGCAACATAAGCGCGCCATCGCGGACCGTCAGCGCAAGACCAAAAGCGGCAATCGCCGAGAACGGCAACAGCGCGGCGAGCGGCACCAGCTCCAGCGGCACGATCACCACGCACAGCACCATCACAATCGCAGCAGCGATGCGCGGCATCGGATCGCGGGTCGCCCATTCGAGCCGACCGTGGAACAGCTTGTCCATGAGTTTGGCGGGCTTGGACAGCGCATCGCGCGCATTCTGAAGCTTTTCTTCTGACACCGACCTTCGGCCCAGAAAGCCCGGCAACCAGAAATGGGTTCGCCCGATCACGATCTGGCCAGCGATGAGAGCGATCACCAAGGCCAGAAGGCTTGGAACGCTGGGAATTCCGCCCAGGGGCGATGCCCCCAACAGCGCGGGCACCAGGAGCATGGGCCCATACCCGCGCGCCCCGAATGTCTCGACCACCTTGTCGATGCTCACATCGCCGTCTTCAGCGTTAAGCTCGCCCAGCTTGTCGACTACGACTTTTGCTGAGTTGGCTTGCGAAGATTGGGATTCATTAGTCAAAAGAGGGGGGTCCGCTTTGCTCGCGTTGCGCTTTCATCACCGTGTCTTGCTACCATACACAGCGGGTTACCATGACACCCTCGCAACGCGAAGGACGAAACAGCGCGGCACGCCTGCGAATGGAGCACGCGCCACATGCCAAAGAGCAATTGAGCCGCGACTAACCTCCCTTGCACTAAAGATGATGGACGAGCGCCATCGAACTTGGCAAGGCAAGCCGGAGAATCGCCTCACAAGCGGGGCTTTCTCCAAGGGTGCTCCAAGGTTGACGTTTACGTAAACGCAAGCTAGGTCGCACGCACAAGTTTCACGCGGGGTCCCGATTCCCATATCGGGTCCGCGCCAATGGGAAAGGTAGAGCCATGAAAATCCTCGTCCCCGTCAAGCGGGTGATTGATTACAACGTCAAGCCACGGGTCAAAGCCGACGGCACAGGCGTCGATCTTGCCAACGTCAAAATGAGCATGAACCCCTTTGACGAAATCGCTGTCGAAGAAGCGATCCGCATCAAGGAAGCCGGCAAGGCAGAAGAAATCGTCGCGGTTTCGGTTGGCCCAGCCAAGGCTCAGGAAACGCTGCGCACCGCGCTTGCTATGGGTGCAGATCGCGCGATCCTCGTTGAAACCGACGAAGAGGTTGAGCCTCTCGCCGTTGCCAAGATCCTCAAGGCGATTGCTGACGAAGAACAGCCCGGCCTCGTCGTTCTGGGCAAGCAGTCGATTTCGGACGACAGCAACCAGACCGGCCAGATGCTCGCCGCTCTTATGAACCGCCCGCAAGGCACCTTTGCCAATACGGTTGAAATCGACGGCGACGCAGTTGTCGTGAAACGCGAAATCGACGGCGGGCTTGAAACGGTCAAGCTCACCATGCCAGCGATTGTCACCACCGACCTTCGCCTGAACGAGCCGCGCTATGCTTCGCTTCCAAACATCATGAAAGCGAAGAAAAAACCACTCGACACCAAAACCCCTGCGGACTTTGGCGTTGATATCACAGCGCGCCTCACCACCACCAACGTTGCCGAACCTCCGGTTCGCCAGGCTGGTGAAAAGGTCGAGGACGTCGACGCTCTCGTTGCGAAGATCAAGGAGCTGGGGATCGCGTAAGCGGCCCGGCGCACAAGGAAAAGGACAACAGATATGAACACTCTGGTTCTGGTCGAACACGACAACGCATCGGTTAACGATGCAACGCTCGCAGTGGTGACTGCTGCTGCCAAGCTCGGCGATGTGACGGCTCTCGTGGCTGGCGCTGATTGCGGCGGCGCAGCAGAAGCGGCAGCGAAAATCGCTGGCGTTTCAAAAGTGCTCAAGGCCGACGATGCAGCCTATGGCGAAGGTCTGGCTGAAAATGTCGCACCTCTCGTGGCTGGCATCATGGCTGACTACGACGCGCTGCTCGCGCCTGCGACCACATCGGGCAAGAACATTGCACCGCGCGTCGCTGCAATGCTCGACGTCATGCAAATCTCGGACATTCTTTCGGTCGAAGGCCCCAAGACCTTCACCCGTCCGATTTACGCAGGCAACGCCATCGCGACAGTCGAAAGCTCCGACGAAAAGCTCGTCATCACCGTTCGTGGCACCGCCTTTGAAAAGGCCGCTGCCGAAGGCGGCTCGGCTGCAATCGAAGACGTGAGCGGTGCAGGCGATGCCGGCATCTCAAGCTTTGTCAGCCGCGAAGTGGCAGACGGCGGCGACCGTCCTGAACTGACCTCTGCGAAGGTCATCGTTTCGGGTGGCCGCGCTCTTAAAGACGGCGAAACCTTCGAGCAGATCATCAACCCGCTTGCCGACAAGCTCGGCGCAGCGATCGGCGCATCGCGTGCCGCCGTGGATGCGGGCTATGTGCCAAACGATTACCAGGTCGGCCAAACCGGCAAGATCGTGGCACCGGAAGTTTACATCGCCATCGGCATTTCGGGCGCTATTCAACACCTTGCCGGCATGAAGGACTCCAAGGTCATCATCGCCATCAACAAGGACGAAGACGCACCGATCTTCCAGGTGGCAGACATCGGTCTTGTTGCTGACCTGTTTAACGCCGTGCCGGAAATGACCAGCGCGCTTTAAGCAGCTCAATACACAATCAAACTTTTCTAAAGACCTCCGCCCGCTACCTTGCGCGGCGGAGGTTTTTTTATGTTCAATCGTCACGCCGTTGTTGAAGATTGGCTGGTGCGGGCTCTTGCGCGATTAGCGGGGGCGCGCGATTTGCCATGGCAGGGCCTGAAACGCTCACTTGCCGCCCATTTTACCAAGGAAACGCGCGCACAGGAGCCGGCCATTAGCCGCTAGAGAAAGCTCACAATGAAGTGCAGCGTCATGCCGACGAGCCCGCCAACAAGCGTCCCGTTAATCCTGATGAACTGCAAATCGCGGCCAACCGCGGTTTCGATCCGGCCCGTGATCGTGGTCGCATCCCAGCGTTTCACCGTTTCAGAAACCAGCGTCACAATCTCACTGCCATAGCGTGTTGCAATTCCGGAGGCGGTGCGCCTTGCGAACCGGTTGATCTGGGTCTGCAAACGCTCGTCTTTCTTGAGCGCTTCGCCAAGATCGGCAAGCCCTGTGCGCAGATCAGAGCCCAGTTCGCTATTGGGATCGCGCGCGCGCCGGATCAGCGACATCCGGATACGCTCCCACACCCCCATCCACCATTCGGCAACGGCAGGGTTTTCAAGTATCTCGCGCTTCATCTCCTCAACGCGGGCTCTTGTCTCGGGGTTGTTTTGCAGATCAATCGCAAGCTCGCGAAGGCCTTCTTCCACCTTGCCGCGTAGCGGGTGCTCGGGGTCGACCAGCACTTCGGCGAGCAATTTGTAAAGGCCGTCGAGCACGTTGGACGAGATGGTCTTATCAAGGCCCGCCCAGCGCAAGACGCCGTTCACCCGCTCGTGAATGATCTGGCGTATCGTTTCTTCATTGTCTTCAAGCGTCAGCCCTGCCCAGCGGATAAAGCCATTGATGAGAGGCAGGTGGCGCCCGTCGACCATGGTGTTTTCGAGCATTCGGCCAGCGAGCGGCGAAACGTCGATCTTGGTAAGCTGGTTGCCGAGCCCTGCGCGCACTTGATTGCCCAGACGGTCCGGATCGAGCGATTCGAGGATTTCGGCGAGCATTTCGGCAGCGCCGCCCATGACGCGCGAGCGTTGATCGCCGTCGTCACCTTCTTGCTCTTCCTTGGGATCGGCGACGAGGAAGTCGCCAACAGCCCGCGCGATATTCATATTTCGCATCCGGCGCGCGACGACTGCCGGAGTCAGGAAATTCTCGCGCAGGAATTGCCCCATCGTATCGGCAATCCGGTCCTTGTTGGACGGGACGATAGCGGTGTGGGGTATGGGAAGCCCTAGAGGGTGGCGAAACAGCGCGGTGACAGCGAACCAGTCGGCAAGCCCGCCCACCATGGCCGCTTCGGCAAAGGCGTTGACATAACCCCAGGCCGGATGCGCCGGCACGAGGCCGTGGGTGGTGAAGAAGATCACCGCCATCGCAAACAACAGGCCGGTCGCGGTCCAGCGCATACGCCGGGCGCGGTCGGGGGTCAGCGGCTCTCCGCCAAAGGCATATGAGGGTGATTGTGCGCTGCTTGCCATCAGCTACCCTCTAATCGCCGCGTTGCGCCTTGGCGATGCCTTATTCGGCAGGTTCACCAGCTGGTCCATTGCCAGAGCCCGAAGGCGCGGTGACAGGCTTTGTGTCATCGCCCGGCTTGTAAGTGAGCAAGGTCTTGCGCAGCCACGGGCCGACGCGCTTCTCGACGCCATCAGCAAGGCTGAAGCCTGCAGGCACGATCAGCAGCGTGAGCAGCGTCGACAGGATCAGCCCCCCAATCACGACAATGCCCATCGGCTGACGCCAGGCACCATCGCCGGTAAGCGAGACGGAGACCGGCACCATGCCTGCGGTCATCGCCACCGTGGTCATGACGATTGGCTGTGCACGCTTGTGACCTGCATCGATAATCGCGCTCAGCTTTTCGGTGCCCTTCTCCATTTCCTCAATCGCAAAGTCGATGAGGAGGATCGAGTTCTTGGATACAATGCCAAGCAGCAGCAGCATGCCGATATAGACCGGCATGGACTGGGGCAGTCCGACCAGCCAGATCAGCATGATCCCGCCCAGGGGTGCGAGCGCAAGCGAGGTCATATTGACCAGCGGGCTCATCAAGCGCTTGTAGAGAAGGACGAGGCAGGCAAACACCAGCATCACGCCGGAGATGATGGCCACCGAAAGGCTGCCCATCAGTTCCTGCTGGATTTCGTCCTGACCCACGGCATCGCGGATCACGCCCTGGGGCAGGTTTTGCAGGGTCGGCAGAGCTTCAATCTGCTCTTGCGCATTGCCCCGCAAGACGCCGCTTGCAAGGTCGGCGCCGATGAACACGCGCCGGTTCTGGTTGTACCGCTGGATCGTTGTCGGGCCGGAGCCAAACTCGATTGTTGCCACGCGCGAAAGCGGGACTGTGCCGCCATCGACGGTCTGCACCGGCAGGTTCTCAATCGTGGTCAGATTGCCGCGCGCATCATCGCCCAGCTTGACCATGATCGGGATCTGGCGGTCCGAAAGCGAGAACTTGGCAGCGTTCTGTTCGATCTCGCCCAAGGTGGCGATACGGATTGCCTGGCTCAACGAAAGCGTTGAGACGCCAAGCTCGGCCGCGAGCTTTTCATTGGGCGTGATGATGATCTCGGGGCGGCGCAAATCCGCTCCGATGCGCGGGGCGATGATCGTGTCGAGGGTTTTCATCTCCTCGATCACCTGGGTCGCGGTTTCGTTCAGAAGCTCGGGGTCGGAGCCTGCGAGCATCACGGTGAAATCGCGGCCAGAGCCCGCCCCGCCGAAGTTCTCCGCGACAAAGCGAACGCGGGCATCGGCCACTTTGTTCAGGACAGGCGCCATCTCACGCTGGAATGCAATCGAGGTGCGTTCACGGTCCTCTTTCAAGGTAACGTAGATCGTCGCCTCACCCACACGGATACGCTCAAGCGTGCGCAGAACCTCCTGCTCCTGCATGAGGATGTCGTTGACCTGATCGACGACGCGCTTGGTCCCCTCGAGGGTGGTGCCCGGCACCATCTCGATCGCGATTTCCGCGTTGGAATCGTCAATATCGGGCTGGAACTGCCCCGGAACCGTGCCGATCAGCACAATCGTCACCAAAAGCGACATCCAGCCGATGGAAAGCATCCACACCCGGTGATCGTGGAAACGCGCGGTCATGTAGCGCATGAATTGACCGAAGCGTGACGCCGAGCGGGCAAAAAACTCAAGCAGTTTGAGCGCGAGCCATGTCGCAACCCCGGCCACAAGGACGACCGCCAGAAGTTGCGCTAATTCGAAGGTTTTCGAGACCAGCTTGTAAAGGAAGCCGAACTGGTCATCCGACACGAGGCTTGCGACGTTATCGTGCAGCACGACCTCACCGACCAGACCCCAGAGCTGGAATACGACAATTGCGGGAACAGCGAGGAGGAAGACGGAGGCAAGAAGCAGACCGACGACATAGAGGGCCTGCGAGCGGGGGCGCTCGATCCCTTCGCGCAATTTGTGCATGGTGCTGGTGTCGAGGGTCCATTCAAGGACGCGCAGATAACGGTCCATGAGCTTGCCTTCGCCGTGTTCGGCATGGCCTTTGGCAGAGAGGAAATAAGCCGCCATCAATGGCGTCACCATCCGCGCCACAGCCAGACTCATCAGCACCGCAATCACGACGGTGATGGCAAAGTTCTGGAAAAACTGGCCCGAAATGCCCGGCATCAGGCCCACAGGCAGGAACACCGCAACGATACAGAAGCTGGTCGCAACCACCGGCAGACCGATCTCGTCGGCGGCATCAATACTCGCCTGATAGGCGGTTTTGCCCATGCGCATATGGCGCACGATATTCTCGATCTCCACAATGGCGTCATCGACCAGAACCCCCGCCACAAGGCCCAATGCCAATAGAGACAGGAAGTTCAGGTTGAACCCGAGGAGGTCCATGAAAAAGAAGGTCGGGATCGCGGACAGCGGGATCGCAACCGCGCTGATGAAGGTGGCGCGCCAATCGCGCAGGAAGAAGAACACCACGATCACAGCAAGCACCGCGCCCTCGATGAGGGCCTGCATCGAGCTGTTATACTGGCTCTTGGTGTATTTAACGGTGTTGAACAGCTGGATGAATTTCAGGTCGGGGTTCTCGGCCTGGATCTCCTCGATCATGGCCTGCGCTTCTTCGAACACTGTCACGTCCGAGGCGCCTTTGGCACGGCTCATGTAGAAATTGACGACCTCCTTGTCGCCGACTTCGCTGATCGATTGCCGCTCGGTGTAGCCGTCACGCACCGTTGCCACATCGGCAAGGCGGATGGTGCGGCCCCCGCCCAGTTGGATCTGGCGCTGGGAAAGCTCATAGGCGGTGTCGTTATTACCCAGCACCCGCAAGGACTGGCGCGTGCCGCCGACCTCGGCAAGGCCGCCAGCCGCATCGACATTGGTTGAACGAAGGGCATTGTTAATCTGTGATGCGGTGACGCCGAAGGCCTGCATTTTTACAGGATCAAGGATCACCTCAATCGCGCGATCTACCCCGCCAAAACGGCCAGCCTCGGCCATGCCGGGAATATCCAGAAGCCGTTTGGCCACGGTGTCATCAATAAACCAGGAGAGCTGTTCGATGGTCATGTCATCGGCTTGCACCGCGTAAATGCCAAGGAAGCCGCCAGCCGCCTCGACCTTGTTGACGCGCGGTTCCTGAATCCCGTCGGGCAGGCTTCCGCGGACGCGGTCGACCGCGTTCTTGACCTCGGAGACCACCACGTTGGGATCGATGCCAAGTTCAAATTCGACAAAGGTGCGCGATGAACCTTCGCTGGCGGTCGATGAAATCTGTTTCACCCCGTTGATCGAGCGCACAGCGCTTTCGACCTGCTGGGTGATCTGGTTCTCGATCTCGCTTGGTGCAGCACCAGGCTGCGAGATCGTCACATTGACCGCAGGGAACTCGATGTCCGGGTTGTTGGTGATATCCATCGCCCGGAAGCTCACCAATCCGGCAAACAACAGGGCGGTGAACAGAACCAGCGGAATAACCGGGTTCCGGATCGACCAAGCTGAAAGATTGCGGAAGTTCATGGGTTTCCTATCTGCCTCTGCCTAATTGCCAGGCATCGTGTTGTTCGGCCTTTCGGCGCGTGCGACGCGGTGCGAGCCGGGCCTCGGCTCGCATCGCCCGCCAGATGCCGATCAGTTGTCTTCACGCCTCGGGCTCACGGTTTCGCCGGGATTGAGGAAGCCGCCTGCGCGCAGCACAATGGCTTCATCGCCGGTCAGCCCTTCGGTAATGGCGATGCCATCAGGAGTGACGATGCCGGTCTTGACCGCCACGCGCGTCGCTTTGTTATCGTCGTTGACGACATAGACATAGCTGCCCTCGCCATCGGCAAGAACCGCGCTTTCAGGAAGAACGGTTGCCGTGATCGACCCGCTGTCGATGGTGGCCGTTGCAAAACCGCCGGGGCGAAGTTCAGGCTGATATGACAGCGCGATGCGCGCGGCCCCTTGCCGGGTGCGCTCGTCCACGATGGGAGAAATCTGCCACACCTGGCCGCTGAAGGATTTTTCCGAACCTGCCGGCACAACGCTTGCAGAGACGCCCACCGAAAGGCTGGCAAGCTGCGGCTCGCTGAGGTCGGCGAGCATTTCAAATTCGCCGCCGCGTGCGATTGTGAACAAGGCGCCAGAGCCACCGCCAACGGTCTGACCCGGTTCAACGGCGCGTTCGAGAACATAGCCTGAAGCTGGTGCAACGATGTTCAGACGGGCGTTGCGTGCGCGAAGCTCTGCGAGTTGGGCGCGGGCAACCTTGATTCGGGCAACGGCGGAATCGCGCGTTGCGGTGAGACGGTCGATCTCTGCCTTGGAGATAAATCCGCGCTCCACCAATTGCAGCGCGCGGTCGAGATTGGATTGCGCCAGTTCGGCATCGGCTTGGGCAACGGCGACCTGCGCTTCCTGAGCGGCGGCTTGCTGTGTTTGGACCGAGCGGTCGATCACGGCGAGCACCTCGCCCTGACGCACCCAGTCGCCTGCATCGACGCGAACCGACACGACCTGTCCGCCCTCGCCCACCACGCCCACGGGCATCGGACGACGCGCGGCGATTGTGCCGGGCGCAACGATACTGCCGCTTACCGTGGTTTTACCCGGAGCAATGACCGTGACGACCGGTGCCTGCCCGTTGTCATCGCCTGCGCCTACCGGTTCACCACCTGCAAGCGCGAAATAAGCACCCAGTGCCAAGAGCAAAGCCAGCAGAATGCCACCTGCGATAAGCAGCTTGCGCATGGCGCTGGAGCCTTGTTTTTCCTGATACCTTTCCAGCGCGTCAGCAGGGATATCATCCTGCGCTTCGGCTGTGATGGTGGTCGAGTAATTCATGCCATTTGCCTTCTAAGCGGTGACCTGGTGCCCCCCATTGAAACACCTCCCGCAGTAAACGCACAGTGTATTACAGGGATAAGTCACCTTTCGCAATCCCTGATAATCAAAGGCCCGCAAAGGGCAATGCGCCCCTCGACGGGTGACTTTGAGCCTAGACGAGGGACGTTCGCACGACGCTTTTGCGCAACACCGCTTTGCCCAAGCAAAAGGCGACGCCGGATCTGCTCCTGCGTCGCCTTTAAATCTCTGTAGTGGCAAGCGTTCGTAACTTGCCGCCCTCTTTCGGGGTTTAGCCCTGAACGCGTCCGCGCTGGATCAGGTTCAAAATGCCAAGCAGTACGACAGCGCCGACAACCGCTACGACAAGCCCGATAATCGAGAACTCCTGAACGCTTCCGGTGATACCGAGCAGCGGCCCGACAATCATGTTGCCGATGACCGAACCGATACAGCCCACGACGATATTCCAGAAAATACCCATTGAGGCATCCCGGTTCATCACCATGCTGGCCAACCAGCCAGCAACACCGCCAACGATAAGTGCAATAATCCAACCCATTATTATTCTCCTTCCACCCGATATACCTTCGGTCTGAAAATAGGTTCCAAACAAAAGGTCGCGCGCTGGTTAGCGCAGTTTGAGGGGGAGGGGAATATCGGTCTTTGGTCGCGCGAATGTGCCGAAAGACGGTGTCCGTGCGAGCGGGCAGGCCTTAGTATTTCAACTGGCGCTCATAGAGGTCGCGGTAATGCTGAATGCGCGTCACGCGAAGGCCCTGCATGCCAGAACGATCTACCGCGCGCTGCCATGAAGCGAATTCTTCCAGAGTGAGAGAATAGCGTTCGAGCACTTCGTCGATTGTCAGCAGGCCGCCATTCACAGCGGCAACGACTTCTGCCTTGCGACGCACAACCCACCGTTTGGTGGACGGCGAAGGCAGATCGTCCAAGGTCAACGGCTCGCCGAGTGGGCCAATCACTTGTGCTGGACGGATATCCTGGTTCTCAATCATTACTTGTCTCTCGCTTCGCCCGGTTTGCATGAGCCTGTAGGGGCTGGCTCTGCTCGGGGAATTTTTCACTCGGGTCGCCTGTTACATCTGGATACATGCCAGATGATGTTTTTCGGTGCTCTAAACCCTTTTGGTTAACGGCCCGTTCGTCTTCTTCATTTGCTCGAAAAAAGCTCGCAGCAGCCGTGGCAAAGTCGACGTCGCCATCGGCAACACCTGCGCCGGAACCAATGCCGAGCTTGGCATTTGTATCCTTGCGCAAAAGCACCCTTAAATCGCGCGCGGCGTTGAATTTCGCGGCAAGTTCGCTCCATTCGATCGAGCGCAAGGGTTGGGCTTGGGCAACGTCGCCCACAACATCGTCAGCGCACACATGCAGGTCCACATCATCCACTTCGGAAGAAGCGTCATGATGCGCCTTGGCAAATGCAGATGGGTCGGCCTTTTCGAACATTCGCCAAGGTTTAGAGCGCGACCGTCAAAATGTAGTAAAACCGGGCTTTACCAACGCTTAGGAATAGTGCCCAAATCCTTAGCAACCGGGTGAACACACAAGTTAAGGTCCCGAAAATCTGCATGGAATCAGTGGTTTGAAAGACTGCTCCACCTTACACTGGTCAATTGGCCCGGGGCTACTTATATGGCGCACACCCCATGAATAGCACCCTCACCTCGACCATCAGCCCTATTTTCGGGCTGGATACAGCGGCTTTGTTCGATCTTCCGCGCCCTGCGGCCGAGTGTCGAATCGTTGTCGCGATGAGCGGCGGAGTCGATTCGTCCGTGGTCGCTGCGCTTGCCGCTGACACAGGTGCAGAGGTTATCGGCATCACGCTCCAGCTTTATGACTATGGCGCTGCCACGGGTCGCAAAGGTGCGTGCTGCGCGGGCGATGACATTGCCGATGCGCGCGCGGTTTGCGACCGGCTTGGCATTGCGCATTACGTGTTCGACCATGAAAGCGCCTTCAAGGAAGAGGTCGTCGACCAGTTCGCCGACGAATATCTTGCAGGGCGCACCCCTGTGCCGTGCATCCGTTGCAATATGGGTCCAAAGTTCACCGACCTGTTCCGCATGGCGCGCGAGCTTGGAGCGGATTGCCTCGCCACCGGGCACTATGTGCGCCGGGTGGAAGCGGAAGGCGGACCACACCTTTACCGCGCCAACGATCCGACGCGCGATCAATCATACTTCCTTTATGCGACAACGCAGGATCAACTGGATTACATCCGCTTTCCGCTTGGAGGCCTGCCCAAGACAAAGGTGCGCGAGCTTGCCGAGGCAGCCGAGCTTCGCAATGCGATGAAGCCTGACAGCCAGGACATCTGCTTTGTCCCCGACGGCAATTACGCCAAGATCGTGACCAAGCTGCGCCCCGAAGGCGGCGTGCCGGGCGAGATCGTCCATGCTGCCACCGGTGAGACTTTGGGCGAGCACAAGGGTATCGTTCACTACACCGTGGGACAGCGCAAGGGCCTCGATATCGGCGGGCAGCCCGAGCCGCTTTATGTCATCAGGCTTGATGCCGAGACACGCGAGGTTCGCGTCGGCCCCAAACGTATGCTGGCGGTTGAAAGCGCCGAGGTGATCGAGACCAATTGCATCGGCTCAATCCCTGAAGGCGCGCAGCTGACCGCCAAGGTGCGCAGCCTTGCGAAGCCTGTGCCGATCACGCTCGAAGGGCCGCTGGGCGATATGGCGACCACCCGCATCCGCTTTGCCACGCCCGAATTCGGTGTGGCTCCGGGACAAGCGGCCGTAATCTATGCCGATGACCGGGTCATTGGCGGCGGCTGGATCGATTCGACCCAAGCCGTTTCCTCTTAAAGGGCTTGCGGCCTAACCCTCCCACTTTTCCAGAACGCAGCCATAGCCTTCGCGCTTTGTGGCGGTGACGCTGTCGACGAAGGGGATGCTCGCGGTGACGCTTTGAGCCTCCACATCCTCGCTAAGCGTGACCATCTCCATCCCGCCAAGCTTGTCCTTGCTGCAATCGTCCAGATCGCGCCCGGCGACAAAGCGGCAGGAGCACGCAACACGCGCGGCATAGCTGGTGGCAACGCCCGAATAGCCGGCGATTGGAGCGCGGTTGAACCAAAGCACGCCTGCGATCAGAGCCGCAACGATGAGCACCGCAACCAGAGCGATCCGCTTGGTCCCCGAACCCTTTTCGCGTCCACCCGTATTTGCCATTGCTTTGCTTTTGTCCTTGTCCGATTGAGGGCCGCATGATGCGTGTTTTTTGTTCCTCTATCCTTGCTGCCGCTTTCCTTCCAGCCCTCATTGCGTGCTCGGACGGGGCGCCCGAACCCCCGCCCCCGCTCACTCAGGAGGCGCTCGATGCCGTGAGCGAAAACGCGGGCGCTCCGAAGGATCAGCTTGCGCGCCAGATCGACGAGCTTTTCACCAAAGAGGGGCTCGGCGAAACGCGCGCCGTGTTCCTCATGGTCGATGGCGAAGTCGCGGCCGAGCGATACGCGGCAGGGTATGATGCCGACACCCGCCATATCAGCTGGTCGATGGCGAAGACCGTCACCGCCGTTCTCATTGGAATGCTGGTTGCCGATGGCCTCCTCGACGAAGACAGCCCCGCACCCATCCCCGATTGGCAGCGAAGCGGCGATCCACGCGCTGACATCACGCTTGAACAGCTTCTCCAGATGCGCAGCGGGCTTCGTCATACAGAAGCGGGCAATCCGCCTTATGAAAGCGCCGAGGTGCGTATGCTCTTCCTCGACGGGCGCGACGATATGGCCAAATGGGCCAAGGAACAGCCGCTTGAGGCAGAGCCGGGCGAAAAGTTTGAATATTCGTCCAACACCACGGTCATCCTTGCCGATATTGCCGCCAATGCTTTGACCGACAGCAAGGACCCCGACACGCGCCGCCGCGCGGTGGCGAGTTATCTTCAAGAGCGCCTGTTCGCGCCGCTTGGCATGGCCTCGATGGTTCCTGAATTTGACGCCTCGGGCACGCTTATCGGGGGCAGCCTGATGCACGCTTCGGCTCGTGATTATGCGAAGTTCGGCGAGTTTTTGCGCGCCGGTGGCAAGGCGCCATCAGGCGAGCAATTGGTGCCCAGCGGCTGGGTCGAGAAAATGCTCACCCCAAGTCCGGCGAGCGCCCATTACGGCTATCAGATCTGGCTCAATCGGCCCAATCCCGACCTTGAGTGGCCGCACCCGCTTTTCCCTGACAGAGCGCCGCAAAACCTGTTCTCGCTGATCGGGCACATGGGGCAATATGTGCTTGTCTCACCCGATCAGAAAGTGACGCTGGTGCGGCTGGGCCATTCGACCAGCGAAGAGCGTCCCCGCATGCTGCAAGAAGCGGCCGATGTGCTGGCGCTGTATCCCTGAGCGGCTCGCTAAAGCTCGCGGCCTTGCCTCCCACGCCTTCCGCCCTTCCACCCGGATAGTGTCCCGTTAGGCTCCGGGGCGAAGGGCGAAGGGAACAGATTACGGATAAAGCAGCGTATCGGTCCATTTGAGCGCATCGCCCGCACCCGACAGGGTAAACAGCCGCCGGTCGTGGAGGCGGTTTTCGCGGTCGATCCAGAACTCGATCCGCTCGGGGCGCAGGGTAAAACCGGTCCAATGCGGCGGGCGCGGCACTTTGCCGTCCTGCTCATACTTGCCCCAGATCTGCGTCACCCGATCAAGGTAATCCTGCCGCTTCTCCATTGGCCGCGACTGGTCACTCGCAGCCGAGCCGACCTGGCTCTTGAAGGGGCGCGAGTGGAAATATTCATCGGCCTGCTGCGGTGTCACCTCCTGCAATGGTCCCTCAATCCGGATTTGCCGGCGCAAGCTCTTCCAATGAAACAGCAAGCTTGCCTGCATATTGGAGCGGATTTCGCCGCCCTTGCGACTGTCGGCATTGGTAAAGAAGGTAAAGCCGCCCGTGCCCCCTTCGGTAGAACCATGACCCTTCAAAAGCACCATGCGCACCGAAGGCATCGCATCAGGGGTCGCGGTTGCCAGGGCCATTGCATTGGGGTCGTTGACCTCTGCCTCTTTCGCCTCGGCAAACCAATCATCGAACAATACGTAAGGATCAGCCCCTGAAGGAATGACGCTATCGGCCAATTGCGCGTTGTTAAGCGTGTTGGAGTTGGCAACCATCAGTTCAGTTCCTTATCATTGGCTTGGCACGCGGTTTGAGACACTTGAGACACCGTCCAAGGCGCGAAAAGCTTTGGCCGCATTGAGAGACATCAATCTGTGCAATTCGAGGCGGCCCGGCGTGGTCATGTGCATCCGAATAGGTTGAACCCGCAAGGTAAGAAAGATGTTCCCCGCGCAGCCCGAACGCATAAACGCGCGCCGCAATGCGCTTCTTGTGCTTGCACCTCCCAACCGTCTCACCTAGCTAAGACACCATGCGTGATCCGTATAAAACCCTTGGCATTGCTCGAACGGCTTCTGAAAAGGAGATCAAGAGCGCCTATCGCAAGCTCGCCAAAGAGCTGCACCCTGACAAGAACAAGGACAATCCCAACGCCGCCGAGAAGTTCTCGGACGCGACCAAGGCGTATGACCTTTTGTCCGACAAGAACAAGCGCGCGCAGTTCGACCGGGGCGAGATTGACGCCGATGGCAATCCTGCAAACCCGTTTGCCGGTATGGGAGCAGGTGGCCCGGGCGCTGGCGGGCGCGGCTATGGCGCGGGGGCATCACGTGGTGGCGGCTTTCGCGATGCCGAGTTTCAAGGCTTTGGCAATGAAGATATGGACCTTGGCGACCTGTTCGAAGGGCTTTTTGGCGGCGGGCGCAAACGTGCCAGCGAGCCACCCAGAGGCGGGTTTGGCGGCGGCGGTTTTGGCGGGCGCGGCGCGCCTCCCCCTCCCCCACGCAAGGGCGCCGATATTCAATACCGCCTCGCGGTCCCCTTCGTCGATGCAGCGTCTGGCAAGGACCAGCGCATAACGCTCGCCGATGGCAAGGCGATCAGCCTGAAACTGCCCGCCGGGGTCGAAGACGGCACGCAGATGCGGCTCAAGGGTAAGGGTCACAAGGGGCCCGGCGGCAATGGCGACGGGATCGTTATGGTCGAAGTCGCGCCCCACCCCTTCTTCCGCCGGGACGGAGACAATATCCGAATGGATTTGCCGATCACGCTGGATGAGGCGGTGAACGGGGGCAAAGTCAAATGCCCGACGGTCGATGGTCCGGTGATGCTGACGCTGAAACCGGGCGCCAATGGCGGCACGGTGATGCGTTTGAGCGGCAAGGGCTGGACCAAGAAAGGCGCGAGCGGCGACAAGCCGGCGCGTGGCGATCAAATGGTCACTCTGGAAATCCAGATGCCTGAAGATCTCGACGCACTTGCCGACAAACTTGGCGACTGGAAAGATCCAGCCAAACCGCGCGCCAAGTTCGGGCTTTAAACGCAAGGGACGGGAAAAAGGCTGGCTTTGAACCACTCAGCGCCCCCTCAAAGATCACACGATACCCAGCCATGGGGCGCGGAGCTTCGCTCGCTTTCACCAGAGGCGCGCCGGTTGAGAGCCGAGGCAAACCCGGTTCGTTTCGCTGCTCTTGCTGAAAGCAAGAGGACTGCGGGCGAGCGCCAGAGCAGTGCGTTTGCCCGCATCGCGCATCACACTGGTCCCGGCACCCGCGTGTTCGAAACGCTGCGCCGCACGGCCGTGGGGACATGGCAGGACGGCTTTATCCATGCAGGAAACCTCGCCTATCTCTCGATGCTGGCGATTTTTCCCTTCTTCATCATCGGCGCTGCCTTGTTCCAGCTTTTCGGTGGGCGCGATCAGGCCCTGGCTCTGGTCGAAGCTGTGCTCATAGCAACACCGCCGACGGTCAGCGGCCTGATTGCACCGGTTGCACAGGAGATCGTCGATGTGCCGCAAGGGTGGGTCTTGTGGCTGGGTGTGGCGGTCGCGCTGTGGACCGCCTCGAACCTGATCGAAACCATCCGCGACATCTTGCGGCGCGCCTACGGGACGCGGCCGCTTCTGGCGTTTTGGAAAGCGCGCCTTTTGTCAGCTGCCTTTATCATCGGATCGGTGATGCTGCTCATGGTCTCGCTGTTTGCAAGCGTGATGATCGGGACCATCCAACAGGTGATATTGAGCTCGCTTCCGCAGTTATCGGCCCTTGTGGGCGACTTGCAGATCTCGCGTATCCTGCCCGCAATCGGGCTCACGGTTGCGCTTTATCTTTTGTTCTATTCGCTCACGCCCCCGCGCTATCGCCGCGCTCCCTTCCCCAAATGGCCCGGCCCCCTGTTCACCGCCGTTTGGTGGATCGGCGTCACCACCGCCATGCCCCCGGTCTTGCGCAGCGCATTCACCTATGACCTGATTTATGGCAGCATGGCGGGTATCATCATCGCGCTGTTCTTTTTCTGGCTAGTAGGGCTTGGGCTCGTTATCGGGGCAGAATTGAACGCAGCGCTGGCCGAGCCGGAAAATCATCCGCAAAGCCTTGCACAAAGCGAAGAGGAATAACGCACATGACCAAACTCATGGAAGGCAAACGCGGCCTTATTATGGGCCTTGCCAATGACAAGTCGCTCGCCTGGGGCATTGCAACGATGCTGGCAGAGCATGGCGCCGAGCTTGCGTTCTCCTATCAGGGCGAGGCGCTGGCCAAACGCGTGAAGCCCCTAGCCGAAAAGCTGGGCAGTGATTTCACCTTTGAATGCGATGTGTCGGAAATGGCATCGCTCGATGCAGGCTTTGCCGCGATCAAGGAGCGGTGGGGCAGCCTTGATTTTGTCGTTCACGCAATCGGCTTTTCCGACAAGAACGAGCTGCGCGGCCATTATGTCGACACCAGCCTCGATAACTTCCTCAAGACGATGAACATTTCCGCCTATTCTCTGGTCGCCGTGACCAAGCGGGCAGCGGAACTGATGCCCGAAGAAGGCGGCTCGATCCTGACGCTGACCTATTACGGTGCCGAGAAATATATGCCGCATTACAACGTGATGGGCGTGGCAAAAGCGGCTCTGGAAACCAGCGTCAAATATCTCGCCAACGATCTGGGTCCGCGCAACATCCGCGTCAATGCGATCAGCGCGGGGCCGGTGAAAACGCTCGCGGCCTCCGGCATTGGCGATTTTCGCTATATCCTCAAATGGAACGAGCTGAACTCGCCGCTTCGGCGCACAACCACTCTGGAAGATGTCGGTGGTTCGGGACTTTACCTTCTCTCCAATCTGTCGAGCGGGGTGACCGGCGAAGTGCACCACGTCGACAGCGGCTATCACACCGTGGGCATGAAGCAGGTGGACGCACCCGACATTTCGGTCAGCTAGTCTCAGTTCAAGCCAATGCGCACCGTCCTCATCACAGGTTCGGCCGGATTTATCGGCTACCACCTCTCGCAGCTCCTGTTGGATGAGGGGTTCAAGGTGGTCGGCTATGACGGCATGACCGACTATTACGAGGTCGCATTGAAAGAGCGGCGGCATCAGATGCTGCTCCAGAATGCGAATTTCTCGTGCAAAGTCGGCATGCTGGAGGATTTCGACACGCTCCATTCGCTGGCCCTGGATGCCAAGCCCGATGTGATCGTCCACCTCGCTGGGCAGGCCGGTGTGCGCTACTCCCTCGAAAACCCGCGCGCCTATGTCGATGCAAACCTTGTCGGCACGTTCAACGTGATGGAGTGCGCGCGCGAGTTGGAAGTCGATCACCTGCTGATGGCATCGACGAGTTCAGCCTATGGCGCGAACACCGATATGCCGTTCCACGAGCAGCAGAAGAGCGACCACCAGCTTACCCTCTATGCCGCCACGAAAAAGGCGAATGAGGCGATGGGACATTCCTACGCCCACCTGTGGAACCTGCCGACGACCATGTTCCGTTTCTTCACGGTCTATGGCCGGTGGGGGCGGCCCGATATGGCGCTGTTCAAGTTCACGCGCGGCATTTTGAACGGCGAGCCGATCGACATCTACAACCATGGCGAGATGCACCGCGACTTCACCTATGTCACCGACCTGGTGCGCGCGATCCGCCTGTTGATTGACGCTGCGCCCGCGCGCCCGGCGACGCCCGAGGATATTCCCGAATGGGATTCGCTTTCCCCAGCCGCGCCCTATCGCGTGGTCAATATCGGGAACAGCGAGACAGTGAAGCTCACGGATTTCGTGGATGCGATTGAGGCAGAATGCGGGCGCGAGGCGGTGCGTAACCTGATGCCGATGCAAAAAGGTGATGTGCCCGCCACATGGGCGGATGCAACGCTATTGAAAGAGCTTACCGGATACACCCCGCAAACAAGTGTTCGCGACGGGATCAAGGCGTTCGTCGCGTGGTATCGCGACTATTACCAGGTCTGATTACTGGCCGTCGGGATCGGGCAGCGTATCTGTGCCGCTCTCTTCTCCGGGAAGGGGAGCGTCGCGTTCACGTTCCAGGCGGTCCAGATATTCGCGCTCGATCTGCTCGACGCGCTCCTGTTCGGCCGCCGCGTCGCCGTCGATGGTCGACAAACGATCCTGACGCGCCTGCTCGATCAGTTGGGCAAAACGGATGCCTTCGGCCGCGTCCTTCTCGGCATAGGCGGCATCAATGAACTGCTGTGTGCATCCGGTGAAACCACCTGCGCCCGCCGGGCTGCAGGAAAAGGCGCCGAATTCACCGATATAGCGCACTTTCTCAAACTGCTGGGCCTGCGTCTGATTGCCTGCGGTCACGCTCTGACGCAGGGTTGAGGGGATGCGATATCGGTCGGCTTCGACCACGATCTGACACACCACAATCTCGTTATCGGCCGTCTGCTCGGGGCATTCGTCCTCGCTGTAAGCAATGACCATGTTGACCCGGTCGCCCGCCTGATCTTGCGCGGCAGCTGGAACAGCGGTGAGAGCGGCAAAGGGAGCAATGAGGGCTAGACGGGATAGCTTTGACATGGTGGTTCCTAATTCAGGAGCGGATGTTGCTTGTGCAATAGAGTGCAGCCGCTGAATGGCGACTGAAGCGGTATATCACACCCGCTCGCTGACCTTAATCGCGATTTTGCAGCCCAGGCGGATCGCGCCTGACAAAAGCGGATAGGCTGGCGCATTCTCCGCGCCATGCTCCAATGCCGCATCGCGGTGTTCGCGCTCTTCCTCGCGGAATTGCTCGATCATATCGGCAAGCTCGGGCTCGCTCTCAGTTTCTGCCAGCCGGTCCAATTGCTCTGAATAGTGTTTGTCGATCTCTTCCTCGACCGCCGCGGTGCACGCCATCGCTGCCTCCGGGCCAAGCAGCGCCGTGCCTGCGCCAAGCGCATAGCCTGCCATCGACCAGAAGGGTTGCAGGGCGGTCGGGCGAACGCCGCGCTCTGCGAGGAGCGCATCGAATTTTTCGCGATGGACCTTTTCCTGCTCGGCCATGTGGCGGATTTCGGCGGAATGGGGTCCGCGCTCACCCATGACGGCAAGCTGGCCTTCGTAAATGCGCGTTGCGCCAAATTCGCCAGCCTGATCGACGCGGATCATACGGTGCAGTTCATCACGTTCCATGGGAGGGCCTTTATCGAAAAATCTTATTCGCGTTCTACTTCTTATACGCAGCGAGCGCCACAACAGCCGCACCGCCGAGGCAGGAAATCAGGAAATTCCAACCGGCAAGCGAGATCCCAAACAGGTCCCACGGCGCCACATCACACCGCACCAGCGGCGCGGCGCTTACATCCATTACGTCTATCTCGCCCGGAAGTTTCGAGCATCCGGTGATGCCCTCCCACCAGCCATATTCGACTCCGGCATGAAACCCGCCGATAAGCCCCGATGTGATGATTGCAAGGCCCGCAAGCGCCACCCAGACGCGCGCGGGCCTAACAGCATAGGATGCCAGCGCGAGGGGAATCGCGGCAAAATGCGGATAACGCTGCCACCAGCACATCTCGCATGGATACAGGCCAAAGCCATATTGCGAAATGTAAGCACCACCCAGCAATCCGGCCGGGATCAACAGGGCAAGCAGACGCGCTTTTGAAAGACCATCCATGGCGTTGATTTAGGGAGCCTCGGGCACATTGCCCACCCTTAAAGTCAACCGCGAGAGTTTAGCGCAACCGAGCTTGCCGTGGTGCGGCGCAAGGTTTCCAGTGCGTAGTGCAATTGGAAATCCTCGATACCCTTTTCCTCAAGCTCTTCAGAGGTCAGTTGGAAGCGCGGATCAGCGATCGAATCCTCGACCATTTCCTCGTCTTTCAAACCAATTTCATTGCGAAGGTGCCCGCGAAGATCGCTTTCGCGCGTGCGGTATTTTTCACGAAGCGCAAAGTCGGGATCGGAGATTTGCGGCACGCGGATATCGGGGGCAATCCCGCCTTCCTGAACCGATTTGCCCTTGGGCGTGTAATAGCGCGCCGTGGTCAGCTTCAGCGCCGAATCCGGACCCAGCGGCAAAAGCGACTGGACCGAGCCTTTGCCAAAGCTTCGCTGCCCCATGACGAGAGCGCGGCCATGATCTTGCAAGGCGCCAGCGACAATCTCGGAAGCCGAGGCAGAGCCTGCGTCGATCAGGACGATCATTGGCACATCGCCGGCAATTTCGCCCATGAAGATCTGTGCCTGCGAACGGGTCATCCGGCGGCGCAGGTAATAATCGAGGTCATCGGCCTGAAAATCGAAGGTTTCGCCCCATGACCGACCGCGCTGCGAAACGATCTCACCCTTTTCAAGGAACAGATCCGTGAGCGCCACGGCCTCGTCAAGGCTGCCACCGGGGTTGGAGCGAAGGTCAAGCACAAGCCCAGCCATGCGACCGGTTGCCTCGGTCTGTAGCGCGGCCCACGCGTCGTACACATCCCTGCCAACGTCGGCGGAAAATTCGTTGATCGAAATGTGGCCGATATTACCCGGCATAAGCTCATGGGTAACCGGCTCCAGCTCGATCACACCGCGCGTGACCGAAAGTTCGAGTGGTTCATCACGTCCCGGACGGAAGATGGTAAGGTTGATCGATGTGCCCGCAGGCCCGCGCATCCGCGCAACCGCATCGTCCAATTCGCCGCCCACGATCAGCTCGCCTTCAAGGTGGGTGATAAAGTCGCCTGCCTTGATGCCCATCTTGTCAGCCGGGCTGCCCTTGAAAGGCGAGATGACCTTAACCGCGCCGTCTTCCTGGATGACGGACAAGCCGAGCCCTGAATAGTTGCCGTCGATAAGCTGATTGAGGCGTTCAAGGTCGCCGCCATCGAGATAGGCGCTGTGCGGATCGAGCGCACTCATCATCCCGTCAATCGCGCCGCGCACAAGCACTTCGTCCTCGACCGGCTCGACGTAATTGGCCTGAACCCGCTGCATAATGGCGAAGATTTTCGCAAGCTCAGGCCCTGCCCTTCCATCAACCTGTGCCATGGTGGCGGTGGTGGCAGGGATAAGCGCGACCGCTGTGACAAGCGCAGCGCTACGAAGGAGTGATGCGAATTTCATGACCTACATTTGGCTCCTGTTATGTGCCTTTGTGTGTATAGAACTAGGGAGGTGAACGCCAGATGATAGCCCCGGGCGCTCTTTTGCCGTCCCTGTGCGGGGCATCACCACCTTCACATTGTTAACGCTGGGGCGCGATTACCCAAGGTAATTGAGCGGGTTAACCGGCTCTCCATCGCGCCTCAGTTCAAGCGCAATGGGTTCATCGCCGCCGCTGGCAACGCCCAAGGGCGCGCCGCCTATGACCTGATCGCCCACTTCAACCTCTGTGCGCGCAAGACCGGTGACAAGGCTCGTCCAGCCGCCGGGATGCTCGATAATGATGATTCGCCCAAAGCCCCGATACGGCCCTGCAAAAGCAATGCGCCCCGCGCTCGGCGCTACAACCTGAGCGTTGGGGGCCGGTGACAAGGTGAGCCCCTTGGAGCGAAGGCCGCTGTCGCGAAGTTCGCCAAAGCCGGTGACAGTTCTACCCTGAACGGGAAGCTGGAAACCGGGAGGGCGGGCAGAGTTGGTGGGCGATGCTGCCGGTGTGGGGCCGGTGTCCACCACCTGCGCCGACAGATCAGCGGGCCGCGCAATGGGCCCCGGGAGCGCCGCAAGCTGGGCACGCAATTTCGCCGCTTCGCCAAGCGTTTCGACCAGCCCGTCGAGATCACGCGCTTCCTCGGCCAGAGCCAGCGCCCGTTCGCTTTCACGCACCGCATTGCTGCGCGCCTCACGCGAGGCGAGACGCTGCCCGGCCTCAAGCGCGGCGAGCCGGGTACGGCGCGATTGCAATTCCTGTTCCGAGCCGCGCAGATTTTCCAAGGCGCGAGCAGCGCGGCGTTCAAGCTGCCGGCCTTTCTCCAATTCGCCGCGCAGTGCAGCCGTTCGCGTGCGGATTTCAGGGACCGCCGAGGCAAGGACCGCGCGCACATAGACAAGGTCTTTGAGCGATCCCGGCTGCAGCGCCGATAGCGTCAGGGGCCGACGCGCCGTCGTTTGCAGGGCCCCGGTCAATCGCACCAGAGGCTCGCGCCGATCGGCAAGGCGCTTGTCCAGTTTTTCGCGGTCATTCTGAAGCAGCGAGTAGCGCGCTCTGGCAGCGGCGATGTTGGCTTCAGCCGCCTGAATCTGTGCCGCCAATGCCGCCGCCTCTCGCGCGGTTTTTTCGGCTGCCTCGCTTGCCGCCTCGGACTGGGCTGCAAACCGTTCGGCGCGGGCCTCGGCGCGCTGGCTTTCGCGGGTGGCCCGGGTGAGTTCGGCCTGCGCTTCTTCGGGCTCGAGCAATTGCACATCGCGCTGTGCCAGCCCTTGCGGCACCGCGAACAGCACAGCGCCTGCGGTGGCTCCCGAGACGGCAAGAAGGGAAAGCGTCTTTCTCACAGGGGCTATCCTGCCCGATGATAGGGATGGCCTGCAAGGATACTTGTCGCGCGGTAGAGTTGCTCCATGAGCATCGCGCGCGCCATCAGATGCGGCCAGGTGGCGGGGCCAAAGGCGTAAAGAAGGTCGGCTTCGGCGCGTTCCTCTTCCGAATGGCCATCGGCCGCCCCCAGCACAAAACGCACCTCGCGCGTTCCGGTGTCGCGCCAGTTTTCCAGCGTTGCTGCAAGCTTTTCAGAGGCCAGTGCCTTGCCGCGCTCGTCCAGAAGGACGGTTTTATGCGGGCTTTGGGGGAGAGGCACTTTCCCCCCGGTTTCAGGCAGTTCGGTGAGTTTCACCGGCCAGGTTAGCCGCTTCTCGTAACGCGCAACAAGCTGCGCCTCCGGCGAGCGAGCGATTTTACCGCGAGCTATGACGTGGAGAAGCAAGGTAACAACCTTTCGGCAAAGTCGCAGGAGCACGGCCTCGCCAGAGGCCGCAAGCCCGACTGGGCGCCCGCAGCGGGTCCGCAGCGCAGCGCAAGACATCTAGCAAGGACGCGCCCGCAGATGCGGGTGCGCGAACTAAAACGCTACGCCCGGCCCTGGCGTGGCTCGCCGCCCTCGAACGACCACATGCGCTCAAGGTTGTAAAAGCTGCGCACTTCAGGACGGAACAGGTGCACGACCACGTCACCGCAATCGACCAGCACCCAGTCAGCCTGCGGAAGGCCTTCAATCCGCACGGGACCAAAGCCAGCTTGCTTGACCTTCTCAGCCAATTTCTGCGCAATCGCAGCCACTTGCCGCGACGAACGACCGCTTGCGACCACCATGTGATCGGCAACCGAGCTTTTGCCATCGAGCGGAATGGAAACGATTTCCTGCGCCTGATCATCGTCCAACTGGGCCATGATGAGGGCATAGAGTTCGTCTGCAAGATCGCTTTTATTCATGCCAGATACCACCGGATTTCCGGTTGATGTGTCCCCATTGCGCGGGGCAGTATGTACCTGTGTCATAGGCTACGGTAATTCTCCTTAATAGAGGTGAAATGTGGGGTGGCTTTGCGCGAATGGCAAGTGAGGAGCTCTGCGAGGGGGCCAAAGCGTACCCTCATGCAGTGGTTTCCCCGATATTTTGATAGGTGAGCCTGTCGCGCAGCGCCGCATTGGATGAGGCAGCAAATGTATCCGCCCAATCGGCGTTGCCCCGGCGGATCGCCGTGGCGCTGCGATAGTCCGGATCGAAACGCAAAAACACCAGTGCCGGCGCTCTCCCCAAGCGTTTTCGCCCTTGTTCTCGGAAAACTGGTTGAGGCACCTGATAGCGCCTGAGCCAGGCCATGGCGGGGCTCGTCATAGCCTCTGTCGTATAACCCGGCCTCGCGATGACTGCAATCGGCATCAACCTCGCGATGGTGCGCCAATCCTTCCAAAGGTGGAACTGCGCGAGATTGTCAGATCCCATAAGCCACACAAATTGCCGCTTTTTATAGCGGTTTTGAAGCGCGCGCAGCGTATCCACAGTGTAGCGCGTGCCAAGCTCACTCTCGATCGTGGTGGGTATGATGGGCGCGCGTTTTGCCTGTACCCGGGCCGAACGAAGGCGCGCTGCAAGAGGTGCCATGCCGGCCCTGGGCTTCAAAGGATTGCCCGGTGACACCAACCACCACGCCTCATCCAGCCCGAGCGCATCAATGGTAAAGCGCGTGATGCGGCGATGCCCGCCATGCGCGGGGTTGAAGCTGCCGCCAAGAAGTCCGGTGAACATTTATCGCCGCCTTGTCAGAGCATTAATTTGAGACTCGCCTACCCCGGCGCGCGCGTCGGATGAGGGAATGGAAGAAAATGCGTTCATCCGCTCGACAGTAGCAGCAGCTTGCCGCTGTGTCAGCGATGATCCCCCGACCCGCGCCCAGCCTGTTCCGGCCGGCAAACCAAGCGCGAATCGCCCGGCGAATCTTACTTTCGTGCAGGACGTTCCCCGCTCGCCGCACGAGGGCAATTGGCACTATGTTACGCACAGCGACATACGGGATTACCCGTAGATGAACGCTTCATCGCACGGAGCTTTCGATTCAACTTTTCACGAGGTTACAGGATTCGCTTCTTTGCCCGTTCAACGCTAGCGTCGCCGGATAACAAAGAAAAACCAGACGGGTCAGGCTTTTGGAAAAAAACACTCCTAAGCGTACGTTTAACAAGCGGCTGCAAGATTGGTTCCCGGATCGTGAATTTTTTATGCGATCGCAGGGACAGGTCCGCTTCATCAAAGTGTCAGCGCGGCTTCAGAAGGCTGCGGCTGCTGGCGCACTTGTCGTTGCTGTCGGTTGGGCAGGTTCGATGGGCGTTATGGCGTGGAACAAATATTCCGCCGAAGCGACGCTTGCATCTTTCCAGCATGAAAAGGCGCAAGTCGCGAGTGCACAGCAACGTCTTGATGCCTATGGCGGAGACATCGACAATGTTGTCGCCGACCTCGAGGCGCGACAGGAAGCGCTTGAGGCGATGTCCCAGATGTTGCCCGACGATATCAAAACGGTCGATTCCAACGTAACCGACAGCTCGCAGGAAACCGCCGAGACAATCGAGCAGGTCAGCACCTTTTTTCCGCAAGCAGCCGGGCTTGCGCTCATCGAAGCGCGCCAGCTTGCTTATGTCGAGAACATGACCCGTTTTGCCGATTGGCGCGCGAAAAAGGCTGAAGAGGCGCTGCGCAAGCTCAACCTCGACCCGCTCGCAATGGAAAAAGCGGCCCGCGCCGAAGCGCAAGTGGCCATGGGTGGCCCGCTTGAAGTTCTCTCATCTGCGGCCGACGGCTCGCTCGACCCGCGCTTTGAGCGCCTCGGTCTGAGCCTTGCGCGCATGTCGGCGCTCGAACTGGCGCTTGAAGGCGTGCCGCGGGTTGTCCCCGCAGCTGTCACGCGCGTGACATCGGGCTTTGGCTATCGCCGCGACCCGTTCAATCAGAGCGGCGCGATGCACAATGGCATCGACTTCAAAGGCCCCTATGATTCCGACATCTACGCAGCGGCAGGCGGTCAGGTGACCTTTGCCGGCTGGAAAGGGGGCTATGGTCGCACCGTGGAAGTCACCCATCCGGGCGGCATCATGACACGTTATGCGCACCTTGCGCGGATCAGCGTCGATGTTGGAGAAGCGGTCAATGCAGGGGCAACCCTGGGCGGCCTTGGCAGTTCTGGCCGTTCAACCGGCCCCCACCTGCATTTCGAAGTTCGTATTAACGGGCGCGCGGTCAACCCGCGCCCCTTCCTGGAGACAGCCCCCGATGTTCTCAAAGAAATCCGCGGATCAAGCGCCATCGCTGCCGCCAACCACCGACACTAAGCCAAGAGGACGCGGTATGGCAGCTTCCAGTTCAACCTTCTCCGTGATCGGTTCCGACGTCACGATCAAAGGCGATATTTCGGCGTCGGCTGATCTGCATGTCGATGGCGCGATCGAAGGCGACATCAAATGCGCATCGATCGTGCAAGGCGAAAGCTCGGTCATCAAGGGCGCAGTTGTCGCGGACAGCGCGCGCATGTCGGGCAAAGTCACCGGTTCGATCACCGCAAAGGAATTGGTGATCCTCAAGACCGCCCGCGTCGAAGGGGATGTGCATTACGATGCGCTGACCATCGAACAAGGCGCGCAGGTTGATGGCCGTTTTGCTCCCAATGCAAGCAAGCCCGCGGCAAAACCGACACCCGACGCAAAACCGGTCGAACGGGTCACCGCCGGAAATGGCGATGCTGGCGGACTGCTCGCCAACTAGAGCTTTGACAGATCACGCAAAAAACGCCGCTTTCCTCTATGGAAGGCGGCGTTTTTTGTGCCTTGAACCATAGGTGTTCGGCGCGCGCTAAAGCACTTCTGCGCGAAGGGCCTTACGGTCAAGTTTGCCGATGATCGTCTTGGGCAGGTCCTCGCGGATCACCACCTGATCGACGCGCTCGTGCTTGCCGATGTGGTCGTTGAGCCAGTTCTTGATCTCGTCCCCGCTTGCATCGGCCCCCTCTTCGAGCACCACGAAAGCGCGCGGGACTTCGCCCTTGTAATCGTCAGGCACCCCGATCACGAGCACCTCTTTGACCGCCTCATGCTTGCGGATCGAATCCTCGACAACGCTGGGGAACACCTTGAAGCCGGCGACTGAGATCATGTCCTTGATGCGGTCGACGATGGAGAGAAAGCCGTCCTCGTCCTCGATCGCAACGTCGCCTGTGCGAAGGTAACGCTTGCCGTCGCGTGTCACAAAGACATCGGCGTCGGTTTCGGGGCGCTGCCAATAGCCACGCATCATCTGCGGCCCGTGGAAGGCAAGCTCACCCGGCTCGCCTTCGGGGGCAAGCTTGGTGGGGTCTTCCTTGTCGAGGAAGATGATCTCGGTGCCCGCCACCGGCTGTCCGATGGTGCCCTTCTTGCGGGTGCCGGCGTAAGGGTTGGCGGAGACCACCCCTGAGCTTTCGGTGAGGCCGTATCCCTCGACAAGGCGCACGCCGGTCGCCTCTTCAAAACGGTCATGGACCTGTGCCGGCATAGGCGCGCCGCCCGAGATGCAGACTTTGAGACTGGATAGGTCGGTTTTGGCGAGGTCGGGATGGTCAAGCAGCGCCTGAAACATGGTGGGCACGCCCGGAAAGCCGGTGCAGCCCAGTTTTTCAATCGTTTCGAGCACCTGTTTCGCCTCAAAGCGCGGGACCATCGCAATCGACCCGCCGCTCACCATCGCGTGGTTCAGCAGCGAAGTGTTGGCGAAGACGTGGAAGAAGGGCAACGCGCCCATGAAAATTTCTGCGCGCGGGTTTTCCCACGGATTGATCGCGGCAACCTGCTGCGCGTTCTGCGCGAGCTGGCTATGGCCGAGCATCGCGCCCTTGGGCCGTCCGGTGGTGCCGCCCGTGTATTGAAGAAGCGCGAGCGTATCCGGCGTGATCGCAGGCAAGTCGACACCCGCATCGCTCAGCACGTCCGACCAGCGCACGATATTCTCGCCCCATGTCACCTTGGCGATCTGGCTGCGCTTGAAGAGGTTGAAGGCAACGGATTTGCCAAGCGGAAGCATCGAGCCAAGCGAGCCGACGACCAGCGTCTCAAGTTCGGACGAAGCGAGCACTTGCGATGCCGTATCGTAAAGCTCGGGCACATCGACGCTCACCAGAACGCGCGTGCCGCTGTCAGCGACTTGCCAGCTCAGCTCTTCGACAGAATAGAGCGGCGAGAAATTCACCACCACCGCGCCTGCCATCATCGCGCCGTAATAGGCGCTCGCATAGATGGGCACATTGGGGAGGAACAGGCCAACACGCTCACCCGGCTTGACCCCCATTTCGATCAGCCCGCTGGCAAATTTCATCGCCTCGGAATGGATCGCGCCATAGGAAAAGGTGCGGCCCATGAAGTGCAGGAACGGCGCATCCGGATCATGGGTCACCGTGCGTTCCAACATCGTGGCCAGCGTCACCGGCTCGAACGTCGTATCCCAAGGGGTCGGATGGTGATAATTGGCGCTATTAACATTCATGTCAGCAGCCTTAAAGATCGTGCAGGCAAGCGCAAGGGATATCACCCTTCGCGGGGTGTCGGCAGAGGCATAAATGAAAAGGGCGGCCGCGCTAATCCTAGCGGGCCGCCCTTTCAAATGGTTTCAGGCAAGCTCAGTCTTGCTTGTCGCTGTCCTCAGCCTCTTCGGCTTCAGCTTCTTCATCCGGCACGACGCCTTCCAATTCGCTTGGCGCAGACGTTGCAGCGGCAAACGCTTCGTTGGGTTCGACCGCAACGCCGTTCTCTTCTGCTTCGCGCTTGGCCGCCAGCCATGCTTCGGCTTCGGCCTCTTGCGCCGCCTCGGCAGCTGCCTTCACATTGGCATCGCGCTCGGCGCGCAGCTCTTCGATCAGTTTGTCCTTGTCGGAGCGGGTGTCGAGCGCCGCTTCTTCGGAAACCGGCGCTTCTTCTTCGGTGGTGCCGGCGCGCTTGGCGGCTTTCGCCACGACCGCGTCAAGTTCGCGCTGCGAACACAGGCCCAGGGTCACCGGGTCCTTTGGCTGGATGTTCTGGATGTTCCAGTGCGAACGCTCACGAATGGCACCGATGGTGTTGCGCGTCGTACCGATGAGTTTGCCGATCTGTGCATCGGAAATTTCCGGGTGGTTGCGCAGGATCCATGCGATGCCGTCGGGCTTGTCCTGACGCTTGGACACAGGAGTGTAGCGCGGGCCCTTGGTGCGGGTGACTTCGACAGGCGCCTTGTGCATTTTGAGCGCGTATTCGGAGTCTTCTTCACCCTTCTTGATCTCTTCCAGGGTGAGCTCGCCCGCGTGCACCGGATCGCGGCCGGTGTATTTGCTGCCGGCCAGATCATCGGCCATGGCTTGCACTTCGAGGATGTGCAGGCCGCAAAATTCAGCGATCTGCTCAAACGCGAGCCCGGTGTGATCGACCAACCAGGTGGCCGTGGCATGCGGCATCAGCGGCTTTGGCTGTTCCTTTTGTGCCATTTGGGGAAAATCTCCATCAGAAATAATAAGGGCCGCCCCTTGCGGAGCGGCCGTTGTGCATCGCTAGATAGGCTATTGCAGGCTGCGGGGCAAGGAATTGCTTGCGTCCCAAGGGGAATCAGGTGCGATTCAGCTCGGGTTGAACGTTGCCAGACCGCTCAGGAACTGTTCGCTTGCCGCTTCCCATGAGTATTTTGCGCCGAAGCGGGCACAGTCCGAGCGGTCGCAATAACGCGCCGCATCAATCGCGCGGGCAAGGTTATCGCTGAGCGCGCCCACGCTCTCTTCGATAATGTCGAGAGGGCCCGGGACAGGGTAAGCTGCAACCGGGGTCCCGCACGCAAGCGCCTCGATCATCACAAGGCCGAAAGTGTCGGTTTTGCTCGGGAAAACAAAGACATCGGCATGAGCATAGAAGCCCGCCAGCTCCTCACCCATGCGCTTGCCCATGAATTTTGCCTCTGGGAAACGCGATTCGAGGTTCGCTCTGGCCGGACCATCGCCAACGACCACCTTGGTGCCGGGATAGTCGCAAGTGAGGAAGGCCTCGATGTTCTTCTCCACCGCCACACGTCCGACATAGAGGAGAATGGGACCCTCCAGTCCGTCGTACTCACTGGGGCGCGGCGCCTTGGGAGAAAAACACGAAAGATCCACCCCGCGACTCCAATGGACAAGCTGCGTCAAACCGTGTGCGCGCAGCTGGGCCCGGATTGTCGGCGTTGCCACCATGATGTTTTGCGAAGGCCGGTGGAACCAGCGGATATAGGGCCAGAACAGGCTTGCCGGCAGGTGCGTGCGCCGCGCGAGATAATCGGGAAACTGCGTGTGATAGGCGGTTGTGAATGGCACGCCCTGATTGACGCAATACCGCCGCGCGGCAAACCCAAGCGGGCCCTCGGTCGCGATATGCACGGCATCGGGCGAAAGCTCTTTAAGCCGCCTTCCCACGGCTCCCGGCGGTGTAAGAGCAAGGCGGATCTCGGGATAAGAAGGCGCAGGGAAATTGCGATATTGATCGGGCGATATGACTGAAACCTGATGACCCCATTCGCGCAGGACCTCGCAAGTCTTGGACAAAGTGCGCACGACGCCGTTGACTTGCGGGTGCCAGGCATCGGTTACAATGACGATCGAACGCGCGGTCACAGGCGCGAAGACACTGGCCTCGTGTGCCTCGATGGGGATGGGCGCATTCATGCCGCTTGAAGCTCGGCAGATTCGGCGGGCTCTCTGGCCTCGCGCGCGGCCATAACTTCGGCCCAGTTGAGGATTTCCATGCGTCCGTCGTGGTGTTCGACCAAGGCGTTGCAGCCTTCGACCCAGTCACCATCGTTCCAATATTCAACCGGCTTGCCGTCAAATTCGAATTCGCGGGCCTCGGCTGTATGGATGTGGCCGCACACAACACCGTCAACGCCGCGCTCGCCCGCCGCTTTGGCGACGATCTCTTCATATTTGCCGATGAACTCGACCGCGTTCTTGACCTTGTGCTTGGCGGCTTTCGAAAGTGACCAATAGGGCTTACCCAACGCCTTTCGCATCGCATTGACGACGACGTTGAGGCTCATCGCTGCGTGGTATGCCCAGTCGCCGACGAAGGCGAGCCAGCGTTGTGAGAGCATGACAGCATCGAACTCGTCCCCGTGAAGCACCATCAGGCGGCGGCCATCGGCGGTGTCGTGAAAAGCCGCGCGACGGATTTCGATCCCGCCAAAATTGAGGCCGGTAAACTGGCGGAACATTTCGTCGTGATTGCCCGGGATATACACGATGCGCGTGCCGCGCTTGGCGCGCTTGAGCAGACGCCAGACAATGTCATTGTGTGCAGAGGGCCAATAAAACTTCTTCTTCAACCGCCAGCCGTCGATGATGTCACCTACCAGATACATCGTCTGCGAATCGGTTGAATCGAGGAAATCGATCAGCATCTCGGCATTGCAGCCCTTTGTGCCCAGGTGAATATCGCTGATCCAGATGGTGCGATATTTGGTGCGCCCGGCCTCGCTTGGTGGCTCGGGCGTCCTGGGCTCTGTGACCGGGAAATTGGCGACATTGGCCAGACCAGCTGGCAGGTTGGACGACGAAAAATCGCTCATGAAAGGCCTCACGCATTCCTTTGTGACTGGCCTTTGTCATGGACGCCGATTGTTACGACTGATTCACATTGGCGTGACGGTTCGGAGAAATCTGAGGGCGGATGTGACGCTTATGTTGCCAACTGCCCTCAAGACATGGGGGTAAACCCCGGGGTCTGCTCAATCCGATCAATCCACTCACGCAAATGCGCAAAGTCGCCCATCTCGAACCCTGCCTCATGCGCGACATGGGTGTAGGCGAACAGTGCAATATCGGCGAGCGTCAGGCTATGCCCACAAAGATAGGGCTTGTCGGCAAGCTCTTGATCCATGAGCGCAAAGGCCGCTTCCCCCGCGGCACGCTTGCCCGGCATCAGCATGCGCTGTTCGTCCGACAGGTTGCGCTCGCCAACGAACCGCAGCCAGAAGCGCAGCGTCGCGATATTGGGCTCGTGCTGATATTGTTCAAAGAACATCCAGCGAAGGAGGTTGGCCTGCTCGAACGGATCGCCTGGCACGAGATGCGAGCCAGCGGCCAGATACCAGCAGGCCGCATTGCTTTCCGGAAGAAAGCGCGCGCTTTTGCCTCCTGCCTCATCTCCAACGATCTGCAAAACCGGAATGCGGCCATTGGAATTGATCGCACCCAGGAAGTCCGGCGTGCGGGTTTCGCCCTTGAGTATGTCATATTGGCGCGTCTGAAGCGGCTGGCCCAGAAGCGCGGCGGTAAGCTTGATTTTATAACAATTGCCGCTTCGCGGGTCCTCGTGAAGCGTCAGGCGCTCAGCCACCTGCAACCTCTAGCATGATCTTCCCAATGTGCGCGCTTGATTCCATCCGCGCATGGGCTGCTGCTGCCTCTGACAGAGGGAAGGTCTGGTCCATGACGGGCGACAAATCGCCGTTTGCGAAAAGGGGCCAGGCATTGACCGCAATTTCATCGGCAAGCGCGGCCTTGAACGCATCGGAGCGCGGGCGAAGGGTCGAACCTGTCAGCGTCAGGCGTTTCATCATCACCAGAGGCACGAAAAGGTCCGCCTTGGCCCCGCCCAGAACAGCGATGGTGACATGGCGGCCGTCTTCGGCAAGGCACTGCAAATTGCGCGGGACATAATCGCCCGACACCATATCGAGCACCACGTCGACGCCCTTGCCGTTGGTGTAATCCTTGACCGCTTCGACGAAATCCGTCTCGCGGTAATTGATCGCCAGATCCGCGCCGAGCGATCGCGCAGCCTCGCATTTGGCTTCGTCACCGCAGGTCGTGATAACGTTGATATCAAACGCCTTGGCAAGCATGATTGCCATCGTGCCGATCCCGCTCGTGCCGCCGTGGACAAGCAGCGTCTCGCCATCCTTGGCCATGCCGCGCTCGAACACATTGTGCCAAACGGTGAAAAGCGTCTCGGGAAGCGCCGCCGCCTTCTTCATATCCATACCTTCGGGTACGGGCAGACAATGTTGCCAGGGCGCGGTGCAGTATTGCGCATAACCCCCGCCCGGCGTCAGCGCAGCGACGAAGGAGCCGACCATTGCAGGCGGCACATCAGCGCCCACCGCAACAACTTCGCCCGACACTTCGAGCCCGAGGATCGGGGACGCGCCCGCAGGTGCGGGGTAATTGCCCGCGCGCTGGATGCAGTCGGGGCGATTGACCCCGGCATAGGCGACTTTGATCAGGACATCGTTCGCGCCGATTTGAGGAAGAGGTGCGTCTTCGATGCGAAGAACGTCAGGTCCACCCGGTGTTTCAAACCCGATAGCCTGCATGTTTTCTGGTAATTCAGACATTGTTTGTCGCTAGTCCCCAAGCTGATCGACCCGCGCCCCCTTAACAGCGTCCGGCCTCTTTGTATGGCACAAAAGCGCCACTTGATCTTTTGCAAGAGCAAATAGTCTTCTCACTCATTGACAGCAAGCGGGTCTGGGGGTGATGTTGTCGACAATGGATGATGACAACCTGCCGCGCGTAAAAGGCGATGCCGCCAGCCGATTGGCCGGAGAAGATCTCTCACCCTACAGCCAGGACGAGCTGGAAGAGCGTGTGGCGCTGCTCAAGGCCGAAATTGCGCGCGTCGAATCACACAGCAACCGCGCCGCAAAACACCGTGCGGCGGCCGATGCACTCTTTAAGGGTTCCGGATCATGATGCAGCGGAACCAAATCGCTTCGGGATTCGTAATTTCAACAAGCCGCCCCATATTGATGAACTCTCCCCTCCCGCCCCCCTTTCCTGCCCCCTTGATCGAGACCATTCATGCCTAGTTTTGCTCAAAACCTAGAACGCACGCTTCACAACGCTTTGGCCCACGCCTCGGAACGTCGTCACGAATATGCGACGCTGGAGCACTTGCTCCTCGCGCTGATCGACGACGAAGATGGCGCAGCTGTCATGGGCGCATGCGGGGTGGACCTTGCCGAACTTGGCGAGGTGGTGAAGCAGTATCTCGATCAGGAATACCAGTCGCTCAAGACTGAGGACGACGCTGATCCGCAACCCACGGCTGGTTTCCAGCGGGTGATCCAGCGCGCAATCCTGCACGTGCAATCCTCAGGGAAAGACACGGTGACTGGCGCAAACGTATTGGTGGCCCTCTTTTCAGAGCGCGATTCCTACGCGGTCTATTTCCTTCAACAACAGGATATGAGCCGTCTCGATGCGGTGAGCTACATCAGCCACGGCATTGGCAAGGGCGGTCGCCAGATCGAAGGAAGCAGCGCCAGCGGCGGCGAGGACGCAGCGCCAAGCGATGCGGAGGCTGCCAAAGATGGTGGCAACAAGAAAGAAACCGCGCTCGACCAATTTACCGTCAACCTCAACAAGAAGGCCGAAGACGGCAAGGTCGATCCGCTGATCGGGCGCGGTCCAGAGGTGGATCGCACGGTTCAAATCCTTTGCCGCCGGTCGAAAAACAACCCGCTTTATGTCGGCGATCCCGGCGTTGGTAAAACCGCCATTGCCGAAGGTCTGGCGCGCAAAATCGTCGAAGGCGACGTGCCCGAAGTGCTCGAAGAGGCAGTGATCTACTCGCTCGATATGGGCGCGCTGCTTGCTGGCACGCGCTATCGCGGCGATTTTGAAGAGCGCCTGAAACAGGTTGTTTCCGAACTTGAAGGCATGCCGCACGCGGTCCTTTTCATTGACGAGATCCATACCGTCATTGGTGCCGGTGCGACCAGTGGCGGCGCGATGGATGCCTCGAACCTGCTGAAGCCTGCGCTGTCGGGCGGGACGATCCGCTGCATCGGTTCGACCACCTACAAGGAATTCCGCAACCACTTCGAAAAAGACCGCGCGCTGCTGCGCCGTTTCCAGAAGATTGACGTGAACGAGCCGACGATTGAGGATACTGTGAAGATCCTCAAGGGTCTGCGCACCGCATTCGAAGATCACCACGGCGTCAAATACACGCCCGATGCGCTCAAAACCGCTGTAGAACTGTCTGCACGCTACATCAACGACCGCAAGCTGCCCGATAAGGCGATCGACGTGATCGACGAAGTGGGCGCGATGCAAATGCTGGTCCCGCCCAGCCGCCGCAAGAAGAAGATCACCGCGCGCGAGATCGAACAGGTCATCGCGACCATGGCGCGTATCCCGCCAAAATCTGTCTCCAAGGACGACAAGAAGGCGCTCGAAAATCTCGACCGCGATCTGAAACACGTTGTGTTCGGTCAGGACGAGGCAATCACACGCCTTGCCACCGCGATGAAACTGTCGCGCGCTGGTCTTCGCGATCCGGACAAGCCCATCGGCTCCTTCCTGTTCTCCGGCCCCACGGGTGTCGGTAAGACCGAGGTCGCGCGTCAGCTTTCCTCGATCATGGGTATCGAATTGAAGCGTTTCGATATGTCCGAATATATGGAGCGCCACTCGGTCAGCCGCCTGATCGGTGCGCCTCCGGGCTATGTCGGCTATGATCAGGGTGGCCTGCTCACCGATGCGGTGGATCAGAACCCGCATTGTGTCCTGCTGCTCGACGAGATCGAGAAGGCACACCCTGACCTGTTCAACATCCTGTTGCAGGTCATGGACAATGGCCGCCTCACCGATCACCACGGCAAGACGGTCGATTTCCGCAACGTCGTGCTCATCATGACCACCAATGCGGGCGCGTCCGATATGGCGAAAAGCGGCATCGGCTTTGGCGATGTGTCGAAAGCGGATGCCGGCACGGAGGCCGTGAACAAGATGTTCACGCCTGAATTCCGCAACCGTCTGGATGCAATCGTGCCATTTGCCTATCTCGGCAAGAGCACGGTGGCGCGCGTCGTCGACAAGTTCATTCTCCAGCTTGAACTGCAACTTGCAGAGCAAAACGTGCACATCCAGTTCGACAGCGATGCGCGTGAGTGGCTGGCCGACAAGGGCTATGACAAGCTCTATGGTGCGCGTCCGATGGGCCGCCTCATTCAGGACAAGATCAAGCAGCCGCTCGCCGAAGAGCTTCTGTTTGGCAAGCTTGCCGATGGCGGCGAGGTGTCGGTGACAATGAAGGATGGAAAGCCCGCCTTCGAACTTACGCCGGCTGCACCCAAGGCAAAGCCAAAGGCCAAGACGCGCCGCAAACCGGCGGCAAAGAAAACGCCGCCTTCCAAGAGCACGCCCAAGAAGGACGAGCCCCTAAAGGATGATTCCCAAAAGGATGATTCCAGGCCCGAAGAATCGGGTTCAGACAAGGAAAGCTAGTCTGCGGCGCTAGACAAGCGTCCCAATATCGGCATGTATCGGCTCCAGAATTCCAATTCTGGAGCCGATTATGTTTGCACCCAAATTCGCCCTTAGATCCCTGTGCCTGGTGAGTGCGTTCGCTCTTGCTGCACCACTTGCTGCGGACGATCACGAAGCGGCCAGCAGCGAGACGGCCACTGGCCCCGACAAACACTTTACGGCCAACGACATTTTCGGCCTCTCGGTCGCCGCCGACCCGCAGATCAGTCCCGACGGGAGCGCGATTGCCTACGTACGGCGCACCAATGACATCATGACCGACCGCGCGGTTTCCTCGATCTGGCTGATCGATGTGAGCAGCGGCGAGGAAATGCCGCTGGTGACGGGCGAAGGCACCCATGTCTCTCCGCGCTGGTCGCCTGACGGGGATCGCCTTGCCTATGTCTCGACCGAAAGCGGCGGCGGGCCGGAACTCCATGTGCGCTGGATGGACAGCGGCGAGAGCGCCAACATCACCGCCCTGGCAGAAGGTCCCGGCGGGATCCAATGGTCGCCCGATGGCACCCGGATTGCCTATACCGCGCGCGTTCCGGGCAAAGGGCTGACGCTTGGCTCACCTCCTGCAAAACCCGAAGGTGCGCAATGGGGCAAGCCGCTGCAAGTGATCGACCGCTTGGTTTATCGCCGCGACGGCGGCTCATATGTGAAGCCGGGCACAGCGCAGCTTTTCGTGGTCAGCGCAACCGGCGGAGCCCCGCGCCAGCTCACCTTTGGCGAATATTCCAACGGCGGTTCGGTTGAATGGTCGCCCGATGGCTCAACGCTTTATTTCTCTGCCAATCGCAAGGAAGATTGGGAACTTGAGATCTACGGCAGCGAAATCTACGCGCTCGACCTCGAAAGCGGCGATATCTCCGCGCTCACCACCCGCGACGGACCGGATGGCGCGCCGCAGGTTTCGCCTGATGGCTCTAAAATCGCCTATTTGGGCCGCGATGATGCGGGCAACGCATTTGATCAGACCAACCTTTATGTGATGAACGCCGACGGTTCTGGCTCGCGCCAGCTTGTGCCGGGGTTCGACCGCGGCTTTGACGGTATTGAGTGGACCGATGCGGGCCTTTTCGTCAGCTACGAGGATGATGGAGAGCACCGCGTTGCGCGCGTCGGCCTCAATGCAAGCGCGCCCTCGCCTCTCGATGCCCGGCTTGGCAGCACCTATTACGCGCTTCCTTATACCGGCGGCGAATGGTCGGTGTCGGACAATGGCGCGCTCGCCTTTACAACGCAAAGCGCCGTTGCCCCGCCCGATGTGGGCGTCGAAACCCGCCGCGGTGTCCGCACACTCACTTCGCTCAATACGACCAGCCTTTCTGGCAAGGAAATGGGCGAAACCCGCGAGCTGCAAGTCACCATGGAGGATGGCACAGTGATCCCTGCATGGATCATGCTGCCGCCGGGATATGAAGCGGGTGACAGGGTCCCTGCGATCCTTGAAATGCACGGCGGGCCGTATGCGGCCTATGGCCCTGAATTCTCGGCCGATTACCAGCTCTATGGCGCGGCGGGCTATGCCGTCATCTTCTCCAATCCCGGCGGTTCGACCGGCTATGGCGAGGAATTTGCCGACCGGATCGAGGACAATTATCCGATCAGCAATTTCCCCGAGCTGATGAAGGTTGTCGATGCGGCGGTTGCACAAGGCTTTGCCGATCCTGAAAACCTGTTTGTAACCGGCGGTTCGGGCGGAGGTATCCTCACCGCCTATCTGGTCGGCAAAACCGACCGGTTCAAAGCGGCCGCCGCGCACAAACCCGTCATCAACTGGGTGAGCCAGGGTCTGATGTCCGATCTTCCCACCCTCATCCCGCGCTATTGGATGGGCGGCCTTCCGTGGGAAAAGCCGATGGAATATTGGGAGCGCGGGCCGCTTTCGAACATGGCCAATGTGAAGACCCCGACACTGGTTCTGGTTGGCGCAGAGGATTACCGCACCCCGCGCAGCGAAGCCGAGCAATTCTACGGCGCGCTGAAGCTGGTGGGCGTAGACACCGCGCTCGTCGTCACCCCCGATTCAAGCCACAACAACCTTTCGCAAAGCCCCAGCCAACAGGCCGCGCGCACCAACAGCGTGATTGCATGGTTCGACAAGTATCGGACCGATAAAGAGGCACGGGACTAAATTCTTTTGGGATAACACGGTAGGCCGAGTTTCATAGGTCTACCAAATATGCTTCGTTGCAAGGTGGTCGTGTGACCCCTTTTTTCTGAACCTCCAACCTCGTGGCCTCTTGATGCGGGCCGAGGGGCGCGAGGCCCCTCGGAGGTGTCGGCACTTTGCCGGCTTTCAGAATGAAAGGAACGGCCTATGGAACGTCGTGTGCACGTAAGTGCGTATCGTCGCTTTCGGTTCGGTCGGTGGGAAGATGTTGTGAAGCACACCCGCCGCTGGCCCCGTCAGCTATCGTTCAACTTTTAACTAAGCATTAGACTGGTCACACGGCCACTTTTTTGGCGGTCCCTGTATCCTGTATGGACACGAATCGCACAAGATCGCCTTTTGTTCAATGCCGCGGACTCAAAAAATTTCGTGGGTCAAGATCACTTTCCACACTTTTTCAATCCAAGTATCCACAAGGCAGAAGGCTGCTCGCACCAACCATGTAATACGCGGAATAAGCGGAACCTTGGAGCGCGCTCGCTGGTATAACCTACCATGAGCGCGCCCTTTTCCTGGATCAAGCCGCACCCCTGGGGTGTCGAAGTCGTGCCTGCGGGCGCTTTTATCGACCCTGCGCGCGCGGTCGATAAGGCGCTTGTCACCCACGGCCATGCCGATCACGCACGCGGCGGGCACGGCGAAACTTTCGCAACCCCCGAAACGCTCGCCATCATGGAACTGCGCTATCGCACCGGGGCAGCCGACGATGCTGGCGAAATCCCGCACAAGGCAATGCCGGTCGAATATGGCGAAACAATCCGGCTCCCCGGCGGGGTCGATGCGACATATATTCCGGCAGGGCACGTGCTGGGCTCGTCGCAGATTTTGCTTGAGCACGCGGGCGAGCGGGTGGTGATCACGGGCGACTATAAACGCCGCGCCGACCCGACCTGCGCCCCGTTCGAGGTCACCCCGTGCGATATCTTCATCACCGAGGCGACCTTCGGCCTGCCGCTCTTCACCCACCCCCCGATTGGCGAGGAGATGGGAAAGCTCCTCTCGGCGCTCGAAGGAAATCCCGAAGGCAGCGTTCTGGTGGGAGCCTATGCTCTGGGCAAGGCGCAGCGAGTGATCGCCGAGCTGCGCGCCGCGGGGCACACAGACCCGATCTATCTCCACGGCGCGATGGAGAAAATGTGCCGCCTTTACGAAGAACACGGCGTTGACCTTGGCGAACTCAAGCTGGTGAGCGATCACAGCAAGGACGACATGGCCGGTTCCATCGTCATTGCGCCGCCTTCTGCGCTTAACGATCGTTGGTCGCGGCGCCTCCCCAATCCCGTCACCGCCATGGCGAGCGGGTGGATGCGGGTGCGCGGGCGAGCGCGCCAGCGCGGGGTCGAATTGCCGCTGATTATCTCGGACCATGCCGACTGGAACGAGCTGACCGACACAATCAGGCAGGTAAACCCGATAGAGACGTGGATCACCCACGGGCGCGAGGAAGCGCTTCTGAGGTGGTGCGAGCTTAACCAACGCCGCGCGCGGGCGCTGGCGATGGTGGGGCGCGAAGAGGAGGATGAGGGATGAAGGCCTTCTCCACCCTTCTCGACACGCTCGTCTACACCACCAGCCGCAATCGCAAGCTGGCGATGATCGCGGATTACTTGCGCGACACGCCCGATCCGGACCGGGGTTGGGCCTTGGGTGCGCTGACGGGAGAACTGGATTTTCCAGGCGTCAAATCCTCAACCGTTCGCAATCTGATGAAGGACCGCGTCGATCCGGTCTTGTGGAGCCTTTCGCGCGATTTCGTTGGAGACACCGCAGAAACGGCAAGCCTTCTGTGGCCTCAAAACGGCGAACCGGACGAGAACCCGCCGAGCGTTGACGAGGTGGTGCAGCTCTTGTCCGGCCTCAACCGCAACACCGCGCCCAAGGAATTGCCCAAACTCCTCGATCGGCTCGATGCCAACGGACGCTTTGCCCTTATCAAGCTGGCAACTGGCGGCATGCGCGTTGGTGTTTCTGCAAGGCTTGCCAAGACCGCTTTTGCTCAGGCCTTTGACGTCAATGTCGAAGATGTGGAGGAGTATTGGCACGCATTGGAGCCGCCTTATACCGAGCTTTTCCAATGGGCAGCCGAGGGCGCCGATCCGCCCGATGTGTCGAACAGGCCGATGTTTCGCCCCTTCATGCTCGCCCACCCGCTTGAGGACGCCCAAGTCGAAAAGGGGGTCGACCTCAAGGACTATGCGGCCGAATGGAAATGGGACGGTATTCGCGTGCAATTGGTGCGGGTTACCAATGAAAGCGGTGTTGCCGAAACCCGGCTCTATTCGCGCTCGGGCGACGATATCTCGGCAAGCTTTCCCGAAATGCTCGATAAATTGCCGATGGATGCGGTGCTCGACGGTGAGTTGATGGTGCGCGGCGCCGTGCAAGGCGGTGAAGAGGGCGGCGCGGCAAGCTTCAACGCTCTGCAACAGCGTCTGGGCCGCAAGACCGTCTCCAAGAAAATGCTCGCCGAGGCCCCTGCCTTCGTGCGGCTTTATGATACGCTGATCCTTGAAGGCGAGGACCTGCGCGAAAACCCGTGGGAACATCGCCGCGGGTCGCTTGAGCAATTGATGGGGCGGCTGCCCTCCTCACACTTCGATCTGTCCCGTATAGTCGAGGCACGCGATTTCGATCACCTTGCCGAAATTCGCGAAGGCGCGCGCGAGGACGCGATCGAGGGCCTTATGCTCAAACGCCGCGATGCGCCCTATATCGCGGGCCGCAAGGTGGGCCTGTGGTACAAATGGAAACGCGATCCGCTGCTGATCGACTGTGTGCTGATGTATGCCCAGCGCGGGTCCGGCAAACGGTCGAGCTTCTATTCCGACTACACTTTCGGCTGCTGGAACGGCGATCCCGATGCGGGCGCGGAACTTCTTCCGGTGGGCAAGGCCTATTCCGGCTTCACCGATGCCGAGCTCAAGAAACTCGACCGTCTGGTGCGCCAGACAACGCTCAACCGCTTTGGCCCTGTGCGCGAGGTTGAGCGCACTTTGGTGTTCGAAGTTGCCTTTGACAGCGTGCATTCGTCAAAACGCCACAAGTCAGGGCTCGCCATGCGTTTTCCACGCATCCACCGCATCCGCTGGGACAAACCCGTGCACGAGGCGGATCGCCTGGAATCGCTGCAATCGCTGGTGCGCGATTAGGGTGTTCTAACCCAGCGCCTCTGCCACCGCCCCGGCATGGTGTTTTGCATTTTCGGCATAGTGCGCAACGCCGATGCGCATTCCGGCAATCGCTGCATCATCAAGGTCTTTGAGCTTTTTCGCCGGACGCCCCGCCCAAAGCTCGCGCTCGCCCATGACCTTGCGCTCGGTCAGCATTGCGCCAGCGCCCAGCATAGCGTCGCTTGCGATGACCGATTTGTTCATTGCGATAGCGCCTAGCCCGACAAAGCCGCGGTCGTGAATGGTGCAACCGTGGACCATTGCCATATGGCCGATCAGCACATCGTCGCCGATAATCAGCGGGCATCCTTCGTCATCACCGGGGCGCGGCGGGTCGCAGTGGAGAACGCTGCCATCTTGCACATTGGTGCGTTCGCCAATGCGGATTTTGAAAACGTCGGCACGAAGCACGCAATTGTACCAGATCGAGCTTTCGGCCCCGATTTCGACATCGCCGATGATCGTGCATCCGGGCGCGATAAAGGCGGTTTCGTGGATCCTGGGCGTCTTGCCGTGCATCGGAATGATGTTCACGCCCGGATATCGGGACGATTGATCGGTCATTGTGATTGCTCCCATTGCGCTTTCGTAAGCGAATACTGGATGATTCTGCCCCCATCGATCTCGGAATTGGGGCCGATGAAGTCGAGGTCCTCGCGCCGCTCCATACCCAGCTTCTCCATCAGTTTCCAACTGCCGACATTGGATGGGTTGGTGATCGCAACCACATGAGGCGCACCCACGCGCCCGCCGAACGCCCAATCGACCACTGCCCGCACCGCTTCCATCGCATAGCCGCGACGCCACCGATCCTCGCGAATCAGCCAGCCAATCTCATGGTCGCCCTGGTTGGGCGCGCCTTCGAGGTCGATTCGCTTTACGCCCACGTGCGCAACAAGATCGCCGGTGGTCTTTTCGATGCCAAAGAGGAAGGAGAAGCCTTCGCGTGCATAAAGCGCCATGTTCCTGGCGTGCTTGGCTTCGAGTTCATGGGGTTCCTTAACCCCGCCCAGATGCTCCATCACCGCCGGGGTGTTGAGCGATCTGTCGTGCAGTTCAACCTCGCCCTCGTCGATGGTGCGAAGGATCAGCCGTTCCGTTTCCAGAACGATATCAGCCATGCGCTGAACGCCTTTGGGTGCGCCATTGTTCGCGGGTAATGCCGTAAACGATGATCATATCGGCGCCAAAATCGCTGTTCTCAAAATCGAGGGACGCGCGCCGCTCCATCCCCAACCGCTTCATCAGGCCCCAGCTTGCCGTGTTCTGCTCAACCGTGAAGGCGAGGATTTGCGGCGCGTCGAACTGTTCGAACCCGATTTTGAGGCTCGCGATGGCTGCCTCTTTCGCAAAGCCTTTGCCCCATGCGCTTTCGCGAAGTCGCCAGCCGACTTCATATTCGCCCATGGGTCCGCCGGGCTGGTTAGACCGTTTGAGGCCGCAAAATCCGAGGATTTCGGCATCCTCCTTGCGCTCCACCACCCAGAAGGTGTGACCGTGTTCGCGCGTATAGGTTTCGAGGCGCGAACGTGCGCCCTGCATCCCCTCCTCGTCCAATACACCGCCCAGCCAGCGCATCACCGCAGGCGTATTGGTGGCCTCCCAGAACGGCGCCCAATCCTCCTCGCGCCAATCGCGTAAGATGAGCCGCTCGGTCTCGTGTCTGAAGGCTTCAGCCATTGAGGATGCGCGCGGCCACAGGTGCATGATAGGTCAGCACCCCGCTTACCCCGGCGCGTTTGAAAGCCATCAGCTTTTCCATCAACAACGCATCACGGTCCCCCGCCCCCACGCTCTGCGCCGCTTCAAGCATCGCGTATTCGCCGCTCACCTGATAGGCGAAAACAGGCACGCCGAATTTCTGGCGCACACGGTAAATGATGTCGAGATAGGCAAGGCCGGGCTTTACCATGACGCTGTCTGCGCCTTCAGCAATGTCGAGCTCGACCTCGCGCAAGGCCTCATCGCCATTGGCCGGGTCCATCTGGTAGGTTTTCTTGTCGCCTTTGAGCACACCGCTTGATCCGACCGCATCGCGGAAAGGACCGTAGAACGCGCTCGCATATTTGGCGGCATAGCTCATGATCTGGATATTGGGATGGCCGTTCATTTCGAGCGCCATGCGGATTGCATGGATGCGTCCGTCCATCATGTCCGATGGCGCGATAATGTCCGCGCCCGCCGCCGCCTGATTAAGGGCCTGATCGACCAGAGCGGCCACCGTGTCGTCATTGGTGACATAGCCCGCATCATCGAGAAGCCCGTCCTGCCCGTGGCTGGTGTAAGGGTCGAGCGCGACGTCGGTCAGGACGCCGATGTCATCGCCGCACGCATCCTTGATTGCGCGGATCGCGCGGCACATGAGGTTGTCGGGATTGTGCGCTTCGGCCCCATCGTCCGAACGCCGGTCGGCCTGGGTGTTGGGGAACAGCGCCACCACCGGAATGCCAAGCGACACCGCCTCTTTTGCCTGTTTGACGATGCCATCCACCGACCAGCGAGACACGCCGGGAAGCGATTGAATCGGGTCTTCGATGCCCTGCCCCTCGGTCACGAACATCGGCCAGATCAAATCGGCGGGCGTGATCAGCGTTTCGCGGTGAAGCGCGCGGCTCCATCCACTGGCTCGAGTGCGGCGAAGGCGGGTGTTGGGATAGCTGGCTGTCATAGGGCGCAGGTGTGCCCCATTTCCAGACCGCAATCAATCGGAGCTGGCAGCCGATGCAATCTTCTCGATCTCGCGGACGGGTTCTTCAACCTCGTTCGGCAGCTGTTCGAGATCAGCCAGTGCCGCGCCCGGCTCGATATTTTTGAGTTCGATCAATCGCCGTTTGAAATCAAGCAGTTCAGTCCCTTCGAGGACTGCGCGGGTGACGTAATCGACGCTGGCCGGGTTGATCACGCGGCCATTTCTATACATTTCATAATGAAGGTGCGGGCCGGTCGAAAGGCCGGTCGATCCCACATATCCGATTACCTGACCCCGGCGCACCTGCTGCCCCCGGCGAACGGCCATGCGGCTCATGTGGCAATAGCGCGTTTCAAGCCCGCCGCCATGGCGCAGCTTGACCGTGATGCCACAACCGCCCGCACGCCCTGCCGAGGCGACGGTCCCATCGGTCACGGCAACAATTGGCGTGCCATGCCGCGCGCGGTAATCCTGTCCAGCATGAAGGCGGCGGATGCCCAGAATTGGGTGACGTCGCATGCCAAAGCGCGAGGAAACAGCGCCGGGAACAGGGGAAAGCAGTCCGCGCTTTTGTTCGCCGACGCCTGACGCCTCGTAAAAACGCCCCTCGCTGCCCCACCGCATAAGCTGCGTCTTGGGTTCGCCACCGCGGTCGATGCCAGCGTAAAGGAGGTTGCCCGCCTGACGCTCACCGGTTGCAGCGCGCCGGTAAGCGATGACGATGTCGAATTCATCCGAAGAGCGCACCTCGCGGTCGAGTTGAAGGTGATCACCCAGAGCCCGCAGATAATCCTGCGCCGCGCTGGCCGGAACGCCGGCAGAACGCATCGAACGATAAAGGCTTGTCCCCACGCGGCCGCGCACCCTTAAAGGTGTGTCGTCGACACGGATGAAATTGCGAACCAGCGACAATTCGCCGGGCGCGGCTGTTTCCGGATCGCCCGCTGCACGGGTGATCTCAAGCTCCAGATCGAAGCGCGCACGAAATGATAGGGCATCAATGGGCCGCGACGCGCCCTCTTCGGGTCGTCTGCCAAGGACAATGTCGATCTTTGTGCCCGGCTCGATCTCGGACAATGGCATCGCATCGCCGATAAGCGCGCTCAGGCGACCGATATCGGCCGCCGAAACACCCGCGCGGCGAAGCGCGGAATCGAAACTGTCGCCCCTTGCCAAAGTCGCGACCAGTTCGATTTGCGGACGTTCGGGCGCGCTTTCCAAGGGGATAACGGCGGCGGTTGGCCCCATGCGCCGGCCACTGTCCGCGCCAAGCGCCAGGGGAAGGATCATCTGGCTGCGAAATTCATCGCGAATTTCCTGACCCTCGGGAATGGCAGAACGGGCCTGTAAGGGTGTAAAGCTTGGCCAGAAGGCAATAGCAATCGCGCACAGCACCACCATGGTGGCCGCCCCGCGAAACCATCGGCGGCTGCCGATGTCTTCTGCCAGATCAGGCGCAAGATCATACCGCGCAAGCCAGTTGCTTACGCCCAATCTCCATTCATCGTATCGCGCGCGCCAACCGTGCACGCGGGCAAGAACCTGGCGTTTTACCTTGCGCGAGCCCGTCGGCGGCGCGGCTTTCATCGAATTGACGAGGTAGGGCGCAAATTCTCTGGCGGTTTCCTTGTCTATGCCTCGGGACGCGGACGCATGGGTAAGCGCGCGGGAAACATCGCTGTCCCGCTCGTCCTCTGGCGCACCGTCATTTGACGCGCCTTCAGGAATGTCGCTCGTGTGATCCAAATCCATCTGCCTTCCAGCACCCGGAGTAGCGGCAAAGCTGCACCAATGCTCTCCTACCATGGCCAAACATGGTAAATGTCCACTTAACAAGCGGCCAGTTGAGTCACGGATGCGATAAGTGGTTTTACTTACTCGCGCCAGCTTGGCTCTGGTGCGTTTCCCCATGCTGGGCGCTCTTGGCCATTGCCCTTGGCTCCCCAGTTTGACACAGACACCCGGTGACCTCGCAAATCCCCTCCAGACCCGTCACTGACAGCCGCGTGCGCGCCGTTCTGGGCCCGACCAACACGGGCAAGACGCATCTCGCGATTGAACGGATGTGCGCGCATTCCAGCGGCATGATGGGCTTTCCGCTGCGTTTGCTGGCGCGCGAGGTGTATGACCGGGTGCGCACGATCAAGGGCGATGATGCAGTGGCGCTCATCACCGGAGAACAGCGGATTGAGCCGCCGGGCGCGCGCTATTTCTGCTGCACGATGGAAGCGATGGACCGTCTTGGCATGGGCAAGAACGGCCCCCACGCCTTTGTCGCCATCGACGAGGCGCAAATTGGCGCTGATCCTGAGCGCGGGCATATTTTTACTGACCGCTTGCTGCACGCCCGCGGTCGCGAAGAGACGATGATTCTCGGTTCGGCGACGCTTGAACCCATCGTCAAAAAGCTGATCCCCGGCGCCGAAATGGTTGAGCGTCCGCGTTTCTCGACATTGAGTCATGCGGGCGAATGCAAGCTTTCGCGGCTTCCCCCGCGCAGCGCCGTGGTCGCCTTCTCGACCGAGCAGGTTTACGCCATGGCCGAGGCGCTGCGCCGCTTTCGCGGGGGCGCGGCGGTGGTGATGGGTGCCTTGTCGCCGGAGACGCGCAACAAACAGGTCGAACTGTTTCAGAACGGCGAGGTCGACTACATCGTTGCGACCGATGCGATTGGCATGGGGCTCAATCTCGACCTGCACCACGTGGCTTTTGCCGCGCTCACCAAGTTTGACGGACGCAGGAAACGCCGCCTGACCCCGTCCGAGATGGCGCAGATTGCAGGGCGCGCAGGCCGCCACCAGACCGACGGCAGCTTCGGTGTGCTCACAGGCGGGGGCAGCCGCTCAGGCGCGCCGCTCGAATTTTCCGAGGAAGAGATATACGCGATCGAGGAGCATAAATTCGCACCTCTCACCAAGCTTTTCTGGCGCGAGGCCGAACCGCGCTTTGCGACGCTCGATGTGCTGATCGGCGACCTCGAAGCGAAGCCTCAAGGTGACGTGTTGAAGGCGGCCCCCGAGGCGATTGACCTCGCCGTGCTCAAGCGCCTTGCAAGCGAACCCATCGCAGATACGGTCAAGGGGCACGGAAGCGTGCGCCGGTTCTGGGAAGCCTGCTCGCTTCCCGACTTCCGGCAACTGGGCGTCGACCCGCACTCTCGCTTTGTCGCAAGACTGTGGCAGGATTTGCGCGAAGGGTATCTGGGCGCGGACTTTGTCGCCGCGCGCATCGCCGAACTCGACCGGACGGGCGGCGATATCGACACGCTTCAGGGACGGATAGCCGCGATCCGGTCGTGGGCCTATATCTGCCAGCGACCCGACTGGGTGCTTGCCCGCGATGAAATGGCCGCGCGCGCAAGGGGGGTGGAAGCAAGGCTATCTGATGCGCTACACGCGCGCCTCACCGAACGATTTGTGAACCGAAGGACTGCAATACTGATGAAATCTCTGGGGCAAGATGGCGCATCGCTACCCGTAACGCTCGAACCTGATGGAAGGGTGAGTGTCGAGGGCGAAACCATCGGCAGACTTGACGGTTTCCGTTTCACCGTTGACCCGCAGGCCGGGCTTGGCGAACGCAAGATGCTGCTGTCGGCAGGCGAAAAGGCGCTGCCCGGCATCCTGTCGCAGCGCGCCGAACAATTGCTCGCAGCCGGATTGGACGATCTTGAGATCAAGGCCGGCACAATCCAGTGGCAGGACATGGTCATCGCTGAAATCGCGATTCCCGACGATTTCGGGACCCCTCGCCTGACCTTCCCGCGTGAAATTTCCGCCGTGCCCGATTCTGCGCGCGAAAAGCTGGAGGCCGGGCTCTTGGCCTGGCTGCAAGATAAGCTCGCTCCGCTGGAGCCATTGCGCAAGCTGTCAGAGGCCGCGACCGATCCCAATGCCGGAAGCCAGGCGCGCGCCTTGCTGGTGACATTGATCGATGCGCGCGGCGTCGTGGCGCGGGAAAAAGCAGGACTTGAGCATCTTCCCAAGGAAATGCGGCCCTTCTTGCGCAAGCTTGGCGTGACCTTTGGCGCGCTCGACATTTTTGCCCGCGATCTGTTGAAGCCGGCCCCGCGCCAGTTGCTTCATGCGCTCGGCCTTGATGAGCGCCCGCTGCAAGAAGCGATGCTGCCCGTGCTGAGCGACACCAAGCAAGTGCCGGCAGGATACCGCATGGCAGGCAATCAGGTGATTCGGGTCGATCTGGCAGAGAAGATCCTGCGCGCCGCCTTCGACACCCGCGCCAAAGCGGGCGAAGCGCCCGCCGCTCCTGCAGCGCCGGAAGCAGTGAGCGACGCGGCACCGAAGGACGCGGCACCGAAGGACGAGACACCGAAGGACGAGACACCAAAAACCGAGGTGGCGAAGACCGAGGCGCCCGAGGCCGAAAATGGCAAAGAGCCTGCAGCGCCAGAGGCCAACAAGGAAACCGCGAGCGAACAGGCAGACACGCCCAAGCAAACCAGGCCCCAGCCGCCGAAAAAGAGCGCAAGCCCTCGCAATGCCAGGTTTGCGCTCGACCTCGCGCTTCCTGTGTCCATCGGACTTGAAGAAGAAAACGCGCGCCGCCTGCTTGGTAGCGCAGGGTTCCGCGTGCAGCGCCCCAAACCTCTGGCCGAAGGCGCCCACGGCCCGCTCCAGCCCGATAGCTGGAGCTGGCGGCCCAAGCGTGTAGGTGAACGCAACAACAGACGCGATGACCGGCGTGACAATCGCAAGGGCGCACAGGGTAAGGGGAACAGCCAGGGCAAGCGACCCGGCAAGAGCGGCAAGCCTCAACACGGCAAGGGCGGGAAACCCAAAGGCCAGAACGCCAAGCGCGGCGGAAACAACCGCAACCAGCGCCAGAACGAGCCCGATTTCGGTCCCGCACGCGCAGGCGGTGCTTTTGACAAGCTCGCGGACCTTCTGAAACCATGAGGCGCTGATGGTGGAAACGGGCGCTGGCGCGAATGCGGCAAAAGAGACCTTACGGCTCGACCGGCTGCTCGTTTACCTCCGCTTTGCCCGCACCCGCTCGGCAGCGCGCGCGATGATCGAAGGGCGATCTTTACGGCGCAATAGAAAGCATGTGACCCGTGCGAGCGAAAATATTGCTATTGGCGATGTGCTGACGCTTGTTGTCGGAGGTGAGGTGCGGATCGTCGAGATTCAGGCGCTGCCGACCCGCCGCACATCCGCAGCGCAAGCAAAGGCGTATTATATCGAATACACACGCGGGGCCTGATTACTCGTTTGAACCGGGAACCAGGCGGGACCTTGACCATTGGCCCCTCTTGCCACTAGCAGCGCGAAACGCATGATTCCTGTCAAGCCGTTTTGCATTCGCTCGACAAATAGAAAGACCTGTTGGAAATGACCTACGTCGTCACCGATGACTGCATCAAATGCAAATACACCGACTGTGTGGAAGTGTGTCCGGTGGACTGCTTCTACGAGGGCGAGAACATGCTGGTCATCAACCCGGCAGAGTGCATCGATTGCGGCGTTTGTGAACCCGAATGCCCCGCCGAAGCGATTCTGCCCGATACAGAAGACGGGCTCGAAAAATGGCTCGAGCTCAACACCAAATTCTCCGCTGAATGGCCCAACATCACCAGCCAGAAAGAACCGCCTGCAGATGCAGACGACTTCAAGGGCCAAGAGGGCAAGTTTGAAAAATACTTCAGCGAAGCGCCCGGAGAAGGCGACTAGAACCAAGGTCGTTTGAGCGAAGGGGACTGAAATTCTTGCGCTATTGATCGCAGTTTCAGGAACCGTGCCGCCTTTCAAACCTTGGGAAGATATGCCTTCCTATACAGACGCCCTCAAATCGGCATGGACCAGAGCGCAGGCCCAGGATGCCAGTCTGCTTGCCGCCGGTATTGCATTTTACGCCTTCTTGTCATTCGTGCCCCTGCTGATCGCAGGAGTGCTATCATACGGCGTAATTGCGCAGCCCGAAACGGTTGCCACACACGCACAAACACTTGTGTCGACGCTGCCGGCTTCTGCTGGCGCGCTCATGGTCGATCAGCTTGAGGCAATCACAAAGGATCGCACCGAGGCCGAAGATCTCGGCCTGATTCTCGCTATCGTAGCGGCGCTGTTCAGCGCCCGTGTTGCGGCGGGATCGGTGATCACGGCTTTCAATGTCGCTTTCGGCGCGCAGGAAGGCCGAGGCCTGGTCAAGGCCAATGCGCTCGCGCTGTGCATCACCATCGGCGCGCTTGGGGCGATGGGACTGGTCGCCGCCACCATATCCATGACCACGTTTGTCATTCCCGAGGGTGCAGGAAGCGCAGGCACATATCTCGTGATCGCAATTGCGGGAACCGCCGGAGCCATGCTCGCCTATCGCATCGTCCCCAATGTCGACGATGTATCCCTGTCCGAAGCCGTGCGCGGGGCCTTGCCATTCGGCATCAGCTGGATGCTGGCGAGCATCGGGTTTGGCTTTTATGTTTCGAATTTCGGAAGCTACAACGCAACCTATGGTTCGCTCGGCGCGATTGTTGTCTTGCTCACCTGGTTATTCCTGAGCGCATATCTGCTGCTTCTGGGCGCATTTATTGCAGCCGAGACACGCCGCACGCCAAATTGATTCGGCGCGATTCGCAATTTTGTTGCGGATATGCTATATAATGATGCGACCGAACCGTTTGCCCTCTCCGGAGTGCGGCTTCGGCATGTGCGAATCAGAAAGGCCACACACCAGCAATAACAGACTGAGGCATGTTTTTTGGCGGCTTCCGCTTCGATTCGAAAGGGATGCTGACTGACAAGACGCTCACGCCCAATCTGTGTCAAGGTTAGGTAACCGCTGGCGGCCGCAAGAAAGGAATACGCATGGCAAGCAATGCGCCCGCCTTCACTGTTGGCGATTATGTTGTTTACCCCAAGCACGGCGTTGGCCGTGTCATTGAACTCCAGAATGAAGAAATCGCTGGCATGCAGCTTGAGCTGTATGTCCTTCGCTTTGAAAAAGAGCGCATGACCCTGCGCGTGCCAACCAATAAGGTTGAATCGATCGGCATGCGCAAGCTTTCCAGCGACAAGACCCTCAAAGAGGCGATGGAAACGCTCAAAGGCAAACCCAAGGTTAAACGCACCATGTGGTCACGCCGTGCGCAGGAGTATGAAGCGAAGATCAACTCCGGTGAGATTGTTCTTATCGCAGAAGTCACTCGCGACCTTTTCCGTCCGGACGACCAGCCAGAGCAAAGCTATTCCGAACGGCAAATCTTCGAAGCCGCATCCAGCCGCCTCGCGCGCGAACTGGCCGCGATGGAAGAAACCGATGAGGCAACCGCGCTTGAGAAGATCCTCGATGTGCTGCGCGAACATGCTCCGCAATATTACGAGAACAATGACGACGAATCGTAATCGTCCGCGATCTCGACAATGAAAGGGCCGTCCGTTGGGGCGGCCCTTTTCTTTTGCGCTGGCCATGGCTGGAGCATCCTGCAAACTTGCCACTGCAGTGATGGTGTATTATATAAGTAATACGCACGATCACTGGTGGAGATGATGAATGTCCTTGATGCCCCGCAAAACCCTCGCCCTTCTGACAGTGCCCCCTTTGACACTTGGACTTGCGGCCTGTTTTGACATGGATGTCACGATCAATGGCGAAAAAGGCGTGCCCCTGAGCGAGATCGAACTCACAGGCGCAGCGCCGAGCGGAGTGACACTTGCAGGCTCTGACAAGGTTTATCTGACCAAGGGCGACGCTCTCGAAATCACCGTCGAGGGAAGCGACGAGGCAAAAGAAGCGGTGCGATTCGTGCTTGATGGCAATGTCCTTGGCATCACCCGCGATGATAGTTTTCTGGACGATAGCGATCAGGCCACCATCCGCGTCACTTTGCCCGCAGCGCCCAAGGAGCTTGTCATCACCGGAAGCGGAAGCATGGAAACGCAGACGCTGGCAAAGTCGGCCGAGGTTTCTATCCTGGGATCAGGTAAATTCACCGGCGGCGACGCGACCGTCACCGCGCTCGATGTCAACCTTGGCGGGTCAGGCATCGCCAGTCTCGGCACACTCACCGCCACTTCGCTCGATATCAACATCGGCGGGTCGGGCTCGGTCATGGCTTCGGGCACAGCAAAGAATCTCAGCATCAATGTTGGAGGGTCCGGAGACGCTGATCTGGAGGACCTCGAGGCCGATTATGTCGAAGTCGCCATTGCCGGTTCGGGCAATGCACGCCTCAAATCGGACGGGGTGGTCGGAGCCTCGATCATGGGGTCGGGCAACGTTCATGTCGAAGGCACGGCGACCTGCGAGGAAAGTTCGATGGGGTCGGGATCGCTCAACTGTCCGAATGGCACCAAATCCTAGAGCGGATGCGGTCGGCGCGGGCCCCAGATTATCCCTGACTTGCGTGATCGGTCAGCTTGAGAGACACTTGCGCTCATGCGCATGACTCCAATTCTCGCCGTGGCGCTCGCCACCGCCTCGCTCACCCTTTCGGGTTGTCTTGCCAGAACGGCGGCCAATATCGTGACCGCGCCGGTACGGGTCGGGGCCAAGGCGGTTGACCTTGCGACCACCAGCCAGTCCGAAGCGGATGAAAAGCGGGGTCGAGAAATCCGCCGCCGCGAGGAACGCCTCGGCAAGCTCGAGCGACAGTATGAGCGACAGCGCGAGGACTGCTATGATGGCGATGACCGCGCCTGTAGTGAGGCACGGGAAACCCATCAGGAAATCGAAGAGCTTTTGCCACAGGTGCCTTATGAGCCGGACTAGGACCGGCCTGACTGAAACCGGCCAAACTAGGACCGGGTAGCCGCGCGTTTCAGCCGGTCGTTGATCGCCTGGCCTATGCCGCTTTCCGGAATGGGAGCCACGGCAATGCGGGGCCTGTGCGAGGCAGCGGCCTGGTGAAGGCAATCGTACAAATTGGCCGCGGCTGCCGAAAGGTCACCTTGCGGCGAAAGGGTGCAGTCACCGGCGATCTCTCCGAACCCGATGAAAAACTCGTCTCGCGCAACTTCTTGGGCGTTCAGTCGCAGCGGCTTGCCCGGAGAATAGTGGCGCGGGGTTTGGCCGGGCGCTTCGACCTTGTCCTTTTCATGCGAGGTTTCAGGGCCAAGCACTTGCTCAAGCGCTTCCCTCGTGATCGGTCCGGGCCGCAAAAGGTTCCACCCGCCGCCAAGACGCCTTTCTCCTCGCAGGGCTATGATCGTCGATTCGAGCCCGGCTTTCGTCGGCCCGCCAGCAATCACCGCTGGGCAACGCTCCCCAAGCGAAGCAATCACGTGCTCCGCGCGCGTCGGGCTTACCTCTTCGCTGCGATTGGCGGAAGGAGCGGCCAGCGGGAAGTCGATCCGATCAAGCAGGGCTTGCATAACCGGATGCGCAGGGTTGCGCAGTGCGATCGTGGGAAGGCCGGCGCTCACCGCTTTTGCCAGCTTCGCATCTTCGCGCATGGGCAGCACCAGCGTCAAAGGACCCGGCCAGAACCGCCGCGCCAGATCACGCGCGCGTTCGTCGAAAAGGGCTAATCGCTCTGCCTGATCGAGGTCTTTCACATGAACGATCAGCGGGTTGAAGCTTGGCCGCCCCTTGGCCGCATATATCCCCGCGACCGCTTCCGCGCTATCGGCGCGCGCGGCAAGGCCGTAAACCGTTTCGGTCGGCACAGCGACGAGCCCGCCCGCCTCCAGGATCTGCGCCGCGCGGGCGAGTCCTTCATCCGTGGGCGCTAGCTGTTCCGTAACGTTCTTGCGAGCCATGCTCTCGCGCTATATCTGATGCGCAAACTTGCCAAGCACACTTTCAAAAACAGGACCAGCTCCAGTGACCCCTTACACACCCCCCACCCAGGACCAATTGCTCGCCATCCGCGTTAACGCCGGGATCGAAGACCTCGCGCAAAGCGAAAAGTTCGCAGCTGCCGAAAGCGATCTGGTCGAGGCGATTGTCGAGGGTGTCGGGCAATTTGCTGCCGGTGAATTTGCGCCGCTCAATCGCATTGGCGATCTTGAAGGCGCGAAACTTGAAAACGGCGTGGTGCGACTGCCTGACCGCTTCAAGGAAGCGTATGAGGGATATGTCGAGCAGGGATGGAATTCGATCGGCAGCTCGACCGAGTTTGGCGGACAGGGCCTGCCCTTCACGCTTTCGTGCAATGTGTTAGAGAACCTGGGCGCGGCAAACATGGCGTTCAGCCTTCTGCCGATGCTGTCGGTGGGCGCGATCGAGGCGTTGGACCATCATGGGACCGACGCGCAAAAATCGCTCTACCTGCCGGACCTTGTAAGCGGGAAGTGGTCGGGAACAATGAACCTTACCGAACCTGCCGCGGGCAGCGATGTGGGCGCGCTTCGTTCAACCGCTGAACCGATCACCGAAGGGGAGCACGCGGGCAAATACAAGATCAAGGGCCAGAAGATCTACATCACCTGGGGCGATCACACTCTGGCGGAAAACATCATCCATCTGGTGCTGGCCCGCCTTCCCGGTGCGCCAGAGGGTTCGCGCGGGATCTCGCTTTTCGTGGTGCCGAAGTATCACGTGAACGCCGACGGTTCGCTCGGACCCCACAACGACCTTCGCCCGGTCAGCCTCGAACACAAGCTTGGCATCAATGCCTCGCCCACTTGCGTCATGTCTTACGGCGACAATGACAATTGCATTGGCGAACTGGTCGGCGCCGAGAACAAGGGTCTCGCCTGCATGTTCACGATGATGAACAATGCGCGGATCAATGTCGGCAACCAGGGCGTGCAAATCGGCGAACGCGCAACACAGCAGGCGATCGCCTATGCGGTGGACCGGGTGCAGTCGGTGCGCGCTGGCTCTCCTGACAAGACCCCGGTGGCGATTATCGAACACCCCGATGTGCGCCGCATGATCCTGCGCATGAAGGCCCTTACCGAAGGCGCGCGTGCGCTGCTTTATTATTGCGCAGGGCGAGTCGACCGCGGCACTCTGGGCGATGCGTCAGCGGCAGCACGCGCCGAGGTGCTTGTCCCACTGCTTAAGGCGTGGGGCACAGATGTCGGCGTCGAAGTCGCCGGCATTGGCGTTCAAATCCACGGCGGCATGGGCTTTGTCGAAGAAACCGGCGCGGCGCAGCACTGGCGCGATTCGCGCATTGCCCCGATTTACGAGGGCACCAATGGTATTCAGGCCGCTGACCTTGTGACCCGCAAACTCGGCCTTGAAGGGGGCGAGGCGTTGCTCGGGCTTTTGCGCGACATTGCAAAAGATGCCGCAGAGGAGCCTCAACTGGCGGGCCTCGCGCGCGAATGCCTTGGCATCGCCGAATGGATGCAAGGCGAAGCGAGCCTTGATGACAAACTTGCCGGCAGCGTCCCCTTCACCACCATGTTCGCGGTTGCGGTGGCGGGCTGGCAGTTGATGAAGCAGGCCAAAGCGGTTGCCGATGGCGCCTCTCCGTCGCTTGCCGGGATCAAACCGGTCACCGCGCGCTTCTTCCTCGATCGCATTGTGCCAGAGGCCGCAGGGCTCAAGGCGAGCGCGACCGCTGGTTCGCAAGACCTTTATGCGGTGTCGCCCGAAGCACTGGCTGGATGAGCAGGAAAAGCGAGGCTCTGGAGCGGATCGCCGCCGCGCTTGAACGGTTAGCGCCTGAGCCTGAGCGAGGCGTCGATTGGCTCAGCCACCCCGCCTATCTCTGGTCGGGGGAAGGCGCGCACGCGCTGGAGGAATTGGACGCGCTCTACCTCGAACGTCTGCGCGGGATCGATGCGCAAAAAGATGCGGTGCAGCGCAATCTTGACCGGTTGAGTTCGGGTGCTGCCTCGCATGATATGCTGCTGTGGGGGGCGCGCGGTATGGGCAAATCCGCGCTTATCCGCGCCTCAATCGGCGACCTTCAACAAAGCGGGCGCGAAATCGCACTCGTTCAAGCCGATGCGAGCGGTTTTGCGCGCATATCGCAATTGATAGAGGCGCTCGCCAAGGTCCCTCGCGCTTTTGTCCTGTTCATCGACGATCTCGGCTTTGATGAAGGTGACCTGCAGGGCAATCTGGCGCTGCGCAGCCTGCTGGATGGCGGGGCCTTGGGTCGCCCGGTCAACATCCGCGTTGCGGTGACATCGAACCGGCGCGCCATTGTCGAGCGGCAGGCAACCCGCCCTGCTGACCTGCACGAACGCGATGAGCGCGACAATGCGCTGGCGCTTGCCGACCGTTTCGGACTGACGCTTGCCTTCCACCCGTGCGATCAGGCGACCTATCTCGAGATTGTCCGCAGCTATACCCAGCCACTCGGGCTCGAGTTCTGCGAGGAAGAGGCGAACGCATGGGCGATTGCGCGTGGCAACCGGTCCGGCCGCACCGCCTATCAATTCGCCTGCGAAGTGGCAGGGGCCGCCGGCCTCGCGCTCTGACGAGCCTTACTGGCTCTGCGTGCGCAAATAATCTTCTTCAAAAGCTGCGCGTGGATCGACCAGTTCGCGGATTGGCGGCAGCGATTCGCCCTCAAGCTCCGCGATCCCTGCTCCCGCCTGGCTTCCCGGATTGAAAGCGCGCCAGATGATGCCCGCCGTGTCGTCTGAAACCAGAAGCGCACCATCGCTTGCCCACTCGACCCATGTCGGACGCCCTTTGGTGGTGCCGTCCTCGTTCAAAAAGCCGGTGAGCAGCGGGACAGGCTTGCCCACCGGATTGCCGAATTCGTCAAAGTCGACATAGACCACGTCATAACCCGAAGCAGGCTTGCGGTTCCACGAGCCGTGCTGCGCGACAAAGGCCCCGCTCGCATAATCTGCGCCCATGCGGTGGCCTTCCTTGGTGAAAACAAGGCCAAGCGCGGCAACGTGCGGGCCCAAAGCAAATTCGGGATAACGCGTGTATTCGATCAGGAACCGCGGACGCGGCGCTTTGACCCGGCGGTCGAGCGTGTTCTTGTAATACACCCAGGGCCAGCCGTAATTCACGCCAACAGGGACATTGGTGAGATAGTCGGGCACGAGGTCGGAGCCGAGCATATCGCGCTCGTTCACGGTGGTCCAAAGTTCGCCTGACCAGGGGCTGAAATCGAGGCCGTTAGGGTTTCTGAGGCCGACGCCATAGGGTCGCGCCTCTCCGGTTGTGAGCGAAAGCTCGTGGATCATCGCGCGGCCTTCTTCGATGGCCATGCCTTGCTCCCCGACATTGGAAACAGAGCCGACCGCGACATACATGCGGTCACCATCGGGGTGAACCTTGATATTGCGCATCCAGTGGCCCCCGCCCGGCGGCAGATCCATCAGCTTGCGCGCTTCACCGCTGACGGTGGCTGAACCCAGCTCGTAGTCAAAGGCAAGCACCGCGTCGTGATTGGCGATGTAAAGAGTGCCCTCATTCCACGCGATACCCGAAGGCGAATCCATCCCTGCGTCCGCGTCGAGAAGCACCTCCTGAATATCGGCAACTCCGTCGCCGTCCCGGTCGCGCAGCAGCACCACTTGATTGGCCGACGGGCCCGCCGCGCCTGCTCGTGCAAAGAGCATATCGGCAATCCAGTTGCGGACGCTGTCAAAGAACCCCTCATCCTCGGCATCGGAGGGGCGCTCGGGTGCGCGGGTGAGCGTCACCAGAACATCGCCATTGGGAAGTGTGTATAGTACCCGCGGATGATCGAGCCCTTCGGCAAAACGGGTGACGGTAAAGCCTTCGGGCGCCTGCGGTGCCTCACCCTCGTTCCAGCCGACGGGCTTTGCGATATTGACCGTCGGAATGCTTTCCGCATTGGGGTCTTCGAGCACCGGATCGGTGCCGGTTACCGAGGCAAAGTCTTTATCGGCGGTATCCCCTCTTGAAAGAAAGAACAGCGCTGCTCCTGCGATCAGGAGAAAAACGACCAAACCGATTGCGACCTTGCGAACAATACTCATATGGAGCGAAATAAGACCTGCTGCTGCCCCCCGCAAGCTTAGAGTGAGCTTTGGCCAGGTACTGAGGCAGATGCCCCTATAGGAAATGCGATGTTCGATTTTAAACCCGATGCGACGGCCTCGAAACCGGAGGTCTATCAGCAATTGTGCGAGGCGGCAGATGCGCTCACCGCCGGAGAGCCCGATGCGGTCGCAAACATGGCCAATGTCGCAAGCCTCCTGTGGGAGTTTTTGCCAGAGCTGAATTGGGCAGGCTTTTATCGAATGGGCACCAACGCATCGGGCGCGGACGAGCTTGTGCTTGGCCCTTTTAACGGCCGCCCGGCGTGCATCCGTATCCCTTTGGGCAAGGGTGTATGCGGTGAGGCGGCGTCATCGGGTGAGACGCAATTGGTTGACGATGTCCACGCTTTTCCCGGCCACATCGCCTGCGACGCGGCAAGCCAATCCGAACTCGTGGTGCCGGTGGTGCGTGATGGCGCCGTTATCGCGGTGATCGACCTCGATAGCCCGCGCACTTCGCGCTTCGATGCCGAAGACGCCGCCGGGATCGAGGCGCTCGCCGCACTTCTCGCCTCGCGTCTCTGAACCGCAGGCCCGGAAAGCCTGGCCCACCCGATCGCTCATTATCGCACCGAGAGTCGCCCCGTTTCGAGACACGGTGCATCTGACGATTTGGAGCGCACCCCTGCACAATGGTAACGATTTCCTAAGCATAATTGCCAGCCGTCCCCTTGCGAGTCGTCACCGGAACGCGAGCGCGGGCGGTACAGGAAGGGAATACCAATGACGCGCATCCAACTCACCAGCTTTGGTCTTATCGCGGCCAGCCTTACGCTCCCGACTGCGCTCAGCGCCCAGAACACCTTGCCGTCCCTGCCGGATATCGAACCGATGGGCGCACAGGAGGCCAGCGCGCTTCCCTCTGATCTGCGCACAGCGCCGGTCCCTGCGAATCGGGTGAACGACACCTACCGCTCAGACACAGGAGCCGTCACAACGGTGGGCCCTGACGGAGTGGAAACCATTACACGCACCCGCCGGATCGAGCGCGCAGCCATGCCGGCGGCGCACACTGCAGGGCAAGCGACCGCATACAGTGGCGAATACGGGGGCGAATACGGGGGCGAATATAGCGACGGATACAGCAGTGAATACGGCGAGGCTGGCTACGGCCAACCCTATGGCTATGCTCCCGCAGCACAAGTCTTCTCACGCGAGGACTGGATCGAGGAATGCGAGGATCGCACGCGCGGTAGCAGCGGCAAAGAAAAGGGCGGGATCATCGGCGGCCTTCTCGGCGCTGTCGCGGGCGGGATCATCGGAAACCGCGCATTTGATAGCGAACGTCTTGGCGGCACGCTCCTTGGCGCAGGGGTCGGTGGCCTTGGCGGCGCCCTTCTCGGCAGCCTCATCGGCGGCGGGCGCAATGATCGCGGCGAATATGACTGCGAGGCCGCGCTCGACGGCTATCTCACTCAACATGCGCATGGCGGTCACTTTGCCACGCGCAGCATTCCCGCACCTGTTTATGCCGCACCTGTTTATGCCGCTCCGGTTCACGCCGCTCCTGTTTATGCCGCCCCTGTTTATGCAGCGCCGCAGTACTACTACGCGCCGCCACAACAGGTGGTCTATGTCCCCGTGGAGTATCAGCAGCGGCGTCGTGTGATCGTGCGCGAGACAGTTCGCGAAGAGGTCGTCCCTGGCGCAACCCGCCAGATCCCGGCCCCTGCACCACTGCCGGCACCGCGCCCGATCAAAACTGCGCCGCGCCCGGTCAAAGCGGCTCCGGTCTACATCAAAGGTAATTGATTTCAGTCGTTTATGGTGATCGCACCGCTGCGATCACTTCGACGTCTTGAGGCCCTTTTTGTTCGCGCACTCGACGCGCGGTGAGCTTGACCGTGCCAAAGCGCACAACGTCATTGTCATTGCCGATCGTGAACTGGGTGCTTCCATTGCGCATCGCAAGGCTCGGCTCAACGCCAAGTGTGGTGGCCGCGTCTTTCGACACGCGCAAACGGTATTGGCCATATGGCACGCGCTGGAACAGGAAGAAGCCATCGAACTCGCTCACGGTTTCCGCAGCGACCGCGCCGCGATCGTCAATCAATTCAAGGCGAACACCGGGTTGTTCGACACCCGCGGTGCTGAGGAGCGAGCCTTCAACCTCTCCGGTGGGGGAAATCGCAAGCTCGATTTGTGCCACCACGCCCGGACGCGGAGTAATCACGATGCCCTTGGATGCGGGCGCGAGGAACGGGTCTTCGAGCGAGCTTTCATCAATTCCGACCAGCACAGGACGGAAAGGCCGCAGTTCATCGACCATCGCGGTGCCGTTCGTGCCCGTAACCGCGTCCGTGCTGCGAAGGCCCGCTTCGACCATGACATTTTCGAGCAATTGTTCGCCCGGATCGCGGCGATTGTTGGCGTTGTCGTCCCTGTAAACGGTCACCGCCGCCTGACCATTGCGGGCAAGCTTGTTGCCCGACACGCGAATACCGCCCGTCGGATCGGGTCCAAGGCTGAAGGCGGCCTGTATGCCGACGCCCACCGCCCCGCGTGAGGTAACAAACGCGTCTCCGCGCAAGGAAAGCTCCTTGAAACGGTGGGTATAGCCCGCGTTCAACCGGAATTCGTCGATATCAGCCGTGTATTCGAGGTCACCCTGAAGCGTCCCGCGCTCGCCAAGATCGGTTTCAAGGCGCACCGTGGCCGTATCGAACCCCTTATCCTGTCCTGCCAGACGGAAATTCACATTTCCGCGCAATCTCACATCGCGCCAGCGACGGTTGACCAGAAGGTTGAGTTCAGTCCGGTCATTGGCGGGACGTCCGCTGTCTTTTTCATGGAAAAGTTGCGCCGAAACCGCAAGCCGCCCCGCTGTGACCGAGGTCACCGCACTCAGCGTGTTGACGGAATCGCCATTTCGCCGCTTGGCGTGATTGAACGCGGCCTGCATGGGCAAGGACAGCCGTCCCATCCGCAACGAAGTCGAGAAATTGACCCCTCCGGTGTATTTAAACTCGTTCTCGCCAAACTCGCCGCGAAAATTGCCGAAGAACACGCGCGCATTGGTGCCAAAGTTGACGTCACCAACCCTGCCCAGTGTGTTGAGATTGGTGACAAGCCCCCCGCCGAATTCGTGCGCAGCGGCGAGCTCGAGCTGAGCGAAAGGCAGGGCATGTGTTAACGCCGCCTCGGCGTAGGTGTAACGGTCCTCGTTCCGCACGAGATTATGGACGCCGAAACCGATGCTGGTTCGCTTGCTGAGCCCCCGTTCGAGCCCCCCGCCCCAGCGCCAGTTCTGCTCGGTCTGCTGGCCAGCCGAACGCAATTGAATAAGGTCGCGGTTTTCCTGAAGGATTCCGGCCCAATATTGCGTTTCGCCCGGCTCGATCTGGTTCATACCCACCGGTAAGGAGGATCGCTCACGACGAATTTGCCCCTGCGGGCCGTAAAGCACGATTTCAAAGTCGTTGCGGCCAAAGAACAGGTCCACATCGAGGAATTCATATCGGCCATCAGGACGCGATTGCTGGAAGGCGATCAGCTGGCCGTTGCGATAAAGCTCTGCATCCCAACCCGAGGGCAGCGTGCCGCGCAGGACCGTGGTGGCAAAACGCGATGTCTGGCCCAGAGGCCGGTTGGTGATAAACGCGCCGCGCCCGACACCCGTTTGGCCGACAAGGCGGCCCGGAACGGTTTCAACATCACCCACGGCAACGTCAGTGGCGTCAAGCGGTCCGAGCAGGCCCCCTTCTTCATTGCTGCGATAGGCGCGCACCCGCAAAGTACGCGGATTGAACTGATTGTCTGTCCCGATCCTGGCGGTGTAACTGGCCCCCAGCGCCTCGCCGGCGGCGAGAAATTCGACCCTGCCGCCTACACCAGTGCTGGTGCGCGCCTCGGCATCCACCACCACATCAACAGACGGCGTGCGCCAGGACCGATATTCCATCTTCGACGAGGGGTATTGCGACAGGTCAAAGCTGACATTTCGCGGACGGATGCGCTCGGCCCGTTTGCGTCGCTCGATCGCCTGCATGAACGGAAGGTCGGTCTCCGATTCGATCCGCACCGCCGCGTTGAACAGATCGGGCTTGAAAGTCACGCCAAACCACCGCGACAAGGCATCAGTGTCGACGCACCACCCTTCGGGCGTGTCGTAAATATCCTTGGCGAGCGGCGCTTCACCAGTGTTCACGTTTTGTACTGTATTGGCTTCGCGATCAATCGTGAACTCCTGATCCTCTGCGAACAACCAGCCAGTTGCGCGGCGCGACTTTTTATCAATCCGCACAGGCAGGTCGAGCGTCTGGATCACATCCGCGAGGTCAAGGCACACACCGCGATCGGTTTGATAGCCACGAACGTCCAGATTCAGCCGGTGGTTCTTGACCCGCATCTGAAGGAAGAGAAAGTCGTCGTCATTCGCCTGCCAGCCCTGCGAAGGCGCTGACGTTTGAGAGGTTTGTGCTTTGGCAGGGCTCGCAATCGCAAACGAGCCAAGCGCCGCTGCGGTGACCGCAGCGACGCTCAGGATTCGTTGGCGAAAGATAGTTTTCATCGGAAGCGTCCCGGAAATTTCCGGGTTCTGGCGATCAGCGTTTAGCCGATCACTCCGTCGACAGCAGCGATGAGGGCGCCGCCCTTCTCTTCAAGCTCGCGGTATTCAATCCGCGCAGGCCCCCGCAAAAGCGCCGCCTGCTCTTCGGTCAGATTGATGCGCACCTCGCGCGAGCCGATTTCGGGGTAAACCGCGATGCCGCCAGCAAGAACGATCGGATCAGGCAGGCCCGGTTTCACGATGCTGAGAGCGCCATAGGTCGAGCTTTCGCCGGCGCGCTCAATCGACAGGGCAAGCTCCGGTCCTTTCTCACCTTGAACGATCAAAGGCTGTGTCAAAGCGACCTGCGCCTCAACATCACCGTGGCGGACAATGATCGGAATGGTGATGCCATAGATCGGGATAAGACGCAGCGTGACCCCCTCGGCCTGGGTGTCCTCCTGGGTCACTTCGGTCGGGCGCGGGATGGCTTTGAATGACATGTGCACGCGGTATTCCCCGTCGGGCAGTTCGGCACCGGGACGCGCAGAAAGGCGTACCGATTGAGGCTGGCCGGGGGGAAGGCTGATGCGGCGCGGAGCATAACGGATCATACCGAGCGCGGCCTCTTCGGTGTCGTTGGCATCGACCTTTTCAACCGGCTCAAGGCGGCCGTTGTCGGTCATGCGTCGCAGCTCAAGGCCAATGCGGTAGGTTGCCTCGTCAGCTCCGATATTACTCAAGATCACCTCGGTCCCGCGCGATCCGTCGAGGATCACACGTGTCGGTGCGACGAGAAGGTCACCTTGGGCATGCGCAGGGGTGGCAATGGAAAGCGCACCAAAGGCGGCAAAGCTTGCGGCGATAGTCGTAAGATTTCGCAATGGTTTGAGAAACATAGTTGTATTGGCTCCCTGGTGCGGAAGCCCAACCCACCAAGGCCTTCCGCGTATTTACACGTAAGGGTGGTAAGCAAGCATGGTTAAGATTGGTTAAAGGCTCACCCGCATTTCGAGGCAGCGACATAAGGAAAAAGCCGCAGCCCTTGAGTAAGGGTTGCGGCTTTCCTGGTCTCTTGGTGAGCAAGGCCAGCGCTCGCTGGCCCGCCGTCACGAAAAGCTTACTGGTATTCGACAGTTACGTCGAACTGGCCAACATACTCGCCAGCGATTTCGCTGCCGTCGAGGACGATACGACCGCCAACACCGAACTGCTCGCTGCCGCTGAAAGAAGCGTAGCCGCCAGCAGCGCTGTCAGTCAGGTTGACGAGTTCAATGTTGTGGTTCGCAGCTGCCGAACCGGCGTTTGCAGTGTGACGAAGGGTCACGCCGTTGGTTGCAACGTCTTCGAGCAGAATTGCGACCGAAGTATTGGCAGCACCGCTAACCGTGAACAGTGCTTCGTGCTCAGCAGCGCCCGGGCCGCAGATCACGTCGCCGCTACAGGTGCGCACGCCGGTTGCATCAACAGTCACGTCGCCGCCGGTCGAACCGTTGTTCACGATGATCGCGCCGAAGTTCAGGTCGTCGTCGTTAGTAAGCTGCAGGGCTGCGAGAACTTCTGCACGAGCGTCAGCTGTTTCAGTGACTTGTGCGTTTGCAACAGTGCCCATGCCAACAGCTGCGAAGAGTGCGACGCCAGCCGTGGCGGTGCGGAGAAACTTGGTCATTAGTGGTCCTTCCGAAAGTGTCTTCTTTTTCCCGTTGTCGGACGGTTTGAAAAAGCACTTTCGCGACCCTTCACGAATCACTGCACCTAACCGTCCAACCGAACACGGGTTGCCCCCGTTTCGTGGCCCCTAAGTACAAATACCGGGTTCCGCTTTCGTTTTTAGGTATGGTTACCAGCCAAGTAAGGTTTGCAGGCCCGCTTGTATAACCGACTGAAAAAACTGTGTTTTATTGAAAATGAGCGCGCGAAATTCGCGTTAAAAATCGCCGCCCGTTAGGCGTTGACACACGAGATCCAGTTGGTCGAGCGACCCATATCTGATCGAAATCTCACCCGACCTCGGGTCCGAATCGGACTTGATTCGCACTTTAAGTCCCAAAAACTCTTCGAGATGGCGCTGAACAGCAACGATATCAGCGTCATCGCCCGCCACCGGAAGCGCAGGGGTGGATTCCTTTTTCGCGCCAACCTGCCTTGCGACCTTGCGGACAAGCTTTTCAATCTCGCGAACGGAAAGGTTTTCCTTCACCGCTTGCTTGGCGAGATCGGCTGCATCCTCTTGACCAACCAGCGCGCGGGCGTGCCCCATCGAAAGCTTGCCCGCCTCAACCAGGTCGAGCACAGCCTCGGGCAATCCCAGAAGACGTTGAATATTCGCCACATGACTGCGAGATTTTTCAACCATGCGAGCGATTTCCGCCTGGGTCATCCCTTCGTCATCGGCCAGACGTTGATACGCCCTTGCCTCTTCGACCGGATTCAGATCCTCGCGCTGAAGGTTCTCGATAAGAGCCAGCGCCATAACCTCGCGGTCGGAAAGCTCGCGCACCAGCGCAGGCATTTCATGGAGCCGCGCCTTTTGCGCCGCACGCCAGCGCCGCTCACCTGCGACGAGTTCATATTTCCCGTTGGATTTGGGACGCACGATGACTGGCTGGATCACCCCGCGCGCGGCGATTGATGCAGCGAGCTCTTCAAGCGACTTTTCATCGAAATGCTTGCGCGGGTTACCCGGCAGGGGCGAGATCGAGGCGACCGCAAGCGATTTCAGCGGAGATCCTGCCGGTAGTTCCCCTTTGGAGGGAGAAGAAGCAGAGGTTTGCTTTGCCTCAGGGCCCGTGTCTGGCGATGCAGAAACCAATGGCTCTTCGCGCTTCGTCTCACCCAATAGCGCGCCCAGCCCCTTGCCAAGCTTCTTTCTACTCGCTCCGGCTTTGCGTTGAGGAACGGAAAATTCAATCGAATCAGTGGGTTTAGCGCTCATGCTGCTGCCTGTCTTTCAGGGGGAAATCGTCCAATAAGTTCGCGCGCAAGGGCGATATATGCGCGGCTACCGACACAACTGTGATCGTAAACGAGAGCCGGCAATCCATGACTTGGCGCTTCGGACAAGCGAACGTTGCGCGGAATGACCGTCTCGAACACCAGATCGCCGAGACAATCGCGTACGTCGTCGGAAACTTGGTCGGTAAGGCGATTGCGGCGATCGTACATTGTGAGCGCCACACCAATGATATTGAGTCTCGGATTGAAAAGCTGCTGCACCCTTTCAACCGTTTGGAGCAGCTGGCTCAACCCCTCAAGCGCGAAGAACTCGCATTGCAGCGGCACGAGAATGGAATCGGCCGCACACAGGGCATTGAGGGTCAAAAGGCCGAGCGACGGCGGGCAATCAATAAAGCAGATATCGTGATCTTCGTGGTTGCTGAGTGCGCTGCGCAAACGCTCGGTACGCTCATCGACCGAGACAAGTTCCACCTCCGCCCCGCTCAAATCTACGGTTGCTGGCACAATATCGAGCCCGGGAATGCTCGTTTCAAACGTCGCGTCGGAAATCGGTAGTTGCTCGACCAAGACATCATAGCTCGACACATCGCGCGCGTCGGCCTCAACCCCAAGGCCGGTGGATGCGTTTCCCTGCGGATCAAGGTCGATAAGAAGAGTGCGCCAGCCCGTTGCCGCCATAGCGGTCGCCATGTTGATAGCGGTCGTGGTCTTACCGACACCGCCTTTCTGGTTGGCTATCGCAATTGTCAGCACATATCGCTCCTCTTTTTCCATCATCGAGCGCCGTTTCCGGCACCGAACCGCCTATTTGCTTACGATGATGCCTGCATCCGCATCGGTCAATGAGTGTTTCACGTGAAACATTTTTCGAATCGAAGCCTTTGCAGTCTCCAACTCGTGCGCTGCCGAGCGCCCTTTGGGCAAGACGTAGCGCGTAGCACTTGTGGAGAACGGTGCGGATAAGCGCAGAAGCTTTTCCAGAGGAGCGAAAGCCCGTGCCGAAATGACACTCGCCTCAAACGGTGCCACCTGTTCCAGACGCCTGCCCTCCACACGGCAATTTCCAAGGTCTAGCTGCTCTACGCAGCGCTCTAGGAATTCGACTCGTCGCTTGCGTGATTCCACAAGAACTACAGGGGTTTGTGGCCGCAGGATGGCAATCACGAGGCCCGGCAAACCCGGCCCAGTCCCAAGGTCTAGCCATGGCCCGTTGCCCGTTTCGGTAGGCACATATTCAAGCAATTGCGCGCTGTCGGCGATGTGACGAAGCCACAAACTTGCCTCGCTCGGTCGGCTGATCAGGTTCTGTTGTTGGTTTTCGGCCAAAAGGAGCTGTGTGTAGCGTTCAAGAATAGCGAAGCTGGCGCTTGTCGACAGACCCTCAACATAGGCTTTGGCCTCTGCTTCGGTGGTGAGAATGGAGGAAGCGGTCACGCAGCGGTCTGCCAACGACGTGCATGGACCAAGAGCGCGGATAACGCCGCGGGCGTAACCCCGGGAACTCGGCCTGCAGCAGCAAGGCTGACAGGAGCAGCCTTGATCAGACGTTCGACCATTTCGTTGGAAAGTCCAGGCACCCGATCATAGGGAAAGTCAGGTGCGAGCGCCAAACCTTCGCTAGCGCGCAAATCCCTCAGTTCAGCTTCCTGCCTTGCCAGATAGGGGGCATAGGCCGCGTCCTCGGCCATCTCCTCAAGCAAGTCGATGTCGAATCCATCAAGCTCACCGAGCCACGGCTTCATGGTTTCGATTGAGACACCGCCATGGCGCAACCACTCTTCCACGGGCTTCTCTCCGCCATCACGGCGTACATTAACGCCCGCATCGGCCAGCTCGCGCGAATGGACGGGGTGATTGAACACTTCAGTCAATGTTTCACGTGAAACACAGCGCGCCCTGAACCACTCTGCCCGCTCCTCACCGATACAACCCACCTCCAATCCGAGTGGGGTCAGGCGTGTAGAGGCATTATTTGCCCGCAGGCGTAGGCGATATTCAGCGCGCGATGTGAGCATCCGATATGGTTCGCTCACGCCTTGCAAGGTCAGATCATCGATCATAACCGCGATGTAGGAGTTGGACCGGTCAAGCGCGGGCGCCTTTTTGCCAAGCTGCGCGGCGGCCGCCTCAAGGCCTGCGACCAAACCTTGCGCAGCGGCCTCCTCATAGCCCGTGGTGCCATTGATCTGCCCTGCGCAATACAGCCCGGGAATTGCGCGCAACTGAAGGTCAGGTGTCAATGCGCGCGGATCAATATGGTCATATTCCACCGCATAGCCTGGCACCGCCATTTCCACCGTCTCAAGCCCTGGCATCGCGCGCAGCATGTCGCGTTGCACGTCGACAGGCAGAGAAGTGCTAATCCCGTTGGGATAGATGAGATGGGTGTCGAGCCCCTCCGGTTCGAGAAAGATCTGGTGACCATCGCGGTCACCAAAGCGATGGATCTTGTCCTCTATCGAAGGGCAATAGCGTGGACCGGCCGCCCCTATTGCACCCGAAAAAAGCGGTGAACGGTCGAGGTTGCGCCGAATAATATCGTGCGCCTCATGTGTGGTTCGTGTGATCCCGCAGAAAACCTGAGCGTTCGCTCTTCGCTTCGTAAGCGGAGACATGGTCCAATGCTCGTTGTCGGAATACTGTTCTTCGAGCGCAGACCAATCGATTGTCCGACCATCAAGCCGCGGCGGCGTCCCGGTCTTAAGCCGTGCCATGGGGAGATCGGCTTCTCGCAGCTGCCGGGCGAGCCGGGTGGCGGCGTTTTCGCCGATACGACCACCTTCGAAACGCTCTTCTCCGCGAAACAGTACGCCGCCAAGAAACGTGCCGGTGCAAAGGATGACCCGCTCAGCGTTGAGGATAACACCATCAGCCATTTCCAGACCGGCAACGCGCCCGCCTGTAAGAACCAGGGCCGCCGCTTCCCCTTCTATCAGGTGAAGGTTCCCTTGCGCGCGGACCAGCCGCTGAACCTCGGCCTTGAACAGTTTGCGGTCCGCCTGAACCCTAGGGCCCCAAACCGCGCTCCCCTTGGAGCGGTTGAGCATACGATAATGGATTGCCCCGGCGTCGGCTGCGCGCCCGAGGACACCGTCAAGTGCATCGACCTCGCAAACCAGATGCCCTTTACCAAGCCCGCCAATCGCCGGATTGCAGCTCATTGCGCCGATTGCATCAAGATCGAAACTCACCAGACCCGTGCGCGCACCCATGCGGGCCGAAGCGCAGGCCGCTTCAACCCCGGCGTGACCGCCGCCGATAACAAGGACATCGTAATTCTGCATGGGGGCCAAATAGGCACTCCCCGCCCCCTCGTCAAAGATGTTTCACGTGAAACAACGCATGACAAATGCGAGGGACGCTATTTACCGATACAGAACCGGCCGAAAAGCGCATCCAGCATATCTTCGGTAGTAGAGCGCCCAATCAGTTGATCAAATGCCAGGCGAGCTCTTCTAAGCTCCTCCCCGATCAGAAGGAAATCATCCAAACCGCTTGTTGCGAGAAGCGCCTCATGCGCCTCATTTAGCCGTGCGTGCTGTCTTGCGTTAAGGGCGGTCTCCCCCGGCTTTGGCAGGCGCCCGCGCGCATATTGGACCATCGCCTGTTTCAATTCGCCCACACCTTCCAGCGTGATGGCGGAAACGGTAAAATCCGCGGTGCTCTTTGCATCAAAGTCGCTGGCATCCATGCGCGCAGCAATTTCCCATGCACCCTCGGGCCCCTCCCCTTCTGCGCCAAGCCACAGCACCAGATCCGCGCGCGAAAATTCGCCTTGCGCACGCGCTATGCCAATCGCTTCGATCTCTTCGGCGCCCTCGCCCCTCAAGCCTGCTGTGTCGACCAGAACAAACGCCACGCCCGCAATTGCAATGCTGCGTTCGATCACGTCGCGCGTTGTGCCCGCAACCGGCGAGGTTATCGCCGCTTCGCTTTCGACGAGCGCGTTGAACAGCGTTGATTTACCGCAATTGGGCGGGCCACCCAGGACGACGCGGAACCCTTCTTTGAGACGCTCTGACCGGGGTCTGTCGAGCCAATTGCCGAGCTCACCTGCAAGCGCTCCCACACCCTCACGAAAGGTGGCCGACACCTCGCTCACATCGTCTTCGTCCGAGAAATCGAGCGCCGCCTCGACTTGAGCAGAAAGCCGCAAGACCGCATCGCGCCACTCTTCGACCTTTCCTGCCAAAGCACCGCCCACGCTCGCCATCGCAGCAGCGCGCTGAAGTTCAGTTTCCGCTTCGAGAAGATCGGCAAGCCCTTCGGCTTCGGCCAGGTCAATACGTCCATTGGCAAAGGCACGCCGCGTGAATTCGCCCTCCTCTGCCGGACGCAAATCCGCCATCGAGCCAAGCTCGGCACAAACGGCTGCAAGGACCGCGCGGCCCCCGTGACAATGAAGTTCGGCTAGGTCCTCCCCCGTCGCTGTCGCCGGGCCGGGAAACCAGAGCACAAGGGCCTGATCAAGCACATCGCCGGTGTGTGAGCGCAATGACGCAAGCGATGCGCGGCGCTCCGGAATATCGCGGCCGGTTAATGCCCGCAGCGCCTCCCCTGCCCTCGGCCCACTTATCCGGATCACACCGATAGCCGCTGGCGCAGCGCCGCTCGATACAGCGAAAATGGTCGGTGAGGTTGCAGTCATCGGGAAACGCTTTTGCACGCAAGCGCGCGAACGCTTTAGTCCTTGGACTTTTTGGAACCCGAAGTGCCGCCGCCGCCTGCCGCGCGCATGCCGCCTTCGACAAAGCTTTGGAACAGCTTGAGCCCTGCCTGACCCATGGGCGCGATCATCTGACCCATTTCGAGCAATTGCGCCGGATTTTGCGCGCTTTCAACCGCCTTCGTCATACCATCGACGAACGCTTTGTTGGGTTCGCTCACATCGGGAAGCCCCATGAATTCACGCGCCTCCTGGGGGGTGCATTCGATCTCGATATTGACCTTCATGGTAGCTCCTTCTGGCTGTTGCCGGCTCAGCTATAGCCCAATTTGAGCATCAAAGTGCCCGGGCTCAGTTGAGCATCGCAAAATTGAGCACAAGCTTGCGAATAACCGGATCAATCGCAGCGGGAAGCTCCTCTTCGAGGCGCTGTTGGCGCACCTCGATCCCTTCCGAGATTGCGAGCAGCTTCATCGCCCATTCGGGACAGGTGCGCTCTTCCACCTCGCCCGTGTGCATGACCAGAACGCCTTCGTGGCGTTCATCTGCCTCGATCGCGGACATCAGCTGATCAAGCGATTCCGCCTTCCCTTCAAGAAGTTGAAGGAAATTGCGGCCGTTGTAGAGCAGCAAACCGGTGACATTTTTTGCGGCATTGTTGCGAGCGCAGGTGGTCAGAATTTCATCCACTTGCTCGCGCGGAAGTCCCACCGCAGTGCTAATGTAAACGTACTGCTTAATCACAGCTTTGACCCCTCCAAAGGTCCATGATCATCATTGGTTCATCGTATCGAAGAAGTCTTCGTTTGTCTTGGAATCCTTCATCTTATCAAGGAGGAATTCCATCGCATCTACGGTGCCCATCTGCATCAGGATGCGGCGCAGGACCCACATCTTGGACAGCTTGTCCTTCTCGACGAGCAGCTCTTCCTTACGCGTGCCGGATTTGCCCACATCGAGCGCCGGGAAGATGCGTTTGTCCGAAACCTTGCGATCAAGCACGATTTCCGAGTTACCGGTACCTTTGAATTCTTCAAAGATCACCTCGTCCATCCGGCTGCCCGTGTCGATCAACGCGGTTGCGATGATCGAGAGCGAGCCGCCCTCTTCGATGTTACGCGCCGCGCCAAAGAAGCGTTTCGGACGTTGCAGGGCGTTTGCGTCCACACCGCCGGTCAGAACCTTACCCGAGGATGGCACCACGGTGTTGTAGGCGCGGCCAAGGCGGGTGATCGAATCGAGCAGGATGACGACATCATGCTTGTGTTCGACCAGACGCTTTGCCTTTTCGATAACCATTTCAGCGACCTGGACGTGGCGCTGGGCGGGTTCGTCAAAGGTTGAAGAGATCACCTCACCCTTCACGCTGCGCTGCATGTCGGTGACTTCTTCCGGGCGCTCATCCACGAGAAGAACGAGCAGGAAGACTTCGGGATGGTTGTCGGTGATCGCCTTTGCGATGTTTTGCAGCAGAACCGTCTTACCCGTGCGCGGAGGCGCCACGATCAGGGCACGTTGGCCCTTACCTTGCGGTGAAATGATGTCGATGACGCGCGCGGACTTGTCCTTGACCGTCGGATCGAGCGTGTCGAGGCTCAGTTTCTCGGTCGGGTATAGCGCGGTGAGGTTATCGAAATTGGTCCGCATACGAACTGCGTCGGGATCTTCGAAATTCACCTGGCTAAGGCTAGTTAGAGCAAAGTAACGCTCCCCATCCCTGGGCGCGCGGATTTCGCCTTCAACGGTGTCACCGGTGCGAAGGCCCCATTTGCGGATCTGGTTGGGAGAGACGTAGATGTCGTCCGGGCCAGCGAGGTAATTGGCCTCGGGTGAACGAAGGAAACCAAAGCCATCCTGCAGCACTTCGATCGTGCCGATGCCCATGATCTTTTCGTCATATTCCTCATCCTCGGCAAGCTCGCGCAGGATCGAGAAGAGCAGGTCCTGTCGGCGCATTGTGCCAGCAGCTTCAACGCCGAGTTCTTCTGCCATGGCGACCAGCTCGGCCGGGGTGCGTTCTTTTAAGTCTTTGAGATGCATGAGTATTCAAGTCCACAAGGGATAGGCCCCAAGCATTTGGCAAAGGGGCTCAAACAGGTTCAGATAGCGGGCTTAATTGTGATGCTCGCCGATGGAAAAATATTCTTGATCGGTTCAGGGCTTGGAGAAAGCAGACCGGTGAGCAGATTGACGCTGCGCACGAACAAGATTTGATCCGTTAGATATGCCTATGCAGCGATAGCGTCAATCGCCGATTGCACCACTCGACGCACTCAAGCCCCTAGAAAGGGCGCAGATAGACGAGAAGGACGACCAGAATAAGGATCAACCCCGGAATTTCGCCCGCAAACCTCAGAGCTTTTTCCGAAAGCGGCCTTTGCCCGCGTCCCATCTTTTTCGATTGGGCAACCAACCAGCCGTGATAGCCCGACAAGACAAGCACGAGCGTCATTTTGGCGTGCAGCCAGCCTTGGGAGAAATAGCCAAAGGCATAGGCCATCAAAAGGCCCAAGACCCAGACCACGATGATGCTGGGCGTGAGGATGATCTTGCGCAGTTTGCCCATCCGCTCGGCCCATTTCGCCTCGCCTTCGGAACCGGGCGCATGGTCGAGCATGTAAATGCACTGGCGCGGCAGCATGAATAGCCCGGCAAGCCAGAAGACCATAAAGACGACGTGGCCAATGCGCAGCCATACGGAAATGTCGAGAAGAACGCTTTGCATAAGGCCCTAACCTCTCACTGCGCGCAGCAGGGTTTCAACATGTTCGATCGGGGTGAACTGGCCGATACCATGGCCAAGATTGAAGACGTGCGGGCGGCCCTCGAATGCTTGGAGGATGGTCTTGACCCGCTTGGGCAGCATTTCGCCGCCTGCCTCGACCAGCAAGGGATCGAGATTGCCCTGAACCGGCATGCCCTCTGGTAGCTGCGCGTTAGCCCAGTCGGGATCGAGCGTTTCGTCAAGGCCGACCGCATCGACGCCTGTTTCACGCGCATAGGCGGGGAGTTTTTCGCCTGCGCCTTTCGGAAAGCCTATGACTGGTGTGTCGGGATGGCTTTCTTTCAAGGCGGCAGTGATCTTTGCATTGGGCGCGATGATCCAGCGTTCGAATTCATCGGGTGCAAGGCTCCCTGCCCAGCTGTCGAACAGCTGCACCGCTTCGGCGCCTGCATCGATTTGCCCGCGCAAATATGTGATCGAGACATCCGCAATCGCATCGAGAATTGCCTGCATGCGCCCTGCATCCTGATAGGCGAGAAGCCGCGCCTTGCCCTGATCCTTTGAGCCCTCACCGCCGATCATATAGGTCGCATTGGTCCACGGAGAGCCTGAAAAGCCCAGCATCGTAACCTGATCGGAAATCATCGCGCGCGTTTTTTTCACCGTTTCATAGATCGGATCGAAACGCTCATATTGCGGTGTGAAGCTATCGAGATCGACTTCGAGCAGCGTCGGGCTGAGCTTTGGTCCCTCGCCCGCCAGAAACTCCAGCCCCTGTCCCATTGCGTGGGGCACGATGAGAATATCCGAAAACAGGATCGCCCCGTCAAAACCAAATCGCCTGATCGGTTGGACCGTAACCTCTGCTGCGGCATCGCTGTCGTAAACGAGCTCGAGAAACCCGCCTTTTTCAGCGCGCAGCTCTCTATATTCAGGCAGATATCGTCCCGCCTGACGCATGAGCCAGACAGGAGCGACGTTCTGGGGTGTACCCTTAAGGGTTTCGAGCAAAGGACCAGGCATGGGTTCTCTCTAAACAAATAATATATAGATTTAAAAGGATTGATGGAGTCTGTTGGCCCTGTGGATAGTGGGGATTTCGGTAATCTCCCCGATAGAGGCGTAAAGGTCCAGTGAATTTAACGACAGGCGAATCCGCAAGCTTCTTGAGTCAATTCAAATCTATCCCCAAGGTTCACAGCCTGTCGATGAAACCGGAAATCTGTCCAGAAGTCGTTAGAGGAAATTCCGGACATCGGGGGTGATAACTCGTCCCGAACTTGTTAGCCCTCTTCTCCCGTGGTTTATGCGCGTATCTGTCCACAAGCTCCCACGAAGCTTCAATAAGCTGTAAGCGAATCGTCCCATGAGCCGTTTGAACCTGCATCTAGTCTCCGATTCCACCGGAGAGACCCTTGAGATGATCGCCAAGGCTGCGATTGCGCAATTCGACGATCCTGATGTCAGCCGCCACTTCTGGCCGATGGTGCGCTCGCGCCAGCATCTTGACCGGATTGTCCCCGATCTGGCCGAAAATCCGGGATTGGTGCTGTTCACTCTGGTGAACCCGGATACGCGCACGCGGCTTGAGGATCATTGCCGGCATCTGGGCCTTCCCGCTGTGCCCGTGCTCGATCAGGTGACCTCCGCGCTTGAGGCGCAACTGGGTCAGGAAGCGCATGGCCGTCCCGGGCGCCAGCACTCTATGGACGATGATTATTTCAAGCGCGTCGATGCGATCCAATACACCATCGCCCATGATGACGGGGTGGCGCATGAGGATTGGGAAGAGGCCGACATCGTCCTTGCGGGCGTATCGCGCAGCTCGAAAACGCCGACCAGCATCTATCTCGCCAATCGCGGGTTCAAGACCGCCAATATCCCGATTGTACCCGAAAGCCCGCCGCCAAAGGCGCTCTTTGGTCTGCGCCATCCTCTCGTGGTCGGCCTTACCACCGCGCCCGAGCGATTGGTGCAGATCCGCCGCAATCGCCTGCTTTCACTCAATGAAGGGACGCAGACACCCTATGTCGAAGAGGACAAGGTGAAGTCCGAGCTGCAATATGCGCGGCGCATGTTTGCGGACAATGGCTGGCCGGTGATCGACGTGACGCGGCGTTCGATCGAGGAGAGCGCGGCGGCGATTATTCGCCTTGCGCAGGAGCGAAAACGCAAGGACCGACCGGTTGACGGGGTGAGCAAACCGATATGACTTCACTGATCCTCGCATCCAAATCGGCCTCGCGCCGGGCGATGCTCGATGCTGCAGGTGTTGCGTATGAAGCCATGCCTGCCGATGTTGATGAACGCGCGATTGAACAAAGCCTTGAAGGCGCATCGCCCGCCGAGATTGCCGAGGCGTTGAGCGTTGCGAAAGCCGCCGAAGTCGCAAAGGCGCATCCCGGCGCACTTGTTCTTGGAAGCGATTCCCTTGTGGTTGCGGGCGGCAAGCGTTTCGACAAGCCCGCCAGCCGGGAGAATGCAGCCGAGCATCTCGCCTTTTTCTCGGGCAAGGTGATCGAACTGCACAGCGCGGCCGCCCTGGTTAAAGACGGGGGATGTGAATGGAGCCACCAGTCTCTGGCGCGGCTTCACGTGCGCGAATTGTCGGCGGGATTTATCGACCACTACCTTGAGGCTGAATGGCCCGAAATCAGCTTCACCGTCGGTTGCTTCCGCATAGAGGCGATGGGTGTGCAATTGTTCGAAAGCATCGAGGGCGATCAGTTTACAGTGCTGGGAATGCCGCTTCTCGCCGTTCTTGGGGCCTTGCGCGAACAAGGAGCGCTCCTCGCATGACCAGATACGCCCATGTGATCGGCGATCCGATTGCCCAGTCAAAATCGCCGCTCATTCACGGCTTCTGGCTCGAAAAGCTCGGTGTGCAGGCCGATTATCGCGCGCGTCACGTCACGAGCGAGGGGCTGGAAGATTATCTTGCAGAAGTTGGCAAGGACCCCGATTGGCGCGGGACCAATGTAACCATGCCGCACAAGCAAGCGGTCATTGGCAATCTGGCGCATCTTGATGAAACCGCGGCGAATATCGGTGCGGTGAACACCATTTATCCGCGCGATGATCGAAGCCTTGCCGGAACCAACACCGATGCCGCCGGCTTTCTGGAGCCACTGAAAACAGAACTGAGCCAGCAGCACCTTTTCCGCATGGCCCGGATCCTGGGCACGGGCGGGGCTGCGCGCGCGATCATTGTTGCCCTGGCAAAAGAGGGCTTCACCCTCGTGGTCGCGGGCCGCAACCTTGATAAAGCGCGTGCTCTGCTCGATGAGCTTGCCCCCGCAGGCGAGCATCACGCCATCCATCTCGACCACTTTGCGCTGGCCACGGATTTCGCCTTTGACGATCGCGAAGGGTGTCTTGATCTTGTCGTCAACGCCTCGCCTCTTGGCATGAAGGGCAATCCACCCCTCGCATTCGATTGGAGCCACGCCCCGCCCCGCTCCATCGCCTATGATATCGTGTACAGCCCGATTGATACGCCCTTCCTGCAAAATGCCCGCCGCGCCGGGCATCGCACCATTGACGGGCTTTCCATGCTGATCGGTCAGGCTGCGAGCGCGTTCGAATTGTTCTTCGGCGCCCCTCCCCCGCGTCAGCATGATGAAGAGCTTAGAAAGCTGTTGCTTAAATGACCTCTCCTTCCATCATTGGCCTCACCGGCTCCATCGGCATGGGCAAATCAACCGTCGCCGCCATGTTCGAAGAGGCTGGCGTGCCCGTTTTCGACGCCGATGCCGAGGTGCGTAAACTCCAGGGGCCCGGCGGCGAGTTGATCCCCGCTATCGAAGAGGCTTTTCCCGGCTCCACCGGCCCCGAGGGCGTGAACCGCGAAGCGTTGGGCGCGCAGGTTTTTGGCGACAAGGAGAAGCTCAAGAAACTCGAAGCCATCGTTCACCCGGCGGTGGGGCTGAAGCGTGCACAATTCCTCGAAGACCACAAGGACGCTGCGCTCATCCTTTTCGACATCCCGTTGCTGTTCGAAGGCAGCGGACACGCGCTGGTCGATACGATTGTCGTTGTCTCTGCCCCTGCCCCGGTTCAGCGCGAGCGCGTCCTTGCCCGCCCGGGCATGACGGTGGAGAAATTCGAGCATATTCTCGGGCTGCAAATGCCTGATGCAGAAAAACGCTCACGCGCCGATCATGTGATCGACACCGGCACCACGCTCGAAGAGACACGAGCCCAGGTCGAGGCGCTGGTTACAAAGCTTAAAGCGGCTCTCTAACCTCTTGCGCTCTGCGAAAGTTGGGCCGATAGTCTCCCGAATGCGGGAAGTGATATTCGACACCGAGACCACCGGCCTAGACCCCAAGACAGGGGACCGGATGGTCGAAATAGGCTGTGTTGAAATGATTGACCGGGTCGAAACCGGCAATTCCTACCACGCTTATTACAACCCCGAACGCGATATGCCCGCCGCTGCCGAAGCGGTGCACGGGCTTTCGGCTGAATTTCTGTCAGGCAAACCGCTGTTTTCTGAAACAGTGGACGAGCTTCTCGAATTTCTGGGCGATGCGCCGCTGGTCGCGCACAATGCCGGGTTCGATTTTGGCTTCCTGAACGCAGAACTCGAGCGGATCGGGCGCGAACCCGTTTCGATGGACCGGATGGTCGATACTGTTGCCATCGCGCGCAAGAAACACCCCGGCGCCAAGCTTTCGCTGGACGCTTTATGCACCCGCTATGGCGTTGATCGCAGCCACCGCGTCAAACACGGCGCGCTGCTCGATGCTGAACTGCTCGCACAGGTCTATGTCGAGCTTAAAGGCGGGCGTCAGATCGGCCTTGAACTTGCCAGCGAACCCGTCGCTGTTGCCAGCATCACCGAAGGCGATGCGGACGGGGCCACGCCATCAAACTCCAGGGCCCCGCGCCGCGAGCCGCGCCCGCATATGGCATCGGCCGAGGAATTGGCGGCGCATAAAGAATTCATCGGCTCTCTCGAAGAGGCGATCTGGACCCGGTAGGCGTCAGGCACAGGCTTTGTAGTGAGACAAGGCCATCGCTTGCGCTGAAAAATAGGAGGACAAGCACAAATGGACATGCGTATCTCGGGCCATCAGGTCGAAACAGGGGTTGCACTTCAGGAACACGCCACCGACCGGCTTGAGGCGATGGTCGACAAGTATTTCGACCGCGCGCTTTCCTCCCACGTGACCTTTGGCAAAGGGCCAGGCAGCGCGTTCACCTGCGATATCGTAATGCACGTGATGCACGGGCTTATCCTGAAAGCGCATGGCGGCGCGCACGATGCGCATCAGGCGCTCGACGATGCGGCGGCCAAGATCGAAAAGCAGCTGCGCCGATACAAACGCCGGTTAAAAGATCATCATGAGCAAGCCGCCCACGCAAGAGCTGAAGAAGAGGCCGCCTATACAATCTTTGCGGTCGATGCCGAGGTCGTAGAAGACGCCCCTCCGATCATTGCTGAAACCAGTGTTGATGTCCCCACGAGCAGCGTCGCAGACGCGGTGATGATGCTCGATTTGCGCGATACGCCGGCTCTATTTTTCAAAAATGCTGGAACTGGGCGGCATAATATGGTTTATCGCCGCTCCGACGGCTCGATCGGATGGGTTGAGCCTTCATAGGACAAGATAATTCCGGGTAGCGATTGGATATCGCTGGATAGCCGGATGCGGTCCAAGCCGAAAATGAAAGACAAACCGCACGGCCTGCTTCAGGGCCTTAATTGCGGCATGTTCTTTCGTTAATGGCTGATTCTTAGATTTCCCCCTGAAGGGAAATGCACGGGATTTTGGATTACACATGGACGTTAATATCAATGTTTTGCCCGAAGCGATTGCCATCGTTCGGGTCGAAAACAGCCGACAAATTCTGAGCCGCCTTTCGGATCTCTTCGCGTCTGTTTACGGGCTCGATGCAACGGCGGTGCTCGAAGGACTTGAGCAACGCGAAGCCTTGGGAAGCACAGGGTTTGGCCGGGGTGCGGCTATCCCGCATTGCCGTTTGTCCACTGTCTCGCGCCCCACTCTGGCGGTCCTCAAACTCGAAGCGCCGGTCGATTTCAAAGCGGCTGACGCTGTTCCTGTGACGCTCGCGTTTGGTCTTGTCTCGCCAGAAAACGCGGGCGCGACCCACCTTCACGCACTTGCGGCGCTTTCGCGCTTGATGCGCGATGACGGGATGATGAACGCTCTTGGCGAAGCGCCCGACGCAGAAGCAATCTATGCGCTTTTGACCAACCAGTTCCTCGAGCGCGATGCCGCCTGAAGGCACCAGCGCCGAGACGGGAGCGGACGGTCACTACCGCGCGCTCGAGCGGCTTTATGCCTCGGCGCCGGTGAACGAGAAATTCCGCTCGAAACTTGAAATCGTTGGCGAAGGGCTCTCACGGCTGACCTTTGCGGTGACACCCGATGTCTTCCACGCAGCAGGCGCTGCGCACGGGACGATCTATTTCAAGATGCTCGATGATGCGGCCTTTTACGCCGCCAACACTCTTGCAACCGACACCTTTCTGCTCACCACCAGTTTCAACCTCCACTTCACCAAACCGGTGAAGGAAGGCGAAGTCGTGGCCGAGGGCAAATGGGTGAGCGGCCGCCGACGGGTGATGGTCGCGGAATCGCGGCTGGTGGATCACGAAGGCGATGAGATTGGCCGCGGGACCGGCACCTTCATGCGCTCTCGCATCCCTCTTTCAAGCTTGCCAGGCTACGCCAGTTAACGCTGCGCCCGATGTCGGAACGCCTGCCCGCGCATCTCGAAGTTTCCAGCCTGATTCGCCTCGCCGAATCGAATGGAGGCTTTGCGATGGTCCTCTCCAAAGGGGAGCGGGACGCAGGGACAATCCTCATTGTAACTATGTTTCGCGGGGCCGACGCTAGGCTTTATGAAAGGATGCCGCAATTGGACGGAACGCGGCCTTTCGAATGCACAAAATCGCAAAATGTTGAAAAGCCACAAGAATTTGATGAATACATCGCCCGCCGCCGTTCTCAGGATCCCGATGTTTGGGTTCTGGAGGTGGATATCGACGAGGCAGAACGTTTCATCGCACTTTTACCCGTTTAACCGGCCCTAAGCTTGACGCGAAGGGAAAGCAGCCTATTTGGGCCCTCGCTTCCAGATGCGCAGGCTCGGGTTACGGACAATACGGTCCGGCTTTGAGCACGCAGACGGGGGGCAGCCGGTAGGCTACTAGAACCACCTCTCCATACCCCGCGACATAATCGCAATTCTCATGGTTCGCGCCTGCGTCTGAGCTCGCTCACCGCATAAAAAGAAGAACGAAATGGGTCGTAAGACTTACTCATTTAGCGCGGTCGCACTCGCAGCCGTCGCCGGTTTGAGTTTCTCCAGCGTCGATGGCGCTGAAGCATTTGCCCAGGACGAAGACGTTGCGGGCACCATTGAGGCCGTAGCGGCCGAACAAGTTGAGATCGTTCCGCAGGCGCCAGAAACAGACGGCGTTCAAGCGACATCGGATCAGAACGTGACTTTCGTCTCTGAGGAAGTCGTCCAGCCAGTCGCTGAACCTGCGGCCCCTATCGCAGGCGAAGCTTCGTCTTTGCGCGAACTGGTGGCAAGCATCGACGCCGATGAAGAACTGACCGAGCAAATGCGGTGCCTTGCCGGCGCTGTTTATTTTGAAGCGCGCGGCGAACCGCTGCAGGGCCAATTGGCTGTGGCAGAGGTCGTCATCAATCGCGCATCAGATTCGCGGTGGCCTGCAAGCTATTGCGGCGTTGTCCTGCAACGCTCACAATTTTCCTTCGTGCGCGGTGGCCGTTTGCCCCGCATCAACACGAGCAAGAAAACCTGGGCCCGCGCCAAGGCCGTCGCGAAAATCGCGCACGACAACCTTTGGCAAACCGAGGCCAATGACGCGGTTTATTTCCACGCGAACTACGTGAGTCCGCGTTGGAGCCGCAAGAAGACCCGTCTGGCACAGATCCAGACGCACGTTTTCTATCGCTGATTATCAGTTTCTATCGCTGAACTTCGGTTCATGCTGATGGCTTAAGGCCCCGCCTCTCCCCCCCCCGAGGCGGGGTCCTTTTGTTTCTAGTCCCGCAAAATCGCCCATGTCGGCGCGTGATCGGACGCTTTCTCGCGGCCCCGATGTTCGCGATCGACTCCGACCGCGTCCAATCGGTCAGCGAGTTCGGGCGAGAGCAGGATGTGATCAATGCGAAAACCGTGATCGCGCTGCCATGCGCCTGCCTGATAGTCCCAATAGGTCCAAACCCCGCCACGCGGGTTCAAGGTGCGCACAGCATCGGTCCAGCCATCGGCCAGCAGCCGCGAATAGGCGGCGCGCGATTCGGGCTGCATCAGCGCATCGGACGCCATCGCCTTTACCGAATAGACATCGTCGTCGTGCGGAATCACATTGTAGTCGCCAAGCACCGCGGCTGGCACCTCTTCGGCCCAGATTTCGGCCATGCGCGCGCGCAATTTCTCCATCCACGCCAGCTTGTAATCGAATTTCGGCCCCGGCTGCGGATTGCCATTGGGAAGGTAGATGCAGACAATGCGGACCGTTTCGCCGTCCCTGGTGATGTCCGCTTCGAGATAGCGCGATTGCTCGCCCTCACCCTCTTTGGGACCATCAATACCAAGCCCGCGCTGAACTTCGCTTATGGAATAACCCGCCTTGCTATCGGCAAGGATCGCGACACCGTTGAAGCTTTTCTGCCCGTGCCAGATCAACTCATAGCCGAGCGCCTCGAACTCGCTTGCGGGAAAGTCTTTGTCCTGGCTCTTGATCTCTTGCAGGCACGCGACCGAGGGCCGCGTTTCTTCGAGCCATTCCTTAAGCCGGGGCAGGCGCGCTTTGACGCCGTTGATATTGTAAGTGGCGATCTTCATGCGCGCTTACATGACCGATCGGCGCGCGCGCGTCTATCGCGAAGGGCGCGATTATATCCCGAAGCTTGAGCCGCAGCCGCAACCCGCCGCTGCATTGGGGTTTTCGACCCGGAAAGCCGCCCCGCCAAGGTTTTCGACATAATCGACGACGCTGCCTTCAAGAAGGTCGAGGCTGACAGGATCGACGACCAGCTTTACGCCGTCGGTTTCGCTCACAAGATCATCCGCTTCTGGCGCGTCGGCCATTTCGAACTTGTATTGAAAGCCCGAACAGCCCCCACCTTCGACCGAAAGCCGCAAAATTGCAGGCTTGGTCTGCTTGCTTGCGATCATCGCAACGCGCGCTGCCGCGGCCGGGGTCAGCGACGGAGTTTGGGTGAGTGTGTCAGCCATAAGGCTTATGTAGGTCTCGCGGACTTAATCCTCAACCAATCTCTCAGGCGGTCTGAATATAATCGCGTAAAGCCGCCGCTTCGTGCTCCACTTGGTCGATCTTGTCTTTCACAAGGTCGCCGATGGAAATGAACGCGACCAACGCCTCGTTTTCAACCACGGGGAAGTGGCGAAAGCGGCGTTTCGTCATCAGCGCGAGCGCATCGTCGATTTTCGTCGATGGTTCGATCGTCACGGCGGGCGCGGTCATGATCGCCTCGACCGGGCCGGTGAGACACGATGGTCCCGCTTGTGCCAGTCGGTAGATAATGTCGCGTTCGGACACGATCCCTGCGACTTTCCCATCGCGCAGGACCGGCAGGGCCCCGATCCGTTTGCCGGCAAGCATACCAATCACCTCGTTGACTGGTGTGTTTGCATCGCAGGAGATGATTTCGGAGCCTTTTCTGCCCTCAATGATCTTTGCAATTGTCATGGCTTGTCTCCTTCCAGATAGGAAGCTGCCACCAATTGAGGCTAAAGGCGAGTCTGCCTGGGGTTAAAACTTAATCGCGACACGGCCCGTATCTTCACCATTGCAATCACGCGGCCCCGCCCGCATGGAGCCCCAATGGTCAAAAAGTCCCCTCTCGATGATCCGGAAAACGCAGCATACGCATGGGCGCGTTACCGCCAGATCATGCGCCTCTTGCTTAGCGTGACGGTGGCGGTGGTCCTGCTTGCCCTCGGCCTGCTTTATGCCTTCAACGGCGCAATTTCGGTGCACTTCTACATCGCCGTGGCGCTCGGCATCAGCTTTACCATGCTGCTTGGCGGCGGGTTGATGGGCCTTGTCTTCCTATCGTCCGGCACGGGCCATGACGAATCGGTCGACAATCAATTGCCCAGCCGCGACGAATTGTGGTCGGGCAAAAAAGACGAGGATTGAGTTTGTCGCCGGAATGACCTTCCGGATCAGATGCGGGGCGTTTTGAGGCGAAATTCTTCGACCACCTCGCCCCCGATAAGATGCTCCTGAATGATCCGCTCAAGCACCTGTGGGCTGCATGAGTGGTACCAGACACCGTCAGGATAGATGACCGCAATCGGCCCTTTTGAGCAGATTTGCAGGCAATCGGCCTTGCTGCGCTGAATCCCGCCGCCGGGTCCGCGCGGACTGTCGGCATCGCGCTTGGGCCCTACGAGGCCAAGCTCCTTCAGCCGGTTCTTGAGAAAGGCCCAGGCAACCTCCCCCTCGTCCCGCGAGCAGCATTTCTGTTTCTCCGATACCGCGCACAGGAAGATCTGACGTTCGATCGCGCATTCGCCGCTGCCGTATTTCCGGTCGAGCGTGGCCTGTGCGGCGAGCAAGTCCTGGTCGATCATTGCGCGCGCGCTCCCTGAGCCTCGTCTTCGCCCGCTTCCTCTTGCGGCTTCAGCCAGCGGTCGAGCCAGGCAAACACCGTCTCGTGCCATTGCAGGGAGTTTGCCGCGCCCAGAACCCAGTGGTTTTCGTCCGGGAAGACCAGCAATTGTGATGGCACGCCGCGTTCCTGCAGGGCGGTGAAGCTTTGCAGCCCTTGTGTATAGGGCACGCGAAAATCCTGCTCGCCCGCGATCACCAGCATGGGGGTCTGCCATTTGTCGACGTGGTTGACCGGGTTCCACTTTTCATAGGTTTCGGACGCTTCGGCGTAGGAGCCGCCAAAATCCCAGCGCGGGAACCACAGTTCTTCCGTAGAATAATAGAAGCTGCGCATATCGAAGAGGCCATCGTGCTGGACGAGGCAGTCGAAGCGGTCGGGCCAATTGCCCGCGATCCAGTTGACCATATAGCCGCCATAGCTTGCCCCCATGGCGCAGGCCCGCTCCCCATCGATTTGCGGGTCGCGTTCGAGCGCTGCGGCAAGGCCTTTTTGCAGATCCTCTAAAGGTTTGCCGCCCCAATCGCCGTTGATCGAATCCATGAATTCCTGCCCGTATCCGGCACTCCCGTGGAAATCGACCGAGATCACGGCATAGCCTTGGCTTGCCAGAACGCGCGGGTTCCAACGCGAGGACCAGCCATCGAGGAAGGAGCCTTGCGGCCCGCCGTGGATGTAAAGGATCGCAGGCATTTTGCCTTCATGGCCATCAAGCTTGGTGATCTGGCCCCAGACCGTGGCGCCCCCTGCGCCTTCGAAGCTGAAGCGGGTGGTGACGGTCGCCGCCATTTCGCCCATGCGCGAGGTCACGACATCGGTGATAGGCGTCGCCTTCTGACCCACGCGCGCGATGTAGAGTTCGGCTGGAACTCCGATTGATTCGCGGGTGAAAAGCACACGGTCCCCGACCAGCGGTGTCACATTGCCGATATGCGCTTCATTGCCAGCGATCAGGTTCAGCTCCGTCACTTCGCCCGACCCGGGGTCGATCCGGTAGGCCGGCACGTCAAGCACATCGGTCGCCGTTGCGAGAAGGTATGAGCCATCCTCACTCCACGCAATGCTGCCAAACGACAGGTCGGTATCCGCGGTCAGAGCGCGGGTGTCACCGGTTTCAAGGTCGCGCAATTGCACCACCATGCGATCCGCTTCGTAACCTGCCCGCTCCATCGCAAGATAGGCGAGGCTTTTGCCATCGGGGGAGGGGACAGGGGTGGAATCATGCGCTTCATTGGCGGCGGTAAGTTCGCTCGGCGCGGCGCCTGAAAGGTCGGAGAAATAGATGTCGAGATCGGTCGAGGTGGGCTCATTCCCATCTGCACGGCGCGCGACGAAATAAAGGCCCGAACCATCGGGCGCCCATGCGATATCGCCGCTCCCGCCGAAAGGCTTGGTGGGCGTATTGCCGATCCCCGTTTCGCCATCGGCTTCGACCCCGTCGCCTACGATTTCGCCGTCCTCAAGGCCAAAGACAAAGACGCGGTTGAGGAGGTCAGGATCAATCCAGCTGTCCCAGTGGCGATAAAAGCCGCCGTCACCGTCATAAAGTCGACCGCTGCCTGTGGGTTCTGGTTTTGGCTCACAGCCGAACCGCTCGCAATTGCGGTCGATTTCCGCCCAAAGCGCAATCTTGTCGCCCGTTGGTGAAAGCTTGAAGCCGGCGATATTAGTGCCCGCAACATCCGCAACCAGCATGGGGCCGGTGACATTGCCATTGCCCTCAAGCGCGACCCGCCACACGCGAGAGCGTTTCTCTGCCTCTTCGTCGGTGTGGCCAGAGCTTACGAAATAAAGGAAATTGTCAGGGCCAAAGCTCAACGAGTGCCCTGAAAGGCCAAGCTCGAATTCGACCGGTTGGCTTCCCGGTCGGCCCAGATCGAGGATGTAGTGCTTTGGCGAACGCTCCAGCGTCTTTTCATCGGTAAAAGTGACCGAATAGACCGCATAGCGCCCGTATTGTGTGACCGCTGGGCCGCCAAGGCGCGGCATGGTGATGAGATCGCGCGCGCTCATCGGGGATTTTTCCGCTGCAGACGCGGTGGAATCCTGCGCTGCGAGGGGTGATGCCAAGGGTGATGCAAGTGTGGCCGCAACCACAAGGCTGCTGGACAAGAGTGTGCGAGTGATCATGGGCGCAACCGCTACCGCGATTGGCTCATGCTTTCCAGTCAAAGTGTGAGGCGGATATCAGTTGCGCTTGCCGGCGATGCGGGCGATTTCGGCCTGCACCATCTTTTCGACCATGCCAGGCAGATTCTTGTCGAGCCATTCGGCCAGCATCGGGCGCATCAGCTCGCGGGTCAGCCCCTCAAGCGAGGTTTCGCCCGACCGCACGATCTGCGGCCTTGCGCCCGGCTCTGCGAGCATGGCGAGAGCAGCAAGGTTCTCCTGCATGGCTCCACGGGTTTCCTCTTTGATGAGCGGCGCGTCTTCGCTGTCCTCAAGCTCGACCACGTCGGCAAGATCGAGTTCAGCAAGGTCAAGCACTTCGTCTTCGTCGACCTCAGGCTCAGCGGACTGTTTAGACCCGGCTTCTTCCGGCTCGGCGCGTTTACGGCGCTTGTCATCGGCGGCGGACGCGCGGCTGTCGCGTTCCATCACGCTTTTGATCGATTCCAGAATTTCTTCGACCGAAGGTTCGCCGTTCTTGCCCACCAAAATGCCCCGTTATCGCATTAACCATTGCGAATCGCAGATTACGGCGCTTCGCGTGGTTCCAAAGTGGGACCAATGAAGGGCTCGGCGGCCTCAATGTCAACGGTTCTTGTCGATTTCGGCTCAGGTTCCGGGTCGCGCTGCCAATCAAATATCTTGCCGCGCACGCGCTCGTAATTGACCTGCGGATCATAAAGCGGGCCGCCGGTATCGAGGTTCAGGTCGCGCGCTTCGGCCTGTCCCATGGCGGCGAGCAGCGAGAATCCGGCGACATAGGCGTTGCGCCGCGCCGTCACGAGGTTGGCGCGCGCGAGCAGAAGCTCCTGCTCTGCGTTGAGCACATCGATGATGGTGCGATTGCCGATCGAGTTTTCGGCGCGCACCCCTTCAAGGCTGACCTCAGCGGCCTCTACCGCCGCTTTCGAGCTTTCGATCACCGCGTTCGAAGCCTGCCAGCTTGCATAGGCTGCGCGGGTTTGCTGGATCACACTGCGTTCAGCGGCGATGACCTGTTCGAGGGCGGCATTTTCGCGCGCGAAAGCCTGGCGTTGCAGGGCAGCGGGACGCCCGCCCTGAAACAGCGGAATGCGTAAAGAGACGCCTGCGTTGATGCCCACGAAAGTCTGGTCGCTCGGAATACTTCCTGCACCCGGGTTCGTGGTGTCGATTGGAATATCCGCAATACTGCCAAGGGTGTTGGTGTATTCGTGACGGCCAAACAGCGACAGGGTCGGCAAGCGGCTGGAGCCTGCAACCTCGCTGGCATAGCCTGCCGCCTCGGCATTTTCCTGCGCTGCGATAAGGTCCGGATTGTTCTCCAGCGCCTTGACCACGGCCTCACCCACCGTTTCGGGCAATCCGGGAAGCGGGGGCGGGGATTGCAGGTCGGTCGGAGCACGTCCGACAAGCTGGATATAGATTTCGCGGGCGCCGATCAGGTTCGACAGCGCCGATTGCAGATCACCCTGGGCAACCGAAAGCCGGGATTGCGCCTGTGCAACATCGGTGCGCGTGAGATCGCCGATTTCGAAGCGGTCGCTGGTGGACTGGAACGTCACTTCGAGCACTTCGACCTGGTTCGCGGCAAGCGCGGCAAGGGCTTCGGTGCGAAGGACGTCCATGTAGGCGGCGACGGTCTGGCTGAAAATGGAGCTTTCCGTGCCGCGCAGCTCGGCCTGCCCTGCCTGAACGAGCTCCTTGTCCCGGCGGATCCGGTTCCGCACCGCTCCACCGTTGTAAATGGGCACGCTGATATCCGTATTGGAGTTGATCAGACGATTGGGGTTGAAGAAGTTTGCGCTGTTCTGGCGGATCAGCTCGGTGAAAGCGGTGTTGTTTGTGATCGACGGCAGACCATCGGCGCGCGAGATCGGCACGCCTTCATCGGTTGCACGCTGGTTCGCCCGCGCCGCTTCGAGTGTGGGGTTGGTGTTGTACACCGCAACCAACGCATCACGCAGGGTTTCAGCGTGCGCCCTGCTGGCCCCCATAGGGCTCGCTCCCATGAAAAGGGCCGCGCTGCCGGTCAGGGCAGCGGCCTTGAGAATCTTCTGGAAGCGAGAGTGTGAGGTCACGAAAAAGTCCATTCCTTGGGAAGATCGAAAGCGTGAAGCACCGGAATGCCAAGGTCTTCGACCGGTTCGAGCGCAAGATGGCCCATCACTTTGCGCCCCCGGGCCAGCCGGGTCACGCCGCGCAGAAGAAGCCCGCAAACCACACGGCCGCCGTCTTCAAGCGCGTTTTCGAGTGCGTCTGAAAGCTGTTCGACCGCGCCATCGATCACGATCAAGGAGAAAGTGCCTTCGATCCCCTGGCCCAGCGCCGCATCGGCCGCGCTGATCGTGGTGACATTGCCTGCGAGCGGGCCAATAAGTTCGCTCAGATAGCCGGTGCCGCCTTCGACCACGAGAACGCGGTCATCCGATTCGGGAACCGCTTCAATCAGGACCTTGCCATAAAACAGCGGCGAGGCGAGGTGTGCCTGCGGGCCAACTTCGACCGCGCGGTCGATATAGGCAAGACTGGCCTTGTTTTCTGGCAGGAAATTCTCTCGCGGGACCGCATTCATCCGGCCCAGCACGAATTCTTCATTCACGCCGCTGGTGCGCAATTGGCTGTCGATCATCGCCTTTCTGGCGGCATGGGTGTCTGCTGCTTTGTCGCGGGTCATGGTCATATGGCTCATCACTTTAAGGGTTACTGTATTAGGTTTGCAATACAGTTCGTCAACCCTTCCTTAGACCTCGCAAAGATGACTTCCAAGTCAATAGCACACTTGGCACTAGCTTCCCTTTGACCTGTAGCGGTTTCGCGTCATATGGGGCGCGTACGTGATCAAGGATTGCTGGACTGTGCTTTCTACGAGGGGGCTTACCCGCCTCACCGGGACAGTGGGATCTGCAATCGACCGAATAATGGAGACATTCGATGAGTGACTTGCCCGAAAAAGACATGCCAGAGAAAGATAGGCGCGCAGTGCATAATGATGGCTCAATCTTCGGTGCGACTGGCGAAGTGCGCATCGAAACCGACTCGCTGGGCGAGGTCGCAGTGCCGATTGATGCGCACTGGGGCGCGCAATCACAGCGCAGCCTTTATAACTTTGCAATCGGCACCGAAACCATGCCGGCGCCGCTGGTAAGGGCGCTTGGCATCCAGAAACAATCCGCAGCGCGCGCCAATATGAAGCTGGGCGTGTTGTCCGCTGAACTGGGCGATGCGATTGTGAAGGCGGCGGGCGAAGTGATCGACGGGACCCTTGCCGACCAGTTTCCTTTGAGCGTGTGGCAGACGGGTTCTGGCACGCAATCGAATATGAACGCCAACGAAGTGATCGCGAGCCGCGCGAATGAAATCCTGACCGGCGTTCATGGTGGCAAGGAGCCGGTGCACCCCAATGACCATTGCAACATGGGGCAAAGCTCGAACGACACCTTCCCCACCGCCATGCACATTGCCGCTGGCTGCGAGACGATCGAGCAGCTGGTCCCGGCGCTCCAGCATTTGCACTCTGCCCTGGATGCCAAGGCGAAGGAATATGCCGATATCGTGAAAATCGGCCGCACCCACTTGCAGGACGCGACCCCGCTGACGCTGGGTCAGGAGTTTTCGGGCTACGCGAAACAGGTCGAATATTCGATTGCGCGGATCGAAAACGCTCTGCCGCGCGTGCTTGAGCTTGCGCAAGGCGGGACGGCTGTTGGCACAGGGATCAACTCGAAGGCTGGCTTTGCCGAGGAATTTGCCGCGCAAGTGGCAGATGCAACCGGCCATGACTTCGTGACGGCGCCCAACAAGTTCGAGGCACTGGCCGCGCATGATGCTCTGGTCGAACTGGCCGGCGCGCTCAACAATACCGCTGTAAGCCTGATGAAAGTCGCGAACGACATTCGCCTGCTCGGTTCAGGCCCGCGTTCGGGGCTGGGCGAAATTGCTTTGCCAGCCAATGAGCCGGGCTCTTCGATCATGCCGGGCAAGGTCAATCCGACCCAGTGCGAGGCGCTGACAATGGTGTGCGCGCAGGTGATGGGCAATGCGGTGACGGTGAGCGTTGCAGGCAGCCACGGGCACCTTGAACTCAACGTCTTCAAGCCGGTGATGATCTACAACGTGCTGCAATCGGTGCGTCTGCTTTCCGATGCCTCGCGCAGCTTTGCCGACAATTGCGTGGTCGGGATTGAGGCGAATACGGGCCGCATCGACCAGCTTATGAACGAAAGCCTCATGCTGGTGACCGCGCTCAATCCGCACATCGGTTATGACAACGCCGCCAAGATCGCGAAGAAAGCGCACGCCGATGGCACAACGCTGAAAGAGGCGGGGCTTGAACTGGGCCTGCTCACCGAGGAGCAGTTTGCCGAATGGATCGTGCCCAAGGACATGATCAAGCCGCGCGCTTGATTGATCTGTATACGGGGGCGGGGCGACATACTCGCCCCGTCCGGTAACTCCGTCCAACGGCGCGGATCATTCGACCAAGGGCTCCCACGCGCCGATGTAGAAATTGGCGCTTTACCCGCGCACACGCTATTTCGGGCCTGTAATGGATTTAAGCCGCACTCCCGAAGCGCCTGAAAAACCGGCCTCGACCAAAGCCAATGACGTGAGCGTACCGTTTCGCACGGTGCTCATCTCGATTGTCGTCCTGTGGGGCGCCTATTTCGTGCTGATCACGCTGAGGAGCTACTTCTTCAGCGCCGATATGCAGCTTGAAATGGCCGCGCGCCGGTTCGTAGTGACGATTGCCGGCATCGGTATGACGCTCGTGCTGTGGTCGCTGTTGCGGCTGGTCGATCGTCAGTCGATCTGGGTAAAGATCGGCGCGGCCAGCCTTTTTTCAGCGCCCGTTGCTCTTGCCATCGGGCAGATCAACCATGTCGCGTTTGAAGATCTGGTCACGCAAATTCAGGAAAACTACGCCGCAGAGCGCGGCCTTCGCTTCGATGACGAAGGCAATCTTCTCTACGATCTTCCCGAAGGCACCGTGATCAAGGCGCCGGGCCCCGATGGCACCAATTCGATCAATCCGACAGAAAGCCTGCTGATCGCGCCTGCTGAAAGGACCAAGGACCCCTGGCGCTCCGTGGTCGAGATCGCGTTGGGGCGGTATTTCCTGCTTCTCGCATGGGCCTCGATCTATTTTGCACTGCTCGCTGGCACACAGGCGCGCATCGCCGAGCGTCGCACGCAGCAATTCCGCTCCGCTGCAAAAGCGGCAGAACTGCGGTCCCTGCGCTATCAGGTGAACCCGCATTTCCTGTTCAACACGTTGAATTCGCTGTCCGCTCTGGTCATGACCAGCAAGACCGAGCAGGCCGAGCGCATGATCCAGACGATCAGCCGATTCTATCGCCACTCTTTGGCCGATGAACCGACAAGTGACGTGGCACTGAAGGACGAGTTTGACCTGCAAAAGCTCTATCTCGACATTGAGACGGTGCGTTTTCCCGAGCGGTTGAGACCGGTGTTCGAGCTACCCGAAGAACTCGAAGAAGCGCGCGTTCCGGGCATGATCCTTCAGCCGCTGGTCGAAAACTCGGTGAAATATGCCGTCTCGGCAGTGGCGCGTCCGGTGACGATCACAGTTGCCGCGCATGAGGAATTTGACCGACTCGTCATCACCGTCAGCGATGATGGCCCGGGCGTCCCCGATGGCGCAAAACACGGCTTTGGCATCGGGCTGGCAAACGTCAGCGACCGCTTGGAAGCGCGCTTTGGATCGGATATCGGTTTCACCTCAACCCCGGTTCCGGGCGGCTATCGAACCGAAATCCGCATCCCCCTGTCCCGCCCCGCAAAAAGGTAAAACCCCTCTATGGCGACAAGCGCAGAGCCCAAAGTCCAGCTTCGCACGCTCATCGTTGATGATGAGCCTCTGGCGGTCGAACGCATCCAGGTGATCTGCGCGGAATTGCCCGCGATCAATGTGGTCGGCACGGCCAGCGATGGCGCAGCGGCCTTGCGGCTGGCAGAAAAGCTTGAGCCTGATCTGGTGCTTCTCGACATGACCATGCCCGAACTTGACGGGCTGGGCGTTGCGCGCAAATTTTCAGAGCAGGACGAGCCGCCTGCGGTAATTTTCGTGACCGCGCACGATCATTTCGCCGTCGAAGCGTTTGATCTTGAAGCGATTGACTATGTCCTCAAGCCCGTCGCCTCTGACCGCCTCGACCGCGCGATTGAGCGGGCGGTGGCGCGTAAGGGTGAGCGCAAGCAGCAACAAAGCAAATGGCTGGAAGAGCTGTGGGTCCCGCACCGTTCAGAGCTTTTGCGCATCGCAGTGAGCGAAGTGCACCAGATCGATGCCGAGCGCGATTATGTGCGGCTTCACGTGGGCAATCCTGCGGACGAGGACGACGCGGGGCGCTCATACCTTCTGCTTCAGACGATTGCCGGGCTCGAAGCGCGGCTGGACCCTGATGAGTTCATTCGCATCCACCGCTCCACCATACTTCGCCGCGACAACATTCGCGGCCTTCGCCACGATGGCCTTGGTGTGTGGTCAGCCGAATTGCAGAACGGTGAAGCGCTCAGGATCGGGCGCACCTATCTTTCCAAAGTGAAAGCAATGGCGGGGCGATAGGGGCTGGCCGCTAAGGGCGCCAGCGATCAAATGCAATCCTTCCAGACGGGCTCAAAGAGCCCGCAAGCGTGACCACGCGCCCGCAGAAGCCCCGCAGCGAAGCGGAGGGATCAGCATCGAGGACCCCAAAAAAGAAGCGACCCGAACCCCCGGGACTGAAGAGGGTTCGGGCCGCATGGTCCTGCGAGCGCTTTCGGGGCAAAGCGCGCAGGGATTGTAAGGGTCGGGCTTATCCGCCGCGCCGTGTTTCGGCCATCATGGCAGAGACTTGTTTTTGCGCGCTTGCCCGAGCGTTTGCGAGGCATGAGCCGACTTCGGGCGAACGGATACGCGTGCCGGTGCGCACTTCGTTGACGCGGCAGACCGATTTCGCGGCTGCTTCGATGCGGCGTTCGAGGCGCTCCTGGCCTTCCGGCGTGCCAAGGTTGAGGTCGGCATGGCGTACGGATTGCGAATGAACCTCGCTGTCTCCGGCAAAAGCGGGGCCAGCAATCGCCGGGGTAGCGGTCACGGCGATAGCGAGGGATGCGGCTGCAAAAGTAAGGGTCTTCATATTGTCTCTCCATCAAAGCAGCGGGGCTGGAGTTCGAAGGGGGTCGAACCGGGGATGCCAACCTCCGTGCTGTGTTAGAGTAATAGAGCAGGGCCTGACCTGCGTCAGCCAAGGCTCGACCAACCCGCCTCAAACCGTCGATTGGCGGCGGCGGAATTGACCGACTTCTGATTCTTGGGGACGAACGGCCTAATCGAGAGGACCAATGACTACGCCATATTGTCATAATGGCTTGCAGTGCTCCGGTTGGCGTTTTCGGGGCTTGCGGTTCTGCCTTGGATTTACCCCTTGCATGTTTTGCCTCACCGCGCTTGAGAACTATTCGTCATGACAACCCGCCTATTCCATATCAGCGATGTGCATTTCGGGGTTGAGGACTGCGCGAGCCTCGATGCAGTCGCGCGCGCGGTGCATGAGGAAAAGCCCGATGCGCTGGTGTGCACAGGCGATCTGACGCAGCGCGCCACGCATGAACAATATGCGCAGGCAGCCCACTGGTTTCGCTCTCTGGGGGTGCCGATCTGGCTTGATGTGGGCAATCACGATATGCCCTATAAGAACCTCATCGAGCGGTTCACCGATCCCTATCGCCGCTACAATGCCCTGCGAAAAGCGGTGGCGGTCGATAGCTTTGAAACCGATGATGTTGTTCTGGTCCCGTTGAAGTCCACTGTGCGAATTCAGCCGCGTTTCCCCTGGTCCGATGGTTTCGTGACGAGAAAGGCGTTGGCCGCAACCAGCCGCGCGCTCGAGGCGCTCAAGGGTGATGACCGGCACATCGTCGTGACCACCCACCACCCGCTTCTGGGGCCGAAGGGTGAGGGCAAGAACCCGACGATTGGCGGAGACGAGGCGTTCGAGACACTGGGCTATGCCGGCGCGCAGGCGGTCATTTCGGGCCACATCCACAAACCCCTCGACGAAATGCGCGAGGCGGGCGGGGCGAGAATGCGGATGCTGGGCGCTGGCACGATTTCATCGCGGCTGCGCCACGGGGCAGGGCCGTCGTATCGCGCGCTCACCTTTATCAAGGGCGAGCCGATCAGGTCTGAATTGCGAGAGCTTGGCGCAGGGTGATTGCGCATTCCTACACCTGAGTTTTACCCGATGTTGCAACTAGCGTAGATTGGCGGTTAACCCTTTCATGGCAAAGGGTAACCATGGATCGCCCTGGCCCCCGAACCACAACGCTTTTTAGCCCGTGGCACCGCGCTTTTGTCGTGGGGCTGAGCTACTTCGTGGCCGCTTATTTTTCTCTCAAGATGACGCAGGGAAGCACCGATATCGCAGCGATCTGGCCTGCGAGCGGCGTAGCCCTGGCCGCGGTCCTGCTGGTCGGGCCACAGCAACGCGTCAGCACGCTGGCAGGCATTGCGGTCGCCAGCCTGACTGCCAACATGCTCGCTGGCACGCCGCTTCTCACATCGGTGGCCTTCACGCTTGCGAACCTGCTCGAAGTGGTCGTCATTTCGAGCCTCATGTTCCGCGTGTCACACAAATGGGTCCGGTTTGACAGCGTTCGGGCGAGTCTGGTGTTCATCGCTGCGGCAACGGTGGGTGGTTTTTCCAGCGCGACGCTTGCGATTGCACTGACGGGTGGGGGGACTCTCGGGTTTTTTGTATCCTGGTTCACGACCGTCGTTCTTGGCACGCTCATCGTCACGCCTTTGCTTCTGACGATCTTTTTCAAGACCAAAGCCGAATCGCGCTCACCCAGCGTGCGTCGGTTCGCGCAGTTTGGTGCATTGACCGTCATATTGACCGCCGCGAGCTTCGCTATTTTCCATACCGGCGCCTACTACCTCATGTTTCTGCCGCTGTTGGGCGTTGTCATTGCAACATACGCTTTCGGACCAACAGGATCGGCCCTGAGCATAAGCGCCATTGCCTTTGCCATGGTTCTCGGGCTCGATGTGACGCCGGTTTCTGCGGGCCTGAACCTGCAAATGCTTGGACTTCAATTCTACCTGCTTTGCCTGATCGGTGCAGCCTGGCCGTTGACCGCCATGCTCGCCGAGAAGGAGCGGTTGATCAGGAGTTACGCTGAAACCAACGCGTTGCTGGAGCTTGCGGAAAGCACGGCGCACGTCGGGCACTGGTTCATCGGAAAGGATATCGACGAACCGGTCTGGTCGGATGAGGTTTTTCGCATCCATGGTGTGAAGCCCGCCCGGCAACAAAAGGTGGGTCTAAAAAACATCGCCGATGCGGCCGCGTTCAAGCTTTACCATAAGGATGACCGCGAGCGGGTTCGCACGATCCTGGTCGGAGCGATGGAAAGAGCCGTGCCGTTCGAATATCAGGCCCGCATCGTTCGACCTGACGGATCGATCCGCCATGTCCACTCTATCGGCAAGCCGCATTATGACCGCAAAGGCCGGTTTGACGGGCTGTTTGGCACGTTCCACGATGTTTCCGAGCATATCGACATGGTGGAAAAACTGCACCTGGCACGGCGCGAGGCGCTTCACGAGGCGTCCGAGGCAAAGCGGCTTTCAGAGACCGACCCACTCACCGGCATCGCCAATCGTCGCAAGATCCTGTCGTCTCTGGACACGGCAGCGAGTCACGCGATCCAGAACAAGAGCCCCTTATGCGTAGGCATCGTCGACATCGACCATTTCAAGTCGGTCAATGATCGCTTCGGGCACGCGATGGGCGATGCAGTGCTCAAACGCATTGCCGAAATCATCCAGAGCGTGTCCGGCATGACCTATTATGTCGGAAGGCTCGGCGGTGAAGAATTCCTCGTCGTCCTCCCCGACATCAACGAGCGGGGCGGCGTCGCATTGTTGCAGCTTATCTCTGCCAAGGTCGCGTGTGAAAATTGGGGCGAGCACGGACCGGACACGATCACCGTGAGCACTGGTCTTGCCCAACTCGGCCCTGAAGGCGATGTCAATGCGGCGCTGACAGCGGCCGACAACGCGCTCTACGAAGCGAAAAGCAGCGGAAGAAACGCCGTGCGTCACGCGGGCACCGTCCTTCGATTTGGGGGCGGCCTGCCGCAACCGGACAACGATCTGCTCGACCGCATGGCATAGCCCCGTCTGGTAACCTCAGCCCTCCTGAATTTAACCTTTCTTGGACGTTCGTACTTAACGCCTCCCTACCGATAATGGCGGGACCGTGTGCGAGATGATTGGTGCATTTGTGATGGAGTGCGAGCGATGGAATTGTTGAAGGCAATGGGCCTCAGCGCCCTTCTGACCGGCTGTGTTGCGCTGGTGATCGGCTCACAAGGAACAAGCGGGGGCAGCCTCGCGATCTACGCGATAAGCTATGAGGGCTTTCGCTTCTTCTGGTCGTGGCCGGTCTTCATCTGCGGCAGCGGGCTTGCTTGGGGGATCATGCTGCTCCAGCGGTAAGTGGCACCGGACGGATATCCCGCGCCATGAATCGCTGGAAAAGTCGCCCGTGTCGCCTTTGCGCAAAGGCCTCGCGCGCCTAGGCTCGACCGGTGAGCGTCAACATCAACATAGGCCAGGGTCCCGGCGGACAGAGTATCGATTTCGATCTCGAAGAGCTGGTTGCGACGCGCTTGCTGGTGCAGGGCAATTCGGGGTCGGGAAAATCGCACCTCTTGCGCCGCCTGCTTGAAGAGTGCGCGGGCGCCGTCCAGCAGGTTATCATTGATCCGGAAGGCGATTTCGTCTCGCTCGCCGATCATTTCGGCCATGTGGTGATTGATGGCGCGGCCTATTCGCAAGGAGAGATCAAGGCGCTTGGCTTAAGGGTCCGGCAGCACCGGGCATCGGTTGTGCTGGCGCTGGACGAGCTCGAAGTCGAGCAGCAGATACGCTGCGCCGCGATGTTCCTGACGGCGCTGTTCGATGCTCCGCGCGAATACTGGTTTCCCGCGCTCGTCGTGGTGGATGAGGCGCAGATGTTTGCCCCTGCGGCGGCGGGCGAAATGGCGGATGACACACGCCGCATGACCTTGTCTGCGATGACGAACCTGATGTGCCGTGGGCGCAAACGCGGCCTTGCCGGGATTGTCGCGACACAGCGGCTTGCAAAGCTGGCAAAGAATGTCGCTGCCGAGGCCTCGAACTTCCTGATGGGGCGCACCTTCCTCGATATTGATATGCAGCGTGCCGCCGATCTGCTTGGCATGGACCGTCGCCAGGCCGAAAAGATCCGCGATTTGCAAAGAGGGCAGTTTCTGGGGCTGGGCCCTGCGGTCAGCCGCAGGCCGGTTGCTGTAAATGTCGGATCGGTCCGAACCGGCGGCAAGGTTTCCGCAGGGGCGCTTATGCCGCTGCCCGATGCGCCCGGCGAAGAGATGGAGGCGCTGTTGAATGACGGCCTCAGCGAAGCGTTGGTCGAGCAGATTGCGCCGCGCCCCGGTGCCCGGCCCCGGCCCGCTGCCGAGCTTGAGCGCGCCTTGACGGCTGCTCCAAAGTCCTTCGCAGCGCCCGGTGCGGCCAAGGCTCTTGATCGTTCGGATGCGGTCGAACCGGACTTTTGCGATGGTGATGGCGAAGTGTCAGGAGACGAAGAGACATCTGTGCCAGAGCCGTCTGTTTCGCCGCAAACGGCTGCGACCGACCCCGACGCACCTGACCCCTCACCCGCCGATGTCGAAGGTGTCGTGCGTCAACTCGCGCGCGAGGACGGTGCAACTTTCCGGTCTGCCACATCGCTGTTCCGGGATTTCGCTGTCCTCTGCCGCCAGAAAGGCGTGGCCAGCGCGCATGTCGACCTTACCCGTTTCCGCCGAATGTTCGCATTCGAGATAGCGGGTTTCTACAGGCTCGATGACACTGCCAAAGCAGTCGCACAGGAGAGAAGCACCGGCGTCGATGAAGATGTTCTTGCCCCTTATCTTGCGATGGTTGTCGCAGCGGCTCTTGGCGAAGCCATGCCGGGCGAAGACCAACTGGCGCTGCTCTATGGCAGTTCATCGCCCAGCCGGGTGCGGCGCCTGCTCGATCATCTGGAGCGGCAGGGCCTGATCGTGGTGCGGGAAGAATTCGGCGGTGAGCGCAGTATCATTGTGCCGGGCATTGCCGAAAGCCTTGAGGCAAACGAGCCCGCTTGACGCTGTTGCCCCGATTTCAGACCTGATCAACCGCCAGAGTGATGCGGCATTCGAGCCCTTCGGGTAAGAACATCTGCTGCGTTGTGCCTTCCGATGCGAGGGCTCTTGCAATCAACTGCGTTCCAAAACCATTCCCTCTGTCCTCGCCAACGGTTGGCCCGTCGCGTTCTGTCCAGACGATAGCGATGGTGTCATCGACGCGATCGATAGAGACACTGACCTTGCCGGAATCAATGGAAAGCGCGCCGTATTTGATCGAATTGGTCAGCAACTCATGGAAGACCAGCGCAAGGCCCTGACTGGCCGGGGTCGAGAGCGCGGCCTCGTCATTTATTGATATTTGAACCCGCTTATCGGTGTCCTCGAAGGCGGAGAGTTCTGCACGGAGGATGGCGCTTGGCGTCATCGAGGCAGGTGAATTGCCCACCAAGAGGTTGTGGGCTCTGGCCAAGGCTCCGACCCGGCCTTCCAATGCGCGGGAAAATCCCTGCACATCCTTTGCCCTGCGCGCCGTCATTTTGATGATTGCCTTGATCACGGACAGCAAATTGCGAACCCTGTGGTTGAGTTCGTCGGTTATCAGTTGAAGCCTGGCTTCGTTCTGCCTTGAGTCGGTTATATCGATGACCTGGCCGATGAGCCGGATGATTTCACCCTGATCGTCTTTGAGAGGCCGACCCACCGCCTTGATCCAGCGAAACTGGCCCGCGTTTGTCCTTATCTGACATTCGAACGACCATTCGCGTCCTTCTTCGATGGCGTTTTTCTGAAGTTCATCGACCCGTTCCCTGTCGCCATCGACGACATGGGTCAGAAACTGGTCGTAACGCCATTCGGGCAGCGGTTCGTCGTAACCGAAGATGCGATCGTGCGTTGCGTTCCTGACGGCCTGCCCGGACCTGAGATCGAGGTCCCAGATACCTATCTGGCTGAACTCAAGCACAAGCCGGAGGTGTTCGGCGCTTTGTTGCTCGAATGGTTTGAGGTCAGGCATGGGATCCACAAATAGATAACGGACAATCAGATGTCATCATGTCAAAGACGCACACACAAAAAAGGCGGCCCCGATTGGGAGCCGCCTCTTTGCTGGCAGGTGCCAAAAGACACCCATTGTAGGTATGAAACTTAACGTTTCGAGAACTGGAAGCTACGACGGGCTTTCGCGCGGCCGTATTTCTTACGTTCGACCACACGGCTGTCGCGGGTGAGGAAGCCGGCGGCTTTCACTGTCGCGCGAAGCTCGGGCTCGTACTTGGCAAGAGCCTGGCTGATGCCGTGCTTGACCGCGCCGGCCTGACCCGAAAGGCCGCCGCCCTTGACGGTTGCGATGACATCATACTGGCCTTCACGCTCGGTGATGGCGAAAGGCTGGTTGATGATGAGGCGCAGGGTTGGACGTGCAAAATACACTTCCTGGTCGCGACCATTGACGGTGACCTTGCCGGTGCCGGGCTTGAGCCAGACACGCGCAGCTGCGTCCTTACGACGGCCGGTTGCATAGGCGCGGCCTTGTGCGTCAAGCTCTTGCTCACGCAGGGGAACGGCCGGGTTCTGTGCGATTTCAGCAGCGTCAGCAGCAGGCGCATCAGCAGCGATGTCTTTCAGATCTGCGAGATCGGAGACGGTGTTGTTTTCATCAGCCATTATGCAGACACCTTGTTCTTACGGTTCATTGCAGCAACGTCGAGCACTTCCGGCTTTTGGCCATCGTGGGGGTGCTCGGTGCCGGCGTAGAGGTGAAGCGCCTTCATCTGCGCACGGCCAAGTGGGCCGCGCGGGATCATGCGCTCAACGGCTTTTTCAAGCACGCGCTCGGGAAAACGGCCTTCGAGGATTTTCTCAGGCGTGGTTTCCTTGATGCCGCCGGGGTGGCCGGTGTGCTTGTAGTAAACCTTGTCGGTGTTCTTGCGACCGGTGAAGCGCACCTTGTCGGCATTGATGACGATCACGTGATCGCCGCAGTCGACGTGCGGGGTATAGCTTGGCTTGTGCTTGCCGCGCAGGATATTGGCGATGATCGAAGCAACGCGGCCTGGGACCAGACCTTCGGCGTCGATAAGGTGCCATTTCTTTTCGACCTCTGCCGGTTTTACCGACGCGGTCTGTTTGCTGATAGCCTTCATGGCTGATGCATCCTTAAATCAAGGGTGTAACTGGTTTGTGGCCCGCAATTGGTTGCGAATCACGGGTGTGAACGGGTTTCAACGCCCGTCAGAGTGGGGCGCATTTGTCGCTTCGGGCTCTCAAAGTCAAGCAAATCTGCGGCTTTGCGAGGTGGTAAAATAATACCACACGGGCGCCGAAGGGGTCTTGGGCTAGTTCAACGTCTCGTTAAGCCACGCAAGCGTCCGCGGAGGTGTTTTATCAACTAACCAGCCCATGATGGCCGGTGTTTCATAGGGGTGAAGCTGGGCAAGGCGCGCGGTGAGAGCGTCCAGCTTATCGCCGGTGGTCTTGAACAGGACGCCGCATTCGGTCTCGCTCGAGACGACATCTTTCCAAGTGAATACCGATTCGATCGTGGGCATGATGTTGGCGCAGGCGATAAGCTTCTCGTCCAGCAGAGTGCCCGCGATTGCCCGCGCAGTGTCAGCATCGGGGAAGGGGCACCAGACAAGCGCTCCCTTGGTCATGCCGATGCCTTGCCGTCCGAATGCATCGCCCAAGCGACCGAGGCCACGAGAAGCGCTCCGGTCAATTGGTGTGCAGCTGCAACCCAGAGTTCCACCTCGGTCAGCACGGTGGTGATGCCAAGGATGACCATGACGCCAAAGGCACTGTGCACCGCGATCGAAGCCGCCCGGTCGGTCTTGCGCACGCGTCTTCCGAGCACGACCAGCGCGATCACGGCGACCCACGCCCACCAGCGGTGGAGCCAGTGGAGCAGATAGGGGTCATTGGTGAGCGTCGCGATGACACCGTTCGAGAGGTCGAATGTGGGGATCAGCTTCCCGTTCATCAGCGGCCAGTCATAGGCGGCGTGCCCGGCGTTAAGCCCCGCCACCCAAGCGCCAAGCAGCAGCTGGATGAAGAGTACGCCTGCAATGATCGCGGAAGGCATCGTCAGCTTAGCTACTGTCCCGCTGCGTAAGTCGCGCGCAGTCCACACGAGCCCCGCGAGGAGGAAAAGCGCGGTGAGCAGGTGTGCTGAAAGGCGATAGTGGCTGACATCGGTAAGGTCAGTGCCAACGCCCGAATTGACCATATACCAGCCAAGCGCCCCTTGCCCGCAGATCAGCGCGAACATGGCGAGGAGGCGCGGCTTGTAGCCTTGCACAATGGTCCCGCGCACCCAGAACCACACCATCGGCAACAGGAACGCGAGCCCGATCACCCGGCCTAGGATGCGGTGGAACCACTCCCAGAAATAGATGAACTTGAACTTGGCCAGATCCATTCCCGCTGGCCCGCTTTCTAACCTGTATTCGCCTGTTTGCTGATAGAGCGCATATTCGGCCTGCCACGCCGCATCGGTAAGCGGGGGGAGGATACCGGTGACCACGCTCCAGTGGGTGATCGACAGCCCGCTTTCGGTGAGCCGCGTGATCCCGCCAACCAGCACGATGAGCACGACCAGTGCTGCCACCGCCTCCAGCCAACGGGCAAGGGCAAGGGCAAGCGGGCGCACGGTGGTGCCGGAAGCTGCATCGGAGGCGTTCAATGGAGCGGTGCTGGCCATAATTGCGGGTGTAGATGTGCGCGAGATGCCCGACAAGCAAGTGCATTTGCGGAAATGAAGCAGCGCGTCTGGTGCAAGCTCCTATAAAGGGGCACTTGCGCAGGTGTGTGAGCCCTCTATTTGAAAGCGCATGACCAACACGATCTCCATTACCTTGAACGGCGAACCGCGCCAGACCTCAGCCACCACCATCGCTGCGCTGGTGCGCGAACTTGATCTGGCCCCGGAAAAGGTCGCGGTCGAGCGCAACCGCGAGATCGTGCCCCGCTCGACGCTGGAAGAGGCGCCGCTTGCCGACGGTGACACGCTTGAAATCGTGCATTTTGTCGGTGGTGGCGATCATGAACCTCTCGCGGCGGATACATGGGAAGTTGCCGGCCACACCTTCACCTCGCGCCTGATTGTTGGGACGGGCAAGTATAAGGACTTCGAGCAGAACGCCGCCGCTGTCGAGGCAAGCGGAGCAGAAATCGTCACTGTGGCGGTGCGCCGCGTGAACGTCACCGACCCCAAAGCGCCCATGCTCACCGATTTCATCGACCCCAAGAAGGTCACCTATCTCCCCAACACCGCGGGATGTTTCAACGCCGATGATGCCATCCGCACCCTGCGTCTGGCACGCGAGGCAGGGGGCTGGGACCTTGTGAAGCTCGAAGTGCTCGGCGAAGCGCGCACGCTCTATCCCAATATGAAAGAAACCCTTGAGGCGACCGAAGTGCTCGCCAAGGAAGGGTTCAAGCCGATGGTTTACTGCGTCGATGATCCCATTGCCGCCAAGCAATTGGAAGACGCAGGCGCTGTTGCGATCATGCCCTTGGGCGCGCCGATTGGTTCAGGGCTTGGTATCCAGAATCAGGTGACGATCCGCCTGATCGTCGAAGGCGCCTCGGTCCCCGTTCTGGTCGATGCAGGCGTTGGCACCGCCTCGGATGCGGCGGTCGGTATGGAGCTTGGCTGCGACGGCATTTTGATGAACACCGCCATTGCCGAGGCCAAAGACCCCATTCGCATGGCCCGCGCGATGAGGCTTGCCGTTGAAGGAGGGCGCGAGGCGTATCTTGCGGGCCGCATGGGACGGCGCAAATATGCTGATCCCTCAAGCCCACTTGCCGGGCTCATCTAGGCGCTCCCCTGATCTCACGCGCAATTTGGTGAGCGAATTGTAAATTCCTCGCTCTGGTTACTACGTATTAACCATAGTTGGGCACACCCGTCTCTTGAAGTCAGGAGACGACATATGACACTTGCCAGCACAGCCACTTTGACCATCGGCGAAATGCGCGAATTTGCCAGTTTCACAGCTGGCGAACAGCGCTATATCAAGCGCAGTCTCGATATTGGTCTTTCACGCTGTGACGCGTTCCGGCTCTGGGGGCGCAGCGAGGACGAGAATGTCGCGATCCGCCGGCAATATGTCGCGTATCAGGACTTGAAAGCCTTGCGCAATCTGGTCCCGCAGGACGGCACGATTGGCGAGATCGAGCGTTTCGTTAGCAAGTGCATCCGCATTGCTGCCTTTGACTTGGGGCAAGAGCGGCTTGAGAGCTTTTCCGCCTTCCGCTTTCTGTATGAGCGGCTGCTTGGTGCCCAGGTGCGCCCATATCTCCCGAGCGTTTTCTGCGCCGCTGCCGCCCTGCCGATCATCCGCCCCGATCACCGCAAAGTGCTGTTGCAATCCTTGAGCGAAGCGGCAGCCACGGCTCCTGCATGGTCAGATCGCCAGCCGAGCTTCCTGCCGGAATATGTCGAGGACGTTGAAGCGGCTTAATGAAGCAGGAAATACAATCAGTTTCCGCGCATCAGATCGCTCGCGCTGAGATAGATAGCTGGCGCGGCCGGTGCATGGACATTTATGCTAGAAGCGAGCGGGCTGTCTCAGAGGTGCTGCAAACGGCCCAAGAGTGTGGTCAATCTGTCAAACTAAGCGCGATGGCAGGACCCCGTCTCGCCGAAGTCCAGGGATTGGCCGAACGTCTGACGCAAACAGGCAAACAACGACAAGCAGCATCGAATGCGATCATTAGGTGGCGTGGTATCGAACCCAAGCGAGCCTATCTTGCACATGGTGAGCTTACCACGCTTCTTGATCGAGAGGATCGTTGGCACGCCCGACTGGATCTCACTCGGTTTAAGGCAAATAGACCGATAGAGGAAGTTTGGGTGATGGCTCACAACGAGGTAGAGGCATTCGAAGAGGAGCTACAAGAAAGCTTTGCCCAGCTCAAACAGCAGTTGGGCATGCTGCGTAAAGGTCTCTTGCTTACGTAAACGGCTAGGCCCGCAAATCTTTTGATGACCCAAGGCTGATGTGCGAGGTGATGCTCGCCACTTGCGGGAGCACGCCCAAGGTATCGGCATGGAACGCCTTGTAGCTCTCCAAGCTATCGACCTCGACACGCAGCAGATACTCGACCGCGCCGGTGATGTTATGGCATTCGCGCACTTCGTCAGCCGCTTCCATCGCTGCCTCAAACTCACGCGCGTCTTTTGAAAGGTGCGCCGAGAGGCCCACCATCACGAATACGGTGATTTCTACACCGAGCCGCGAGCGGTCGAGCACCGCCCGGTAGCCTTTGATAAGGCCGGAAGCTTCGAGCGTTTGAACACGCCGCAGACAGGCCGAGGGTGACAGGTTCACCCGTTCAGCAAGCTTGGCGTTCGTGATGCGGCCATTTGCCTCAAGCTCGTGCAATATTCTGCGGTCAAAATCATCCATCACCGCAGTATATTGACTGATTGGCGTGACTAGCAATGCACTTTGCAAGAAAACCCCGCACCAGACACGCTAGAATGGCCTCTGAAGAGAAAGGGGACTGTTCACCATGCTCGATACACCTTCGCCCGCCATCGCCATCCAACCGCTTTCTTATTACGACATGTCGCCTGAGCGCGGGTTTTTGAGCACCTTCGATGCGCAGAGTGTGAGCTTGCCCGGCCTTTGGGCTGAGGCAGCGCGGATTGCGATGCAGCTTCCCGATTTCTTGCCCACGGGCCGCGTGCGCGAGCTTCTTATGAGCCGTTTGCCTGAGCCGGGAGCATATTCTTGCACAGACGACCTTAGCGAAGTGCAGGCACGCATCGCGACGGTACATTTTGCCTTTATGGTGCAGGCTTACGTCTGGGGCGAAACGGAGCCGGGAGCGCTGCTCCCTGCGTGTTTGGCGGTTCCGATGGTGGCTCTCGCCGACCGTATGGATCAGCAGCCGCTGCTCACTTACAGCTCCTATGTCCTCGACAATTGGACCAAGATCGACGCGGATCGGCCGATTGCGCTCGACAATCTCAAGATGCTGCAAAACTTTCTCGCCGGGCAGGATGAGGCGTGGTTTGTGCTCGTTCATGTCGCGATTGAGGCGCGGGCGGGGCAGGTCTTGGCGAAGTTTGCCGATATCGTTGGCGCTGCTGACAATGAAGACGCGGAAACGGCGCGCTCGCTGCTGGAGCAAACTGCGGAAATCTGGGGCGATATTAACGCGCTGTTCGACCGTATGCCCGAGCGCTGCGACCCCTACGTATATTTTGAGCGCGTGCGCCCCTACATCCATGGTTGGAAGGACAATCCTGCGCTTCCTGATGGGGTGATTTACGAGGGCGTCGAGCGTTATAGCTCCAAAGCACAGGCGTTTCGCGGACAGACGGGGTCGCAAAGCTCGATCGTGCCGAGCATGGATGCGCTTTTGGGCGTGGGGCACGCCGCAGATCCTTTGCGCTCCTTCCTCGACCAGCTCCACGATTATCGCCCGCGCGGGCACCGCAAATTCATCGACGACGTGCGCGCCTCAAGCGGCCTTCGCGCCTTTACCAAGAAGGTCGGTTCGCGTGGACTAAACGCGGCCTACAACGCCAATGTGCAAGCGGTCGCCGACTTCCGCACGCGGCACCTCGAATATGCGGCGAGCTACATCAACAAGCAGGGCTTGAAGCACGCTGGCAACGACACAGAGGTCGGGACCGGCGGCACTCCGTTTATGCGCTATCTGAAAAAGCACCGGGACGAAACGAAGGCTAATCTGCTTTGAGGCTCTGAGCGTTGAGCGAGCTCACTGCCGGAGTATTTCGAGGACGTTGGATCGGTCTTTCAGATACTTAGCGTAGTACTTCGCGACGTGCTTCCTCGGTAATCTGTTCAACACGCTCGGCGGTTGGAAAGCGCAAAAAACTTTTGATCAGTGGATCAGCTTCGAGCGCGAGTGCTTCTCGACGCGCACTTTTCCATTCTTTCTCATCATTTAAGTTGAGATTAAAACGGCAAAATAGCGCGACGTATCTCGTGTCGATTGAGTCATCGTCAGGCAATTCATTCAGACACTGGAGAAATCTCGCTCTAGCCTCGAAATTCCTATCCTCTGCGAATAAAAATGCTGCATCGAAAGCCAACATGAAAGTGTGACCTTTCACGTGCTCAGCCAAAAAATGATCGAGGCGACGACGAAGTGACAACATGTTCCCATTTTTCCTGTCCCAAAGGATCATGGCTAATGCAAACCGAGCAGAAATGGTTTTGAAGACACTCACAACACTTTGCTTGGATTACCTCCGATACATCCCGTCAATCCGCTCCTGATAGCGATCACGGATCTTGTGGCGGCGGATCTTCATGCTCGGGGTCATCTCTTCGTTCTCGATGGTGAAGGCCTCGTCCGCAAAGGCGAAGCTCTTGACCTTTTCGACCACGGAAAGGTCCTTGTTTGTCCGGTCCACCGCCGCGCGCACAGCGTTCTTGAATGCGGGGAGGTCTTGCAGGGCTTTGAGGTCGAACTTCTCGTCATTCGCCCGCGCCCACTCAAGCGCCCATTCCGCATCGGGCACGATCAGGCCGACGACATAGGGCCGGTTGTCGCCGCTCACCATCGCCTGCGCGATTTCGGGCTGAAGGGTGAGCATCCCTTCAACCTTTTGCGGGGCAACATTGTCGCCCTTGTCGTTGACGATCATGTCCTTTTTGCGGTCGGTGATCTTGATCCGGCCCGCTTCGTCGATAAGGCCAATATCGCCTGTGTGCAGCCAGCCGTTCTGGATCGTGCGCGCGGTCTCGGCCTTGTTGCGCCAGTAGCCGTGCATGACGAGTTCGCCTGCACACAGGATCTCGCCATCATCAGCGATCTTGATATCGACGCCGCGCATGGGCGGCCCGACGGTATCCATCCTCAGACCGACCTTGGGCCGGTTGCAGCTGATGACCGGCCCGGCTTCCGTTTGGCCATAGCCTTGCAGCATGGTCAGACCCATCGCATCGAAAAAATTGCCAACTTCGGGATTGAGCGGCGCGCCGCCTGAAACCATCGCCTTCATCCGCCCGCCAAAGCGTTGGCGGATCTTCGGGCGAAGGGTTTTTTCGACCAGCAAATCCAGCGGCTTGTCACGCAGACGTTTTTTGCCACCGCGCGATTTTTCCGTAATCCGCAGCGCGTTATCCATCATGAAATTGGCAACTTTGCCCTGCTTTTCGACCTGCTTCATGATGCGGGTGCGCAAGACTTCGAAAAGGCGCGGGACAACGACCATGATGGTCGGGCGAGTGTCTTCAATGTTGGACGCAAGCTTCTCGAGCCCCTCGGCATAGAAAATCTCAGCGCCTACAGCGATGGGCAGATATTGCCCGCCGGTGTGTTCGTAAGCGTGGCTCAAAGGCAGGAAGGACAAAAAGCGTTCATCCTTGATGCCAAAGTCGGTGATGAGAATTTCGGCAGCGCCTGCCGCGTTGCACAAGATCGACCCGTGGTGCTGCATCACCCCGCGTGGCGCGCCGCCCGTGCCGCTCGTGTAGATGAGGCATGCGGTGTCATTGCGCCCGATTGTGGCGATCCGCGCTTCGACCGCCTTGCGCGCTTCTTGCGCGTCGCCAGAGGTCAGGTTGTCCCAATTGTGATATTCAAAGCTGCCCGATTGCTTGCGCTTGAGGTCGTCGATTCCGATGACAAAATCGGTGATGCCCGTGCGCCCGATTGCTCCGACCAGGGGGCCAAGCAGTTTCTCGTTAGAGACGATGACCGCCCGTGCGCCCGAGTTATCGAGGATATGCGCATGGTCACGTTCGGTGTTGGTCGTGTATGTCGGGACCGAGATGCAGCCTGCCGCCATGATCGCAAGATCCGCGATGCACCATTCGGGGCGGTTTTCCGAAACCAGTGCCACCCGGTCACCGGCGTTCAATCCAATGCGCCGCAGGCTTTCGGCAAGAAGGCATACAATGTCGGCCACCTCGGCCCAGCTTTGGGTGGTCCATTCACCATCGCTTTTACGGCCCAGGAAAGGCGCGCCACCTTTCTCATCTGCGCGTTTCAGGAAGAGCTCGACCAGATTGTTGGCGCTGTCCACGTCCTGAAGGATGGGATCGTCGCTTTCGTTGACGACTGGTGGCGGATAGGGGGCGTTCACTGGGGCTTGCTCCTCGGTTGCGCTCGCCCCTCGCAGTAATAGCGAAGTTCGGGCGAGTGCCTCTCTCGTTATTATTGCTTAAATTAGGCGATGATTATCCCAGCGGCAAGCCACTGACATATATGTCAGGGCGCGTTGACAGCGGATTCCGCCGCTGGTTCTTCGGCAGGCTCATAGAACAAGAGCGATGCCACACGCGGATCACCTGCCGCTTCCCAGCCCCCTTCGATCCGGCGCAGGGCGTTCGTCTTGCCACGCGGAGCAATAACGCGGATCTGTGCGTGTCCACGTGCCTTGAGATCATCGACCAGATCAGCGACTACGCTGCCTTCCTCTGTGATTGCGACCTCACCAAAAGACATAAGCAAAGGAAGGTTCAAGGCATCCTTGGCGCTCATGCCAAAATCAACCACGCCGATAATGGAGCGGGCAACCTGCACCGGGATAGTGGGGCCGCCAGCAGCGCCAATGACGAGCACAACCTCTCCGTTCTCGTCGAACACGATCGTCGGTGCCATGGAGGAACGCGGGCGCTTGCCCCCTTGGACGCGATTGGCAACGGGTTTGCCGTCCACCAGAGGGGTCATGCTGAAATCGGTAAGCTCGTTGTTGAGGTAAAAGCCGCCCCAGTGAAGGCCTGACCCCCAAGCGCCTTCGATGGTGGAGGTATAGCTGACCGCGTTACCCTTGGCATCGACCACGGCAAAGTGGGTGGTCCCGTTCTCCATCGGCTCATCACCGTCCGCACGGGCGAGTGGCGCTCCGGGCGGTGTTCCGGGCTTGGCTTCCTCAAGCGCCTTGTCGGGATCAAGCAGCGCGCTGCGGCTTGCGATGTAGGCTGGGTCGAGAAGGCCTGCGACCGGCACTTCGACAAAATCCTCATCACCGATGTAAAGTTCGCGGTCAGCGTAGGCGATGCGTTGAGACTCAAGGAACAGATGCCAGAACTCCGCGCTCTGGGGTCCCATTGCGGCCACATCGAAGCGTTCAAGCTGGCCCAGCATTTGCGCAACAGCAACGCCGCCAGACGACGGCGGACCCATGCCGCAAACCTTGTAAAGGCGGTAACGCGCGCAAGCCGGCGTGCGCTCCTTGGCTTGGTATGCCGTCACATCGCCTGCCGTAATCACGCCATCTTGCGGGGTTTCGCCTGCTACATAAGAGGCGAATGTGTCGGCGCTGTCTTGATAGAAGACGCCGATCCCGCCTGCGGCAATGCGTTCCATCGTGTCGGCCAGTTCAGGGACCTTCACAAGCGCGCCAACCGGTAGCGCCTCGCCGTCAGGGCCGAAGAAAATCTCGCGGGCCGCTTTGGTTTTGCCTGCGCGTTCCTGGCGCCCACTCAAGCTTGCGTGGAGCCGGCGGTTCACGACGAAACCATCGCGCGCCAGGGCAATCGCTGGCTCGAAGAGGTCCGCCCAGGCAAGCACACCGTATTTCTCATGCGCCTTTGCCGCCAGTGCGAGGTTGCCCGGGACACCGACACTAAGGCCCGATGTAACACGCAGTTCGCGCGGTAATGGCTCGCCCTTCTCATCGAGGAAACGTGTGCCTGTCGCAGCACTTGGCGCGGTTTCGCGGCCATCAAGCGTGGTCACGCCGTCCTCACCGGAACGCACCATAAAACCGCCCCCGCCGATGCCGGAGCTTTGCGGCTCTACCACCGTGAGTGCCAGCATCACCGCAATCGCCGCATCGGTGGCTGAACCGCCTTTTGCGAGGATCGCTTCGCCTGCCGCCGTTGCGCGCGGGTCTGCGCTGGTCACTGCGCCGCTATCGGGTGTGGCGACCGGGTCAGGAGTGCTGACAACGGTCTGGGCTGGCTGCGCGCATGCCGAAAGGAGAAGCGCGATAGGCGAAAGAGCAATCAGTGGCTTGAACATGGCCGCAAGAGCTATTCGCTTCCCACCGCCTCTGCAATGCTTGAGACGCCTTCACGCTCCATAATCTGCGCCAGCCCTTTGGCGATCTCCTCGCCCAGAGTGGGGCCGTGATAAACCATTGCGGAATAAAGCTGGATGAGGCTAGCGCCAGCTTTAATGCGTTCCCACGCGTGTTCGGCTGTCGCGATACCGCCAACGCCGATGAGCGCGATCTCGCCGCCTGTGGCCTTGCGAAAATCGCGCAGACGCTCAAGCGCCAGTGCCCGTAGAGGCTGCCCGGAAAGGCCGCCCACTTCGCCAGCATGACGCGAGGTCAGCCCATCGCGTGAAATGGTGGTGTTCGAGACGATCAGCGCGCCGAGGTGCTTGTCGGTGGCGATACGCGAAATCGCGTCGATATCGGCAGGTTCCAGATCGGGTGCGACCTTAAGGAAGATCGGCGGCAGATGGTCACCTGAAGCCTCGGCGCGGGCGGCAATCACCCCGTCGATCAGGGCTGACAAAGCACCCTCGTCCTGCAACGCGCGCAGACCCGGCGTGTTGGGGCTGGAGACATTGACTGCAAGGTAGCTTGCATAAGGTGTCATTACCCTCGCCATCTGGGCATAGTCGGCGATGCGGTCTTCAGAATCCTTGTTTGCCCCGATGTTAATGCCGACAATACCGCCGCGAGCCTTTCTTCCCTTGAGCCGGCTGAGTGCAGCATCGGCGCCAGCATTGTTGAAGCCCATGCGGTTGATGACGGCCTGATCTTCACTCAACCGGAAAAGGCGTGGACGCGGGTTGCCCGCTTGCGGGCGCGGGGTAATCGAACCAACCTCGGTAAAGCCAAAGCCGAGCGAGAGCAGGGCGTCCGGCACTTCAGCGTCCTTGTCAAACCCTGCTGCAACGCCAACTGGATTGGGAAACTTCAGGCCAGCGACTTCGACCGCGAGCTTTGGATCGGACGTGTTACCTGGGCGATGCGCGCCGTTGGGCACGGATTTGAGCGCCTTGATTGCAAGTTTGTGCCCGGTTTCGGGGTCGAGTGCGAAAATCGCCGGGCGTGCAAGGGCGAACAGCTTGAACGGATTGAGCATGGCCCGGCGCTAAGCCCCAAAATGCCTCAGATGTCGAGGACAATCCGACGGCGTTTGCCAATTGCCGCAGTCTGCCGAAAAGGAGGCGTGCAGAAAATTCAATGATGTCAGCTTGTCGCTTCGATACAATTCAACAGCGCCACAATCAGCTATCACGCTTCCGCGACCCGAAGGGCTCATCGCAGTAATGCAGAGAGTTCCTCGACTTCAAAGGGCGGTCTTACCTGGTAAGGCCGCCCCTTTTTTATCGCGTCTTCTTTTATGAGGCGGCCGGTTCTCATTTCAAACCTGCTAGCCCTTGAAATCAGACCGCGTCAGTCGTATTTCAAATCCGACAGAATCAGTCCGATTTAAGAACCACTCGCAATAAGGCCAAATTTTTCACTCATGCGTCTCTCCAACCTCACTGATTATGCCATCATCACGATGTGCCAGGCGGCTGCCCATTGCGGGGATGGCCGGGTGAGTGCGGCTGAACTGGCGCATGAATCGGGGCTGCCCGTGCCCACGGTGCAGCGGCTCGTATCGAAGCTGACCCGCGCGCATCTGCTGCGCTCGGTGCGCGGTGTGAACGGCGGCCTGCAATTGGGCCGTCCGGCGGCTGCGATCACCGTTGCCGACATCGTCGAAGCGGTCGAGGGCCCGATTGCGCTCACGGCTTGCGCCGATCATGGTGATTGCGATTACGAGGCCGGGTGCAACATGAAACCGCATTGGCCGCTTATCAATTCCAAGCTGCGCGGTGCATTGGCTGAAATCTCGCTTGCGGACCTTCGCCAGGAACCCGCAGCCGAGCCCTCTCAAACAAACTCACAAGAAGAGCTTACCGTATGACCGACAACGTCGATCTTCAGCCTGAAATCGATCAGGACGCCAAAGACGCAGCAGCTGCTGCGGCTGAGTACGAGCATGGCTGGTCCTCGGACATCGAGACCGAATTTGCGGAGAAGGGCCTCAACGAGGACACCGTTCGCTTTATCTCTGCCAAGAAGGGTGAGCCGGAATGGATGCTCGATTGGCGCCTCAAGGCGTTTCGCCTTTGGCAGGAAATGGAAGAGCCCGATTGGGCCAAGGTCGGCTATCCCAAAATCGACTATCAGGACGCTTATTATTACGCCGCGCCCAAGAAGAAGGAACAGCTCGAATCGCTCGACGAACTCGATCCTGAGATCAAGTCGGTCTATGACAAGCTGGGTATTCCCGTGGCCGAACAAGAGGTTCTGGCGGGAGTAAAGGGCGCGCGCAAGGTCGCGGTGGATGCCGTGTTTGACTCTGTCAGCGTCGCCACCACCTTCCGCGAAGAGCTCAAAAAAGCAGGCGTGATCTTCCTGTCGATCTCGGAAGCGATCAAGGAATACCCCGAGCTGGTCAAAAAGTGGCTTGGCCGGGTTGTGCCTACGCGCGACAATTACTTTGCCTGCCTCAACTCAGCCGTATTCTCCGATGGCACCTTCGTCTACATCCCAGAGGGCGTTCGCTGCCCGATGGAGCTCAGCACCTATTTCCGCATCAATGCCGAAAACACCGGCCAGTTTGAGCGCACTTTGATCGTTGCCGAGAAGGGCTCCTACGTCTCCTATCTCGAAGGCTGCACCGCCCCGATGCGCGATGAGAATCAGCTCCACGCAGCCGTCGTGGAATTGGTCGCGATGGAAGATGCGGAGATCAAATATTCGACCGTCCAGAACTGGTATCCCGGAGATAGCCAGGGCAAGGGCGGAATCTACAATTTCGTGACCAAGCGCGGACTTTGCCAGGGCGACCGCTCCAAGATCAGCTGGACGCAGGTTGAAACTGGCAGCGCGGTGACGTGGAAGTATCCCTCTTGCGTACTCAATGGCGAAGACAGCGTGGGCGAGTTCTACTCGGTCGCTGTCACCAACAATCACCAGCAGGCCGACACCGGCACCAAGATGATCCACAATGGCAAGGGCTCGCGCTCGACCATCATCTCCAAGGGGATCAGCGCTGGCAAGTCGAACAACACCTATCGCGGCCTCGTTCGCGTGGGGCCAAAGGCGGAAGGCGTGCGCAACTTCACCCAGTGCGACAGCCTGCTGCTCGGCGATGAATGCGGCGCGCACACCGTGCCCTATATCGAGGTGAAGAACCCCGGCGCTCAGATCGAGCACGAGGCGACCACCTCCAAAATCTCTGATGAGCAAATGTTCTACGCCATGCAACGCGGCCTCGACGAAGAGGAAGCGGTGGCGCTGATCGTCAACGGCTTTGCCAAGGATGTGCTGAAAGAGCTGCCTATGGAGTTTGCCGTTGAAGCGCAGAAGCTGCTGGCGATTTCCTTGGAGGGTTCCGTTGGATAGCCCCTTCTTCTTTGAATCAACGATCTATTGGTCAGAAGGTGACGAACGCGCTCACTTTGAATGGCTTGGGCGAATCTCATGTGTTGAAGAGGTGCGTGGTCAAGGAAACCGCATCTATCTTCGTATCAATGAGGCTGGCCTATCGGAGGCCGATCTACGAGAGCTTCATGCAGTCTATCGCCGGTTTGACGGTGATCGCACCCAGCTACCATCTTTGAAAGAAGCCGCATGACTGACCGCAAGACCCTAGGCCTTAAGGACACCTCCGACGCCGACGCCCCCGACCTCCCCAAAAAGGGCCGCGGGTGGAAGATTTCGGACAAGCGTCTCGATGCGCTCCACGACCGTGCGCGTGAGATGCGGCGGTTTGCTTCGCCTGCGAACAAGGCGCTCGCCAAGAAGTTCGCTGAGGCTGACCTTGGCCGCTACACGTTCAAACGCTTTGCCGTAGTGGGCTCGGCCATTGTCGACTTCAACTGCCACAACCTCGGTATGGCGATCATGATCGATGAAGAGGATCAGGACGAAACGCTGGCCAAGCGCCGCGATAAGAGCCTTGAGAGCGTGGGCATCCGCGTGATGCGCATCAAGGCGGTCGATATTCTCGATGATATGGACGCCGTGCTCCAGCGCATCACCGCTGGGATGCGTATGCGCATCGGCGACAGAAAAGACGCAGCCCGCGCCCACCGCGAGGCGAACCCCAACCAAGATTACTCCCGCCCAAACCGCAGGAAACCCGATAATGCTGAAGATTAAAGACCTCCACGCAACCGTTGGCGAGGCCGACCCCAAGCCGATCCTCAAGGGCCTCAGCCTCGAAGTTCAGGCAGGCGAAGTTCACGCGATCATGGGTCCAAATGGCGCCGGCAAATCGACGCTCGCCAATGTCCTTGGCGGAAAGCCCGGATATGACGTCACCAGCGGCAGTGTCGAGTTTGCAGGCGAAGACCTGTTCGATCTCGACCCGCATGAGCGCGCTGGTGCAGGCCTCTTCCTCGGTTTCCAATATCCGGTTGAAATCCCCGGTGTTTCCAACGTCCAGTTCCTGCGCGAAGCCTTGAATGCGCAGCGCAAATATCGCGGGGAAGAGCCCCTTTCGGGCGGTGAGTTCCTTAAGCTCGCTAAAGAGAAAGCGGCGCTCCTCAAAATGGACATGGAAATGCTCAAGCGGCAGGTGAATGTCGGCTTCTCCGGCGGTGAGAAGAAACGCGCTGAGATGGTCCAGATGGGCATTCTCGATCCCAAGTTCGCCGTGCTTGATGAGACCGATTCCGGCCTCGACATCGATGCGCTGCGCATCGTGGGCGAGGGCATCAACTCGATCATGCGCGATAGTGGCAAGGGTGTGCTCCTCATCACCCACTACCAACGCCTGCTTGACGTGGTGAAGCCCGACCGTGTGAGCATCCTCGCAGATGGCCGCATCGTCCAGACGGGCGGTCCTGACTTGGCGCTTCGCCTCGAAGATGAAGGCTACGACGCGGTCATGGCAGAGGCGCTCGCATGAGCGAGGCTGTAACCCTCCCCACCCGCCGCGATGAAGCATGGCGCTATGCCGATCCAGACTTTCTGGTCGAGAACAACGCTGCCGTCATCGGCCACTGGCGCACGCTCCAAGTGCCCGCTGGCGAAACGCGCGGCGAATACACCGTCCACCGCTCCGGCGCGACAAGCGAAGGCATGGTCGACCGTTTGCGCGTTCATGTCGGCAAGGGCGGATGTTTTGAGGCATTCAAGGTTATCACGGGGGGCAAATATGCCCGCGTTGAGCTTGAAGTGACGCTAGAAGAGGGCGCGCATTTTGAATTTGGCGGAGTGACGATTGGCGGCGATGCCAAGACGCAGGAATTCGTGACCCTCACCAAGCACGATCACCCGAACGCGACCTCCAACCAGACGGTCCGCGCAGTGCAATGGGGCAAGGCGACCGGCAGCTTCCTTGGCGAAATCAAGGTTGCGCGCCACGCGCAAAAGACCGACGCGGCGCAGGATTTCAAAGGCCTCCTCCTTGAGCCGGGGGCGAGCGCGAATGCCGTGCCACAGCTAGAAATCTTCGCAGACGATGTGAAATGCGCTCACGGTGCGACCGTTGGCCAGTTGGATGAAGCTGCACGCTTCTACATGGCTGCGCGGGGCCTTTCTCAAGAGCAAGCGCAACGCCTTTTGGTTCAGGCTTTTGTCGGCGATGCCTTTGTCGAGCTTGAGGACGAAAAAATGCGCGAAGAGTTGCTGTCGGCCACGCTAGAGGCACTGGAGAATGCTGCGCTGTGAACGCTCCTGCATCCCTTGATACTGGCTTGAACCGCGATTTGCGCGCTGATTTCCCCGGCCTCGTGACGGCTGATGGAAGGCCTTGGCATTATCTCGATACCGCTGCGACCGCGCAAAAGCCTCGCCAGGTCATTGAAGCGATGTCGCGCGCGCTCGGCGAGGATTACGCCACCGTGCACCGCGGCGTCTATTCACGCTCAGCCGATATGACGATGGCTTATGAAGCCGCGCGTCGGCGTGTCGCTGCACTCATTGGCGGCAACGAAGACGAGCTTGTGTTCACCCGCGGCGCGACCGAGGCGATCAACTTGGTTGCCAAGACTTGGGGCCGGGCAAACATCAAGTCCGGCGACCGCATTCTGCTCTCGCAATTGGAGCACCACTCCAATATCGTGCCGTGGCAGATGTTGGCGCAAGAGGTGGGCGCGCATATCGATGTGGTTCCGATCACCGATGACCACAGAATCGATCTGGATGCTGCCGAGGCCATGCTGACGGAGCAGCACAAGATCGTTGCTCTTGCCCACGTATCCAACGTCTTGGGCAGCGTCCTCGATGCCAAGCGTGCAGCCGATATGGCGCACAAGGTCGGCGCAAAATTGCTTCTCGACGGGTGTCAGGCGGTGGCGCATATGCCGGTTGATGTGTCGGCTTTGACTTGCGACTTCTACGTATTTTCCGCCCACAAGCTTTATGGCCCCACCGGCATCGGAGCACTTTGGGCGCGCGCTGAGATCCTCGCCGATATGCCCGCATGGGAAGGCGGCGGCGCAATGATCGACCGCGTGACCTTCGAGGGCACGACCTATGGTTCAGGCGTCCAGCGCTTTGAGGCGGGCACCCCTGCTATCACCGAGGCGATCGCCTTTGCAGCCGCAGCCGATTACGTTGCCGAGGTCGGACTCGGTGCGATGCACCAGGCGGAAAGCCAACTTGTCGAGCGCCTTCGCCGTGAACTCACTGCGATGAATGACGTGACCGTTTATGGCCCGGCGGACAGCGCAGGCATCGTCAGTTTCACCATCGACGACATCCACCCGCATGATCTGGGCACAATCCTCGATGAAGCGAACGTTGCCATTCGCGCCGGACACCATTGCGCCCAGCCGTTGATGGACTATCTCGGCGTGCCAGCCACCGCGCGGGCGAGCTTTGGTCTGTATTCGACTGAAGACGACGTCACCGCGCTGCTCGACGGCATTGCCCGCACCCGCAAGATCTTTGGAAAAGGCATATAGTATGACCACGCCAAACGACGCATCCACAAAGCCGCCACGCGCACGGGTGGAGGACGCCATCGACCCGGATGAGGCGACTACAGAAGCTGCTGCCGAAACGCCGCGCACGCGCGACTATCTGGAAGGGTTTCTTCATCAGAAGCCCGCGGAAACCGCGACCGGTGCGGGCGGAGATTTGCAGCAGGCAGTCATCGATGCGCTCAAGGAAATTTATGACCCTGAGATCCCGGTCAATATCTACGATCTGGGCCTCATCTATGGTGTCGAAGTCGATGACGAATGTGATGCGACCATCACCATGACGCTGACCACGCCGCATTGCCCCGTGGCCGAAACGATGCCGGGCGAGGTTGAACTGCGCGCCTCATCCGTGCCGGGCATTCGCGATGCCGAAGTTGATCTGGTCTGGGATCCGCCGTGGAGCCCGGAAAAGATGTCAGACGAAGCGCGGCTCGAATTGGGGATGCTGTGATGGTCGAAACAACTGCAAAAACACGCAAAATGCCGGCCGCAGTCACCCTGACCAAGGGTGCGGAAGATCGCATTGCGCATTTGATGAGCCAAGCGCCCGAAGATGCAATCGGGGTCAAGCTTTCGACCCCTCGCCGTGGTTGTTCGGGGCTTGCCTATTCGGTCGATTACGTCACCGAAGAAGCCAAGTTCGATGAGAAGATCGAGACACCGGGCGGCACATTCTACATCGACGGGGGGAGCGTGCTCTACCTCGTCGGTTCGATCATGGACTGGGTCGAGGACGATTTCACTGCTGGCTTCACCTTCGAGAACCCCAACGCCAAGGGCGCCTGCGGGTGCGGCGAAAGCTTTATGGTTTGATGGCCTGCACGTTCAGCCTTTGAGAAAAGAAGGCTTCAGCCTTCCTCGATAATCCGCGCGAGCAGGCGGCGCTCGAGATCGTCGATCTCGCCATCGGCCTCAATCATGGTATCGAGCCATTGCTGCTCGTAATCGGTGATCGCTTCGCCTTCTGCGGCCTGCTCTTCGAAGCTCGGTCCAGCGTCCTGTTTTTTGCCGAACACCTTGCCAAAGTGGTTGGCGGCTTGCGGAACTTCCTTGAATACCCGGCCCATGAAACGCCCGACATTGGCCTGATTATCAGCGACAAACGCCTCAAGCTCCTTGGCGCGGCCATGGTCAAGCTGGGCGTTCTGGAGCGCAAATCCCTTAAGGTAATTGCTCACCCCATCGAGGAACACTTCGTCCCATTCGGCCGCATTGCGCTCTGCCGTGGTCGCATCTTTAAGGCGGAATAGCATTTCCGCCTCGAACCGGCTGACGGCTGCGGGGCCATATCCGCCGGCTGCAAAAATCACACGGCGCAGGATCTTCGCTTCTGCTTCGGTGATATGCGCATCGCTCAGCTCACCGCCGCAGCGCGTGGGGCCTGTGCCTGTCAGAACCTCTTTTTCGACCTGTTCGATGACATAGTCTTTGAGAAGGCTCGGTACGTTTTCCGCGCGCTCGATGATGCGCACAAGTGTCTCAAGCTCGACCAAGCTTTCCATGACGCCGTCATGGTCGATCTGTTCGATCAGCCAGCGCGCCTCTGTTTCGTCGCACATGCGCTTTGGCTCGGTTCCGTTGAGAACATACTCGCCAATCGCCTCGACGAAGAAGTCGCACCATTCCTCACCGCGTTCATCAAGCGCGTTGTTGAGGGCGAACAGCGCCTCTGCCTCTTCGCGCACGATGATCCCGTCGCCCCAACCCTGTCGGCGAAGTGCGAGGACCTCTTCGGAACTGACCTTCCCGTCGGCGGCTGCGGATTGGGCAAGCTCGGTGAAATGCGTCGTCATTGTGGAATTACCCCTTTGATACGGGGATCAGCATTCGCACAATGTGCTTAAAACGAGGTTACCAACCCGATTTAGCGGTCACGACCGGTGCGCTCGACCTGCTCGATACACTTTGCACGATCGGTCGAAGCGCCCCCGACCCGTTGGCGCGCTTCGATATGGGTTGCAACGGGCGTAGCGTTGTCGCGCAAGGGATAAAGGAAGACGTCGAGCACGCATTCGTTCGATGAAAATTGAAGCTTGCGCGCGTCGCCTTCCGACAGATCAAGCCGGGCCTCGCCAAACCGCTGTGTAAGGGCATTTGCCCCTTGGCCGATGACGCTTTCAAGGCCACGTTCGTTCTGCACGACAGGCGCGCGAAACGTGCCGGCAGATGGTCCGGCAGCAGACGTCGGGTTTGTCGATATTGTGCGCGGGGCAGCGCCAGAGCTGCACGCCGAGACACACACCGCGCCAAGGGCAAGCAAGCCTAAGCCTTTACGCATTGTGCATCGTCTCCGCAGTTTCTCGCCGTGCACCATTTTGAATGGACCGGTGCACGAGATGGGTTCCTGCCGCTGCTCCTAGGATAGCGCCCAGAAAATTGGCAAGCGGGACGACCATAATTGCGGCGATAACTGCGCCCAGCATCACGCGCTGGACCTTGGGAACGGGGTTTGGTGCTGGCTTGAAATCGGGCGGTTCGCCGCAATGCCTGAGCCAGGCCATATCGGTGAGCTCGCGTCCCAACAGGATCGCATTGACGATCAGGAACACGATCGCCGGGCCAATCGCGGTGAACACCAGAACCAGCGCGAAGGGCGCGGCGAGCGCATTGTAAAGGAGCGCACGCCCTGCTCCGTTTAGCGAATTGGCAAGATCACGGCGAAAGGGAAGCTTTCGCGCGGTTCGAGCAGCTTGCGGATAGTGCCGCTCTTCGACGGCGATGACAATTTCATCGGCGAAGAATTGCAGCACCGCCAAGGCGACGACGCGAAACAGGAACCAGAAGGCGAGCCCTGTCACAAGCACAGCGGCCACAGCCCCTGCCAGACCCGACGCTTCGATCCCGCTCGTTGCAAAACCCGCTGTGAGGGCAAAATAGGCGCCCGCGCCCAGCACGAGGAATACCAGAAGGGTGATCAAGGCTGTCTTCACCAGCAACCGCGCCACCACCTTGTCGCCAAGCTGAGCAAGACCTTTCCCTAGCGCTGTCAAAACCGCGTTCATGGTCTCTTCTGTGCGTGCTTGAGCGCCGTTAGTCAAACCGCGCTGCCATTGCCAAAACACTTGGCCTGACCGGCGCATCGGGCTAGGCGCGTGGCCGATACAGTCTTCTCCCCAAATCCAATCAGGACACCCGCCTTGCTTACCACAGATCCCCGCTACGATGTTGTCGCCATCGGTAACGCTATCGTCGATATTATCGCCTCGTGCAAAGACGAGGACATCGAGGAGCTTGGCCTTAATCGCGGCGGGATGACACTGGTCGACCCGGCTGGCGCTGACCGGCTTTACGATGCGATGGGTCCTGCGACGGAAAAGTCGGGTGGCTCGGCTGCGAACACGCTTGCGGGGCTTGCCGCGCTCGATGTGCAATGCGCCTTCATCGGACAGGTCGCCGACGACCAGTTCGGCAAGGTTTTTGCCCACGATATGCGCGCAACCGGCATCGACTTTGACACCGCGCCGCGCGCTTCCGACGGCACGCCTGAGAACCCGCCTACGGGCCGCTGCCTCATCTTCGTGACGCCCGATGGCGAGCGGACCATGAACACCGACCTTGGCTCGAGCCAGTTTCTCCCCGCCACCGCTCTGGATGAAGACCTCATTGCAAGCGCCGCCATCCTCTATCTTGAGGGCTATCTGTGGGACCCCGAGGAACCGCGCAACGCCATGCGCCGCGCGATGGCCGTCGCGCGCGAGGCTGGTCGCAAGATTGCCTTCACCGCGTCGGAAAGCTTCGTCATCGACCGCCACGGCGATGATTTCCGTGCGATGATTGAAGAGGGGGTCATCGACATTCTCTTCGTTAATGAAAGCGAGCTTGCGACGCTTACGGGGGAAGAGGACTTCGACACCGGCTTCGACCAGGTCGCCGCCAACGTGCCCGTCCTCGTCGCCACCCGCAGCGCCAAGGGCGCGGTCGCAAGCGCCCATGGCGAGCGTGCGGTTGTTGCCGCGGCGCCCGTTGCCAAGGTTGTCGATACGACCGGTGCAGGCGACCAGTTTGCAGCGGGCTTCCTTGCCGGCTTTGCACGCGGGGAAAAGCTTGAGGTGTGCCTCAAACGCGGCGCAATCGCGGCGGCCGAAGTCATTGGTCATTACGGCCCGCGCCCCGAAACCGATATGAAGGCGCTGATGGAGAAAAGCCTGTAATTGCGGGCAGTTGAGCGATCCATGCGGGTCGCTTCTTCAGCAAGTACATGCGGTAGGGGGGTTTTGTTGAATAAGCCGCCCGCCCATCAGCAACCCGCGCCGATGGCATAACGCCGCCGCAATGGGCGAAAGCTTGGCAGATTGCGGGCTTGTAGGAAAGCTGCGGCGAGCAAGCCCCTTTCAACCCAGATCTTTCTCACTCCACGGGGATGTAATCCCGGCGCCGTAACGTGATCATATAGTCGGCGACCTCATCGACCTTTTCGCTCGTCAGATCGAAATCCATTTGCTCGGGGTAATTGTGCGCGTTTCTGAGCCAGGCCTTGATCGTTGCGCGCGTGACGCCGGGCCGGTTGGCGACCGCTTCGAAGCTGGGTGCGGTGGTGCTTGGCGACAGGAATGGCGGCTCGACCGAATGGCATCCCCCGCAGGCTGCCTCGACAAAGGCGGGCGGTTCCGGCGGTGGCGGCGCGGGCGTCGTCACGCAAGCAGACAGGGCGAGCGCCGCGCTGGCGGCGGCAGGGGCGAGCAGGGTGAGGCGATAGGTCATGCTCCCCTTTTAAGGGGCGCTGTTGCAAGCGTCTTTGATCTGGATCAAATTTGTGCAGCTTCTGGCGATTTTCCCGCCCAGTATTCGTCGGGGCGCAAGACCGAACGGGCTCACCCCTCGCGCGCGACCTCTTTCCAGCCGATATCGCCGCGATAAAAACCGCTTGGAAAATCAATCCTTCTGACCGCTTCGTAGGCGGCGGCCTTTGCCTGTGTCACATTGGCCCCGCTCGCGGTGACGTTGAGGACGCGGCCTCCATTGGCGACCAATTGGCCGTCTTTCATCGCCGTTCCTGCATGGAATACTTTTGCGCCCGTCGCCTCTGCTTCACCCAGATCAATCGCGCCGCCTTTTTCAGGCGTCCCGGGATAGCCGTTTGCGCACATCACCACGGTAAGCGCGGTTTCGGGGGCGAAATTCGCCGCCTGACCGGCAAGTTCGCCCTTGGCACAGGCCAGCATAAGCGCGGCCAGATCGCCCTCGAACCGCGTCATCAACACCTGACATTCAGGATCACCAAAGCGGCAGTTGTATTCGATCAGCTGCGGACCCGTGGCGGTCAGCATAAGGCCGGCGTACAGCACGCCCGAATAGGGCATGCCCTCGGCGCGCATGGTGTCCACCGTCGGCTGGATAATCTCCGCGATCACGCGGGCCTGAAGCTCTTCGGTAAGAACGGGTGCGGGCGAATAGGCGCCCATGCCGCCGGTGTTGGGGCCAACATCGCCCTCGCCCACCTGCTTGTGATCCTGTGCCGTTCCAAAGGGGAGGACATATGTTCCATCGGTGATCGCAAAGAAGCTCGCCTCTTCGCCCTCGAGGAATTCCTCGATCACGACCTGCGCGCCGGCATCACCGAATGCGCCATCGAACATATCGGCGAGCGCTGCCTCTGCCTCTTCGCGGGTGGGCGCGATCACAACGCCTTTGCCTGCAGCAAGACCATCTGCCTTGAGCACGTAAGGGGCGGTGAATTTGGCCAGAGCCCCGGTCGCCTCTGCCAAAGAATGGGTGCGAACATATCCGCCGGTGGGGATATTGGCGCGCGCGCACAAATCCTTGGTAAAACCTTTGGAGCCTTCCAGTTGCGCGGCCTTGGCGCTCGGCCCGAAGGCGGGGATGCCGGCGGCGGCAAGACTATCGGCGAGGCCATCGACCAGCGGGGCCTCCGGACCAATCACGACAAGGCCGATTGCATGGCTTTTGCAAAATTCGACCACCGCGCCGTGATCGCTCGCATCAAGCGTCACAACTTGCGCCTCCTTAGCGATGCCGGGATTTCCGGGGGCGGCGTAGAGTGTCGCCAAGCTAGGGGATTGCGCGAGCTTCCAGGCTAGCGCATGTTCGCGGCCACCCGACCCGATCAACAGGATATTCATGGCTCGCAGCCCCTCTTCCAATGACGACAATTCCGGTCTGCTAGCGCGCAAGCGGCAGGGCGACAATGCCGAACCGCTGACTATCAGCGAGATTTCGCAAAGCCTCAAACGCACGGTCGAGGATCGCTTTGGCTATGTGCGGCTGCGCGGCGAGCTTTCTGGCGTCAAGCGCGCGGCCTCGGGCCACATGTATTGCGCACTCAAAGACGACAAGGCCGTGCTTGATGGCGTCATGTGGCGCGGGAACGCTGGGCGGCTGGCCTTCGTCCCCGAAGACGGGCTCGAGGTGATTGCGACCGGCAAGCTCACGACCTATCCCGGGCGCTCCAAATACCAGATCGTGATGGACAGCCTCGAAATCGCAGGCGAGGGCGCATTGCTGGCGCTGCTGGAGAAGACCCGCGCACGGCTTGAGGCCGAGGGGCTTTTCGCACGAGAAAGAAAGCGCCGCCTGCCTTTCCTGCCGCGCACGATTGGCGTGGTGACCTCTCCCACAGGGAGCGTCATTCGCGACATCCTGCACCGCCTCGCCGACCGTTTTCCCAGCCATGTGCTGGTCTGGCCTGTGCTGGTTCAGGGGCAGGGGGCTGCGGAGCAGGTGGCAGGCGCGATCCGCGGGTTCTCGCAAATTGAGCCCGGCGGCCCCGTCGCCCGTCCCGATGTGGTGATCGTTGCGCGCGGGGGCGGGTCGATTGAGGATTTGTGGTCCTTCAACGAGGAGATCGTGGTTCGTGCGATTGCCGAATGTTCGATCCCTGTGATTTCCGCCGTGGGGCACGAAACCGATACGACCTTGGCCGATTACGCCGCCGACCGCCGCGCACCCACGCCCACCGCTGCTGCGGAAATCGCGGTGCCGGTGCGCGCGGACCTGCACGCAACCGTTGCCGATTTCGCCATGCGCGGGCGGCGTGCTGTCTATCGCCCGGTTGAGCTTGGCCGTGAGCGTCTGGAGGCGCGGGTCAGGCGCATGCCCAAGATGGAGGCGCTGCTGCAACCGCAGGCCCAGCGTCTGGATGACCTGTCAGAGCGCCTTCGCCGGGGCCTGCGCGACCGTGCAGGGCAGGGGCGCGAGGAATTGGCAGGGGCCGCCGCAAGGCTCAGCCCGCGCCTTCTCACCCAAGCGCTTGATAGCCGCCATGACCGTTTGGAACGGGTGCGGCTGTCGCCCGAGCTGGTCATGCGCCCGATTGAGCAAAGGCAAAACCGGCTCGACGCGCTTTCAAGACTGGCGGAGCAGCTCCACCCGAAAAAGCCGCTTGAGCGTGGATATGCGATGGTGCGGACCGCCGATGGAAAGGTTGTGACGACCTTGCAAGAGGCTGCTTCCAAGACGGCCCTCAACCTTGAGTTCAAGGACGGCGAATTGGCGGTCGGGGTCGGTGATGCGCCCCCTCCGGCACAATCCGCGCCCCCTCCCAGGAAGAAGCCGAAACCCGCCCCCAAACCAGCCCCGCGCCAAGACGATTTATTCGGCTAGCGCGTCATGCTATAGGCTCGCCCCATGCTTATGTCCTCCGGCGATAAAACCGCCCAACTCCACTACGGCCCCTCCAGCTTTCGCGTGCTAAAACCGGGCCATCACGTCATTTGCGCCGTTTCTGGCGCGGTAATCCCCTTGGAAGAGCTCGCCTATTGGAGTGCCGAGTATCAAGAGGCCTATGCGAGCCCTGAAATTGCGACCAAGCGTTTACTCGGGCAGGACTGAGCGATGCGCGTACTGGGCCTTTTTGCGGGGCTGGGGCTTTTGGGACTGGTGGCCTGCGCGCAATCAGAAGCGGCAACGCCCGAGCCTGTAAGCGATAATGTGGCTGAGCCTGTTGCCGAGGAGATCCGCGCTCCGGCAGAGGCAGAAACAGCCGATGCGCGCCCCCTATCTGCGCCTGCACCTGCACCTGCTCAAAACACCCGCTTTTCCTTTGAAGGAGAACTTACCCAGGGCGGTTTCATCCGGGGACTTGCGCCCGATGGAACGGTCAACGCAACTCTTGGCGACCAGACGATAGACATTGCCGAGGATGGCACGTTCTTCGCAGCGTTCGACCGCGATAGTCCGGCAAATGTGACCCTCACCGCCCAATTGGAAAGCGGGCAAAGCGTGAGCGAAAACCTCATCATTGGCCCTCGCGACTGGCAGATCGAACGGGTCAATGTGGCCAAGCGCGCGCTGCGCAATCCCGAAGCCTACTGGCGTCAGCGCGAGCCCGAATACAACGCGATCGTTGCCGCGCGCGCGAAGGAAACCGGTGCGCAAGGATGGAAACAGGACTTTATCTGGCCGGTTTCCGGCCGCATTTCGGGCCGCTTTGGTCGCCAGCGTATCTATCAAGGTGAACCGGGCAGCTATCACTCAGGGGTCGATATCGCGAAGCCGACGGGCACGCCTTTTGTCGCGCCTGCCGATGGCGTGGTCATTCTTGCGCGCACCGGCTTCAGCCTTGAAGGTGGGCTCTTGATGATCGACCACGGCAATGGTCTCAATTCCGCTTTCCTGCACTGTCACCGCATCCACGTGAAAGAAGGCGATAGCGTGCGTCAGGGCCAGCATATTGGCGATATCGGCGCGACCGGCCGCGCGACCGGCCCACACCTCCACTGGGGCCTCAAATGGCACGATGCGCGTTTTGACCCGATCCTTCTTGCAGGGCCGATGAACTAGAATGGCAAAAGCATTCAGGGTGACCGCGGCGCTTGCGCTTGCCCTGATGGTTGCGCCCGGCACCTGGCTGCGCACGCCGGTGGTCAAAGAGGCCCCGCACAGTATCGCCCTCACACAAGTGGCCGGCGCGGGCGACACGGGCGCCGACGGCTGGCGGGTCGAAGGTGTGTGGCATTATTCGACTGAACCCTCTTTGCGATTCGGCGGGTTCTCGGGACTTTTGGCCGTCGGCGGCGGGCGTTTGCGCGCCTTTTCCGATCGCGGCTTCCTGTTCACTTTCATCGAGCCTGACCGCGCCGAAGAATCGCCCGAGATGCGGCTCATTGCCGGTTTGCCGTTCAACGATCCTGCGCTTTATCCGCGCCTTTGGGATATCGAATCGGTGACGCGTGATGCGGGGCCGCGCGGCGATTACTGGGTCGGGTTTGAAAACACTCACGCCATCCACCGTTTCTCCTTTCGCACCGAGCCAGAGGAGTATCGCATCTTCGATACGCTGGTGGAGGATTGGTATGCCAATGCCGGGCTTGAGGCGATGGTGCGCCTTACCGATGGCCGCTTTGTGATCCTGCCAGAGGGGCGCGATGAGGCGCTGCTTTTCGATGGCGACCCGGTTGAGGGGGGAGAGCCGCTGATCCTCGCGTATGAGAACCCGGCAGCAGGGTTTGCCGTGACCGATCTGGCGCAGATGCCCGATGGCCGGGTGCTGATGCTGATGCGCGATCTTGATTGGAGCAGCTATCCGCCGTTTGCGGGCAAACTTGCAATCATGGATGCGCCCGAAGCGGGTTCAAAGGAGCCCCTTCGCCCGCGTGTTCTGTTCGATTTTGAGGGGGTGCTCCCGCCCGAGAATTACGAAGGGATTGCGGTCCGCGCGCATGAGGACGGCGGCGTGACGGTCTGGATCATCTCGGACGACAATATCGCCGCGATGCAGCGGACTCTGGTGGCGAAGCTCACCTACACTCCTTGAACGAGAAAAAGGCGCAAACGCCGATCGCGCTGCGCCTTCAAATCTCTTTTAAACGCCGGAGCGATTAAGCGGCTTTTTCAGCCTTCTTAAGCTCACGCTTCACCTTCTGCGCGCGCGCAGAAAGCTTTTCGTTCTTGGTCTTGAGCAGCCAGTTGTCGAGGCCACCGTTGTGCTCAACCGAGCGAAGACCGTGGGTCGACACGCGGAACTTGAAGCTGCGCTCAAGCTTTTCGCTCATCAGGGTCACGTTCTGCAGGTTAGGCAGAAAAACGCGCTTGGTTTTGTTGTTGGCGTGGCTGACGTTGTTGCCAACCTGGCGGCCCTTGCCAGTGAGTTCGCAAATGCGCGACATGATAAATCTCGTCTCGTTTCAAGTGACGGGAACACGCGCCTTCAAGGCGGCCCCCCAACCACAAAGGCGTGAAGGTTATCCCGGAAAGCGCGGCGCATAGCGGGGCGTGGGCGAATCGTCAATTGATTCGTGCAGGTCCGCAGGTTAGCGCATGAAGTCTGATGACCACCCAAGGAACCCGCTGGCCCGTCCCCCGTCCGATGCAGACCGCTTTGGAGGCCGCCCGCAAGGCAGCGGATGCGGGCGAAGTGCCCGTCGGCGCGGTGATCGTCAAGGACGGCGAAGTGGTGGCAGTGGCCGCCAACGCCACCCGCTCGCCGCCTGATCCAACGGGCCATGCAGAAATGCGCGCAATCCGCATGGCGGCTGAAAGGCTTGGCGATGACCGGCTCAAGGGCTGTGACCTGTATGTGACGCTGGAGCCGTGTGCGATGTGCGCCGGAGCCATTGCCCATGCGCGTATCGCAAGGCTCTATTACGGCGCGAGCGATCCCAAGGGCGGCGGCGTCGAACACGGCGCGCGGGTGTTCGAGCAAGACCAATGCCTGCACGCGCCCGAAGTCTATTCCGGCATGGGCGAAGAAGAGGCGGCAAAGCTGCTGCGCGATTTCTTCAAGGCGCGGCGGTGATTACCAGCCGCCTCAAGACTCCGCCACATCGCCAAGCCACTTGAGCGCCTCGCCCTCTTCATCGAGGCCGAACGCCTTGATCTCTGGCTTGATCAGGTGTCCCATTGTCTCGGCTACCCCGCCGACCCAGCCGGGGCCTCCGACAATGGCGTAGCGTTCGATTGTGTCGATCAGTTTGAGCTTGGACGCCATCAGTTTGGGGCTGAACAAAAGTTCGGCTTCAAAGCCGTGCCAGTGGCGGATCACCATCATCAGCTTTGCACATTTGGGGTCATTCAAGCGGTCTTCGACCATGGCCAATCCACGCTCTGATTCGGGCCCGTCGAGCCGTCCGACGACCTCGAATGCGGCCACATCGGTGCGGCCAAGATCAATCTCGCGGAATGCGCCCTTGTGCGGGGCGTCCTCTTCTTCGAGCACCCAAGCGAGCGCTGCGTCCTTCTCGTCATCATCATAGACCTGATAGGTGACGCCGGGCAGCACCATGCTTTCCACCCGCGCGGCGGTGCGAATCCATTCCTCGTCGGAGATAATGGCGATGCGATCGAGCGAGTAGAGCCATTTCACGAATAACGGCATATGCGCCAATTCGATGGTGACCGCGGACAAGGTAAAGCCGGTGAGCGCGGTTGCATCGATCAGCAGATTTGCGCCGCCACCATTATCGGAGTGGCCTTGGACGAATTCCACGAGGGTTTCGACATCCGCCTGGCAAAACTCGGCAATCGAGGTGATGCGAACGGCTTTGGGCGAAAGGGTTTCGATATTGATCATGAGCGGCCTCCATGATCGCTTTCTACGCCGCGAATGGCACCGCTGTCGTTGACCTAAATCAAATTTGGTCGAGAGCCGGCTTCCTGCCGAGTAGTGTGAGCCTACAGCCCGCGCCAGATCTTCGCCGCCCGCTCATCCCTCGCGCCATACCGCCGATCATCGCATCGCGTCGGGCGGAAACGGTTGTTGTAGCACAGGCGCAATTCCTCCAGCCAACCGTCACGGTTCAGTTTCACGCCGACATGGCTGGCCTGCCAGCTTTTCCCATTGGCATCGGCAAAAGCCTGACGGATACGGCCTGCGGTGAGGCCATCTTCGCGGCTGATCCGGTCGTAGTCGGGGATGCGCAAGCTCTCCCACAGGATTTTGGTGACGCCAAGATAGGTTTCCGGCTTCCTGACCATGCAGCTCCCGTGCTTTGCCCATTGGCGCGCGATGAGGCGGGCAGAGGGCATCATGCACATGTTCTCGCGGACTTGGCGTGGGGTGAGGCGGTTAGCGCTCCCGCACCATTGCGGCCAGGTGCGCGACCCTTGTGGCCACAGGCCATGCACAACAAAGCCAAAGCGCCCGTTGTCGCCCGAGCATTGGACGCGGTGCGAGCGCGAGTCTTGGCGGGTGCGGCAGAAGGCTGGGGACCAGCTGAGGGCAAGGGTGTAGCCGGTGATCGGCACCACGCGTGGGCGTTGGTCGGGAGAGATTTGTGGCACCGAAGACACCTGCGGCGCGCGGCATTGGTAGCTTTGCGCCGAGGCAGTTGTCGGTACAATAAGGGCGAGCAATGCGAGCAGGGCAGCTTTCAACAGCGCCTTATTCGAACTCTGCTGCATCAACTCCTCCATCCTGCCTGAGCCACGCGCGGCTTAGGGGAAGCCATAAGCAAAAAAGTGCGCCTGCTGTAAGCGCTGGCTCAAGAAAGTATCTGAGCATCAAGCCTTCACCCATCGCCAGAAGAGACGCAATCATGAAGGGTACATTGATCACCTGAAGGACCGAGAACACTGTCACCAGCCAAAATGCGATGCGGCTTGCGAAAAGATAGATCCATATGACGGGAATGAATGCGATTGAGAAAAGGGCCGAAAGCGCCACGATTGTCCAGTCCCGGTTCCAGCCGTCCCACGGGAAAATCGCACTGTATGCAATCTGTTTTAGATCAAGGTTTTGCAGGCCGGTCACGTAGGAGTGCAAAGCTGCGGCAAGGAACAACAGCGCAAAAAGCGTAATCGATAATGGCCTCGGCCCCCGGGCAATCGTCATATTGGCTTGAAATCCAGTCCCACATCTGCCGCTGGCGCGCTTTGGGTGAGCCTGCCCACCGAGCAATAATCCACCCCGCTCGCAGCCTTTGCGGCGATGGTGTCGAGGTTGATCCCGCCGCTTGCCTCGGTCCTGGCGCGGCCGCCCACCATTGCCACGGCCTCTTTGAGGATTGCAGGCGACATATTGTCGAGCAGCAGATGGTCCGCCCCTGCTTCCAGCGCAGGTTCGATCTGGTCGAGGCGGTCAACCTCGCAGATGATGGGTGACACACCCGCATCCCTTGCGCGCCGCACCGCTTCGCCGACTGAGCCTGCGACCGCGACGTGATTGTCCTTGATCATGGCTGCATCATAGAGGCCCATGCGGTGGTTGCGCGCGCCGCCTTGCACGGTCGCGTATTTTTCCAGCACACGAAGGCCGGGCAGCGTCTTGCGGGTATCAAGCAGGGTGCACGTGGCCGAACCTACATGCATCGCAGTCACATACTGGCGCGTCATGGTGGCAATGCCGGAGAGGTGCTGGACGATGTTGAGCGCGCTTCTTTCAGCGGTGAGGAGCGCGCGGGCATTCCCCTCAAGCCGCATGAGGTCGGCGCCCGGTGACACGTCATCTCCATCGCTCACCAGCGCCTCGATCACGCAGTCGGGATCAAGATGCCGGAAAAACGCCTCGGCCAGCGGAAGGCCTGCGACAACAATGGCATCGCGCGAATCCATGACGCCGGAGAACCGCGCATCGGCTGGGATTACGCTTTCGCTGGTCACATCCTTGCCACCGCCGGGAAGGCCAACGCCAAGGTCTTCAGCAAGGGTGTCGCGGATGAATGTATCGAGGTCGAAGCCGGGCAGCGAAAAAGTCATATGCCGTGTCTAAACGGTCGCACGGCGACCGCAAGCCCAAGCGGGCGCCCGCAGCAGGTCCGCACCTCGGACTTGATCCGGGGGAAGGGCATCTAGCGTGGACGAAGGGCCGGATGAGCCTTCGCAACAAATCAGTGCACGAAACGCGCGACCACATCACGGTAGCTGCGCGAAACTTTCACCTCGGCGCCCGAATCCAGCACGAGAAAACACTCGCCATTAGTGTGCGGCTTGACCTGACGCACCTGGTCAAGGTTGACGATTGTGCTGCGGTGCACGCGCTGGAATTTGCGCGGATCAAGGCGGCGTTCCAAGTCCTTCATCGTCTCGCGCAGGATCAGCGAATTGTCACCGGTGTAGATACACATGTAATCGCCCGCAGCCTCGATATGCTCGATCGATTCCACCTCGACGCGGAAGATCTGGCCGCGGTCTTTCACGTTGATGAGCTTCTCGAAACGGTCTGCGGTTTCGCCTGCTGCCTCGCAACTGAAGTCCGCCACGCGGTCGGGCGCAACCTCGGACAGGACATCCATCAATTGCTCTGCATCTTCGGCAGATTTCTTCTCGGCAAGGCGCTGGCGCACGCGTTCGATCGTATCGGCAAGCTTGTCTTCGTCGACCGGCTTCATCAGGTAATTGACCGCATTGGCTTCAAACGCGCGGATCGCGTGCTCTTCGTATGCGGTGACAAAGACGAACAGCGGCGGCTCGATCTCCATGACCCCTTTGACGACGCTGAAGCCGTCAAAGCCGGGCATCTGAATGTCGAGAAAAACGAGGTCGGGTTTCTGCGTCTTGATCTTGCGGATGGCCTCGCGCCCGTTTGAACAGGTGTCGATAATCTCGACATCTTCAAAGGGCTGGAGGCGAAGTTGCAGGCCTTGAATGGCGAGCTTCTCATCGTCGACAAGGATGGTGCGAATGGTCATGTCACGAGTTTCCAATAGCGGTTTGGGGCTTATGCGGGGGGTTCAGGTCGACCACATTATCGCCGCGTTCAGGGTCGGGCGAGGTGGCGCGTGAGGAGGCTGATTGCGAGGAAGGCGGCGCATTGCTGGTCGAAGCCTCATAGGGGATTTCGATCAGAACGGTGAATCCGCCGCCGGGATTGGATCGCGTCTCGAACAGGTGGTCATCGCCATAGCCTTGCGCAAGGCGGTTCTGGATGTTGACGAGGCCGACACCGGTCGAAACAGGTTCGCCGGGGTAAGGTGCGCGGTTTTGGGTCGCAGTCTGGCCCGCGGGACCGGCACCGGGCCCTGTGTCCTCGACGCTGATGCGAAGGCGCTGTCCCACAACGCGGCCCGTGAGCGAAATGCGCGCGCCTTCTTCCTGCGGGCTCACCGCATATTTGATCGCGTTCTCGATCAGCGGCTGGAGCAACATCGCCGGAAGACAGGCGTTCATTGCCTCATCCTCGATGTCGAAATGGGTGCGCAGCCGTTCTTCAAAACGCATGCGTTCAATGTCGAGATAAAGCTGGAGCGTCTCGACCTCGGAGGCGAGCGTCACCTTGCTGCCCGGCTCTGCGATCAGGGTGTGGCGCAAGAAGCCGGAAAGCCGCGTCAGCATCGCATTGGCGGGCTCTGTCTGTTTCAAAAGCACCAGTGTGCTGATCGAATTCAACGTGTTGAAAAGGAAATGCGGGTTCAGCTGATACCGCAGCATCGCCAGTTGCGCCGCAGTCGCCTGCGCTTCGAGGCGTTGCAGACGGTCGGTCTGTTCCTCGACCCGCAGGAAGTAGTTGATTGCATAATAAAGCGCGCTCCACCCGCCAAGCAGCGCAAGCGGGATAAAGCTCAAACCGACGAGGCGCTGGACAAAACTCGTTTCGGTCAGCGAGCCTTGATAAAGCCCTTGCAACCACGCCTCGATCGCGGAGTGCACCAGCACGGCAAGCATGAGCACCACCGCTGTCCCGCCCCACGTCACGATCGGTTGGCGGTCGATCAGCTGGCGGTAGATCACCGAAAGGATCAGCGTGATCGCAAAACCTGTGATGGTGGTGACCAGCAGAACCGCGAGCAGGTCGAGCGGTTGGTCATTGGCGATGGCAACCACGCTGCGCAGAAGGAAATAACCGCCCCAGCCCGCCAGTTGCAGGTTCCAGAACGCGCGGTTCTTGCTCGCAAAAAACGGTGCAGGCTGGAAATTCACCATCGACATGACGGCGTTGTAGCGCAATTTTCGCTTCGTCGCAGCCATTAAGGCCCCGGCTCCCGCAAACGGGCGCTAACGGGCCACCATCTGCCGCAAGCAGGAAGGCTCCCGGCAGCTACAGACCTGCTGCCGGATCGATCTCGCGCCGGAAATGGGTGCGCCAGTCGGCTTTGCCATCGCGCGCGATCAATTGTTTGATGAAAGCAATTTCCCCCTCCACCGAGGCTGCACGCTCGCGCCATTTTGGATGTGTCCCCCTGAAGAACAGCAGGCTTCCGCTTGCCGGACGCAAATTGCGGAAAAACCGCACTGCGCTTTCGGGGTCGTAGCCCGCATTGGCGAGCAGCCACGGGATCAGGCGATCCGCCTCGCGCTCGGTCAGGCGGGTGTGGCTGCGCCTGCGGCCATTGCGGTCGAGCCACGCGGTGTGGCCGAGCAGATTATGCGCAAGTTCGTGGCTGACGAGCGCGGCAAACTCGGGTTCGTCATATCGGAATGCGGGAAATTCGACCCCGATCACGACGCGGTTGCCATCTGCGACGGCTTTCTGGCCATCCCCCATCAACTCGAACCGGGAGGGGCAGACATCGACCGGCTCGACCCGCGCGCTGCTCCCGTCGGCAAAGGTGAAGGAGACCGAGCCGCTCGCTCCAAGCGAAGCGTCAATCAGATCGTGCACTTTTGCCAGCCGCTCCCAATAAAAGCGCCTGCCCGCCTTCAACGTGGAAGGAGCGGTCTGGTCGATGAGGGTGATCTCGCGATTTGTGGGAAGCGCGCCGGTGATATCGGCAGGCGATCCCTTCGCACTGGTCTGGACCGCGAAATCGCCCGTGAGCCCGAGCGCGGCCCTCGCAACAGCGGGCGAGCCATAGCTTGCCGTATCCTGCAATTGCAGGCCGATGGAGGGGACGGCGCCTTCGCAAAATTCGGCATTGCCGCGAACAAGTTTCCAGGCAACATCCTGAAGCCGCTGATCCTGCGCCTGAAACTGCGCAATAACCGCGCGTTCGGCATCGAGGTTGATCCGGTTCCAGTTGATCGCGTCGCGCGCCTGAAGCGGGCTCGCCAACGCCGCGCCAATGACGGCAAGGAAAACGCCCGCGCGCATCAGGATTGGGACGCGTCTGCCTCGGCCTCGGCGAGCGCTTCTTTCAAACGCTCAACCCCTACCGCGCCCGGCATCATGATGTCGCCGGTGACAAAAGCAGGGGTGCCGCTGAACCCGAGGTTTTGGGCAAAGGTCAAATTGCGCACCAGTTCGACCGACACTTCATCGCTCATCGCATCTGTCCGTGCGCGCTCCATGTCGAGACCGATCGCCTCGGCCACTGCCTCGATGCCCGCCTCGCTGGTATCGCCGCGCTCGAACAGGGTGGAGTGGAACTCCTGATAGCGTCCCTGCTTTGCCGCAGCCAGAGCCATGCGCGCCGCCATTTCGCTGCCTTCGAAAATCGGCCATTCGCGCATGATCACCTTCAGATCGGGATCATCGGCCACCAGTTGCGAGACATCGCGAAAACTTGCCGCGCAATAGGGGCAGTTGTAATCGGTAAACTCTACCAGAACCTTCGAGCCTTGCGGATTGCCCATCACGGCGCCGGGGAAGGGGGTGTAAAGGTCCGCCTTGACCGAGGCGAGACGATCGCGCGCGTCCTCGGCTGCGAGCGCCTCTGCCACATCCTGAAGGATGGAGGGGTTTTCGATGAGATAGGCCCGCGTTCGATTGTCCGCGAGGCCGGTATAGGACCAGATCGCCGCCCCCAAAAAGCCGAAGGTGAGCGCAAGAAGCGCGGTCAGGAGCGATTGCCTGAGCGGCGATGTCTGCTGGGTGTCAGTCATAGAAGACAGGCTTTAGCGTTCGTCGCGCAATCGTTCCAGTTCCGCGCGCGCCTGAAGCGCTACATCCTGTGCACGAATCCAGTCGGGCGAGCCGACCGGTAAGCCAGCCTCTGCATCCTTTGCATTGCGCAGGGCCTCGGGATAGTTGCGGCGCATCACCTGTTGCTCAGCGCTCGCCAGCTTGGCGCGCGGGATATCACCCTGCCGCGCATAGACCACGCCAAGCTGATACCATGCGAAGGGATTGAAGCGGTCCTTGGCCACCGCTGCACGAAGCACATCGCGCGCTTCGTCATAATTCGTCTCGTCCTCGGTCGCGATCAGCGCGTGACCGAACATCCCTGCGATCAGCGGCTGGTTGAGGGTGAGATCGGTCGCACGGCGTAGCGGTTCGAGCGCCAGTCCCGGGCTTCCCGATTCGAGCAGGATCTGCCCCTTGAGTTCAAGGAAATAGGGGTTCTGCGCGTCGGTCTTGAGCAGCTTCTCCACCTCCGCGAGCGCGTTCTCTACCTGAGCATCCTTGTGATAGGCATAGGCGCGCGCATACCGCGCAGGCGTGCTCTGGTCGCTGGTGGGGTATTCCTGAAACGTGCGCTCGGGCTTCGCGAGATAACCGAACAGTTTTGCGCGCACCGCAAGGAAGCGGGCCTGCAATTCGGGATCATCGGGCGCGTCCCATGCCGTGTCCTTGCGCAGCTGGTCGCGCAGGAACTGGATCCGGTCACCCGACAAGGGGTGGGTGCGGGTATAGGCGGCATCGTCCGACTGGCTGTAACCGCGGCGAATTTCGGCGTTGCGCAGCTTTTCAAAGAAGGAAATCATCCCCCGGCCAGAGATACCGGCGCCCGAAAGATAGCGTGCGCCCGCCTGGTCGGTGGCGGCTTCCTGATTGCGGTTGAAAGCGAGGAAATTGCCGACTGCTGCCTGTTGGCCTGCCATGATCGCGCCCAAAGCCGCATCGCCAGCGCCCGCAAGCGCCGCGCCCACGCCAAGGATCAGCGAAAGGATCGAGATGCCCTGCGCGCCCTTGGTCCGCTCTTCAAAGCGCACCACGTGCCCTGCGGTAATGTGGCCGATTTCGTGGGCGATGACGCCTTGCACTTCGTTCGCGGTATCGGCTGCGTTTAACAATCCTGCGTGCACATAAACGGCCTGACCACCGGCGACGAAAGCGTTGATCGAGGAATCGTTGATGAGCACGATTTCGACGTTCTCGGGTTCAAGTTCGCTCGCCTCGACCAGCGGGTAGGCCATGTCGCGAAGGAGCGCCTCTGTCTCGGCATCGCGAAGAATGGATTGCGCGGCGAGCGGCTGAACCGAAAGCGCGACGGTGGCGAGCAGCGCGCAGAATGCGGCAAAAAAGGGGCGAGAATGTGAGCGAGTCAGAGCCATGTTGCCCAAGTGCTAACGCCTTTGGGGCTGAACAGGAAATGAAGTTTTACCTCGTCGAACCCGTTTGGCGCACAAATTCGGAGATTTGCTGCACGATATCGCGCCTGTCGCGCCATGGCGCAGCGATGGATATGAGCGGGTCGGTGTGGCTCATTTCAGGGTACGCTTCGAGCCGGACCGTCCCGTCGGCAGCGGCAACGCCTTTCGACATGCGTTTTGAATGGAAGAGGCCAACGGTCGTATCGTCCTCGCCATGGATCAGCAGCATGGGCGGGGCATCGCCGTTGATATGATTGATCGGCTGGGTGGCCTTGAGCGCGTCCTCATCTTCGACATGGCCGAAGGCGGCCTTGGTGCTGTCGCTATCAAGCGGCAGGAAATCATAAGGGCCAGAGATGCCGACAACGCCTGCGATATCTTGTGGTGAAAGCGAATGAGGGCTTAGCCATTTTTCCTGAAGCGCGACCATCATCATGTTATATGCGCCCGCAGAATGTCCTGCCAAAACAATGTTTTGCGGGTCCCCACCGTAAGCCTCAATCTCTTTGCGCGTTATTGCAAAGGCGTGCGCGATGTCCTCCACCATGCCTGGATACCGGCCCGCTTCGCCCAAGCGATAGCCGGCAAGCGCCACCACAAAACCCTGTTCGACAAAGGCGCGGCCGACAAAGCCATAACTTTCCGGATCACCCGAATTCCAGCTTCCGCCGTGCACGAACAGGAGCACGGGGCGCGGAGGGTTTTCCGCTGACGCGCTCTTTCTGGGTGCCCAGATCAGCAGTTTTTGATCGGGGTGATCGCCGGTTGCGAGCGTTGCTTTGAGATGCGCGCCGCCATCGCCGCCCGAAATGCGGTCAACTGCAGTCAGAACCGCGGGCCCATCGCGCGCAATCGCGACCTGCAAGCCAATGGCGGCCACCGCCAGAAAAGCGACGATACCGCCGATGGTCCAAGCCATGATGCGCGAAGGTCCTTTGGATTTTTGTGGGGCAAGCGTGTTCATCTGCCCCTTTATTGGGGAGCAGCATGGCTTGCGTAAAGACCCGTGGGCGATTTCCCGGCGCTGGACGCGCCCTAACCGACCAGCTTCTTGCCCGCCCGCTCGATCATGGCGACGTCATCGGTGATCTCACCGATCATCGCGACATTGCCCTGGCCATCGCGGCGGACCATGACGAGGCTGAATTCGGGGCCTTCTGACGAAAGCGCCTCGAACATCAAGGCATCGAGTTCGCGCAATTTTTGGGCGAGTTGTTCGCGCACATCGCCTTCGGCTTCGACCACCTCGCCTGCCTCTTCGCGGCGCAAGCGGCGTTCGGATGCGACAACCGCTTTAAGGCCGCCCTCGGCGCTGGCGAGAAAGCCTGCAAGGCTCCCGCGCTCAAGTTCCAGGCGGTGGGCGTGGGTGAGCACGGCGGCATATTCGGTAAGGCGCGTCTTGTCGTAATCATGGCCAAAAACCAGTTTCACAACCGGCGTCATCGGCGCGCGTTCCTGCACGGTCAGACCGCTGTCAGCGATCAGTTCCTCAAATGCTTCGGGCTCGTCCTTGGCAGCGAGTGACACATCGTAAGCGCGGCCCACGGCTGCATAAAGCGCCTGGCGGCTGCGATCTTCGGTAACGGCTGCGTTCTGAGCCAGCTCACGCGCAGACGCGAGGCAATCGTGCAGCGTTGCATCAGGGTCAAAGGCGATCGGCGTTGGCGCCTCGTCTTCGTCACTCTCAAGCACCAGTTCGGGCGCGGGGGGAGCCGGCGAAATGGCGGCTGGCGCGGGGTCGGGTTCCGGCGCGCTTTCTTCCACCTGCTGCGGATCTTCGACCTTGTAGTCTTCTGGATCAAAGCGATCCGCATCAAGGTCGACGGCTTTTTTGGTCGGCGCCTCGATATAGTCGGCAAGCGAGGCAAAGCTGTAGCTCGGCGAGTTGTCTTCGCCTTCCTCGATTTCCTCGCCGAATTCGTCGACTTCGGGTTCATCGAGTTCGTAGACGCTGAAGTCGGGTCCGAAATCAGGTGTAGGCAGTTCATCGCCCGACGCCGAAGGGGTCAGCGCGTCGCCAAACGAGGCCACATTGTCCTCCGGCTCGTCGTCCCACATTGGCGCATTGTCTGTGGCGAATTCGGGCGTTGCCGGTTCGCTTTCAATCTCATCGTCGTGAAGGGGCGAATCGGCCCAATCGGTGACGGGGCCGGTGTTGTGTTTGTGCGGCTGGTCTTCTTCTTCATCGCTGTCAGCAGACGCGAGCTTGTCGTCAATCGCCTGATCGATCGCAAGCAGAAGCTCATCCGCAGTCGCAGCGTCGGCCATCTCTTTCCAATTGATGACGCCGTAGATGAAGTCGATGGTTTCATCATTGCTCGAAAACGGAAGCAGGATGCCGCGGTAAAGCACCGATGCGCCGCGCTCGTTTACGAACTCTGCCTCAAACCCGATGGGGGCCTGATTGGCGAGGATCTGCATGTAATGGTCGGTGATCCGGCTCAGCAGTGAACGTGGCGGAACATCGGAAAGCTTTTCAATCTTCGCACCTTTCCCGTCACATTCCGCGGCAAGCTTTTCGCCCAGGAATTGTACGGAAGGGTCTTCGATCCCGCGCGAGAAATCGAGCAGAACCGAATTGGGGCCGAAATCGTCGAGGTTTTCCGGTGCGAGATCCTCAATCGAAGGAAAGTTGTTTTCGCCAAGCAGGCCCGCCCAGTGATTGTAGGCGCGCACCTGCATCCGGCGTTCATCCTGGCCGATCGATTCAGGCGGCAGGTCGCGAGCTTCCTGCTCGCGCGGCTCATCGTTCACGTCCCAATCGGGCGTGTCATCGGCCGCTTGGCCGCTGTCAAAAAGTCCGCGCAATGTATCCATGGTTAGGCCCATCGTTCCCAAAACTACTACGTGCTTGGGAAGGGTTCTGGCCTTACGTGGTAAACATCCCGTTAAGCGCCCCGACAAACTTCAACTTTTGTTACCGGCTGCCGGAAAGCGCCAGAAATGGCGATTGCCTAGAGGAAGTAGCGCATCTTGATGGTGAGCTTTTTGGGCGCGTTGCCCATCGTGAACACGGCATCATCCCACTCGGGCGGAGCCATGCGCACCGGTGCATCGCGCGAAAAGCCATACCCTTCCTTGGGCGCCATGCCGAGGACCCGGTTGGCTTTGCCGTCCTCGTTTTCGTCATGGAGCAATGCAATCGCATAGTCGCCCGGCGCGACATTATCGAAACGGATGGTGATGGTGTTTGCTGCTTTCACGACCGTGCGGTGGGATTTCGGATCACGGCGACACTTGGGAAAGACGCTTTGCTTGGTGGTCATGCACGCCATCACAACGCCGTTGGTGTTGCGAAGATCGGTGACCGTGATGGTCACACTTTCCGCGGCGGCAGGCGCGCCGGCTGCGAGGAGCGCTCCACCCAGAGCAAGCCAGCCTGCGCGGATCATGGGGCCACCTGTTCGAGGCCGGCTTCGTCCGGCGCGCTGGCTGTGGTTTTGGCAAAGCGGCGCGACAGACCGCGATCGGTTCCGCAAAGCCTGTCCCAGAAACGGAAATAGAGCCCGTAATTGCATCGGTAATCCTCGTGATGCTTCTCGTGATGGCTGGCGGTTATCACGCCTGCCCCAAACGCAGAATGAACAAACCGTCGCGGGAAAATCTCCCAGCCCAAATGATTGATGACCCCCATGAGGGTTGCCACCGTAAGCACCACCCCAAGCATCGCCAGATGAATGGGCACAAGGAACACCAGCACCGGAATGACGATGGCCCCGCTGATGCTTTCGACCGGATGAAAGCTCATCGCGGTCCATGCGGTGGGCGGTTTGCTGTCGTGGTGGACCTTATGCGCGAGCTTGAACAGGCGCGGCCAATGATGCATCGCGCGGTGGGTCCAGTAAAACCACGTGTCCTGCGCAAACAGATAAATCACCACCGATACAGGCAGATACCAGAGCGCAAAGGCGTTCCAATCGGTGTAGATCAGCGAATAACCGTGGTGCCGCCACAGCCAGAAAACAGCGCCCGCAGGAACCCCGTAAATCACCGCCGCCACTGCCGAATAGCGCATTTCCATCGCAATTTGCGCGCGTTGATTGGCATAAAGGCCCGGGCGCAGCTTTGCAGTGATCCAGGCAAAGCCTCCGCTCGCCAGAAGATAGCGTATCGCGACCATCACGCTCATCGCCATGCCCACGATCAGAAACGCGAGCCAGAAAGGGGTGCTACCGGGAACCATCGCGGGCGGTTATGGCGCAGATTATAAGCTGCGCAAAGCCGCTTGGCATTTGTCGATTATCCGGCGCTGTCCAGATCGGCGCAATTGGGATCGATCAAGGCGGTGTTGCGACGCATGGCAGTGCGCGCAAGCTTTTCGACCTGCGCCTTGCGACGCGCAGCTGCCAGTGGTTCGAGCGGCGCCTGACGCAAGATTTCCGCGTCATACCCATCAGCCACGATCACGCCGCAGCGATCCGGCATGAAGCCCTCGCTTTCGAGCGGAGAGCGATCAAGGCCCGGCGGCACGCCCCAGAAGAACCGGTCGCAAAAGTCGAGATAATCGGGCCATTTGCTGTCACCCAGAAGATCCGCTCGCGAGACCTTGATCTCGACCGCAATAATCTGTCCGCGCGCATCAATTCCCATAAGGTCCGCCCGCCGATTGTTGGGCAAGGCCATTTCCTCGACGCACCAGATATCATTTCGCGCAAACAACCGCTTGATCCCGCGCGCCACGTCTTTGGCAGCGCACGTCTGTACAGGTGTATCTTGAGCCGCAGATTGCGGGACAGGAAGGGGTTGGTGAATCACGTCTTGGCTGCCGTTCATGTGCTTAAGGGTGGAACAAAATGCGAACGCGGTCAAGCGTCATCGCATCATGCAGGAACAGGTTCCAGAACCGAGAGAACGGCCTCGCGCGCGTGATAAAGCTCGCGCCATAACGCAAGCGCAGGCGCCTGTACCGGTTTGCCACGGGCCTGTACCTGTACAAGCGCCTTGAGCCCCGTTTCGGTAAGCAGTTCCATGTCCTCGATCCCGCGAGTCGCAATCTGTGCAGCGCGTTCACCAGCGTGGCTGAATGCGTCGCCCATGGCGATGCGCGCGGCATCCTTTTCACTGGCGCTGAACTCAGGTGCGAGATCGGCAAGCGCGGCGATTTCATCGGCCCTGCGCTGAAGCGCACCCCACCGCTGTACGAGCGCCGCGTTCGCGCCCTCGATTGTGCGGGTCTGGAGGGCGGGGCGATGATGATGGAATGGAAGTGCTGGCATGGGCATTGAGATACCCCCACGCCTCTTGCCGATTGGTTAAGCTTTCCCCGCGTGAGAGGATCAGGTCATACATTTTTCCTACGCCCACTTTGGAGCGGTATTGCACAATTATGGCTGGCAAGCGGGCAAGACCCTTGCTAACGGCGAAGGGCCTCGCTCGAAAGAGCGACGATGCGCACCGCCGCATTCGCGTTAAGCACCCGTAGCTCAGCTGGATAGAGCGCTGCCCTCCGAAGGCAGAGGCCAGAGGTTCGAATCCTCTCGGGTGCGCCATTATTTTACGGGGCGATCAGCCATCATTCTATGATCACGAACGGCGCCCATAGCGCGGGCGAACGGGTGGCTTTGTCGGCGCTATCGTTCATCAGGCTGAGCTGTGCGCGCCTTAAGGCTTCGCTGCGCTCGACGCCTGTGCCCGATGCCTTGACCGTCGCAACGCTCAGCCTTGTGGCGATGTCGTCGCGCACGGGCCAATGCGACAGGAGAAGCGAGCGGGCGCCCGCGAGCTGAAAAGCGCGGGCCAGCCCTGAATAGGTGGGTGAGGCCTGCCCCTCGCCAGCGGCGGTGTTGCAGGCCGACAAGACCACCCAGTCCGCCGCCAGACGCAGCCGCCCGATCTCGCTCGCGGTCAGCAGGCCGTCGTTTTGCGGTGAGGCGTTGGCTGCATCGGGCGTCAGCACGAGCGCCGGCTCACTGAGCCCGGCAATCTGGCCGCTGACAAGGCCATGGGTGGCAAAGGCGAGAACCTGAAAATCGGCCAGAGGCGCAGCGCGCACGGCCTCTTCGGTGGCGGCATCGCCGGTCAGAACAAGCGTGCCAAGTCCCTCGCGGTCCTCGTCAAAAGCGGACTTGAGAGCAATCAACTCTTCGTTTGCGCCGGGAAGCGAGGGGAGCGCGCTGATGCTTTCAACATCGACCACCGTTCCGCGAAGGGCGAAACGGTTGGCCGGCGCTTTCGCGAGGCTGGGCGCGCCGATGCCGGCAAAGCTCTTGGGCGCAGCTGCGCGTGCTCTTTGCCGCCCGCCCAGACCCGGCGTGATCGCGATGGCGTGGCGTTCAATCAGGAATTCGGCCGGCTCGCCTTCCTGGTCTTTGGTGACAAGGATGGAAGGCGGGATGACCGCCAAGGCGCCGCCTGCCGGAAAGATCAGCTTGGCTTTACCGCTGGTCGCAGCGGCAATTTCATCGGTGAAGATCAGCGAAAAGAGCCGGTGCGCTGCGGCTGCGTCGAACTGGTCGTCTGCGCCAAGGCTGGCATCGAGCGATGAGCGCACTTTGGAAATGAGCTCGCGCGCCTCGAACGGGCCGGTTTGCGATTGGCCCCAGGCAAATCCGTCTGCGGTAATCGCCATGGTCACCACGCGGTCGGAATAGACGATGGGGAGGATATATGCTTCTTCTGCGTTCAAGAGCGCATTCGCCCCTGCAATCGAAAGGGGACGGGGCCGCAAATAGTCGGCAAAATCGGGATAGCGTTCGCCAAGGGCCGTCTCTGCCGCCGCGCGCGCGGCGCTCGCTTGCGCCAGGGCACTCGCGCTCCCCTCGCCATTGGCGAGCGCAACGCGCGCCTCGTCCTGCGCTGCGCGTGCAAGTCGCACATCGTCGAGTGCGGCGCTGAACCCTTCGGGATCGCCGGGATAGGTGAGCGCGGCTGCGCTCATCGCAAGGTCGCTGATGACGGCAAGCTGGGCGCTGCGCCATGCGCGTTCATCGTCACCGCTCAAGAGCGAGATCAGGGCCGCATCGCGGAACAGCTCGGTCCCGTCGGAGGCGACCGCGCGGCGTTCCTGATCCTGGGCATACACATCGAGAAGCACCTGCTCGTTGACATCCAGCACAGGCGCGAGCGTATCGGCGGCGCGTTCTAGCTCCCCCACCCTTGCATAGATGAGCGAGGCCAGCGTCTGGTATTCGCGGCGCTGGGGACTGGTGAGGTCAAGCGCCTCGAATGTGGGCAGGGCCATTTTGAGAAGCGCTTTTGCCTCTTCATTATAGCTCTCGTCTTTTTGGCCTAACAGCGAGAGCGTGTTGGCAAAACTGATTCGCGCATGGGTCAGGTAAATGTCTTCATCGGGAGTCCCGTCCCAAAGCGCCATCGCTTCGCGGAAGTAGGCCACGGCTTCCTCTGGCCGTGCATCCTCGAACAAAAGCCGGGCGATAAGCGCCTGATGATAGGCGTGCTCGCTCTTGTCGGAATAGGCCTGATTGCCTTCTGCGCGAAGGGCAACTTCGACCGCCTGCCGGGTGCGGCCAAGGCGCGAATTGAGAATGGCGGTGTTCTGGAAAATGCCAAGCAGTTGCGGGTCGGTGGGGCCCCATTCTGCAACACCGATATCCGCGATACGTCCGAAGAGATCGGCAGCCTCGGCGGTCCTGCCACTGTCCAGTGCGACCAGCGCATTGGCAAGGAAGACATAGAGCCAGCCAAGGTGATCATCGCGCGGCAAAAGCTCGAACGCGAGTTCTTCTGTATAGCGCACCGCCCTGGCGCTCGCTGTGAGGTCCTGATTGCGCAGGTAGGCGGCGTACTGATAGGCGAAATTGACCCGCGCAGGATCATCGGCGGCAAGATCTTCAAGCGCGAGGTCGAGCGCCTTCTTGTGCCACTCAAGCGATCGCGGGAGGTCTTCGTTCTGGATGAAATAATACCGCGCCAGATGGTGGGCGGCAAATGTGCGGGCATAGCACGGGGCGCAGGACGCACTTTCGACCTTGGCCTCCAGCTGGGCGATGTATTCCGCGATCAGCGCCTCGTCCTTGGTGAAAGCGACGAGCCCGTGGCCCACTGCGCCCATGCGTGCATCGGGGTGAAGGTCCAGATCGGCGCTCTCAAGGTAAAGCTCGTAGGCTTCCTTGTATTTCGCCTTGCCGATGAGGCCCATGATGAGGTCGGATGTACGCTGCGCGCGTTCATCATCATCCGCGCCATCATCCGCGCCTGCATCCATCGCATCATAGGCGGTTTGGGCGGCGGGCAAAGTGCGGTTCGCCTCGCCGTAAATGTCGAAATACTGGGCTGCTGCGGGGGCAGAGAAGGCGAGCAATGCGCCCGCGCCAAACATCCTAATCAAAGACGAGAAAATAAACCGCACGTCCAGGCCCCTTGTTGGTGAGTTCGATTCGATATCGCTGGGTATAAAGGGGGGTAAAGCGGCAGGCGGGAGCCTTTTGGCCGGGTTCCGCGCATACGCGGCGCGCGCTTTGATCGGAGACGCTCAAGCTGACCGGGCCAGAGCCCTTGTGCGAGACGGCAAGGGTGCTTGGCTCGCCCGATTTGAAAGTCTGCGCGCTTTTCCAGACTTCGCCGGGTGCCAATTCGCCGCGCACATAGGCAGGGCCAAGAAGTCGACCGCGAAACGGGATCGCTTCGCCGCCGGATGCAAGGCTCCATTGGCTCACATGATCGGCGCTGTTCTGATCGTGCGGGGTCAGCCCGCTCATCTTCAAGGCATTTACGAGCTGCGCGAGTTTGGCGCTCTCGCCCGCTTCATGTGCGATTTCCGCATCGGCGAGGTTTTGCGCCAGCCGTGCGGCGCGCCATTGCGATTCGGGAGCAGGGCCGCGTTGCAACGATGCAGTTTGTGCGGAAGCTTCGCTCGATGTCGCGACAGGCGCACAGCCGAGCCCTGCCAACAATGCGCCAGCGCAAATGGCTGTAACGGATGCCTTTTTCTCTGCCATGGGGCGAAGACTAGCTCCAAGCCCTCCAGAAACCTTGTAAAAACCCGACCGTGATTTGGACTTGTTCATCTCATTTCTCACTTTTTCAGTCGAAAGCTTGCGCCAATCTTTGTGTCATCAAGGGCGAGCGTCAATCCGTGACGTTCTGCGATGGCCTTGGCGAGCGCGAGGCCCAGGCCGCTGCCATGCACATCGGATCCGGTGGCGTCGCTGTTCGAGCGGCCACGGTAGAAACGGTCAAAAATGCGTGTCCGGTCGGCTGGCGCGACGCCCGGGCCATTGTCTGCGATGACCAGTTCGGGGCCTTCATCCAGCGTTACCGAAACCGTGCCGCCTTCGGGCACATATTTAAGTGCGTTGTCGAGCAGATTGGTGATAAGCCGGCTAAGCTGGCGCTCTTCGCCTTCGATCATCACCCGCGGCTCCACCTCCCATGTGAATGTGTGCCCTGTTTCCTCTGCGCTGCCTGCGTAAAGTTCGCAAAGGCTGTTCACCATCGCGCTCATATCGACAGGCGCGAGCCCTGCGCGGTCACCCCGGCGGCTTTTGCTCGACGCAATATCGAGCAGCGATTCGAGCGTCTGGACAAGGCGCTTGATCTCGCTTCGCGCTTCGACCAGCCGCTGCGCCACATTGGGTTTGGGCGATTCTTCGAGCGCTTTCAAAAGCCGGTTGTCGAGGTGCGATAAAGGCGTGCGCATCTCGTGGGCGAGTTGTTCGGAGGTTTCCTTATACGCTTCGCTCAAACCGCGCTGGCGTGTGATTGCCCTTGCCGAATGGCCGGTAAGCTCGTCGATTTCATCGCCGCTCGACCCTTGCGCAAGATCGTTCGCCTTGGCCGGATCGCGAAAGGCGAGGTTGATCTGTCCGATACGCCGTTGCAGGCCCAGCGCGGCCAGACGGCCAAGCAATGCCACCAGCAGCACGAACAGGCTGCCCCCAACGGCAAAGGCGAGCGCGATATTGCTCAGGATCTCGCGGTTGTTATCGGTCCGGCGCGCGACCAGCAGGCGCAGGTCCGGCCCCAATTGCACGGCTCTTGCAAACCCTTCCGATTTGGCACCGATGGGCACAAAGCCTGTCTCTGACACCATCGGGTCAAGCTGTGGCCACTGCGCGATATCGCCCGCAATCGGGTCACCATCATCATTGGCGAGCAGGTAATGCGGCGTGTTGCCTTCCGACGGGGTCAGCGCAATGCGGTCATCGATGCGTTCGGACAGCTCATCAAGGCCGCTGGTTGCATAAATATCGACAAGACCGGCAATATCGACATCGACCTCTTTCGCCGCGCCATCCTCAAGCGTGGTGAGCACCGTTTGATGCGTCACAAACCACAGCGCAATGACCAGCACGATGGAGAGCCCGATCGCGCCCGCCACGAGCCGGGAGAAAATGGAGCGGCGTGCCTCCACGCTCAAACGCCTTCGAGAATACGGTAGCCAGAGCCCCAGATCGTCTCGAGCGCGGGGCTTTTGAACCCTTCTTCAAGCTTTCTGCGAAGGCGGCCGATATTGACGTCGACCACATTGGTTTGAGGGTCAAAGTCGATGTTCCACACATCGCGCAGCAGCATGTCGCGCGTTACCGTTTCGCCCGCATTCTCCATGAAATAGCGGAACAGCTCGAATTCCTTGGGGCTTAGCGACAGGTGTTTGTTGTCGCGAAAGGCGGTGCGCGCTTTCAAATGACATTCAAACGCGCCGTAGATGATGACCGCCTGATGTTCCTGACCTGCGTTGCGGCGGTGAAGCGCGCGAAGGCGGGCCATCAATTCATCGGGTTCATAGGGTTTGGCCATGTAATCATCTGCGCCCGCATCGAGCCCTTCGGCGCGGTCGGCGCTGCGGCCAAGAGCGGACAGCATGAGGATCGGCGTGCCAATTCCGCTTTCGCGAAGTCGTCGCGTAATGGTGAGCCCGTCGATATCGCCCAGCATCCGGTCAAGGATGATGATATCGAACGCCTCCATCCCCGCGCGCAAGAGAGCCGCGCTGCCGTTCTGTTCCCACACCAGCGTGTCGCCGCTCGATGAGGCAAGCTCGCTTACCGCAGCAGCCGTGCGTGGATCATCTTCGACATAAAGAATTCTCAGAGCGTTTCTTGCCATACCCCCGTCAGGCCTTTCCAAGCCTTGGCTTGCCTCGCCTGTATGAAGAATTGCCATCCTCTCGCCTTCCCTGCAAGCCTATGATTGCATTTGTGAAAAAAGACGGGCGTCACACGGGCACTCTATCTGGCCCGGCTGACGCCCGCCTCCTCGGGTCGCCCCCCAAAAGCAATCAGTTAAGTGCTTCGACCGAGACCCAGCCCTTGGTACCGAAGTTGTCTTCGACCTCTACGAAAAGGCCTTCGCGCTTGCCGGTCGGGTTCAACGTCGTGCCAGGCTCAAGACCGCGCAGCGCATCGGCGCTGTCCATCGGCATGGCGAGCATGGAAGTGGCGACGTTAACTGTCGCAACATCGCTGGCAGGTGTTGCAGCGGCTGCGCGCGGTGTTGCGCGGATGGCGGCATCTTGTGCCACCACCTGGTTAAAGGCGATCACGAAAGCCTCGACAAGTTGTTTACCCTGTCGGCTGTCGCTGTACCCGGCCTGATCGCCAATCGCGCTCCACGGCGATGATCCGCGAAAGCTCAGCGAGCTACGCTTGACGGTGCCAGATCCGGTGACGACCGCCATGCCAGTCGCAGGCGAGAGCAGCTTGATGCCAGCAGCAACGCGCTTCTTCTTGCCGCCGAACATGTTGAACATGCCCATGACAGCGCCCGCGCCCGGAACGCGGCTCATCACCGAAGTCGCAGCGCCCGAACGCACCAGACCTTCGACAGCCGCGGTCTTGGCGATTTCGATGGATTGATCGACCTCTTCGCTCGACCCTGCGATCACATTCATCAGAAAGTCGGCTGGCTCGCCGCTTGCGGGAGAATGTGGTGTGAAACAGCCCGAATCAACGGCGAGCGAATTGATGATCGGGCGCGGTGAGCCCAGGTCAAATTCGGCCCAGCCTTGCGTATCGCCATCGACAATTGCGATTGTCCCGAGGCTTTCCTCACAGGTGACGAGTTCGACATCGTCCTTGGCCTGCGCCGGCGCATGTGATGCCAGAGCGGCGATAACGGCGATGGATGCCAGTTTTGCAGTCAGTCGTTTCATTGCACTTCCCCTTACGAATTGTCGCGTGGAAAGCTTGTCGCAAGCGAGGGGCGCGCGGACCACACACAGTCCTTGTCACGAGGATGACAAAGGCTGTTAGGTGTGCGACCTGCGCGCCCCTTGCTCACCGGTTTTACTGCTGGACGCCGCCCCAGCTGATCATGCCGCCCATCATCGCTTCGGCCCCAGCAATCGCGCCTGCCCTGTCGGTGACTTGCCGTGCGGTCACCGCCTCAAGCGTCGGCATCGTTGCAGGTGCGATCGAGGCTGGCGCATCGCTTTTGCCAGAGGCGGCGACATCCCAACGGCTCCAGTCGGTCGCCGCGCTCGAAGGCGCCTGCACGCTGGTCGGGCTTGCAGCCCCTTCCTGGGCGAAGATCGCAAGGCCCGAAGCTGCGACAACACGGCTGAGACCGCTGTCTGTCACATTCATCGCCAGAGCGGCATAGGCAGCATCATCACCATAGAGTGTCCCGCTTACGTTGACGAAACAACTGATCGAGCAAGTGTCTCCGGTCGAGGTGACGGTACCAATTGAGTTGGCAAAAGAGCCGCCAAAGGTGAAGCCTGCACTGCTCACCACAAGGTTGATGTCGCTGCTCGCCGGATCGGCTGCACCGCCGTTGGTCGATATAGACCAGCTGCGTCCGCCCACGGCCATGGTAAGGTCGTAGCCGACAAGGTTGCCTGCGCCAAAAGCGATGGCAAGATCACCGGTGAGAGTGCCGGGCGCAGAGCCCGCGTTGTCGGTCGCTGAGGTCCCGCCGATCAATTCGTAGGCGACTGTGCCGCCCGGAAGGCTCGTGGTCACTTCGCCGGTCATCACATGATAACCGCCATTGGCGCCCACGGGGAAATCGAGATTTCCAAGAAGGCCAGTGGTTTGAACCGTGCCATTGGTCCACCGTGCCCACGCGACTTCGCCAAGATCGGTGGCTTCGACAATGGTTGTGTCGTTGCTGGAAACGGTCCCGACGAGCGATGACATACCGGTGATCTGGCCATCAACGAAGTCGACCGACCCACCAAAGCCAGTGTTGAGCGACCCGTCGAGGAAGGCATAATACACCTGACTATCGCGCGCGCCGGTGAAGCCTGTGCCGCCGCCAGTGCCGCCACCTGTGCCGCCGCCGGTTCCGCCGCCTGTGTCTCGGGTGCCTGTGGCGCCGAAAACGGCGATCCCTTGTGCAAGCGTGTTCACCGCGCCGCTGATGTCGTTGACGAGAAACGCGGTCGCAGAGCTAGCAGCACCGTCGCCAAAAAGTCGTCCCGACAAAGTCGCGGTGCAGCTGGAAGTGCAAGCATTGGCGCTGCTGGTGAAATTGGGAGCCGCCAGTTCGAAGGGATTCTGCACGAAAGGCAGTGTGATCTCGCTCTGCGTCGGATCAGCGACCCCGCCTGTTGTAGCAGTTGACCATGTTTTGCCGCCAACAGTCATATCGAGTTCAAGACCGATATGTCGGGGCCCAGCAAAGCTCACGACCATGTCGCCTGTGATTGTGCCCGGTGCGCTGCCCTGATTATCAGTCGGGCTCGTCGAACCGATCAGTTCGTATTCGACAACACCTGTCGTCGGCAGATTGATTGGGCTGGAGCCTGAGAAAACGTGTGCCGAGCTGTTATTCGCCCCTGAGAAACTCAGGAAATTGGTGACGGTCACGGTTCCATTGGTCCAACGGCCCCACGCCAGGTCATCGTTAGAGCCACCCTCGACGATTTCAGCGGTAACTGGCTCTACGGGGCCTGCTCCGGTGGTAAATCCGGCGAGCCTGCCGTCAGATACCGTCGCTGTGCCCAGCCCGCGTGCATTGTCCGCGGCGTTATAGAAGATGGTGCTGAAGACGTCGGAGCGCGTTGTGATAATCGGGTTGCCGCCCGCGCCACCACCGGTGCCCCCATTGCCACTATCGCCATCAACCGCGCCGAAAATCGCAGCGCCAAGAATGTTTACCGCATCAGCGGAATTGCTCAGGTTGAAATCGCTCGCGGTGTATTGCGTGCCGAATTGCGAGGCTTGTGCATCGGGAACCTGGACCTGAAACACGATCTGGCCCGAGAAGCCTGAGCCGCGCGATCCGGGCGCTGAGACGTTGAAATATCCCAAATTGCCATTGCCATCGCTCGGCAGGAAGATTGGCCGGCCCTCTCCTGCTACTCCGCCGTCAGTCGCAAAATTATAGGTGAAGTCGGCAAAAGCAATTGACCCTTCGATTGCGAAAGCGGGGCTCGTTCCGAAGATAATCGCGGCATCGGCGGCAAAGGTGCCAGGTGCCTGTGATCCGTCGATCAAGGTTGGCGACGTGGCTGCCAGCAATTCGTATTCGACCCGTCCGGTCGGATAATCCGCCGGGCCGGTAAAACCGTTCGCCAAGAGGTAATGGAACCCCTGATTAGCGGTCAGGTCGTAACCGAACAGCTCGCCCCTGCCGTTTGAGCGTTGATAGGTGCCGTTGGTCCAGCGACCGATCAGAAGGTCTTCATTGCCACTGATGTCAACCGTTTGCGCCGTCCCGCGATCAGCATAGATGAAATTCTGACTTGCAAAGACATATTGCTCCAGCCCGCCATTTTCATCGAGAATAGCATCGTAAGGTCCAGGGCCAAGCAGGCGGATATCCCTGACATAGGCATCGTCGATCGGATCCCTGCCTTCATCGGCCCATGAGCCTGCGCCAATGATCCCGGTGCCTTGCGGGGTGAACCCGCCGGTATAAACGAGCGTCGGATTGTTGCCTGAGCCCGGATCACCCCCGCCATTACCGCCGCCCATTCCGGGCAGACCATCGAACAGGTCGGGATCGTTTCCTGCGAGCAGGAAGTTGAAATACTCGATGAAGAAATCATTGAGATCGCCAAACCCGGCAAGCCCCCCTTGCGCTGCGGTCAGTGCGGCGAGATAGGCCTGGATCGTTGCCTGATCGAGCTCGGTATATTCGCTGGGCAGATTGCCCGCTTCAAGGAAGGCGAAATAGGCATTCAGAGCCGCGACATACTCGAGATAGACAGGCAGCCCTGTAAATCCGTCGGGCGCACCGCCAGAGGCGAGGAATGCAAAATACGCCGAGAGCAGCGCGGCATTTTCGCCAAGCAGGTCATCGACCTGTCCAGATTGCTCCACCGCGCTGAAAAATTCGCGCAAGGCCGCAAGGTCGGTCTCGGTGAAATCCGAGGGCAGGCCATTTGCAGACAGGAACGCGGCATAGGCGTTGAGCGCGGCTGCGAACGCGGGGAAATCAGGTGGCACAGGAAGCCCTGCGAAATTGTCGGGATTGCCGCCATCGCTCAGGAAGGCGAAATAGGCTTCGTAAAAATCAGCCAGATCGCCGAGGAACAATTGGGTTGCCCCCGCTTGCTGGAGCGCGGCGATATATTGTGCGATCACCTCTTGCGACAACGGCGTGTAAGCCGATGGAATACCGCCATTTTCGAGGAAGGCGAAATAGGCGGCAAGCTCGGTTTGATAGCCTGCGAACACATTGGCCGGAAGCCCGGCGAAGGCATCGACATCGCCCCCTGCGCGCAAGAATGCGAGGTAGTCGGCGAAAAATTGCGCCTGAACACCATCAAGGTTGGCAAGCAGCCCGGTGTTCGAAAGCACTTCGAGATAGGCGCGCACTGTCGCCTGATCGAGAGCTGCGTAGTCGCTCGGGCTCTGGCCGCTTGCGAGATAGGCGAAATAGTCGGCAAGCGCGGTCTGGAACTGCGCGGCAAAGGCAATCCCGCCATTGTCGAGAAACGCTGCGATCAGGGCCTGATCGGCGGCGCTCAGCTGAACCAGAAGGCCGCTTTGCTGAAGAAAGGCGATGGACGCCGCGAGCGCTTCGTCGCTTGCGCCGGTGAACTCCGAAGGTACGCCGCCAGCGCGCAGGAATGCAAAATAGGCGGCAGTCAGATCGGTGAAGGATGCAGCGAACAGATCGCGGTCCTGCCCGCTTGCGATAAACGCGAGATAGGCATCGACCAGCGCGCGGTCCTGCGCGCCAAGATCGGTCAGTGCACCGGTGCGATTGAGGAAAGCGAGATAGGCGTCGATATCCGCCGCTGTTGCAACGCCGCTGCTAAAGCCGCCGGGCACCCCGCCTGCGCGAAGAAGCTCCAGATAGCCGAGCGTGAAGGCGCTGTATGCGGAGAGGAAGTCTGCGCCCGATGCGCCGCTCGCCAGAAAGCGCAGATAGGAACGGATGATGTCGGCTTGCGCTGCGTTGAAGGGCGCGCCGCCATATGCTCTTTCAAGATCGGCTGCCGCTGCGACCAGCAATGCAAGATCGCCGCTCGGGAACCGGTCGATGGAAGGGTTCGCGACCGCGGCTTCGACCCGGCGGCCTGCATCGATAATGTCCGATGACGCGCCAGCGGCTGCAAGCCCATCGCCGAGCGTGACCGGAATACCGTTAAGCGCCGCGTTCACCGGGCCTGCATCGCCGCTGATGGTGGCGACCTCAACCGGTTCGGTCGTTGCACCTGGCTGGCGTTGCGGAGCGTTGGCGATGGTGCGCCTGGGCCCCTGACCCGCTTTTGCACCCCACATATCGCCCGCCTTGTATGTCTTGGCGCGCCCGTTCTCACGGCCCACCTTTACACTTCCGGTCAGCGTATGGCCCGAGGCGCTACCGTCCTCGGCCACAGAGAAGCTGGCCGCCGAATCGGCGCTTTCGACCCTTGCAATGGTGCCGCCAGGCATCCGGACCTCGGTCGCGGACCGGCCCGCGCCCGTCACCGTGATCGAGCCTTTGTGAAGGTCAATCGAGCCGTTCTGGTTGAGCGTGTATTGTGTGCCCTGCGTGATCGAAACGGTCGCACCGGATGCCAGCCTGATCTGCAACAGCCCCGTGGTTTGCGTGGTGCGTTGTCCGGCCTGGACCTGCGTTGCCGAAGTGCTGAAAAGGACATCATTGGCACTTGCCGGCACGCTAAGGGCAAGCACTGAAGCCCCGATGAGAAGGACGCGCGAGGTGGCTTTTGAAGTTGTTGTAATGGCGGTCATGTCATTGCCTCCAAGAAAGAATCAAAATTCGAGACGCGCGCCGACCGACACGGTCCAGCGCTCAAAGTCGAAAAGGGGAATGTTGCTCCAGTTGCGCGTGTAGGTGGCGCTCGGCTGGAGGAAGAGATTGTCGAGCACGGCGACTTTCACTCCGCCACGAACATCAAGGCGTTCGTCCTCGCGCTCCACAAGGAACAAGGGGTCGCTCGTGTCATGGCGGCGAAGGTCAAACGCTGCGCCGCCGACCAGCGCGATGCGCTTGGCCACCGGCACTTCTGCGCCGACATTGGCAGCGACAAAGCCAAAGCTTTGCGCATCGCCTGCTTGCTCACGGGTTTCTTCCTTGCCCCCTGAGATATTGGCGGCGAAATTCTTTCCGACAAAGCCGACGCCCGCTGCGAAACGATCGGCATCGCGCAAGGGGTCACCATCGAAATTGAGCCGGTTCCACTGCGCCGAAACGCTCAGCGCACGGCCCCCCGAAAGCGGTTTTGTGTATTGGGCAATCGCCCCGACGGAGGAACGGAAACCGTCATCATCAAGCCAGAACCGCTGTACCTGACCCGAAAGCGAGACGACGTCGCGGTTGGCAAAAGTGTGGGCATAGCCGGCGGTCGCGGTAACGGCGGCCTGATCAAATGCGCCAGAGCTGAAATTGTCGCGCCAGCTGCCCAGAGCCGATGCGAACAGGCGATCCTGACGCCCTATTGCGGTAACGCCCGAGATGCCGCCGGTCAGCTCGTAATATTCATCGCTTTGCGCCTGCGCAGCGGCGCCCAATTGGCCTGCTCCCAGAAAGCTGAACAACGGGATTACAATCGCGTCCTGCGCGGTGGCGGTGTTGATATTGTCGTCATAGCCCACCCGTGCATCGACAAAGCCGCTCACATCCGAGCCGCCGCCTGCGATTTGCCTGTCGAACTGGCGCACGAAACCGGTGAAGCGCTGGCGCACGGGATCGGGCAAGGTGGGGTCATCGACGACGGTCGCGAATTGTTCGCGCGCGGTGTCGATATCGCCCGCCAGCGCATAGGCGCGTGCCAGCTCGGCGCGTGCGGCTGCATTGTCGGGTTGGACCGCAAGGACCCGCTGGAGCGCGATGATCGCATCGCCAAAGCGGCCTGCATCTATCGCTGCAATGGCAAGCTGATAGTCGAACGCAGGATCGCCTGCCCGTTCGCCAGCCTGTGCCGCAAGTGCCTCGTAATTTGCGTTTTCACCGGCTTGCGCCTGCGCCATCGCAGGCGCGAATGTTGCAAGCGATGCCGCACCCACGAAAGCCATCTGGCGTGCCGCGTGGAAAAGGTTGAACATATTGAAACTGCCCCCGTTATCACCCAAAATTCGCCCCGCATCGGGGCTCGCATGTGGGGCAATGCCGCAGTTGTCCGCGCGCGTCCGCTGACAAGCATCGTTACCGATGTGACAAAGGCTGTTAGGAAGGGCGGCCACGCGCAGATAACGTCTCAAGAGTGGCAATCTCGCGGGCAAGACACTATAGACAAGCCCATGTCTTCGCCCATCCATCAATTTGCAAAGCTTCCGCAGGATGCAAGCCCGGCTCCCGCTGTGGTCCCGGGCGCGGCTCCTGCGCCGCGTGCGCGCGAAATCGGCGAAGCGCCGCGTGTCGGCGTGATCTACAATCCGCGCAGCCACGGCAATAAGGGCGTCGATTTCGACTGCGACCAATCGCCGCAAGTGCACTTTGCACTGCCCGGCGATCGCGAGGACTTGCCGAACGCTCTGGCGGATTTCGTGCAGCGCGGGATCGACCTGCTCGTCATCAATGGCGGCGACGGGACCGTGCGCGATGTGCTCACGAGCGGGGCGGCGATCTTTGGCGATAACTGGCCGGCTGTTGCCGTCCTGCCCAAGGGCAAGACCAATGCGCTGACCTTTGATCTGGGCGTGCCGACCGGCTGGACCTTGCAGGAGGCGATTGATGCCTTTGACCAGGGCACGCGTGTGCGCCGTCGCCCGATGGAAGTGACCCCGCTGGGCGAAACGCAAAAGAGCCGCCTTCTGGGTTTTATCCTTGGCGGCGGCGCGTTCACCACCGCGACAACTGCGGGGCAAAGCGCGCATAAAATGGGCGCGTTCAATTCGATGGCCGTGGTCGTTGCGGGCGTGCTGGGTGTTTGCCAGTGGCTGTTTGCCTCACGCGAAAATTCCTGGCGCAAGGGATCGAAAATGCGGATCGGGCTTGGTCCGGACGATACGCCGCTTGAACATTCGGGCGTGGGCGATCCTGAATGGCGGCAGATATTACTGGCCTCGACGCTTGAGCGAATGCCGGGCGGCGCCACTCCCTTCGGCACGGCGCGCGGCGGATTGAAAATCGCCGTAACCGATCAGATTTCACGCAAATCCGCAGGGATCGTGCTGCAGATGCTGCGCGGAAAAACGCCTGAAAACATTCGCGAAAAAGGGTTCCACCAACTCAGCACCAGCCAGTTCACCTTGCGCATCGAAGACAGCTTTATCGTCGATGGCGAGGCGTTTCCGCCCGGCGAATACCTAATCGCGCAAGGGCCAGAGCTGGAATTTGTCGCGCCTTGAGGCGTGAAGGATCCGCGCACAATGTCCAGCGACACACAATCCCTGCATCAGCGGATCGAGGCGCGCGCCAAGGCCGGCGTTGATCCGGCGGTCGCCGAATTTGCGCGCCATCTGGCGGTGGAAGCGGGCGCGTGTGCGGTGCTGTTCTATGGCTCTAACCTGCGCACAGGCTCGCTTGAAGGGGTGCTTGATTTCTATATCCTGCTGCCCGGCGATCAGCGCGAGCGCATCTGGCCGCGCGTAAGTTATCAGGAGCGCGAGGCCGCCGATGGCACGCCGTTACGCGCAAAAATCGCGACCATGGCGCTATCGACCTTCGCCAAGGCCGCCTCTGGCGAATTGCTCGACACAACGATCTGGGCGCGGTTTGTCCAGCCCAGTGCACTGGTATGGGCCGCCGATGATGCGGCGCGCGGGCGTGTGATCGAGGCGATCGCAACCGCCGCGCAGACCGCAGCGCGCCTCGCGGTGGCGCTTGGCCCTCCTTCAGGGACAGCCGAGGACTATTGGCGTGCGCTTTTTCGGGCGACCTACAAGGCCGAATTCCGGGTTGAGAAGACGGGCCGCGAAAACGATATCCTGAGCGTCAATGCTGACCATTTCGACGGGCTTTTGCCGCTTGCGCTCACGGCGGGTGGCGTTCCCTATACGGTCACGAACGGGCGCATCACGCCGGGCCTTTCGCAAAGGGAGCGTTCGCAAATCCTCAAATGGTGGAAAGCGCGCGAGGCGATGGGCAAGCCGCTCAACTTCACACGGTTGATCAAGGCAAGCACCACGTTCGAAGGCGCCGCCCGCTATGCCGCATGGAAGGTGGAGCGCCACACCGGCATGCCGGTGGAAGTCACCCCGTTTCGCGAGAAATACCCGCTGCTCGCCGCGCCTTCGGTGTTATGGCAGCTGCGCAAGCACCGCCGGACACCCAAAGGCTAACGGCGCGATCAGGTCATATATTTCATTGTGATCGAGATGGATTTGACCCCATCGCCAACGCTGAAGCGGGTTTTATCGATGCCCGGCTTGCCAAGATTGAAGATGTTGATCGAGGGGTTGTTCGACATTGCGCCGCCATCGGTGCGAAGGTCGGTTTTGTCGTTATTGTTCACATCGTGGCGCACCGCGACCGCGTAATTGCCGCTTTCGGGAACAGGCAGACAGACCGTCATCCGGCCCCGGCGCGCCGGGACCTCGACGCGGTTCAACCATTTGCCCGAGGTGAGCCAATCGGCCTTGGTGCCGTTGTAAACCTGTGCGCGGATGGTTCCGTTTGCTTCCCTGATGCCATTGATCGTGACCCGCACCGCCGGTCCATTGCCGGGCGCACAATTGCGCATCACATTGGGCACGGGATTGCGATAGTCGCTTGCGCTGCTCGCCTGAGCAAACGCAGGCGCACTTGCCCCTGCCACGGCCATTCCAGCCAGCGTTGCAGCCCCGCCAAGGGCGGCAATCGTTTTCATTTTCGCCATCAATTCAAACCCTTTGTTGAGCGCGCGCTGCGGTGTTGTTGCAGGTTTTTTGCAAGGGTCCACCCCTGCCTTTGCGCGAATCTATACCGCTCTTTTGCAAGATGCGGGCTGAATTGCGCCTGAATTGAGTGTGTTGCCTCGGGTTAAGCTATCGGCGCGATGCGCGATACCGCAGTGCAAAAGAGCGGGGAAAAACCTTGAACCCCGCCTTGCTGCACGATTCGCGGGCAGAGTAAGGCGGGGATTAACCCTTTTGACCCACGCCCTCCTGCCTGAAAGCGTGATCATGCCAACGCCGCTTATTTCGCCCAGTATCCTTTCTGCCGACTTTGCCAACCTTGGCGAAGAGGTGCGGCGCGTTGATGCGGCCGGTGCGGACTGGATCCACATCGACGTAATGGACGGCCATTATGTGCCCAATATTACAATCGGACCCGATGTGGTGAAGGCGCTCCGCCCGCATTCGGACAAGACATTCGATGTCCACCTGATGATCGCGCCGGTCGACCCTTATCTTGAGGCATTTGCCGAGGCGGGCGCGGATATCATCACGGTCCATCCGGAGGCCGGCCCGCACGTGCACCGCACTTTGCAGGCGATCCGGTCGCTGGGCAAGAAGGCGGGTGTGGTGCTCAATCCGGGGACGCCGGTCGAGGCGCTCGACAACCTCATGGACCTCGTTGACCTTGTGCTGGTGATGAGTGTGAACCCCGGATTTGGCGGGCAGAGCTTCATCCATTCGCAGCTGGAGAAGGTCCGGCGGATCCGCGCCATGATCGAGGAAACGGGTCGCGATATTCATTTGGAAGTTGATGGCGGTGTGAACGCGGACACCGCCAGATTGTGCGTCGAGGCGGGTGCCGACGTGCTGGTCGCAGGTTCTGCCACGTTCAAAGGCGGGCCAGAGCAATATGCGGCAAATATCAAGGCGCTTAAGGGGGATGGGTGATGGATACGCTTTTCAGCGCGGGCGAGCCGGACGATCTGACTGAGGTCGAGGATGGCCGCTCGGGTGACGATCAGGGCGCGCTTGGCCTTGGCGCAGGTGAAGAGCTGCATCGCAAAGCGCAGCGGGAGGAGACGCCCCCGCCTTTCCCCGCCGAACCCATCGACAATTCACGCGCACTTGCGCTGAGCGATGTGATTGCGCCCCGTGCGCGGCCGGGTGAGGCGTTGATCCGGATGGCTTATCGGATGGGTGTGCCCGGTCACACGCTGTCTGCGCCCTTTCGCAAAGCCCCTGCAAAACGGCTTTTGGCGACCGTCATCACCCCCACCACCGGCGACCGCGCTGCGGGGATGGCGCTTAGGGCGGGGTATTTTCAGGTTCACGGCGTCAAACAGCCCATCGGTTCGCTGGATTTCAATCCGGGCACGCGGCTTGCTCCGGGGCTTGAGCGATCAATCCATTCCTTCTCATGGTTGTCCGACCTTGCAGCCTGCGCCCCGCGCGAGGAATGCACAGGCGTTGCAGAACGCATAACGACCGCCTGGCTCAAAGCGCATGAGGCGCGCACACGCCCCTCGCTCAACAGCGCGGCATGGGACCTTGAAAACACAGGGCTCAGGCTCCTTGCCTGGCTTGTTCACGCACCCTTGCTGCTTTCAGGCGAACTGCGCCCGCGCCTTCTCGATGCGATGGAAGACACCGCGCACTGGCTCGACCGCAAGGCTTTGCGTTCTGGCGCTGGTCTTGGCCAGGTCGCCGGTTGGGCAGCGGTGACGGCGGCGGGCCTTCTTCTTCCCGAAGGCCGCCCGCGCCGTCTTTATGGCGAGGCAGGGCTGATCAAGGCGCTGGGTGAATTTGTTGCCGAGGATGGCGGCAATCTTGGCCGTTGTCCGTTGGCACAGATGGAGGCGATCCGTGTGCTGACCGATCTGGTCTCCTGCTACGAAGCGGTGAACCGCGACGCGCCCGAAGCCTTGCTGGTGATGCGTGAGCTATTGGTGCCGCCGCTCCTTGCGCTGCGTCACGGGGACGGCGCGCTTGGCAATTGGCAGGGACATGGCGCGATTGCGGCTGATCGGGTGTCTGCCCTGATCGTTGCAAGCGGTGTACGCACGCGGCCTCTCAATGAGCCAAAGCACTGGGGCTATCAGCGCGTCAGAGCGGCGCAGACAACGGTGCAATTCGATGCAGGACCACCGCCGCGCGCGCGCCACACGCGCATCGGATGTGCTTCGACACTCGCGTTTGAAATGTCCGACGGTGCATCGCGCGTTATCGTCAATTGCGGCGGCTCCGCGCTTGCAGGGGGGCTGGTGCCTGCGCACATCGGTCAGGGTCTGCGGGCAAGCGCCGCGCATTCCACCCTCGTTCTGGATGATGCCAACTCAACCGCCGTGCAGTTGCATGGCAAGCTTGGCCGGGGCGCCGAAACGGTCGAGGTCGAGCGGCGCGTTGTCGGCACTGGCTCTGGCTCGCAGCGGCGCGAGGGCGTGCGGGTCGAGGCAAGCCACGATGGCTATGCCCAGCGTTTTGGCCTGATACACGAACGCCTTCTCACCATCGCCAATGACGGCAACGAAATCGCTGGCGAAGATGTGCTGGTCCCCACCTCGAGCAAGGGTAAGCGCGGCAAGGTCGGCTTTGCGATCCGTTTCCACCTTGGAAAAGGGGTCGAGGCGCATCTCAGCGAAGACGGCCTTGGCGCAAGCCTCCTCCTGCCCGATGGCAAGCTGTGGCAGCTTCGTTTGCGCGGCGAAGCGCCCGGCGGCGATGAGATCAAGCTGACACGCGATGACAGCATGTGGGTGGATGGCGAAGGACGCCCTCACGCAACCGAGCAATTGGTGATAGAGGGCTTGGCCTCACGCAGCGGAGCGCACTTCGGCTGGCTCCTCAAGAAGATGGGATAGACCAAAAATGGCATCAACGGTGATCAAGCGGGCGCTTCTTTCGGTGTCCGACAAAAGCGGCTTGGCAGAATTGGGCAAGGCGCTCACCGCGCGCGGGGTAGAGCTTGTAAGCACCGGCGGCACGGCGCGCACGCTGCGCGAGGCAGGGCTTGAGGTGAAGGATGTGTCCGACCTCACCGGTTTTCCGGAGATGATGGACGGGCGGGTCAAGACGCTCCACCCCAAGGTTCACGGCGGCCTTCTCGCGCTGCGTGACAATGACGATCACGTCGCCTCCATGGAAGAGCACGCAATCGGCGCGATCGACCTTGTCGTGGTCAATCTCTACCCGTTCGAGGCAACCGTCGCCAAAGGGGCAGAGCGGGCCGAGATCATCGAGAACATCGACATTGGCGGGCCTTCGATGGTGCGCTCGGCGGCCAAGAACCACGGCTTTGTCACTATCATGACAGATAGCGGCGATTACGCCGAATTGCTCGAAGAACTGGACGCCAATGACGGCGCGACCTCAGATGCTTTCCGTATCCGCATGGCGGGCAAAGCCTATGCCCGCACGGCCGCCTATGACGCAGCGATTGCGAACTGGTTTGCCTTTGGCGATGCCTTCACCAATCCACTGGGGACAGAGGCTCTGAAGGCGACGCCGTTCACCGACACCATGCCGCTCGCCTTCAAACGTTCGGACACGCTGCGTTATGGCGAGAATCCGCATCAGTCGGCTGCGATTTACGTGCCGCAAGTCACCGGCACCAACGGCGTGCCACAGGCCGAACAGCTTCAGGGCAAGGCGCTGTCCTACAACAATTTGAACGATGCCGATGCGGCGCTTGAACTGGCGGCGGAATTTGCAGGTGGCGATCCTGCCGTGGTTATCGTCAAGCACGCCAACCCATGCGGCGTGGCGCAGGCGGGCACTTTGCTCGAGGCGTGGAACGGCGCGCTGCAATGCGACAGCGTTTCGGCCTTTGGCGGGATCGTTGCGGTCAATACCGAGCTTGATGGCGCAACGGCTGAAGCGATTGCCAGCATCTTTACCGAAGTTGTCATCGCGCCTTCAGTGAGCGCGGAGGCGCGCGAAATCTTTGCGAAGAAGAAAAACCTGCGCCTGCTTGAATGTGGCACTCTGCCCGATCCGCGGCGCGGCGGCTTTTTCATGAAGACGATTGCGGGCGGGATGCTGATCCAGGGGCGCGACAATGGCGCTGTCACCATGGAAGACCTCAAGGTGGTCACCAAGCGCGAGCCGACAAGCCAGGAACTCAAGGACTGCCTGTTCGCATGGACCGTTGCGCGCCATGTGAAGTCGAACGCGATTGTTTATGCCAAGGACGGGATCACGGCTGGCATTGGCGCAGGCCAGATGAACCGCCGCGATTCGGCGCGGATCGCGGCGAGCAAGGCGGCAGAGGCTGCGGAAACCTACGAATGGGGCGAACCCCGCACCAAGGGCAGCGCGGTTGCCTCGGACGCTTTCTTCCCGTTTGCAGACGGCCTCATTTCAGCGGCTGAAGCAGGCGCGAGCGCGGTTATCCAACCGGGCGGTTCAATCCGTGATGAAGAGGTGATCGCGGCGGCAGATGAAGCGGGCCTTGCCATGGTCTTCACTGGCATGCGGCATTTCAGGCATTAGTTTGTTTCGTGCTCCCCCATCCGGGGGAGCGTCCTCGCTAGACGGGCAGGCAAGCTGCCCCCGCTGCGGGCGGGCGGTCGCCCTTGCGACGCCTGCTGCGTCGAACAAGCACTACGTCGAAATGAAGTCGCGGAGCACAGTCACGCCTGGTGACCGCAAGCCCGACCGGGCGCCCGCAGGTGCCCCGAAGCGAAGCGCAGGGAACAGCACCGAGGACGAAGGCGCGGATGCGCCTTCGAAAAACTTAGGAAGGTATAACCGTCCGAGCGTTCTGACCGTCACCTTCGGGAGCGGCGATGATGTCGCGGGTTACGCGGCCTTTGGCGACGGTGTTGGTGCCCTCATCGCCGACAAGCGAACGGATGCTGGGAGCCGCTGCCCCTGCACGGTCGAGCGCGCTGGTTTCAATGCTACTGCGTGGTGCCGGCCCGCCGAAAAGCGCGTCGAGCGCCTGTTCCTGCGCGGTTCCTTCGGCTGCGCGAGGCGCGCCGGGGGCAGGAGGGGTGAGCGTGAAGTCAGGCGGGATCACCAGCGGCGCCTGACGCTGCACGGCGAATTCATCGGGGCGGTCACGGTTAAAAATCCCGCTTCCCCCGCAAGCAGCAAGCATTGCCGCGCCCGATGCGAGTAAAATGGCGGTTTTGACGTTACGCATTATGAATTCTCCGCTTGGGCGATTTCAGCGCCCTCTTCACCATCCTTTTCGCGCACAAACAGACTGCGCGCAAGGATGATCACAACACCAATGGTGATAGCCGCATCCGCGACGTTGAAAACAAGAAATGGCCTAAAGCTACCGATGTGAAAGTCGGCATAGTCGATCACATAGCCGAACACATAGCGGTCGTAGATATTGCCAATCGCCCCGCCCAAAATGAGCGCGAGGCCCAGAATATCGCCCAAAATCTTCTCGCGCATCATCCAGACGAGGACCACGAGGCCGATCAGCGCGGTCATCGCGACAAGCAGCCAGCGCATCTCCATATTGGTCGCCTGAAGCATGCCAAGGGAGATGCCCCGGTTCTCGACATAGGTGAGATCGAAGAACGGCAAAAGCTCGATATTGCGCACATTGCGCAGGTTCAGCGGGCCGATCACGTACCACTTGATGATCTGGTCGATGACAGCGACAAAGGCCGCAAAGCCTAGCCCGATCAGCCGGTTACGGGTGAACAGATTATTCACCAACCACTCCTTCACACCGGCCACACAGCGCGCCGTCTTCCGCAACATCGGGAAGAAGGCGCCAGCAGCGGCCGCATTTGTGGTCAGAAGATTTGGTGACTGTCACCTCGTCCGTATCGCCGCGGGTCACTGTCCCGGTGATGAACAATTCGGCGAGTTGTTCGTCGCTCACGCCTTCTGGCACTGCGGAGGCTGGCACGGTGACGGTCGCTTCATTGCTGGAACGGATCACCTTCTCGCGCCGCAGCGGCTCAATCGCCTCGGTCACACGCTCGCGAAGGGCGCGCAATTGCTCCCACTTGGCGCGGTCAGCGGGCACTTGCGGCACGCTCGGCCATTCGAGAAGGTGGACGCTGCCCTCTTGTTCGCCATCTTCGGGATAGCGGGTTTGCCACACTTCCTCGGACGTAAAGACCAGCACCGGCGCGGCATAGCGCACCAGCGCGTGGAACAGCAGGTCGAGCACCGTGCGATAGGCATTGCGCGTGGTCGAATCCTCCCCATCGCAATAGAGCGTGTCCTTGCGAATATCGAAGAAGAAGGCGCTGAGGTCCTCGTTACAGAAGTCCACCAGCAGGCGGGTGTAGGTGTTAAAGTCGTATTCGGTCGCGGCCTTTTTCAGCTTGCCGTCAAGCTCGGAAAGCAGCGAGAGAACGTAGAGTTCAAGCTCCGGAATTTCGCCGCTATCTGACATATCGCCGACATATCCATCGAGCGCGCCGAGCAGATAGCGGAAGGTGTTGCGAAGGCGGCGATATTGGTCGCCCACGCCTTTCAGGATTTCATCGCCAATGCGGTGATCTTCGGTGAAATCGACGCTCAGCGCCCAAAGGCGGATGATGTCCGCGCCGGTCTGCTCCATCACCTGCAGGGGCGAGACCGTGTTGCCGAGCGATTTCGACATCTTCTTGCCCTTGGCATCCATCGTGAAGCCGTGGGTGAGCAGCTGATCGTAAGGCGCGCGGCCACGAGTGGCGCAGCTTTGCAGGAGCGAGGACTGGAACCAGCCGCGGTGTTGGTCCGAGCCTTCGAGATAGAGGTTGGCGGGCCATTGGAGGTCGGGCCAGCGCCCGCTTTCGAGAACGAAGGAATGCGTACAGCCCGAATCGAACCACACGTCGAGGATGTCCATGACCATCTCGAACTCTTCGGGATTGTGCTGGTCTCCGAGGAACTCGGTCTTGCGGCTTTCATCCCAGGCATCGACGCCTTCTTCTTTGACGGCTGCGACAACGCGCGCGTTGACCGCTGCGTCTTGCAGATAGGTACCGTCGGGGCGCACGAACAGCGTGATCGGCACACCCCACGCGCGTTGGCGTGAGAGCACCCAGTCGGGCCGCCCCTCGACCATGGAGCCGAGGCGGTTCTGGCCTTTTTCAGGGATGAACTCGACCCGGTCGATTTCCGACATGGCGCGGCTGCGCAGCGTGCCGCCGCCGTCGAGGTCCTTGTCCATCGGCACAAACCATTGCGGTGTGCAGCGGTAGATCACTTTGGCTTTGGAGCGCCATGAGTGCGGGTAGGAGTGCGCGTAGTCGGCAGACGCACTGAGCAGGGCGCCCGCTTCGCGAAGGTCCGAGCAGATCGGCCCATCGGGCGCGTTGAACGGTTTGTTGATGACCGAGCGGCGGCGTTCCTTGCCCTCGTCGTCTGTGTCATCTGCGCCCAGCCACGGCCAATCATCGCGATAACGGCCATCGTCCATCACGGCGAAGACGGGGTTGAGGCCGTTAGCTTTGCACAGGTCGAAATCGTCCTCGCCGTGGTCGGGCGACATATGGACAAGGCCGGTCCCGCTCTCGGTGGTGACAAATTCGCCTTCGAGGAAGGGGCGCGGGGTAGCGTAAAATCCGCCGAGATGGTGCATCGGGTGGCGGGCTTTGGTGCCTGCTAGCTCTGAGCCTTTAACCGAATGAAGCATACGCTCGAATGGTGCGGAACGACCTTCGCCAAGCCATTCGCCCGAAATCTCGAACACAGCATTCTTCGCACCGAAGTCACTGACATCGACCATGGCAGCCAACGCATTCAAACGCGACAGGAAGCTTGGTACAAGGTCTTTTGCGATCAAAAGCCGCTTGCCGTTAAAGGGCAGGCCTGCATCGTGCAAACGCTTCTCTGCCTCGTTCACATCACCCGCGATCTCGCCGCCAGTCTTGCCTTCGGCTAAGCCAACCACGTCGACTACGAGCGAGAAAATCGCATACTCAACATCCGCCCCATAAGCCAAAGCCTGGTTCACCGGGATCGTCCACGGCGTCGTCGTCCAGATCACCGCATGCGCGCCGACCAGCTCCGGCACCGCCGACTCGATGATCTCAAACGCCACGTCGATCTGCGGGCTGTCGGTCAGGTCCTCATACTCAACCTCGGCCTCGGCCAGAGCAGTTTTCTCAACCGGCGACCACATGATCGGCTTTGACCCGCGATAGAGATTGCCAGCCTCGGCAAACTTGCAAAGCTCGGCAACAATCGTCGCCTCGGCCTGAAAATCCATGGTGAGGTAGGGGTTGTCCCAATCGCCCATAATGCCAAGGCGCTTCAGCTGCTCGCGCTGGGTGTCGACCCATTTCTGCGCGTAGGCGCGGCACTCGGCGCGAAATTCCTTGGCCGGAACCTCGTCCTTATTCTTCTTTTTCTTGCGATATTGCTCTTCGACCTTCCACTCGATCGGAAGGCCGTGGCAATCCCAGCCCGGCACATAGGGCGCGTCTTTGCCCATCAGGTTCTGCGTGCGGCAGACCATGTCTTTCAGGATATGGTTCAGCGCATGGCCGATATGCATATCGCCATTGGCATAGGGCGGGCCATCGTGGAGGATGAACTTCTCGCGGCCAGCGCGGGCCTCGCGGAGCTTGCGGTACAGATCAATCTCGCGCCAGCGCGCCTCAATGCCCGGTTCCTTCTGTGGAAGGCCGGCTTTCATCGGGAAGGCAGTCTTCGGCAGGAAGACGGTGTCCTTATAGTCGCGTTTTGTGCTGTCGTCTGTCATTGTGGGAGCGCGCTTAGAAGCCTTCTCGCTTCCTCGCAATCCTTCTCCATCTGAACCATCAAATCATCGAGGCTGTCGAACTTGGCTTCACCGCGCAGGAAATGGTGGAAGGCGACCTCAATTTCCTGACCATAAAGGTCGCCGGAAAAGTCGAAGAAATAGGGTTCGAGCAGCTCCTTGGGCGGCTCAAATTGCGGGCGGATGCCGATATTGGCCGCGCCTTTGTAGGTTTCGCCGGACGAAAGCACCGTGCCTGTCACCGCATAAACCCCGTATTTCGGGCGCAAATAAGTGCCGATGGCTATGTTCGCGGTGGGATAGCCCAGCTTGCGCCCGTTTTTATCGCCATGTTCGACAATGCCCCGAATAGCGAAGGGGCGAGTGAGGAGTTCGGCTGCCAACTCCGGGTCGCCGTCGCGCAATGCCTCGCGCACGCGGCTGGAGGATATGACGCCCCCTCCATTTTCATTGGCGCTTTCAACCGCTTCGACAACCCGTGATTTAAGTCCCTGCTCGGCTCCGAAGGTCTGGAGCAATTCGACATTGCCCTTTGCCATCTTCCCGAAAGAGAAATCACCGCCGGTGACTACGCCATATGCGCCAAATCGTTCAATCAGGATCTGGGTGATGAAGTCCTCGGCGCTGGTGCTCGCTAGCTCTGCGTCGAAATGGAACACGAGCATCGCGGTTGCGCCTGCGGCGAGGTAGAGTTCCTGCCGCTGTTCCAGAGTGGTCAGGCGAAAGGGCGGCACATCGGGCTTGAAATGGCGCACAGGGTGCGGGTCAAAGGTCGCGATGATCGAAGGGCGGCCCTCCTCGTGTGCCCATTTGATCGCTTCACCCGCAACCGCCTGATGCCCCTGATGAAATCCGTCAAAATTGCCCAGCGCGATGACAGCACCGCGAAGGGGCTCCATCACAGGCTCGCGGTGGTCGAGCCAGCGCATTACTCGGCCTTTGTCCGTTTGTAGGTGACGAAGGAGAAGGCAGGCGTGTCGCCTTTCGCCTCGTGATCTTCGCGCGCCACCTCGATCCATTCGTCGCCCAGCGGCTTCATGAATACATCGCCCTTGAATTCCGCGTGGATTTCGGTGACTTCCACGCGGTCGGCCATGGGCCGGAACACGTCATAGATCGCAGAGCCGCCGACAACGGCGATTTCGCCCGTGTCATTGTTTTCGCGCGCCAGATCCAGCGCATCGGCGACGGTGTGCACCACCTCTGCGCCTTCGCAGCTCCATTTGGGGTGGCGGGTGAGCACAATGTGGCGACGACCGGGCAATATGCCGGGCAGGCTCTGGAAGGTTTTGCGCCCCATAATCATCGGTTTGCCCATGGTCATGGATTTGAACCGCTTGAAATCGGCAGGAATATGCCACGGCAAACGGTTCTCAAACCCGATAGTGCCGTTGGCAGCGCGCGCGTAAATCAGGAAGATCTCGTGGTTCATATGGTGGCGCCGGATGCCGCGTTCGATACGCGCGTCACATGGCCCATCTTGCGGCCATCGCGCGCCTCGCGTTTGCCGTAAAGGTGCAGGTGCGGCTCGCCCTCTTCGGCCAGAAGCTGGTGCGCGGTAAGGGCATCCTCGCCAACGATATTGCGCATCTCGATCCGGGCAAAGCGCGTTTGCGTCCCGCCAAGAGGCAGCCCCGCGACGGCGCGGATGTGGTTTTCAAACTGGCTGGTCGCAGCGCCCTCAATCGTCCAGTGGCCCGAATTGTGCACCCTCGGCGCCATCTCGTTGAAGATCGGACCGTTGGCAGTCGCAAAGAATTCAAGTGTCAGCACCCCGACATAGCCAAGCGCATCGGCGGTCTGGCGGGCGATTTCACGCGCCTTTTCGACTTGCCCTTCGATGACGTCGCCTGCGGGCAGGGTTGAAACCGCGAGCATTCCGCCCTCGTGGACATTGGCGGTCGAATCCCAGAAGCGCACCTCGCCATCGCCGCCACGCACAAGGATGACGGAGAATTCGGCGGCGAAATCTACGAAGCCTTCGTAAATGCAGGTGCGCCCCGGAAAGCGCACGCCTTCGGCCTCATGCGCCGATGAAATGCGCCACTGGCCCTTACCGTCATAGCCATCGCGCGCGGTCTTGAGGATGCCGGGCGCGCCGATCGAATTGACGGCGCGGGCAAGCTCTTCATCGCTTTCGACGCGGGCATACGGCGCACAGGTCGCGCCAAGATCGCACACGAAGCTTTTTTCGTTCAGGCGATCTTGGGCGACTTCCAGGGCGCGCCTGCCGGGCACGATCAATTCGGATGGAAGCGCGTCGATCACCGATACAGGGACATTCTCGAATTCCCAGGTGATGACATCGCACTTTGACGCAAACGCGGCGAGCGCAGCCTTGTCGCCCCAGCCGTTTTCGAAGAAGTCGGCGCTCACCTCGGCGGAGACATTGTCCCCGGGAGGCGCGTATCCAATAACGCGGTAACCCAGCTGCACGGCGGCCTGCGCCATCATGCGGCCCAATTGGCCCCCGCCAAGAATGCCGATTGTCGAACCCGGTGTGAGAGCCAAAATGTCCTGTCCCCATTGCCTTGCTGCCTGCATGTCGCGCTGGCGCTAAGGCTGTGTTGCTTTGGCCAAAGGCTTTAAGAAAACCCCAGCGTTTCTACAAGATCAGCGTTTCTACAAGATCAGCGTTTCTACAAGATCAGCGTTTCTACAAGATCAGTCGACGGGTGTTTCGCCTACATCGGATGTTCGTGCGGCGCGCCAATCCTGGAGCCGCTCGGATAACTCCTCATCGCCCAGCGCCAGAATGGACGCCGCCATAAGCCCTGCGTTCTTCGCGCCCGCCTCGCCGATTGCCAATGTGCCGACGGGAACCCCGCCCGGCATCTGCACGATCGAGAGAAGACTATCCATGCCAGAGAGAGCTTTGGACTGCACCGGAACGCCGAGCACGGGCAGATGGGTCATCGCCGCGATCATGCCGGGCAAATGCGCCGCCCCGCCGGCGCCTGCGATAATCACATCGAAGCCTTCGCCCTCGGCTCCCTTGGCAAAGGCGCTCATCCGGTCGGGCGTGCGGTGGGCCGAGACGATGCGCGCCTCATGCTCGACTTCAAGTTCGTCCAGCACCTCGCTTGCACACTTCATGGTCGGCCAGTCCGACTGGCTCCCCATGACGATTGCCACCTTGCCTGCCATCACGAATCCTTCAGATAATAGCGTTCGCCTGGCACCAGGCGTCCATCGTCTTTGGCATCAAAATCATAGATGATCGGCTGACCCGTCGGGATTTCGAGGCCCGTGATGTCCTCATCCGAGATGTTCGACAGGTGCTTCACCAGCGCACGAAGCGAATTGCCGTGGGCCGAGATAATCACCGTCTCGCCGCTTTCGAGCACGGGAAGAATATCGCTTTCCCAATAGGGGAGCACGCGCTCGATCGTGAGTTTCAGGCTTTCGGTGTAGGGAACGTCGATCCCGTCATAGCGCGGGTCCGCGCCCGGATCGTATTGGCTGCCCGGCTCCATTGGCGGAGGCGGCGTATCGAAGCTGCGGCGCCAGATGTGGACTTGGTCCTCGCCGTGCTTGTCGCGTGTTTCCTGCTTGTCGAGGCCGGTGAGCCCGCCATAGTGGCGTTCATTCAGACGCCAGTCTTTTGTGACCGGTAGCCACAAGCGGCCCATTTCTTCCAAGGCCAGATTGAGCGTCTTGATCGCGCGGGTTTGATAAGAGGTGAAGCAGGTGGTCGGTATGACCCCTTTTTCCTTCATCAGCGCGCCTGCCGCCTTTGCTTCGGCAACGCCTTTCTCGGTCAGATCAACGTCCCACCAACCGGTGAAGCGGTTTTCGAGGTTCCACTGGCTTTGGCCGTGGCGCACGAGAATAAGCTTTGGCATTGTCACTCCGTATTAGCGGGTGGTCAGATCCTTTTGGAATACGGCGCGCTGGTTAGCTTGGCTCACCGGTCTTGGAAAGGTCTTGCGCGTCCGATTCGCCATTTTCGTGTGGCGGTTCCTCGCGCATTTCGCGGGTTTGCGCTTTCCTGCGGCGAAGATTCTCGCGCAATTTGGCCGCGAGCCGCTCTTCCCGCGTCATTTCAGATGATTTTCCTTCACTCATAATTAGTGCCCTGCCGCCTAAAAACGCCAAGCTCAAGAGGGTTTGCGCCATTCGCGGCATACACCCTTGGCAATCGGGCTTGACATTCGGGGACCATCTGACGATAGGCGCGCCTCGGTTAGCTGCTGTAGCTCAGTGGTAGAGCGCACCCTTGGTAAGGGTGAGGCCGAGAGTTCAATTCTCTCCAGCAGCACCATTTCCCTGCATTATGAACCAACGGTAGCCGGGTAACCTGGTCGCAGCGCCGCACCACGTCTGTGTTCGCTGCCTCTTCAATCCGTTCGATTTCGCGCCTTTGGGCGGTTTCTCAAGTGTCGCAGGCGCTGTGAACTCAAACAGGCTCGTCCATCCTCGCCATCGCCACGTAGCTTGGCGTATATGAGGCTTTGCAGATTGGCTGCTTGCCGATAACAAGCGCCCAAACATTAAGACGAAGAGGTGCCGCTATCAATTTCGAACTTCCCGAAGAGTACCAGATGCTCGAAGACCTCGTGCAGCGGTTTGTGCGCGATGAGTTGATGCCGTTGGAGGCGGGCGTTCTTGAACGCGATGCGAACGGACAGGGCGGATATATCACGCCGGATGAGAAGGCGCGGCTTGATAAAGTTTCAAAGGATATGGGGCTTTGGGCGCTTGATGCGCCGGAGGAAGTGGGCGGCTCAGGCCTTCCGCACGTCGCGCTTGTCGGTGTGAATATCGCCATGGGCAGCACGGTGGCGAAATATAACCTTCCCCCTGACAGCCCGAATCTGAAGATGCTCGCAGGCTATTGTGATGAACGCCAGCGCGAAGCCTATCTTGTGCCCCATGTCGAAAAGGGGACACTGTCGGCCATCGGCATTTCGGAGCCGGGTGCGGGCGCTGACCCTTCTGGCATGAGCACCAAGGCGGTGCTTAAGGGCGACAAGTGGATCATCAACGGGCGCAAGATCTGGATCACGTCGGCAAAAGAAGCCGATTTCACGATCCTTCTTGCGCGCACCGACCCTGAGGCCAAGGGTTCGGCGGGCATGTCGGCCTTCCTCGTGGACCGCGATGCGCCCGGTTTCAATGTGGTAAAGCAGGTGCCGATGCTGGGCGGCGAATACACCTATGAAATCGCACTCGAGGATTGCGAGGTCGAGGACTGGAAGCTGCTTGGCAAAGAGGGCGAGGGTTTTGCGCCGATGCAATTGCGCCTCGGCACAAGACGTATGCAGATGGCGGCATGGTGCATCGGGGCGGCCGAACGCGCTCTCCAGATCATGACCGAACACGCGCCGGAGCGCGTAACTTTCGGAAAGCCGCTTTCCGCGCGTCAGGCGGTGCAATGGTGGGTGGCCGATGCCAAGACCAAGATCCATGCCGCGCGCCTTATGGCTTATGATTGCGCATGGAAGCTCGATGAGGGGCGCGATGTGCGCTCCGAGATTTCCATGATCAAGGTCTATTGCAGCGAGATGGCTCAGGAAGTCATCGACAACGCGATGCAGTGCCTTGGCGGGATGGGCGTAACCAAGGAAATGCCGCTTCACATGCTCGCAGGGCGTGTGCGCAATATGCGCATCTATGACGGCCCATCCGAGGTGCACCGCATGGTGATCGCGCGCAATTCCATGAGCGTGCCCAGAGGATAAAGTGCGCAGTTTTCGCGCCGGCGCTCTAGTTTTGTCTTGCGCTGGCACGCGCGCCTTCGCACATAGCTTTGCATGAGCGACGAAGGATCTGGAAACCCGGACGACAAGACAGGCTCCGGCACGAGCGCAGGCGGCGCACAAAAGCCTGCCTCCAAACCCGGTCCTGCGAGCCATCTGTTCGGCCATGATGGCGGGGCAAAGCCGTGGGACCCGGGCCAGCGCCGGGCAGCCGCCGCGCCTTCTGCGTCGCCGGCCTCCGCTCCTTACCCGCGCGATGCGCAATATGCGCCCAGACCGCAAGGGCGCCCCTTGGGCGAGGATGCCGGCGAGGACGGATCAAGTGCTCCTGTCGCAGACCCGACCTCTTCGATATTCAGCGATGTCGACGACGAGGCAGAGCTCACTAGGCTGCACCCCAATTACAAGCTGTTGATGCGGCTGACGGCTGTGTTTGTGGGCTTCCTTCTGATGATCGCGGGGCTCGTCGTCGATGGCGCCCTGCAAAATGAAGGTGCGCCCATACCCTTTGGCGTGATCACCGGGATTGCGGTTCTCATCGCGCTGTTCATCATCATCCGCATCCCGCTCGCACGCTACAACGCGCGCGGTTACCAGATCAGCCATGATCGCCTTCGCGTGGTGCGCGGGATCATGTGGCATTCCGACACCATCGTCCCCTTTGGCAGGGTGCAGCATATTGACGTTGACCAGGGCCCGATCGAGCGCGCCTTGAGCATTGCCACGATGACGCTGCACACCGCCGGCAGCCACAATGCCTCGGTCCGTCTGCCGGGTCTGGGGCATGAACTTGCAATTCAGATGCGCGAGGAAATCCGCGCCCACATCAAACGTGAGACGATGTGAACGAGGCGGTGTCATTAGCGGCCGAGCACGAGGGCGCGCCGGAAGGGCTTAACACCGACCCCAAAACGGTGGCGGTCGGCCTTTTGGCAAGTGTCCAGAACGCGATCCTGCCAACGCTCGCGATCACCTTTGGCACAGGCGGCATTGGCACTTTCGTCGCTATCCCCGTGGCAGCCGCCATCATCCTGATCGGCACATTTTTCGCCTACATCAGTTGGAAACGGCTGACTTACACTATCGGTCAGTCGGACATACGGGTTGAAAGCGGCGTGCTGAGCCGCGCGGCGCGCTCTGTCCCCTATGAGCGTATCCAGGATGTGAGCCTTGAGCAGAAACTGCTTCCGCGCCTGCTTGGTCTGGTGTCGGTCAAGTTTGAAACCGGTGCTGGCGGGGGTGAGGATCTGGCGCTCGCCTATCTCACCGAAGAACGCGGCGAGGAATTGCGCCAATTGGTGCGCGAGCGGCGCGACAGCAACGAAACGGCGGAGGCGAGTGCCGAGCGTCAGGTCCAAGCGCAATCCGACGATGCCGAAGCACTCTTCACCATGGGACCCGCACGGCTTTTCACCTTTGGCCTGTTCGAATTCAGCCTTGCGATCTTCGCAGTGCTGGGCGTTGCACTCCAATATGTCGACAGCCTCGACCTCATCGACTTTTTCCGGCGCGAATTCTGGGAAAGCGCGATTGAAGAATATGGCCTCGACATCGGCGCGCTTGACCGCTCGATGCAGGTGATCGGGGTAATTCTCAGCCTGTCTGCGCTGTTCGTAATCGGGACGATCACCGGCATGGTCCGGGTTTTAACCCGCGAATGGGGCTTTCTGCTTGAACGCACCGCGAGAGGATTCCGTCGCCGCCGCGGTCTGTTCACCAAAACCGATGTGGTCATGCCGATCCACCGCGTGCAAGGGGTGCGGATTGGCACGCGGCTCCTGCGTTACCGCTTCGGCTGGCACTCTTTAAGCTTCGTCAGCCTCGCGCAGGACATGGGCGCATCAAGCCACGTGGTCGCCCCCTTCGCCAAGCTGCACGAGATCGCGCCGATTGCAGAGGCGGCTGGATTTGCGCTTCCGGACGAGAACACCGATTGGCGCCGCGCGAGCGAGAAGTATCTGTTCGACAGCGCGCTTGGCGATGCCTTCAAGTTTGTGATCCCCGCGATTGCGGCGGGCGCTGCGACCAGCATCTATGCGCCCGAATGGACGAGCCTTGCCGTCGGGGCGTTCCTTGTGGTCGCCGGAATTACGGTCATCCTGAACGTGCTTGCATGGCGCTATCAACGCCACGCACTCGATGAGCGGCAGATTGTCTCTGCGCGCGGGGTGCTTTCCCCCCGCAGCCAGATTGCGACGCGCCTGAAACTGCACTCGGTCGAGATTTCGCAAGGGCCCATTGCGCGCCTTCGCGGCTATGCGACCGTGCATCTGGGACAGGCGGGCGGTGTTTTTGCAATCCCCGGCGTGCCAATTGAGCGGGCACGCGAGGTGCGCGCAAAGGTCATGGAGACGATTGCCGTAACCGATTTCAGCCAGTTGGAAACGGCTTAAGCGCGAAGGTCAGCCCACTCGGGATTTTCGTCGAACTTCTTGGCGACGTAGGAGCATTGCGGGACAATCTTGAAATCCAGCCGCCGCGCGTCTTCGATCATGCGCTCAACCAAAAGCCCCGCAATCCCACGCCCGCCGATTGCTTCGGGCACGATTGTATGCGTTGCAACGCGCACGTTCTCGGCCTGCGGCTCCCATTCAAGGTGACCGGATGCGCTTTCACCTTCGATCGCGGCGACATACTTTCCGCCCTGCCCCTGAACGTGGTGGGTGATTGTGACTTTGTTGTCCTGACCGCTCACGAAAAATTCTCCTTCTTGCTGCGCTGATTATTGCCAAGAGCCTCGATAGCAGTAGAGGCATGAGGCATGAGTGATGTGAAGCCCTTCCTGTCTGACAACGCCGCGCCCGTCCACCCCAAGGTCTGGGAAGCGATGCGCGCAAGCGATAGAGCGGACAACCCCTACGACGGCGATGCGCTTTCCGCGCAATTGGATGAACGGTTCAGCGATCTGTTCGGACGCGAATGTGCAGCGCTCTGGGTGGCGACGGGGACGGCGGCGAATTGCCTGGCGCTTTCTACCATGGTGCAGCCGCACGGCGGCGTGGTCTGCCACGAAGAAGCGCATATCGAGGTCGATGAAGGCGGCGCGCCGGGGTTTTATCTTCACGGGGCAAAATTGATGCTGTGCGCCGATGGTCACGGGGGCGAGGGCGCCAAGCTTACGCCCGATCAGATCGCCGCTCACATCGACCCCATCCGCGACGATGTGCATCAGGTGCAGCCCCACGCCATCGCGATTACGCAGGCGAGCGAATATGGCCGCTGCTATTCACGAGCCGAGCTTGAGGCCCTGAGTGCTTTTGCCAAAAGCCGGGGCCTTGGCCTGCACATGGACGGCGCGCGTTTTGCCAATGCGGCGGCATTTCTGGGCGGTTCAGCGAAGGAGGCGGCTTACGGCGTCGACAGCCTCGCTTTCGGTTTCATCAAGAACGGCGCGATGAGCGCGGAAGCGGTGGTTCTGTTCGATCCGGAACAGGCGAGCCTCGCCAAATATCGCCGCAAGCGCGCCGGTCACCTGCAATGCAAGGGCCGCTATCTCGCCGCGCAAATCCTCGCGATGCTCGACGGCGATCTGTGGCTTGCCAATGCCGCCCACGCCAATGCAGCGGCGGGCGAAATCGCAAGCGGTTGCGGCGAACGATTGATGCACCCGGTCGAGGCGAACGAACTGTTCGTGACGCTTTCCCCCGAAGAACGCGACGCTTTGCGCGCCCAAGATTTCGCCTTTTACGACTGGGGCGCAGATGCCGCGCGTTTTGTCACCGCATGGGACACGCGCGAAGAGCACGCGGCGGCTCTGGGCAAGGCCATCGCCAGCCTGTGAGCGCGTCCGCCCCATCAATTCTGAACTGGCGGGTGATTGTCCCCTTTGTGCTGACCGGCACGATCTGGGGATCAACGTGGTTTGTCATCACCGGACAGATCGACGGCGTGCCGGCGGCATGGTCGGTGTTCTATCGCTTTGCGCTTGCAACCCCGGCGCTGTTCCTCGTCGCGTTCCTGATAAAACGCAGGCTTCGCCTGAACCGGCCAGAGCACTTGCTCGCGCTGCTTGTCGGCCTGTTCCAGTTCAGCGGCAATTTCCTCTTCGTCTATCACGCAGAGCTTTACGTGACCTCCGGCATCGTCGCGCTGATGTTCGGTTTGATGATGGTGCCCAACGCGCTTCTGGCGAGGGGATTTATCGGTGAGCGCGTGCCAAGCGGTTTCATGATCGGCAGCGCGGTTGCGATCGTCGGGGTCTCCTCGCTCCTTTTCAATGAATGGACCACCAATCCCGATGCGGGCGTGATCGGCGGCAATGTGGGCCTTGGAATTGTGCTTGCGCTGCTGGGCATCTTGTCCGCTTCGGTCGCCAATGTGATTCAGGCCAACCCCACGGGCCGCGCCGTGCCGATGGTGAGCCTGCTTGCATGGGCGATGCTGTACGGGACGGTTTTCGATCTGGGCTTTGCCCTTGCGACGGCTGGCCCGCCGCCTGTGCCAACGCAACCCGGCTATTGGGGCGGGATTGTGTATCTGGCGCTCATCGGCTCGGTCATCACCTTCCCGCTGCATTATAATCTCGTGCGCGAGATCGGGGCGGGGAAAACCGCGTATAATGCGGTCCTCACAATCTCTGTTGCGATGGCGGTGTCAACTTTGTTCGAGGGCTATCGATGGACCCCGATAACCATTGGCGGGATGGCGCTTGCGGTTCTGGGGATGATAATAGCCTTGAGGTCAAAGCAGGTTAGCTAGCCCTTCGACATAGGTCGGATATTGCAGCTTCCAGCCAAGCACGCGCTTGGCCTTGCCGTTCGCAACGCGCCGGTTCTCGCCGTAAAATCCGCGCGCCATCGGTGAGAGTTTGGCTTCCTCAAGCGTTTCCATCCCGGGCGGCTCCACACCAAGAAGCGCGCAGGCGTGTTCGGTCACGGCATTGCCGCTGATCGGCAAGTCATCGCCAAGGTTGTACGCGCCCGCAGGCGCATCGCTGGTGAGCGCGGCGACAACACCGCTGGCGATATCGTCCACATGGCAGCGGCTGAACACTTGCCCCGGCAGGTCAATCCGCCGCGCCCGTCCCTCCCGCACGCGGTCGAGCGCGCTTCTGGTCGGGCCATAGATACCGGGCAGGCGAAAGACCCTCGCCCCCATTTCCATCCAAGCCGCGTCCGCCTCGGCCCGCGCATTGCGGCGGCCTTCTCCGGTTTGGGCAATCGTGGGGGTGGCTTCGTCGACCCATGCGCCTTGCTGATCGCCGTAAACCCCGGTGGAGGAAAGGTAATAGAGCGCGCGGCCCCCTAAGTCCTTGCCGTATGATGCCAGCACCGGATCATCGCCAGCCTCGCGGTCAGGCGGGACGGAAGAGAGGATGTGGGTTGCGCGTTCCACAGCGGATTTCACAGCGCCCGCGTCGCCAAAATCAACGGTCCCGGCGCTCCCCGTCGCCTCGACCTTCCAGTCCAGGGCTTCAAGGCGGGCGGCGATGCGTTTGGCGGTGTAGCCGAGGCCGAAAATCAATAAATGCGACATTGCTTGCCTCAATCGGTTGGAAGCGGGGCCAAATCAATCTAAATCGATGCCCATGGATATAGCGACAACCCCATCGAACCCTCAAGGCAACCCCGAACTCGCCGATGCAGCGCCCACTCCGCATGAGCCGCCTGTGATCCGGCGCGAGGATTACAAGCCGTTTGCATGGCTGGTGCCCGACACAAAGCTGCATTTCGACCTCGGCATTGAAACGACGACGGTGACTGCGACGCTCACCGTCCGGCGCAATGCCGATGCGGATGCGAGCCAGGTCCTTCGGCTGAACGGCGATGGCCTTACCGCGAAAGCGGTGCTGGTCGATGGCGTCCCCACCGATGACTGGGTGATGGAGGGGCCCGACCTGCTCCTCACGCTTCAGGGCGAGGATCACGAGGTGACGATCACCACCGAAATCGCTCCCGACAAGAACACGACGCTGATGGGGCTTTACGCCTCGAACGGGATGCTTTGCACACAATGCGAGGCCGAGGGATTTCGCCGGATCACCTTCTTCCCCGACCGCCCCGACGTGCTTTCAACCTACCGCGTGCGGATGGAGGCGGATAAGGCCACGTTCCCGATCCTCCTGTGCAACGGCAATAAGGAAGAAACAGGCGATCTCGACGGTGGCCGTCACTTTGCCGAATGGTTCGACCCCTGGCCAAAGCCATCCTATCTCTTCGCGCTCGTCGCGGGCGATCTTGTCGCGAACAGCGGGCCTTTCACCACCATGTCCGGCCGCGAGGTCGAGTGCAATATCTGGGTGCGGGCCGAGGATTTGGGCCGCACCGATCACGCTCTCCAGTCGCTCCACAATTCGATGAAGTGGGACGAAGAGGTGTTCGGGCGCGAGTATGATCTCGACCTTTATAACATCGTTGCCGTTTCCGATTTCAACATGGGCGCGATGGAGAACAAGGGTCTCAACATCTTCAACACGAAATACGTGCTGGCCGACATTGAAACTGCGACCGATGCCGATTTCGACGGTGTCGAAGGCGTGATCGCGCACGAATATTTTCACAACTGGTCGGGCAATCGCATCACCTGCCGCGACTGGTTCCAATTGTCGCTGAAAGAGGGCTTCACCGTCCTTCGCGACCAGCTGTTCAGTCAGGATATGCGCGGCGAAGCGGTCAAGCGCATCGAGGATGTGCGCATTTTGCGCGCCGCTCAATTCCCGGAGGATGCAGGCCCCCTGGCGCATCCGATCCGCCCGGACAGCTACCGCGAAATCTCCAACTTCTACACCGCCACCGTTTACAACAAAGGCGCCGAAGTCATCCGCATGATGCGCTCGATGGCAGGGGTCGAGCGTTTCCGCAAAGGCACCGACCTTTATTTCGAGCGTCACGATGGTGAGGCGGCGACCTGCGAGGATTTCATCAAGGCGATTGAAGACGGCGCCGGGCTCGATCTCACCAATTTCCGCAAGTGGTATTCGACCGCAGGCACGCCGGTGGTGAAGGTGCGGCGCGAGAGCATTCCGCGCGATCACGATGACTGGCTGCACATCTCGCAGTTCTTGCGTGGTAAAGACGGGAACGAGGTGCCTTGCGACTTCACCATTCCGCTGCGAATTAAGCTGTTTGGTGAGGGCGTGGGCGATGAGGAACAGCTTTTGATCCTCGATAAGCCCAGCATGACCCTGCCCATTGATGATCGCACCGATGCGATTTCGATCAACCGTGGCTTCACTGCCCCGGTCATCATCGACACGGCTGCCAGCAAGGCTGCCTTGGTGACCTTGGCGCAAAAGGATGACGACCCGTTTGCCCGCTACGAGGCGCTGCAGGAATTGACGGTGATGTACATGCTCGGCGCAATTCGCGGTGAGTTCGACCCATCTCGCGGCACTTCAGATCTTCAGCGCGATGCTATCGCCGGTTCGAAGGTGAGCTTTGAGCGTTCGCTTGTGCGGGCGTTCAAGTCGGTGATCGAAGATCCCGACCTCGACGATGCTATGCGCGGCGAATTGCTCAGCCTGCCAAGCGAAACCTATCTGTTCGAGCGTATGGCAGGCGGAGAGGCCAAGGCTGATCCGGGCGCGATCCATGCCGAGCGTGAAGGGCTGAAAGCGATGCTCGGGCGCGAGCTTAGCGATGAATTCCATGCGCTCTACGATCGCTGCGAAAAGGTTGCCTACGATGATCCCGCCGGGCGCGGTGCGCGCAAGGTGAAGACAATGGTTCTGGGCTATGCCGCTGCATCAGACCCGGTAAAGGCCGCCGAACTCGCGGCCCATCAATATGACCGCGCGGACAATATGACCGACCGCCAGGGCGCGCTGATGGTGCTCGCCAGCCTTGATCGCCCCGAACGCGAGGCGCGGCTTCAGGACTTTTATCAACGCTTCAAGGGCAATGACCTTGTCATCGACAAATGGTTCACGCTGCAAGCGCTCTCATTGCATCCCGATGTGCTTGCGCAGGTAAGGGCGCTTGCCGAACATTCCGACTTCACCATGAACAACCCCAACCGCGTGCGTTCGCTCTACATGGCGTTTGCCGGCAATCCGAGCGCGTTTCATGCCGCGGACGGATCGGGATACAAGATGATTGCGGACTGCATCATCGCGCTTGATCCGATCAACCCGCAGACGGCTGCTCGCTTTGTGCCAGCTCTCGGCAAATGGCAGCGGATCGAGCCGGGCAGAGCGGCATTGATGAAGGGCGAGCTTGAGCGAATCGCGGCGCAGGACAATCTCTCGCGCGATACCTTCGAACAGGTGAGCCGCAGTCTGGATGGCTGATACGCCCTTTCAGATCGAGCGCTCGCCTCACCTCGAAGGCGTCCCCCATGCGTTTTTCGGCTCGGCGGGCGGCGCGCATCAATTCGGGTTTGGTGGGCCCGGAGAGAGCAATGCGATCAGGCGCCTGCGGGCCGACGCGGCGAGCGCCCTGGTCAAGGGTGCGCCTCTGGTCACGCCCCATCAGGTGCACTCCTGCGACGTGATTACCGTTGAGGATGCGTGGCCCGATACGCCCGAAGGTCGCCCGGTTGCCGATGCGCTTGTGACGAATCGCTCGGGTCTTGTGCTCGGCATTGTCACCGCCGATTGCGGGCCGGTGCTTTTCGCCGATCAGAAAGCGGGCGTTGTGGGCGCGGCCCACGCCGGATGGCGCGGCGCACAAGGGGGCATCCTTCGCAACACCCTCGCCGCGATGGAGGCGCTGGGTGCAAAAGGCCCGGACATTGCCGCTGTCCTTGGCCCGGCGATTGCGCAGGAAAGCTATGAGGTGGACGAAGCTTTCCGCGAGAATTTCACCCCATCCGACGATATCCATTTCACCCCCGCCGGCATGCGCGAGGGACGCGAGCGCTGGCATTTCGACTTGCCGGGCTATATCGCCGCGCAGCTTGAAGCGCAGGGCATCGGGACCGTTTCAATCATCGGCCAGGATACCTACGCCGCCCGGTCGACATACTATTCCTACCGCCGTGCTACTCAGCAAGGTGCACCCGATTATGGGCGACAACTCAGTGCAATTGCGGTGCGTTAGGGCTTGCAAATCTTTGCCCCTTGCGCGTAGCCGAACTAATTGTGCTTAAAACACCATTGGCTTTCCCAAGAATTCTCTTATAGGGGCGCCAATCGTGGAACGCGCGTTTCGACCAATCGTTGGAACGCTACGATGGATTGGGATAGCTGGCGCGCGGGTCGCGATGCTGGCAAGAATAACTGAAACACCGCACCGGGGTTCCCTCCGGTCGCGGTTAGATTAGCAGGGTATCGAAAAATGGCTTCGACTGCAGACAACGCAAAAGCTGAAGAAGGCGCTGGCGAAGGCGTGCGCCGCCGCGACTGGATCCACATCGCCGCTGTGAGCACCGCTGGTGTTGGCGGCGCTTCGGTTTTGTTCCCACTGGTGAGCCAGATGGCTCCGACCGCCGACGTTCTGGCCGCATCGACCACCGATGTTGATGTCTCGGCGATCGAGCCGGGCCAGTCGATCAAGGGTGTTTTCCGCGACCAGCCATTGTTCGTGAAGCGCATGACCGCTGATGAAATCGCTGAAATGAAGGCCACCGATGCTGGCTCGCTTCGCGATGCAGAGACGCTTGAAGACCGCCTTGGCGAAGGCAACGAAGACATTCTGGTCCAGCTTGGCGTGTGTACCCACCTTGGTTGTGTGCCGCTGGGCGCCGGCGAGGGCGAGGACAAGGGTGAGTTCAACGGCTATTTCTGCCCGTGCCACGGTTCGCACTACGACGCCGCTGGCCGCATCCGCAAAGGCCCTGCGCCGACCAATCTCGTGGTGCCGGATTTCGCCTTTACCACTGACACCACCATCCGTGTCGGCTAATTGATCGTAGCTACGGTTACGCAGACTGTTTCAACGAAAAGAACGAGCAAGAGAGCATTATGAGCTTCGCCTGGGCAAATTCTTACGAACCGAAGAATGACTTTACCAAGTGGCTGGATGAAAAACTCCCGCTGCCACGGTTGGTCTATAATGCGGTTGGTGCCGGTTATCCGGTTCCGCGTAACCTCAACTACATGTGGAACTTCGGCGTTCTCGCCGGCTTCTTCCTCATGTTCCAGATCATCACCGGCATTGTGCTGGCGATGCACTATTCTGCGAACACAGAGGTCGCCTTTGGTCAGATTGAGCACATCATGCGCAATGTGAACTATGGCTGGTTGCTGAAATACGCCCACGCCAATGGCGCGAGCTTCTTCTTCCTCGTCATTTACCTGCACATTTTCCGCGGCTTCTATTACTCATCGTATAAAGCGCCGCGCGAGATGATCTGGCTCCTCGGGGTCGTGATCTTCCTTCTCATGATGGCCACTGCCTTCATGGGCTACGTGCTTCCATGGGGCCAGATGAGCTTCTGGGGTGCGAAGGTGATTACAGGGCTCTTCGGTGCCATTCCGTTCATCGGTGAACCGCTTCAGGTCTGGCTGGTCGGTGGCTATGCGCCGAACAACTCGACGCTGAACCGCTTCTTCTCGCTGCACTTCCTGCTGCCGTTTGTGATCCTTGGTGCGGTTATCCTGCACATCTGGGCGCTCCACATTCCGGGCTCTTCGAACCCGACCGGCGTCGAAGTGAAAGCGGAAAGCGACACGGTTCCGTTCCACCCATATTATACCGCCAAGGACGGCTGGTTCCTGGGTCTGGTTCTCTCGCTCTTTGCGGCCGTCGTGTTCTTCGCGCCAAACGCGCTGGGCCACGCTGAAAACTGGATTGAGGCAAACCCGCTTTCAACGCCTGCGCTGATCGTGCCTGAGTGGTACTTCTACCCCTTCTACGCGATCCTTCGTGCCTTCACCGGCGATCTCACCATTCCGTTCACCGGGATCGTGCTGATCGAAGCCAAGCTTCTGGGTGTCATCGCGATGTTCGGTTCGATCCTGCTGTGGTTCTTCCTGCCATGGCTCGACAAGAGCCCGGTGCGTTCGGGTTCCTATCGTCCGTTGTTCCGCATTTTCTTCTGGATCTTCGTCGTCGACATGGCTGCGCTGTTCTACCTTGGCGGTGCGAAGGCGGAAGAACCCTACATCGTGCTCTCGCAGATCGCGACCGCGTGGTACTTCCTTCACTTCCTGGTGATCCTGCCGATCATCAGCCAGATCGAAGTGCCAAAGGCCCTGCCGTTCTCGATCACGGACGCTGTTCTTGGCAAGAAAGAGCCAGCAGCACCAACCGCGGCTGAACCGGCTGAGTAACCCTTTTCACTGACCCGATAACGAGAAAGAGTTAGGTCATGACCATTCGTCTTGGAGGCATTCTTGCAGGTATCGCGATCACGGGGGTTTTGATCCTCTGGTCGCTGATGCCGGGTCTCTTCAACTACGCAAGCCCTGAAAAGCCCGACTATTACGCTTTCCAGGAGGAAAACATCGCGCCTGAGGGCGGGTTCTCCTTCGACGGTGCGTTCGGCACTTGGGACTATGCGCAGCTGCAGCGTGGCTACCAGGTTTACAAAGAGGTCTGCTCGGCCTGTCACAGCCTGAAGTTTGTCGCGTTCCGGAACCTGCAGGAGCTTGGCTATACCGAGGCCGAGGTTCGCGCAGAAGCGGCACAGTGGGAAGTTCCCGGAATCGATCCCAAGGACGGCTCGATGGTCAAGCGTCCCGGTCTTCCGACAGACATGTTCCCGTCGCCCTATGCGAACGAAGTCGAAGCGCGTGCGTTCAACAATAACGCGCTTCCGCCTGATCTCACCCTGATCACCAAGGCGCGTAAGGACGGTGTGCACTATGTCTACTCGTTGATGCAGGGCTATAACGAGCCCGATCCAGAGGATGTGGCCAAGTCACCCGACTTCGAAACGCCTCCGGGTCTGTACTTCAACGAGTACTTCTACAACATCAACATCGCCATGCCGCCGCAGCTTCTTGATGGCATCGTCACCTACTCTGACGGCACCGAAGCGACCGAAGAGCAGATGGCACAGGATATCGCTGCGTTCCTGACTTGGGCGGGCGAGCCTTCGCTGATCAAGCGCAAGCAAACCGGTTGGTTCGTGATCGGCTTCCTGCTGTTCGCAACGCTCCTTGGCTTCATGTCCTACAAAACGGTGTGGGCATCGAAAAAGGCCGAGAAGAAGAACAAGGCAGAGCTCATCTGATCGCCCTGCAATAACGATTACAAGCGCCCCGCCACCCGCATCCGGATGGCGGGGCGCTTTTGTTTTGACCCGTAGAAGCCAGGACGCTCTGATGACCTTCTCGCCCATGACCCCTGACGCGCTTAAACAGCTTGTGCGGACCGTTCCCGATTTCCCGCAAGAGGGTATCCAGTTTCGCGATATCACCACGCTCATCGGGCATGGAGAGGGGCTGGCCTCAAGCATCCATCTCCTCGCGCAGATGGCGCGGGCCAAGGGCGCACAGAAAATCGCAGGCATGGAAGCGCGCGGCTTTATCTTTGGCGCAGCTGTCGCGGTGCAATTGGGCGTGGGCTTTGTCCCGGTGCGAAAGCCGGGCAAGCTTCCGGTCGAGACGATCGGCGTTGATTACGACCTTGAATACGGCACCGACCGGTTGGAAATCGACCCCGGCGCAATCGGCAGCGGAGAGCGTGTTGTGATCGTCGATGATCTTATCGCCACCGGCGGCACTGCGCTTGCCAGCAGCCAGTTGCTCCGGCAGGCAGGCGCCGAGGTCAGCGATGCCTTATTCGTGATTGACCTGCCTGATCTTGGCGGCGCGGACCTTTTGCGCGGTGCGGGCGTTGAGGTAGGCGTATTGATGCAATTCGACGGCGAATAACGCTTCTGCTTCCTTCGCTCTGACCAGAAAGACCCGCGCCATTTCTCTAGAAACTCAAGCCATTACAATCGCCGCCGTGGGTGCCCTTGGCATCGGCGCACAGTGGGCCGCATGGCGCACCGGGTGGCCGGCTATCGTGCTCATGTTGGCGGCCGGTTTTATCGCCGGCCCGATCACCGGATTGATCGACCCCGAGACCGCCTTTGGCGAACTGCTCGACCCGATGATATCCATCGGGGTGGCGCTCATCCTGTTCGAAGGGGGCCTCAGCCTTGATCTTCGCGAGCTGAGGCATTCAGGTCGGGCAGTCTGGCGTCTGGCGACCATTGGGGTTGCTGTTGGATGGGCGCTGGGCGCGCTCGCCGGCTATTACATCGCAGGGCTGGTGTGGCCCGTTGCGGTCCTGTTTGGCGGTATTCTGATCGTGACCGGTCCCACCGTTGTGATCCCGCTTTTGCGTCAGGCGAATATCCAGCCCAGACCCAACTCGATCCTCAAATGGGAAGGTATCGTCAACGATCCCATCGGCGCCCTTTGCGCGGTGCTGGCCTATGAATACTTCCGCCGCCTCAACGAATTTCCCGATGCAAGCGTCTTTGACGTTGCGCCCCCGCTGGTCATCGCTGCGATCCTTGCAGGGCTCGTCGGCTATGCCGCGGCGCGGTTCATCGCATGGGTATTCCCGCGCGGTGCGGTCCCCGAATATCTCAAGGTCCCCGTGCTGTTCATCGCGGTGATCGGCGTGTTCGTTCTCACCAACCAGATCGAGCACGAAGCGGGGCTTGTTGCGGTCACTGTCATGGGTGTGACGCTTGCCAATAGAGACGTGTCGAGCATGCGTTCGATCCACCCGTTCAAAGAGAATATCGCGGTCATCCTTGTCTCGGGCATCTTTATCGTGCTGGCAGCATCGCTCGATTGGGAAGAATTGACCTACCTCCAGACCAGCTGGCGGCCCTGGGCATTTCTTGCCGTCCTTCTTTTTCTGGTGCGCCCGATTACCGTTCTCGTCAGCCTTCTGGGCAGCGACATCCCGTGGAACGAACGCATATTCGTCGCGTGGATCGCGCCTCGCGGGATCGTTCTCGTGGCGATTTCGGGTCTTTTTGCGCTCCGCCTCGGAGAGCTTGGCGTTGCAGGCGGGCAGATCCTGATCGGTCTGAGCTTTGCAGTCGTTGTCACCACGGTCATTGCCCACGGGTTCAGCGTGAACCTCGTTGCAAAGGCGCTGAAGGTCAAAGGCGATTCGCGCCCCGGCCTCTTGCTGATCGGCTCGAACCCGTGGACGGTCGAACTTGCTAAAGAGCTTCAGGCGGTGGGCACTCCCGTCCAGATTGTCGACCAGAGCTGGCAGCGTCTCGGGCGGGCACGGCTTGAAGGTTTGCCCAGTTACCACGGCGAAATCCTTAACGAAGCGACCGAACACAACCTTGATCTGACCCCGTTTCAGGTCCTCGTCGCTGCAACCGAGAACGAGGCGTATAACGCGCTTGTCTGCAACGAATTCGCTCATGAGATCGGCCGCGACATGGTCTATCAACTGGGTGAAAACCAGAACAGCGAGAGCCGCACGGCCCTGCCCGGCAGCATCAGGGGCCGCGCCTTGTTCGAAACCGGCTTTGGCGTCGACGAGGTCAATGAACGCGTGCGCGCCAACTGGGTCTTCAAAAAGACCAAGCTGACCGAAGAATTCACTTTCGAAGATGCACAAAAGCTTTTGCCCGAGGAAGCGAGCCTGCTTCTGATCGTGCGCGAAACCGGAACCCTGCGGTTCTTCACCCACGCCGTGCGGCCTGTCCCGCGTCCCGGAGACACGGTGATTTCCTATGTCCCGCCAAAGGCGCCAGAGCCGAACGGTTCTGAATCGAAGGCTTCCAAAGCCAAAGACCCAGAACTCAAAGCGCAAGAGAAAGCGAGCTGATGCGCCCAGTCCCTCTTACATTTTACGTCGCCATTCCTCTCCTGTTCTTGAGCGCGTGCCGAAGCGAAAGCGAAGTTCCCGCGCAGCCTGAACCGACCGCATCGGCATCGACTGGAGCGACCTCGATCCTTCGCCCCGATGTCGAAGTGCCCGAAGAAGTTATCGCGCCGGTTGAAAGCTTTGAGACGACGATCGGCTTTCCCGAAGGCGGAGGCGACCTCGATCCCAATGCAATTGATATGCTTGAAATGGTCGCGGCTTCCGAACAATTTGCGCTTTCCACGCCGATTATCCTTCGCGCCCATAGCGATAGTGCCGGCAGCGATGCGGCAAACGCGCGCGCCGCGGAGGAGCGGGGGCTGGCCGTGGCCGAATGGTTGATCGAGGCAGGCGCCGCGTCAGAGCGGATCGAGGTGATCGTCTTTGGCGAACAAAACCCGATTGAGCCCAACGCGCTGCCCGATGGCATGCCCAACGAAGCTGGCCGCGCTGCGAACCGGCGGGTTGAGATCGAGATATTGCCTCGCGCCCCTGAAGCGCAGCAAGCCACCGTGCCGCAAAACGCCGGGTCCCGCGGCACCGGTCCCAAAGGCACTGGGCCGCAAGAAGAGCCTCTAGAGCCCAGCGACGAGAGCTAGGACCTCATCGGCCAATTCCTTGCGGCAGATGAGAAGGTCGGGAAGATAGGTGTTCGCGCGGTTGTAGCGGATCGGCTTTCCATCGATGCGCGAACAATGCAGGCCATGCGCGTGTGCCACGGCGACGGGCGCGCAGCTGTCCCATTCGTATTGCCCGCCTGAGTGGAGATAAACCTCCGCTTCGCCGCGCACCACGGCCATGGCCTTTGCGCCTGCCGATCCCATGCCGACAAGCTCGCCGCCCATTGCTTCTGCCACTGCGACGGCCTCTTTTGCAGGGCGCGTGCGGCTGACGAGAAAGCGCGGTTTCGCAGCGGGCTCGGGTAATGGGCTGACCTGATCTGTGTGCAGGACGACCCCGCCATCAAGGCCGGGCAGGGCCACGGCTCCGGTGGTGGCGACCCCATCGATCGAAAGGCCAATGTGGACCGCCCAATCCTCGCGGTTTTCGCCATATTCGCGCGTGCCATCGACCGGATCGACGATCCACACCCGCGATTTTGCAAGCCGACTGGTGTCGTCCTTTTCCTCTTCGGACAAAAGCCCGTCATCGGGCCGCGCAGCGCGCAGGGCATGGACCAGAAACTCGTTCGCGGTTTCATCGCCCGCATTGCCCAGCGCCTTGCCCTCGAACACGCCGCTATCGCGCACTTCAAGCAAGATGCGTCCGGCGATTCTGGCCAGATGCGCGGCGAGTTCTGCGTCGTTCATGCCGTTTCCTCAGAGTGGCCAGTTACGGGTTTCGCGGGGTCGCTTAAACCCCAGGACACATTGCTCCAAGCCCGTTCATGGAAATAATAGAGCACCATTTTGGTCAGCACCTCGCTTAACGCAATCGCGCCAGCGGCTTTGAAGGACTGAGTGAACAGCCAGCTCAGGACAAATGTGTCGAGGCTGCCCAGCACGCGCCAACTGACCGCTTTGGCAAAAGAGCGGCTGTGAGCTTCGCGCCCATTGAAAAGGAACATTGCGTTTTCCTACCCGGAGTTACTTCAACGGCAGAATTTGAGCGATGATGTATTCGGCAGCCTCGAGAGGCGTCATATCCACCGTGTTCACGCGGATTTCCGGATCTTCGGGCGCTTCATAAGGGCTGTCGATCCCGGTGAAGTTCTGAAGCTCGCCGCTACGCGCCTTTTTATAAAGCCCTTTGACATCGCGGCTTTCCGCAACCTCGAGAGGCGTATCGACGAAAATCTCGATAAATTCGCCCTCGGGGATCATCTCGCGCACCATCTGACGCTCTGCGCGGAAAGGCGAGATGAAAGCGGTGAGAACGATCAATCCTGCATCGGCCATAAGCCGGGCAACTTCACCAATGCGGCGGATATTCTCAATCCGGTCGGTCTCGGTAAAGCCCAGATCCTTGTTGAGGCCGTGGCGCACATTGTCCCCGTCAAGAAGGAAGGTGTGCCGGTTCATAAGGGCAAGCTGTTTTTCGACCTCATTGGCGATTGTCGATTTGCCAGAGCCAGAAAGCCCGGTGAACCACAGGACACGCGGCTTCTGGTTCTTGAGGCTAGCGTGATCGTCGCGGGTGATGGTGGTCGCCTGCCAATGCACATTTTGCGCACGGCGCAGGCTGAATTCGATCATCCCGGCGGCAACGGTCGCATTGGTGAATTTGTCGATCAGGATGAAACCGCCCAGCCCCTTGCTTTGAGAATAGGGCTCGAACACGATCGGCTTGTCGGTGGCAAATTCGGCAACGCCGATGGAGTTCAGCTCCAGCGTCTTGGCCGCCAGATGATCGAGGCTGTTAACGTCGATTTCGTATTTTGGCGGCTGAACGGTCGCAGTCACCGTCTGACTGCCGATTTTGAGCCAGTATCCCCGGCCCGGCTTCATCGCGGTTTCGTCCATCCACACAAGCGTGGAGGAAAACTGGTCCGAGGCCTCTGGCGGGTTATCGCCAGCCGCGATCACATCGCCGCGGCTGCAATCGACCTCGTCTGCAAGGGTCAGCGTCACCGATTGGCCAGCCACCGCCTCGCTCAGGTCACCATCGAAGGTTGCGATGCATTTGACCGCGCTGGTTTTGCCCGAAGGCACCACGCGCACCGTATCGCCGGGTTTCACCGTACCGCTGGCGATCTGGCCTGCGAACCCGCGGAAGTCGAGGTTCGGGCGGTTCACCCATTGCACCGGCATCCTGAAAGAGGCTTCCTGCGCAACGGTGCTGGAAAGCTCGACGCTCTCAAGATGGTCGATCAGTGAAGGGCCATCGTACCAGGGGGTGTTGGCAGAGGGCGACGAGGTGATGTTATCGCCCTTGAAACCCGAGATGGGGATAGGGGTGAACGCCTCGATCCCGACCTCTTTGGCAAAGTCAGTGTAATCGGCGAGGATCGCGTCAAACGTCTCTTGCGAGTAATCGACAAGGTCCATCTTGTTGACCGCGAGAACCACGTGTTTGATGCCAAGCAAGTGCACGAGGAAGGAGTGCCGCCGTGTTTGCTGCAGCACGCCTTTGCGCGCATCGACAAGGATCACGGCCAAGTCAGCAGTGGACGCGCCCGTCACCATATTGCGGGTGTATTGTTCGTGTCCCGGCGTATCGGCGACGATGAACTTGCGCTTTTCAGTTGTGAAAAAGCGATAGGCGACGTCAATGGTGATGCCCTGTTCCCGTTCAGCGGCGAGGCCATCGACGAGCAGCGCAAAGTCAATCTCTTCGCCTTGCGTCCCGTGGCGCGCGCTGTCGGCTTCGAGGCTTGCCAGCTGATCTTCGAAGATCATCTTGGAATCGTACAAAAGCCGCCCGATCAGGGTCGATTTGCCGTCATCCACGCTGCCGCAGGTGATGAAGCGCAAGAGGCTCTTGTTCTGGTGCCCTTCGAGATAGGCGTCGATGTCTTCGGCGATCAGCGCATCGGTTTCATAAGCGGGGTGGTTCTTTTCCATCAGAAATAGCCCTCCTGCTTTTTCTTCTCCATGCCGGCACCGCCTGCATCTTTGTCGATCACGCGGCCCTGACGCTCGCTGGTGGAGGTGAGCAGTGTTTCCTGCACCACTTCGGAAAGGGTCGACGCGGTGCTTTCAACCGCGCCTGTCAGCGGGAAACAGCCCAGCGTGCGGAAACGCACCGATTTCATGGTGATCTCCGGCTTTTTGCCCATCACCCGTTCGAGCCGGTCGATATCGTCTGCCATAAACAGGCCGCCCTCCCATTCGAACGTAGGGCGCTCCGCCGCGAAATAAAGCGGCACGATTTCGATGTTTTCGGCCATGATATATTGCCAGATGTCGAGTTCGGTCCAATTCGACAGAGGGAAGACGCGGATGCTCTCGCCCTTGTTTTTTCTGGCGTTGTAGAGGTTCCAAAGCTCGGGGCGCTGGTCTTTCGGGTTCCAGCTGTGGGAGGAGGTGCGGAAAGAGAACACGCGCTCTTTTGCGCGGCTCTTTTCCTCATCACGGCGCGCCCCGCCAAAGGCTGCGTCAAAACCATAGTGGTCAAGCGCCTGTTTCAACCCTTGGGTCTTCCACATATCGGTGTGCAGCGGGCCATGATCGAACGGGTTGATGCCGCGCTCCTCGGCCTCTTCGTTGTGCCACACCAGCAGCTTCATGCCGATCTTTTCCGCCATGCTATCGCGCAGGGCATACATGTCCTGAAACTTCCACGTTGTATCCACATGGAGCAGCGGGAAGGGCGGAGGCGCGGGGTAGAATGCCTTGCGGGCGAGGTGCAGCATCACTGCGCTATCCTTGCCCACCGAATACAGCATGACCGGATTTTCAGCCTCGGCCACCACTTCGCGAAGGATGTGGATGCTCTCGGCCTCGAGCCTTTGAAGGTGCGTGAGTAACGTCATGCAAGCGCCACTAAGGCGTAAGGCCCGCAAAGCGAAACTAGAAAAGCTATTTGTGATGAAAATTTTGGAGCGGGTAAGGGGAATCGAACCCCTCTAGCCAGCTTGGAAGGCTGGAGCATTACCACTATGCTATACCCGCTCGTCAGCTAGGCGCGCCCATTGCCACTAAATCAGCGCGCTCGTCAAGCAACTTGAGCCGTCGCCTCGGCCCGGTTTGCGCGCACCGATGACCAGAACGCAAGGCCGATGAGCACAGCGCCAATCAGCCCGGTGATGACCTCCGGAATATGCGCGAAGGTGTTGATGTACATGATCACCGCGAGCGCCAGAATCGCGTAGAACGCGCCGTGTTCGAGGTAGCGATATTCGCTCATCGTGCCCTTGCGCACGAGGAAAATGGTCATCGAACGCACAAACATCGCGCCAATGCCAAGGCCGATAGCGATGATGATGAGGTTATTGGTGAGCGCAAAGGCCCCGATCACTCCGTCAAAGGAGAAACTTGCATCGAGGACTTCGAGATAAAGGAACGCGCCAAACCCGGCCTTGGCGACATCGCCTGAAGACGGGGTGGGTGGTTCAAGCACGTGGTTGACGATCTCGACGGCGAGATAGGTCAAAAGCCCGCCAATCGCCGCAATGATAAAGGTCAGCGCGTCCGCGTCCGCCAGCATGGTCGAAGTTGCCCAGGTCCCTGCAAGAACAAGGCCGATGGAGATCGCTTCGATATCGGCAACCTTTGCCAGGGGACGCTCGATCACGTGGATCCAGTCGTGGTCCTTCTCTGAGTCGAAGAAGAATTTGAGCCCCACCATGCCAAGAAATGCACCGCCAAATCCCATCAGGCCGATATGCGCATCGCTGACGATGCGCTGGTATTCGGCAGGGTCGCTTAGCGCCAGACGCACCGCGTCCACGGGGCCAAGCGAGGCCGCGACCATCACGATCACGATCGGGAATACCACCCGCATTCCGAACACCGCAATCGCAATGCCCCATGTGAGGAAGCGTTGCTGCCAGACCGGGTCCATGTCTTTGAGGATCGAGGCGTTGACGGCGGCATTGTCGAAAGAAAGCGAGACTTCGAGCACTGCAAGCACCGCGCAGATCCAGAGGATCGAAAGCGTGCCCTCAAGAGTGCCGGACATCGTCCAGCCATACCATCCGCCCAGCGCCATGCAGATGGCGGTGAAGAGGAAAGAGCCCCAGAAGTGCTTCAGCATCGCGGTGTAAGTCCTTCGTCGCCGGTCACGCGGAAACGGCCATGTTGTCGATCAAGCGGGTGGTGCCAATGCGCGCGGCAACCAGCAGCCTCGCAGGCGATCGCGTTAGGCGCTCCAGTGGCGCAAGGGAAGCGCTATCGGCAAGAACGGCGTAGTCGATGCTGGCAAATCCGGCCTGCAACAATTCCCCTTCGAGCGCGGCAAGGGCCGGGGCCACCGGCTGCCCGTCCTCGATCCGTGCAATCGCCGCTTTCATCGATTGCGGCAGGGTGGTGGCTGCGGCGCGGTCGCCTTCGGACAGGTAGCGATTGCGGCTCGACATGGCGAGGCCATCGCTCTCGCGCACGGTGGGCACACCGATGATGGAGTGCACATGGGGGCGCGTGAGATCGAGATCGCGGGCCATCGCGCGAATAACGGCGAGCTGTTGAAAATCTTTCTCGCCGAAAAAGGCCATGTCGGGCGCGACCTGATTGAACAGCTTGTTCACGACCGTTGCAACGCCGTCGAAATGGCCGGGCCGCGCCGCGCCGCACAGCCCCTCGCTCACCCCGCTGACCGAAATGCTGGTCACGAAATTCTCCGGGCCGTCCGGATACATTTCGCCCGGTTCCGGCGCCCAAAGGAGCGCGCAGCCTTCGGCCTCCAGCATTGCGGCATCTTCGGCCAGCTGGCGCGGGTAGGCATCGAGGTCCTCATTGGGGCCAAACTGCGTCGGGTTTACGAAGATCGAGGCGACAACACCGTCACATTCCTCGCGTGCACGGCGGACCAGGGTCAGATGCCCTTCGTGCAGCGCGCCCATCGTCGGCACCAGGCCAATACGCGCGCCATTTTCGCGAAGCCTAGCGACACTTGTTCTCAACATTTCGAGCGTGGTTGCAGTTTGCACCTCTGGCTCCCCTCGGATAACACTTGGGCCGCGATAGACCGGGGCGCTGCGTTTTCACAAGCTCCCCTTACGCAATGGGTCAACATTCGAAGCCGGTGGGCGTGGCGCACCGGCCCAACGCACAGGATAGTTTCTATGGGCGGCGCGCCTGCAAAACACGGCACACACCGGATTGTTTTTGCCAATGAGAAAGGCGGAACCGGCAAGTCGACGACGGCTGTGCACGTCGCGGTAGCCCTGTCCTATCAGGGCGCGCGGGTGACCATGCTCGACCTCGATCCGCGCCAGCGCACATCGCACCGTTATATGGAAAACCGTTTCCACACGATGCAGCGGCGCGGGCTGGAACTTCCGACGCCGGCCTGCGAAGTGTTCAAGGGCCGCAGCGCAGAGGCGCTTGGCATCAAGATCGACAAACTTGAACACGACTGCGATTTTTTAATCATCGACAATCCGGGCCGCGATGATCCTCTGGCGCGCGCAGCGGTCGAGCAGGCCGACACTCTGGTCACCCCCATGAACGACAGTTTCGTCGATTTTGACCTCATCGGACAGGTCGATCCGGAAAACTTCAAGGTGAAAAAGCTGTCCTTTTTCGCCGAGCTTATCTGGGAGGCGCGCATGAAGAGAAGCCGCGCCACCGCGAGCGGCGAGCGACCCGAAATGGACTGGATCGTGGTGCGCAATCGCACCGGCCACACCGAGGCGCGCAACATGGCGCGGATCAACAAGGCGCTTACCGAAATGGCGAAGCGGGTAGGCTTTCGGGTGACCCACGGCTTGTCAGAGCGGGTGATCTACCGCGAGCTTTTCCCATCGGGACTTACCCTCCTCGACAAGGGGCATCTGGGCGAACTTGGCACCAGCCACCTGGTCGCGCGCCAGGAGCTGCGGTCCCTCGTGATGGCTTTGCAGCTACCCGATATGACAAGCGGTAAAAACGGGGCCAAGCCTTCGATGGAGGCTGCATGACGTCATGCTGAAATTTGCCGTCATCCTCGTGCTTGTCGCGGTGCTGTTCCGCTGGGCCATCGGCAAATGGCCTTGGGAAATGCTCTCGGGCCCGCAATCGCGCCAGAAATCCCAGGCACAAAAACTGGCAGAGGCGCGCAGACATCTGGACGTAACGCGCAAGGCGACCCGCGAGGAAATAATAAGCGCGCACAAAAAGCTTATCGCACAGGTTCATCCCGATCGCGGCGGGTCGAGCACCAAGGTGCACGATGCCAATGACGCGCGCGATATCCTGCTGGCCGATCTGGGGGCCGGGGATAGCGAGCAATCTGGCAAAGAGCCGCCAGCCTGAAACACGTGCTAACTTGAAACAGTGGCCTGCCTGAACACCGGCCAGCCTGAACACCGGCCTGCCCAAATGGCTTGACCGCCTTAATCACCAAATTGGCACCAATCTTTGCAAGCATTGCAAGGGATTGGCTGCTAAGCATAGCTGAGTAGCCACCTGTCAATCACTCTCGAATTGAGGCCCGACTTCTCATGTCACATACTTTTGATCCCACTGTCCTTCGCGAATACGACATCCGCGGCATTATTGGCGAAACACTGGGAGTGGACGACGCGCGCGCAATTGGCCGTTCGTTCGGGACCCTGCTTCGCCGCGCAGAAGAAGAGGCCGGCATCGCAGGAGCGCCAAAAGTCGCGGTGGGTTACGATGGACGGGTCAGCTCACCCATGCTCGAACACGCTCTGGTCGAAGGGCTGACGGCCAGCGGTTGCGATGTGGTCACGGTCGGCATGGGCGCGACCCCGATGTTGTATTACGCCGAAGCTTCAAGCGAAGAGGTGAAAGGCGGCATTCAGATAACTGGCAGCCACAATCCCCCCAATTACAACGGCTTCAAGATGGTATTTCAGGGGCGACCGTTTTTTGGTGCCGATATCCAGCGGCTCGGCACGATGGCGGCGGCCGGGGACTGGGCCGAAGGGGCGGGAGAAGTCTCGTCCCGCGACATCCTTGGCGAGTATGTCGAGCGCATGCTCGAAGGACTTGCCGGAATTGACGAGAGCAAACTCGGCGGCCTGAAGGTCGGCTGGGACGCAGGGAACGGAGCGGCCGGACCTGCTCTCGAAGCGTTGGCGGCGCGATTGCCGGGTGAACACCATTTGCTGTTTACTGAAGTTGACGGTCATTTTCCAAATCACCACCCTGATCCAACGGTTGAGGAAAATCTGGTGGATTTGCGCAAGCTTGTCGCGGAGAAGAACCTCGATTTTGGAGTGGCCTTTGACGGCGACGGTGACCGGATCGGCGCGATTGACGGTGAAGGCCGGGTGATCTGGGGCGATCAGCTGCTCATGATCTACGCCGAAGACGTTCTGAAAACCCATCAAGGTCAAACGATTATCGCCGATGTGAAGGCGAGCCGCGCGCTGTTCGACCACGTGGCAAAGTGCGGCGGAAAACCGCTGATGTGGAAGACGGGCCACTCGCTCATTAAATCCAAAATGAAGGAGACGGGCTCGCCTCTCGCTGGCGAAATGAGCGGGCACGTATTTTTCGCCGATACCTATTACGGCTTTGACGATGCGCTTTATGCCGGCGTTCGCCTGCTTGCCGCCTCGGCGCGGTTGGGCAAATCGGTGACCGAGCTTCGCGGGGCCATTCCCGATATGCTCAACACGCCGGAAATGCGTTTCCAAGTGGACGAAGCGCGCAAATTCCCTGCGATGGCCGAAATCACTGAGCGGCTTACCACCGATCCCGGCGATGGCGTCGAAGAGGTCAATGCAACCGACGGCGTGCGCGTGAATACCGCCGATGGCTGGTGGCTGCTGCGCGCCTCGAACACACAGGATGTGCTGGTCGCGCGCGCGGAAAGCGATACGAAAGAAGGCCTCGAACGCCTGATCGCGCAGATCGACGAGCAACTCTCGCTTTCGGGTCTGGAACGCGGCGAGAGTGTCGGGCATTAATCGTCAAACGATTGCATTGAGGATTAGAGACATGAAACGTTTCCTACTTGCCGCCGCATCGGGCCTCTCGCTCATTGCTGCCCCTGCGCCCGCGCTTGCTCAAGGATCGGGTGAGCCAAGCGCGCAGCAGCTTGAAGCGATGGGCGACATGTTCGCAGGAATGTTCGCTTCCGAACCCCTGACCGACGAACAAGAGGCGCGGCTGCCCGCTGCAAAAGCGTTGATCGACGTGATGATGCCCGAAGGCTTTTATGCCGACATGATGGGCGAAATGATGTCGAGCACCATGATGCCTTTACTCGATATGATGAGCGGTCCCGGCGCCGCCGACATGGTGATCGGAAGCCGTCTCCTGGTCGAACCGGAAGTGACGGCTGCACTCTCACAGGAGGAGAAAGCCGACCTCGCCCTATTGCTCGATCCCGCCTTCAGTGAGCGCGGCACCATCATACAGGACGTTATGGGCGACATCATGTTCGAGGCCGCAGTCCTGATCGAGCCCGGCTTCAAGGAAGGGATGGCCAAAGCCTATGCGATCCGCTTCGACGATGCGCAGCTTGCCGATATTGCCGCCTTCTTCGAAACGCCGACGGGCAAGCTCTACGCTCAGGAAAACATCAAGCTGATGGCTGATCCGCAAGTCATGTCGGCAAGCATGCAGGCGATGCCGCAGATGATGCAGCAATTCGGCGATATGGGCGCCCAGATCGAAGCGGCGATGGCCGCGCTCCCGCCGGAGCGTAACGTCGCAGACTTGAGCCCCGAAGAGCGCAGCCGCATGGCGCAGCTTCTGGGCGTGGATGCAGCCTCGCTTGAAGATGTGGTTTCACCACGTGTCGAAAGCGATCCTCAAGGCGAGTGACAGCACCCTCAGTCCCTTCCGAAATCCAGTCGTGGTTTGACGCGCGCGGGTGGCGTATTCGCCGCCACCAGCTGGATATGCTCACAAAGGCGCGCGAAGGGCGCGATGCGCTGCTTGTGGCGGATACAGGCGCGGGCAAGACGCTTGCGGGCTTTCTGCCCACCTTGTGCGATTTTGCGCCCTCCGGGGGCGAGCCGCCCGAAGATGGCCTCCACACGCTCTACGTCTCTCCGCTCAAAGCGCTCGCTCACGATGTGAAGCGCAATTTGCTCACCCCGATCGAGGAGATCGGCCTTCCCATCAGGGTCGAGACGCGCTCTGGCGATACGTCGTCTGATCGCAAGAAACGCCAACGCGAAAAGCCGCCCCACGTGCTGCTGACAACGCCGGAGAGCCTGTCGCTGCTTCTGTCTTACCCGGAGAGCATGGAGCTTTTCCGCACGCTGAAACGCGTGGTGATCGACGAGGTGCACGCCTTTGCGACGGGCAAGCGCGGCGACCTTCTCGCGCTGGCGCTGGCGCGGTTGCAGCGCCTCGCACCCGATATGCAGCGGGTGGCATTGTCGGCAACGCTCGCCAACCCGCTCAGCTTTCAGGAGTGGCTTACAGCCCAGCCTGCTGATGATACAGGCGAAATCCAGAAGGCCGACCTTGTTCTGGGCGAAGACGGTGCCGAGCCCGAGGTTGATATCCTTCTGCCCATCGAAGAGCGCGTTCCCTGGGGCGGGCACGCAGGTCGCTGGGCGGTGGGTCAGTTGATGGAGGCGATTGCCGCCAATCGCACCACGCTGGTCTTCACCAATACGCGATTTCTGGCCGAGTTCATTTTCCAGTGCCTGTGGGAGGTGAACGAGGACAATCTGCCGATCGGGGTCCATCACGGCAGCCTTTCAAAAGAGGCGCGGCGCCGCGTTGAGGATGCAATGGCGGCAGGCGAATTGCGCGCTCTGGTGTGCACCGCAAGCCTCGATCTGGGGGTCGATTGGGGCGATATTGATCTGGTCGTGCAGATGGGCGCGCCCAAGGGTTCTTCGCGGCTTTTGCAGCGAATCGGGCGCGCAGGCCACCGTCTCGATACGCCAAGCCGCGCGGTCCTGGTGCCCGGGAACCGGTTTGAATTCCTCGAAGCCATGGCGGCAAAAGACGCGGTCGACGAAGGGATGCGCGACGGCGAGGAATTTCGCGCCGGCGGGCTTGATGTGCTCGCCCAGCACGTGATGGCCTGCGCCTGCGCGGCGCCCTTTCACGAGGACGATCTGCTTGCCGAAATCCGCTCGTCCATGGCCTATGCGTGGCTCGACAAGGCGACATTTGAGCGGGTGCTGCATTTTGTCGAGAGCGGCGGCTACGCACTCAAGGCCTATGACAAGTTCAAGCGGATCGTGCGCGATAAAGCGGGCGTATGGCGGCTTTCCCACCCCAATCAGGCGCAGCGCCACCGGATGAACGCCGGCATCATTGTCGATAGTGAAATGCTCCAGGTGCGCTTCAAGAACGGGCGGCAGCTTGGCAAGGTGGAAGAGCGGTTTGCCGCGCAATTGTCCGCCGGAGACACCTTCTTCTTTGCGGGAATGAGCCTTGAGGTGGAGAGCGTCAAGGACATGGATGTGATTGTGCGCGCGGCGAAGACATCGGCGACGATCCCTTCCTATGGCGGCTTGCGCCTACCGCTCACCAGCCATCTGGCAACGCGGGTGCAGGCCATGCTGGACGATCGCGCGGGCTGGGGGCGCTTTCCCGATGATGTGCGCGAATGGCTCGAGGTGCAGGATTATCGCAGCCGCCTGCCAAAGCCCGGCGAATTGCTGGTCGAAAGCTTCCCGCACGGGGGCAAGCACTACACCGTCTATTACACCTTCGAGGGGTGGAATGCGAACCAGTCGCTCGGCATGCTGATCACTCGGCGGATGGAGAGCCTGGGGCTGATGCCTGCCGGATTTGTGGCGAATGACTACACTTTGGCGGTGTGGGGGCTGAAACCCGTGACCGACCCCAAGCCGCTGTTGTCGCCTGATATTCTGACAGAGGAATTCACCGACTGGGTGACCGAGAGCCACCTATTGCGCCGGGCTTTTCGCGAAGTGGCGGTTATCAGCGGCCTGATCGAACGCCAGCATCCGGGCAAGCGCAAGACGGGCAAGCAAGTCACCTTCTCGACCGACCTCATCTACGATGTGCTCAAGAAATATGAGCCTGACCACGTGCTGTTAGAGGCCGCCTGGGCCGATGCGCGCGCGCGGATGACAGATGTGGGGCGGCTTGCGGATTTGCTAGAGCGTTCGCAGCATGAGCTGGTGCATGTGGAGCTTGAGCGGGTTTCGCCCCTCGCGGTGCCGGTGATGACGATGATCGGGCGCGAGGCCGTGCCACAAGGCGCTGTCGATGACGAGCTGCTGATCGAGGCGGAGAGCCTTGTGGGTGAAGCTATGCGGATCGATCCGCCCCTTGAGGGGGATTAAGCTTGTTTCTCTTTGCGAAAGCGCATCCGCGCCTTCGTCCTCGCTAGACGGCCTTCGCATTCGCTACGGCCCCCCTGCGGGCGGGGGGGCGCTCTTGCGACGCCTGCGGCGTCGTTCTGGCTCTATATATCAATGAAGTCGCGGAGCACGGTTTCGCCAGAAACCGCAAAGCACGACCGTGCGCCCGCAGGTGCCCCGCAGCGCAGCGGAGGGAACAGCACCGAGGACGAAGGCGCGGATACGCCTTTCAAAGACAAACACCCCCCACAACAAAAAAGGCGCCGCGGTTTCCCGCAGCGCCCTTTGTCAGAGCCGAGGCTCTAAAGCTTATTCCTTGCCGAAAACGCGGTATTTCTCGTTTCCGACAAAGCCGAACTTGGTCACGCCTGATGTCTTGATCGTTTGCAGCACCTTGGCTGAAAGATCGTAGCTGGCGAGTGCTTCAGGCTCGAATTGCAGCTCAGGCTCAACCGCCATCTGCGTGCTCTCAGCGAGAAGCGTGCGCAGCTGACCTTGTGTGATGGTTTCACCATTCCACAGGATCTGGTTTGCAGCCGTCAGAACGAGCTTGTTCTTCACCGGGTCAAGAATGACATCGCTCGGCGGTGTCTCACCTGATGGAAGATCGATGTCGACCGAGTGGGTCGCCACCGGAATGGTGATGATGAACATAATCAGCAGAACGAGCAAAACGTCGATCAGCGGGGTCATGTTCATGTCGATCATCGGTTCGCCGTCGAGTTTACCTCCAGCCATACCCATGTCAGTTTCTCCTTATTCTAGCCGTTAGCCGTTTGGATCGACAGGATTGGAAATGAACCCAACCGTCGGATAGCCAGCAGCTTGAACGTTGTAGATAGCCCCTGCGACGCAGCGCCATGGAGCGTTCTTGTCGGCACGGATGTGGACCTGCGGGATCTTTTCAGGATCATTCATGATCGCTTCGACACCGCCGGCAGCCTGAACAATCTTGTCGAGGCGTTCGAACGCCGCGTTGTAGAGTTCTTCAGAAGTCATCGGTGTGATGTTGTTGAAATAGACCCGGCATTCGCCAGAGCGTGTTGCACCTTGGAAGCCGGTGCGGATCGGACCCGCTGTGTTACCGGCTGCGTCGGTGGTGCTGACGGTGAGCTGGAGGTTTTCAACCTTATTCTTCGACTCGCGTGATTCGAAGATAGGGATCTCCAGCCGTTCAATCGTCTGGATCGCGACCGGAACCGCGATCAGGAAGATGATCAGGAGAACCAGCATCACGTCCACGAGTGGCGTCGTGTTGATGTCGGACATTGGGGTATCGCCCCCGCCTCCCGTCGAAATCGCCATTGTGAATTCCTTACTTGCTCAAAGAGGAGCGTTGGTCTTGCCGGGGCGGAAGCTTTGCCGGCCTGGGGCCTATCGGGCGTCCGACCCGTCGAGGTGCCGCCGGTCTTGCAGGGTTACTGCGCGACCGGCGGCAAGACGATTACTTCTTGACCGATGCGCTTGCACCGCCAGCCGTGGTGGCTGGCTTCTTGGCAGCTGCTGCCGCGGTTGCTGGCTTCTTGCCGGCTGGTGCTGCTGCACCAGTGGTTGGCTTGATAGCGCCGTTCGAGCCGATGTAGGCGACGATGTTGTTCGAGAAGTCGGTCATCAGAGCGTCGATGCGGCGGTTGCGCGACTGGAGCCAGTTAAACGCAAGCACAGCAGGCACAGCCACGAGAAGGCCGATAGCGGTCATGATGAGCGCCTCACCAACCGGACCTGCAACCTTGTCGATCGATGCCGAACCTTCGATGCCGATGTTGATCAGAGCGCGGTAAATACCGATCACGGTGCCGAGCAGACCAATAAACGGTGCGGTAGCGCCGACCGATGCGAGGAAGGAAAGACCGCCAGACAGAGCCTGGTTGATGGTGTTTTGCGAGTGGGCAAGCTCTTCTTCGACGAAGTGAACTTCTTGTCCTGCACCTTCCATTTTGCCGTGGTGATCCTGTGCGGTCACAGCATCGTCGGCAAGCTGGCGCCATGCCGAGTTCTTGTCGAGCTTGGTAGCGCCTTCACGAAGCGAACCTGCACGCCAGAACGCGCCTTGGACGTTCTTGTACTGACGCATCACTTTGGCTTGTTCGAAATACTTGGTGAACAGGATGTAGAACGAGCCAACTGACATGATGATCATGACAGCAAGGATCGACCAGGCGACGGGGCCGCCTTCTTCCATGGCCTTCCAGAAGCCGAACTCGTTGACGGGTGCTTCAGTGTCGGCAGCCGCCGCAGCAAGATAGTAAAGGTTCATTGCGAGTAATCCTCTTGAGAAAATTTCCGTAAGCCCTGGCGAGATTGTCCCCTCCGCCAGCACATGCGGTATTTGGTTAGTTCAATCGATAAGTGATCCGGGTCGAGAATGCGCCCGTTGTCGGGTTGCCAGCGTCATCGAGCGCTGGATTGAAGCGACCATAGCGCTCCACACCCTTACAGGCTGCCTCATCGAGAATGCCCGAGCCGCTTGACGACGTGACCTGACAGCCGGTTGCACGGCCGTCTGCGGTTACCGTCACGCGGACACCGACAGTGCCCTCGATTTCCTCACGCAGGGCGCGTGATGGATAGTTCTCTTGGATCCGGCCAGCCCAGCGGTTTTGACCGCGCGGGCTTGCACCACGTGCCTGAGAAGGCGGCGGTGGTGGCGCAACAGGAGCCGGAGGTGGAATCACCAGAACCGGAGGCGCAGGCGGCGGTGGCGTCGGCTGCGTCTGAATTGGTGGGGGTGCCGGCGCGATCACGATCGGCGGCGGCGGTGCTACCGGCGGAGGTGGCGGTGCATTCTCCGGCGGTGGTGGTACCTCGTCGGGTTCTTCCGGCGGGGGTGGTGGTTCCTCAATATCAACCGTCGTAACGCGCTCGATCGCTTGGACCGCCTTACTAATCGTCAGACCCATTGCCATACCCACAAGGGCAAGAGCAACAAACCCTACGGCGAAGATGAGCCCGACCATTTTTGCTGGCGTCAGCTTATTTGATTGGTCAGCGTAGGACATGCAGTCGCTTTCACTCCATACTCAATGTCGAACCGGGGAGTTCGACACACAATTTTCACATCAGGGCCAAACCAAGATATCGTCGAATTGCAACCAAGGCGGCCAAACAACGCACTCAACCAGACCCGGGCTGTGACTCCCAGAATCTTGAACTTCCGATTGGTCAGATTTCTCTCACACGACGCCCGTCAACCCGGCAAAGCGCTCGCGAAATTTCGTCCCAATCGACTGCACGCAACAAGTCCATTATGGACCAGAAACGAAACAGCGCTCTCCACGTGCTGACTTTGTCCCCAACCTCAACACGAACCATGTCCATTAACGAGCAACACCTAGGCAATCAAACGCTTTATCCATTCAGGGGTGATTCATTGCGATAGGTTTGCAATAAGAAGACCCGCAAAAGCTTGCGGATAAAGCACATGAGGAAACCCGATGGTTTGGCGCGTTAACACAAATTTAACATTTAACTTCAGCAGGCTAGCTGTGATTGCAAGCGCTGTGGCAGGCCTTGGGTTAACGGCTGCGCCTGCCTATTCCCAAACCCCTGTCCCAGAAATGGCCAATCCCGCAGACAGGGCCACTTATGCCGATTTGGTCGCTCTTGCGGAACGTTCTGACATGGTTATCCGCGCCCAGATTCGCCGCCAGATCCGCTTGAAACCCGAAAGAGCGCCCGGTCTGGAGCCCGGATTTGCAAGGCTCTATATGGAAGCGCAGACCGTTTCGCTGATCGCCGGCTCGGCGGCAGTGGGCGAATCGCTGGCGTTTCTCGTCGATGTGCCGCTGGACGCCAAGGGAAAGCCACAGAAGTACAAGAAGCGCGAAGTGCTGCTGTTTGCAGACCGGGTCGAGGGCGATCGCGGCTCTGTGCGGTTGACCGGAAAGCAGGCAATGTTCGATTACACCCCCGCCTTTGAAGCGAGGCTGCGCCCGATCCTGACCGAACTTGCCTCTGGCGATGTGCCGCCGATGGTCGAGGGGATTGGCGATGCGCTTTCGGTGCCCGGCACGCTCGTGGGCGAATCGGAAACGCAGATCTTCGTGAAGACCACGGATCGCTCGCCCGTTTCCATCACTGTGCTGCGCCGACCCGGACAGCCGCCTCAGTGGGGCGTGTCTTGGGGGGAAATCATCGATTCGGCGGCGCGCGCGCCCCGGCCCCAGACGCTGCGCTGGTATCGTCTTGCGTGCTCTTTGCCCGACCGCCTGCCTTCAAGCGCCAACCTTGCGCGCGACCCGGCAGCGCGGCGGTTGGCAGAGGAGGACTATCGCTATGTGCGCGAACAGCTTGGCCCGTGCCCCAGAGCGATAACCACTGCGATAACCGCACCGCCCCAGATGTAAGGGCGTGCAATCTCTCTTGACGTGAGAGTGATGACCCCTAAGCGGGTGCGCCTTATTGGGATCATCACACACTCGGGAGCACTCCTTGGGCATCACTGCATCATCTTCTCGCCCTTTGCGCATCGGCCTTGCGGGCCTTGGAACCGTGGGCGCGGGCGTCATCCGCCTGCTGGAATCCAACGGCGATCTGATCACCGGCCGTGCAGGACGCCCGATTGAAGTGACCGCAGTAAGCGCACGCGAACGGGGCAAGGATCGCGGCGTCGATATCAGCGGCTTTGCGTGGGAAGACGATATGACCGCACTTGCCGCGCGCGATGATGTCGACGTTGTGGTCGAACTGGTCGGGGGTTCGGATGGCCCCGCGCTCACCCTGTCACGCGCAGCGTTTAACGGCGGCAAAAGCCTTGTCACCGCGAACAAGGCGATGGTCGCCCATCACGGTATGGAGCTTGCCCGCGCAGCCGAATCAGGCGGCCTTGCGCTCAAATTCGAAGCGGCGGTGGCCGGCGGCATTCCCGTGGTCAAAGGGCTTCGCGAAGGCGCAAGCGCCAATGAACTGACGCGCGTTTACGGCATCCTCAACGGCACCTGCAATTACATCCTCACCACGATGGAGGCGAGCGGCGCAGACTTTGCCGAAACCCTCGCCGAGGCGCAGGCGCTTGGCTATGCCGAAGCCGATCCGACCTTCGATATCGAAGGCGTTGACGCAGCGCACAAGCTTGCGATCCTTGCCACTATCGGGTTCGGGGTCGAGCTGGATTTTGCCAATGTCGATACCGTCGGCATCGTACAGGTGCGCGCCGCCGACATTGCCCAGGCCGATGCGCTTGGCTTTGTCATCCGCCTGATTGGCGAAGCCGACGTTCAGCAGGATGCAGACGGGCCAAGGCTGCTTCAACGTGTGCGCCCGTGCCTTGTCGCAAAAGATCACCCGCTTGCGCCCGTCGATGGTCCGACCAACGCCGTGGTGGCAGAGGGCAATTACGTAGGCCGCCTGTTGTTTCAGGGCGCAGGTGCTGGCGATGGTCCGACGGCAAGCGCGGTTGTGGCCGACCTTATTGATATTGCGCGCGGTGATGTGGGCGCGCCGTTTTCAGCGCCTGTGGATGCTCTAACGAAGCTTTCGCCTGCCGAGCCTGGTGGCCGCATGGGCCGTGCATACCTTCGCTTTACCGTCAATGATCGCCCCGGCGTTCTGGCCGAGATTACGGCTGCCATGCGCGATGCCGATGTCTCGATTGAAAGCCTTATTCAACTGGGCCTGCAGAAGGCGGGCGGGGCAAGCGATGACAGCGAAGTGCTGGTCGCGATGGTCACGCATGAAGGGCCAGAGGCCAATGTAGTGAAAGCGATCGCGCTGCTTGAGGGTTCAGACAGCCTGACAGGTGAGCCGCTGGTTCTGCCGATTATGGCTTGAGCCGGGGCGGCGGGTCGTAGCGACCCTTATTGCCCCGGCAAATCAGGTGCATCGAGCCCGGCTGCGCGGCGGCGGCGCTGGATTTCTTCAGGGCTGAGCTCTTCATCCTGACCGAGCGCTGGCAGACCCCTTGCGATACGGTCTGCATCCGAACCTTCGGGCGCTTGCGGCAGGCTTTCCACGTCGATCATCAACACCGGCTCGGGCGCTGAACCGATGCTGATCGAATTGGCCAGCTCGCGCATACCGGAAACATTGACGGGTTTTTCGCCCTGTGTGCGCTCGGCATAGCTGCGTTCGAATTCTTCGCGGTCATAGGACCCGTCGCTTGCCTCGCCCAATTGGCGGCATACGACAATCTCGCCCTGTATGCGGCCCACTTCGTTCTCGCGCTCGCATTGTTCCTCGATCACGGCATCGGGATCGCGCGGGACGGTCACCGACAGATCGAGCCCTCCGCCAAACGGGCGTGGAGGCGCGCTTGGGGCCGCGGTTTCGACCTGCGCTTCGCCTTCGGGATCGGATGTCACACCATCTTCATCTTGCGCGGCCAGGGGCGTAACAAGAACCGAGCCACAAATGACCGCAGCCCAAGCGCGCACAATTGGTGAGTTATTCATAGGAATGCTCGACAAGCGTGTGTCCTCATGGCTAAGCGCTCTGGCGACAGGTAAGGCCCCGACCCATCATGGGCGCAAAAGGACTGAATTCGCGATGAACACTACCGATACGAACGCTGCTCTTGGCACAGATGTACTGGCCGCAAAAGACCAAGATGACCAAAATGCGATTGACCGCGTGCTGGTTCTTGAAATGGTCCGGGTGACCGAAGCGGCGGCCGTGGCGGCGGCGCAATTGATCGGGCGCGGCGATGAGAAAGCGGCTGATGCAGCAGCGGTGGAAGCCATGCGCCGTGCGTTCGATACGCTTTACATGGACGGCACCGTGGTGATCGGTGAAGGCGAGCGCGACGAAGCGCCGATGCTCTATATCGGGGAGAAGGTCGGCGGGGCGCCTGATAAAGGCCCGAAAATCGACATCGCGCTCGACCCTCTCGAAGGCACGACGATCACCGCCAAGGCCGGTCCCAACGCGCTTGCGGTTCTCGCCGCGTCGGAAAAAGGCGGGCTTTTGAATGCGCCCGATGTTTACATGGACAAGCTCGCCGTTGGGCCAGGCCTTCCCGCCGATGTGATCGACCTTGCCAAAACTCCGACTGAAAATGTCGAGGCAGTGGCGGCGGCCAAGGGTGTTAAGCCTTCGGAGATCAATGTCTGCGTCCTTGACCGTCCGCGCCATGCCGACCTGATCGCAGAGCTGCGCGAAATTGGCTGCGGCGTGCACCTTATCGGCGATGGCGATGTCGCAGGCGTGATCGCCGTGACCGATCAGGACACCACCATCGACATTTACATGGGCCAGGGCGGCGCGCCGGAAGGTGTTCTCGCAGCAGCGGCCCTGCGGTGCGTCGGCGGCCAGTTCAACGGTCGTCTCGTTTTCCGCAACGATGATGAAAAAGCGCGCGCCAAGAAATGGGGCATCACCGACCTTAACAAGATCTACAAGCTCGAAGAGCTGGCGAAATCGGACTGCATCTTTGCCGCAACCGGGGTGACCGACGGGTCACTTCTCGAAGGGGTGAAGAAACGCAAGAAATCAACTGGTGCCACCATCATGACCACCGATAGCGTGGTGATGCGCGCCTCGTCCGGCACAGTGCGCTGGATCAGGGGCGAACACCGGATCGCGCCGCACCGGGGATAGGGCGCAAGAAGCCTAGCGGGTCGGCAAAGCGATGCCGGCCTGCGCCGCGCAGCCGCGCGTGATGCTTTCCACCTGCGCGCGCCCTGCGCCCAGCATATCGGTGACCTCAAGCCCCTGCTCGGCAAGGCGATCGGTCATGCAGGAGCACAAGGCGTTGCCCTTCGCAGGGTCAGGCGACATGCGTCCAAACTGCCGTTCGCACTTCGCAATGCTCGCCTCACGCACTTCTTCAGGCGTCTGCGGCCCGCACGAGCCAAGCGCGACAGTAAGCGCGAGAAGCGCCGGGATAGATGTGATGCGCATGATGCGTCCTTTTCTGGTTCGCCCGCAGTATGCCGCCCCTTGCCTAAATGAGGGTTAACCCTGACCCATTCTATGGCGGCCACGAACTGTGCCCGCTGGTCTCGCTCGACGGCGGCGCTTTTATGGTCACCGGCAACCCCGACAAACGAGGAGTAAAAAGAGCGCCCGCAGAACCGCCGCAAACCCTACTTGCAATATATTGCGCAATATGTTGTATAAAGCGCCAGCAAATCGATACAGGAGACCTCCAATGCCATCATTCCTGCGTGCCATGCTGGCCTTTCTCTGCCTTCTTCAGGCCTCTGCCCTCATGGCCCCTGCACTCTTGGCCAACGCCGCGTCAGGGCCAAGCGTTCAGGCGATCGAAAAGGCGCTGCGCGACAACTACGTTTTCCCGTCCCGCGTGCCCGACATCGTGCAAAGCGTCAGCGATGCAATGGCCGGTCCCGGGTGGAGCGACATGACAGATGCGCAGAGGGCAAACCGCCTTACTGATGCTTTGGTCGATGCGACGGGTGACCACCATTTCGTGGTCGGAGTACAAGAAGAAACAGGCCCATCCCCGGTCGAGTTTTCTAGTCTCGAAGACCCGGCTTCAAACTATGGATTTAACGAAGCCCGCTTGCTCGACGGTAACATCGGCTATGTGCGCTTCGACAATTTCTCAGAGCCTGATGCAGCCTTCGCGACGGCGTCTGCGGCGCTCAAATTTGTCGAAAATGCAGAGGGGCTGATCATTGATCTTCGCTACAATAATGGAGGCTACAACGCCCTTGGCCAATTTATCGCAAGCCACCTTTTCACCAATGAGGAGGATCGGTTGATCACCTCCTACTATTACAATGAGGGCGGCAAGCGGATTGAAAGCGGGCATTGGGTCCTTGCTGGCGTGCCGGGTCGACGGCGCCCCGATATGCCGGTGCACGTACTCACCAGTTCGGTGACATTTTCTGCGGCGGAATGGCTGGCGCATTCGCTTCAGAAAATGGAACGGGCCAAGGTGGTAGGCACACAGACAGCGGGCGGGGGCCATGCTATCGAGCGGTTCCCGCTGGAGGATAGCTGGTTCATTCAGGTGCCGATTGGCGAGATCCGCGGGCCAACCGGCGAAGAGTTTGAGGGTATCGGGGTCACACCCGATCTCGCCGTGCCTTCCCGCCATGCGCTCAAGATTTCGCACCTCGCCATGCTGGAGGAACTCAACGCACTCGAACCAAGCGCCCGGCGCGATTGGGTTCTCGCAGGTCTTCGCCCCGCTATCGCGCCCCCTGAACTCTCTCAGGCATGGCTGGCCGATGTTGCCGGGCAATATGAGGGCCGCGAGCTGATCCATGAAGATGAAGGGCTTACATACAAATGGGCAGGCCGATTCGTGCTTGGGTTGCGCCCTCTTTCGCAGCGCCTTTTTGCAGTCGAAGGCACAGAGGATTTCCGCTTGGAGATCGTGGGCGATACCCGCAGCGACTTTGCGCTTGCGCGGATCTTTGCAGATGGCACAAGGCAGGTGTTTAAGCGGGTTGATGCGAGCGATGAATCCAACTGATATCACCTATCTTGGCCGGCAAGCGGAGCGATTGAGCGACCTTATCGAGGCACAAACGCTCGCGATTTTTGAGCGCGGTGGTGTCGTCATACCGGTGAAGTCGTGCTCCTTGCTGGAGGCTCTGTCGCAATGCCAGCCTGCAAGCGCCTCTGATCTTGCATCCCGGCTTGGTCGCTCGCATCAGATTGTCATTCAAAAGATGCCCAAACTGCTCAAGCTCGACCTGATCGAGCGTCATCCCGATCCCGAGGATGCACGGCGTCAGCTTTTGAGCCTGACGCCGTTCGGGCGCGAACAGTTGGAGCTCATGAAACAGGCGACAGCCAAGCTCGCAGATGCCTACCGCGCGATGGAGCGCGACAGCGGGCCTGTTTTTGAAACGCTTCTTGAGACTATCTCGGCTCTTGAAGAAAAACCGCTGATCGAGCGGATAGAGTGATGCGCTTTCGCACGCATGCGCGCTCATCCGTCGACAAGCGCGCCTTCGCGTGTTGCATTTCAATGACGCTTCATTAGGCGGGGTTGCAACTCACTGACGCGGGGATTCGCAACGATGAAGATCATGTCCGGCAACTCCAACCTGCCGCTCGCCCGGGCGATTGCCGCCTATCTCGAAACACCGTTGACCGATGCGAGCGTGCGCCGGTTCGCCGATGAAGAGATCTTCGTCGAAATCCATGAAAATGTCCGCGGTCAGGATATGTTTCTGGTGCAGTCCACCGGCTATCCGGCCAATGACAATCTGATGGAGCTGTTGATCTGCATCGATGCGCTTCGCCGCGCGTCGGCCCGCCGGATCACGGCGGTCGTGCCGTACTTTGGCTATGCGCGCCAAGACAGGAAGCCCGGCCCGCGCACGCCCATCTCGGCAAAGCTGGTCGCCAACCTCATCACCGAAGCGGGCGCGGACCGAGTTCTGGCGGTTGACCTGCACGCAGGCCAGATCCAGGGCTTTTTCGATATTCCCACCGATAACCTGTATGCAGCGCCCGTCATGGCCGCCGATATTCAGGCGCGCTACGGCGATCAGGATCTGATGGTAATCTCGCCCGACGTGGGCGGTGTCGTTCGCGCGCGGGCCTTGGCCAAACGCCTCGATAACGCCCCGCTCGCTATCGTCGACAAACGCCGCGATCGTCCTGGCGAATCGGAAGTGATGAACATCATCGGCGACGTTTCTGGCCGTCACTGCATTCTGATCGACGATATCATCGATTCAGGCGGCACGCTGTGCAACGCGGCCGAAGCATTGCTTGAAAATGGCGCGAAATCGGTGACCGCCTATATCACCCACGGCGTTTTGTCGGGGGGCGCGGTGGCGCGCATTGATGGCTCTAAACTGAAAGAGCTTGTAATCTCCGATTCGATCCAGTTGACCGAAGCAGCGGAAAAATCAGACAAAATCCGCGCTCTGCCGATTGCGCCGCTGGTGGGCGAAGCGATCCGCCGGATTGCCGACGAAAGCTCTGTCAGCAGCCTGTTTGACTAAACGCGCAAGCTTTTGCCTTTTTGCGATAGCCCGATGTTGTCGGACTGTGTCGCCAGCCGGTTTATCCGGTCTGGCTCATTGCCTTATCAATCCTGTCGATCACGATAAGCGCGCTTTCACGTTGCCGTTCGGAAAGCTGGCCATACTTTGCTGTCGTCAGGGATGACACAAGCAGCTCACGAGCCCCGGTCAGATCGCCCGCAACATAGGATGACACACCGGCATGAAACCGCACCAAAGCGTGATCGGGCCGCCGCTCCAGCGCCATGAGCATACTGCGCATCGCCTTTTCCGGTTTTTCAGCCTCCAGAGCCCGATAACCGCGCGATATGAGCCGACTGACGGTCGCATCCAAAGCGTGCGCATAGCGCCCGCCCGGAAGGCGATTGAATTTGGAGTGGTTGCAATAGTCGCCGACGCAAGCCGGTGTCTGAATGCCCGGCGATCCCGCGCCAGAATTCGCGCCAGAATTCGCGTTTGCGGGAAATGCGAGCAAGGCTCCTGTCGTGAGCGTCAGGAGGCTGGTAAGAGCAACTTTCATATCATCTTCCCCATTCAAGCGTGGCCCAGACAATTGGCAAAATTGTATGTAAAGTCAATGAACGGCCTTTGAATCTACGTGTAGCGGTTCCTATTGGCCGAGATTGCGTCGGCCGCGATTAAGTAAAAACATGAATGGTCCAAATGATGTTTGACCCCGACGAAGTGCGCGACATCCTCATCGGTGCGGCGCGTGCTGGTAATGCGCTCACCTATTCGCAAATGCTTGGGCTGCTCGGGTACCGTTTTACACGGCCAAAGATGCGGGCATTGTGCAAGGTGCTCGACGCCCATGACGAGGATGCGCGTATCGCAGGCGAGCCGGGGCTTGCGGTCCTCGTGGTGCGGCAATCGGACGGCCTGCCCGGACAAGGCTGGTTCGTCAGCCGCTCGCACCTTTCGGGCGAAATGGCCAAGAAGTCTGGGCTCGAATGGCCGCTTGATTGGGAGGGGCCCGAGGCCAAGGCCTATATCGCGCTTCACCAAAACGAGGCTTTCGATTACTGGCAGGATAGGTAAATAGCCCCCATGACTCCAGCCGATCTCGAATTCGCCAACCGCCTTGCCGATGCAGCCGGTTCCGTCATCCGCCCGCTGTTTCGCGGCGACGCCAAGGGCGACTGGGAGGCGGAAACCAAAGCCGATGCCTCCGCCGTCACCGAGGCCGATCGCGCCGCCGAGGCGGTCATGCGCAAGATGATCGAGGAAGAGCGCCCCGATGACGGCATTATCGGGGAGGAATATGGCACAAGCAACGAGAGCGCAGGGCGCCAATGGGTGCTTGATCCGATTGACGGCACGCAAAGCTTTGTCGCAGGGCGCGCGATTTTCGGCACCCTCATTGCCCTGATGCAGGACGGCTGGCCCGTGCTCGGCATCATCGACCAACCGGTGCAGCGCGAACGCTGGGCGGGCCGCGTGGGCGATGGCACGACGCTTAATGGCAAGCCTGTCAAAACGCGGCCCTGTCGCGGGATCGAGGGCATGAGCATGGCGACCACCTCGCCCCATTGTTTCAGCGCGGATGAGGCCGATGCGTGGCTGAATGTGGTCACCAACGCCTACCCTAAGAAGCCGTGGCCGATCTATGGCGGCGATTGCTACAATTACGCGCTTCTGGCGAGTGGCCATATCGACCTCGTGATGGAAACAGGGCTCAAGCTGCACGACTACGCAGCACTCGTCCCCGTGGTCGAAGGCGCAGGCGGCGTGATGAGCGACTGGCAAGGCAATCCGCTTGACGCCGACAGCGACGGGACCGTGATTGCATTGGGCGATCCGGCGCGGATCGAGGATGTGCTGGCGGCAATGGGTTCGAGCGAGCTTGCGCCCAATGTAAAACAATCGACCGACAGCTCGATCTTGCCGAGTTCAGAAGGTTTCAGCTTTCCTTCGAACAACGAGTGATGGTTGCGAGCCAACCCACTCACCTCTTCTTTTACGGCGTCCTCCAGGAAGGCCTTGGCCCTGATGAGGGCGACTGGCCGTTCCTTGCCGGGCTCGGCATGGGAGCGCCTGCGACGACGCAAGGGGCGCTTTATGCGATCCCCTTTGAAGGCGAGTGGTTCCCTGCGCTTATCCTGACACAGGCGCGCTATTCGACGATTGTTCACGGCACAATCTACGAGGCGAGCCATGTGGACATGGGGCCTGTCGATGCGTTCGAGGGCGAGAGCTACACGCGCCAACCGGTGCCCGTTGATGGCTGGGACGGATATGGCGAGACGCTGGCCGATGCCTACATCTGGACCGATGAGTTGCCGGAAGGGTCTGAGCCCATTGCGAGTGGGAACTTTGCGCAGTGGCTGACCGAGACGGGGCGGCCAAGCTATTCTGGAGGGGCCTATTCAGGCGGGTAGAGATACCGCTTTCCTACATCGCTGATGCGCGTCACACTTGCAGGCGGAGCCGTTCTGTCACCACGCGCAACTTTCGGTTCTTGATTGACCCTGCGCCAAGGCTGCGTTTCATCAACTAAACCCACGCTGGCGCGGTGCCCGAATCGCTTGCATTGCCCCCGAAAATCGCTATGTGACGCGCCTCACTGACACGAATTTGCGAGTCCGGCCTGGCGACAAGGGCTGCCAGGGCTGGTCCAACGTGTCTCTATTGAAGGAGATGAAAATGCCCAAGCTTAAGACCAAAAGCGGTGTGAAGAAGCGCTTCAAAATCACCGCAACCGGCAAGGTCAAGCACGGTGTAGCTGGTAAGCGCCACCGTCTGATCAGCCACAATGCAAAGTATATCCGTCAAAACCGCGGTACCACTCTCGCAGCCGATGCGGATGCGAAGACAGTGAAGAAATGGGCCCCTTACGGGCTCGATTGATCGCGATTTAAGGAGACTTGAGATATGCCACGCATTAAACGCGGCGTTACCACGCGCCAGAAACACAAGCGTCTTCTTGAACAGGCCAAGGGTTACCGCGGCCGCCGCAAGAATACCATCCGTATTGCCCGTCAGGCAGTCGAAAAAGCAGGCCAGTACGCCTATCGCGACCGCAAGGTTAAGAAGCGGTCTTTCCGCGCGCTTTGGATCCAGCGCATCAACGCAGCAGTGCGCGCCGAAGGCCTCACCTACTCGCAATTCATGCACGGCGTGAAACTCGCCGGGATCGAGCTTGACCGCAAAGTCATGGCCGATCTTGCCATGAACGAAGAAGCGGCGTTCAAAACGATCATCGCTCAGGCGAAAGAAGCGCTTCCAGCGTAAGCCAAGGCCAGCCGATCGGTTCGGCGGCATGCAAAGAAAAAACAAGGGGCCCGGCGCTGGCAAAGCGTCGCGGCCCCTTTGTTTGTCTGGCGTTCCGGATTGTAGAACGGCGACACAAATCTTGTAGTTATCGGACAGTTGCTGCACACACGTGCCATGGGCGCGGAGGATACTTTCAATTCTGGACGGGGTGCGGTCGCTGAGCGGCCAAACAGCACGCACCAATCCGTTAGAGCGCATTTCCACGCGCCGCCCGCTCAGTTTGATGGGTGCTTTACAACCTTCTATCAGCTCGAGCTTGACGTGCCCGGTGGCGGCGAGGTTGAGGATTACCTTCAGCCAGAGTGGGCGAATTTGCGCTTTTTTGGCGGTTCGTGTCCGACCTCCCAGATCGGCGATTACAGCCTTTCGGGCGCTCGCTTCGTGGTGACAGGGCCAAGCTCCGAGGCGTGTCATTTCCGCATTGGCACCTCGCGCATGTGGGGCATTGGCCTCCTGCCGCTTGGTTGGGCGCGCCTCATCAATGCGGACGCCTTTGACTATCGCAACGCGCTTTGTGATGGCGCAGCAGATGCGCAATTTGCACAGTTCGATTGCCTGAGCGATACCTTGTGTGACCCGGATGCCGATCCCAAAGCGCAGCTTGCCGCGATCATTAAAGTGATGAAGCGCCTGATGCGACCCACGCGCGACGAGGCCAAGATTGTTCGGGTGCATAACGCCTTGGTCAATGGCGATCACCTCGCTGTCGCGAGCCTCGCCGAGGCGTGCGGAATGAGCATTCGCACGCTTGAGCGGGTGTGCCGGCGGTATTTCGGCTTCACCCCCAAGCGCCTTATGCGCCGTCAACGCTTCACCAGAAGCCTTGCCAGTTACATGCTGCACAGCGGCGCCTTGTGGACACAATCGATGGACGAAGAGTATCACGATCAGGCCCAATTCACCCGCGAGTTCAGCGAGTTCATGACAATGACGCCCAGCAAATACGCAAGCCTCGATCACCCGATCCTTGCCTCTTTCATCGAGGCAAGAGCCCGCATCTGGGGCAGCGCGGCGCAGGCGCTCGATGCGCCGAGGCAATCGAGCGATAGCGCGGATTAGGGCGAGCCAAGGCACAAGGTCATGCATGCAAAAACAGGCAGCTCGGTCACGATCCGCTTCGCCTTGCCCAGCGCGCGGCTGAAGCCCTTTGTGACGACCTATTACTACACGCAAGTGGTCGCATCGCCTGATGAGGGACAGGTCGAGGACCGCCTTCACCCCGAATGGGCAAACATTCGCTTTCTTGGCCAAGATCCGGCGCATTGCGCGATCAACGGCGGGCCTTTCGAGCCAGTGCCTGAATTCTCTGTCACCGGACCGACGTCGTGTTCGCCGCAATTTCGCATGGGCTCGGGCAGAAGCTGGGGCATCGGTCTTATGCCGCTTGGCTGGGCGGCGTTCTTTGCCGCGCAAGCCAGCGATTATGCCGACCGGATTGCCGACGGGGCAAGTGAGCCAGCCTTCGCAGCGTTTCGCCCGCTTGCGCAAAGCCTGGCGAAGAGCGACGGAGGTTTCGCCGAAGAGCTTGCCCTGATCGAGGGGCATATGGAGGCAATTGCCCTTCGCCAGACCAACGATATGCGTGCGATTGAAAGGGTCAGTTCGGCTCTGGTCGATCCCAAGCTGGCGATGGTGAGCGAGTTGGCAGATCGCACCGGCATGAACATTCGTTCGCTTGAACGGCTCTCGAAGCGCGCTTTCGGATTTACGCCGAAACTGCTTCTTCGCCGGCAACGTTTCTTGCGAAGCCTTGCGCAATTCATGCTCGATCCCTCGCTGAAATGGCTCAGCACCCTCGACGAGCAGTATCACGATCAGGCCCATTTCGTTCGCGATTTCAAACGTTTTATGGGTATGGGCCCGACCGAATATGCAAAACTGGACAAGCCGATTTTGATGGCCGCCGCGCAGGCGAGAATGGCGATAGCGGGCGAGGCGGTGCAAGTGCTTCACGACCCGAATCGAGGCTAATCGCTGCCGTCGGGAAAAGGTGGCTGGCATCGCTGCGCAAATCTCGCTAGCGGACGCGGCTTATTGAAAGCAGATTTGATGACCGAACTGACAGATCAGAAACAATCCGCCCTTGCGGCAATCAAAGCAAGCCCGACCCTTGATGCGCTCGAGGAGCAGCGCGTTGCTGCACTCGGCAAAAAAGGCTGGGTGAGCCTGGCGCTCAAGACGCTCGGGCAAATGGGCCCGGACGAGCGCAAAGAGGCAGCGCCCGCGATCCAGGCCGTGCGCGGCGAAGTGGCCGAGGCGATTGAGGCGAAGAAGGCGAAGCTCGAGGCATCCGCTCTTGAAGCGCAGCTGGCAGCCGAGACGATTGACCTGACGCTTCCAGCGCCTGAACAACCCAAGGGTTCCATCCACCCGGTAAGCCAGGTGATGGACGAACTTGCAGAGATATTCGCTGATCTAGGCTTTTCGGTGGCAACTGGTCCCGAGATTGAGGACGACTGGCACAATTTCACCGCGCTCAACATGGATGAAAGCCATCCCGCGCGCGCGATGCACGATACGTTCTATTTCCCGGACAAGGCATCTGACGGGGCCTCCATGTTGCTGCGCACCCACACATCGCCGGTGCAGATCCGGTCGATGAAAGAACAAGGCGCGCCCATTCGCCTGATCGCGCCGGGCCGTGTGTATCGCTCCGATTCCGATGCGACCCACACGCCGATGTTCCATCAGGTCGAAGGGCTCGTGGTGGATGAGGACATTCACCTCGGCCACCTTAAATGGACGCTGGAGACATTCTTCAAAGCCTTCTTCGAGCGCGAAGACATCGTCCTGCGTCTTCGCCCCTCCTACTTCCCCTTCACGGAACCTTCGGTCGAGGTCGATGTAGGCTACTCCAACGAAGGCGACCGCCGTGTCGTGGGTGGCCATGGCGACGATGATGGCCACGACTGGATGGAATTGGGCGGCAGCGGCATGGTCAATCGCCGCGTACTAGAATTCGCAGGGATCGATGCCGACAAATATCAAGGGTTCGCCTTTGGCCTCGGCATCGACCGCATTGCCATGTTGAAATACGGAATGAACGATTTGCGCGCTTTCTTTGACGGCGATCCGCGCTGGCTCGCCCACTACGGCTTTTCACCATTCGATCAACCGACGCTTTCCGCAGGTGTGGGAGTGCGCCCATGAAGTTCTCGATCACATGGTTGAAAGACCACCTCGAAACCGAAGCGAGCCTTCAGGAAATCACCGATGCGTTGAACGCAATCGGGCTTGAGGTTGAGGGCGTCGAAGATCCTTCCGAAAGCCTCGCTGGTTTCCGCGTTGCCCATGTTTTGACAGCGGAAAAGCACCCCGATGCGGACAAGCTTCAGGTGCTCAGCGTCGATACCGGCGAAGGTGATCCGGTGCAGGTGGTGTGCGGCGCGCCCAATGCACGCGCAGGGATGAAAGGCGTACTTGGCCTTCCCGGCGCAGTGGTGCCATCAAACGGCATGGAGCTTCGCAAAGCCGCCATTCGCGGTGTCGAGAGCACCGGCATGATGTGTTCTGCGCGCGAGCTTGATTTGGGCGAAGATCATGACGGGATCATAGAACTGCCTGACGATGCGAGCGTCGGTCACAGCTTTGCCGATTATCAAGGCTCCTCACCGATTATCGACGTTGCCATCACGCCCAATCGCCCTGATTGCATGGGCATTTATGGGATTGCACGCGATCTGGCGGCGGCCGGCCTTGGCACGCTCAAGCCTGTCGCAATTCCATCTTTCGACGCTTCCGGTGACTGCCCGGTCGAGGTGAGAACGGATGATCCCGAAGGCTGTCCTGCCTTCTATGGCCGCGTGATCAAGGGCGTTACAAACGGTCCATCGCCCGACTGGCTGCAACAGCGTTTGAAGTCTGCGGGGCAAAAGCCGATCTCGCTGCTCGTTGACCTTACCAATTATCTGATGCTCGCCTTTGGGCGTCCTGCGCACGTTTATGACCTTGCAAAACTGCAAGGCTCGCTTTGTGCGCGCAAGGCGGAGACGGGTGAGGAACTGCTCGCCTTGAACGAGAAGACCTATACGCTCGATGACACCATGACCGCGATTGCCGATGAGGCGAAGGTCGTAGGCATCGGCGGCATTATGGGCGGTGAAGAAACGGGCGTACAGGACGACAGCACCGACGTTCTTCTCGAAATCGCGTTCTTCGACCCCGCCACGACCGGCGTGACGGGCCGAAAGCTCGGCCTTGCGACCGATGCGCGCACGCGCTTTGAACGCGGAGTTGACCCTGAGTTTCTGGACGAGGGGCTTGACCTTCTGACGGGCCTGATCGTCGAACTTGCCGGCGGCACGGCTAGCGAAGCAATCCGCGCTGGATCGCCGCCAAGCGAGGCGAAGATTGTCGCTTTCGACACCGGCCTGACCAAACGCCTTGGCGGCGTGGAGGTCGCCGACGACGAGCAGCGTGCAATCCTTGAAAAGCTTGGCTTTGAGGTTGCGGATGATTGGCAGGTCACTTGCCCGCTTCGCCGCAATGATATCGAGGGACCTGCGGACCTGGTCGAAGAGGTCGTGCGTATCCACGGCCTTGATAAAGTCGAAAGCGTCGCTCTGCCGCGCGTCGATGGTGTAGCGCGTCCGACCGCCAGCCCCCAGCAAATGCTTGAGCGCAAATTGCGCCGGGCTGCGGCTGGCAGTGGGCTCGATGAAGCGATCACCTGGTCGTTCCTGCCTGAGGACGTGGCCGAACATTTCACGGCTACAGATGACCTCTGGAAGCTGAGCAACCCGATCAGCGAGGACATGAAAGTCATGCGTCCCTCGCTTATCCCGGGGCTTTTGCTGGCGGCGAAACGCAATGCCGACCGTGGCGCGGGCGTGACCCGCGTGTTCGAACTTGGCCGTCGCTATTTCAAAGGCAAAGGCGACGCGAGCGATGAGCGTGCGACCCTTGGCGTGGTACTCGCTGGCGAGAAGACGCAGCGCGGCTGGGCGAATGGCAAGGCGACGAGCTTTGATGCCTATGACGCCAAAGCCGCAGCGATAACTCTGCTTGAGGCCGCGGGCGCTCCAACCGCTCGGTTGATGGTGATGGGCGAGGCTGGCGAACAGTTCCACCCCGGCCAATCGGCAACCCTGCGCCTTGGGCCGAAGAACGTGCTCGCACGGTTTGGCATGATCCACCCGGCAACGCTCAAGGCGTTTGATATGGATGGGCCCGTCGCAGCGGTCGAGCTTTTCCTCGACGCGATCCCCGCGAAGAAGGCGAGCAAAGGTCCCGTAAGTTTCGCCCGCCCGAGCTTCACGCCGCCTGCGCTGCAAGAGGTGACACGCGACTTCGCATTCCTCGTGCCCGCTGACCTTGCCGCCGAAGACTTGCTCAAAACGGTGCGCGGATCGGATAAGACGAACATCACCGCCGCGCGCGTCTTCGACGTGTTCACGGGCGAAGGTGTACCCGAGGGCAAGAAATCCATCGCGATCGAAGTGACGCTTCAGCCGCAGGAAAAGAGCTTCAAGGACAAGGAACTCAAAGCCATCGCTGATACGGTTGTTACTGCTGCGGAAAAAGTCGGAGCAGAACTGCGCGGTTGATCGGGCGAGCTGGTATTTGGACCGGTCGGCCTGGGGCGTTTAGTTGCCCCAGCCACCTTGTTCGCTGCCAGCGGACTTGCCCCAATCATCGCCGTATTTCTTCTCGAACCTCATCTGCTCGATATCTTGCTCCATCTCGGAAATGGCGAGCATGGCCTCGTTTGATGCCTGGATGTGAGTCTGCATCTCCGGATTGTTTCCAATCATGGCTTTGGCAGCAGGGTTGGTTGCGAACATCATATCGAATGAACGCCCTTCAATGGCGGATGCGACGATTTCATTGGTGAACTGGTTCATCATATTGGCGTGATGGCTGTCCAGCTTTGCATTCAGCGCCTTACCATCAGGGGTCTGTGCTTGAGTGATGACGCGCGAGCCGGCGCCATCGGCCTCCACCTGATTGACGATGCGATAAAGCTCTTTGCCGCGTGAATCGGTGAGGACAATCAGAACCGTATCGTCGAGTGGGCGTGACACCCGAAAGTTATTGATGCTGCGCCCCATTAACGCTGTTGGGACGCGCACTTTTTCAATCGCTTTCATCACCTGTTCGGGCGACTTTTCGTAATAGGTGCCCGATTGCCCGCAGGCTGCAAGAGCCAAGGCTCCAATGCTGGCAAGAACAAGTGCGCGAAATTTCATCTATTGAACCTTCGATTTCAGAATCCGGTGCTGTAATTGGCGCAAGACCTTTAAAACGAGGCTAATGGAACGATTGGCCGCGTGAACAGTCTTTTTGAAGAACTCAAAACACGGAGACTTTTCATGATGAAACCCGCAATTGCGGCATCCCTTTCGCTCGCCCTCATTCCAGTCAGCGCCCACGCCCAGTCGGAGCCAGTCGCACTGTCGCAAGCAGAGCGCCCGGCCTCGCAGCAAGCTCTCGATGCGACGTTGGCCGAGCTTATCGCGCTGTCGCACAATACCCAGCAGGCGCATTGGAATGCTGTTGGTGAGGAATTCTATCAGGTGCACGATCTTCTCGGGCATTTTTATGAAGCGTACGGCCCGCTGGTCGACTCGATCGCAGAGCGGTCGCGCCAGCTGGGCTATCCTGCCGATGGCCGACCCAGCAGCATCGGTGAGCGCGCGCAATTAACTGAAATGCGAGCGAGCGAAATTCGCGATGTTGAAGCGGTTGCCATGCTTGCTGGACAGCTCAAAACGGTGTCGGACCGTTTGGGCACGCGGATCGGAACTGTAGGCGATGATCCGGTGACACAGGATATGCTGATCGAAGTCACAACTTTGATCGACAAGCAGATGTGGCTCCTTGGCGCGCACATGCGCTGAGCGTACCCCACATTTAGCTAGACCATGGGGCGGGTGGCTGGTAGCCGCGCGCCACCATGACTTCCAATCGCCGCACTTTCGCGATCATCTCGCACCCTGACGCCGGTAAGACGACGCTCACCGAAAAGCTCCTCTTGCAAGGCGGCGCGATCCACCTTGCGGGTGAGGTGAAGGCGCGCGGCGACCAGCGGCGTGCGCGCTCTGACTGGATGAAGATCGAGCAGCAGCGCGGGATTTCCGTTACCTCATCGGTTATGACGTTTGAGCGCGACGGCGTCACGTTCAACCTGCTCGATACGCCGGGGCACGAGGACTTTTCTGAAGATACCTATCGCACGCTGACCGCCGTGGACTCGGCGGTGATGGTGATTGACGCGGCCAAGGGTATCGAGCCGCAGACGCGCAAGCTCTTCGAGGTTTGCCGCCTTCGTTCCGTTCCGATCATCACCTTCGTCAACAAGGTCGACCGCGAAGGTCGGCCGGTCTTCGAGCTGCTCGACGAGATTGCCGACATGCTTGCACTCGACGTGTCGCCGCAAATGTATCCGGTGGGCATGGGCGGCGAATTTCAGGGCATTCTCGACTTTGCGAGCGGCGAAGTGGTCGTGCCTGAGGGGCCATCGCGCGAGTTCAAAGGCAAGCGGGTTGCAGACTTCGACCTACCCGAAGAGGTCGCCGAAAACGTCGAACTGGCCAAGATCGGCTATCCCGAATTCGACTTGGAAGCCTATCGCAATGGCGATTTGACGCCTGTCTATTTCGGTTCTGCGCTCAAGAATTTCGGCGTTACCGAACTGATCGAAGCCATCGCCGATTTCGCGCCGCCACCCCGTTCCCAGCCCGCAGGCGAAGAGCGGGTCGAGCCCGATCATAATGAAGTCACCGGCTTCATCTTCAAGGTGCAGGCGAACATGGATCCGAACCACCGGGATCGCATCGCTTTTATGCGTCAGGTGTCGGGCACGTTTAAACGCGGCATGAAGCTGACGCCGTCGGGTTTGGGCAAGCCGATTGCGATCCATTCGCCCATCCTGTTTTTCGCGCAGGATCGCGAGATTGCGGACACTGCAGAGGCAGGCGATATCATCGGCATTCCCAACCACGGCACATTGCGTGTGGGCGATACGCTGTCGGAGAAGAACCAGCTGAGGTTCACGGGGCTGCCAAACTTTGCGCCGGAAATCTTGCGGCGGGTGCAATTGAAAGATCCGACCAAGACCAAACAATTGCGCAAGGCCCTGGACGATCTTTCGGAAGAGGGCGTCATACAGGTTTTCTATCCCGAGATCGGCGCGCAACATATCGTCGGCGTTGTCGGCCAGCTTCAGTTAGAAGTGCTCATTTCGCGGCTTTCCGCAGAATATAAGGTGGAAGCGGCGCTTGAAGCGTCGCCGTTCGCCACTGCGCGTTGGCTCAAGGGCGATGCGAAAGCCCTCGATGATTTTGAAAGCTTCAACCGCGCAAACCTTGCGCGTGACCGCGATGGAGACCTGGTGTTCATGGCCAAGAGCCCGTGGGACGTGAATTATCAGGTTGAAAAGAACCCCGAGCTTACTTTTTCCGCCACAAAGGAAAGGTAACTTGCGAGGCTTGGCCGTTCGCGGCATTGGGGTTGCATGACCCAAACAGGCCCCACTTCCCAAAGCTTCATCTCACAGCGCCTCAAATTGAATTATGTCGATTGGGGCAACCACGACGCGCCGCCTCTGGTGCTTGTGCACGGCGGGCGCGATCATGCGCGCAGCTGGGATTGGGCGGCCCAGGAACTTGCCAAAGACTACCACGTGGTCGCGATGGACCATCGCGGTCACGGCGACAGCGACTGGGTTTCGGACGGCAATTACACCTCGAACGATATGGTCTATGACCTGGCGCAGCTTGTGCACCAACTGGGCCGGGGTCCTGTAACCATCGTTTCTCACTCAATGGGAGGCAATGTCGCCCTGCGATACACAGCCATGCTCCCCGATATGGTGACCAAACTGGTTGCAATCGAAGGTCTTGGTCCCTCTCCGGAATGGAAAGAAGAGCAGCGCCAGACGCCATACCCCGAACGCATGCGCGAATGGATCGAAAAGAAGCGCAAAGCCGCAGGGCGGACCCCGCGCAAATATGAAAGCATCGAGGCTGCATTTGCGCGAATGATCGAGGAAAACTCCTACCTCACAAAAGAGCAGGCCCGGCATCTCACCATCCACGGCGTCAACCGTAACGAGGACGGCACCTACAGCTGGAAGTTCGATCCGCACCTCAACGTGTGGCAGGTGGAAGATGTGGCTGATGAATTCATGGAGGCGATGTGGGGCGCGATTACATGTCCAACGCTGCTGCTTTACGGCGAGAAGAGCTGGGCATCCAATCCTGAAAAAGATGGGCGTCTTGAACATTTCAACACCGCCAGCGTGATCGAATTCGAAAATGCAGGGCACTGGCTGCACCATGATCAGTTTGACAAATTCATGGGCGTGCTGCGCGACTTTCTCTAGCGGTTGGAGCATATTGATATGGCTGAATTCTTCGAGGCACTGAACGAAAAACACACAGCCATGATCGTGCAGCAACCGGTGTTTTTCGTCGCAACTGCTGCCAGCGATGGACGCATCAACCTGAGCCCCAAGGGCTACGATGCGTTCCGGGTGCTCACGCCCACTCAGGTTGCCTATCTCGACTTGGGCGGTTCGGGCAACGAAACCCACGCCCATTTGATGGCGGATCAGCCCGACAGGGGCCGCATCACCATCATGTTCTGCAACTTCCAGCAGCCCGCCCTTATACTGCGCATCTACGGCAAGGGGCGCCCGGTCCTGCCGCAGGATGAGGAATGGAGTGCGCTTGCCGCCGGTTTCACTCTTTTGCCGGGCACAAGGCAGATTTTCGTCATTGATGTAGAAAGCGTACAGACATCGTGCGGGTGGGGTGTCCCGTTCATGAGCCTCGAGGGTGAACGCGAGACGCTTCAAAAGGCTCACCGCCAAGCTGATCCGGCCGAGTGGGAGGCAAAGGTGGCCGGTCGAACGTCGAGCATCGATGGACTGACCACTCGCGCGACAAACCGATATATTGCTGGCGAGCGATCAGATTGATTAAATTGTTACGCACATTGCGCAAATCCAGGCCGAAACAATCGACGCTGCCTAAAAAATAACCAAAAGATTAAAAATAGGGCACACAATTTTGTGCAGGTGCACAATTGGTCTGAGCCGTGAACGCGGATTCAGGCGGATTCCCTAGCGAAAATTGCCTTCGCGCGAAAATGGCACGCTCTTTGCTCCCATCGGAGGTGAGCCGGAATGGCCGGCCGAAACCTACAAAAGGGGGCAAGGATGAAGTTCATCATCGCCATCATAAAACCATTCAAACTCGATGAGGTGCGCGAAGCGCTTGGAACCATCGGGGTCGCTGGAATGACTGTATCCGAGGTCAAGGGGTTTGGCCGTCAGAAAGGTCAGACCGAAATCTACCGTGGCGCAGAATACTCCACCAACATGCTGCCCAAGGTGAAACTTGAGATTGCAGTGAGCGATGAAATCGCTGGCCAAGTGGTCGAAACCATCCAGCAGACCGCCAACACCGAGGCTATCGGGGACGGCAAAATCTTCGTTCTCGACCTCGCCTCCGCCACGCGCATCCGCACGGGCGAAGCTGGCGAAACCGCACTTTAAGTCTTGGGGAACAGGCTCATGAAATCACCTCTCCTAAAAGGCGCAGCACTTCTTGGTGCAAGCGCTCTTATCGCACAGCCAGCCATGGCTGCCGCGCCAGATGCGGAAGCCGTTTCCGCTGGCACGGCTTACATTTTCAATACTCTGCTGTTCTTGATCGGCGGCTTCCTCGTGATGTGGATGGCCGCTGGCTTTGCCATGCTCGAAGCTGGCCTTGTCCGCGCAAAGAACACATCAACGCAGTGCATCAAGAATATCGGCCTTTATTCGATTGCCGGTTTGATGTTCTGGGTGATCGGTTATTCGATCGCTTATCCGGGTTTTGCCGAAGGGTCGCTTGGCCTCTTTGGCGTGGCTGGCTTTCCTTATGCAATGCAAGGCGTCGGCTCGGCGGACACTGAAACCGGCTATTCGGTCGCTTCAGACTGGTTCTTCCAGATGGTGTTCTGCGCAACCACCGCTTCGATTGTTTCGGGCACGGTAGCAGAGCGTGTGAAGATCGTTCCGTTCTTCATCTTCGTAACTGTTCTCACCGGCATCATCTATCCAGTTGTTGTCAGCTGGGAGTGGGGCGGCGGCTATCTTGATAGCGTCCATGGCTTCAGCGACTTCGCTGGTTCTACCCTCGTCCACTCAACCGGTGGCTGGGCAGCTCTTGTCGGCGCGATCATCATCGGCGCACGTGCAGGCCGCTATGGTGCAGACGGCAAAGTGAACGTTTTCCCGGGCGCGAACATTCCGCTTGCAACGCTGGGCACTTTCATCCTGTGGCTCGGTTGGTTCGGCTTTAACGGTGCATCGCAGCTTGCGATGGGCACTGTGGGCGATGCCTCTGACGTCTCGAAGATCTTCGTCAACACCAACATGGCAGCAGCCGGCGGTGTGGTCGTTGCGATCATCCTGACGCAGGTTCTCTATAAGAAAGCGGACGTTACCATGGCGCTTAACGGCGCGCTGGCTGGCCTTGTTTCGATTACGGCTGAGCCTCTTGCGCCAACCGTGGGTCAATCGATCCTTATCGGCGGCATCGGCGGCGTGATCGTGGTCTTCACCGTTCCGCTGCTCGACAAGTTCAAGATCGACGACGTTGTCGGCGCAATCCCTGTTCACCTCGTTGCAGGTATCTGGGGTACGCTGATCGTTGCCTGGACGGGTGATGCGACCTTCATGGGTCAGTTGGTCGGTGTTCTTCTCACCGCTGTCTGGGTCTCGGCTGCATCGGCTGTCGTCTGGCTCGCTCTCAAGTTCACCATCGGTCTGCGTCCTTCGGAAGAAGACGAGATGATGGGGCTCGATAAGGCCGAAATCGGCGTCGAAGCCTATCCTGAATTCGCTCGGTAAGAGCGCAAACAGTTTGGCGCAGGGAAGGACCTCTCTCCTCTCTCTCCCTTCCTTGCGCCAACCGACGTTCCTCCTGCGAACGAACAAACTCATGAAGGCCGGAGCGCGAGAAACGCTCCGGCCTCTTTTTTATGTCTCAGATGATATGGGTTAGGCGGTTTCGGCGGCCTTGATGAAGTCGGCGCAGCGTTCGCCAATCATTATCGATGGCGCATTTGTGTTGCCACTGACCAGCTTGGGCATGACGCTCGCATCCGCAATCCAAAGCCCGTCCAGCCCGCGCATTTTCAGCGTTGGGTCAACCACCGCATCGTCATCGCCGCCCATGCGACAGGTGCCTACGGGGTGATAGACGGTGTCCGCGCGCTCGCGGATCAATTGATTGAGCTCATCATCATCATCGAGGTTGATGGGATGTCGGTCAGTGGGGCCAAAGGCTTGCATTGCCGGTGCATCAACAATCCGATGAGACAGCCGGACCCCGCCGCGCAAAACAGCGATGTCGCGATCGTCGTCAAGGAAATTGGGATCAATCACCGGCGCTGCCGCAGCATCGTTTGAGCCGAGCCGGACTGTGCCGTGGCTTTCGGGACGAAGCACACAGGCGTGGAGTGAAAAGCCATGGGTGTTCACTTTCTCGCGCCCATGATCCTCCAGAACCGCCGGCACAAAATGCCATTGCACATCAGGAGCAGGCGCGCCGTCGCTGACTGTCCAGAACCCGCCGCCCTCTGCATAAGGCGTGGTCATTGGACCGGTGCGACTGCGACGATGTTCAAGGATAGCGGCGGCCATCTTGAGCGTACCTTTGAGCGTTCCGCCAATCGGAACATCGCTTTCGGTTTCCCAGCCGGACACGTAGTCGATGTGATCTTGCAGGTTGGAGCCCACAGCGGGCTTGTCCAACACCACGTCGATATTGTGTTCCCTGAGGTGGCCGGCAGGGCCAATACCCGAAAGCATCAGGATCTGTGGCGAATTGAAAGCGCCTGCTGACAGAACAACGCCTTTGGTTGCGTGCAGCACCTCGGACTTTTTGCCGCGCCGGATTTGCACACCGGTAACACGGCCCTCTTCGATCACGAGCTTTTCGACCAGGGTGTTCGTGCGGATGTCGATATTGCCTTGCTCGCGAATGGGCTCGACATAGGCGCGGGACGCGGACCAGCGTTCGCCATCACGCTGTGTCACCTGATACAGGCCAAACCCTTCCTGTGTCTCACCGTTAAAATCGTCATTGCGCTTCAACTGAAGCTCGGCTGCTGCCTCGACAAAGGCTCCGCTGGCCGGGTTTACCCCGCGCTGGTTGGAGACGAAGAGCGGCCCGCCGGCGCCGTGATAATCATCCGCGCCGCGCTCGTTGCTTTCGGCCTTGCGGAAATAGGGCAGGACATCGTCGTAGCTCCAGCCGGTGCAGCCCATCGCGGCCCAGTTATCATAGTCCCAGCGATTGCCGCGGATATAGACCATCGCGTTGATTGCGGAAGAACCACCGAGGCCGCGCCCGCGCGGCTGATATCCGATCCGGCCGTTCAACCCCTCTTGAGGGACGGTTTCAAATTTGTAGTTCGACGAATTGCGGATGAAGGGCATGAAGCCCGGCGTCTTGATGAACACGTTGTCGTTGCGGCCGCCCGCTTCCAACAAACAAACCCGCCGTGTCCCATCTACGCCCAGACGTCCAGCTACAGCGCTACCTGCACTGCCACCGCCAATGACGATGTAGTCAAAACTCTCCATGATCTCTCCTTCACATAGGAGAGTTAGCAGCTTCGGCAGAGCCTGCAATCAGGTTTTGATCAGCCACTGGCTTTGCTTCGACAGGCAAGGTGCCCCTCTGACGCTGTTGCCAGCGTGCGCGGATCGTGTCGGAAGTCTCGCGGCTACCGTCGTGAGACCAGCCCGGTTCGCGCAGCAGATAAGACAGCTTATGCCTCCAGGGCGCGCGCCAGATGTCGCTCACCATGCCGATCCATTCATGGAAAACCGCGTAGAACAGATTGAAACTGCCAAGCTGTTTTACAATCCCGTAACGAATGGGTTCGCCGCCTTCATCGGTGCGTTGTTCGGGTTCAAAGGTGCCGAACATCTTGTCCCAGATGATGAAAACGCCTGCGTAATTTCGATCGAGATAGCGCGGGTTGGTCGCGTGGTGGACGCGATGGTGGCTGGGCGTGTTCATCACCGCCTCAAACCACTTCGGCATGCGGTCGATCGCCTCGGTGTGGATCCAGAATTGGTAAATGAGGTTAAACCCGCCGCAGATTGCGATCATCACCGGGTGAAAGCCCAGCAGCACCAAAGGAATCGCAAACAGCAAGCCGAAGGTGAAAGCACCCGTCCAACTTTGTCTGAGAGCAGTGGAGAGATTATAGTGCTGCGAGGAATGATGGTTCACATGGCTTGCCCACATCCAACGGATACGGTGCCCGGCGCGGTGGACCCAGTAGTATTTGAGATCATCCAGCACGAAGCATAGAGGCCAAGCCCACCAGATGGCCCACCACTGATCCCCCATATCGAAGATTCGGTATTCATATGCCTCGATAAATACATATGCTGCCAATCCGCCGAACAGAGCACCAGCTATGGTTGAGCCAAGGCCAAAGGCGAGGCTGACCAGGGTGTCCATCGGCTCATAGGCCTCTGGCCGCCGGAACCGCGCCCACACCATCTCGGCGAGCACTGCGACCACGAACAAGGGGACCGCATATTGGGTGGGTGAAAAGTCTGGCATTACGCGTGTCTATAGCCGGTTGATTGCATCGACCCAAGTCGCAGGCTTATCAAGCGAAAGGCGAACAGGGCCAAAGCGGGGGTCGCCGCAGGTAACGATGATCGCATCGACTTCCTCGCTCACGCGCGCATCGCTTGATAAAATGCGGCCCGCGAACTGATTGCCGTGACGTTTGATCAGCATGATCCTTCCTTCATCATCCGATGCAAGCGCCGCCAAGCCGCCTCTGGCAATGGCGACGCGCCGCGCCTCGAAACCGTCTTCTACCTCGGTCGCAACCGATTTCACCGATTCGTCATTCTCAAGCACGCGCTCGCCGCCCAGTCGCATGGCGCGGGCAAGGGCATAAAGCGCAAGGATCGCAATCAGCGACCCTGCGAACTGCACGAGGAGAGGGGGAATATCCATCGTAAGCAAGGCTAAATCCCGGAACGCGCGTTTCAGCGCGCCGCCAGCATATCCATCATCGGGCGGATCGGGCTTACATCATAACCAGCCGACATGGCTGCCTGCGTAATCTGATCGGGGTCATCACCCATCTTGGCCTTGGCCAGAGCCCAAAGGAAGGTCGAACGGGTGCCCGACCGGCAATAGGCAAGAACAGGCCCTTCTGCGTTTTCCAGAACCCCGACCATGGCATCAACCTGTTGTTCGCTAAAGCCGGAATGTCCAATTGGAACAGCAACATAGGCGAGGCCTGCTGCCGTGGCTTCTGCTTCGACATTGGCGCTTTGAGGGGCGCTTGGCTCTTCCCCGTCTGGACGATTGTTGACGATTGTCTTGATTCCCGCCGCCTTTGCTGCCGTCACATCGGGGAGCGTAATCTGCTCACTGGCGAATACATCTTGAGAAAGGGCTTTAAAATTGGGCACAGTAGTTAGGCTCCTGTTTCGCGTCTTTGATCCAGCCCGTGATTTCTCGCAAAAGCTGGGTTTTGCTGTCTTGCTGCATGGATTTGACAAGCAATGATGTTGCTTGAACCTGTCACACTTGGGCGGCATAAACCATAATGAGTTTAAATCATTCGCATAGCGGCCTTATGTGCGCTATGGTGGGACGAGAAAGAGGCACAATCAGATTCTTGATTGCGCCGCAAACGTTTGGCGCGGCTCGTTGCCCCCGCTGTCAGCGTTCGTGAATTTGGGCAGCGTGATAAGGTAATTGCTCAGTTATGGGATACGATAGGGGACGTCGACGCGGTCGGGACAAGCGCGATGGTTTCGGCGAGGACGGCTTCGATCCATTTGGCGGCGGCGACGGCTATAAGCCCCCGCGCGATTTCGGAAATGACCGTGGTGGAGACCGCTTCGGCGGCGGCGATCGTTATGGCGGCGGAGGCGGTGGAGACCGTTTCGGCGGCGGTGACCGTGATCGCGGCGGCTTTGGTGGCGGCCCACGTGGTGGTGGGGGCGGTGGCCCTCGCGGCGGCGGCGGCGGCGGTTTCAACCGCATGCCCGCTCAAGTTGTCGGCACCGGCAAAGGCACGGTAAAATTTTTCAACGGTCAAAAAGGCTTCGGCTTTATTCAGCAGGAAACTGGCGGTGAGGACGTGTTCGTTCACATCAGCGCGGTCGAGCGTGCTGGGCTTGAGGGCCTCGCTGAAGGCCAGGAGCTCGAGTTCAATCTGGTCGACCGTGGTGGCAAGATTTCCGCGCAAGATCTCCAGGTTGTTGGCGACGTCATCGAAGCACCACAGGCTGCCGCTGCGCCAAAGCGTGAGCTGACCGGTGACAAGGCGACCGGAACGGTCAAGTTCTTCAACTCGATGAAGGGCTTTGGCTTCCTGGTGCGCGACGATGGCCAGCCGGATGCATTTGTGCACATCAGCGCCGTTGAACGCTCTGGCCTCTCAGAGATCGCCGAAGGTGAACGCTTCGAGTTCGACCTCGAAGTTGATCGACGAGGCAAGTATTCAGCAGTCAATCTGGTGCCAGTGCAGGAGTAGCCTCCTTCACCATTCAGGCCGTTTGACCAAGTGTTCGAGCTGCCTTGAAATTTTTTGCATGGCGGCTCATTCATGGGCCGCCATTTGCTTTTGGCCCTATTGTTTTTGATGCGCACTCAAAATCCAGGAAAAGAGAATATGACGATATCGCCGCTCATGCCAGTTTACCCACGGTGCGGAGTCCGTCCGGTGAAGGGCGACCATTGCCACCTGATCGATGAGGATGGCACGCGCTATCTGGACTTTGCCAGCGGGATTGCGGTGAACCTGCTCGGACACTCGCATGAAGGATTGATCAAAGCGATTCAGAACCAGGCGGCCGAACTCATGCATGTTTCGAACCTGTATGGCAGCCCGCAAGGGGAAAAGCTGGCGCAGCAATTGGTGGACGCAAGCTTTGCCGACACCGTTTTCTTCACCAATTCAGGTGCTGAAGCGGTTGAGGGCGCGATTAAGGCAGCGCGCGCCTATCATCAAAATGCCGGCGATGCTGGCAATCCGGAACGGTTTGAGCTGATCACCTTTGCAAACGCTTTTCACGGGCGCACCATGGCCACGATCAGCGCGTCCAACCAGACCAAAATGCACCACGGCTTCTCGCCGCTCCTTGATGGCTTCAAATATGCCGAGTTTGATGATTTGGAATCGGTCAAGGCATTGATGGGCCCCCACACGGCAGGATTTCTCGTCGAACCGATCCAAGGGGAGGGCGGCATTCGCCCTGCTTCCGATGCCTTCATGAAGGGTCTGCGCGAGCTTGCCGATGAGCACGACCTCATGCTGGTCCTCGACGAAGTGCAGTGCGGGGTCGCTCGTACAGGGAAAATGTATGCCTATGAGCACTATGGCATCGAACCAGATATCGTTGCGACAGCAAAAGGGCTTGGTGGCGGCTTTCCTCTGGGCGCTGTCCTTGCAACCGAGAAAGCGGCCCGCGGGATGACCTTTGGAACCCACGGCTCGACCTATGGCGGTAACCCGCTTGCCATGGCAGCAGGAAGCGCGGTTCTTGACGCAGTCGCAAACCCCGAATTTCTTGATAATGTTGCGGAGAAGGGCGAGCGCATCCGCACGCGGCTCGAGCAATTCATCGGCAACTACCCCGATCTTTTCGAGCTTGTTCGCGGCAAGGGATTGATGCTGGGCATCAAGATGAAGGTCGAAAGCCGGCCTTTCTTTGTGCACCTGCGCGACAATCACCAGCTGCTTACGGTTGCGGCAGGTGACAACACGCTTCGGATTATCCCACCGCTTGTTATCGAAGATGCAGAAATCGAAGAGTTCTTCGATAAGCTTTCGGCAGGTGCTGCAAGCTACAAAGTGCCGGAAGCTGCGTGATGGCCTTCGAATTCCGCCATTTTCTCGACCTTGGCGATGCCGGGCCTGACGCAATTGCCGCGATGATTGCAGATGCGATCGACCGGAAAGAGGCGCGTATCGACCTGCCCAAAGGCCGGGCCGATGCTGATCAGCCCTTGGCCGGGCGCGTTCTCGCCCTGGTATTCGAGAAGAACTCGACCCGGACCCGGGTGAGCTTCGATATTGCCATGCGGCAATTGGGTGGAACGGTGTTGATCCTCGAAGCCGGGTCCAGCCAGCTTGGCCGGGGAGAAACGATAGCTGACACCGCCCGCGTGCTCAGCCGCATGGTCGATGCGATCATGCTGCGGACCGACGATCACGCCAAGATCGAGGAAATGGCGCGTCATGCCAGTGTGCCTGTGATTAATGGGCTGACCGACCGTTCGCATCCGTGTCAGATTGTCGCCGATCTTCTCACCGTGATCGAGCACGGCAAATCGCTGCCCGGTTTGGAACTCGCATGGTTCGGCGATGGCAACAATGTCTTGCACTCGGTGCTCGAGGCAGCAGGCTTGATGAAATTCAACGTTCGCGTTGCGACCCCTGCCGGCTTTGAGCCTTCGCCCGAATTTGTCGATATGGCCCGCGCAGGTGGTGCCACTGTAACCTTGACGAATTCCGCAAATGAGGCGGCCACGGGTGCCGATGTGCTTGTGACCGACACCTGGATTTCGATGGGTCAGGCCGACGCGGACGAGAAACGTCGCGCTATGGAGCCGTTTCAGGTGAACGAGGACCTGATGGCGCTAGCAAAGCCTGATGCGCTTTTTCTGCACTGCCTTCCGGCACATGTCGGGGAAGAGGTTAGCGAAAGCGTCTTCGAAAGCGACCAGTCGGTGGTCTTCGACGAAGCGGAAAATCGCATCCACGCGCAAAAATCCGTGCTTTTGTGGTGCTTTGACAGGCTGGGTTGATCCTTGTTTGAGGCTCGGGTCTTATCGAAACGCCTCTTAGCTACCATATACAGCCGCGATGAACGCAACAGCTGAAACCTTCGCCGACAAAATCCTTGGCTTCACAGTGCCCGGCCGCAATGCACGCGGTCGCTTGGTGCGCCTCGACCGCGTAGTTGATGAGGTGCTTGCCGCACACGACTACCCTCCTCCCGTCACTCATCTGCTCGAAGAAGCGCTTGTGCTCACTGCGCTTATGGGTGGCCTTCTCAAATCCGAGGGCGACGATGCGCAACTCACCATGCAAGCACACACGAAAGTGGGCGCAGTCTCGCTTCTTGTTTGTGATTATCGCGGGGGCGACTTGCGCGGCTACGCCGAGTTCGACGCCGAACGTCTCGCAGAGCTAGGAGCCAATCCCACTCTGCCTGCATTGTTTGGTGAAGGGTATCTGGCGATCACGTTCGAGACCGGTGCAGGTCAGCGCTATCAGGGGATTGTGCCACTCGAGGGGGATGGCCTCGCTCAAGCGTGCGAATCCTATTTCAGCCAGTCAGAACAGATTCCGACGCTCATCCGTGTCGCCAGCCGTTCCGGCGGCAGGGGCGGGGTTGCTGCGGGCCTTTTGGTTCAGCATCTTGCTGACGGCGAAGAGGGGCGCGAGCGTCTGCACGTGCGCATGGATCACCCTGATTGGGAGCACGTTGCCACTATGGCTGGCTCGATTGGTCACGATGAGCTGTTGGACGAGAAGCTCTCGCTCGAAACGCTTGTGTGGCGCCTTCTCCATGAGGAGGACGAGGTGCGCGTCCAAGTGGGAAGCGCCCTGTCACGCGGGTGCCGGTGCAGCGCGGACTATTATACTTCTGTCATTTCGCGATTTCCCGAAAGCGAGCGCGACGAAATGCGCAATGATTCGGGGATCATCTCTGTCGACTGCGCATTTTGTGCGAAGACTTTTGAGCTACCAATTTAACATTTCGTCGCTGTTCAGCAACGGCTCATCGTGGAAGTGTAAATTCTCACAAGGAATAGACACGAGATTAGCCGAGGTAGTCGACATGAGTACAAGCCGAAAAATCTCTCCTATTGGCATAGTTGCCGCGGTTGGCATGGTAATGCTGGGTCTGGCGTTGCCTGTCGCTGCTCAGCCCGACAGCCTCTCAATGCTTGGCGGCCTTTCCAAAGGCGAGTGGACGATCAAGCATCGCGATGGCTCTGCGGATCGGAAAATCTGTGTGAAGTCAGGCCGCGAGCTTATCCAGCTGCGCCACCGAGAAGCTGGCTGTAGCCGCTTTGTGGTCGAAGATGCGAAGAGCAAGATTACAATCCAGTACACTTGCCCGGGCAATGGCTATGGGCGCACCGATATCCGCAAGGAAACTGGTGAACTTGTGCAGATTGAGAGTCAGGGCATCGCCTCTGGTCTGCCGTTTCAGTTCGCTGCTGAAGCAAGGCACAGCGGAAGCTGCTGAAACGAACGGCGCCTGGCCGGGATTGCCAAATGGCGATTTGGCGCTTAGCCGCGTCGCCATGACGTCCACTCAATCACCAGCAATCGTGCTCCTGTCAGGGGGGCTGGATTCCATGGTCTCGGCGGCCCGCGCATTGGAGAGCGGTTTTGCCGTCCATGCACTGACGGTCAATTATGGTCAGCGCCACCGGGTCGAACTAGACCGCGCCAAATCGATATCCGAAAAATTGGGACTTGCCAGCCACACCGAGATCGCCCTTGATCTAAGGGCGTTTGGCGGATCGGCCCTTACCGACGATATCGACGTTCCAAAATCAGGGGTCGAGGACACCATCCCTGTAACCTACGTTCCTGCGCGCAATCTTGTATTCTTGGCCCTCACAACCGCTTGCGCCGAGGCTAAGGGGGCACGCGACATGTTCATCGGGGTGAACGCGCTCGATTATTCGGGATACCCCGATTGCCGTCCGGAATTTATTGAAAGCTTCGCTGAAACAGCGAGACTTGGAACCAAGGCCGGGGTCGAAGGCAGCCCGATCACTATTCACGCTCCGCTTCAGCACATGACCAAAGCCGACATCGCAAAAGAGTGTGCGCGGCTAGGTTTGGACCCTGCGTGGAGCTGGTCATGCTATGACCCCACAACCGAAGGTCTCCCTTGCGGCAAATGCGACTCGTGCCGATTGCGCAAAAAGGGTTTTGCCGAAGCGGGAATTACCGATAGCACGATCTACGCTGATTAAGCGGAGGCACCAGCGCCTTCCTTTTCGATGCAACACAATTGGGGAGATAATTCGTTGAGTGACAAAGCGACCGCGCCGGCGGAGACTGAAGATAGCGGTTCCGTCAGCCACGGTGACCAGAGTGTTCCGGCTTATAGCTGGTATGCGCTTAGCGTCTTGGTCCTGATCTACGTCCTCAACTTTATCGACCGTCAGATTCTTTCAATTCTGGCCAATGATATCAAAGCGGATCTCGGCGTTGATGATGCCTATTTGGGTTTTCTCTACGGCACGGCTTTCGCGATCTTCTATGCGCTGTTCGGGATCCCTCTTGGCAAGTTAGCAGACAGTTGGAAGCGGGTCCGATTAATGACCCTGGGGCTCTCGCTCTGGTCAGCCATGACCGCTTTGTCCGGATTTGCGAAAGATGCCGGTCAATTGACTGTTGCACGCATCGGCGTGGGTGTTGGCGAGGCAACCGCCAGTCCCTCGGCCTATTCGCTTATCTCTGACTGGTTTCCAGTTCGACTGCGCGCTACCGCTCTCGCGATATATAGCTCCGGGCTCTACATCGGTGGGGGCATTTCGCTCGCCATTGGTGGAATGGTGGTCGACCGCTGGAACGCGGCGTATCCCGATGGCGGACCGCTCGGTCTTGCGGGTTGGCAGGCGGCTTTTGTCGCCGTCGGCCTGCCAGGATTGCTTTTGGCTATCTGGGTCATGACCCTACGCGAGCCAATAAGAGGCGCGATTGACGGTATTCCAACGCCAGAGGACCCTCACCCGTTTCGCGGATTTGTGCGTGAGCTGACCACCGTCATTCCCGGCTTCACATTCTTCGGAGCGGGGTCTCGCGGTGTTGCGGCTTTACTGATCAACATCGGCGCATTGTTGGTAATGCTTACGGTTGGCCATGGGCTTACTTTGGCGCTGGGCACCGGCCAGGGTTTCATCATGGAAGCGATCCAAGGGGGCCTTGCGACGCAGCTTCCTGCCATCAGCGACCAGTGGCTGCTGCTTGCGATTGGATATTACGCCGTTTTCAGCTGGGCCTGTGCACTTCGAGTTCGCGATTATCCCACTTTCGCTTTGACGTGGGGGTCACCCGCCTTCCTTTGCACCATCCTTGGCTACGGCGCGGTAGCTTTCGTTGCTTACGCCGCGAGCTATTGGGGGGCCCCTTATGCCGAACGCGTTTTCGAAGTCTCGAAGGTTAGCCTTGGATTTTGGCTGGGCGGAGGCGGCGCGCTAGGTGGATTCCTCGGCGTTATTCTTGGCGGTAGAATGGCCGATGTGTTGCTCGCAAAATCCAGCGCGGGGAGGGTATGGGTCGTACTCTTCGGCCTGCTGAGCCCTCTCCCTTTTGCCTATGTGCAATACACAACAGAAAGCTACCCGCTTTTCACCGCTCTTAACATTGTAGTTAGCGGCCTGGCTGCTTCCGCACTTGGGGCGGCAGCAGCTGCCAGTCAGGCTCTCGTCCTCCCGCGCATGCGCGGCACGGCCACTGCTACTTTTTTCCTTGCCACAACGCTCGTTGGGCTTGCGCTCGGGCCGTTTACTGCAGGGTATGTTTCGACACAGAACGGTGATGACTTGAGCGCTGGCGTTCTCTCGACGCTTTGGATTGCACCGATAGGTTTCGCTCTTCTAATTGCATCGATCAAGCTCACGCCGAAAGCTAGCAGCACCGTCGTGGCGCGGGCGGCGGCGGCTGGAGAAGCGATCGAGGTAAAAGCTTGAGGGCTGCTCTAAGCGCCGGCGCTTAGGTGCTACTGGCGCTTAGCAATCGTCAGCTGGGAGAAATCCGCCTTGATACACTAACGGGCCGATAATCCGTTCGAGGATTTGTGCGGCCTCGTTGTGCAGACGCATCAAGCGGCCTCATCTTTGGAGGCTTGGGCTGCACTGAAGTCGGTTCTTTATATTCGACGCAAGATGAAGTGTTAGATTGAACAGACATAAAAAAAGGGCCGGATCGCTCCGGCCCTTTTCTTGTTTGTGATGAAGCCAGAGCTTACATGCCCGAACCCGGACCGTAAGTGACCTCTACGCGACGGTTTTGCAATTCACGCACACCGTCAGCAGTTGGAACACGTGGCTGTGTCTCACCGAAAGCTTCACTGGAAATCCGGCTTGCGGGGATACCGCGACCTGTCAGATATCCGTTTACGCTGTCGTTACGACGTGCAGCGAGTGCTTCGTTGTACGAAACGCTACCAGCACGGTCGGTGTGACCAGCAAGCATGACCGCAGCAGTGCCGCAGTTCGCGTAGGCCGTGACCGCGTTGTCCAGGATCGACGCTGCGTCGGCTGTGATCACTGACTCATCGAAATCAAAGAAAACGATGTAAGGGCCAGTATTGCACGGCGTTGGCGGCGGCGGTGGAGGCGGTGGAGGCGGCGGCGGCGGTGGAGGCGGCGGCGGCGGTGGTGGAGGTGGCGGCGGTGGTGGTGTTTCGCCACCGAAGTTGTAGCTCAGCGTACCCAGAAGCGAGTGAGTGACAAAAGTCGAACTCAGGTCGCGACCGATTGGGTCGATGATGTCGACACCAGGTACCACGAAGTAACGATACTTCAGTCCAACGTCCCAGCTGTCGCTGAGAGGTGTGCGGATACCAGCCAGAAACTGATAGGCAAAGCCGGTGTCGGAATCGTCCCAGACACCAGGACCGTTCGTGTTCACACGACCTTCGTAGTCCACACGAGCGATACCAACACCGCCACCTGCGAACCCTTGCAGGCCGTCGTCGTCACCAAAGTCGAGAAGCCCGTTTACCATGAAGCTAAGAGCGCTTGATGTGCCAATAGCTGGACGGGTTTCCTGACCAAAGAAATTGACCCCTTGATCAGTTCCGTTGAAGTTGAGCGGAAGACCAGCAGAACCGGCTTCGACATTCTCAAGATCAGCGCGACGGTAGCTGGTTTCAGTCTCAAGACGGAAGCCGCCGAAGTCGTAACCTACCGCTGCACCCACATCAAAACCTGTGTCGTGCGAAATGATAGCTTGATCCGGAGTGCCGTTAATATCAATGTCGACGTCCTCAACGATCATCGCACCAGCATCACCTTGGATGTACCATTGGCCCTCGCGGGCCATGGCCGGTGTTGTCAGAGCCGTTGAAGCCATCGCCAAACCAATGACGAAATTGCGCATTATGGAATTCCCCTTTTTCGAGTTGAGGCGCTAGCCCTGTCTAACTTCTCGGTTTTGCACAAGCAAGCAGTCAATGCGCTCGACTGTTGCAAGATTGCCTCTAATTACTCCTTTCTCTTGGAAAAGTGGCGGAAATTCTGGTTTCTTGCCTGATCTCAGAAGGTGATCGCCGGCTTGGCTTACTCCGGGTTTGCAAAGATTCCGGCTGTTTTCAGAGCGTCGATCAAAAGGCTCAGGGTTGCCCTTGCTTCAGAATCAACAACGCTTCCACCAGTGGGTGCCTGAGGCTCAGATGCCGCGACCCAGTCACTTGCGAAAAAGTAGGAGGTATGTGCGGTAGCATCAAAAACACTCATGCCTTGGTGCGGAGTTATGAACGTCCAAGCCCCGCCAATACGGATCGCAATTTCCGCGTCGTGCCCAGCCCATTCATCCGTGGCGTTCGCCAGAATACGATAGCGCGATCCCTCGATTGGATCAGCTGGCGCAGTTGCAAGCGAATCATCCACGACGCCTGCCAGCAGCGCATCAATTGTGGAGAACGCATGATTGATAAAGGGTTCTTTCTGCGCCTGACCTGCGAACAGTAGCGGCAGGTTTATGTGAGTGGTCATTGAGGGGAAAGCGATTGGGCTTGCCATGGTTTGTCTCCAAGCGATCAGGATAGTGTGGTGAGCAAAAGTGCTGGCGAGGCCCCGTAAGAGCCGACCTGTTTAACCCACAGATCGTCGGGGCCATGAGCGACTAAGAGAGCGTTGCGTTCGCTTGCCGATAGGTGGAACTCTGGCTCAAAGGTCGCCCATGAGGCGAAAGGCGTATCGCTAGGCCCGAAGCCGATAGTGTAGGATTCGTGTTCCTCGACCAGCGGCACTTCAACGCCATCGGGCCACGTCCATTGTCCTCTCGCACGCCGGGTCCAGCATAGATGCCAAGTTCCATCCGAAAGCACGCGCTTACGGGGCGAAACCGGCATTATCGCCCGGCGAGCGAGCCCCGGGTTCTCGATATCCGCGAACACCGGATCTTCATCAGCAAGGCCAATTGCTGCAATTCGACCTGCACCACCACTTGGCGCAAGAGCGGGATCGAGAAGAATTGGCCGATCGTCCAGAAGGACCACGCTCGTGCCCGTTTCATGACCATCAAGTGCGGCCGGCTCTGTACCGGCCCGGCCTCGCAGCAGGCCAGATAATCGCCATTCGCCATTGCCAAGCGACTGGGCGTGAAGGAATTGGATGAGTTCGTTGCCCACCATCACCCTGTTTGAGCCATTGGCCAAACCGGATACGTCCGTACTTTGAAATGGCAGATCTGGCGCGCTCAGGGTAACGCGCATTTCGGCATTGCTTTCGATGTGGGTTGCACCAGACATGCCGAGCGGTTCCGAAAGCGTACCGGCGACTGCTCGCAAATTGCCGGTCGAACCGGCTTCAACAAGTGTGGCGCCCTGTTCGACGAAGAGCGCAGCGCCGCGCCAACCTGCACTTTGAGATGTCGCAGCGACGAGCAGTGCGCGATCCGATGGGTTTGCATTGTTTTCTGGAGGCGCTTCGAAAGCGAAGATCTTGGTTGGCGTGATGGGTTCGTCTGGAGCTGTGTTGGAAGCGCCTGCATCGCCCGCAAGTTGACCGGCAATCTCCGGAGAGACCCGGTCCAAGCCCAACTCAACGCCAAGGTTGGACCATTCCCAATCTTTCACCAGCCAAATACCTGGCGCATCGGGGAGCTTCACGATGCTTCCGGGGCTTATTTGAGTGTTGAGTTCGCCAATTCTCCAAACGACGCGTTCGTTGCGCCAGCGCGCCCGGTGAGCATTGGAGTTTGCCAGTTTGCGCGCTCCTTGGGCATTCATGGCAGCGGGCATTTCGACCATGAGTTCTCGCCCATCAGGGCGAAGGCCCAGCGCCCGTTGCACGCTGGGCTGGTAGTCGCGTTCCTCATCGTAATACCGAAGGGCAAGCGGTTCATTCCCGATATTGTCGCCGCGCTGCTTATGCCGTTCGGTCGCGTCCTCACTATCGCGCAGTGAAATTTGTTCAGGCAGGACGGGGATATTGTCGGCAGATGAATAGGCCGAGGACAAACGCAACCCGCTTGCATGCGTCGTGCAGACCAGAGGATAGACTTGGTTGATCGTCGACAAAACTGATCCAATCGCGCCGCCTTCATCGGAAAAGCCAAGCGTGTCTTTCAAGACAACATCGCCGGTGCCCTTTTGCGCCGCAGGCACCAATTGACTGATCGAGACCGTTTCGTGGTTGTGCGCGAAAACTTCAAACGTAAGCGCAGGGATGCGATTGCCAAAATCGGCAAGCTGCAAGTCTTCGAACACGACATAGGCCGTGTCTCTGAAAGCAGGCGTGAGATCGCCGCGATCAGCGGCTATCAAGGGATCCACGGGTGCGTCGCCTGTGCCTTGGTAGACGCGCAGTTCACCTGCTACTTTAAGGTCTTCCGCCGCGCCGCGCAGTAGGTTCCCGTCGGCCCAGATCCTTCCGATCCGGTCAATTGGTGTACTGGAAAGTGCGACGGCAAAGGATGCCGAGTAGGAGAAAGTGGTAACAGATGGCTGCCCTTTTCCCCCGCCACCTTTGTTCTGTGTCTCCTGCAACTCTGTCGACCAGATGATTGTGCCCGCAACCCGCATCCGGCCAAAGTTGCGTGGCAGGGGCTGACCGTAACTGGAGGTTGTGACTGAAAGCTCTTTGAGGCGCGGTCCTTGGCGTGTCGGACCAAACAAGGCCTGGTCGGCTTCGCGACCGATGAATGCTCCAATCGCGCCTCCTACCGGACCGCCAAGTGCTGTACCCACAGCCGTTAGGACCAGAGTTGCCATCTTAATTTCCTTTTCGCGGCTGGTGCAGGCGCCAGTGTGCCTGAATGGTTCCAATGGGAGGAAAGGACTGGCGGACTACGCGCCTCAGCCCGGCATGAGCGTGTATGACTTCGCAATTGTTTGCAGCGATCACGAGATGGTGTTGGCCCGGGCCCGGTTTCGTCACAAGAACGTCCCCCGCCTGAACAGAGCCCGACGCGCGGACAAAACCCGATTGCTTCGCGCATCCAATCCAGCGTTGAATCTCGCTATTGCGAAGGGCGTAACCTTCCGGGACTGAAGGCGCCTCTCCGATTGCCTCCAGGCTGCATGCCAGAAGGCCAATGCAATCCAGCCCGGTTTCCGGATCGCGCCCGTTCAAGCGAAAGCGAACCCCGATAAAGCGGGCGGCGGCGAGAGCGAGTTTTTCCCCGCGCGGTGAGTATTTGTTCACCCTAGTGCTTGACCATAGCGAGCAAGCAAATCGTTGCCTGGCAAGAATGGCTCTCCACGAAAATTGACAGCGTTCCCAAATCTGTTCGCGCAAGTAGAGAGGGTGTGGTCGCATCCTTCCCGAAGTTCGGCTGGCGTTGCGGCCAGAAGGCCAGCATCGAGTGGACGATCAAGAGCAAGCCATTCGCCATCGACACCCACGATTGCAAACGGGATGCCGGTCTGCGGTCCGTCGAGAAACCGAATCTGACCGTCGAGAAATTCGCCAGATGCAATTCCTTCTATGCGCACCCGGTTGAGGTCCGCATCCACCTCGGCCAAGACGACGCGCGCGGTAAAGCGCACTGCAGACAAACCACATCCGCGACCGCAGAAAGCGGCTCTGCATGTCGGACTGGTGCGGGGGACCAGATCTTGCTCAAGCACAGCTTTGGCCGAGCGCAATTCGCCAGAAAACCCAATGCGATCATCTTCGATCCGCCCCAAGCTGCCTGTGTACAGCACGCGCGCTTTCAGGGTTTCCCAATCCACGACGCCAACTTCAATCGCGGCGTTATCAAACAGGCCGGCTGCAAGGTCGCGTTCTCGAATTGTGTCGTGGCTGAGCGCACCTTCCACTCCAGCGTTCTCTTCCGATAGATCTGAGCTGAGCCTGACAGCGGTTGGCACCATGCCTGGCGCCGAACGGTGACGAATGCCGCCGAAAGTCAAATCGCGATCATGGCTCGTAAAACCCAATGTCACACCGTCGCGCCGGAAAATGCGCCAGAAGGTTGCAGCTGTCTCGAGTTCGCGGTCGAAGAACGTCCGTGTCATATTTCTTCCCGCAATTCGATTAAGGGAATGCTGGGTGCCTCGCCGGCTTCAAAGTTGACGCTTGATATGTCGATCCGGTCCTCGGCAAACCGGACCGGTACATCGAAAAGAAATCCTGCGCGCACTTCAGCGCCTATGGGAGGAGCGGAACCGAAGATGAGCTTTCCCTTGCTCGAAAGGACCCAATCCGTTGAGGGGATGCCGCCTACGCTCACCAATAAGGTTTCGGCTCTGGCGCGAGTTATGGGGCGGACCTGTGGTTCTGTCCCGGTGCCATAGGATTTGGTGAGCTGAAACTCTGCCACCGTCCCATCACCGACGCCGAGCAATTGATCGAGCTGTGTGGGTGAACCTGTCATCCCGTTCGAGCTGTGATCGTAGGGGTCGCTAATTCGGAAACCGCGCGCCGCTCCGCGCCGGGCCCGGAAGAAGCCCAGGAGTTCGCCCAATTCCGTTTCGGAGCGGATACCCGGCCCTACATCAAAGTGCACCCGTGCATCCGCCCATAGTGAATTTCGCCTTTCATGGCCGGAAGATGTGACAGAAACGGAAGTCGAAAACTCTGGCGCAACCGAGGTCGAGCGCCCCAGAGCAAAGGGATAAATGACGTCGTCAAAAGCTTCCATTTGTTCCTCTTGGGTTAAGGGGTGCCGGGTGTATCCATCACGATTGACCTGGGGTTGGGCCCAAACATATCGGCGTTCGATTGTCCGGCTGGCGGCCTCATCGAGGCCCTTGTCGATCCGAGTCCAATATTGTTCATCGTCAGACGCGTTGAGAACGAAACCGGCGAGGTAGTCCTGCTTTTCGATCGGGTACTGCAGGCGCTCGTCCACAAATGCGTATGCTGCTCTCCTGAGCGCGTCCGCCCCTTCGGTCAGCCAATCGTAATCTTCGAGCTGTAATCGATCAAAAGCCGGGGCCGCCCATCCCATCGGTAGATTGGCGCGGTAAAGCTCGGTCATTTGGGGGCTTAGAATAGTCGGGGTGAAGACAAGGATCATCACCTCGGATGGGCCGCCTGCAGCGCCGCGAACCGCAGCCGTCAGGTCGGCGGTCGATTGCGCCAGAAGCGCGCCCGCGTCATCGAGTAGACCAATCTGAGCAGGATTAAGGGCCTCGCGCATATCCGAAATATCAGGCGGATTGCCTCCGAAAGCGGCGCGCGCGGCATCGTCATAAAGGCAGATCTCGCCCGCTGCGGTGGTCCACCACCAAGGCTCGCCGATTTGCATCCGCACGGGTTGTCCAGCATCGTTAAGCAGATTGACAAAATTGACCGAGCTCGACCGAAGCCAGTCCATCGCCTCACTATTCGCAGGGGACAGAAGGCTGGAAGGTGGCACCCATCCGGTCAGTGCTGGTTCCCCATCAAGCGTGCGCTGTTTCCAGCTTTCGGGGCAGTAATCGTTGAACAGTTCATAAGAGATCGAGGCAATCACCTCCAGATCTTCGTTGCTCGCTAGACCAAACAGACTCCGGTGCCATTGGTTTGCCGGCTCGCACAGGTCTCCGTCAGGAATTGCCAAAAGCGCGCCTGATTGCTGCCCAAGCCGCATGAAATGGCTCATGCCTACGTAGTGGATGAAGTCTCCGCGATAGCCGAGGCCCACGAGGTTGCGCAGGATGCGCGCTGGCGTCTGGTCGTAATTGTCATCATAGGCGGTCGCGAGCCGCTCTCCATGGACGGGCAGGCGCACATCTCCGATTTCGAGCATCGAGTGTCGGCCATCCGCGACAATTTCAGACACCGTCACGCGGCCATTGAAGCGTTGAGGCAGCGGCGTGGTGCTGCCTGCCACAAATTCCGGTGGGACAAGTGAGATAAACATCCGGTCGATGTCGCCGACATAAACTGGCGTGCCGGGTAGGGAGAAACCGCTCTCCAGCTGCGAGAAAGGCAAGGTAATTACCGCATCTGTCGGCGTGCCCTGCGCATAATTCCAGAGCCTGACGAAAGATGTTTGCTGGTTGCCCTCTGCATCACGTCCCTCGATCGTGAGCGTAGGGCCATTTACTTGATCAAGCGCGACCACGCCTTCGGATTGCCAGCGGAAGCTCAGACTGGTGTTCGAATAATCTCGGTTCGTCTCATACGCCAGAAGCGGGTGATCGAGTGTATCTTCGCTCGCCCAGATTAGCCCGACGAGTTCGCCTTCGTGATGAAGCTCGACATCGATCTGCATGGAGTCTGCGCCTGTGGTGATGACAGAAGCCATCGCGGGCCGCGGGAAATTGACCGTCCAGAAGCGTGGATCGAAACGCTGGATGAAAGAAGAGTCCTGCCCGCGGCGTTCGCGCGCTAGCCAGTATGCCATAAGTCGATGATCCCTAGTTCACTGCGCCGAAAGCGCGCGGCGCACAGCGCTTGCAACCTGGCGCGAGGAGCGTTGCATTGCTGTGGGTGCGGCAGTCCCTCGTGGGGGCGCGAGTTGGATGGCGACCCTCACATCGCGGCTGGGCAGCTCTGCCCCTCGATTGGCGGCAATGCTCCCGGAAGAGGTCGGGACAAAGAGTTCAGGCCCGTTTTCGCCGACAACATAGCCGCGCCCAGGGCTGACAGGCCCCCCTGTTGCCCGGCCTGGCAGACCGAGAAGCGATCCGAAAGTCTGGGTCAGTGTGCCGCCTAATCCGCCTGAACCAGAACCGCCGAATAGCGAGCCAATTCCCGTCGAGATCGCTCTTGCAGCAATCGCATCGAGCGAACGGAAGGCGACCTTCTGCAGATCGTCGAAGCCTAGCGAGCCTCTACGCACGGCGGACAAGAGCCCTCGCTCCAAAACCGATCCTGCCCGGTCAAAACCATCGATAAGTGAATGGTCGAGGGTGCTGCGCAGACCTTCGATATCCGCATTGAAGCGGTCTGTGTTGGCGCGAAGGTCAATCACCAATTCGTCGAAATTATCATCCATTGCTTTCGCGCTCCATCATCTCAGCGATTGTTTCCATCGAAGGTCCGCGCCCGGCGGCGGCGGCTTCGGGGTCTCTCAAGGCGCCCCTGAGTTCAGCGGGCGTCGCCTGCCAAAAATCCGACGCGCGCCAGCCGAGCCATCGAGCAGCCACGCTCCACCACTGCGAGGAGGCGGCAGCAAAATCGGCCTGCGTCTCATCCGTCATGATTGGCCTTGCAGCACCTGGGAAAGGATCGCGCGGACAGGTTTGGTGGTGGTGATGAGGCCTCGTTTGAGCACGGCCTCGCCCACCTCCTTTTGAGAGGGGCGTGGGTCGGCTTCAATGCAATGCCAGATCAAGGCAGTGACCTGCGACAAGGTCAATTCACCGTTAGAGGCGCGCTCGACCAAGGCGAAAAGCGAGCCAATCTCTTCTTCTGCAGCGACCAAATTTTCAAAGCTTGGACGCAGGACAAATGTGCGCTCGCCCAGATCGAATGTCGCCTCGCCCCTTTGGGCATTGGCCGGCTTGGTCACGCCGGAACGACCGGGCCAGAGCTTTCAAGCTGGAGCGTGTAATTTCGCTCCCCGTTGAAATCGCCCGAATAATCGAGGCGCTGGACCAGAAAGCGCCCGCGAAGACGTTCACCATCTTCAAACGAAAGCTCATAGTCATCAATGGTCCCCGCCAAGGCGTGCGCTCGCACCGCGGTTTCAGCGCCGCTGCCAAGAAAAATTCCTGCGGCGTTGACCGAAACCGAGCGGGTTCCAGCGCCGGAGAGCAGGTCTCGCCAGCCGCCCGATTCCTTATTGGTGACGGCAACCAGGTCGCCATTGATCGACAATTGCGTGGTCCGCATTCCGGCCACGGTTTCATATGAGACAGGCGATCCCCCGTCTCCGATTTTGAGCAGGAAGGCTGATCCGTTCTGCGCGGGCATATTCTTTCTCCAGAGTAAAAGTGTTCAGGTTTTCGGGGCAAAAATGCGGAACCGGAATTCCAGAAGGGAACCGCGCAAGTTTGCGTCGCGCTCTTCGCTTCGAGCGCGCAGGAAGCGGATCGATGCAAGCTCAAATCCGGAATGTAAGGGAGGCAGATTTAAAACGCGCTGTTCGATGGCTTCTACCAGCGGGCCGTCGGCGTCGGGTTCATCAGCGCGGCTTTCCAGCTCAAGCGCAATTCGGACCTCCCGGCCCCGCCGCTCTTTGGTCCCCCAATCGGTTGACGCACTTGCCGCAATGCCAAGCCAGGGCGCACTTGCATGAACGGGAGCCTCTTCTTCAATCGCATTGATCGAAGAAAGCTCCGGGTCATCGCGAAGCCACTGAAGAAGCTGGGCGCGTAAGTGATTTTCCATGAGCTCAACCTTGTGTGAAATTTGGCCAAAGCGACTGGGCGGAATGCCAATTGACCTCGCCAGCGTGGGCGGTTTGCCGGACGCGCTCGGTATGCTGCGCGGCTATGCGCTTGCCACGCTCTCGAAGCCTTCTGACGAGCGCATCATTCTGCGCGTTTGCGGCAATCATGTGAGCCGCAAAGACTGATAAGGGCGCCAAAGGGCGCTCACGATTGCGGGTGGTGACGAGGATTTCTCCGGATCACCTGGACGGTCACGGTCGCGGTAATAATGCGCACACAAGCGGATGATCCCCTGCTTGAGAGCGGGGGGGACGCCCTTCCAATCGCTGCTCATTCCTACGCGCGCGGTTGCTGTGACATTTTGTCCCTCGAAGTCTTGCAAGAGAGTGATCCAAAGCCGCCCTTGCGCACTGATCCCGACTTCGAATTGCGAGGTGTCGATCACGGTGCGACCACCGTTTTGAGCAACGAGCTCGAGAGTTGGAAGCGACATCGCTGGCCGAGCAACGAGCTCTGACCTACCCGAATGGGTCGGCAACTGCTCTTCTATCAATTGCGACAAGGGCGCCTGGCCTGTGAAGGCTTCGCACATGGCAAGGCCGGTGTGCAGGAGGTCCGCAAGCAGAGCGTCCTCGTTCGGCCGTGTAATCCCGAGCCAGCTTTTCAGTTCGCTAAGCGCATCGCCGCTAACGTCAGCTGGCTCCACTATTCTCCGCTGCATTGCGGTCTCCCACATTCGAAAACAAATCAAAGGTGCGCCCGCGCCGCCGTCTTCTCGCTGGAGTGAAGCATTGAGAAGGGCAGCGCGGGCGCGGGTGTGCCGGCAAGGGAGCAAGGGGGAACTCAACCTTGCCGGGAAGGCGTGGGACCTGCCTTAAGACGGTCCCGCTCTGGGCTATTAGGCTTCGATTTTGAGAAGCTTGATCGCGTTTGAATCGAGCACCTGGCCCCCGACACGCTTGGTCGCGTAGAAGTGGACAAAAGGTTTGTTCGTGAACGGATCGCGCAGCACGCGGGTCGCTGAATGTTCAGCGATCAGATAGCCGTGGCGGAAGTTGCCAAAGGCGATCGGGAATTCACCGCTTGCGACATCCGGCATATCTTCAGCCTCAACCACCGGGTAGCCAAGAAGGCGGTCTGGTTGGCCCTCGACCATACCGGGTTGCCACAGAAATGCACCGTCCGAGGTCTTGAGCTTACGAACGCTGGCAAGCGTTGCGGAATTCATCACGAAGCTTGCGCCCTGACGGTGGCCGGACTTGAGCGAATGAATGAGGTCGATGAGCTTGGCGTCTGGTGCTGCGTCGAAACCGTTGGCATCGCCTGAACCGATGTACTGAACCGTTTTGAACGGACGCACGCCGTCTTCAGCGGTGCTTGTGGGGGAACGCAGGAAGCCTTCGGGTTGGTTTGTGCCAGTACCGTCGACGAATGCGGAACCCTCGGCGCGGGCGAACTCCACTGCAATTTCATTGGCGAGCCACGTTTCGAGGTCGAATGCCGCATCGTCAAGCATCGCCTGGCTGGCGGCTGGATTGGCGAACAGGTCGCCGGTGGGCGGCGCGATTTCAGCAAAGTTAGGCGCGTCCGTTTCCGGGCGCGGGGCCACTTCGCTTACCCATCCCGAGGCCGTGCCGCCAGTAGCGACGAGTTTGCGATAGCCCGAAGTGCCGGTCTGCACGACTTGGGCGATCGCGCGGATCGGACTGATTTCGACAAGCTCGCTTGCGATCATCTGGTCGATTTTCCGAGGCACTGCAAAGCCGCCGTCTTGTGGAGACGCACCGTTGATTGATTTGACTTCTGTCTCGCGGCCCCGGCGAAGGTAGCCGTCAACAAAGCCTTTGACCTCTTCGCTTTGTGCAGCCGCCGCGCTGCCGATGGCTGGGCGTGATGCGGCGCGTGAAACCTTGTCGAGGCGCGCTTTCACTTCATCAACGTCGGTGCGCAGCGTTTTGATATCAGCCTCGGCCTGGTCCTGGCGAGCGACAATATCGAAGCTTTGCTCCATCTGGTCGTCTGCAACTGCCAGAGCAGCAGCGGAGCCAGTCAGTGGGGTAGAATTGGTATCCATGGGGTAGTTGGCCTTTCTGTTGGGCATAAAAAAGGCCGCCCATGATGGCGGCCCGTGGGGGGGTCATTGAAAAGGCGGTCAGGTCACAAAATGGACACGGGCGCCATGTTGCAAGGGGTGGGTCACAAGGCTGACTTCGAACAGATCAATCTCTGCCAGTTGGCGTCCCGTCTCGGTGTGCGATGCGCGCCGCGCGCGGTAGCCGAAGCTGAGGCCTGAAACCTCTCCCTTGACGAGCATTCGGGCCGCGCGGCTGCCCGTTCGATCAATGCGCGCGACCACACGAAGGCCGCGTTCGTCTTCGGTGACGGTTTCGATCTCGCCTATCTTTTGATCTGGCCTGTGTTGCCACAGGAGCGGGACCGCCGTTGTGCGATTGGCGAGCGTCGCAGCAAAGGCTCCGGGCAGTATCGTATCGCGGTCGGCATCAGCGATATTGAAGAGCCCGGCATAACCTGCAAATCGCAAGGGCTTCTGCGCAGATCCTGGCGCTCTCATCACAGCAATTCCCATACGCCGAGGCGCACCGCGATGCCGATCAAAAGCATCGCAAGAAATCCGCGAATGAGCCACTCGATGAAAGCTTTCCAGGCACTTGCCTTTGCATCGCGCCATGCCTGCAAAAGCTCGCGCAGTTCATCGAGATCATTCTCTGCGCCCGGATCTGCAAGGCCCAGGCGATCCAGGACCCGGTCGGTTGCGATCTCGGTGGTTTCCTCAAGGATCGCGCGCAAGGTCACGATGTCTGCGCCATCTTGATTGGCTTGCGCCATGAGGCTGGCGAGTGTGTCTGAACGGGTCATTGAACCTTGTCCTCCGCTTTAAGTCCCAGCAATTCGCGTTTTTCGCTGCGGGTAAGAAAATCAGCGTCAGACACCTGCTTCCAGAGCCGCTCGCGGTCTTCGGAAAGCGCGGTGATGCGATCGAGATCGATCCCGATGGTGCCGTCCCTGAACCAGGGAGAGAGACCTTCTCGAAGTGCTGAAAAAAGCTTTTCGGCAAGCGGCAGCAGAGTAAGGCGCCAAAGCGCGCGATTGGCCTCGCGGTAATTTGCATATGTGTTGTCACCCGGCAGCCCGAGCAGCATCGGCGGCACGCCAAAGGCGAGCGCGATCTCTCGGGCCGCTGCGCTTTTAAGGGTCGCAAAATCCATATCGGCAGGAGACATGGCCATCGATTGCCAGCGCAGCCCGCCATCGAGCAGCATTGGCCGTCCTGCATTGACCGAGCCCGAAAACGCCGCCTCAAGTTCCCCTTTCAGCCGCTCGAATTGCTCGTGAGTAAGGCCAGACCCGTCGCCCTGTTCGTAAACCAGAGCACCAGACGGTCGCGCCGCGTTCTCGAGCAGAGCGCGGTTCCATTCCGACGCCGCATTGTGGATCGCAACGGCCTGCGTGGCCGCAGCCAGAGCGCCCGCTCCCATGTAATCGTCGAGGGGGTGCATCGTCTTGATCTGGATGACGCTCGGCCACCCATCTTCGTCTTCTACCGGCAAAGTGATTTTGTCGCCGAGCACCGAATAATTGTATGCGCATGGCCACCCGTCAGGGCCTGCCACGACGCTTACCCGGTCGGGACGCAAGGCAAAGAGTTCTATGGGCCGGCCGCTTGCATCCTTGATGATCTGCACAAAGCCATTGCCGTGCAAAAGCAGATGCGAAGCGAGTGTTTCGATCAGCGACTGTCCCGCACTGGTCGCGGTGATGAGATTGGCGAGCTGTTCATTATTGCTTGTGGTGGGGGCTTGCCCCACGCCTTCGGCCACAATCCGCACCGCGCGCTGGGCGATGGGATTGGCGAGAAAGCCCTCACGCACGCAGCGTTCGTATTGGTAAGGTTTTGGGCCTCCACCTTCGACAAATGCCGGTGTCCACCCTTGCGCAATCCCGCGCGCTAAAGGCACGCGGGCATCCTCCCCGCCTTTAACGGCGGAGAGCAACTGATCGAGCCAAGCCATTGGCAATTTCCTTTATGATTGTTGAGCGGTTGGCCCCACCGGACCTATATCGAGCGCACGCTCGGATTGGTTCGCGGGCCAAGCATCAATTCTGTCAGTGCCCATACAAGTGCATCGGCGCGGTCCGGCGAGCGTCCAGGCCCTGCATATTCGCCGCCGATAAGCAGCCCGCACATTTGGTCTTCGAGCGCGGGAAACGAGCCGCAATGGTAAACCTTGCCCGCTTCATAGAGCGCAGCGACCGGCTCAGCGCGCGCGACCTTGCCCCGGCTTGCATGGACCAGTCGAATGGGCAGCTGCGCGTTTGCCGCACGCAGTACGCTTTCGACCATTGCGCCGCCCTGATTGGCTTCGGCAACCACGCGGTCGGCATTCCATTCACCGGCTGCTGTGGCTACGCGCTCGGCCCAGGCATGGGGCTTTGCGTGAGAAATCGAACAGTCCGCAAGCACGCGGCCAATCCCGTCCTGGCCAATGCCAGCGACGACTATGCCGCATTCGTCGCCAGACGATGAGACAGGTGGGTCAACGCCCACGACAATGCGCCGCAAGTCGTCAGAATGAACTGGATCGCGGGCCTGTTCGATGGTCGATCGCCGCCACAGGGCTCCTTCGAGATCGGTGAGCATCTCGCCAGCAATTTCCTGGCGTGCCAGCTGTGTGCCGCCAAATTCGCTGTTGATCGCCTCCAGAAATCGCCGGGGCAAATTGGCCGCATTGTCGTAGGTTGAGCCGTGGGTGAGCACGACGCTTTCGTTTTTCTGTCCATCAATCAGGCGCTGCACAATGGGCACCGCGCGCGGCGTTGTGGTCACAACTGTACGCGGATCACTTCCTAGTCGCAGCCCCATAAGAAGGTTGTCCCATGCCCGCGTCGAGCGGTCGTGTGACAGTGGCCATTTCCCGATTTCATCGCACCAGGCGTGACTGAACTGCGGCCCACGCAAACTCTCCGGTTCTGCCGCCGAAAACAATTGCGCCTGCGCTCCATTGGGAAACCGCACACGGCGCAAGGATGACTCAAAAATTGGCTGGCGATCAGGAGGACAGCAGGCAAGCAAACCACTCTCTCCTTCGACCATGACCGAACGTGCTTCCGTTAACGAGGACGAGACAAGGGCAATGCGCGCCTCGCAATTCTCCTCGGCAATCAGGCGGACCCATTCTGCGCCCGCGCGCGTTTTTCCGAACCCTCGTCCGGCCATGATGAGCCAGATGCGCCAATCGCCTGCTGGCGGTAATTGAGGTTCGCGCGCCTGCATGAACCAATGCCAATCAAGCTCCTTGCGTTCATCAGCATTGAGTGCAGCAACCACCCGGTTCCGCGTTTCAGGCGATGCGGACAGTATCCAATCGAGACGTTCGCTCATCCCTGTTTTTCCGATCTTGCGCGCTCTTTCTCGCGGCGAACCTGTTCGCGAATGGCATCAACCTTGCGGTCAATCGATGCGCGTACTTCAATCGCGCTTACGTTGCGTTGCTGCGCCTGGGCGCGCGCCGCATTTTCGCGATGCGCTGCCAGCAAACGGATGGCGTTGGCAAAATCATATTTGTCGCCGTCTGCTGTTTGCAGCTTGCCTTCGCGCAGACGGCCGAGAATTTCCATTTCCAGATGAGTGTAGCCTTCCCACAAAGCCGCTAACCACTGACGGGCAAATTCTGGCTCTTCGCGGCGGATTTTGTATGCCCGGCTAGGATTAATTCCGGCCTTTTGTGCGGATTGGGTGACGTTTGAACTTTCAGCAAGATAGTCGAGAAATAGCCCGCGCCAGTGGCGGTTCAGCTTGACGTTTTCTCCTTCTTTGAGTTGGCTCTTAATCTTGGTTCTCGGCCCTCTGCGACCGGCCATAAGCTTCCTCCGTCCCCAGATAACAAAAAAGGCAGCGCTCCGGGCGGGAGGCTGCCGAATGGGGTGTGTTATCGCTCGGGAGCGACTCACACTTTTGCGATGCTGCCTTTTTCTAGCCAAATAGCGTCACGATGTCAATAGAAAATAACCAAATGGGTTAGTTTTTTGAGGTTGCGTCTCTTTTGGGGCTGCCTTAGTCCCCGCTTTTCCGCTGGCCATTCGCACGCGGATTAATTGGGATCACACGCAAATGGCTTGGCTCAGAGGATTGTACAATTGGACGCTGGAAAAAGCGGCGCACCCCTATGCGGTAGGGTGGCTGGCTTTCTTCAGCTTCATCGAATCGAGCTTCTTTCCCATTCCTCCCCATCCTCTGCTGGGCCTTATGTGTCTGGCCGAGCCGAAGAAGGCGATCCGGTTTGCAACCATATGCACTTTGGCGTCGGTTGCCGGCGGGCTTTTGGGATATGGCATCGGATACTTCCTCTACGATGCTGTTGGCGCATGGGTGATCGGTCTGCTTGGCCTCACCGAGAGTTTTCCAGTGGCGGCGTGCTACATCCGCGAGCAGGGCGCGATGGCGGTCTTTTTCGCGGCGGGGACCCCCGTTCCTTTCAAGCTGATGACCATAACCGCCGGGTTTATCGAGATGAACCTTGCGACTTTCACCTTGGCGGCTCTCGCTGGACGATCGCTCATTTTCATGTTGGTGGGCATTTTGTTCCAGATCTTCGGCGCGCCGATCAAGGCGATCATCGATAAGTATCTGGGACTGCTTACAACGCTATTCGTTGTGCTCGTGGTTGGCGGTTTTGTCCTGTTTACGCAATTGGCCGGAAGCGATGAGAGCTCAGGTGAGGCGCACATCTGCGATTCCGCGACAGATGTCAGGAATTCTTGAGCTGCTCAGATTGGTTGGCGAAAAGGCCGGATATAGCCCATTAGGTTAGTGGACTTGACGCAAGTCCAGAATTCGCCCGGCAGCAACGCCTAGCGGTCGCGATATTCCGGCCGCCGCTTTTCAAGAAATGCGCGCTGGGCTTCTGTCGAATCCTGGGTTTGAGAGAGCAGCACTTGCTGGCGATCCTCAAGCGCCAGCGCTGCTTCAAAACCGGGCGCATCGATATTCCTGTTAAGCGCATCCTTGCTGAGCCGCAGACCCATGGGCGCCGTCAGAAGCATCTCATCAATGATCTCCTGCGCTGCTGCGCCTAAACCGTCAGCCTCCACGACGGCGCTCACAAACCCGCTCGAAAGGGCGCGCTCGGCGTTCACGAAGCGCCCTGTGAGGATCATCTCCGAGGCGAGCGAGGAGCCGACGAGGCGGGGAAGGAAATAGCTCGACCCCATATCGCAGCCGCCCAGTCCGATTTTGATGTAAGCGGCGTTCATCCGGAAGTCGGGCGTGCAAAAACGGATATCGCTCGACAGTAAAAGGGAAAGACCCCCGCCACAGGCCGCCCCTTGCGCAAGGGCGATGATCGGCTGAGGACACGAGCGCATAAGCTGCATCACCGTTGCGATGCTGCGCTGGGTGCGCCAGCTATGCTGGACCGCGCCTGTGTCCTCAGGCGGTCGCCACGCTTCAAGATCGAGCCCGGCGCAAAAGGCGCGGCCCGCAGCCTTTAAAATCACGACGCGGATATCGTGGCGATCGTGCAACCCGCGAAAATAGGTGGCCAGATCGGTAATCAGCGCCTCATCCATGGCGTTCAAACGATCCGGGCGGTTCAGAGTTACGGTTGCGACCGCTGCATCTTCTTCGATCAGGACCGGATCAGCCATGTTGCGCTTAGATAATGCCTACCGCTTTGCCGGCCCGCTCGAACATGGCGAGGATGGTTTGCACCTCTTCGCTCGAGTGTTCAGCGCAAAGCGAACACCGTAGTAGCGTCATATTGGCTGGTGTTGCCGGTGGGCGGGCAAGGTTGACATAAAGACCCTCTTTCAAGAGCGCCTCCCACATCATCGCACCTTGCGGCAAGTCAGGCATGATGACTGCGATGATCGCGCTCTGCGGCGTCTCGGTGCCAATCTTGAAGCCCAGATCGGTCAGGCCCTTGTGCAGCGTTCGCGAATTTTCCCAAAGGTGTGCGCGCTTGTTGGCGCCATGCATCAGCTTGCGGATCGACGTCGCAGCGGTAGCGACTACGCTTGGCGGAAGGGACGCTGTGAAGACGTAGGGTCGGCACACCAGGCGCATGACGTCGAATTTCGGGTGGTTGGACACGCAGAAACCGCCAACCGTGCCGACGCTTTTCGAGAAAGTGCCGATGATGAAATCGACATCGTCGATCACGCCCTGTTCTTCGCACACCCCGCGGCCATTCTCTCCGATAAAGCCCATCGAGTGCGCTTCGTCGACCAGCACCATCGCGCCATATTTCTTGGACAGCGCGACCATTTCCTTAAGCGGGGCAACATCGCCCAGCATCGAATAAACGCCTTCGAGAACGACCAGCTTGCCGGCATCCTCCGGCAAACGGCGCAGGCGTTTTTCCAGCGCTTCGATATCGTTGTGGCGGAAAGGCACAATCTCGGCCTTGCCCATCGCGCAGCCATCGTAAATCGAGGCATGGCTATCGATGTCGAGGATGACATAATCGCCTTTGCCCGCGATGGTCGAAATGATACCGAGGTTGGCCTGATACCCGGTTGAGAAGACCATCGCATGGTCCATCCCGTAAAATTCTTTGAGCGCCTCTTCGCACTCCTTGTGCCCTTGATAAGTGCCATTGAGGACGCGGCTTCCGGTGGTGCCCGAGCCAAAGTTCTCAAGCGCATCCTTGCCCGCTTCGAGAACGTCAGGATCGAAGGTCATACCCATATAGTTATAGGTGCCAAGCAGGATTGTATCGCGCCCGTTGCAAATGGCACGGGTAGGCGAGAGCACCTTTTCCATCACAAGATTATACGGATCTTCCACCCCAGTCGCGAGGATCGTCTCGCGCAGCTGGATCATCTCGTCAAACTTGGAGAACAGGTCGCCCTTGGGGCTTGCGGTAGTGGTCGCGGCGTCAGTCATAAATGGCTCTTATCAGCTATCCTGCAGCTTGTGCACCGCTGCAACCAATTGGCCGTAATTCTCAATCTCGGCCTGTTGGTTCATGCTGATGATAATGTCGAATTCATCTTCAATCTCCGCCACGAAATCCATGACCGTAAGGCTGTCAAATTCGAGGTCATTGGCAAATGTCGTGGAATTTTCGATTGTCACGCCTTTCTTGTTGAAGGGCTCAATGAGAGCGCGGATGCGTTCGTCGACTTCAGCTTCGGTCATTTGGCGGGTGCTTTCTATCAAGGATACGGCGCACATGCGCGCGCGGTTGCATAAGGCAAAGCTTGAGCGCGGTGAACTTGTCAAGCTCTCAGCCTGATGGCAGACTTTGGATATGGGGTGATATGGGGGCAATACAGATATGGCACAAGGCGGGATAGAGCTGGCACGAGACGGGGCTGACGGTGCATCGGCTGGGCGCGAGGAACTCCCTCGCAAATTTTCAAATCATGCGATCCATCTGGTCAGGACCGCTCAGGTTCAGACGCTTTCGCTATCGTCCATGGCGGATAACAAGGCTTCGATCCTGATCGGCGCGACTTTTGTCGTATTCTCGATGTCGATTACAAACCTTTTCGGTGGCGGTGCGACATGGGCCGTCCTGACGTTGGCTGCAACCGCGTTCGTATCATCGCTGTTCGCTGTGCTCTCTGTCATCCCCTCAGTGCCCAATGCCCCTGAAAACAAAAAAGATTTCAACTATCTGTTCTTTGGTCATTACGTGGCTTTGGATGCCGATGAATGGATCGAGGACCTTCTTGACAAGTTTGAAACGGACGAAGGCCTCTTTCGCACCATGCTAACCGACATTCACCAAGGCGGTCAGGTGCTGGCTGCCAAGAAATACAAATACCTCAATTACGCCTATCGCACATTTGTATGGGGCGTGTTTCTCACCTGGCTTGTCTTCGCGTACGAAAATCTGCTCCTCTAGGATGGCAGAAGCTCTTTCACTGCATTCATGAAAGGGATGATGGACACAGGCTTTGACAGATAACCCGCTGCTCCCGCTTCCCTGATCCGCTCCTCATCACCTTTGGCGGCAAAGGCTGTGACTGCAAGCACGGGGATATCACACAGCGCGGGATCCTTTTTTGCTGCTTCGATCAGATCGACGCCGGAGACACCCGGAAGCTGGATATCCATGATGATGAGATCCGGCACTGCGCCGCGCGCATTGTCCAAAACTTTATGGCCGTCCGCCACCGGTTCGACGTCGAAACCTTGCGTTTTTAAAACATCGCAGAACAATTTCCGGTTGAGGTCGTTATCCTCAACAACCATAATTCGCTTTGTCATTTAGTACGCCCGCCGTTTGCAATTTAAGAACACCTAATCGCAGGGGAAGCCCATCACAATCCCTGATCCCACTGACCCGTCCGATAAAGGCGGTGCACCTGACCAACTTGTCAGAGCGAAGACTTTGGCGCTCGCAGCGCTTGGCTGGATCCTGCAGGATGGTGACCGGGCCGAGCGGTATTTGTCGCTCACCGGGCTTGATCCCGACGCGTTGCGAGCGGGACTTGATGACCGACAGGTTCTGGGCTCGGCGCTTGAATTTCTGGCAAATCACGAACCAGACCTTATACGCGCTGCCGAAGCGCTGGCGGTGACGCCGGAAGAATTGATAGAAATGCGAAGGATACTGTCCTGATGAGCCGCCCACTGATTATCAGCGATTGTGACGAAGTGATCTTGCACATGGTCGCCCCGTTCAAGGTTTGGCTCGAAGAGAGCGAAGGCGTGGATTTCAATCTCAGCGGTGGGGATTTCTCAAAAGCGCTCCGGTGGCGCGAGACGGGTGAATTTCTTGCGCCGGAAGATATCTGGAAAAAGTTAGGCGGGTTTTTCGCAACCGAGATGGAAAGCCAAAATCCGATCAACGGGTCAATTCACGCCCTCAACACTTTGGCAGAAGAGGCCGATGTGGTCGTGCTCACCAATCTGGTCGATGCCAACCGCGACAAGCGAGCCGAGCAATTGGCGGCGCACGGGCTCCATGCAAAGGTTTATACAAATCAAGGGCCGAAGGGCCCGGCGATGGCGAAGATTATCGAAGAATTTCAACCCAGTAGAGCGCTCTTCATTGATGATTTGGCTCAGCATCATGCGTCTGTGAAAGAGATAACGCCTCACGTCACACGCCTTCATTTCTGCGGTGAGCCGATGATCTCATCGTCAATTCCTTGCGCCCATAAAGCAGGCCATGCCCACGCGCGGATTGACCAATGGGATGAGGCTCTGCCGTGGCTTTCACAACAACTCAGAGAGGACGCAGCATGAGCGTTGAAAATCGTTTGAACGAACTCGGAATTAAGTTGCCTCAAGCGGCAGCTCCTGTTGCGAGCTATGTGCCCGTCGTCGTCGAGGGTGGATTTGCATACGTTTCCGGCCAATTGCCGTTTGTGGACGGGAACCTTGTAACCGGACGGCTGGGCGAAAGCGTTGACCTTGATCGCGGGATGGAAGCCGCGCGCGCTTGCGGATTGATGATTTTGGCCCAGTTGAAAGGGGCGGGCGTGCTTGAGGATGTGAGCCGCGTTGTAAAGCTCGGCGCCTTCGTCAACTCAACCGGCGACTTCACCGACCAGCCCAAGGTTGCCAATGGCGCCTCCGACCTGATGCTCGAAGTCTTTGGCGATGCGGGCCGACATGCACGGGCCGCTGTGAGCGCGCCGTCACTGCCATTGGGCGCGGCGGTCGAAGTGGACGCAGTCATCGCGCTTGGTTCCTGATCTCCGAGCCGACGACCTTGCGGACTGCGCCCGAATGGCTGACCCGGTGGGAATATGCGCATCGGGGCCTGCATTCAGCCGGAGTGCCGGAAAACTCCCTTGCCGCTGCGAAAGCTGCGATTGCGGCGGGCATGGGGATCGAATGCGATATCCAGCGCACCGGTGACGGCCACGCGGTGGTCTTTCATGATTGGCAGCTTGATCGGTTGACCGACGCTGACGCGCTCACTGATGAATGTTCGTTGGCGCAGATCGAAGCACTGTCGTTGAAGGCGAATGGGGAACCGATCCCCTCGCTTGAGACTTTTCTCCAATGTGTAAGCGGCGCGGTGCCGCTTTTGATCGAGATAAAGTCCAAGCCCGGGTATGATGTGGAACAAAGCTGCAAAGCAGTCGCCGATGCGCTTCGGCAATATTCGGGCGACTTGGCCGTGATGAGCTTTGACCCGCGCGTTTCTGCATGGTTTCATGACAATGAGCCAACCGTGGCAGCAGGCCTCGTCATGCGCGAGGACGAGCACGGGCACACACAAACACAAGAAGCGCGCGAGAGGGCGTACGCTAGGGCTGCTCCTGATTTTCTCGCCTACCACGTTCTCGCGCTTTCCAATCCCTGGGTTGCGAAGCTTCGCGAAAATGGCCTTCCGGTTCTGACGTGGACGGTAAATTCGCCCGAAACGCGGGCCGAAGCACTCGAATTTGCTGATGCTTTGATTAGCGAAGCGGAGGGGCTGGCATGAGCGAAGGCGAACTTACAGTTAGGCTGGCGCCCGGTGTTGGTGAATTTAATGCAACCGATTGGAACGCGCTTGGCGGTGCGGATAACCCATTCATGTCGCACGAGTTTCTTACCTCGCTCGAAGATTCGGGCAGTGTCGGTGAAGGCACTGGATGGGACCCGGTTCCCATCACGATCACCGACGCAGATGGCAAATTGCTCGCCGCGATGCCCAGTTATGCCAAGGGACATTCTCAGGGTGAATACGTTTTCGATCACGCTTGGGCTGACGCGCTTCACCGCGCAGGGCGCAACTATTACCCCAAGCTACAGATCGCAGCACCCTTCACCCCCGCGAGCGGTCCTCGCCTTCTTCTGTCCGACCCAGCGCTCGCCACGCATCTTCTCAAGGGGGCTGAGGTGGTGTGCTCGCAAAATGGCCTTTCATCCGCCCACGCGACCTTTGTCGAGCCCGAGCAGGTGCCGATCTTTGAGCAGGAAGACTGGCTCATCCGAAGCGATCTTCAATTTCACTGGCTCAACCGTGATTACGACAGCTTTGATGGTTTTCTGGCCGATCTCGCATCGCGCAAACGAAAGAACCTGCGCAAAGAACGCGAGACAGCGGTTCGGGGCCTTCGGATTGAACGCCTGTCGGGTGATGACATCAAGCAAGAGCACTGGGACGCGTTTTGGGTGTTCTATCAGGACACCGGCGCGCGCAAGTGGGGGACGCCTTATTTGACGCGTGAGGCTTTTACTTTGCTGGGTGAGCGCATGGGGGACAGCATCGTCCTGATCCTTGCGTTCGATGGCGATGAAGCGATCGCAGGCGCGCTCAATTTCGTTGGCAAGGACGCGATTTATGGCCGCTATTGGGGCTGCACGCGTGATGTGCGGTTTTTACACTTCGAGCTGTGTTATTATCAAGCGATAGACATCGCCATTGAACAGGGCCTGCCGCGAGTGGAGGCGGGGGCACAGGGCGGGCACAAACTTGCCCGGGGTTATGAGCCGGTGCAGACATTTTCAGCACACTATCTGGTTGATCCGGGCTTCCGCGAAGCGGTTGCCGATTTTCTCGAACGCGAACGCCAAGGTGTTGCTGCGGATCAGGTCTTTCTCGACCGGCGGACACCCTTCAAGAAGGGTGAGTGAACATGCAATAATCAGGCTGCGCGACGTTCTTCGGACAACCAGCGACGTGCGCGGCGCTGTGCCTCGGCGATTTCGCGGGCCGTCATCTCATCTGAGACATCGGCACGGCAAAAGCTCGCGTCTTCGTGCCCTCTGGAAGCAGCAAGATTGAACCACTTGTGTGCTTCTACCAAGTCAGATTCAACGCCGTTCGAGCCTGTCGAATAGGCGACACCAAGATTGAATAAAGCCGCCACATCGCCTGCCATCGCATCAGCAAGATAACCAGCGATGGCCAGATCGATTTCTCCGCTCGTTACCGCGTTGGCATCAATCTCGTTAAGTGCTTTCCATTCCATTTCGTCATTCCCCGTTTTTAACGTCCCAACCCCCGGTTTGAACCATGGCGCCTAGACCTCAACGATCATGGTCAACAATTGGTTAACGCCGCGGGATTTTTGTTAACGGGTGTAAGGCAATGCGTGAGGCCAAAACCAAGGTTTCGGCGAATGCTCGTGTTTCTTACGCAGTGGCGGGGGAATCTGGCTTGCGGCGCAATGACGCCTTCCCTATAGCGCGCGCCTAGCAATGGGCTTGCCGGGCAGCTTTGCGAGTGGAAGCGCGAATTGCCTGGCCGTCTGCAACACGGGTTTTGGGATTAGAGGACCACATGTCAGCGGCGGCATCTGAAGAAATTGAAATCATCGAGAAAGCCAAGCAGATGCTTGGCGAAGATTACGTTCCTAGCGACGATGAAGAATATATGAGTGAGCGACAACAAGCTTACTTTGAAATGCTTTTGCTCGAATGGAAACGCTCAATCCATAGCGCGGCTGGCCAAACGCTTCAGTCGCTAGCCGATGGGCCTATCCGCGAAGCTGACCTTAATGATCGCGCGTCCAGCGAGACCGATTGGGGTATCGAATTGCGGACCCGTGATCGCCAACGCAAGCTGGTGTCCAAAATCGATTCTGCCCTTCGCCGTATCAAAGAGGGCGAATACGGATATTGCGAAGTGACCGGTGACCCGATCGGCCTTAGACGCCTCATCGCCCGTCCGGTGGCAACAATGACGGTCGAGGCTCAGACCGCCCACGAGCGCCGCGAAAAGATTTCGCGCGACGACTGATTAACCTTCATAACTGTTTCATTCTAGGACGTGACCCTCGATCGCTGACGCGATGGTTGCGAATTTTACGACCGGTTAACCGCGCCACTGTAACAGTCCTCGCTAACGCGGTTCCTGGTGTGTCAAGGGAGGAGGCGCCAGGTGTGATTGGCTTCGACAATTCGAAGCTTTGAAGACGATTGGAGATCTTGCGACAATGACCGGTGTCGAGACACGAAGTGTATCGCGTGACAGCCTTTTCCTCTTGGCAAACGTCCGTGTTGAACAAAAAGGCGAGCAAGCCCGCGTGCGCGTCCGCAACCTGTCTGATGGCGGGATGATGGGCGAAGGCGTGGTGCAAATCAGCCGCGGCAACCGTGTAGAAGTTGAACTCCGCAACATCGGCACCGTAATGGGCACAGTTGCCTGGGTTCAAGATCAACGCTTTGGCGTTGCTTTCGATGAAGAAATCAACTCGAACGCAGCGCGTGCACCGTCTGGCAGCAGCGAACAACACACACAATTTTCCGGTCATGTTTCCCACGCACACCGACCTCCGCCGCCTCCGGCAAATTCGGGCAAGTTGCGCAAAATTTAAGTCCGCGTCGAACTGGGCGTTTTTCCAAAGCGCAATCCTTGCTAGGCAGGAGCGGTGATACGCGCCCTTTTAGCCTCTACCATCGCATTTCTCACCGTCGCTTGCGGGCCCGCGGGCGATCAAGGGCCGGTGAACATCGCTGTCATCGGCGATCGCGAGGCGTTGGATGTTTCTGGCATCTGGCTCTCTCCAGGCGATCAGCATCTGCAAGCGGCCTCCAACGAGGGTCTGGTTGCGCTCGATTCCTCGGGTCAGGTCGTGCCTGCAATCGCCGAGCGCTGGATCGTGACCGACGATGGCCTCAGCTACATTTTCCGTCTGCGCAACTCCAATTGGACCAATGGCGAGGCGATCACCGCCAGCGACGTTCGAAGGATGCTGCAAACCCGCTTGCGCGAACTGGAGGGCACCTCGCTTGGCCTCGATCTGGCAAAGGTCGTCGAGGTGCGCGCGATGACGGGCCGGGTGATCGAAGTCAGGTTGTCCGGGCCGATGCCACAATTCTTGCGCCTTCTCGCGCAGCCCGAGCTTGGCTTCGCTTCTGGTAGAAGCGGTGCCGGACCCATGGTGGTCGAGCGCGACGATACCTCGTCGATTGTCGGATTGGCGATGCTTCCGCCAGAGAGCCGGGGGCTTCCGGCTCGCGAGGATTGGGAAGACTTGACCCGCCCTCTCGCCGTGCGAAGCCTGCCCGCTTCGGAAGCGATTGATGCGTTTGCGAACGGGTCGGTGGATCTTGTTCTGAACGGATCCATCACCGATTTTCCGATGATCGAACTTGGCCCCCTCTCCAGAGGCGCGGTGCAGGTCGATCCCGCTATTGGGCTGTTTGGACTGATTGTGCGCAGTGATAGCGGCGTGCTCGCTGATACTCGGCGGCGCGAAGCCTTATCCATGGCGATTGACCGCGAGGCGCTCATCCAACCGTTCGGGCTTGGCGGCTGGGTCTCGTCCACGTGGATCGTGCCGCCCGAATGGTTCTCCAGCGGCACGCTCGCTGCCAATCGCTGGCCTGAGCTCAGCCTTGAAGAACGCCGCGCGGTCGCTCGCCAACGAATTGCAGCGTGGGGCGGCGGTGAGGCGGTCATCCGTGTTGGCCTACCCGATGGGCCCGGGGGCGACCTTATGTTTGATGCGCTTTCCTCCAGCTGGCGCCAAATCGGTGTGACAACACAGCGTGTCGGGATCGGCGAAGGTGGTGACCTTGAATTACGCGACCGGCTGGCACGATATTCCTCACCGCGGTGGTTTTTGAACCAGTTGAATTGCACCATCGCACTGGGACTTTGCTCGGAAGAGGCGGACGCATTGGTGCGCGATTCCCTGGCACTGAAAGACCCCGAATCCAAAGAGCTCCTTTTGATCGAGGCGCACTCCATCCTGACCGATGCCGAGGTCTTTATCCCCTTGGGAGCGCCGGTGCGCTGGTCTCTCGTGCGCGGTTCAGTCGAAGGGTATCAGCCCAACCCCTGGGGCCTTCACCCCTTGTCCGCGCTCGCGGTAAGCCCCAATTAGAGGGGGAAGGAGTGCAAAATGAAAACCCCCGTTGATCGTTCTTCAATCTTGACGCCTGTTCAACCCGAGCAGAGCGATGGGAGCCGGCAAGGCGCAAACTTTCGTGCCGAAACGATGGGCTTTTCGCTCCCTACCGGCAGCGATCCGCAATCGGTCCGCGCCCGGGTGGAGGCGATGGAGGTGCTGCTCGAACGCTCATTCCGCATTCCCGGCGTCAACGTGCCTGTGGGGCTCGATGCGATCATCGGCCTCGTCCCGGTAGTAGGCGACATCATCACCACCGCGCTTGGCGCTTATATCGCATGGGAAGCTCGCAATCTGGGCCTTTCCAAGTTCCAGTTGACCCGTATGGGTGCCAATGTCGCGGTCGACGCTCTTCTGGGCCTCGTGCCGCTCGTCGGGGATGCGGCAGACTTCTTCTATCGCTCAAACACCAAGAACCTGCGCATCCTGAAAAAGCACCTCGACAAAAATCATCCCGAGACCCGTATCCTGGAAGGTTGATCGACGGTCAGCTTCGCTCTGGCCAAGTTTGCGATCAACACCGATCCTGAATCGCTTCAAGTTATAGCTACAGGGCGGCGCGTCGGCGTGGGCGTGGGCCTACGCTTCGAGCTCGATGTCCCAATAGAGCCAGTCGCGCCAGGTTTCGTGCAAATAGTTTGGCGGAAACATCTTGCCCTGCTGTTGCAATTGCCAGCTGGTCGGACGGATCGGGCGCTCTTGAACGGGCATGGCGGCCTGTTTCGGGGTGCGCCCGCCCTTTTGCATGTTGCACGAACCACACGCGGTGATGATGTTCTCCCACGTGGTCTTTCCGCCCAACCGGCGCGGGATCACGTGATCGAAGGTGAGGTTATCCTTCGACCCGCAGTACTGGCACTCGAACTTGTCGCGCAGAAAGACGTTAAAGCGGGTGAAAGCGGGAAACTCGCTCTGCTTTACATATTGCCTCAATGCGATGACGCTGGGGATTTTCATATCGAGGCTGGGCGAGTGAACTTCGCGATCGTAGCTTGCGACAATGTCCACCCGGTCGAGGAACACCGCCTTGATCGCGGTCTGCCACGGCCAAAGGCTCAATGGATAGTAGGACAGCGGTGTGTAATCGGCATTGAGAACGAGCGCAGGGCACGCTGAGAGGTGGCTGCCCGCGTCTTCTTCAGCGCTTCGATACCGCGCCGCTGTTTCGATCAGTTCGGCTTTGAACATGGGTTCACCTGTTCCTCTACTGATTGACACCAAACATGACCTAGCCGGGGTCAGAGTCAAATATGTTACATCAGGGGTATCCACAGGAACAAGCTGCGGATGGCCTGAGATAAAGTCGTGTGGCAAAGGTACGGCATGAACGCTCCCGTCGCTTCAAACCTGCCGGTTGTTACGCGCTTCGCGCCCAGCCCCAACGGGCCGTTGCATCTTGGTCATGCCTATTCTGCGATCGTTGGGCATGATCTGGCGACCAATGCTGGCGGACGTTTCTTGCTGCGAATAGAGGATATTGACGGTGCGCGGTCACGCGGTGAATTGGCCGATGAATATCGCCGCGATCTCGATTGGCTGGGCCTCGAATGGGAAGAGGTGCCAACTCAATCCACCCGGCTTTCGGCGTATCAGGCGGCTTTTGAGCGACTGAAAGCTGCAGGGCTCGTGTATCCGTGCCGATGCACCAGAGCCGATATCCAGGCCGCGGGCGCGAGGATGGGGCCAATGGGCCCGATCTATCCGGGCACGTGCAAGCGCGCGGACATGCGTGAGGACGAGCCTGTGCAATGGCGGCTCGATCTCGATGCGGCTGGCAAAACCGCCGGTCAGCTAGAGTGGCATGACGCATTCGCAGGAGAGCAGACTTGCGATCCGCATCTGCTTGGCGATGTCGTGATCTGGCGCCGCGATGAGCCTGCAAGCTACCATCTGGCGGCGACTGTGGACGATGCCGTTGACGGTGTGAGTATTGTGACGCGGGGGCGCGATCTGTTCGAGGCAACGCACATTCATCGCTTGCTCCAGGCGCTATTGGACTTGCCCACACCCGCCTATCATCACCATGCGCTCGTGCTTGATGAAGATGGGCAGAAACTCTCCAAACAGCGTGGTTCACCGGCGCTCGCGGCGAGGCGCGAGGCGGGCGAAGATGGTCGCGTGCTTGCCGAGCAACTAAGGATGCAAAAATTCGTGCTTGGAACTTGATGGCGTAAGGGCCATTTATTGACCATGAACTATTTCCTAACCGCCGTCCTGGTCATCCTTTGTGCACTTGTGGTGTTCTCACTCGTGCGCGGGATCGTAGCCTTCCTCAAAACAACCAAGATCGACCTTGAATCGGGCGAAGCGGAAACCGTGCCCGAAATGCAGGAACTGCAGAACAAGGCGATGTTTGCGCGGATCAAATATCAGGCCATGGCCATTGCCGTCATCGTTTTGATTGCCGTGATTGCAGGCGCCAGCGGCGATTAGAGAAGCCGCGCACATGGTCAAAATCAACAAGATATATACTCGCACCGGCGATGACGGAACGACAGGCCTTGTCGATGGCTCGCGCCTACCCAAACACGCGGCGCGCATGGAGGCCATTGGCCGTGTTGATGAGGCCAATTCAGCGATTGGTCTGGTTGTTTGCGCTCTCGCGGACGAAAGCCATAAGGCCCTCCTCACTCGCATACAGAATGATCTGTTCGACCTTGGAGCTGACATTGCGACCCCGTCTGAAGACGGCGATTTTACACCAAAAGAAATGGAACTGCGTATTGTCCAGAGCCAGCCTGAATGGCTCGAACATCAGATTGATGCGCTGAACGCTAATCTTGAACCGCTCGACAGCTTTGTCCTTCCCGGCGGCAGCGAGGCCGCCGCGCGTGTGCATGTGGCGCGTGCTTCAACGAGAGCCGCCGAGCGCGCGATGACGGAGCTTGCCGATGAAAGTGCGATCAATTGCCAAGCTCTCGCCTATATCAATCGCCTGTCTGACTTTCTATTCGTGATGGGCCGCGTCCTTAACGAAAATGGCGCCTCGGACGTGAAATGGGTTCCCGGCCAAAACCGGTGACGCGCTAACCGCTAGTCAATTGGCAATAGCTTCGCTAGGAGCCTTTGCTGCACTTGCGAAGGGACCTGCTACCATGCAAAAAATCGCCGTAATCGGAGCCGGACAAATGGGCACCGGCATCGCTCAAACTGTTGCCGCAAACGGTATGCAGGTGATGCTTTCAGACATCGATCTTGCCACCGCTGAAGGAGGCAAGGCCAAGGTCGACAAAGCTGTCGCCAAATTGGTCGGACGCGGCAAGATGGAAGCGGACGCCGCCGAAGCGTTGCTGTCCCGGATCACGCCCGTTGCAGATTACGCACCGATGGCTGAAGCCGATCTTATCATTGAGGCGGCGACCGAACGCGAAGAAATCAAGAACGCCATCTTCGAAGCCGCGGGCAAAGTGTTGGCCGATGGTGCGATATTCGCCTCCAACACCAGCTCTATTCCGATTACACGCATGGCGAACCATTCGCCTGATCCTGCGCGCTTTATTGGGCTTCACTTCTTCAATCCGGTGCCAGTCATGGGCCTTATCGAGGTCATTCCCGGCCTCGCAACGGCAAAAGACACCACCGACCGCGTGACCGAATTTGCGCAGGGCTTGGGCAAGGAAGTGGTGCTGAGCCAGGATGAACCGGGCTTTGTGGTCAATCGCATCCTTCTGCCGATGATCAACGAGGCGGTCTTTGTGCTTGGCCAATCGACCGCTGGCATCGAAGATATCGACAAGGGCTGTCGCCTTGGCCTCAACCACCCGATGGGGCCATTGCAACTGGCCGATTTTGTCGGGCTCGACACCTGCCTCGATATTATCAAAGTGCTCTACAAGACCACACGCGATAGCAAATATCGCCCCGCGCCTTTGCTGGTCAAATATGTCGAAGCAGGGTGGCTGGGCCGCAAGACCGGCCGTGGCTTTTACGACTACACCGGTGAGGCACCTGTTCCCACACGTTGAGTGCGGTTAGCCAGTGGTCTTGAGGCTGCCCCGGCTTTCGCCGCCCGGTGGCACGACCTCTGGTGCGCCCGGTGCCGTGCTAGACGTGATGGTCGGGCCGTTTGAACTGTCCTGCCGACGTCCACCAGCGTTTCTGGTGGGCGCATTGTCCATCGCGCCAAGGTCGGCGAAGGGGTCTGCGGCATCGTGAGCCGAAAAACCCGGTTTTTTGGCAGCGACCGATGGAGCAGGGGCAGCGCCCCATCCTGCGTCACCGCCAGCATCGCCCCATCCGCTTCCGCCTCCATCTGCAAAACCTGCGCCGGCAGGCGGTGCGGCTGGTGCAGCGGCTTCGGGTTCTGCGGCTTCGGCCAGCTCAGGAGCAGGCTGCGCGCCCGGCTTGAACTCGTTGAGCGCAAGGCTCGCGACAAGCGCGATAGCCACAACTCCCCCGGCGAAGCCGAGCGCGATCTTGGGGTTTCCAAAAAGCGAATTAGACATGAGGCGCGATATACCCTCGCGAGGGTTAAGGTTTGGTTTCGGACAACTCTTGACGCAGCGTCAGTCCAGTCCGTTTTTGAGGTCGTACAAAAGGTCGAGCGCCTCGCGCGGAGAGAGCGCATCGAGATCCGCTTCTTTAAGACGCCGTGCAAGCGCCTCTTCGCTGGTTTCAGCAGGCGCGCTCGCCGCCGCAGCGGCAAAGAGCGGTAATTCGCCGAGCCCGGCGGCAAGGCCACCAGTTTCATTGCGCGCCGCTTCGAGCTTTTCGAGCACTTGAGAGGCCCGTGCGATCACGCCTTGGGGAACGCCCGCCAACTTCGCCACCGCAAGCCCGTAAGAGCGGTCCGCAGGGCCTTCGGCAAGCTCGTGGAGGAGAACCAGATCGCCCTTCCATTCGCGGGCGCGCACGTGATGAAGCGAGAGTTGCTCGCAGGTTTCAGCAAGGCGGGAAAGCTCGTGATAGTGCGTTGCGAAGAGGCAGCGGCACTCGATCCTGGAATGCACCGCCTCGACCACGGCCCAAGCCAGCGCGAGCCCGTCGTAGGTTGATGTGCCGCGGCCTACTTCGTCAAGGATGACGAGGCTTTGCGATGTGGCCTGGGAAAGGATGGCAGCGGTTTCGACCATCTCCACCATGAACGTCGAGCGGCCACGGGCGAGATTGTCCGATGCTCCCACCCGGCTGAAAAGGCGGTCGACAAGGCCGATATGGGCCGAGGTTGCGGGAACAAAGCACCCGGCCTGCGCCATCAGGGCGATAAGAGCATTTTGGCGTAGGAAAGTCGATTTACCGCCCATGTTCGGTCCGCCGATGAGCCAGAGGCGATCATCGCCAGACAGTTTGCAATCGTTGGCGACGAAGCGTTCACCCGCCTTGGCAAGCGCGGCTTCGACGACGGGGTGTCGCCCGCCGACGATATTGAGAGCACCGCTTTCGGAAATCTCGGGCCGCGCCCAATCCCCTTCGCTCGCGCGTTCGGCATTCCCAGCAGAGACATCAATGCGGGCAAGCGCCGCAGCGGTCGCGGCAATCGCCTCACGAGCCTGTGCCACCACCCCGGTCAGCTCTCCGAAATGTGCCTCTTCCAAGGCCAGCGCCCGCCCGCCTGCTTCGGACACACGCGAGGCCTCTTCGTGAAGGGTCAGGGAATTGAACCGCACCGCGCCCTTCATCGTCTGGCGATGGGTGAAACCGCTGTCGGGTGCCATCAGGGTATCTGCATGACGGCTGGGCACTTCGATGAAATAACCAAGCACGCCGTTGTGCTTGATCTTGAGCGATGAAATACCGGTTTCCTCGCGGTAGCGTGCCTCCATCGCCGCAATCGCGCGCCGCGCATTGCCCGACATTTGGCGCAATTCGTCAAGACTGGCATCATAGCCTTCGGCGATAAATCCGCCGTTCGAGCGTTCGGTCGGAGGCGATGCAACGAGCGCGCGAGAAAGCTGGTCGATCAGGGCCCCGTGGCCGGTAAGTTCGGGGAGCAAAAGATCGAGTAGGGCAGGCCGGTCCGCTTCGCTCGATAGCCAGTCATGAAGCCTCGCGGCTTCGCCTAGCCCATCGCGCACCTGCCCAAGATCGCGCGGGGAGCCGCGACCAGCGACAATACGCCCTAGCGCCCGTCCAAAGTCAGGAAGCGCGCGCAGGCAATCGCGCAAGTTGGCGCGTTCAATCGGCCGACCCAGCCAGAATTGCACCAGAGCCAAGCGGTCTTCGATGGCCAGTTGATCGAGGAGCGGCGCGGACAAATCCTGCGCCAAAAGACGCGACCCGGCCCCACTTGAACAGCGATCAAGGGTTGCCACGAGGCTCCCTGCGCGCCCGCCACCGGACGTTTCGAGAATTTCGAGGCTGGTGCGGGTTGCCTCATCCATCGCCATACCCAGCGCGCCTGCCCGCGAAGACGGGGGCAAGAGAAACGGCAGTTCGCCCCGCCCAACGTGGGTAAGATAAGCGATAAGCCCGCCTGCTGCTGCGAGCATGGGCCGTGTGAACTCGCCAAAGCCATCAAGCGTGGACACGCCGTGTAGCGCTTTCAACCGCTCGGCTCCCTCGTCGCTTGCGAAAAGGCTGCGCGCCTGTGTCGCAGCGTCTTCCAGCGAATGCTCGAAATCTTCGGGCATCACCACTTCGCTCGGACCGAGGCGGGCTAGCGTGGCGCCAAGCAAGGACGGCTCGCATTCTTCGAGCACCATAGAACCGGTAGAGATATCGCAAGAGGCAAAGCCAAGCGTGCCCCGCACCTCGCACACTGCTACCAGCAGGTTCGCCCGGCGCGGCTCAAGCAGCGCCTCTTCGGTCAGCGTGCCCGCAGTCACGAACCGCACAATATCGCGCGCGACCAACACCTTGGATGAGGGTTTGCCCTCGCGTTTGGCTCGCGCTTTCGCTTCGTCCGGCGTCTCTACCTGCTCGGCAATCGCCACCCGCTGCCCGGCCTTGATCAACCTTGCGAGGTATCCTTCTGCCGAGTGCACCGGCACACCGCACATCGCGACAGGCTCCCCGCCGTGTTCACCGCGCGATGTGAGCGCAATGTCGAGAATATCGGCGGCGATTTTCGCATCGTCGAAAAACAGCTCGAAAAAATCGCCCATGCGATAGAACAGAAGCGAGCCTTCGGCCTCGCGCTTGAGCGCGAGATATTGCTCCATCATCGGAGTGGGTTTGCCAGAGGACTTGCTTGAGGCGGCCATTGGACAAGGCCTAACCAGCGCGCGCGCGATTCGGAAAGGGCGGGCGGCGCACTTATCCGCCCCAATGATCCGGGCCTGTGATCCGCCCGTCGATCAACTCGTATGCTACCAATGTGAGATTGGGCACTATTCAACCGTGTAGAGCCAAGCTAAGGCCGGGCCTCAGACGGTGCAATTGACAGACCAAGTTTACTGGCGAAATTTGAGGGGGCCAACCATGTCAGACGAACCCAAGGGCGGATTTACTGCCCGCGAAGCGCTCTTTTATCACGAGACAATCCGCCCAGGTAAGCTGGAGATCGTCGCGACCAAGCCGATGACCTCGCAGCGCGATCTGTCGCTTGCCTACTCGCCAGGCGTGGCTGTCCCGGTCGAGGCGATTGCAGCTGATCCATCGCTTGCCGCGCGCTACACCGCGAAAGCGAACCTTGTTGCAGTGATCTCGAACGGTTCGGCAATCCTTGGTCTTGGCAATCTGGGCGCGCTTGCATCGAAGCCTGTGATGGAAGGCAAGGCGGTCTTGTTCAAACGTTTTGCCGACGTGGACTCGATCGACATCGAACTTGCGACCGAAGACCCAGAGGCTTTCATCGAGGCGGTCGCCCTGATGGAGCCTAGCTTTGGCGGCATCAACCTTGAAGACATCAAGGCGCCAGAATGCTTCATCATCGAAGCTGCTCTGCGCGAGCGTATGAACATTCCGATCATGCACGATGATCAGCACGGGACCGCGATTATTACTGCGGCTGGCCTGCTCAACGCATGTTACCTCACCGACCGCAAGATCGAAGACGTCAAAGTCGTCGTCAACGGCGCGGGCGCGGCTGCGATTGCGTGCACCGCTCTCATCAAGGCGATGGGCGTAAAGCACGACAATGTCATCATGTGCGACCGCTCAGGTCCGATTACGCCGGGCCGCGACAATGTTGACCAGTGGAAGAGCGCGCACGCAGTGGCGACCGATGCGACTACGCTGGAAGAGGCGCTTAAAGGCGCGGACATTTTCCTCGGGCTCTCGGCTGCGGGCGCGCTCAAGCCTGAGTGGGTCACCGAGATGGCGGACAAGCCGATCATCTTTGCAATGGCGAACCCGACGCCTGAAATCATGCCCGATGAAGCGAAAGCCGTGCGCCCCGATGCGATTATTGCAACCGGGCGCAGCGATTTCCCTAACCAGGTCAACAACGTATTGGGTTTCCCCTTCATCTTCCGCGGCGCGCTCGACGTTCAGGCGACCACGATTAACGAAGAGATGAAGGTTGCAGCGGCCACCGCGATTGCCGAACTTGCGCGCCAGCAAGTGCCAGAAGAAGTCGCAAGCGCTTACGGTAAAAACCAGAAGTTCGGGACCGATTACATCATCCCTGCGCCCTTCGACCCGCGCCTTATAGAGGTTGTGTCCTCGGCAGTAGCCAAGGCTGCGATGGATTCAGGCGTGGCACAGGCCCGCATCGAGGATTTTGACGAGTACAAGCACGCGCTCAAATCGCGGCTTAACCCGACCACATCGGTCCTCACCGGCGTTTACAATGAGGCGAAAGCCAATCCCAAACGGATGGTCTTTGCCGAGGCCGAGGAAGAAGTGGTGCTGCGCGCTGCGATCCAGTTCCGCGACTTTGGTTATGGCACTCCGATCCTTGTGGGCCGCACCAAGGCGGTGCTCGACAAGCTCCACCAGTTGTCGGTTTCTGACCCGCAAAGCTTCGAGATCCAGAATTCGGCCGACAGCGAGCACGTGCCCGCGATGGTCGACTATCTCTATGATCGCCTTCAGCGCCGCGGTTATACCGAGCGCGATGTGCGCCGCATGGTTAACCAGGAGCGCAACGTCTTTGCCGCGCTTCTGGTCGCTCTTGGGCATGCGGACGGCATGATTTCAGGCCTTACTCGCACCTATGCGCAAACCATGCGCGAGGTGAACCTTGTGATCGATAAGAAGGCGGGCGCTTTGCCGTTTGGCATCCACATGATGATCGGCAAGAACCACACCACATTCCTTGCCGACACCACCATCAACGAACGTCCAAGCGCAAGCGAGCTTGCCTATATCGCGCGCGAAACCGCAGCCGTTGCCCGCCGCATGGGGCACGAACCGCGTGTCGCGTTCCTGTCTTATTCGACATTTGGCAATCCGTCGGGTCAATGGCTTGGCGATATTCGTAAAGCTGTGGCGCTTCTCGATGAAGAAGGCTGCGACTTTGAGTATGAGGGCGAGATGGCACCGGACGCAGCGCTCAATCCGGCAGTGATGAAGCTTTATCCCTTCAGCCGCCTGTCGGGTCCTGCAAATGTGTTGATCATGCCGGGACTGCAATCGGCCAATCTGTCCGCCAAACTCCTGCGCGAGCTTGGCTCCAACACGACAGTCGGCCCGATGCTGTTGGGCATGGAAAAGCCGGTCCAGATCGCGCCTATGACCGCGATTGCGCCCGATGTGCTGACCCTGGCCGTTCTCACCGCTGCGGGGATCGTGGTCTAGGCCTCGGCGAGGCGTTCCTCGATTGGAACGTAGTCAACGTCATAGCCGAAATAGCGCGGCGAAAAGACTTTCAGCCCCGCCTCGCTGCGCCAGAGCGGGTCGCTCCTGAAACCAAGGACCGCGACTTCTTGACCCTCGGTATAATCGGGGTTGCCGACGCCTTCAGCGCTTTTGATATCAATCACACTGATGAGGTCGGGACAGGTGGCGATGACAGTGCCATTGCGGCGGGCTAAAAGATGTTCGTTTTTGACAGACGTTTCAAAGCTTTGTCCGGCAAAGGTGCCATTTCCGGCAAGAGTTACTGTACCCTGCAAAAAGCCCGCTTCATCGCGCCATTCAGTATTTGAGACACGTCCGGTAAACAGCATATAGCCATCACCTGCTGCGCGGGCTGCCTCAATGGGATCTGAGCCGCTCGCTTTTGCCTCGCGCACAGCTTTGCCGATTGCCATTGCAAGGCTCAGGCTATCTTGCACCAATGTCCCGGCCTTTTTCGCTTGAGCACCTGAAATGGGGCTGTCAGCGACACCGCACTCTCGGCTGACGACGGCGATGCTGCGCAATATGTCTTCCGCCCGTGTTGGGTCGCCGAGTGTCTCCACCACCATTTCATCACCAAACGGCGTGGCTGTTCCAATCGGCGTGAGCGGTATGCCAGCGACTTTTACAGAGTGCTGATTGATTTCAGGTACAGCGCGCCCGACAGTGTCGGCATCGAGCGCAGGAACGCCAAGACGCGCGGCAATGGATAAACCTTCAGCAAGACTAAGCGGGCCAATCTCGCCCAAAATGACGCCCGCAAATTTCTGGCCGAGATGCCGCTCGAGCGTCTCGAAGGCGGCTTGGACTGGTGCCTCGACGCGGTTGTCGATTGCTTCAAGCCGCTGCTGCATTGCAGGGTCAGTGCTTGCGAGTGATGCCAGACCGTAAGGGCACGCGACCCGGTCTGTGTCGGCCAATGAAGAGACGGGAAGGGCCGTGAACTTATATCCGGCATTGAGATCGGCCGCGATTAGCTTACGCGCCTCGGTGAGACTGCCGCCTCCTCCTGTCCCAAGATAAGAACTTCCAACCAGAGCATCATCGAGATCGGTTTTGCTAAGAGTGCGCGCATCAGGATTGGAGCTGCGTCCTTCTTCAGCGATGCCTGCTGCATGTTCACTGCACGCGGCCAGCGCGCCGGCTGTGATAGCAAGCCCGCCCAAGAATTGTCTGCGCGATGTCATAATGTGCTCCAAGCCAATTTCGACAATCGTGCAGGCTGCCCGGTGAGAATGCAACGGCGCGTGTGTTCGCCCCTGGCGCTATTTCCGCCTAAATTGGAAGTACCACACTTCGTGTCCCAAGACGTTGCGCCCGATGTGCTGACGCTGGCGGTGCTGGCGAGCGCGGGGATTGTGGCTTAGCGAAGGCCAACATTTTTACATTTGTTGCAGCTGTATCGTGGCTTCGATCTCACCGAGGGTGGCGCTGTTGGAGAGTACGGCTGGGTCGTCAACCGGAAGCGCGGTCATTCGCTCATATTTTAGCAGTTCGTCTTGAGGTAGCAGCAACTGTTCTTGCGGGGTCAGAATACCTTGGGCTTTCACAACTTCACTGGCTTCGTTCAGGGCGACCTGCTGATCGAAAGTTGTCGGTGGTGTGTAAGATCTGATGTCAAAAGCGGCGGGCCCTGAGGCCTCCACGCTTTTTTGTACGTCATCTAGGATCGCGCGTTCCCAGGCCGCCTCTCTTGATCGCGCAATGGTCTGCGCCGCGCGAGTCTCGGGTGCGTCGATATCAGTCAGGGCCATTAGCCTTCGTCGAACTCGATTTGGCCAGCCCCAAAAGCCTGTCCAAATATACTCGTCATTCCAACGAGGCCCTGCGAGAAACACTGAGCTGTACTTCACTTCAGCGTCCATCGACGACACTCCGTTCGCCAACATCGCATACTTGAAGACCAGATGCGTTGCTTCCCAGGTCCTTGCCTTAGTGTCGCAATAACGATCGTGAATAATTGCCGCTTTGTTGTAGTCGCCGCTCCAGGGCCCGCCCGCGAAGCTCCACAAACTCTTGGGAATAGAAGCGCCGTTACTGACGTATCCAGCAGGTACAGTCCAAAGCATCCCATTGGGATCGCGGTAAGAAAAGCTCTCCATGAGACGCATATTCTGCCCGCCTGCAGGCAGAAGAAGCGGTCCAGCAGAAAAACTATTTCTACTCTGAGCCAGAATTGATGTTGGAGAAACAAATAAAGCGGCTGTTACAGCCGACTTGAGTAGATCTCTTCTTTTCATACTGCCCCTCTGTATTCAGCTGGTCTAAAGTAACGAGGGGGTGCGAAAAGTCCAGTACTCGCTCACTTTCGCCTAAACCGGAAATACCAAACCTCATGCCCGAACACATTGCGCGCCTTGGTTTCATAGCGGGTCTCACACCAACCAGAGGGACGGTTCTGCCAGGTTTTTGGCGCCTCGACGACCCATTCGAATTCATCGGTAAAGCGCTGCATCACCATTAGCGCGTGGCGCACATAGACCGGGTGATCGGTGCCGAAGCGAAATTCACCGCCGGGTTTCAGCTTGTCCGCGATCATTTGCACCGGCCCATCGTTCATCATCCGGCGTTTGGCGTGCTTGTTCTTGGGCCATGGGTCGGGGTGGAGCAGGTACACCATGAAAAGCGATGCGTCAGGAACCCTGCCAAGCACTTCGAGCGCGTCACCTGCGTGAAGGCGCACATTCGAAAGCTTGCCGTCATCCACATGGGTCAGCGCCTGCGCAACCCCGTTGATGAACGGCTCTGCGCCAATAAACCCATGATTGGGAAGGAGATCAGCCCGGTAGGCAAGATGCTCTCCCCCGCCAAAACCGATCTCGAAATGCATCTGGCAGTCTTCGCCAAACAGGCGTTCAGCAGTCACTGGCCCGTCTGCGGGCACAGCAATTTGCGGCAGGAGATTGTCCACCAGGCCCTGTTGCCTGGCACTCAGGGGCTTGCCAATGCTCCGGCCGTACAGCCTGCTTAAAGTGGTTGGATCACCTTCTTTATATGCGCTCATGCGAGGCTCGCTAGTCGGGGGAGGGGGGATTTGTCCAGCCATTAGAAGCCGCAACGCCTTGAGGCCTTGTGCGGTCTTCCTATATCGCTTTGCTTATGGAACAACTTTTGGCCCTTTTCGCCTCCCAACCCATTTGGGTGCAATCCATAATCGGAGCAGCCGCGCTTCTGATCGCCTCGCTGGCGGTCAACTTTATCCTCAAAGACGTAATCTTGCGGATCGTGGCTCCTTACCTCGATAAACAAAGCGATACGATCGATACCTCTGCCACCTGGTTTGCAACGGTGGCACCGCTCCTGGTGGTATCCAACGGGATTGGCCTTGTGCCGGGCCTGCCGGAATGGGCGGTGGAACTGATTTCCGATGTTAGTCAGTCGATCATAGTCCTCTCCATTGCCATGGGGATCGTCAAGGCGCTGACCTATTTGAACGAGGTGTACGAGCGCCGCCCGCAAGCCAAGAACCGGCCGATCAAGGGTTATTTGCAGGTCGTCAAGATACTGGTCTTGTGCGGGGCGGCGATCATATTGATTTCCATCCTGATCAACGAAAGCCCACTGCTTTTGTTGAGCGGTCTTGGCGCGATCACGGCGGTCCTTCTGCTGGTCTTCAAGGACACCATCCTCAGCCTCGTCGCCTCTGTCCAATTGAGCACCAACGACATGCTGCGCGTAGGCGATTGGATCACCATGACCAGCATGGGCGCCGATGGCACCGTGGTCGATATCTCGTTGCACACGGTGAAGGTGCAGAATTTCGACATGACCATCGTGTCGATTCCCACGCACCGTTTGGTCTCCGATAGCTACCAGAATTGGCGCGGCATGGCCGAAAGCGGTGGCCGGCGGATCAAGCGCGCTCTGAATATCGACCAGAATTCCGTGCGCTTCCTGAGTGATGACGAAGTCCTCGACCTCAAGAAATTCAAGATGCTCAAGAGCTATCTCGCGGACAAGCGAGAGGAAATCGCGGATTGGAACGCGAAGGAGCTGGGCGGCGAGGACGCACCCGTGAATGCTCGCCGGCTGACCAATCTGGGGACATTGCGCGCATATGTGGACGCCTATTTGCGCTGGCACCCGCGCATCAGCAATGACTTCACGCTGATGGTCCGCCAGCTTGCTCCTGGCCCGCAGGGCGTTTCGCTTGAGCTTTATTGCTTTACCGACACAACCGCTTGGGAAGTTTATGAAGGCATTCAGGCCGACATCTTCGATCATCTGATCGCGATCGTGCCCGAATTCGACCTGAGCCTGTTTCAGGAGCCTTCGGGGAGCGATTACGCAAAGCTTCTCGATCAGCGCTGATTAATCGAGCCTACCTTTGTAGGAAAGCAAAACGCCCGGCGACCTTATGGCTACCGGGCGTTTCGCGCTGAAGTTCGTGTTCGAGGAGCCGTTTACGCGGCTTCGGCGTCCTCTTGCGGATCGCGCAGCACATAGCCGCGGCCCCAGACTGTCTCGATGTAGTTTTCACCGCCGCAGGCATGGCTCAATTTCTTGCGCAGCTTGCAGATGAAAACGTCGATGATCTTAAGCTCAGGCTCGTCCATGCCGCCGTAAAGGTGGTTAAGGAACATTTCCTTGGTGAGGGTCGTGCCCTTGCGAAGCGAGAGAAGCTCGAGCATCGCATATTCTTTGCCGGTGAGGTGCACACGGGCGCTGTCGACTTCGACGGTTTTTGCGTCCAAGTTAACGGCAAGCTTGCCGGTGCGGATGATCGACTGGCTGTGGCCTTTCGAGCGGCGCACAACAGCGTGAATACGTGCCACCAACTCTTCGCGGTGGAAGGGCTTGGTCACATAATCGTCGGCGCCAAAGCCGAAGCTCCGGATCTTGCTGTCCATCTCGGCAATGCCGGAGAGGATAAGAACCGGCGTTTGCACCTTGGCAACGCGCAGTTTCTTCAAGACGTCGTAACCGTGCATATCAGGCAGGTTGAGGTCCAGCAGGATGATGTCGTAATCATACAGCTTGCCCAGATCGAGGCCTTCTTCGCCCAAATCAGTTGAATAGACATTGAAGCCTTCGGTCGTCAGCATAAGCTCGATGGCTTTTGCCGTTGTCGGCTCGTCTTCAATCAACAACACTCGCATTTCTGGTCCCCTAGTTGCCCCAACTCGTGGAGGGAGATTTGCTCGGTAACGTCTCGCTAAGAGATGTTGCCCTCTATTAACCACACAAGTTCTGAACGGAAAAGGTTAATTATGCGTAAACCGAGCAATTCCGGCGAGTCGCGTGGTTTCTACTTAGTGCCTCAATAGGGGTTTGACCGCGGCGTTTGAGACACTTGAGACACTGTCCAGGGGGCGAAAACCCGCTCAGGCAAAATGGGGTTAAGGCCAAAGCGCGCCAGCGTTAGGATTAACGAAGAAAGGGTTACCATCTGAAAGCTCGCATAGCCTTGGGGGTGGGTTGAAGGAAAACTTCCAGTGTTTGAATCTATCAGCAAATAATGATCGAGTGACGCGCAATACTAGCTCTTAACTCTTGCAGGCTACTTCGGAGGTCTGAAGAGGAGAGTGTATCTTGATTCTTAAGCAATCCGACGAACGTTCAGGCGATTTTCTTCAACTCACACGATTGGTGAATCGCTGTGACGAAGTACAAAAACGTCGCCTTGACAAAGAATATGCAAAGCTAAGCTCGGGCAAAAAAGGCGAGCAGGATGCGGCATATTTCATGAACCGTGAATTTGGCGAAACCAATAGGACGGGCCTCCTCCACGACCTTCGTATCGGGGTCAATGATGACTATGCGCAGATTGATCATCTCGTCATCCACCGTTTGCAGGGGCGTGTGTGGCTTTGCGAAACGAAGAATTATGGTGGGAGATTGCAATGCAATGAGCACGGTGAGTGGACCGTTTGGTATGGCAAGAAACCGCAGCCCGTTGCTTCACCAATAAGCCAAGCGCGCCGTCAAGCGATCGTCCTTCGCCGCTGGTTCGACCTCAATAATTATGGCTATCTCGAAGTTTTGCCGATGGTCTTACTCGCGCCAACTGCCAGCGTTGATCGGCGAAGTATGCCCAACGATGTGACGGTTGTGAAATCCGACCAGTTTGGTGAGTGGTTCCAGCGCCAAGGAGACGAGTTGGGTGCAATGACCGCTTTGAAAATGGCTGCGGGTGCATTTTGGGAAAAACGGGATGAGGCATGGTTGCGGGAGTTGGGCGACAAACTCTGCCGTGCGCATACGCCCATAGTTTTCGATTGGGAGAAACGTTTGGGATTGGAGCCGAAAAAGCCTTCCACACAAGAACAGCAGCGTGGCTCAAATGTTCGCGTGCTGCTTAAAGCGAAGCAGGAAGCGAGCCGATTAGAGCCTGATCTTTCAATTATCGCAACTCCGCACGGCGAAATCACATTTATCGCACTCGGTGAAACTGAGGTTGCCATTCGGAACCCTCCGGTAAAGCCTTTGATCGATGCGGTGCGCGGCACGGTGAAAGGGCGAGGTCGTTGGCAGCCACGCTTCAAAAACTGGATCGTCAAGATTGAGGAATTCGCTGAAGTCCGCCGAGAAATTGAGGACAGGTTAGAAGAAGCTAAGAGCGAACGCCGCGCCTAGGCTGGTAGATTTGGTCTCAAATCCCCGCCAACTTCTTCGCCCGCCTGCGCTCTGCACTCGACCCCACCCCAATCGCCTCGCGGTATTTGGCGACCGTGCGCCGGGCGAGGCCGAAGCCTTCTTCGTTTAGCAGGTCTGCGAGTTTCTGGTCGGAGAGCACCTTCTTGGGGTCCTCGGCATCGGTGAGCGCTTTGATGCGCGCCTTGATCGCTTCGGATGATGCGCCTTCGCCGTCTGAGGAGGAAACGCCGCTGGTGAAGAAGTATTTGAGCTCGAACGTGCCGCGCTCGCACCACAGATATTTGTTGCTCGTCACGCGGCTGACCGTGCTTTCGTGCATGTCAATCTGCTCGGCGACTTCGCGCAAAGTGAGCGGGCGCAGTTCGGATACGCCGCGGCGGAAGAAACCATCCTGCTGCTTCACGATTTCGGCGGCGGTCTTAAGGATCGTCTTCTGCCTCTGGTCGAGCGCGCGGATCAGCCAGTGTGCATCGGCCAGCTTCTCTTTCAGCCAACCTTGCGTTTCGGCATCCGCGCTTTTGCTATCACCGCCAAGTTCCACATAATAGTCGCGGTTGACGACAAGGCGCGGCAGCGTGTCTTCGTTCAATTGAATATCCCAGCCGCCATCGTCTTTGGAGGCGAGCAGCACATCGGGCACCACCGCCTCGCTGGTCGAGGAGGCGAAGGCGAGGCCGGGCTTGGGGTCGTACTGGCGAAGCTCGCGCAACATATCGGCGAAGTCTTCATCATCGACGCGGCACAGCCGCTTGAGCCGCGCTATCTCACCCTTACCCAAAAAGTCGAGATTGGCGAGCAAGGTCGCCATTGCGGGATCATAGCGGTCGGCCTCCTTTGCTTGCAGCGCGAGGCATTCGCCAAGATCGCGTGCGCCGACGCCGGTGGGGTCGCACATCTGGACCACCTCAAGCGCGTCCTCGGCACAATCCATATCGACGCCCAGATCATAGGCGACATCGCGCAAGGGCGTGGTGAGATAACCCGCATCATCCAGCAACCCGGCGATATGACGGGCGACAAATTCCTCTTGCGGGTTACATGAAAGCCCGCCGATTTGCGCATCGAGATGTTCTGCAAGGGTGAGCTCTGCAGCCTTGGTGGCCTCTAGCCCCGGCAGATCGTCGATCCCGCCGCCCGAACCGCTGGCCGACCCCCATTCGGCGTCGCCAGAAGATCCGGCGCGCCCCGCCATATCGGCATCGCCCGTGTCGCGGTCACGGTCGAGCGCGCTTGCATCAATATCGAGGGGGGCTTCGCTCTCGCCCTGGCCCTGCGCCATCAATTGATCGCTGGTGATTTCCTCGCGCGGAATGTCGTCCGCCTCGCCAGAGGGCCCGTCCTTGTCGGCCGAGACCGCGCCGCTTTCGAGCAAAGGATTGCTCTCCAGCGCATCGCCAATGAATGTCTCGATCTCAAGGTTTGAGGCCGCGAGCAGCTTGATCGCCTGCTGCAGCTGGGGTGTCATCACCAGCTGCTGTGATTGGCGTAAGTCGAGGCGGGGGCCTAATGCCATGGGGAGCGCAGATCAGAGCGTAAAGCTCTCCCCGAGGTAGAGCCGCTTCACGTTTTCATCCGCGACCAAGGCTTGCGGCGTGCCTGCAAACAGGACTTGTCCGCCATAGATGATGCAGGCGCGGTCCACGATATCGAGCGTCTCGCGCACATTGTGGTCGGTGATAAGAACGCCGATCCCGCGCCGTTTCAGATCCTTCACAAGATCGCGAATATCGCTGATTGAAAGGGGGTCGATCCCGGCAAAGGGTTCGTCCAGCAGCATGATCGAAGGTTTCGCCGCGAGCGCGCGGGCAATTTCGCAGCGGCGACGTTCGCCGCCCGAAAGCGCCATCGCCGGGCTTTCGCGAAGGCGTGTGAGGCCAAATTCGTCGAGAAGACGTTCGAGTTCCTGCGCCCTTGTCTCGGCATCTGGCTCGACCATCTCGAGGACGCAATTAATGTTCTGTTCGACCGTCATCCCGCGGAAAATGCTGGTCTCCTGCGGAAGATAGCCGAGCCCCAGGATCGCCCGCCTGTACATCGGCAGTTTGGTGACATCTTCGCCGTCCATCAGGATGCGGCCCGAATCGGGCTTCACCAATCCCATGATCGAATAAAAGCAGGTGGTCTTGCCCGCGCCGTTCGGCCCCAGCAGACCAAGAACCTCGCCCTTGGCAACGGTCAGCGAAATGTCGGTGAGAACCGCGCGCTTGTCATAGCTCTTTGCAATCGAAACGACTTCGAGCCCGCCGTCGGGCATGGGCGCATTGGCATCAATAATGCTCTCGTCCGAGGCGTCCGGCCCATGTGAGCTTTCATCAAATGTAGCTGTGTCACTCATATGATTCTCGCTTAGCATTGTCCTCGCCCATGCGAAAAGGGCCATGCGATATTTTGGCAAGATTTTTGCTAGGACGCCCTTCTTTTCGCATGGATGCTACGAAAAAACCCTTAAATTCGGCGCTTTGCGCGGCCATTTGCGAGCGAATATTTGGCTTTGGTTACTGCGCTTGCAAGACTCGGCACTCTTTGAGATACTGTTTCCAGAGAGAGAAAGCCGTTGGGGAGCGCGCAAATGAGAGAGCTGTCACAGCACCGCCACATCGCCGAAGATCAAACCGTCGAGGTCAAGGACTGGCGCAAACGCATGAGCGATCATGTCGCCTGGGCGCTTCTGGTCTATACCGGATTGCAGATTTTCATGACCGTCAAGGCGTTGAGCGCCGGGATGTCGTCGATCCTTCCCTATATGGCTCTCATCATTCTTGTCGCCGCGATTATCCCTGCCTGCCGCTGGTTTGAGCGGCGCTGGACCGTTATGTCGGACGAAGAGGCGACTGACCCTGCTTTTGCTGGCGCGTTTCGCCGCGACACCGTCATGCTTTGGGCAATCGCGATCGGCCTGCCGCTGGTGCTGACCGGCCTTTGTAAAGTGATCTTCGCGATCGTCTGAAACAACCGCGAAAGACCATCACCAATTTTGAAATTGCGCTTGCTGTCTGCTTACTTGGCAGCGCGTTCGATCGCCTCGAGCACGATCTGGCGCGCTTCGGCGGCATTGCCCCATTTACCGATCCGCACCCATTTCTCGGCCTCAAGGTCTTTGTAGTGGGTGAAGAAGTGCTCGATCTGCTGCATGATGATCGAAGGCAGATCTTTCGTTTCGCCTACATCTGAATAGTAGGGGAAGGTCGTGTCGACCGGCACACACACGAGCTTTTCATCGCCGCCGTGTTCATCTTCAAGATTGAGAACGCCGATCGGCCGCGATTTCACGACGCAGCCCGGAATGAAGGGAGAGCGCGCGATCACGAGCGCGTCCAGAGGGTCGCCGTCGGGTGACAAAGTGTGCGGCACAAATCCGTAATTGGCAGGATAGCGCATGGGCGTGTGGAGAATACGGTCCACGAAAAGCGCGCCACTGGCCTTGTCGAACTCGTACTTTACCGGTTCGCCGCCGGTCGGCACTTCGATGATGACATTGAGGTCTTCTGGAGGATTATCCCCGGTCGGGATCATGTCGATACGCATTGAGAGGTTCCTGATGATTGCTGCAGGCGATACGCCCGCTCTGTTCGCCAAGCGCCTCTAGCGACCTGCAAGGCATTGCGAAAGCCCTTCCTTAGTCGTAATCGCGCGGCACAGTTTGCACGTCTGAGACATACAAGAGTTATGAGCAAGAACACTCCCAAGGCCATTCGCGGCACGCAGGACATCTTTGGACCCGAGGCAGAGGCCTTCGCTTTCGTGGTCGAAACCTTCGAGCGGGTGCGCAAGCTCTATCGGTTCCGCCGCGCTGAAATGCCGGTGTTTGAAAAGACCGAGGTGTTCAGCCGCGCGATTGGCGAGACGACCGATGTGGTTTCGAAAGAAATGTATTCTTTCGAGGATCGCGGCGGAGATTCGCTGACGCTGCGCCCTGAGTTTACCGCCGGGATTGCGCGGGCCTATCTTACCAATGGCTGGCAGCAGCACGCGCCTATGAAGCTGGCGACGCACGGCGCCCTGTTCCGGTACGAACGCCCGCAAAAAGGGCGCTATCGCCAGTTCCACCAGATTGATGCCGAAATTTTGGGCGCGGGCGAGCCGCAGGCCGATGTTGAGCTGCTTGCAATGGCAGACCAGCTTTTGAAAGAGTTGGGAATTGAGGGTGTGACCCTGCATCTCAACACGCTTGGCGATGCGGCGAGCCGCGATGCGTGGCGCAGCGGTTTGATCGAGTATTTCGGCAAGGTGCGCGGCGAATTGTCCGAGGACAGCCAGGAGCGTCTTGAGAAGAACCCGCTGCGTATTCTCGACAGCAAAGACCCGCGCGACCGTGCATTTGTTGCCGATGCGCCCAAGATTGACGAGTATCTGTCCGATGACGCGCTGGCCTTCTTCGAAAGCGTGACTGGCGGCCTTGATGCAAGCGGAGTGAAATGGAAACGCGCAGAGAGCCTCGTGCGCGGTCTCGACTATTACAGGCACACTGCGTTCGAGTTTATCCCGGATGAAGGTTCGGCGGCAGCGGGCGCCCTGGGATCGCAATCGACCGTGCTTGGTGGCGGGCGTTATGATGGCTTGATGGAAAGCCTCGGCGGGCCCGCGACACCTGCGGTCGGCTGGGCGGCCGGGATTGAGCGGTTGGCGATGCTCGTCGGTGAACGGGATATCGACAAGCCAGACGTGGTCGTTGTGGTCGAAGACGATAAAATGACGGCTGCAGGACAAAAAGCGGTCAGCGCGATTCGATCTGTTGGCCTTTCCGCAGAATTCATAGCCAGTGGCGGCAAAAAGAAACGTTTCGACAAAGCGGTGAAAGTTGGCAGCCATGTAATTCTGGCTATGAGTGATGGTGAACGACGTCTTCGCTATCAGTCCGAAGGTGAGGACAAGGAACGTATTTCCTCGGCACTATGGTCTCTGGATCTTGACCTATGACCATCCCCAAAGAACGCCTTGATCAGATTGGCCACCGCTTCGCCGAACTCGAAGCGCGTATGGCGAGCGGAACGCTTGAAGGTGACGAATTTGTTCAGGCCAGCCGCGACTATGCTGAGCTTGAACCTGTCGCCAAGATCGCCGCCGAAGTGACGAGCCTGCGCGACGAAATCACCGGACTTGAGGAGATGCTTCAGGACCCTGAGATGAAGGATATGGCTCAAGAAGAGCTCGCCGCGATCAACGAAAAGTTGCCCGAAAAGGAACGCGCTCTCGCTATCGCTCTGCTCCCGCGCGACCGGGCCGACAGCAAGCCCGCCATGCTCGAAATCCGTGCTGGCACGGGCGGCGATGAGGCGGCGCTTTTCGCGGGCGACCTTTTCCGGATGTATGAGAAATTTGCGGGCGAGCAGGGCTGGAGGGTCGAACCCGTTTCCATGAGCGCTTCGGAAGTGGGCGGTTTCAAGGAAATCGTCGCCAACATCACAGGGCAAGGCGTGTTCGCCAAGCTCAAGTTCGAAAGCGGCGTTCACCGCGTGCAGCGCGTCCCCGTCACTGAAAGCGGCGGGCGTATTCATACCTCGGCTGCGACCGTGGCGGTGCTGCCAGAACCCGATGAGGTTGATGTGCAAATCGATCCGGGCGACCTCAAAATCGACACCTATCGCGCATCTGGCGCCGGCGGTCAGCACGTTAACACCACCGATTCAGCAATTCGTATCACCCACGAGCCAACCGGCCTTGTGGTGACCTGTCAGGACGGACGCAGCCAGCACAAGAACCGCGAAAAGGCGATGCAGGTGCTGCGCGCAAGGCTTTATGAAAAGACCCGCGATGAGGCCCAGGGCGCAGAGGCCGAAGCGCGCAAGGCCATGGTGGGGTCGGGTGACCGCTCCGAGCGCATTCGCACCTATAATTTCCCGCAAGGCCGCGTCACCGATCACCGCATCGGACTGACCTTGCACAAGCTTGAAGAAGTGCTCGCTGGCACTGGGCTCAATGAATTGGTGCAAGCGCTGATTTCTGAGGACGAGGCCAAACGGCTGGCCGCGCTCGCCGAGTGAGTGTCGCAGAGGCCATCCGCGCCGCCACTACGAAGCTCAAAGTGACCAGCGATACAGCGCGTCTCGATGCAGAGCTGCTGATGGCACATGCGCTTGGTGTGAGCCGCTCAGATATGCTCTTGCGGCATATGCCGGACACTGCTCCGGCCACATATAATGACCTCATCTCCCGTCGCGCGGCGCGAGAACCCGTGGCGCATATCACAGGGCACCAGGAATTTTACGGGCGCGAATTTGCCGTGACGTCCGATACGCTGATCCCGCGCGGAGATAGCGAGGTGCTGATTGATACTGCCCTTGAACATGCGGCCAAGGCGATGCGCGTCCTCGATCTCGGGACAGGGACGGGCGCTCTGCTGATCACCGTGCTGCTGGAACTCGAGGGTGCGAGCGGCCTTGCAACAGATCAATCACAAGAAGCTCTGAAGGTGGCCGAGGGGAATGCCCGGATGCTGGACCTTGATAAGACCCGCGCCCGGTTTGAGTATCGCGATTGGACCAAAGAGGGCTGGGCCGAGGGTTTGGGTCAATTCGATCTGGTCTTGTGCAATCCGCCCTATGTCGAAGACGCTGCCGCGCTCGACCCCGATGTGCGCGAATTCGAGCCTGCATCGGCGCTTTTTGCAGGACCAGACGGGCTCGACGACTATCGCATTCTGATCCCGCAATTGCGCGCACTAATGACCGTCGGCGCTATCGCGATCCTTGAAATCGGCCACACTCAGGCTGGGGTTGTTACCCGGATCGCGCAAGGCCACAGTTTCAATGTGCGCCTGCGCAAGGACCTTGCGGGCCGCCCCCGGTGCTTGATGCTTAGTTGACGAAAAAGTCATCAGGGCTTGGCAAAAGCAATAAGGCTCGCTAGCTATCGAGTCGGAACACCATTTCGCGCCCTGATGCGAAAGGCTGGTCCAAGCTCCAAATTCCTTGATGAACGACCCAAGCGGGGGCTCCCCATAGGTCAGGCAAAATAGGATTTGAGAAGGCCGCATGGGCGGCGCGTTAGACGAAAGGTCTGCTGACCACGGATGCAGGGTTTAGGCACGCATCCGGGTCGTAAACAGGAAGATTTTCCTTGAATAACAATCGTAATAATCGTCGCCGTGGTAACCGTGGTAACCGTGGCAACCAAGGTGGCAACAACCAGAACCGCATCGACAGCCGCGCGCGGGGCAATGCGCCCCAGCTGCTCGACAAGTATAAGAAGCTTGCTCAAGACGCGCAGCACAATGGCGACAGGGTTCAGGCGGAATATTATCTCCAGTTTGCCGATCACTATTTCCGCGTGATTGCCGACAACAAGGCGCGTCAAGATGAAGCTCGTTCAAAACGCAATGACGAGCGCGGCGGCAATAATGACGATACCGATGACGAGGATGGCGATAACCGCCGCCGGAATAATCGCCGCAGCCGCTCGCGCCGCGATGATCAAGATAACGATTCTGGCGACAACGCCTCAAACGATCAGGGCGAAGCCGGCAGCGAAGGCGAACAGGCAGGCGCTGATGAAGAAAACGCAAAGCCGAAACGCCGTGCCCGTAAGCCAAAGGCGGACAAGGGTGATGGCGATGAGGCGCCGAAAAAGCGGACCCGTCGCAAGAAGGCGGATGATACGGACGCAGACACAAGCGCTCAGCTCGATAGCTCTGTCCTGCCACCGGCGATCAGCGCTGCATCCGATGATGACAGCGACCTCGAAGCGGTCGGCTAGGCAGCTTTCCTGAGGCTGAGGGGATTGCGGGAATGAGCGAAGCGGCGCTGGACCCGTTTGAGGGCAGGCTGGCTTCGCTTTGGAGCCGTATCACTGCATTCGCTGCGAAATGGCCCGGGCTGACCTCGGCTTTTCTCGGGATGGTGGCCGCGCTTGGCTATCCCCCAGTTCACGGCTGGTGGGTTGCGCTTCCCGCGCTTGCGTTTTGGATTGCGCATTTGCGCAAGGCTAGCGGATGGCGCGGCGCTTTATGGATTGGTTGGACCTTTGGCTGGGCGCATCTGACGCTCGCCAACAATTGGATTGCCACCGCCTTTACCTATCAAGCGGAAATGCCCGAGATGCTGGGCTGGGTCGCGGTGCCGCTCTTGTGCATCTACCTCGCGGTTTATCCGGCGCTGGCTGCGTTGGTCGCGCATCTGCTGGCGCGGCGGAGTGGGGTGCTGGCGTTTGGTGCTGTGCTTTCGAGCGCATGGATTGTGACCGAGTGGCTGAGAAGCTGGGTGTTCACCGGCTATCCGTGGCCGCCCTTGGGGCTAATGCTTTTGGGCGGATGGGATTGGCCTGGTATCGCCATGTTATTGCCCATGCTGGGCACATATGCGCTCTCTGGTTTGGCTATAGTAATCGCTGGCTTACTGCTGAGCGCTTTTTGGTCTCGGCGATGGGGCCCTAGCGCACTGCTTGCCAGTTCTATCGTGATTGTAATGGCTTTCAGCCCGACCTCGTTTGAGCGAACATTTGTCGAGCGTAGCACTTTCCCGATCCCCGACCCTTCCAAATACACAGACATCAATTACACCCTCGTCCAACCGCTGATCTTGCAAGAAGAAATCAACGACGGCTCCAAATTCGAAGAGCAATTCCAACGCATCGCCCGCCTAACGACCAAGAATTCTGACCAGTCGCGCCTTGTCCTGTGGCCCGAAAGCGCGGTGCCGGATTATCTCGAGGACGGCTATCCCCAGCGCTACTACACAAGGATGACGGCAGGCGCGGACCCTGTATTTGCGCGCGAGCGGATCGGCACCGTAATTGGCCCTCAATCGACCTTGCTGACAGGCGTCGTAAACCTCAACATTGGCCTTGGCGAAGACGGCATCCCCCGCGCGCTTTCGGCCCGCAATTCGGTGCTCGCTATGAACGGTGAGGGGAAGATTACCCATCACTACGGCAAAGAGCATCTGGTGCCCTATGGCGAATATCTGCCGATGGAAGACATTCTTGGCGCTATTGGCCTGTCGCGGCTAACCTCTGGCACGATCCCCTATATCCCTGGCCCCGGCCCTCAGACACTCGACCTTGGTGAGCATGGCAAGGCAGGTATCCAAATCTGTTACGAGATCGTCTTCTCTGGCCAGGTGGTCGATGAGGACAACCGTCCCGATTATCTCTTCAACCCTTCGAACGATGGCTGGTTTGGCAGTTGGGGGCCGCCGCAGCATTTGGCACAGGCCCGTATGCGCGCTATTGAAGAGGGGCTCCCGGTCCTTCGCTCCACCACCACTGGGATCAGTGCGGTGATCGATGCCAATGGCAACGTGATTCAGCACATCGCAAGCGGCGAGGCGGACGCGATTCATGGCCAAATCCCCTCGGCGAAACCGCCAACGCTTTTCTCAAAATTGGGCAATGCGCTTCCCCTGATGTGGGCCGCACTGCTCGCAGCACTGGGGCTCGGCGTGCCGAGATTGCTTGCCTTGCGCAGCGCGCGCAGCTAGGGATTCAAGAAGATCACATAAAGACTTCCTTATATCTGCATAAGGGCGTTACGCATGTGTCTCCCATAGTCCCTTGGACCACCCGCTCTGGAAGGCCCTCACACAATGCGCAGCAATTATCTCTTCACCTCTGAAAGCGTTTCCGAAGGCCACCCCGACAAGGTTTCGGATCAGATTTCGGACGCCATTGTCGACCTCATGCTGTCCAAAGACCCCGAAGCGCGTGTTGCTTGCGAAACGATGACCACGACCCAGCGCGTGATCCTATCTGGCGAAATCCGCTGCAAGGCGATGTATGACAGCGAGAATGCGGCATGGGCGTTCAATGGCGGCTGGGCACCCGGCGCGAAGGACGAGATCGAACGCGCTGTTCGCTCAACCGTGCGCGATATCGGTTACGAGCAAGAGGGGTTTCACTGGAAGACACTGGCCTTTGAAAACCACCTCCACGGTCAATCGGCACATATCGCTCAAGGCGTGGATTCGGGTGCAGATGGCTCTGGCAAAGACGAAGGTGCAGGCGATCAAGGCATCATGTTCGGCTTTGCGTGCGATGAGACTCCCGACTTCATGCCGGCAACGCTCGATTACAGCCACAAGATTTTGGAGCGGCTTGCAAATGACCGGCACTCAGGCACTGCGCCTTTCCTTGAGCCTGACGCGAAGAGCCAGGTCACGCTGCGCTATGAGAACGGCAAGCCTGTAGCCTGCACCGCGATTGTCGTCAGCACTCAGCACGCCGAAGGTTATGACGAAGGCGAAAAAGAGGCCGAGCTTCATGCCTATGTCAAGGGCGTCGTTGCCGATATTTTGCCTGAGGGTTTCATCTCGAACGAGACGATCTGGCACATCAACCCGACGGGCAGCTTTGTTATCGGTGGACCTGATGGTGATGCAGGACTGACGGGGCGCAAGATTATCGTCGATACCTATGGCGGCGCGGCCCCTCACGGGGGCGGTGCGTTCAGCGGTAAGGATCCGACCAAGGTTGACCGCAGCGCAGCTTACATCACCCGTTACCTTGCAAAGAACGTCGTGGCCGCAGGGCTCGCCACGCGCTGCACCATTCAGATCGCTTATGCGATTGGCGTGTCGGAGCCATTGTCGCTGTATGTCGATACGCATGGGACCGCGGCACAGGGCGTTACTGATGCGAGGCTCGAAGACGCGATCCAATCCATCGACAAGCTTGGCGGGCTCACCCCGCGTTCGATCCGCACCCATTTGGGGTTGAACAAGCCGATCTACCGGATCAGCGCAGCCTATGGCCATTTTGGCCGCACAGCGGATGGTGACACATTCCCATGGGAACGCACCGATCTGGTCGACGATCTGAAAGCTGCGCTCGTTTAACCAACCCCGCGACCTCAGTTGCCAGCTTCGGGGGTGTGCTCACCCAGCATGGGGGACGGGTGGTCGAGCGCCAATTGCGCATCGGAAAAGGTGAAGGGAGAGCGCACGCCCGGCATCCCGCCGAGATCAACACGCATACCTCGCGCGATCACCTGTGGGTCGGCGAATACTTCGTCCAACTGGTTGATCGGGCCTGCGGGAATGCCGTGGCTGGCGCAAGCCTCAAGCAAAGCCTCCTTGGTCCAGGTGGCCGTCGCCTTTGCAATCTCGTCATCGAGTGCGGCTGCGTTCTCGACCCTTCCGCCATTGGTTCCAAACCGCGGGTCTTCGGCCAGATCCTCACGGCCCAGCATGGCAACAATTCGCGTAAACAGGCGGTCATTGGCTGGCGCAAGTATCACATGGCCGTCGCTCACCGGAAAGACGCCATAGGGCGCCACTTGCGCATGAGTGTTGCCCATACGCGGCGGGTTCTGCCCCGTGTTGAAGTGATAGGTTGCCTGGTTCGCCAAAAGCGCGACTGAACAATCGAGCAGGCTTATATCGACGTGCTGCCCGCGCCCGGTTCTGTGGCGCTGCAATAGCGCAGCTTGAATTCCGTTCGCGGCATAGACACCGGTGGAAAGGTCGCTGATCGAAATGCCCATTTTGACAGGCTCGCGCGCTGGCTCTCCAGTCAATGACATGAAGCCGCTCATCCCCTGAATCACGAAGTCATAGCCGGCCTCGTGGGCGCGGGGACCGGTCTGGCCAAAGCCTGTGATCGAACAATAAACGAGGCGTTCGTTCAATGCGCCAAGCGAGGTGTAATCGAGACCGAACTTGGCAAGGCCTCCGGTCTTGAAATTCTCGATCAGAACATCGGCGCCCTTGGCAAGTTCGCGCACCCGCTCAAGGTCGCTTGCATCCCCGAAGTCCGCGACGATCGAGCGCTTTCCGCGATTGGCCGCATGGTAGTATGCCGCCTCGCGCCGCGCCTTACCATCGGGTCCTTCACGCTCGACCCAGGGCGGGCCCCAGGCTCTGGTGCCGTCGCCCTCCGGGCTTTCAACCTTGATAACATCGGCACCTAGGTCAGCGAGGATTTGCCCTGCCCACGGGCCAGCAAGCACACGCGCAAGTTCGAGCACTTTCAGCCCGGCAAGAGGCGCATCGGGATTGCGGGGCGCTTTCAGCCACATAGGAGCATCAGGCCGTTTTGAGCGCCACTTCGTAGAATGCGCTGGTGCTGGCCGCAATATCCTCTTCGCTTACCCCTGGGGCCAGTTCGATGAGACGGAATGATTCTTCCTTCGAAGGCCTTTGAAAAACGCCAAGGTTGGTGATGATCATATCGACCACACCAGCACCTGTTAGCGGAAGGCTGCATTCGGGGATGAATTTGGGTGAGCCGTCTTTTGCGGTGTGGTCCATCACCACGATTATCTTTTTGACGCCTGCGACAAGATCCATCGCACCGCCCATGCCCTTGATCATTTTGCCCGGGATCATCCAGTTCGCAATGTCGCCGTTCTGGGCCACTTCCATCGCGCCCAGCACGGTGAGGTCGATATGACCCCCGCGGATCATGGAGAAGCTTGTCGCACTATCGAAATAGGCGCTGTGCGGCAGTTCACTGATTGTCTGTTTGCCTGCGTTGATGAGGTCGGGGTCGACTTCGTCTTCGTAAGGGAACGGACCGATTCCCAGCATACCGTTTTCGCTCTGAAGCGTGACCAGCATGCCTTCGGGGATGTGGTTCGCGACCAGTGTGGGGATGCCAATGCCAAGATTGACGTAATAGCCATCTTCGAGCTCTTGTGCGGCGCGCGCGGCCATTTGGTCTCTGGTCCAGCCCGTCGGTGCTTGTGTCATTGTTCACTTCCTGCAGAGATGAGGGGTTGCGGGATCAAGAACCAGCCATCGCCAATCAATGGTTCGAGGCTTTGCGCATCGGCGGGGTTCTTGAGGTAATCGTAAAGCTCGTCAAAATCAGAGCGGGTGTCGCCGGCAATCGCAATAAGGCAACTGATCTGCGATAGCTCTTCGCGCAGGGTCTGTTTGCGGTCATCTTCCCCCCGCAAGAGCAACACGCGGTCCTCATTGTTGAGGTCGAGGCCTGAATATCTCAGCGCGCGGGTGATCGCATCAATCTGGTCGATGGTGTTCGCCGAAATCCAGGCGACCGAGATGCCGTTCAATCGGAGCTGATTTAGCCCGCGCGCAAGGCCCGATGGGGGGCGCGAGGCGGTCTTTGAATCGAACAGGCCGCCTTCAGGATCGAGGTCAATCAGAACCGTGGGGGCAATGCCGTTGCATTCGGCGCGCTCGGGCGTGAGGGCGATCCGGTCCAGCAGCATTGCGCTTTCCGGTGTCTCATCAGCGCTGATCTGCCGCGAATTGGCGTAGGACAAAAGCTGGTTGATGCCCGTAAGGGCGTTGCGCGACTGGCCCGAAATCGACGCCGGAGGCTGGGTGGGTGGAATTGCTGCCGCCGCCTCTTCCAATGGTTCGCGCGCCGAAGGAATGGGCGCGGGCAGCGACGATGCGCTAGAGGCAAGCTCGGCAGGCGGCGTGTTTGCTTGCGGCGCCGAGCTGGAAAGCGCGGGCGAGGAAGGGCCGACAGGTGATGCAGCCAGATCGGTCTGGATCGGGTCTGGTAACTGCGTCACAGCCGATGGGCTCTCAGATGGAGCCGGACTTGAACGGACTATCGCAACCGTTGGCGGCGGGGTGGCGGATGTGATGGGCTGAGCCGGAGGGAGATTGGGGCCGGCCAAATCGGGCGCGCGGCCAAACCGTCCTTGATCTTCCGGCGTTTCGGGCAAAGCAGGCGCGCGCGCGGACGGGGCGGGGTCATTGGACGGTGCTGGAGCCAGATCGGCATCCATGGGCTCTTGAGTCGCAGCATTTGAGGCGACCTCGACCACCGGGTTCACGATTGGCGCGGCTTCAGGCCCTGCAACGCTTGAAGCGTCTTCGCGCGAAATCTGTCGCTCTCCGATAAGGCCGCCAGCCGCGATCGGGATGGCCGCGGCAACGCATCCTTGCAAGGTAATTGCCGCCCCTGCGAGCAATGCAAGGCGTGTGCTGTTCAATTTGCCCCTCATGCGTTTTATGCGTCCTCTCTTGTGCGAACCGTGCGGAACTCGATCTTTTTATCGTAAGGCGCGCCCAACACTATCCGGTTTACAAAGACACCGGGCAAATGGATCTCGTCGGCCTCCAATGCGCCCGAGGGCACGATTTCCTCGACTTCGGCCACGCACACCTTGCCGCATGTGGCGGCCGGTTGGTTGAAGTTGCGAGCGGTTTTGCGGAAAATGAGGTTGCCCGTCTCATCCGCTTTCCACGCCTTGATAACCGACAGGTCGGCGAAAATTCCGCGTTCAAGGATGTAAGTCGACATGACGCCATCCTGATCGGGAAATTCGGCGTGCTCCTTGCCCTTGGCCACTTCTGTGCCGACGCCTGTCTTGGTGTAGAAGCCGGGAATTCCCGCGCCGCCTGCGCGCATGCGTTCAGCGAGCGTGCCTTGAGGACAGAATTCAACCTCAAGCTCACCTGCGAGATACTGGCGCTCAAACTCTTTGTTTTCGCCAACGTAGGATGAGATCATCTTCTTGACCTGGCGGGTGCGCAAGAGCTTGCCGATCCCTTCATTGTCGATCCCGGCATTGTTGCTGGCAAAGGTAAGGCCAGTGACGCCACTTTCCTGAATTGCATCCAGGAGGCGTTCGGGAATGCCGCACAGACCAAAGCCGCCCGCAGCGATCAAAATGTCATTTTTCAGCACGCCATCAAGTGCGGCTGCAGCAGAAGGATAGATCTTTGACATAGAGGTAAGCCTGTCGGTTCGAGTGTTTGTCGAGTGTTGTGGCGCGTTGATCGGGACGCGCCCAATGCACTTATATGGTCTTGTGCTGCTGCTGGCTACTCGCTCGCGCAATTGCTGCCACCAACTTTGCCGTGTCCAAATTCCGCCATTCGGCAACTGAAATCCGCAAAATGCACATAAGATAGGCAAAAGATCATAAAATGGGCAGGCAAAAGTGCGTAAAATCACATCACTGTAACAGTTTCCTGTCCGGACGTTGCGCTTCATGCAACAAAGGATGAACCTTTCGCACTTGCACAAAAAGTGTTCCCAATGCAGTAAGTGGTCATGCCTTTCAGGCATCCTCTCCCAAACTTTCAAGCCCGGCCTTTGTGCCGGGCTTTTTTTCTGTTTGCTGCGATTTTCCGCTCGCATTTTACCGTCTCGCCGTCGAGGCTGTGCCTTGCACAATGATCGGTTTGAGGTCTGATCCTTTGGCGAACTGGCAAAGTGTGGTTTGCAATCAAGGGGAGCGCGTCCTAGCTAAATCAGAGCATTGCAATTCACCCGCGCACTCATCCGCGCACGTTGCTCAAGGACCCGCTTCATGGCTGACGCCGACACTGACACTGCTCAATCCCGCACGGCTGTGCGCTTGCAAGTTGCCCCAGCGCGGCAGGAAGAATCAGGCCAGGGGGTGGCCCGAATGCCGCGCTCGGCCTTTCAAAAGCTCGGAATTACCGAAGGCGACGTGGTCGAAATCACCGGCAAGCGGTCAACGGCGGCGATTGCGCTGCCCGCCTATCAGGAAGACGAAACGCTTGATGTGATCCGCTTGGATGGCTTGCAACGCGGCAATGCCGAAGCGGGTTCTGGTGAGCATGTGGATATCGTGGTTGGCAAGTCGCGCCCTGCAACGCGCGTTGTCTTTGCCCCGGCCCAGCGCGACATGCGGCTTCAGGGTCCTACCCAGGCTTTGAAGCGCAACTTTTTCAAAAAGCCGTTGGTGACAGGCGATCTTGTTGCAACCACCGGACAGCAGCCGGTGCAGAACATGCCATCGGACGTGCGCCAATTGCTGCGTGCGCCCGCCTATGCGCTCACACAGATCCGCTTGTGCGTTCATGCGACCAACCCAAAAGGTGTCGTCCATATTGACGAAAACACCGAAGTTGAGCTTCGCACCGAATTCGAAGAACCGCGCGATGCACGCGCTGTGGTCAATTATGACGATGTTGGCGGAATGGAAGAGACCATTCAGGCGCTGCGTGAAATGGTTGAATTGCCGCTGCGCTATCCTGAGCTTTTCACCCGTCTTGGCGTCGATCCGCCCAAAGGCGTCCTGCTCCATGGCCCTCCCGGCACAGGCAAAACGCGCCTTGCACAGGCGGTTGCCAGTGAAAGCGATGCAGAGTTTTTCATTATCAACGGGCCGGAGATCATGGGCTCGGGCTATGGCGAGAGCGAAAAGCGTCTGCGTGAAGTTTTCGAAGAAGCTTCGCGCGCATCGCCTGCGATCATTTTCATCGACGAGATCGATTCGATCGCACCCAAGCGCACGCAGGTGCCGGGCGAAGCGGAAAAGCGGCTTGTTGCGCAAATGCTCACCCTGATGGACGGGCTGGAATCGCGCGCGAATATCGTTGTGATCGCAGCGACCAATCGCCCCGATGCCATCGACGAAGCGCTTCGGCGTCCGGGCCGCTTTGACCGCGAAATTGTGGTGGGCGTTCCTGACCCGACCGGCCGCCGTGAGATTCTTGCGATCCACACCCGCGGGATGCCATTGGAAGATAAGGTCGATCTCTCGGAGCTCGCGCGCATGACGCACGGTTTTGTCGGCGCTGATCTTGCTGCTCTGGCGCGGGAAGCGGCGATTGATGCTGTCAGGCGGATCATGCCGCGCCTCGATCTTGATGCGCGCGAGATTCCTGCCGATGTGCTCGAAGACCTCTGCGTGACCCGCAATGATTTCCTGAACGCCCTCAAGCGCATCCAGCCTTCCGCCATGCGCGAAGTGATGGTGCAAATGCCCAACGTCAGCTGGGACGATATTGGCGGCGTGGGCGATGCGGTCGACAAGCTGAAAGAGGGGATCGAGATGCCCCTTAAAAACGCTGAAGGGTTCCGCCGTCTGGGCATCCGTCCGGCCAAGGGTTTTCTTCTCTATGGCCCTCCCGGCACTGGCAAGACCTTGCTGGCCAAGGCTGTTGCCAAGGAATCGGAAGCCAATTTTATCTCGCTCAAATCCTCCGATTTGCTCAGCAAATGGTACGGTGAGAGCGAGCAGCAAATTGCCAAGTTGTTTGCACGTGCAAGGGCGGTTGCGCCTTGCGTGCTGTTCATCGACGAGATCGACAGCCTCGTGCCCGCGCGCGGTTCAGGGCAGGGCGAGCCGCAAGTCACAGGCCGCGTGGTCAACACCGTGCTGGCCGAAATGGATGGTCTCGAAGAGTTGCAATCGGTCATCGTCATCGGTGCCACCAACCGCCCGACCTTAATGGACCCGGCACTCCTTCGCCCGGGCCGCTTTGACGAGCTTGTCTATGTCGGAACCCCCGATCTTGAGGGCCGCCGCCATATCCTTGGCATCCATACCGAGAACATGCCGCTTGCCAGCAATGTGGACCTTGGTGAGGTCGCGGCCAAAACCGACCGCTTTACCGGTGCGGACCTCGAAGATGTGGTGCGCCGCGCAGGGCTTGGCGCTTTGCGGCGTATGGGCGGCGAGGTTTCTGCGGTCGAGATGCAGGACTTTGAAGATGCTCTGGAAGACAGCCGTGCAACCGTCACTCCGCGAATGGAAGCGGAGTACCGGGCGATGCGCGGCGAGTTGAAGAAGCGCGCAGTGGAAGCCAATCCTATCGGCTTCCTTGCGCCGGAGCATCTGCAATCGACGCGTGGCGAGAAACACGGGTAAGCGTGGTCAAGTCCGCTTGGCGATGAGCCAGCATATGATTGCAAACACGGCCAATGAGACAGCCGCTGCACCGGCAACGGTCAGCGTCTGCTCATGCATGACCACGCCGGATGTTTCATCGAAATATCGACCCTCGGCATTGTAGGGCAAGGACCGCCGCACAAGCCATATGCTGGCGCTGGCGCAGGTTGCGAGGAACAGCAGGATAGAGGACGCCCGAAGGGCGGGGCCAAGCTTCAATGCGCCGCGTCCCAGCTTGCTCCTGTGCCAATGTCGATGGCCAGCGGGACGTCGAGAGAGACCGCAGGGAGCGCTGCCTCCGCCATCACACGCTCGATGATCGGCGAGGCTTCGGCCACATCTCCCTCGGGCAGCTCGAACACCAATTCATCGTGCACTTGCAGGAGCATCCGGACATCGCTCAGCCCTACATCGCGAAGGGCAGGCAGCATCCTTGCCATGGCGCGCTTGATAATGTCGGCGCTGGTCCCCTGAATAGGCGCATTGATTGCCGCGCGTTCTGATCCCTGACGCTCGGCCTGATTCTTGGACTTGATTCGGGGAAACCAGGTTTTGCGGCCAAAGAGCGTCTCGGAATAACCACGCTCGCCCACGCTGGTGAGCGTTTCAGAGATGTAGCGCTGGATGCCGGGGAAGCGTTGGAAATAGGTGTCGATCATGTCCTGCGCTTCGTCTGGTTCAACCTCAAGGCGGCCAGCGAGGCCCCAGCGCGAGATGCCATAGAGGATGGCGAAGTTGATCGTCTTGGCGCGGGCGCGAGTGTCTCTGGTGACTTCGCCAAACATCTCGGTCGCGGTGCGCGAGTGGATGTCTTCGCCATTTGCAAATGCCTCTTTCAGCGTTTCGACATCGGCCATATGCGCAGCCAGCCGCAGCTCGATCTGGCTGTAGTCGGCCGCAAGCAGCACATTGCCGTCTTCGGGCACGAACGCCTCGCGAATTTGCCGTCCAATCGGCGTGCGGATGGGGATGTTTTGCAGGTTCGGATCGGTTGAGGACAGCCGCCCGGTCTGCGCGCCCACAAGGCTGTAGCTTGTGTGCACACGGCCGGTATTCGGGTTGATTTGGGCCTGGAGCGCATCGGTGTAGGTCGATTTCAGTTTCGACAAATGCCGCCATTCGAGCACCTTCTTGGTGATCTTGGCGGCTTCGGGGTTGGCGCTCAGTTTTTCAAGGGTAGCCTGATCGGTCGAGTACTGCCCGCTCTTGCCTTTCTTGCCACCTTTAAAGCCCATTTTGTCGAACAGGATTTCGCCCAATTGCTTCGGGCTGCCGACTGAAAATTCTTCGCCGGCCGCCTCGTGGATCTCCTTTTCGAGGCTAGCGGTTTCTGTGGCGAATTCTTCGGACAGTTTGGCAAGCCGTGCGCGATCGACCTTGATGCCTTCGCGTTCCATCCCGGCGACCACCGGTATCAGAGGACGGTCAACGCGTTCGTAAATGCCCGTTCCGCCCTCTTCGGATAGGCGCGGCTTTAGCATGCGATAAATGCGCAAGGTAACGTCGGCGTCCTCGGCGGCATATTCGGTCGCACGGTCCAAGGGTACTTCGCCAAAGGGGATAGCCTTTTTGCCCGTCCCGCAAACCTCTTTAAACGAAAGCGGGGTGTGCCCAAGGTGGCGTTCGGAAAGCTCGTCCATGCCGTGCCCGCCTCCAATGCCCTCGCCTCGGCCAGCATCGAGGTCGAAGCTCATCACCATTGTGTCTTCGATGGGTGCAACGCTGATCCCGGAGCGTTCAAGAACGTTCAGATCGTACTTGCCGTTTTGGAAGACTTTGAGAACAGAGGTCTCTTCGAGCATGGGCTTGAGCGCTGCGAGCGCATCGCCCATCGGCACTTGCTCGGGTTTTTCGGCGAACATATCGTCGCCGCCCCCCTCACTCGTATAATGCGCGAGCGGGATGTAGCAGGCATCATTAGGGCCAAGCGCGAGGCTCACACCCACGAGATCGGCCTGCATCGCATCCAATGACGATGTCTCGGTATCGACCGCAACAAGCCGCGCGGCCGTGGCCCGGCGGACCCATTCTTCAAGCCGCTCCAGTGTCTGCACCGTTTCATAGGCGCTGCGGTCGACCTTTGGCATTTCGGGAAGCGGCTGACGGTTGCCTTCGGCTGTCCCCTTGTCGCCGCCCTTGTCCGCTTTGGCAGGGTTTAGGTTATTCGTGCGCTCTGGCGAGCCTGAGCCTGCTCCGAGTCGTTTGAGGAGCGAATTGAAGCCGTGCGTTTGAAGAAACTCGGCTAGTGGCTCTTCGGGAATTTTGGTGAGCGCCATGTCCTCGAGCGCCACGGGTAGGTCGCAATCTTCCTTGAGCGTAACCAGGACGCGCGACATTTCTGCATCCTCGCGACCCTCGATCAGGCGTTCTTTCAGCTTGGACTTTTTCATATCCGGCGCTTGGTCAAGCGCGGCCGTGAGCGAACCATGCTCAGCAATAAGCTTGGAAGCGGTCTTTGGCCCTACGCCGTAAATGCCGGGAATATTGTCGACGCTGTCCCCCATAAGCGCCAGCACATCGCCAACGAGATCGGGCTTCACACCGAATTTCTCCTCGACCTCATCAACATAGATGCGCTGCGACTTCATCGTGTCGAGCATGTCGATGCGCGCGCCGTTTTCCTCGCCCACCAATTGCATCAGATCCTTGTCGGAAGAAACGATGGTGACGTCCCAGCCCTGGCGCTGAGCCTCGCGGGCGTAGGAGGCGATCAGGTCGTCTGCCTCCAGCCCTTGCTCCTCGATGCACGGCAAGCTGAAGGCGCGCGTCGCATCGCGGATCAACGGGAATTGGGGGCGAAGATCCTCGGGCGGCTCTGGACGGTTGGCCTTGTATTCAGGGTAGATATCGTTGCGAAAGCTCTTCGAATCCTTGTCGAGGATCACCGCCATATGGGTCGGACCGTCGGCAGCATCCAGATCGTCGGCCAGCTTCCAGAGCATGGTGGTGTAGCCATAGACCGCACCCACGGGCGTCCCTTCCGGGTTCGTGAGCGGGGGCAAGCGGTGATAGGCGCGAAAAATATAGGCCGAACCATCGACGAGATAGAGATGCTTTTGCTTGTCTGACATAGGTCATCGCTAGCACCCTGTGCAGCTTCGCGTAAGAGCGCATCGACGCTTTAGCCCCACTCGCAATGCCGGTATTCTGGAGCGAATTTGCGCGTCTCTGGCCGCGTCCAATTGTGGCGGAAAAAAGGCGAAAATGGGGCGTGTTGCCACATTTTACTTGTTTTGCCACATTTGCGCCACTATTTAGGAGCCCGAGCCGAGTGGGGTCGAGAGACGGGATCACTTGGCTTCGGCGCTCACCCATCGCGGGAAAGTGCCTGATTTATTCGCTGAATAAGGAATTACTACTATGCGTAAGTTCGTTCTTGCCGCTGCTGTTGCAACTTCTGCTCTTGGCCTTGCTGCTTGCGGTGAAACCGCAGACGCAGTTGGCGAAACCGGTGACGCAATGGCTGCAGACGCAGCTTCGATCGCTGACGACGCAACTGCTGCAGCCGAAGAAGGCGCTGCTGCTGTTGAAGGCGCTGCTGACGAAGCTGGTGCTGAAATGGCTGAAGGCGCTGCTGACGTTGAAGCTGCTGCTGACGAAGCTGCTGCTAACGCAGAAGCAATGGTTGATGGTGAAGACGGCGAGTAATCGCCCGAACCGACCAGCGTTTTTGCTAGTCAATAAAGAGGCGGCACCCCAGTGGGGCGCCGCCTTTTTTGTGTTCGCGACGGGAAAAGGCGTTAACCGCCGCCAAGTCGCGGCGCGCTCACCCAATTGCGGTTATCGCGAGCCTTCGCATTGAACCCATCGTACAGCGCCCTTGCAATCGCCGCGATCCGCGCTTCTCGGTCACGCCGTGCGCCTTGCCCGGTCACGTAAATCGCAACCGCAACCGCCCGCCCATCGGGGCTTTCTATAATGCCCACGTCAGAAGAGGTGTTGTTGAGTGAGCCGGTCTTGTGGCTCACCTTTGCCTCACCCGGCATATTGGCAACAATGCGGCGTTTGCCCGTCACTGTGCGGCTCATCGCACCAAGCAGGATGCGGCGGCTTTCTTCGTTCAGATATTCGCCGCGGTAAAGCCCGCCCAACAGGCGCACCATCGCTTTGGGAGTGGCAGCGTCGCGTTCGTCTATCCAGTTGGCCGGATCATATTCGCCATCGTCGCGCACCAGCGTTGCGATGTCGCGGTCAATAGAAAAGTCAGTGATACCCTGACGCCGCATCCAGTCGTTGACTGCCGGTGGGCCGCCCACTGCTGCCAGCAAAGCGTCGGTCGCCGGGTTGCTCGAGCGGGTGATCATGATCTCGATAAGATCAATCGCCGCCATGTAATTGCCCTTGCGCACAGGCGCTGCAGGCGAGGAAAACTTCGCAGAGCGCACCGGGATGAGAAGCGGAAATTCTGATGTCAGCGAATATCGCCCTTGCTCGACCATTTCGAGATAGGTGGCGGCTACCGCGATCTTGCTGGTCGAGGCCATTGGGAAAAGTTGATCGCCCAAAACGGTGATCTGTTCGCCGGTTGCAAGGTCCCAGGCGGCAACGCCGATGCGCCCTTGGCTGCCATCGGCCAGCTGCGCAATGCGTTGTTCGAAACCGCTGGCGTAGATCGCCTCGAAGGTCGAGGGCTCGCGCGCCTGTGTGCCAAAGGCATCGTCAAAACTCGCCTGCAGTTGGTTTTCCTCTGCGAAGGCAGGAGCGGAAAAGACAGCAAGGAGCGCCGCGAAAGGCGCTGCTTTGCGAGCGAGCGAGGAGAGAAGGGGATGGAGAGCCATTAAGCGCAAATACTCCGAACAAGGTTAGCGTGGGCTTAAGCGCAAATTCTAGGGCTCTACACAGCGTCGCTGCAAGAAAATTGGCGCGCCCCTGCGCCGAAGTGTGCCGCGCACGCGACCGATTCGCCGATGATAAACTGCGCTTTGCACTAATTATAATGCGGCGGTCCCTTCGATTGTTCCCTTGTTGCGTATCGATGGCAAGTATCGGCTATGGCCTTGACTGGCACGTGCATTCGGGCAGGAATGGCGTCAATTCACAAAACATGAGGACATGAATGATCATGCAACGCAAACTAGCTTTGGGGTCTCGCAGCCTGATTACCGGCCTTCTTTTGACCGGCTCCAGCATCGCTATGGCGCAAAGCGCGCCCATCATCCTGCCCGGCGCGCCCGGACAGGCGAGCACCACGTTGAGCGCCGAAGAAGCGAGCGAGATTGCAAAGTCGAGTTACACCGATGCCGACGTTGCCTTCATGCAAGGCATGATTCTTCACCACCAGCAGGCCGTCGAGATGTCCGAACTGGTCGAAGAACGGACCAATAACGAAGAAGTTGTCACCATCGCTGGCAAGATCTTGTCGAGCCAGGCCGATGAGATCGAATTCATGAACGGCTGGCTGTCGGATCGCGGCGAGCACACTGTGATGGCCGGCATGGATCATTCGGGTATGGATCATTCGGGCCACGCACACCACGGTCACCACGCGATGGACCATTCGCAGATGGCTGGCATGGCGACACCTGAGCAGATGGCCGAGCTTGCCACGCTAGAGGGCGCGGCTTTTGACAAGATGTTCCTTACCCTGATGATTGCCCACCACGAGGGCGCGATCACAATGGTCGAGGATCTGCTTGAGCAACCGGGCAGTGCATCTGACCCTGTCCTGTTCCAGTTTGTCGGTGATATCGAAGCCGATCAGAGCAGTGAAATTGATCGCATGGATACTCTGCTTGCAGGGCTCTCAGCGGATCCGCGTTCAGGTCTCGCTGTTGGCTTTGCCGATGCGGGCGAAGCGATCATGAACCTTCGCAAGGTGGTGTCGCTGCCAAAGCCAGCGGGTTTCTTTAACCCGGACAACCCGGCCGATCTTCGTCCCGCTCTTCCCTCCGATGAAGACGAAGATGCACCGACACAGGCAGGCTCGGATGCAGAAGACGATGCCGAAGAGGCAGTGGCCGTGCCCGAAGAAGATGGCGAAAGCCTGACGCAATTTGCCGAGCGTTCGCCGCTGCTTGATTTTGCCAATACCGATATGGCGTTCTTCGACGACATCATGGTCGCTGGTAACTATCACGGTTTCAACATCTACAAGCTTGGCGAAGATGGTGCGCCGACTCTTATGTCTTCGGTCGTGTGTCCGGGGGGGCAGGGTGACGTATCGGTCGCAGGCAATTTGCTTATCATGAGTGTGGAACAGACGCGCGGCCGGGTCGATTGCGGCCTGCAAGGTGTCGAGGGTGAGGTCAGCGAAGAGCGTTTCCGCGGACTTCGCATTTTCGATATCTCCGACCTTTCTGCGGTCCGCCAAGTGGGTCAGGTGCAAACCTGTCGGGGCAGCCACACCCACTCGATCGTGAGCGCGGATGAAGAAAAGCTGATCGTTTACAACTCGGGCACCTCAGTGGTGCGCGAGACTGAAGAACTTGAACGCTGCGTTCCCAATCGCTCCGATACGCGCACCGCGCTGTTCAGCATTGATGTGATCGAAATTCCGGTCGCCAACCCGGCCGCGGCCCGCATTACCAGTTCCCCGCGCGTTTTTGCCGACAACGCGACAGGCGAAATCGCCGGTCTCTGGAATGGCGGCAAGTCGAGCGATGATGCGCAAGACACCCGAGAAACCAATCAGTGCCACGACATCACCGTGTTCCCGTCGCTGAAAATCGCGGCAGGCGCGTGCTCGGGTAACGGGATCATCATGGATATCTCCGATCCATACAATCCGGTGCGCACCGATAGTGCGTTCGACAAAGGGTTTGCCTATTGGCACTCGGCCACCTTCAACAATGACGGCACCAAGGTAATCTTTACCGACGAGTGGGGCGGTGGTGGCCGTCCGCGCTGTAAGGCATCGGACCCGATGACCTGGGGTGCGAACGCGATCTATGACATTGTCGATGGCAAGCTTGAATTCCGCAGCCATTACAAGATGCCCGGACCGCAAAGCGACACTGAAAACTGCGTTGCGCACAACGGCTCGATCATCCCTGTCCCAGGCCGGGATCTCTTCGTCCAGAGCTGGTATCAGGGCGGCATCAGCGTGATGGACTTCACCGACAGCGCGAACCCCCAGGAGATCGCCTTCTTTGATCGTGGGCCCATCGATGATGAGCAGCTTGTGGTCGGCGGTTACTGGTCATCTTACTGGTACAATGGCCGCATTTACGCGACCGAAATCACGCGCGGGCTCGATGTATTTGCGCTTGAGCCATCAGACTATCTGACTGCTGAAGAAATCGCCGCAGCCGAAGCTGCAAGCTATGCCAACACCCGCTTCAACCCGCAAACCCAAACGCAGGTGACGTGGGATGAGGACGCGATCGAGGCAGCCGCAAACAGTCGTAAAGGCGGCTAGGAACGAACCTGGTCTGAACGAAAAAGGGCGCGCGGGGTTAAAACCCTGCGCGCCCTTTTTGTATCGGCATTGCAACCCCGTCAGGCGTCTTTCACGCTTTGGATCCATTGGTCCACGCGGGTTTCAAGAATTGACAGCGGCACCGAGCCGCCACCCAGAATCGTATCGTGGAAGCCGCGAATGTCGAACTTGTCGCCAAGCTCTTCTTCCGCCTTCGCGCGCAGTTCCTGAATACGGATCATGCCGATCTTGTAGGATGTCGCTTGCCCCGGCAGCACGTAGTAACGCTGCACTTCGCTGCGGACCGCAGCTTCGGGATTGGGCGAATTTTCGAGCGCGTATTGCACTGCTTCTTCCTCGCTCCAGCCCTTTGCGTGAATGCCGGTGTCCACCACAAGACGGATTGCACGCCATATCTCGCTGGAGAGGCGGCCGAAGTCGGAATAGGGGTCCTGATACCCGCCCATCTCCTTGGCCAGAAGCTCGGTATAGAGCGCCCATCCTTCACCGTAGGCAGAGATAAACCCGCCTTGCGACTGGAACTTTGGCACGCCTTCCAATTCCTGAGCGATGGAAAGCTGCATGTGGTGGCCTGGATTGCCTTCGTGATAGGCGATCGATTCCAGCTCCGGGATGGGCATGGCGGTCATGTCGGACAGGTGGGCATAATAAATGCCCGGACGCGAACCATCGGGCGTGCCGGCCCGATAGTGCTGTGCAGCGCCGTCCTGTTCGCGGAATGGTTCAACCCGGCGCACTTCCAGCGGAGCCTTGGGAAGTGTGCCGAAAAACTCAGGCAGACGCTCGGTCAGCGCATCGATATGCGCCTTTGCCTGGGCGATGTATTGCCGGGCGCCCTCATCGTTGTCGGGGTAGAAGAACTGCGGGTCGGTCCGCGTGAATTCAAAGAATTCCTGAAGCGTTCCTTCGAAGCCAACCTCCTTCATGATTTCGCGCATTTCAGATTGAATACGCTCAACCTCATCGAGCCCGATCTGGTGAACCTCGTCGGCGGTGAGGTCGGTCGTGGTCATTTCCCTGAGCGATGCGGCATAAAACGCCTCACCATTGGGAAGGGCGGTGACCCCGACGGTTTCCTCGCTCGTATTGGGGCGATCTTCCTCGAACCATGCGACCGTGCGCGCATAAGCGGGCGCAAAGTTTTCCGTCAGCGCAACCCGAGCTTCTTCACGCAGTTCCTCGGCGCGTTCTTCGGTGATCTTGTCATCCTCTACCAAGGTGGTGAGATGGCGCTCGACGCCCTGCCACATAGCCGATGGCTCACCATCGTCGAAGGGAGCGCCTGAGGTGAGGTTGTTCGATTCCAGAATAACCGCATCATAGGCAAAGCGCGGTGCGCGGGTTCCCGCAGCCGCATTCGCCTGTGTACGGGCGAGCAATTGATCCATTGCCGTGCCGATCCCGCCGATACGCGCGATGAAGGCTTCCATATCGCTTTCATTCTCGACCGTGTGCTGGGTCAAGAGGAAGGTGGGAAGGCTCGATTGCGCAGACCCCATCTGGTGAAGGATATAGGCTTGCTCGCGAAACTCCCACGAACGTTCCGCCTGTTCGAGGCGATACATCCACATGTCGTAGGACAGCTTGGCTGCGTCGGTGAGCTCGTCATAATCAAAGCTCGCTTCCATCTGCGCGGTCGCATCACGCATCCACTCAAGCTGTGCAGCCTGCGCGTCTTCGCTGAAATCGTCGATCTTGTCGTAATCGGTCTTGCGACCAAGTCCGGTTTGCGTGATCGGCGAGAACGCGAGCTGTTCTTCGAATTTTTCGTCGAACCATGTGTTCAGGCATTCGGTTTGGGCGGTCTCGCCGCATTCAACCGTTTCAACAGGCGTCAGCGCATCGCAACCGGCGAGCGCGACCGAGGCGAGCAGCAAAGCTGCAAATTTCGTTCTCATGGGATTTCCCTTGTTTGTCACTGTGCCTGTTCATGGCGCACGAAGATACACAAGGGAAGAGGGAGACTAGTCGTGTGCGATCAAATCATTTGTCATCGGACATCCTGCGCGCATACGCCACCAGCTCTGTAATCCTGAGGCGGGTTCCTGCTAATGTCTGACGCGAAAGGTCTGCGCCCACGTGCTCTGCTGTGGCAGACGCTTCTGCGAACAACCGTCCCCCAACCGACACCACCAGAGATTGATCAGGCATAGTCATGCGCGAATGTTTCACGGTTTCGCGAAGGCGCGCAATGCGACCTTGCCTCGTGATCGCATCGGATAAGCCGATATCGACCGCATCGGGCTTTTGCGCATCAATCTGATTGGCGAGCGCTTCATCGCTGCTGGGATAGGCCATCTCCACCGACCAGCCTGCGTCGCTGAATTGATCGGCAAGAAGCGTGGTGCCCAGTATATGGGTTTCGCCCGGCGCCGCAGCCAACAGGATCGAGTATTTCTTGGAACGCAGCTGCTCGATGTCGTCACTATAACGCACCGCATGTCCGGCCATTTGCAAGATGCCCAGACCCAACGTGAGGTCGAATTCCGTGCAGTCATCGGCGAGCCAGGCATCCCCCATGGCGCGCGCGGCGGGCTCAATCAGTTGCCGGACGACTTCGTCTCCATGCCAGCCAGAGCTCGCAAGACGTGCAAAGAGTTCGCCGAGGCCCGCCTCGTTGGCATCAAACGCATCGCGCACAACGCGCTGAACATATTGGCCCAGCGGGTGACGGCGACGAAGCCTTTCCCATAAGGAACGCGGCGCGTGTTCGCGTTTGCGATAAAGCAGAAGGTCCCAATCCGAAAACAGCCGGGCATGGGCATAATGCTCGCTCAAAAGCTCGATGTTCTGATGACGCTCATCTTGCTGGATCGAGGCCCATACCGCAGAAAGCCCCAAGGGTGGTCCCTCCAGGGTTTGCAGGAAGCGGCCGTCTTCATAAAGCAGCATACCCGTGACGCCCACGCTTTGATTGCGCAGCCGTGCCTGGGCGACAAGCGCGTTCAACTCGCTGTCTGAAGGGGGTTCTGAGGCTAGGCTTTGGTAGGTAAGGCAGCCGAATAGATCGGCATGATCAGCGCCTTCTTGATGCCCCTGCATTGCTCCACCCTCCGTTAACGGACGAGGGAATGGCGTAGCATCGGCATGCAGGACCGCATTAAAGGGTCTGTGCGATGCCTAGTTATACTGCGCCATCTCTCTCCCGCAGATCCCATTTTTCGCGGAAAGTTCTCTTCTCTTCCCGTCTGTTCTTTTTCAGACACCTGACCCGCCAAATCCATGCAGCCGGCCATGTGTCCTTGCCAATGCGACGCAACCTCCAGCTGCGGATCATTGGCGCTCGTGCGGGGGGTGCTCGCGCACTGGAACCGCACTACCATGTCCGAAGCGGGTGTCGACGCGAGGGTCGGACGACTCTGCCTCGTCACAGTGAGTGTATGATCCATCAGACACTTGGTAGCGTCAAGTGCATTGTATGCATCAAAGATAGGGTATGCTGTCCGGCTCGGGTCCTAGATTAACCGTGGTAAATCAGAGGCTTGAACCTATCTGATCGCGCCCGCCATACAAAAGCCCCGCCGAACCAAAGTCCGACGGGGCCCTGTTAAAAGACTGTAAGGTTGGAGTGACGGTTGGCTTAGAAGCCCATGCCGCCGCCCATGCCGCCCATGCCGCCCATATCGGGCATTGCAGGAGCCGAACCCTTGTCTTCCGGAGCGTCGGTGATCGCCGCTTCGGTGGTGATGAGAAGGCCGGCAACCGATGCTGCGTCTTGAAGCGCGGTGCGAACAACCTTGGTCGGGTCGATCACGCCAGCTTCGACGAGGTTCTCATAGGTGTCGGTCGCCGCGTTGAAGCCCTGGTTCTCATTGTCTTCACGAAGCAGGTTGCCGGAAACAACCGCGCCGTCGTGTCCAGCGTTCTCAGCGATTTGACGGACAGGCGCCATGATTGCACGGCGAACGATGTCGATGCCGCGGGTCTGGTCGTCGTTGTCGCCTTTGAGGCCTTCAAGCGCCTTGGTTGCGTAAAGAAGCGCAGTACCGCCACCAGGGACGATGCCTTCTTCAACGGCTGCACGCGTTGCGTGAAGCGCGTCATCAACGCGGTCCTTGCGCTCTTTCACTTCGACTTCCGAAGCGCCGCCAACCTTGATCACGGCCACGCCGCCTGCGAGTTTCGCGAGACGCTCTTGCAGCTTCTCACGGTCATAGTCGCTGGTCGTGGCTTCGATTTGCGCACGGATTTCGCCCACGCGGGCTTTGATGTCGCCTTCTGAACCTGCGCCGTCGACAATGGTCGTGTTGTCCTTGTCGATGGTGACGCGCTTGGCTTCGCCGAGCATGTCGAGAGTGACTTTATCGAGGGTGATGCCGAGCTCTTCGCTGACCAGTTCGCCTTTGGTAAGGATCGAGATGTCTTGCAGCATTGCCTTGCGACGATCGCCAAAGCCAGGAGCCTTGACCGCAGCCACTTTCAGGCCGCCGCGCAGTTTGTTGACCACGAGTGTCGCGAGCGCTTCGCCTTCGATGTCTTCTGCGATGATGAGAAGCGGACGACCCGACTGCATCGCAGCTTCGAGCACTGGCAGCATGGCTTGAAGGCTGGAGAGCTTGCCTTCGTTGATGAGGATGTACGGGTTGTCGAGTTCAACCGTCATCTTGTCCGGATTGGTGATGAAGTATGGCGAAAGGTATCCACGGTCGAACTGCATACCTTCGACGACGTCGAGTTCAAATTCGAGGCCTTTGGCTTCTTCGACGGTGATTACACCTTCTTTGCCGACCTTCTCCATGGCTTCAGCGATCTTCTCGCCGACTTCTTTATCGCCATTGGCAGAGATGATGCCGACCTGTGCGATTTCAGCAGAGCCAGCAACGTCTTTCGAACGGCTCTTGAGGTTTTCGACGACCTTCGCAGTCGCAGTGTCGATACCGCGCTTCAGGTCCATCGGGTTCATGCCAGCAGCAACAGCGGTCATGCCTTCGCGAGCAATCGCTTGGCCAAGAACGGTTGCAGTGGTGGTGCCGTCACCAGCAAGGTCATTGGTCTTCGACGCAACTTCCTTGAGCATTTGTGCGCCCATGTTTTCGAACTTGTCGGCAAGCTCGATTTCCTTGGCAACCGATACACCGTCCTTGGTGATGCGTGGTGCGCCAAAGCTTTTGTCGATGACAACGTTACGGCCTTTCGGGCCGAGCGTGACTTTAACAGCGTTTGCGAGCGTATCTACACCGCGAAGAATGCCTTCGCGTGCTTCGCGGCCGAACTTTACGTCCTTTGCAGCCATGATAGTTTCTCCTGAGAAATCTTAGAAATTGGGGAAGCGTAAAACGAGCTTCGACTAAACCCTTTGGGTTCAGCCGATGATGCCCATGATGTCGCTTTCCTTCATGATGAGGAGGTCTTCACCGTCGATCTTGACTTCGGTGCCGCCCCATTTGCCGAACAGAACGCGGTCGCCTGCCTTTACGTCGAGAGCGACGCGGTTGCCTGCGTCATCGCGCACGCCTTCGCCAACGGAGACGACTTCGCCTTCGGATGGCTTTTCCTGCGCGCTGTCTGGGATAATGATGCCGCCTGCGGTCTTCGTGTCGGCTTCGATGCGACGGACCAGAACGCGGTCGTGAAGTGGACGAAATGCCATTGTAATGACCTTTCTTGTCTTGGGTTGATAAACGTCATTGGCACTCTCCTCCCGAGAGTGCCAGCGCGAGCGGAAATGGTTGTCGCCTCAGCAAGAGTCAACAGGTCCTGTGAGAAAAAATTACATCGATGAATTGTGCATCCCGGATGGAACCGTTGCGGTGCTTGAATTGTAGATAGGCTTAAGCCAACGAGCACCAAATGTGCGAGTGATCAAACGCCTGTGCGCAACAGCCTTCCAAATGAGACTTCTCTATGAACATCAACCCTGAAATCGCCACCCTAACCTATGCTGAGCAGGGCCTCATCTGGCTGCGCATGAACATCATGGACATTGCTGGCGGGATCGCTGTTCTGGTGATTGGTCTTACCATCGGCAGCCTGATATCACGCTGGGTGCTCAAGGGCCTGACCCACTCATCCAAGCTGGACATCTCAGTCGCGCGGATCATCGCGAAGACGGTCAAATACGCGATCTGGGCGATTGTCCTTTTGACAGTCCTGGCGCAATTCGGGGTCGAGACGACCAGCATTATTGCAGCCCTTGGTGGTGCAGCGCTTGCTATAGGTCTGGCGCTTCAGGGAACCCTTTCCAACGTCGCATCAGGCGTCATGATCATGACACAGCGCCCTTTCCGCGTGGGCGAGGCGATTATGGTCGGAGGTATCGCTGCCAAGGTTGAAGAGATCGGCCTGTTTACAACCAAGCTCAAGCAGTTCGACGGGCTGTTCGTGATGATGCCGAACAATGAAATCTGGAACCAGCCGATCACCAATTACACGCGCAATCCGCAGCGCCGTTTCGAGCTGATCGTGGGGATTGGCTATGACGACTCAATGAAAGAGGCGCGCCAGGCCCTGCTTGATCTGGCTGCTGCTGATGAGCGCGTTCTGGACGATCCGGAACCGGCTGCTTTCGTCGCATCGCTTGACGACAGTTCGGTTGGTATCGGCCTTCGCGTGTGGTGCAACACAGACGATTATCTCGCGCTCACATGGGACCTTACCGAAGCAGCGAAAGCGAAGTTCGACGAGAAGGGCATCAGCATCCCGTTCCCGCAACGGGTAGTGACGACGATGGCCGCTTAAGAGAGTGTTTAAAGCGGTTTTCTGACAAGTCCCAAGCGCTCGCGCGCCATCCAGCGCCACAAAAGGAAAACCGCAGCGCAAGCCAGCCCTGTTGCAAGTCCGATCCAAACACCCACGCCTTGAAGAGGGGTGAAAAAGCCAAGCCCGATGGAAAGCCCTATACCCGGCACCCAGTAGCTGAAAATCGCGATCCACATTGGCACGCGCGTATCCTGGAGCCCGCGCAATGCACCCGCTGCGACGGCTTGAACACCGTCCACCAATTGGAATGCGGCAGCCATCACGAGATATTGCAGTGCAAATCCGACGAGCGCCGCGTTCTTCGCGGCATAGGGATCCACGTAAATCGAAAGCAGGGTGTAAGGCGCGATCACCATCGCGCTGGCGGTGCAGGCCATAAATCCGGTTGAGATCGCAAGCGCCACCCACCCTGCGCGCATGACGCCCAACGGGTCTCGCGCGCCATAAAAATAGCCAACGCGGATGGTGACCGCCTGGCCAATGCCAAAGGGCACCTGAAAGGCGAGCGCTGCCAATTGCAGAGCGACCGTATGACCGGCCAGTTCGCTCGCGCCAAACCGCCCCATCAGGAACGCGGCCGCGCCGAAAATGCCGGCCTCGGCGGTAACGGTGAGGCCAATTGGGGTTCCAACCCTGACTATCTGCCAGAAGCGATCCCAATCGGGCGACCACAATCTGCCGAACACATGATAGCGATGAAGCTTTGGATCGAGCCTGATCGCAAGAATATAGGCACCAAGCACCACCAGTGAGGTGACGATTGTCGCAATGCCTGCACCCATCAGTCCCAGCTGCGGCGCGCCAAAATTACCGAAGATCAGCGTGTAATTGGCAAACGCATTCACAAAAATACCAAGGCCGGTGATCGCGGTTGCAAGGATGGGCCTGCCAAGGGCAGATACGAAATAACGCAGGGCCCCTGCCGCGAGCATCGGGATGAGAGAAAAGATAATGATGTAATTGTAGTCGCGTGCCATGGAAATGATGCCGGTTTGCTGACCGGTGGCGCGCATGATCGGTTCGAGCATCAGGCAAAGCCCCATCCCGACAAGGCCCGTCATGACCGCGAGCCAGAGCGCCATGCGCACCGATCGGCGAACGGGTCGAAGGGTTGGACCGCCCGAACCAACCGCTTCCGCAATAAGCGCTGCAACCGCCCCGATAAGCGAGGTCATCGCCCACAGCACCAGCCCGAACAAAGATACCGCGAGTGCCGAGGCAGCCAGCGGCTCATCTCCAAGCCTTGCGATGAAGATCACATCGACCGCATAGGTCAGCATCTGGAGCAGGTTCGCACCGGCAAGCGGCGCGGCGAGCGCGAATGTGGCGCGCAGCTCTTCTCCCCATGTGGGGGTCGCCCGGGGCGCTGGATTTCGCGGTCGCTCTTGCATCTTCGCCAACTCCGCCCGCCCAATAGCGAGCCGGTCCGGATAAGAGCCAGAAGAGCATTGGCAAAGCGAATTTCGACGCCGCCGGCCAAGCAACCGCGCGTGTGTTGTATTGCCGCACCGCCGAGTGCGGCGACACAAATGTCTTTATCTCAAATGTAAAACGCTCCATAATGGACGCGATCGGCAAGATTGAGGGAGCTCGGGGGTGAGCCGCATGCCTGAAAATGAAGGTGCGAACCTTGCGCACGAGGACAGCTTCAGCTGGCCTGTGCCTGCGCGCCTCATGACTTCACCGGCCACTGCGCAGCAAAGCGCCGCCTTCGCCGCTCGCCAGATTGCGCGACCCGCCCGCGCCCGGCTTTCCAACACCTCGCGCATGACATTTGGAACCGCTGCGGTCGCTGTGGCAGTCGCGGTTCCCAATCTCTCGCTTGGTGCAATGGTCGGGAGCTTTGGTGGCCCCTATTTCGGCGAGGCTGAACCACCATTGGAGCCTGTGGCGCAAACCACCCGGCATTTGCTTGCGACCGACATCTGGGCCCCGGCACAAGAGCCCGCAGGGCCAATTTATGCAGATGCGATCTCGGCAAAAGACCTGGCGGAGCCTTTCACCAGCCGCACTCGGTTGAGCGACTTCGAGCGCGAGTTGCCAATCGCGATCCTCGAAACCGGCTCTGAACAGTTTGATCTTGCCTTTGCGGGCATTGAAATGCCCACCGGATTGGTCGCGCCCCCGTCGCTAGGCCGCGCCGAGGGGCCTGCGCCGCTCTTCACGGTGAGAAGGGACACGATCCGCACCGCAAGCGTCGATATCGAGCAGATCACAGACATGGATCTCGTGATCAAAGCCACCCCGGAAAACGCAGGCGAGCAAGGGTCGACTTTGAATGCAAGTTCCAGCGCCGCGCGCACCGATGCGATTTCGAGCCGTTCGGTCGAAGCCGCTTTTGCAGGCGCGCTTGATGCCTCGAACGCGGTGCGCAATGCCCTGCCAATCGCGCGCAGTCCGGCCCCGGCTCAGCCCAACGTGCGCAATGTTCAAGGCGCCATTCCGGTGGCTGCGCCCCCGCCACAGCTTCGCGGAGCAGCGGCCGCTGAAACCCTCCTGATACCAAAGACAAAAATGGATGCGCGCGTAAACGGTGTTCTGACCGGCAGTGTCGATTTTCAGCAAGGTCAGGGGACTATAGCGATCCGCCTGCGCTCGGTCGCCGACGTCATGCGCGAGCAGTTCAGCAAGGCGGAATATGATGCGATCCTGGGCGGCCGTTCGATTGATAGCTTCGTACCGTTGGCTGAGCTCCAAGCGGCTGGCATTCCGATCAATTACAACCCTGCCTATGACGAGGTTGAGTTCGGTATCGACTATCAGGACGCGCCCAACGCGAAGAAAGTGCAAGTCGACCAGATTTCGGTCGCGCCGATTGGTCAGGACCTGACTGCTATCGAGCAGATCCCGCGTTAATCTCCCGTTGTTTTTGAAAGCCTATGCTTTCTCTCATCGCCTTGTTTTGAATGATAAAGTCACAAGGCACAAATGAGAGGGGAAGGTATGCGAGGGCGGAACAAGCGGGCAGTGACGGGGCTATTGCTTGGCGCATTCGTGCTTGCCGGTTGCGCCTCGCCTGAAGGTGTCAATTCTCTCCAGAGCGACAGCCAAGTGAGCATCGAACAGGTCGCGCGGGGCTCCAACGCCTTTGCGCTCGACCTTTATCGCGAGGTCGCAAAGCCGGGTGAAAACCTCTTCTTCTCGCCTGCCAGCATCTCGCTCGCCATGGGCTACGCCTATCGCGGCACTGACGGACAAACTGCAGAGCAGCTCCGCCAAGTCATGCATTTTCCAGGCGGTCCGGAAGCTTATCTTAAAGGGGCCGGCGCTCTTGACCGCACGATGCAGATATCGGGAGAGGGGCGCGAACTTCGCAGTGCGAATGCCTTCTGGGTGCGCGATGACTTTACCCTGGTGCCGGGGTTCAGAGCCGATCTGGCGCGCGAGGCATCGGGCGCATTCAACAGCGCGGACTTTGGTAACGATCCCGAAGGCGCGCGGCAGGAGATCAACAGCTGGGTTGCAGGTCAGACGAATGACCGCATCGAAGAGCTGATACCTGAAAATGTCCTAGATACCCTCACCGCGTCGGTGCTTGTGAACGCGATCTACTGGAAGGCGGATTGGCTTTATCCGTTTCCGGCCGGTGACACCCAAGAAGAACCGTTTTTCCTTGCTGATGGAACCGAGATCACGACCGATTTGATGAATGCCTTCGAAGATCTTCGCGGGATCAAGCGCGGTTCGGTCAAACTTGTGGAGCTGCCTTACAAGGGCGGCGAAGTGAGCATGGTCGCGATCCTTCCTGATAAGCCCGACGGGCTGGCTAGGCTTGAGAGCAGGCTCAGCGCATCACGGCTGGAGCGCTGGCTCGAAGCGCTGGATGAAGCGGAGCCATTCAATACGGTCCTGACCTTGCCCAAAATGAGCATGGACTGGAACGCGGATCTGAAATCGGTGGTTGAGGGCATGGGCGCGCCGCTGGCGTTTTCGAAGAACGCCAATTTCAACCGTCTGGCGACATTCCCGCAAGCGCAGCTGCCCGACTGGTGCGGGGTCAAGATCACCAATATCATCCATCAGGCCAATATCGACGTGGATGAGAAGGGTTCGGAAGCGGCTGCGGCGACGGCGGCCGTGATTGGCGCGGTTGTCATCTCATCAGGAAGGATAGGCCCTCCACCGCCGCCACCGTTTGAGTTTCGAGCCGATCACCCGTTCATGTTTCTGCTGCGCGATAATCGCACCGGCGCAATACTGTTCATGGGACGCATGATGGACCCGCGGCAGGAGGAAGGTGAGGGGCCGCAACCGTCCTTGGGGTCGCCAGAGGGTGTCGCTCCGCCCTGTCCTCCAAAGCTTTAGGCCAAAACAAAAAGGGCGGCGCCATTGCTGACACCGCCCCCTGATTGCGAGCGCTTCAAGACACTCACAAAACTTTGCGCAAGGCTTACTTGAGCTCGACGGTGCCGCCAGCTGCTTCGATCTTGCCTTTGATTTCTTCGGCTTCTGCCTTGTTGACGCCCTCTTTGAGAGGCTTCGGTGCGCCTTCGACGAGACCTTTGGCTTCGGTGAGGCCCAGACCAGTGATGGCGCGGACTTCTTTGATGACCTGGATCTTCTTGCCACCGTCGCCGGTGAGGATGACGTCGAATTCGTCTTTTTCTTCAGCAGCAGGTGCGTCGCCGCCAGCAGCAGGGCCAGCAACAGCAACAGCAGCAGCTGCAGAAACGCCCCACTCTTCTTCGAGTGCTTTGGCAAGTTCAGCTGCCTCAAGGACGGTCAGCTTCGAAAGTTCTTCAACAAGCTTGGCGATATCAGCCATGATGTTAACTCCAATAAAGTTCGGGACTTGATTGCGTCCCAATGATGTTTCGTATTCGCGAGAGACGTCTTAAGCGGCTTCTGAGGCGGCGTATGCGCCAAAGACACGGGCCAGCTTGTTGGCAGGGGCGGTTGCAACCTGAGCGATCTTCGTCGCAGGCGCATTGACCAGACCAACAATCGTGCCACGAAGCTCGTCGAGGCTTGGCATCGAGGCAAGTGCCTTGATCCCGGCTTCGTCGAGCACCTGACTGCCCATCGAGCCACCGACGATTTCCAGCTTGTCGTTCGACTTGGCAAAGTCGACCGCAGCCTTGGCAGCGGCCACAGGGTCTTCTGACCATGCGAGCGCCGTTGGACCGGAGAGGAATTCCTCAAGGCCCGTGTAATCGGTGTCTTTCAGGGCGAGCTTTGCAAGACGGTTCTTCGCAACCTTATAAGTCGCACCAACTTCACGCATCTTCCCGCGCAGATCGGTGGATTGATCCACCGTCAGGCCGAGGTTGCGGGTGACAACCACCACGCCAACTTCGTTGAAGACTTGCGTCAGCTCAGCGACCGCATCGGCTTTTTGCGAACGATCCATGCATTTGCTCCTTCACTATGGCCACGTGGGTTTAAGGCCCGCGCGACCGGCTCAAATCAACTCATGCCGTTCATCGACACGAGCTAAAGTCCATCAATGGGGAAGGAGGGGCGAGCCAAGCTCGCAAGCGGGTCGATGCCCGCGTAAACTCTTTTCCCCGTCTAGGCTGGAAATTAAGAGAGGCAAATTCCTCTCACCAACTGTCTCGGACGGATGAGCGGCAAAACCAAAAAGGCCCGCCGATCAGTGACGGGCCTTTAGGCGATTTGACGTTTGAGTCAACTCTTATGATTACATGCCGTCGGCTTTGTCTTCCATCGCTTCGGCTTGTGCTTCGAGCTCTTCTGCTTTGGCTTGCATGCCAGCTGCGCCCGCTTCGTCGCCTTGCTCTTCGGCTACATCTGCGGCCTCTTCGGCAAGATCAGCCTGAGCTTCGGTGAGCTCGGCTTCTTCGTCGATCACTTCAGCTTGCGCTTCGGTTACATCATCGACCTCTTCGCCCATTTCTTCAGCAGGCCCGTCGCAGGCAGCAAGGAGAAGTGACGGTGCGACCATCGCGAATGCAAATTTCTTCATAAGTTTGTCCCTCATTTTGAGGCGCATGTGATGAAATGGCGAGAGCGATCAGTCAACCTTCGTCTTTATGGTTCAAGTTTTCGATCAGAACGCGCCTTGATCGAAGCAGGCCGCCGGGAATCTGAAAGGCCGCCTTGCAATATGCGAGGACACCGCCGGACCGCGAAAATCAAAGGCGTGGGGTCAGACGCGCTCGTTTACCCTTTGCGCGGATAGATCGAGCCCCAGTCTCCCAGCGCCATGATCACAGGCCGGAGCGCTTCGCCTTTTGCGGTCAGGCTGTATTCGACCTTGGGCGGCACAACAGGATAGACCTTGCGGTTCACGATCCCGTCGGCTTCCAACTCGCGCAATTGTTTGGTCAGACTGCGCTGAGTGATCCCGCCAATATTCCTTGCAAGCTCGTTAAATCGCAGCGTCTCGTCAATGAGATGATAGACGATGAGCCCCTTCCACTTGCCCGAAATCTGTTCAAGGCATGCTTCTACCGGGCAACCTTGGCTGCAGTCATAGCGCTCGAAGCGCGTTTCAACATTCGGTGCAGTATCCATTTGGTGCCTATATGCAAAAATAGTGCGTACTTGCCGCAAGGTAATCGCAAGCTATCTTGCCGTCAATCACAGGGGATCGACCCGGATTAGCGGTCGTTTCGCACCCGAGAGCAAGAGGATTTCATGATGAAAGCAGCGGTTATCAATAGCTATGGCGAAAATGCGCCGTTTGAAGTCAAAGATGTCGAGAAGCCGATAGCGGGGCCGGGCCAAGTGCTCGTTCATGTCGCTGCAACCAGTGTCAACACCGTCGACACGATGATCCGGTCAATGGGGCCGGAACAATTACCCTTGTCACCGCAAGCGCCCGCAATCCTGGGAATGGATCTTGCGGGAAGGGTTGAAGAGGTGGGTGAGGGCGTCACCGGCTTTGCCCCCGGTGATGAGGTTTATGGCTGCGCAGGAGGGCTTGCGGACCTTCAGGGAGCCTTGGCGCAGTATATGGCAGCAGACGCAAAGTTGCTTGCTCACAAACCAAAGCGGCTCTCTATGCGAGAGGCAGCGGCGCTTCCCCTCGTCGCGATCACCGCGCTCGAAGGGTTGCAGCGCGCCCAGATTGGCGCTGGGCAAAAGGTCCTTGTCCAAGGCGGTGCCGGCGGGGTCGGCCATGTCGCGGTCCAATGGGCAAAGCACCTGGGCGCTCAGGTTTACGCAACTGTGTCGAACCCCGATGATGCTGCGATCGTCTCTGGCTATGGCGCCACTGCGATCAATTACCGCAACCAATCGGTCGACGATTATGTGGCTGAACACACAGACGGCGCTGGCTTTGATGCTGTGTTTGATTCTGTAGGCGGCGAAAATCTGCTCGCCTCATTTGAAGCAGCGGCGCTCAACGCGAACCTTGCAACGACCATCTCAAGGCTTGAGCTTGATCTTTCTGCTGCTCACTTCAAGGGCCTCTCATTGCACGTGGTCTTTATGCTCATCCCAATGCTGCATGATCTGGGCCGGGAAGTTCATGGCAGGTTGCTCGCAGAACTTGCCGGGGTCATCGATGCAGGGGGTGTAAAGCCGCTTGTCGATGACGAGAGATTCTCTCTCGAAACTGTGGCGCAAGCTTACGCAAAACTTAGCGATGGCCGTGCTACGGGCAAAGTTGTGATCGACATTTAAGTTTGTCGATGATGTGGCCGGGGGGCGCGGCCTTGGTTGGCGCGAGGTCAGCCCCCTTTACAAATCCAAAAGTGCCCTTAAATAGCCTGTCACACACCGACTTCGAGCCGGTCTCGTTCATGCGCGACGGATGGGACCAAGAATAGAAGCGGTGCTTTGCCATATTCGCGAGTTTGTTAGCTGCATCCATTTTGGACCCGCACGGGGCCGACGTTGGAGTGCGGCTTATTTGCGTCTCGGATATGGCCCAGTCTCGCGTGATGACTGAAACCAATTTCGTTTTCGGAAGATTCCCTTCGAAAACAATGCAGAAAGAGGCAAATCTCCTCCATGGCAACCAAAGCGAAAGCAACCCGCAGCCGCGAGGCAAAGGGTACCGCAAAGCGGCGCATCCGTAAGATTTTTGGCGACATCCACGAAGTCGTCGACATGCCCAACCTGATCGAAGTGCAGCGGGAGAGCTATGAATTCTTCCTGCGCTCGGACAAAGATACGGGGTACGTTTCGGGCCTTGAAAAGACCCTGCGCAGCGTCTTCCCGATTCGCGACTTCGCGGGCACCGCAGAGCTCGACTTTGTTCACTACGAACTCGAAGAGCCGAAATACGACACCACCGAGTGCCGTCAGCGCGGGATCACTTATGCCGCTCCCATGAAGGTAACGCTTCGCCTGATCGTTTTCGAAGTCGATCAGGAAACCGAAACCCGTTCGGTTCTCGATATCAAAGAGCAGGACGTTTACATGGGCGACATGCCGCTCATGACCGAGAACGGCACCTTTATCGTGAACGGCACCGAGCGTGTGATCGTTTCGCAAATGCACCGTTCGCCGGGCGTCCTCTTCGACCACGACCGCGGCAAGACGCACTCGTCTGGCAAGCTCCTGTTTGCAGCGCGCGTCATTCCTTATCGCGGCTCATGGCTCGACTTTGAGTTTGACGCCAAGGATATCGTCAACGTGCGTATCGACCGTAAGCGCAAGCTTCCGGTGACTGCGCTGCTTTATGCACTTGGCCTCGATAGCGAAGGCATCCTTCACCATTTCTACGACATGATGAAATGGGAACGCGCGAAGGACGGCTGGACCATTCCATTCATCGCCGAAAACTGGCGCGGTTCAAAGCCTGCTTTCCCGCTGGTGGACGCGAAGACCGGTGAAGAGATTTTCCCTGCGAACCAGAAGATTTCTCCGCGCGCTGCCAACAAGGCGGCCAAGGATGGTCTTGAAACGCTGCTTCTTCCGACCGAGGAAGTCGTTGGCCGCTATGCCGCTTACGACATGATCAATGAGCAGACCGGCTCGATCTATATCGAAGCTGGTGACGAAGTGACGCTTGAACACGTCGAGGCGCTCGATGAAGCAGGCTTCGACGCGATCGAGCTTCTCGACATTGATGAGATCAACACCGGTCCCTGGATCCGCAATACGCTGAAGGTCGACAAGGCCGAGAACCGTGATGAGGGTCTCGAGGCGATCTACAAGGTCATGCGTCCGGGCGAGCCGCCCACCAAGGAAACCGCAGAAGCTCTGTTCGAAGGCCTGTTCTTCGATGGTGAGCGTTATGACCTCTCCGCAGTTGGCCGTGTGAAGCTGAACATGCGTCTCGACCTTGATGCCGAGGACACCGTGACGACGCTGCGCAAGGAAGACATCCTTGCCGTGGTCAAGGAACTTGTCGATCTGAAAGACGGCAAGGGCGAAGTCGACGACATCGATAACCTTGGCAACCGCCGTGTTCGTTCGGTTGGTGAGCTTCTCGAGAACCAGTACCGCGTCGGCCTCCTCCGCATGGAGCGCGCTGTTAAGGAGCGTATGTCATCGGTCGATGTATCGACTGTGATGCCGAACGACCTTATCAACGCTAAGCCCGCTGTGGCGGCTGTGCGTGAGTTCTTTGGTTCATCGCAACTTTCGCAGTTCATGGACCAAACCAACCCGCTGTCCGAAGTCACCCACAAACGCCGTGTTTCGGCGCTTGGCCCGGGCGGCTTGACGCGTGAGCGCGCTGGCTTTGAAGTCCGCGACGTTCACCCGACCCACTATGGTCGTATCTGTCCGATTGAAACGCCGGAAGGCCCGAACATTGGTCTGATCAACTCGCTGGCATCGTTCAGCCGGGTCAACAAATACGGCTTCATCGAAACGCCTTACCGTCAGGTCAAAGACAACAAGGTGTCCGGCGATGTGATCTATCTGTCCGCGATGGAAGAGCAGAAGCACACCGTTGCGCAGGCATCTGCCGAACTCAACGATGACGGCACTTTCGTCGAAGAGCTGATCTCTGCACGTCAATCGGGTGACAACCTGATGGCGCCAAACGATCAGATTACTCTGATGGACGTCTCGCCAAAGCAGCTTGTGTCGGTTGCGGCCTCGCTCATCCCGTTCCTTGAGAACGATGACGCGAACCGCGCACTCATGGGTTCGAACATGCAACGTCAGGCTGTGCCGCTTGTAAAAGCGGAAGCCCCCTGGGTCGGCACCGGCATGGAAGAAACCGTGGCGCGCGATTCGGGCGCAGCGATTGCGGCCAAGCGCGGCGGTATCGTCGACCAGGTGGATGCAACGCGTATCGTGATCCGCGCAATCGGTGATGTTGAACCTGGCCAGTCGGGCGTCGACATCTACACGCTGCAAAAGTTCCAGCGTTCGAACCAGAACACTTGCATCAACCAGCGTCCGCTGGTGAAGGTGGGTGAGACGATTGAGCCCGGCGATATCATCGCTGATGGTCCTTCGACCGATCTTGGTGAGTTGGCGCTGGGCAAGAACAGCCTCGTCGCGTTCATGCCCTGGAATGGCTACAACTATGAGGACTCGATCCTCATTTCAGAGCGTATCGTGAAAGACGACGTCTTCACCTCGATCCACATTGATGAGTTCGAAGTGATGGCCCGCGACACGAAGCTTGGCCCGGAAGACATCACCCGCGACATTCCAAACGTCGGTGAGGAAGCTCTGCGTAACCTCGATGAGGCAGGCATTGTCTACATCGGCGCAGAAGTGCACCCTGGTGACATTCTCGTTGGCAAGATCACGCCAAAGGGTGAAAGCCCGATGACGCCGGAGGAAAAACTCCTTCGCGCGATCTTTGGTGAGAAGGCTTCCGATGTTCGTGATACCTCGCTGCGTCTGCCACCGGGTGTGGCCGGGACCGTTGTCGAGGTTCGTGTATTCAACCGTCACGGCATCGAAATCGACGATCGTACCCGTGCGATCCAGAACGAAGAGATCGAACGTCTTCGCAAGGACGCAGCGGACGAACGTGCCATTCTCAATCGTGCAACCTACAATCGTCTTCGCGACATGCTGATCGGCCAAGTGGTCGCAGCAGGCCCGAAAGGCGTAAAGAAGGGCATCGATATCTCCGAGCAAGTGCTTGAAGATATTGAGCGCCACGAATGGTTCCAGTTCGCGGTTGCCGACGATGCGCGTCAAACGCAGATCGAGGCGATCAAGTCGCAATATGACGAAGCGGCCAAGATGATCGACGACAAGTTCGAAGATCGTAAAGAGAAGCTGGAGCGCGGTGATGAGCTTGCACCGGGCGTTCTTAAGATGGTCAAGGTCTTCGTCGCGGTGAAGCGCAAGCTGCAACCGGGCGACAAGATGGCGGGTCGTCACGGTAACAAGGGTGTGATTTCGCGCATCCTTCCTGCCGAAGACATGCCGTTCCTTGAAGACGGTACGCCGGTTGACCTCGTGCTGAACCCGCTGGGTGTGCCTTCGCGTATGAACGTCGGGCAAATCTTTGAAACGCACCTTGGTTTTGCAGCACGCGGCCTTGGCATGGATATCGCCGAGAAGCTCGAAGAGTGGAAAGCGGCCAATCCGAACGCTGCCGAAGACTATGCCGATGTGAAGCCTCCAGAGGCTGTCGTTGATCGTTTGAAAGACGTTTACGGCGAGCAGTATTTCGAAGACCTCGAAAGCCGCTCGACTGCAAGCATCGTTGAGCTTGCAACCAATCTGAAGGCAGGTGTCCCGATGGGTACGCCGGTCTTTGATGGTGCGCGCGAACCGGACGTGACCGATTATCTGGTCAAAGCGGGCGTCGATAGCTCAGGCCAGTCGACCTTGTACGATGGCCGCACCGGCGAGGCGTTCGACCGTAAGGTGACCGTGGGCATTATCTACATGCTCAAACTGCACCACTTGGTCGACGACAAGATCCACGCACGGTCCATCGGGCCATACTCGCTCGTCACCCAGCAGCCGCTTGGTGGTAAAGCGCAGTTTGGTGGTCAGCGCTTCGGTGAGATGGAGGTCTGGGCTCTGCAAGCATACGGCGCGGCCTACACGCTTCAGGAAATGCTCACCGTCAAATCGGATGATGTTGTGGGTCGGACCAAGGTCTACGAAGCCATCGTCAAAGGCGACGACACCTTCGAGGCAGGTATTCCAGAGAGCTTCAACGTTCTCGTCAAGGAAATGCGCTCGCTGGGCATGAACGTCGAACTCACATCGCTCGGTGACGAGGATGAGGACGGCGACGATTTCGGCGCGATTGCAGCGGAATAACGGGAGCGGGCGTTCGCGCCCCTCCCACGTTTCGCAAACAAGTTTTCATCCCAAAAGGGAAACACAGTCATGAATGAACTGACAAAATTCACCAACCAGCTCGCGAAGCCGGAAACCTTTGACCAGATCCAGATCGGCATTGCCTCGCCAGAGCGCATCCGTTCGTGGTCTTTCGGCGAGATCAAGAAGCCGGAAACGATCAACTACCGCACGTTCAAGCCAGAGCGTGACGGCCTGTTCTGTGCGCGTATCTTTGGCCCGGTAAAGGACTACGAATGCCTTTGCGGCAAGTACAAGCGCATGAAGTACAAAGGCGTCGTCTGTGAGAAGTGCGGCGTTGAAGTCACCGTCACCAAAGTGCGCCGTGAGCGTATGGGGCACATCGAGCTTGCTGCTCCTGTTGCGCACATCTGGTATCTGAAATCGCTGCCATCGCGCATCGGCCTTCTGCTCGACATTCAATTGAAGCAGCTTGAGCGCATCCTCTACTTCGAGAGCTATGTTGTGATCGAGCCGGGCCTTACCCCGCTTGAGAAATTCCAGCTGCTCACCGAAGATGAGTTGCTTGAAGCGCAAGACGAATATGGCGAAGACGCTTTCTCTGCCGATATCGGCGCAGAAGCGGTCAAGGTCATGCTTATGGACCTCGACCTCGAGCAGGAGCGCGAAGACCTTCTCGAAGAGCTTGCGACCACCAAGTCGACGCTCAAGCCCAAGAAGATCATCAAGCGCCTCAAGGTTGTTGAGAGCTTCATTGAATCGGGCAACCGCCCCGAGTGGATGATCCTCGAAGTGATCCCTGTGATCCCGCCAGAGCTTCGCCCGCTCGTGCCACTGGATGGTGGTCGTTTTGCGACGTCTGATCTCAACGATCTCTATCGCCGCGTCATCAACCGGAACAACCGTCTGAAGCGTCTGATCGAGCTTCGTGCGCCAGACATCATCGTCCGCAACGAGAAGCGTATGCTTCAGGAAGCCGTCGATGCCCTGTTCGACAATGGCCGCCGTGGCCGCGTCATCACCGGTGCGAACAAGCGTCCGCTGAAGTCGCTGTCCGACATGCTCAAAGGTAAGCAAGGTCGCTTCCGTCAGAACCTTCTTGGTAAGCGCGTCGACTATTCAGGCCGTTCGGTCATCGTGACCGGTCCTGAACTCAAGCTTCACCAGTGCGGTCTTCCAAAGAAGATGGCGCTCGAGCTGTTCAAGCCGTTCATCTACGCACGTCTGGATGCCAAGGGTCTCTCCATGACCCTCAAGCAAGCCAAGAAGTGGGTCGAGAAAGAGCGCAAGGAAGTCTGGGATATCCTCGACGAAGTGATCCGTGAGCACCCGGTTCTCCTGAACCGTGCACCAACGCTTCACCGTCTTGGCATCCAGGCGTTCGAGCCCGTCCTCATCGAAGGTAAAGCGATCCAGCTTCACCCGCTGGTGTGTTCGGCGTTTAACGCTGACTTTGACGGCGACCAGATGGCGGTCCACGTACCGCTCAGCCTCGAAGCTCAGCTCGAAGCGCGCGTTTTGATGATGTCGACGAACAACATCCTCTCGCCTGCTAACGGCAAGCCAATCATCGTTCCGTCACAGGACATGGTCTTGGGCATCTATTACCTCTCGATGGAACGTCAGGAAAAGACCCCCGAGTTCCGCGAGAATGAAGATGGTACCAAGGTCGAAGTGCTGCCGCGTTTTGCCGATATGGCCGAAGTGCATCAGGCATTGGAAACCAAGGCTGTGACGCTTCACACGAAGATCCTGGCGCGCGTTCCGCAAGCGGATGAAGACGGCAAGATCGTCATGAAGCGTTTCGAAACAACGCCCGGCCGGATGCTGATCGGTGAATGTATGCCGAAGAACCACAAGGTTCCGTACGACATCGTCAACCGCCTTTTGACCAAGAAGGACATCGGCGATGTGATCGACGAGGTCTATCGTCACACTGGCCAAAAAGACACGGTGCTCTTTGCCGACGCCATCATGGTGCTTGGCTTCCGCCACGCATTCAAGGCAGGCATCTCCTTTGGTAAGGATGACATGATCATTCCTGATGCGAAGGAAGGCATGGTCGAAGAGACCAAGTCTCTGGTTGCTGACTACGAGCAGCAGTATCAGGACGGTCTCATCACCCAGCAAGAGAAGTACAACAAGGTGATCGACGCCTGGTCCAAATGTGGTGATCTGGTGGCCGACGCGATGATGGCCGAGATTAAGGCTCAGCCCATCGACGAAGATGGCCGCGAAAAAGAGATCAACTCGATCTACATGATGAGCCACTCGGGCGCGCGTGGTTCGCCAGCGCAGATGAAGCAGCTTGCCGGTATGCGCGGCCTTATGGCCAAGCCTTCTGGCGAGATCATCGAGAACCCGATTATCTCGAACTTTAAAGAAGGTCTGTCGGTTCTCGAGTACTTCAACTCAACCCACGGCGCTCGTAAGGGTCTCGCGGATACGGCGCTTAAAACGGCGAACTCGGGTTATCTCACCCGCCGCCTCGTCGACGTTTCACAAGACTGCACCATCGTGGAGCAGGACTGTAAGACATCGAACGCCATGGAAATGCGCGCCATCGTTCAAGGTGGTAGCGTGATCGCATCACTTGGTGAGCGTATCCTTGGTCGTACCGTAGCCGAAGACATCACCAATGCCGCAACCGGCGAAGTGATCGTTCCGGCTGGCACGATGGTCGACGAACCTATGGTGAAGGAAATCGAAGCGGCTGAAGTTCAGTCTGCACGCATCCGTTCGCCACTGCTTTGCGAAAGCGATCAGGGTGTTTGCGGAACTTGCTATGGCCGTGACCTTGCACGCGGTACGCCTGTAAACATCGGTGAAGCTGTCGGCGTTATCGCGGCACAGTCGATCGGTGAGCCTGGCACGCAGCTGACCATGCGGACCTTCCACATTGGCGGTGCGGCACAGCTCAACGAAACTTCGCACCTCGAAGCGACCTCCGACGGTAAAGTCGAGCTTCGTGACATGCCGACGATCACCGACAAGAAGGGCCGTATCCTTTCGCTTGCTCGTAATGGCGAAATTGCGGTTATCGATGCCGAGGGTCGTGAGCGTGAAATGCACAAGGTGCCTTACGGTACCGTGCTGCACTTCGAGCACGGCGCGAAGGTCAAGGCAGGCGAACGTCTCGCAGAGTGGGACCCGTTCACCTTGCCGATCATCACCGAGCAATCGGGTGTGGTGAAGTATCAGGATCTGGTCGAGGGTACGACACTCGAAGAGCAGACCGATGACGCAACAGGTATCGCGCAGCGCGTGGTTACCGAAAACCGCGCCACAGGCCGCAAGAAAAAGGAGGAACTTCGTCCGCGCATGATCCTTCAAGGTGAAGGTCAATCCGACGACGAAGCCGATGCACAGCGCTACATGCTGGCACCGGGCACCACGCTTTCGGTTGAAGACGGTCAGCAGGTTGCAGCAGGTGACATTCTCGCCCGTGCATCGCGCGAGTCGGCGAAGACCCGCGACATCACCGGTGGTCTGCCGCGTGTGGCCGAACTGTTCGAAGCGCGTCTGCCAAAGGACATGTCGGTTATCGCCAAGATTTCGGGCAAAATCGAATTCGTTCGCGAATACAAGGCGAAGCGTAAGATCGCGATTGTTCCGGAGGAAGGCGATCCAGTTGAGTACCTGATCCCCAAGACCAAGGTGATCGACGTGCAGGAAGGCGACTTCGTGAAGAAGGGTGATACCCTGATTTCCGGCGCGCCGAACCCGCACGACATCCTCGAAGTGATGGGCGTTGAGGCACTCTCCGAGTATCTCGTCAACGAGATTCAGGAAGTGTATCGTCTGCAAGGCGTGAAGATCAACGACAAGCACATCGAGGTGATCGTCCGCCAGATGCTGCAGAAAGTTGAGATCACCAATGGCGGTGACACGACGCTTCTGCCTGGCGAGCAAGTCGACCTTGCCGAAATGCTCGAAGTGAACGCCAAGCTTGGTAAGAACAAGACGCCTGCTGAAGGTGTTCCGATCCTGCTTGGTATCACCAAGGCAAGCTTGCAAACCCGCAGCTTCATCTCGGCCGCTTCGTTCCAGGAGACTACTCGTGTTCTGACCCAGGCTTCGGTTGAAGGTAAGAAGGACACGCTGATCGGTCTTAAAGAGAACGTGATCGTGGGGCGTCTGATTCCAGCAGGGACGGGTGCAGGCATGAACCGCATGCGTGTGACCGCCTCGAGCCGCGATGCCGCTCTCAAAGCCGCTTGGAAAAAGCAGCAAGATAAACTGGCAGCAGCGGGCGCCAAGGAAGAAGAACCGGCAGCAGATCCGGTGTCTTCCGAAGACGCCATGAAAGCGGCGATGGGTGGTGGCAACGCTGCTCCAGCCGCTGAAGCGGACGCTGGCGAAGAATAAGCAATCGCCCAAGACATGAAAGAGGCCCCGGAGGAGCAATCCTGCGGGGCCTTTTTTGTAGGCCGTTCAGTTTACAGTCTGTTTTGGCAGCATAGCCTTGCCAATCCAAAATTGGGGGGACTATCCATGAAGAAAATCATCCTACTCGCCGCCACCATTGCCGCAGCCGTGCCCATCATGCCGCTTACAGCACAAGACACGGTTGTCGTCACAGGCTCGCGTCAGGATCGTTCTGCACTCAATGCCTATCTTGGGCCAAGCGGCAATGGTAGCGGGCCTTCTGCTATAGGCGTCACACGCCGCGCGGACTATTTCGTGACCCCGCTCTTCGTAAGTTCGGATTCGCGCAATCTCGACGAACGCCGCGAAGAGTTGTTTACGATGCTTGGTGAAACGCTGCGGCTGGCCGATGCGCAAGGGATCGACATTGTCGCAGGGCGCTATGGCCTAGAGCCCGTAACGCTTGAAAATATGCGCGAGTTGCCACTCGCTGGTGGCAATCGTCCCGACACCAACCGCGTGCAAATCTATGCACGCATCGCCCTGCGGGGCAGCGATCCCATGGTCAGCAAAACAGCCGAGCGTATCAAGGCGTTCGTCAAAGCCATCCCCGCAACCGGGCGTTCCTTTATCGACGTCGGCAACACCGGGCTCGCCATAGACGACCCTGAACAATACCGCGGCGATGTCGTGCGCCAAATTGCGCAGGAAGCGACCAGCTATGCGAAGGCATTCGGCAGCGACTACGGCGTTTCAATCACCGGTCTTCACGGCGATCTCTACTTTCAGCAATCGAGCGAGACCGAGGTGTTTCTATACATTCAGCACGAATTTGAGATCACACCAAAGTAGGCAAGATCAATGTGCGTGCTGCTCTGATCGCCACTCGCGGTCAGCGGCCTGAACGGCTTCTTCGCCTTTGAGCTTTCGCCCGTCTTGCGTCTTGTGCGTAAAATCGGCGATAGCTTCACTGATAGTATCGCTTGCGCAGGCGCTTGCTTCAGCCTGTGTGAGAGGGGATTTGGGGGCGGCACAGCGAAACATGGCCACTTCTTCTGGAACCAGATTCGCAGGCTCAAAGAAAGGATTATTCTGCTGAAGCAAGGCCTTGAGTTCGTCAGCGAATGACTTTGCGCTGGCTCTTTCCCGCTCCGTTTCCGGTAGAAATTCAGACTTCATCAAGAAGTCGAGGCGGCGCAATCCTTCCTCAAAATATCCAAGTTCGCGTAGGACGTTTACGGCCCGTAGATTGTAATGAAACCACAGGCTTGCGTTCTCCTCAGTGCGCTTGGCCCTCAGCGCAAGATTGGCAAACTGGGACTGATATCTGACCTTCCGGTCATAGTTGTCGTCGGTCTCCCAACTGGCTTGCAGGAGAGAACTGAGTTGAGAAATCTCGTCGCGATCTATTTGGCTTTTGAGCCACCAGACGCGGTAATGCTGCGTTTCGGTTACGCGCATTGCCAGATAGTCGGGGGTGGCAATCGCTGCTTCTAGTGTTTCCAATTCTTGAGCGGTGAAGTCTTCGTCGAACATGAGAAGGCCGTTTTCGGGGCATTCCGTCACGGGATAGACAGGCAAGTGACTATAGGGCTTGCCGTCCGGCCGTTGGCCCCAGGTGCTATTGCTCACCACGACATCGGCCTCGAATTCCTCACCGCCTATGGGGCACACAAAATCCACCTTAGTAAACGTAGTTGCGTTTGCGCTCGGCGCGCCGGCGAGCCCCATGGCGGCCAATAAGGCGAATGCGCGATGAAGATTGGTCATTGATCTCTCCCGTTCAACCGCAGGTGTACCCCCGACATCATGACGCCCCAACTGCAAACTTTGCTCTTGCGAGGCATTCGCAATAAATGCATGTTAGCTTCGTCACTGATGCCGAGTCAAAGAGAGCCACATGCCCCGAAACCATACGCCGAACCTTTCGACCATATCCACCATTGCCAGGCTGGCAGAGCCGACCCTTGTCCAGTCGTTGAACCCAATCGCAGCGCGTTTCCTTCATTCACTGCGATTGATCGCAATCCACCAGCGGGCCAGGCGTGATCCCGTGCCCGAGCTTGCCGCAAGGTTGAGCAGCGTTCACGTGGCAGCAAAAGCGCTCGCGCTAAGTCAGATCGTGTCAGCAGTTTGGCCGGAGAACATCCACGTCTCACGCTTTTGCTGCTGCCGAACGACCCATGACGAGGCTACTATAGCCTCCATGATCGAGGGGGCCTGCAACCGTGATCGCGCTCAATTTGATCACGCGGGCGAAGGTTTTATCCGGCCCGATCGAATGGATCGTCTGTGGGCCGGCGTGCTGGAACTGGTCGAGGCCGAACTGACCGCTTGCTGAGCCATCGTGCTGAACCTGCTTGCAGCCGCGCGCGTTGGCCTTTACCGGATGCGCCCATGGTAACAACACGTTTCGCACCTTCGCCCACCGGCCGCCTGCATGTCGGCAATATCCGCACCGCGCTCCACAACTGGATGCTCGCCCAGAACTCTGGCGGCGACTTCATCCTGCGTATCGACGACACCGATGCAGAGCGCAGCCGCGAAGAATATGTCGATGCAATCCGCGCGGACCTCAAATGGCTTGGCCTCGATTGGACGCGTGAAGAGCGACAATCGACGCGCCTAGATGCCTATCAGGCCGCGTTCGAAAAACTGCGTGAGGCAGGCCGGATCTACCCTGCCTATGAAACACAGCAAGAGCTGGAGTTGAAGCGCAAGGTGCTTCTCGGGCGTGGCTTGCCACCAATTTACGACCGCGGCGCATTGGACCTCACGGATGAGCAACGCGCAGCGAAGGAAGCGGAAGGCATCAAGCCGCATTGGCGTTTCAAGCTCGATCATGACGAGGCGCTGGAATGGGTTGATGGCGTGCGCGGCCCTACAAAATTTGATGCAAAGCTTCTGTCAGACCCCGTGATCCGCCGGGCTGATGGCTCTTGGCTTTATATGCTGCCAAGCACCGTCGACGACGTCGATATGGGTGTGACGCAGGTCCTTCGCGGTGAGGATCACGTGTCGAACACTGCAGTGCAAATCCAGATGTTCACCGCGATGGGAGCAGAGCCCCCCGCCTTCGCGCACGAGGCGCTTCTAGTTGGGAAAGAGGGCAAGCTTTCCAAGCGCCTCGGCTCGCTTGGTTGCGATGCGTTCCGCGAAAAGGGTGTTGAGCCTGAGGCCATCATCGCGCTGCTGTCGCGCCTTGGTACGTCGCTTCCGGTTGAGCCGATTGCTGACCGCGCAAAGCTGCTCGAGACCTTCGATCTTGGCACTTTTGGCCGCGCACCTGCGAAATTCGACGATGCGGAGCTCGAACGGATCAACACCGCGATCGTGCACCAGATGTCGTTCGATGTGGTGAAGGATCGCCTGCCAGACGGCATGGACAAAGCTGGCTGGCACGCGGTCCAGCCCAATATCTCGACTGTTGGCGAAGTCGCCGAATGGTGGCGGCTTGTCACAGGCCCGATTGAACAGCCCGAGTTCTCGGACGAGGACAAGGCCTACCTCAAACTGGCTTGCGAAACTTTGGTCTGGGGTGAAGACCCGTGGGGCGCGCTCACCAGCGAATTGAAAGAGGCCACGGGCCGCAAGGGCAAACAGCTTTTCCTCCCGCTACGCCAAGCACTCACCGGCATGAACCACGGCCCGGACATGGGCGAATTGTTGCCACTGATCGGTGAAGCTGAGGCGCGGTCGCGGTTACTTAAGGCGGTGGGATAAGCAGGAAAAATCAAGCGCTTAACGTAATTCGGCGCTCAGCCCCCGTGCTTCTCCAACTCGTCGCCGGCCAGCGTCACCACGTGCAGCAGGTTCGTCGAACCTGGCGTTCCGAACGGCACGCCTGCCAGTGCAATCTGCTTCGATCCTGCTTTGCCAAAACCATGGCGAAGGGCCATGCGTTTGCCTTTGGCGATCATCTCTTCGAAGCTACCGATGTCCTTGGTCACGACCGCGTGTGCGCCCCACAACAAGCCGACGCGGCGCGCGGTTCGTGTGCTGGGGGTGAGGACGAGAATGGGGGTGGCTGGCCGCTCGCGGCTGACACGGCGCGCGGTCGATCCGCTCATCGTAAAGACCGTGATAGCGGTGATCGGGACGGTGTCGGCGATGGTCATGCAGGAGTGAGCAAGCGCATCTGACGTTGTTGCATCGGGCTCTGTTTCGAGCATCCGCACGCGGCGCTTGTAGTCGTCATCCGCTTCGATCTGGCGCGCGATGGAATGCATCATGGATACCGATTCTTCGGGCCAATCGCCTGCCGCGCTTTCGGCAGACAGCATCACGGCATCCGCGCCGTCATAGACCGCATTGGCGACGTCAGAGACTTCCGCACGCGTGGGCGTTGGGCTTTCGATCATGCTTTCGAGCATTTGCGTCGCTACAATCACCGGCTTGCCCGCGCGCCTCGTCGCGTTGACGATCTTTTTCTGGAGCGGCGGCACTTCAAACGGTTCAAGCTCCACGCCCAGATCTCCGCGCGCGACCATGATCCCGTCGGCCATTTCGATAATCTCGGACAAGCGATTAACCGCCATGGGCTTTTCAACCTTGGCGCAAAGCGCCGTGTTCGCGCCGCCGTGGCTCGCCATGAGCTTGCGCGCCTCGGCCAGGTCTTCTGCGCGCTGAACGAAGGAAAGCGCGATCCAGTCGGCCCCTTGTTGGACCGCGAAAGCCAGATCCTTGCGGTCCTTGTCGGTGAGCGCGGGGATGGGCACTTCGGCATCGGGCACGTTAACGCCCTTGCGATCGGAGATCACACCGCCGACTTCGGCTGAACAGAGGATGCGGTTTTCGTCCGCCTCTTTCACCACCAGCTTGATCTTGCCGTCATTGATCAGGAGGCGTTGGCCGCGCTTCATTATCCCGAAAAGTTCCGGGTGGGGAAGGCATACGCGGGTTTCGTCGCCTGGCGTTGGATCGCGGTCCAATGTGAAATGGCCCGAATGGCGGATGACCGCGCTGCCTTCAGCAAATTCACCAACGCGCAGTTTTGGCCCCTGAAGGTCGGCGAGAATGGTGATGGGACGGGCAAATTCCCTCTCCATGGCGCGGATCGAATTGATCGCCTCGGCGTGATCTTCGTGGGAGCCGTGGCTCATGTTGACGCGGAAGGCATCCGCGCCGGCCCTAAAGAGCTTGCGCAGCATCTCCGGCGAGCGGCTGGCGGGGCCGATGGTAGCCAGGATCTTGACCTTGCGTCCGCGCGGGTTGATCCGTGAGTTATCTTTTTTCGTCATGATTCTCTTGAGACCCCAAAGCCCTTTGCATCACTGTCCTTGCTATGACACAGCCGTATTGCAACTCAAGGAAAAGCCCGCATGAATACGAAATCCAGCTCTGATCTCGACCAATTGGACGACGCGGTTGCTGCCGCAGCTTTTCGCCGGCTGGTGCGCCACCTTCAACATCGACATGACGCACAGAACATCGATTTGATGGGGCTTTCAGGTTTTTGCCGCAATTGCCTTGCCGATTGGATCCGAGATGCCGGGTTTGACGGTGATAAAGCTGCCGCGCGCGAGCTCATTCATGGCATGTCGCAAGAGGAATGGAAGGCGACGAGACAGTCGCCTGCAACGCCCGAACAACTCGCTGCGATGGAAGCGAGCATAGCCAAAAACAAATCGGACTGACCCGAAAGGTAAGCTTTTGGCAGTCAGCTCCTAGCAGTCTGCCTTGTCCAGGCGGTAGAGTTCGACCTCGCCGTATTTCTTGGGCAGCAGCACCCGCCCAACGGATGTGAAGGCGCACTCCTTGCAATTGTCCATCAGAAGCGCAGCAGCGAAACTTTCGGTGCAATAGACCCCGCCAACCGGCGTGACAGGTTCGATCCGTGCGGTGCGATTGACCTCGCCTCCATACCATAGCCGGTTGCCGGTGATGCGGTCGGTGCCGACCCAGATCGGGCCGTAATGCACGCCCAGTCGCATGCCGGCGACGGCGCCCGAAGGAACAAGGCCGCGCGGAATGTCTGCCAATGTTTCCTGTAATCTAAGCGCGATCGAGGCGGCGATGCGCGGTTCGTCCACGATGGCATAGACCGCATCGCCCCATGTATTGCGAAATTCGACGTGGTCTCCAAAATCGCTCAGCACCTGGCCGATCCGCCCCATGACCGTATGCATGAAGGCCGGCAATTCGCGCTCTCCCAGCCTTGAAAAGCCTTTGTAGTCCGCGAATAAGATCGAGCGTATCTCGCGCTTGGTCCCGTCGCCAACCTGTTGTTTTGGCGGAAAGCGCAAGTTGCGCGGTACGTTCCCGGCGGGGATTGTGACGCTTTTGCGCCCGAGATCCTGCCACAGCTTCATATCGGCTTTGGTGCCCGCGATGCCGGTGGCCGAAAAGCTGGCGAATTCGTCCGAGACAACCGCGATCTGATATGCCTCGCAATCGCGCTTTCCTGCCCTCAGCAAGGCAAGGCCCATGGCGTAGAGCGTGTTGTAGGCAAATTGATTGTCGTCGCCGACATAGTCAGATGGTGTTGCGAAGCTGATCGATTTGGCAGCGTTGCGACAGGCGTAATAGCGATCTTCCCAGTCGTGCCCGCCACTCACCACGCTTTCGGCGATGAAATCGTCTTCGGCAAAGGGAAGAACCACGTTGAGTTCGGCGCCTCGCTGCAAAATTTGCTCGGCAATAACGATGTCGGCCCCGCAGGCGAGCGGACCGTAACCCACCGAAACGTCGAGCTCGTCCAGATAGTTGGAGATGCGCTGCGCAAGAGAGGTTTCCGCATCGCTCCCCGAATTGAACATATGTCCGCAAAACACAGCGACATTGCCGGTCACGCCGGTTTCTTCGGGGACGACTTCCAGCTCGTCCGGTGTCATTTCGACTGGCCTGTCCACTGGCTAGTCCCCCCTAATGCCTCGTGTCCCTTTGCGCGGGCGATCCTACAAGATCGGCGTATTCGCGCAAGCTGTGGGTAGTTTCGTGGAGAAAGCTGCACACAAAAGCTGCGAAGCGCGGGAAGGGCTGATAGAGCGCATCCCCTAGTTTCAATCTGATTCTCTCAAATAAGGAAATAAGACCTTGGCCGAAGCCACCGATGATCGCCTGCGCCTGCTGATTGAGCGTATTGAACGCCTCGAAGAAGAGAAAAAGGGCATCGCCGATGACATTCGCGATGTTTACGCCGAGGCCAAAGCGGTGGGCTACGACACCAAGATCATGCGTCAGATCATCAAGCTTCGTAAAATGAAGCCTGATGAGCGCTCCGAACAGGATATGGTGCTCGAAACCTACAAATCTGCTCTTGGCATGATGTAACCTTCAGTGGTGGCGGGGCGCTAGCCGAGCTGTCCCGCCAGCGCTGCGATGGCGACGGCTGTACCATTGTGCGCTGCGTGAAGCGCGATTGCCGCCCACAGGCCAAAGCGCACGCGCACATATCCGAGCATTGAGCCCAGAATGAACTGGGGCAGCACGAGCGGCAACAGGATCGCAAGCGAGCCTTCGTCGAAATTTGCCAAGTGCACCAGTGCAAAAGCGATGGTCGAAAGCCAGAAGAACGCTGGAAAGCCGCGCGCGAACCATCCCAGTGTTGGCTTGTTGCGCAAGAGATAGAGGGCCGCGCCCGCCCCCACTATCCCGGCCATCGCAAGTGCAAGGCCAAGCGGCGGGAGCGCAATATGCGCAAGGCCAAAGCCGATGCCGCCTGCCAGTAATACCAGCAAAGCCGCGATTACTGCGGGCTTGCCAGAGAGCCAGCTGCGAAAAGCGACCTCTTCCATCACAGGCGCGCCGATCACCACCATTGCGATGATGCCCCACGTAAATTCCATCCCCGCCAAGGCGGTCGCCGGGATGTAAACGCCCGCCGCGATCAACAGGCTGGCAAGCCCGATCAGCACCGCCATCGCCAGCAGATCGAGTGCGTAGATCCGGGCGAGCACGGTCAATGCACCCTTGCTTTTCGCGCTCACTTCAAGGGTTGGGCGCTTCAGGAATGCGCCGAATTCACGCCATTCAGCGGCCATGCTTGTGGCCGGGCCATCGGTAGCAGGGGAGATGTGCGTTTCGCTTGCGGTGATAGGGGTTGTCGTCATGTCGCTCATGGGGTTAAGGCGGTGCCACTAATTCAAGCTTAAGCGTGTCGCCAAAACACGCACGCCCATAAAGATACGGGCGCAAAGCAAAATCGCTGAGAAGAGTTTTTCAATGGCAGGCCATTCCAAATTCAAGAACATCATGCACCGCAAGGGTGCGCAGGACAAGAAACGCTCGAACCTGTTTTCCAAGCTTAGCCGTGAAATTACGGTCGCTGCAAAGATGGGGACGCCAGACCCCGATATGAACCCGCGCCTGCGCCTCGCGATCAACACCGCCAAGGGGCAATCCATGCCCAAGGACAATATCCAGCGCGCGATCGACAAGGCGAGTGCGGCAGACGGCGAGAATTACGAAGAGGTGCGCTACGAAGGCTATGGCCCGGGCGGCAGCGCGATCATTGTTGAAACGCTGACCGACAACCGCAACCGCACCGCAACAGCTGTGCGCACTGCGTTCTCCAAAAACGGCGGCAATCTGGGCACCGAAGGTTCGGTTGCGCACGGGTTCGAGCGTTTGGGCCTGATCGAATATGCGCCCGAAGCTGGCGATGAAGACACCGTGCTCATGGCCGCGATGGAAGCAGGCGCAGAGGACATCGAATCCAGCGAAGACGGTCACACGATCTGGACCGCCGCCGAGGACCTTCACGCCGTCTCATCGGAGCTTGAAAAGGCATTGGGTGAGGCGAAAGAGGTGAAGCTTGCATGGAAGCCGAACCTTACCGTCGAAATGGACGAGAAAGGTGCGGGCACGCTGCTTAAACTCATCGACACGCTTGAAGATGACGATGATGTGCAAACCGTCTGGGGCAATTACGAAATCTCGGACGATGTGATGGACAAGCTCGACGTTTGAAGCGGCTTGAGCCTGTCTTTTTCACTGCGCTTCTCGCTGCTTTCGCGCTTGCGATAATGTGGCGGCTCGGATTGATGCCAGACTGGATGATCGGGCTTTAGATGATCATTTTGGGCCTTGATCCCTCGCTTACCTGCACGGGCTGGGGCGTGGTGCGCTGCGAAGGATCGCGGCTCACGCATATCGCCAATGGACAGATTAAAACCAATGCCAAATCACCAATGGTGGAGCGGCTTGCCCTGCTGCACGGCGAGGTGGCGAAGGTCATCGAACAGCACCGCCCCGACCGCGCAGCGTGCGAGGAGGTTTTCGTCAATGAGAACCCGAAGTCGACGCTTAAACTCGCTCAAGCGCGCGGCGCAGTACTGGCTGCGTGCGGGGGTGCATCGCTGCGCGTGAACGAACACGCTGCAAGGCTTGTAAAGAAGGCCGTGGTTGGAACTGGCGGTGCCGACAAGGCTCAGGTCGCAGCCATGATCAAAGTGCTGCTCCCGGGATCAAAAGTTGCCGGGAGCGATGCTGCCGATGCGCTGGCGGTTGCAATCGCCGACGCGCATCTGGGCTGACTAATGGGTGTTCGAGCTTAAACCCCGGCCGACTGAAAATCGTCGTCTTCGGTAATTTCGGTCACGAACAAAGTCGTCCAAGCGCCGATATAGGCACCGATCAGGATCGAGACGAAAGAAATGCCGCTGCCAACGCGCTCGCCATTGGCTGTGCGACCCTTGCCTGGCTGCGAAACGCTGTTGCTGTAAATGCTGGAACCGTCGCCCGCACGAGTGCCCGCCGAAGCTGCCACAGGCGAAAGCGCAAGCGCGGCTGCACCAGCGGTGATCACTAATTTTGAAACCATGCGCGACATTGCAAATCCCTTGGAAGTTCAACGCTCTTTAGGGAAAAACACTAAAGGTGGAGTTAACTTCGATTTGTTGACGAACCTTACGCCGCAATCTTCTGGGCAGTGGGGCGCGGGTAGGATATGGCAAGTGCGCAACACGCGGAAGATAAGGATTTACGCTAAGGATGACCATGCATCTCTACGGTATTCCCAATTGCGATACCGTCAAAAAAGCGCGCAAGTGGCTTGATCAAAACGGCCTCGTTTACGTGTTTCACGACTACAAGAAAGAGGGCGCTGATGAAGGCAAAGTGACCTCATGGATCGGCGCGAAGGGCGTTGACACCGTGCTGAACAAGCGCGGCACCACCTTCCGCAAGCTTTCTGATCAAGAGAAGGCCGATGCAGCAGACAGTCACAAGGCAGTCACGCTTCTCGTTCAGCACCCCTCCATGATCAAACGGCCAGTGGTCGAATACGAGGGCGGCATCCTCGTGGGTTTTAAGGAAGATGAATGGTCCGCTTCACTTTTGTAGCTGCGTGTCTAGCGCTTGTGGTTTCTCCTCTACCCGCCATGGCAAATAGCGACCCCCTGATTATCGCCCACCGCGGGGCGAGCGGCGACCGGCCAGAGCACACCTTGGCGGCCTATGAGCTCGCCATTGATCAGGGCGCCGATTACATCGAGCCTGACCTTGTCGTGACCAAGGATCTGAAGCTTGTCTCGCGCCATGAGAACGAGCTTTCCGGCACCACCGATGTCGCAAGCCGCGAAGAATTTGATTATCTGCGGCGCGAAAAGACCATCGACGGTCAGCGCGTGGCGGGTTGGTTTGCAGAAGACTTTACGCTTGCCGAATTGCGCACCCTTCGCGCCAAAGAACGCGTGCCTGCAAGCCGTCCGGCGAACACCCGCTATAACGGGCTTTATCAGGTCCCGACCTTTGAAGAGATTGTGAAGCTGGTGCGTGCGAAAGAGGCGGAGACCGGACGCACAATAGGTCTCTACCCCGAGCTCAAGCACCCGAACTTCATGCTCGAGGTCGAAGGGATCGATATGGTCGATCTTGTCCTGCGCGAGCTGCGCGATCTTGGAATCGAACCTGAAGACCCGATCTTCATCCAGTGCTTTGAAGTCACCACGCTTCGCCGCCTCAATCAACGCAGCGACTATAAACTGGTGCAACTGATCCGCCCCGAAGGTGGCCCGGTGGATGAACCCGATATGCGCTATGCCGAAATGGTGACGCCGAGCGGGCTGGAAGAGCTTGCAACCTATGTCGACGGGATTGGCCCATGGCTTGGCTATGTTCTCGACCCCCAAACCATGGCGCAAACCACGCTGGTCGCCGACGCGCAGGCACTTGGCCTTAAGGTCCACCCATGGACGCTGCGCAAGGAAAACGCTTTTCTGCCAGCCACACTGCAAAGCGAAGGCGGACCCGCCGACGAAGGCCAATGGCGCCTCCTCTGGGGCGCAGCGATAAAAAGCGGTGCAGACGGCTTCTTCACCGACAATGTGAAAGAGTTTGTGGCGCTCTCCAAAAACGAGCCGCGCTAGGGCTTTAACCTCAAATACACCGCGCACAGTTAGTCCGCATGATCATCATGGGGAGTAACCGCGATGAAAGAAGGTGTTGTTCTTGCTGCGCTTGTGGTCGCTGGCGGGTGTGGGCCAATCCTTGGCTCCGGCTCGCTTGAAGACAAGCTCGCCGTCGCCGAGGATTATGTAAATCGCCACGGTACAGACCAAATGCGCAAGCAAATTGGACCACAGTTCGGGAGCGCTAAAGTGTCATCCCGGGTTGATGGGAACGATACTCTGGTGATTGTCATCAAGGACCTGCCAACCGGAAAGGCGAGTTGGGACCCGTTTGTGATGCGTAAGACCTTGCGCGGCGATATGTGTGCGCAGGCAGTTTACAGGGAATTGTTCGAGGCAGGCGGCAAGGCGAAACTGGAGGTCACCTCCAACATCGGCTTCCAATTACCAAGCGTCCAAGTTGCTGGCTGCTGACCCCGCGCTATTTTCTTCGCGCGCTCAGGATGTAATTGAGCGCTTCGTCATCGCTTAGGTGCAGTCCTTTGCCCGGACGCCACGCAATGCCGCGTCTTTCGATCACTTCAAGGCCGACCTCGCCCAGCATCTCTTCAAGTTCTTCCGGAGTGACGAAATCTTCCCAATGGTGCGTGCCTTTGGGGACATAGCCCACCGCCTCTGCCGCGCCGACAAGCAGCACGCGCGATGCAGGCGTGCGGTTGGGGGTGGAGAGCACGAGAAGTCCGTCGGGAGCAAGCCGCGCCGCCACATCGGATAAGAATGCGCGCTTGTCTGCGACGTGTTCGACCACCTCAAGGCTGGTCACAAGGTCGAACGTGCCGATGTCGAGCGAGGCCACCTCGCCCAGCATGTAGCGAATATCGAGCCCGCTGCCTTCCGCGTGCGCGCTCGCTGCCGCGATATTATCGCGCGCCGCATCCACGCCTGTCACCTCAGCGCCCAGCCTTGCCAGAGGCTCGCAGACCAGCCCGGCACCGCAGCCGATGTCGAGCGCGGTTTTGCCCGCCAGCGGCCTGATGCTGCGTTCATCGCTGGCAAAATGCGCATCGACCGCCTGCCTGATAAAGCCGAGCCGCACCGGATTAACCTGATGCAGGCTTGCCATCTTTCCCTTCGGATTCCACCAATCTTTTGCAAGATCAGAAAAGAAAGCAGCCTCTTCGGGGCGGATTGTTACGCCACTGTCATTGGAGCGATTAATTGGATCGACGTTTGCGTTTCCCATCTTCTCCCGTTAGCAGCGCCTTCGACACATAACCAGCAACACGTAACCAGCGATATTCAACGAGCCGGATCACACCAAGGGGGCTAGCGAGGCTTGGCCGAGACAGACACCAAGATGAAGAAACGCGTAGTCATGAAGTTTGGCGGGACCTCGATGGCGGGGACCGAGCGGATTCGCCGCGTCGCCAATATTGTCCGGGCGCAGGCCCAGAACAGTGAGGTTGGCGTCGTCGTCAGTGCCATGGCGGGCGAGACAGATCGGCTTGTGAATTTCTGCCGCGAGGCCAATGCGCTTTACGACCCGGCTGAGTATGACGTGGTAGTTTCAAGCGGTGAGCAGGTCACCAGCGGGCTTCTCGCGCTTACCCTCCAAAGCTTGGGCTGCAAGGCACGCAGCTGGCTTGGCTGGCAAATGCCGGTGAAGACGGTTGAGGCGCACTCCAAGGCGCGCATCTCCACCATCGACGCGCCCGAAATGGTCGCAAGCATGGAAGCGGGCGAAATTGCGGTTTGTCCCGGCTTTCAGGGTATTTCGGACGAGGGCCGCGTGAGCACGCTTGGTCGCGGTGGGTCTGATACATCTGCGGTGGCAATCGCAGCCGCGGTGAAGGCGGATCGCTGCGACATCTATACCGATGTGGACGGGGTTTATACCACCGACCCGCGGATCGTTGCCAAGGCGCGCAAGTTGAAGGCCGTCACATACGAAGAGATGCTCGAGCTTGCATCTGTCGGCGCAAAGGTCCTTCAGACGCGCTCTGTTGGCCTCGCGATGAAAGAGGGAGTGCGCATTCAGGTGCTCTCGAGCTTTGTGGGCGATGACGCTGTGCCCGCAGACGAACTTCCCGGCACTCTCATCGTGTCGGATGACGAAATGGAACTCATGGTCGAAAGGGGCGAAATGGAACGCCAATTAGTCACCGGGATTGCTCACGACAAAAACGAAGCCAAGGTGACGCTCACGCGCGTGCCTGACAAACCGGGCGCTGTGGCCGAAATTTTCACTCCGCTGGCGGCTGCGTCTATCAATGTCGATATGATCATCCAGAACGTCGGGCGCGATAAGGGTGAAACCGATGTGACCTTTACTGTGCCGGCCGCCGACCTTGCGCGGGCAGAGGCGCTTTTGGAAGACAAGCGCGAAGCCATCGGCTTTAACCGCATCATCGCCGACACACAGGTTGCCAAGATAAGCGTTGTGGGTGTGGGCATGAAAAGCCATGCAGGGGTTGCGAGCACGATGTTCAGCGCCTTGTCAGAGCGGGGCATCAACATTCTCGCAATCACCACCTCGGAGATTAAAGTCAGCGTTCTGATCGATGAGGACGAGACAGAGCTTGCCGTGCGTGTCTTGCACACCGCCTACGGGCTCGACGCCGAAGACTGAGCGCGAGCGACTGACGCGTCTAACGGCTTATCGCATAACCGTGTGCTTTGGCCCGCGTTAAGGATGTCTGCTAACAGGTTGGTAAGAGTTTTTACCAGATCGTGAAGCTCCCAATTGAGGAGCCGCGCGATAATGGCCTTGAAAGCCCACCTAGAACCTTTGTCCTCTGCTCAGGCAGCCTCGCTTGAGGCACGGCGGCATGCACGCCGGACCTTGAACCTGAACACGAGCGGGGTGGTGGAAAACGGTTCTCCCGCCAATGTGACGATCCACAATCTCTCGGCAGCCGGCCTCTTGATCGAAACCGATCTGGAACTCGTGCCGGGCGACAGGCTCGCTATTGGCCTTCCCGATGTGGGGCCAGTGGGTGCGGAAATCGTATGGGTGAGCGAGCGCCTTTATGGTTGTGCGTTCGAGCAAGCCCTTGGCGAAGCGGCTCTTGCTGCGAGCCAGCTGGCGGCCAATCCGGCTCAAATCGGCGCACGCGTCGAAGAACCTGCCCAAGCGCCTGAACCTGCGCGTGGCTTTGCTGTGAGCGGCCAATCCTTTGGTGCTCGCCTGAACCGCCTGCGCCGTGAGAAGAGCCTTACGCTTGACCAGGTGGCCAATGCGCTCGGCGTGAGCAAGCCGACTGTCTGGGCGTGGGAGAAGGGCAAGGCGAAGCCCATTCCGGAGCGGATTGAAGGCATTGCCGAGGTTCTCGGGGTCTCGATCGGTGACCTTGCCGAGAGCGGCCCCGAAGGCTCGCGCGAGGCGGTCATTGCGCAATGTCGCTTACGTATCGCTTCGGAATACCAAATTGACCCCGACCATGTACGAATCATGATCGAAGTTTGAGGCGCGCGAATCATAGCGCCGAGGCGTTCATTTCGCGCGACGAAACGTCGTTTTATGGTAAACAAATAGAGTAATGATTCGTATTTTATATCAGTTACTTAACACAAACTAACAGATTTCCCCTGTCAAAGGCGGAATGAGGGTTTCAGCCAAAACGAGGCTCAATTTGTTAGTTTACAGGTGGCTTTTGGACAGTGCGGGTTGTTCGGGATTGTTGTTGGTTTTTCGGGGGCCAAATGCATGTCAATGCACTTCAAACACGCCGGAGCGCATCAGCGCACGGTAAATAAATGTAACACGGCGGATGATGTTCTGGTTCGCCTTGATAGCGCAGGATTTATCGTCGACGCTTCGCACAACGCATCGCGCTTTGGGCTTGAGTTGGATGCACTTCTTGTCAAACCTCATATTGCAGATGTTATCGACCCCAGCGCCCAGGCGAGGGTCACGCATTATTTTGAGCAAATCATCGCCGGCGAGGCTGAAACTCTTGCCAGTTCGGGCGGGGTTGAGTTTCCCCTGCATCAGATGGGCATCGCGTTTGCGCAAGGCGAAGCAGATACAATGCGCAGCAAACCATGCTGTGACATTGCCCATAATGATGCGGTGCAAGAATGGTGCTCGCTCAAGCTCGCGCGGGTAGAGGCAGACGAGAAAGGCCGGTATGAGGCGCTCGGCACATTGCGCGCTATCGAGCCGAGGGTTCCAAGCCAGCACGGTTCTGCGAAAGGCATCAGCACCGATACCGTCACGGGGCTTTGCGGCAGGCGCGGATTTGCTGGTCGCCTGAGTCGGGCCCTCGCAGTTGCAGAAACTGTCAGCGTTGCGTTGTTCGCCGTGGACGGGATGAAGGCGATCTACATGAATTACGGGCAGAACACAGCGGATGAAGTGCGCTGGGGATTTGCGCGTTTTCTCGAAGCGGTAACGGAACAAGAGCACTTTCTTGCCCAAGTCGACGACGAACGTTTCGGCGTCATCTTACCGGGCATGACACCGCGCGAGGCACGCGAATGGTGCGCTGATGCGCTTGCCCTGTTCGCAGGCCTGACCGGTTCGCCTGCGGGTCGGGCCAGTGACCTGACCGCGAGCGCGGGCGTAGCCTCCACCGAGATCAGCGCGGAATGGACCCTTCGTCAGGCCGAACTCGGTCTGATAATGGCGCGCTCGGCTGGTGGTATGCAAACGGGCTATTGCCGGGCGAATCCTCGCCTGTCGGACGGCGAAGCGGTCGAAAGAGCGATTGCGCGCGCTGCTGAACAGGCGGCTGGTCAGGTGAACCGGCGCGCTTCCTGAAAGTTTGCCTCAAAACCAGCTTGAACATTTGGACGCGCGCTGCGCCCCTGCTAGGGCAAGTGCATGTCATCTATTGCCACGATCTTGCTCCTCGGCTCAGGCGAATTGGGCCGCGAATTTGTCATCTCTGCCAAGCGTCTGGGCGCGCGCGTCATTGCGTGTGATGCCTATGATAACGCGCCCGCCATGCAGGTCGCAGACGAACGTGAGGTGTTTTCCATGCTCGATGGCGCGTCCTTGCGCGCAGCAGCCGAAAAGCACCAGCCCGATTTGATCGTTCCCGAGATCGAGGCCATCCGCACCGAAATTCTGGGTGAGCTCGAAGGCGAGGGTTTCAACATAATCCCTTCGGCGCGCGCGGCGCAGTTGACAATGAACCGCGATGCAATCCGCGATCTTGCAGCAGGGGAGCTTGGCCTCACCACTTCGCGCTATCGTTATGCGACGACTTTGGAAGAGGTGCGCGCGGCGGCTGAACATGCAGGGTTCCCTTGCGTGATCAAACCGGTGATGTCCTCCTCGGGCAAGGGCCAGAGCAAGGTCGATAGTGCCGAAGGCCTCGAAGAGGCGTGGGATTATGCCTGCGCCAATATGCGCGGCGACCGCGCGCGGGTGATCGTCGAGCAGTTCATCGCTTTTGATTATGAGATCACACTTCTGACCGTGCGCCATGCCGCCGGCATTAGTTTTTGCCCGCCCATCGGCCACCGGCAGGAACGCGGCGATTATCAGGAAAGCTGGCAACCCGCTGCCATGTCGGACGCCGCCATCGCCAAGGCGCAGGATATGGCGGTCAAAGTGGTCGAAGCGCTTCAGGGTAACGGCAAAGGCTGGGGCCTGTTCGGCGTTGAGTTTTTCGTAAGGGGCGAGGAAGTCATCTTCTCGGAGCTTTCGCCGCGTCCCCATGATACAGGGATGGTGACGCTCGCCAGCCAGCGCCTTACCGAATTTGACCTGCACGCCCGCGCCATCCTTGGCTTGGCGGTGCCCGCCGTGATCGATGCGGAGCCAGCGGCCTCTGCCGTGATCCTGGCCGACCGCGAGAGCGATAACTTCCAATTCGACGGACTGGCCGAGGCGCTGACAACCGACCCGGCCAGCGATGTGCGCATTTTCGGCAAGCCGACCACACGCCCCTATCGCCGCATGGCAGTGGCGCTGGCGCGCGCAGAGGATACCGACACAGCACGGGCGCGCGCTGCCGCGGCGGCACGGCAAGTGCGCATCACCTACTCGTGATTGATCTTTGCGCGTGTGCCCACTAATCGAGCGAGCATATGACCAATTATCCAAAAACGTCCGCCATGATGCAGCGCGGCACCGAATTTCTTGGCTGCGAAAGCGCGATCCTTTGCGGCGCGATGAGCTGGGTGTCTGAGCGGGGTCTTGTCTCTGCCATTTCCAATGCGGGCGGCTTTGGCGTGATTGCCTGCGGGGCGATGACGCCTGAGTTGCTGGATGCCGAAATTGCGGCGACGAAGGAGCTGACCGACAAGCCGTTCGGCGTGAATCTCATCACCATGCACCCACAGCTGTTCGAGCTTATCGCGGTCTGCAAGAAATACGCTGTGACCCATGTGGTGCTTGCAGGTGGCATCCCGCCCAAGGGATCGGTCGAAGCGATCAAGGAGTTTGGCGGCAAGGTTATCGTTTTTGCACCCACGCTTGCGCTGGCGAAGAAGCTGCTGCGCTCTGGCGGCGATGCTTTGGTGATTGAGGGGATGGAAGCGGGCGGCCATATTGGCCCGGTTGCAACCAGCGTTCTGGCTCAGGAATTCCTGCCAGCCCTGGCGAAGGATCACGTCGTTTTCGTCGCTGGCGGCATTGGCCGAGGCGAAGCGATCGCAGGCTATCTCGAGATGGGTGCTTGTGGTGTCCAGTTGGGCACCCGCTTTGCTTGCGCCACGGAAAGCATCGCGCACCCTGATTTCAAAAAGGCATTTTTCCGCGCCAAGGCGCGCGATGCAGAGACAAGCGTTCAGGTCGATCCGCGTCTTCCCGTCATCCCGGTACGCGCTTTGAAGAACAAGGGCACCGAGGAATTCAAACGCAAGCAGATCGAAGTCGCCGGAATGCTTGACCGCGAAGAGGTCAATATGGGTGAAGCGCAGCTTGAGATCGAGCATTTCTGGGCAGGCGCGCTTCGCCGTGCTGTGATCGATGGCGATGTCGAGAACGGCTCGATCATGGCGGGCCAGTCGGTCGGCATGGTAACCAAGGAGGAGCCGGTGGCTGAAATCATCACTGAGCTGATGGAGCAATGCGAAGCGGCATTGAGCGCGCGGGTGGCGGCATAGATGATCAGCGACGAAACAGACAGCTTCGACCTTCCCAATGCGTCGACAGACCTTGAAGGCCATGTTGCACTGGTAACAGGTGCCTCATCGGGTTTTGGTGAAAGGTTCGCCCGGGTCCTCGCAAGCCAGGGCGCGTCCGTGGCGCTATGCGCGCGCCGGGTGGATCGCCTGGAAGCGCTCGCAGAAGAAATCAATGCGGGCGGCGGCAAGGCTGTTGCTATTGAAATGGACGCAACCGACGCCGATGCCCTCATCAGCGCGGTTGAAACGGCGCAAGCCCAGCTCGGCCTTGTCGATATTCTCATCAACAACGCCGGCATCCCCGATGCACAGCGCGCGCACAAGATGGAATTGGAACTGATCGACCGGGTGCTGGGCGTGAATCTTCGCGCGCCGTGGATCCTGTCATGCGAAGTGGCGCGCAGGCTGCTTGCGGCGAACAAGCCGGGGCGTATCGTCAATATCTCCTCGACCGCGCATTACCGCTATGATGGCGGGGGCGCTGCGCTTTACGCCACGACCAAGACTGCGCTTGCCCGGATGACAGAGACGCTGAGCGTCGAGTGGGCCTATGCCAACATCAATGTGAACGCGATTTGCCCCGGCATGTTCGTCACTGAAATGACCGACGGCATGTTCGAGCGCATCGGCGATCCGCGCCCGATGCTTGCTCGCCAGCGCGTGCCCGTGCCGGCGCAGATGGACACAACGCTGCTCTATCTGGTGAGCCCTGCAAGCGAATGTGTGACCGGCGCCGTCATCAAGGTCGATGACGGCCAATCTGCGCGCATGAAAATGTGATCAGGCGCAGATGAGCGAACCTCTAGTTCTCAAGCTGGACTGCAACGATCAGCCCGGCATCACAGCGCGGGTCACCGCTTTTCTCTTTGAGCGCGGTTGCAACATCCTCGATGCGCAGCAATTTCGCGATGAAAGCAGCAATCGCTTTTTCATGCGGGTGGCGTTCGACCCAACCGGGACGACCTCGGAGGAATTGCGCGGGGCATTCGCAAAGCTGGCCGGCGAATATGCAATGGATTGGGAGATCGTTGCAGGCGACCGTCCGCGCCGGGTGATCATCATGGTCTCCAAGGGCGATCATTGCCTTGTCGACCTGCTCTATCGCCTGCGCATGGGTGAACTCAATATAGAGGTGGTTGCGATCATCTCCAACCATCCGCGCGATGTGGCGATCCGCACCGATATTGGTGACATTCCCTTCCATCACGTCCCCGTGACCGCGGATACCAAGCCCGAGGCGGAGGCGCGGGTGCGCGAAATCGCTGAGGAGACGCAGGCCGAACTGATCGTGCTCGCGCGCTATATGCAGATTCTGTCGGATGAGCAGAGCGCCCACTTCGCAGGGCGCTGCATCAACATCCACCATTCGTTCCTGCCCGGTTTCAAGGGCGCGCGGCCTTACCATCAGGCGCACGCGCGCGGGGTAAAGATTATCGGCGCGACAGCGCATTTCGTGACCGCTGACCTCGATGAAGGGCCGATCATTCACCAGGATGTGGAGCGTATCACCCACGCCGACAGTCCCGGCGATCTTGTTCGCAAAGGCCGCGATATTGAACGCCGCGTTCTTGCAGAAGCGGTGCGTCTGTTTGCGAGCGAACGGGTGTTGATGAACGGCAATCGCACGGTCGTTTTCAGAGGCTGATATGATCGTTGAGCGTCTCGACCATGTAAATATCGTGACGGAAGACCTTACCCAGACCGCGCGGTTCTATGCCGAATTGCTTGATCTGGAAGAACGCGATGGACCGCCTTCGATGCGGCCGGATCAGGTGCGCTGGATGTACGATTCTCGCGGGCAGGCGATCCTGCATCTCAACTCGGTCGATTTTCCAAGCACTTACAAGCGGCCCCTGCACCCCGGTGCTGCAACAGGCGCAATCCACCATGTCGCGCTTCGATGTGAGGGGTTTGAGACGGTCAAATCCCGGCTCAGGGATCGCGGCGCTGACTTCACTGTGAATGAAGTGCCTTCGATCGGGCTTACTCAGATATTTACCATCGACCCGAATAATGTCCTGTTAGAGCTTAACTTTTTTGCAGCGGAGCGGGACTAAGCCAACCGTCGTCGCGCAAGGGTTTGACCTGTGCACGGCTGACCGGCACTTCGAGCTCATTTTTCAGGATCAGCCTTATATCGCGGCCCTCGCGCTTGTGGCTCATCACCGCTTCGCGTGCTGCCCACCAGCTGCGGTGGACCTGACGCCCTTCACCTTCGGGCATGAGCGTGACCGCCTCGCTTAGCGGCATCAGCACCATTTCGCTGCGGTCAAACGCATGAACGCGGGTGTAGTGGTCTTCAACCGATAGCGCGAGGATTGCGGGAAAGCCTGTGGGCAGGCGCGCGTGCAGCTCGGTTTCGGCAATGACTGGTGTCGGCGTGTCTTGCGATCCCGCCTCGACCGGGCCCTCAACTTCGGGCACCGTTTCGGCGCGGGCGTAAAGAACATAGAAGAAGGCGAAAAAGCCAAGTCCTATGATGGATGCCCTGATCCAGACGTGGCCAAAACCATCGCCCATCGCGACTTCGTTGCCGCCCGACCAGTATAGAACGCCCCAGGTGATGCCGATCGTCGCCAACGGGATTGTGATCGCGTATCCCCATTGCGGGGCAAGGCCGATCATCTTGGCAACGGCAGTGCCCACAAAGGAGAGCAATTGCACCAAGGCCCAAGCAGCGAGGAAGCCCCCGATCCAATAGGCGAGCCGCGCGCCAAGCGGCATATCGGGCGCCACAAAAAGCCCTGAAATCGCAAGAATACAGCCGCATAGAGCCATAATCCCCGCTTCTGCCAAAAGCCTTTCAAGCCGGGTGAGATGCATCAGCGCGGACCATTCGCGAATTGCGCGGACGATCCGCGCATCACACGGACACGCGGCGCAGATGCGCTTGGAATTGCAGGCCGGAGCGTATTTTTGGAACGGGATTGCAACATCGCTTCGCTTTATCGCGGAGTGCAAAAAGGAAACAAGAGCGACATATGCCAAACCCAGCGCCGAACTCAGGATCCGAGCTGACAACCAAGCCCGCACCAGCGCGCCGGTCCGAAACCCTAAGTCTTGTCATTACAGGTGTATTGACGATTGTGGTCACGATCACCTTGACACTTCTGGCGATGACCTTCGGGGGTTTTGCTGCGCCGCAGTCGGTATCAACTGGCGAGACCCGGCTGACCGTTCCGGTGATGCTGCATCTGGCAACAGTTGTTCCCGCTCTCCTGCTTGGCCCGTTCATCCTGTGGCGCAAGAAAGGCGATGCCTTGCACAAGGTGCTCGGCCGGATCTGGGCGATGCTTATGGTCATCACCGCGATTGCCTCAGCCTTTATCGTTGCGCCGGGCGGAGGGATTGGGGGCACAGGCTTTAGCCCCATTCACTTCTTTACCGTGTGGACGCTGATCAATGTGCCGGTCGCGATATATCTCGCGCGCCAAGGAAAAATTCGCCACCACCGCGGCGCAATGACAGGGCTTTACGTAGGGCTGTGCATCGCAGGCGCCTTTACATTGCTGCCCGGGCGCCTGCTCAACACATTTTTCTTCGGATGAGGTCGGGCCTTAGCGCGCTGCCACCTGCTCGGCGCTTGCTGCTTCGAGCGCTTTGTCCTCATTGGCGCGTTGGATGACGTAAGCGCGGATCGCGTCGATCTCCTCCTTGGAAAGGCTGTCAGCAAAGCTCACCATGCCGTTATCCTTCAAGATGCCGTCATGCACCACCGCCTGCCAGCTTGCAGCGTTGCCAAGCGTGCCGGAGCGTCTTAGGTCCGGCAGCACGGTTGAGCCAACGGCGGCAGGCGCGTGGCAAACGGCACAATAGCGCGCGTAGTTGACCTTACCCAGAGCAATGGTCTCTGCGCTTGCGCGGCTGGGTGGTGGGTCGAGTGGAATGTCAGCAAGAGCCGGCATATCGGGGAGCGCCGCTTCGCCGCCGATCTTGAACACCAACAGGCGCGAGATGTTGCGCACGGGTCCCTGATCGTTGACGAGGTGGCCATCGGCGGTGATCGCATAGGCGCCGCCCCAGCCAGCGAGGACCGCGACATACTGCTCGCCGTCCACGGTGTAGGTGATGGGCGGGGCCACGATCCCGGTCTGCGCTGCAAAGCTCCAGAGCTTTTTCCCGTCGGCGGCATTATAGGCCGCAAACTCGCTTGACGAATTGCCCTGGAAGACCAGCCCGCCGCCTGTTGCGAGCAGCCCGCCATTCCACGGGCCGGGAAACTCGACGGTCCAGCGCGCTTCCTGCGCAACCGGATCCCACGCCATCAGCTTGCCCTTGACCGTGCCGTAAACCGATTTGCGAATGCCAAGATTGGGCGGCAAATCACCGGCGCCAAGGTCGAACCCTACGTTAAAGCCGCGCGCGCGATCAGGCTTCCAATCGGCTTCCGGCGCATAGGCAGAGGCCGCTTCGAAGGCCGGAATGTAGACCAGCCCTTCGCCCGGGTGGAAGGCCATCGGGTGCCAGTTGTGGCCGCCAAGTGGCCCGGGCATGACGATCGCCGGTGCGCCTGTCTTGTCGATGCGCGCTTGCGCGTTGAAGATCGGCCGCCCGTTTTCATCAATGCCCTCGGCCCAGTTTTGCGGAATGTATTCCTCAGCCGAAATAAACTCGCCGGTTGCGCGGTCGATCACATAAAAGAACCCGTTCTTGGGTGCCTGCATGAGGACTTGGCGCTCCTCACCCTCAATCTCCATATCGGCCAGGATTATGTGCTGTGTCGCGGTGTAGTCCCACGTCTCGCCCGGCGTCGTTTGATAATGCCAGACATATTCGCCCGTATCCGGGTTCAGCGCGACGATACTGGAAAGATAGAGGTTATCGCCTTCGCCCGTGCCATCTTCACCCGGCGAACGATAAGCGCGGTTCCAAGGGCTCCCGTTGCCAACGCCGATGTAAAGGAGGTTCAGGTCGGCATCGTAAGCCATCGAATCCCAGACCGTGCCCCCGCCGCCAATAGCATCGGACCCGGCGAGCGCTTCCATGTTCCAGGTTTCAGCAGCAGCTTTCAGGTACTCAGGCGCATCATCGCCTTCTGTCCCGTCTGGCACGGTGTAGAAGCGCCAGAGCTCGCTCCCATCCTCGACATCGTAAGCGGCGACATAGCCGCGAACGCCAAACTCTGCGCCGCCATTGCCGATGATGACTTTGCCATCAATGATGCGCGGTGCGCCGGTGATGGAATAGGCCATGTCCTGATTGACGGTGACGACTTCCCAATTGACCTTGCCCGTATCACGGTTGAGCGAAACAAGCCGCCCGTCGAGCGTGCCAAGGAAAAGGTCATCGCCCCACGCGGCGAGGCCCCGGTTGACCACATCGCAGCATACCTTGACCCCGGTTTCGCCTGGCACTTGCGGATCGTAATCCCACAATGGCTCGCCAGTGGTCGCGTCGAACGCCTTCACTTTGGACCACGCAGTGGTGAGATACATCTTGCCATCAATCACGAGCGGCGTTGCTTCCTGCCCGCGCGCTGTGTCCATATCGGCGTACCAGGCAAGACCGAGTTCTCCGACGTTTTCGGCGTTGATATTGTCTAGTGGAGAGAAGCGCTGCTCGTCATAGGTGCGCCCGTGGGTGATCCAATTGGCATCATCGTCGCCCGCAGCCAGCAGCATCGCCGCCGTGATGCCGCCCTCATTGCCTGACGTCATCTCCTCGCATGAGGCCAAACCCAAAGCGCCCAGCGCCAGCACCGGCGCTGCCAAAATCAGCTTCTTCATGTTCTTTTCTCTCCCAGCGGAACATTTCAGTCCCGTCTTGCAACGCAGTCTGCCTTGCAAAATGCCGCTTGTCCATGGGGGGCACAAAAGCCTATCCATGCACGCAACAGCGCTGATCAAAGGAAGATAATCGATGTGTGATGAAGCCAAATTGAAAGAATGGGCGCGCGGACAATTGAACCGCCGCGAGCTGGGCATCCTGGCGGGTGCTGCTACGATTGCGGCCTGCGCTCCGGATGCTGTGACCGCTGAGGGCGGCGAAAGCGAGGGCGCGGTGCAACTCACACAGACAAATGTGACGTTCGAAACCGCTGACGGCACAATGGATGCTGTCTTCGTGCACCCGGCCAAAGGTGAGCACCCCGCCGTTATTTTCTGGCCCGACATCGCCTCAATTCGTCCCGCCAAGATCGACATGGTGCGCAGGCTTGCGAGCGACGGATTTGCCGTGCTGATGCTCAATCCGTATTACCGCGATGTCGCGGGCCAGCAGTTCGCCGATTTTGCCGATTTCTTTGGCAATGATGGCTTTGCAAAAGTGTCACCGTGGCGCGGGAAACTCGACGCCGATTCGATCGGCCGCGATGCGACTTCGGCAGCGGCATGGCTTGACCAGCAGGACGCTGTCGACACCGGTCAAGGCATCGGCACGCAAGGCTATTGCATGGGCGGACCGTTCACCGTGTGGAGCGCGGCGGCCGTGCCTGAGCGGATCAAGGCTGCGGCGAGCTTCCACGGCGGGGGGCTCGTGCGTGATGACTATGACAAGAGCCCGCACAAGGTGCTTGGTGAAACCACGGCAAGTTATCTGATTGCGGTGGCGCAAGACGATGATGCGAAGGCGCCAACCCACAAGGATGAGTTCGCAGCCGCAGCCGAGGCGGCGGGCCGTCCTGCCAAGGTCGATGTCTATGCAGGCGACCACGGCTGGACCGTGCCCGATAGCCCTGCTTACGCTGAAGACGCCGCTGAAAAGGCGCGCGCCGACCTGCTCGCGCTTTATGAGGAAGCCCTTTAAAGCTCGCCTCCGAAGGCGTTTTCCTACGGCTTGGGCGCTGGTCTATGGCGCTCGCCGTGCGACAAGCTGCCTCCCTTTCTGGCCCCGTCTTTCAAATGGTCAGAAAGGGCGCAGACTTTTGGCCTTTGGACAGTGTCTCAAGTGTCTCAAACGCGGCGAGGGCAAACGTGCAGATCAGCCGTTTGACGCGCGCTTTTTCTGGCGTTCGTTGGCAAGGCCAAAGCGGCCAAACTTGCGATAACGGGTCATCCAGTTTTCAAGGAAGAGGCCCAGCGGGCGCGCCTCGATGCCAAGGACGGCGAGTGTGTTGGCACCGTCCGCCACGACATTGCCCTCTTTCAGAAGCGTCCATTGGTCCCGGCTCATCGGTGTCAGAGGCAGGCTTGCGAAAAGCGCGCTTGCGCCGTCCGGAACTTCGAGAAAGCGCCGCTCGCGTCCTTGCGCCTCGGCAATACGCTGGTGAATTTCAAGCATGGTCAGCTTTTCAGGTCCGCCAAGCTCGAAGATCTTGCCGCCATGGGTTTCAGGGGCCTCAAGCGCGGCCACAACAGCTTCGGCCACATCATCGACATAGACGAGTTGCAATTGCTTATCGTGGCCAAAGACCGGGAGCACGGCGAAATGCTCGATCATGCCAGCGAACATATTGATGAAGTTGTCGTCCTTGCCGAACACGATGGACGGGCGCAGGATCACTGCGTTTTCAAAGCCTTCGCGCACAAGGCGTTCGCCCAGAGCCTTGCTCTTCCCGTATTCGGTGGGCGAGTTTTCATCAGCGCCAATCGCGCTGATATGGACGAAGCCCTTGGCGCCATTTGCGGCCGCCGTGCGCGCCATGTGGCCTGGCGCCTCTCCCATGAGGGAGGTGAGGTCACCTGCGAAGTCACCCACTAGATTGACCACATATTCAGCACCCGCAAGAGCGGCGGTGATATGGTCGTTGTTGAGAAGATCACAACGGGCAAATTGCAATTGGCCGAGATTGGCGAGCGGCTTTAACGGCCAGCTTTTCTCAGGCCTGCGGCTTGCGACCCGGACGCGCGCACCGCGTGCCAGCAGTGCTTGAACAACGTAGTTGCCGATATATCCGCCACCGCCAAATACGGTGACCAGGCAATCAGACAAAGGAGAGGCCTTAGGCATGGCTCGATAATCCCATTGAGCGTATCACAATTCGCCCAAGCCCATGCGCCAAACGCCGGAAATGGGCAAGGGGGGATAGGGCGGAAACGGGTTAGGGTGCAGGCGGTATTTCCTCAGCATTGGCCCTCGGTCAGACGCCTCAGGCTCTCCCCTGCGACCGCGTCTCTTGACGAAAGCGTGCCTACGGCTTGTTCGAGGCGGCGACATTCGAAACGCACGCCTTTGTCGATGTTGATACGAATGATTTCGGCAAAAGCATCGGGCGGCATCACCCGCGCTCCGCGCCGGAGGAAGGTGCTGTGCCAACGTTCGGCACCGCTTACGATTTCAGCAACCACCGCGCGCGCTTCGCTGCCGGGCTCACCCAAAACCTGTGCGCCGTACTGTTTGAGCAGTTCTTCCTCGGTCCGCGGAATCATGAAAAGGGCTGTGTATCGGCGGGCGGCCTGCGCCGCGTCACCCACTTCCAGTGCGATTTGCAGCATGGCTTGCTGCGCAACCGGATTACGCCAACCGCGCTGCGCTGCGTATTGGACAGTGATTGTTCCCGCCTCGGCCTTGCCTGCATTCACTTGCGCCTGAGTAAGGAGAAGCAGGTGCTCAGCGGGCATCGGGCGGCGTTCGACAAGCTTGCGCGCCTCCGCAAGGCCAGCCTCAGGCGTGCCGACCGCGACAGTGTTGACCGCCACGATGCGCTGGGCCGAGGACCGCAACGGCTCGGGCACATATCGGGCAAGCTCGGGGTCTTTACGCGATTGGCGGTCGAGCTGAACGCTGACACAAACGCCAGCGACTGCGATCAGGATAACCAGCCAAAGAACGCGGCCAATCATAGTCTTGTCCCTCTTGGTGGGATGCTGAAACGTACGAGAAGCACGAGCGTAAAGGCAGCGAATGCCAACATGGATTGGTTGCGCAATGGGTAATCGGTTATCGATTGCAGTGCGATGGCGAGAAGCGCGATGGAGCCACTCCATGCGATCCACCGGTCAGGCGAGGTGCGCGCGCGCCAGCTTAACCAGGCAAGGAGCGCCAACCAGCCGGCGATCAGCAGAAGGCCCGAAAGTCCCGCTTCGATCGCGACCTCAAGATAGTCGTTATGCGCACGGCCCGCACGGCGAAGCGTTATATTCTCAAGCGATTCGTCAATCTGGAAAACGTCATCGAAGGTACCCGTGCCAGCTCCCACAGGCCAATAGCGCGAGGCCGAATAGGCAGAGTCCTCCCAAATGTAGGCACGCGCATCGGTGCCGTCTTCCTGAAAGCGGTCTACCACTTCGCCCAACCGGCCAGGCGCACCCACGGCAAGCGTTGCAACCGCTCCAAGCACAAGAACGCCTGCTCCAATTGCTGCAACAACGGTCATCTGCGATGCACCGGAACGCTTGCGCGTTTCCTTCAGTCGCCGGCTCATCATCTGAAGCGCGAGCGCGCCAAGCGGAAGAGCAGAAAGGACGATCGCGGTGCGTGAACGGGTCAAAAGCACAGCAAGAAGCAGCAGGACACAAACAGCTATCCGCGCTGGAAAAGCTGCGGTTCCCATTCTGCGCGGTATGGGGAGAAGCGCTGCCAAGGACAAGCAAAGCACGAGGAAAAGTCCCGCCGTGTTCCGATTCGCGAAGCTCCCGAACAACACGCCCGGCATCGGGATCTCAGGATAGAAAAGGCCCGTCGCACCATTGGAAAGCACCTGAACCATGCCGATTGCGACGTTTGCGAGGCCAAGGCCGACCACGATCCAGCCAAGATCAATCAGTTGCTCGCGCCCTGTGCCAAGGCCAATCACCAGAACGGCGAGCGGCGTGATCAGCGCAGTGAGGGCAAGCAGGGTCCGGACCGGCTCCACGCTAGCGGTAGCCCACCCTGCAACGCCTGCAAGTTCAAATGACTGCGCCACAAGCTCACGACCTGGAAGCGCGCTCCATACGGATTGCGGCAACGGGACAATAAAGAGCGCGGGAAGCAATAAGGACAGCGCAACCAGGATGCGCAATGGAACAGCAGCCCCGATCCAGAACGCGACAAAGGCGCGGCCATGCAGCGCAAGCGCTGCAATGGCTGTCAATTGCACGGCGAGATTGGCAAGGCCGTATCGCGATCCACCGCCACCGAACATGGCCGCGACGATCAGGATCGCACCAAGGGCCCATAGGAGGCTACGCTTTGTGGTATTCAATCTGCTGATCCCTAACGCTGACAAATCTTGCGTGGAGGAACATGCACGCAATCAGGGCAAAGAAAAAGCGCCCGGGAAACCCGCGCGCTCTCTCTTCGTCGCACTCAAAGTGCGGCGTTACCAGTTGCGTTTATACGCCTGGCGATTGGGTGCCGTCGTCGCCGTCTTCGTCAGCTGCGATGACGATACCGCCGATGATTGCGGCACCAGCAAAGAGTGCAACGAGGATGCCGGTGGCACCAACAGCGTTTTCACCTTCAGCGGCACGGCCTTGGCCAGGCTGAGCTGCGGTGTTGCTGTAAACTGGAGCTGCGTCAGCAGCGCGAGTGTTTGCTTGAGCAGCGATTGGCGCAAATGCCAGGCCAGCTGCAGCGGCGGTCATAATAACTTTAGACGTCGTTTTGAACATCAATCCTGCCCTCTTAATGAGTGGTTTCACTTAGGCTTGTTAGTGCAGTGCAACAGGTTTGACAACCGTTGCCTGAAAAAAAGGGTAAATGAAGGACTAACGCCCCTCGCAGGTGCGAACAGATGCGTGACCCCCGACCCTTTTAACGCAAGTCACCTTGATGACGTTTCCGTTCGGTCTTTGGGCTGCGAATCGGACAAGATCAGGTCGTATTGCGCAATATCCCCGCCGGTCACGACACTATCGCCATGCAAAAGCCACGCGTGAGCGCCGAACTTTCCGTCTTGCGGATTTTCGACGCCAATCTGGATTTCGCCATATGCGCCGCGAGCACAAAGCCAGTTTTGGCCGGCAATAGATTGGATCAGACAATCGCTTCGCCACGGCAGACGGTCTGAAATACGCGGGATCACATATGCGATTCGCGCAAGGTCGGCCTCCGGTATGCTGATGCTCTTTCCTGCGAGAGCTCTTGCCCGCTTGTTGCGTTGAGGAATGGTCTTCGCCTCGAAACGCGCAAAGATAATCCGGGCACGGACAAGTTCGAATAGTCCGCGCATACAATACAGCAAAAGCCACCCCAGATCGCGTGCGCGAGGACGTGTGCCGTTTGCCGGGACGTGAGGTGATTGCGCCAAATTCATCATCTGCCTATTACCGCGCCGCCATGGCACAGCGCTACGCTTGCTGCCAAGCCTTGCTTCTCAACCCGCTTAAGGAACGCTGCCTCTTGTCCGTCATTTGCGCCATCTTCTCTACTTCGGGTGTGAGCGATGATGAGGTGCAGACCGCACTCACTTCACTCGAAGCGTATCCTCATGATGCAAAAGGAAGCTGGAAGGCCGGACCCATGGCGCTTGCGGCGTGCACTTTGCACACGACCAGCGAATCGCAAAAACAAAGCCAGCCGATTGTGACGCAAGATGAGAAACTGGCTTGCGTCTTCGATGGCTATCTCATCAATCATCAAGAGGTCGCAGCCGACCTGGAGGCGCGCGGGGTCGCCTTGAAGAACCGGTCGGATGTCGAGATCGCCCTTCGGGCTTACGAAGAGTGGGGTGAGGGTTGCGCGGACCGGTTGGAGGGCGAGTTTGCTTTCATCATCGCAGACCTCGAACAGGGCCGTCTGTTTGCAGCGCGCGATCACATTGGCTTCGTCCCGCTTTATTTCCTCCAAGATGGCGACCGTCTGATCATCGCATCGGATTTTCGCACGATCATCGCTCTTACACCTAAGTCTCTTGAGCCGAACCTGCGGTATCTCGCTCAGACGATCACCAATCGCTGGTATTTGCCCGACGAAACACCGTGGAAGCAGATTCAGCGTATGCGGCGCGCACATCACTTGAGCTTTAATGGTCAGACCCTGTCTCAGCGGCAATATTGGTCGCCTCCCACTCAAGTGACAATTGTTTACAAGAGCCTTGAGGAATACGCAGAGCACTACCTCGAGGTCTTGACTGATTGTGTTCGGAGGGCATCGCGTTCGAACGCCCAAATTGGTGTTGCGATCAGTGGCGGACTCGATTCTTCAGCCATCTTCGCTGTTGCAGATAGGTTGGAAAAAGACGGCCAGTGGAATGCGCCGGGCTTCCACGGATATTCGCTCGCCGCAGCCGATGGGACCAGCGCGTTTGAGCTGCCATATGCCAGAGCAGCCGCCGAGCACGTGGGACGATCGATAAGCGAGATCCCGTTGTTTGACCCGGACATCGACTACTACACTCGCGATGCAGCGTGGCACAAAGATATCGCCATCCCTTCCAACGGGGCGATGATGATCAATCTCGAAGAGCAAGTTGTCGCCGATGGCTCACGCGTCTTGTTGAATGGTGCTGGCGGGGATGAATGGTTGCAGGGCGTAGGCCATTGTTATGCCGAGTTTTTGGACAGCGGAGATATCCCGGGTCTCTATCGAACGTTCAGGGATGAGGTGCAGTATCGGGGGCTGGGGCGCGGCGCATTCCAAGGGATTAGACAGCTTGCCGTATGGGCTGCGCCTGATCTGCTGCGCGAACCCATTCGGCGCAGGGCGCGCGAACAACGGCGCAGGGACGATGTTGCTCTGACCTGGCTTGCCCCTGAACTTCGCGCAGCATTGCGCGAGGCTGAGGAGGCCTATGAGGAAGAATTGCCGACTGACCCCATGGCCTGGTCAAAGGTCCACCTAGTCTCGACTGCGCGCAGCGACCTCACCCACACGATGATGCGCCGACAGCGCAACCGCATTGGGGTCGAATCGCGTCACCCCATGCACTATCGATCATTTATCGAATTCTCTTGCTCTACTCCTGCACACATCAAGCGTAAGGGAGCCCTGACCAAGCTTACCCACCGGATCGCGATGCAGGATTATCTGCCGGAGAAGGTTCTTAATCGTGTGTCCAAGGCTAACTTTGCTAACACGAAGATTGACCATCAATTTGCAGAGTATGCGCGCGCGCACGCCGACGAAAGCTTGCAAAATTTATGCGATTTTAAGGGGATTTCGCAGATTTTTGACGTCGATTTCCGAGGGCCAGAGGGAGATTATTGGGCTTGGGAAATTTGGGGTCTTTACGCTTCCGCAGCATTTTTGTATCAAGCTAACCGTACAGGCGATTATTAACCCTGCCAAATGGGGTGCAACTGGACAGGAAATGCAATGAACAAGACTTTTGAAAAAGCTAAATACGAAGCTCCGAAGCTCACTACCTTCGGTTCAGTCCGCAACCTCACCGGCGGCAGCGGCACGCGTTTCCGTGACGGTACGGTAGACAACTCACGCTTCTAAGCTTCGGCATTTTCGCCCCCGGGAACGGGGCGTGAAAAGACGAAATCGAAAAGGCATCCGCAAGGGTGCCTTTTTGTGTTTCTAGGCCTAAACCCTTCAATTTGTTATAATTTCGTCCAAGCGATGGTGTGAAGTTCGGTGGTTCTGCTCACGTGATCTTTCGCTGGTGCAGTTTCTCGTGGCTGGAATCCAACGCACGCATCTTCCCACAAGCGCATATGAATGTTGATTTGAGATCCAGACCAGCCTTCAAAGATCGGTCCCTTCGATAACCTCGTTCAGTGTGAAGCGATTGCGAGCCTCACGGCGAATGCCGAAAGGCCCGGTTTTGCGAATCGCCCAGCGCCGCTGCGAATCTGCTCCGGCATTGATGCATCGCAGCAAAATTCCGGGGTCATCTGATAAAATATTGTAATCAATAGGCGCAATTTGATCCTGATCGCGTTGTCGGTCGGCAAAATTTGCTGTGGTGCATCTGCATCTCGCGCTTGGTTTTGGTCTTTGGGAAGGGCTACAGCACTCGATATGGACTGGACGGCGCACCCCCCCAAGGCACAAGGCAAGTTAGCCAGTGAGCCCTATGATCGGTGGATTTCACCCGAAGGGGTGTGCATGGCCGAGTTTCATAGAACCGATGATGGTTTTCTCGTCCGCTTCCCGCATCAAGCCGATTTCCTGATTGGACAGCAGGGTGATGCATATCGGATTTCAGCATGGCCAACGCCCGATTGCGATGCGCCAACGCTTGGCAATCTTTACCATAACCAAATCACGCCGATTCTCGGCAATCATGCAGGTGGGCTCTTCCTCCATGGGAGCGCAGTGCTTTTGTCGGCATCTGAAGGTTCGGGCAATGTCGAGGGTGTTTGCGCGTTTCTGGGGCTGTCGCGAGGCGGCAAGACCACACTCGCGGGCTCTTTTGCGCGGGAGGGTTTTCCCTTTCTGACTGAAGATGTGATTGATCTTCGGCGCGGTGACGATGGTTACTGGGTCCAGCCCAAACGTTCGAAACTGCGACTTTTTGCTGATAGCGCGCGCTTTCTTCTCGGCGAACACACCGAAATTGAAAACGACAATCTAAAGCAGGATGTCGATGCAGGGGGCGATTTTCCCTTTGCAAGGCAAGAGGCGCCGCTGCGACAAATCTTTCTTCTGGGCACAGACCATCAGGCCGATCTTTCGATCAAGCGATTGTCGAGCGCGGAGGCATTGAGCGCGCTCCTGCCGCACTCCTTCATTCTCGACGTAACCGACAAGCCCCGCCTCAAAGCGCATTTTGGCCGCATGGCTGACCTGTCTCAGGACATCGCTTGCTATACACTTGACTTTGCGCGCGACTATGCGGAGTTGCCTCGGGTGCGCAGGGCGGTTCTTGAGACGTTTTCGGAAAGCTCGTCCTGAAGCGCGCCGCAGCGTCAGGCCATTTGGGATAGGTACATGCAACTCAATGATCGTTTTACTGTTTCGGACGAGGTGGTCGCCCGTGAAGTGAACGGAGAGATGGTGCTGCTCGACCTCAATTCGGGACAATATTTCGGGCTTGACGCGGTTGGCGGCCGAATTTGGCAATTGCTGTCAGACGCGCCGCGTACCTTGGCGCAAATTTGCGATCAGATTGAAAGCGAGTTCGATGCCCCGCGCGAGCGTATCGAAACAGACTTGTTGACGCTTGCGAAGCAACTGCACGAGCAAGAGCTTATTCTGTCTGACGCCGCTTAGCTTTCGGCGACACCGTCCGGGCTGATGCGAACCACCCGGTTTGCCAGGGCAAGGCTAGCGGGACGATGGGTGATCAGGATCACTGTCCGCCCTTTGAGCATATCGACGCACTCTTCGACGAAAGCTGCCTCGCTTTCGAGGTCATACATTGAAGTTGCCTCATCAAGGATCATGATTGGCGGATCGCAGTACAGCGCGCGGGCAAGGGCAATACGTTGGCGCTGCCCACCTGACAGCTTGACCCCGTGGTCGCCGATTACGGTGTTCAGACCTTCGGGTAGGCCTGGCAAAAACTGGTCCACCCGGGCAAGCCGCGCGGCACGCTCGATGGATTGATCGCGGTCGCTAACGCCCTGTCCAAAGGCGATGTTGTCGGCAATGGTGCCGTTGAAAAGAAGCGCCCGTTGCGGAACATAACCGAACTGGCGGCGAAAGCTTTGGATCTGGTATTCCGAAATCTCACGATTATCGAGCCTGATGCTCCCTGCTTGCGGCGGGTAGAAGCGCAAAAGAAGACGCACGAGCGTCGATTTGCCCACACCGTTTTCGCCCGTCAAAGCGATGGTTTCTCCCGGTCGGATGTCGAGATTAAGCCCCTTGAAAACAGGTGACCTTCCAGGATAGCCGAATGTGAGATTGTCGAATTGAACAGCGCCTTTGGCGCGGGTGATCTCGATCCCGTCATGGTGTCCGGGCTCAGGCTCAAGTGCGAGCACCGTCTCCAGGCGGGCGAGGGTGCCGCGGGCCATCTGATAGGAGGAATACATGGTGGCAAGACCGCCCGCTGGCCGCGTTAGAAGCGCTGCGTAAAGAAGAAACGCGAACAGCTCTTCTGGCGAAGATGTCTCACCGGTCAAATAACCGCTGCCAATAACCAGCACGCCAATCGCTGCGAGCGCTGCAAGAAGCGCCATGAGAGGTCCGATGAAAGCTTTAAGCTGCGCCTGCCGCACGGCGAATTCGCGCGAAATCTCCGCGGCCTTGGCAAAGGCTCGTTTGTGATGCTCTTCGGCAGCGAAAGCTTTGATAGCGGGAAGAATCTCAAGGTCGCGCTCGGCAATGGCGACGAGTTCGACTTCTGCTGCGCGGGCGCTGCGCGAAAGGCCTCGCAAGGTGCGCCCCGTCAGCCTGATCATGATCGCAAATGCGGGCACCAGAAGCGGGACGATCAAAGCCATCACGGGGTCGATCCAGTACAAAATGGCAACCGCGCCCAAGGTAGTCAGCAGTATCGCCGGCGCATTGGCCAGTGTGTTGGCGAGAAAGTCGCTCAAGTTGCCGACCTCGTACGAAGTCAGCGCCAGCACATCGCCAGATCGCTGCTCATCGTGAAAGGAGAGCGGCATGATCTGGACGTGTTCATAGATCCGCTTGCGAAGATCGGTGAGGATGCGCGTCGATGCGCGTTCGGACTGGATGGTGGCCGCTATGTTCAGCGCGGTGAGCAATACAAGCACGCCGATCAGCAGGACAAGGATCCGGTTCAAATCAGGGACCGCGCCGTCCGCTGTGATAACGATGCCCAGGACCTGCGCCGCAAGCCATGGAACAGCCAGTGTTGCTGCCGAACTCAGCAGGGTGAGAAGGCTGATCCCTGCCAATTGCCAGCGGAAACGGCGCACCCATTCAAGCCAGAAACCGACACTCATCGCTGTCCCACCTTACGCAAGGCCCGACCCGCGGTTTCAAGCAGCATTCGCCCTTGGAGAAGGACCGTTGGCCATTTCGTCGCGCCGGGATATTTTTCGAGCAAATGATCGCGAGGCGGAAGTGCTCTGGTTGAAAGCAAACGGCGCTTTTGCTCCCACGAACGCGCTCTTCTCAAATCGATCCAGAACTGTGCGAGGCTGTCCGGATTGGCGAAATAGCGGATGAGAGTGTCATCCATCGGCGCTTGATCAAGCTTTGCAAGAACACTTTCAGGGATGCTGTTATGAAGATCGGCGCTCATCCCGCGCAGGGCTTCCGCCACCAACGGGCCCACTCCGTGTGTATTGCAATGCGCGTGCAACCGCGCCCAGTCCTGATGCTCCATCGCTTCGCAAAGCAGATCGAAATCAACCGACCAGATGAGCCTTCGAGCGGCTGCCAGGCGGCCATTTTCCGTGTCGTAGCCGTGAAGCGCGTGCCATTTCTGATTGATTACCGCGTGCACAATCATAATCGCAGGATCGGGATGAAAAGCGTGCGTCTGCAAGGTGGGCATCGCACGCCTACCTTCAAAGAAAGTATCTATCGGCAGGACGGGTTGAAGGACGGGCCTGTCCGATGGTTCCCAATGAAGGTCGATCGCGTGAACGAAGAACCCGGCTGCATCGTGCAGCCAGCCTTCTTGATAGTAAAGGCCGTGGGGGTCGTCTTTGCGATACCAGCCAAGTTCCCTGAGTATGGCACGCGTGCGGTCCTGATCCTCGGGCCGGACCAGAAGGTCGGTATCGCCGCGCCTGCGCGTCGCGGGTTCGGCGTGGAACGCGTAGGCGAGCGCAGTCCCCTTCATGACCACGCTCTCAATGTCGGCCTGAGCGAGCGCGTCGATCACCTGCGATACTGATTTTTGATGGGTTGCTTCCCACAGGGCAATCAATCGCGCCTCTTCGGCCATGCGATCAATCAGTGTTTCGGGCCATTTCGTGAGATGCTGCTCATGGGCATTGAGAAGAAAGGCGATGCCATGAAACTCTACGCGCTCCCAGACTTTGGCGGGATCGACATTTGTCGCCAGCGTCCAAGGCGCGTCTTGCCCGGCCCGGCAAGCGCGGACCGCGACAGCCAGAAATTCATCAATGGACGCGATTTCGTTCATAGGCTTTTTGAAAGGTCGATCCTCGAAATTGTGAGCGCCCCCGATCCACGTTGCCGCTTCGCATAATAGGCCGTCTCTTACGACAATTTGCGCAAAATTATCTGCGCCCCAAATCCACCGCGTTCACATTAGGACATTAAGCCTTGACCTCTAAAGGCCTTGCTGCAAAGCGCAAGCAAGGGTTCGGATTTCCGGGGTAATCAAGGCGAATATTGTGACACAGTCGCGCACGAAATCGCGCAAGGGTATCATCCTCGCAGGAGGGTCAGGTACGCGCCTCTATCCTTTGACCAAGGGCGTCTCGAAGCAGCTTATGCCGATCTTCGACAAGCCCATGATCTATTACCCTTTGAGCACTTTGATGCTTGCCGGGATCAAGGATATTTTGATCATTACGACGCCTGAAGATGCAGCGCAGTTTCAGCGTGTTTTGGGTGACGGCTCGGACTTTGGGGTGAACCTGTCCTACGCCGAGCAGCCGCGACCGGAAGGGCTGGCGCAGGCTTTTCATATCGGTGCTGATTTTGTGGACGGGGGGCCAAGCGCGCTGATCCTTGGCGACAATATCTTCTACGGTCACGGCCTCCCCGACATTTTGCAAAGCGCCAATTCAAGGGATGAAGGCGCGAGTGTATTTGCCTACCGTGTGACCAACCCCGATGCATTTGGGGTGGTGGAGTTCGACGCAACGGGCAAGGCGATATCAATCGAAGAAAAGCCTGCTGCGCCAAAGTCCAACTATGCGGTGACAGGGCTCTATTTCTACGATGAAACTGTCGTTGACCGCGCCCGCGATCTCAAGCCTTCAGCGCGTGGAGAGCTCGAGATCACCGATCTCAATCGCCTGTATCTCGATGAAGGTTCGATGTCGGTTGAGATCATGGGTCGAGGCTTTGCTTGGCTTGATACCGGGACCCATTCCTCTCTGCTTGATGCTGCGACCTATGTGCGCATCACCGAAGAGCGCCAAGGGTTGAAGATCGCTTGCCCTGAGGAAATCGCATGGCGTCAGGGCTTTATCGATGATGCGCAACTCGCCAGGATCGCCGAGCCGCTTCGTAAGTCGGGCTATGGCGAATATCTTCTGGCTCTGCTTGAGAAGCCCGTCTTGCCGTGAACATCATTGAAACCGACATTGAGGGTGTGCTGATCATCGAACCGCGCGTGTTCGGGGATGAGCGCGGCTTCTTCATGGAAACCTGGAACGAGGGCGCTTTCAAGGAAGCCGGGCTCGACCTTACATTTGTCCAGGACAATCACAGCCGCTCGCAAAAGGGCGTGCTTCGCGGGCTGCACTTTCAGAACCCGGGGCCGCAGGGAAAGCTCGTGCGGGTTACCAATGGAGCCGTCTTCGACGTGGCTGTCGACCTTCGCGAGGGCTCGCCGACATTTGGCAAATGGGCAGGGGTTGAGCTGACGGCCGAGAATAAGCGGATGTTCTGGGTGCCCGAAGGGTTCGCCCACGGTTTCCTGACGCTCGCCGATGACACCGATTTTCTTTACAAGTGCACCGCGCCTTACGCTCCTGGCAGCGAGCACACACTGGCTTGGAATGACCCCGGTGTCGGGATCGATTGGCCAGTCGCGAACCTTGATCCGATCATTTCCGAGAAAGATGCCAAAGGACTTTCGTTGTCAGACGTGCCGGTGTTTTCATGAAAGTTCTGATCACAGGAGCAGGCGGGCAGCTGGGGCGAGCGCTTCAGGCAACTGCACCAAGTGGCGCTGAATTGAGCGCGATTGATGTCGATGACGTCGATTTGACCGATGAGGCGATGCTCACTGCGCGCCTTGCAGTGGAAGCGCCTGAGGTACTGATCAATGCAGCCGCCCACACTGCCGTTGATAAGGCCGAAGAGGAAGAAGAACTCGCCCGCGCGATCAATTCCGACGCTGTTCGGATCATGGCCGGGGCAATGGAGCAATCAGGCGGCAAGCTCGTCCATGTCTCCACCGATTTTGTCTTCGACGGGACGTCTGAACGCCCCTACCGACCCGACGACGAGCGCGCGCCTTTGAGCGTTTATGGGCGCACCAAAGCGCAAGGCGAGGACCACCTGCGCGACAGCGATCTCCTGGTGCGAACCTCTTGGGTCTATGCTGCGGGCGGCGCGAATTTCGTGCGCACGATGATCCGCCTGATGAATGAACGCGATGAGCTTGGCATCGTGGCGGATCAAGTGGGATCGCCGACCTGGGCAACAAGTTTGGCGCAAACGATCTGGGGCCTGATCGCAAAGGACGCTTCGGGAACGTTCCACCACAGCGATGATGGCAAAGCGAGCTGGTATGATTTCGCGCTCGCCATTGCAGAGGACGCGCACGCGCAAGGCCTCATCAAGCGTATTCCCGAAATCAAGCCCATCGCGACCAGCGACTATCCAACGCCCGCCGCGCGCCCGGCATTCTCTCTGCTCGATTGCAGCAAGACGCGTGAATTGCTGGGCGACACTCCAACCCCTTGGCGCGAAAACTTGCGCGCAATGCTGAAAGAGGAAAAGGCTCTTGGCTAATCTGCTCGTCACTGGCGGCGCCGGTTTTATTGGCGGTAATTTCGCACATTACTGGAATGCGCGTCACGCCGATGACCACGTTATTGTGCTCGATGCACTGACCTATGCAGGCAACTGTTCAACGCTCGAAGGCGCTGACACGGCTGAACTCATCGTTGGTGACATCCGCGATCAGGAGCTTGTCGAAAAGCTGCTGCGTGAGCGTGACATTGCCACAGTGGTGCACTTTGCCGCCGAGAGCCACGTCGACCGTTCAATCACTGGCCCCGATGCCTTCATCGACACCAATATCCTCGGCACGAACTCCCTTCTTAAGGCTGCGCGAGCCGTGTGGCTTGATGGCGATGGGAAAGATCATCGCTTTCACCATATCTCGACCGATGAGGTGTATGGCTCGCTTGGGAGCGACGACCCCGCATTTAGCGAGACGACGCCATACGCTCCGAATTCGCCCTATTCAGCGTCAAAGGCAGCGTCGGATCACCTGGTGCGCGCCTATCACCACACATACGGCCTCAATGTGACGACGAGCAATTGTTCGAACAATTATGGCCCCTATCAATATCCGGAAAAGCTCATCCCGCTGTTCTGCCTCAACGCCTTGTCGGGCAGGAGCCTGCCGATCTACGGCGACGGGATGAACGTGCGCGACTGGCTCCATGTCGAGGACCATTGCCGCGGGATCGAAGCCTGCCTTGAGAAAGGCGTGCCTGGGGAAACATACAATATCGGCGGCGGGGCAGAGCTTCCCAACCTTGAAGTGATCGCCGCGATTTGTCGCGAGGTCGATCTTGCCTTTGAAGAGGTTGATGGTTTGGCCGATCGTTACCCCGACGCGCCAGCCGCGAAGGGCAAGAAAAGCGAGACGCTCAAGACCTTTGTTAAAGACCGCGCAGGTCACGACCGCCGTTATGCGATCGACGAAACAAAGGCGCGCGGCGAACTGGGTTATGCCGCGACCCGCAGTTTTGACGAAGGCTTGCGGCAAACCTTGCGCTGGTATTTGGATAACGAAGAATGGTGGCGGCCCTTGCTCGGGGCAAAGGAATAGGTATGCCATTTTTTCGTGTTAACTCGCGCAATATCTACTTCACTCATATCCCCAAATGCGGCGGAACCACCGTTGAGCGCACACTTCATGCAAGCGGGCTTGATGTCAATTTCCTCGATGAACGCTTTGGCCTCCACGAAACCGATCCGTGGTATCGGTCCTCGCCCCAGCATTTGACATTCAGTGACCGGGAAAGGCTGATGCACTCAGGCTTTTTCGACTATGATTTTGCAATCGTGCGCGACCCGGTCCGGCGTTTCCTGAGCGCATTCAACCATCATCGCCGCGCCATTGGCGTGTTTGTTTCCTTCGAAAGCTTCCTCAGCCAAATCGAAAAGCGCAATGATGCGCATGACGATTATTTCGGATATCGTTATGACAATCACTTTGTCCCGGCAGCGCGGTTTTGCGCCCCGGAAACAGAGGTCTTTGCCCTTGAAGAGGGCATGGATGCGTGCATGGCCAAGGTATCGGAAAAAATCGGAATTACAGTAGAGGCGATCCATTCCGATAATCAGCGCGATTATGCTTTTACCAAGACTGGCACGCCGTTGCGCAAAGCCTTGAAGCAGGCTTTCGCCTCTGATTCGCCAAAGATATCCGACCTTAGCGAAAGCCAGTTGGCGCGGGTCGAAACGCTCTATGCCGAAGATTACGAGCGACTGCCGTTCTACAAACGTGCGACAACGGGTGAGGGATGAGATCGCCCGCCTTTAATCACACTGGCCGAACATGATGATAGAAGCGCCAAAAAACGGCCCAAGGGTCAGTGTTGTGATCCCAGCGTATAACTCTGCTGCCTTCATCGAAGGTACAATCGAGAGCGCGCGTAAGCTGCGCCATGATGATCTTGAGCTGATCGTTGTCGATGATGGATCAAGCGACGATACCGCGCAAATTGTCGGGGCGATGAATGATGTCTTGTTGATCGTGCAGGCGAATGCCGGAGATTCCGCCGCGCGCAATACCGGTCTTCAATCCGCGACAGGCGGCTACATTCTCTTTCTCGACCATGATGACCTTTTGCTCCCTGACGCTGTCTCGCATCACCTTCGTGCGATGGAGGATGAGCGGTGTTTTGATATGGTTTTCGGGTCCAACTACCTGATCAATTCAAGCGGAGAAGTGACAGGCGAGAACAGCCTTGCGTCGCGTAGTTTTTCGGGCCGTGATGTGGTGCTTGGTACCACTCCAAGTTTTTCTCAATGCCTCTACAGGCGCTCCGCTCTTGAGCGCATCGGCGGGTTTCGTCCCGAGGCGGGCATGGCAGCCGACCATGACCTCAATATCCGGCTTCTTGGCAAAGCCGGACAAGGCTTTATCCATGGCAATCCTGTCATGAAGTACCGCTTGCATGAAGGGCAGCAGACCAAATCTCCTGCAAAGCTTTTTCGGGTTCACATGCAGGCTCTGGAAGGGCTGCTGGGGCCGGGAGGCGAATTGGAAGACCCTGCATTATTGCGTGAGGCCAAAGAGTACTGGCAGCGGTATTATGGCAAATTCCTTCCTTCCGAAACGGCGCGAATGCTGAGGCAGGGGGACTTTGCGCGGGCGTGGAAGGCCGGTTCACTGTTTGCATCCTTCGCCCACCGATCATTGCCAAGCGCGATTGGCTTTTGGGCAGCCCGGCTGGGTGGCAAGATGCCCGGCCGCAAGATCGCCAGCAATCCGCAGGCACACTCTGATGGCAGCGAGGCGGGCTGATGAACGTTTCTGCCCAATGTCTTGTATGGTTGCCCCATTCCTACACCGCACGAGGGCCTGCCGAGAGCTGTGTGCGCATTATCGAGCAATTTCCGGCCGCCGGAATTGAGACGACCCTGTTCGTGAACCGCGCCCGGCATCCTATCCCTGATGGCGTTCATTTGGTCGAAGGTGCCGGATCGGTGCTTCGTAATGCTCCATATCGATTGGTGGCAAGGGCAGCAAAATGGCGGCTTGAGCGACTGTTTCGAAAGGCTGTCGAGAACGCACCTGCTGGGACGATCGCGTATTTTTGGCCCAACACTCCTGGCGAGTTGTTCGAGTATGCAAAGTCACGCCGGCTTATCTGTGTGCGTGAAATGATCAACAGCCCGGTTGGCAATGCCAAGCCTATCCTCGACAAAGCCTACCGCGATGCAGGGTTGGATCCTGTCCATGGCATCACGGATGCTATGGTCGACACAGAGAACAAGCAGCTTGACCGGGCAGATTTTGTGTTCTCCTCGAACGCACAAGTCGACGCCGCTCTCAAGGTTCTTGGTGTTAACGAAGACCGGCTTTTGCCTTCGAGCTTTGGCTGGGTGAAATCGCGCTTCAGCGGGAATGCTGAACTATCGCCGGAGCCAGGTAACAGCGGCGATCGCCCAAAATTTCGCGCCGTATTCGTTGGCACCATGAACGTGCGCAAAGGTGTGGTGACCTTGCTTGAGGCTTGGGAGAAAGCGAGCATTGATGGTGAGTTGGTGTTGGCAGGTGCGGTGGAGCCCTGTCTTGAACCGCTTGTCCAACAATATTCTGCCAAGCCTGGCGTAACGCATCTCGGTCATGTGAGCGATGTGGCTTCGCTTTACCGTTCCTGCGACGCATTTGTTTTCCCGACCCATGAGGAGGGCGGACCGCAAGTCACCTATGAGGCGGCAGCCTGTGGTATTCCGGTTGTCACCACTCCGATGGGCGCAGCGCGTCTGGTGCGCGATGGTGAAACCGGGCTTTTGGTTGAAGCGGGCGATGTCGACGGTCTGGCAAAGGCACTTCAGCGTTTGGCAGATGAACAAGGCCTCGGCGAAAAACTGGCCAAACAAGCCTTGGCCGAGGTCGACCGGTTTGAATATACAAATGTCGGACGGGGCCGGGCAACTCAATTGCTCGAGGTTTGTTCTTCCAACTGAGAAACCGGCTTGGCAGGATTGCCGCGCACATGACTATTGTCAGGCACGTCTCTGATCACAACCGAGCCGGGGTCGATGACGCAGTTCGCACCGACCGAAAGCCCGGGCATAATGATCGCTCTGGCCCCGATGATGCTGTTCTTGCCGATGTAAGTGTCGCGGTACATTCCGCGGGTCATATCGTGGGTGAGAATGGACGCTTCGTCTTCGATGATAACGCCTTGCCCAATATGGATCCCAGCCGGGAAAGTGCGATCAATATAAGCGCTTCCTGCGATCCACGCATCGCTCGCAATTTCCATCCGCCACATGTATTTGCGCACAACGCTGTTCCAGCGCTGACGCATGGTTTGTGGTCGATTGAGGCGAGGCTTTTGCTGTGAAACTGCGCTTTGCATTGAGGATTGCTTCATCTAGTTAACGCGGGTGTACAACAGTCTGGTCGAAGATGCCCATAAACTCTCTTAACAAACTGGCACCTTTGCGAAAGTTCGTAACGGGCCTTCGCCGCAAGTGGATCACGCGTGTAACCGGTGTGGAATTTGCTGACAATGTTAGCGTTTCGCTGACCGCGCGGTTCTCAAGCCGTTCGAGAGGCGCCATCGTAATAAGCCCGCACACGCTCATCGCCTTCAAATCGATGATCCGAACCACTCGAAGCGACGGCAGTGAGGGGCCTGTGCACATCAAAGAGAATTGTTTTATCGGAGGCGGCTCGTTGATCTTGCCCGGTGTTACCGTGGGCCCAAATGCGATTGTTGGGGCAGGCGCAGTTGTGTTTGGTGACGTCCCTCCCTATTCGATCGCCGCTGGAAACCCTGCTCGCATCATTGCAACCGATATCGAAGTTGGCCCCTATGGCCGTTTTCTGGACGCAGGGCCCAACAGGTAGCGCCCGAAAAATTCACAGGCATTGCCGTTCCCGCAGGAACCGAGCACCTTGATCTACTCCTTCTTAGGACCTTCGTTTTGACTGATAGCTTTCCTGAAAACCAACCTGCCAAGAAAATTGGTTTCGTCGGGACTTTCGATGTCGCCAATTATGGGGACTGCCTCTTCCCGGTGGTCTATATGCATCTGCTTTCACAGCGTATGGATGGGTTGGAATTTTCATACTATTCCCCCCTGGCCCGATCAGCTGAAATAATGGACTATGGGCCCATCAAAGCTCTCCCCGAAACGGTGCCTCAAATTGCCTTCGGGGAAGACGCGTTGATTTTGTGTGGCGGGGAGACCTTGTGGTTCGGCCACAGCAGCGGCACGTTCAATTTCCACAAATCGACGCTCAGCTCTTACCTGCGCTTGTGGCTCGCGCCTTGTATTGCAGCTTCCCGCGCCGAGGTGAATTTCTACGTCCACAGTGTTGGAATGCCGCGCGCTGACCTCGATGCGCCTCCAGAAATCGCCGAGGTGCTCAGTGCTGCCACTATGGTGAGTGTTCGCGATGAAGTGACCGCAAAACGACTGGGCAACCGCTTTCCCGTTGAAGTGGATCCCGTGTTTTCGCTGTCGAATATGAAGCGGCACACAGAATGGCAGAGCGAGGCGCGCAAATGGCTTCCTGCGGATTACGAAATCGGCAAATATCTCGTGGCTCAGGTGTCCATGCCCTATCTCGACAATGGGCTATCACAATGGTGTGAGCAGGTCGCAAAAACCGCCAGAAGCCATGATCTGCCGATCCTGCTTGTACCGATCTGCCATTTTATGGATGACCGCTACAACCTGGAAGAGGCGCGGTCGATTTTGATCGGGATGGGCATTGCCGAGCACCGGGTGTGCCTGCCGCCACTGGCAAGCAAGGATGTGATCGCCACTGCCTCCCTGCTTGGGATGAGCGCCGGGGTGATTACCAGCTCGCTTCATGCCTGCGTAACCGCTGTGTCATTCGGCGTTCCCTTCGCGGGGTTTGTCGGCAATGGAAAAGCGGACGGGAAACACCGTCAAACCCTGCTTGCGGCCGGTGTTGATTACGGCATGGCAATGGAGATCGAAGATCTGGCCCAGACCTTTGCCGATTCATCAAACCAGGATTGCGCTGCAGCGCAGTCTGTGGCGATCAAGCGTTCGTTGAGGGGGCTTGAGCCCTTGGTCAATGGATTACAACATGATGAGAACGCAAACAGACCTCTGCCACAAGCGACTATTGATGCGATGCTCTTCCATGATACACGCCCAACGAGGAACTTGCGCCTGGAGCTTAAACGCACAATTTTGCGCTGGGCCAACAAGTCGCAACTGCTAACGGATTTGTTGGTGGCTCGCCGCCGCGCTCGTATAAGGCGCAAGACTGCCTAGTTATGGTGCATTGAGGGAACAGACATGAACAATCCGAGCGATCTTCGCCGTCTGCCTCCTCCTACCATGCGGATGCGGCCTGCGCCTGTGTCGATGATCAATCCAAACTTGCGCGTTCTGCCGCTGGTTATCTTGATCTACTCTTTCCTGCTTTTGCCGATCGAGGTGAAGTTTGTTGCAGGCGGGCTGAACCTATACGCTTATCGGATTGGCATTCTGATCGCTCTGCCATTGCTGATCTACCTCGCGCCGAGGCGCACAGGCCAGTTTAGCAAAGTCGATTTTTTGGTTGCGACAGGGTGCATCTGGATGATGGTTTCCTTCGTCCAACTATACGGTCCAGGCGATGGCCTGGTCCGCTCTGTTGCGCTCGTTCTGGATACTTTTGGCGGCTATTTGATTGCGCGCGGTTCCATTTCGAGCCTCAATGACCTTCGCCGAGTTCTCATTCTCGTCCTTCCCGGTCTGCTATTTGCAGCAGCTTTCTTCATGATCGAAAGTGTTAGCGACCGGCTGATGATCCGCCCTTTTTTCAGCTCCATTTTCGGTAACGCTGTGAACTATGAGGGGGGAAGCGCGCGGGGGAATTTGAACCTTCTGTATGAAAGACGGCTTGGCCTGCGCCGAGCCTACAGCGTGTTTTCCTACCCCATCCTCGGGGGCATTATCCTGGCCTCCTTCTTGCCGCTGTTCCTGATGAGCGGCATAAGATCAAAAGCACTGTATGCGGGTATCATCGCGTCGTGCGCTGCATTTTTCTCGCTGTCATCTGCTACGTTCCTTGCGCTTGCGATGGGGGTCGGATTGGTTATTTCTGATCGTCTCCTGCCCTTGTTCCGCCCCTTGCGCTGGCCACTGCTCTCAGCGGTCCTGGTGTTCTACGCGATACTGGCAGAGATCGCTCTCAAAGGCGGTATTGTTGGTGTTGTAAGCCGTTTTACACTCAACCCTGCGACGGCCTATATCCGGCGCATGCAATGGAAGTATGGCGGTGAAACCGTTATGGAAAATCCATGGGTCGGGATCGGGTTCGGGCAGTACGATAGGCCCGAATGGCTTACGGGCGCGATTGATGCCCATTTTCTTGCTTTGGCTTTGCGGTTTGGCCTCATCCCGCCAATCCTGTTCGCGATCGCTATTGCTATTGTGATGATTTCGATTGGACGGGTGGCCCCTCGATTGGCCAAGAGCGAGCGCGATTTTCTGGTCGGGTTGAACATCATGATGACCATCCTGGTCTTTTCCTCGATGACCGTTACATATTTTTCCGAAGCCAATGTCTTCTTCATGATCGCCTTGGGAATAACGACATCCTGTCTGCTTGCTGTCTCAGGACAAACTATGCGGGGGCCGGCTCCGCTTTACCGTAGACCTGACAATAGAGTCGTACCGGCCCCGGAAATGGCGGCATCTTCGCAAAAGCGCACCACCCCTTAAGGTTCCCCTTGGAGCCCATTGAGCATGCTCGCTAGAAACAGCCTCTTCTCGCTTGCAGGAAGCATTATTCCTGTTGTGATTACAGTCGTTACGCTGCCATTTCTGCTGCAGTTCATAGGGGCAGAGCGTTATGGGGCTTTGGCGTTATGCTGGTTGATCCTGATATACGCTGCTCAAACACTGGGCGGGGTGGGCACGGCCATCACGCACGCAGTGGCGCGTTTCGGCGATGATGTTGCAGCAGCACGCGAGACCATGGTCAGCGGACTGATGACTACTTTGGTCCTGAGCGTATTTGCCTCAGGCCTTGCCTACGCTGTTTCGTGGGTCTTTTTCGCCGACTATTTTCAAGTCAGCGATACCGTCCAGCAAGAGCTGATGGACTCGGTTTGGCTCATCGCTGCCAGCACCTTTGTCAGTGGAGTTTCGCGCTCCTGCCATGGCGCACTGTATGGCAAAGGGCGCATTCCCAGTGCTTCGCTAGCCATCATGGTAGGCAACGGTGGCTTGCCGATCTTCGCGCTGTGTGCGGCCTATTGGATAAGCCCGGGCATGGTGGCGCTCTTGTGGGCTTCGTTGCTGGCTCGCTGTTTGGCTTTTGTCCTGATGCTGGCCGATCTGTGGCATTCGCAACTGCGCGGGCATCACCTGCAATATAGCTGGGCCAGCTCAAAAGAGCTGTTGCGTTTTGGCGTTTGGATAATGGTCACAATGTTCGTTGCTCCGGTGCTTGTGACAATGGACCGCATGGTTATAGGCGCGCAATTGGGCGCAATTGCTGTGGCTGCGTACACCATTCCTTTCCAGATCATCAGCCGGCTTCAACTTGTTCCCCAGTCTCTGATCAACGTACTTTTCCCAAGGCTCTCTGTCTCCGTAGGCGAAAAGGCCCGGCAGATGGCTCTGAACTATTCCGTCTTGATGACCGCATTCTTCGCGCCTGTAATTGTTGGGTTGATCATCCTTATAAAGCCACTGCTCGAATTCTGGCTGGGCTCTGAACTCGACCCGAGATCAGCCTCGGTAGGAACATGGCTATTGTGCGCCTTTTTGCTCAACGCGATTGTCAGCACGATGGTAATGTATCTGCAATCCCAGGAGCGCGGTGCGTTCGTCGCAAAATTTCAGATAGCTGAAACTTTGCCATATTTCGGTTTGCTGTTTTACTGCGCCACCACCTTTGGATTAGAAGGCGTTGTAGCAGCCTTCTTTGTGCGAAGAGCATTCGAAGCGATCATCTTCGTATGGCAATCGCGCCTAGGTAATTCAGGTTTTTGGATCACCCAGGTGCCAGCCATATTCGGTGTTGCTCTTGCTCTTCTTTTGGCTGACACGGTCGATCAATTCCTTTGGAAGCTTCTTCTAGCGATCGTGATAGCCTGTATGACCTTCACCGCTTCGGTCTGGTTCTTTCCGAAAGAACTGAAAACCATGGCCGGCGAGCAAGTTCGCAAACGACTGCCTGCTTTTGGCCATGGTTCCCAAAACTAGAAAGCGGCAATCTACTGCGCAGGGGCCGGTGCAAAAAGCAAAAGAGCGCTGAGACTTCGGCCGCTCACAGAATTGGAAACGGTGAAAGTTTCATTGTTCTGCTTGATCCAACCAAGTTGAAGTCCATCACCATAATTCAGACTTTCGATCTGCATCGCACCTGTCATCTCAGCTGCGCTGGATCCTGTGGAGGAGCCGAGGCCTGCGAAAACGAAGGTGTCATTTTGCGCTGGGGTTGAGGTTACGATGGTGGATCGTTCTGAAACGATCACAGGCGCAATCGGAGCGTTCTTGATCGATCCAGCAGCAATACCGACTTTGTCAGGTGTGTTCGTGCCTGTTGCTGTTGCATTGAGATCATAGGGACCGTCTCCGGGCAGGTTTGCCTCGTCGATCACAAATCCAGCAAATGCCTCAAGCGCGTTAGCAGGTGATTCTGAATTTGTGCCGCGGAAGAACACCCTGCTCATAGGTACCGTTCCGGCGGTTCCCGTAATCGAACAGGAGATGTCGGTGACCGCGTCGCTTGTGCCTGCACCAACCATCGCAAAGACGTATCGATCGCTTCCTGTGGCCGATAGGCCGCTTGCGCTAACAGAGCCGGCGGATCCGCCCGCGCTGATGCTGTCGACCAGAACGGGGCCGTTAACTGGCGGGGCTGATGCAGGTGCGACCGGGCCAACATCGGGGCTAATCGCAAAATTGAAGCCTCCCGGGCCAGATGCCTCGACCGCATAGGCTACAATCGTACCCTCATCAGCTGGCACCAATGTGTAAGTCGGATTGATCGCGCCAGCGATAGCACGCCCTTCGCGTAGCCATTGCCGATCATTCACAGTGCCGTTGGCAATGACGCCATCATCGCCAGTGAGCTCTTGCCCAACTTCAGCGATCCCGGTGACAGTCGGATCGACATCCCATGAGGGCGGTGAAACGCCTGTTCCAGGAGTGGCCGTTGCTGCAATCGCGCCCTTGGCAGCGGTCTGCGGGAAATCGGCGGCCGATACATCCTGCGAAACAACGGGAGCAGCGCCATTTGAAAGCAGTGAGCCAGCCGGATCAAAGTTTCCGTTAACAGCATCCACAAACAGGGTATCTGCATTGCCGCCGATTGATGTGCCAACCGTTCCGTCGGGCAGTCCAGTTTGCTCCTGAACATGATTGTTATCAACGGCTACCGCGCTTGCCAGCGGGTCGTCGTTACGCACGGAAAAGCGGCGTGCTACGTTGTTTGCAATAAGGGTATAGGCATCACCGGCCTGACCCTCAGCAGGGAGCAGAATTCGTTGGGTTGCGAGCGTATTATGAGCAAAAATGCAATGGCTGAACATCCCGCCAAGACCTGTAATCAAGCCTTCATCAAGAGTGCCCAGATTGTTGTAGAAGGCGTTGCCGATAAACACGCTATCATTCAGCCCAGGCGCCAATTGAATGAAAATGTTCTGCGCATCAATGCGCGTAAAACTGTTGAACGAGAACACGACGTTCTCGCGAAAGTCCTGCAAAATCGGCAGCTGATATATGTCTGAGTGGATATCGAAGTGGGTCGGCAGAGTGACAGGCACCGCAATATCTTCGGCCGGGTTACCATTGGTCGTACCGGGAGGGGAGAGAGCAGAGCCTTTGCGCGTGTTGTCGATCAATGTCGCAGACCAATCGGTTTGTGAATTGACCCAATCAACGGCACTTGAGATCCGGTAATTGGAATTGGCCTGGAAACCCTGTTCGCTCGGATCAAACTCAAAGCTCGCGCTGTCGGTGCCATCGACCCGCAAGACCAAGGTGCGCGGTGAATTGCGGATCGAGACAGTCGGTGTTCCAGTCCCTGAATAGGCGATGCTCATCGCATCGATGTTGGTGTAGTACGGGGCGCTCGAGTGATCATCGATCTCATTGCCGATAAAGCAAAGAACATCTTGTGCCAGATCAGCCCATGTGTGTGACGTGCGACACCCACGCACCAGAATTGCCTTGTCAAACGCATCGTTTACATCACTGACTTGGCAGTCTGTGAACCAGGCGCCGTTGCGGAAAAGACTTGGCACGAGATTGCGCGGTCCCAAACGCCACAAGTCTTCTCGGCCGCGGCTTTGGACGATATTCACCCCATCCAACCAGTGCTGGCCATCTTCCTGTTCGGTATAAAATTCCAACGTCTCGACGAAATCGATTGTGATTTGCGAACCCTTGAAATGAAGCCGGTCCATTCCAGGTCGCATGCGAGTGAAATCACCCTCCAGGGCAGGGGGCAATTGGCGCAGTGTGACCGGCGCGAGAGCTTCCACCCGGCACCAACCCGCTGGCGTATGGCCGCCACCGCTGCCCAATTCATATTCGCCCGCCTCCACTATCCGAATGCGTGGATGCTGAGCGTCTTGAATCCGCAAATGGGTCAAAGCGGCCTCTATCGTGACGAAGTCCGCCCCGCCACTGGACGCAACCGAGACGTCATAATCGAAGTCGTTCCTTGCCATCACGTAGCTGTATGGGCCTACGATACGTGATTGCATCGTGCTGTCGTTTGGAACCGCCTCCACATAGACTTCGGCAATTCCTTCTTTGGCCGACGGCCGGGACAAAGTGACCCACCAACCAAGGATCTGGTAGCTTGATCCATCTGGTCGCTCGAAGGTTCTGAAAGTCGGGCTGTCAACGCGAATCGTGTTGCCTTCACAATGAAATTTGACGTGCGACAGCCCAAGGTTTTCGACAAGCGATCCGTCGTTGTTCGCCGCAGCAAACACGCCAATTACGTTGGCAATTCGAACGGTTTCGCGCGGCGGCGTTAACAGACGGCACGCTGGCTTCGCCGTTGTTCTAGTTGGATCAGCGGGTATGCTGGCAAAGCCGCTGGAGGGCACGCCGCTCCAGTTGTTACCGGGCCTCAGGCTCTGATTGACCGGTTGGCCCGATGCAAACAGCGCGTAGCGCGAAAACTCATTGCCAAAGCCGCTTCCAAAGCCGAAGCCCACCATTAGATAAGCCCCACGAGATCTGTTGCTGTTGTGCCTGTTTGGCGAACCGCCGCAGGGCGAATATCGAGGATCGCACCGCTAGGGATGTTCCGGAACGTCACTTCTGTGTTGGTGCGAGCACTGGAAACGACAAGGTCGCCACCGGTACCGACATAGATCGCTTTTGGAACGAAGCCGAGGTCCGCGCTATCACTCGGTGCGATATCGAACCAGTCGCGTGACGGCGAAGTTACACTGTCAATGGTCGAAAAATGGTCTTGTGGCATTGGTGTTCTCCTTAGATTCGCAAGGAACATAAGAAGAACATAAGATGTAGGAAAGTGTTTCGTGTCAGAGGTAGTAGTGGAGCCACGTATTTCATTAAATCAATGAATTAGGTCGCCATAAAAGCCGACAGTTAGGCGGTTTCAACACAGTCACGTGTTTGGCTTTTGGGGGCTACAGACGGAACAGGTCTTGGCAGGGGGTTGTGGATACGCAGGGAACCAAGGGCCGACCCAACTGCTGTCCAAACTGATCTCGGGATCTCAAGTTTGTTGCGTCTGAGGCCATGTCACTTTATCAACCTGCCCTGTGTGAGGGACCCACGACCTGAAGATAGGTCGAGGCGCACAATCCTTGGCGCTTAGCTAACTATGGAACGCGAGTATGCCCCTCAATCAGCCGACATATGGAGCACAGATCTCCCTGGTTGCTTTTTTCCGGCAGTTTTTGGACATCCTGAAGCCCGAGGCTGATTTTTACTGGCTGGCGATAATCTACGGGATCGGCATCAGCCTGCTGTCTCTGGCGACACCGATTTCGGTGCAGATGCTCGTCAACACTGTCGCGAACACCGCGCTAACTGCTCCGCTTGTGATGCTGTCGCTTAGCCTGTTCGGCCTGCTGGTCCTGTTCGGGTTGCTTTACGCTTTGCGCATCCACTTGATGGAGATTTTTGCGAGACGGTTTTACGCGCGGATGGTGGCCGAGATTTCGCTCATTTCGGTCTATGCACAAGACCCCTTTTTCGCAGATCGTAAATCCTCGGCACTCTTCAACCGCTATTTCGATGTGGTCAACGTTCAAAAGGCGCTGCCTGTGCTCTTTGTCGGCGGATTCAGCGTAGTTCTGCAGGTTGCGGTCGGTTTCGTGCTTGTGTCGCTCTACCACCCGCTCTTTCTGGTTTTCACCCTGGTCATGTCTGCTCTGATTTGGGTGATCTGGCTGGTCTGGGGGGCAAGTGCGATCCGGACGGGGATTGATCTAAGCCATGCAAAGCACAACACAGCCAATTGGCTTGAGACCGTGGGTGGCTCCAACGGCTTCTTCAAATCCCAGCGCCGGATTGATTATGCGATCAAGCGCACAGATGACATGACGCATGAATATCTGACACAGCGCAAACGCCACTTCAGAAGGCACTTTTCACAAACCATCGCGTTTCTTTTGCTCTACGCGCTTGCAAGCGCTGCGCTCCTTGGCCTTGGAGGATGGCTGGTGATACAGGGGCAACTGACGCTTGGTCAGCTGGTCGCCGCCGAGCTCGTTTTGTCAGTCGCCTTTTTCGGGGTGGCTCAGCTTGGTACCTATCTCACCTACTTCTACGACCTTTGCGCAGCGGTCGAGGAAATCTCCCTGTTTCATCAGGTCGAGCAGGAAACAAGCGCCACTGGTGCGAAACTGGAAGGCCCAGATCACACTATTGTTTTTCAAGGTGTTGAAGGTCAGGCGCGACATGAGAAAGCTTGCTTCGAATTAACAATCCCGACCGGTGCGATAATGATGGCGCAGGCCAGTCACCACGGTGTGCAGCGCCTTTTTACAGACCTTCTTAAAATGCACGAACGACCCAAGGCGGGCATTTTGACCATGGGAGGCGCGGATTTCCAGGACATCGAGGCTTATAACCTTCGCAAAGATGTCCACGTCCTCGCAAGGCCGACTTTCGTTGGCATGACCATTCGCGAATATCTGACCCTGTCGTGCCCCAATACTGCCAGCAACCGCATGGTCAAAGCGCTTGAAACAGTGGGTTTGGGGCGCACCATCGCCAGCTTCGAAAAGGGCCTCGACACGCAGATCGCTTATACAGGTTGGCCGTTGTCGGCTGTCGAGTTGCAGCAACTCAAACTCGCCAACGCGCTTCTCGAGGAGCCGCGCGTTCTGGTCCTGAGTGCGCTGTTCGACCTCATCGACGAAGATCATCTCATGCGCGCAATCGCCGAACTGCGCGAGCAAGCGTACACAACAGTTATTTATTTTTCTTCCCGCAGAAACGATTTGGGCTTCAACAGCTTCCTTTTCCTCGAAGCCGACCGTCAAACGGTCTTCTCCGACTTCGCCAGCTTCCAACGCGCAACTCTGTCCAACGGGACACCGACACCATCTTTGCCTCCACAAGACGGGGAGGCGGGCTGATGCAAAAAAGCCCAACCAAGATCAAGGAGTTCACCGCTCTGCACGGGGTCAGTACACCGCGTGTATTCCGTGCTGTGACGGTGGTTGTCCTTGTAGCGATCCTGATTGCAATCGCGTTCCTCACATTTGTGCCCTGGGTGCAGACGACTGGCGGGCGAGGGGTGGTAACTACCATCAATCCAAACGAGCGCCAGCAGGAGATAAACGCCCTTGTCTCTGGCAGAATTGAGCAGTGGTATGTGGGTGACGGCAGCAAGGTCGAACAGGGCGATCCGATTGCCCGCATCGTCGACCTGGATCCCATGCTGATCAGCAGGCTCGAGGCTGAACGTGTGCAGATTGGTATCCAGCTGAATGCTGCGCAAAACGCACTCGCTACCGCAAGGCTCGACCTCGACCGGACGCGCGAGTTGTTTGAAGCAGGCTTGGCTGCGCGCCGCGACTATGAACAGGCGCAAATCAGAATTGAGCAATTGCGCGGTGATGTGGCCGGGGCACAGGCCAATCTCACGCAGGCTCAAACCCGGATCGCCCGGCAGTCCGAACAGGTCGTAAGAGCGCCGCGCGATGGTTTCATCCAATCGATTAATGCAGGCGATGCAGCCACGCTGGTCAGCGCCGGCCAGGTTCTCGCAACGTTCGTGCCTGAGCGACAAGAGCGTGTCATCGAAGTCTTCGTATCCGGGCGCGATGTGGCGCTGGTGCAGCCAGGTGCCAAGGCGCGGATCGAGTTCGAGGGCTGGCCTGCGGTACAGTTCAGCGGCTGGCCATCGGTGGCAGTGGGCACCTTTGCAGGAGAGGTAACAACAGTGGATCAGGTCGCGCAGCCCGATGGGCGTTCCCGCGTTCTCATCAAGGAAGACACCACCCAGGACACGCCTTGGCCAGGGGAGCGCTTCGCTCGGTTTGGGACCAATGTGCGCGCGTGGATATTGCTCGAGACAGTGCCTGTCGGTTACGAAATATGGCGACAATTGAACACTTTCCCGCCCGAGCTGCCGCAGCAAACTTCGGGCTCTGGTCAGGGGCAATAGATGAGGGCGCAGGCGTACTTGGCTCTTTGTGCGGCCAGCCTTGGGGCAGCGGCTCCTCTTGCCGCGCAAGACGTTGAGCCTGTTGTCCCACCCATTGAGCAGGCATTGGCAGAAGGGGCACTTTTGCCTGATGCTCTTTTGCGGTCCTCGGCGCGCACCTTCCCGTCGATACTCGCAGCGTTCGAAAAAGAAGCGGCCGCGCGCTCGGATCAATTGGCAGCGGAAGGCGCATTCGATTTGATGCTCGACGCGAAAGCCTATTCCAGGGTTACCGGCTTTTATTCAACGATTTACGTCGACACGAAAGCAACCCAGCCTTTGGAGCAGATGGGCGCCGAAGTTTTCGCATCCTATCGCCTGTCGAATGGCAGCTTTCCGATTTACGAGAACTACTTCAACACCAACGAATTTGGCGAGATCAAGATCGGCGGCGTTCTGCCCTTGCTTCGAAATTCGACCGTGGACAGCCGCCGTTTTGCACGGCGCGATGCACGGCTTGCCGCCTCGCAGGCCCAGCTTGATGTGCTTCTGGTCAAACTCAAGGTTCAAGCCGAAGCGCTCGGCGCATACTGGCGCTGGGTAGCGGCAGGGCGCGAGGTGGGCGTTTATGAGGAGCTTCTCGAAATTGCCCAAGCGCGCGCAGTCGGGCTGAACCGGGAGTTTCAAGAAGGCGCGGCCCCGCGCATCGCCGTGGTCGAGAATGAGCAGAACGTTTTGCGGCGAAAGACGCTTCTTGCAGAAGCTAAGAGGAAATTTGCAACCGCTTCAAATTCTCTCGGCTTTTACCTGCGCGGGAACGGCGGCCAAATGATCTTCCCTGATCGCCGGCATATACCGGGCACAGAGGATCTCGAGAGGCTGCCGCCGGTTGAGCGGCTGGTTGACACTCAACTTTCTCAAGCTGTTGCAAACCGCCCGGAGCTGGCGGATTTGGCACTGTCGATCGAACGCGCGCAAGCGAAGATTGGGCTGCGCCAAAACGATCTTCGACCAAGACTTGATGCAAGAGCAGAAATTAGCCGTGATTTCGGGCCGATTGGTGCGGGCGGTGCATCATTTGATGCAACCGATACGGTGGTGGGGGTGACGTTTTCTGTCCCTTTGCAGCGGCGAAGCGCGCAAGGTCGGCTGGACCGGGCTGAAGCGGAGCTGCGCGCGCTTGAACTTGATCGGCAGCGTGTCAGCGATGAACTCACGGTCGAGCTTGAGAATATCGTGACAAACCTCGAAGCGGCTATGGAGCTTTCAAGCCTTGCAGAAGCCGAGCTTGCGCAGGCGCGCCAGATGGTGACGGCAGAGCGTCGCCGCTTATCACTGGGCGCCGGTGATTTCTTTCTCGTCAATGTCCGCGAAGAAACCGCGGCATCGGCGCAAATCAGTCAGATCAGGGCGGAGCTCAACGGGCGCCTATCGGCAGCAAATTATGATACGGCTGTGATGAATCTGGACGCTTTAGGGCTCGAATAGAGGCCGCCATCACGGGCTCACGATTGGCGTGACCTGAATACGCGTGCGCAAAGTGGGGAGCTGCACGTGTTTTCTCGTGACTGCACGGCCCACAATGCGTAGATCGCGCAAGCACTTCCATCTCTTCCATAGCCTTCAGGTCCCCTCGCGAAACCATGCTTGCACCTCCCGAAACTGCCGAAGTTACGGTTATCATCGTCAGCTGGAACACGCGTGAATTGACGCTCAAGGCGATTGAGACTCTGCTTCAAAATGCAGGCGATGTCGCGATGCACGTTGTGGTGTGGGACAATGCGTCTGCGGACGGATCAGCGCAGGCGATTGCAGAGGCGTTTCCCGAAGTTGAACTGATAGCGCATGATGACAACATCGGGTTTGCCGAGGCCAATAATCGTGTCGCAGCCCGCGCCAAAACCGAGTGGCTGTTGCTGCTCAATCCGGACACTGAAACGCACCACAAAGCGGTTGAGAACCTACTGAGTTTCGCAAAGGCAAACCCAAAAGCCGGTATTGTCGGGGGACGTACGGTCTTCCCCGATGGGTCGTTGAACCCGGCGTCTTGTTGGAAGAAGTCTTCGCCATGGAGCCTGTTCTGCAGTGCGTTTGGCCTCAGCCGTGCCTTTCCTAATTCGCCATTCCTGAACCCTGAGGCGATGGGCGGTTGGAATCGGGACAGCGTGCGCGAGGTCGATATCGTGGTGGGCTGCTTCTTCCTCTTGAAGCGCGAGTTGTGGAATGAGCTTGGCGGCTTTGATTCCAAATATTTCATGTATGGCGAAGAGGCCGACATGTGCCTTCGTGCTGCCCAGCTTGGATATTCACCGATGGTGACCCCAGACGCGCAGATCATGCACCTCGTTGGCGCATCGACAAAGCTTCGCAGCGAGAAACAGATCAAGCTGATGCGAGCCAAGACCAGTCTGATCGAGGATCACTGGCCAGCGAGCCTCGTGCCCCTTGGCCGCTTCCTCATGTGGTGCTGGATCGCCAACCGTAAGCTCGCCTCCTCGCTCAAGGCGATGATCTTTGGCAAAACGCAGGCAGCCGAAGAATGGAACAAGATATGGAAGGCGCGGACCGACTGGCTCAAGGGCTATTGAGGCGGTTTAACCTGGCACGGCAGCACTAAGCGCGGCAGAATAGTTTTGCGCGATAGCGCGGCGTGTAAACTGTTCAAGAGCACCTGACTTCTGCCAGTCGTGAAGCGCGCGCTTCATGCTTTCTTCTTCATCCACCGCGCGCTGCATCGCTTCAGCAATGGCTTCAGGAGAACCGGCGTCCACGCCTTGTGCAAACGGCAGCGCGTCGAAGTAGCCATCGATTGCGGTGCCCTTGGGATAGATGATCGGCAAACCTGCAAAAAGTGCTTCGACAAATACGAGGCCAAAGGACTCTGCACGAGACGGTACAACGAGGGCGCAGGCGCCGTTCATTCGTTTCTGCATCGCATCGCGATCGACAGGCCCATCAAAACGGATCTGCGAGGCATCAGCGGCAATTGTCTTGCATTTTGCGAGTTCTGCCTCGCTCCCGCCGCCAAGAATGGCAATCGAACGCTTGCCTGCATCGCGAGCGAGCAATCGCGCAGCGCTTGCAAGACCATCGAGATTTTTGACCTTGTGGTTCTTGAGGTGGAACACCGAGATAATGTCTCCACCCGTTATGTGTGGTTCGATTATTTGATCGAGCTCGGTGGGACAGGGGATCAGGTGGATCCCATCTTTGCGCTTACCCAACATGGCTTCGATCGCGCCGCGAGCAATGGGCGTGAAAGTGCAGACCATTTGCGCATTTTGATAGATCGTGCGGAAATTTTTGCCAAGGTCAGGCCGGGCTTTCAATATCCGTCTGTCGGTGTTTCCCTGGATGGTCAGGGCGTAGGGGATGCCGGTGAGCGCGCTCGCCTTCGCAACGGCGATGCCTTCAATCGTTAGCTTGTGACCGACCAAAAGATGCGGTGGTTCGCTCTGTGATCGGATCAACTCTGCCAGATATTCGCCCAAACGCTCCAGCATTGTGCGGTGAAAGATGCCGCTTGGTGGAGCGAGGTATTCAAGTGCGACACCTCTCTCAAACGTCTGCACGCGGTGCACCGGTCCCTTGCGGTCTGATCTTGGCGCAAACCCTTCGAAGAGTGCACTGGGCGATGGTGTTCTGCGATTGATTGAGACGACACGGTGGTCAAAATCATCCTCGGTAAGGTCGAGGAAGCTTTTGATCACCGGTGTTTTGAACGGCTCGATGGGATCGGGATAATCCCCGGAGATATGGAGTATGCGGCTGGTCATATCCCGCTCTGCTGCCGTTAACGCTGGAACAAGTCGTCAGCAAAACTGACGATTTGCGAATGTCACACCGCCGCCTGTAGCGGGGCGCAGCTACTCTTTGTTGTCGCCGTATTGGTAGTAGCTGTATTGATAGCTGTAGTCCTGGCCCGCTTCGAGTGCACGGTATTTGGTAAGGATCACACCTAGCATCTTCGCACCGCTGGCTTGCAGACGCCGCTTGGCTGCCTTCGCCTTGCCGAATTGAATACGGTTCGCTTCCATCACGAAAATCGTGCCGTCAACGACGCGCGAAAGCATTGGTGCATCGGCAAGGCCCATGACCGGGCTCGAATCGAAAATGATCAGCGAATAATCATTGCGGTACTTGGCAATCATTTCGCCAAGATAGCTTTCAGACAAAAGCTCGGTCGGGCTGGCTGGAATTTCGGCAATCGCGAGGATGTCGAGATTCTCATGCACGCCTTTGATGACCGCATTTTCAAGCTCGGTGTGGCCAAGAAGGACCTCGACCAAGCCCACCTTCGGTTTCTCGATATCGAGAAGCTTCGCAATCGTCGGGCGACGAAGGTCGGCGTCGATCAGCAGCGTCTTGCGTCCCATACGAGCGAAAAGCTCTGCCAGAATCACGGCAGTCGTGGACTTACCCTCGGACGCCTCGGTGCTGGTGAATTGCAGCACGTTACGGTCGCGCGAGAGCGAGAAGTCGATGCTCGAGCGGATCGAGGCGTAGGATTCCATCAGCGTGCTGAAATCATTGCCGAATACTTCGATGTCGCGCTCATCGACATAAGGCGTCTGACCAAACAGTGGCAGGCCAAGCTTGTCCTCGACCTCTTCGAGCGAACGAATGCGATCGTCGAAGGTTTCACGCAGGAGCGCAAGGCCGCCTGCCAGAGCGATACCGGCGACAAGCGCCATGGTGAGGTTGACCGAAAGACTTGGGGCATAAGGCGTCGAAGGCACGACTGCGCTATCAAGCTTGTTAAAGGCACCTGTGTCGACATTCGCAGCCGAACTCACCTGGTTGTAACGGGTCAGCAGCGATTCAAGCTGGCCGCGCAGCGCCTCGGCCTCGCGTTCCAGCACGCTCAACTGCACCTGATCGTCCTGCTCGCTCAGCGTCTCGCCAGTCAGGCTGTTAAGCTCTGCTTGCAATGCCTGTTCCTGGTTGCGTGCAACGATGTAGTCGTTGCGGATCGAAGCCTTGATTGAATTGCCGCGCTCTTCAATCTGCCGGTCAAGAATTGCGATCTGCTGCAGCAGGTTCTGGATCTGAGGAAATTCGTCGTTGTAACGCTGACGCAGTTCGACAAGATCGTTTTCCTTGGAAATCTTGTCAGACACCAGGTTTTGAAGGACCGAATTGGTTTGCACCGCTGGAAGCTGATCGGCTGGCGCATTTTGAATAGCGCGCCATTTCTGCTCGGCTGCGATGCGTTCAGCGCGCGCTTGCGAGAAACGGGCGTTCGCGCTGGCAAGGTTAGTGCTGGTGAGGGTGGTCGGACCTGCGCCCCCCTCTTCGCCGGGCTGGACAATGATCTGGGCGCTTCGGGCGTAGTTGTTCGTTGCTTCCTCAGCCTCTTCGAGGCGTCCACGAACCAATGTAATCTGATCGAGCAGATACTCCTGAGCATATTCATTAGTCTCAAGCGAGTTGGCCGTGTCAGATACCGCGAAAGCATCAGCATATCCGTTGGCAAGTTCAGCTGCCAAAGCAGGATCAGACGAACGATAGCCGATGGAAATGATCCAATTGTCGTCGGGGATGGCGGCGGTCACTGACGATTGAAGCCGCCCGGCTGCGGCCTCTTTTCTTGTCTTGGCCCATTGCTCATCGCTCATGTTCGGCGGACGACTTTCGTCGAAATCGGCGCCCAAAATCGCATCGCGCTCACCCAGGTTCAGGTTTTCGACCACGGTCGTTGCAAGGTTGCGCGACTGGATGACTGCAATTTGGGTCTGAAGGAAATCGAAAACCTGGTTGCTGGCAATCCCGCCTTCGATGTCCTGCCCTTCGACGATGTATTGACCGTAAGGTTCGACCTTAACCGTTGCCCGCGCTTCGTACATCGGTGTTGCCAACAAGGTGACGATGAGGCCAACGATGAGCGATGCGACAATCACGCCCGCGAGCAGCCAACGCTGACGATAGAGCATGCCGCGAATTACGGAGAGGTCGAGAAGTGGGCGTGGCGCCTCAAAATGGCCGACGGGCTGGCCGTCGGGCATATAGGCATCAACCCACCCTTGACGCGGGTCCTGGCCTGGCGCCTGCATAAGCGAACGGTCGTTCATGGTGTCTTAGTTGCCGCTTTGGATCGCGACTGTGGCGAATACGCCAAGCGCCGGGAGTGTTTTCAAAACGTCTTGGTAGAAAACGGAAAGACCATCGGTGCCGATGACAACGCGATCGCCCGGTGCAAGCACGGGGTCAAGCATCGTGCCTTGACGCATCTGGCCGTAGTCGAAAAGCGCGATCATCACGCCGTCGGGACTTTCACGGAAAACTGCGACTTGCTGTGTATTGGCGGTACGGGTTGGTCCGCCGCCCATGGCAATCGCTGAAGACAGGCGTGAGCCCGGCTGGAAAGTGTAGACGCCCGGGTCCTCAACGGAACCCTCGACGGTGACGAGGTGCGAGGCGTAATTGGCAATGTTTACACTGACCATCGGGCTGCGAAGGCCGGCTGCGAGCAAACGCTGCGCTATGTCTTGCTCAAGCTCGCGGGTCGTGAGACCGGCGGCCGGGATTGTGCCAAGCAGCGGCATCGAGACAGAGCCGTCCACGCCGAGCATCACTTCTGTAAGAGAAAGGTCGGGCTCGCGGAAAACATTGATCGAAATTTGGTCCGACGCGCGCAAAGTGTAAGTTGACGGACGGGCTTGTGAGTAAAGGCCTTGGCCAAGATCAGTACGCGGCTGCGATACCGCAGCGCCGATGACCGGTGCTGGTGTAGAAGCACATCCAGTTACGCCGAAAGCAGCCACGAGAGCTGCTGCACCGAATTGTTTTGTGATACTCATACGTTCCCTTTTCACCCCATTTTGGACCTTCTCTTAGAGAGGCTATGTGCGCAGCGCAACATGTTTGCGGGGGGCACAAATGGCTTCGTCACGGGCGGTCCATTTCGGGACGCACCATAAGGTGAGCGCAAAATTGCAGCTCAATGTTGCACCGCAGCGCGCACTGACGCTATTGCGCTGCCTTGCAATCAATCGTGAGGGTATCGCCGGTGCAAGCCGAATTTTCATTGCTTAGCCTTATTGCCTGCGGAATCTACGCAATGGTTGCTTTTGCATGCGTGAAGGCGGCTGGCGAAGCGCGCGCCAAACGTCAGCAGGGTTGGCATGCGAAGACCTGGACTTCTATCGCGATATTCTTTGCCATCCTCATCATCACACGGCTTGTTGGGCTCGAGGACCTCCTTCGTGAGGGACTTCGTGAATGGCTCCAGGCTGAGGGCCTTCGCGATCGCAGGCGTGCTATTCAAGGGCCCGCTATCGCTGTTGCCATCGCGCTTTTTGCAGCTGCCGGCATGCTCGCGGTTTACTGGGTGGCTCAGCGTATTTCGGGGCGGCGCAATATCGCCGTTGCCGCGGCTTTGGGAGCATGTGGAGCGATGGTTGGCGTCATTGCCTTGCGTATCATCTCGTTTCACGCACTTGATCGCTTTTTGAACGGTCCTCTCAAGCTCAACTGGGTAGGGGATATGGGGGCAAGCTTTGCGGTTCTGGCCTTTGCAATTTATTACATCGGGATCGTGACAGGCCGGATCGCGCGCAAACGCTAAAGTTTGCCGGTTTCGATAAAGCTGCCAATCGCTTGGCGAAGCTGGGCTGCCGTGGCGGAGATGGGCGCATCGCCGGCATTTGTTGATAGCCCTTCATCAATCCGCGCTGGAAGTTCGGTTTCATCCATCGCGATCAGCACGCCGGGGCGACCGTCGAGATGGCGCGCAGTGGCGACCTGGTGGTCGTTGCGGTGCTCGCCGTGGTCAAAGCGCCTCGGGAAGAGGACTATTGGCTTGCCAAAGCGTTGCGCCGTCAGAACCGTGCCGATCCCGGCATGGGCGACTATCAATTGGCAGCGCCCGATCAGTTGTTCAAACTCGGCGGGCGCAATGCTGATGCGTGCCTCCATATTCCGGGGCGTATATTCGCCCCTTCCAACTTGCGCGATAACCTCCATCCCAAGGCTCGGGGCGAGCTGGTCCATCGTCTCGATCAGTCGGTCAAAGCCGAGCTGCATGCCGACAGTCACAAGGATCATAGCACCGCGCCCTTATATTTGACCGCCGAGCCGTCAGCCAGATGCTCCCATTGGGTGAGGCAGGCATGAGCGGTTTTCTTGGAAAGCTTGCCGCACATTGAAAGCTCTTCTCCATTGGCAACGCTGTCGATCCAGAGCGTTTTTGCGCCTACGAGCCTCCCTGCCAGAAGGCAGAAATATCCCGGAGCTGCGCCTGTCGAGAGCACAATGTGAGGACGATGCTTGAGAATGATTTTGGCAGCAACCACCGCGCACAAGAAAGCCTTTAGGGGAGTGTTCTGATTGCAGTCCGGCAAAATGTCTGCGTCAGCAAGGCCGCGCTGCGCCGCGATCTTGGCGTCGGTCGTGGCAAATGCGACATCATAGGCCTCGAGCGTCTCTCTCAGAAGCATCAACTGCTCCCAATGCCCCCCACCAGAGGCAACGGCGAGCACCTTGCGACGCGCCCCAATGGCAGTTTTTGCCTGCTCTTGTCCCATGACTGTGCTTATCGTTCCCAACCTGTGTTCGGCCCTGCCATAAAGTGCTCACCCGTGCCCGGCAATGTGGAAAGCTTGCTCTTGCCCCCGCTTATCGGCACACAGGCCTGCAAATAATTCAAGAGAGGATGAGATCGAATTATGACCAGCGCGAAAGGGCCGCTTACCGGCCTGAAAGTCATGGAATTTGCAGGGATTGGTCCGGGTCCGCACGTCGGGATGCTGCTCGCTGACCTTGGCGCAGAAGTTGTGCGTATTGACCGCCCGGGCGGGGCGACCATGAACCCCGTGGTTGAGCGCGCGCGTCACCGGGTCATGGTGGACCTCAAAAGCGAAGAAGGGCTCAAGTTTTGTCGCGATGCCGCGAGCAAGGCCGATGTGCTGATCGAAGGGCTTCGTCCCGGTGTGATGGAGCGTTTAGGCCTTGGTCCTGATGAGTTGCTCGAAGCAAACCCGCGCCTTGTCTATGCGCGCATGACCGGCTGGGGGCAGGACGGCCCGCTTGCCAAGGCCGCCGGACACGACATCAATTACATCGCGATCACTGGCGCGTTGGACGCGGTCGGCAAGAAAGGCGAAGTACCGATCCCGCCGCAAAACCTGATCGGTGATTTCGGCGGCGGTTCCATGTATTGCGCCTTTGGCATAATGGCCGCGCTTTACGAGCGCGCGCAGTCTGGCAAGGGTCAGGTTGTCGATGCGGCGATTGTCGACGGCGTGACCAGCCTGATGAGCTTCTTCTTCGGCCAGCAGCACGGCATGATACGCACCAATGAGCGCGGCACTGGAATGCTCGGCGGGGGCGCACACTTCTATCAGTGTTATGAATGCGCAGACGGCAAGGAAATCTCACTGGGTTCCATTGAGCCGCAATTCTACGCCGAACTGGTTGCACGCATTGGTGCGCCAGAGCTCGCCGATGGGCAGATGAACCCTGCAAACTGGGTGGACTATGCGGAGAAGCTGACCGCGCTTTTCAAAACCAGGACGCAAGGAGAGTGGAACGAGATCCTCGAAGGGACCGACGTTTGCTACGGACCGGTCGTCGGCCTCGATGATGCGCCCAATCACCCGCACATGAAAGAGCGCGGTGTCTATATCGAGCACGAAGGAGAGACGCACCCGGCACCCGCGCCCCGTTTCAGCCGCACGCCCGGCAAAGTGCGTTCAAGCGACGACAATGGCGATGCGGTCGTCAAGAGCTGGCTCGCGGAAGGGTAGGGCATGGCAGGCAAATTCTTTGACGAATGGCAAGTGGGTGAGCGCCTTCAACACGACATCCGCCGCACGGTGACCGAAACGGACAACCTGTTGTTCTCAACCATGACCCACAATCCGCAGCCGCTTCACCTTGATGTTGAGGCGGCAAAGGAAAGCGGCTTTGGGCAGATCCTGGTGAATTCGACCTTCACCTTTTCGTTGCTCGTGGGGTTGTCGGTGGGTGACACAACGCTCGGTACGCTGGTGGCCAACCTCGGCTTTGACAAGGTGGTCACACCAAAGCCGGTATTCATCGGCGATACCTTGCGTGCCGAAAGCGAGATCAAGGAACTGAGGGCCAGCAAATCGCGTCCCGAAGCAGGGGTCGTGACGTTCATTCACGAGTTGATCAATCAGCGCGATGAAGTGGTGTGCCGGTGTGAGCGTTCGGCGCTGCTCAAGCGAAAAGGTGCCTAGGCGGCATTGTCCGCCAGTTCAGACGCATCGCCGCCAAGCGCTTGCCACAAGATGATCCGCGCCCTTTGTGCAGCAGCCAGAGCAGCCGCTGCGCGCTCGCCGCTGCTGTCGGCGGCACGGCGCGCTTCGAGCACTTCGAGAAAGCTGGCAAGCCCGGCGCGGTAACGATCATCGGCAAGGCTTGCCGCGCGCTCCAACTCGTCGCGTTCCTGCGCGGCGAGGGCGGCTTGCTCATCGGCGGCGGCGACGAGGCCATAGGCCGCCTCTGCGTCGCCTAACGCCTGAAACACCGCGCCGCGATAGGCCTGAAACGCAACTTTCTTGCCAGCCGCCGCGCCGTCGATTTCGGCCTCGATGCGGCCAAAGTCGAGCAGGGGCGCTGCAACACCCGCGGTGAGTGTTCGTACGAGCGAGTCTTCGTCGAAAAAATTGCTGGGGCTGAACGAGAGAAGCCCGAGCACGCCAGAAAGCGTGAGGCGCGGAAAGCGCGAGCGGGCGGTGGCGGCAAGTTCGGCATCGCTCGCGGCAAGTTGCGCAGCGGCGGCAAGCACGTCAGGACGGTTGGCAAGAAGTTCTGAGGGCAGACTTGCCGGCGCTGCGCCCGGCGCAGATGCCTTTGTTGGGAGGGCCAAAGCGGCGGCGACCTCGTTTCCGTCAAGGCTGGTGAGCGTGACCAAACGGCCCAGAAGGCGCGCGCGCTCGCTTTCGAGAGCGGCAAGGCGCGACCGCGAGGCGCTGGCCTGCGCTTCGGCACGCACGCGGTCAAAACCCGGCGCAATCCCTGCATCCTCGCGCGTCTTGGCAAGCGCGGCGAGGCGCATGGCGGCGGCAACGTCGCTTTCAATCGCGGAGGTGCGCGCATCAAGCGCGCGCCAATCGACAACGCTCGCCGCGATTTCGGAAAGAAGCGCCAGGCGCACTGCCGATGCAGAAGCGGTCGCTGCGTCGATCCGGGCGATGGCGGCACGTTCCTGAGCCTTCAATTGCCCGAAAAGATCTGCGTCCCAGCGCGCGGTTATGTTCGCTCCGTAAGAGACCTGCGTCGTGTCAATCGCCTGCGCAATCGGGTTATTCGATCCGAATTGGTTGGGGTTGATGCGGTTTTCGGTGACACTGGCGTCGACCCCGAAATTGGGAAGGCGTTCTGCCCCCGCACGGCGGGCCCCGGCGCGCGCCGCTTCGACGCGGGCCATGGCTTCCAGCAGCGTCGGCGACTTATCGAGAGCGGCGGTGGAAAGGGCCACAAACCCCGCATCTTCGCTCGGCAATAAAGCATCCAGCGAGGCGGCGTCCTGCGCATTGGCGGCGAAGGTATAGGTTGCGGGCAGTTCCGGTACGGGCGTCGCGACCTCGGGCGGCGGGGCAGCGACGCAGGCGGTGAGCGAGGCTGCAAGGCCAATCGCTGCAAGGCGGGCGTAGAGCGTGGTCATCGGCTTACTCCCCACCCTCCTCAGAAGCACCGGCATCAGTTGCGCTAGCATCAGAGGCGCTGGCGGCCGGGATAAAGGCGTCGATCTGTTGTCCGACGCGGAAGACATCACCGCCTTTATCCTGTGGCAGAGCATAAATCACCTGAAGCACGCGCACATCGACGCGCTCGGCTGCGCTGTTGGTGAGCGAGCGTTTGGGAACCACTTGCGGCTCGACCCGAACGAAGGATGCCTCGACGCGAATATCCGCTGCACCGCGCGGCGAGACAATGGCGGGCGCTCCAAGTTTCAGGCGTGCTGCTTCGTTTTCGTCGATATCAACGCGAATGTGTAGCGGGTTCGTCTCTCCCATCTGGATAAAGGGTTCCGTGCCCCCCGCTCCTTGTGTCGCGACAAATTCGCCGGGGCGCACGTTAACCGCGAGGATTTCGCCCGTGATCGGTGCGCGAACCGTGAGGCGTTCGATTTCGGTGCGCACGCTGCTGGCGCGGGCTTGCGCTGAGTTGAGCCTTGCGCGGGCAAGCGCAAGGCGGCTCTTGGCGGCATCGGCCTCGCCTTCGACACGGATGATCTCCGACCGGCTGACCGCTGCGGGGTCCGAAAGACTGTAGTAAAGGGCGAGCTGCTGGGCAGCGGTTTGCTGGGCGGTCCGCGCCTCGGCGATTGCCGCGCGCGCTTCCTGAATGGCGGCATTGGCCTCCGACAACTGCGCGCGGGCAGAACGGGCATCGACGAGGAAAAGCGGCTGACCCTTCGCCACACGATCCCCCGGAGCAACGCGTACATCCGTGACGAGGCCCGACAAGGCCGAACCGATATTGATCACCTCGCTTGCCGGTTCGACAATACCAGCGCCCGCCACACGCGCGCTGTTTGCCAGCTCACCGGTGGCTTTGGGCGGTTCGTTCGCGGGCTCCGCAATCGAGCGATCGGGCAGGCCGAACGCGATATAAAGCGCCGCGCCGATAATGCCGATCAAAGCGAGAACCGGCAGGACTTGCCTTGAGAAACTGACGTTGGAGGGAAGGAGGGCCATGGTGTTCTCTTGGATTGAGTGGGCGTTGAACAGGTACGGTTTAGTGACCGTCGGGCATTTCGGTTCCGTCGTGGGTGACGACGCCGTCTTCCAGGACGAGAATGCGGTCAGCGAGGTCGAATATGCGGTTGTCATGGGTGACGATGATGCAGGCGCGGTCTTTGGCGACGGCGACTTCGCGCAGCAGATCCATCACCCGCCGGCCAGAGCTCGCATCAAGCGCAGCGGTAGGCTCATCGCACACCACAAGGCGCGGTTCGTGCACCAATGCGCGGGCAATCGCGACGCGCTGTTGCTGACCGCCGGAAAGCTGGTTGGGGAGCTTTTCCGCCTGATCACCAATGTTGAGTTTGTCGAGCAGCTTCTTGGCTTTCTCGCGCGCTTCCTCGATGGCCATTCCCTTCGCGATCAAGGGCACGGCTGCGTTGGCGGCTGCGTCGATCGAGGGGATGAGATTGTATTGCTGGAAAATGAAACCGATGTTCTCGAGGCGGAAGTTCACAAGTTCGGTATCCGACAGCTTGTAGATGTCGGTGCCGAATACCTTCACCTCGCCCTCGGTCGGCCAAAGAATGCCGCACATGATGGAGATAAGCGTGGTCTTGCCCGAACCGCTTTCGCCAACCACGAATGTCATCTCGCCCGACCGGATATCGGTGTCGATACCGTGGAGGACGCGGATCGTGGATTGGCCGGCCTGAAAGTCGCGCACGATACCGCGAGCGCAGATTGCGGTTTCGGCGCTGGTTTCGGCGCTGGTTTTAGCGGTGGTTTCGGTTGGGGCAGGGGATGCGGGGGCGGTCATCTAAACACCGATGCGGGTTCTGTGGATAGGACGCTGCGCAGCGCGAGCCAGCCTGTAATCGCAAGGATCAGGATCACTGCTCCCATACTGATCAACGGGATTTGCCATGGAATATAAAAGCCTTTGAAAAACGGATTGCCGCTGAAGCTCCACAGGAAGATCGCCGTGCTCATGACGCCAAGCGCATAGCCAATCGCGCCGACCATTCCCGCTTGCACGGCGACCATCCGGACGATTTTCATATTGGTGAGGCCAATCGCTTTGAGCGCGCCGAACTGGCGGATATTGTCGCGGATGAAGAGGCTGAAGGTGAGACCCACGATTGCTACGCCGACGACAAAGCCGAGAATGACGGTGATCCCGAAATTGGTCGGGATGCCGGTGTTCTCGATGATGAAATCGACACCTGCCTCGGCAAATTCATCGCGCGTCTGCGCCTTGAGGCCGGTCTGTTCCTCGATCCGGGCCGCAACTTCACCCGCGCTAAGCCCGTCGCTGACGCCCACCAGTACGAAACTCAGGCGGTTGCGGGTGCCGGGCACGAAGTTGAGGGCGCGCGAATACTTGGTGTAGAGGACGGCGGTGCTGGTGAAGGCAGGGATCGAATCGGCAACGCCGCGAATAACGGCCCGCTGGTCATTGAGTTCGAGCCGCTCACCCATCACATCGGCGCCAGGCCCGAACATATTGAACAGGCCGCCATCGTCGATGATCACCGTGTCGGGCTGCTGGAGAGCCTGCTTTGATCCCTCCACCAGGTTTTGCGGGAGGCCTATCAGGGTTGCATCATCAACTCCGATAATCGCCACCTGCTCCAGATCACCCTCTTTCGTGCGCACCGATGCGGCAGAGCGCAAATGCGGCACCGCCCATTCAACACCGGGAACAGAGCGCACTTCGTCAAGAGCGGTCGAAGGCATGGCATAACTTACATCGGTGGTGCGGCTGACCGGGTCCATTACCCAGATTTCCGCCTCTGGCGCATTGTAAACACCGCTTGCGCCGCGTTCGATCAGGTTGACGAAAATGGTGAGCTGCTGCGTGATCAGCAGGGTCGAAAAGGCGATGCCGAACAAAAGCCCGTAGAACTTTTGCGCATCCCCCGTGAGCATCCGGATCGCAATCCACAGCATCGTCGAACCACCACCTTGTTCAGTAAACCCATCCCTGGAGGAGGGCTTGCGCAAACCAACAGGATCGCTATTAATGAACGGCCCCGTTTACTTAAGGGGTTAAATGAACGGGGGCGTTCATTTTGTCAACTCAACAATTCCCGGCGGGTTCCAGTAAACTTGAAAATTCCGATCTCATCGAACCCGAACCCTTCTGCTGAAAAGCGCAAGGCCGGGCGTCCGCTGGACGAAGCCAAGCGGCAGGCAATCATCGCGGCAGCTTCCGATCGGTTCATGCAAGACGGCTTTGCGGCCACGTCAATCGAGCAGGTCGCTGCCGATGCCGGCGTCTCCAAGGTCACGATCTATAACCAGTTCAGCGACAAGCGCGGGCTGTTCGCCGCCTCGATCGAGAGTGAGTGCGAAAAAATGCGCGGCTATTTCACTCTTGATGAAGTGCCCAGCGGCACCATCGAAGAACGCCTCACCACCATTGCCGAGGTGATTCTCGCCTTCCTTTCGCGCCCGGAAATGATCCAGTTCGAACGCCGTATCGCTGCTGAAACAGAGCATGACGCCGCCGTGGGGCAAGCTTTCCTCGAAGCGGGCCCCTGGCGCATGAAAGCCGCGTTCAGCGCATGGCTTGCCCATGCCAGCGAAAGGGGCGAGCTTGCGATCGATGATCCCGATATTGCTGCCGAACAGTTCGTTTCCATGGCAAAAGGCATGGGCGATCTGGAACGGCGTTTTGGCGGGACGCCTTGTGATGAGGGTAATAAAGCGCGCATTCACGGCGCTGTTTCGGTGTTCCTTGCAGCCTACCGCGCCGACTGATCGTATTTTCAGGCATCAGTGAGCGAAATTTGTGCCTTTGACCCGGATGCGCATTATCTTGCGATTCATGGGACCTGTCCTACATTGAAGGCTCATACAAGGAATCGAAGCGAATGAACGACCAGAACGATCCAAACGAGCAGCCACCCGAGGGCCAGAATCCATGGGTGCGGCAGCTGATGATCTGGGGCGGCATTTTCATGGCGCTCCTGCTCGTTGTCTCGATGTTCAGTGGCGGCGGACAGCCCGCTGGCAGTGCGATCCCCTATTCCGAATTCCGCAATCAGGTTGCGGCTGGCGAAGTGAAGGATGTGCAGATCGGCGATGATGTCATTACCGGCACTCTCAAAAGCGGCGAAGCTTTCAGCACCGTTCCGGTGACAAGCGACACACGCATCACCGCGCTGCTTGAAGAAAACGACGTTCAGTTCACCGGCACCGCGCGCGAGCAGCAAAGCCTGCTTCTGCTGATTCTGGTGCAAGCTTTGCCCTTTATCCTGATCCTCGGCATCGCCTTCTTCGCCCTTCGCCAAATGCAAAAGGGCGGCAATGGCGGCGCGATGGGCTTTGGCAAGTCCAAGGCCAAGATGCTGACCGAACGATCGGGCAAAGTCACTTTTGACGATGTTGCCGGTATCGACGAGGCGCGCGAAGAATTGGAAGAAGTGGTCGAGTTTCTGAAAGATCCGACACGCTTTTCCAAGCTGGGCGGCCAGATTCCGAAAGGCGCGCTGCTGGTGGGTTCGCCGGGCACCGGTAAAACGCTTCTTGCCCGCGCGATTGCGGGTGAGGCGGGCGTGCCGTTCTTCACCATTTCGGGCTCCGACTTTGTCGAGATGTTCGTGGGCGTGGGCGCAAGCCGTGTGCGCGACATGTTTGAACAGGCCAAGAAAAGCGCGCCGTGCATCGTCTTCATCGACGAGATCGACGCTGTGGGCCGCTCGCGTGGTCACGGTCTTGGCAACTCCAATGACGAGCGCGAGCAAACGCTGAACCAGCTGCTCGTCGAGATGGACGGTTTCGAGGCCAACGAAGGCATCATCATCGTTGCGGCGACCAACCGCCCCGACGTGCTCGACCCGGCGCTGCTGCGTCCGGGCCGGTTTGACCGTCAGGTTGTCGTGCCGATCCCCGACATCGACGGCCGCGAGAAAATCCTTGGCGTTCACATGAAGAAGGTGCCTCTTGCACCCGATGTGAACCCGCGCACGATTGCGCGCGGCACGCCCGGTTTCTCGGGCGCGGACCTTGCAAACCTCGTGAACGAGGCGGCTCTTCTGGCCGCGCGCCGCAACAAGCGTTTGGTTGCGATGCAGGAGTTTGAAGACGCCAAGGACAAGGTCATGATGGGCGCAGAACGCCGCTCCATGGTCATGACCGAGGATGAGAAGAAAATGACTGCCTATCACGAGGCAGGCCACGCGCTCGTCTCGCTGAACGAGCCGGCATCAGACCCGATCCACAAGGCGACGATCATTCCGCGCGGGCGTGCTTTGGGCATGGTCATGCGTCTGCCGGAGCGCGATAGCTACTCCTACCACCGCGACAAAATGCACGCGAACCTCGCGGTTGCGATGGGTGGACGGGTCGCTGAAGACATCATCTTTGGCCACGACAAGGTGTCCTCCGGTGCCTCTGGCGATATCCAGTATGCAACCGATCTTGCGCGCAACATGGTCACCAAATGGGGCATGAGCGAGAAGCTTGGCCCGCTGCAGTACGAGCAAAGCCAGGAAGGCTATCTTGGCATGGGTCAAACCGCGCGCACCATGGGCGGGGCAGAAACCAACAAGCTTATTGATGCCGAGATCAAGTCATTGGTTGAAGGCGGGCTCAAGCGCGCTGAGGAGATCCTGAAGTCTCAGGAAGACAAGCTTCACACGCTCGCTCAGGCGCTGCTCGAATATGAGACGCTGACCGGTGAAGAGATCAACCAGCTTATGAAGGATGGCAAGATCGACCGCCCGGATGAACCAAAGGGGCCAAACATTGTGAAGCCCGTTGCAGGTTCAACGGTTCCCAAGGCGGGCAAACGCTTTGGCGGATCGGGCGATGAGGCACCGCAAGGCGCTTAAAAGTTTCGCGACAAGACAAACAAAAAGGGCGTTTCGACATGGTCGAAAGCGCCCTTTTTATCAGAACGCCCCCAGGACAAGCAGCGCCTGAAGGAACAGGACCGCGATGATCCAGATAAATACGCTCAGCACCATCAATCGCCAGAAAGCTGCAAAGCGCGAAAGATCATAGGCGCCGCGAAGCTGTTTGTAGATGTGGATCGGGGGGATGATAAACAGTGCCATAACGACGAACCCTGCGCCAATGCCCAGCGTTCCGATCACCGATAGGGCGATAAACAAAAGCGACATGAACGACAGCGAATAGGTCACGAATATCGCGTGATCATAGGCTTTGAACCGCCGCTTCCATGCAAAGATCATCCACACGAACGGCAGCGAAATCGGGATCAGGAGCCAGCTGAACTTGTAGCCGTTCGCCTGCAATTTGTAGAGCATGAGACCCGGATTTTCGCGCCACTTTTTCAAAAGCCCCTTGTCGATCGTCTCAACCCCGGTGAGGCTCACATCGACATTGGCGTTTTCCTTGAACAATGCCTCGTTCACATTATCGAGCAGGTCTGCGGATACTTGGGAGCCATCTTGTGCGGCTTCTGCCTGTATGTCCTGAACGATGTCCTGCGTGGTCAATTCGCCCGCCGCCTCCCTTTCGAGATAGCCTTCGATTGTCGTCAGCTCTTCGGTGAGCCTGTCTCTCTCCTGGCTGTTTTCGGGAAGCGCCGCGATTTCATCGCGGAGGCGCTGTGCCTCAGCCTCGCCCTGATCGCGCACGATTTGTGCAGGGTCCGGCACGTTGACATCGGTCGGCGTAGTGAGCCCGACCATCTGGAATACGGCGAACATGGCAAAGGTGCTGAACAGGAACATCGCCATGGGACTGACGAATTTCGCGCGTTCGCCCTCGATATAACGGCGGGTGAGTTTGCCCGGCTTGAAGGCGAGCAGCGGAAGAGTGCGCCAAAGCTTGCCGTCGAGGTGCAAAACGCCGTGCATCAGATCATGACCAATCGCGGCAAGCGAGCGGTGAACCGCGGTTTTCTGCCCGCAATTGGTGCAGAATTTGCCCGGAGCATTCGCGCCGCAGTTAAGACAGCTATCGGGGCCAAGCGGTTTACCCGCGCCATCGCCGCTGCGCGTCGGTTCTACCGCGCGGCCGACGATGCCGCCTTCGACCACTGTGCCAATTCCTTCGGCGATGTCACTCATGTGAAGCTGCCCCCGCTCGTGTTGCGCCGCACTATAGCCCTTGCGCGCCGATTGCCAAACGCCGCTTGAAGGCACAAAAAAGGCCGCGAGGAAGCGCGGCCTTTCAGGTTCGGTTTGGTATAGCCCGGCTTACCCGTCGTAATCGGCCCCGATAGAGGTCGAGCGGGTTGGCGCCGACGCCGTGATGCGAAGCGCTTCTGCCGACTGGCTGAGCGAACCGATTTCGTCGGCATCGTCCTCGTCGTCGGGAAGGATCTTCTGAAGGCTGGTGACGAGAGCTTCGTTAAGCTCCTTGGGCTTGACCGTCTGCTCGGCGATTTCGCGAAGAGCCACAACCGGGTTCTTGTCGCGGTCGCGATCAAGCGTCAGCTCGCTACCGCCTGAAATTTCGCGAGCGCGCTGCGCTGCAAGCAGGACGAGGTCGAAGCGGTTTGGAACCTTGTCGACGCAATCTTCAACGGTAACACGTGCCATTAAACGGGCCTCTTGGAATCTGGATTCTTTGGAAAAGAGGCTCGCAGCTAGGGTTTCGGGCGCAAAGAGTCAAGAAATTCCGCCTTTGTCACCGCCTGTGCAAGGCCGGTTCTAGCCGTCCACTCCCCAGCTCGAATAGTCGCGCGTCACAGGCGAGGTAAACTTGGTGATTTCGCTCTGGAAGTGGAGTTGCACATCGCCGGTCGAACCGTGACGCTGCTTGGCGACGATCAGGCGCGCCTTGTTCTTGATTTCGAGATATTCCGCCTCCCACTGGGCGTATTTCTCCTGCACTTCCATGCTGCTCGACCCGTCAGGGTTGGGCATTTCGGGGCGCTCTGCCTCTTTGTAATAGTCGCCGCGATAGATGAACCAGACCATGTCGGCGTCCTGCTCGATCGAACCGGATTCGCGAAGGTCGGAAAGCATCGGCTTTTTATCCTCGCGCTGCTCCACCGCACGGCTCAGCTGGGAAAGCGCGATCACAGGAACGCTGAGTTCCTTTGCCAGCGTCTTCAGGCCCCGGCTGATCTCCGAGATTTCGTTGACGCGATTGTCATTGGCTCTGCCCGACCCCTGCAACAGTTGCAGATAGTCGATGATGATGAGGCCGATATCGTGCCGCCGCTTCATCCGCCGCGCCCGCGTGCGCAGAGCGCCAATGGTCAGGCCGGGCGTGTCGTCGATATACAGCGGCAATTCCGCCAGACGCTGGCTGGCAAAACTCAACCGCTGGAAATCATCGCGGGTCAGCGTACCGGAACGAAGCGCCTCGGATGACACTTCCGATTGCTCGGCCAGGATCCGCGTCGCAAGCTGGTCTGCGCTCATCTCCAGGCTGAAAAAGGCAGTCGGCGCGCCATAGCAATGTTCGCCCCCGTCGCTTTGCCATTTGAGGTATTCCTCAGCGCAATTGAACGCGATGTTGGTCGCAAGCGAGGTTTTGCCCATGCCCGGGCGGCCAGCCAGAATGATAAGGTCGGAATTGTGCAGGCCCGAAGTTTTCTGGTCGAGCGTTGCCAGCCCCGACGTCTTGCCCGACAAACCGCCGCCCGAATTCATCGCGGCTTCGACCATCTTGATCGCTTCCAGCGCCGCCTCGCGGAAACTTGACGCTTCCTTGCCGGTCGCAGCGCCTTCCGCAACGCGGTAAAGGTCCGCCTCGGCCTGCGCGATGCGGTCGACCGGGCTTGTTTCTTCCGATGTGTCGAGCGCGTCTTCGACCAATCCCCTGCCAACGCTCACCAGTTCGCGCAAAAGCGCCAGATCATAAATCTGCTGCGCCAGTTCGCGCGGCGCCAGAAGCCCCGCGCCATTCGCGGTCAGCTGTGCCAGATATTTCGGCCCGCCAAGCTCTTTTAGCGCTTCATCAGCCTCGAAATGCGGACGCAAAGTGACCGGCGATGCGGTCGCATTGCGTTCGATCAGCGCCAAAACCCGCCCGTAAATCCGCTCGTGCAGCGGCTCGAAAAAGTGTTCGGGCCGGATCGGGGTCTGCAATTCCTCGATCACGCGGTTGTCGATCAGAACCGCACCCAGAAACGCGGCCTCCGCTTCCAGGTTGGAGGGGAGTTTGCGCCCGCCTTCTGCGGTGTTTTCGACAAGGGAGATTGGGGTGGGTTCGGCCATCGGCATCTCAATGGTCGTTGACCGGGGTGGAGGCAAGCGCAAGGTGCGACAAATTTGTTTCCCTTGGCTGTGGATAGCGGGGATTGGGTACAGTTGTGCTTGAATTTCCCCCTTCGCATCTGCGAAAGCTGCGCGCAGCATGTCCGAAGACACACCCGATTCAGCGAGCAGCCCGAGCGGCACGCATCGCATTGCCCACATCGCTCTTGATGAAGAGACGATCCTGTGGCGCAACGCCGATGTCGAACAGGAACGCCGCGTTGCGATCTATGACCTGATCGAGGAAAACACCTTCAAACCCGTGCGCAGTGCGGCACGCGGCGCGAAAGGCCCCTACCGTCTGAAACTGGCGGTTCAGGACGGGCGGCTGGCGATGGAAATCGCCGACAAGGACGAAAACATACTCGAAACGCTGCTCATCGGGCTTGCGCGGTTCCGCCGTCCGATCCGCGAATATTTCGCGATCTGTGACAGCTATTACCAGGCGATCCGCAAGGCGACCCCGGCCGAGATCGAGACAATCGACATGGCGCGGCGCGGTATTCATAATGGCGCCGCTGAACTTCTGGTCGAGCGGCTCGAAGGCAAAGTTGAAACCGATTTTGCCACCGCGCGGCGGCTCTTCACCCTTATCTGCGTCCTTCATATCAAGGGCTGAGGCGAGACGGCGTGGCGCGCAAAAGCAGCAATAGACGTAGCAGCAACAGGCGTGGCCGCAAGAAAGGCGGGCTGGGCATCTGGGTCTTTCGGGGCGCGGCATTATTGGTGCTTGTGGCTATCAGTTTTGCGGCGTGGTTCTGGTGGGATATGCGGGTCTGGCGGCCCGATACTTCGCTTTATCCTGAACAAGGCGCGGTCGTGGCAAGCGGGGCTTCGGGCACGAAATTCGATACTCTTGCCGCAATCGGCGCAGAATTTGTCTATCTCGAACTCGGCGGTGCGGGCATCGCGCCCGACCCGGGCTTTGCCGCGCGGTTGGGCGATGCGCGCTCGTCAAAGCTTAAAACGGGCATCTCCATGCCGTTTGACCCCTGCCTTAAAGCCGATGAGCAATCCTCGCGCTTTACCCGGATGGTGCCACGCGATTCGGAACTTTTGTCGCCCGCGCTCACTTTGCGCCAGCTGGGTTCGGGCTGCGTGCCTGCGGTCAGTGATGCGGCGGTGGAGGCAGAGCTGATGACGCTTATCAACCAGATAGAGATGCATTCGGGCAAGCCCGTTATCCTGCGTCTGGCGCGCGATTTTGAACTTCGCCACGACATCGCCCGCATGATCGAGCGCGATTTGTGGCTTGAACGCGACCGCGCAAGGCCCGACTACGCCGGACGCCCGTGGCTTTTGTGGAGCGCCAACGGGCAATATGTTTCCGAGGCGTCCGAGACGCCAATCGAGTGGGTGGTGGTCCAAAGGTGATGAGCAAGCGATGAGCAAAAACAAGGATCAGCTGATTGCAGCGGCGAGGGAAGCGGCGACCAAGGCTTACGCGCCCTATTCCGACTATCAGGTCGGAGCGGCGCTTTTGTTCGATGACGGCGCGATCATCACCGGCACCAATGTCGAGAACGCAAGCTACGGGCTGACCGTTTGCGCTGAAAATGTCGCGGTGGCCCGTGCCTTTGGCGAAGGGCGACGCGGCGGATTGACGGCGGTCGCGGTGGTCGGGCCGCTGGACAAGGGCGATGGTTCACCGATTACGCCATGCGGCCGCTGTCGCCAGGTGTTGAATGAAATCGCTGGGCTGGGCGGGACCGACCCGGTGATTTATTGCGTTGGCCGCGACGAGGTTCGCGAGGTGACGCTTGCTCAGCTTTTGCCGCACGCTTTTGGGCCTTCGCACCTCGATTGAGTTTTTTGGCACGTTCGCGCCTTTCGTGTGTTGGTTAGTTGCAACCGACGAAAGGTCCTTATGTTTTTTGATAACTCTATCGCTGATGCTGTCGCACGCGGAATAATCATCGCTGTCATTGCGCTTGGCTGGATGAATTTGCTCATCCGCCTGAACGGGCTTCGCTCGCTGTCCAAGATGACCAATTTCGACTTTGTTACCACCGTTGCTTTCGGCTCGCTTCTCGCAGGTGCTGCGCAGGTGAACGAATGGACCGCGGCCCTGCAATCCTTCGCAGCGATGCTGGGCCTTGTTCTTGCGCAGGCGGCGACCTCGTTTCTCCGCCAACGCTCGGATGCGGTCGCCGGGGCAGTCGGCAATGAGCCATGCCTGATCATGCGCAATGGCGAATTCGACGAGGACGCTCTCAAAGCGACCAACGTGCGCCGCGAAGACATGATTGCGAAATTGCGGGAGGCCAATGTCCTGCAGATGTCACAGGTGCGCGCCGTAATCCTCGAGACGACCGGCGATGTGTCTGTTCTTCACGGAAGCGAAGAGATCGACGAGATCATCCTTACCGACGTGCGCGGCGCTTCCTAACTTCCCAGGATGCCGCTCAGCGGGTTCTTGCGGAAGGCACGCTCTTCGGCGCCGATATAAGAGAAGATGCCATTGAGCCCCTGATCGGTGACCGAGCGGTTGATCTTTTCGCGGTTGAGACCGGCGCGCCCGATAAAGGAATGCTGCTGCGCCAGACCATCGAAGGTCTTGTAAATCCCGGCGCGCTCAAGAGCACTGTCGACAAGCGGATTGAGGCGCGAATGCAGGCGGTCATTGGCCGACGCGCGCAGATATTGCGTGCCACCATCGCTTTCGCGGATGATGCCGGGGGCATCGGAGAAGGACAGCTCGTCAATCGCATCGCGGAAGATGGGCTTGGCTTCGCCTGCGGCAACGCCCGCGGCATCGTTGATTTCGCGCGTGATCCCATCGAGCACGCCCAGATCGCTCGCCCCGCCAAGGATACCGCCAAGAACGCCGCCCGCGCCCCCAAGAACATCGTTGCCAAGAATATCGGTCCCCAGATCGCCCACAATCGGCAGGCCGATGCGCACATCCTCATCGCCGTAAAACGCGCCGGGCACGGCCAGCTTGTCGAGCGCGCTATCGGTTGCCTTGCCAAGGATCGAGGACAGGCCCAGCCCGCCGCGACCACCCAACAGCCCGCCGAGCCCTTGCGCATGGACGCTTGCCGGCATCACCCCTGTTCCAAAGAGCATGGTGGCACCTGCGATAAAACGGCGGCGATCGGGTGATACAGTCATGAGCTTGCCTTCCAACTTTCGTGGGTCTGATTGCTCTGTATCACGATTTCGCCCTGAACCGTGGGTGTCGGGCTTGTAAACTTATGTCAGCTTTGATCGAGCCATTCGAGGAGCGCTGCGAGACAGTCGCGGGCGAGCATCTTGCACCGTTCCGGCGACCAGCCCTGTTCGGGCTCGGGAAAAGCGGCGAGGTCCTTGTAAGGCATCTCCAGCGTCATTGCGCACGCGCCGAAACGCTCGGCCACCTGATTGGTCGAAATCGCCAGGTTCGCGCGGCCAGCCGGTGTCTTGGGATAGCCAAGCTCGGTCTGGAAATCGGGGGTGCGCCGGTCAAGGATGCGCTCGTAGCGGTAGAATTCGTCGCCAAGCGCGTCGGTCCACGAAGGGATGCCTTCAAACCCTGCAAGGAAGACCGCCGGGATCGCTTCATCGCCGTGCACGTCCATCGCAAAGTGGACGCCGGTTTCGTCCATTGTGTTGCGGATCGCGAGCACTTCGGGAGAGGCCTCGGCTGATGGCTCGGCCCATTCGCGGTTGAGGTTGGTTCCCGCAGCATTGGTCCGCAAATGCCCGCGGCGTGAGCCATCGGGATTGCAATTGGGCACGATGTGGAAACGGCACTTGGCCAAAAGCGAGCGCGCGACCGGATCGGCGGGGTCGGTGAGGCATTCAAGCGCCCCTTCCATCCACCATTCGGCCTGCGTTTCGCCCGGATGCTGGCGCGCGTAGAGCCACACCTGTTTGTCGCCCTCACCCGTTTGCAGCATGTCGAGCGGCTGCCCGTCGAGCGTCTCGCCAATGCGGGTCAGTTCGACGCCTTCGCACGCGGCGGCTTCAGCGACGAGATCGTGGTGCCGCTCCATCGTATAGGGCGCAAAATAGGCGAAATAGGCGATGTTTGATGCGGGCGTGTAATGGATCGTGAGCGTCCCGCCCTCTTCGTCCTTGTCGAAGGAAGAGGCAGCGCGCGCCCAATATTCGCGGTCTTCGGAAACACACGCATCATATCCGGGCCACCCGCCGGGATAGGCGCTGTCGTTCAACCCGGTGATCTTGAGCGTGACTTCCTCGCCCGCCTTTCCCGCGACGCGGAAATGGAACCACTGCTTGAACTCGGAATTGTGATCCTTGGGGATGGCAAGGCGCGCCGATGCGCCGTCGATCGAAAGCACTTCGATATTGCCGCTGTCAAAGGCGGCATCAATCGCGATTTGGGTCATTCTATTGTTGTTCCTGAAGGTCATTGGGGCTGATCGAAATGGTCTCGCCATTGCCGCCCGGGAAGTCTTTGAAAAGCGCTTTTGCCAGGGCAGCGGCGCTCGCCTCGATTTCTGCGTAGGGGGAGTTGATCGAAACCGCCTGCTGGGCGCGGCCCTCCCATAGCGAATTGCCCCTCGCATCGGAAATGCGAACCGACAATTTGGTCAGTGCATTGGGTTTTGCGGTGTTGCCGCCAAGGTTGATGCCTACGCCAAGGCCAAGCCCGCTGCCATAGCTGCCGGTCGAGCCGCCCACGCCGACATTCACCGGCCCGCGCGAAGAAGCGGGGGCAAGTTCATCGCGGCTGGTTTCAACGCGGGCGGTCTGCACGCCCATCTGGTCCTGCGCGATCACGGTGTATCCCAGCGCGACAAGTTCGGCAGCCACGGCATTGTAGAATGCGGTGCGGGCACGCTCGTTTTTCATTTCGCGCGGGAAAGTGATCGCAATCTCGCCCTCTCCGATAGACGCGCCTGCCTCGCTCAGATCACTGACAAAGCGGGTGACCTCGACCGGGCCCGAATAGGCAGTGCCTGTGCACGCGCTTATCGACAGGCCCAAAAGGACTGCGGGGAACGCTTTGACCAAGCGCGAAGTTGTGGCGACCATCGTTTTATCCTTCACAAATTGATTCACGACTTTGCAGGGGCTTGGTGCTAGCCAGCGCGTCATGACATCAGTAGCGCATACCACCTTAACGAAACCCGCCGCGAATAAACAGGCCGTGCTCGTCACCGGCGGTGCGGGCTATATCGGCAGCCACGGCGTTCTCGCTCTGCTGGACGCAGGGTGGCCGGTGGTGGTGATCGACAATCTTACCACGGGATTTCGCTGGGCGGTGCCCGATGGCGTGCCTTTTTACGAGGGCGATATCGAGGATACACAGCTTCTGGCGCGTATCTTTGCCGAGGAGAATGTCGGCGCGATCCTGCATTTTGCAGGCTCGATCGTCGTGCCCGAAAGCGTCGAGAACCCGCTGAAATACTACCATAACAACACCGCGAAAAGCCGGGTCCTGATCGAAACGGCGGTGAAGGCAGGCGTTGGACACTTCATCTTCTCCTCGACCGCCGCGACGTATGGCGTGCCCGATGTGGAGGCGGTGAGCGAGGACACGCCCCAGCGACCGATCAACCCTTATGGCTGGTCAAAACTGATGACCGAACAAATGCTGGGCGATGTTGCGGCTGCGCATCCGATAAACTTTTGTGCGCTGCGTTATTTCAACGTCGCAGGAGCAGACCCGCAGGCGCGCACCGGACAATCCACCGCTGGCGCGACGCACTTGATCAAGGTTGCGCTTGAGGCGGCCCTTGGCAAGCGCGAGTTTGTCGGCGTGTTCGGCACCGATTTCGATACGCCCGACGGGACCGGAGTGCGCGATTACATCCACGTCAGCGACCTGGCTTGCGCCCATGTCCACGCGCTCGACGCCCTGATCGCTCGGCCGGAACGCTCGCTCACCATGAATTGCGGATATGGCCGGGGCTTTAGCGTGCTTGAGGTGCTGGACGCGGTCGACCGGGTGACGAACACCCCGATCAAGCGCCGCCTCGAAGATCGCCGCGCTGGTGATCCGGCATCTCTGATCTCCGACCCGTCGCTAATCCGGCAAACCTTGCCGTGGGAGCCGCAATACGCAGATCTTGATACGATCATCACCCATGCGCTCGCGTGGGAGCGCAAACTGACGGACCTGCGCGGATAATCAAAGCCTCTTGCGGGCAAGGAATCGGTTGACGAATCTGCACAGGCTTCATATGTGCGCACCCAGAATTTCGGCGCGCCGGACCTTCCCGGGCGCGCTTTTTATTTGAAAGCTTGAACAATGAAGATCCGCAACAGCCTCAAGTCGCTGAAAAACCGTCACCGCGATTGCCGCGTTATCCGCCGCCGCGGTCGCACCTATGTGATCAACAAGACCAACCGTCGCTTCAAGGCGCGCCAAGGTTAATTGGCGACCCTTGCGCCGGAGAGCCGGCGTGAGTGCGATTGGTATGTGTGATCGGCCCGCCTCCTCCCATAGGAGCGCGGGCCGCTTCTGTTTGAGGGTCAGGTGCAAGTGAACAAAGCCGTTGTCTTCGATGTGGGCCGGGTGCTGTTCGGTTGGCAGCTTCGCGCTCTGTTTGAAAAGATCATTGCCGACAAACGCGAGCTTGAATGGTTTGTCGATACCGTGGTCACCGAAGAGTGGCACTTCCAGCATGATCGCGGCCGCGCGCTTGATGACATGGTGGCGGAGCGCATCGCGCAATTTCCCGCCTATGCAAACCACATCAAAGCCTATCGGGAACGGTTCAACGAAACGATCACAGGGCCGATTGCGGGCGTGCATCCGATCGTTCACGAATTGAATGGCGCGGGCGTTCCGCTTTATTGCCTGACCAATTTCGGGCACGAATTGTGGCACGGGTTTCGCCCGAGCCAGCCGATCTTCGACGTGTTCGAGGATATTGTCGTCTCGGGCACCGAACAAATCGCCAAGCCGCAAGCCGGCATCTATGAAATCGTCGAGGAGCGCAGTGGCCGCGAAGGCGCGGATCTGTTCTTCACAGATGACAATGCGGATAACATCGCGGCCGCCAAACAGCGCGGTTGGGACGCGCATCTGTTTACCGATGCCCCGACCCTTCGCGCGCAGTTGGAAGCGTCAGGCTTCCTTTAGAAACACGCATCCGCGCAAGCCCCCAAAAAAATCCCCGACAAGCCGCCATTGGGGCTTGCCGGGGTTTTGCAGTCTTGCCCGCTTGGACTGGCGGGCTGGGGAAGCGCGGGCTGCGTCATGTGGTTGGGGGAACAGGCGCAGCCCGCGTATGGAGAGGGTTAAAAAAGGTGCCGAGCGCCCAGATCAGTTGCCGTTGCAGCGTGCAAGCTTGTCTTCGGCGAGCGCTTCGCCATTTGCGACAAAGCCCGTGATTTCACCGACATCGCGGGCAAGGCCGCGACAGATGCGCGATGCGCGCGACGAACCCTTGTTGGCGACACAGGTCGTGCCTTTGCATGCCCATGCAACGCCGCCAGCAACAAGGCGGTCATCTTCAGCAGGCTGCGCCAGTTGCGCGGTGTAATAAGGACCGTTATCGGCCATCGCCGGAGCGGCGCCGAAGCTGAGAGTGGTGTAGGCAATCGCCGATGCAAGGACGGCGATACGTTCGGCGCGGGGGAGAGAGAGGGTCATCTTGTATTCCTTAATTATGGTGCCCATCTGGCATCATGCTGCATTGCACCGTTTCTAATTGAAACTGATTGCGAATCACCCTCTAAGTGATTAGGTTGCAGCTTGCAACTAGCATTTGTGATTTTTCCCGCGCACTGCTTACGATCCCAGTCCAGCGGCGATTTTCGTATCCAGCAGCGATTTTGCGATTTTTGCAAAACCGGTTAGAAAGGTTGCAGCAGGAGGACTGAACATGGGTGAAATGAGAGAACCGCTACGCGAGTTGATCGAATGTGGCCTCCCGCAAGCGCTTGAAGTGATGGGCGAACGTTGGTCGTTCATGATCCTGCGCGCGAGCTTCAACGGCTTGCACCATTTCGAGGAATTTCTGACCGAGCTGGGCATTGCCCGCAATATCCTGTCAAATCGCCTCGCAAAGCTGGTCGAGCATGGCATCTTGAAACGTGAGCCTTGCGCTGATGACCGCCGCAAGGTCGAATATCGCCTTACGGAAAAGGGTCTCGACCTGCTTCCGGCGATGATTGCGCTGCGCCAATGGGGCCAGAAATACAGCGTTGAGCCCGTGCTCGAAGACCCGGTTCTGGTCGATGAATTCGACCGTTTGCCAATTGGTCCTGTGTCGATTGTCAGCCACGATGGCCGCGTGCTTGACCGCACCGAGCTGAACATGGTGGCGCGTGCCGATGTCGGCAAACGCACCGATGGCACAGTTGCAGTGCCAGGCGCGATTGACGGCGTGGTTGACCTGAAGGCTGCCCAGAAGGCGACCGCTGGCTGAAGACGCTTCCCCACGGCGCACCCCCGACGGCCGCTATATAATCGTGCGCGGGAGGCTTTGGCGCAGTTCAAATCCCGCCCTTTCGGAAGAAGAGCGCGAGACTTTCGTGCACCAGCTGATGGATGCCCGCCGTGCAGTAGGCGTGGCAAAGCGCGCCGATGACGGTCAAGCAGAACGCGTCGCACGCGCCCGCGTTCAGGCGGCAAAAGTCGCGCTCGGCGAGCGCGGGCCGGTCTGGTGGAGCGATGGCGCGCCGGATCAAAATCGAAAAATGGTCTGGAATTCGTCCTATGCCGACTGGTGGATGGCGAGCGGGCAGGGTAGCGAGGCCTGAGCGCCCGTTCTCCCTCGCCTGAAGATTGCCAGACCTGCTGTGAAACTCCCCTCCGACACTGAAACCACGCCCGGGGCGATGGGCGCATTGCCGGGCGAGGTCTATGAAACCTTGCGCCGCACCTTTGGCTTTGCCGGCTTTCGCGGCATGCAGGAGGCGGTGATCGGGCGGGTCCTTGCAGGTGAGAACACGCTCGCTTTGATGCCGACGGGGGCTGGCAAATCGCTCTGCTACCAGATCCCGGCGTTGACGCGGCCGGGCACCGCGATCGTGATTTCGCCGCTCATCGCTCTGATGCACGACCAGATCAGGGCCGCGCGCTCTGTCGGAATAAAAGCGGCCTCCATGACCTCGGTGGATGATGGCAATGCCGAAACCGCAGCAGCCTTGCGCGCGGGCGATCTCGACCTGCTCTACGTCGCGCCGGAACGTGCCAACACCGGCGGGTTTCAGTCGCTCCTTTCGAATACCGACATCTCGCTTTTCGCGATTGATGAGGCGCATTGTGTGTCGGAATGGGGGCACGACTTCCGGCCTGACTACCGGGCGCTTCGCCAGATGCTCGAGCGTTTTCCCGATGTGCCGCGCCTCGCTCTCACAGCGACAGCGGATGAGGTCACGCGTGAGGATATCCTCAAGCAGCTCGGCATTGCGCCCGGCGGGCTGGTCAAGGCAGGCTTCGACCGTCCCAATATCCGCTGCCTCATCCGCCCGCGTGCCAATGTCGCCAAGCAGATCAGCGAAGTTATCGCCAAAACGCCCGGTGCCGGCATCGTTTACACCACCAGCCGCAAAGGGGCAGAGGATCTGGCGGTCAGGCTCGCCTCGACCACGGGCCGCAATGTCGCCGCCTATCACGCAGGGCTTGCGCCAGAAGTGCGCGCACGCACGCAGGCCGAGTTCGTGGCTTCAGAAGACATGGTGATGGTCGCGACCATCGCTTTTGGCATGGGGATCGACAAACCCGATGTGCGCTTCGTCGTCCATGCCGGCCTCCCGAAGTCGATCGAGGCCTATTATCAGGAAACGGGGCGCGCAGGGCGCGATGGCGATCCGGCCGAGGCGCATCTGTTCTGGGCCGCGAGCGATTTTGCCAAAGCACGCCAATGGCTTGGCGATGTAAGCGAAGAGCGTCTTCCGGCTGAACGTGCACGTTTGAATGCGCTCGCGAACCTTGTCGAAACCGCGCAGTGCCGCCGAAAGCTTTTGCTCGCCCACTTTGGTGATGAGCTTGCCGGGCCTTGCGGCAATTGCGACCGCTGTCTTGAGCCGCCGCAGGTGCTCGATGTGACGGAAACGGCGCAAAAGCTGCTCTCGGCAGTGTATCGCACAGGGCAAAGCTTTGGCATGGGCCATGTCGAGCGCGTGCTTTTGGGCCGGGGGGATGACCGGGTTATCAGTCGCGGGCACGACAAACTTTCGGTTTTTGGCATTGTGGGCGGGAGCGAGGCGGCGCTTCTCAAGCCAGTGATGCGGTTCTGCACCGCGCATGAAATGCTGGTGACGACAGAGCATGGCGGGCTTGCCCTTGGCCCGGAGGCGCGCGGCGTCCTCAAAGGCGAGCGCGCGGTTGCAATCGCAGAGCCACCCAAGGCAAAGCGCCGCCGCTCTGGTGGTGGTTCAGGTGGCGCGATCCCCAATCCGGTGGGCGATCCGCTGTTCGATGCGCTGCGGGCCAGACGCGCCGAGCTTGCGAGGGAACACGGCATTCCCGCCTACATCATCTTTCACGACAGCGTGCTGCGCGCCATGGCCGCGTTCCAGCCCCAGACCTTGCGTGAAATCGGCGAGTTACAGGGCGTGGGCGAGACAAAGCTCGACACCTGGGGCCCGCAATTCCTCGAGGTCTTGCGCGAACATTCAGGCGTGAATTGACCGCCACGATCCGGGCGAAACCGGAACCATTGTCCTGTCTTGGCAGTTGAACAGGCATGACCAGGCTGGCTCATCCCAGCCCACCTCTGCCCAACACAGTGATGCCAAGATAAAGGAAGTTCCCATCGCACACACTCTCACCCTTCAGGCCATCCGACCCGTTACCCATGACACGCAGGAATTGACCTTCGAGCGGCCCGATGGGTTCGAGTTCAGGCCCGGCCAAGCGACCGATTTTGCTTTGGACAAGGATGAGTGGCGCGATGAGAAACGGCCCTTCACCATGGCCTCACTGCCCGATGCGGACAAACTCCAGTTCGTCATCAAATCCTATCCCGACCACGATGGCGTCACCGAACAGATCGGTCAGATGCAGCCCGGTGCGAAAGTCATCATCGAAGAGCCTTGGGGCGCAATCGAAGACCGTGGACCGGGCACCATCCTTGCAGCAGGCGCCGGCATCACCCCTTTCATCGCGATCCTGCGCGCGCGTCTGGCGGACAAGGGCACGCTCGATGGCTATCGCCTTATCTTCTCCAATTCATGCGAGAAGGACATCATCCTGCGCGATGAACTGACTGCGATGGACGGGCTCGAAACACGCTTTGTGCTTTCTGATGAAGAGGTCGAGGGCCTTCATCACGGCAAGATCAATGGCGATCTGCTCGATCAATTGGGTATTGATGCGGAGAGCACCTTTTACCTGTGCGGCCCGCCCGAATTTGAAGATGATGTTGCGTCTGCATTGAAGGAACGCGGGGTGGATGAAGACAATATCGTGCGCGAAGAAGACTGAACTCCAGCGCGGCGCTTCTCAGCTCTGCGCTTCTTCCAAAAGCTCGATGCTTCGCGGCGTTGCAGGCAGCGCATCGTCGGGGCGATAACTGCCGCCTAGCTTCTTGGCGAGGTCGCGGGTCAAAAGCGCGTTGATCGCATTGCCAAGGTTTTCGCGCTTGCGCCCGAGCTTGCGCAAGGCCTCTGCATCCCATTCGACGTAACGAACGCCCTTGGGCGCGACCGTGGTGGCGGTTGTCTTGCGGTTCAGCACGAACGCCACTTCGCCCACGAAATTGCCCTCGGGCAAGCGGAACGGGCGGCCTCGCTTTTCAACCGAGATCACCCCTTCGAACACGTAGAAGAGGGCATCGGAAGGCTCATCCTCGCGGGTAAGAACGGTCCCGTCGGGGTCTTGAGCAATGCGCCAGTGTGCAAGCTTCAGAACGCGGCGGAACTGACCCGGGGTAAGTGTTTCAAACGCGTCGAAAAGCTGTTTTTCGTCCTCGGAAAGGCGCAAGGTGGTGCGTTCCAACGCAATCTGTCCCAACACCCAGAAATTGATCGCGACAAAAAGCACGCTGGTGATGATCGGGTCCCACAAGGGTCCACCGGGCAGCAGGAAGTAATAGGCGATGTAAACAAAGGTCGAAACGACGATCAGAACGCGCAGTTTCAGCTCGTCCCGAATGGCGTAAGCAATCAGCAGGAGCGCTGCGCCAAGATAGATGAGCCAGGAGGAATCGAACACGGGCATGACGTGCCCTCTAGCTTGGAAATCCTAGGGTGCACGAACTTTCTGCCGGTAACTCAACGCCTCGGCAATATGCGGGCGACCGACACCAGCGGCGCCAGACAGGTCTGCAACCGTGCGCGCGACTCGAAGCACGCGGGTGTAGCTTCTGGCTGAGAGCCTCAATTTTTCCGCTGCTCGCATCAACAGCGCGCGGCCTTCTTCATCGGGGGCAGCGTGGGTTTCAAGGGCGTCACCTTCCAATTCGGCGTTGGATCGGACCCCGCGCTTGCCCGCATGGGCCCTTGCCGCCGATACCCGCGCTGCAACCGCGTCGCTTCCTTCGGCAGGGGGCGGCAGGGTAAGGTCCATTGCGGAGACCGCCGCCACATCGACATGGAGGTCGATCCGGTCGAGCAGGGGGCCGGACAATCGCGCCTGATAATCGCCCATACAGCGCGGGTAGCGGTTGCAATTTTGCGCAGGATCGCCCGCATATCCGCACCGGCACGGGTTCATCGCCGCGATCAGTTGGACGCGCGCGGGAAAGGTCACATGGGCATTGGCCCGTGCGACATCGACCTGCCCCGTCTCCAGCGGCTGGCGCAGCGAATCGAGCACGGGCCGCTGAAATTCGGGAAGCTCGTCGAGGAACAGGACGCCCAGATGCGCAAGGCTGATCTCGCCGGGGCGTACCTTGAGGCCCCCTCCGGTGAGCGCCGCCATGCTGGCCGAATGGTGCGGCGCGCGAAAAGGGCGCGTGCGGCTGATCCGCCCGCTTTCAAGTGTGCCGGCAACCGACTGCACCATCGAGACTTCGAGCGCCTCGGTCGGAGTAAGTTCGGGCAAGATGCCGGGAAGGCATGAGGCAAGCAGGCTCTTTCCCGATCCCGGTGGGCCGGACATGAGCAGGTTGTGTCCGCCTGCCGCTGCGATTTCCAGGGCGCGCTTGGCGGTTTCCTGTCCCTTGACCTGTTTAAGGTCGGTCGCGGCGGGCGGCTCCTCAACCTCGCCGCGCGGTGGCTCTGCCAGAACGCCATCGCCTTTAAGATGGTCGAGCAGGCTTCCCAGATCGCGCGGCGCGAGCACGGGTACTCCGCTTGCCCAGCGCGCCTCGGACCCTTGTGTTGCGGGACAGATAAGCCCCGTTTCCTCGCCGCTTGCATAAAGCGCGGCGATCAGAACCCCGGGCGAGGCGACCACGCGGCCATCCAGCGACAGCTCCCCCACCGCGATCCAGTCGTTCAATTGCTCTGCGTCCGTCACACCCATCGCGGCGAGCAACGCAAGAGCGATCGGCAAATCGTAATGCGAGCCATCTTTGGGAAGGTCGGCGGGCGATAGGTTGATGGTGATCCGCTTGGGCGGCAGCGCCAGACCCATTGCCGAAAGCGCGGCCTGCACCCGCTCGCGGCTTTCGCTCACCGCCTTATCGGGCAGGCCCACGATGGAGAAACGCGGCACCCCTGGCGCCACCTGACATTGAACTTCGACCCCGCGCGCCTCAAGCCCCAGATAGGCAACCGTGCGAATGAGTGCGACCATGCCGCAACCCCCCTTAGCCATTCGCACCCGGCTGTCCCTGAGCGATCCTGTTTGCAGGGTAAACAGGGACTTGTCGAGCGTTTAGGCACGGTCACGTAAGGAGTTTGAAAGCATAAACTTTCGCATTTCCTGAAGGGGACGCGGGGTAATTTTGACACGATGAAAAATCGTGTAGCCCTCTTTGCTCTTGTCCTGATGACGCTCTTCCCGGCGCTCTTTCCGGCCTCTGTTGCCGCGCAAGGGGTGGCGAGCGCGCGGGTGGTCGAGACGCAAAGCTGGGTCGAGGAATGGGACCCGGCGCAACAACGATGGGTGCGCGTGGACGAGGATGCAGGCGCCGCTCACAACGCCGATCTTCCCACACTCGTCACAACGATCATCAATGGCCGCGAGGTGACCGAGACCCGCAATGCGGCACGCTATGCACAACCGGTGCCTCTGGCCCGGCCCGATATGGCTCTGGCGCAATATGGTCCGTTCCTCGTGACCGGCCCGACAAGCGCGACGATCGTGGGCTCCACCAACCGTCATTCCCCGCGCGATTTCGACGCGATGCTGCGCGATTTTCCCGGCATCGAGACACTCGAAATGGTGGAAGCGCCGGGCACCAGCAACGACATTGCCAATTTGGCCGTCGGTCGCAAGATCCGCGCCCATGGCATTGCAACCCACGTGCCGCGCGGCGGTTCGGTGCGTTCTGGCGCGGTCGAGCTTTTCCTTGCAGGGACGCACCGCACGATTGCCGATGGTGCGACATTCGCGGTCCATGCCTGGCTCGACAATCATGGGCGCGAGGCAACGGATTTTGCACCCGGCCATCCGGCGCACCGCCTCTACCTCGACTATTACCGCGAAATGGGGCTGAGCGCGGAGCAGGCGGAGCGATTCTACGCCATGACCAATTCAGTGCCGCATGCCGAGGCCTTGTGGCTTTCATCCGATGACATGCGCGGATGGATTGCGCCCACTGGCTCCGGCGAGCGCTTCGCTGCCCGGCAAATGCTGGCCGAATGCGTGATCTGTGCCAGTGTCGAGGCCAATCTGGCCGAAACCCGCAGTCTCGTTGCCGCAGTGGCTCTCGACGCGCCGGTGATCGCTCACGCGAAGCCACGCATCGGATATGATGATATGAGCAGTTTCGCTTTTGCATCCCTGTAAAAGCGATAAGAGCGGCAAAAGCGAAAGGGCATCCTGACGAAGTTCTCATGACGAACATCTCTTGACTCAGGAGCGACTTTTCCATAACTGCGCGCCCCTGATCAGACCGCTTAATTGAAAAGGGGTCGTTTCGGTCAAAGCAGCTCGAAGCCCGCGAAAGGCACAGCGGCAAGACCATTAGCAATTTTTGAAGCCCACCGGCTCACTTGAGGATACAATGAAGCGGACTTTCCAACCTTCCAATCTTGTGCGCGCTCGTCGCCACGGTTTCTTCGCACGCAAAGCAACGCCAGGTGGCCGCAAGGTTATCCGTGCGCGTCGTCGTCGCGGTCGCAAGAGCCTTTCTGCCTAATTGGTGGATCGGGGCGCTGCGTGACGGTGCCCCCGAAAATGCAAACGGCCGCAAGGCAACCGCGGGCTCCCATCGGGGGCCCGTATGCGTTATTGACACCTGCCATGCCCAAGGTCCTTACAAAACGCAGCGATTTCGTCGCGGCCAACAAGGGGCTGCGCAATGCCAAGCCCGGCTTTGTCCTTTTGACACGGCCCAATGGCGGCGAGGGCGTGCGTTATGGCATCACCGTTACCAAGAAGATCGGCAATGCGGTGGTGCGCAACCGGATGAAGCGGCGCTTTCGCGAGTTATTGCGCGATGCCCTGCCTGAAAAGGCGCTTGCGAATCACGATCACGTGCTGATCGGCAGGGCTGGCGGGGTCGAGCGCGATTTTGCGACAATGGCGGATGAACTTGGCAAAGCTTTGTCACGTGCAACCGAAGGCAAGGGCGATGGCCCGCGCCGCCGCCGCCCCGACCAACGATCAGGCCAACGATCAGGACAACGTCCACGCCAAAGGCCGTCCGGCAATCCGTCACACAAGCCACCGCAAGAGCAGGAGTGATGAAGTATATTCTCATCGGTCTTGCCAGAGCGTGGCAGCTTGGCCCCTCGCTTTTGATACCGCCAACCTGCCGGTATTCACCCTCATGCAGCCAGTACATGATCGAGGCCGTCCAGAAGCACGGCGCGATCAAGGGTGGATGGTTGGGGCTAAAGCGTATAGGGCGCTGTCACCCATGGGGAGGGCATGGCCACGACCCGGTGCCTTAAAGCACTTGGATCGGCGGGTGTCACACCCATATAACACACTTCAACCAGACTTCTCTTAGGGCGTAAATCTTGGACAATCAGCGCAATCTTCTGCTCGCCGTGGTGCTTTCGGGGCTGCTTATCTTGGGCTGGGATGTGGGTATGCGGTATATCTACCCGACGCCTCCTGAGCCCGATGTTGCTGCAAGTGAAATGGATCCGGCGAATGTGCCAGGCGCCCAGACAGCCTCCGCCTCCGCCTCCGCTTCTGCCAGCACCGGCGGCGCCAGCGTCGCCGAGCCGCAAGAGCCCCTTGGGCCTGTTACGCTCGACGCTGCGCTGTCCTCGCCCACCCGCATCACCATCGACGCGCCCCGCGTCGCTGGCTCGATCAATCTGGTCGGCGCGCGCGTGGATGATCTGGTGCTCAAGGATTATGACGCCAATGTGGGCGATGACAGCGAGGCTGTGCGCCTGTTCGCGCCTGATCGCACAGATGTCCCGCACTTTGCCGAATTTGGCTTTGTGGTCGATGGCAAACGCCTGTCCTCAAGCACTCAGTGGCAATCCGATGGCGAAATGTTGACGCCCGGCACGCCCGTGACCCTCTCGCACACCGATGAGGCTGGCGTCACATATAGGATCAAGCTGTCGATCGACGATAATTTCATGATCACCGCCGAACAGACGGCCCAGAACGCCTCGCAAGGCGCGGCGATCATCCAGCCGTTTGCTTATATCAAGCGCACCTCCACCACTGCATCACCCGACCAGTTCATCGCCCACGCTGGCCCGACCGGTGTGTTCGGCGGCTCTTTGTATGACCCCAACTCCTATGAGGAGCTGGCAGAGCTTGGCCGTGACAACCCGGCTGGCGCGGCTGCATGGCTCGGATTTACCGATACCTATTGGGCATCGGCCCTAATTCCGGGCGCGAGCGAAACGGACACGGCGGGCTGGCGCTCGCTCGGCGGCAATCTTTTCCGGGCAGACCTCCTCTACAACGCCGAGACTGTGCCTGCAGGCGGCAGCCTGACCGATACGACGCAGCTTTTCGCGGGCGCCAAGGAAAGCGTTGTCCTCGACAATTACGAAGAGGCAGGCATCACCTATTTCGGCAAGGTCATCAGCTGGGGCTGGTTTGAATGGTTCGAGAAACCCTTCCTGTGGCTGCTGCGCACATTGAACGGCCTTGTCGGCAATTTCGGTGTCGCGATCATCCTTCTCACCTGCATCATCCGCGGGTTCATGTTCCCGGTCGCGCAAAAGGGCTTTGCCTCGATGGCTGCGATGAAAGCGGTCCAGCCCAAGATGAAGGCGATCCAGGAACGCTACAAGGACGACAAGCAAACCCAGCAGCAAAAAATCATGGAGCTGTATAAGGAAGAGAAGGTCAATCCGCTCTCTGGCTGTTTGCCGATCCTTATTCAGATCCCGATCTTCTTTGCGCTGTATAAAGTGCTCTATCTCGCGATCGAGATGCGGCACGAGCCGTTCCTTTACATCCAGGATTTGTCCGCGCCCGATCCCGCGACGATCCTGAACCTGTTTGGCCTTCTGCCTTACGAGGTTCCGGGTTTCCTTGGCATTGGCGTTTTGGCCGTGCTGCTCGGCTTTACCATGTGGCTGACCTTCCGCCTGAACCCGTCGGCAATGGACCCGATGCAGCAGCAGATTTTCAATCTCATGCCGTGGGTGTTGATGTTCGTCATGGCACCGTTTGCAGCGGGTCTTCTGATTTACTGGGTAACTTCGAACATCCTGACCGTCGCCCAGCAAAGCTATCTTTATTCCAAGCACCCCCAATTGAAGGCGGCTGCGGCGAAAGAGAAAGCGGAAAAAGCGCAGGCCAGGGAGCGCGAAAAGGCCGAGAAGAGCGGGGCATAACGAGCAGCCATGACCACCCCTGACTACACGCCGGAAGAGCTGGAACAGCGTGAGCGCCAGCGCCGCGAGCGCAAGGCGTCCAAGCTGTTCTCCGGGCGCGTGGACTTCCTGCTGTCCGCGCCCCAGCTCAAGTTTCTGCCCGAACCCACGGTTCCGGAAATCGCTTTTTGCGGGCGCAGTAACGTTGGCAAAAGCTCGCTTTTGAATGCGCTTACGGGGCGCAAGAAAATCGCGCGCGCATCAATCACGCCGGGCCGCACGCAGGAATTGAACTTCTTTGAAGTGGGCATGGCCGACCCCAACAATCCCGGCGGCCCGCCGCTGTTCCGGCTGGTCGATATGCCGGGCTATGGTTTTGCCAAGGCGCCCGTCAAAGTGGTCGAGCGGTGGAAGGGCCTCGTCAAAACCTACCTTCGCGGACGACAGGTGCTGGCGCGCAATCTCGTGCTGGTCGACAGCCGCCATGGGCTCAAAGACGTCGACCGCGAAATGATGAAGATGCTCGACGAGGCCGCCGTTGGCTATCGCATCGTTCTTACCAAAACCGACAAGGTGAAAGCGAGCGAGCTTGAGCGTGTGGCGAATCGAATCGCAGACGAATCGCGCAAACACCCCGCCGCTTTCCCCACGCTCCACCTTACCAGCAGCGAAAAAGGCATGGGGATCGAAGAACTTCGTGCAGCCGTGGTGGCTGATGCGCTGGGCGAAAGCTTCTTCGAACTTTAGTTAACGCGCGCGCGAAGCCATTGGCGCTGCGTCCCTCGGCACAATCCGATAGCTGATTAACGGGTGTGTGTGCCTGCCCGCGCGTGCAAAGGCGTGCGCCAACCTTTGGTTAACCACGATGGCGTGCCCCGGGACGATCCCCTAGGCGGCCATTTTCCCGCTGTTAACTTCCCGGAAAACTTTCGCCGCAAGAACCGGCCTCAGACCAGTGACCAATCACATTGAGGACCACAAAATGAAAAAGATCATTCTTGCAGGCGCGTCGATGGCAGCCCTTGCCATGGCAGCTCCGGCGGCCGCGCAAAGCTCATCGACTGTTGACCAGACCGGCAATGGAAACACCGCCGACGTGGTGCAGGACAACGCCAACGCATCGACCATCACGCAAGTCGGCGACAACAATGTCGCAGGCGTCGATCAAACCGCCGGCGACAGCAACACTTCGACGATCACGCAAACCGCGACCGGCGCAAATGAAGCTGGCGTGTTCCAGAACGGCCTTGGCGGCACGTCAACCGTGAGCCAGACCGGCGATGCAGACGGTGATGTCGCGATTGTCGTGCAAGACGTCCTTTCCGTTGATGCAACCGCTTCGATCACACAGACCGGCAATGGTGGGGGCCTCAGCGGCAACCTTGCGCTGATCGATCAGGGCGAGGGCACCAACAGCGAAGCAAACATCGCGCAAAGCGGCCTTACCAACGTGGCCGAGAGCATCCAGCGCGGTTCTGACAACCTGTCGGACGTCAACCAAAGCGGCACTTCGGGCATCGTGTTCGTCGATCAGATTGGTGACGGCAACACCGACCTCACGATCCAGGCTGGCGACAGCAACATTGCTGATGTGAACCAGGGTGCCGTGGGTGCAGCCGTGAACGGCTCGACCTCGACCGTATTCCAGGACGGCCTTAACAACAGCGCAACCGTCAACCAGTTCGCCGACAACAACGAAAGCTTCATCGACCAGAGCTTTAGCGGCGGTTCGCTGAACACTGCTGTTGTGAACCAGACCGGCACCGGCAACTTCAGCGCGATTGGCCAGGGCGATACCCTGACCAGCAACAGCAACCTTGCCGACGTGCTTCAGTCGGGCAACGACAACGTCAGCTTCGTTTCGCAAAATGGCGACACGAACTCAGCGACGGTCGTTCAGTCGAGCGACACCAACGTCTCTGACGTTATCCAGTCGGGCAATGGCAACACCGCCAACGTGACCCAGTAACAAAGCTAGAAATCGAGCAGCTTGCCTGTCCAGTAGCTGCACGGATAATCGCCGGGTGCCTTCGTGGTGCCCGGCGATTTTGTTTTCAGGTGGCGAAAAGCTGATCGGGATCGGCAAAGGCCTTGAATTCGAGCGCATTGCCCGATGGATCGCGCAGGAACATGGTGGCTTGTTCGCCCGGTTTGCCTTTGAAGCGCACCGTCGGCTCGATCACGAATTCGGTGTCCGCCTCCCGCAGCCGCCTCGCCAGTGCCTTCCAATCCTCCATCGACAGCACCAGACCGAAATGCGGCACGGGAACGCCGTGTCCATCGACGTGGTTGGTCGCCGCATCGCCGCTTCGTGCCGGTGCGAGATGCGCGACAATCTGGTGACCGTGAAAATTGAAATCGATCCACTCGTCCGATGATCGCCCCTCCGCGCATCCCATCACGACACCATAAAAGACGCGCGCCTCATCAAGGTCGTGGACAGGGAAGGCGAGGTGAAACGGAGGGAGGGACATAGACGGACCTTTTGCGCGGGTGTTTTACGGCGAGCAACCTGTCCAGCGTCGACGTTCAGGCTCGACGTTCAGGCTCGACAGGGAAAGTCTGAATATATAGGCACGAAGATGCAAGCAAGGTGGAGCGGGCACGACAAATGAAACTGATCATGGGCAACAAGAACTATTCGAGCTGGAGCTTGCGCGGCTGGCTCGCGGCCAAGCAGTCTGGCCTGCCGTTTGAAGAGATCACAGTGCCGCTTCTGGGTGAGCATTGGGAGACGCAAAAGCAGGGCGAAGAGTTTCAGCCGTCTTCGGGCAAGGTGCCAATCTTGTGGGACGGAGATGCGGTCATTTGGGACAGCCTCGCGATCCTTGAATATCTGTCGGACAAGGTGGGCCGCGACCGTTTCTGGCCCAAGGACGATGCCGCACGCGGCATGGCGCGCGCGATGGTGGCGGAGATGCATTCCTCCTACGGCTCGTTGCGATCGGAAATGCCGATGAATGTGCGCAGCCGCGTGCCGCTGGAAAACCTGTCCGAGCAAACCAAGGCCGACATCGTGCGCATCCTGCAATTATGGGCCGAAGCGCGCGCCCGGCATGGTTCCTCGGGCCCGTATCTGTTCGGCACTTTTGGTGCGGCCGACATTTTCTACGCGCCCATAGTCTCACGCTTCACCACCTATGGCATTGGCGTTCCCGGCTTTGCGCAAAGCTATATGGAGGCGATCCTTGAACACGATTGGATGGCGCAATGGATCGCGGCTTCGGAAGACGAGGAATGGGTGATCGAGCAGTTCGAAACCGCGTGATTGGCACCGCCCCGGCCCGTTGAAGGGTAAGCTTCAAATCAGGCTTGGGCATTGGGCGCATCTCCTGCTAGCAAGCTCGCCTATGAGTATCGCCTTAGACTACGCCAAACGCCTGATCGCCGCGCCATCCGTCACGCCCGCGACCGGACAAGTGTTCGACGAGATGGAAGCGCTCCTCGCGCCCTTGGGTTTCGAAATCCACCGCTTCAAACGAGGGCAGGGTGCAGACGGCACGGACGAGGCTCCTGTCGAAAACCTCTTTGCCATCCGCAAGGGTCCGGCAGGTTCGAGGCACTTCGCCTTTGCAGGCCACCTCGATGTGGTTCCGCCCGGTGACGGGTGGGAGAGCGATCCTTTCGTCCCTACTGAGGAAGGCGAGCTTCTTTATGGCCGCGGCGCAGTCGATATGAAAAGCGCGATCGCGTGTATGGTGGCTGCCTGCCACGACATCCCGGCAGATGCCGGCACGATCAGCTTTATCATCACCGGCGATGAAGAGGGCCCAGCGCTTCACGGGACGCGCGCTCTTATCGACTATATGCGCGAGCAGGACATTCGGCCGGACCTGTGCCTTGTGGGCGAACCCACAAGCGTCAACCGGCTTGGCGATATGATGAAAATCGGGCGGCGCGGCTCGGTCAATATCTGGCTCACGGTTGAGGGGACGCAAGGCCACGTTGCCTATCCGCATCTGGCCGACAACCCGATTCCCAAGCTGGTGGCGATGCTGGATGATCTGAACCGGCAAGTGCTGGACAAGGGCACCGACTGGTTCCAGCCCTCCAACCTTGAGATTACCGATCTTGAGGTGGGCAATCCCGCGCACAACGTCATTCCGGCGAGTGCGAAGGCGCGCGTTTCAATCCGCTTCAACGATCTTCATTCAGGCGCAAGCCTGTCCCAATGGGCAAGCGAAGTTGCCGAAAAGCACGGCGGGAGCGCATTGCCGATTATCTCAGGCGAGCCATTCCTGACCGCTCCGGGACCGTTTTCCGAAATGCTGGCCCAAGCGGTCGAGGCGGAAACCGGCATCACACCCGAAGCATCCACCACCGGCGGCACGTCGGATGCGCGGTTCCTGCGGGCTGTGTGCCCGGTGATTGAGTTTGGCCTGTGCAATGCAACTATGCACAAACGCAATGAGGCGGTGGCTATTCCCGACCTCGATGCGTTAGCACGGATTTACACACGCGCAGCGCTGGGGGCGCTTCAACTCGAGACAACGCAAGAAGAGGCGTAAAGACACATGAAATCTTGGTTCAAGATTCCGCTCTGGCAGCGGGTGATCGGTGCGCTGATCCTTGGCATTATCGTTGGCTATATCTGGGGGCCGGGCGCTGAAAGCATCAAGATTATCGGCGATATCTTCATCGCCTTTATCAAGATGCTGGTCGTGCCGCTGATCTTCTTCAGCCTTGTCGCAGGGGTCGCGAGTATCGGCGATCTTAAAAAGCTTGGCAGCGTGGGTTGGCGTGCGCTGTTGCTGTTTGTCGTGACGGGTCAAATATCGGTGTGGCTCGGCCTTGGCATTGGCACATTGGTGCAGCCGGGTTCGGGCCTCGACGCAAGCGGGATGAACCTCGACGCCGCCGCTCTTGAACGCGCACAGGCCCGTCAGGAAGACGGCGTGACCGTGCAGCAGATGATCCTTGAGATGGTCCCCTCCAGCCCGGTTCAGGTCATGGCAGACGTCAACGTCCTGCCGCTTATCATCTTCTCGCTGCTGATCGGCATCGGCATTTTGATGGCCAAGGAAGACGGCGAACCCGTCCTCAAGATTTTCGATTCTGGCAGCGTCGTCATGCAGAAAGTCACCATGGTGGTGATGGAACTGACCCCGTTCGGCGTTTTCGCGCTGATGGCGTGGGTCGCGGGCACTCTGGGCCTTGAGGCGCTTCAGGCGCTCGGCATTGTGGTAGTGCTCAACTACGTGGGCTGCCTTCTCATTATCGGGCTGATCTATGGCGGGATGATCAAATTCATCGCCCGCTTGCCGGTGATCGACTTCTTCCGCGGCATCGTTGATGCCATCGCGGTGAGCTATTCCACCGCAAGCTCCAATGCGACTTTGCCTGTGACCTTGCGCTGTGCGCAGCGGAACCTTGGCGTATCGAACTCGGTCGCAAGCTTCGTGATCAGCCTTGGCGCGACCATCAATATGAACGGGACCGCGATGTATCTGGGCCTTGCCACATTGTTCGGCGCGCAGGTGTTCGGCGTTGAGCTCGACATGGGCGATTATGTGCTGATCTCGATCCTTGGAACTCTGGGCGCGATTGGCGCAGCGGGGATCCCGGGCGCTGGCCTTATCATGATGGTGCTGGTGTTTGGCGCGGTTGGCGTGCCGCTTGAGACGATTGCGCTGGTCGCTGGTATCGACCGGATCATGGACATGATGCGCACCACCACCAATGTCACTGGTGATGCAGCAGTGGCGACGACGGTGGCGGCGATGACCGGCGAACTCGACCGCGCCGAGCTTGTCAGCGCCGACGATGTCTGATGCCGATCAGCGTTGAGCGCGAGCCGTCCCCGGAGGACGCCGACGCGCTCAGTCAGGGGATCGTCGCGTTTAACAAAGCCGGCGTCCCTGATCTCGAAAAGGTCGAGGACGAGGTCAGATTCTTCGTCCTCGCCAAAGACGATGAAGGCGCGCTTCAAGGCGGCATTCGCGCCGTGTGCTATTGGAACACGCTGCACATCGAACTTCTCTGGTTGGACGAGACCGCGCGCGGCTCAGGGCTGGGTGCAGCGCTTTTGTCCGAGGCCGAAGACTTCGCCCGCCCGCACAATTGCGAAAAGGCGCTCGTCGAGACCACCAGCTGGCAGGCAAAACCGTTCTACGAAAAGCAAGGCTATCGCCTAATGGCAACGCTCCCCGACAGGCCGAAGGGCCACGCCTCGCATTACCTTGTAAAATCACTCGTCTGAGGCGGCATCCTCGAGATACTCGACCGGCACAAAATCGCCGAGGCTACACCCCGCGCCGCGATCGAGGCGGCCTCCGAACGTGTCGAGCGTGTAGATAATCTCAGGCCGGCACAGCTGATTGATCGTGGTTTGATAGGTGAAAGCGCGCTCGAACCCCAGCCTCGGGCATGGGCTGCTAAGCACGTTGCGGTAGACTTTCCCGCCGCGCATCTCGAAGTCGATCACCTGATCGGAGCGCACCAGCGTGTTGCGAACAGCCGTGCGGTTGATGCAGGTTTCAGCCTCGCCAACAACTTTGACAGCAGGACCCGCAAGCGCAGGGTCGGGGCGCGGCTCGCCGTCAGTGGTGGCGCAGGCGACGAGGCCAGCCACTCCTGCGAGCATCAGGGTGTGTCGGAACATCAGCAGTCTCCTCATTCGCCCTCCACGCCCTTGGCAAGACTATGCGCCTCTCGCACCAAGCCTGCAATGGTTTACCGGCCCTTTGGCTTCTCCAGCACCTTCTTGCGGAACGAACACAAATCAACCAGATCACACCGCCAGCACTCGGGCGTGCGCGCCTTGCAGACATAGCGGCCATGCAAAATCAACCAGTGGTGCGCGTGCAGGCGAAAGGGCTGGGGCACGCGTTTCTCAAGCTTTGCCTCAACGCTTTCCGGCGTCTTCCCCTTGGCAAGCCCTGTGCGATTGCCGACCCGCAAAATGTGCGTGTCGACCGCAAAGGTCTCCTGCTTGAACCAGCAATTGAGCACCACATTGGCGGTCTTGCGCCCCACTCCGGGCAAACGCACAAGATCATCGCGCGTATCGGGAACCTCGCCCCCATATTCGTCGATCAGAAGCTGCGACAAGGCGATCACATTCTTCGCCTTTGAGTTGAACAGGCCAATCGTCTTGATGTGACCGATCAGCCCCTCCAGCCCCAGATCCAGCATCTCTTGCGGCGTCTTAACCTGCGCAAACAGCGCGCGCGTCGCCTTGTTCACCCCGACATCGGTGGCCTGTGCCGACAACGCCACAGCCACCACCAGCTGATAGGCATTGCCATACTCAAGCTCGGTCTCCGGCTCGGGATTGTGTTCGGCCAAACGCCGGAAGAATTCGAAAATCTGGTCCTTGGTCATATCGGCGGGATATGGCTTGCGCGCTCCAGCTTCTCAAGCTTTGCCACCACATTCTCGTCGATCTCATCGAGCCGCTCCAGATGCTCGCGCATTTCCTGGATTTTCTGGTCACGGCGCGCCTGCATGGCATCGGAGAAGGCGGCGGCGATAATTCCGGTCGGCATGGCGACAAAGGCAATGCCTGAAAGCGCCAGAGTGCCGCCGATAAACTTGCCGATGATCGTCACCGGGTATGCATCGCCATAACCCACGGTGGTCAAGGTGATGACCGCCCACCACAAGGCGCGTGGGATCGAGCCGAACTGTTCGGGCTGGATCGAACCTTCGACCACGTGCAGCAAGGTTGCGCCCGTCAGGACAAAGATAAAGGCAAGCGCCGCCGTCACGATCAGATCATCGCCCCGGTCCGCGATCGCTTGCCATACCGATTTGATCGCAAGGCTGAAGCGCCCGAATTTCATCACAGCGATAACCCGGAACAGCCTCAGCACCCGCAGGATCGCCGCATCGCCTGCGACCAGGGGCGCAAGCGTTGCCACGACCACGACAAGATCGACGATCCCCAGCCAGCTGCGCATGAAGGCCCAGCGCTTGGCCCAGGCAGAGCCTTCTCCTGGCGCTTCGGCTGCGGCGTAAACCCGCGCGATATACTCAAGCAAAAAGATCGTCCCGAAGACCAGCTCCCCGACCAAAAGCGCGCGATGCCATGCGGGTGAAAGGGTTGGCTCGGTTCCCAGCGCTGCCCCGATCACGGCAAGCACGATGGTCGCGATAAGCAACCGGTTGAGAAGCGTCAGGCGCCCGTCCGGATGCGCTCCGACGAAGAGCTGCTCATAAAGCTTGGTCCGCAGTGCCCCCATTTTTCCCCCCGCTTACCGAACTAAAGGTCCAGAACGTCGCGCATGGTGTAGCGTGCAGGAGCTTTCCCGATCAACCATGCGCCGCCGCGAACGGCGCCGCGCGCAAAAATCATCCGGTTTTCCGCCGAATGCGAAAGGGTAAGGCGCTCTTCATTGCCCGCAAAGATGACCGAATGATCGCCCGCAACGCTCCCTCCGCGAAGCGTTGCAAAACCGATGTCCCCGCTCTTTCGCGCGCCGGTGTGTCCGTGCCGCCCGCTGTCCATTGCATCGGCAAGGTCGACGCCGCGCCCCTTGGCTGCCGCTTCGCCAAGAAGCTTTGCCGTGCCAGATGGCGCATCGACTTTCATCCGGTGGTGCATCTCGAGCACTTCGATATCCCAGTCATCGCCAAGGCGCTGTGCCGCCTGTTCGACAAGCGCGCCAAGCAATGTGACGCCAAGCGAGGTGTTGCCGGTTTGCAGAACCGGGATGTCGCCTGCCGCTTCGTCAATGGCCGCGAAATGCGCATCCTCAAGTCCTGTGGTGCCGATCAGGATCGGAACGCCTTTCGCGCGCGCCGCCTTGAGGTTGCCCGCCAGCGCATCGGGCGAGGAGAAATCGACCACCACATCGCACTGGCCAATGACGGGCGCCGGATCCCCGCCAAGATCAACGCCTACGCAAAATTCGTGGCCCGCTTCGTCAATTGCGGCGGCGATCGCCTGACCCATGCGGCCCTTGTGTCCGATGACTGCAAATTTTGCCATTGCTTCCCTCATTCGTGCAGTGTTTCATACCACCATGGCAGACTTCGATAACATCGTCATCCTGACAGGTGCAGGGATCAGCGCAGAAAGCGGTATCGACACTTTCCGGTCCGCGGGTGGATTGTGGGAGCAGCACCGGATCGAGGATGTGGCAACGCCGGAAGGGTTCGCGCGCAATCCCGATCTGGTGCTCGGCTTTTACGATGCGAGGCGAGAGGCGCTGTCGAAAGTCGGGCCCAATCCGGCGCACACTGCGCTCGCCCGGCTGGAGCGTGAATTTTCCGGCAACCTGCTTCTCGTGACGCAGAATGTGGACGACCTGCACGAACGTGGCGGGTGTTCCCAGGTTCTGCATATGCACGGTGAGCTGAAATCTGCGCTGTGCACCTCGTGCGAGGTCCGCTCGCCTTGGGATGCGCCCATGTCGCAGCGGCCTGCGTGTCCCGTTTGCCAGGCCCCGACGCTTCGCCCCGACGTCGTATGGTTTGGTGAAATGCCTTACCAGATGGAGCGGATCTATACGGCTCTAAGCCAATGCGATCTCTTCGTTTCCATCGGCACCAGCGGCGCAGTTTACCCGGCGGCCGGCTTCGTTCAGGAGGCGCGCGGACATGGGGCCGAAACGCTCGAGCTTAATCTTGAACCCAGCGAAGGCTCACACTTCTTTTCGCAAGCCCGTTACGGCAAAGCAGGCGAATTGGTCCCCGCATGGGTGGACGAGTTGCTCAAAGCTTGAGCGCTCTTCAAAATTTCATCAACCAGATGCCAACAGCGAGCCCTGCGCTCCCGAGCGCCATGAACGCTGCGATAAGCCGCATATTCATGGTCTGAAGAGGCTCGGCCTGGTGGGCCTGTAGCCGGGTTTGCACAGCGCAGCCATTACGCTGCGCCGCGAAGAACACGAAAATTCCGATCAGGATAAAAATGGTCGCAATCGCTTTTGGCAGAAAAGCAGGCTCCATCTTTCCGAACAGGGCATTGAAGCCCAGCCCGATACCAACCGCGGCAAGCCCGGTGCGCATCCATCCGGCAAAGGTGCGCTCGTTCGCCATAAGCGTGCGGTCCTCCGCCCAATTGGTGCGATCTTCGGCAAGATCGGTGCGGTCTTCGGCCAGATCGTTGGAGGATTTGTCGTCGCTCAATGCTTTACTTCTTTTTGACCGGTGGTTGGGGCCGCGTGAACACCAGCTCCGTCTCGCTCGACGCCTTGGCATCGAAACTATAGCCCTCTGCATCGAAACCGCGCAAATCGTCGGCATTCTCGATGCGGTTTTCCATGATCCAGCGCGCCATCAGGCCCCGACCGAATTTGACGTGATACATCAGCCGGCGCGCCTCACCGTCCTTCACATTGAGGAAACTCGCCTCGATCACCTTGCCGGGAAGGGCGGAGGTGTCGACCGCCTTGAAATATTCGTTGCTGGCCAGGTTCACGATTGTGCTGTCGCTGTGGCCCTCAAGGTCTTGGGCCAATTGCTCACCGATCCGGCTGCCCCAGAAATCATAGAGCGATTTCCCGCGCGGGTTCTTCATCTTGGTACCCATTTCGAGGCGATAGGGCTGGATCGCATCCATCGGACGCAGCACGCCGTAAAGGCCGGATAGGATACGCAGGTGATCCTGCGCATAGGCGAGGGTTTCGTCACCCAGCGATTTCGCCTCAAGCCCCCAATACACATCGCCATCGAAGGTAAGCCCTGCAGGCTTTGCCGAATTGCTGCGGCCATCAAGATCAAAGGCCTTGAAACGCTCGGCATTAAGCTCGGCCAGATTGTCCGAAATGCTCATCAGCCTGGCGAGGTCCTTTGCCGTCTGCTTTTTTGCGACACCAGCAATCTCGCGCGTGTCCTCTTCAAGGCGCGGGCGGGTGTTCTCAAGCGACGTGTCCGGTTCGTCAAAGTTGAGTTTCTTGGCAGGGGAAAGGAGCGTGATCATCTATGCTGGTCCCAGGGTCAATCGGAGTGGGCGAAAGGGTTTTGACGTTGGTCAATCAACAAACTGGTGGCCGATAGGGTCCCACCCTGTCCAGCGTGATCGCGACTTTTTGGCAGGATTTACCCGATCACACCAATCGGTTTATTGGCTGTCCAAGTGCCCGCATCCCTTGCACGCAGGGTCCTTTGCGATGGTGAGCGTGCGCATTCCCGGTGTCATTCCGTCAAGGATGTGAAGCTTGCCCCAGGCAGGATCGCCAAAGCGGCTGACCCCCTGGAGGAGCACCCGCACCGCCTGCATTGCAGCAAAGCTGCCGGTCCAACCGGCCATTGCGCCCAGCATACCGTCTTCGGCGCAGGTGTCGCAATCTTCTGCATCGAACGCATCGCCGACGAAGCAGCGATAGCAAGGCTGGCCAGCGAGGTGACCTGCAAATGCCCCAACCTGCCCCTGAAACCGGCCCACGGCGGCGGAGAGCAAGGGCACGCGTTCGGCAACGCAGGCATCGGACACGGCGAGCCTTGTGGCGAAATTGTCGGTGCCATCAAGCACGAGATGTGCACCTGCGATAAGGTCGCCGACGTTTTGCGATGTGATGCGGTTGTCCGAGATGTTCACATTCAGCGCATCGTCGAAATTGGCAAGCCAGCGGCGTGCGCTTGTGGCTTTGCCGTGGCCGACATCGCGTGAGGTGAAGATGGTCTGACGCTGAAGATTACTCGCATCGACAACATCGTCATCGACGAGGGTGAAGGTACCGATCCCGGCGCCCGCGAGATATTGCAGGGCTGGCGAGCCAATCCCGCCAAGGCCGATCACCGCAATGTGCTTGCCCGCCAGCGCGACCTGACCTGCGCCGCCGATTTCGGGCAGCACGATATGCCGAGCAAAGCGGTCGAGGCGGGCCGGGGACAAGGTCATTGGTCCAGCGTCTCCTCGACGACGACATCCTCGGCACGCCGCTCTTTCGAAAATGCGCCAATGCCATGCCAGTACAAAAAGGCGATCACCGCGCCTTTGACCGGCTGCAGTGTCGCGATCAGCATCACCACGGCAACTGGCAGGATGGTGGCGAGCACTGCCCATGCGCTCATCTTGAAAGTTGTAATCATGGCAATAACCACGGGCGCGAGCAGGTGGCCGACCACGAAGATCCCGATATAGGCGGGAAAATCGTCGGCTTGCTGCCGGGACCAATCCTGTTTGCAATGCGGACAGGTGTCCTTGGGTTTGAGCCACTTGCGGAACAGCTTCGCCTCCCCGCATCTGGGGCAGGTGCCCTTAAGGCCACGCATGACGGCATCAAGCCCGCTTCGAGGCAGGTCGATATCGCATGCAGGGCGCGCAGGTAGGGGCGGGGATAAGCTCATGGAAAGGCTGTTTACAGCATGTGCATGAGGTGTCGACAGGGCTGTGGAGAGCCCTGTGACAAAGGTGTCGATTAGATGTTGGCAGGCTGGGCAGAGTGGCTGTGGACCACCCTGTCCAAACAATGCGCAAAAGCTGTGAGAATTAACCGGCGCCCTAGCTTTCAAGCTGACGCAGGAGGCTGCGCACATCGCCGTCCATATCGGCATCGCGTTGGCGCAGATCTTCGATCAGGCGAACGGCGTGGATAACCGTCGAGTGATCGCGGCCACCGAATTTGCGGCCGATCTCTGGATAAGAACGCGGTGTGAGCACCTTGGAGAGGTACATCGCAACCTGACGTGGACGCACAACCGCGCGCGCGCGGCGCTTCGATGACATTTCCGACCGGTCGATCCGGTAGAACTGGCACACGGTGCGCTGGATCTCGTCAATCGTGATCCGGCGGCGGTTGGCGGAAAGGATATCGGTAAGCTGCTCTTCTGCAAGCTGGAGGGAGACTTCCTGACCCGTCAACTGCGCGTAGGCGATGAGCTTGTTCAATCCGCCGATAAGCTCACGAACGTTGCGCGTAATGGTGCGCGCAAGGAATTCGATCACGTCTTCGGGCACGCTCAAAGGTGCAAAGCGCGAAAGCTTGGAGTGCAGAACCTTCTTGCGCAGTTCGATGTCGGCGGCCTGAATGTCTGCCACCAGACCCATCGAAAGGCGCGACAAGAGGCGGGGTTCGACCCCGTCCAAAGCCTGCGGTGCGCGGTCGGCGGCAAACACGAGACGCTTGCCCTCGGCGAGCAGCGCATCAATCGTATAAAGCAGCTCTTCCTGAGCGGATGCCTTGCCGATGATAAACTGGATGTCGTCCACCAGAAGCAGGTCAAAGCTGCGAAGACGCGCCTTGAACTCGATCATCTGGTTGGCTTTGAGTGCTTGCACGAACTCCACCATGAACCGCTCTGCCGAGCAGTAGAAAATCCGAGCACGCGGGTGCGAGGCGAGGAAGCCGTGGCCGATTGCGTGAAGCAAGTGCGTCTTGCCTTGCCCTGTCGCAGCTTTGAGATAGAGCGGCGAGAACTGCGGCTGTTCGGTCGCCGCCATACGTTGCGCCGCGTTGCAGGCGAGCACATTGGCCTCGCCGGTGATGAACGCCTGAAAGGTAAGCGACGGGTCAAGCCCGACGCTCGAGGTGAAGCCGGCGTCCGAAATCGTTCCGGCAGCCACCGCAATCGCACTCGCACCATCATTGGCCGGGCGACGCCCGTCATCAAGGCGCAGCTCTGGTAATTGCCGGCGGCCCGGATGCACCTGGATGTTCACCGTGCGCACATCGCCGCGCATGATCTTCCATGCGAGCTGCAAACGATCGTGAAAACGATCCTTCACCCAATTGGCTGAAAACTCGGTTGGCAGGAACAGGTCGAGAATGCCCGTTTCCTTGTTGATGCCCCCCACCTGAATGGGCTTGATCCATTGGCTGTGAAGCTGATGGCCCAAATCTTTCTTGAGCCCCTGGCTGATATCGGCCCAATCGGCTGCCAGGTTTACCGCTTCTGCATCTTCCATCAAATCGTCGTCCGCCTTGCGACGCGTGGTCCGCGCCTTATCAGAATTATATGCCACTTGCTTCCCCACTACGAATGCCCCTCGGAAAAAGCACCTGTCCAAGGTTTGTTTCTATCTATCCGACGGGCAATTCTATCCCTATCCGGCGGAGCACCCCCACCGGCTAACCAGTCGATCAAATTTTTTGAACCCGGACTGTCCCGCGCCGAGTGATTGCGAATAAACGATTGTTCGGCGCTGAGTGCAAGCGAACTATTGCAACAAAATCGAAATAAACTGGCTTGACTCGTCTCTATCCCGCAGACTTGCGTTTAATGCTTTGATTTTTCATGGTTTCCACCAAATTAACCCCGCGAATCGTAGGGTTTCTGCGCATTCTCGATAATCCGGATTGACCTGATCGCGGCAAAACAAAAGGGCCGCGTCTTTCGACACGACCCTTAGTGAGAATGCGGAGACCAAAACGGGTAAAACTACGTAGCGTAGTTCCACCTATCAGCGGTCATCGACGCGAATCAGAGTGCGGCGACTCGTTTTGAAAGGCGCGACATTTTGCGCGCCACTGTGTTCTTGTGCATCACACCACGAGCAACACCGCGAGCGAGCTCTGGCTGAGCCGCTTTAAGAGCAGCAGCCGCTTCGTCCTTGTTGCCGGCATCCAGAGCAGTTTCGACTTTTTTGACGAAGCTGCGGATACGGCTCATGCGCGCGGTGTTCACTTCGGCGCGGCGGTTGTTGCGACGGATGCGCTTACGGGCTTGAGGCGAATTTGCCATAGGTTTTTCTGTCTCGCGTCTTGTGAGGGCCGCCACGAAAGCGGCCGGAAATCTGAATCGAATATACGAAAAGCGGCGATTCTTCGCCGGGAAAGCGGCGCACTTAGTGCGAATTTACGCGCAAGGCAAGTGTTTTGGGGCGTGTGATCGCCCGATGTCCAGGGCAGCCTGTGTCCTTGCCCCCTTGCTTGCATTGCACATATCACTTTTGACAGACGGGACAATACCACGTGCTGCGCCCGCCCTGGACGATCCGTTTGATCATGCCGCCGTCATCGTTGTGGCACGGCTCACCCTCGCGGCCATAGACGTCAAAGCGCGTGGCGAAATAGCCCAGCTCGCCATCGGGCGCAGCGTAATCGCGAAGGGAGGAGCCACCGTCGCGGATCGAAGCGGTGAGCACATCCTTGATCGCGGGCACGAGCCGTTCGAATTGAGCCCGTGTGACCGTTCCGCCGCGCTTGGTCGGGCGAATGCCGGAGCGCCACAACGCCTCGCATACATAGATATTGCCGAGCCCTGCGACGATGCGCTGGTCAAGAAGGCACAGCTTGATGTTTTGCACTTTCCCCTTGAGCGCGGCCTTCAGATAGGCGGGCGTCAAATCGGGGCCCAGCGGCTCCGGCCCAAGACTGGCAAAGGGGCCCCATGCGTCCAACTGGCCCGTCGCCACCATATCGACCGAACCGAATCGCCGCGGATCGCACAGGGCAAAGCGGTTGTTGGCCGTTTCCACCACCATATGGTCGTGTTTGTCCGGTTCGTCGGGATCAATCCGCCAGCGCCCGCTCATGCCGAGGTGAAAGATAACCGATTGTTCGCGGTCGAGATGAAGGAGGCCATATTTCGCCCGCCGCGAAAGGCTCGTGATCGTCGCCCCCGTCATCACCTGCACCAGATCATCCGGAAAAGGACGCCGCAAATCGGGCCGGTTGAGCGTCACCCGCTCAATGCGCGCGCCATCGAGGAACTTTGCAAGTCCTCTGACCGTTGTTTCGACTTCTGGTAACTCAGGCATTTGTGTTTGTGCTCACTATCGTTCGCGCCTTGGCCACCCGCTCCCTCCACCCTTCCACCCGGAGCCTACCGGGACACAATCCGGGTGGAAGGGTGGAGGGAGCGGGTGGCCACGGAAAGGCTTGCACGAATGTGCACGCCGCACGCAACAAAGACGTCCCTAATCACCCTTTGCGCGACCCGCAATTCCCTCTAAGGCTCCCCACATGAGCGAAACCGATCAAGACACCGTCTCCTTTGGCTATGAAAACGTAAGCCCGGAGGAAAAAACCCGCCGCGTCGGCCAGGTTTTCTCCAGCGTCGCCAGGAAATACGACATCATGAACGATGCGATGAGCTTTGGCATGCACCGCGGCTGGAAGGATCGCTTCGTCAAGCGGGTGAAGCCGCAATCGGGCGAGAACATTCTCGATATGGCAGGGGGCACGGGCGATATTGCCTTTCGCATGGCCGATCGCGGCGCGAATGTGACGGTTGCCGACATCAATCAGGAAATGCTCGATGTTGGGGCAGAACGCGCGATGGAGCGTGACGAGGCAGAGGGCGCGGGCAGCCTCGTCTTCTCTCAGCAGAACGCAGAAGAGGTGACGTTCGCCTCCAATACGTTTGACGCCTACACCATCGTTTTTGGCATCCGGAATGTGACCCATAAGGAAAAGGCGCTGAAAGAAGCCTTGCGTGTCCTTCGCCCCGGTGGCCGTTTTTACTGCATGGAGTTTTCGGTCACCGATTGGTCGGGCTTTCGCGAAATCTATGACTTTTATTCGATGAACATCATGCCGCGCATGGGACAGGTGATTGCGGGCGATATCGAAAGCTATCGCTACCTTGCGGAAAGCATCCGCAAATTTCCCCGCGCGGCAGAGTTCGAGGCGATGATTTCGAATGCGGGGTTTGTGAACACCAAGGCCGAGGTCATTCTGGGCGGCGCGGTTGCGATCCATTCGGGGTGGAAGGTCTAAGAGTTTGACCCGTCCAGCGACACATCTTTTCCGTCTTGCGCGATGGGGCATCACCCTTGCGCGCCGCCGCGCGCTTGTCGGGATCGAGGAAGACCCCAATGCGCCCCCGCCGGTAAAGACCTTGGCAAGGCTCGCGCGGCTTGCGACCTTCACCTCGAAGGGCGGAGAGCGCGACTATGCCGGTGCCTTCCGTGCGATTGGCCCTGCCGCGATCAAGCTCGGGCAATCGCTGGCTACGCGGCCCGATCTCGTTGGCGAACAGGCCGCGCACAATCTTCTAAGCTTGCAGGACAATCTGCCGCCGGTTGATTTTGGCCTTATCCGCGATTCGATCGAAAGCTCTTTCGGGCAGCCGATGGAGGCGCTCTTTTCCGAAGTGGACCCCGTCCCTGTGGGCGCCGCGTCGATCGCGCAGGTGCACAAGGGTGTCACCACTGACGGGCGAAAGGTGGCGATCAAGGTCCTTCGCCCCGGCATCCGCGAGAAATTTGCCAAGGATATCGAAACCTACGAATGGGCGGCGGCCCACGTGGAGGCGATGGGAGGCGAGGCCGAGCGCCTTCGCCCGCGCCTGACGATTGCCAATTTCAAACGCTGGACCAATTCGGAACTCGACCTTCGCCGCGAAGCCGCTTCGGCCTCGGAACTGGCCGAGGATATGGCGGGCGTTGACGGCTATCGCATCCCCCAAATTGACTGGGATCGCACCAACGGCCGGGTGATGACGGTCGAGTGGGTCGACGGGATCAAGATCTCGCGCCGCGATGAATTGGTGGCAGCAGGTCATGACCTGACGCAATTGTCAGAGCGCCTCGTCATCAGCTTCCTGACACAAGCGATCAGCGCCGGTTTCTTCCACGCCGATATGCACCAGGGCAATTTGTTCGTGCAGGACGATGGGACCATCGTGGCGATCGATTTTGGCATCATGGGCCGGATCGACCGGCGCGCGCGCCAATGGCTTGCAGAAATTCTCTATGGTTTGACCACAGGCAATTACAAACGCGTCGCGGAGATCCATTTCGAGGCGCAATATGTGCCAAGCTATCACTCGGTAGGCGAATTTGCGACGGCCCTTCGCGCGGTGGGTGAACCGATGCGCGGCAAGCCTGTGAAAGAGCTTTCGGTCGGCCAGATGCTCGACGGCCTGTTCGCGATCACCCGCGATTTCGACATGCAGACACAGCCGCACCTGCTGCTTTTGCAGAAAACCATGGTGATGGTCGAAGGCATCGCGACGCAGCTTAATCCCGACATCAACATGTGGGACACCGCTGCACCCTATGTGCGCAGCTGGATCCGCGATGAGCTGGGACCGGAGGCGGCGGTGGCCGAGCGTCTGAAAGAAGATACGCAGACCTTCCTGCGACTGCCCGATCTCATCCGGCGTATCGAAGACAGGTTCCCACCCAAGGGTGGCGCGCCAGAGGCACCGCCCTTGCCCGAGGTCAAGCTTATGGGCCGACTGGGTGAGAGCGATGTCGTACCCCGCAGGGGCGGCGGTTGGTTTGGCTATTTCGTCGCCGGCCTCGTGGGCGCAGGCGCCGTGCTGGGCGCGAGTGTCGCGGGTCTGATTTAGGCAGGCGCGATCAATCGCCGTCAGGCAGCACTTTCGCTGCCCAAAGACCCAACACGCCAAGTACAGCTTCCACACTCATCGGAGCCTCGAACCCTTCGAACGTGCCATAGTCGAAGATCGAGATAACCCGCACGATCAGAACCACCAGCATCAGCGCGCTGCCGATAATCAGCGGATCGCGTCGCTCACCCCATGCGCCCCAGAGGAAGCACGCGCCGCTCACTGTGAAGAACGCGGTCAAATCGCCGCGCACAGAGGTCAGGCCATGCGCGCCTTCGACAACCAGGCCAAAGTCTGCGCCCGAGGCCACCGGATCGGTGAGAAAGCCAAAGCCCATAAACACGAGGAGCAACCCCCCGAGGCTGAGAACCACTTTAAGTGCCAGTTTCATGTCGCAAATCCCCTCTCATCCACCTCCCCGCGCATGGCATTATCGCTTGATCGCAAGGGGCGCGTGAATAAGTGCAATCTTAACCATCACAGCGCAAGGCTTCCTCCCACACTTGGGCCGGGTTCCTGGTCCAGATACTTGGCGAGCAGGACTAAGGTGGTTAGATGGGTGTAGAACATCTGCATTTTGAGGACAGTAGGCACAGCGTGAGCGTCAAGGGACCCAGAATTCTCCTCGTGGTGGGCGGCGGTATCGCGGCTTACAAATCGCTCGAGCTTGTGCGCCTCATCCGCAAGGGCGGGGGCTCTGTCACGCCTGTCGTCACCAAGGGTGGGCAGCAATTCGTGACGCCAATGTCGCTCGCCGCGCTGTCCGAAAGTCAGGTGTACACCTCTTTGTTCGACCTCAAGAACGAGGTCGAGATGGGGCATATCGAATTGTCGCGCGAGGCCGATCTCGTGGTCGTTTGCCCGGCGACTGCCGACCTTATGGCCAAAATGGCCGCAGGCGTTGCCGATGATCTTGCCACCACCCTGCTTCTTGCCACCAACAAGCCGGTCATGGCCGTGCCCGCTATGAATGTGAAGATGTGGGAGCACGCTTCCACCGTGCGCAATGTTGAAAAATTGCGCGAAAACGGCGTTCATGTGCTGCACCCTGATGAAGGGATGATGGCTTGCGGCGAATTTGGTTATGGCCGCCTGCCCGAACCGCCTGCGATCTGGCGCGCGATTGCCGATCACTTCGGGATTGAGGTTGAGGAAGAGGCGCCTGTCGCCGCTCCGACCCTTCCGCCGGCCGAAGTCGAAGCGCTTGAGCCCGAGGATGAGAGCGAAAGTTCCTCGATGGGCGGGCTTGGCGGCTTGCTTTCGCGTATCATCCCGCGCTCGACCGAAAAACGCAGCGCCGAGGAAATCGAAGCCGAGCTTCATGCAGATCTTGAAGGTTTCGGTGGCGAAGAGGACGTGCCCGAAGAATTCCTTCAGGAGCTTCCCGAGGAAGATATCGAGTTCGACCCCAATCTCGCCGGTTCCCCGCTTGCGAAAAAGGGGGCGGGCAAGGCCGCGCCTCCGGTCGATCAGGATGCGATCAATCACGAGGTGGATGACCGCCGTCTGGCCCCTGATGAGGCCGAAGGGATGTTTTCCGACAAGGCGACCGATCTCCAGCCTGTCCCAGAGACTGCGAAGGAAACCGCGAAGGTCGCTGCCAAGAGCGCCGCGCCTGCGAAGATGGAAGCGGTTGTCGCCGACGAGGAAGAGATTGCCGGGATCGTGGCCGACCCTGACAACCAGCCGCTCAAGGGTCGCCATGTGCTTGTCACCGCTGGCCCGACGTGGGAATCGATCGATCCTGTGCGCTACATCGCCAACCGATCGAGCGGCAAACAGGGCTTTGCGATTGCAGCCGCCGCTGCTGCCCTTGGCGCCGAGGTCACTCTGGTCGCAGGGCCGGTTTTCCTCAAGACGCCAGCAGGCGTGAAACGCGTGGATGTTGAAAGCGCGGAAGAAATGTCATCTGCGGTCAAGCGCGCGCTTCCCGCTGATGTTGCCGTAATGGTGGCTGCGGTTGCAGATTGGCGGCCCAAGGAATATCGCGACGAAAAGATCAAGAAGCGCGGCTCTGCGCCACCTGCCTTGATGCTGACCGAGAACCCCGACATTCTCACCAATCTGGCCGCGGGCAATAACCGTCCGGGGCTTGTCGTGGGGTTTGCGGCTGAAACGGATTCGGTGATCGACCATGCCAAGCAGAAGCGCAAACGCAAGGCCGCCGACTGGATTGTCGCCAATGATGTTTCGGGCGATGTGATGGGCGGCGACGACAACACCGTGCATATCGTGACGAGCGAGGGCGTGGAAAGCCTCGATCAAATGCCCAAGGGCAAGGTTGCAATGGCGCTGGTGAGCCGTATGGCTGAGGCAATCGCTGCAAAGGGCTGATAATCGCCGTGACCAATAAAGTGCAAATCCGGGTGAAACGCTTGCCAACGGGCGAGGGACTGCCCCTGCCTGCCTATGCCACCGAAGGGTCGGCGGGCATGGATGTGGTGGCGTCCGAAGCGATGTCGATTGCGCCGGGGGACCGGAAAGCGGTTCCGACCGGCCTCAGCATGGCCATTCCTGAAGGGTATGAGATACAGGTGCGCCCGCGTTCGGGCCTTGCTTTCAAGCATGGCATCACAGTGCCCAATACGCCCGGCACAATCGATTCCGATTATCGCGGTGAGTTGAAAGTTCTGTTGATCAACCACGGCAATCACCACTTCAAGATCGAACGCGGCGACCGCGTGGCTCAATTGGTAGTGGCGCCTGTCACTCAAGGGCTTTGGGAAGAGGTCGACGAGCTTGACGCAACGACGCGCGGCGACGGCGGCTTTGGCTCAACCGGCGGTCACGCAAAGCTTTAGAAAAACGAAGCGCCGGGCGCTTTAGTCGTCTGCAAATCTTACGGTAGAGGTGTAGCGTGCGCTGGCCGCCTGGCCATTGGAGCTGCGGGCCGGATCAAAGCGCGCACGCTCGACCAGCAGTTTGCACACGCGCCGATCGAACTTGCGCGAACCGGTGCTCCCCTCAACTTCGCAATCCTGCGCGCGTCCCACTTCATCGACAAGGAGGGTGTAACGCAGCACGCCTTGCCCGCTGGGAAATCCGCGTGAGGGCCAGGGCAGCCTGTCGTCGGCCCTGATCCATGAAGACGGGCTGATCGGACGCGCAGCGACGGGTGCGGATTGCGTCGCGCCGCCCACTTCTGCCGGATCAAGCGCAGGGGCAACCCCTCCGGGGCGCGAGCGCGCTGATGAATTGGGCGCCGAACGCGCGCCTGAATGGGGCACCGGGCGCGATGGTCCTGCGATGAGCCTGCCGTTTCGTGCATCGGGCAGGTCGCGATACTGGGCGTTCGCCTGACGCCGATACCAAGGGATATAACGCCATTGCTCGGAGCATTGTTCAAGAAGGCGAAAGCCGGCTGAACTGGTCTTCAGATCAATGCGTGCGACCGGTTGGCTGCCTTGACTGACGGTCAGCACCTTGGCTGCGCGGAACCCTCGTTCAACACCGCTTGACCCTGCACTAAGGGCGAACCCTTCGCCTGTGCTGAACCCGGCAAAGCGAGCGTCGTCAAACGCCCATTCCACATTGCCGACCATACCCGAAAAATACCGGCCCGAACGCCGTTGCAGCGTCAAACTGCCCGCGCGCCCGTCCTGCAATTGATAGCTCAGCACGTGCGGGCCGCCATCGCTCAGGCGAAGTTCGCAAATGCGCCGCGCCTCGTCCTGCAAAATCACCCAACGGCCAAGATCCACGAAGATTTCCTGTTCGCTCGACTGCGCAGCAACCCCGCTGGAAAGTGAGCCAGCAAGAGCCAGACCCGCAAGGGCGCGCAAAGGTGAAAAGAGACGTGATTTGGTCATGTGTGTGCCTGATAATTTAGGAGATACCGGGCGCTCAATACAAAAAGGCGGCGCTGATCCCTTCCGCCGCCTTTCCGTCCCATCCATGGGTGGATCTGAAGTTTGCCTGTCACCGTGCCGGTTTCACGCTCTTCCCGTCGTCGCGAATTGTGATGCGCAGGACCTCACCCGAATTGCCGGGGAAGTCGGTGAAAATCGCATCGACCAGATTGGGTACCAGATGTTGCAGGCGGTTGGAGCGCGAGGCGGCCTGCGCCTGACCTTCAAACAAACGCTCGCCAGTGACAGTGTTGTCGATCTTGAGATCGATATCACTGGTGTAAACAGTGTAGCTGCGCACTTCGGGACCGGCGAGCCACGGATCGTAGAAGCCAAAGGCGTAGCCGCGGCGAAGGCCGAATCCGCCAAAACGTCCCCACGGGCCAAAGTGCCCGTAGCCCGTATTGGTGGTGCGCACCCGCTCACGCCCGTTGTCGACGCCGTAGTCGAACCGAACGAGCATGGTGGCCGCTTCCGGTTCTGCCTCGACATAGCCGAGCTTGGCCATTTCAGCCGCAACCATATCGGCATAAAGCGCAAATTCCAGACCACCCGCTAGCGCAGGGTCATCTGCAACAACCGCGAAGCTTTGCCCCGCAGGCGCTGGAAGCTCAGCCTGGAAACGTGAAACATCGGCCTTGAAGGTGTTGGTCGAGCACGCGGCAAGGCCAAGCGCAAGAATGCCGGCAAGGCCCATCTTTGCCGCAGGGCGCATGAAGCGACTCGCAAATGATGAGCGCGTGTTTGTATCGTCAGGGTTCATATCAGATTGGATCATGCCATATCCTTCACAAAATCGCCAGTGACCATCGTCTGTGACCGGGGCATTTGCCCGCGTTGTCTCTGGCTATCAGTCCAAAAATCGCTGATCTTTCGCGTTGTCCTCACGCTTTGGATCGAAGGTCGTTCGATCCAAAATCCCCATACTGTCTCGCAGTGTCAGCTGTTAACGATGCACACAATAATCATGCGGGCTGAACCGGATTTGAACGCTCGCGCGGCCAGGTGGCTTGGGCCGACGTGTTATCGCCGGCCCGAAGTGCGTTATCCGCGCACCAGGCCAAGCGCCTTATACGCGGCATCGAGCGTCGGAATGCCGCGTTCGCGCGCCCGTGATGCGCCTCGCGCAAGGATCGCATCCAGAGCTTCCTGATCGCCTTTGAGTTCCATAAACCGCGCGTTGATCGGGGTGAGCGTCTCTACAAGAACCTCGCCCAGTGCTGGTTTGAATGCGCCGAACCCCTGACCGCCGTGTTCGCTCAGAACCTTGGCCGGAGTCTTGCCGGTGAGCGCAGCATAAATACCCACGAGGTTGCGCGCTTCGGGGCGATCTTCGAGGCCTGCCTCTTCTGATGGCAGGGGCTCTGGATCGGTCTTCGCCTTCTTCACCTTCTTCATCACCGTGTCGGGATCATCGGTGAGCGAGATGCGGCTCATTTCGGACGGGTCCGATTTGCTCATCTTCGAGGTGCCATCGCGCAGGCTCATGATCCGCGCCGCCGATGGCGGGATGAAAGGTTCAGGCAGGGTGAAAAGCGGCGCGTCCTCGTCGCAAAAATCATTGTTGAATTTCTGCGCGATGTCGCGGGCCAGTTCGAGGTGCTGTTTCTGATCCTCACCCACCGGCACGTGGGTTGCCTGATAGAGCAGCACATCGGCGGCTTGCAGTACTGGATAGGTGAACAGCGCAACCGACTGTCCCTCGCGGTTCTTGCCCGCCTTGTCCTTCCACTGCGTCATGCGGTTGAGCCACCCCATCCGCGCAGTGCCATTTAACAGCCATTGCATCTCTGCGTGGGCTGGAACCTGCGCCTGATTGAACAGCACGGTCTTGGACGGATCGACCCCGCAGGCAACCAGCGTTGCCACCATCTCGCGGGTATTTCGTGTCAGCTCTGCCGGATCATGCGTCATCGAGAGCGCATGCAGGTCGGCGAGGAAGATGAAGCATTCGCCCCCTTGCGCCTCGGCCTCGTCCTGAAGCTTCACATAGTTGACGATCGCGCCGAGGTAATTGCCAAGGTGCGGCTTTCCGGTGGGCTGGATGCCCGAAACAACTCTCATTGTGGGTACTCTTTCTTCAGATTGGTAATGGTCAGGTGTGCTTGGAACAGCACCCCAGCCATCGCCAGGCCGCCCGCCCGCGCATTGCAAAGCGCAATGGGGCTGAACGGTAAGAGAAGAACGTGTTGGTCATGGGCTTTGCCAATAGCAGATGCCGTGGCGCGCGCAAGGCGGCGCTATTGCTTGCGGGTAAGGGCTGCAATGCGTTGCTTGTCGATCGCGCCAAACACGAATGCCAGACCGAAGTAAACGATCACTGCGGACCCGACCAGCACGCCGAGCGCAACAAGCCGCGCAAAGATCCCGGCGGAATACCAACCAGTAAGATAGCTGTTGGCGTAGTAGAGCACAGCCCCCATTGCGGCGGCGGCGATGGCTTGTTTGGCGATGCGCAGCAACAGCACGCCGGGAATACGATAATGCCCCCGGCTCGCCAGCACGATCAGCAGGAAGCCCACATTGATCCATGCGCCAACGACGCTCGCAAAGGCGACGCCGATGACGCCGTAATCTTCAAGGAAGAACACGGTCGCCGCGATGAACACTGTCAGCGAGATAAAGGCCGCCACCACAGGGGTTCGCGTATTGGCGCGGGCGTAGAAATTGGGCACGAGGACTTTCACCAGCACATAGGCCGGAAGACCCAGAACGAGCGTGGCCAGCACATCGCCCGTTACCTGAGCGTCTGAAAGGTCAAAGCGCCCGCCTGCGAAAATCATGGTAACGAAAGCTTCGGCACAAATCGCCAGCGCCACAGCGGCAGGAACGGTGAGCAGCATCGCAAGTTCGATCGCGTCGGATTGAATCCGGTCTGCGCCCTCTTTGTTTTCGCTCCCGACGAATTTTGACAGCGTCGGCAGGATCGCGGTTGAAAGCGCGATGCCGATAATGCCAAGCGGCAGCTGATTGAGGCGGTCGGCATAGTTCATGTAGCTCACCGAACCATCCTCAAGCTGGTTGAGGAAATAGAGCTGGACCAGAGTGTTGATCTGATACGCGCCGCCACCAATGGCTGCGGGCAGGGCGATGATCGCAAGCCGCTTTACCTCTGGCGTAATGCGCGGCCACAAGAGTTTGGGGCGAAACCCCTCGACCCTTGTCCAGTAATAGAGCCACGCAAGCTGCATGACCCCTGCACCGGTCACGGCCCATGCGATACCGTAAGCGATCTGCGTGACGCTGACGCCCGTTCTTTGGGCAAACCATTCGCCACATAAAAGTGCGGCGATCAGAACGATGTTGAGAATGATCGGAAAGGCAGCGCCAGGGGCAAAACGCGATACGGAATTGAGCATCCCTGTGAACAGCGTCACCAGACTGACGAGGATAATGTAGGGAAACATGATCCGCGCAAAATCGACCGCGAGCGGATAGGTCTGGGGGTCGAGAGGCTTTTCCGACAAGAGCCAGATTACGCCGGGCATGGCGATTTCGAACACCGCCACCAGAGCGATCAGAACGGGCAGAAAGACGCTGAGGACGGCATTGCTGAAGCTTTTCGCATCGTCGAGCCCTTCTTCGGCATCGTCTTTCCCGTGCAAACGCTTGGAAAACATCGGCACAAAGGCGGCTGAAAACGCGCCCTCTGCGAACAGGCGGCGGAACACATTGGGGATGATAAAGGCCTGAAACCACGCATCGGTCACGGCATTTGCGCCAAGGACGCGCGCGAAAATCATCTCGCGCGCCATCCCGGCGACACGGCTGACCATGGTCAGGGACCCGATGGTGCCGACGTTTTTGAGCAGGCTCATGTGCGCAAGGTTATGCGGTCACTTGCCGGTGAAGCAAGGCGTTACGCGCCAGCGCCAGGAGCAGGCGTCGTCACATTGCCTTCCTGAGCGCGCTTGGCCTGCAATTGCTGGATGTAAAGGCCATTGAAATCAATCGGCTCAACCATAAGCGGCGGGAAGCCAGCATCGCGCACCGCATCTGCGATCACACGGCGGGCAAACGGGAAGAGGATGCGCGGGGTTTCGGCAAACATGAAAGCGTGCGCCTGATCATCGGGGATATTGCGAATGCCAACAAGGCCGCAATAGGAAAGTTCGATGATGTAGGCAGGGCCTTTTTCAGTGGACGCGGTGATGTTGATCTTAAGCTCAACCTCGCTCACCTCGTCACCCTTGGGAACGGCACCGATGTTGAATTGCACATCGACTTTTGGCTGTTCGGTCCATTGATAGACGTCTGGCGCATTGGGGTTCTCGACCGAAAGATCTTTCACATACTGCGTGATGATCCCGGCGGCAGGCTGATTGTCAGCGCCATTGTTGTCGAGGTTGGTGAGTACGTCACCTGGATTAGCACCTTCTTCGGCCATAGCTTTTGCATCTTTCGATTGAATGTCGGGTTTGCCCCTGTGTGCAAGGGCATAAAATCAGTGAGCGCGCGTAGCAGGGGCCACGGTAACAGGCAACAGAGACTGCAATGGGCCGGAACCGGCAAGCGAACTGACGAGTTGTGTCAATTAAGGGCCGGAATTGTATGCATCGCATCGCCACAAGGCGTTGGAGAATTGAATTTCGTCCCTATTTATGACACATAAACTGACCTCTCCGGCGCATCTTGCGCCAATGCGGGCCGTATCTTGTGTTGGCATACACATTCAATTCAGTCACTACTGATAGGGCTGCTTGAATGGGCCTGCGCCAGATTCGGTCAAACAAGGAAATACCGTGATTCTAGAAATCGTCATCCTCGCCATGATCGCCGCCTTTTTGGGGCTGCGCCTCTATTCGGTGCTCGGGCGCCGGGCAGAACACGAGGAAGAATCGATTCCGCAGCGTTTCGAACCGAAAGATAACGCTCCGCAGCAAGCGCCCACCGCCGCCACCGCGCCGCAAGCAGCGCAGCCTCGTCCCGTTGAACTTGAAGGGGCTCAACCCGTGGTGGAAAATGGCATTCGCGAGATCGCGGCAGTGGACCGTGCGTTCGAATTCGGCGCCTTCATCGAAGGCGCGCGCGGCGCTTATGAAATGGTGCTCGAAGCGTTCTGGAAGGGCGACAAGGAGACCCTTCGCGACCTTTGCGATGACGATGTCTACGCAGGGTTCGAAGCTGCCATCAACCAACGCGAGGCCGAAGGGCTGACGCTTGATAACAAGCTTGTGCGTATCGAGGAAACCCGCGTGCATTCGGCGACGCTTGAAACCGCCAAATTCTCGAAAGTCGCCCGGATTGCGGTCCTGTTCGTTGCAGACATCGCCGCTGTCACCCGTGACAAGGAGGGCAATGTGGTGGCCGGTAGCCTCGATGATGCCATCGAAAGCCGCGATATCTGGACCTTTAGCCGCGACGTTTCATCGCGTGATCCAAACTGGATTCTCGACGAAACCGACCAGGGCTGAGGGTTTGAGAGGTGTGGGGGGCGCATCAAGGACGCGCTGCCAGGTCGCGCAAGGCGATTTGGCTCACCGGACCCGATACCCCTTCGCGTCGACCCGCTTCCATTAATGCCGGAATGATGGCGCTGGCTTGTGCGGCGCTTCTAACCGGCTGCGTCCGTCTCGTGCCCGAGGCATCCGGACCGCGCCCTGCCGTTCCGATCCCGCCCCCTGTCACCAGCGCATCCACTGCGGCCTTCGCAGGCGTTGTGCGAGGGCCAAGCGTGGGCCAATTGCGCATCAGCCAACGCGATGCGGGAACTGCCCTGGCAAGCTTTATTGAAAGCTGCCCGCAACTGCTGCGCCGCGAGGACAAGAGCGGATTATCCTACAACGCCGATTGGCGTGCCTCTTGCGAGGCCGCGTATCAATGGCCGATGAGCGATGCGCCGCGCTTTTTCCAGACCCACTTCGAAACGGCGCGCATCGGCGATGGTCAGGCCTTTGCGACAGGGTATTTCGAGCCCGAGATTGCCGGTTCGCGCACGCCTCGCCCGGGATATGTGCCGGTTTACGCGATGCCGAGCGACCTTAAACGCGGCTGGCCGCGCAGCACCCCGCAATCCGAACGCAGCGGTCGCGCGCCGCTGGGCCGGCAGCTCGCCAATGGCGATTTCGTGCCCTATTATGAACGTGCAGAGATCGAGGATGGCGCGCTTGACGGCCGCGTTCCGGTGATCGCTTATGCCGCTGATCCCGTCGAATTTTTCTTCCTGCAAATTCAGGGGTCGGGACGCCTTCGCACGCCGGAAGGCGAGGTCATCCGGATCGGCTATGCCGGGCAGAACGGGCGCGGTTATACCGGGATCGGCGGGGTGATGCGCGAACGCGGGCTTTTGGGCAACGGACCGGGGCAATACTCTGGCTCGATGCAGGGGATCATGGCCTATATCCGCGATAACCCGCGTGAAGGCCGCGCGCTCATGCGCGAGAACAAGAGCTGGATTTTCTTCCGTGAGCTCAAAGGCGATGGACCGCTCGGCGCATTGGGCGTGCCCGTTCGGCGCGAGGCATCGGTCGCCGCAGACCCTGCGTTTGTCCCCTTGGGAGCGCCGGTATGGCTCGATCTTGACCGTAACGAAGCCGACGGTCTCTGGATCGCGCAGGATACCGGCGGCGCGATCAAGGGGGCGAACCGTTTTGATACCTTTTGGGGCGCAGGGGACGATGCACGGCGAATTGCCGGCGGCATGAGCGGTCGGGGCACGGCGCTTTTGTTCCTGCCCAAGGGCACCGTTGCGCGGCTGAACTCTCAAGACAACTCATCACGGCGATGAGCTTGTCTTCATGAGGTATCCGGGCGGCCTTTCCGAACCCGAGCAGCGCGCTTGGGCCCGTCTCGCATCGAGCGTGACCCCCATGCCGGGCAAGAAGGCGCCGGTTGTCAAAGAGGCGAGCGAAGCCCCTGCGAAGCCCCCTCCCAAAGCTCCTGAAAAGCAAGCGCCCAAACCAAAACAGGCTACCAGACGCCCATTGATGCGCGCCAATTCGCCCACGCCTGCGCCCGCGCCGCGACGAACCATGGCATCAAGCCAGCTTGATGGCAGCTGGAACCGCAAGCTGAGGTCAGGGCAGATCACGCCGGACTATACGCTTGATCTGCACGATCACAGCCTCGACCGCGCCTATGACCGGATAATGAGCGGGCTTGACCAGGCGCGCATGATGGGCGCGCGGGTGGTGCTGGTGGTCGCTGGACGAGAGCGGCCAGTGGACCCTGCCGACCGCGGTACGAAGCGCGGCGCGATCCGGGCTAAACTCCTCGACTGGCTCGCGGTGAGCCGTCACGCCGATTCCATCGCAGCAGTGCGGCGCGCCCACATCCGCCACGGCGGAGAGGGCGCGCTTTACCTTGTGTTGAAGCGGTAAGGGCCTCTTACCCGAAAAGCATGATGTTCATCATTCGGCCCGGCAGGATGATTGCAAAGATACCCGGGATCATCAGCGCGGTCAGAAACAGACTGACGATTTCGGCCTTGTGGCGTTTGATATCGCCTTTGCGCGCGCTGCTCACGATGGCCCACGATGCGCGATAGGTTAGCGGCACGAAGATATGGATCCATGAAAGCGCCATGCCTTCGTGGATGAACAGGGTGGAGGTTGCGGTCACAACCATCAGAGCGATCCATAATTTGCCCAGCGCCTTGTGCATCGCATCGCCTTTGCGCGCGATCAGCAAATACAGGCCGAGCGGAACGCATGGAATGACGGTCGATACGTGAAACATCACCGCCGCATTACCGAGATGCGGCAGATCGCCGGCAAAGCCAAACAGGGCCCGCGCAATCGCGATCATGCAAACACTTGTCATGGCGATGCCGGAAAACAGCACCAGCGCCTTTGTGATGGCTCCCAATTGCATGACGCCTGACGGCTGGTTGAATTGCGAGAAGGCCTGAAGCGGTTTGCGAAGAGTAGCGGTTGTCATTTGCTGGTTTCCTTCATGGGTCTGTGTTGAAACCCAGAATGGCCGATGCCCTTTCGCCAGCAATTCTCCTTGCGCGATTTGCCACTGGCCTTCGCGAAATGGCGCCCGAAAGCGCGGATTTTTAAGGGCCTGCCACTTTACGAAGCGCGAAATGGCAGGCAGTTTGCGCATCGAAATGATTGAAACACCTGGCCAAGTGCGCGAACCGCAGGATCTGTCTGGCAAAGCCGCTTTCTGGCGCGGGCTCTTGAGCGACCTTGCGATCATGACGGGGATCGGTCTGTTTCTGGGCGTGCTGGGGCCGTTTGGTAGCAGCGATCTGCCCTTGGGCGTGCGGCTTTTGAGCTGGCTTGCCTTCGCCTATGTTGGCTATGTCTGCTATCGCCCGTTGGAGCCGCTCGTCTCTTGGGGGGCGCGCACCCTTCATCTCCCTCGTATCGGCCTTTGGATTGCTGCGGCGGCGATTGCGACTGTGCCGATGACCTTCGCGGTTCTGGTGCTTGGCAATCTGCACAATCCGTTTCGCTGGCCCGGTCTTGATATTGCACTCACCAGCTATTTTTATGTCTTCATTGTGGGCGCGGCGGTCACGCTGTTTTTCAACGTCTTGGGCCTTCGTTCGGGCAAGAAGCCAGCGTTTGTTCCTGCACCTGCACATGCACCTGCACCTGCATCAGCGTCAGCGACGGCGAGCGAGCCTGACCCTCCTGCCAAAACCAATGCCTTGCTCGACCAGCTGCCCGCGTCATTGGGCAGCGATGTCATCGCGCTCGAGATGGAAGATCACTACGTGCGCGTCCACACCGCACTGGGCAGCGAACTTGTGTTGATGCGTTTGCGCGATGCGATTGTGCATGTGGCCGAAATCGACGGGCGTCAGGTTCACCGCAGCTGGTGGGTTGCGCGGCTTGCGGTCGAGGATGTCCGCCGCGAAGGGCGCAATGTGCGGCTGGTCCTGCCGGGCGGGCTCGAAGCGCCGGTATCGCGCGCGCAGGTAAGCGAGCTCAAGGATGCTGGCTGGATATAGTGCCGAGCAATCCCGAGCCGGGATGATTCAGAACCGCGATCCCTCCGCCACGCCTTCGATTGATTGCAAAAAGGAAAGACCCCCGGGCGCGTATTGCGCCAAGGGGTCTTTTGTATCCGTAACATCGGCGCGAAGCCGAAAGGTCGAGACTTATTCTGCCGCTTCGGCGTGCGCATCGAGTTCGCCGGGCATTGGCACATCCTCGCGCGTCGTGATCGATTTTGCAGACATCATGCCGGGCGCCTTGGATTCGCCGCCGATCTGGTCGCGCACCTCCTTTTCGATGCGCTCGCCGATGCTCTGATCGACATTGCGCCAGTATTCAAAGGCACGCTTTAGAACGGGCTCGCTCACGCCGTCGGCAAGGTGACCGGAGACGTTGGAGACGAAGCGTGTCCGCTGTTCATCGTCCATGACTTCCATCACCAGCGCGCGGGCCTGGCTCCAGTCGTCGTCGTCTTCGCGCAAGGTATAGGCTTGGCGCACCATGTCGCCATCAGCGGCCCAGGTTGCCTCATTGCCGATTTTCTTTTGCGCTGCCGGCCCGCCATAGGAATTGGGCGCATAAACCGGGTCCTCGCGCTTTTCGATCTGCATGTGACCACCGCGTGCATAGGAGTGCACTTCGTTCACGGGTTTATTGACCGGGATCTGCTTGTAATTGGTGCCAAGGCGCGCGCGGTGCGCGTCGGCATAAGAGAAACCGCGGGCGAGCAGCATCTTGTCGGGCGACAGGCCAATGCCGGGCACCATGTTGTTCGGCTCAAATGCCAATTGCTCGATTTCCATGTGCCAGTCGGTCGGGTTGCGGTTGAGCGTTAGCGTGCCGACCTCCATCAACGGATAATCCCCATGCGGCCATGTTTTGGTAAGGTCGAACGGATTGATGCGATAGGTCTTGGCATCTTCGAACGGCATGATCTGCCATTTGAGGGTCCAGCTTGGATAGTTGCCTTCGTCAATCGCATTGAAAAGGTCGCGGCGGTGGTAATCGCTGTCCTCGCCCGCCTTCTTCACCGCCTCGTCCTGCGTGAGGTGGGCGTTGCCGCCTTTATCGCCAACATTGGTGAGATAGTGGAATTTGACCCAGAAACGCTCGCCTTCTTCATTGATGAGCATATAGGTGTGGCTGCCGTAACCGTTCATTTCGCGCCAGTTCTTGGGCACACCGCGATCACCCATCAGATAGGCCACCTGATGCGCGCTTTCAGGGGAAAGCGTCCAGAAATCCCACATCATATCGTGATCACGCAGACCGTTGTCGGCGCGGCGTTTCTGGCTGCGGATGAAATGCTGGAACTTCATGGGATCGCGTATGAAGAAGATCGGCGTGTTGTTGCCGACCATGTCGAAGATGCCGTCCTCGGTGTAGTGCTTGACCGAAAACCCGCGCGGGTCGCGCCACGTATCCGGGCTGCCGCGCTCACCGGCAACGGTTGAAAAGCGCATGGCCACATCGGTCTTTGCGCCTTTCTGAAACAGTTTGGCCATGGTGTATTTCGAAACATCTGCGGTTGTCTCGAACGTCCCGAACGCGCCGGACCCTTTCGCGTGAGGGCGGCGTTCGGCGATATTGGTGCGATTGAACTGGGCCATCTCTTCGAGGAGGTGATGGTCATTGAGCACGATTGGCCCATCGCGGCCAACGGTTAGCGAATGTTCATCGCTTTGAACGGGGGCACCGGAATCGGTCGTGGTAGCGGGGGATTTGGTATTGTCGGCCATGGGGAGCGTGCCTTTCTCATGAAGTGATGCAAATCCTACAAGTGACGAGCCACTTCGTTCCTCCGTCCGGCTAACGAAAAAAGCGATCTGTCTTATTTATGGATCCAATGAAAAGGCCCCCGGCGTTCACACGCCGAGGGCCTCCAGCGACCCAGTCAATGGATAAGCCGGGGGGTGGCTATCCAATGCGGGCTTTCTCGTCTCGAGCCGCCTTGCGGCGACCCCTTAGAAACGGCCCCTAGAACCGTCCGGCGTTCATTACCTTGGTGAAGGCGGCGACGAAGTCGTTCACGAACTTTTCTTCGTTACCGCGTTCCGCGTACACTTCGGCCTGGGCGCGAAGCTGTGAGTTGGAGCCGAATATAAGGTCAGTTCTCGTTCCGCGAAACTTCTCAGCGCCAGTTTTTCGGTCTGTACCCACATATTCTTCATCGCCTGATTCATCGACCGGAGCCCATTTGGTGCCCATGTCGAGAAGGTTCGTGAAGAAGTCGGTGGTGAGTTGGCCGACGCGGTCTGTGAAAACGCCATGCGGACGATTGCCCGAATTGGCACCAAGGACACGCAATCCACCGACCAGAACGGTAAGCTCCGGCAGCGACAGGCCAAGCAAGTGCGCCTTGTCGATGAGCATGTCTTCGGTTTTCACGTTGGCCTTGGTCTTGAGATAGTTGCGGAAACCATCGGCAAATGGCTCCAGCGGCTCAAAGCTTTCGGCATCGGTCATTTCGTCGGTCGCATCGCCGCGACCGCCAGTGAACGGAACCGAAACCGGGAAACCGGCATCGCTTGCCGCTTTTTCGACCGCCGCATTACCGGCCAGAACAATCGCATCGGCCATCGAGATCGAACCGCGAAGCTCGTCGATCTTGGAAAGAACCTTTGCCAGTTCGTCCGGATCGTTGGCCTCCCAATCCTTTTGCGGTGCGAGACGCACGCGCGCGCCGTTCGTGCCGCCACGGTGATCGGAATTGCGATAGGTCGAGGCGCTAGCCCAGGCCGCTTTCACAAGTTCGCTGACCGAAAGGCCGCTGTCCATAATGGCCGCCTTGAACGCGCTCGCATCGCTATCCGAAGGCGCGGTGCCTTCTGGAACCGGGTCCTGCCAGATCAGGTCTTCTTCTGGGACTTCCGGCCCCTGATAGCGGACCTTTGGCCCCATATCGCGGTGGCAAAGCTTGAACCATGCACGGGCAAACGCGTCGTCAAGCTCTTCCGGGTTCTCATGGAAACGCTCGGAAATCTTGCGATAATCCGGGTCCATCTTGAGAGCCATATCGGCAGTCGTCATCATGGTCGGGACCTTCTTGCTCGGGGCCCGCGCATCAGGCGCCATGTCCTCTTCCGACTGGTTGATCGGCTGCCACTGCTGTGCGCCAGCGGGGCTCTGCACAAGCTCATAGTCATATTTGAACAAAAGACGGAAGTAGTCGTGGCTCCACGAGGTCGGGTTGTTCGACCATGCACCCTCGATGCCCGAAGTGGTGATGTGGCCTTTGCCGATCTCTTCTTCATCATTCAACCAGCCAAAGCCCATGAGATGCAGGGCCTCGCTTTCAGGGGCGCCGCCGAAGGTGTCCGATGGCTGTGCACCGTGCGCCTTGCCAAAGGCGTGACCGCCAGCGGTAAGGGCGACGGTTTCCTCGTCGTTCATCGCCATGCGTGCAAATGTTTCGCGCATGTCGCGTGCGGATTGCAGGGGATCGGGATTGCCGCCCGGACCCTCCGGATTGACGTAGATAAGACCCATCTGGATCGCAGCCAGCGGGTTTTCGAGCGCCTTGCCTTCGTCAGGGATGATGCGGGTTTCGACGCCTTCGTCGACCCATTGCTCTTCCGTGCCCCAATAGACCATCTCAGGTTCGAACACATCGGACCGGCCGCCGCCAAATCCGAACACGGGGCCGCCCATGCTTTCAATCGCGACATTGCCTGCAAGGATATAAAGGTCGGCCCAGCTGATGCCTTTGCCGTATTTCTGCTTGATCGGCCAAAGCAGGCGGCGTGCCTTGTCGAGGTTGCCGTTATCAGGCCAGCTGTTGAGCGGGGCAAAGCGTTGCTGACCGCTGCCTGCACCGCCGCGGCCATCGCCCGTGCGATACGTGCCCGCTGCGTGCCATGCCATGCGGATGAGGAAGGGACCATAGTGACCATAGTCGGCTGGCCACCAGTCCTGGCTGTCCGTCATCAACGCCTTGAGGTCTTCTTTCAGAGCGTTGTAGTCAATCGCATTGAAGGCGGCGACATAATCGAAGTCCTCGCCGTAGGGGTTGGCGCTTTTGCCCTGCTCGGTCAGAATTGAAAGGTCGGTCGCCTCCGGCCACCAATCCTTGTTCTGACGGCCCAGAAGCGTGCGTGCGCCGCCATCGCCGTGGAAGGGGCAGCCGCTCATTTCACCTGTCTTCACATCCATGTCTTTTCTCCTCTCAAATCGAACCGAGCTGCCCGTCGCAAGGGAGGGACAGCCAATGGTCGATACAATGATGCAGAAGTTGTGTGCGGTCCAAACGATTAATGCGTCGAGATTGATCGTAAAATGCGATGAAGCGAAGCGGTGTTCGACAAAGCCGATCCATCGCACGAAAATGCTCGCGCGAAATTGCGTTGATCAGGCCTTGAGAAAAAGTGGGACCGGAAGCCGCATTTGGAGGGGGAGGGGTGTGCGACTTCCGGTCCCGTAAACCCGGTAATGCCCCGGTATGCAGGGCGCGGGGGTTAGGTGTAAGCGGACAACCGGCTTTAAGGGGGGAGGGGTGCCGGTTGCCACTTACAAGGGGACGGGTTGGAACCCGGTGATTGGCAGATGGTGATCGCGCCGCTGAAACAAAGCAGATTAAACCGATTACGATGATCGGAAAAACTGATTGTCGAACCGCCCGGCAACACGCCGTTGCCGGTTATCAGCCTATTGCGAAGGCGTGTAAGATCGCTTTGCCTCGCGAAAGCTGACCAGCTCGCGCTTTTTCTCGTCCCACAAGGTCAGGATAAACATGCGCGGCGTCTGACGCGGGGTGATACGATTGATTTCGCCCAATTCCGGATAGGCTTTGAGCACGGCGGGCAGGCGATAGAACGGAATGCGGCTCATCAGATGGTGCACATGATGCACGCCGATATTGCCCGTGAACCAGCGCAGCACTGCTGGCATGTCCAGATGGGTGCTGCCTTTCAAAGCGTGCTCGTGAAATTCCCATTCTTCGCGCGTGTCCCAATGGGTCTGCTCGAACTGGTGCTGCACATAGAAGAGCCACACGCCGGTCGAGGCCGAAATCAACAGGACGGGCAGGAAAACCGCCAAGGTGACGCCAATTCCGAAGATGTAGGCAAGAACGCCAAGGATGATTGCGGTTACCAGATTGGTGGCAAGCGCGCTCACCCAATAACGCGTGCCTTCGCGCATCAAGCCGATGGGAAGTCGGTGGCGCAGCAAAAAGAGGTATGCTGGTCCCAGCCCCAGCAGCGTCACCGGATGGCGGTAAAGGCGATAGAACAGCCGGCCCATTTTGCCGCGCTCCATATATTCGCGCACCGTCAGCGTATCGACATCGCCAAAGCCGCGCGCGTCAAGATTGCCGGTCGAGGCATGGTGCAGCGCATGGCTGCGCCGCCAGCAATCATACGGGGTGAGCGTCAGCACTCCGATAGCGCGGCCAACCCAGTTATTGGTGTGGCGGTTTTTCCAGAACGCCTCATGCCCGCAATCATGCTGAATGATGAAGAGGCGCAGCAGGAGGAGTCCTGCTATGGGCGCGAGCAAAAGCGCTGCCCAATACCCCGCCTCCACCGCGAAGAGCATCACGGTGAACAGGGCGACGAACGGCACAAGAGTTGATGCCAATTCCCACCCGCTGCGGCTCAGCCGAGGCGTGCGAAACCGCGCAAGCTTGCGCGCCAGGTCGCGGGGGTCGTCGGGATTTATGCGCTCTTTTGGCGCAGAGAGGGGGGTATCCATGTTGGGTGTTGTGTCCAAGATATTGTGCCGGTGCGCAAGAGGTTTTGTGCCTGTGCCCGCCACCGTGTCTGAGCGCGCCATTTCTGCGCTAACGCTTACCCCACCTGCGCGCGGTGCAGAAGCTTCTGATCCGCCAGCACCAGCGCCATCATCGCCTCGACCACAGGCGCGCCGCGGATGCCGACGCAGGGGTCGTGACGGCCTTTGGTGCGGACCTGCGTTGCCTCACCATCCGACGTGATCGAGTCCACGGGGGTAAGGATTGACGAAGTCGGCTTGAACGCCACGCGGCACACCACGGGTTGTCCGGTTGAAATGCCGCCAGCCGTGCCGCCTGCGTGATTGCTGGCATAGACGGGTTTGCCATCTGCGCCGGGGCTCATCGCATCAGCGTTTTGTTCGCCGGTCAGGCGCGCAGCCTCGAAACCATCGCCGATCTCTATGCCCTTGGTCGCGTTGATGGTCATCATTGCGGCGGCCAGTTCGCTGTCCAGCTTTGCATAGATCGGCGCGCCCCAACCTGCGGGGACACCTTCGGCAACACATTCGACAATTGCGCCCAATGATGAGCCACTTTTGCGCGCATTATCGACCAATTCTTCCCACCGTCTCGCGGCCCAACTGTCGGGGCAGAAAAATGGGTTTTTCCCGATTTCCTCAAAATTGATTGCATCGCGCTCGATCGCATCGCCGCCAAGCTCCGAGAGGAAAGCGGTGATTGTCACCTCGGGGATCACTTTACGCGCCACCGCCCCAGCCGCCACGCGTGCCGCAGTCTCTCTCGCGCTCGACCGCCCGCCTCCGCGATAATCGCGGATGCCGTATTTGGCGTCATAAGTGTAATCCGCGTGACCTGGACGATAGGCCTTGGCGATCTCGGAATAATCTTTTGAGCGTTGATCGGTGTTCTCGATCATAAGGTGGATCGGCGTGCCCGTGGTCACCTGAACGCCTTCATCATTGGTGAAGACGCCCGACATGATGCGCACCTGATCCGCCTCTTGGCGCTGCGTCGTATATTTGCTCTGCCCCGGACGGCGCGCGTCCATAAAGGGCTGAATATCCTTCTCGGTGAGCGGAATATTCGGCGGGCAGCCGTCAATCACCGCGCCAAGACCCGGCCCGTGGCTTTCTCCCCAAGTGGTAAAGCGGAAGACCCGCCCGAAGGTGTTGTAGCTCATGAGCAAAAGCCAATAACGGGTGCGCTCTGTTTGTCGAGAGTTTCAAATGCGCAAAACGGCGAGTTGGCTCTGGCGAAAGACGCACGTTTCCTTCAAGAACAAACCATGATTGCAAAGCTATCTGGCAGGCTGGACTCCATCGGCGAGGATTGGGCCATCGTTGATGTCCAAGGGGTGGGCTATCTCGTCCATTGCTCAGCGCGCACGCTGAGCGCGCTGGGCGAAGTGGGCGAGGGGTGCACCATCCACACTGACATGCAGGTGTCCGAAAACGATATGCGCCTGCTGGGCTTTGCCGAGAGTGCAGAGCGCGACTGGTTCCGTTTGTTGACGCAGGTTCAGGGCGTAGGCTCCAAAGTGGGCCTCGCAATCCTCTCCGCGCTCTCCACCGGAGAACTGCGCGATGCCTGCGCGGCAGGTGACGCCGCAAGCGTTGCGCGCGCCAATGGCGTGGGGCCGAAACTGGCGGGGCGGATCGTCAACGAGCTGAAAGACAAGGCCGGCGCGCTTCCGGGCGGCGGAATGGCCGGCGTTCCCGCCAGCGCCATCAGTGCGGCCGGCAGCGCAAGCGCCGATGCGGTGAGCGCGCTCGAAAACCTCGGCTTCAAGCCTGCAATTGCTGCCCAAGCGGTGGCGAAGGCTCAGGCGGAACTGGGCGAAGACGCTCCCGAGGGCGACCTCATTCGAGTGGCATTGAAGAAGGCGGCTTCATGAGAAATTTGGTTGCACCAGTCTTGGCACTGCTCGCCGTTTCACCAGCAATGGCGCAGCAGGCATCTCGCGATGCTTTTGCCACAGGCCCCGTGTTCGAGGATTTCGGCCCTCATGCGCCGGTCGAAACAGCCGAGCCTCTCCCGAGCTTCTCTCGGTTCGAGATCGCGTTCGACGTTGCGGCGGCGGCTGAAAAGGGTGCTCGCAATCGCGGCTTTGACAGCGCGGCTCGCTTTATGAACATGCACGTCGCTGCGGGCGTGCCAGAGGACCGGATCAGTCTGGTCGTGGTGGTGCACGGCACTGCAGCGGGGGACCTCGTGACAGGCAAAGGCAACGGGTCTGAAGCGATGGTGCGAGCCATGCTCGAACGCGGCGTACGCTTTATCATTTGTGGACAGAGCATGGCTGCAAGAGGGGTCAATCCCGAGGAGCTAATCGACGGCGTCGAAACACAGCTCTCCGCCATGACCGCCCATGCGCTGCTTCAGCAGCAAGGCTACACGGTGAACCCGTTTTGAGCGATCTCGACCCACCCATCCACTCTGGCGACGCGCAGCCCGGCGATCCGGATACCGCCCTGCGCCCGAAACGCCTGGCCGAATTTATCGGTCAGGAGGGGGCAAAGGATAATCTGTCCGTCTTCATCGCCAGCGCAAAAGCGCGCGGGGAAGCTATGGATCATACGCTGTTCCACGGTCCCCCTGGCCTCGGAAAAACCACTCTGGCTCAGATCGTTGCAGGCGAATTGGGCGTAGGTTTTCGCGCCACTTCCGGCCCCGTGATTGCCAAGGCTGGCGACCTTGCCGCGCTCCTCACCAATCTCGAACCTCACGACGTGCTCTTCATCGACGAGATCCACCGATTGAACCCGGTGGTGGAGGAGGTTCTCTACCCCGCGATGGAGGACCGCGCGCTCGATATTATCATCGGGGAGGGGCCGTCTGCACGCAGTGTTCGCATCGACTTGCCGCCCTTTACCCTGATCGGCGCGACCACTCGCCAAGGGTTGCTGACAACGCCATTGCGCGACCGTTTCGGCATCCCCGTGCGCCTGCAATTCTACACCCATGACGAGCTTGACCTTGTGGTCACGCGGGCGGCGAACCTTCTGGGTCTTAATATAGACTCCGCGGGCGCGCGCGAGATTGCGCGGCGTTCACGCGGCACGCCCCGGGTTGCAGGACGCCTCCTGCGGCGTGTGCGCGACTTCGCGCAAGTGGCCGGCGAAAGCACTGTCACCCGCAAGATTGCCGACGATGCTCTTACCCGGCTCGAGATCGACCGGCTGGGTCTGGATGCGATGGACAGGCGGTATCTCACCATGATCGCGACCACGTATAAAGGCGGCCCCGTGGGGGCAGCCGCGCTTACCGCAGGGCTCGCAGAGCAGCGCGATACGGTTGAGGAAGTGATCGAACCCTACCTCATCCAGCTGGGTCTTATCGCGCGCACGGAGCGTGGGCGTATGCTTAACGATGCGGGCTGGGAGCACCTCGAAATGGCCAAACCGATTCTCGACGGGGGCGCGGGCAAGCAGGGGTCGCAAAGCAGCCTGTTTGATGAAAATGACTAATTTTTGAACGTTTTTAAGTGTCAAAACGGGACAGTCACCGCGAAACACGGCCCCTTTCGCACGCTAACGCCCCGTTAACAGCCTTCCGACATGGTTAACCGCATTGCAGTGAACGCAATTTCAAGATCATCTGACCATAGCCAAAACTGAAAGCGCGCATTGGGCGCGCCTACAGGTTAGAAAACTAAGGTCCGGTCTATGTCGATCAAAATGGTATCAGCTAAACTCGCGGCAACAGTCGCTGGAGTTGCGCTTCTGCAGGGTGGGGCGGTTCGCATGGCCGAGCCGATGAGCACCGCCTCGCCCGCGTTCGCTTCGGAGATGAAGGGCGAACCGGTTGATTCCAAGGCTCTGCCGGTTGCCGAACCGCGTTATGTCAAAACACAAGGGGTGGTTGGCGAACCGCGCTATGTGAAGACCGATCGCGATCGCATCATCACCGAACCCGATCGTCGTCGCCGCATTGTCGAGCGCACGATTGAGTGTGAACCAGTTCGAGGCGGATATCGTCCATTGGACGCCCGCGGTGTTGTCGCGGACGCTGGCCCTGTTCCGGCAGGCGCGGTTGAAGCCTATTACAACGACGAGGAATGCCCGCCGATTGCGCAGGTCGCCTATGCACCGGCGCCTCTGCCACCCTTGCCGCCGATTCGCGGCGGCGGTGGAGGCTACGCCGGCCCGGTTTCCGTAGGCGGCGGTTTTGGCGGCGGTTTTGGTGGAGGCTTCTTCGGCGGCTTCTTCGGTGGCAGCGGCGGCGGTGGCGGCGTTGGCGATATCATCATCGACAACAGCACCACCTCCTCAAGCGGTGGTTCGGGCGGTTCGAGCACAAGCACCAGCGGCGGCAGCACGAGCACTGGCGGTTCAAGCTCCAGCACTTCAGGTGATGTGAGCACGTCAGGTGGCACAAGTTCGGGCGGAACCCCGACGAGCACAACGACCACGACGACCACCACGACATCAGGCAACGTCTCAAGCAGCACCTCGGGCAACGTTTCGAGCACGACGTCCGGCAATGTGTCCAGCAGCACCTCGGGCAATGTGTCGAGCACGACCTCGGGCAATGTCTCAAGCACTTCGTCGACCACGTCTGGTAATGTGTCGAGTTCGACAACCTCGGGTAACGTGTCGAGCACTTCGACCACTTCGGGCAATGTGTCGAGCACGACCAGCACCACATCGGGTAACGTATCAAGCACCAGCACCTCGACGACTTCCGGCAATGTATCGAGCACGAGCACGACCTCGGGCAACATTTCCAGCACGTCAGGCAATGTGTCGAGCACCAGCACGGGTGGCGGTTCTTCGTCGAGCTCCAGCTCTTCGTCTTCAAGCAGCTCTTCCTCGAGCAGCTCGTCTTCTTCGGGCGGCTCGACCACTTCGACTTCAAGCGGCGGTTCCGGTTCGTCCGGTTCAAGCTCTTCAGGCGGAAGTTCTTCGTCATCGAGCTCCAGCTCGAGTTCCAGCAGCTCCTCGTCGTCCAGCGGCGGCTCGGGCGGCAGCAATGGCGGTGACCCACATCCGGGCGGTTCGACTACGGGCGGTTCAAGCTCGTCGTCTTCTTCAAGCTCGTCGTCCTCCAGCTCTTCGTCATCAAGCGGCGGTTCGAACGGTGGTTCCGGCGGCAGCAATGGTGGTTCATCAAGCTCGTCATCGAGCGGCAGCTCAAGCTCTTCAAGCAGCAGTTCGGGCGGCTCCAACGGTGGGTCGAACGGCGGTTCCAATGGCGGCTCGTCTTCGAGCTCCAGTTCCTCATCGAGCTCAAGCAGTTCGTCTTCGTCTAGCGGCGGCAGCAATGGCGGCTCGAACGGTGGCTCCAACGGGGGCTCGTCAAGCTCCTCCTCAAGCGGCAGTTCCAGTTCGTCGAGCAGCAGTTCGGGCGGATCGAACGGTGGATCGAATGGCGGTTCCAACGGGGGTTCGTCGTCCAGCTCAAGCTCGTCTTCGAGCAGCAGTTCGGGCTCATCGAGCACCTCGGGCGTTGGCGCAACGACATCGACCTCGACCAGCGGTTCGTCTTCTAGCTCGAGCTCTTCATCAAGCACCGGGTCCAGCACGGGGTCGAGCACCGGCTCATCGTCCAGCTCATCGAGCAGCAGCTCCTCATCCTCGTCCAGTTCGTCAAGTGGCGGCACGACATCGACCAGCGGCGGCACCGATGTGCCAGCGCCGCCGATGATGATCCTCTTCGGCCTGGCGGCAGGTGCGATCCTCTCGCGCCGTGCCTTCGGTGCGAAGGCGGTCAAGGGCGCTGTGGGCGCGAAAGTCTAAGTCTTCCCCTCAAGACGGGGTGGCAAAAAGAAGGGCGGCTTCCCGATTGCGGGAGCCGCCCTTTTCTTTACGCTTGCGCGGGAGTGCCGGGGCTAAAGCCTAGGCAAATTCATAGCCGAAAGGCGAACGGTCCGGGGCATCATCGCTGTTGCCATCGCTTGGCGTGCAGGCCGAGAGCGTCAGAAGTGCGATGAAGCCAAGACCGAAACGTTTCACCATTTCCCGCGTGTCCTTCTACGCTGCGAGTTTGCGAAGCACGTAATGCAGAATGCCGCCATTGCGGTAATACTCCATTTCGTTCTCGGTATCGATACGGCAAAGAGCGGTGAAGGTAAACTTGGTCCCGTCATCGCGCGTCGCGTCAACCTCGACCTCTTGGCCCGGTTTCAGATCGGCAAGTCCCTTAATCGAGAAGGTCGTATCCGCATTGATAGCGAGCGTTTCTCGCGTGTCGCCTTCCTTGAACTGGAGCGGAAGGACGCCCATGCCCACGAGGTTCGAGCGGTGGATACGCTCATAGCTTTCAACGATTACGGCGCGAACGCCCAGAAGGATGGTGCCTTTAGCCGCCCAATCGCGCGATGAACCGGTGCCATATTCCTTGCCGCCCACCACGATCAGCTGCGTGCCATCTTCCTTGTGGCGCATCGCTGCATCGAAAATCGGCATCCGTTCGCCCTTGTAGGTCGTCTCGCCGCCTTCAACGCCGGGGACCATTTCGTTCCTGATGCGGATATTGGCGAAAGTGCCGCGCATCATCACATTGTGATTGCCGCGCCTCGAACCATAGGAGTTGAAGTCCTTTTTCGAGACCTGATTGCTCTTCAGATATTCGCCTGCGGGACTGTCTTCCTTGATCGCGCCGGCAGGAGAGATGTGGTCCGTGGTCACGCTATCGCCAAGAATGGCAAGCGGCTTTGCATCGACAATATCGAGGATTGGCGCCGGCGTCATTTCCATGCCCTCGAAATAGGGCGGATTGGCGATATAGGTCGATCCTGCGCGCCATTGATAGGTGTCTGACGGCTCGACCATCATCGCCTGCCAGTGTTCGTCGCCTTGCTCCACATTGGCATAGCGTGCCTCGAACATCGAGCGGTCGATATTGGCCGCACGGTGTTCTGCGATTTCGGCGTTGGAAGGCCAGATGTCAGCAAGCATCACGTCATTGCCGTTCTGGTCCTGGCCAATCGGCGTTTCGGTGATGTCCTGTGTCACCGTACCTTTGAGCGCATAAGCAACCACCAAAGGAGGCGAGGCAAGGAAGTTTGCACGCACATCCTGCGATACGCGCCCTTCAAAGTTGCGGTTGCCCGAAAGAACGCTGGCCGCAACGATATCGTTGTTGTTAATCGCTTCGCTGATCGGGGGCGCAAGCGGGCCCGAGTTACCGATGCAGGTCGTGCAGCCATAACCCACAAGATCAAATCCGATCGCATCAAGATGATCCTGAAGCCCTGATTTTTCAAGGTAATCGGTCACCACCTGAGAGCCAGGCGCAAGCGAGGTTTTGACCCACGGTTTGGGGCGAAGGCCGAGTTCGTTCGCTTTCTTCGCGACAAGACCGGCTGCAATCATCACATCGGGGTTCGATGTGTTGGTGCAACTGGTGATTGCTGCGATCACGACATCGCCATCGCCGATATCGTGGTCGGAAAGCGAAACATCCACACGGACGGGCTCGCTCTTGGAATAAACCTTGGCCAAGTCTTCGTTGAAGAGTTCATCCACCATCGGCAGAGTCACGCGGTCCTGCGGGCGCTTTGGTCCGGCAAGGCTGGGCACAACGGCGCTCACGTCAAGTTCAAGCGTCTTGGAGAAGACAGGCTCGTTTGCCGGATCGAACCACATCCCTTGCGCCTTGGCGTAAGCTTCAACCAGAGCGATGGTTTCTTCTGGCCGGCCGGTCAGGCGCATGTAATCGATGGTCTTGTCGTCGATCCCGAAAAAGCCGACGGTCGCGCCATATTCTGGCGCCATGTTGGCAATCGTTGCGCGGTCGGCGAGGGTCAGATTGGCGACACCTTCGCCGTAGAATTCCACGAAGCTGCCAACAACGCCGACTTCGCGAAGCATTTGAACGCAGGTCAGGACAAGGTCGGTCGCGGTCACGCCCTCGGCCATTTTGCCGGTAAGCTTGAAGCCCACGACTTTCGGGATGAGCATCGAGATCGGCTGGCCCAGCATCGCTGCTTCTGCCTCGATACCGCCAACACCCCAACCAAGAACGCCAAGGCCGTTGATCATGGTGGTGTGGCTGTCTGTACCAACGCATGTGTCGGGATAGGCGATGTGCTCGCCATTTTCATCCTGGCTCGTCCAGACGCCTTGGGCGATATGTTCAAGGTTCACCTGGTGGCAAATGCCGGTGCCCGGAGGAACAGCGGAGAAATTCTCAAAGCTTTCAGCGCCCCATTTGAGGAAGTCATAACGCTCCGCGTTGCGCTCATATTCGAGCGCCATATTGGCTTCCATCGCTTGCGGGTGGCCGAATTCATCGACCATGACCGAGTGGTCAATGACCAGGTTCACGGGCACTTGCGGGTTGATCTTGTCGGTGTCACCGCCCAGGCTCTTGATAGCATCGCGCATGGCAGCCAGATCGACCACGCAAGGCACACCGGTGAAATCCTGAAGCAGAACACGGCCAGGGCGATATTGGATTTCGCCGCCTGTATCAGGGTTCTTCTGCCAATCGACCAGCGCCTGAATATCTTCGCGTCCGACGGTAAACCCGTCGTCCTCAAACCGCAGAAGGTTCTCAAGCAGCACTTTCATCGAGATCGGGAGACGCGAGATATCGCCCAATTGTTCGCTTGCTTTATCAAGCGAATAGTAAGCGAAAGTTTTGCCGCCCACATCAAATGTCGCACGGGTGGAGAGGCTGTCTTTTCCGGTGGCTGTCATCTGCGTTGATCCCCTGGTCTTTGTTACGTTTGAAAATGGGTAGAAGGCGTCCTTTCTTCAAGGACATCTCTATGGGGCAAAAGTTCCAAATTTAAGCGGTTAGGCCGGGGCCTTGGCCGCTTTAGCTCTGCGGGTCGTCAGCAGGCAGCCTGCGACAATCAGCCCGGTGCCTGCGAGAGTTGGCCATGTTACCGTCTCCTGGAAAAAGAGCCAGCCCAGCGCGCTAGCCCACAGGAACCCTGAATATTCGATCGGCACCAGCACCTGCGCCTCGGCGCGCGCATAGGCCCAGGCGAGCGCCATCGCTCCGCAAACGGTGAGGAGGCCCGCTGCAATGAGGGGCCCCCATGCGGCTTGTTCGAGGGGCGTTGCGAAAAACGGGGCCGCGACAAGGAAAATCAGTCCGCCAACACCCGAATGGAAGGTTGCAATTTCCAGCGGCCCGGCCGCTTGCGACTGCTTTCGAATGACGATGAAATTGTAAGCGTAAAGCATCGCTGAAAACAGCACTGCGCCAATGCCAAGCATCGCATCACGATCAAAATCACCCTGACCCATTTTGCCGCTGACAATCACGATCGTCCCGGCAAAGCCCAGAAGGCTGGCAAAAATTGCGGCTGGCTGGATAACTTCGCCCAGCAAAACCCGGGCAAGATAAAGTGCGATCAGAGGCGCGATGAAGCTGATAGCGATGGCTTCTGCCAAAGGCAGTTTGGTGATCGAATAAAAGAATGAAAGCGCCATGACCGCGCTGATCGCGCCGCGTTCCAGATGCAGTTTCATCGCTGCGCGCGACGGCCAGCCCTGCCATCGCCACAACCAGAAAGGCGCAATGATTACAAGGCCGACAAGCGAGCGCGCCATCGTCGCTGTATATGTGCCGGTGAGGAGCGCTGCCTCCTTCATGAAGGCGTCCATCGACGACAGAAACGCAATGCCCAGCGCGGCAGCAGCAATCGGCAAGAACCGGGAAGAGGGGGAATCGCTGTCCATGACAAGGCGGATGTCTAATCGGCCCCCGCTGTTTCGTCACGCACAAGAGGCTCTTCTTCGGGCAATTCATCGCGAGGTAAGCTGCCATGTTGGATAGACACGACAAGAAAGCCGATATATTTATGTCGGCGGGGCTAGGATCATGCTCGATTTGAGCACACAATTTTGGAAAGACACGATGAGCAAGCGCTTTGGGATTATTGCAGGGCTGGTTGCAGGCACGAGCGTGCTCGCAACCGGCTTGGTGCCGAACGGTGCGGCGGCGCAGGGGCAAGTGACCGGACAGCGTGCTGCCGATGCGCCAGCTGAAGCGGTAGAAACTCCAGCGGATGCAAAGTTTGACGAAGCTTTCCCGCAAATGGTGTCTGAACCACTCGTCCAAGGCGATCTGGCGCCTCCCGGGCCGATGGTGGAAAGCTGGGACGGCGAAAAGGTCGCTGCGCTTATCGAAGTGATCGAGGGTATCGCGGCAGAAGGCCTCAATCCCGGCGATTACGACGCGGCTGGTCTTCGTAACCTTGCAGCGCAAGGCCCGTCCGAGGCGCTCGACAGCCTCGCGTCGAAAACCTTCGTCTGGCTGGTTGAGGACCTGCGCGATGGCCGCACCCCGGCAGAGGCGCGGGTGCAGTGGTTTGTCGTTGATCCTGATCGCAATCGCCTGCGTTCACGCGATCTTCTGGCCCAAGCGGTTTCAAGCGGCGATATCGCCGGCACTCTCGAAGAACTCAATCCAACCCACCCCGACTATGCGGCTTTGAAGGCAGAGCTTGCCGCGACCCCGATGGAACAAACCGCCAAGCGCAAGCTTATCCGCGCCAATATGGACCGCTGGCGCTGGCTCGCGCGCGATCTGGGGCGGCAATATCTCATCACCAATGTACCCGAATATCAATTGCGCCTGACGGTCGCTGACAAGATCATCAGCACTTACCGCACTGTTGTTGGTAAGCCCGGCCGCACTGCAACCCCGCAATTGGCGGAAACGGTTTCAGGCGTGGTGTTCAATCCGACCTGGACCGTCCCGCAATCCATCGTGAAGGGCGAAGGTCTGGGCGCACGTGTGCTCGGCAATCCAGCGTGGGCGCGAAGCAAAGGCTATGTCGCGACCAAGGGCGCCAACGGTTATGTCAGCGTGGTGCAGCAACCCGGCCCCACCAATTCGCTTGGCCGGATGAAGCTGGAGATGCCCAACCGCCACGCAATCTTTTTCCACGACACGCCGTCGCGCCATTTGTTCAACAACGATATGCGCGCGCTTTCACACGGCTGTATCCGCACAGAGCGCGCTTTGGAGCTGGCGATCACCATGGCGATCCTTGGCAAAGGTGCATCGAAGGAAGAGGCGGTCGAAATCGCAACCTCCGGCAAATACACCAAGGTCGAGAACAAGCGCCCATGGGAGGCTTATATCACCTACTTCACCATGGGGGTCGATATTGACGGTAACCTGCGCCAGTTTGACGACATTTATGGCCGCGACGCACCGGTTCTGGCGAGCCTCGACAAGCCGCGCGTGCAGAACCGCTCAGGTGAAAGCGATGACGAGGTTATCGTGATTGAGGATGATCCTCGCGCGGGGTAACAGGCGCTAGAACGCGCCCGGAATACGCCTCTGCGCCTCTGCCGAATGGTCGGCGGAGAGCATTTGCCTGTTATCTCCATCCGCCAGCGCCAGTTGCTCTTCGCGGGTCAGCATCGCACCGTTGTCTTGCAGGCCCAAGCTATCGGCATAAAGCAATCGCCCGCCCGACAGGTTGAGCAAGATTTCGCGGAAATCCTGACTGCCAAAGGCAAAGCACCCGTTTGAACGGCCCATCTTGCCCCAACGTTGCAAATGCGATGGCTCTGCATAGGCTGCGCGGTGGATCACGATGTACCGGCGAAGCGCGGCGTCATTCGTTTCATCCAATCCGCCGAGGCGCACTGACGTTCCATATTTGCCCTGATACCACTCCCACGTGACATAGGCGCCGCGACTGGTCGCGTTGGAGCCTTCGACATTGGAGTATTTTTCAAGCCAGCCGTCGTGATTGTGATCTGAGCCCGCACCGTGGCTGACGTGGAAGGCCTGAACTTCCTCTAGACCAAGGTTGATGAGGTAGAACCGTTGGCGCGCCGAATGCACGCCGTAATCGCAAATGCCGACGATATCGCGGCGCCAGATATCCGCGCCCGCCCGGTCAAGCTGGGTTCTGGCAACATCGAACAAAGCCCGGTCACGCGGTGTGCCCTTGCGAGGTTGCGCCGCCAGTTTGGCCGGAAGCGCGGGCACCACTGCCGACCCCGCCAGCGCAAGGCCAGCGGTCAAAGAGCTTTTAAGAAGGTCGCGGCGGTTCATATTGCTAATAATACATAACGGAAAATGGGGTTCCAGTGAATTCCGCTCTAAGTCGCACCTTCATGAATGGCTTTGGCGGCCATACCCAATTTGATGACGCCGGGCATATTGGTCTGAATTTTAGGGCCGACTTTTGCAAGCGCGGCGAGGCGTGGATCGCCTTTCGCCATCATTTCCGCGATCGCAGGACCGGTTGGGTGTAGGCGGCTTTTCGCGTTGAAAGCGTTGGTCTTTTCATTGCCTGAAAGGATCGCGGTGCTCATCAGATTGGCCATCATCGCATAAGGATAGGTGTCGGTCGTATCGGTAAGCGGTGCAGGCGGCACGAGGTTGTTCTTCTCTTCATCGCTGTCGAAATGAACCTCGATAAAGGCGGCCAGAGCGGCGCTGTAAGGCACAAATGGCACCTGTGCGAGCTGAAGCGTGATCGTGTCGCCATCGAAAAACGGACGGGTCTTGTCGCGCTGTTCAAACGGAACAGCGCTTGCCGTGCAATCAATGAAAAGCGAGCCTTCGGGCATCTCTACCCGCTCGTCGCCCAGTGTCATCGCAGCAGGTTCAAGCGCTGTAACCCGCTTTTTCCGATGAACCCGTGTGATCTGTTTGAGCAGCGCGACTTCGCCTTCCGAAATCACCGCGAAGTGGAACATTTTAGGCGTCACGCTCTCATCAAGCCGCAGCATCGTGCCGCGTTCACCCAGTTTCGCGAACATCTCGTCGCCGTTTTCCGAACCGTTGGCACATTCGACGAGATCAATCTGGAATTGCACGAGGTCTTCGATGTGATGCTTGGCGGGCTGGAGAAGTTTGCGGTTGAACATCCAGCTGTCGCGTGGACGAACCCAGTCGATCTTGTCAGCGGGAACGCCCGCTTCAAGCAGCCAGACCGCGGTATCCATCGCGGTCTTCCCGCCCCCGATAACGCAGTAATGCTGCGGCAGGTTGTCTGTATCCATCCAGAGGCGCGGCAAGTCTCCGGGAGTTGCAAAGCGAGTGCCCCCGGCGATGTCAAAAGCGGGCTTGTGGGTCGAAGGCACGCTGGTCTTGAACCAGGTCCCATCGACCAGCTTGCGCCGCACTTTGAAGCTGTGCTCCTGACCTGAAAGGATGCTGCGCGCGGTGTGTTCGCCTTCACCGCCGCCAGTGTATTCGGTTAGCGGCAAGTAGGTGACGCGCCCCGATGGCACAAACCGCTCGCTCATGAGCCTGCTGTAATAGGCAAGGATTTCAGCGTGTTTGGCGAGCGGATAGAGCCCCTTATTGTGTCCATCGGTGTCCACGCGGTCAGGGCACATCTCCATCGAGTTTACGCCATAGGTCGCGCTTGGCTGGTGCAGGGTCACGAACGAGTATGCGTCATTCCAGTGCCCGCCGGGCCGCGCGTGCTTGTCGATGATGGTAACGTGGCTTGTCGGGTCTTCGTCGAGAAGCGTGTCAACAAAAGCCATCCCAACAGCGCCAGCGCCAATGACCAGATAATCGGTTTCGTGGGAATTCATGGGACTGATTTATCCTTCGCAACGGCTAAGGGTCTATAGTGTCACTCGAATCGCAAGGGAGAGATCACTTATGCGTCGTCTATCACGCCTGTGCACGATTTTTGCGGGATTTTGGTTTCTGGCAGCTGGCAGTGCGGGCCTTGCTCATGCCGAACCTACCTCGCAACAGGTGCCTTCGGCCTCCGAAGTCCCGGCCCTGTCCAAGCTCAAGGTCCTCCGCTCCAGCCGCGAGGATGTGCCACATACGATCACCGTCGAAACAGCCGAAATTCCGGATCAGCCAACCCGCCTCTTCGATCAGTTGGGGATGATGCGGCTCATGCAAAATCAAGGCGTTACCCTCCAATGGATTGATTGGGACAAGCGCGGGCCGGTATGGGTGGCGGTTGTCGAAGGGGGGTATTGGACGCTTCTTGGCGGGCAGAAAAGCGATGGCGGTGCAGTGCTCGATCTTGAGGGGTTTATCACCGAAATCGGGACCGACTATTTCGACTTTCAGGGCACAATCAGAATGAGAGGCGCGCCCGATGCCGAGCGCGTATGCCGCGACACGCGAACATGGCGGTTCGAGGTGACCCAGAACCGCTCCTACTATCGCTTGCGCGAATTCGAATGGTGCGATTATCTCACCGATTACATTGATGTTTACTTCGACCCGTCGCTGCGATGAGGTGAAGGTCTAACCGCCGCTCAGACGCAATTGATTGCCCTGGATTTCGACCGAGGCGATCTGGCCAAGGTATGATTGACCAAGCAGCGATGTATCGAGGCCCTCCGGCACCACGATCGCGCGCACATTGTGCTTTGTGAAACCGCCGATGTCGACCACGTCGAGGCTGCGCACGACACCATAAACATCGCCGCTTGCCCCGCGTCCGATGGGGCGCACCTCGCTCTGGTCCCAGTAAAGCCCGGCGGCACGCGCATCAGTGCCGGTGAGTGCAATGACGCTTGCGCCTGTGTCGACCATCATGCGGATTGTGCGCCCGTTCACATTGGCGTTTGCGTAGAAATGCCCGTCATAGTCACGCGACAATGTGTGGGTGCCCGAATACCAGTCGCTGTCTGCCGCCTGCACGGTGTTCGGGCGTTGCACGGCATTGGCGTTGGCTGATTGCCTGAGAACCCATTGTTCACCTGACGATGAATCACCAGTCTTTGAACCTGCGGCGAAGAGTGCAGCGAAAAGGCAGACCCCTGCGGCCAGGGCGAGATAGCGTCCGATCATGGACGCAACGCCTACACACGAAAGGTTTAAGGTGCCCTAACCGTGCACCTTGTGCGCTGCGTTCTCCCGCGCCATTGCTACCATTGATCGGGCATGGCGTGCGGCAACTTCGCGTTGATCGGCGCCGTATCCGCCACCAAGCGCAGAGGCGATGGCAAGCCCGCGTTTGCGGGCCTCTCGCACGACAAATGTGTCGCGCGCAATCAAACCATCGTCGCTCAATGCGAGGCGGCCCAGCTTGTCATTTTCATGCGGATCGACGCCCGCCTGATAGAATACAAAGTCAGGTTTGAACCGATCGAGCAGTTTGGGGATGTGGTTTTCGAGGACTGCGATATAGGCCGCATCATTGGTGCCGTCGGGAAGGCCGATATCGATATTGGAGCGCGCCTTTCGCACCGGAAAATTCTTCTCCGCATGGACAGAAAGGGTCACAATATCCTCGCGCCCGGCGGTGAGGGAGGCGGTGCCGTCCCCTTGGTGCACATCAAGGTCGATAATCGCGATGCGCCTCGCGTCTCCTTGCGCGATCAACCGGTTTGCCGCGACAGCGAGGTCGTTGAATACGCAATATCCGGCGCCTGTTTCGGCCAGAGCATGGTGGCTTCCCGCTGCCGAGTTCGCGGCATAGCCGTGCTGCATGGCAAGCTGTGCAGCAAGCCAGGTGCCGCCATTGGTGTGGCGCACACGGTCGCGAATGGCGTTGGTTACGGGAAAGCCGATGCGGCGCTCTTTTTCGTGAGGGACCTGGGCGCGGAAAACCTCATCAACATAGTCAGGGTCATGCACCGCTTCGAGCCATTCGCGCGGGCAGGGTTCGGGCGCGTGTTCCGTCATCGGCGTACCGGACGCGCGCAACTCCTCCATCACGAGGAAATATTTGTCGAACTTGAACGTCCCACGCTCAGGACGCGGGGCCATGTAGTCGGGATGGTGGACGACATGAAGCATATTTACAGCCAGCCTGAATGCTCGGCCAAAATCTTGAAGCCCAGCGCGATGAGGACAACCCCGCCCAAAACCTCTGCGGGCCGCCCGTAACGCTCGCCCGCAATCCTGCCCACTTGCACCCCTCCAAGCGATAGGATCAACGTCACCAAAGCGATCATTCCGGCGGCAAGCAGCGGGGGTGCGGTAAGCGTTGGCAGCGTGATCCCGGCGGCGAGTGCATCAATGCTGGTGGCGATGGCTGCGGCAAACAGGCCAAACCCGATGAGCGGACGCGCGGCTTCATCGTGTTCGTCGGCGCGTATCATCTGGACGCCGATAAAGGTGAGAAGTGCGAAGGCAATCCAATGGTCGAATGCCTCGATATAGGCGATCACCGCCTCACCCAATCCCCAGCCGATCAGCGCCATAAGCCCTTGCGCCGCGCCAAAGGCCAACGCGATGGCAAGGGTCGGGATAGCGCCGGGCCTTACCCTTGCCCCTTGCACCAGCGCCACGGCAAAGGCGTCCATCGCAAGGGCGAGTGCGAGAAGCAGCGCCTCGATCATGACCTCGCCAGCACGCGCTATGCCGACTGTGCAACGGAGCCGACAGGCTCGCTCAACAACTTCGACCCGTGGTGAAACGCGGTCCCGGCATAGGTGGCGAGAAGTCCGACGACGAGGCTGTCAATTATCATCATGATCCACACAAGAGACACACTTGCACCAATGGCCCAAGTGTGAAGTTCACCGTGAAGCCATTGCAGCGGGACCCAAAATATGGCCGCGAACAGCACCATGCGAATGGATGCAAACCAACCGGTGCGAAACGCATGTTTGAGACCGGTATTTTGATCGCCGGCAAGGGCTCTCACCAACATTGTAAACAGCGGCAGGGTCGCAAGCGCAAAGGCAATGTCGATATATCCGGCTTGCTCTGCGCCAATGTAGGGCTCGGCGAGCGTGCCGGGAAAGGAGGTTGCGACAATCAGGACAATTGCGATGAGAAGCGGCACCCAGACAACCGTTCGCAAGTCCCACCATTTGTGGCCAAAGCTGCGCGCGCCCCAAAACCGGATTGTCGCCAGAAACGCAAGGACCAGACCGGCAATCTTCATATAGCCAAACGTCATGCGGGTCGAGGATTCCGAGGCAAGCTTGGCCTGCTCTTCGCTTGCGAACATCCCCAACTGGATTTCGGCAACGTGTTGGGCGAATTCGGGGATCACGACCAGAGCGGGAATGATTGGCGCCAACCACCAGATTGCAATGCCGTCGCGCGCGGTTTCGAGAAATCTGTTTGCGAAGGCCTTGATCATTTCGCCAGCTTTTCCAATTCATTGTATATATCGTCTTCGCTGCGGCTGGCGGTGTTGCGCCAGCTTTGCGCGGTCTCGGCGTTGATCACCTCGCCGCTCGCGGTCAACGCAAGGACAAGCGGTGTCCCCACCTGTTCGCCCATGCCAAAGCGTTCGAGGATGTGCCCGTTATGGCCATCACCTTCCTGGGGGATACCGACATTGACAAAAACGAGCTCGAAACGCTCATCGATAAGAGCGCCGATGCGCTTGTCTTGAGTCCAGCCGGCAAAGGCGCGGCTGTCATGGCACCAATTGCCACCAAAGGCGACAAGCACCCGTTTTCCGTTCGCAGAAGCGCGGGCAAGGGCCGCATGGACATCGGCCATCGCGTCGTCGCTCACATCATAGAGGCGCGCCTCGGGGTAGTCATGACCGCTTTCATCTTGCGCAAAGGCCGTTCCGGCAACAACCAGGAGCGCGGCGGCAAAGCCGGACACAATCGCCTTGATCATTCAGCGGCTTCTGCTGCGTGCGGATCGAATGCGGTCGCTTCGCCTGCTTCGATGGCTGCGGCCTTATCCTCGACCAGCTTGACGATGTGGGCGAGCATATCTTCATCCTCAATCGCGTGGGCTTTGACGCCGGAGAGATAAACCATGTGTTTGCCGTTGCCGCCGCCGGTCAATCCAATGTCGGTCTCACGCGCTTCACCCGGACCGTTGACAACGCAGCCAAGGACCGAAAGGCTCATGGGCGTTTTGATGTGCTCAAGGCGCTTTTCGAGAGTTTCGACCGTGCGGATCACGTCAAAACCTTGCCGCGAGCATGAAGGACACGAAACAACCCTGACCCCTCGGGTCCGAAGGCCGAGCGATTTGAGCATCTCATAGCCGACCTTGACCTCTTCCTCGGGCTCAGCCGAGAGCGAGACGCGAATGGTGTCGCCAATGCCAGCCCAAAGAAGCGAGCCCATACCGATAGAGGATTTGACCGTTCCGCCGATCAGCCCACCTGCCTCGGTGATGCCAAGGTGCAGCGGGCAATCCACTGCCTCGGCAAGGCCATGATAGGCTGCAACCGCGAGGAACACGTCCGATGCCTTCACCGCGACCTTGAAATTGTGAAAATCGTGGTCTTGCAAAAGCTTGATATGATCAAGCGCGCTTTCGATCAGCGCCTCGGGGCAAGGCTCTCCGTATTTTTCGAGCAGATCCTTCTCAAGAGAACCAGCGTTCACGCCAATCCGGATCGCGCAGCCGTTGGCTTTCGCCGCCCGCACCACTTCGGCAACGCGCTGCGACGAACCGATATTGCCGGGGTTGATCCGCAAACACGCCGCGCCCGCATCGGCGGCCTCCAACGCGCGTTTATAGTGAAAGTGAATGTCGGCAACGATCGGTATGCGCGCCGCCTTGGTGATCTTGGCGAAGCTTTTGGTCGATTCTTCGGTCGGGCACGAGACGCGAATGATATCGCAGCCCACCTCTTCGCACCGCCTGATCTGGTCAAGCGTTGCCACCGCATCTTCGGTGGGGGTGTTGGTCATGGTTTGAACGGTGATCGGAGCTCCGCCACCTACGGGCACATCGCCCACCATGATCTGGCGGCATTCCCGCCTTTCGATATCGCGCCAAGGTCTAACAGACATGGGGCCTCATATAGGCCTGCTCTACCCGGGGAGCAATGGTATCTCTTGGCACGCAAAGGGCACGAGTAAGACTTTCCCGGCCCAGTGGCCCAGAAGGGCACAACAGCCCCAACCCGATTGTCTGAGATTATGTCAGCCGTAAGGCAGATATTCGTGCAGGGAAGGGAAAATCCAATCTTTTCAATCATCAAAAACGCGGGCGCACCGGCGCTGGCACTTCTGGTCCAGATTTCCCGGTCGAGGGCAAGCCTTATCGCGGCCTTCGTCCTTTTGCCTTACGCCGGTGTTCTCATCGGTCTCGATGTCGCCGCCCACTACGGCTCGCTGACCGATGCAGAGCTTCCGGTGCAGTTCTACCTTGCCTCGGACAGGGGCTTTGGCGAGTTTCTCGAATATTCGATGACGGGCGCGGTTGCGGTGATGACGCTGCTTTTATGGAGCCATAAGCGTGCGCCCGTATACCTTGCCAATGCGGTTCTGTTCGGCTGGCTCACGCTCGACAACTGGAGCGAAGTCCACGAGGGTTTTGGCGAGGCGTTTGGCCCTGCGCTCGAGTGGATGCGTTTCGTCCCGGTCGAACCCAGCCACATCGCCGAGGCCGCGCTTATGATCGCTATCGGCGGGCTGTGGCTCGCTGCCATGGTGATGACCTTGCGCAGCGCTTCCCCGCGCGCGCTGTCCTTTTCGCTCATTCTTGCCGCCTGCGTGGCTGGCGCTGCTTTCTTTGGTGTGGTCGTCGATCTTCTGGTCGTTTGGGGGGAACAGGGCGCTGCCTTTCACGCGGCCCTCGTTTTTGTCGAGGACGCGGGCGAATTTGCGATGCTCATCCTTGCCTTCCTCGTCACAGTCGGCTTCTTCGACAGCGACTATGTCGAGGACAGGGGAAAGGCGAGAGGCTTAATTCGGCATCCTTACCAACGGATGAGCGGCGGCGCGGCGTAGCGCCAGAAGAGGGCGGCAATAAAGACCGGCAGAACGTGCCAAATGCCAACATGCATCAGCGAATCTATCGGACAGGTGATGTTATAGGCAAGCGCGCCCAATGAGCCGCTGGCAAGGCCGATCAACCACCCTGACCGGTTAAGCGAAACCGGAGCGCCGCGGCGAACAAATGCGATGGCAGCGCCAGCAACCACCAGACTTGCCATGAAACCATAGAGCGCACACTCTCCATACATGAGGCCCGGATCGCTCATCCCGATGCCGTGATTGTGCCCTGCCTCATACGACAGGAACGCGATGATCGCCGCAAAGGGCAGGACCGCGAGCATCGCCACGCTCCATAGCGGTGCAGAGCCATGCGCGCCCACACGCGGGAGCACGCTTGATACAAGCGCGCTTGTCGATGCCGCTCCGGCCAGCGCGAGCAGCCCATTGCTGATCCAGAAATAGGGCGAGGCCTCACCGTTTATCATTCCTTGCCAGAAACCGAAGATGACAAGACAGGCGATTGACGCCGCGACGCTGGCAAAAACAATCATCGCTGCGCCTTCATGCGGACGCACCGGCTTAACCGGGCTCACATCCTCGGTCAGGGCGGCGATCAGGTCTTCGCGGGCTTTGTATTTGTCCATTTTATTCTGCTTTCTCAACCATCGTAGCCAGCTTCTTGAGCCCGCGATGGATATTCACTTTGACCAGGCTTTCGCTCTGGCCCGTTTTGTCTGCGGCTTCCTTGATCGAAAGCCCGGAAATCTTGACCATCTCGATCACCTCGGCCTGGCGTTCGGGCAATTGCCCGAAAAGGCGATCAAGGCTGATCCGCGCCATCACCACATCTTCGTCGCTGTCCTGCGCCGCGTCGTCTTCCATGAGTTCCTTGCTCTCATGCTTGTAGATCTTGCGAAGGTGATCGACCCAGCGATAGCGAGCGATGGCTGCAAGCCACGGCAGGAAAGGCCTCGATGGGTCCCACGTTGCACGTTTGGTATACAAGGAGATGATCACATCCTGCACCAGATCATCAATCGCGTGGGGAGGCATGCGCCGTCTGAAATAGCGCTCAAGCCACAAGCCGGCCTCCGAAAGCAGCACGTTCGTGGCGGCTTTATCGCCATTTTGTGCTGCCTGCATCAGCCGCGCGAAGGTAGGCTCGTCGGCGACCATGATTAATCAGCCTTGCCGGCAAGGAAGCGGTCGAACAGGCGATCAAGTGCGAACATTCCGCCGCCGCGGATGATCAGGATGAACGCCATGGCGATGATACCAAGCGCCCAGCCCCAGAAGTGGGCTGACGTTGGGTAGATGAAGATCTGGATGACAATCGCAATCACCGCGAGCGCCGCCGCGCCAAACCGCGTGAACAGCCCTGCGAATAGCAGGAGCGGCAAGAAAAACTCGGCATAGATCGTCATCGGCATTGCGATGTCGGTCGGGATGGGGAGCCCGGCGTATTCGTCCTGAAACAGGAAGGGCAGGAATTCGTTTGGCGTAAACCAGGTGCCCTCGGCGACCTTGGTTTTGTAAGAGCGCCAGAACACCCCTGCGAGAGCCACTCTGATGCCAAGCAGGCCGACGCTTTCGAATACCGGTCCCGATAAAAGCTGCACGATGCGCGCATAAGCACTGGTGATTGCGTTCATTTTGTCCTCCCTGAAACTGGCAGGTTGCGCTCATCGGATTGCCTCAGACGGGCGCAGTGTCGGCATTTTTGCTGCATTGACAAGTTTGCTGGTTTGGCCGGCGTGTTGCTTGCGCAAGAGGCGTGCACATGGGTTGGGCGGTGCGGCTGGAACCACAGGGCATAGGGGGGGGAGGATCCAGCCGCACCTGACGCTTAGCGGCGAATAGGCGTCAGTGAGCCATTGCCTTTGGGCGTCTCGATGCTGGTGCAGGTTCCTTTGTCGACATACTTCCAGGCGTTGCCCTGGTAATCGCGGGTCGAGGTGCCAGCGCAGCTTGTGCCGGGACCGGCTGCGCAATCATTTTTGCCCGCGAGGCTGATACCGTAGCATTTCTCTTTTGCGCCTTGCGCTGCAACCGGGGTGGTGGCCATGCCGGCAGCGATGCTGGCGGTAAGAGCAAGACCTGCAAGCGAAGCGATTGATTTGGTGTTCATGCGATATGTCTCCAATGGGGAGCCAGAGGGCTGGCTGATGTCGGATTTGCGTTCCGTTTGTGTCGGAACTGACCAGTGGTTCGTCGGCCCGTGCAATCGGGTTACAAATTTTTTGAAAGATCGCATGATCGCACTCGGCAATGCGCCTGTAGCTGGGGGTGTAACGAGGGGTCGAATTTGCGCGAATGGCATTGCGAAGCGAGCGGCATTCTGGCCGCGCGCATAATCTGCTAGGAATGTGACCGATGGCCATTCAACCAGACCCCATTGCGCCTTTCTCGGGCTTCGGCCTTGGCATGAGGCGCCCGCATTATGACGACTTTCTGGCCGGGGATGTGCCGGTCGATTTCGTGGAGGTCATCAGCGAGAATTACATGATCGAAGGCGGGCGGCAGCTTCGTATCCTTGAACAGGTGCGGCGCGACTTGCCGGTGATTATTCACGGCGTATCCATGTCTATCGGCTCAGCGGGCGGGCTTGATGAGGATTACCTTGCAAAGCTGAAACAACTGGAACAGCGCATCGACCCGCTGTGGGTGTCCGATCACCTGTGCTGGACCCGCACCAGCGCGCATAACAGCCACGATCTCCTGCCCATGCCGTTGACGCGGGAGGCCTTGCAGGTGGTGTGCGACAATATCGACCATGCGCAATCGACGCTTGGCCGCGCGATGCTGTTTGAAAATCCGTCGAGCTACCTCACCTTCCCAGAGGATGAGATGAGCGAGTGTGACTTTCTTTCAGAAATGGCGCGGCGCACGGGCTGCTACCTGCTGCTCGATGTGAACAATATCTATGTGTCGAGCCAGAACCACGGGTTTTCGGCAGAGGAATATCTCGCCCGGCTGCCGCTGGACCGGGTGCGGCAGATCCATTTGGCGGGTCACGATCCCGCGACCCCTGAGCGCGAGATTATCATCGACACCCACGACCGCAAGGTGATCGAGCCGGTGTGGGCCCTCTATGCCCGTGCGCTCGAAATGCTCCCGCAACTGCCTGCCGTGATGATCGAACGCGACGAGCAAATCCCGCCGCTTGGTGAGCTGCTTACCGAACTCGACCGCGCGCGCGAAATCGCTGAACGCGCAATGGAGCCAGCATGAGCGCGCGTCCCCGGACACTGGCCGAGAGGCAAAAGGCATTTCTTGCAAGCGTTCTGGATGAACGCGCGCCCGCGCCAGAAGGCTGGGGCAATCGCCAAGCCGCTGGCATGACAGTTTATCGCGGGAACTACCGCTCCGCCTTGATGGGCGCTTTGGCCGATACCTATGAGCGCACCGCGCTATACCTCGGGCCTGAAGTATTCGCGCGCGCATCCATCAACCATGCCATCGCCCATCCGCCCGGCGGTTGGACGATTGACGAGGTTGGCGCTGGCTTTGACCAGACCTGTGCTGCGATGTTTGGCGAGAACCCGGAAGTCGCAGAGCTTGCATGGCTCGAATGGGCGATGCTCGAATTGGCCACCGCGCCCGATTGCACGCCTTTCACCGCACAGGATTTTGCGAGCGCAAGCGCCGAGTTCGGCGAGGAGGATTGGGCCGGGCTGCGGCTTGGCTTTCAACCGCGTCTGTCTGTGCGCTTGGTCGCACACGACCTCGAAGCGATCTGGCGTGCGCTTCCTGAAAGGCGTGAGCAAACCACCCTTGCCGAACCGCGCGCGTGCATCACCTCACGCGAAGGCGAGCGGCCCACATTCACCCTGTTTGAGGCCGATCATGCGCCTGCAATCACCGCCATGCAGGAGGGCGCAAGTTATGGTGAGCTTATCGGTGTGCTGCTTGACGACAACAGCGATCCGGGCCCCGACGACATCCAGAACGCCGCCATGCGGGCTGGCGCCATGCTGGGCGCGTGGCTTGGCGAAGGGCTGATAACCGCGATCAATCCTTGACTTGAAAGCTCACCGCGCCACTCTCTTGCGCTGATTGAGGGAGAGAGACATGCTGACCAGTGCCACGACCCAATTGCGCTTCGTGAAGCCCAGTTTTGCCATGCGTGCGATTGTCTGGCTCATGTCGAAGCGAAAATCGCCCTTTGAACCGACGGCCCCCGCATTCGAGGCGCAGATCGCCGCTCGAAAGCTTCCGACGGATGCGCCGATGCCCGAAAAATTTCGCGGCAAGTTCACGATCGATGAATGGGAGGCGGCAGGGCAAAGGGTTGTCACGCTTCATCCCAAAGGTGGGCCGGGCGTGTGGCATATGCTCTATTTCCACGGCGGTGGTTTCGTCCTGCCAATGTTCAAGGAGCACTGGCCGCTTGTCGAGGCGATGGTGGACCGGCTGGGCGTGAGCGTTTCCGTGCCGCTGTACGAAGTGGTTCCCGAAAGCACGGCGCAGCGTCAGGATGAGCTTGCCGATGCAGCCTTTGCCAATATCGCTCAAACCCATGACCCAGCGCGGATTATCCTCAATGGCGATAGTGCGGGCGGACACATGGCGCTGTCTCTTGCGCTTCGCCTTGCCAAGGCAGGCGGTCCGCAACCTGCCAAATTGGCGCTGTTCGCGCCGTGGCTCGACCTGACCATGGCCGATCCTGCGATAAAGCCGGTTGAGGAGCATGACATCATGCTAAAGATTGAGCCATTGCGCGCCATGGGACAGATGTTGGCCGGACACCGCGACGCCGGAAGCGCCGACTGCAGCCCGCTTTACACCGCAAAAGAGGATTTGGCCGCATTGCCGCCAACGCGCATCTGGACCGGGCGCCATGACCTTTTCATTATCGACAGTCGCACCTTCGCAGCCAAGCTTTCTGACGCAGGGGTGGATGCAAAGCTTTATGAATACGAAGGCGCGCCGCATGTCTTCATGGCGATAGTGCCCACGCGCGAGGCAAAGGATTGCCTTGGCCTTCTGGGCGATTTCCTTGCCGAGTGAATATGTGTTGAGGGGGTAAATGAAAAAAGGGCGCGCCGGTCAAAAACCAACGCGCCCTTAAGTTATCTGCGACCCGATGCCGCAGCTTGCGACCCAAGCTCTCGAGTTACTCTTTATCGAGCTGCTCGAGCTTTTTTGCCGCCCATTCGCGTCCACCAAGGCCAAAGGCGAGTGAACCCGCAACGGCAAGACCAATGACCAACGCGCTAAAGGCGGTCTGTACGATTTCCTCGCCCACACCCATGAACTGAAGACCCATGAAGGCAAAAAGCAGGATTGCCGAATAGCGCACGACGCTTGCGGCCATGGAAGAGCCGTTTGTGCCGCCGATGATCCGGGCGATGAGGTTGGCGATCATAAAGCCGACCGCGATCACCACCGCGCCGAACAGCACCTTGCCACCAAGTCCAAGAACCTGATCGAGGATTTGCGTGAGTTCGGCAAAGCCGAGCATGCGCGTTGCAGCGATAGCGAAGAACAAGATGATGCCGATTTGCGCCACGCGGGCGACGATCTCTGACGCTTTCGTGCCAGCAGGCAGAAGGCCAAGCGCGGTGATCGGACCGTCAATTCCAAGGCTGCCGAGCACCTCGGTCAAGACGCTCACGACAAATCGGCTGATGAGATAGCCGATGCCAAGCAGAATGCCTGCCGCGATAATGTTCGGGATCGCGCCGAGGATCATCTCGAGCATGTGTGTTGCCGGCACCGAGATGGTCGCAATGTTGAGCACGCCCAGAGCGCCGATGGCCACCGGAATGGCGATCAGTGTGTAGATCACAATGCCCAGCGTTTTGGTGATTGTGTTGTTGCCGGTCACCTCTTCTACGCCGCCTTTGTTGGCCCATTTATCAAGGTTCACGGCTTGCATTGCGGTGACGGCGATATCGCGCACGATGCCTGCGATCATCAAGCCGATGAACAGGAGAAGCCCTGCGCCAACGAGGTTGGGCACAAAACCCATGACCGTGTCGAGCAACTCTGTGATCGGTCCGGCAACTCCGCCAAGCTTGAGCACATCGAGGATGGCGAGAAGACCAAACAGCCAGATGAAGAGCGATACGATTTTGCCGAGCGACAGACCGACGCTTTCGCCGCTTCCGGTTGGACGACCAAAAAAGCCGACGCGGTCAACCAGCTTGGCAAAAGCCCATTTGGCCGCCTTGGCTGCGAGCCAGGTGACGAGAAGAATGCCCAGGGCGAACGCCGCCTTGGTTCCGATATCGACCGCAAGTGCCGGGTCGAACTGATAATTTGTCAGCTGCATGATATCCCCTTTAATTTTCATTCTAGCGCGTTGCGCCGTCCCCCAATTCAACGGCGCCGCCCGACCAACAGGTGGGCGAACAGGCGCAAGCATAGGGCAAGATGTAAAATCGCGGGGTAAAGCCTCGTAAAATGTAAAATGGCGGCGTCTCTGAACGTTTGAAGTCGAAGTAATTCACAGACAATTGCCCCAATCATTGTCTGGCATGAGGGGCGTAAATTCGGTAGCGATACAAACCATGAAGAACGCAATTCTTAGCCTTGTCGCCGCAGGGGTCGCTCTGCTTACTCCCGCTACCGCATTCGCCGATGATCATACGGAGGCGGAGAAGCCGAAATGGTCGCTCGCGATCCACGGCGGGGCGGGGACGATCTTGCCGGAGAACATCACGCCAGAGCAGCGCGCGGCCTACGAAGCTGCTTTGCAAGAGGCGCTTGATGCAGGGACCGAAATTCTAGCGAGTGGCGGCAGCGCAATGGATGCGGTGAAGGCGGCGATCATCCCGATGGAGGACAACCCGCTGTTCAACGCAGGGCGCGGCGCGGTATATACGTGGGAAGGCGAGAATGAGCTCGACGCCTCTATCATGGATGGCCGTGATCGCAGTGCGGGCGCAGTGACCGGGGTGAAGACGGTTCGCAACCCGATCCTGCTCGCTGACACCGTGCGCACCGACAGCCCGCACGTCTTCCTTATGGGCGAGGGCGCTGAGCAATTTGCCGATGAGCAAGGTTTTGAAGTGACCCCGCCAGAGTGGTTCGCAACCGAGAGCCGTCGCCAGTCGCTGGAGCGGATGAAGGCGCGCGAATTGTCGGCGCTGGATGTGGATTTGAAATTCGGCACGGTGGGCGCGGTGGCGCTCGATCAGGATGGCAATCTCGCGGCTGGTACGTCTACGGGTGGTATGACCGGCAAACGCTGGGGGCGGATTGGCGATGCTCCGGTGATTGGTGCCGGGACCTATGCCGATAATCGTGCGTGTGCAGTGTCAGCGACAGGGTGGGGTGAGTATTTTATCCGCGTGGGCGTGGCGCATGAGATTTGCGCGAGGTTGCGCTGGGATCAGGCGATCAGGCGCGCTTCTTATGCGGACCCCAGTGTTCCAGCGGAAGAACTCGAAAAGTTTGAAGGGCTTTTGAAGATGCGCAGTCAGTTGCACGCTGATTCCGTAATGGCCGAGGTCAAAGAGCTTGGCGGTGACGGCGGCGTGATTGTCGTCACTCCTTATGGCGAAACAATTTTCAGCTTCAACACCGCTGGAATGTACCGTGGCCGCGCGAATAGCGATGGGCTCAATGAAGTGGCGATCTTTGGCGGGGAAGAGGCTGGAGCCTCAGACACCCCGGATCATTAAGGCTTACCTAAGTCGCAGCAAACTCAGCGAGAACCTCACCGACCTGCGCCAAGGGCGCCTCGTGCGCACGGTCGAACGTATTGTCGCTGCCCGGCGGGCGGAAATAGGTCGCAAAGGTGATCGGCGCAGCGTTTGGTGGTTCGACAAAGCCGATATCGACATAGATTCCGGCGGTATCCGCCATCAGGCCCGTGCCGGTTTTGTCGCCAGCCACCCAACCATCTGGCAATCCTGCGCGCACGCGCCGTAGTCCGGTCGGTGTATCCATCATCCATTGCCGCAAGGCGGCGCGGTGTTCCTGTGGAAGCACATCACCATAGGCAAGCGTCGCCACTGTCCGTGCCATGGCGGTAGGCGTCGTGGTGTCGCGCACTTCCCCCGGCGGTACGGCATTGAGGGCGGGCTCATATCGATCGAGGCGGCTCACATCGTCACCCAAGGAGCGCCAGAACGTAGTGAGAGCTTCCGGCCCACCGACTTCGCGCAGCAGGATGTTGGCCGCCGCATTGTCCGAGTATTTCTGCGTGAACTCGGCAAGCTCGCGCAAGGTCGCACCCTCATCAACGCGTTTTTCGGTGAAGGGTGAGACGAACATGAGATCGTCTTTGGTCCATGTAACGTGCCGGTCCGCGCTGTCCTCTCCGCTTGCATCGCGGGCAAGGATCATCGCCGCCAGTGAAAACTTGAATGAGGAGCAATGCCCAAATCGCATGTCACGGTTGAGACCGACCGAGCGGCCGCTGGCAGTATCGAATAGCTCTACACCCAAAGTGCCGCCGCTGGCGCTTTCGATGGCGCGAAGCCGGTTCGCGAAATCCGGTGCATCGCTCGTCATTGATCGCGCAGAGCAACCGCTCACAATCACACCGGCCAAGCCCAATCCGCCCCACAGAACTTTGCGTCGATCAGAATTCATCACCAAACCACCTCACGCGTGTTTGTTGGCCTTGCGCTTGCCAAAGCGCATATCGCCTTCGAGCTTGGCGCGAAGTTGCGCATAAAAGGCTTCCAGAAACGCTCTTTCATCACCAGCGCCCGGATCCCAACCGATCTTGCGGCAGATCGTCTCGTGGACGGGGCCAAGCGCCTCGTCCTTGTCTTCACGAAGGAGGCGTTCGAGCACCTGCAATTCATGCTCGCCATAGACGGAAAGCTCGGCTTCCCCGAACTCGTATTTGGCGCCCGTCACCGTGCTCGACCCGCTGGAGGCAGCAGCCCCGCTTGTCGACATGGTCTCGGCCAATTTGGTGCGCGGCGCTTCTACCACCCAGGTTCCGGCAATGATGTCACCTGCGCGCAGATTGTCCTTGTTGAAGAAGGGGAAGAACATGAAGATCGCAAACCAGACCGCGCCTGCGACGCCGTAACTTCCCCATTCCCCGCCTGGTGCGAGCATGATGAAAACCAGCGGCATGAAAAGCTCGATATCGCGCAGCAGATTGCGCGCGATCACCGCTTCTGGCGTGAGCCTCCCGCCGTCTCTTGCCGCCACTCTGATCCCGACAATGCGTTTGCCCCATGTCGCGCTGCGTGGGCCCAGCTCCATCGCCATGAAATAGCCATAGCGCATGAAGAACAGGAACAGGATGAAGAGGATGGTGAGGAATTCCAGCGCCCCTGATGCGCCCTCGATCGAATCCGATGCAAAGGTATCGGCGGCACCTCCGGCGACGAAGATGACAAGATACACAACGGCGTAGATCACGAGGAAGAAGAACAGGAAATCCAGGATAAGCGCGCCCAACCGGCTGCCCTTGGAGGCGAGCATGATCGGAATTTCGATGCCTTCTGGCGTCACCAGATAGCGTTCCTGCTTGGGCCGATTGGTGAGCCCGCGAAGCGAGACAGCTGCGCTCATAAGCCATCCTCCACGCGCGCAGGGCGATAGAGGAAGAAGTAAGTGAGCCAGAAGACCAGAAACGCACCGCCGATGGTAAAGCGTCCCTCGACACTGCCGACAAGCTGGCGAGGGAATGCTTCCAAGAGCCCTGCGATCACCATCATGAAGACGACGCCCGCCATCACCACTGCGCCGCGCCTTCCGCTCGCAGCTGCCGCCTCAAGCACCGATTTGTCGCCGGGAAAGGCCATGGAACGCCCGATGTGAAGCCCGGCTGCGCCAGCGAGAAGAATGGCGAAAAGCTCGGTCGTGCCGTGAACGCTGAGCCATGCGGCAAATTCCACACCGAGGTCCGCTCCCACAAACAGCCACATCATCGCGCCCAAAAGCGCCATGTTGTGAACCAGCAGGAGAAGCGAAGGGATGCCAAAGGCGAAGCCAAGAGCAAAGGCGAGGATCGCCACGCCCGCATTGTTGCTGAACAGGCTGGCAGCGAAGATCGACAGGCGGTCGGCGCTGTCCTCTGTGCCGAGCGTTTCCATCAAGGCCTCGCGGCTTGCACCGGGCACACGCGTATCGGCGAAGTCGCCCGGAATCAGGCGATAATACCAGTCCGTGTTCTGCGCGACGAGCAGCCAGCCCACAATCGTGCCGGCGACCATGACAAAAAGCGCGATGCACACATCGAGCCAGATTTCGCGCACCGCTCTGCTCCATCCGCCGAGGATGAACTCCTTGAACCAGGCAAAAAACCCTTTGCGCGGTCCATAAACCTGAAACCACGCGCGTTGGACGAGCGCCTCGAGATAGCTGAGCGTAGCGGCATCAAGCGAGGTTTCGCGCGCGACCGAAAGGCTGGAGGCGGCGGTCCGGTAAAGCGTGGGGAGCGCCAGAAGCTCCTCGTCGCTGATCCGGCGAAGCCCGCCTTTTTCCATGCGTTTGACGATGTCTTCAAGCTGTTGCCAATCCCCCTCGCGCTCCAGACGGAAGCGGTCAGAACGAAGCGCCGCGCTTTCGATATCGGGCGGGGCGGCGACGGCAGATTTGCCGAACCAGGAAGAGAGAACAGGCGCCTTCATCCGATCGCCTCGCTGTTCTTGATCGCATAGTAGCGGTCGATCAATTCATAACCGAGCTTGTCATAAGGGGCCTCGATCACGTCTATCCCCATCTGGCGAAGGCGTTGAAGCACGATGCGACGCTGTTGAAGAAGCGTGTCGGCGGTGACGCTTCGCGCGAGGGTTGCAATGTCGCCGGGTTCTTCTTCGATGAAGGTTTCAAGCTCGCTGTCCTGAATGGTGACGAAAAGAAGCAGGTGCTTTTTGACGAGCCTTCCCATGCTCTCGATCATCAATTCGGCGGCCGTTGGATCGGTAAAATCGGAGAACAGAACGATGAGCGAGCGGCGTTGAAGTTTCGACGTGAGCGTTGCGAGGGCAAGCGTAAAATTGGGCTCGGCGGGTTCGTAATCGAGCGCGGCAGCCGCCGATTGCAGGCGGTGGAAGGCGCGGCTGTCCGACACGAAGGGTGTCATCACCTGCGGGCTTTGCGCAAAGCCGAAGAGTGCTGTTTTATCGCCGTTTTTAAGCGCGACATAGGCGCAGGTGAGCGCCGCCGACACCGCACGGTCGATGCGCGGCAGACCATCGACAGGCTCGCACATCGCCTGACCGCAATCGAAGGCGAAGACGATCTGGTTGTTGCGCTCGCTCTCGTTCTCGCGGGCGTAAAGCGCGACGTGGCGCGCGCTCGCCCGCCAATCAATCCGGCGTCGATCCATGCCCGGCTCGTATTCGGTCAACGCCTCGAACTGCGTGCCCTCGCCCCTGATGCGCCGCGCGATCAGGCCGTTTTGCGCATCGCGAAGGAAGGTTTGCAATTCCTTTGAACGCACCGGCGACAAGTCCGGCCAGATGCGGACCTCCTGATCTTCCAGCTCTTTGACTTCTTGCCTTGCACCAAGGCCCAATGGCCCACTCCAGCGGAGCCACCCACGGGTGATTGGGGCCGTCCCGCGCCGCGTGGGATAAACGCTTTCGCTGCCGCTGAATTCGTGTTCGGCATCGCCGGGGATGAGCTTGATGACTGTTCGCCCATCGGTCCCCAGGCGGGGGTCAAATTCAAGAGCGGCCTCGTGCCCTCGTGCGCCGCCGCGATTGAAACGGGCGTGGACGTCGAGCGGCGTTTCCTGACCCACTTCGGTGTCCGCTGGCGCGACGGCATGCCATTGTTCACAGCTCCCCGCGATCCATCCATCAAGCGCGATCAGAGCCACCAGTGCCACCGCGATGATCGGCGCGATCACCCAATATTGCGGCGAAATCGCGCCCACCACCACGGCAAGTGGCGCAAGCGCAGCCACGCTCCAGGCGGCGCGCTCGGTCGGGACCAAAGGAAGGGCGGGAAGGGTGGGGAAGCTGGGCACGGGGGTTTGTCGGTTTACCTTGGCGCCTCGGTCATTTCGATCAGCTCTGCGACCAGAGCCTCAAGATCGCGCCCTTCGATTTCGGCCGCAGGGCTCAGCGTGAGGCGGTGGCGAAGGACCGGGACGGCAAGCGCCTTTACATCGTCTGGAATGACATAATCGCGCCCATCAAGAGCCGCGCGTGCCTTCGCAGCGCCGGCGAGCATGACAGCAGCACGCGGGGACGCGCCCACGGTGAGGTCTGCGTGTTCGCGCGTTGCCCGCACCAGTCGCACGACATAGCTTGCGATGTCATCGGCCAAGGTGACTTGCGACAGCGCGGACGTTGCCTTGGTCAAAACATCGGCATTGGCAACCGCGCTGACGCCGAGATCGGCGGGATGCTGCGGCCCCTGACGTGAGCCGAAGTTCGCGACGATGCGCGCTTCCTCGCCTTCATCGGGATAGGGTACGAGCAACTTGAACAGGAAACGGTCCAATTGCGCTTCGGGCAGGGGATAGACGCCTTGGTTCTCGATCGGGTTCTGCGTTGCCACAACCATAAAGCGTGGAGGCAACTGGTGGGTTTCCCCATCCAGCGTCACGCGGCGTTCCTGCATGGCTTCGAGCAAAGCGGCCTGCGTCTTTGGCGGTGTGCGGTTGATCTCATCAGCCAGCAGAAGCTCGCAGAAAATGGGGCCTCTCGTCAAAGTGAACTGGCTGGTCTGAAAGTTGAAAAGGTTCGAGCCCAAAATGTCGCCCGGCAAAAGATCGGGCGTGAATTGGATGCGTCCGAAATCAAGCCCCAAGGCGGTCGAAAATGCCTGTGCCAGAAAAGTTTTGGCCGTGCCCGGAGGTCCTTCCAGAAGCACATGACCTTGCGCGATCATGCCGACTAGCAGCTGGTCGATCATGTCCTGCTGGCCCACGATCGCCTTTGCAACTTCGGCGCGGATCTTGTCCGCCAGTGCGCGCAGGTCGTTTAAGGACATGGCAGCTGTTTGTGTCGTCTCAGCCGTGCTCATTTATCAGATTTCCCCATTGTCTTGATGACGAGTTCGTTCAGGTGGCGCGCGGCGCGCAGGATTTCTGCGGCGCGGGTGGCGTTTTGCAGTTTGGTAACGCGGTTTGAAAAGGGTTCTTCGTCGGGCAGTCGTTGACGAAGGGCGGTATCGATTGCCTCTGCATCAGGTTTGGCAAGCCCGAGCGCGCTGCCCATTTTTCGGGTGTTTAGCGCGATGTAAGGCGATGCAAGAAGCGGCAGCCGCCGTGCCCGTATAATCAGGCCTGCACCGTTTTTGACCAATTGCGATTTGCCAAAGCTCTCCTCGCGCCCGCTCGCCGCAACAGGGCCAAAGCGTAGAAATGCGCGCCAGCCGACAATCAGCATCGCAAGGATCAGGCACAGCGTTGCAGCCAGAAAAGGAGGCTGGAAGGCTAGCGTGAGCAGGTTGGTCGATCCACCAATGCCGACAAGAGTAAGGTCGAAAGTGACATCCATGTCCTCATACCCCGCTTCCCGCACGATCTTGAGTGCGAGCGCCGCTCTTTGCGGATCGGCAAGCCCGTAATTGTTCATGAGGTCGGGCTCGACAACGAAGGTCACCCAATGCGCCTCGTCGTAGAAATAGGTGCCCTCTTGTCCGATCACGTTGAGCGCGAGTGTTCGCCCGCTCGAATCGACCACAATCGCTTCATGGTCGGGATCCTTCTCGACAAAAATCGAGCGCGCGTCAGGGAGCTCTCCCGATAATCCCAATCCGCCCCAACGCTTGGGCGCTGCTTCGGCACTCGGCGGCGCGATCTCGCCATAAAGCAGGGTGTAGGGGCCGGACAAATCCTCGGTCCATTTGGGAGCATTCGTCCCCATCAACTTAACCCAGTCGTCCTGAACGCGATCCTCGTCTTCTTCTGCGATGTCGCCGCTGGGGCGACCGACCAACCACTTGGGCAGGATCACTAGCGTGGGACCAGCGTATTGCCGGTTACTCAAGAGCTCATCAATTTCTTCGGCATCGGCGTTTGTCGGGGGCGTTATGACGAGAAGACCGCTTGTTTCTAGCCCGCTTGCGAGCCGCGATTTCTCGACGTTGAAGCCATTGGCATCCAGCAGTTTCACAAGCCCGGAATAGCCATGGATGGCATTGGAGGATGCGTGCGCATTGCGGTTTGAGCTATCTGCGCCAGTGTCGCCTGCGCCAATGAAATAGAGCATGGCAAGAAAGGCCGCAAAACCGATTACAAGGATTGCGAGTATAGCTCTTGTGCCAAAGGGCGATGCGCCGCGCGCTGGTGTCGCCGCCTCGCTCATGCGGCGGCTCCGTCGTTTGAACGAAGGGAAATCTGCGCGAAATTGGCATAGGCCTCGCGGGCCGCTTCCCAATCGCTTTTGTCGAGCGGGCGCAGGGCAAACAGGCTGCGCTCTACACGATCCGCGATAGTGCCAAAGGCATCAGCTGCGCGCTCGGACAGGGCCGGAAGCGCGGCGAGTTCGCGCGCGGTGCTGCTGGGGTCGACCCATGTTGGCTGCGCTTTGGCGATGTGGTTGACGCTGCGCTTCAACAGGAGGTGCGTTGCTTCATCAAAGCGCCCTTCTGCGGCGAGGCGATCGGCATCGGCGAGAAGGGCCACGCTTTCCTTGCGGGTCGGCTGCCATTCGGGATCGCTTGCCGCACCGCTTGCGCCTGCGGCCTGTTCGCTGCGCATTCGCGCCAGCGGGCCGAAACTGCGCGCAAGCCAATAGAGCACGAACGCTGCAAGCAGCGCCAGGAGGACCCATTTGAGCACGTCCCAATTGCTTGCGAGAAACCTGCCGACGGGCCCGAAAAGTCCCGCCAGGGCTTCCATGATGACAAGCCAGATTTCATCGAACCAGCCCGGTTCGCGCACTTCGGGCGGGGCCATCGCAAACTCATCGAACTGAATGTCGGGATCATCGCGAAGCGCGCGCCACCCTTCGGGCGCGGGCACACCCTCTTCAGAAGCAATCACCGGATTGGGGGAAGCTGCGGTCATCCTTCGCAGGTGGTGGCATGGCTATCGCTGCCAAGCAACACACATCAGACCTCAAATCACAGTAAAACGGGCGCTTTAACGGCTATCCGCGCTTCCTTGCCTGCTCATACGTCCCCAAAATACGCAGCTCTTTGGAATGAAACGCACATTCTTCGAGCGCTCTGTCCACCGCTGGGTCGCCGGGAACTCCGATAATATCGGCGTAAAACATCGTGGCCGAGAAACTTGCGCCCACCTGATAGCTTTCAAGCTTGGTCATATTGACGCCGTTGGTCGCAAATCCGCCGAGCACCTTATAGAGCGCAGCGGGAATATTCTTCACCTCGAAGATGAAGGTGGTCATTGCAGGTTTTTCCGGATCCGCTTTCAGGAAAGTCGGTTTGTCGGCAAGGATCACGAAACGCGTCATGTTATCATGTGCGTCTTCGACGTGGTCCTGCACGATCTGGAGGCCGTAGAGTTCAGCCGCAATCGCGGGGGCAATCGCACCAATCGTTGGGTCGCCCATCTCTGCTACGTGCGCCGCAGCTCCTGCCGTATCAATAAAGTTCAATGGCACGATGTCATGGTCACGCAGGAACTTGCGCGATTGGCCAAGGGCTTGCGGGTGGCTGTAAGCGGCCTTGATTGTATCGAGCGAGCCTGCGCTGCCCGCCCCGTTGGCGGCCGGTGCCATCAGCGCGTGATGGATGGGCAAAAAGTATTCGCCAACGATCGAAAGGCCACTTTCTGGAAGAAGGAAGTGAATATCGGCAACCCGGCCGTTGTGCGAATTTTCGATCGGTATGATCGCCTGACCCGCTTCGCCCGCCTTCACCGCGTCCAGTGCATTGGCAAACCCGAAACAAGGCAATGGCGCCAAATCGGGACAGGCCTCAATCGCGGCTCTGTGGGAATTGGCCCCGGGCGAGCCCTGAAATGCCACCGCCTTCGATGGGTCGCGCGCCGCAATGGCCCTGAGCTCTTCGACAATGGGCATCGCTGGTTTGGGAAAGCTTAACATGATGCAGCGGGTGCTATCCCCGAGCGCGGCTAGTGGCAAGTCCCGGGGTACATGGTCAAACTTGGTTGACCCCACCATTTGTATGGGACGCAAGCTTTGTTGATGCGTTTGACCTTGCGCATGGACAAAGGCCCGATTATGTGGGCGCCGGGATGACACAGGACAACGCGAATAACATGTCAGATAACGACCAAGGATCGGGCGATCTGTTTAACACCGCTGCGGGCTGGGTGCTCTTTGCAGCTGGCCTCGGATTGGGTCTTTCGATCCTCTCGGGTAAATATTTTCACGCCGACAAGCCGGAGCGTCCCGAAACGCTTGGCTATGTGATCGAAGGTGCTGAAGAAGAGGGCGCAGGCCCCGCAGAAATCAGCTTTGCCGAAGCTCTTGCATCCGTAACCCCTGCTGATGGCGAAAAGGTTTTTGCCAAATGCGCCGCGTGCCACAGCGTTGAGCAGGGTGGCGCGAACGGCGTTGGTCCAAACCTTCATGGCGTCATGGGCGCGAGCCTCGGCAGCAAGGCTGGCTTTAGCTATTCAAGCGCGCTGACGAGCAAGGGCGGCAATTGGGGCTGGGAAGAAATGAACCAGTGGCTCGATAACCCGCGCGGCTACATCGATGGAACGTCCATGGGTTTTGCCGGCCTTTCGAAGATCGAAGACCGCGCCGCTGTTGCGCTTTACCTCAACACGTTCGGCTCCAACCTTCCGGTGCCTGAATTCGTGCCCGCTGAAGAGCCTGTCGCTGAAGAAGAGGCCGAGGCTGTTGCTGACGAGACTGCAGAGGTCGAGGCAGACCAAAACGCAGCTGAAGCGACTTCAGAACAAACAGAAGCAGCGCAGAGCTAAATCACGACTCGGGTGCGGGCTTAGTCCCGCCCCTTGAACCCCTGCGCAACCACATACCACTCAGAAGACCCCTTGCGGCTCGCAGGGGGTTTTGCGTGTTTGACGCTTTTGAAATGGCTTTTCAGCAGTTTGAGTAATTCGGCATCGGTTCCCCCGGCCAGAACCTTGGCAACATAGGCGCCGCCTTTCTCAAGCGTTTCGACAGCAAACCATGCGCCGGCCTCGACGAGGCCCATGGTGCGCAGGTGATCGGTCTGCTTATGGCCCACCGTATTGGCGGCCATGTCCGACAGGACCAGATCGGGCGCTCCGCCCAGAGCCTCTTCAAGACGCGCGGGCGCTGCGTCATCCATAAAATCCATTTCGAATATGGTGACGCCTTCGATGGGTTCTGTCGGCAGAAGGTCGATACCGACCACATGGGCCTTTGGCGCTTTCTTGCGCACCACCTGGCTCCATCCGCCCGGCGCAATCCCGAGATCGACGACCCGGCTGGATCCCCGAATCAGACCGAATTTCTCATCCAGTTCGATCAGTTTATAGGCCGCACGGCTGCGATACCCATCAGCCTTGGCTTTCTTGACATAGGGGTCATTCAATTGCCGCTGAAGCCAGCGGGTAGAACTTTCGCTGCGCTTTTTTGCGGTTTTAACCCGTTTATCGGGGTCGCGTCCTGAACGTGTCATCGAAGCCTTATCCTGCTGCGCGGTTTCGAGGGTCGTCTCCGCGCGCCTCATGTAAAGATCGGCGCGAACGCTCGCCCTGACGCTCGGCTGCCATAAGGCTGCGCAAGATCCCTTCGCGAATGCCCCTGTCAGCGACGCCCAACCGGCCCGCTGGCCAGATGTCGAGGATTGATTCAAGGATTGCACAGCCCGCGACAACAAGGTCGGCGCGGTCCTGGCCAATACAGGGCAACTCGCTGCGTTCGGCGCGTGACATTCCCGACAATCGCCCGCTGATATCGCGCATCGAACCGGAAGGCACGATCAGTCCATCGACCGCCTTGCGATCATAATGCGGTAATTCGAGGTGAAGGCTTGCCAGAGTGGTGACCGTGCCGCTGGTGCCAAGCAGGCGAATATCATCGTGTCCAGCGGCCTCGGCAATGCGTTTGGCGAAGGGTGCGAAGCTCTCGGAGACGACTTCACGCATCTTGGCATAGCGTGCAAGACGCGCCTCGCGGCCCGGCGATCCACCCACTCCCACTTTGGCGATCGTATCGGTAAGAGAAACCACGCCCCACGGCACGCTTTGCCAGTCAATAATGCGCGGTATTTTCTCGCCCGGTTCAAGCAGGACAAGCTCGGTCGACCCGCCGCCGATATCAAAGATCACCGCAGGGCCTTCTCCTGCCTCAAGCAGGATATGACAGCCCAGCACTGCAAGTCGCGCTTCCTCCTCGGCGCTGATAATGTCGAGGGCAATGCCGGTTTCGCGCTTCACCCGCTCGATAAAGGCCTCGCCATTGGTGGCCCTGCGGCACGCCTCGGTCGCAACCGAGCGGGCAAGGCGCACATTGCGGCGGCGCAATTTCTCCGCGCAGATCGCAAGCGCGCTCATCGTGCGCTCCATCGCTTCATCGGAAAGGCGGCCCGTTGTTGCCAAATTTTCGCCCAGCTTCACCACCCGGCTAAAAGCATCGATAACAGTGAAGTCGCGCCCGGATGGCCTTGCAATCAGCAAGCGACAATTGTTGGTCCCCAAATCGAGCGCGGCATAAGCTTCCCCCGACTTGTGATGCTGCACGCCAGACCCATGCCGGTGCCCCTTGTCCGGATGGCCTGCTTTTCGCAAGCGCCCGTCGTCCCGCGCCCGGCTAACGCCACGCTGGTTCCTGCGTCCATTTGTGTTGTTTGAGCCTTTTGCAAAAGCGACATCATTGTCACAATTTGCCGCGCTACCTCGCTTTTGCGAGCCGCGTTTTGCATTGGCCCTGTTATCAGAAGCCTTGCCCTGCTGGCTGGAGCGCTTGTAGCGAAAATCGGCTACTTTGCCGGACTTGCCGCTCCGTTTTTTGCCAGCATTATCTGTTCTGTCCGGCGGAAGCGTATCCGCCATAATTGTCGTTCTTTCATCTCACCGATTGCACGTTTGGCATCGGCACCTGACGCCAGATTTAGACGATGCGCGGGCGAAGAGCAAGCGAGCTTGCAGTTGATTGACCGGTGGCGCGGTCGTATCGAAAGGCAAGTCTTTACCAAAACGCACCGATCTTGTTTCGAGCCTCGATGACGCAACCCCCATTCTGGACCTTGCACGAAGAAGCCTGCGCGCGCGGGGAGACCGTCTACATCGACCCGCAGACAGGTTTCACCGTTTTCACCAGGCTGGGCCTGCTTGCGCGCGAAAGATGTTGCGGGGCAGGGTGCCGCCATTGCCCCTTTGGCCATGAAAGCGTGCCGGTAGAACGGCGCGCATCGCGGATACAGCAGCCCGCCTGGCTTAGTGAGTTGCGCCCTGACCCGTCGCAAACGCCAGCGGTTCTTTTCTGGCGTGGTGGCAAGGACAGTTTCCTTGCCCTTCGCTCGGTCGAGAGAGAAGGAGCGTTTGCCCCTGTTCTGCTTACCACTTTCGACCCTGCCACCCGCACGCTCGCGGGGCAGGGGTTGAGTGTCGCCGACGTTGTCGATCAGGCGCAGAACCTTGGCCTCGGTTTAATCGGTGTGCCTTTGCATGACGGGGTCGATTACGCGGCGCAGATTGTTCCTGCGTTCGATCTGATTCCTGACGCACGGCATGTGTTCTTCCCCGACCTTGGCCTTGAACCCATCCGGCAATGGCGCGAGGCGACTTTCGCGGGCAATCCAGAAACCGCGCCCATGACACTGCATTTCCCGCTGTGGGGCGAAGATTACAACGCACTTTTGGCCGATCTCGAGGCCTCCGGTGCCAAGTGCGAGGTGAGCGCCGTCACCGGGAGCGTAAGTGGGATGGAGGTGGGTTCGCCCTTCAACGCTCAACTGTGCGAGCGCTTGCCGGATGCAGTGGACGCCTTTGGCTTGAATGGCGAATTTCGCACCAGAATGGTGTTCGAAATGCGCACTGTTACGGAACCAAATTAGCGTGGCAACGTTAGCGCACTGAACCCTCGGGCTGTGATGGCCCTGCGCAAGCTTTGCTGCGGACTTTTGACATCGTGACATCGGTCTTGCGTCTCAACACCGTTCGAACGCCCTATGGGATTTTCAAAGGCATCTTCCTTTGGCTATGAGAGATTTGTGATCGAAGACACCGATCTGGACTTAGACGCGCGACAAGCGTTGGCCGATGGAGGGGCAATCATGCGCGAAGTGCGCGATGACGATGGCCGTTATTTCACCCGAAAGGTTGAGCCCTACACCTCCGGTGTGGGCGGTGTGATCGTCACATACGAACCTTCGGACAACAGCGAACAGATCGTCGCGGCCCACGATCAGATCGTCCAATCACTAGCCGCTGGCATGGCGCAGATTGGTGTGTGGATCTTTGATCCGCAAGCGGGTGAAGCCTCCTGGGATGAACGCTCGGCGCGGATTACCGGGCTGGAAAAAGAGCACAATGCAATAAGCGAGGAGTCCTTCGCAGAGCGCATCGCATCAGGTGACCGCACCCGTTTCAGAAGCGCGATGGATGCAGCGATACACGAAGGCGCACAGCTTGATCTGGAACTTCGGTTCAAGAAGCCTGAAGGCGATACGATCTGGCTCAGAATACGTGGCGAACGCGCGATGAGGGGCGGCACCCCGACCCTCGTGTGCATCCTTGCCGACGTTTCGGAGACAGAGGCGAACCGATCGCGCAGCACCTTTATGATGCGGGAGCTTGATCACCGTGTGAACAATCTGCTCGCCATAATTCTGTCGATCGCGGAAGTTTCGGCACGCTCGAACACCGATCTTCAAACTTACGCAAAAGAATTCAGGGCGCGGCTGGAATCGATAGCCCGCACTCACAGTCTGCTTGCACATGGCGGGTGGTCGGGACCACCGCTCAAGGCCCTGATCGAAAAGGAACTGAACGCTCATGCGGCGAGCAACCGTGTCGAGGTCGATGGTCCAGAGCTCATTCTGTCACCCGGCGCTGCTCAATCGCTTGCGATGTTCTTTCATGAACTCGCGGCGAACGCGGCGAAGCACGGCGCATTGTCAAGCCACGATGGCCGGATTGATGTATCGTGGGGCATCGCCACAGACGACGAGGGTGCACTTGAACTTTGCTGGCAGGAAAGCGGTGGGCCGCTCGTCGTGCACCCTGAACGTGATGGTTACGGCGGCAAAGTCATCAACCGGATCATTGGCCGGCAATTGCAAGCCGACGTGACAACGCAATGGCACGAGGAGGGTATGTGCCTCAAAGCCCAAATTCCGCTCGCCAAGATCATTCAGAACGCCACTGAATAGTCACAACTGGGCTCTTGCCGCGATGGGGTTGCGCGCCTAGGTCACGGTCCATGAACGACAAAACCAACGAACACGATCTTGCGGGACGCAAATTCTATCCCGCAGAAGAAGAGAGCCGCTTTGCAGATCAGGCTCCTGAAAAGACCCCGCAAACAGAACACCCCGCCTACAAGCTGGCGTTTCGCGACACCGACTTCCTGTTGCGCGATGAATTGCGCCCGGTTCGCTTCCAGCTCGAGCTTCTCAAGCCCGAGATGCTTCTGGATGAAGCGCGCGTGGGCTCGACCATGGTCATGTATGGCTCGGCGCGAATTCCTTCACCAGAAGAAGCGCAGGCCAAGATCGATGCGGCCAAGAATGGTGATGAGTGGGACCAGAAGGTAGCAGCGAACCTTGCCAAGAAGGCCAAATATTACGACGAAGCGCAAAAGCTTGCGCGCATGGTTTCCGAAAAAGCGATCATCGAGGATGGCAAGCGCCAGTTTGTCGTGTGTTCTGGTGGCGGCCCGTCGATCATGGAAGCGGCCAATCGCGGGGCAAGCGATGCTGGCAGCGAGAGCATCGGCCTCAACATCATCCTGCCGCATGAGCAGGCGCCCAACTCATACGTAACGCCTTATTTGTCGCTGAACTTCCACTACTTCGCGCTTCGCAAAATGCACTTTTTGCTGCGCGCTCGCGCGGTTGCGGTGTTCCCGGGTGGCTTTGGCACGTTCGACGAATTCTTCGAGCTTTTGACGCTGGTGCAAACCGGCAAGATGAAGGCGATGCCGATTCTTCTTTTCGGCAAGGATTTCTGGAGCCGCATCATCGACTTTGAAGCCTTTGCCGAAGAAGGCACGATTTCGAAGAAGGACCTCGACCTCTTCCAGTGGTGCGAAACCGCAGACGAGGCGTGGGGCCACATCTCGGAATTTTATAATCTCGACTGAAGCTAGAAGCTGCGTACCGCCTGGTGTCCTAGCGGGCCATTGCCCGCACCATATCCGGGCGCTGCCTTGATGGCATTGAGCACGAATTGACGGCCCAGTTTGACCGAATGCTCTAGGCTTTGCCCGTGTCCCAGAAGGGTCGCGATGGCGGAGGAAAGCGTGCACCCGGTGCCGTGGGTATGGGGTGTGTCGATCCGCTCGTGCTCGAATTGCACTGTGCGGCCTTGAGGCTCGTAAAGTAAGTCGATCACCCGCGCGTCCTGCGTGTGTCCACCCTTGGCAAGGACAGCCGTTCCCGTGATGGCCGAAAGCTCCTTGGCTGCGTCGATCATTTCGTCGGTCGTGTTAAGGCTGCGACCCAGAAGATGCGCGAGTTCGGGCAGATTGGGCGTGATGAGCGACGCCAGCGGGAACATCGTGTCTCGCAAGGCAGCGACCGCGTCCGGATCAATCAGCGCCGCGCCGCTGGTTGCGACCATAACCGGGTCGATCACAATCGGCGCGTCCACATTATCAAGTGCACCGGCGACCTGTGCGATGACGTCTGCATCGTGAAGCATCCCGATCTTGATCGCATCAATGCCGATATCCTCGACGCATGACGCAATCTGGCTTGCCACTACGCTGCCCGCCATGGGCGCGATTGCCTGAACGCCGACGCTGTTTTGGGCGGTCACGGTGGTAATGGCGGTCATCGCATATCCGCCCAGCATTGTGATCGTCTTTATATCTGCCTGAATGCCTGCGCCGCCACTGGAGTCTGATCCAGCGATGGATAATATGCGCGGAGGGTTTGTCATCCTTCGCCAGCCTTACGACGCGCTGCGAACGGCATCGCACACGCGGTCAACCACTGCCTCGACCTGTGCAGCATCATCCCCTTCCGCCATGACCCGGATCACAGGCTCTGTGCCCGAGGCGCGGATGACCAGTCGGCCTTTGCCTTCCAGTTCGGCTTCCACCTCGGCTATGACATTCTTCACCGTCTTGTTTTCAAGCGGCGCACCGCCTTCGTAGCGCACGTTTTTAAGCAATTGCGGCACGGGATCGAACTGGTGGAGGATTTCGCTTGCAGGTTTGCCTGAGCGAACGAGCGAGGCAAGCACGCGCATTGCGGCGACCGTGCCATCGCCGGTTGTGCCGTGGTCGGTCAGGATCATGTGGCCCGACTGCTCGCCGCCTACGTTAAAGCCGCCTTCTTTCATGCGCTCAAGGACATAGCGGTCACCCACTTTTGTCCGCTCCAATGTCAGGCCCCGATCCTGCAAATGCCGCTCCAACCCAAGGTTCGACATGACGGTTGCGACAACGCCGCCGCCTTTGAGGGAGCCTTTTTCGTGCATGCGGGTGGCGATAAGGGCCATGATCTGGTCGCCATCGACCTTGCGCCCTTTTTCATCGACCACGATGAGCCGGTCAGCGTCCCCGTCCAGGGCAATGCCAATATGCGCGCCTTCTGCCACAACCTTCGCCTGAAGCGCCTCGATCGAGGTGGAGCCCACGCCATCGTTGATGTTTGTGCCATTGGGGGTGACGCCCAAGGTAATAACTTCTGCGCCAAGCTCCCAGATCGCGGACGGCGCCACCTGATAGGCGGCGCCATTGGCGCAATCGACCACCACCTTGAGATCGTCAAAACGGACATCACTGCCCACCGAATTCTTGACCGCGTGGATATAGCGCCCGCGCGCATCTTCGATCCGGCGAGCGCGCCCGATATTTTCAGCCGATGCCAACTTGGGCTGGGCTTCAAGCAATGCCTCGATCTCGGCCTCGGCTTCATCCGATAGCTTGAACCCGTCGGGGCCAAACAGCTTGATACCGTTGTCGGCGTACGGGTTGTGGCTTGCCGAAATCATCACGCCAAGGTCAGCGCGCATCTCCCGGGTGAGAAGGGCAATGGCGGGTGTTGGCAGGGGGCCGGTCATAATCACATCCATGCCCACGCTGGTAAAGCCGGCGACCAGTGCGCTTTCCATCATATAGCCGGAAAGCCGTGTGTCCTTGCCGATCACCACGCGGTGGCGGTGCGTGCCGCGCACAAAGTAATTGCCCGCCGCCTGCCCAACACGCATCGCGGTCGCAGCGGTCATAACGCCTGCATTCGTGCGGCCTCTGATGCCATCTGTGCCAAAAAACTTGCGTGTCATGGAAAAACTGCTTCCCGTTCTGAACCTAAAGGTCGCCGCCAATAGCAGCGCAATCTTGCAACAGCGTTATTGGCATGCGCGCCATTTGTCACTTTGTTCTGACAAGGTTATCGCTCATGCAAAGACATCGCGCGAGAATTACGAGGGACACTTGATTTGAATGATGTGAGCGACAAGCCGGCGACGGACGCGGGATACGAACTGGTCACGATCCGCCTTCCGGTGATTGCGACCTTTGCCGCATTGGTGGTGGGCCTGGGCCTCGGCGTGGCGCTGGGCGGAGCCGAATTGCCGGAGCGGGTGCTGCAAGTGATCAGCCTCATCGGAAATTTGTGGCTGCGCGCGCTTCAAATGACGATCATTCCGCTCGTCGCAGCGTTGCTTGTTCTGGGTCTTGCACAAATGGTCGCTGCCGCGCGCGCAGGAACAGCAGCACGGCGGTTTCTGGGCCTCGTGTTCGGTGTCCTCATCCTTGGCGGGATATTTACCGCACTCGTGCTGCCTTGGCTTCTCGAAGTATTTCCGATCCCTGAAAGCGCGAGCGGGTTTTTGGCCGAAGTGCCCGACGATGAGCTTGCCGTGCCCGACATCCTCGACTTCATGGCCTCGCTCATCGCGCCCAATATGATCGCAGCGGCAGCGGAGACCGCGATGCTTCCGCTTACGATCTTCTTTGCGCTTCTGGCGATTGCGATTTCGCAGCTCCCCAAGGATCAGAACGCGAGCCTGATGGGCTTCTTCCACGCCCTTGCCAACGCGATGCTGCTTATCATCGGCTGGGTGCTGTGGATTGCGCCTGTTGGCGTGTTTGCGCTCGCCTTTGGTGTAGGAATGCGCAGCGGGGGCGGGGCATTCGCGGCGCTTGGTCATTATATTCTGGTGGTGTCTGCAATGGGCGCCTTTATCCTCCTCCTTGCCTATGTCGTGGCTTGGGCGCTCGGCGGGATCAACCCTTTGCGTTTTGCCCGCCAGATCATCCCGGCACAGGCCGTTGCCATCTCAACGCAAAGTTCGCTCGCCAGCCTTCCGGCCCAACTGGATAGCGCCAGTCGTCTGGGCTTGCGCTCGACCACCGCAGAATTTGTCTTGCCGCTTGCCGTTGCGATTTTTCGCGCAACCTCTCCGGCGATGAATATCGCGGTCGCAATGTATGTCGCAGCGCTCGCGGGCGTGGAGATCACGCCTGCTTTGGCCGTCGCCGGGATATTGGTCGCACTTATCATTTCGGTGGGGTCGGTCAGCTTGCCCGGGTCGATCAGCTTTGTCGTTTCGATCGGGCCCATTGCCCTTGCGATGGGCGTGCCGGTCGAACCGTTGGCCTTGCTTGTCGCGGTCGAAATGCTGCCCGACATCATGCGCACATTGGCCAATGTAACAATGAATGTCGCTGTGGTGAGTGCGGTTGACCGGAAAGCCGATTAGGCGCCCACTTATTTGACGGGGACCTGTTCCTCTTCGCGCCCGCGATGCGAAACGTCGCCTTTGAACAATGGCTCTCCGAAGACGAAACCGATCAGATTGGGCCTGCCGATGTGATCGAACAGCGCCGTGAGTGTGAGCAAGATGGGAACCGACAAGAGCGCGCCCGGAACGCCCCAGATCCATGTGAAATAGGACAGCGCGATAAGAATCATCACCGGGCTCATGGTAAAGCGCGCACCAAGGATGGACGGGGTGATGACATTGCCCTCCACCGCGTTCAGGCCAAGATAGGCGAGCGCCGGGATCATTCCGAGCCACACCGTCTCCGCCGTCCCGATCCCGAAGAGCGCGAGCAGCGCAAACATCGCCATCGGGCCGATGTAGGGCACGAAATTGAGGATCATCGCAAGGCCGCCCCACATTATCGGTGCATCAACGCCAAGGGCCCAGGCGCCCACCGCCACGATCACCCCGACGCCGGTGTTGATCATGCCAACGGTCATTATGTATGCGGCGACCTTGTCCTGCACCTCGCGCATTGCGCGCGCGGCCTTGACACTTGAGCCAAAGCTTTCCCGATCGAACAAGAGGTGGCGGCGCATGCGAACGCGCGCTTCGATCATAAAGAACGCCATCAGCATCATGATAAGCAGCTCGACCACCACTGACGGTGTTGCGAAGGCTATCTCTTCGAGCAGGCTTGGGGTGGCCAGAACCACGCGCGATGTGCCCGTGTCGCCCATGAGTTTGGCAAGTTCGGCATTCGCAATTGCAAGCCATCTGAATTCGTCACGAAGTTCCTCGAACCGCTGACCCACTCGGCCTGATATTTCCGGAATCTGGTCGAACAGATCGAGCGCAGGCTGAAGAATCAGGGCCAGCGCAAGCAGCACCACTCCCAGGAACACCAGGAGCGCAAGGAGCGAGGCAAACACATTGGGAAGCCCGAGCCGCGCCAGATGGTCGGCGAGCGGAGAAAGCAGGATGGTCAAGAGCACGGCCGTCACCAATGGCAGGAAGACGACCGAACCGATGGACAAGACAAAAGGCAAAGCGAGAAAAAGGCCAATCCCGATCAACACCACGAGCGATGACATCAGGCGCAATTGCTGCGCGCTCACATCGTCTCGTACGGGAAGCGGCCCCGGTGTCTCATGGCGTGGATGTTGGTTCATAGGTCGCTTCGTCCCCCTTCTCGTAATCTATGGAAGGAGCGCAGTTACGCCAAGCCCGCACTGTGAGGGTGCGTGATTTGAGGGTCAGCCCGTATTTCTTCCGCCGTCGACGAAGCCGCTACCGGCGACCACGCTATCGAGTTCGTCAAGGATTTCGGTATGCGCGGTGCCATCTTCGATGGAGCGGCCAGGAACGCTGTCTTTTGAAAGCATTTCATTGAGCGCTGCACGCGCACGGCCAACGCGGCTCTTGATCGTGCCAAGCGCGCAGCCGCAAATCTCGGCTGCTTCTTCGTATGAAAATCCGCCAGCCCCCACAAGCAACAGCGCCTCGCGCCGCTCCGGTGGCAGGGTCAGCAGCGCGCGATGCATATCGGACAGGTGCAGAGGCTCTTCTTGCCCGGCAGGCTGCGTCAGGATGCGCTCTGCCACGCCTTCGTCATAGGTTCCGCGAAAACGGTTGCGACGCATATCGGTAAGATAGGCATTGCGCAAAATCACAAAAGTCCACGCGCGCATGGATGTGCCGGGCTGAAACCGGTCTTGCGCAGCCCATGCCTTGAGCAATGCCTCTTGCACCAGATCATCGGCCATATCCGCACGACCGCAAAGCCCGCGGGCAAATGCACGAAGGTGAGGGATAACCTCGGTCAGCTCGCGCTTGAAAGCTGCGCGTTCCTTGGCGGTCGGTTTGTTGGGAGCTGTATTTCCTGCCACTAATTGGACTTTCCGGTGCCGGCGTCACCTTCGCCGGGCCCGGTGCCTTCATCGAAAGCGTCGAGCAGGTCTTGAAAACTGTCCGGTAGCGGTTCGTCCACGACCGAATTGTATAGCTGTTTGAGCCCATCCGCCCACGCAGGCGCGTCAGACCCGTTCTGTAACGGGGACTTCGCTTTTTTGTTAGGCGTGTTGTTTTCAGTGTTCTCGGCGGAGCTCATTGGTGAACCTGCAATATCCCAAGCCTGACGGGAAATACCGCAGACCATGATCCACCGCAATGTCGCATTTTGCACGGTGGTAATGTCGATAAAACACCCGAGCTGCGCAAATGTTCCATTTCTTTGCGATACCGGCAAAGGTGGTCGAACATCTCACGCAGAATATCTCGTGACGCTTCCGTTTAACCAAAGAAAAGAGCCTGACTTATCGAGGCTTTCACGGTTTCTTCGCGGAATGGCTTGGTCACCAGATACGTAGGTTCCACGCGGTCACCGGTGAGGAGCCGCTCTGGGTATGCGGTGATGAAAACCACCGGAATTTCCGCGATCTCCATGATGTCCTTCACCGCATCAAGGCCCGATGAACCATCCGCGAGTTGGATGTCGGCGAGAATAAGGCCCGGACGATTGGCTTCGACCGATTTGACCGCTTCGTCTTTCGTGGTTGCGGTCCCGCTAATCTCATGGCCCAGCGAGAGTACGAGATCTTCCAGCTGCATCTGAATCATCGGTTCGTCTTCGATCACCAGAACGCTGGTTCTCTGCTCTGCGTCGATTTTCGCGATCGCCGCCTGGTTGAGCTTTTCGACCGTGTCCGCGTCAATCCCCATGATCCGCGCGGCTTGTTCGGTGTTGAACCCTTCAACAGTTGTCAAAAGCAATGCCTGGCGGGTCTGGTCGGCTATCGCATCAAGCTTTGCAAGTGCGCTTGCCTCTTTGGTGTCGTCGGTTGACGCGGCCTGAGAGCTGGTACCGCGCTCATCCAGAACCAGATGGAAAACCCGATAAAGTGCATCGCGCTCACCCGCGAGCGAGTTCTTCAGCGTTTCATCAGCAAGCGCTTTTTCCAGCGCCTGTTTGACCATGGCATCGCCGCGCGCCTGAGATCCGCTAAGCGCACGGGCGTAGCGGCGCAAAAAAGGAAGTTCGCCTGCAATTTTCTGACTCAGCGACAAAATAGCCTCCAGCGCACTCGTTTAAATGTGAGAGAAAGCGACAAAATCTTGCGATTGTAGCGCCTCGGTTGAGCGCTCATATTGGCGCAAATTTATGCTTTCGCAAACTCTGAAAAAAAATTTTTTCAAGATTGGGAACCCACATGGCTTGCGATCATTTATTGAATGTCGCCAGCCTGATCCCCCTCCCGTCCATGTGGCTGGCGACAAGATCCCGAAAGGCCCTCGCTCCCAGAGAGCGGGGGCCTTTTTGGTTGGCGATGCCATTGGACCTTGTGCTTTCAAACCAGGCTTTTTTCATAGATCGCATATTCGCGATTGATCTCGCTTTTAATCGTGTCGGCGATGGCGACCATCCCCTGATTGTCTTCGAGAATCCATCCGATCTCGCCGCGGTGTGATCCGTATTTGCCCGTCGCATTTTCGCGAATGTAGCTGATCATCATGAAGGCAAGCTGGCTGGCAAGCCGCGAGTTCTGGAATTCCTTGAGCACTCCCATCAACGGGACACGCATGCCTCCTCCCCTTGGGTTCCTCAGCCAGCGCAGCAGATGAAACCAGCCGAACGGGAACAGCTTGCCTTTTATTCTGGCAAGCACATGGTTCACATCGGGGAACACGAGCATGAAGGCCACCGGGCGTCCATCGACCTCGGCAATCATGTTAAGGTCTTCCTTGATGATAGGCTTGAGCTTTTTGCCGCCATGTTCGACTTCTTCGGGGGTGAAGGGGACAAATCCCCAATTGTCCGACCAGGCATCGTTGAGGATCGACAAGACGATTGCGGCATCCTCGTCCCAGCGCTTGCGATTAACCTGACGGATCGTGATCCGTTCGTTTCGCTCCCCTGATTTGACAATGCGTTGGACGAGCGGGGGGAACTCACCGGTAATATCAAGGTCATAGGTGAAGAGCGTCTTGGCACGGGTGTAACCGGCGCCCTCAATCCAAGCCTGATAATGCGGTGGGTGGTGGCCCATCATTACCATGGGCGGATGATCGTGGCCTTTGACGAGCAGACCCGGCTCTTCCCACATTGCCATTGATATAGGGCCAAGCACGCGCGTCATTTTTTGCGCCTTCAGCCACCCCTCGGCAGCTTCCATCAACGCCTTGGCCACGGCTTCGTCCGCTGCATCGAAATAGCCGAACATGCCCGTGCCTGGGCCAAAACCCTGCTCTGGCGGCATCTTCAGCGCGAGTTCATCGATTTGCGCAGATATGCGTCCTACAGGTTTGCCGTCCCGTATGGCTAAAAAGAGCTGAGCTTTGGTGTGACCAAACAGCGGGTTTTTATCGGGATCGACAAGCTCCAATTGTTCAGAGCGTATCTGAGGGACTGAAAATGGAACACGCGCAGCAATCGCGCGGCCCAGATCGACAAATCGGGCGCGCCCTTTTTTATCCGTGACCGGTTCAATCGTGATCGGTGAAGTCATTCGTTCCCCGTAGCCCTCTTGATTTGCGTCAATGCTTGCCTCTTGCCCCTTTGCCATGAAGTGCCCGAAGCCATGACGCAAGACAATCGATCACTGAGATCACCACACACAATTTGCGATTGTGCGCTGCAATAGGGTATACGCTGCGCCTCAAGGATACTTCATCGATGACCATGCACCAATCCATCTCACCTGACGGCGCGCCCGAGGCGTCAATGCCGCGTGCGACCCGCGCCGATTTTCAGACGCAGGACGATAAGGATATGCTGCGCGCAGCGCGCGAGCTGACCAAGGACTTGGGCGAGGCAAAGGCCGCCATTTACTGGACCGACATGCTGATCTCCACCGGCATTGGATATGCGGGGATCGCCGTGGCCATTCTGGCGAGCAATGTGGTCGTGGCTGTACTTGCAGGACTGATCGCATCGCTTGCGCTTTATCGCTCGCTCATGTTCATTCACGAGCTTACCCATATTCACAAAAACGCTCTTCCCGGTTTTCGTCTGGGGTGGAACCTGCTTGTCGGTATTCCGATGATGGCGCCCAGCTTCATGTATGAAGGGGTGCACGTCATCCATCACAAGCGCACGCAATACGGCACCATCGAAGACCCTGAATATCTGCCGCTTGCGCTGATGAAACCGTGGAGCTTGCCGGTTTTCGTGATCGTAGCTTTGCTCGCTCCGGTCGCGGTTCTTATCCGTTCAGGCATTCTCGTGCCTCTGGGTCTTGTGGTCCCGCCACTGCGCCGTTTTGTATGGGAGCGCGCCTCTTCGCTTTCGATCAACCCCGATTTCCGCCGTAAACCCGCCAAGGGCGAGTTTGCCAAGCAGGTTCGCTGGCAACAATTCGGGGCCAGCGTCTGGGCAATCGCGCTCTTGCTGAGCCCGCTTGCAATCGGCTGGAAGCCTTTGCTGGTGGCTCTTGCCATCATGTCCTTCACCACGCTCCTCAACCAGTTGCGCACTCTGGTTGCGCATTTATGGGAGAATGAGGGCGAGCCGATGACGGTAACCGCGCAGTTTCTCGACAGCGTCAATGTGCCCCCTCCGGGACTGGCTGGAGAGATTTGGGCGCCGGTTGGCCTGCGCTATCACGCGCTGCATCACCTGATGCCGTCCATGCCTTACCACGATCTGCCAGAGGCCCACCGCCGTCTAGCGCGTGAGCTTGGTGTTGGCTCGACCTATGAAGGCGCGAACCACCCCGGGATGTTCACTCTGGTTGGCCGGATAGCGCGCAGCACCATGTTGCCGCGCTAGAAGGCTGCTAGCCCTTGATCGGCTGAACCTTCGACCCTGACGGCGGCTCGGTCATACCGGGCGGATTCGAGCCGCTTTCCATACTGTCCGGAAGGTTTCTCGCACCACTATCGCCACCGGGTAGGTCGGGGGTGTCTGAGCCGCTCGCGTCTTCCCCTTGTTGATCGCTCGCCTCTGCTCCGGCATCGTCGCTTTCGGCCCCCTCGGGATCAAGCGGAATGGCCTCGGCAATGTCGGGTGTTTCCTCATTGTCGCCGCTGCATCCGGCGAGGGCCCCTGACAAGGCGAGCGACAGGCTGATAATCGAGGCTCTGACGAAGCGTTTCATGGCGGCGGTCTCCTGAATTTGCTGCACCATAGCGCGTCTATATCATTCGAGGAAATGGATCATTGCGCAGCGTCTCGCAATGGGAAGACCATCGTCTGCCTCATTCGCGAGTTCGCCAGCAAGCCGGGGGTGCGCATCAAGCGCGGTGACCTCTTCAAAGCCGAGCCTTGCATAGAAGGGCGCATTCCACGGTAGGTCGCGAAAGGTGGTGAGGGTGAGAGCCTTGAACCCGGAATTGCGTGCATCGACTTGCGCCGCGCGGACCAGCCCTGCTCCAATCCCGCGCTGCTGGAAATCGGGGTGCACGTCCATTTCCCAAATATGAAGCTCGCGGCTGAAAGGCTGACTTACGAGAAATCCAGCCATGCGCTCACCCACATGCGAGACAAGGCAGTGACCCTTGCGGATAAGCGAGATGAGCTCAGGCTCTTCCCAAGTGTCGTCAAAATCGAGCCTCGCCAAATCGGGATCACCGGCAAACAATGCCGAAGCCGCGCTTTCGATAGCAGGCATTTGCGCTGCATCTGCGGGCCGCGCCAGGCGGAGCGACCAATCGCGCCCCTGCGCACCGACGCTCATTCTTCTGTCCGGATCAGAACCGTCTCACCCACGAGAAGGAAAAGCAGGAACGGAGCCCAAGCGGCGAGGAAGGGCGGATAGCCGCCAAAGCTGCCCATTGCGAGCGCCGCATTGTCGACTACGAAATAGGCAAAGCCCAGGGCCATGCCGATCACCGCGCGCACGAACAATTGGCCGGACCGCGCAAGCCCAAAGGCCGCAATTGAGCCCAGAAGCGGCATCAGGAGCGCCGACAAAGGTCCGGAAATCCGGTGCCACCATTTGGCGCGCATTTCCGAGGTGCGCCTTCCCGCTGCCTCATACTCGTCAATCGTCTCGCCCAGTTCCCAAAAGCTTTGCGCGTCAGGATCGACCGATTGAAGGTCGATTTGTTCAGGGGTGAGACCCTCTCCCACCACGATGCTGTCGACGACTTGTGTCTCGACGCTGCCCACATCGAAGCGGGCGGCGTCCACCAATTCCCATCCCGGGCCCGCGTAGGTCGCGCTTGCCGCTCTTACCTGTTCGCTGATGATCCCGCCCGGTGCGCGCGTGTACCATGTGACATTGCCAAGCTCGATATTCTCGCCCGTTCCTGTCAGCGTCTGTGCAGTCAGAATATTATCGCCATCCGTCACATAGACATTGGAACGCACGCCCGAGACTTCCGGAATGGGGCCGTATTCGGCGGCATCCCATGCTTTCAAGGTGGCATTGGCGCGCGTTACCACGCGCTCGTTAAATCCAAAGCTGATGAGAGCGACCAGAGCCGCTGTCAGAAGAAGGGGCGAAAGCACCTGGTGGGCCGAAAGCCCCGCCGCCTTCATCGCGACGACTTCGCTGTTCTGGTTGAGTGTGACCAGTGTGATCAACGTTGCCAGCAGCACCGAATAGGGAAGGAATCGCGCAGCAAGCTGCGGCACGCGCAGGCTCACATACCTCCAGATTTCAGCCTGGCCATTGCCCTCTGGCTCCAGGATCTTGCCTGTATTGCCGAGCAGGTCGAGCGCCATGAGCACCACGACCAGCATCACCAGCACCGCAGCGATGCGCACGACGAACATCTTGCCAAGGTAAAGCGTCAATGAGCGCGAGGGGAAAAAGTCCAGTTGCATGGGTGTTCGTGTGTGCTTCTATTCCGCCGGCGCTGTAGATACAGATGGAGCATCCGTCGCCGTTTCGGCCTGATGATCGGCCACCAATGAATTCGGCTTTCGCCTTCCGAAAAGCTTGCCGATCTGTTTGCCAAGCTTGCTGAAGACCCGCTCAAGCGCGCCCAAGGGTTGGCCGCCCGGGACATAGGCAGTGCGGTGAAACATGAACAGGATGATCGCGGCGAAGATGACGAATGGCCCCCACAAGGCGATGATCGGGTCAATCCGGCCAAGCGCGGCGATGTCTTCGCCGTACTGGTTTATCTTATGATAGGAAACGACCATGATGATCGACACAAACACGCCCAAGGCGCTGGTCGATCGCTTGGGAGGTATGGCAAGCGACACCGCGAGAAGCGGCATGAGCCACATCATCACGATCTCTACCGTTCGGTAATTGAAAGCGGCCTGTGTCGCATCGCGCTCTTGTTCGCTGGCTGTCTCATCTGCCCAGCCAATGCGTAACAACTCCGGCAATATATACTCGCGGCTTCCCTCGCCGCGTGCCCTGAATTCCTCGATTGCCGGGAGGTCAATCGGCAAATCATGGCGGCTAAAGGAAAGAACGCGCGGGCTTGCGCTGCCTGTGTCTTGGACAATTGTCCCTTCGGTGAGGCGCAGGATGATCGTGTCGGGATCATCGGTGGTCGCCATAAAGCTGCCTTCGCGTGCGCTGATCGAGAGAACCTGATCGTCTGAATTGGCTACGCGTGCAAAAATCCCGATCAGACGCTGGCCTTCATCCTCGCTTTGCTCAATCCGCAGCGCCATACGATCTGCAAGGGTGGTGAATTCGCCGACCTTGATCGAGGCACCCAATGCGCCCGAGCGCAAGTCGTATTCCATCTGCTCGTAATAGTAGCGGCTGAGGGGCTGGATGTAGAAAACCAGCGCGATATTGACCGCAACAAGAACCCCGGTGATCACATAAGGCACGCGCAAAAGCCGGAAATAGGACAGCCCCACGCCGCGCATGGTGTCGAGCTCGGAAGATGTTGCAAGTTTGCGGAAAGCAAACAGTGTTCCGAGCAACAGCCCCAGGGGGATCGCAAGGCTCGCATATTCCGGGATCAGCGCGCCCAGCATTTTGAAGACCACGCCAATTGGTCCACCTTCGACCGCGACAAAGTCGAAGAGGCGCAGCATTTTCTCAAGCAAAAGGAGCGAAGCCGCGAGCGCAAACACTCCCAGCATAGGCACAATCACCAGCCGGAAGATATAACGGTCAATACTGGGAATGAAGTTCAACACATCCTGTCCCGTGGCTCAGCTTTGCTTTTGAAGATGCTGGCCTGTGCCCCTAGCGGCAAATCGTCCGCGCGTCAGGCTTTTTCGTCAGGCCTTGTTTTACGCCTTTTCCAATGTGCATTGCAGGGGGTGTTGATTCTGGCGGGCGAAGTCCATCACCTGATTGACCTTGGTTTCGGCCACTTCGTAAGTGAAAATGCCGCAAACGCCCACGCCTTTCTGGTGCACATGCAGCATGACGCGGGTCGCCTGCTCCAGATCCATCCCGAAAAACCGTTTTAGCACCATGACCACAAATTCCATCGGAGTGTAGTCGTCATTGAGAAGCAAAACCTTATACTGGCTCGGCTTCTTGGGCTTGGTGCGGGTCTTGGTCGCAATGCCGATTTCGGTATCGCTGCCGTCATCGCCGCCATCATTCCGGTCCCCGTCATCCGGTGTGTCATTGCTACTGACAGCCACGCGCGCGAAGTCGCCGCTTGGAAAGGCGCAAACCAGAGCGCGTTCATCAATGAGGGATGGGTCGAGGAATTGCATGCAGCATCCATTATGGGAAACGATTGCGGCTGTGCAAGTCATGAGCGCAAGATGGGTTCAATTTCGATCAGCCTGAACCCCTGGCTCCGGTGCAGATGCGGTCTGCACAAACAATTAGGGCCAGAACGACCGAAAGGGGGGTGGTCGTTCTGGCCCATGCGCAAATTTGCGCGCTTTCGTAAGCCGGGTGAGAGAGAGAGAGGGGAGAGAGGCCCGGCCTAGAAACTGTGTTGCTAAGAGTGAAGCTTAGGCAGCTTTCTGAGCGCGTTCGGTTGCAACGCTGACGCGGTTCGAAATCGGCGCGAAAGCATCGTTATAAAGCTTGACCAGCGCTTCGGTGCGCTTGGAGCCGAAAGCCACCGCTGCATCGAAGTTGCGACGGGTGATCTCGCCTTGCAGTTCGAACAGGTCGGTTGGCGACTTGACCGAAGCAACTTTCTTGGCGTCTGCCGTGACGGTTTCGATCACGGCTTTGCCGGTTTCGACGTCTGATTTGACGATCTCTTGGGCACCAGCGAAGAAGATTTTGCCGCTTTCGACAACTGCTTCAACGTTTGCCTTGTTGAATTCGCCAGCTTCCGAAGCAAGCTCGCTTGCCTTGCCGTAGGCGCCTTTGACGCGGGTTTGTGCGTCGGCAGCAAGTTCTTTGGCTTTCGACGTGAGGTCTGCGGTGAAGTCGTTTTTCTCTGCGGTTGCCATGATGGTATCCTTCAGTTTTGAAACAGGGTTGGTGCTAGCTGCGGTTTTCGCAGCTGCCTTTGCAGGGGTTTTCTTTGCGACCTGCTTTTTGGCAGGCGCTTTTTTGACTGCGGTCTTCTTGGCGGCAATTTTCTTGGCCGCTGGTTTTGCCGCGGTCTTGCGAGCCGCCGGTGCCTTCTTCTTGGCAGGGACTGCGACAGCTTTCTTGACGGCTTTGGCGCTCACCTCTGCTTTAGGGGCGTCGGCCTCAACAGCTTCGGCGACCTTTGCAGCGCTTGCGGTTTTCTTCGCAGCCGCTTCTTCAAAAGCCTTTTCAGCCGCTGCATCGATCTTAGATGTGTTCTTGGCGTCAGCCATGTCACGCTCCTATTGTGTTGCAGTGCACAAAATAGGCATCGCAGTTGCGAAGTCAAGAGTTTTTTGTGCAGTGCACAATAAGGCGCAGAAAGCGGAAAATATCTCGGTAAAACAGACGTTTGAGCGGTGTGAGTTTGACGGGAGACGTGTGGCGACGCGAGATTATCGCGTTTTTACATAGCTGCCTGGCGCATCTTCCAGCACCTTATCACCGCGCCCACCGGGTTTACGCTTGCCCGTGGCAGGGACTTTTTCCGAAGACTGTTTTCGCAGCCAGCCGAGCCAATGTGGCCACCAGCTCCCCGAATGTTCTTGCGAACCTTCGATAAACGCCGCGAGAGTGTCGGCGTCTTTGTCGCCAAGCCAATATTGATACTTGCCAGCATCCGGGTGGTTCACCACACCTGCGATATGGCCGGAACCTGCGAGAATAAACTCAAGCGGCCCCGAAAAATGGTCGGTGATCCGCCACACACTTTCGGCAGGCGCGATATGGTCCTCGCGGCCTGCCTGCACATATGTGGGAGTATTCACTTTCGTGAGATCGATCGGTGTTCCATCGGCCTCAAGCGCGCCGGGCACCACGAGTTTGTTGTCGCGGTAAAGATCCCGCAGATAGTCGTTGTGCCATTTCGCTGGCAGATTGGTAACGTCGCCGTTCCAGTGCAGAAGGTCAAAGGCGGGGTAATCCTCGCCCATCAGGTAATTGTTGACCACGTAATTCCAGATCAGATCCTTGCCGCGAAGCGCGTTGAACGTCGCTGCAAGGTACCGCCCATCGAGATAACCATCGGGCGAAAGCTGGTCGATCATGGCAAGCTGTGTATCGCCGATGAAATGTTTCAGTTCTCCGCCGCGTTCAAAATCGACTTGCGCGGTAAAGAATGTCGCTGACCTCACCTTATCGGCCTCGCCACGCTCTGCCAGAATGGCGAGAGTTGCCGCCAGCGTCGTGCCAGCGACACAATAACCGATCGCGTGAACGTCTTTGGCTTTCAGCCGGTCGCGCACGGTATCGATCGCGCCCATTTGTGCGCGGATGTAATCGTCCCACACCACATCCTGCATGGTTTCGTCGGCTGATTTCCAGCTGACCACGAAGACCGTGATCCCTTGATCGACCGCCCATTTGATGAAGCTTTTCTTGGCAGTGAGATCGAGGATGTAGAACCGGTTGATCCATGGCGGGAAGATAACCAGCGGTGTTTCGAACACCTCATCGGTGGAGGGCGCATATTGAATGAGCTGATAAAGTTCTGTTTGCGCCACAACCTTGCCCGGTGTCGCAGCCAGATTTTCGCCCAGCGTAAAGGCATCCGGGTCGGTATGGGTAAGCTGACCGCGCTCCAGATCTGCAATCAGATGGCGCATTCCGCGAACAAGGTTCTGACCCTTGGTTTCAGCGGTACGTTTGAGAACCACCGGGTTGGTCGCAAGGAAATTGCCCGGGCTCATCGCATCGGCCAATGCGCTCACCGCAAACTTGAGCTGCTGCTTTTCTGTTTTATCGAGGCCATCCATGTTGGACGCAGCGTTTCGAAAATATTCCGCGAGCATCAGATAAGTCTGGTGAATGAGAACGAAGGCGGGATTTTCGTTCCATGCAGGGTCGGCGAACCTGCGATCAGTGCGCGTTTTTGCGGTCGGCAATATTGCAGCCCCGGCCACATCGCCTGTTTTCGCCGCATTTTTCGCAAGATCGGTCGACTTGGCCATCATCTGCGAGGCCACGCCTTGCCACATCTTCATCGTCGATGAGGCAAGCTTTGCTCCGTTCGCCATCATGTCTTGAGGAAGCGATTTCGCCATGCTCTGCGACACCAGAAGCCATTGCACCGGATCAAGCAAGCCTTTGCCGGAATTCACATCAGCTGCGGTCTTGGCGGCCTGCGCGCTCAAGAAGGTGATCCACATCTGTTGAATCTCGGCGCTGGCTTTTGCCCATTCGCCAAGGTCGCCCATTTCCATATCGCCAAGGTCGATGTTCGACATATCCATACCGGGCAGTTTCATATCGGCAAACGGAGGTAGCGGTGCGCCTGTTGCTGAGGGCATCATTGGTCCTGCACCGGTGCCCTTGGCTGCATTTTCAAGGAAGGAGCGCATTGCCTCACCTTGCATGTCCAGAAAGGAGCTCAATGGTCCCATGCCCTCAAACGCGAAGCCTGATCCTGCTCCGTTCTTTTTGTCATCAGCCATAACCACAAATCCCATCCTGCCTTTGGCCATTGTATTGCCCGGGAACAAGTTTTGCCAGCCTGATACTGCTATCTTGTGGCGACCGGGCAAAACAGGCGTATAAAGGGCGATAGGTCGTTTGAGCTATATACGACCATTAAATGTGCAACGATGATTTGAAACCCCGCGACACGATTGCGGGCTGCAGGGACTGATGGACGAACAATTTTACAGAATGAAGCGGCTCCCGCCTTACGTGATCGCAGAAGTCAATTCGATGCGTCACGCCGCACGCCAAGAAGGTCAGGATATCATCGACCTTGGCATGGGCAATCCCGATCAGCCTCCGCCGCAACACGTCATCGACAAACTTTGCGAAGTGGCCGCGAAGCCTGATGCGCACGGTTATTCGCAATCCAAGGGAATTCCCGGTCTTCGCCGTGCACAAGCCAATTATTACGAGCGGCGGTTCGGGGTCGATCTTGATCCCGAGACAGAAGTGGTCGTGACCATGGGCTCGAAAGAAGGGCTGGGCAGCCTTGCGACCGCGATCACCGCTCCTGGTGACGTGGTGCTCGCGCCCAACCCGTCTTATCCGATTCACACCTTCGGCTTTATTATCGCAGGCGCCACGATCCGCGCAGTGCCAACGACGCCGGACGAAGAATATTGGCGCTCTCTCGAAAGCGCGATGAACTTTACCGTTCCGCGGCCCAGCGTTCTTGTGGTGAGTTATCCGTCCAATCCCACCTCAGAGGTTGTCGACCTTGCCTTCTATGAGAGGCTGGTGGACTGGGCGCGCGATAACAGGGTGTGGGTCTTATCCGATCTTGCCTATTCCGAACTCTATTACGACGGCAAACCAACCCCTTCGATCATGCAGGTGCCTGGCGCCAAAGATGTAGCGGTTGAATTTACCAGCATGAGCAAGACCTATTCGATGGCCGGCTGGCGGATGGGATTTGCGGTCGGCAACAAACAGCTGATCGCTGCGCTTACACGGGTGAAGTCCTATCTCGATTATGGTGCCTTTACGCCCATTCAAGCTGCGGCCTGCGCCGCTTTGAACGGGCCACAAGACATTGTTGAATCGAACCGCCAGCTGTATCAGAAGCGGCGCGATGTCATGGTCGAAGCGTTCGGCCGGGCGGGTTGGGACATCCCTGCGCCTCCTGCATCTATGTTCGCCTGGGCTCCTTTGCCCCCGGCATTGCAGGAAATGGGAAGCCTGGAATTTTCGAAGCAATTGCTGACCGAGGCCCAAGTCGCTGTCGCCCCTGGTGTGGGGTATGGCGAAAAAGGTGAAGGATTTGTGAGAATTGCAATGGTCGAGAACGAGCAAAGATTGAGACAGGCGGCCCGTAATATAAAACGATATTTCACATCAATGGGCCTTAATTCTACGGCAGTATAACATTGATGAAAGATTTAAGGCCGCTATTTGTCATTTGGTGCAGGAGATTGGACAAAAAGGTTGCTTGGAATATAGATTCACGCACGGCCCGGCCTAGGAGATTGCAATGACTTGGGACGCAATGCGCCCACTAACTCAGCGTCAACGAGCCGTGATGGAGCGGATAGACCGCCGTGCGCCGATCAAGGTTATTGCTAACGATCTGGGTGTGTCTGAAACGCGCATCAATCAACACATTCGCGCACTCAAGAACATTTATGAGGCCGAGAGCCTTGCTGATCTGGTCGAGGCCTATCGCGAGGACAAAGGCGCAGTTCAGGGCTCAGACGAGAGTCAGATTGACGATTGGGAGGGTATCTCAGCCTCTGCAAGCCCCTTTGAGCCGGAGGCCTTAAGCGAATCTGTATATAGTAAAAATCAGGTCCCCATCACCGCGTTGATCAGCGATCCACCGGCTCAGGATGACCCGGGCCAACTCGTGATACGCGATGTTTCGTCCATGGTTGAAGAGGCGCCTTGGCTGCGCCCCGGCGAACCAACGGTTGTCCCCCGGGTGCTCGATGGCGAACACGCTGTCTGGCTGCGCCTCGTGGCGATTGTTGGGATAGCGTTTGGCTTTCTGGCTGCTTTGGTTTTGACCGTTACAGCCGCCGTGACAATCAGCGAGGCGTTGGAAGGACGCGCTGTCATCCCGGCTAGTGAAGAAGGCTTCTCCTGACGAGCGAGGCGAAGCACGGAGACCTACTATGACGGACCGCATGCTCGCTGACGCACATAACCTCAAGAAATTGGTTCGCGAGGCTGAAGCTCTTGCTGATGAATCGATGATTGCCTTTGCCCGCCTGCGCCAAGCCATGCTTGCTGCAAGGCAGAACCCCCATGTCAATGTCGATACGGGACAACGCGCCCTGATGCGCCTGGGCCAAGCGGAAGCGCAGGCGATGAGTATGTCGACCAACCTTCTGCGGGTTCACGACGAACTCAGCAAAGTGGCACGCACCACGCTTGGACCGGATGCCGGCGTCCCGACTGAGATTCTCGAGGCTGACGAGGGACCAGCCGACGCGCTGCCAAAGCTTCGCGAAACCGCTTAGTAGGTTGCCGAAATGATCGAACTGCTTCTTTCTGATTCTCGAGCGATGGCGCAGGATATTCTTGCCTGGGTCATTTGCATCGCCGCACTTGTGTGGGGCGGGGGACCAGAAAGAGCAGTTGCGCTTGTGTGGCTGATCTTCTTTGAGTTGGTGCCCGGCGGGTATGCGCTTGCAGCAGACGGTGGTTTCACGCTGGAAGGTGTCGCGCCCCTCTATGCCACCATCGATTTTGTAGCCGTTGTGTGCTGGGTCGGCATCGCGCTTTACGCCAATCGCAACTACACCTTGTGGATTGCGGCGATGCAGCTTCTGGCAATTACGGCCCATCTGGCGCGCGGCCTTGTCGAGTCAATCTCATCGGTTGCCTATGTCACCATGGTCTCTGTTCCGGGGTGGTTTCAATTGCTGCTGCTGGCGGTTGGGCTGTTCAGGCACATCTATCGCAAGCGACGGCATGGCGAATATCGCGATTGGCGGCTTAGCAGCCCGCCAAGCTCAATCTCTGTCAAGTCACAGACGATGATGCCCAATGGACTGGGCTTGCAAAAAGCCCCTCACCCCACTTGGCGCGATGATTTGAAATGATCGAGCGGGTCATAACCTCACGTTTCAATAGAAGTCCGGTGCGGGCAGGGCTTGCGAGTGCGAGCAGGTCGTTCATCAGGACGGCAGGCGACAGCGATACTATCGATTTGCTAAGGGCGATGGTCATCAAATTGCCGTTCGAAGCAGAGCGCTGCCATGTTCTTTTCGTGAACGAAGGGCGCTCATACCTTGGCGATGCGTCAATCGGATCAGGGGGAGCACGGTGTCTGTCTTTGCGGATGAGAGACATCTTTTCCAAGGCTCTCTCACTTCGCGCACATGGCATTGTGATCGCTCACAATCACCCTTCCGGCCAGTGCCGGCCGAGCCGATCGGACATCGTCTCGACACGGCGTTTAGAGCAGGTGGCAACGGCGCTCGATATCGAGCTTCTTGACCATCTTATTTTTACTCAAGGTGCAGTCTATTCAATGCGTGCAGGGGCAATACATGAATACGAAAGTCGCCAACCGGTTCTTTCCCGATAACGGGACCATGATCCCAAGGTTTCGCCATGCAGGAGAGGTCACTCTTGACCTGTTTCACCGCGATGGCCGCGTAGATGACCGATGGTTGGCCTTCCACCCCCGGGAGTTCGAGGTGCTCTGGCGGCTTGCGGAGGAAGCCGGCCAGCGAGTGACCAAACGACAGCTCCTGTTTGATGTTTGGCGCATCGACTACGAACCGGAAACGAACAGCGTGGCGGTTCATATCGCGCGCATCCGCAACAAGCTGGAACCGCTTGGCCTTTCCGGGCTCGTGGCAACGCATCCTGACGGCGGATATTACGTCAATGCAGCCCCTACTGAGATTGCGCTTTCCGCGGGTAAGGGACCCGACACTTAGACGCCGGTTTTCTTTTATCGGGTAAAGGTTGTCTCTCGCAACTGATCGCTGGACACGCTTGCGCGCTTGCTCCAAACCACCGGGCGAAACGACACATGTTTACGGAGAGACGAGAATGTCAGACGCCCAAACCCTTTCAGCCAATGAGCGTGTGGTGATCGAGCTTGCGGACGATGGCATAGCCCATGTCCGCTTTGTGCGCGCAGAAAAGATGAATGCGCTCGATCCGGATATGTTCGATGCCATGATCGAAGCGGCGCAAACTTTAAGCACCACGAAAGGCGTCCGCGTAGTCGTGCTGTCGGGTGAGGGGCGTGCCTTTTGCGCAGGCATCGACTTGAGCAATTTCACTAATTCATCCGGTGACACCAGCCGCACGCTTGAAACACGCACCCACGGCAACACAAACACATTTCAGGAGGTCGCATATCAATGGCGTCGCCTTGGTGTGCCTGTGATCGCTGCGGTGCACGGCGTGTGCTTTGGCGGCGGCCTTCAGATTGCGAGTGGCGCAGACATCCGCATCGTCCATCCAGAGACCCGGATGGCGGTTATGGAAATGAAATGGGGCCTTGTGCCCGATATGGCGGGATACGCCCTTTGGCGTGGCCTCGTGCGCGATGACGTCCTGCGTGAGCTTGTTTACACCAATCGCGAGTTTTCAGGCGCAGAGGCGCAATCTCTTGGCTTTGCGACTTACGTAGAGGAAGAGCCGCTTGCCCGCGCGATGGAAATCGCCGCGGTGATCGCTGGAAAGAACCCGGATGCGATCCGTGCATCCAAACGCCTTCACGCGGCAATGCACGAACACACTGCCGACGAGATCCTGATGCTGGAAAGCGTCGAACAGGATAAAATCAGCCGTAGCAAAAACCAGATCGAGGCGGTCATGTCCTCGATGCAAAAGCGCCCGGGCGTGTTTGACGACGTTGAGGTCGCCTAGCAGCGGGTCACCCGAAAACAGCGACAGATTGAAGGCCGTCGAGCACCTGGCGGCCTTCAGCATCGTACATGCGCAGGCGTTCTGACGAGTAGCCTTTATCGAGATGTTGACTGGCGTTTTCCGCCAGATACCAACCGCCAGGCGATTGGGTCTGAGGGTCGAGCACGTTGAAAGACCAGTTGATCGAACTGATCTGGCCAAGGCGCTCCATTGCACGCATGGCGCCCGGCGGCATCACGTCGCCCATGAGCACAAGCTTGCTAACAGGATCGAGGTTGTGATCCTCGGTCAGCCTCGCCCAGCGCCGGACGGTCGCCCCGTTGTCTTCGTCCTTGGCCTGGCCATAGCGCAGTTCGAAATTGTTCTGGATGAAGGACGGACCTTTGCCCGCCATTGCGGTGGGATTGTCCTCTGGCAGGCCCGGCCAATTTTCCGGCGAGCTTGCCTCGCGTGTGCCATTGGGTTCGCGTTCCTCGGCAAAAAGCCACAATGCAGTGAGGGCAAGGCCTTTTTCTCCGTGAATTTCGCTTCGAACCTGCGTCACATTGCGCCCTTGCCGCAGGATTTCGGCTGTCAGCGTGACGTCTTCGCCCACCGGGGCGACAAAGCCGATTTGCGCAGCCCTCAGCGGAGGCAAATCGGGAAACGCGCGATTCGCCATGGTAAAGGCCACAAGTGCCGAGGCGCCGCCGTAAAGCGTTCGTCCCTGCATCCATTCTTGGGCATTGGTGAGGCGGACGGGGCCGGGCTTGCCGGTGATGGGATCAAGAAGGCTTGCAATAGTCATGGGATCTTCTTTGCCCTGTGGCTCACGTCTGGTCCAGATTGACGTAAGGTCAAGCAAGAGCCGCTTATCACTGCGCCGGTCCATCCCGACGCATCCGATATCGCGATTGATTGCGGTCAAGGTGATACAGTGGATTGCCATTAGCGCAGCGAATCGCTAGTGCCCCGCTTCCGCCTGTTTTTAGGCGGCTCGGCCCGATGGCGGAGTGGTGACGCAGCGGATTGCAAATCCGTGTACGCCGGTTCGATTCCGGCTCGGGCCTCCACCCTCTCTTTGATGAGAGACTATGCCGCTTTAGCTCAGTTGGTAGAGCACATCATTCGTAATGATGGGGTCAGAGGTTCGAATCCTCTAAGCGGCACCACTGTTTTCAACTCAGTTTTCTTCGGCTTTAAGGCGAAAGCGCCTTGGGCTTTGGGCTGTGCCTTTGCCTTGACAATGGTGCTTTGGCGCCACGAGTGATTGGGGCTTGCCTGGGTGCTGCTTGGGTGGGCTTTCGTGCTAACCCTGAACTATATGGCACTTCCGCTATTGGGGTGGGAAGCGGACATACATCCTCAGAAATAGCCTGATCACTTCTGGCGACGAGTTGAAATAGCGGAACGGACTCACTGACTTCTTGGGTTTGGGCATCTCCCTGCCCTATCCAAATTGCCTGAAACTTCAATCGAGCGCATTTGCTCTGACAGTGCAGTTTGATCGTACTCACAGGTCAAACACCTACAGCTCTCCCAAATCGAGAAGCGCTGTAAATCTGCGCCGCCAGCCGTTGCGAGCGATATTGCTAAGGTCAATCCAAGCAAGCTGAGACCCTCACCCATACCGAACTGAACTATACGCGGGTGAAGCTACACCGTCAGCCAGTTCTACATCTGGGAATTACTGAGTAAATGCGAGCGCAGTTTTAGTATCTCGAAAATAGATTGCACCTCTACCTATTGCAGTATGCAATTCTATACGTTGCCAAGTTTGGTCCCGCTGATATGCTGAGCGCATGGATCACTTGGATAAATCTATGCTCGTAACTAGCCTACTTCTCGCCGTAGGGGGGATTTTTTTGGGGTCTATATACCTGACTAGCCATAGCGTCGGGAGTGCAAGTGGCTAGCAGGTGGGGTTGTAAATCCGCCATATGTGGGTAGGCAGCGGGGTAGATGGAGGGCTGCTATGCCCGCACCGTATACTGCGAGCCAGATTGCAAAGTGGCTTCTTGGAGCGATTGACCGAGATTCCGGTGACTCAATCACGCACCTGAAGCTGCAAAAATTGATTTATTACGCGCAGGCATGGTCTCTCGCGCTACCTGAGCGTGCGCGCGCCCTTTTTGATGAAGACCTGCAAGCTTGGGCGCATGGGCCTGTGGCTGAGTCTGTCTTTCACGAGTACAAGGAGGCGGGATGGGCCGCATTGGGCGCGCCCGACGAGGTGCCTGAACTTGCGGAGGAAGATGAAGATCACCTCCGCGAGATTTTAGCGGTGTTTGGTGAGTTTTCGGCAAAGCACCTAGAGCGGATGACGCATAGCGAAGACCCTTGGATTCAGGCGCGAGGTGACCTGCCTGCTGAGGCCCGCTCAAATGCGGTCATAAATAAAGACCACATGGCAGCTTATTATCGCGCCCTCTATGATCAGGTAGAGGATGGCGAAGGCTAACAAGAAGCTTAGGAAGGTAGCAGCACAACAAGGAGGGAGGACGTCGGAAGCGTCTGACCTGAATTTGCGCGAAGCTACACTGCTTGGGGTCAAGCACGAGCGTAGGGACGGTGAGCGCCCTTACGTGAATCTCAAATACTACAGCCCCGATCACCAATGTCTGTCAGATTGGACCAAGGCCAAGCTACAGGCGTTTAGCGCATTCTGTAGGCAACTAACCCAGATGAACTGGTCTCAGATATACGCAACTGGGGGCAAAGCAGGAAACAAGGTAGGGCTTGGCTACACAGTTCACACGAACCACGATGTATTGCCGAAACATCCTGAGCTGGAGACCTTTAGCCCAGACCTAACTTGGTTCGAGCTGAGGGTAGATGGCGAAAGCAGAGTTCACGGCTTCCGAGTCAAAGACGCATTCTTTCTGGTCTACCTTGATCAGAACCACGATGTGTATCCAGTCTAGTCTATAATCCGGTTCATTTCGTCGAACAGGTAGGGTGCCACAGACACAGTCTTTTGACGTCGAGCGACCCGCTTGAAGTGATCAATATCATCGCACATTTCCATCACGCCCTCGACCTTGCCAATCTGGCGTGTCAGGATGGTGCGGCCCTCGTCAGTTAGCCACTGGTGGAAACGTGCCTTACGCTTGCCCTCATCCGTGATATTAAGCTCATTAAGCTTCGCTTTGACGTAGCCGTGCTCAATCGGGTCATAGATGTATTTGTTGATGAACTTCCCATAGTATTGTGGACGCGAACGCGGAGTAGTCGGCGCGTTATCGTAAAGTCTATCCAGCTCGGCGAAAAAAGAATCAGGGAAGGTGTGTATCCACTTTTGCAGGCCTTCCGCGATGTATTTTTCAAGCAAGAGGCGTAGCGCATCGTGGCCGCGATCACGCTGGTAGCCAGTCGCCTCATCCACAAGCGCAACGATACCGACCTTTGCGAGGCTGCGAACGAGTAAGTCGGCTTGCTTTGCAACGTGCATTTGAGACTGAACGAGTGCGCCTGCATCTCTAGCTTCGAGATATACTTCGCAGACTTGCGGGAGAAGTTCAGCGCGATAACCAAACGCCTTTTGACCGTTAGGCATTGTAAACTCGATTTGACTAGACGTCACATACAAGTCTCTAGGAATAAACTCTTTTAGGTTCTTGGCGGTGAGGAAGGCTGGCAAGTTGACGTCAGCATCGTAGAAGCCTCGTCCCTTCGCCTGTCTCGCACGTCCGAGGGCGCGCATCATGTCACTTTGAGTTAGAAGTCTTGTGCCATCCTCTAGCACCGCACAACCAATCTCTGCATCACCAAGAGAAAGTGCGCCAGCGTATCGAGCGGATGGCAGTTTGCCCTTTTCGCTTGAAGGTACACGCGGCGTCATTGCCTTGGCGACGTCATCAAAATCAGCATCAATCGGTTTGATGATCTTCTTATCATCAGCCATTCGTGAGTTCCTTATAGGTGAGACGCTTACCCGCCATACGTGTGGCAGTCATGTCGATGAATTGCAGGGTATCAACCCGAGCAGTGTTGTGACGGAATGAAAATTCGCTGACGTAGCGGTGGAGGTGCTTAGGTGACATATAGTGATACACGCCATAGTAGCCTCGTTTCAGCAATGCCCAGAAGCTTTCAATGCCGTTTGTGTGCAAGCAGTAGTGCCGGACGTACTCACCAATCGAGTGATTGACGGTGTGATGCACATAGCCACGCTCATTGAGGCCCTGATAGGCTGAGAACTGATCGGTAACCACGCTAGAGCCTTCTGGCACATTGGCGCTAATATAGCCTTGTAGCGTCTCTGAGCGGGTGTCTGCGATAGGAGTAGCACGTACTTCGCCATGTTGGTCGCGAATGCCCATAACGGCGACCTTGCCAACGGCACCACGGCCAGCGCGAAGCTTCTTGTTCGCGTGTTTGTTCTTCTCTTTGCCGCCAATGAAGGTTTCATCAGCTTGGGCTTCATTGCCCATATCCCCAGAGTTTGAACCGCCAAGCCAAGTTTCGCGGATGCGCTGAGCGAGAAACCATGCAGACTTTTGAGTGATGCCGAGTTCACGCGCCATTTGAGTAGAAGGGATGCCCTTACGCGCCGTAGTCATCATGTAGATCGCCATGAGCCATTTGTGCAGCGGTAGGCGGCTCTCAGCGAGTACGGTGCCAGTGCGAACGCTAAAGTGCTTGCGGCAATCGCGGCACCGATAGGGCATTGGCTTGTGATCTTTGCACTCGTGGGCGTTGATGCTGCCACAGTGAGGGCAAACAGGTTCATCGCCCCAGCGGTTGTTCTCGAAATACTTGCGGGCGGCTTCCTCATTCGGAAAGCGCTCGAAAAATTGGTAGAGGCTGATAGTCTCTGGTTTGTCTTGTTTGCTGCTCATGCAACCTAACTAGCCAAATGCGGCTAGAAGGTCAAGCTAAATATGGCTAGCTAAGTATATAAGCCCCTTAATTTTTGCTGGGTCACCAGCAAGCAAGGAATTTATATATCAGAAACAACCAGCGAACATGATCCGTTCGCAACTAAACAATCAAGCCTTGCCTTCTTTCAGCGCCGGGAAAAGCTCCGCTTCGACTGCGGGCCAAACACAGGTAAACCTGACCAGGCTCGCGTTCTTATTACCGCCTGTCTTCACAAGAATATAAGGCAGGGGAGAAGAATTGTGGGCATTTTAGCTAAGCTCGGTTTCACTCGGCAGCATGTCGGGAAAACGCTGCATAAACACTGTGGCTTAAACCCTGCTCTTCACGACTGGTGGACCGATGAAAACGGAGACTATCACGTTCATCCAAATACTGCCTTGGAAGCTGCCGCGAAGATAAAGGTCTAATACTCACTTGGGGGCCGTTAGCCTATCGGCTGGCGGTCTCCATTCAGACGCAGGATGATAATTGCGGTTCCTGTTCAATACTCAAAGTCGGCTTAAGCGGACCAAAGCTTCATTAGCTGCCCTTCCGCTATCGACCCAATTGCAGACCTTCGCGCAGAGATCCGATTTTACCCCCAAGTCGGTTATTCCGGCAATCACTTTGAAGGCCCAAAAGTGGACGCTGATACGCAAGCAAGTTGGCGCGCGAGCCTAAGGGTGCCCGCGCAACTAAAGACTCAAGAACCCGGTTCGTCGTCAGCCGAGGGAAGTCTCGCAACGTATTTCTTGAAGCTGGACTTTGCGCGGATGAGTTTGAAGTCCGGGTCTTTCATGAGCGCATCGGGTCCCGTATCTGGAAGCAGCGCGATCGAGTGGCTGTATCTCAAATGTTTTAGGGCTGACGAAACCTTGTCTTCGAGACCGTAGGTGCAAGCGATGTTGAATTCGATGCGAGCCCGGGTTTCGGGAGCACCCGGAAAGTTGAGGCCTTTGTCGAATAGGTCGAGCAACGCATGATATGCCTTCCTCGCTTCTTCCTGCTTTCCGAGATGCGAAAGCGCATCGCCCTTGTTTATCATCAGTTTGACGCGGATGCCCCTAGCGTCGGCATCTGGTAACAAATTTAGAAGGCCCAAGCCGTCATGAGTCACTCTTAGGCTTTTATCGTATTCCTTGAGCTTGTTGTAGGTCAGCACCAGGTTGTTGTGCACTTTGGCAAGCTGGAAGCGGACGTCCTGATCCTCTGACCCGGCAAAGAGCTTGCACGCCTGCTCGAACACCTCGCACGCCTCGTCATGGTGACCAAGATGATGAAGCGCCGTGCCTTGGTAGAAATAACCCGCGGCGCGAATGCGTTCGTCCCGGTCATGGCTCATCATCACGCGGGCCAGTTCGCGGACGCTTTCATGACGCTTTTCAGCAAGGCGTGTGGTCTGAAGCGTAAGAAAATCGGAATAGGAAAGGTCTCGCGCATCCTTCCCTCCGATATCTGCTGAAAGCATCGAAAGTTTGAACTTTTCATCTGGTGAAAGTTTGTGTTGCGCTGCAACCAACTCCATCATCCGATCGAGGAAATCATCGCGTCGACCACTCTGCGACACCTCGCTGATCCTTTCGACAGCTTCGGATAATTCCTTAGAGATATCCTCTCGAAGTGCGCTTTTGAGTTGTTGCAAATCTCGCCGCATTCGCATCAATTCCGACGAAGCTTCGGCAACGGCAGCCTCCTTGGTTCGCAGAGCGAAGAAGATAACGATCACCGTCATCAGTGCCCCAAAAAGCGCCACTGCGATCGCCAAATTGGTGAGAGCTATTTCGCTTACTGTCTGGGTTTGCTCTTGCCGCAAAGTTGAGCGTAGGAGCTCTAGCATGATGTCGTCTGGTATACCTGCTGCCCCATTCGGAACAGGCGATGTTGCTTCAGTAGCCTGCGACTTCGGAGGCGGGTTTTCCTGCGCAATCAGAGGTTGCGAGTGAACGAGAACGACGAGGCAAACTGAAATGCTGCAAATGGCGGCGACCCAGAGGACTGGCGCATAGAACGCACACCAGCTTCGAATAGTATCACGCTCCATAGATTCGCCCCCCAAACTGACCGTCATATTTCTTCTAAGGCAAGAAATTCAACAGATCGATCGGTAATTTGCAAGCCGAATGTGCCGCGTTCAGAACTGCCTGCACGCTTGCGGTTTCCATGTCCTCGCCACTACCGCTCAACTACATTTATCAGCCATTGGTCACGCGTGCGGAGAACGTAGCCAATGCACAGGCGACGAAATCGTTATCGATCTAGGTTGGGTAGGGAGCAGAAAGTCCGCTCGTCAGCTCCGACTAGCCAAGAGCTGACCCTCTGCTTGCGGCCCCAACGCCAGAAACCCTAGTGATCCGATCGAATGTCCGCTCCTACCCCCGGTTTCGGTCATCGAGCAGCAGCTCAACAAAGCCCAAAAACCGGTCAGGCAACTATCTAGGAATTTCGCACAAAACCGGACTGACGGCTAACGGTTCAATTGTGGGCGAGCGCAGTGATCCACTCCATACTTTGAGATTGAAATCGAACCAACAATCACGCTATTTCCATTACTGTTTATTGTAGAGGCGATCTTTGGCTTTCTCTTTTGATCCAGATGCATTGCTTGCAGCATTGCCTCGACGTGAAGTGCGTCCTTTTCCCTCTGATGTCTCGTTTCGTTCAACTGGTAGGCGGGCAGTGCCCGGCGGATCGGTTCTAAATCAAGATGGATCATATAACGGCTTTACCCATCGTGAGCGGTATAGGATTGCTGATCTTTCGAGCTGGCTGGCGAAGGTGGGCAGCACCGAACGGCCGACCACATGCGATATCTGTAAGGCACCTGCTGATGATGAGCATGCTGAGGATTATTATGATTTAACCAAATGGATCGGGATGTGTCGCCGTTGCCATAGATCAGCCCTGCATGGGCGGTTCAAACGCCAGGCGAATTGGTTCAGCCTATTGGATGAATACGAAGTAGCCGATGGTCATTGGGCGCGTCTTGTGAGCCTAGAGCCATTTGATATGGCAACCTTGCTTAGAGCGCGGGGCTCATGTGAACCAATCAAAGCCGACTATGCTCCCAAGCTGTAATGTGGGTCACAAAGCTGTATCGCCAGCAAGCCTGTGTTTGCCAACTCCAGGAACTCTTTGAATCAAGTGGAATACAGGCTCTGGGCAATGCCTTCCTTGCGGCACAGCTCGGCAATGCTGTCATCGCCGCGCAGACCCTCAAGCACGATCCTGATCTTGTCCTCGGCTGAGAAGTGCCGACGCGTCAGACGGCGGATGTCATTTACTACCAGTTCAGCACTCGCATTGGGTTTTGAGGATTTGGGTCTCACCGTCGTTCCTTCGTCACTGAGACGAGGCTCAAATCCTCCTTAAATCACAACCTCAATTTTGAACCATAGGTGCTGACAGGGAATACTTAATTGAAATTATGAATATAAAAAATTTTAAGGTTGACGATTTGTAAAACTTTGCAGAAGCTTGGAGATGAATTATTCAATTCGCAAATTTTTGCTAGCATTTTCACTGTGTTGGAAGGCGAAATTTTGAATTAGAACAATGCATACTTTGGGGGAAATATGAAAAAGCTCGGTGTCTTAATTTCTTTACCGCTTCTTGCCTCTTGTGCGAACATGAATTTGGGTGAAGTCGAGATGCGTCGCGCAGCGCCACCTCCAAGTTTATCTGCAGATGAAAATCCAGCTGAAGCTGGCTGTCGGGGTGACTGGGATCCTTCCGCAAATGCAAGTGCAAGTGAATGCAATCTGTTATTGGAGGCTAAACTACTCAGGCAAAACCCGGGTTATGGGCGTCCAATATTAGATGGGGATGTGTACTCTATACGTCTTGATCATGCGATGATTGCCGATCTTTCTGAAATAAAGCTGTCCCTACCATTAATATCACGCGGGCAGATTCCATTTAGAGCTGTTGGTGAAATTGTCATATTGGCAAACGTGTTTGAGTTTTCCGATACTTCAGCAGGAGCGCCAGCATTTGCGGACGCAATGGACGTTTCGACTGCGAAAGTGATATATTTTAGCGAGGATGTCGAAGAAGAGCAGGACTTGAATTTCAACAACATTGTTCTGCAAGCCCCGGAAGTATACGGAGGCAACCCTGTTGGTGTACAATTGATTGTCCTTGAACTCGATCGTACGAGTGGGCCCGCTACAGCGCTGTTGGAAACACTGGCGCGATTGGGCGAGGCGTCAAACGCTGTTCCTAACTTCGGGGCGGACAATACACTTCTGCAATTGGGTGCAACTCTACTTAGCAACTCTCACGATGATACCATTTTCGAGTACCGCTTCGTGCTCGATCCGGGAACCGCCAATGTAGATGGAGAAGCGACGCCATTCGAGGAAGGGCGCTACGTGCTTGGGCGCAATGAGAGACGACGTACGGAATTCCGCTGGGAAGATCTGCGCCTCGACCATAACACCGGAAAGTTGTATGAATGGATAGGGGGGCAACCTCAGGCATTCATCGGTGAAACCTACATGACACTTAGTGTGGTCAAGCACCCGCCGGGTACGACAGCCTCGTATTACGCGATGCGGGATTTCAGTACCTTCCAACAAGAATTGGAAACTGCGCTAGATGCGCGTGATGCTCCACTGTCGGAAGTAACTGGCAGGGTGGAAGGCATAATCAGAAGAACGCAATCGGGTGCGCTCGGGGCGAGCCTGGCTCGCGATTGGGAGGCTGTGGTCACTCGTGCCAGGCTTGCAGTCAGTATTCCTGAAAGTTCGCCTGATCCAACCAAATGCTCAATTCTCCCAACTACAATCGAAAGCAGAGAGGTTACGCAATTTCAGGCATTCCAACGAGCGATGCAATTCGTCAGTGACTTTGCCGAAGCAAGGGGGCAGAAAATTCAGATTGAAGGAGAAACATCTGATTTGTTTGAGGTAAGGCGGCAAAGTGATACGATGACTTTACTCGGAAGCTATTTCGCCCCATTCAGTTCATCGACAGTTCCGATCATTCCTAGGGAAACATTGCTTACGTCCGAAGAGTTCATGACAAAGTTCGAGGATAAATCTGATGAATTTGCGGCAAATGTGCTTTCGGAGGCGGAGCGAGAATTCACTGCATCAAGCGGTTCTCCTGTGACTTGCGATCAGTTGATTGAGAGGGGGTTGGCTGCACCCGTGACTTAATTAACTTGGTTCAGTCTTGGCACACCCCTTTCTGTGCTCGACAAACGGAGTGATTGTTCGGGGCGAGGATGAAGTCAAGACGCAAGAAATTCACGAGAGACAGGACCGTCAAAGACGTCGTGGAGCAACCAAAGCAGCCTCCAGTCTGGGTCTGGATGGGGTCGCGTTGTGAAGCCGGACTGAAGCAAAGCGCTTTCAATAGGAGGCGAACATCAAATAACGTGCACGCACTTTGGGTCGTGTGTGGGTCCGGGCAAAAATTATCGATCGGCGGGCATCTAATCCCATGACAAATAAGGTTTTCCTGAAACCTTTCCAATGAATTCGTAATGATGGGGTCAGGGTTCGAATCCTCTAAGCGGCACCATAGCTTTCCGCTTCGGGGCGGTATCCTGCATTCTGATGAGCGTTTCTGCTCAGTGGGCGGATGGGTTGCTTTTGGGAGCGGCTTGGGTCCTATTGTGAGCCGGAAGCCGAAGGTCCGCTAACGATCTATTTGCCGGCCTTGAAGGTCAGGGCAGCGATGCAGCCCGATATCGGGCGCTAGCGTGCTTTCCCTGAAGCAAGCGCCGTCAAAAACTGAACTCGGGTAAAGCGGCCAGCGCATCGCGTAATGCGTCACTCCAGCCCTTTGACACTTCGCAGAAGTAAGGGTCCTCGCGTTCGAAACGGCGTTCCTCTGTGACGCGGCATTCATTCGTAGCGTGGATCTGTAGATCGAGTGGCATATCGACACCGGCGTTGGAGAGAATTGTCGAGGAGAACGAGACGCATAAGAGCTTTACTGCGTCTTCAAAGCTCATCTCTGAATCCAGGGCTCGCTCTAGAATTGGACGGCCATATTTGATTTCACCGGACTGGAAGAACGGATTATCGTCGCCTGCTTCGATGAAATTGCCTTCTGGATAGATCAAGAACAAGCGCGGCGCAGAGCCAGCAATCTGCCCGCCCAGGATCAAAGTGGCGGCGAATGGCGATGCTGCGGTTGGGCCCGCCTCCTCATACTGTGTGACCACATCGCGCAATGTATTGCCGACAATCCTTGCGACCTGAAACATTGAGGGCGCGGCCAAAATCGAGGGATTGCGGTCTCCGGGTGCTTTGGAGCGTTCATCGAGCAAGCTTACCACCGCTTGAGTTGTGGCAAGATTGCCAGCCGAAAGTAGCGTAATTACCCGTTCACCAGGGGCTTCCCAGCTATGCATCTTCTTGGTTTGCGAGATGTCATCGACGCCAGCATTTGTGCGCGTGTCAGACATGAAAACAAGACCTTTGCTCAGGCGCAGACCCACACAATATGTCATAAGAATTTTACCCCGAGAAGATCATGCAGGATCACGACCACCGCTTACTGCTGAACCTGCAACTGTACCGCCAGATGTTCTGTGTTGTTACCAAACCGCATACCTGACATGGGCGATGCATCCTTGTAATCCAGACCGGTTGCAACGCGGATATAGCGATCATCCGGGGAATAACCATTGGACACGTCAAATCCTACCCAGCCAATTCCATCAAGATGCGCCTCTGCCCATGCGTGGGTCGCGTCCTGCTCTTCGCGGTCATTCATCATCAGATAGCCGGAGACGTAGCGGGCCGGGAAACCGAGCAGCCGCATGGCACTGATGAAGATATGCGCGTGGTCCTGACAAACGCCGCCAGCGAAAATCATCGCTTCCTCCGCGCTGGTATCTGCCTGAGTGACCCCGATCGTATATGGTACATGGCGAACAATCAGCGCGGACAGCGCATGGGCGAGCGCGATGTCGCTCTCATGGTCATCGCCTAATTCCGCGACCAGTTCTTCGATCTTTGTGCCGGGGGTGGTGAGCGGCGTGGGCCGTAAAAAGGTCCAAAGCGCCATGAAGCCCTTATGCTTCCCGACAACGCCGCTTGTCTCGGTAATCTCGACAGTACCCGCGCATCGCACGACCAGTTTTTCAACGCCGGGCTCTATGCTGACGAGATCGACGTGATTGGCATGATGGTCCGAAAAGCTAAGCTCTTTTGTGCCACCTTCGATTGTGATGTCCCAATCGACGATATGCTGTCCAGCTCGCTCCTTGGGTGTCAGGCGAAGCTGTTGAAGCCCATAGGCCACGGGCATATCGTAGTTATAAGTCGTGGTATGGTTTACGCTCAGCCGCTTCATTATTCGGAGAACCTGTAATCGGTTTGTATTTGCGTGGAGAGGGCAGTGTTATCGGCAAGAAATTTCTCGATAAACTCATGCAAGCCTTCTTCGAATATCTCGTCGATTGTCGCATTCTTCAATCGCTCGAAAAGTGCATTTGCGACTTCGCACGAAGGATGCTCGACGGCGTATTCTTCCTGAATATTGCCCAGATTTTGTGCAATCTTGCCAGCGCAGAAAGCAAGGCTACGCGGCATTTGGTGATGCAGGATCAAGAACTCGGAAATTTTCGACGAACTGACTTCTGAGCCATTGAGCCAGCGATATGCACGATGGGCAGATACCGAGCGCAGGATCGTTTCCCATTGGAAATTATCAAGCGAGGAACCGATTTTGGCTATCGAGGGAAGCAGCAGGTAATATTTCACATCGAGGATGCGGGCGGTGTTGTCGGCCCGCTCAAGAAAAGTGCCCAACCGCGCAAAGTCGAATACGTCATTGCGCAGCATAGTGCCGTGCGTCGCGCCGCGCACCAACGCGCTCTGCTTGCGAATGACGCTTAGCACATCAGGCAGATCCTGATCTGGAACGGGCGAGGCCAGCAGCTCTTTCAGCGTGATCCAGCTTTCGTTGGTCGCTTCCCAGACTTCCCTCGTCAGTGCCGTTCGGACAAGCCGCGCATTATCCCGCGCCGCTTTCATTATCGAAATTACGCTGGAAGGGTTATCAGTTTCACGCAGCAGGAAATCGATCACCTTATCCGACCGATAGCCCGAGTGGCGCGCATCGTAATCGGCTAGAGATCCCGATGTGGTGAGCACCGATTTCCACTCTGTCGACGAGTTGGCCGATCGGGTCAGTGCAATACGAAATCCGGCGTCGATCAGCCGTGCATTATTCTCGCTGCGTTCAAGATAGCGGAACATCCAGAAGAGACCGCCTGCAGTTTTACCTAGCATCCGCTCACTCCTCCAACACCCAGGTGTCTTTTGTGCCACCGCCTTGGCTGCTGTTCACGACAAGCGAGCCTTCTGTCATTGCGACGCGGGTCAGACCGCCGGGCGTAATTTCGATACAGTCAGGCGAGACAAGAACAAACGGCCTGAGATCGACATGGCGCGGCGCCAGGCCTTTCTCGGTAAAAATCGGAACTGTTGAGAGTGCCAAAGTTGGCTGAGCGATATAGTTCGATGGCTGCGCCAGCAGTTTGGTGCGAAAGTCCTCGACCTCTTTTTTCGACGCCGCCGGACCCACCAGCATGCCGTATCCGCCCGAACCATGGACTTCCTTGACGACCAGCTCGGCAAGATTGTCGAGCACGTATTTCAAATGTTCTTCATCCGAACAGCGGAATGTCTCGACATTTTGCAAGAGCGGCTTCTCGCCTGTATAAAACTCAACGATCTCCGGCATATAGCTGTATAGAGCTTTGTCGTCGGCGATCCCCGTTCCCGGAGCATTCGCGATAGTGATGCCGCCAGCGCGGTAAACATCCATTATGCCAGGCACACCCAGCATGGAATCCGGGTTGAAATTTACCGGGTCGAGATACTCATCATCGACACGCCGATAGAGCACATCGATTGCCTTATAGCCCTGCGTTGTTCGCATTGCGATCCGACCATCGACCACACGCAGATCGTGCCCCTCGACCAATTCGACGCCCATCTCGTCAGCCAGAAAACTGTGTTCGAAATAGGCCGAGTTATGGATGCCGGGCGTTAGCACTGCGATGACGGGCTTACCTTCGCACATCGGCGGTGCACAGGCGGCCAGTGATCGCCTCAGATTTACCGGATAATTACTTACCTGCTGCACCGGAATTTTGCTGAAAAGCTCAGGGAACATTTGCAACATGGTTTCACGGTTTTCGAGCATGTACGAAACGCCTGACGGTGTGCGGGCATTGTCCTCCAGCACAAAGAATTCATCCGGTCCGGTGCGGACGATGTCTGTCCCGACAATATGCGTGTAAATGCCGCCTGGCGGATCGACGCCGACCATCTGCGTCAAGAACGCGTCATTATTCGCAACCAAACTCATCGGGACACGCCCGGCGCGCAATATCTCCTGCCGGTGATAGATGTCGTGGAGAAATGCGTTGAGCGCACTGACGCGTTGCTCGATCCCGCGTGAGAGCTTGCGCCATTCCCGCGCCGACATGATGCGTGGAACAACATCGAACGGGATTAAACGCTCGTCGGCTGCGTCCTCGCCATACACATTGAAGGTTATGCCTGTTCTGCGGAAGAAAGCTTCGGACTGCTCTGCCTTGCGAGCAATTCTCGTCAGTTCTTCGGCCTCAAACCATTTGTGATAATCATCGTAAGGCCCTCGGACCGAGTTCTCGCCATCGATCATCTCATCAAAGAATTTGATACTGCACCTCGATCTAAGTTGAGCGGGCGGAAAAGACCCAAATAGCAAGGTAAAGTAACATCGACGGAAAGGCTAGTGATCTGATCGTGAGCGTGTTTGCGCGAAATCGGTCTCACACTGCGCCAGCCGCCTTCGAGCCTGACCGACCGATCGCTGAATGTCCGCTTTCACCTCCCCCGAAGCGGCCATTGGTGGCTGTGCGCAGCAGTCACAATATCAGCCGACCTTGTGGGTCTGGCTGAGATCGCATTGCCGGGCCGGTAACCGCAAAGCGAGGGATTGGAGGCGATCTGGCGCGGTTTTATTTGGCTTTGAAAGTATTTTGAGAGACTTTTACGCAGCCTCGACTTGAACGTCTTCCAGCACACCGCCTGCAATGCACATCGCAATGAGATGCGTTGTGTTCTTCGCGTCCATTTTCAAACGCGAATTGTCCAAGTGCTTTTCCACTGTTCGTGGAGCAATGCCCAATTCGCAGGCCACTTCCTTGGCGGAATTACCTGCGGCTATTAGTTCAATGATTGAAATCTCACGTTCTGTGAGTCGAAATCTTCGCTGATCCATTAAAGGCCTCCCCTATTCCCAACCTGCACCTGCACCTGCCCATGGCAATGCACAGAAGGTTTAAAGAACGACCCGAGAGATTCTTTGAACTTCCTCACCAACTTAAGAAATTAACCTACCAATTCAAGCAAGGATCGATAAGCGCGTGTTATGTAACGATAAGACAATAGTATTACGTCGTGTTTATACAACCATCCATGGCGAATCGCGTGCCTGAAAAATGCTGCCTCATCAAATCTTACTGGATTCTACGTAGTCGGATTCCGATACCGATTCGTTCGAATAGGATTAGTTCATGAAAAATTTATCCTTTTCTTGCGGCATGGGGGGTTGAGACTGTCTTTTCTCTTCCGGTTGCCGCATTCTTGAAGAGGATCAAATCATGAAAAAGAGCATCAAATATTTCGCTGCTTTGGCCATTCCCGCATTGGTTGTGGCCACTCCGGCTGCGGCACAAGATTCAGAGTCGTTTACTCTGGCTCTCTCGGGCTCGGTTGACAGCAACTGCGAGCTTGTTCCTGAAGGAAGCGGCGCGTTCACGGTCGATATGCTCGATACCGGCGACCAGGGCGCACTTACGATCGTGTATTCGTGCAACTCGCCTTACACTGTGTCGCTGCAGTCGCTGAACGGCGGCATGGAGCACCAGGAAAGTGGTGGCAGCGTCAACATCGATTATGACATCGAGTCGAGCTTCCTCGGTTTGCCCTTTGGTGTGACGACCACCAATTCTGCCGACATGCAGGCCTCGCCGATTGTCATCGTGACTGACAATGACTGGCAGAACATCCTCACCAATGGTGGCACCCGGTCAGGCGACCTTGATCTGCAATTCGACAGCCTCGCCGAATTCGCAGTCGCTGGTACCTACCAGGACGAGCTGACCATTACGCTCGCTGCCAACTTCTGATTTGCGTCAGAAAATGTGGTACTGGATGGGCCGGGAGCATTGTCTCCCGGTCCATTCGGACTTGGAAAAATATCAGGAGGGGGACCTGATGAAAGATATGTTCCGCAGTCTTGCGCTGCTTTTCGCATTCACTTTCGCAGCCATGTCATTTCCGGCAGTGGCTTATGATCTGCAACCGATTGTTATTCAGCTTACTCCGGCCGGCTCCGGTTCAAGCCAGACGATGACAATCACTAATACCCATCAAGTTCCCATTGCCATCGAGGTCAAGGCGTACAAACGCGACCAGCGCCCTGACGGCACCGATCAATTGACACTGGATGATGAGGACCTCATCATTTTCCCGCCGCAGATGGTGATCCCGCCTGGTCAAAGCCAGAATTTCAAGGTGCAGTGGGTGGGTAACAGTGCGCCAGAGCGTGAACTTGCCTATCGCATCGTCACAGCCCAGCTTCCGATCAAATTTGACGTTCCAGAAGTCGACGGACGGCGCGCCGATCTATCGGTGAATTACCGGTATGAGGCGGCACTCTACATTATGCCGCCCGGCGTCGAGCCGGTAGCAGAGCTGCAGTCAGCAAAGGCGGTCGCCGGAGAAGACGGAACAACGCAGATTGAACTTGAGATCGCATCGATTGGCACCATGCGAGCGATCATCGATGAGCCTCTGCTGGAAATTAAAACCGCAGCGGGCGAGACGCATACCCTTTCAGGTGAGAGCATCCTGCCACTTGAACGGCTCAATATCCTGCCCGGAAATACCCGGATAATTCGTTTGCCTGCCCCCTCTGGAGTCGCTCCAGGCCCGCTTACGGCGAGCCTCTCCAACAATTACATCCGTTTGCGCTGACGGTATGAAGGATGGCTCGCGAGCATCTCGACTGGTTCCTTAAGTCACTCCTGGCTAGTGCTGCCATGGCCGGAACAGTTCCAGCCATGGCCCAGCCTGTCGATCAAAGCGAGGATCAAGCTTCCGATGATCAGAGAGTCGAGGAAACCGCTGCCGGTCAGAACGAGCCGGCTGTGCAGCAGACCCCGCGCACGACCGATCCTGATGAGTTGTTCCGTGAGATTTTCGGTAAGAACCGCCCTGAAGTGCGAGCCGACGATTATGTCGTAGTCGTGGACGATGTGAACGTTGGCGAGTTTTTCGTGGACGCTGCCAGTGACGGATCCGGGTTTGTCGACGGCAGCATTGTCTCAAGAGTACTGGTTCCGATCGCCGAAGACGTGATGATTGAGCGCCTCAACGCGCTGGCGGGGGGTGAGCGGGTCAGTTTTGATGATCTGCGCAGTGCCGGTTTGTCGGTAGCATTTGATCAATTCCGTCTTGTCCTTCGAATTGGGTTTCCCGTTGATTTGCGCCGCGCCCGTGAATTGGCGCTGCGCCGGGCAAGGCGCCGTGCGGATATCGAGTTCGCCGAGCAGGCGGACTTCTCGGCTTTCATCTCGGCCAGGGCCGGTGTCGATCTTGTTGAATCATCAAACTTCGAAGCCAACGGTTTCAGCGGCCTTGCCAGCGTTTTCGATTTTGGCGCGAATATCGGCGGTATCGCAGCGCAGGGCCGACTGCGTTACAACGAGCGCCGCGCCAACAAATGGAGCCGCGGTGATTTCAGGCTCACATATGACGACACCGAACGCCTGATCCGGTACGAAGCAGGCGACTTGAGCGTTGGACGCCGCCCATTCCAGATCGCCCCGCGTATCGCCGGTATTTCGGCTTTCCGCGAATTTCCCATAGATCCCTACTTGAATGTCCGGCCGCAGAGCGAGCAGGGTTTCGCACTCGAACAACCGGCACGCGTTGAAGTGCTGCTGAATGGCGCCCCATTGCGCACTTTCGACCTGCCGGCAGGGCGGTTCAACCTGCGACAATTGCCACTGATTCCATCGGCGGCAAATGATCTCGAATTGCGCATCACCTACGCAACGGGTGAAACCGAAGTTCTGATCTATCCAGCCTTCTACGATATCGAACTTCTGGAGCCTGGGTTGTTCGACTTCGCTTTGAATGTGGGCGTACCATTCGTCGATGATGATCGGGGAAGGGTTTACGATGACAGCGATTACAACGTTTTGGGCTTTGCAAGGCTCGGCATCTCTCAGGTTCTGACGCTCGGCGTGAACTGGGAGGGCAACAGAGACTTCAACACGGTAGGCGGTGAGGTAATCTGGGCCTCGCCGATTGGTTCTTTTCAAGTCAATGCAGGGGTCAATATCAACGATCCCGCGATCGACAGCGGGAGAATGTCCGCTCGATATTCCTGGAGAGACCCTGATGTGGCGCGAGGCCGGGCAATCGATGCGCAAATCACGCTTTCTGGCAGCGAATACAGGACCTTGAACCAGATCTTCGGCGGCAATCTCACCCGGGTTTCGGCGAACGTAAGAGCAGGTCAGGTCATCGGCGGGCGCACCCGCGCGCAAGTGTTTGCAAGTTACGAGGATTTGCGCGGGTTTGGCGAGACAACCGTTGTCGGCGCCACTGTCTCGCAAGGCTACAACTGGGGAACAGTCGCCGTCGGGGGCGAATATCGCTGGACCCAGCAGGGCAACGACCTCACCGTGCGTGCGTCCTTCACAGTTCCACTGGGACGCCGCGGCACCGTCAGTGGAAATTACGTCAGTGAACGAAACGCCTTGAGCCTTGATTTCAACAAGCCACCTGCAATCGGGGTCGGCTCATTCGGATATGGAGCATCATTCGAACGGCGCGACGGTTTCGACAGACAGCGCGCGCAGGTTACCTATCTCGGCAACCGGTTCGAAGGCTCGTTGATCCAAAGCAGGCAGGCTGGCGGTGGCCGCAGCGATATCCGAACCGGCTTTTCTCTGGGCACGGCGCTGACCATGGCTGACGGAGCCTTTGCCCTGTCGCGGCCGGTGACCAACAGCTTTGCGATCTTCGAGGTTGATGCCGGCGCGGCTGATTACCGGATAGCTGTCGAGCCACGCACCGGATTTGGTTCAACCGAAACCCGTTTCACCGCGAAAAGTGGCACATTGGGGCCGGCGGTTGTGCCCAACTTGCCACCATATTTTGACCGGACGATCGAAGTTCTTGCACCGGATGCCCCCGTTGGGACTTCGGTTGGCAATCAGGTCTTCTCGGTTAAACCCGGTTACCTGTCGGGGTTCCGTCTGAAAGTGGGGAGTGCCAACAACGTCACACTTCTCGGTGTTCTGATCGACAGTCTTGGTAATCCCGTGAGCCTCGCATCGGGCAAGGCCAGGCTAACTGGCGATGAGGGCGTCTCAGAACCAATTCCCTTCTTCACGAATGCCAGCGGCAGGTTCTTGCTCGAAGGACTGCGCGAAGCTGCAACCTACGAACTGGAGATCGACGATCTCGACGAGCCTGTGGGGACGAGTGTTACGCTACCGGAGGGGACGGTCGGACTCTACCGCGTAGAAGCCCCGATACGTCTCAATGCTCCTCTGACCGACGCCCCCGCCAACGAAACTGAAGGAGAAGAATGATGCGTCCCCTCGATCTTTTTACCCCACTTGCGGTCCTCGCGTTTGCGACGACATTTGCAACCGGGGTTTCAGCCCAAGACTTTATCGAGCCGCAAGCGTGCGAGCTTGAAATCACAGCAGACAGTGCCATCGATTGGCGCGGCCTTTATGGCCGTGGTTACGAGGTGTTTGAACCTGGCGAGTATTCCGAGGTCGTCATGGTCGAAATCCGTCATATGGGCCCGCCGTGCGAATTCTTTTTGACGGCAGCATCCATTGGCGCTGGCTCCCGGCCTGCCCTAATGGGTCCCAGCGATATGCTTTACTATGACCTTCGACGAGAACCCTCTGGACCGTCGATTTTCTCGCCCGATTTTCTAGGCGACCAATTCAGCAGGATTTCCGGACAGTTTGGCGCAGGGTTTCAGTCGCAATCGGCGCTGCTTTACCTAACGATCCCGGCAGGACAAGCGGTTAGGGGAGGCGCTTATGCTGGCCAACCCATCCTTCGCGTGTTCCGCGATGACATGGATGGTCCGGATTTGCTGGATGAAGTTACAGTGGATGTCTCCGTCCCTGTTCCCGCAGTGCTGAGTGTCGAACTGGCCGATGCGGGTCCCGGTGTCCGCGCAATGGATATAGACTTGGGCGATCTGGGGAGATCGGTTGAACGAACTGTGTTTTTCGAAGTTCGCAGCAATGCGCAGATCGTGGCAAGTGTAAGCTCACAGAACCGGGGAAGGCTGGCGCACTTTGCAGGAGCGCCCGGAATTCCTTATCGCCTCATGCTCGCGGATAAAGAAGTCGATCTCGACAATCCGGCGACCACGGTAAGCTTGAACAACACATCAGCGCTCTATCAGCCGGTCCCGCTTAACATTCAAATTGACGGAAACGAGAACGCCGCCGCGGGTAGTTATAGCGATTCCGTCACTGTTACATTCATGGTGGACTGAAGTTCTGGCCTGCTGTTGAGCTTTCGCAAGTATCGCATTGGCAAGCGTGCAATCCCGACTGATCGGTAATCGTGTCGGCGATTATCGCACACTGCGGATCAGGAGCACCAGCGCGCCCGCAATCAACGCTGCCAGCGCAAATGCCCAGAACATGCCAGACAAAATTGCGCCCACTTCGCTTTCGTTGAACGCCGCAAGAGCGATGACCGGGACGATGATCGAGGGGAGCGTGTTTGAGAGGTTCATCACCCCCAGAAGCAGCCCGCGTCTCGGGTGTCCGGTCACGAGCTGTGCTATAAGAGCGGTATCGACCGACAAGTATGCAGCGAGCGCGGCTTGCAGAACCACATAGCCGACAAAAAACCAGGCCAGCGCACCCGCCATGGCAAGGATCGCCATGCCAGCACCGAACAGGCAGGCGAAAGCGAACAGAGGTATGCGTCTGTTTCGGGTCCGATCAGACAGAGCTCCCGCTATCAACGTCATCATGATTGCGATCACCGCAGATGGTGCAGTGAGGGCGGCAAGAACTTCACTTGGCCCCGTATCGCTCCAACCTTCCTGTCGAAGGTTGGCAACAGACAGATAGAGATAGATGTAGCCGATTACGAAAGCGGCGCCGGTTTGAACCAAAATGCGCGAGAGCCAAGCAAGGGAGATATCGGCCCATAAACTGGGATTGATCACCGGATTATCGTCTTGCGCGAGATCGATGGAATTCTTCGGTAGCGGGTGATCAATTTCAATAACGGGTCCAAGGCCCCAAGTGACCAGCAGGGGGAGGAGGCAGGCCACCACCAATCCCCCGATCAGGAGAAAGGGAAGGGCGCCGTCATCAGGGTAGAGAAAGGCGATCGGCACGACCAGCAGAGATGAGGCAGGAAGCGCCGCTGTCAGCAAACCGCCGAGACGGCCCTTCACTTCATCAGGGAAATGATCCGCCAACAAAGCCCCAAGCGGCGAGAAGCAACAATTGAGCGCAATCTGGAAGAAAACGACAGCGGCAAACAGGCTCGCAATGCTGCCTGCGAGCGCAAGGCCGACATAAGCCATGAACAACATGCCGGTGCCTATTGCAATCAGCCCGCGGCGACTTCCGAACCGCCTCACCCAGTGATCGCCCAACGCCCCTGCCGCGACGTTAGCAAATCCTGCAACTATTCCACCAGACAGCAGGAGCCAGCTGAGCACATTCGCGGTATTCTCAAGTGCAAAAGTCTCCACATGCCTCGGCAAAAGGAGAACAAACAGCGGCATGAATGCGAGGTGCGCGCCGAGGAAGGCGAGCGCATATGTCCAATAGGTGTATCGAGGGAGAGTTCGGGCCAAGCGACTAGTCTTGGGAAAAACGTGCGGTGCTGTCCCGCTCGATAAACTCAAAAGGCATCTCGTAGCATCCGCTCGCATCGATACCTGAGCTTTCAGTGATCAACCCCTCACAAGCCTGCGCAATCATGGCCGCGGTGGGTTGGCGAATTGCGGTCATGGGGGGAACGCTCAATCGCACCCCTGGTGTGTCCTCAAAGCTGACCAGTGCAAGATCATCAGGTATCCTGAAACCGACGCGCTCCACGGTATGAAGAACAGCAAACGCCATCTGGTCGTTATCAGCAATGATTGCCGTTGGGCGGTCTTTGCTTTTGAGCCACTGCAACGCGACTTTGCTGGCGGTGTCAAAGCTAAAGGCTCCTTCTCCGACCCATTCTTCGCGCTGTTCCAGGCCACGGTTTTCGAGAATTGCGCGATAGCCGTCCAACCTCATCAACGAGTTGCCGTATTCGGATGACCCTGCAAGGTAGGCGATGCGTTGATGGCCCAAATCGGCCAAATGTCTGGTCGCCTGTTCGCCAGCGGCTCTTTCGTCCATACAGACATCTACGAAACCGTGCCCCTCGCGGCGGCCAACCCTTGCGCAAGCAATGCCTTGCCCCTTGAGAAGGTCTGCAAGGTCTCCGTTCTCGCTATGGGGAGGCGTGAGTATGACCCCATCCGGGCGCAGCTCGGAAATGACCTTGGACAGCTGGGCGTGTGCTTTAGCGGGCTCTGTATCTATAAGCTCGAAGACCATGTGATATCCATGCTTTTCGCATTCGGTCATTCCGCCGAAAAGCATCTGGTCAACCCAGTCGTTGCCCCGTCCAGCGCGCCAATTGTCATAGGTCCGCTGACGGTCGTTTATCGCCAGAATCAAGTACGAGCGTGAGCCGCGCATCCGACGCGCAGAAATATTGGGCACATAGCCGAGGCGCTCAATCGACGCCTCCACCTTCGCGCGCACAGCGGGCTTCACGTTGGGCCCCTTGTTGAGGACACGCGAAACGGTTTGCCGCGATACACCCACATCGGCCGCGACGTCTCTGATTGTAACGGTGCTTTTGGTACCCATGCTTACCTGTGTCCGATCCCGATGGCCTTATGAAACCAAAATGCCTCAGAATTCAAGTGCGGCTGTGACCGGTCACAATTTTTTCTTGTGACCGGTCACAAAACGCGATAGCCGATGTGCGAATCCACTCCGGAAGAGAGTGGATATAGGGGATTGGGAGAGTTCATAATGCGTCGATTTACCGCAGCCCTTGCCTTTGGGGCATCCGCACTCGCACTGTCTGTGCCAGCAATCGCTCAAGATGATGGCGCGGCTTCAGAAGAGCAGGGCACCGAGGCCGCAGCAGACAGCAACGACATCATCGTGACCGCGGATCGCCGCGAGCAGACCTTGCAGGATTTCGCAGGGACTGCTTTCGCAATTACCGGCGAAGACCTTTCGAAACTCGGCGTTCAGAACGTTACCGATCTGCAAAATCAGGTTCCGGGTTTGTCGGTTGCAAATAACCAGGGCAATGTTGAGGTCTACATTCGCGGTATCGGTTCGTCGAACAACACCGAACTGGGTGATCCGGCGGCCGCTTTCCACCTTGATGGCGTAAACATTCCGCGCCCGTCAGGCATTGGCTCTGCTTTCTACGATATCCAGCGGGTCGAAGTGAACGTGGGGCCGCAAGGCACTTTGCGTGGTCGTAACGCGACTGCCGGGTCGATCAATGCGATTACCTTCCGTCCCGGCCTTGGCGGTTTCGACGGGATGATTGAGGGCGAATACGGCAATTACAACAATCGCGCTCTGCGCGGGGTTCTGAATATCCCTCTTTCGGACAATGTCGGGGTGCGCTTCTCTGGTTTCCACCAGGCCAACGATTCCTATTACAACAATGTCGGCCCGGTGCAGGGCATCGATGTGGCCGAGGCCCAGGACAATTGGTCAGGGCGTGCGCAAGTTCTGTGGGAGCCGACCGACCGACTGACCATTCTGGTGGCAGGCGACTATATCGCGGAAAATGGCACGGGCTACACCGGTTCCAACTACGCTTTGGCGCTTGGCACTCTTGAAGATGGCAACATTACGCAAGAAGAGTTTGACAACATCGACCCGCGCGACGTGATTGCACGTGGTATCACGCCGCGGCTTAACACTGATCACTGGGGTATCCGCACGAACATTGAATATGAAGGCGACGGCTTCAACGTCGAATACATCGGCAGCTACCGCGATGCAGTCTATGATTATGAAGCCACAACGCCGATTTCACCTGCCTTCCCGGGGGTGCTTGATCGTTTGTCGGAGCGTGACAACATCTTCACGCCGGAACCCGGCGATGTAATCAACGATCCCATCATCCTGCAAGAGAACCTCGACAACTTCTCCCGCTTCCGGATTATCTCTGACTCGCGCTCGCACTTCCATGAGCTGCGCATCTTCAACTCCGAAGGTCCGTTCATCTGGAGCCTTGGCGGTCTCTATATCAACGAAGAGCAGCGCTCGTTTCTGGGTACCACTGGCGACCGTGGCACTTTCTTCCAGGGAATTGAGTTCAATACGCAGACCGACACCGATTCCTATGCGATCTACGGCGATGCGACGTATGAAGTGTCCGAAAACTTCCGCCTGACCGGTGGTCTTCGTTACACTGACGACAGCAAAGAGCGCACTGGTGTCGCCGCACGTTATGGCCTTGCTCTTGGAGGCGGCAGCTTCGAGTGCTGTCTGGGGGCTCGCGTTGGTACCGAAGGGTTCGAATTTGCGGCGTTTGATCGCACGATTATCAATCCGGACACCGACGGCGACGGCGAAATTTCCGAGGCTGAGACTTTCGCTTTCCATCGCAACGGAATCGCGACGCCAGGTGCGCGTGATAACCTGGATGACATTCTGGACTTTGGCCCACTGCCTGGCGACGTGTTTGAGCGTCCCGGCGCCCCAGAATGTCTGGATACGGTGAGCTTCGATGATTTGTTCTGCGACGGCTTCACCCGTGGCGATCCGTTCTTCAACAGCCAGTTCACTTACGCCGTGCCGTTCCAAGGGCAAATCTTCCAGCAAGATGGTGACTTCAGCGACGACTTTATCGATTGGCGTCTGCGGGCGGAGTACGATGTAACCCCTGACAACCTGCTCTACGCACTGATTGCGAACGGCCATAAGTCGGGCGGTTTTAACGACAACCTCGGCGATAACGGTATCGCGCCAGTATATGGCACTGAGCAGGTTATCCTTTATGAACTGGGTTCGAAGAACGAATTCGATCTAGGTGGGCGCAAAGCTTACCTCAACGGTTCGCTGTTCTACAATGATTACACCGATCAGGTGTTCACCGGTCTTCTCAGCGTTGATGCTGCGATTGAAACCTCGGCGACGCTTCTGGGCCAGCCTGTGACATTGCCACCCAACACGAACACCACGCTTGTGGTCTCTTTCAGCTTCAATGCTGCGGACTCCGAAATTTACGGCGCTCAGATCGAAGGCGGTTTCGAGCTTCCGTCGAACATCAACTTCGATTTCTCTGTCCTGTGGCTCGAGGCGCAAATCCAGAACGCTGAGGAAATTCCTGATTTTCGTTTCCAGCCTGATGTGGATTCAGGAAATGCCGTGTTCCGCTCGATCGAAGGCCGGCGTCTGCCGCGCACCCCGCGTTGGCAGTTGAACGGCAAGCTTAGCCAAGCCGTCGACCTGCCAACTGGCCAGATCGACTGGGTCGCTTCTTTGGGCTACCGCTCCTCGCAGTTCCACACCATCTTCAACAGCATTGAGTTTGACGCGAATGGTGTGGGCACACCGGTCACAAGCGGCCGCCTGCTCGACCAGATCGGCGGATATTTCACACTCGATATCGGCGCTGGTTGGGACATTGATGACGAGGGCAAGTACCGCTTCGAAGTCTATGGCAACAACGTCACCGATGCGCAGGAAGAAGCAGCGATCATCGTCACGCAGTTCGACAATACGCGCTTCTTTATCCGGCCCAGAACCTATGGCGCCCGTTTCCGCGCCCGCTTCTGACGGCGTTTGGGTCTAGGAACGCCTTCGTTCTTGGCCGGGCCCACTGGGGGACGATGCAGGTATAGGGGATCACTGCATCGTCTCCCTCACGGACACACAATTCGAGGGATCACAGTTATGGCACATAACCTTTGGCGCGAACCGCTTCTGGGCATGATCACAGGGTTGGGAGTAGCGGGCCTTACTGCCTCCGTTGCGGCGCAAGTCGAAACCGGCAACTCTGTGTCTGCACCTGCAAACTCAAGTGAAAGCACAGGCGCAGGCCCCGCGCCCGTCCGTGTTTCCACCAATGTGCCGGTCGGATTTGAACTCGTTTGGTCGGATGAATTCGAGGGTGACGGCCTGCCCGATCCCACAAAATGGAAATACGACACCCATCGCAATGCGGAAGAGTGGTACAACAATGAAAAGCAATATTACGCTTCGGGGCGTTTGAAAAACTCTCGGGTCGAAAACGGCAATCTCATTATTGAGGCGCATGAGGAAGACCTTGGCGCTGGCCGTTTTGAAGACTGGGGCGGGCAGGGATACAGTTCCGCCCGCCTCATGACGCAAGGTCTTGGCGACTGGACCTATGGCTTCTTTGAAATCCGCGCCAAATTGCCATGCGGACGCGGCACCTGGCCAGCGATCTGGACACTGCCGTCAGACCCCGACGTTGTCTGGCCTGCGGGCGGCGAAATGGACATCATGGAACATGTCGGTTTTGACCCTGGAGTTATACACCACTCGATCCATACCACCGCGTTCAATTTCTCGCGCGGCAGCCAAAAAACCACTCAACATGAACTGCCAACGGCCTGCGAGCAGATGCACAAGTATCAGCTCTTGTGGACGCCTGGCATGTTGCTTTTTGCGGTCGATGATGCGCCCAAATTCCTGTTCAACAAGGAAAGCGACAAGCAGACACGCTGGCCGTTTGACCAACCTCATCACCTGCTGTTGAATGTTGCGGTTGGTGGCACTTGGGGCGGGCGCAAGGGCATCGACCCTGCCGCTTTCCCGGCGCGTATGGAGGTCGATTATGTGCGCGTTTATCGCCCGAAAACCTTGATTGAGGCCGAGCGCGATGGAGCGGCGCAATGAGACTGATTGCCTTTGCGGCTGTGCTTGCGTGCGGGACTGCTCTTTCCGGATGTACAGCAACCGCTACCCAATCAAGCGAGCGGATCGCGTCGACGACACCTGCTCCGGCAGTTGATGCCGATGAGGCTCAAATCGCTGACCTGCTTTCGCGCATGAGCGTGGAGCGAAAAGTCGCTCAGCTCATCATGCCGGACATTTCCGCGATCACCCCTGCCGACGTTGAGAAGTATCGGTTTGGCACTGTACTCAATGGCGGCAACTCGGGCCCGAACAACAATGATCTTGCGCCCGCACCCGAATGGCTTGAGCTTGCAGATGCGTATTGGGACGCATCGCTGAAGCCGATCGAGAACGGCGAACCGGCTATCCCGGTTCTTTGGGGAACGGATGCAGTCCACGGCCACGCCAACATCATTGGCGCGACCGTTTTTCCGCACAATATCGGGCTCGGCGCGACGCGCGATCCTGATCTAATCCGCAGGATCGGAGCCGCCACAGCGGTCGAGATCGAGGTCACCGGCATCGATTGGACTTTTGCGCCCACGGTTGCGGTCGCGCGCGATGATCGTTGGGGGCGCACATACGAAAGCTATTCCGAAGACCCCGCGCTTGTCTCACAATTGGGCCGCGCGATGGTTGAAGGGCTGCAAGGCACCATCGGATCGACAGACCACCTTGGCAAAGGTCGGGTTGCTGCAACCGCCAAGCACTTTTTTGGCGATGGCGGCACCGAGCAGGGGGTCGACCAAGGGGATGTGAACGGCGATCTGGCCGAGCTTATGGGAATCCACGCCGCACCCTATCCTCCCGCGATCGAGGCAGGCGTTGCCAGCATCATGGCAAGCTTTAACTCAATCAACGGCCGCAAGATGCACGGCAATGGCCCGCTGCTGACCGGTGAATTGCGCGGTAAGCTAGGCTTTGACGGGTTGGTCGTGGGCGACTGGAATGGCCACGGTCAGATCAAGGGTTGTAGCAATGAGAATTGTCCGCAGGCATTACTCGCTGGCCTTGATGTTTACATGGTGCCCGAAGACTGGAAGGCGCTTTACGAGAATACCCTCGCACAGGTCGAGGACGGCACCATACCGATGGCGCGTCTTGACGAGGCAGTCACTCGCGTTCTTCGCATGAAGCAAGATCTCGGCATGCTGGATGGCGATAAGGACGGCGGTCTTCGTCCCTCCGCGCGCGAGCATGCTGGTGATTGGGAAAAGCTGGGCTTGCCAGCGCACCGCGCAACCGCGCGTGAGGCAGTGTCAAAGTCGCTGGTTCTGCTCAAGAATGACGGTGTGTTGCCGTTGCGCAAGGGGGCGAACATCCTCGTTGCGGGGAGAGCGGCCGATAACATTCCTCAACAGGCGGGTGGTTGGTCCGTGACATGGCAGGGGGGCGGTGATCTCACCGCAGACCATTTCCCCGGCGCAACCTCGATCTACGAAGGTATCAAGGCGCAAGCTCACGCTTCAGGGCACAACGTCGCTCTATCCAAGAGCGGCGCGTTGGCGGCTGGCAGCGATGCTGATGTCGCCATCGTGATTTTTGGCGAGCAACCCTACGCCGAGTTCGTCGGCGACCGCAAAGACCTGGTCTTTCGTGATGATGAAGGCTTGGCGCTGCTCAAGAAATACCGCGATGCAGGTTTGAAAACGGTCGCCGTCTTCCTTTCGGGCCGCCCTTTGTGGATGAACCGCGAAATCAACGCAGCAGACGCCTTTGTTGCCGCTTGGCTGCCGGGAAGCGAAGGGGCAGGGGTTGCCGACGTCCTCTTCGGCAAGCAGCAAGCGACCGGCAAGCTTTCTTTCAGTTGGCCTGCCACCTGCGAGGGCGCACCGCTCAATTCGGCTGAAGGTGCGCTATTCTCGCTAGGCTTCGGCCTGACCTATGGCGAAGCACGCGAGACCGCAAAACTCAGCGAAGAGTGTGCGGCTCTGGAGACAGGAAGCGGCTCGGCCTGGTTTGCTGCGGGGCGGCTTGGTCCCCTCATTCAGGCGGTGGCGGATAATGCGGTTTTGGGTGACCTTCGCGGATCAGGCAATGGCATTACCGCAGTTGGGCTTGATCGCGACACACAGGAAGACGCGCGCAGGATCAGCTTCAAACCGGGAGCATCACTCACATTGCGCGGACCAGATAGTCCGGCTGACTGGCGTATCGCGTACAAGGTCGATGCGCGCCCCAATGGAAGCTTTACCGTTGCCGCTGGGGGCGAGGAATTGGACATATCGCAAGCGATGTTGGTCGCCGAAGGCAAGGGGTGGCGAGAAATGGTTCTGACCTCCCAATGCCTTGGCAGGACTGGTGACAGACTGACGTTTGCCTCTCCGGGGGAGTTCACCATCGACGTGAGCCAGATCACGCGGGAAGAAAACGCAGATGGGACCGAGTGCTCATTCTAATCTGAGTGCTGCGAGATAAAAAAGGGGAGAGCGCGGGTGACACTGGAAACAATCGATATCGTGATTATCGCGGGCTACGCGCTCGCCTTGCTTGGTATTGCATTGTTCGTCAGCCGCGAACCTGCCGGGCACAAGAAAGATACAGAGGATTATTTCCTCGCCGGACGCGCGCTTCCCTGGTGGGCTATCGGGGCCTCGCTCATTGCTTCCAACATCTCCGCAGAGCAGATTATTGGACAATCGGGTCAAGGCTTCGCCGTCGGCGTCGCGATCGCAGCCTATGAATGGCAAGCGGCAATCGTCCTGTTGATCGTTGCCAAGTTCTTTCTGCCAATCTTTCTCAAGCGCAAGATCTACACCATGCCGCAGTTCCTCGACCAGCGCTTCGGTCAAGGGGTGAAGAACCTTATGAGCGTCTTCTGGGTGGCGCTCTACACTGCGGTAAACCTGACCACCGTGCTTTGGCTCGGTGGGCTGGCGGTTCAATCGCTTACCGGTTGGGGGATCATGTATTGCATGATGGCCTTGGCTGGCTTTGCAGCGCTCTATTCGCTCTACGGCGGTCTTAAAGCGGTTGCGCTCACTGACATCATCCAGGTTGTGATACTCGTGCTCGGCGGTCTTGCGATCACCTGGTATGCGTTGGACGCGCTGCCAGCCGACGGAGCTCTTGAAGGCTTCAGCTATCTTATGGGCGAGATGCCTGGCCACTTTGAAATGATCCTCGAGCCAGAGCATCCTGCTTACAAAGATCTGCCCGGGATCTGGACTCTTCTGGGCGGCCTCTGGGTGCTTCACTTCAGCTATTGGGGGTTTAACCAGTACATCATTCAGCGCGCCCTTGGCGCCGAGAGCCTTGGCGAGGCGCAAAAGGGGCTGGCATTTGCGGCACTTCTCAAAATCCTTGTGCCGTTCATCGTGGTCGTGCCCGGGATCGCTGCAGTGATCCTTGCACAACAAGGCATGCTCGATGGGGCGGCTCTGGCCGAGAAATCGGACCGCACCTATGGCGAGCTTATGGCCTTTGCACCATCCGGCCTGCGCGGACTGGTGTTTGCAGCGTTGATTGCCGCTGTCGTGTCTTCCCTGGCTTCAATGATGAACTCGATCTCGACCATCTTCACAATGGACATCTATCGCTCGGCGCGTCCAGACAGGCCCGACCAACACTATGTGACCGTCGGCCGGATTGCAGCGTTCAGCGCCATGGCAATCGCTCTGGTTCTTGCCCGTCCGTTCATCGGGGGATTTGAAAGCGGTTTTCAGACGGTCCAGGAGTACACCGGATTTATCGCTCCGGGCATCGTTGTGGTGTTCCTTCTCGGTTTCTTCGATAAGAAAACCAACGAAGTGGGTGCCTTGACCGCACTGCTTGGCTCTCTGGTTGTGAACATTGCCCTGAAATTTGGCATGCCAGACGTGCCTTTCATCATTCGTATCTGGTTCGTATTCCTCGGAGCTCTCGTTGCAGCGGCGGTTGTCTCGCGCGCGACAAAGGCCCCTGATGGAGAGCGCACGGTCAATCTCTCCGGCATCGCGTTCGCGACGAGCACTTTGTTCAATACGCTCGCTGCCATAACAGCAGCAATGCTGGTGGGGCTTTATGCTTGGCTCTGGTAAAGAGTGCGCAGCGTCATGCAAAAACCAGCTTGAGGCTAAGCCGCGCAGCATTTCCGTTTGCTAGATTGAGCTGCCTGAAATCGCTCTGACACCTCTGAATTAAATCCAATGGGAAGTTGATCGCATCACGCAGGGTTCTTGACGCGCCATGATCAATTCCATATTTCTATATTTATCGAATTATTGGAGTGAGCGATGAAAGCCGACCGTGTCATCCGCGCTTTATCTGCCTTGGCACAAGAGCACCGCCTTGCCGCGTTCCGCCTGCTTGTGCAGGCAGGGGAAGAGGGCGTTGCCGCCGGTGCGTTGGCCGAAAAGCTCGACGTGCCGCCATCCTCGATGAGTTTTCACCTCGCCCAACTTGCCAATGCCGGGCTAGTCGCACAACGACGCGAAAGCCGTTCGATCATCTATTCGGCGGACTATGCCGCGATGAATGGCCTTATGGGTTACCTCACCGAAAACTGTTGTGGTGGCATAGCCTGTTCCGACGATGCCGCCTGCCTCCCTTCTCCTCAACGGAAGAGCGCCTGATGAAACGGTTCCATGTGCATGTCGGCATTCAGGTTGAGGAGAAGGCCGAACCCGAAGAGGTTTATGGTGGCCTCAAGGCTGCTGAAGGCTAACCATGTCCGACCAACCTTTGAACGTGCTGTTCCTGTGCACGGGTAACTCCGCTCGCTCGATCCTTGGCGAAGCGATCCTCAATCATGACGGCGAAGGACGCTTCAACGCCTACAGCGCGGGCAGCAATCCGACAGGCGTTGTGAATCCGTGGGCAATCCATACGCTCAAGACTTTGGGCTATCGTGCGCAGGGCTATTCTTCCAAGAGCTGGAACGAGTTTGCCAACGGGCCTCAGTTCGACCTGATATTCACCGTGTGCGACAGCGCGGCAGCCGAAACTTGCCCCGTTTGGCCTGGCCGCCCAACCTCGGCACATTGGGGCATCCCCGATCCGGCCGCCGTCGAAGGCAGTGATGCAGAGAAAGCAGCAGCGTTCCTCGACGCTTTCCGGATGTTGAAACGGCGCATTGATCTTATGCTCGCCCTTCCAATCGAGAGCCTTGATCAGATTGCTCTTAGGCGAAAACTCCAGGCCATTGGTGATGAGGCAGACAAGTGATGGCGACTGCTACAACTGACATTGACGCGCGCGCGGCAGGCTTGGGCCTGTTTGAAAAATGTCTTTCGGTCTGGGTCGGCGCGGCGATCCTCGCCGGGATTGCGCTTGGCAATATCGCACCGCAATTGTTCGGTTCGCTTGCGGCGATCGAGTATGCTTCGGTCAACCTTGTCGTTGCGATCCTAATCTGGGCGATGATTTTCCCGATGATGGTGACGGTCGACTTTGGCGCAGTGCGCCGTGTGGGTGACAAGCCAAGGGGACTGATCATCACATTGATTGTGAACTGGCTCGTCAAACCGTTCACCATGGCGGCGCTGGGCGTTTTGTTCTTCGAGGTGGTATTTGCTGACTTGATCGCGCCTGACGATGCGCAGCAATATATCGCCGGCCTGATCTTGCTTGGGGCTGCCCCGTGCACCGCGATGGTGTTTGTCTGGTCGCAGCTTACCAACGGCGACCCCGCTTATACGCTGGTGCAGGTGGCGGCGAACGATCTCATCATGGTAGTTGCGTTCGCGCCTATTGTCGCGCTGCTGCTGGGTGTCACCGATATTGCCGTGCCGTGGAAAACCTTGTTGCTTTCGGTCGCCCTTTATGTGGTCGTGCCGCTTGTGGCAGGAGCGTTGGTGCGGCACCGCTTGCTCGCCGCGCATGACCACGATGCCGCAGCGATTGCGCAGTTCACCGGGCGCATAAAGCCGCTTTCGATCATTGGGCTGCTGATGACAGTGTTGCTTTTGTTCGGTTTTCAGGCCGAAACCATCGTTTCGCGTCCACTGCTGATTGCGCTTATCGCTGCACCGATCATCGTTCAGAGCTATGGCATCTTCTTCATTGCCTATGGCTGGGCAAAAGCCTGGAAGGTGCCGCACGCGGTTGCTGCACCATGCGCGTTGATTGGTACGTCCAATTTCTTCGAATTGGCGGTGGCGGTTGCCATCGGTCTGTTCGGATTGGGCAGCGGCGCCGCACTGGCGACGGTCGTGGGCGTGCTTGTGGAGGTGCCGGTTATGCTGTCACTGGTTGCGATAGCAAACCGGACGCGCCGGAACTTTGCGGCCTGATCGCCGCGCTTGCTGCAAAGGCTAAAGGACCGTCGGAGCGCCGACTGCAGTGAACAACTCGATGTAAGCCTGCGCGAGGTCCGATCGGGCGTCGAGTACCGCTTCACGGCTCGATATAAGCTGCCGCTGCACGTCAAGCACATCGAATAGTGTTGCCAGCCCCTCACGATAGAGCGCGTTTGATTGCTCGAACGCCGCTTCGCTTTCGGTCACGGCCTTGTCTAGTTGAACCAGCCGGTCCTGCGCAGCTTCGATTGATACGAAAGCGCTTTCTACCTCTGACAGTGAACCGAGCAAAACCTGCCGGTAGTCGGCCACAGCAGCATCAAGATCACGCTCGGCAGCTGTGACCTCCGCACGGCGACGTCCGCCATCCACAAGGGGCAGGTCGAGCACACCGCCCAGCGTTGCAAGCACACTGGAGAACACATCGCCTATGCTTCCGTTGCCAGCGGTCACAAGTCCCTGAAGCGCAAAGGTGGGCGCAAGATCCGCCCGCTCGACCCCGACGATTGCGGCCGCGCGCGCAACGTTTGCTTCTGCCACTAGGAGGTCTGGCCTGCGCCGCAGCAAGTCGGCGGGTACGCCCGTGTCCGGACCTTGCGCGAAGCCCGGCACCGACGTTTCCCCAACATACGCATCAAGTGGTGACGGAGGGTCGCCGACGAGCACGGAAAGGGCATTGGCCGCACGCGTTCGCGCCAAAATCAGCGGCCCGCGCTGTGCCTGTGTCCGGGCAAGGTCTGCGGCTGCCCGCCGCACATCGAGATTGGACGACAGGCCAGCTTCAAAGCGCAGGGTGACGATCTCGAGCGTCCGCTGCTGGAGGTCCGCCGACTGGTCAAGCAGGTTCAGCCGCGCAGACGTGCGTTTGAGTTCGACATACTGGCTCGCGACGCCGGCAGCGATCAGGCGCCTCTGGTCGGCCACGAAATACGACGCCGCGTCGGCATCGGCAATCGCGGCGGCACGCTCAGCGGAAAGTCTCCCGTTGAGGTCCATCTGCCAGATACCAGCCAGTCCGACTGCGGCTGAATTCGAGGAGGAGCCGGATTCGTCGATCCCGAAATCGGCGGACCCTTGCGCCCCGATATCAGGCAAGAAATCCGATTCCTCAGCCGCCACAATCGCTCGCGCTGCAAGTAGCCGTTGTCGCGCTGCTTCGAGGGACTGGTTGCGGGCAAGAGCCTGGTCTACAAGCGTGTCAAGTTCGCTGCTTTCGAAGCCGCGCCACCAGAAATCGTCCAGACCGCTTGAGGGACGGGTTTCGGCGAAGTAGTCTTGCGCCAGCGAAACACCTGCCGCGGGTTCGACCTGCGGGATAGAGGGTGCGATGCATCCGGCGAGCCCAAGAACGCTTGCTGCGGCAATTGCTAACCTCATGCGGGCACTCCCGCCAAATCGCCGTCGCCGTCGCCGTCGCCATTGCGATGCTCATCCAGCTCTCGCTTGAGGCGGGCAAGGTCGACGCTGCGCGGTTTCCCGAGAGGCGCGATCAGGGTGTAGAGCGCGGGGACCAGGAACAGGGTGAAAACCGCAGCGATCCCCAACCCTCCAAAGATCACCCAGCCGATCGACTCGCGCGCTTCAGCACCGGCGCCGCTCGCCAGAACCAGAGGGATTGCGCCGAGGATCGTCGAGATCAGGGTCATCGCGATCGGGCGCAGACGGATCGCAGCGGCGTCCGCTATGGCTTGCGGAACGTTGGCCCCTTCCTCGCGGCGCTGATCGGCGAACTCGACCATCAGAATGCCGTTCTTCGCCATCAGGCCGATCAACATCACAAGCCCGATCTGCGAATAGATATTGAGCGAGGTCCCCGACAGCAAAAGCGCGAACAGAGCGGCGGCGAGTGCAAAGGGGATCGAGCACAGGATCACGAATGGGCTGGCGATGCTTTCGAACTGGGCCACCAGCACCAGAAAGACGATCAGCAGCGCAAAGCCGTAGGTCAGGAGCAATTCATTGCCGCTTTCCTCTAACTGCTCGGCTTCACCCTGCAGGATCATGTCGATATCCTCGGCGAGAGCCTCGTCTGCCATCCTTTCGATTTCGGCGACCGCGTCAGCGAGCGGTGTTCCCGGTGCAATGGCGGCTTCGACTTCGATGGCGCGGCGCTGTTCGGTCCGGTCAAGTTCAGCGGCGACGCCCTCCTCTGTGAACTGCGTGAGCGAAGAGATGGGCACCAGCGCCCCGGTGTCACTGCGCACATAGAGGTTGCCGAGATCGCTCGGCCGGTTGATCGCGACCGCATCGGCGGTGAGGAAGATCGGGATTGCCTGATCATCGACGTTGAGATCGACCACCTCGTTCCCGCTGACCATTGCGCGAAGGGTCAGCGCAAGGTCCTCGAAATCGACTCCAAGGTCTGCCGCCCGCTGGCGGTCGATGCCGATCGAAAGCTGCGGCTGAGTTGGTTGGTAGGAGATTTCGGGATCGGAAAGGATATCTGACTGCGTGGCGATGGCATCGGAGAGACGTCTGGCCGAGTCGTAGATGCCTTCGTAGTTGTTGCCGAGCAACGCGACCTCGATCCCGCCTCCGCGTCCGCCCCAACCGCCGCTTAGTGTGCCACGGCCAAACGCGCGCATTCGCGAACCCGGAATGTTTTCGAGCGGGCCGCTTACCTCATCGACGATTTCGGCCTGGCTGCGCTCGCGTTCATCCCAATCGGCGAGAGTTGCGGTTACGAAGATGCGGTTGGGATCGTAGCGCCCGACGATCGAGAGCGTGGATTCGACTTCGCCGTTGTCGAGGACCGGGTCGAGTACCTCTTCGATCTCGTCCATCTCACGGTCCATGAAGTTAAGGCCGACCCCATCGGGCCCGCTGGCCCAGATGTAGAATGTCGAGCGGTCTTCGTCAGGGGTCAGTTCCTCAGGAATCTGCGTGTAGGCAACCCCTGCGGCAACCAGCGCAAGCAATGAAACGCCCACGGTTACGGCGGGCCGCGCAATGCAGCGTTCGACCGCGCTGCGATAGCGCCGCGCAAATCTGCCCGCGAGGTCAGCGAGGCGCGGGTTAGGTTCGGCATTGTCGTCGGCAAGATCGATCTTGGCCGCCAGCGCCGGGACCAGCGATACCGCGACGAAAGTTGACAGGATCACCGCCATCGCCAGCACGAAGCCGAATTCGCGAAAAAGTCGCCCGGTTTCCGAAGGGAGGAAGCTGATCGGAACGAACACCGACACCAGCACCGCCGTCGTCGCAATCACCGCGAAATAGACCTGTCTTGTGCCGAGTACCGCCGCGGCCTTCTTGCCGAGGCCTTCGTTTTTCTGGAGTCGCTGCGCGTTTTCAAGCACGACGATTGCGTCATCAACCACAAGGCCGGTCGCCAGCACCAGCGCCAACAGGGTCAGTAGGTTGATCGAGAAGCCGAAAACCCAAATGCCCGCGACAACGCCGATGAGCGCGATGGGAATGCTGGCGCTTGGGATTAGCGTCGGTTTCGCATGGCCGAAGAACAGGAAGATAGTCGCCATCACCACCGCCACCGTTATGATCAGGGTAGTCAGCACCTCCTGCACCGACACGCGGATGAAAGCCGCATCGTCGGAGATGACGCGGATGTCGATCTCTTCGAAGCGCTCGTTCAAACGGTCCACCGCAGCGCGGGACGCATCGGAAATCGCGATTGTGTTCGAATTCGCCTGTCGGATTATGCCCAGTCCGATGACCGGCTCCCCGTCGAGCCGGACGTAACTGGTCGCGTCGGCGGGCGCGAAATAGGCCTCAGCCACATCGCCGATGCGGACTTCCTCGCGAATTACGACATTCGCGATCAGTTCGGGGGTCGCTGCCGTCGCCTCAGCGCGGACGATCAGGGTCTGCGCGTCGGAATCGAGCGAACCAACCGGCGTATCGAAAGGAGCCTGCTCCAGCGCGCCCGCGACATCGCTGATCGTCAAACCGAACCGGGCGAGCCGATTGGGATCGACCGCAACCCGCAATTGCCGCTCGCGCGTGCCAAACGGATCGATGCTCGCCACTCCGTCAGCCGCGAGCAGTTCGGGCGTGATATCGTTTTCAACAATACGGGTGAGTTCCATCACGTCGTAGGCATCGCTCGATACCGCGATGGTCATGATCGATTCTGCATCCTCGTCTGCCTTGACGACCCGGACTTGTTCGACCCGGTCGGGCAGTTCGCGGGTGACCCGGCTGACCGATTCACGGATGTCGGACGCTGCCGCATCAAGGTCGGTGCCAGGCTCGAACTGCACGCGGATACGGGTGTTGTTTTCCTCGCTTGAGGAACGGATCTGGCGAACGCCATTAACCCGCGCTGCGGCATTTTCGAGCACCGAGGTGACTTCGGCATCCATCGTCTCGGGCGCGGCGCCGGGAAGGTTGGCCGTGACGGTGACCACCGGGCGGTCGACATTGGGAAGTTCGCGCACTTCGGTACCGAGGAAGGCGGCAACCCCCGCAATCACGATCAGCAAGTTAAGCACGAAAATCAGCAACGGCCGTTTGACCGCCAGCATTGGGAGGTCGTTCATTGCTGCGCCTCCGCGACGTTGACCTCAGCTGGAGCGCGCGCAGGCGGATCGACGATCGCAACCGCCTGACCGCTGCGAACTTTCTGAACGCCCTCGGTGATTATCAGCGTATTTTCGTCGATGTCGCCGTCGAGCAGAACAATCCCTTCGCCACGCGACGAGATGGTTATCGGCGTGCGCTCCGCCTTGCCTTCGCGCACGGTGAACACTGCTGAACCATCGCCGTCCCACACCACCGCAGTTTCGGGCACAGAGGGGCGCGTGGCTCCGGTATCGACGAAGCGTACGCTGAAGCTCATGCCAGGGCGGAAACGGTCGCGTGCATTGTCGAGCACGGTCCGCACTGTGTAACTGCGCTGTTCCCGTTCGATTGCGCTATCGACCGCCTCAATACGCGCCTTGAATACAGTGTCCGGGTCGGAAAAGGGCGATACGTCGACTGTTTGTCCGGTGCCGAGACGGTCGAACACGGTTTCCGGCGCCGCAAAATCCACATACAGTCGGCCACGCTGATCGAGCTGGGCAATCAGGGTTTGCGGCGTGACGCTGTCGCCCGGGTCGATCTCCGAAAAACTGATATGGCCCGAAAAAGGGGCCCGGATGGTCCTCAAAGACAAGGCAACGCGGGCCTGGTCGCGTTCAATTTGCGCTGCTGCCAAAGCAGTCTCACCCGCTTCGATCTGGCTCTCGGAAAGGGCACCGGTGTCCTCAATCCGGCGATAGCGCGCGAGGAGTTGCTCCGCTTCTGTCACGCGCACCTCTGCGAGCCGCAGCGAAAGGCGTTCTTCGCGCGCGTCGAGTTCAACAAGGGGCTGGCCCGTTCGTACGAATGCGCCCGGCGTGAAGCGCACGGCAGTGACCCGGCCCGACACCTCTGAGAACAGCTCGGCGGAGCGCGCAGCACGCGCGGTGCCGATTGCCTCGACCACCTGTTCTTCTTCCACGAAATCGGCCTTTTGTGCGACGACATTGACCGACCGTTCGCCGCGTTCCTCTTGCTCCGATCCACAGGCGACGAGAGCCAGCAAGAAGCTAACGATGAAAAAGACGCGCATTTTTCCGGGAGTTTCCTCGTTATCGTAGGATTTGATCAACGGGCTAGCGGGCTTCTTGTTCCAGCGGCAGGGGATAACCCGCGTTTACGATCACTAAGCGTAATTTGCAGCTTTGGGCCCGCGATAATCCCGTGTGATCAATGCGGATCGTGAGCAAGGGACACTCTGGAAACCAATAGATGTTGCATTCGGAGCCTCACGAAGGTGTCGTGCGCTGACAGGCTGAGTCCATCACATGGAGGTTCAGCGTGCATATAATGTCGATAGCCCTTGGCGGGTGCATACGAGGCGAGCCTGTTCCTTACGGCATTACCGAGGATACAGGCGGCCATATCACCTACATCCTGGGTCAGATGCGAGCACTTGCTCGCCATCCCGGGGTGCATTGCGCGGAAATCGTTACAAGGCTTTTTGATGAACCAGAGCTCGGCGCAATTCACGCGCGCAGCGTAGAAGAACTCGAGCCCGGTTGCCTGCTAACCCGCATCGACAGTGGCAATCGTCGCTATCTGGCCAAGGATGATCTGCGCGTTGATCGCACGGACTTCATCGAAGCGTTACTCGCTGAGCTCGGCGAGCGTGAGCGCCTTCCAGATCTTATACACGCGCACTTCGCGGATGCCGCTGACGTTGCCGCTCACGTACAACGCGCTTTTGGCATCCCTTATATCTACACCGCACATTCGCTCGGTATGGACAAGCTGGATGGCGTGGGTGAGCCCTGCGATGCACTTGAAGCACGCATTGAAGAAGAGGATCGGGCGATTGCTGGCGCGATTGCCGTGATTGGGTCTTCGAGGGATGAATGCGAGCGGCAATTGCCGGCCTACCCTTCCACGCGGATGGACAAGGTTCATCGCATCATTCCAGGCGTGAGCGTGATACCGCCGCATGCCAACCAGATTCAACAGGCGCAAAGGCTGATCGATCCGTTTTTACGCGATCCTGACAAGCCGATAATTCTTGCGGTCGCAAGGGCTGTCAGAAAGAAGAACCTGGCTGCTCTGATTGAAGCGTTCGCACCAATCCGCAAAAAGGCCAATTTGGTCATTCTCGCCGGTCAACGGTGTGCAAGCAATGAAGGCGAAGACGAGCAGGTAGAGGTCGTTACAGACCTGCTGCACCTGATCGACAGGCACAACCTTTACGGCTCGGTTGCTTATCCCAAGAAGCATTCCAGCGAAGAGGTTGCAGGTCTCTACGCACTTGCCGCGCGATCACGCGGAGTTTTCGTCAATCCCGCGCTGGTCGAACCTTACGGACTGACAATCCTCGAAGCTGCCGCTTACGGTCTGCCTGTGGTTGCGACCAAGGTTGGTGGACCTGTCGATACAGTAGGCGAGCTGGGCCACGGGCTTTTGGTCGACCCTCGCTCACCATCAGACATCGGTGTCGCCATCGAACGCCTGTTGGACGACAACGCGCTCTGGAGTGAATGCGCTGCCAACGGTGCTAATAACTCGCGGGAGACCAATTGGGCGCGCTACGCGGACAATTTTGTTAAACTTGCCCGTAGGACGTTGGACACCAGCGTCGGGGTCAATTGTCGCGCGGGGCCCGGCACCACCCATCTTTTTGTCAGCGACCTCGACAATACCATCACTGGCTGCACCGACGGTATCGAACGGCTTCGCGCCTTTCTTCACGACAATCCCAATTTCGCATTCGTCATTGCGACGGGACGCTCACTCGTTGAGGCTCGACGGATTATGCGCGAGTGGGATGTTCCAGAGCCCGTCGCCTGGGTCACGTCAGTGGGTTCGGAGATATATTGGAACAGCGGCACAGGCTGTGTGCGCGACCAGAACTTCCCGGCGCTTTCCAAAGTGCAGTGGGAGCCAGAGGCAGTCGACGCAATCATGGCCGGCTTTCCGAACATCCAACCTCAACCAGGTTACGAGCAGCGATCGTTCAAACGGTCCTATTTTTTCTCGACGCAGGAAGAGGTGTCCGAGATCCGGTCAGCGTTGCGCATGGCCGATCTTCCGGTGCGCGTCATAGCCAGCCATGACCGCCTCCTTGACATCCTGCCTGCAAGCGCTGGCAAGGCGGCTGCGATGCGTCATGTCGCTTCAGTCCTGCGTATTGCGCCCGAGAAGATCTTCGCAGCGGGAGACAGCGGCAATGACGAGGACATGCTCATCGAATGCCGGAACGCGATCATCGTCGAGAACCACTCAGCTGAAATCAAGAAGCTGACCAGTCGCTCGAACGTCTATCTCGCCAGGAACGCCCATGCGGCCGGCGTAATCGAGGGTATCGAGGCCATGACGAGGGACGGATTGAGCGCCGGGGTTGCGATGTCTGGAGCAAGAGGATGAGAACACTTCCAGTCGGTTATTTCGTCCATCATCAAGGTCGCGGCCACGCAGAACGGGCAGCGGCGATCGCAAATGCCCTGATCACGGCGCGGCCCATAACCCTATTTACCGCCAAGCCAGACATTTTCCCTTCTTTGAGCCCTGATGTCGAAGTAATCGAACTTCCATCGCTGTTTGAGCCGACAGGGTGTGAAGCTCCTTTGATGGGAGCACTTCCTTCACCGTCAACCGTTCACTGTGCGCCGCTGGGGTGGCCGGGTATTCGCGAGGCGATGGGCCGTCTGGCAGGGTGGTTCGCGCAAGCGTCACCAGCGCTTTTCGTCACTGACGTATCCGCAGAGCTTGGCCAGTTCGCACGCCTGTGTTCGGTGCCGCACGTAGCGGTCATGCAGCATGGAGAGCGATCCGATGCTGGACATATGGCGGCCTATGAAAGTGCGGTTGGCTTGCTGGCTCCATACTCGGAGGAACTCGAACAGTCGGATCGCTCTCAGCGAATGAAGAGCAAAACGCACTACGCGCCCGGGGTCGGCATCGACCTACCCGCCATGCCCACTCGCGATGAAGCGCGGGCGAAACTCGAACTGCCGTCAGATCGAGACATAGTCTGCGTTATTGCAGGGGGCGGGGGGACTGGAACCCCCACTGCGCCGCTTACCCTTGGCGCGCGCGCCGATGCGGACAGCCTGTGGTTCACGATTGGCAGGGTCGCGAGCGAATGGCACGAGACGCCGCCAAACAACCTCATCCATAAGGGTTGGGTCGACAATCCGATGGACTGGATTGCCGCCGCCGACCGGGTCGTGTCCTCGTGCGGCAATACGACCGTGCATATGGTGCTGGCAGCGGGCAAGCCGTGGATCGTTGTGCCAGAGTGGCGATATTTCGACGAGCAGCTTTGCAAGGCCGAAGTGCTTGATCGCGAAGGTCTGGCTGCAGTTTCGAAGGTCTGGCCCTCACACGCCGATGCCTGGACGAAGTTGTGGGATGCGGCGGCTCGGCTCGAATGTGCAGAGCAATCGCGCTTCGTTCGGGCTGACGCCGCATCGAAGGCCGCCGATTGGATCGACCGGCTCGCGACGAGCCTGTGGGCCGACGCGGAGCTGGCCGGACCAGCTCAGATCATTCCAAAATTGAAGGTGATTTCATGATTGTCTCTGTTTGCACCCTCGCGCATGGTCGTGAAGAGCATCTGACGAACCTCGTGCATGGCCTGTGCCAATCCAGCCATCTCCCTGACGAACTGGTGATCGCGGTGATGCAGTCACAAGTTTACGATCTGCCTGATGCGCCTTTTCCCATCCGGCAGGTGCTACTGGGTGGGAACGACATTCCATTGGCAGCGGCTCGCAATGCTGCTGCGCGGCGAGCTGACGGAAATCTACTCGTCTTTCTTGACGTCGACTGCATCCCGCACCCCGCACTGATTGACGATTACCTCGATGCGATGACCGACAAGAAGGGCGTCTTTATGGGCGAGGTGGCCTATCTTCCGAAAGGCGCAACTAGTGACGGCATCGACTATCGCAAGTTCGATGAAGCAGGAGTGCGCCATTCCGAACGACCCGGACCGCCCGAAGACGGTGTTCGCGTTTGCGAGGACTATCGTTGCTTCTGGTCATTGAATTTCGCGCTCTCAAAGACGGATTTCGAAAAGATCGGCGGCTTTGACGAACGGTTTGACGGCTATGGTGGAGAGGACACTGATTTTGGTCGTATGGTTGCCGAAAACGATTTGCCCCTGTGGTGGGTCAAGGGTGCGCAAGCGTATCACCAATATCATCCGCATCACATGCCACCCGTCCACCATCTCGACAGCGTGCTTGCGAACGCCATGACCTTCGCTGAAAAATGGGGCGAACCAACCATGCAGCACTGGCTACGGGCTTTCGTGCTTATGGGTCTGCTTGAGTGCACCGACGATGGTTGGCGCAAATTACGCGAGCCGACCGAGGCTGACTTGGAACTGACCCGTCAGCAGGAGCACCAACCCTACGCGAGCAGTGCCGCTGTCCTCGAATGGTTGGAAGCCAACGCCGAAGCGGCCTGAAGCTCTTGCGCCATCATTACCTTGCGGTAGCTACGTTCATAGCCCTCGATCATTGATTGGACCGAGAAGTGGGTGAGGGCTCGCTGACGGCAAGAATTCCGATCAACAGCCTCGATACTCTGCATGGCGCGGGCGAGCGCGCCAACATCCTTCGATGGAACAACAAAACCGCAATCGCCGATCACCTCTGCGAGCGCACCGTTGTCGAATGTGCAAACCGGGGTACCACACGATAGAGCTTCTGCGGCCACCAATCCGAATGGCTCATCCCAGAGCGGCGTGACCAATGCGCCTTTGGCTCGCGCAACTATCGGGCGAAGTTCTTCGCTCGTGCGGTGGCCGTGAAACTCGATCCCGTCGGTCAGGTGGGGCTCAACCTGCAAGGTAAAGTAGCGCGCATCCTCGACTGGTCCAAAGATCTTTAGCTTTGCCCCTGCGATCCGCGCTGCGCGAGCAGCCTCCGCTGTTCCCTTTGTCGGAGTGATGCGCCCCGTCCAAACGAAGTAGTCCTCAACCCTGCCACACGGGATCCACTGATCGCACCGGATACCGTTGTGGACGACATCAATGCTGTCGTTCGGAATGCTGTCCCACAATTCCAGCTGGCTTCGCGAGGTTACCGTCGTGCCAATGATTGGATCGACCGCGTGACTGATTACAGCATCTCGCATGCTAGCGAAGGGCGGGACGTGCTGCGAGGTGACACACGGCACACGGTCGCGCGCGGCCCAATCGATGATTGCCGGATAAAGCGAGTTGTTGTGCACGACATCGAAATCGGACGCCTTGATGGCCTCCCAGGCCCGATCAAACGCGCGCCCCTGAAACTCGGCCAGTTCGGGCGTCCCGCGATAAACTTTCCAGGGCAGGACCTCATCGTATGGAGCATCGCAAATCGGGATGAGGCCGACATCCTCGGATCGCCCGGACGCAAACAGTGTGACTTCGTGACCCGCTGCTCTCAGCCCATCGCAAAGCATACGACAATGTGCTTCCATTCCTCCCATGAAAGGCTCGGCAATTGGATGGCGGATATGGGCGAGAACGGCGATTTTCATCGAAACGGATTCCATCTGTAGAAAGCCTGGAATCAACGCGCTAAGCTATGCAAACCGCCAAAATTAACATTCATTCGAATCGAAACTGTTTGTATACGATCGGGTTGTGCGAATGAGGGGGTAAGATGCCTGAACCTGCCATCGTCGATGAAATCACGACCTATCCAAAGACGGGCCGCTTTCTGCTTGGCCGGTTGCGGCACGATCTATCCGACGAAGAAAAGCGTATCCTCGAAGATTCTATCGACGAAGTAGAGGTCGTCACGGAGCCGAGACGCATTCTGGAACGCGGCGCAACCTGCGGTCACTCCACGATGCTTATCGATGGTTTCATCCTCAGAACATTGGACGGGCCAGAGCAACGATATGGTGTGAGCTTTCACGTGCCCGGTGATTTCGTCGATTTGCACTGCTTCGCGCTCAAAAGGCTTGATCATAATATCGACACCGTGGGCGAGGTCCGGCTTGGATACGTGCCTCACACCAGGCTTATCGAGATCATGGAAGAGCAGCCGCACCTTGCACGTGTATTCTGGTTTGCGACGCTGCTGGATGCGGCAATGCACCGGGAATGGGTCATGAAGCTGGAACAGCTGACGACGGCACGACGCTTGGCTCATATTTTCGCCGAAATCTGGACCAGATTGCAAATGGTCGGTCTGGGTGATGCCCAGGGGTTCGACACCCCGCTGACCCAAGGGCATCTGGCCGAAATGTCAGGCGCGACCGCGATCCACGTCAACCGCGCGATACGTGCGCTGCGCGAGCAAGGGATCGTTGATGTCCAACGCGGTCGGATCAACATTGCTGATAAATCGGAGCTGGAGAAATTCGGTCGCTTTACGCCTGACTACCTCTACGGCGAAGGTGAACTAAGCCTACGTGAAGGATTTTATTAGGTGCCATCGGCCGCCAGACCAGCTCATCGCTACGTCTTCGTAGCCGGATTGCATCGAACCGGAACCAGCCTTCTGGCCAAAATCATCGGCACGCATCCTCACGTCTCGGCGATCAAAGGCGCGCCAGTGCCCGAGAACGAGGGGTGCTATCTTCAAGGGGCGATCCCGCACACGGCTCTCGATGGGATACCCGGACATTTCGCGACGGACCCTCGTCAGCATTACACCGAGGAACATGCGCTCAACACGTTAGAGACGAAATTGCGGCTCGATCAGGAGTGGGGCGAATGGTTTGATCACTCAGCACCGTGGCGGCTCGAGAAGTCGCCGGTGAACCTGACCCGCATGCGATTGCTGCAAGCGCTCTTTCCGCTTTCCAACTTCATCGTCGTTACACGCCACCCGCAGTTCATGGCACAAGCTCTACAGAAATGGACCGATCAGGACGTCGCGGCTGTGGCGGAATATGGGGTCGAAGCCTATCGCCTTATGCTCGACGACCTTCAATATCTCCACCGAGCCATCGTCATTCGATATGAGGACTTGGTGAAGCGACCCGGCGACTATCTGGAGGCCATTGCAGCCTTCCTCGATTTGGAACCGAGCTTTACGCCATTCGACATTCGCGATGGCAATCTCGACTATGAAGTTGCAGGCCACGGTCCAGGCAAGATCGACGCTCTTGGCTATCGTTCTGATGGAAGCACGAACCCTATCGCCTCCATTGTCCGGCACCCCTTACGTGCAATTCGAGACAAGACCTGGTCTGCCATCACATCCCGACCTAGCTAAATTACTAGTTTCCAATTGGCGCTCTGAAAAAAGAAGACAAAGCTAACTTTCATCAATAGACCGCCTTGCACCTCGTGCTTATCGGACCCGCGATGTCGAGGGGTCTGAACACTTCCAATAACGCGCTCTATCCGCTGACAGGCGATTTTCTCGCCGGTCGGTTGCGTAAGACCTTGGGCGCGACAGATCTCCAATATATTGAGAGCCTCGTCGAAACCGAAACACAGCTTTCCGATGGCGAACACCTGATCAGACGAGGTGACCTTACGAACACGAGCGCGATATTGGTCGATGGCTTCATGTTCCGCACGATAGAAACGGGTGATCGAAGGTTCATCGTGGGCATTCATGTCCCCGGTGACTTCGTCGATCTACACGGGTTTGCGCTCAAACGGCTGGACCATTCGCTTGAATCGTCAGGGCGCACCCGGCTCGGCCTCGTCAGTCATGAACGGCTGAAGGACACGATGCGTGACAAGCCAAAAATCGCCCGTGCCTTGTGGCTCGCAACGCTCCTTGATGCCTCCATTCATCGCAAATGGATCCAGACGCTGGAGCAGCTCGATGCGCCGCGACGGATCGCTCACATCTACTGTGAGCTTCAGACCCGTCTAGAGCTGATCGGCAAGGCTGTCCCGCGAGCTGTGCGCACACCGTTCACGCAACTGGACCTCGGCGATATGTGCGGTGTCAGTGCAGTCCACGCCAACCGCGCCGTAAGCAAATTGCGTGAAATCGAATTGGCTGAGATCAGGCGTGGAACTCTCTATACCAATGATTGGGAAGCACTGAAACGCTACGCCAGCTTCGAAAGCAGCTACCTTTACGGCGATGGGCCGTTGAAGCTCAACGAAGGCTGGGATTAGCGCTTGGGTTGTTCTGGAATGTCGACATCCTTCAGTGCCTCGGCATCGAGATCACCTTCTTGCCGGGGAATGACCGCCAACTCGCCATTCGTTTCGAGGATCACCCAGTTGGCCGCAGCGTTTTCGATCGCGCCGGCTTTTCGCAGAGCTGCGCGGACTTCCTCCTGCGAGATGCGAACCTCATCCATCGCATCCCACAGATATTCACCTTTATGGGTAAGAAGCGTTGGCCGGGCCTTGATGACCGTCGAGCCCAAGTCAGTCTCCCTAACCCACCATGTCGCAAGATACTGGCACATTGCCAGGCCACTGATCGCCACTAGAGCATCAACTGTTGCGACCTGATCGAGCATGATTCCGCTGGCAGCCAAGCTTCCGGCCGCGACATTGATGATCCAATCGAAGTTGTTGAGTTCGCTAGTCGAGCGCTTGCCCACCAGCCGGCCGAGCGCGACGATGAATACGTAAAACAGGACCGCGTTCAGGAAAATTTCGATCGTGCGTGGCCAGCTCGACCACAGGTTCACATCTTCAATCATGGGAGATGATCGAATAGTCGATCGGTTTGAATGACCCGCCGTTGGAATCGTATGCCGAACAGGCGGTAAGACCGATGATCAGATCCATTTCTGCACGAAGCTCGATATAATCGCCGGCGCGTGAAGCAGGAGGATCGACGCGCAGAGTGCCGCTTTCTGCATGCACGGGAACATTCATGAAGATGTTAAACGCGGTGGGTAGATCGTCTTCCTCGATACCATAGGGTTCGAGAGCCGCAGCCAAGTTGCCAAAGCAGCCCCGATGTTCGGGCTTATCGGGATAGAAGTGTTTAAACGTCGCGCGGCTGCATGGCGTCAGAAGGAAATCATGCCGACCGACAGTATCGTCAACGAGCGTCAGCATTACATTCGAGCGATTCGACCACAGGCGATTGCCCTTGCCCAGATTGATCGTTTCCTCGTAATCGAAGGTCCTCCCATTGGAGATCACCTCGCGAATGTCAGCCGCTGAATATGCAACGAGGTCGGAAACCTGACTGCCCTCCGGGTCGATAACCTGAAGGTGCTGACCTTGTTTCAACTCAAAAGCGACACCCGATCGCGGCTCAATTCGTTTCATTACTCACCTCGCGTTTGTCTCTGAATGGGCAACGCCAGTCGTCTCCAACCACGCGCCCGCTATATTGTCTCGCTTCGCTCGCTTCGCCGTGCCGCGCGAGCATCGGATTGATCGAACCAGCCAGCGATCGATCGCGTTCGAGGATCGCGTTGCGCATGCGCTCATAGCGACCGCTTTCGCGCAGTTTTTCGAATTGATCGTGGAGGTTGAACACGAGCGTGGGATTGGGGCTTCGGCGAGCGGGTCTGGATGCGTTGGGGTGCAGTCCGACTACAAAATAGGCTTCCCCGCCAAAACTGAGCGAGAAGTGGGGATCATCCGGATCAGCACTGACGCGATCGTCATAGTTTTGGCCCCGCCACGCGTCCTTGTCTGCAAGTGACTGTATCCGATCCCACATGGCGCGTTCGAATTCGGTTTCCGGCAGATCTTGTGGACCGTCGAACACTACCGCGAAAGAACGCAAACCACCCTCGTCGTCGCGGTAGGTTCTGCTCCATTGAAGAAGCTGTTCGTGGATATGAACATCGTTCCATGCGCTTGTGATCGACCAAGCGCATTCGACGTGCAAAAGCCCTCTTGCGAGCGCCGATTTGGCGCCGACGCAAGGGAAGTCGCGTTGATCCACGAACGCGACGAAATCGCGCTTGAGCCGCTTGCGATCAAGCTCCAAAAGGTCGGAAGATGTATCCTTGAGCATATAGAGTTCAACGTGCGAGCCAAACAACGCTCTCAAGTTTGATGTTTGTTATTCCATCGGCTGGAGGGAGGATGTTCGTTGCGCATTGCGCGCCGGGTTGAGCATGTAGCGCCACACGCCCCACGCGTTGATGATCAATAGCACGCCATTCATGACGGCGATCGGCATCGCATCTTCGATAAAGCCTGAGACAATCCAGAGAGACGATACGACGCAAAAGAGAACGAAACCCCAGCCGGTAACCTTGCGACTGATATCCAAGGCGATAAGTCCGGCAGCAAGGATCGTGCCGATCGACGCCGTCCATTCAAGCGCCCCGTTCATTTTGTGGGGGAACCTGAATTCTTGAACGAGGCGGGATCTGCAAAGCCGTGCACAGTTTGCGAAAGTTGTCGCACGGCTGATGTGATTTTGCGCAAGGTCAGCGACTGCGCCGATGGCAAGAGGTTATGCATGATCGTGTAACCATGCTGGATGCGCGTTCGGACCCAACCTAACATTTGTTGAAGGCTTAGCCGCTTGCCCGGGTCCTCCGTTCGATAAATTGGTTTGGATCAAATCAGTGCGATGGGTGTTGAACAATCATGCTAGACAAATCCGGAACAATAAACGTGAACGGCGAGCCCCACAGATCGCCCGAAGATCCGCGGCGAAGTTTGCTTGATTTCCTGCGCGAAGAATGCGGTCTTACGGGGACGAAGAAGGGCTGCGACCACGGACAATGCGGTGCTTGCACGGTTATTGTCGGCGGGCTTCGAATAAATTCGTGTCTCACGCTTGCTGTGATGCATGAGGGCGACGACGTCACCACGATCGAAGGGCTGGGCACGCCGGATAAACCCTCGCCGCTGCAGACAGCGTTTCACGATCATGATGGCTATCAATGTGGCTATTGCACGCCTGGACAAATATGTTCGGCAACAGCGATGCTTGACGAGATCGCGAACAATTGGCCCAGCGATGCGAGCGACGATCTTGGCGGTGCGATAGAGGCAACCGACGAGGAAATCCGCGAGCGGATGAGCGGCAATCTTTGCCGCTGCGGTGCTTATGCCAACATCGTGAAGGCCATCGCAGAGGTAGCGCATACATCAAACGGAGGCAGTGCGGAATGAAGCCGTTCGAATACATTCGCCCCGACAGTCTGAAACATGCAGCACAATTAACCAGTGGTGAGAACGGCACCGCGATTGCCGGGGGCACGAACCTGCTCGACCTGATGAAGCTGCAGGTCGAAACACCCTCAAGGCTCATCGATCTTAACAGGCTGGGGCTGAAGGAGATCGCCGAGGCAGAAGATGGCATTCTGCGCATCGGCGCACTTGTCACCAACAGCGAGGCAGCCGCGCACCCACGCATCCGGTCGGATTATCCGGCCCTCGCCCGCGCGATCCTCGCTGGAGCTACCCAACAGCTGCGCAACAAGGCGACCACCGGAGGCAATCTGTGCCAACGGACCCGGTGCTACTACTTCACCAATACCGATCAGCCTTGCAACAAGCGCGATCCGGGTTCGGGATGCGGTGCGATCAAGGGAGTGGCGAAACTTCACGCGGTGCTCGGCACCAGCGCGCAGTGTATCGCGACCTATCCGGGCGATATGGCGGTAGCGTTGAGCGCGCTTGATGCAAGTGTGGAAATCCTGACCGAGGCGGGTGAACAGCGAGTTGTTCCGGTGCGCGACTTCTACTTGCTGCCTGGCGATACCCCATGGCGTGAAAATGTGCTGGCCGCGGGCGAGATCATTACCGCGGTTACATTGCCGAGCCCGGTCGGGGGAACCCAGATATACCGCAAAGTGCGAGAACGATCATCCTATGCCTTCGCGCTCGTGTCGGTTGCGGCTATCGTGTCGGTCGAAGACGGTTTGTTCGCACGCGCTGATTTGGCATTTGGCGGGCTCGCTCACAAGCCATGGCACGATCCGCGCCTATCGGACTTGCTGGTCGGCTCCGCTCCGAGCGTCGAGCTCTTCGATCGGGCAGCTGACTTGCTTCTCGAAGATGCGCAAGGCTTCGGTGAGAACGACTTCAAGATACCACTCGCCCGGCGCACCCTGCGCGCCGTCTTGGCCGAAGCGACAGGAGTGGACGCATGAATGCGCATTTAAAGCAAGACGAACCGGTCGATGACAATTTTCTCGACAAGACCGGACAAGGTGAGGTTGGCAAACCGCTCTCGCGCGTGGAAGGTCTCGACAAGGTTACCGGCATTGTGCCCTATGCCGCTGAATACCGCTTGGACAACTGCGCCGAAGGTGTGCTGGTGCAGGCAACCATTACCAGAGGCCAGGTCACGCGCATCGATGCAGAAGCTGCGCTCGCGATGCCCGGCGTTATCACGGTCATAGAAGATGATCGCTTGTGCGCCCGCGCTGCTCAGGGGACCGCTGGCGAAGCACCGCAACAGGCTCCGCGCACGATTTGCTATTGGGGCCAGCCGATTGCGCTGGTTGTCGCAGAAAGCTTCGAACAAGCGCGCGATGCTGCGAAAACGATCAGGGTGGAATATCGCGAAGAGAATGGTGCGCCTCTCGACCCGACACTGGTTGATGCTGAAGAGCAGGGCAATGAAACGGTCAACCAAGGCGACTTTGCGAAAGCTTTGTCGGAGGCACCGCATAGCGTCGATCTTAGAATTACGACTGAAGGGCACGCCAGTGCCGCGATGGAGCCACACGCAGCAACCGCCGATTGGGATGGCGATAAGCTGACCGTGCGCGCAGCGCTGCAGATGCTGAACTTTAATATCAGTGAGCTCGCCGATGCGCTTGGCCTCGACGAAAAACAGGTGCGCATCCTTGCTCCTTATGTGGGTGGCGGGTTCGGTTCGAAGCTCGGCGTCAGTCAGGAAACGGTCGCTGCCTCGCTTGCGGCGATGCAGCTTGGTCGCCCGGTGCGCGTCGTCATGACCCGGCAACAGGTGTTCCAGACTGTCATGCGTCGCTCCGAGACGTCGCAGCGGCTGCGTCTCGCTTGCGATGACGAGGGAAAACTCACCGCTTTCGGCCATGAAGCGCTCGTCTCCAATCTGCCCGGCGAGGGGTTCGCCGAACCGGTCTTGCAAAGCTCCCATTTTCTCTATGCAGCGCCCAACCGTAAACTGCAGCTTGATGTCGCTCGCGTTCACCGGATGACGGCTGGCTCTGTTCGCGCTCCGGGTGAAGCGGTCGGAATGCCTGCGCTCGAAGCAGCGATGGACGAGCTGGCCGAGAAAGCCGGAGTTGATCCGGTCGAGTTCCGGCTGATGAATATACCCGAGCGCGATCCCGAACAGGACTTGCCGTTCTCCTCCCACAAGTTAGCCGAATGTCTCGAACAGGGTGCCAGGGCATTCGGTTGGGCGCGCGGTGAGCGCAAGCCTCGACAGCGGTTGGAAGGCGAATGGTGGATCGGCACCGGCGTTGCCAGCGCAGCGAGAGTTCATAATGTCGGGGAAGCCAAGGCCCGCGTCACGGTGCGCCCTGACGGCACAGTGTGCGTGCAAACCGACATGACTGACATCGGCACGGGCACTTATACGATTCTTGCTCAAATCGCCTCAGAAATGCTCGTGGTTCCCGTCGAGGATGTGCTGGTGGAATTGGGCGACACCGAATTTCCGCGAGGTCCCGGATCGGGTGGCAGCTGGGGCGCGGCCTCTATAGGTTCTGCCGTCTTTCTCGCGTGCAAGGAGCTGCGCTCACAAATCGAAAGCAAAACCGGCCAGCCGATCAAGGACGCTAGCCTTGGCGATGCGCTCGGGGGCGAGGAATTGTCCTGTGAAGGTCACTACGAACCCGGCGATGTCAAAAGCGACTACACCTCGTCGGGCTTCGGAGCCTTTTTTGCCGAGGTGCGGGTCAATCGTTTCACCGGCGAGGTGAGGGTGAACCGCATGCTTGGCGCTTTCGGGTTCGGCCGCGTCCTCAATGAAAAGACGGCCCGATCGCAATGCATCGGCGGGATCACCTGGAGCATTGGCGTGGCCTTGACCGAGGCTTTAATGTTTGACCCCAACGATGGACATTTGGTGAATTGCGATCTTGCCGAATATCATGTGCCGGTAAATCGCGACGTACCCGAGCTTGAGGTTATCATGGTCGAAGAACGCGATCCCGTCGCCAGTCCGATTCAGGCTAAAGGGATCGGCGAACTGGGCATGTGCGGCGGGGCTGCGGCGATTGCGAATGCGATCTACAATGCTTGCGGCGCACGGCTGTACGATTATCCGATGACGCCCGATCGCGTGATCGCCGTGTTGGATTAGGTCGAGCGCTGTACGGCGACAGGAGCACCGCATCCAAAATTTAGCGCTGATGGCACTCGCGCCAGTCACTTTCGGAATATTGATGCCGACGGCGCATAATTCGATGCCGTCCCATTGGAGGTCTTGCCGTCATCGCAGAAAAGAACTTTCGCGATAGCCGATGAGATGCTTCACGATCGGCTCGAACCTTTTTCGCAAACTAAAGTGCGCTTTGCAGGCACCAAACGGGGATAGACCCGCGGTGTGTTGATCGGCGAACAGTTCGCTCCGGGTGATTCCCGACTTGTCGACCTGATTGTCGCTATGCGAACCGGTGGCCCTGCCCATTTTGAAAGGTCTGCGGAAGAGCATGCATACATGCGCGAAGACTTATTCGACGAGACCGGTTCGGACTACAACCGGTTCGACTATCTTGGTGAGTGGCACTTGCACCCTTTCGACCTGCCGCACGAAGAGGTTGAGTGGATCGACGACGCACGCAGCATTAGATACATCGAAAGTCAGAATAACTGGGAAAACGAGTACACTGACCAGGGTACAGAACGCGCTGAGGATTGTGTAAATGGCGGAGACGGAGGGATTCGAACCCTCGATACCCGTAGTGGGTATGGTTCCTTAGCAGGGAACTGGTTTCAGCCACTCACCCACGTCTCCGCACGACGCATGATATTGCGCTTGGCTGTGAGCGGGGGGCTATAGTCAACGCAATCAGGGGCGGCAAGGGGGCATTGTACGAGAATTTGTGCATCTTTACCCCTACTCTCATCGCGCGTTCATGATCGCATGGGCATCAAATGGTTGATCGTCTGTCAAGCGAGTGGGCGAAGGGCCACGTTTTCGACTCGCTTTATCGCGTTTTGGATTCGCTTGACCGACGCCCACTTGCCCATTGTTGCAATTGGGATTCTGTTTGGGGGTGGTTTTTAATCGGGGGCGTATTCAGAAGGGCTGGTCTGGCCCTTGAGAGCGGGCGGCGGGAGCGTTTCTTTTTCCGCGCGCGCGGCGCGAGAGGTGTGTGAAATGCAAAAGTCTGCCGTCAACCAAACTGGGAACCCAAAGCTGCTCAGCCTCGCCGGTCTCCTGGCCGCTTTCGCGATGATGGTCGCGGGGTTTGCTCTGCCGGCCTACGCGCAGGAGGTGGAAACATTCGATCCGGACGACGCCTTCGGATCGGCCGCGCCGCAATCCGACCCGGGCTTTGACACATTCGGTCCAGTTCGAAATGTCGAGGACGGGGCGACGACCGCACCGGACCAGTCGCCAGATGTCATCCGCCAACCCGGTTATCGCACTGCTCCCTCGCTCGACCCGGTGACCGGCCAATCCGCGCCTGCAGATAATCCAGGCGGTGCAGAGCCTTCTGGCGGCAATTTCTCGAACGAGTATTCGGGCGATACCGGCGTGACGGCGTATGCACCGGACGGCGTTCCACAAAATCAAGCAGCGCAAAATAGCGGAACGTACGGAGAAGACGATCTTATAGGTGCAGCTGAAGGGGTGTTCGGGAAAGGCGCACAAGGTCTTGCAAAGATGATCGAAAATCTGCTGCGCGATCAGGGCGAGCCCAATGGCTATATCGTCGGGCGCGAGGCCGGCGGCGCCTTCGTGTTCGGTGCGCGCTACGGTTCGGGAACCTTGCACCACAAGATCGAAGGTGAGCGCAAGGTCTATTGGCGCGGTCCATCGCTCGGCCTTGATGCAGGCGCGAACGCGGCCAACACCTTTGTCCTTGTCTATAATTTGTATGACAGCGAGGATCTCTTCCGCCGCTATGGTGCGGGCGAGGGACAAGCCTATTTGATCGGTGGTTTGCACGCGAGCTATATGCGTCGCGGCGATGTAGTGCTGATCCCTATCCGCGTAGGCGCGGGGCTGAGGCTTGGCGTCAATGCTGGCTATATGAAATTCTCTGAAAAGCAGAACTGGCTACCGTTCTAAAGGGTGCCTTTGCGCCATGCATAGGTAGTCTGTGCGCTAATCATGGTTGCAGCGCGCGCTTGCATGGGTAAGAGGTTGGCCCATGCTTCAAAGACTCGAACAGCAAGCCCCCGACGCACTTCTCGCGCTGATTAAGCTCTACGCCGATGACACGCGCAGCGACAAGATTGACCTTGGCGTTGGCGTCTATCGCACTGGGCAAGGCGACACCCCTGTTTTCGGCGCTATCAAGGGCGCGGAAAAATGGCTGGTCGAGAATCAGGACAGCAAATCCTATCTGGGGCCGGAGGGCGACCTGGGCTTTGTCCATGCGTTGATGCCGTATATTTTTGGCTCTGATGCGACGATGGGCGGACGCCTTGAAGGGATGCAAACTCCGGGCGGGACGGGCGCGGTGCGGCTCGCCGTCGCCCTTGCCAAGCAAATGGGTGTGACAAAACTTCACATGGGCACACCCAGCTGGCCCAATCACGCACAGATCATCAAGGACATCGATCTCGATTGGCAAGCGTTCGACCATGCCAATGCCGATGGAACCGCCAATATCGACGCCGTGCTCGCTGCTATCAATGGCGCAGGCAAGGGCGAGGCGGTGTTGCTTCACGGCTGCTGTCATAACCCGACCGGCATTGATTACACGATCGACCAATGGGAAGCGATCGGCGATGCTCTGGCCTCGTCCGGCACGTTCCCTATTATCGACACCGCCTATCAGGGCCTTGGTGAAGGGATGGACGAAGACGCCGCCGGAATGCGCAGCGTTCTGGCCAAAGTGCCCGAGGCATTCATCTGTTATTCGTGCGACAAGAATTTCGGTATGTACCGCGACCGTGTGGGCGCGTTCTACATTATGGCCGAAAAGGGTGACGAGGGCAGCGAAACCCTGGAAAAGGCCTTTTCCAACGCCAACGCTTTGGCGCGGGCAAGCTGGTCGATGCCGCCTGATCACGGTGCGGCAGCGGTGCGTGTTATCCTGCGCGATACGGCACTGACGCAAGAGTGGCTTGATGAGGTTGCTATGATGCGCGCGCGGATGCGCGAGGTACGCGAATATCTGGGCAAGGCAGGCATGGCGGGCTCGGTCGACTTCGCGCCTCTTGCACAGCAAAACGGCCTTTTCTCCATGCTTCCCGTGACCAAGGAGCAGGTGCAGGCGCTTCGCGAGGACCACGGCGTTTACATGGCGGGATCGGGCCGCATCAATATTGCCGGGCTCACCATGGACAATATCGACAAGTTCATCGCCGCTGTTGCAGATGTGACTGGCTCGTAATTCCAACCGAGCACTCGCGAGAACTCGCGACCAGTTGCGCCGGCAGCGCCGTTGTTAATCCGTGTCACCGCTAACTCGATGTCAAGTTGCCACCAGAATGGAGGCAATGTGGCAAATACTGAGGGAGGGACCTGAGGCGAATTAACCGGACTGGTGCCAATTTTGGAAAGGATCACAACGAAAGGCTCCTTTCCCATGAAGCGTATTACTCTGGTTGCTGTCTCGCTGACGGCGCTCATCACTCCCGCAATGGCTTCGGCACAAGCTGATGTGACAATCAATCAGACAGGTTTGGATCACTCAGTCACGATCAACCAAGTCGAAGATGTCCTCAATTCGATCACGATCACGCAGGGCCAGAACGAACAACGTGCGCAGGTCCGGCAGACAATGCCGGGCGGCAGCAACACCACCGTCATCAGCCAGGGTGAAATCGGCGGCATCGGCCAGAACGAGACCGAAATTCGCCAGACCGGTTCGAACAACTTGGGTTCCGTCACTCAGAACTCGTCGACCAACATCATGCTGGCGACGCAGGATGGTTCCGGTAACACCCTGACCACCAATCAAGGTTTTGTAGATGGGGCGGGCGCAGATGGCGTTGGCAACAGCATCCTTGCCCGCCAGAACGGCGACGACAACGTTATTACCGTGCGCCAGAACTTTGAAGTGCTCGGCTCGGGCAATGATGTCGATATCTTTCAGGACAGCGCCGATAACGAAGTGACCATCGACCAGGAAGGGTCGAACAACACCGCTTTTGTCTTGCAAGGCGATTTGGCTGGGGTTGGCCTGAATACGGCAACCATCACGCAGATCGGTTCGGGCAATCTCACCGCGATCGGTCAGAACAGCACGGGTAATGTCGCGGTTGGCACGCAGACGGGCAACAACAACCAACTCTTCATCGATCAGGGGTTTAACAATGGCACCGGCCTTGGCGGTGATGGCAATTATGCCGAAGGCATCCAGACGGGCGACAACAACACGCTCGAGATTACGCAGAACGTGACCACAAGCGGCTCTGGCAACAGCGCTATCATTCGCCAGATCGGCAACGGTTTTGATCTCGTCATCAATCAGGAAGGCAGCGGCATGACGGTCGATATGACCCAGATGTGACAATTCAGCGCTTGGTACGGGTATCCAGCTAGGAGCGCGTCGGGGCGCAAGGGAGACAGGATCTTCCTTGCGCCCTTATTCTTGGCGGGCCCTGAGCGCGCAGAACAAAGCGTCTGGTCGATGCGCCGTCTGTCGCTCGATGTCGCCTCACCGCATGAGTGCCACTGGATAACCGGGCAATGCGTCGCTGCTTCGGGGCCATTCATCTGGTAGCAAGGTGCCGATTATCAGGGGAAGGGCATCGTTGACTTGCAGGGCCGCTTCTTGTGGCCCTAGTTATGGCGAAGCAACCGTTTCTTGAATGGGGGGAGGGCGATTTGCCTTCGCAATAAAGAACGGGGCGCAAAGGGTCTGTTCCCAGACCCTGCGGGCTCTGAAGTGGGGCGTTATTGCGTATGGCGTTGTCCGGATTTGAAGGACTGAACATGATGAATTTGAACTCGATCACCTCTGCCAAGTTTGGCAACCGCACACTTTGCACTGCGGCCGCTTTGTCTCTCCCTCTGGCGCTGGGCTCACTCGCGGGAGCAGCCTCGGCGCAAGAGGTGCGCCCTGTACCATCTGCAAACGGCCAAACCGAAGTGCTCACCACCGTCACGGCGCCTGCACCGGGCGCATTCGAAGACATGGTGGTCGGCCCTGATGTTGAGGGCTTTATCTCCGATCGCAGGGGCAACCGGGTCGAAGTGACCACGGAAGCCGGTGAGGTGGTAAATGTGATGCTGACGAATGAAACCAGCGTACAGGCGCGCGGCGGTTTTCTTGGGCTGGCCTCTAAAAAGCTGGGTTTCGATGCGCTTTTGAGTGGCCTTCCTGTAAAGGTTGATACGCGCCAATGGGATGGCGGGCTCGTTGCTGAGCGCGTGCGCTTTTCGGGCAATGACTTCGAAACCGCGCAAATGATTGCCCAAGGCACCGACGGGCGCTTCACACGCAACGAGGCGCAAATCGAAGCCAACGCGCAGGCCGCTGAACAATTGCGTGGCCGCTTTGGCGATATTGACCAATACAATGTCAAATCGACCACCAATGTCTATTTCGACACTGGCCGTTCAAAGCTTGATGCGCAGTCGCGCGGTGTTTTGTGCGATGCTGCGGCTCGGGCCAACCAGATCGACAACGCGCTTCTTCTGGTGGTGGGATATACCGATTCAACCGGCAGCCAGGATCTTAATCAGCGCCTTTCTGAAAAGCGTGCGGGCGCGGTTGTGAACTACCTTCAACAGCAATGCGGATGGGCACCTTACCGGATGCTAACACCGACCGGAATGTCCGAGTCGAATCCGGTTGCAGACAATTCCACAGCGCAAGGAAAGGCTCAAAACCGCCGTGTTGCTGTAAATGTTCTGGTATCGAAAAGCGTCGATGGCTTTGGCGATGAACCAGGGCGGACCGCTCGCCGATAATTTACAAATAGCTGGAATCATTGGGAAAGGGCGGCCGCGCGATTGTGCGTGCCGCCCTTTTGCCATTCTGGGACATGATCGAGTTTCCCTGACCTTGGTGTGTAAGTGCACTTGCGTATGGTTACCCGTGTGTTAGCTATTTCACATTCTAGCGCCGAGTTCGGCGTGAGTTTGGGGGGAATATTGATGAAGAAATCCGCATTGTTGGGCGTAAGTATACTTGCTCTGTCAGCAGCAGCTCCGGCTGCCGCTCAGAACCAGAGTACGGTTACGCAAACCGGAAACAACAGCACTGTTGATGTGACGCAAGCGGGCCCCGATGGGGGCAACGATTCAACTGTCGACCAGAGCGCCGATGATAGCAATGTCACGATTAATCAGGAAGGTTTCGATCTCGATCTCGACACCATCACGAACACGAGCAACGTAACCCAGGCGGGCGCCAATCAAGATGTGCAGTCGACCCAGGTCGGTGACAATCAGGATTCGTCGATTGTCCAGAGCGGGGTCGATATGGAAGTCCTGCTCACCCAGGGCGGGGTCGGTAACTCTTCCACGATCAGCCAATCAGACACCGACAACTTTGCCGATGTTTTTCAGAATGGCGATGACAACATCTCGAACATCACCCAGTCCGACGAAGATGGCACAATCGATGTCGATCAGACCGGCGAACGACTGACCAGCACAATTTTCCAGCAGGATGACAACAATCAGAACGCTGTCGTCACTCAGTCGAGCACCGACAACACCTCAACCATCACACAGCGCGCCTCGAACAGCGATGCCTTTGTGACGCAGACGGGCGAGGCCAACACCTCGACGATTTTGCAGGGCAATATCTCTGACAACCAGACCGCGACCATCCTCCAAACGGGTGATCGCAATACCTCTGATGTGCAGCAGGGTTTTGATGTGTCGGGCCCGCTCGACGATGATAACGAAACCTTCGTAACGCAAAACGGCGATGACAACCTTGCCGTGGTGCGCCAGATTAACGAGCGCAATCTCGCAGATATCCTTCAGGATGGTGACCGCAACGTAGCGCGGGTTGAAAGCCAGGGTAACGGTGTTTCCGGCGGCGGCAACGAAGACAACATTGCCGACATTGACCAGTTTGGAGACGACAACTTTGCCTCGGTAAACCAGCCTGGTGAAGACGGCGTGTTCAATGTGGTTCAAAACGGCTTCAACAGCTCATCCACCGGCCTTCAGTCGGGCAGCGGCGATACCGCAACCGTCACCCAGAACGGTGAATTTGACAGCTCGAATGTCGAACAATCGGGCTCCGGCAACGTGGCCACGGTAACGCAGGAAGGCTTTGACCTTGATCTGAGCGCGGCTGCAAACACCAGCACAGTGTTTCAATCAGGCACCGATGATACTGCGTCCGTTGATCAGGTCGGCGATAACCAAAGCTCGTTTATCGCACAAAGCGGCTCGGTCAGCACAGCCTCACTCGTTCAAGGTGGCATTGGCAACTCCTCTGGCATTACGCAGAGCGGTACCGATGTAACGGCCACAGTCACCCAGGACGGTGATGGAAACGTCTCGACAGTGACACAGGCTGATAGCCTGAGCGATGCCGTTGTCTCGCAAGCAGGCGACTTCGACACCTCAATCGTCGCGCAAACCGGCCTGGATCAACAGGCCAGCGTTGACCAGGCAGGCGAGACCGGCAGGAGCGAAGTCACGCAATCCGGCGACAGCAACCTCGCCGATGTATTCCAGCGCGGCGCTGAGAACACCTCGTTCATCACGCAGAGCGGGACTGACGGCAATGTCGACCTCGACCAGACGGGCGATGACAACTTCTCAAACGCTATTCAGGCTGGCCTCGAGGGCGATATTTTCGTCAATCAGTCGGGCGATACCAACAGCTCTATCGTGAATCAGCAAGGCGATGCCACCGGCTTCAACTTTGCAACCGTCGATCAATCGGGCGACGGCAACACGTCAGAGGTCGTGCAGTTCACCAACGGCAACAATGCCGGCGTGCTGCAAAGCGGCGATGATAACACTTCCTTCGCAACGCAGACGGGCACGGGCGAGACCGCCGATGTCGATCAGATTGGCGTGGGCGCAAGTTCGACCATTACCCAGGGCGGAACGGGCAATCTCGCAACGGTAAGTCAGGAAGGCATCGACCTTGACCTTTCCGGCGCTACCGACACCAGCCTGATTGCTCAAACCGGCTCGGGTCAAAACGCTGACCTCCTACAAATCGGCGATGCAAACAGCTCCACCATCGTCCAGAACAATGCTGACAATACCGCATCAGTCCTTACCGCCGGTATTGGCAACTCATCTGTCGTGACGCAGAATGGTACACTGGGCCTCGCCGAACTGGACCAGCAAGGTGATGGCAACTCGTCCATTGTTTCACAGGCAGGTGCCTCATCTGTTTCAACGATCAGCCAGCAATCGAACACCAGCACTTCCAATGTGAACCAGGCCGGTGACGAAGGCTTGGCGCTGGTGACGCAGACCGGTGACAACCAGACGGCCTCAATCGTTCAACTCACGACTGGCGTGCCCGTTGGTGATGTGAACAATGGTGCTTTGATTGAGCAAGGTGGCGATGGAAACACCGCCAATATCACTCAGTCCGGTGGCTTTGGTTCCTACTCCAATATCCTTGGCGCAACGGGCCAAAGCTCTGGTCAGATTGCTGAAGTCCGGCAGGATGGTAGCACCAACACCGGCACAGTATCGCAGTCGGGCGTTTCCAACATTGGTCGCTTCACCCAATTGGGCGACAATAACACCGCCACAGTTGGTCAAACAGGCGATGACTCTGATTCGACCTTTGGTCAGACTGGTGACGGGAACTTTGCTAGCGTAAGCCAGGCATTGACTGCGGTTCCCGGCGGAATTGCCTTCGCAGATCCAAACCAGAACGGAAACACCAACTCGGCAACGGTTACCCAAGACGGCACAGTCACTGGCTTCTTTACAACCAGAGCGCAGTCGAACCAGACCGGCGACGGCAACACATTGACCACCACCCAGTCGGGTACGGACGATACGGTCTTCATCGACCAGATCGGCAATGGCAATATCTCGACGGTGAACCAGCTCGCTGGCGGTATCAGCAACGAAGGCGACATCAACCAGACGGGCGATGATGGCATTTCGGAACTCACGCAATCTGGCACAGATCAGTTCGCTGAGCTGTTCCAGTCTGGTGATCTCAACACGAGCTTTATCACGCAAGGCGGATCGACCAACGTCGCGACTGTGACGCAGGCCACCGATGGCAACTTCTCCGGTGTCACCCAGAGCGGCACCGGCAACACGGCGACAGTCACGCAGTAATCGTCGGGCCAAAGCCTAACAAAAAGGGGCGGGAAAGCGTTTTGCTCTCCCGCCCCTTTTGTGTGTCCGGCCGGTCTCAGTTTTGCGCCGCGAGCCCCTGCATACGCTTCAAGTACCGCGCGAGCACATCAATCTCGAGATTGACCTGATCGCCTGCTTCAAGCGCGCCCAGTGTCGTCACTTCGGCGGTGTGCGGGATGATGTTGAGCATGAAATCGCATGCCCCATCGGCCTGATCTTCCACCTCGTTGACGGTAAGCGAGACACCGTTGACAGTGATTGAGCCTTTGCCTGCGATGTAAGGTGCCATCTCTTGAGGGGCGCGGATGATCAGTTTCCAACTGTCTCCGATCACTTCGCCAGAGACGACTTCACCCACGCAATCGACATGTCCTGTGACAATATGCCCACCAAGTTCGTCGCCAAGGCGCAAGGATGGCTCAAGATTGAGCTTTGCGCCCTTTTCCCACATGCCGGAGTGCGTGCGGCTAACAGTTTCGCCTGAAACATCGACATCGAACCACGCATCGCCCGGTTCGCCGCCTTTCGCTACGACCGTCAGGCACACGCCAGAACAGGCAATCGAGGCGCCGATATCAATGCGCGCCGGGTCAAAAGGCGCGGTGATGCGCAAGCGCAAATCGCCGCGTTGTTGGGCCTCGGCGACAGTGCCGATAGCGGTAACAATTCCAGTGAACATGTCGGCTTTTCCTTTTAACGGGTCCGCACATAAGAGGTGAAGGCGTCGCTGCCAAGCTGACGCGTTTCGGCCAGCGCCCAGCGACCATGCGCATCTCCAAGCGCCTCGAGCCCGATATCGCCCAGAGCGCTTCTGCCGCATCCGATCACTATTGGCGCGCGGTAAAGGTGAATTTCATCAACGAGGTCCTGGGCAAGAAAGCTCGCGGCGGCCTCGGCACCCCCTTCGAGATACAATGTTTGCACCCCTTCGAGCGCATTGATCTGAGCCGGCTCATTGATGACACGAACACCATCGGGGGCAACGCCGCGCGAAAGAAGCACGCGATCAGGTGAACGCTCTTCGAGGCCGGGCAAGCGCACATCAAGCCGCGGCTTGTCAGCGCGCCACGTGCCGCCACCGACAAGTATCGCGTCTTGCCGGGCGCGCTGCGCATGGACATGGGCTCGCGCGCGATCGCTGGTAATCCACCGGCTGGTCCCGTCCGCCATCGCGATCTGACCATCCAGACTGGTCGCAAGTTTGAGCGTTACATAGGGACGGCCCAAGGTTTCGCGGGTCAAAAAGCCGCAAAGGCTTTTGCGCGAAGCGTCGTCCTCAAGCAGCACCACCTCAATCCCGGCCTTACGAAGCCGCTCGATCCCCTGGCCATTGGTGCGCGGGTCGGGGTCAAGCTGGCCGACGACGACCCTGTCGGGTTTCGCTTGAGCTACGAGGTGAGAGCAGGCTGGCCCCCGTTCGGATTCGTGTGCGCACGGTTCGAGTGTGACATACATCGTCATCCCCGCTGCCGAATTCGGCTTGCCTTGATCGGCAATACTTCCGAGCGCCAGAGCTTCTGCATGTGGGCGCCCGCCTGATTGGGTGAACCCGCGCGAGATCACGCGGCCATCCTTTACCAATATCGCCGCAACTCCGGGGTTGGGCCTGCAAAGGGGGTAAGCGCGCGCGGCCAGACGCGCGGTGGCCGCCATCCACTCGGCATCGGTGATCGGCTGATGCGTTATGGCGAACTGCTTTCCTGAGCGGAGGGTTCTGCCTGTTCGCCGCCATCGCCGGCCTGTTCGCCGGTGCGGCCCATCAATTCGTCGAGCTTGGCCTGTCGCTCGGCCTCTTCTCTGGCTCGCGCCTCGCGTCCGCGCCGTTCGATTTCCTCGACGTCCATGCCAGCGGCCGCGCCAAGTGCCTTGTAAAGCTCTCGCTTGCGCTCTTCCATATCCTCGAAAGCTTCCTCGCGCAGGTCCTTCACCTCCTGATTGGCTTCGTTGGAGGCGATGATCTCAGCATCGGACCGGGTGGGGTCAAATGAGGTGATGTAGGTGATCGAGGGACGGTCCGGGTCCTTGTAGACCGTCTCGCCCGAAAGCCACCAGAAAATGAGGGCAAATGGTCCCATTGAAAGAAGCAGGATGGGGATACGAAAAGGATTGGGCTTGCGAAATTCGGTCCAGAAATCGGCAACCCCCGGGACGGGATTAAAACGGGATTTGGCAAGCCGGCTACGCATAATGTCTTGGGATATAGGGACACCCATGGCGCTGCGCCAGAGACTAAAGCAAATTGGCTTCTACGGGTATTCGACGCTGATGGGCACGCGCCCGCGCAATTTGCCTGCGCCTGCCTGCTCGCTGCCGAGCACCAGAGTCGCGGAAAAGTTGAACTCGAGCCGGCCATCGCTGTCGAGGGTGGAGAACGGATCTGCATCCATCACGAAGTCCTGTATAAGCGCGTTGCCGCCGTTGGGATCTCGCATATCAACTTGGGCCGGGAGGTCGATCGAGACTTGCTGAAACGGCGCTCCGGTGATGATTGCGCGGCCTGTGAAGGGCATCCCGCCAAGGTCATCGGCATCCCCGATGATGGTCTTTCGACCAGAGGCAAGATCAAGCACCACACGGCTTTCACCATCGCCCAGCAGGACAAGGCGGCCAAAGTCGAGATCGCTTTCGATAACGATTTCAAGGCGTTCACAATTGGGTTTGCCGCGCCCATTGCCGTTGTTGCCTTTGTCCTTGTTGTTCCCGTTGCCGCGGCAACCGGGCGGAAGATCGCAATTTGGACAATTGCCTTGCGCGAACAAGGAGGCGCTTGGCGTGGGCACAGATGCCATTGCCACAGCAAGCACACCTGCGCCCAACCAAACGCCAAGTGACGTGGTACCAAGGGACAAAAACCTCGAGGCCAGTGCCTGAAACATGACCCGAATGTAACCAGCCAGGGTTAACGAAAAGCTACGCACCTTGCCGGAGGGCACCCAAGCGGCGAAAATCTGCGCTCTTTCCTAGCCGAAACTTGCATAGAGGCTTCGGCCGTTTGTCTTGAGCCAGCGATCCGCTTCTTTGATGTCACCCTCGTAGATTTGTGCCAGGAGGGCGTGGAATGCGGGGCTGTGATCGAAGTGGACGAGGTGTGCGACCTCATGCGCAACGACCGAACGGCGAACAGCGTCAGGAGCCTGGATCAGCCGCCAATTGATTCGGATGCGTTTTGTCCCAGTGGCTCCGCCATCTGAACAACTCCCCCAACGCCTTTGCGCGCGCGATAACCCGACCGGTACCGGCACAAGCCTTGCGGCCGCGGTGTAATCGGCAATATCGCCTTCGAACAGTTTGAGCGCCTCGCCTTCGAGCCAGCGTTTGAGGCGCGTCTCCAAACCCTCTTTTGGCCCGCCGATCGTCACCGTGTCGCCGCACAGAACCGGTCGTCGCCCTGCCTTGGCATCCCACGCGACGGTGATTTCTCGCCCGCGAAACTGCACTGTCCCGCCCGGCGACGGGGCTTGGCGCTCGGGAATTTTTGCGAGCTGGTGTTCCAGCCATTCGCTGCGGTCTTGGGCGAAGGCAACGGCTTCCTGCCCACGAGCCCAACGCGGCAGAGTTATGCGCACTTCGCTGCCATCCGGGGCAAGCCGCAATGTCAGGCGTTTTGCGGTGGCATGGCGTTTCAAAACAATCGGCACGCGCACGCCGTTCAATTCCATCTCTGGTTCAATATGCGAGCGTTTAAGCCAGTCGATCATGACCCCTTGCGTCCCGCCTCTTCCCAGTCGGTATCAGGCGAGCCCCATTCAACAATGTGGTGTTCAAGCGGTCCTGCTTCGGTTTCGCTGATCACTCGGCCCGCGACAGATACGCCAGCGCGCGTCACATCCTCGCGGTCGCCGCTGATAAGATAATGCCATCCGGGCAGGGGGCGTCCTTCGGCTCGGATGCGATAGGCACAGGTCAAGGGGAGCCAAGGGACATCCTCAACAATTTTCAATGTCAGCCGCAGGCAATCGGGCACAAAGGCGCGGCGGTTGCGATAGTCCGAACACAATGCAGTCGAACAATCCAGCAGCTTGCACGCGACATTGGTGTCTTCGATCTCGCCAGTGTCGGCATCCTCGATCTTGTGGAGGCAACATTTGCCGCAACCGTCGCACAAGGCTTCCCATTCTGCGCGGGTAAGCTCAGCCAGTGGACGCTCCCAAAAGCGTTCGCGCGTATCAGGCGGTGGAGCGGACGCTACTTCACCCATTTCGCCAATTCCTGTGTGACGGCCTCGGCACCTTGGTCAGCAGGCAGCGTGGCCAATGGTTCGCCGTCGGGCCCAAACAGATAGACGATGCGGCTGTGGTCCATCAGATATCCGCCCGCTTCGCTCTCTTCTCCCCTGGCATAGAACACACGGAATTTGGAGGCAGCATCGGCGATTTGCTCAGGGGTCCCGGTGAGGCCGATAAGGTCTTCGGAAAAAGCATTGGCAAATTCGCCCACGACCTCTGGCGTATCGCGTTCAGGATCAATGGTGATGAACATGGCGGCAACCTTCGCGCCCAGTTCAGGCTCCTGTGCTGCAAACCCTTCAAGTCCCTGAATTGTTCGCTGCATATCGGTGGGGCAAATGTCGGGGCAATAGGCAAAGCCGAAATAGACGATGCGGTACTGGCCTTGAAAATCGCTCCACGAAACGGTCTTGCCGTTTTTGTCGATCAGTTCGAAGTCCCCGCCAATGTCTGCACCCGCCAGCGGTGGTTCACCCGCGCTTGCATCAACGGGGCCCGGCTCTCCCCCACATGCAGAAAGCGAAAGGGCAATTGCAGCAAAAGCTGCTGTGAGGAAGCGGGAAGAATTGGCGTGCATGTTCATGGTCTGCTAATTGCTTGCGCGCGAAGAAAAGCGCGGGTCTTTGAAATATGGGGTCAGGGGCTCTATATCTAGATTCTCAAAGCAAAAGCGAAAGGTTTTAAGGCGTGGCTTCACCAGTTTTGCGCAACACAGGTTCGAAATTGCGGATTGCAATGACAGCTTTCGCCGCGGTGTTCGCTTTGGCGGCGCTTGGACCTGCTGCGGCGCAAATCGGCGGGTCCGAAGGCTACCAGTTCCTGAAAGCGGTCAAAGAACGCGACGGCGATACCGCGACCAAGATGTTGGACGAGCCCGGCACGCAGATCGTCAACACGCGCGATATCACAACGGGTGAAAACGGACTGCATATCGTGGCCGAGCGCCGCGATACGACGTGGATGCGCTTTTTGCTGCAACGCGGTGCGAACCCCAATGTGCGCGACCGCAACGGGACGACGCCGCTCCAAATTGCCGTGCGCTTGGGCCACATCGACGGGGTCGAGGCGCTGATCAAGGGCGGAGCGGATGTTGATACCTCCGATGCCTCGGGCGAAACACCGCTGATGACCGCCGTGCACCAACGCGATGTGGAGCTTGTGCGCACCTTGCTTGAGGAAGGCGCAGACCCGGATGTCAATGACAACACCGGTCGTTCGGCGCGCGATCACATGATGCGGATCAATTCAAACACGCTGTTGCTGCGCGAATTTGAAGAGGCCGACAAAAAGCGCGAAGAAAACCCAGCGCCTGTGCAATACGGGCCCTCTTTCTAGTCCCCGCTCTCACCAGGACGAAAATGATGACCGCCTCTTCCGATTATGCCGATATGACCCTTGATGAGCTGCGCTTGGCGTTGGCACCGGATATTGCGGCATCTGCCGTGTTTGACGGCTGGAACGAAACCGCTCTGGAAGCGGCAGCTGAAATGGCTGGCGTTGATGTCGATGTGGCAAAGCTCGCTTTTCCAAGCGGTTCAGGTCAAGCAATGGATATGATCGACGCATGGATTGCAAACGTCGATGACGCGATGGCAAAAGAGTGGCCGCAAGAGCGCCTCGCCGAGCTCAAAATCCGTGAGCGCATCCGCACCCTTGTTGCCTTCAGGCTTGAGGCGGTCGAGCATATTGATGAGGCGGTGCGCCGCGCCATGTCCGTAATGGCGATGCCGCAAAACGCGCCTCGCAGCTTGCAATTGGGCTGGCGCTCGGCCGACATCATGTGGCGTCTCGCAGGCGATACCGCAACGGATTACAACCACTACACCAAGCGTGCCATTCTTGCCGGTATCTATTCGGCAACGCTCGCAGTTTTTGTGAACGACACGAGCGAGGGCAAGGCCAAGACCCACGAATTTCTCGAACGCCGCATCGATGGAGTGATGAAATTCGAGAAGGTAAAAGCCCAGTTCCTGAATAGTGACCGCGAATTGCCGAGCCTCACGCGTTTTCTGGGCCGGCTTCGTTACCCTTCGCGTTAAATTTTCGAAACCGGAAGTGGGAAATCCACTGGCGAGTGTCGCCAGCCATGTGCCCGTGCCCTATGACGAAGGTAACAGATTCGCGGCTTCGCTGCCGCTTGACCAATTTACGGGAGATACGAAGCCATGGCGGGTTCGCTTAACAAGGTAATGTTGATCGGCAATTTGGGTGCGGACCCTGAAATCCGCAGCTTCCAGAACGGGGGGCGGGTTGCCAACCTGCGCATTGCGACTTCGGAGAACTGGAAAGACAAGAACACCGGCGAGCGGCGCGAGAAAACAGAGTGGCATACGGTTGCGATTTTCTCGGATGGTCTCGTCAACGTGGTTGAGCGCTACCTCAAAAAGGGTTCGAAAGTCTTCGTCGAAGGCAAGCTGCAAACCCGCAAATGGCAGGACCAAAGCGGCAATGATCGCTACTCGACCGAGATTGTTATTCAAGGCATGGGTGGCACTCTCACCATGCTTGATGGGCGCGGTGAAGGAGGCGCCGGCCAGGGTGGTGGCTACGGCGGCGGCGGTCAGGGCGGCGGCTATGGTGGCGCAGGTCAAGGCGGCGGCGGTGGCGGCTGGAACCAGGGCGGTGGTAGCTCAGGCGGAGGCCAGAGCGGCGGTTCGGGTGGCAGCGGTGGCTACGACGATCTGGACGACGACATTCCGTTCTAGGCGGGAGGGGCTGGCGTGCCAGCCTAGTCCTTCGTCAGACCACGCAGCATATCTGCGAGCGGGCCTTCCTGCTCGCCCTCTTTCACTATTCCGGCTTCTGCGCGGATTTCGTCGGCCTTGGGCCCTTCGGCGTAGGGGTCAATTGCAAGGCCAAGCGTTTGCGCAACCGCTTCGCCAAGATCAAAGGCGTCGCCCGAATAATCGATTTCGTCGCAGTCATCGGCTTCAAGCTCGATCTCTATATCTTCGTCGGCATGCGGATCTAATGCGGCTGCTTCGACAAATCGCAGGTCCAGTGGCTCTTCAACATGAACGGCGAAATCCTCGCCCGAAACAGCGCAGGGCTGGAGAAATCGAGCGGTTAACGTGCCGGAGGCCCTTATCGCGGCCGGGCGTTGTTCAAGCTCGACGACGGCGCGCAAACTATTGATCTGTGCAAGTCCGAATCGCTGCGCAAGAGCGGCGCGCTCATCCTCGCTGGCCTCGACGATAACAGCCTCGCCGGGCAAGCCCTTGACCTTGATCAGCCGCTCCAGCTCGCTTGGTGCGCCCTCGGTCATGCGACGCGATCTGCTTTGAGAAGCGCCTTGTCATCAAGCTCGCTCAACCGATTGGTGAAATCGATCAGGTCACTTGCGATAGCCTCGCTGCATGCCTTTTCATCGGCGCCTTCGCTAAATGTGGTGTTGCGCGCGATCGCTTCGCTGAGTTTCGCATGATCTTTGTTGGCGAAGGCCGAACGATAAGCACCCAGCCTCCCGCCAAGCACGCTCATCAAGCGGCCCACCCGTTTGCCGATGACTACGTCATTGACGCCAAACTGGCGCAATTGCCCGTCCATATCTTCGACGAAAAGCTCAGCAAGGAGCGCGCTTTCTGCCCTCATTTCAGAAGCCTCGACCCGGACCATCACCGCTGAAAGGATCGCGGTGATCATGTCAAAGCGACCCGCAACCGTGTCTGCGACCATGTACTCTGAATAATATTCAGGTTTGCGCGCCAGTTCGACCACGCGGTGCCACAAGGGGCGCACGGCCTCGCGCGGGTCAGGTCCAGTGCCAAGCAGGCGGGAGAGAAATGACATTACGATCTTTCTTTTCGGTTCGATTTTCATCGAAGATACGACCATGAGCCAGGTTCAGCCGCAATTCACCCCATTTGCCACAGGGCATGGTCGATGCGCTTTGGCACACAGTTTGGCACACGTGCATTGCCAGCGAGTGCGACAGTGCTTAAGGCATGCGAAGCGATATAGGCGACTTGCCAACCACGGCAAGGTGGCCCAGCAAAGAGCGCTGGACCAAGCCATGCCAAGAGACGGGATTGAACGGAATTTATGCGAGTACAGGTTTCATCCAAGGGCCTCCTTCAAGCGGCAGTTTTTGGCGGGATTGCTCTCGCTTTGGCTGGATGTTCTTCGATCCGCGAGCCGCGTGGCTTTGTGAATGATCCCCTTCTGGTGCGCACCGTTCAGCCGAAAATCGACAACCGCCGCTCTGTTGAGGCAACCTTGGGCCGCCCGACATATGAAAGCCAGTATGGCGAGAACACCTGGTATTACATCTCCAGTGTCACGGGCCGCAAACCGTTCGTGCGTCCACGCATCAGGACGCATGCCGTGTTGATGGTGCGCTTTGACGAGGAGGGCAACGTGAAAACGGTCGAATCGCGCGGCGTGGATGAGGTGGTTCACCTTCAGCCCGATGGCGACAAGACACCGACCTTGGGTCGTGAGCGCGGCTTCCTCGAAGATCTGTTCGGCAATATCGGACAGGTCGGCGGCGTTGGTCCAGCGGGCCCTGCCGGCTAATAATCCCAAATATCCTTCGGAAGTTTAACTTATCCGGCCTGACTTGACGCTTTTGTCGTGGTACCCATATCCCGGGGCATGGATGATAAAGCAGCGAGCCACGGCCTGATACAGTGGCACGGCACCACCATCATTGGCGTCAAACGCGGCGACAAGGTCGTAGTTGCGGGTGATGGCCAGGTTTCGATGGGAAATACCGTGATGAAGCCCAATGCTCGCAAGGTGCGGCGCATTGGCGAGGGCGGCAAAGTGGTTGCCGGTTTTGCAGGCGCGACAGCCGATGCTTTCACCCTGTTTGAGCGGCTCGAGAAGAAGCTAGAACAATATTCAGGGCAACTCCTGCGTGCAGCGGTCGAGCTTGCGAAGGACTGGCGCACGGACAAATACCTGCGCAATCTCGAAGCGTTGATGATTGTTGCCGATGAAGAGAGCCTTCTGGTGCTGACCGGTAATGGCGATGTGCTCGAGCCCGAAGGCGGTATCGCTGCGATTGGCTCGGGCGGAAACTACGCTCTTGCTGCTGCCCGTGCGCTTGCAGAATACGAAGAAGACGCCGAGAAAATCGCGCGCAAGGCGATGGCTGTTGCAGCCGATATCTGCGTATTCACCAACGGTAATCTGACAGTGGAAACGGTCTGACGAACAGCGTTTGGGATTAAGTTCCTCTGCTGCCAGTATTCTGACGCATTCCAATGACGGGCAGGGGCGGCACCATTCTTCATCAGACTTTCGATCGTCGGCGGCTTTTGTCTGCTGCTGCTGCTGCAGGCGGGGCCTTTTCGCTTGGGGCCTGCGTGCGCGAACCGCTGGCGAATGCAAGCGCGCCTTTAACGCCTTTTTGCCTTTCCGCAGTGCTTGCCGAAGAAGGCCGCGTCATCCGGACAGTTGCCGGCATAAGGCCCTATCGGGATGCCGGCTTCGTCGTGCGAGAGGAGGCGTTGGGGACCAAGAGGCTGGTGCACAATTACGGCCATGGGGGTGCAGGAATCACGCTCAGCTGGGGCTCCTCCATGCTTGCGGCGAAGGCCGGTCTTGCGGGCCATTCGGGTCCGGTGGCGGTGATCGGTTCGGGTGCGCTCGGGCTGACCGCTGCCAAGCTGGTGCAAGAGGCAGGCTTCAAGGTCACGATTTACGCGGCCGACTTCCCCCCGAACACGACCTCGAATGTCGCTGGCGGGCAAATCCACCCGGCGAGCCTGTTTCGCGGCAGCTCGGTGAATGACGCTTGGATGGCGCAGTTCGCCGCCGCGATGGATTACAGCTATCGCCGCTTCCAGATCAGCGTGGGCGAGGATACCGGTGTGCGCTGGCTCACCACGTATGACGAAATGCGCAGTCGTGACCTGCCGGAGATCGAGGCGCGCATGATGCCGGCAGCACGCATATTGGGCGAGGGCGAACACCCATTTCGGGCTGAAACGGTGCGCGAATGGCGAGGCATGTATGTCGAGACCGGACGCTGGCTAGAGCACCTTATGCGCGAAGTCAGCATTGCCGGTGCGCGCATGATCCGCCGCCGGTTCGAGACACCTTCCGACCTCGCACAGTTGCCCGAAACGCTTATCATCAACTGCACCGGTTTTGGCGCGCGTGACCTCTTTGGCGATGAGCAGATGGTGGGCGCACGCGGACAACTGGCGATCTTGTTGCCGCAGCCAGAGCTGAATTACGCTTACCGAATGCGCGCAGGCTACATGTTCCCTCGGCCCGATGGCGTGATCCTTGGAGGCACATTCGAACGTGGCCAAAGCGATCCGACGCCAGAGCCAGAGGACATCGCGCGGATCCTTGCCGAGCACCGCGAATTGAGCAGTGCCTTCGCCTGTTCGACCTGATTGGGCGCGCGGCCCCTTGCACGCGGGCACATGCGCCCCCAAATCGTGCGGCAATGACAGACAATCTTACTCCCAAGGCCATCGTGGCCGCTCTCGACGAACATATCATCGGCCAGAAAGAGGCGAAGCGCGCGGTTGCCGTGGCGCTGCGCAATCGCTGGCGTCGGCAGCGATTGGGCCCAGAGCTCAAGAACGAAGTGACGCCGAAGAATATCCTGATGATCGGACCAACGGGTTGCGGTAAAACCGAAATCAGCCGCCGTCTGGCAAAGCTGGCCGAGGCACCTTTTGTGAAGGTGGAGGCGACCAAGTTCACCGAAGTTGGCTATGTCGGCCGCGACGTTGAACAGATCGCGCGCGACCTTGTCGAGGAAGCGATCCGCCTCGAAAAAGAGCGCCGGCGCGAAAGCGTGCGCGAGGCGGCGAGCGAGGCAGCGATGGAGCGGCTTTTGAATGCGCTCGTTGGCGACAGCGCTTCGGAAGCTACGCGAGAAAGCTTCCGAGAACGCATCGTTCAAAACGCGATGAACGACGTCGAGGTCGAGATCGACATTGCTGATACCGGTAACGGCATGCCCTTCGACATGGGCAATATGGGCGGCAACATGCAGATGATCGACCTGTCGGACATGATGGGTAAGGCTTTCGGCAAGGGCAAAACCAAGAAGCAGAAAATGCGCGTGCCAGAGGCATGGGACAAGCTCGTAGACGAAGAAGCCGATAAGCGCCTCGATGATGAAGACGTCAGCCGCAGCGCACTGCAAAACGCCGAAACCAATGGAATCGTGTTCCTCGATGAGATCGACAAGATTGCGGTTTCTGATGTGCGTGGCGGCTCGGTCAGTCGCGAAGGCGTCCAACGCGACCTTTTGCCGTTGATCGAGGGGACGACCGTTGCAACCAAATATGGTCCGATGAAAACAGACCATGTTTTGTTCATTGCATCAGGCGCGTTTCACGTAGCCAAACCATCCGACATGCTGCCCGAACTTCAGGGGCGTTTGCCGATCCGGGTAAACCTGCGCGCTCTCACACAAGAAGATTTCGTGCGTATTCTCTCGGAGACCCGCGCGAACCTGGTGGAGCAATACAGCGCGCTTCTCGGCACGGAAAAGGTCGAACTCGACATCACCGAAGACGCTGTGCAGGCGGTTGCGACCATTGCAGCGCAGGTAAACGAAAGCGTCGAGAACATCGGTGCGAGGCGTTTGCAGACGGTGATGGAAAAGTTGCTCGAAGAAATCAGCTTCGAGGCCGAAGAGCATGAAGGCGAAACGGTGAAAATCGACGCGGACTACGTGCACGAGCGCCTTGGCGAGCTTGCAGGCAACAGCGATTTGTCCAAGTATATTCTGTGAATGAGGGTCCGGTCTCGGCTCTGGATGATATGCTTTCGGGCATGTCGCCAAAGCTTGCTCGATCGCCCTATAAGTTTGCGAGAATTTCAACGCTCTCACTGATCCTGTTCGGCTTTCTGGGCCTGATGCGGAGTTTCGCATTTGTGTGGGAAGAGGAAGGCTTCACACAGGTCAAAGAGACAACCATCGCCGATAAGGGTCCACTTTTCGCTCGCATCACCCTGCAGGTCCACTCGGACCTAGAAGGTGTTGGCCTCACCGCTGCTGTCTCCACCGCGCTTTCGAAGGCGGGGATTGCCTGCAATGTGATTGCAGCATTCCACCACGACCATCTTTTCGTCCCGTGGGAACGCCGCGAAGAGGCGCTGGCTGTGCTTGAGCAGGTAAGCTCGCTCGCAAGCTCGTAGTCTGCACCTTGCCCTTGCGGCTTGCCTCAGATTTGCCCGTTGCAACCTGTTAAGCGTCAGGCTCTAAGGTCCCTCGAGACGACCACCGAAAGCCACTTGATGCCCACCCGATTTATCCCTGCGTTACTGTTGCTTTTATCTATGGCTCTGGCGGGCTCGGTGGGCTCTATGGCGCGCGCGCAGGAAGGGCCAGCACTGCCCGGTGTGTCCCCGATTGATTACACTGAGTGGCATCTCGACAACGGACTTCGGGTCATCGCACTTCCCGACACCACCATAAGCACGGTGACAACCTCGCTATGGTACGAAGTTGGCTCGAAGCATGATCCTGAAGCCCGCGCCGGGCTTTCACACCTGCTCGAACATATTGGCAGCCGTAAGACACGCAACATGCCCTACAACATGATCCACCGGCTTACCGCCGATGCAGGAGGCGCGCGCAATGCATCCAGTTGGGTCGACCGAACCAATTACTGGGAGCAGGTGCCAGCTGAATATCTGGAGATCATGCTGTGGTCCCACGCCGAACGCATGGCGCGTCTGGTGATTGACGCCGAGGTGCTTGAAGCTGAACGCGGTGTCGTCAAGGAAGAGATTCGCCAGCGAGTGCTCGGGCCACCTTATGGCCGGTTGCAGCGTATCATCCTGCCAGAAAATGGTTTTGACCTACTGCCTCACAGACGCGCCGGTATCGGAAGGCTGGAAGATATCGACAAGGTAACTCTCGCCGACGTGCGCAGTTTTCATGAGGCTTATTATGGACCGGGCACCGCGACGTTGATCGTAGCAGGCAATTTCGAACTTGCGACCTTGCGCACACTGGTGGACAGACATTTTGCCGCTATCGCGCCTCGCGCAAACCCCGCTCCGACTGCGATCCCTGCCTATGAGCCCGAATTGAAGGAAGGGCGCGTTTTTCACGCGCGAGCGCCCAACGTATTGGTCCCGGCTGTCGGCGTGCTCTGGAAAGCGCCGCCTGCAACGCATAGGGACGCGCCCGCGCTGCGGGTCTTGATAGCAATCCTGGGCCAAGGCGAGAACAACCGGCTGGCGAGCAGCCTGCTGCGAACAGGCCTTGCGGTCGAGGCCAAAGCGTCTGCGCCGCTCTTTCGTGAAGGAGGATACATCGCGATCTATGCGCTCACGCGGCCCGAGCAGCTGGCAATGACAGCAGATGGGCTGTCCAAAACAACTGAGCGCTTGCGCGAAGCTGAAGTCAGCGATGCGGAACTTTCCGAAGCGAAGGCTGAAATCATGGCGCAGGCACTACAGCGCCGCGAGACCGCCCGCCGGCGTGCCTTTGAGATTGGCGAGGGGATTGCGGTCAGCGGCGATCCTGCATTCGCGGACCGGATGCTCGCGCAGATTTCGAAGGTCAGCGCGCACGATGTGCGCCGGGTGGCGCGTGAGTATATGGACCCAAGGCGCCGGATTGCCTTTACCTATTCGATGGGGCCGGATGACCCCGCGTTATTCAGAAACCCCGTCCCCATGCCCGATTTTGGTGCGCTGCCCGGGCCAAAGCTTGCGCTGCGCGAAGTGAAACCGGAAGCTTCGCGCGAGATGATCCCCGCGTCGCAAGGCGTGTCTCGCAACACTATGCCGCAAATGCTCGAGGCGCAGCTTTCAAACGGTATCCAGATCATTGCCGCAAACACGAGCAAAGTGCCCTTGGTCACTCTTTCTTTGGTGTTCCCGGGCGGGTCGAAGACTGATGTGAAGGGGCGCGAGGGTGTCGCAGATTTGGCAGCAGCACTGGCGGCGAACGGCATTTTTGACATGGATGCTGCAGCGATTGCCGCACGCTTCGAAGAGCTGGGCGCTTCGTTCGAGGGAAGCGCCGATGCCGATGGCACGACGTTCACGCTGATGGTTCCCAAGGCCAATCTGGCGGAAGCGGCCGATCTGGCTGCGCGCATCGTTAAAGGTGCGCTTTATCCAAGTGACGAACTCTCCCGCGAGCGGGCCCGCCGGAAACAGCGCCTGCTCGTGCGAAACCGCGATCCCTCGCAATTGGCCGAAGATGCGGCTTTGCGCGCAATTTTTGGCGATGCGCCTTACGGTAGCGACGCAATTGGCACGCTCGAAAGCCTCGACGCGATCAATCGCAACGATCTGCTGCTTCACCGCCAGCGGTTCTTCCACCCTGCGCGCCTTCAAATTGTCGTCTCGGGCGGAATTGATGTCGCTGAAACTGTTCCCGTCCTCGAAGCGACCTTCGGCGATTGGCGTGTAGTTCTGGGGCGCGGGGCGATTACTCAGGATGCCGCAGGCGAGCCAAGGGGCTCGCGCACAATTGTGATTGATCTGGACGGCGCCGATCAGGCCAGCGTCCTTGCCGCATTGCCCGCTCCTTCGCGAAAGGGGGCGGATTTCGATGCCTTGCAACTCGCTAATGCAGCGCTTGGCGGAGGATCAAGAGGGCGACTGTTCGAGGAAGTGCGATCCAAACGCTCGCTTTCCTACGGAGCCTATTCGCGCATTGAGGCGCGACGCGACGGCTCGGTCCTTATGGCCCGCGCGCAAACCCGCAACAATACCGCAGGCGAAGTGGCGCGCATCATGCTCGAGTCAATCAAAGAGCTGGGTGAGAAGGGGTTGGACAAGGAAAGCCTCGATCGGCGAAGGGCCTATCTTGAGGGCACATATGCCCGGGTGATGGAGCGCAGTTCGGGCTTCAATGCGGTGGTGGGGGGCCTGCTTTTGCATGGTCTTCCCGCATCCGATGCGGCGCTTTTGCCAGAGAAGCTGGCGGCTGAAACTCCCGTCAGCGTAAGCAATGCTGCCCGTGAATATTTAAACGCAGACAAGGCGACCCTCGTGGTGGTCGGCGATGCGGATGTATTTCTGAACGAGGTGCAGGCGCTGCGCGGCGATGTCGAAGTGATCCCGGCTGACGCGCTCGATTTATCGTCGCCAAGTTTGCGCAAGTTGCAGGAGCTGCCTGCTCCGGTCAGTCCCTAATCGGCAGATTCTACCTCGCGGCTTTCTGCCGCCTGCTGCGCCCACATTTCGGCATACAGCCCGCCTCTGGCGAGCAGTTCGGCATGTGTTCCGCTCTCGCGTAAAGTGCCGTGGTCGAGCACGATTATCCGGTCAGCATCGGCAATCGTTGAAAGCCGGTGCGCGATCGCAATTGTAGTGCGCCCTTGTGCCAGGCGCCTCAACGACCCCAGTATCTCCTTCTCAGTGCGGGTGTCCAATGCGCTTGTCGCTTCATCGAGAAGCAGGATCGGCGGGTTTTTTACCAGCGTGCGTGCAATTGCGACACGCTGTTTTTCTCCACCTGAAAGCTTAAGTCCGCGCTCGCCGACCATAGTCTCGAACCGATCTCCGAGGCGCTCGATCAGGGGCATGAGGCTTGCGTCTCTTGCCGCCTGTTCGACCATGGCCTCGTCTGCATCTTCTGCGCCATAGGCAATATTGTAGCGAAGCGTGTCGTTGAATAGCACGCTGTCCTGCGGGACGATGCCAATAGCTGCCCGCACGCTGTCTTGCTTGACCTTGGCAATATCCTGACCGTCGATCAGGACGCGCCCGCCTTGCGGATCGTAAAAGCGGAACAACAGGCGTCCGATGGTGCTCTTGCCCGCACCCGATGGGCCGACAACGGCCAGCGTGGAGCCTGCGGGTACCTCGAAGCTCAGCCCGTGCAGGATCGTGCGATCATCTTCATAGCCAAAGGTCACGTTGTCGAAGGTGACACCTGGCTGCGTGACCTTCAGTGCGGGCGCGTCCGGCTTATCCTCAACCTCGACATCTGTATCAATCAGGCTGAACATCTGGGCCATATCGACAAGCCCCTGACGGATAGTGCGGTAAACCCAGCCGAGAAGGTCGAGCGGCCTGAAAAGCTGCATGAGGTAGGTGTTTACGAAGACGAGGTCGCCCACCGTAAGATCACCATGCGACCAACCCCAGACCGTATAGATCATCGCACCTGCCATCAGGGCATTGGTGATCCCCGATTGGACCACGTTTAAAAGCGCGAGCGAGTTTTCCGACTTCATCGCTGCATCGGCGTAAGCGCGCGCGGCTTGTGAATAACGTCTTTCCTCTCGCTCTTCAGCGCCGAAGTATTTGACCGTCTCGAAGTTGAGGAGCGAATCCACCGCGCGGTGCAATGCCTGCCCGTCGAGATCGTTCATCTCGCGCCGCAACTTTGTGCGCCATTCGGTGATCCAGCGGGTGGCAAGGATGTAGGCGACAACAGCCAATGCGGTCGCGGCCACGAGTTCCCACCCGAAGTTGAGATAGAAAATGACGCCTACTGCAATAAGCTCAACAGCTGTCGGCGCGATATTGAACAGGAGGAAATAGAGCATCATGTCGATGCTCTTCGTGCCGCGCTCGATAATCTTGGTGACCTCGCCCGTGCGCCGCGTCAGGTGAAAGCGCAAGGACAGGCGGTGGAGGCGGTGAAAGACGTCTTCGGCAAGGCTCAGCGTTGCCATCTGGCCAACGCGCTCGAACGCGACATTGCGCAAGTTGTCGAAGACGAGCGAGGCGAACCGCCCCAGCACGTAAGCCGCGACCAGGCCAATCGCGACTTGGGCTGCGCCTGAAACATCGGCAAGGGTTCCGGCCTTTTCCATTGCATCGACCGCGCCTTTGTAGGCGAAGGGCAATGACAGGATAACCGCTTTGGCCATCAGGACGAACGCCATGGCGATCACTATGCGCCAGCGAAGGCCGGGGTTATCCCTGGGCCAAAGATAGGGGAGGAAACGCTTTAACGTTGCCCAACCTTCGGCATCGGGAAGTTTGGACGGGCGATCGGAGGAGGCAGTATCGGGCGGCATATGCGCCCTCATGTGGCGAGCGCTTGACGCTATCGCAAGTTCTGGCGGTATTAATCGCCCACCTAGAAGCGGCGATAGCCTCGACGCGAGCGCTTCATTGCCCTTGCAACATCGCGCGGCACATCAAACAGGACGCGCTGCTCGGCAAAATCAATCGCTACCCTGTCAAAGATCCGCAAATGCTGCATGCCAAGCGCCAGCACCGGCTTGTCTTGAAGCCCCAGAACCTCAAACGCGGGCGTGTCTGCAAAGGTGAGCGCGACATTCGACACTTCCAAACCCTCGAGCTTGAGCGAGCGGACTGTCTGCATCTGGCCGGTCATGCTGACCCCGTTTACGTCAGTCGTGATAACCTCTTGTGCGCGCTTGTTGCGGATTTTCTCGCGCAGGGCGAGATTGCCAATGCTTGTCTGCGCGCCAGTGTCGATGATTATGGTAGTGCGCACACCTTCGACCAGCGCATCGGTGATAAGCAATTGCCCGAATTGCGGGTTGGCGCGAACGACAATCTCGAAGCCCTTGCGATAGTTGCCCTTAGAAGAGATTTCCTGGACCGCGATCGTCTCTTCGCGAAAATCGAGGAGCACGCGGTAATCCTGCAAGCTGTCGAGCCCCAATATGCCATGCGCGCCGACATTCTCTGCTTCGAGCACCGGAGAGATAAGGTCATAGATCGTCTGCTCGCCAAAGCTCATCTCTGCGACCTCTACGAGATCGACATCCCGGCGGCTGGCCATGCCGACAACTGTGGCCGTGCCAGAAGGGGTCAGACCAAGCCTGTTATTGATGATGCTTGTCACCGCAGTCGCCTGACTTCCGGTGTCGATCATAAAGTCAAACGGCCCCTGGCCCTCGACCATGACCGGCACCGTGTACCGTCGCGCGCGATCTTGTTCGAGTTCGAGGATTTCGGTGGTCGGATCAGCAAAGTCTGGCGCAATGGCGCCGGTATCCAGAGCCCCGATCTCCAAACCCTGTGCGCTGGTCGGCGGTTCGACCGCTATGCTGGCGGCACTGGATGCCAGAAGGCTGGCAGAGATAGCGGGTAGGGCGCTTAAAAGGCTCATTGCATTGTCCTCTCACTCAGAGCCTTAAAGCCCAAACGGGACGATGAACTCGGCTCTTTCTATGAAAAGAATACCAGAGAACCGCGCGCTTCCCAAATGCGCCCTTTGCAACACGCCTTGGTTCAGGCGAGGGCGGCAGGCCCATTAGGCGTGCCCGGATTGCGCATGAGTGCCCATGTCTCCTGGACGATGTCGCGGAAACCGAACCAGAAAGTTGCAGCGTAAACGCTCGCACCAAGAAGTGCACTGCGCACAAGGGCAAAGAACGGGCTTTCAATCGGGACGAGCCAATCTGCGCTCATGACGGCGATAGTCATGGCGGCGCAGGCGAGGATGATTGGAGTGAGTGCAGACCCTAGGGCAAAGGCCGAGACGCCGATGCGCGGCAGGGTCACAGTAAGTGTGATCACACATAGCAGCGGGGCCGCAATGCCCCAGGCATCGACAAGCCCCATCGCGCCCCTCGATCCATCTGCGCCAATTTGCCAGAGGAACAGCGCTGGAAAAATCACTGCACCCGCAACCGAGGTGAAGAGATAAACGCGCGGACGCCCCATTGCGTTGGTAACAGGTGAGCAAATAAGATGAAGCGCAAAGGCGGGCATGGCGACCGCCAACCCTGCGAAAATCGGGATAAGGCCCAGCCATTTTTCACCCATCAAGACGGGCACCACATGCTCTGCAGTAAGCGCAAGGCCTATATATACGGGCGCGCACACCATCATCACCAGCCGTGCGGTCTTCAGGAAATAAGGGCCAAGCGACTTCTTGGCACGGTGCAACTCTGAATAGGCAGCAAGCGCGACTTCGTTGATCGGAGGGATAAAGCGCCCGGTCACGATAAGTGCGAGGAAGAGCGCCTGCGTATAGAGGCCCAGATCATAAGTCTCGAGTAACCGGCCAGCGATCACGA
>NZ_JALKAJ010000002.1:0-567500 GCF_023015615.1 Qipengyuania sp. S6317L1 | reverse complement strand
CGGAGCAGGGTTAGCCGGCCCCTAAGACGAGCCCGAAGGGGGTAGTCGATGGGAACCACGTAAATATTCGTGGGCTTGGAGGTGTGTGACGGTTTGCGGAAGTAGTGTGTCCTTATTGGATTGGGCATGCTGCCAAGTAGATCCAGGAAATAGCCCCTCCGTATAAACCGTACCCGAAACCGACACAGGTGGTCAGGTAGAGTATACCAAGGCGCTTGAGAGAAGTATCCTGAAGGAACTCGGCAAATTGCCTCCGTACCTTCGGAAGAAGGAGGCCCTGAATCGAGGCAACTCTTTTCAGGGGGCACAGGCCAGGGGGTAGCGACTGTTTAGCAAAAACACAGGACTCTGCTAAGTCGGCTTCAAGACGACGTATAGGGTCTGACGCCTGCCCGGTGCTTGAAGGTTAAGAGGAGGAGTGCAAGCTCCGAATTGAAGCCCAAGTAAACGGCGGCCGTAACTATAACGGTCCTAAGGTAGCGAAATTCCTTGTCGGGTAAGTTCCGACCTGCACGAATGGCGTAACGACTTCCCCACTGTCTCCAGGATATGCTCAGCGAAATTGAATTCTCCGTGAAGATGCGGAGTACCCGCGGTTAGACGGAAAGACCCCGTGCACCTTTACTGCAGCTTTAGAGTGGCATTAGGAAAGAACTGTGTAGAATAGGTGGGAGGCTTTGAAACTTGGGCGCCAGTCCAAGTGGAGCCAACCTGTGAAATACCACCCTGTTGTTTTCTGATGTCTAACCTAGGTCCGTTATCCGGACCAGGGACCCTCTATGGCGGGTAGTTTGACTGGGGCGGTCGCCTCCTAAAGAGTAACGGAGGCGCGCGATGGTATGCTCAGGCCGGTTGGAAACCGGCTGCGAGAGTGCAATGGCATAAGCATGCCTGACTGCGAGACCGACAGGTCGAGCAGAGACGAAAGTCGGTCATAGTGATCCGGTGGTCCCTCGTGGAAGGGCCATCGCTCAACGGATAAAAGGTACGCCGGGGATAACAGGCTGATACTGCCCAAGAGCTCATATCGACGGCAGTGTTTGGCACCTCGATGTCGGCTCATCACATCCTGGGGCTGGAGCAGGTCCCAAGGGTTTGGCTGTTCGCCAATTAAAGTGGTACGTGAGCTGGGTTCAGAACGTCGCGAGACAGTTTGGTCCCTATCTGCCGTGGGCGTCGATACTTGAAAGGAGTTGCCCCTAGTACGAGAGGACCGGGGTGAACATACCTCTGGTGTATCTGTCATTCCGCCAGGAGTGCCGCAGAGTAGCTATGTATGGACGGGATAACCGCTGAAAGCATCTAAGCGGGAAGCCTCCCTTGAGATTAGGTATTTTAGAACCGTCAGAGACCATGACGTTGATAGGCCAGGTGTGGAAGCGCAGTAATGTGTGGAGCTAACTGGTACTAATGTTTTATTCGTGCTTGAGAATTCGCACTGTCAATGACAGGCCTGCTTACAGCAGGGCTCGTCTTGCGGTGGAGAAATACTCCAGCCAGACGTTCACTACGAAACATCGATTTATAACCCGCACATCCACAAGCTTCATTGCTTGGTGGTCCTAGCGACTGTGACCCACCCGATCCCATCTCGAACTCGGCCGTGAAACCAGTTAGCGCCGATGGTACTGTGTCTTAAGGCACGGGAGAGTAGGTCGCCGCCAGGCATTGCAGCTTGTGGAAGTGCAGGAAATAACCCATTCACTGTCAAAGGGCTTGCCTTCGGGTCGAGCCCTTTTGGCGTCTCTATGGGCTGCGTGTCCTGACGCCTAAGCTAGGTAGCGCGGGATGGAGCAGTCCGGTAGCTCGTCAGGCTCATAACCTGAAGGTCGTTGGTTCAAATCCAACTCCCGCAACCAGCATCACATTGAAAATCCATTACAAAATAGCCTCGCTGTTAGCAGCGGGGCTTTTTGTCGTTTGAGCCAGTCATTGCGCGCTCTTGAATGAGGTTGTACCCACCCCTGTTATATGATGCCGAACCTCTTGAAATGCCGCTATATGCAAGCCGGCCATAATCATTTTACCGGCCACCGGTTACCAAGGCGCAAGCCAATTCGAAGGACACCCAACGTGCCCCCTCTCGCGCTTCCTGAGTTCAACTCAAACCCCGGAGAGCTACGCTATGGAGCCAAATGATCTCCTGCGCCCTGGCGAGAATTGCTGGAAATCAGAGAATGCCGAGCGCGCGAGCCTTCTGATCGATGGTGAAGAGTATTTTCGCGCCGTTCGCAACGCTATGATGCAAGCGCGCTCGCGCATTATCATGCAGAGCTGGGATCTGGATACCCGTGTAGAGATGCACGACACCCAAGGCGAAGTGACAGGACCGCTTGCCTTGGGGCCCTTCATTGAATGGTTGGTCAAGCGTAATCCGGGCCTGCACATATATATACTGCGCTGGGATATCGGCTCGATTAAGACGCTTGGCCGCGGACTTACCTTTTGGACCCTGCTGCGCTGGATATTTCACCCGCGCATCCACCTCAAGCTCGACCGGCATCACCCGGCTATGGCATCGGCCCATGGCAAGGTGATCAGCATTGATCAGGGCACGGCTTTTTGTGGCGGGATTGATGTAACCGAGCGGCGTTGGGACACGCGCGAGCATTGCGATCATAACCCACGCCGTGCTCCACCTGGCGGCGATGATTATGGCCCGTGGCACGATGCTTCGATGATTGTGCAAGGCCCGGTTGCGCGCGCGCTTTCCGAATATTCGGAGAAGCGATGGAAAAGCGCGGGCGGACGCGACATGGTCCCGCCGCACCCCACTGCACATAGCTGGCCCGATTATCTGGAACCACAGTTTCGTGATGTCGAAGTCGCGATCGCGCGCAGCCAACCGGAGATGAGTGATCAGGTCGAGGTGCGCGAGATCGAGCGCCTGTTTCTTGACATGATCGCGAGCGCAAAGCGCTGGATCTACGCTGAAAGCCAATACTTTGCTTCAAGTGCGATTGCAGATGCCATCGAGGAGCGCTTGTCCAGTGACGATTGCCCGGAAATCGTTCTTCTCAATCCTGTTACGGCTGATGGTCCGATCGAAAGCGCGATAATGCAGCCCCAGCGCGCGGTCTTGCTCGAAAAATTGAAAGAGCATCCAAACGCCGAGCGTCTTCAAGTCTATCACCCGATCACGGCGCAAGGTAAAGAGATATACTGCCACGCCAAGATAATGATCGCCGATGACGATATGCTTCGCATCGGTTCTGCCAATCTCAACAACCGCTCTATGGGCCTTGATACCGAATGCGATCTTGCGCTGTGCTCCAAAGGCGATGAGGCGATGCAATCTCGCATCGCCGAAGTGCGCGCAGATTTGCTTGGTGAACATCTATCACAGCCGGTAGAGGCCATCTTATCGCGGCTTGATGAGACAGGTTCGCTCATCGATGTAATCGAGCATTTTTCGAGCATTGCCAAGGACGCTGGGAAGAAAAGACTGCGCCCCTATCGCTTTCCCGACCACGGTCCGGTGGCGCGCATGATTGGCGAATCCAACCTTATGGATCCTGATACCGGGGGCAAGTGATGCGCACCCGATGCGCATCGGTCATGAAATATCGCGCCAGGCAACCCTTCGGGCAGGAACCCACACCACTTTTCAAGCATTTGAGTACGATCACAGGCATATTCTGTTGCCTCGAATACGATTGGCTCAATGCATGACGAAATCCAACGAGTGGCTCAATCCCGCTTTTGAAGCGATCGCGATTGACGATGAGGGCCGCGCGTGTGCGGATATCCCGGACAGCGCGTGCAAGGACGAGGCTGGCAACTTCTTCGCGCATGTTAGTGCGCTCACACTATCGAAAAGCTCCGATGCACTTGTCGATCCCAAGCTGGTCCTGAGCTGGCTGATGACGGCGCTGGGCGCTCCGGCTGCGCTTGTCGGTTTGCTGGTTCCGATCCGCGAAGCGGGGGCTTTGTTGCCGCAAATGTTCACTGCAGCGAAGTTGCGAGAATTGCCCAAGCGCAAATGGGCCTGGACCGCCGGGGCGGTGGTCCAAGGGCTGTCTGCTTTGGCTATTGGTGCATCAGCGGTTTTTCTTACCGGTTATCAGGCGGGGCTTGCTATCCTGGCGGCTCTCACCGTTCTTTCCCTCGCGCGCAGCGTGTGTTCGGTCTGCTATAAAGATGTGCTCGGCAAGACAGTCGACAAATCGCGCCGGGGGCACGCGACCGGTCTTGCGGGCAGCCTTTCAGCGATCGCCGCGATCGGCTTTGCCGCGACCTTGTATTTCAGCAATTTCGAGCGTTTTGACATTGTGGTGGCAGCGCTTTTCGTGGCGGGAGTTGTCTGGATAGCAGCAGGGCTCGTGTTCACGTCACTTTCCGAACAAGCCGGCGCGACCCAAGGCGGGGCAAATGCGTTCAAATCGGCAATGGATAATCTCAGTTACTTCAAGACTGAACCGCAGCTAAGGTCGTTCATTGCAACGCGTGGTCTGCTAACGGCAACGGCCTTTGCGCCGCCATTCATGGTGGCGCTTGGCTCCGGCGATCAATCGAGCCCCGAAAACCTCGGTCTGCTGGTTTTTTCATCGGCGCTTTCGGCACTCTTGAGCAGCTTTATCTGGGGCGCCTTGTCTGACCGATCGAGCAGGAAGGTGCTTGTCCTCGCCTCAGTGATTGGCGCGGTGGCGCTTGGTGCAACGGTTGCCGCCTCGGTTCTCGGGTGGATGCAGGGTGATTTTGTCCTTCCTGTGCTGCTGTTCGTTTTGATGATTAGCTACCAAGGCGTGCGACTGGGGCGATCAACCCATTTGGTCGATATGGCGACGGAAGAAACAAGAGCCGCTTTCACCGCACTTTCCAACACTGCAATCGGGATCGTGCTGCTCGCTGGTGGGGTTTTCAGCCTGATCGCCAATTTCGCAGGGCTTGAAGTGACGCTGACCATTCTGGCGGTGATGTGCGTTCTTGCCATATGGCCTGCACTACAGCTCGATGAAGTGCAAAAGCCGAAAACCGATAAAAATTGAGGCTTGGCGAAAGTTTATTTGGATTAAAGCCGAAAGCTCGCTCGTTTCCAATCTGACGGGTCGCACTGATGCGCCGTGATCTTAGAACTTGGAGACCGACACATGAAACTCATCACCACAACCGCCGCCATCGCGCTTGCCGGACTTGCTGCTTCGGCTCAGGCGAGCATTCCCATGCTTCAGGCCGAGGCCATGGCGCGTGTAGAGGAAAAGCTCATCATCAACACCCCGATTGCCGGGATCGAGAACCGTTTCTGGTTCGACTACCGGATCGATATTACTGAGGCGCAAAAGGAGCTTCGCAGCGACCTCAATCGTGCCAGTGACCTTGAAGATATCAGCGACGCCTGGGAAGAATATGCCGACGAGCTCAAAGGGGAGCGCGAGCATTACATCGAGGAAATGGCTGAGCGCGGCTACCGCTATGTCACGGTGACGGTTGGCTGACCCGCCAATCGCTTGCCCCAAATTTGAGGGACCGGCAGCAATGCCGGTCCCTTTTTTGTCTGTGACAGCTGCGGTGCAGGTTTATTTACGCCAACCTTGTTCTCTGGCGCTCGCTTCGGCTGCTGCATCGAGCGCGCCGCTTGGGGCCATGGCCTGCGCTGCGGCCATGATGTCGCTGAGGCTTCCGGCCTGGCGGAACTCGGTCACCTGACTTTCTTGCAGTGCGAACTGCCGCTCAATTTCCCACCCTTGCGCATCGCGGCAGGCGATCCCGCCTTCGCCTTCGCTTTGATAGGCGCGGCAATATTCGCCCGCTTCGTTCTCAAAGCTCAACAGCACCCGCGTTGCCGCGTCTGCATCCTGCGTTGCGGCAAGCTGTGTGTCGAGCGCACTGGCAAGCTCTTCACCTGCATACCCTTCGAGCGGCGGCGAAGTCTGCCAAGGCTGGAAAATGGCAAGAACCAAAGAGGCCGCCAATGCGGGCCCTGCAATGGGCGCCCAGCGACGCAAGGTGGGGGCAAGCCCGCGTTTCTGGCGTTCCTTGGCAAAGCTGACGACCTCGCCGTTAGTTTTGTCCTGCGCGGCATCGCTCTTTCCACTCAGCATTGCGGCCAAATGATCGGGCACCGGCTGATCGAGGATTGGCGCATAGTGACCGGTGAGCTGCGCTTTCAGTGCGCGGTGCCCGTCAACCTTGGCGGCCAGAGCGGGATCGGCGGCAATCGCGGCTTCCACCCGTGCTTTTTCATCACCTTCAAGCTGATCATCGGCGTAGGCGGCGATTTGTTCTTCGGTGATCATGCGCTGTCTCCTGAAGGGCCGTCTCCTGCGAGCAAAGCCTGAAGTGCATCGCGCCCGCGCACGAGCCGCGAATTGAGCGTGCCGACCGGGCATCCGACAATCTCGGCGGCTTCTTTATAAGCATATCCTTCGACCATCACGAGCAGAACAGCCTCGCGCTGATCATCGGGAAGTCGCGCCATCGCGCGGTCCACCATCGAAAGCTCAACGCGCGCTTCTTGTGCTCCGTCGGCGCCGACGCCGAGGCCTGCGTCTTCGCTCACAAATGTCTCCTGCCTGCGGGTGCCCGCGCGGCCTTCATCAATGTAAATATTGCGCATGATGCGATACATCCAGCTGTCGAGGCGCGTGCCCTCCTGCCATTGATCCCGGCGGGTGAGCGCGCGCTCTATGGTCATTTGGCACAAATCATCCCCATCGCTCGGCGAACCAGCGAGCCCGATTGCAAAGCGGCGCAAGCGCGGCAGCAGATCGAGGACTTGCTGTTCGAAAGTTGGGGCTGACATAATTGCCTTGGCTATGGATGAAACGAGCCGGGTGCATCGTTTAATCCAAGCTTAAGCTGAAAAAGTGGAAAGAAACAATCATGCGCGCAAGCTTCATTGCCCTTTTTGCAAGTATTGCCCTTTGTGTGCCTGCATTCGCCCAATTGCAGGTGCCTGATGTCGGCGGGACGATCGGCAAAACCGTTGGACAGGCGACAGATGTTCTTGGCCAGGGCATTGATGGTACGCAGCAGAGCCTCAACCGCAATGTGGCACGCTTGATGCGCGCGCGGGAAAGGACGCTTTCGCGTCTTTTACGACGCAATTCCGACCGGATCGAACGTGACGCCAATGGCGATCTGGCCCGGCGCGGCGAATTGCTTGCGCTCGCGCTTGATGGTCCGGCGCGTGCTGCACTTTCTGCGGCAGGTTTTGCAGTGGGCACCAGTGAAGAAATCGAAGGGCTGGGCCTTTCCGTCACCACACTCAAGACCCCTCAAGGCATGCAGCTCGCCCAGGCGCAGGCGCTTGCCCAACGGTTGGCCCCGGGGGCTGATGTCAGCGCAGATAGCCTTCACTTTCAGTCGGGCGCTGCCCTTGTAGCGAGTTCGTCTGCGAGCGCGCCGATTGGCCGCTCTGCCGTCCCAATCGCGCTTGAAGTGGGAGTGATCGATACAGCGCCGGGTGCTCGCATTCGCGTTGCAGGAGAACGCGGCTTTGCCAGCGGCGCGCCTGCTCCTGCCGATCACGGCAGCGCAGTGGTCGGCCTGCTCAATTCTGCCGGTGTCGAAAAGATCAGGGTTGCGGATGTCTATGGCAAAGATCCGGCAGGCGGCAATGCCTTGGCGATTGCCCGCGCGCTGGGTTGGCTAACGCAGTCGGGAAGCAAAGTTGTCACCATCAGCCTGGTCGGGCCGCGCAATCCGGTGCTGGGCCGTGCGGTTGCGGCCGCGCAAGCACGCGGCGTTGTTGTCGTTGCGGCCGTTGGAAATGATGGCCCTGCCGCGCCCGTCGCTTATCCTGCCTCTTATGATGGTGTGGTTGCAGTCACCGGTGTCGATCGGCGCAACCGCGCATTAATCGAGGCGGGCCGCGCTTTTCATCTTGATTATGCGGCGCCCGCTGAGCGTGTTTACGCCTATGACCGGGGTGGCAAGATGAAGCGCTGGCGCGGCACCTCCTTTGCCACTCCGCTTGTTGCTGCGCGGATTGCAGATGCTCTGCAACACGGGCGCAATTGGCGCGTACGCAGCGATGCCGAAGCGCGCGACTTGGGTAAGCGCGGCCCGGATGAAATCTTCGGGCGCGGGCTGCTTTGTGAAGGATGCGCACAAAAGAAATGAAATTTTTTGGGGCAGGCATGGATTAAACCAAAACGCCCATCCGTTTTCCTTTCGAGCGAGCACAGGACCCCGAGCTCGCTGAGAATTTTGAAAGGAAACGCATCATGAAAAAGCTTATTCTTACAGCAAGTGCAATTGCTCTTATCCCGGCAGCGGCCAGCGCTCAGTTGCTGGGTGGTGGCGGGCTAACGGGCGGTCTCGGCGGCGGACTGGGCGGATCGCTCGGCGGTACGGTTAATTCGACGCTCGGCTCAAGCCTCGACACAACGACCCGCTCGGTTCGCAGCACAGTCGACAACACGGTTCAGGGCACGGCTTCCACCAGCGGTGACCAGTCTGTCGATGCGCGCAATGGTAGCGTGGCTGCCAACCGAAGCGCGAATGGATCGATCGCCGGTTCGACCGCAAGCCTTGCAAATCTTCCAGTTCCTGCACTCGGCAATGCGGTAAACGGTTCCGCCAATGGCCAAGCTTCGGGCAATGGCAACGCTAGCGCGCAATTGATGGGCACCGATGCGGTAACTGGTGCTATCGCGCCTGTCGCAGGGCAAGCTCAAGGGATTGCCGGTGGGGCATCTTCTACCGTCGCTGGCCAAGCAACCGGCGCAGCCAGCACGGCGCTCGCTTCCGTGCCTGTCCTGCCAAGCGCCCCGACCCCCGGTCTCCCGGGCCTTGGTTCGGTGACCGGTTCAGCAAGCGGCTCTGGCTCGGCTGAAGGTAATGGCGCTGCCTCACTCACTTCGGCACCACTTGCCGTTGCAGGCAGCGCAGCGTCTGCTGCTCAGGGTGCCGGAACGGTTGCTCCGGGTATGCCGGTGACGACACCCGAAGGCGCATCGCTCGGGCAAGTTGACCAGATTGTCGCTAATGGCCGCGGCGAAGTTCAGCAGGTTGTGGTGACGCAGGGCAATGTAACACGCACGCTACCGGCCGGTATGTTCAGCGCCAGCGGCGATGCCCTGATCGCGGGTAATGCCGCAGGTTCAGCCAGCGCCTCGAGCCCTGCTCCGACCCAAAACGAGGGAACCGAGTAACCCCCCGCGAAAGCCGAGGGCGGCGTTAAGCACGCCTTCGGATCACCGCACACCCCACGCCAGCCGGCTGCCGCTATCGGCTGGTGCGGCGTTCCCCCAGGACCGGTGCTCTTTCAGGAGGACCGGTCCTTTCTCGTGGTTATTGCCCCTTGAGGTCCTGGTCGGTGGGGCAAGGCACCCTTGCCAATATTGGAACAATCACGCTCGCCAGCCATTTGTAAGATAAACGAGGAGCCTTTCGATTCATGATCAACACGCTGACAGATCAAATTAATTCCATAGTCGAAGGCACGGTGGCCTTGCTGCCGGCACTCGGCGTTGCAGCTGTTATCTTGGTGATCACATGGATCGTTGCGAAATTCGGCAATTCGATCACGCACAAGCTCACCGGAAAGACCGATCTCAAGCCATCGCTGAGAAATCTTGCAGAGGTTTCTGTGCGCCTCGGCATCTGGATCGCCGGTACGCTTCTGGCCGCGATGGTTGTCTTCCCCAATTTCAGTCCTGCCGGAGTAATCGCGGGGCTCGGCATCGGTGCGGTTGCCATTGGTTTTGCGTTTCAGGATTTCTTCGAGAATTTTCTGTCAGGTGTGATGATCATGTTGCGCGATAACATGCAGGTCGGCGATGTGATCAAGGCGGATGGCATCTACGGCAAAGTGCAATTCATCAGCCTTCGCGAAACCCACATCCGTGCTTTTTCCGGTGAGCTTCACGTGGTCCCGAATTCGATGCTGTTCAAGAACCCGGTCGAAGTCGAAACCGCAGAAGACGAGCGTCGTTTCGAAGTGATCGTCGGCGTCTCTTACGATACTGATCTTGACGAAGCGGATAAAGTCATTCGCGCCGCGGTCGAAAAGGTCGACCTTGTGAATACCGACAAACCTATTCAGGTGTTGGCAGATACGTTCAACTCAAGCTCGGTCGATTTCCGTGTCCGCTGGTGGGCATCAGCCTATCGCCCCGAGGCCGTAATCAATCGTGACAAGGTTATCCGTTCTATCAAACGCTCGCTTGATGATGCCGGGATTGAAATTCCATTCCCATACGTCACCCACACTTTCAAAGAGAAGGTGCCGCTCAAAGAAGCGGAATAAGATCGAGCATCTGGCAAACTATAATTGACGCGCGCGGGCGGTTCGGTTTTGACTGGGCCGCCCGCCGATCATTTGCCATCAGATTAGGACGCAGGAACAGATATGTCTGACCATGACAAGACGAAGACGGCATCGGAAAACTGCGCTGATCAACCCCACGATGCACCGACCTCGCCAGAGATCTACATGGAGATCGTCCATGAGGGGATCGAGGAAATGGGTCGCCCATCGGTCTCGCTCTTCTGGTCAGCAATCGCAGCCGGGCTGCTGGTCAGTTTTTCATTGATTGTGAAGGCCGCGCTATACGCTGAAACAGGTGATCTTCCGTTCGGGCACGCGATTGATAGTCTGGGCTATACCATCGGGTTCATCCTTGTAATCTTTTGCCGGTTGCAGCTGTTCACTGAAAACACAATTACTCCGGTTTTGCCGACCATTAGCAATCCCAGCTCCACAAATATCTGGAACACAGTGCGCGTATGGGGAATTAGCCTCGTCGGTAACTTTATCGGCACCGCCACCATGGCTTTGCTGTTTGCTTCGACACCGATTGTCACAGCCCACACTTTCGATGCCATGATCGCTGTAAGCGAAAAAGTCGCTGATCTGGGCTTTGGGGAATCGCTTGTAAGAGGCATGCCATCAGGTCTGCTGATTGCGGCCTTGGTGTGGATGCGGCCTAGTTCTGGCAACAGCTTCCTCGGGCTTGTTTTCCTCATCACTTATGTGATCGCGCTTGGCGATTTCACCCACGTCATCGTCGGATCGTGCGAGATTTTTCTGCTTGCCTTTGAGGGCGAGCGCCCGATTTTGGCGATGCTTGCCAACAATGTCCTCCCAACGCTGATCGGCAACGTCATCGGCGGCACGGCGCTCTTTGCGTTGCTGGCATGGGTTCAGGTGAAGGACGAATTGTAGGCGGCTGGTCAAATAGCGGAGCTGAACCGCCGCGAAGTCTCTTCGCGATAAGGATCGAAGAGGCTGGAAATTGTTCTTGCGTAAGGCAGACCTTCGGGTGTGATGGTGAGTGTCAAACCATTGAGCCGGGCAAGATCGCGCAAGAGAAATATCATCAGGCTCTCACGATGCGCGGCGAGCAGACACGGGCTTAATTCAGCGGTATTCTGGCACAGCAAACCCTTGATCACTTTGCCAATCATCTGGTCTCTTGCGCTGCGCACAATACCGTTAGTCGCGGATAAGCGCCCTTGTGAGGACACCATGCGATAGCGCCCGGAATTCTTCTCGTTCTGAACGATGAGGTCTGGGAAAACATTGATTGCCGACGAACCCAGGCCAAGCAGAACAGGCGCAGGATCGTCGGTGAAACCCTGAAAATTACGATTGAGAGTGCCATTGCGCGTTGCCACAGCCACAGGATCAAGGGGCAGTGCGAAGTGGTCAAAACCGACCGCCTGATACCCTTGGTCCGCAAGATACTCATATCCTTGACGGGCCATCGCGAAGCGCGCGTCTTTATCCGGCAAGGCGCTTTCGTCGATCACCCTCTGGCGGGCGATCAAATGCGGCACATGGGCATAACCGAATAGCGCAATCCGGTCCGCACCAAGCAGGCTTGCATATTCAAGAGTTCCGGCAAGATCCTCCTCGCTTTGATGCGGAAGGCCATACATGAGATCAAAGTTGAGTGAGGTAACACCGGCGTCGCGCAGCCAGTCGATCGTGCGGCAGATAAGGCCGTCGCCTTGCTCGCGCCCGATGGCCTTTTGACAGTGAGCAGCGAAGGTCTGGACACCAAGGCTCGCCCTTGTGATGCCAGCTTCGGCTATCGCATCCGCCCATTCGCCCGTCATGGTGCGCGGGTCGATTTCAATCGACCACTGTGTTTCGCGCAGCCAGAAGTGACGGTTGAGCGCATCGACAAGCTCGATAAATTCCGAAGGCAGGATTGCGTTGGGGCTGCCCCCGCCAAAGGCAATACGGCGCACGCTAGCCTCGCGCGGCAACAGCTTTGCCACCGTCTCAATCTGCGTGTGAAGCGCATTCAAATAGCTTTCGACCCGCTGGCGCCGACCGCTCGCCGCAGTGTTGCAGCCGCAGTAAAAGCAGATTTTTTCGCAAAACGGGATGTGGATGTAGAGTGATACATCGCCCGTGGTCTGCTCTATCCGCTTTTCCAATACGCGCGGTGGCAATTCTCGAAAATCGGCTGCCGTGGGATAGCTGGTGTAGCGCGGTACAGGCGTTTCGAGCAGGTCAGGATAATAGGGCCACATGATTCAAGATCGCTCCAAAAGGATAGTGTCCGGCATCGCCCTTGAGGCAAGATCGACGGGCGGATGCCGGACCCTGTTTATGAAGAGAGCGCCCAGTTGCGTCTTTGCGCTAGATCAATTTGGCCTTTTTGATCTTTTCGCGGCAGGTGCCTGCATGACACGCCTGCGGGTCGCAGGGGTGATCGTCTGCGGGTTCATCGCGGCCCAGCGGAATGGTGATCTGACCTCCGCTGCACAGCTCGATAAGAAGCGATTTTTCCTCGTGGGGGAGGGGGCCTGTAATCACTGGCAGAAGGGTAAGTGAGGCCAGAAGGACTTTGATCATGCCTCGTCCTCTTCATCATCGATAAGGATGCGGGTGGCGGCCCCTTCCAGATCCTCATACTGCCCTGATTTCATTGCCCAGAAGAAAGCGACAAGCCCAAGCGCGCCCATACCAAGAGCGATCGGGATCAGAAACATGAGCGTAGTCATTTGGCAGCTCCATTAAGGCGCAGGGAATTGGCGACCACGACAAGACTGCTCACCGACATGGCGATCGCAGCGATGAGCGGGGTGACATATCCAAACAGCGCAAGCGGTACGGCGAGTACATTGTAGATAATTGAAAAGCCGAAGTTTTGTCGCACAATGTGCATTGTTGCGCGCGCGGTTTTGATGGCGAGCGCAACCGGCAGAAGTTTTTCGCCAAGGAACACCGCGTCGGCGGCTTGCTTGCTCGCATCGCTAGCGGTGCCCGGTGCGATGGAAGCGTGGGCGGCTGCCAAAGCTGGACCATCGTTAAGGCCATCACCCACCATCAAAGGTTTGTGTCCTTGTGCTTTCAACTGGTCGAGGATGTCCAATTTGTCTTTGGGGCTGGCATCGCCATACCCTTCGATTGCAAGGTCGATAGCAAGCGCTTGGACACTTGCGGTGCGGTCCCCGGAGACAATGGCGGCCTCCATGTTGAGATCGCGCATCATCCGAAGCGTTTGGGCAGCATCGCTGCGAAGCGGGTCGTGAAAGGTGATGAGATGGGCCGTATCGCCAATGACGAGGGTGCTGGAAAGGCCGGCGGGCTGGCACGCTTGCGCGCCGTCTGTTGGCCGGCCCAGAGTGACGGTTTGCCCTTCCCATAGCCCGCGCATCCCTTCGCCTGCGGCTTCGGTGATCTTCGTGAGTGGTGCTGGCTCAACACCCTCGGCCCGCAACTTTTTTGCAAGCCCTTTGCTCAAAGGGTGAGCACTCGCTTGGGCCAGGGCCAGGGCGATGGATTGCTGCTCTGCGCTAAGTCCGGAAATCTGCGGTACCGGCTCGCCGACGGTCAAGGTGCCGGTTTTGTCCATCAAGGCTGTATCGCACTCGGCGAGCCGCTCCAATGCGCTGCCATCCTTGACCAGAAGCCCACGTTTGAGAAGTGCGCCCGATGCCACCACTTGCGCAGTCGGGACGGCGAGACCCATGGCGCAAGGGCAGGTGATGATGAGAACCGCAATCGCAATGACGAGCGATTGGTGCCAGCCAGCGCCTGCGATCATCCAGCCCACAAAGGCGAGCGCTGCAAGGCTGTGCACCGCGGGCGCGTAAGCGCGGCTGGCGCGGTCGGCGATACGCACATAAGAGCCGCGCGATTGCCCCGCTTCATCCATCAACCGCGAAATATCAGCAATCGCAGTGTCGTCAGCTGTAGCCGTCAGTCGCACGCGAATTGGGCTGGAGATATTGACCGCCCCTGCCAGCACATGACTTCCTGTTGCGACCGGTTCTGGCCGGCTTTCACCGGTCAGCATGGAATTGTCGATTGCGCTGGTGCCTTCGATGATCTCACCATCGGCCGCCAACGCTTCTCCTGCTGCGACAAGCGCGACCATGCCGGGTAGAAGGTCGCTGGCGGCGAGCGTGCGGGTCGAACCATCTTCGCCAAGAATTTGGGCAGATTTGCCCATCCGGCCAAGAAGCGCACCGATCCCTGCGCGGGTCTTGTCGCGCATCACGGCATCAAGCGCGCGCCCTGCGAGAAGGAAGAAGAGAAGCATCACCGCGCTTTCGAAATAGGCGTGCTCGCCGCCTGTGGCGGTTTCATACAGGCTGAGCGCGGTGGCCAGCACAACGCCGATTGAAATGGGCACGTCCATATTGGTGCGCCCGTGCTTTAACGCCATGAGCGCGGAGGCAAAAAAGGGCCGCCCGGAATAGGCGATGACGGGGAGGGCAATGAGAGCAGAGAGCCAGTGGAAAAGCTCCCGCGTAGCCCCTTGTGCGCCCGACCATATACTGACCGACAGAAGCATGATGTTCATCATGCCAAATCCCGCAACGCCAAGCGCACGAACAAGCTTGGTGCGCTCTTTATCGTCGCTGCCCAGTGGGTTCTCTTCAACCGCTTGCGCTTCAAACCCGAGTTGCCCAAGCGCGCGGGTGAGGGACGCTTCGTCCACGCTTGGGTCGTGCTCAATGGCCACCCGCTTGGCCGAGAAATTGACCCTCGCGCTGGCGACACCGTCCACTTTCACAAGCTCGCGTTCGATCTTTGCGATGCAGCCAGCGCATTTGATGCCGGGCACGGTAAAACGTGTGGAGTTCAGCGCCTGCGCGGTCTGCCGGGAAAGGGCGTTGGGGGCGTTCACTTAAAGCTCGCTCTCGCTCATCCAGACATCTTCGCCCGAGGTGATGGTAAGGCGCATGGTCCAGCGGCCAGCATCGACGGGCGTTTTCGAGACAAATGTGCCATTGCGATCGGGCACGAATGACAGGCTCGCAAAGGCGTGTTCGCCGATCGGACGGCGCAGCTTGGCGCTGACTTGCGCTCCTTCGGGCACGCCCTTTGTGGTGATGGTCACGAACCCTGTAGCATCGCGTTCAGCCGAGGCTCTCCACCCGAGCGCCTCGGACGCTTCGGCAGCTTCGAGCCAGCCGTTGAACTTCTGGCTTGCTACATAGGAGTTCTTGACAACCACCCCGTGAAAGCCACCCACGGCAAGGCTCGCCATGTAAAAATTGACCGCCGCAACAATGCCAAAGCCTGCGATAAAGATCATCGCGACGCGCCGTCCGGTCAGCCGTTGCCTGATTAGTTTCGTCGCCATTATTCCGCTCCTGGCAGGGTAAAAATCGTCTCTTCGACATCACGCTCGCGCTGTTCGTCGAGTGAGGTCAGTTCGAAAGAGAAAGCGTCGGTTGTGGTGCCTGCGGGCACGCTCACATAGGTGCGCACAATCCGCGTTTGGTCGGCGGGCACCAGGATTGTCTGGGTTGGCGCCGCCGCCTCGCGCCCGATCCGGTCGGTCCACATGACAGACCCTTCGGGAAGCCCCACGAGCGCTACTTGCATATCGCGCGGGCGCGCTTCCATATTGCGCAGGCGCAGCGTGAAGGCATTTCGCACCGAGCCGTCTTTCATCAGCATGAAAGGCGGATTGCGTTCAGGCGACACGGTAAGATCGGTGTGGGTGCGCGTGCCAAGCGAGAACAGCAAACCAGCGCCAATTGCTGCCCAGACCCCGAAATAGATGAAGGTGCGCGGGCGAAGAAGGGCCTTGTAGGCAGGTTGAGCGGGAGCGCCCGCCGCCTCTGCCTCGCATTGGTCGAGGGTAGCATAATCGATCAAGCCGCGCGGGCGGCCCACATCTTTCATGATCCGGTCACAGGCATCAATGCACAATCCGCAAGTGATGCAGCCGATTTGCTGGCCTTCGCGAATGTCGATCCCGGTGGGGCACACCGACACACATTCGCGGCAATCGATGCAGTCGCCGTATTTTGCAGGGTTTTTCTTTGCTTTTTTAAGGCTCCCGCGCTCTTCCCCGCGCCAATCCTTGTAGGTGACGATCAACGATTTTTCATCAAGCATCGCCCCTTGGATGCGCGGCCACGGGCACATGTAAATGCAAACCTGCTCACGCATGAACCCGCCCAGCCAGAAGGTGGTGCCGGTAAGAACCGCCACCGTCATATAGGCAACAGGGTCAGCGTTCAGGGTGAAAAAGTCGCGAAACAAAGTGGGCGCATCGGCAAAGTAGAGGATCCACGCCCCGCCTGTGACCATTGCGATCAGAAGATAGATAGTCCATTTGCCGCCGCGCCGGGCGATCTTCGACGCGGTCCAAGGTGCCTTGTCGAGCCGCATTCGGGCATTGCGGTCACCATCGATGAAACGGTCGACGTGCTGGAAAAGATCGGTCCACACCGTTTGCGGACAGGCATAGCCGCACCATGCGCGGCCTACAGCTGAAGTGACGAGGAACAAACCAATCCCGGCCATGATGAGCAGGCCCGCCACGAAGTAAAATTCATGCGGCCAAATCTCGATGTCGAACATGTAAAAGCGGCGGTTGGCAAGATCGATGAGCACCGCCTGATCGGGTGCGTATGGACCCCGGTCCCACCTGATCCACGGGGTCACGTAATAGATCGCCAGGGTCACGATCATAATCGCCCATTTGAACCGGCGAAACGGTCCGTCGATCCTCTTGTTGTGGACCTGTTTGCGCGCTTCGTAGAGCTTGGGCGACGGCTGCGATGGGGCGTGACGCTGTGTTGCGGCGAGGGGCTCTGCCTCGCTGGCATTCAACGCTCCGCCCCAGTCGCGGCCCACCGGCTTGTTATCGCCGGTCTTTTCGAGATTGTCAGGAGTTGTCATTCTCTGCGCTTCCTGACACCGCGGCTACGTCGTCGGCTTCGAGATCCGGCGCGACTTCATCATTTGCCTCGCCTGCATATTCACCGCCACCGCGAGAGTGCACATAGGCAGCCAGCATCTTGATTGTTACAGGATCAAGCTTGTCGCTCCACCCTGGCATCACACCGTGGCGCGGCGCTTTGATCTGTTGGCGAATGCTCGCCTCGCTGTCGCCATAGAGCCAGATCGCATCATTCAAGGCTGGCGCGCCCTGAATGCGGTCGCCTGAACCACTCGAATTGTGGCAAGCGGCGCAATTTGTCTCAAACAGTTCAGCACCTGCCGCGCTTCCCGGACCAGTGCCGCTGAGCGATTTGACGTGTGCTACCAACGCATCAATCTGACCTTGGTCGAAAATCTCGCCAAAGGCGGGCATGTAGCTCAACCGGGTCTCGTCCGAGCCTTCCCAGCGAATACCGTGGGTCAGGGTGTATTGGATGGCTTCAAGGTCGCCGCCCCAAATCCAGTCATCATCATTTAGGTTGGGATAGCCAAATTGTTCATAGCCCGCCGCACCCGCGCCGTGGCATTGGACGCAGTGTTGCTTGAATGCCGATGCACCGCCAGAAATGGCCTGCCCCAAAAGTTCGGGATCGGCTGGTAACTTGGTGATGTCGGTTGCGGCGATCCGTTCAAAGGTGCTTTGACGCGCCAGGTCGGCTGCCGACAATTCTTCAGCCAGTTCGCCGCGCGAAGACCAGCCGAGGACGCCGTCGGTCGCTTTCTCAACCATTGGCCAGGCCGGGTAAAGGACGACATAGACGGCCGCCCAGGCAATCGTTGCGTAAAATGTCCAGAGCCACCAGCGCGGCAGCGGAGTGTTGAGTTCTTCAATACCGTCCCACTCATGGCCGACAAGTTCGGTGCCGGTGGGTTCGTCGATCCGGGTTTTATCAGACATCTTGGTCCTCCTCGAAGATCGAGTTTTTGGCCTGTTCGACCCTGGCTTTGGAATTCGGGAGGAAGCTCCACCCGCAAAGCACAAGGTAGAGCGCGAAGATCACCACGAGGCCGTAGCTGTCAGCGAGGTGACGCAAGGTTTCATAAAGGGTCATCGGCCCGTCTCCTCCGCAAGTTCCGCTTGGGCGGCAGCACTGTCGACATCGACCAGCGTGCCAAGCATTTGAAGGTAAGCAACAAGCGCATCCATCTCGGTCACACGGGCCGGATCGCCGTCGTAATCGCGGATTTGTGATTTGGGATAGCGCTCCTGAAGATCGCCGGCATCAAGGTCCGGATTGGCCTGCGCATACATGTCATTTTCCGCCATCTCGATGTCGATCGCGGTGTAGGGCACGCCCACGCGCTGCAAGGCGGTGAGATTGGCGGAAATGTCGGCAATCTGAAGCTTGGTGTCCGCCAGGAAGCTGTAGCTTGGCATAATGCTCTGCGGCACCACGCTTTGCGGGTCCTTCAAGTGCTGGACGTGCCACTCATCCGAATACCGTCCACCCACCCGTGCAAGGTCCGGCCCGGTGCGTTTCGAACCCCACTGGAAGGGGTGGTCGAACATGCTTTCGGCCGCCAGCGAATAGTGGCCGTAACGCTCCACCTCGTCGCGGAACGGGCGGATCATCTGACTGTGACAAGTGTAGCACCCTTCGCGGATATAGATGTCACGGCCCGCTTGCTCCAGCGGGGTGTAGGGCCGCATCCCGTCTACTTCCTCGATCGTGTTGTCGATCCAGAAAAGTGGTGCGATTTCGACGATGCCGCCGATGGCGACTGTCACGAGCGTGGCCGCGGCCAGCAGTGTGACGTTTTTCTCGAGCCTTTTGTGGCCTTCGAATGCGCCCTGGTCGGGAGCGTTGTCTGGTGAGGTCGTGCTCATAGGTTAAGCTCCTTATTCTGCTGGTTCGGCTTGAGGTCGGGCGCCATGCGGTGGCAGCGGACGATCCGCTTCTTCGTCATATTCCATGTCGCTCATCGGGGCTTCGGCGCGCTGGTATCCAGCGATCGTCATCCAGATGTTGTAGGACATGATGACCGCACCCGAGAGGTAGAGAAGGCCGCCAGCAGCGCGCATCAGATACATCGGGTGAAGCGCTGCGACGCTGTCGACGAAGCTGTTCACCAGATATCCGTCCGCGCCATATTCGCGCCACATCAACCCTTGCGTGATCCCGGCGACCCACATGCTGGCGGCGTAAAGAACGATGCCAAGGGTCGCGAGCCAGAAGTGCCAATTGATCATGCGAAGCGAATAGAGACGCTCTTTCTTCCAGAGCTTGGGCACGAGGAAGTAGACACAGGCAAAGGTAATCATGCCATTCCATCCAAGCGCGCCGGAGTGCACGTGGCCAATCGTCCAGTCGGTGTAGTGCGAGAGCGAGTTCACCGCCTTGATCGACAGCATCGGCCCTTCGAAAGTGCTCATGCCGTAGAAGGCGAGCGCCATGACCATCATGCGGATAATCGGGTCGGTGCGGATTTTGTCCCATGCGCCATTGAGCGTCATCAGGCCGTTGATCATCCCGCCCCAGCTCGGCATCCACAGCATGATCGAAAACACCATGCCAAGGGTCTGCGCCCAGTCGGGAAGCGCGGTGTAGTGGAGGTGGTGAGGACCCGCCCAGATATACAGGAAGATCAGCGACCAGAAGTGGATGATCGACAAACGGTAAGAGTAAACCGGACGGTTCGCCTGCTTGGGGACGAAGTAATACATCATCGCCAGGAAGCCTGCGGTCAGGAAGAAGCCCACCGCATTGTGGCCATACCACCACTGCGTCAGAGCATCCTGGACGCCCGCAAAGGCAGAATAGCTGCGCGATCCCAGAAGACTGACCGGCATGGAGAGGTTGTTCACCACGTGCAGCATCGCCACCGTGATGATGAAGGCGAGATAGAACCAGTTAGCAACGTAGATGTGCGGCTCTTTACGCTTCAGAAGCGTGCCCACAAACACAGCCAGATAGGCGACCCAGACAATGGTGAGCCACAAATCGACATACCATTCGGGTTCGGCATATTCTTTCGATTGCGTAACGCCGAGCAAGTATCCGGTCGCCGCCAGCACGATGAAAAGCTGATAACCCCAGAATACAAAGCGGGCGAGGCCAGGCAGCGCCAGCGTCGTGCGGCAAGTGCGCTGAACGACGTAGAAGCTGGTCGCGATCAATGCGTTTCCGCCAAAGGCAAAAATGACCGCCGAAGTGTGCAGCGGGCGAACCCGGCCAAAGTTCAAGTAGGGTTCAAAATTCAACCAGGGAAAAGCTAGCTGCGCTGCGATAAACACGCCAGCAAGCAGGCCAGCAAGGCCCCAGAACATCGTTGCAATGACACCCCAGCGCACAACATCGTCGTCGTATCGTTCAGGTCCGGAGGGCATTCTGAAAATGCTTTGCGCTTTGGCAAGCGGGTCGAACGCGCCGAGCGTTGCCACCATCATGATGACAAGCACAAGGCCGATAATACCCATATGAACGGCAAAGCCGGTGTCCTGTGCACCAGCGATAGCCGCAATTACAGCGAGTAGGGTGAGCGCGTAGAGGCCCAGCCGACTAAGGACAGCTTCCATGTTGTTGATCCCTTGTTGATCTGATGATCTTTTGGTGAAGCCGAAGGTCCGCGTATTTGACTCAAATCAAACTGGGGCGGATGCGAGGCATTTTTGTTCAGGCCAGCCCTTGTGAATTCAGACCGGCTGGATGGAGCAAATGGCCGGACTGGGCTCGATGATTTGCATCAACTTCCAAAAATCCGTTCAGGCGGCTTCCTGTATGTGTCCCGCTCGCGATTTGAGTGCGGCAACATCGCGCAGCAGCACTTGCGACCGGCCCGGTGTTTCAATCACATTGGCGCTGCGCAGTTCGGTCAACTGGCGACTGACGGTCTCGATGGTGAGTCCAAGGCTATCGGCGATGTCGCGGCGCGACATGGGCAGGACGATCGCAATGCCGTCATGCGTTTTGGTCCCGATCCGGTCAGCCATAGAGAGAATGAAGCCGGCAATGCGCTCTCCTGCGGTTTTGCGTCCGAGCGCGATGGTCTTTTCCCGGCATCTCGCAAGCGCTTTCAATGCGCGCTCGAGCATGTCGTAAACGAGCACCGTCTCTTCACCGGCCAACTGGAAAAATTCGTTTGCCGGAAAGTAGATAAGCTCGCAGTCTTCGAGCGCGATCAGCGAATATGAGTGCGCCGCTTTTGCTGGCACGGAAACCAGATCCCCGTCGAAGTTGAAAGCGACGATTTGTTCGCGCCCTTGCGAGGCCTGCGCCACAAGCTTGGTGCTCCCGCGCGCTACAAAAATAATCTGGTCGAGCCCCGCACCTTGAAAGGGTGCATCGCCTTCGCGCGCGCTCGCATAGCGGGCGACGGATTGAAATTTGAGATGGATCGCATCTGAGATGTCGAGCGGCAGAACCCCTGTGGCAAAGCGCTCGAACAAGTCTGGGAAAGTCATGGCCTGATGCCCTCGATATCAGTCGTGCTGGCAAAATCCGCCAACATTGCACCATGACTTTTGAGGTGAGTTTGTGCGCCTCACATTGATCTGAATCAATGCTGTCGAATTTGTGCAGCTTTATTCGGGTCCTCAACAGCAAACATCCTGGGCCGCGATGGGTGGCCACTGCTGTTGATGGGAACGAGGCGACAGAGAATTCAGCGGAATTGCAGGCGGCTTAGGCCTTTCGGCAGTCCACCTGGCTGACGATCCCGAAGCGCAATTGAGTAGTTTGCAGGACCAGCCCCCTTCCTAATTTTCAAGCTTAATCAGGGATTTGATAAATGAAGAGAGTACTTTTTGGCGCCGCAACAGTTGCAATGGCGTGTGTAAGCTCACCTGCTCTGGCACAAGAAGCCGGCGATTTTCAGGTTAAAGTGGTGGGCACGCTCGTTGCGCCGGATGGCGGCATCGAGGACGTCGTGACCGATGCGGTTGGCTTGCCCGCGGGCACCGATACCGCGGCCAATGACAACTTCGTGCCGACTATCGCGATTGAGTATTTCGTCTCTGAAAACTTCTCGATCGAAACCATCGCAGGCACCACCCAGCACGATGTCGATGCTGTTTCGGGCCTACCGGCTGGCACCGAGGTCGTCTCAAACGCGCTGCTTCTGCCAGCAACCGTTACCGCCAAGGCGCATTTCGATCTGGGCGGGGTGAAGCCTTACGTAGGGGCAGGTGGCGCCTACTTTATCTGGCTGCAGGACAAACCTGGCGCAGGCATTGTGCCGCTGGGCGCGACCGACGCCGATCTTTCAAACGAATTTGGCCTCGTGCTGCAAGCCGGCGTCGATATTCCGGTGAACGATAGCGGGCTTGGGATCACTTTCGATGCAAAGCGTTATTTCATCGATACGACGCTTCAGGTGAGCGCGGGCAATACGGTGGTGCTTGAAACCGACCACAAGCTGGACCCGTGGGTTGTCAGCGCGGGTGTATCCTACCGCTTTTGATGAGCGCCCACTTGAGATGACAAGCTCGCAGCGGGGTAGGGAGAGCGGCATATGGCCAAAGTCAGCCAATCGGACGGAGCATTGCTTCATGGCAAAAGCGGCCTGACGACCGCTGATTTGCGGGCGGCGCTGCGTTTGGGGTGGGCTGATTTTCTGGCCAAGCCGCAATATGGGCTCTTTTTTGGAGGACTTTTTGCAGCCTCCGGAATAGTTCTCACCTATCTCCTGCTTGCACGCGGCGAGGTGTCGTGGCTGATCCCGGCCGCAGCGGGCTTTCCGCTTCTTGCTCCGTTCACGGCGGTTGGCCTCTACGAGGTCAGTCGCCGGAAGGAGCAGGCCATCCCCATTGGCTGGAAAGCGGTTCTTGGCGCGATACGAACGCGCAACGACGACCAAATTCTCAGCTTGGGTGTACTCATTTTCGTAGGCTTTGGATTCTGGGTGATTATCGCTCACCTGATCTTTTCGATCTTCCTCGTCGAAGCAGGGGCGGGGTCTGAATCGCTAGGCTTTCTGCTCACTGGCGCAGGGCTTGCAATGATGGGTGTCGGAAGCATTTTCGGCGCGATTATCGCGCTAGGCTTTTTCGCCACTACCGTTTTCAGCCTTCCCATGCTTGTCGATCGGGAGGTGGATGTCCTCACGGCGATATTCACAAGTCTTGCTGTTGTCAGGTCAAACTTCGCAGTGTTGCTGGTCTGGGCTTCGTGCATCGGCGCGCTGCTTTTTATAGCAATGATCCCTGCGTTTCTTGGCCTGTTTATTGCTCTGCCCGTGCTGGGCCATGCAACATGGCATCTGTATAGGGGCGCCATGCTATAAATTGCTAGCGGCCCCGACTTTTCCATCGGTTCAGGCAGGCGAAGCCTGATCCAGATTGAGCACGTCTTCGATGTTTCCACCTTCTTCGACCGTTTTGACCGCAGCAACGAAGGTTTCTGCGATGTTTGTCGCATCTTCAGTATCGGCCAGCGGCATTTTAACCCGGCCACTTTCAAAGATATCGCCCAAAGTAGTACGAGCGCGTGAAACCCGGCTCTTCACTGTGCCTGGCGCGCACCCGAGAATTTCTGCTGCCTCGTCATAGGTAAGATCTCCTGGGCCCACCAAGAGCGCGGCTTCCAGTTGATCTGTCGGCAATTCGGACATTGCCCGCTGCAAGTCAGCGAGATTGAACGTGGTCGTTTGCGATGCCGGCGCGGACAGCATTTGTTCGGCGGCCTGTTCATCATAGTCAGGTACGAACTTTTTGCCCCTGCGCAGCTGGTTGATCCAGGTGTTGCGCAAAATGGTGAAAGCCCAGCTCAAAAACTTGCTGCCTGGCTTGAACTGCTCGCGAGCCTGCCAGGCTTTAAGCAGGGTCTCTTGCACAAGGTCTTCTGCCATGTCTTCGCGCCCACAAAGGCGAAGCGCAAACTTCCTCAAGGGATCTTGTGCTGACACCATCTGGCGTTTGAAAGCCCGCGTGGAAACGGGTTTGCGTTTGGCTGGTTTAAGATCAGCCTTCGACCAGGAGTGACGTTGCCGGTCGGTGGACTTCACCTCTTTTTCAAGCAGGGCCTCGCTGTGAGAGGCCGAAACAGCGCTCTTCATAAGGGGGTGAGACTCTGCATTGGAATTGAGGCTAGGCGTCATTGAAATCTCGCTGTTCACAGTTGTAAGAACTGCAAGATACAGCGCTCGAGAACGAAGTTTGTTCCGAGAAGTTTGATGCTCGGCTTGCGAATTTTTCGAAGCAAAGTCGCATTGGCCGCTGCGATGGCACGCTTGCCCCCCCTACATCACGAAGCGTTGGCGGTAGGTTGTACCCGGCAAAAAGCCCTGCCTCCATCAGTGTGGAGCAGGGCTTTGAGAAATCGAATTGTTTCGACAAGCCGCAGCGCCAAGCCATAACCCGGCATCGCAGCTAAGATCGGTTTGCCGGTTTATGCAGCTGCCGCCTTGTTGACTTCGCCTGTGGCGATGCGCGTCATACGTTGGTCACCACCATAGGTTTCGTCGAGACATTCCTGCAGACGCTTTGCTTCGTCCTGAAGTCCAAGACGACCGGCAAAGGCTACCAAGCAGCCCCAACCCGCAATCGCGTAGTGTGCCATTCGCTGATACTGGGTGATAATCATTGCATCGCGTGCGTCATCGTCAGTGAACTCGGCGTCAAGCGCGTGGGCCTTCGCTTCTTTGACAAGGCCTTCCATGCCTTTGCAGAACTCGTCGGTTGGTTCGGCGTTGTGCGAACGAGCGATATCGGTCGCAACACCCATGCCCGAAACAATACCGCTCGAGCCTGCTTTGAGTGCGTCTTTCAATTCCTGATTGGTCGCTGCCTCGGCAAGCTTGTCGGTCATGCTCTTGCTCTGCGAACAGGCACTGTAGAGGTCCTGAAGTTGGTCGATGTAAACGTCTTTGAGTGTGGCGATTGCCATGGTGATCTCCTTTTAACTGGGTAGGTTGTCCCGACCGCGTGGATTGACGATACGCGGTTGATCGCGTTCGCGACCGGGACGCGGATTATGCAGCGCGGCGCAAAAAGCTCACGACTGCGAGAATAAGAAAAACAACGAAGAGAATGTAAGCGATATTGGTCGCTGCACCGGCCAGGCCACCAAAGCCGAGAACGGCTGCTATGATTGCCAAAACGATGAATGCGATTGCCCAGTTAAGCATGTGTAATCTCCTGCGTTGTCGATACTTTGCTTAGGGGCGGGCACGACGATCGTTCCAAATGAATTTCGCAGATCTATGTAGTCGGGCCAGTTCGCAAATCGCATCGAGGCGTGCCCTGGCGCGCGTGGTTTCGCAAAGCGCAAGCGATCAGTTTCCGTGATTTTTCGAGGAGAAGGATCGGCCCAGTTTTTCAGGCCGGAACGGTCAGGATCTTGCTGCTGAAGACCGACTGCCAGCTTTGAATTTCGTCGAAAACAATCTGATCGGTTGCGCGGGCAATATCGGCAACCTTATCGTATGTGACCGCGCCTTGCGCAGTGGCCAGCAAGATGTCGATCCGTGCCGCTACAACGTCAAGCTTTGCCTGCGTCACTGCCGAAATTTCTGCAAAGCGTTCAAAATCGCCAAAGTAGCGCATGCCCGCAAGCGCGCCGCCGAGCGTCGGCAATGCAACTGCGAGGACGGTAAACCATTTTGCCGTGCCGGTTACCAGCGCCGCACTCACCCAGCCCAACTGGCTTGCCGCGGTAAGGACAAGAAAGGTCGCAACAACAAATATCGCACCTGCAAACAGGCGTTCTGACAAGTGGTCGAGCCCGTGATGAACGCGCTCGAGAAATTGCGATTTGTCATGATGGTAGCGACGCTGGGCATCTATATGGTGATCGCGAAGTGCGCCGAGGGCTCTTCTCAGATAATCTTCGTCGACGCGCGCCTCGGGCAAGCTGACTTCGCGTGAGACACTCCGGGCAAGTCTTTCGGGCCATGACGTGCCCATGGTTTGTGGCCATTCGCCTTTGGACCGGGCAACGCCCAAGCTTGCCAGGATCGGATTGTGACGCAGATATTCAGCAGCGCGCCGGGTCTCGAACCAGCGGCTGTGCAATTCGCGCTTGCGTCCGATTGAGGTGTTCAACACAATCGCGAGAAGAAGAGCCAGCTCGGCTGCGGCAAACATCCATTTTTGCTCAGGGTCGACCAGGGGCAGGTAAAGCACGCCGACAATGATCGCAGCGGCGCCCAGAAGAAAATTGATGATCATGCCTGAACGGTGACGGTCGGAAAAATGCGAGGCTATCCCATCGAGCCAGATGTGCCGCTGCAAAATCAGCGAGCTAACCTTTTGTGAGAACCGTTTATTTTCGGGTGTGAATGATGCGATCGCTGTGATGACCGATTTGCCGCTTCCGTTTGCGACCTCGGCGGGTTGTTCATAATTCTGCCGAATAGAGCCGAGCTTGCGCGCAAATTTGCGCTCCCCAAAAAGCGCCTCGACGCGCCGGAAAGCGTGGGCTGAAAGGCTGCTTTTTTCCCGCAGTTTCAGGCTGCCGAGCATTGCGCTTGTCTTGGTATCGAAACCAGCTGAAGCCTGCGCGACCAAGCGGTCCAGACGGGCGGTCACAGCATCACTTTGCTTAATTTTCGAGGTCCCGAACAGTTCTTCGGGAGTGGTGAGGAGGTTCCAGGCATCCGGGCTCATCGGGTCAATCCAGATCACGGGCACTCCGCGTTCCAGAGCGCTCAGGGCGGTGTGCCCGGTCCCACCGATATTGGCGGTCGATTGCCCATCCCAAACGGCGATGAGGACATCGGCTTGCTCAATCAGGATTTGCCCCGCAAGCGCAGCGCGCAGCGCGGTGGCGGTGGCAAATGCGTTCTGAGCAGTCTGGCTCCCCGGATCATCAACAGCTTCGAGAAGAAGTCGTTCGATCTTTGCGTCATCATCGGCCAATTCGAACAGCGCACTTTGCTCGGCAAGTTTTTCGATTGTTGCGATCTTCTGCGCTATTTCAGGATGGGATGGAACATTGCCCGAAAGTATCGAGCGAAGGATCGTCGGGTCTGATGAACCTGAATTGATGGCGGCATTGAGCCTTCGGCCAAAGGGGAGGGGGACGGTTAGCTCCCACTCCCTTTCAATTGCCAGTTTCGCGGCCAGGTGATCCGTCCCATCCGACAGCAGCGTGAGCAACCTGCCTTTTGGATCAGCACCCCCTATATTGGCGAGATTGGTTTCGATCCGATCAGTGATTGCGCGCAGGACGTCGATGAGGTCGCCAGGATCATCGGGGAAAGAGGCGTGCGCTTCGCGGTGTCCGGTGACGCCTACCGAAAATCTCGAAACCGGTAATGACAGGGCCTGCGGACCAGCGGATCGTTTCACTTCACTTGAAATCGCAACGTCCCCCTACCTTGCAACTACCCGACGCTATCCATGCCAGCGACCGAGCACAACCGGAAAGCCATTTCGGGCAAAAGCTCTTATCGAAAGCGATGCTTGCGATTTTGCCTGAGGCGCGGGGCAGCGGCCTTTGCCCGGTCGATCCAGTCGCGGTAATATCCGACATCGGTGAAAATCGAAGGCGTGCCTGTCAGCCCGCACCCTGCGCTGCCCGAGACGAGGCCGACCAGGACTTCGGATCGTGGATTGACCAGAGGACCTCCACTATCACCGCGGCAACTGTCGATGCCCCGCGGTGAACCAACGCAAATTTGTCCCGGATACAATTGTATCTGTCTGCGCCTGAAGTGGCGGTTGTTCTTGCACAGAGAGATTTTCTGGACCCAAACGTCGCCCTTGAGAAGCGTGGGTTGGGCAGCGGCCTGTCGCTGACCGTCCAAGGCAAAGATCGCGTTCGAACTGGAGGCAGGGCGGTTAAACCCCCAACCGCTCAGCAATAGCGGAACACGACCAGAGGGTTGTGCTGGTGCTCTTGCCGGTCTGACCGATCGGAGATTGCGTCGAAACCCAGTTGGCACTTTTTCAAGTTGGATGAGAGCGATATCGTTCTGCAGGGTCTCGCCTTTGAAATCAGCATGAACCAGCACATTCCTGATTTTGTAAAGGTTGCGTTGGCCGTCGATTTTTACCGAGCCCAGATGGATGCGTCGGCCAGCAAAAAACCGTGTGTCCGCCAGTTCGCCGATACAATGCGCAGCGGTCAGAACAAATTTCGCACCGAGATAAACGCCGCCGCAGGTATGGTTGATTTCCCAATCCATCAGCTCGCGCCCGAACCGTTCGACCTGCCTTGCGCGCGCGCTCTGCCCCTTGTGCGCACGGGTGCTTGCGCCGTGAAGCGAAAATTGAACCTGCCAGGGGATTTCTCCATCATTGGCAAGCTTCCCATGGCTGACATATTCGCTGCTTGTATTGAAAAAAGTCTGCTTGAACCTGTTCTCAGCTTCGCTGCAATAGCGCACCGCAAAGGCATCAGCGTCAACGCCGGATCCGATTAGATCTCCGTCCTGCGGATATTCGCAGGGATTTTCCGCCTCGGACCCCAGCAGCATATCGCGTGCGTTCGCATAGCTTTCGCTGCGAACCAGCAGCGGGATTGCTTCCCAACGGTCATAGTCGCGTTCCTTGAGCAGTTCCGTGACAAAGGTCAGCTGTTCGTCGCTATAGCCGCCCAGCAAGCGCAAAGTCTTGATCGCTGTGGGCGTGTCCGTGTTTGTCAGGAGATGAGCGAACATTCCCAGTTCGCCCGCATCAAGGCGCTCTATTACCCGTGCCAGAGCGAGGCGATCATAGGCATCGAGCCCAGCATAAAAACTATCAAAAGCCCCTGTTTCCTCAGGGTAAAGCTCTGCGACAATGCGGTGATAGCTTTCGCCGGCTGAGAGCGTGGATTGGGCTTGGGCGGTGGGTGCAAGGGCGAGCGATGCCCATATGGCGAGCCAGACGAAAAGGCCCGAAAAACGAAATCTTCCGGGCCTGTTCGCTTTGTGAAAGTGATCAGTCGTGGACGGGGTTGCCATCTTGATCGACGCCGGTGGAAACGTCGCCTTCGCCCTCAGCCTCGCTGGCTTCTTGCGTCATCTCGCCGTCCATCATTTCGCCATCCATGGCCGCATCTGCTTCGGCGCCAGTTTCTTCAACCTCTTCCATCGCTTCTTCAGCCGCATTGTCGCCTTCGTTTTCTGCGGGCGGTGTGCAGGCCGCGACACCAAATGCCAAAGCAATTGCTGACCCGATTGCAAATTGTTTTCTCATGTAATCCCCCTGTTTGCTTGCTCACTCAAATCCGAGCCTCTTTTGTATAGCCACAAAGGTGGCATCGTGTCGAATTGGGTCAAGGTTTTGATCTGAGCGCGACAGAACCAGCCCGGCATCACCGGCATCCAACGCGCGCTCTAATGTGGCGATGGCCTCTTGTGCCTGCCCCCACTGCGCCTGAACCTGCGCCTGCTGGTAGAGGCTGTTGTCGCCAAATGCGTCAACCATCTCGGCGAATGCCTGATCGGCGGCTGCGCGGTTGCCCTCCTGTGCCTCGAGGATTGCCAGACTTGGCAAGCGAGACAGCGTGCTTGGCTCAACCGCGTAAAGCTCTCGCGCATCGTCAAGCCGCCCCTCATATCGGGCAATATCTCCCAAAATCCGGTTGGCGATGCTGATCCCTTCAGTGAGCGACAATGCCCGTCGCGCCGCAGCCGCCGCTGCGGGGTAATCACGCGCCGCGAACTCCAGAAACGAGTCTGCCCGAAACACACCTGCATTGAGTGGATCAAGCCGTTCCGCGCGTGCAATCGCCGCGCGTCCGTCATCAAATTCGCCAATATATGACGCGAAAAAGGTGTAGCCAGTGAGAATATCGGCGTTGCCATAGCCGAGTTCGAAACTGCGCTCATAAGGCCGTTTCGCCGAAGCGAGGTCAAGCTTGCCATTGGCGAGCACCGAACCCAGCGAATCGTAGCCCTGCGCCAAATCAGGCTCCAGCTCGATTGACCGTCGCGCTGCCTCCATCGCCCTTTCGTAATACGATGCGAGCGTCTCGCCGCTCGCATAGCGATTGCCAAGCGCCGTCAGGACACGTGCACGATATGCGTGAGCTGCGGCATATTGCGGGTCGAGAGCAATGGCATCATCCAGAGCGGCGAGGGCTGCTTCGTCTGTCGCCTGATTGGAGCTGATCTGTTGGTAAAGCGCTGTCCCGCGAAGATAGTGGTTGAGCGCCTCTGGATTGTCGGTGCCTCCGATCCTTTCGGTTCCCGCAATCTCGCCTGAAGAAAAGCTGGCGAGCAAGGAATCCACCACCAGCGTGGCGATCTCGCTTTGCACCGAAAGGACATTGTCGATCTGGCCCGAGAAGACATCCGACCAGACATCAAGGTCGCTCGTCCCGTCTATCAGCCGCGCTGCCACTCGCAGTTCATCGCCCTCGCTCCTGACACTGCCCTCAAGCACATGTTGAACGCCGAGCGCGGACGCAATCTCGCCAGCGGTAGCGTCGCTTTCCTTGAATTTATCAGACGAGGTCTGGGCCGCTACGGCAAGTTGGCGATGGCGGCTGAGAATTGCGCGCAATTCCTCTGACAATCCGGCGGACAGGTAGTCGGTCCCGGGGCCTCCGGTAAGGTCCTCAAAGGTCATCACCGCCACGCTGCCGGGCGTTCCTGAGCCGCTCACCAGTCCGCTTCGCCACAAGGCAACCCCGGCCCCGGCAGCGAGAAACCCTCCTCCAGCAAGAAAAATGGCATTGCGGCGTGATAATCCGGTGGTCGATGAAGATACACCGGCGCTGCCGAAGTTGAGATCCGTCCCCGCCTTATCTTCGACCTTGTCGAGTGCCGCTGTAACCTCGGCAAAGCGCGAGCGTTTTGCAGGGTCGCCGCTTCCCGACAGGTCGATATACTGGATCTGTCGAAACCCAAGCGGTGGCTCGGTCCCGTCGAGCGAGACCGACACCATCCGCCCACGGTCGCGCCCTCGCGTGGCCTCATCGCGCACCCAATGCGAGTTGATCGAGGTCCTGGTCCAAACAACGAGCACCACATCGCTTGTTTCAAGCGCGGTCTCGGTTACTTGCGAAAAACGGTCGCCGCCTTCGAGGAGACCGTCCCACCATACCGAATGCCCCCTATCGCAAAGCGCGGTAATGACAGGAAGAACGCGGTCGCGATCGCTTCGCGAATAGCTGACGAAGATCGATGCCCGGGCATCCGCAATGGAATTGTCGCCGCTCACATATCCCCCCAAGGTGAGGCGTTGAACGGACCGAACGCATGCCGCCTTGCGAGCAAGCTTCGGACAATCGAACTGAAACGCACGATACCTCTGGTGGGAGCCTAGGCCAAACAATCACCGGGAGGCAAGTTTGGTTCACTGGTCAGGCTGTCAGGTAGAGAAAGTTGAGCTGGCTCCGGAACGTATCCGCTTCCAAAGTCTCAGCTCACTTGGCTGCAAAAGAAGACGATTGTTGGACAGGTGGATATTTCGATATCTGCATCAGATCATCACAGTCAGGCAGAGGCAGCGGATGTGCACCTGATCCAAAGCGTTCGTACAACGATTAGCTGAACGCTCTTGTCCAGCCAAATGGTGGTGGGTAGCGCCCCATCTTGTCTGACCATTTCCACCTCTTTTCCCGCGGCTTCGCGGCGTAAACAGCTTCGCATGTTAGAGGCCTTGGAGGCGAAGCTTTCACGCTAGATCGGTATAAATTGCCCAACATCGGATTGAGACGCCCCTACATTGGTCCCAGTCGTCGGCGAACTTTGACGAACGCCAGCGGCTAGAAGCTAACCATTCTGCGCAAATTGCCGGGGTTTTTGCAACCGTCAGCGAATTGTGATGAATGTGTAGATGGTGCCAGAAGAGGACTCGATTACGTAAGATAGATACTTGATTTGAAATCATTAAATTTTCTATTCAAAATTCAATGCCCCCAATAAAGCCCCCAAATCGGATATACTTATGTGCGAGAATTGGTCACGAAATAGCAGGTGCTCCGGCCGACAACAGGCCGTCAAGCCAGCCGGAACCATCGATCTTCCTGCGCTCGGCATATGCCTCGATAATTTCTGCCGTTGAAACATATAGGCAATCAACAGGCTTGAACCGGCGTGCCTTCGTCGGATCTTGATCTGTGATCTCAACCCTTTGGAATGGGCCCGCTCCAGTCTCCCGCGCGGGAAATATGAATGCGTTCTTTGGAGGGGGAGTTCCCTCGCCCTGAATGCTCTCAAAAGCCATCTGGTACATTATCTGCTTCGAGACATCGGGCATTCCAGGCGAAACGTTGCTGCTAGTAGCCTTGTAGTATTTCGCATCCAATATGCAGAAATGACCCGTTCTGCGCAGGACGATGTCAATCTCCATCCGCCCACCCTCATGACGGCTTCCATTGCTTTGATAGTAGTATGCTCTGGGAAGCTTTGAATTCCACCCTTCGTCGACATTGGGGAGGGCCTTGCGCAGCATCTCTTCCCACATCGTCGAGAAATCGGAGATGCCGCAAATAGTCTGACCAGCTCCCCTACCAGCCTTGCTTTCCAGATAGTCGATCAAGAGATGTACTAGTCGCACCGCGCGTTGCTCGAATAGCATTCTCAGGGTCAGCCTAAGGAACTTGATCCATTTTGATCTCGCTAGCCCTCTGGCGGCCCCTCTTTTTGGCGGCTTCCTGTTGCCGAAGTAGCTGGCTATCCACCAACCGTGGTTCTTGTCTATTTCGGCTAAGACCTCGGACTGGATCATGGCTATCAAGTTCGAAGTCTCGGCGGACAGTTTTGTAGTCTTGAGATCGAGAAAGATCGGTGTTCCGTCATCCATCGGGTAAACGATCGATCTTTTGACCGTCCTTGCCCAATCCGGCTTACCGTCGGCAGAAGTCTGGATTCGCTTTCTTTGAGAGAACAAACCATTTTCCCGATAATCCGTTGCGAGTTCCGCAAGCAAAGCCGCGTGATTTGGTCCCTCGCTACTGCGGCCTTCTCCGGGTCGCGAGTATTCTCGTGCGAAACGCACAATGGCCCGCATCAGCTTTTCCGCGAAACGGTCTTGACCAGCGGAGCTTTCGGAAACACCGTGAGGTAGGAACACCGTAGAGTTGTCTGAATCGACATGCGCTATTCCGACCCAAGCGACCGTTTCCCGACTGTTTTCCATTACGGCCGCTTTTCTTCGACTGAGATTCTCTGCGACCTCCGGATACTCGGCGAAAAGAACGGCCTTTGGCACTCGGTCGGGTAGGAACCTGATTGCCAATGTCAGGCCTCCGTGGTCGCGACCTCGGACGCCTCGCCTTCTGCCTTCGCTTGCTCGGCGAGATTAGCCAGAAAGCCATCCGAGAAGATTGCTGCGCCTTTCTCAACCTTTGCATGAAGGTCGCCGTAGGTCTTGATCCCCGAACGGAATAGCTCCTCACGTCCGCCATGACGGAGAAGGTCGTCCCAAAGATAAATCAGTAGCTTTCCCGGCAGCTGACCATTTGCGAGTTCGGACTCTCCCACAAACCGTGGGGCAACCAGCCGGTCTTCCTCTATATCGAGACGATCCGTCAGAATTGCGTTGAGACCCCTGACAAACTCTCCCCACGGCAGATCGAGGTTGGTACTTCCGTCATGAATCTTTATTACCGCCCCGTAGTCATCTTCGTACCGTATCGGGAGATATAACTGCTCCCATCGCCGTCTAAAGGCTGTATCCAGCGGGAACACGCCCTGATCGGCAGAATTCATCGTCGCTAGTATCCAGAGATTGCTTGGAATTGATAACTTGTCATGATCGAGGCCGGTCTCGGCGTTGAACCAGTCTCGGAATTCAGGCGAAGGGAAATCCACTTCGTAACAGCTGCTTCCGTCATCTTCACGGTCAAGCAGCTGGAAAAGCTCTCCGAACACCGAAGCGGCTGCAGCGCGGTTAAGTTCTTCAATAACGAGAAAGATCTTTTCGCTCGGCTGGCTCCAAGCCATCGTTGTTGCGGCAGCGAAGGGACCGGGCTGAAAGGAGTAGGTGATGGCATCGCCATCGGAACGTGGCTTTAGGGTGCCGACAAAATCACTATTCTGAAGGTCAGCGTGGAAAACAGTGACTTTGGCATGCTTCTTATTTTCAATTCGGTTCCAGACCGAGTAGCTTTTGCCAGTCCCAGGCGCTCCGTAAAACAGGACATTGCTGCCACCTGTCATACGATCGGGATTGTAGGGAGACGGTTCCGCGTCACCAATAGAGCCTGATATTTTTGAACTTTCCTCGGACAACTCGATAATCGCTTCGAGTGCTTTCTCGTAGTCTTCCTTCGTTAATGCATGCAGCCACCTCGACGAGGTGTAGGGATCATCATGCCTCGCGGCGTAGGCAACTGCATTGATTAGATGCAGGAAGCCTCGGCGCTGAACCTCAGCAAGGTCCTTGTGCGCGCCCTCGGAAAAGTTCGATTTTGAAAAGTCGTTTAGAGTTACGTCTGGATTGATCGAGTTCTGGTTTAGTTTCTTTCCAGTCCACTCATCCCAGTTGGTCAGGATGTCTTGGAATGCCGCAGCAAGATCCGCGTTTGAGATCTTGAAATATTTGCCCGATGTGCTGCGAAAGCCCCAAGTAGTTTCAAAGCTCTCAGCATAGAGGCGATAGGATTGCCCTGCGAAGCTTTTGCTAACGCGCTCTGGAAGCTCGGCGACAGCATTGTCTGATTCTTGTTGCAAGCGGACCCCACTTAATCTTGGCGATTCTCATCAATTGGATTTGAGAAAATGCCGCCAATAAATAGATTCCACAACGGCTTTTATCGCTTGGCGGGTATCAAGACCTGATATGTGTCAATGGAGCCGGATTCCTAATAGCACCTACAAGAACTGAAGTCAGCGCGTCGGGTGATAGCCTGTGCTTCTTGGCTACAGCACATTCCCACACCACCACGACGGACCAGCCGATCTGTTGGAGCTCGTCCCATTTTGCTCGATCCCGCAGCCGGTTCTTGCTGATTTTATCTTGCCAGAAAGATGTGTTTGAACTGGGCAGCTTGAATAGGTTGCAGTCTTGGTGGCCATGCCAAAAACAGCCGTTTACGAAAATGGCAACTTTGTATCGAGGAAGCACAATATCTGGTCGCCCAGGAAGGTCTTTACGGTGCAAGCGAAAACGGAAGCCCTGACTATGCAAGAACCTCCTGACCACCAGCTCTGGTTTGGTGTCCTTCCCCCGAATACCGGACATCATCCGGCTTCGGGTTTCTCTATCAACTATGTCAGTCAAACGACCGGCGCACGCACCGCGAGGCTACCGCCAGCCCACTCTTTCATCCGCTTGGCGATGCTCCGAATGACTGGAACTGAGACCGAGTTTCCAAATTGCCGGTAAGCCTGCGAAGCGGAGACCGCATCGACAACGAATTCCTCGGGAAAGCCCTGAATCCTCGCGCACTCGCGGGGGGTCAGCTTCCTCGGATTTCGGCCGACGTCCGACTGGTCGATCAGGATCTCGCTGCCGTCCTTATAATAGCGCGCGCTAATGGTATTGCAGTAGGGACTTTCTGCATTGAAAACCGAGTAACCGAATCCATTCCCCTTTCTGGCATGCTCGATACGTCGCCTTTCATGCCCCTGAAGCAACCGGTCCGAGATCGTGTAATTTGCGGGGACCAAGCGGTTGTCTTCCAAAACGGAGCCAAGAGGCTGGGAAGTGACCCGACCAGGCAAGTCCGCGAAAAAGTCTTTCATGCACAAACTCGGAAATAGGCTGCGAGAGAAACCGACGAGATAGATGCGCTCTCTCTTCTGAGGCACTCCGAAGTCCTTTGCGCTCAGAACGGCAAAACCGGTTTCGTAGTCCAAAGGAATCGATAGGCTGGCGCGAGCCTCCTCCGACATGGGAATGTTGTGAGGAACGGTCGCATCCGTATTCCCGTTCAGTATGTCTAGGATAGTTTGCAGCGTCCTACCCTCGTCGTGACCTCGCAACTGTTTCACGTTTTCCAGAAGAAATGCTGCAGGCCGCTTTTCTGCCAAGATCCGCTGGATCTCGAAAAACATGGTTCCTCGTGTATCGTAAAATCCTTGTTTAAGACCTGCATTTGAGAAAGCTTGGCAGGGAAAGCCCGCGACCAGTACGTCGTGATCTGGGATCGATCCTGCGGTAATCTGCGTAATATCTCCGTTAGGAAGTTCGCCAAAGTTTGCGGCATATGTCTTCTTCGAAAACTTGTCCCATTCGGACGTAAAAACGCACTTGCCGTTCTCCTGCTGGAAACCAAGTCGAGTTCCTCCGATCCCAGCGAACAGATCGATAAATTTGAACTCACCCTCACCTTCATGCTTAAATGGCGCGATGTCAGGCAAAGTTTCAATTTGAGCCTTTCGAGCAGGTGATGGAACGTGCTCCCCCAGTTCCCATCCTCGAATAGTACGCTCGCCCCCCTGCTTTAGCCCCAGCAGTTCGGAAAACTCCTTTTGTGACAAACCGAGGTTCTCGCGCTTGATGCGCACAAGTGAGCTAAGTTCCATTCGAATACTCCTTTGGAACAGATCATGAATCTTTTGATTCGCCGGGTCAACAAGAGGATACGTCCATTTCGAGGGTTTTCCGGAATTCTATGCGCTACCGAACTAACGATGCCTTTGGAGGACAGCCTGCAGATCCCTCAAAAGCATTTCAGAACTTCCTTGGCTGGCTCTATCGCTTGCTCCAAGAATCAATTCTCCCTGCTTGTGAGCGGGCACTTTGCCGTAGCTTGTCAGCGTTGTAAGAACCTCTTCATGGCCGAGGTTTTGGCTCCAAGCCTTCATCTCCATTATGGACAAGTTCAAGCTCATTGCATGACGCACCAGCATATCGCGGAAAGAGTGCGGATTGTAGTAGGGCAAGCCAGCCGCCGCGAAGGCTTTGCGGAAGATGTCACGAATAGGTCCAGTCGAAGCCCAGCCCTTGCGGGCGAGGCCCGTCGGCTGGAACCCGCCATTCTCTCCAATGCCCATCTGAGTGGCCGGAAAGAGCGGATCAGTGGGGCCGAATAGATGCTCTTCCCTTAGCTCGCGCACCCAGTCGGACACCATTTCCAAAGCGCCATCGCAAACAGGCATAAAGTAGGTCTCAAAGGTCTTCGCAAACTTGGTACGTACCGTGCGAGCATCTTGCTTCACCACACCATTCTTAAGATCAATGTGCTCCAAGCAAAGGCTGGCAATCGCGTTGACCCGAGCGGCTGTAATTGCCGTAAGGGCCACAAGAGCCCGGTCGCGGCGCTCAATCACCGTATCGGCTGGCATGGCTGCTAACACCCGCCCCACTTGCTCCAGCGAAGGCACGCGCTTCTCACGAGGCGTGCGGGCAATCGTCTTATCTTTGTCGCTCAAATTGAAATAATCAGCGTCAGAGTAGGACAAGTGGGAGCGATAACCTGGCTCACGTGAAAGCCACTCAAAAAAGGCTTTCAGATCGCGCAAGATGGATTGAACAGTTGCTTTGCTAAGCCGCTCGCCGGTCTTGGCGTTGACCGCCTCTGTCAGCCGTTTCTTGAAGGCAACGGCTTGCTCTTTGTGAAAGCGCTTGAAGTCCTTGTATCGCGTTGAGGCTTCTAAGCGTGCTAGCGATTGTGCCACCCGGTCAATCGTGGCCACATCGCGGCCTTTAGCTTCTTTCAAAAAGGCAAAATATTCGCGCTTGATGCGCTCATTCGCAGCATTGTGTTTTGCCATGACCTAGCCCTCCTTCTTCAAGTCACAATTTAGGGAAGGAGAAGCCCGCCCACTTAGGCTTGAGGGGGCTTCCTGAAATTTGACATCACAACCCGGCATTTTGACCGCGATTTCTGCCTCGCGGATACTACGATGCATGATGCTATCACACACTTCGCAAATGCCGCGCAGGTTGCCGCTAGTCTCGCGCACGGGGAGATAATCCAGCATTCCATCAGCGGGCTTGCGAGGCTCTCGGCAGGACACACAGAAGAGCGTGCCATCAGGACAAGTACGCTTGCGGCTGGCACGGCGGCTCTTGAGAAACGAGCGGACCACTGCGCCTTGGAAAAGATATGGGCGGCAATCGTCATTCGGCTCTAAGCCTTGGCGTTGCCAATTGCGCACAGTGTTCTTGTGAACGCCTAAGCAATCAGCAAGCTCGCTCGCAGTGTAGCTGTAATGGGTCTTGACCTTATTGGGGTTGACCCGGCGCGCGGGCATATCCTTATTCCTCGCCATCCACCAAACGGCGGATCGAAGCGGTAGTCACCATGCGGCGACGCCCCATCTTGCGGGTATCCAACTTATCTTGCTTGATCAGTTCATAGATCGAACTGCGGCCAAGGTTCAGCGCCTTAGCGGCTTCATTGATCGAGACGAGGAGAGGTTCCATTCGTAGTGTCCTTGCATGGTGCCAACGAACGCCAGCGGATGCAGGGATTCATCTGTGAAAGTATCGGGATTGTCGGACGAAAAGGCCGAACTAAGGCCAATATCTGCTAGACGGTCAATTTCAGGCCTTGCAGGCTTCTTCCCAGATTTGCTTTGCATAGGGCCTCACCGTACTCTCAGAAGGCCCATTATCTCCGTCACTTAGGTGCAACATTAGTGCGCGTTCAACATCGGCTTGGACTTCTGGCTTAAGGTTACCCCGGTGTATTTCGCCGAAAACTGCCAAGCAGGCTTTTGGCCAATCATAGGTTGGTTTGCGCCCGGTCTTAGGCATCTCCTTCTTGGGCGTTAATTCTGCCGCAAGTCCCAAGTTCGCCAAGCCCGAACGATGAAAGTGCACGCCTTGGAGGACTATTTTGATCCACCTACCTTCTCGTCGGCCATCCCCCTTTATCTTGCTCAAGGTCCAGTCTTGAACGTCTCCGTCATCAATAAACTCACGCCAAAACCAAAGCGGCACATCCCAAGCCATCGACGAGTATCTTGATGAAGGGTCGAGCTTACTGGGACTTGTAGATGATTCCCCTGTCATTCTTTCGGCACGGCCTGCAAGATGTCCAAGTTGGCAGGCTTCGATAATTGCGCTGCCAGCCTTCATTGGATTGTGGTTTGCATACATCTTTTCACGAAGCTCGCGGGCGCTGATCCAATCCTTGTTAGAGGATAGGCTGATCTGGCGCATCGCGTCGGCTTGTCTGTGTGCAGGGACCAACTCAGAGATAGCGACAAAGTCGAAGCTGACGCCAAATGCTTGTTCTTCGATTTCAAAGCGGGAACGGCGCTCAAAATCGCCTTGTTCCCAGTCTTCATCTAGATCGTCGTCCAAAGGATCAGTTCGCCAGAATGCGGGTGGTATACGGTTGTTGCGGTGCTCTTCTCTTTCCCAAATAAGTGTATCCGCCTTTGCGGCAATCAATCCTGCATTAGCACGCTCGATTATTCTCTTTCGAACAGAGTATTCGTCATCGCCAAACGACGCATACTTCAATGCGAGATTTGCTTTAATCCATTCAACAGCCATGTCGCCTTGGCTAAAGTATGGGGAACATTGAACGCAAGCGAGCTTAGACGCTCAGTCCTGAACAATCCTCAGTTCATCTAGAAGTAGACCTAGTCGGAAATTCAAGGACCTCGCCACCATCTCGCAATGTATCGAGAAAATCACTCCACCATTGCGCCATCTCGACGCGCTCTTTCCAGTATGGCGAACGGTTGTAGGTTGCACGAACCGCGTTCTTGTCTTTGTGAGATAGTGCGCGTTCAATTGCGTCTGGGTTCCACCACCCAGACTCGTTTAGCAAAGAGCTGGCCGTTGTTCTGAAACCGTGGGCAGTCATCTCGCTCCCCGCGAAGCCCAGCCGCCTAAGCGCGCCGTTGATTGCGTTCTCTGACATCGGTCGCAGCTTTGTGCGAGCAGACGGAAATACGTATTCTGAGTGACTGGAGATACTTTGCATCGAACGCAAAAGCTCAACCGATTGTCTTGATAGTGGCACCGCGTGATCGTCTTGTCGTTGCTTCATTCGGCTGGCCGGAATGATCCAGATTGCGTTGTCTAAGTCCAATTCCGCCCAGCGCATCTTACGAACTTCGCTCGGACGTTGGAACAGATGAGGGGTTAGCTTAAGAGCAATCATGGTCGCTGGCTCGCCAGAGTAGCCGCCGATAGCCCTTAGAAGCTCTCCCAGCCGCGTCGCGTCAGTGATCGCAGCGAAGTGCTTCACGACCGGTGCGGCCAGCGCACCTCTTAGAGCGTGAGCAGGGTCAGCCTCGGCGCGTGCCGTGGCCACCGCGTAGCGAAACACGCGGCTGGCGAAGGAGCGCATCCGATTGGCAGTCTCTCGCTTCCCAGCATTCTCTACCTTTTTGAGCGCTTGCAGCACTTCTCGTGGAGTAATGTCGGCAATGGGAATCTTGCCAATGCTCGGGCGCAGCTGATCTAGAAACCAGCGGTTCTTTGATAAGGTTGTCGCTGCCAAGCCCTCTTTCTCACGCTTTTCGAGATATTCCTCGGCAACCGCCTCAAAACTGTTCTCAGCACCAAGTTTGGCCGCCGCCTTCTCTTCTTGCTTTCGGCGTGCCGGATCAATGCCCAGCGCGAGTTCGCTTCTAGCCTCGTCACGTAAACGCCGCGCCTCTTTGAGGCTCAAATCAGGATAGAGACCCAAGGAAAGCTTCTTCTCCTTACCCGCGAATCGAAACTTCATGTTCCACCGCTTCGAACCCTTGGGTGTGATGAGCAGGTAGAGACCCTTCTCATCTGACAGTTTCCAGTTCTTTTCCCGTGGCTTAGCGGCTCGAATAGCATTGTCCGTTAGAGGCATTGGGGGCCTTTCTCGTCAAAATCGGCATAAATTACCCTACATTTGCTTGAGAAGCCCCCACCGTGGCCCCCAAGAGCCCCCAGCTGTAGACAAGCTTTCACGAACGCCAGCGACCAGAAACTGGCCGTTATTGGCAGAATTCCGGGGTTTTTTCAACCGTCAGCGGACTGTGATGAATGAGTAAATGGTGCCCAGAAGAGGACTCGAACCTCCACGCCCTTGCGAGCGCCGCCACCTGAAGACGGTGCGTCTACCAATTCCGCCATCTGGGCACTTGGGCCGCTCAAACTTCGCGGTTTGAGCAGCAGGTAGGAGGGGGCCGATAGCGAGACATACGTCGTAGTGTCAACCGATATATGTACTGCCCGGGATTTGACCCGCCGCTAGGCGCGCGAGACCGTCTCCAACGCTTCGCTTGTCACAGGATAGCCTGCGTCCTCCAAAATCCTCAGGACCGGCTTTTCGCCGACGGTGTCGATCTTGGGAATGATCGTTTTGACCGGAATGGCTTCTGCCTGAGCGCGCGCTTCTTCGAAGCTTGCAAAGAGCGCCAGCCTTTCAAGGTTCCGCCGTGTGGGGAAGATCAACTTGATCTCGTCCGTGTCGGCCATCTCGAGTGCGCCCTTTGCGCTTACCCAGAAGAGGCGGGTGTTTTCTGCCTGGTCGGCCGAGACCTCGACTTCGCCCGTGCCAAGGTTCGCAAGGTAGAAGCGGGTGTCGTAAACACGCGGGATCTTCTCGTTTTGAGGAAACCAGCGGGCGAAGGGTACGATCTGGTCGAGGTCCAACTCCCAACCGAAGGCATCAAGGACAGGGGCGAGGGTCTTCGTCTCTTGGAGCAGCTTGCGCGCTTCCCGAGCGGTTTTAGCGCTGATGTCGCCCTTTAGACCGAGGGCAAGCCCCGTTTCTTCCAAAGTCTCGCGTACGGCTCCGATCTGGTGCGCGGCCTCGTCCGGGGTGAGGGCGCCTGCGCTTTCACCGGCGATTTTCTCGCCCAACTCGAAGTCGGCGGGATCGATGCGGCCTCCCGGGAACACTGCCATGCCACCTGCAAAAGCCATGTTGCGCGAGCGCACAGTCATCAGGACCTGCGGCGGCCCCCCATCGGGCGCGTTGCGGAAGATGATGATCGTCGCGGCGGGGATGCCATCCGGAGCGCCGGTTTCCCCTGTTTTTGGCGTGTTGTTTGTCATTGCCTGGCATGATGCAGCCTTGCGCCGCTCTTGCCAAGAGCAGGGCATCCACAGGCTGGCGCTGTGAGCCGTGTTAGGCGAAAGTTGGCGTCGAGCGCGCCTCGATGTCGAGATTTCTTACAAAGCCGGCAAGGTTACTGCAGCGGTAACCATCGCAACCCGCAGAAAAGTAGGAAACCGCCTTTTTGGCACGGGGGATGCATAGTGGGATGCGAAGAAAGTGGTCTTCGAATTGAGGCGTGACCCTTCCTGGTCTCTGGGTCTGGCCTCCCCACGAAAAAACCGCCTTGCATTACCCGGTGCAAGGCGGTTTTTTGTTTTGGTACTGGTTTTGAAAAGGCGCATGCGCGCCTTCAAAAAACCTATCTTCTAGCTTTCGGCTTTGGCGACCTTGTTCTCGTCCATCATCTGTTGAAGCTCGCCCGCTTCGAACATTTCCATCATGATGTCGCTGCCGCCGACGAATTCGCCTTTGACATAAAGCTGCGGGATGGTGGGCCAATCGGAGTAGGTCTTGATGCCTTGGCGGATTTCCATGTCCTGAAGCACGTCGACGCTTTCATACTGAACGCCGCAATGGTCGAGGATCGCAACCGCCCGGCTGGAAAAGCCGCATTGCGGAAACAGGGGCGTGCCCTTCATGAAAAGGACCACATCATTGTCGCCAACAACGGAGGCGATACGGGCGTTGGTGTCAGACATTACGGAGAACCTTTGATAAATCTCGTGGGTGCGCGTCCTTGCGCTTCAATGCGTCTTAGTTGGGAACCACGGTGGTGACTTGCAAGGCGTGCAGTTCGCCGCCCATTTTGTCGCCAAAGGCAGCATAGACCATCTTGTGCTGCTGAACGCGCGATTTGCCTGCAAATTGCGGCGCGGTCACTTTTGCAGCCCAATGGTCGTTATCGCCTGCAAGGTCTGTAAGTTCGACTATGGCGCCGGGGAGGGCGGCCTTGATCGCCGCCTCGATTTCGTGGCCGGGCATGGGCATGAGTTTTAGCTCTGGCTCATGTATTGACGCTTGGCCTCTATCGCCATTTCCTCAAGCTTGACACGAATGTCGGCTTCGCTGATGTTGGTTTCAGCAGCGGTGAGATCGCCAAGGAGCTTGCGGATCACGTCTTCATCGCCCGCTTCTTCAAAGTCGGCTTGAACCACGGCCTTCTTGTAGGCTTCCGTTTCTTCTTGCGTCAGCTTCATTTCAGCCGCTGCCCATTCGCCAAGCAGGCGGTTGCGGCGCGCAGCGATTTTGAAGGCAGTTTCTTCGTCCATTGCAAACTTGGCTTCTTCGGCGCGTTCGCGGTCTTTAAAGTCGGTCATTGGGTCGATCCCTTGATAGTGTTCTTAGAAGAAATAGAGGGCGCAAGCGCGCGCTGCAAGGCACAGAATTCTGGATGCCGCTTTTTAAGTCAAAGGCGGCCCACGTTCATGTTCGCGCACTCTTTCCTGACGTTTGAGACACTTGAGACACTGTTCAAGGGTCGAAAATCTCTCGGGCCAAAAGCCGTGGCCTAGACGCGACGAGGGGGAGGGGCGCAGCACTGCTTCATTGCGCCTCTATCGCAGGATTGCTGTGTGTAGGACAGCAAGGCTCCCGCTTTCACGGGAGCCTCAAAGCCTCGGTCTCCGAAGAGGTTCAATCCATCGTTACGACGAGCTTGCCGACCGCCTCGCGGGCCTCAAGCTTGGCGATGGCATCGCCTGCGCGTTCAAGCGGGAAGGTTTCGGACACCAGCGGGTCGATCTTGCCTTCTTTCATAAGCGCGAAAAGCTCTTTGACTTGCTCGACAAATTTCGCCGGTTCACGCGCGGTGAAGGCGCCCCAGAAGACGCCGCAAACATCGCATGATTTAAGAAGCGTGAGGTTCAGTGGAAGCTTGGGGATGCCAGCCGGGAAACCGACCACGAGAAACTTGCCCTCCCAAGCGATCGAGCGAAGCGCAGGTTCTGAATATTGGCCGCCGACAATGTCATAGACGATGTTTGCGCCATTGGGACCGCAGGCCGATTTGAACGCATTGGCGAGTTCTTTGGAAGCGGCCTTGTCCATTTCTTCGCGCGGATAGATCACCACATCGTCTGCACCGGCATTGCGCGCGATTTCGGCCTTGGCTTCGGAAGAAACGGCCGCGACGACCTTCGCGCCGTAAGCCTTGGCAAGCTCAACTGCTGACAGCCCCACACCGCCCGCCGCGCCAAGGATCAGGACAACATCGCCTTCCTTGATATGGCCACGGTCTTTGAAGCCGTGGATGGTGGTGCCGTATGTCATGAGAAGCGACGCGGCTTTTTCAAACGGTACGCCGTCGGGAATGGGGAAGAAGCGACCATCGGCCACAATTGCCTTTTCACGAAGCCCGCCATTGCCGAGCATACCGATCACACGGTCGCCGGGCTTGCAGCTGGTGACGCCTTCGCCAACGGCCTCGACCACGCCCGCGATTTCGCCGCCGGGGGAATAGGGGCGCTCTGGCCTGAACTGGTAAAGGTCGCGGATCATCAGCGTGTCGGGATAGTTGATCGCGCAGGCCTTCACATCGACCAGAACTTCGCCTTTTCCGGGGGTCGGCGCGTCGATTTCGTCGAGCTTCAGCGTTTCCGGGCCGCCGACTTCATGGGTCTGGATGGCTTTCATGATTTATATCCCTCTCTCGTATTCGAATTTGGTTTAAGCGCCTGTGCCTTCCATCAGCCAGGCTTTGTCTGAAGTGCGCCCTGCTTCGAAGGTCGAAATCGCCTCCTTGCTTTCGAGCGTCAGCGACACCTCGTCGAGCCCGCCCAGAAGGCAGTGCTTGCGAAACGGGTCTATTTCAAAGGTGAAGCGGTCCTGGAACCGGGTGGTGACGGTTTGCGCTTCGAGGTCGATTGCAATGGGATCACCACCACGCGCTACTTCCATCAACCGGTCGACTGCCTCTTGCGGAAGAACCACTGGCAGGATGCCGTTTTTGACAGCGTTGCCGGAGAAAATGTCGGAATAGGAAGGTGCGATCACCGCGCGAATGCCGAGGTCGCCGATTGCCCAAGCCGCGTGCTCGCGGCTCGACCCGCAGCCGAAATTGTCGCCTGCAAGAAGGATCGGCGCGCCCTTGTTTTCAGGCGCGTCAAAGATGTTGTCCGGGTCCTGACGAATGCTCTCAAAGGCTCCATTGCCAAGCCCCTCGCGCGAGATGGTCTTAAGCCATTTGGACGGGATGATGATATCTGTATCGACATTCTTCGCGCCAAAGGGAATGGCGCGGCCTTCGACCTTGGAGAGGGGCTGCATTTGCGTTTCCTGAAAATTCAGTCGGTTTCTGGTGGTTCGCCCGAGGGCGCCGTATCGGCCTGGCCTTTGCCAAGGCTCGTGTCCTTGTCCTTGGTCATAAAACGCTTGCCTGCATAAAGAAGTGCGGCGGCGATGGCAGCGGAGCCGATGGTGGCCGCAGCGCCGATAGCAGCTTTGCGGCCGTTGGTGGATTTTTCGTCAGTCATGAAATGCTCATGCTCCTGCTGAAGTGGGGTTTCAAGTGGGCTCGGCAATCAATCCAGTGTGCGAACGTCGGTGAGCCTGCCCTTGACCGCTGCTGCTGCAGCCATGGCCGGGGATACAAGGTGCGTGCGTGCTCCGGGACCCTGACGGCCAACGAAGTTGCGATTGCTGGTCGAAGCGCAGCGTTCTCCGGCGGGGACTTTGTCAGGGTTCATGCCAAGGCATGCCGAACATCCCGGCTCGCGCCATTCAAAGCCTGCCTCGATGAAGATTTTGTCGAGGCCCTCTTCTTCGGCCTGGCGCTTTACAAGGCCAGAGCCCGGCACGACGATGGCCCAGCGCACATTGTGTGCCTTTGTGTGGCCCTTGAGCACGTCGGCGGCTGCGCGAAGGTCTTCGATCCGGCTGTTGGTGCACGAGCCGATGAAGATGTTCTGCACCTCCACCTCGGTTAGCGGGGTACCGGGGGTAAGGCCCATATACTCCAGGCTCTTTTGAGCGGCTGCTTGCTTGGTCGCATCCGCAAAGCTGTCGGGTGAGGGCACAAGGCCGGTGATGGGAAGCACGTCCTCCGGGCTGGTGCCCCAGGTGACGCTTGGCGCAATGTCGGCCGCCTCGATTACGACCGATTTGTCGAATGCCGCGCCTTCGTCGGTGTGCAGAGTTTTCCAATAGGCAAGCGCTGCATCCCAAGCCTCGCCTTTGGGCGCCATCGGGCGGCCCTTGAGATAGCTAAAGGTGGTGTCGTCAGGCGCAATCAAGCCGGCGCGCGCGCCACCTTCAATGCTCATATTGCAAACGGTAAGGCGCTCTTCGACGCTCATCGCCTTAAACACAGGTCCACGATATTCTATGACGTAGCCGGAGCCGCCCGCCGCGCCAATCACACCAATCACGTGCATGATAACGTCCTTGGCTGTGACGCCGGGGCCCACTTCGCCCTCGATCCGCACTTCCATCGACCTGGACTGTTGGAGCAGCAGGGTTTGCGTCGCGAGCACGTGCTCGACCTCGCTCGTGCCAATGCCGAATGCCAGCGCGCCAAGCCCGCCGTGGCTGGCCGTGTGCGAATCGCCGCAAACGATAGTGGTGCCAGGGAGCGAGAAGCCTTGTTCAGGCCCCACCACGTGAACAATTCCCTGTTCTGCGTCTGCATCGCCGATGTAGCGGATGCCAAAATCGGGCGCGTTCTTCTCAAGCGCGGCCAATTGCTGCGCGCTTTGCGGGTCTTCGATAGGGATTTTGCCGCCACTCGCATCGCGGCGCGCGGTGGTTGGCAGATTGTGATCGGGCACGGCAAGAGTGAGTTCAGGCCGGCGAACAGGGCGGCCCGCCAATCGCAGCGCCTCGAATGCCTGCGGGCTGGTGACCTCGTGGACCAGATGCCGGTCGATATAAATGATCGCGGTCCCGTCATCGCGGGTTTCGACGACATGATCGTCCCAGATTTTCTGGTAGAGGGTGCGCGGTTTGGTTTGGGGGGATTTGGACATTGGAGTGCTCGTTTTTCTCTTTATTGCAGCCGATAGCCGCCCTTTGACCGGCCTTGCAAGATTTGGTCGCTTTTGTCGCAGCATTATTGCTAGAAATTTTCCGATCATGTGATAACTGACACCTATGTCAGCAACGCCATTCCAATTTCCGATCAAAGTCCTGCCCGAGGACATCGACTTCATGGGGCACGTGAACAATGCGCGCTATCTCAACTGGGTGCAGGACGCAGTGCTTGCCCATTGGCAAAAGGTTGCGCCCGCAGAAGAAGTCGCGGCCAAGGCTTGGGTCGCGCTGAAGCACGAGATTACTTACCGAAAGCCTGCCTTTCTCGACGATGCGGTTATCGCTCAGACCGTGCTCGAGCGTTATAATGGCGCGCGCGCTTTTTATCGCACGGTGATCAGCCGGGGCGAGGATGTGCTTGCCGAGGTGCAATCTTCCTGGTGCTGCATCGACGCCAAGACACTGCGGCCTGCGCGCATTGGCGAACATTTGCGCGAATTCTTCTTTGCCGATCAAAACAAGGCGGCCGAATAAAGCGTCCCTTTGCGCGAAGGAAACTTGCAGCCTATACGAAGCCCGATGCTTTCGCCCTTCGTATCTGATCCCATGCAATCAGCGCGCCTCTCTTTGCCTTCGCAAAAGCAGCAAAGCGTGATCGGCATTGTGCTCGCGGCTTTGGTCGCAGGGACTTGGCTTGGCATCCATGCCTATGCGATGTTTGTATTCGAACTTAGCTGGCAGAACTGGCCCGTGGCGCTCGCGATGGCAGTGGTTCAGTGCTGGCTTTCGGTTGGCGTCTTTATCGTGTGCCACGATGCGATGCACGGCACATTGGCCCCGGCTTTTCCCAAGCTCGCAGACCGGACCGCAGCGGTGCTGCTCTTCCTTTATGCAGGCTTTGGCTGGAAGACTTTGCGCGAGGCGCACCACACCCATCACCGGCTTGCCGGGCGCGCGGGTGATCCCGATTTTGACGAAGAGAACCCCGGGCATTTCTTCAAATGGTACTGGACCTTCTTCAAACGCTATTTCGGCTGGCAATCGCTCCTTTTCGTCCACACGGTCGTCGGCATCTATTGGCTGGTGCTTGATATTCCGATGGTCCAGATTGTCGCGCTTTACGGAGCGCCTGCGCTTCTCTCTTCGCTCCAGCTGTTTTATTTCGGTACCTATCGTCCGCACCACCACAAGAACGGCGCATCATTCGCCGATGAAAACAATGCGCGAAGCGACAATTTCGGCACTCTGCTAAGCCTCGCCACCTGCTTTCACTTCGGTTATCATCTCGAACATCATCGCCGGCCCGATGTCCCGTGGTGGGCATTGCCATCGGCGCATAAGGCTGGTGTTGGACTGGACACAAAGGAAAAGGCGGGCTCACAATGAGCTGGTTAGCGGCAATCTCGATAACTCTCGGGGCTCTGGTGTTCATGGAGTTCTTCGCCTGGTTTGCGCATAAATACATTATGCACGGCTTTGGCTGGGGCTGGCATCGCGATCACCACGAGCCGCACAACAACACCTTTGAAAAAAATGACCTTTATGCGACCGTTTTCGGGACGATAGACGCCGCCATGTACATCTTTGGCGCCCTTTATTGGGAGTGGCTGTGGTGGGCGGCTTTGGGCGTCAATCTGTACGGCGTAATTTACGCGATTGTGCACGATGGTCTGGTTCATCAACGCTTTTTCAAATGGGTCCCGAAAAAGGGCTATGCCAAGCGGCTGGTACAGGCGCACAAGCTGCACCATGCGACCATTGGAAAGGAAGGCGGGGTGAGCTTCGGCTTTGTTATCGCGCGCGATCCGGCCAAGCTTAAAGCCGAGCTGAAGGAGCAGGCCAAATCGGGGGTCGCCGTGGTGCGCGACAGCAAAACCGTGCGTGAGGATGCCGCAAACCGGGTGACGACGCTATAATAGGCCTTGCTGGCCGCACCTTATTCGGGCCGGGTTGCAATCCAGGGGCCGAAAATGGCCAGCGCTCCCACAGAGATCCACGCCCAGGGGAAACCGATCGTCGCCCAGGTGAACACCACGCCTGCGGCGATTGAACCGATTGCCATGACCTTGGCCTGCCGCGAGATGGCTCCGCGTGTTCGCCAATCGCGGATTTGCGGACCAAATTGCTTATGGTTGAGGAGCCGCTCCTCCCATGCCTTGTTGCTGCGCGCAAAAAAGAAGACCGCAAGCAGCCAGAAGGGCACAGTGGGCAGTAGCGGCAAGGGTATGCCAGCCGCGCCAAGCGCAAAGAAGAATAGCCCTGCGGCGAAATAGACGCGCCGCATCCCGCGCGCTTACCCTGCCTCGGCGAGCCGGGCGGCGTGCTCTTTTACCAGCGCGATCATGTTGGGGACGCCTTGAGTGCGGTTGCTGGACAATTGGTTCTTGAGGTCAAACGGGGCGAGGGCGCCTGCTACGTCCATCTCAGCCACTTCGCTCGCGGGTTTGTCCTGCACCGCCGAAATCACAAGGCTGACGATGCCCTTGGTAATCGCGGCGTTGCTGTCGGCGAGGAAGTGGAGCGAACCTTCGCCGTCGGTATCGGTGGGATAGACCCAGACCGAGGCCGAACATCCGCGCACCAGCGTCGCATCGGTTTTAAGCGCATCGGGCATTGGCTCCAACTCACGGCCAAGCTCGATCAGCAGGCCGTACCGCTCATCGCCTTCGAGAAATTCATATTCTTCCAGAATGTCATCAAGTGATCGCATGGTGCGCATGTAGGGTGCGCGCGGGATTTCGCAAAGAGCTTAAAACTCAGGCCCGCCTAGAGTTCTACACCACTCGCAATCGCTTCGAGCTTCTTGATCCGCTCTTTCATGTCGGCCAGTTCAATCCGCGCCGCTCCTGCGCCCGCGCCGCCTTCGATTTCGGGGGCATCGAAGACTTTGCGCGAATTCGCGCGTTCGAGTTCCTGACGCTTCAAGTCAAGCCAACCCTGCCATGCGCGCAGCAGAGCAAAGGCCACCACGCAAATTCCAACCAGACAAGCAGCGGTAATGACAAGTGTCGGGTCCATAATCATTGGCTCTGCTCCTTTTTCTTTGACGCGGCGGGGAGGGGAGCTCCACTGTCATTTGGAGTGTCTTTCGTGTCCCGCAAAGCTTCAATCTCGGCCGAAATGCGCGCGCGTTCGCGGGAATCGAGGGAATTGTTATCCGTGGCAATCCGCTCCAGCACCTGAAGGCGCTCGCGAAGCTGCTTCATCTCGGCGCGCATTGCCTCGGTCTCTTCGCGCGTTGCGCCGTCCGATGTGCCGATATAGGTTTCGTTACCGTCTTCATCCGAGATGATCCCGGCCTTTGCCTTGGCGGCCTGGACGATGCCCCAAACCACGATCCCGATGATGGCAACGATGACCCAGCCGCTCATTATGCGCTCCCTGCATCCTTCTGGTTCTCGAGCGAGCGAAGCTGATCGATCTCGCTCGACAATTGATAGCTGCCATCGGTGACGATGCGCTCGACATTGGAGAGGCGGTCTTTCACCGCGCCCAACTCTGCGCGAAGCTCGGCGTTTTCCTGTGTCAGCAAGGTCACGCGTTGTTTGGCTTCGTGGTCGGAAACAGGCTTGATTGCCTGACCCCAAGCGCCCTCAAGAGGATAGCCATGTTTGATGCGAAGGCGCGTGGTGTAGATCCACCCCATCACGCCTGCTCCGCCAACCGCCAGAGCGCCGCCGATGATCCACGGCAGATTGGGAATGATAACGGCTGCTGCGTCAGGGCTCATGACTGTTTCTCTTTTGTATTGAGGTTAAGGGGGATGCCGGCATCAGATTTGCTCGGCACATCGCGAAGTGCCTCGATCTCGTCGGCAAGGCCATAACCTTTGTCGGTGACGATCTTTTCAAGCACGATCATGCGGTCCTGCATATGATCCAGCTTGCTGTTGAGCTCGGCGTTTTCGGCCTTGAGACGCTTGGTTTCGGCGTTGTCGGCCTTGGGGGTCGACTTGCCGCCCCACTCGTCTTCGAGTTCATAGCCGTGCTTCGCGCGGATCCAGTTGTTGATGATCCACGCGCCATAGCTGACGGCGATGATCCCGATCACGAATTCAGGGCTTCCCCAATCCATTATGCTTTCTCCCTTGAGGAAACATTGAGCGCAACGCCTGAGCCAGTGTCTTCAACCGAGCGGGTATCGCGAAGCGCCTCGATCTGGGTGGCAACATCATATCCGCCGTCCGTCACGATGCGTTCGAGCACCTGGACACGGTCTTCGAGTTTGGCGATCTGCGATGCGTATTGCGCCGCTTTTTCCGCCGTCGCATCCGCGGTTGCATCGAGTTGCATCGTGGCGATTTTTTCCTTGTGCTTGGTCCAGACACCGAAGAATCCAAGCAGGATGCCAAGGATCGGGATCATGAAGACAAGTTGTTCGGGGCCCATGGGTTCAAGCTTTCAAGTTTGTGAGGTTCGGTTGGCGGCTGCGGGTTAGCGCAGCTTCTCGATCTCATCCGCCGTGCGGCGGGCGGGATCGGTGGCGATCTGTTCGAGCACGGCGATACGGTCCTGCATCAGGCTCACGGTTTCGCGAAGCTCGGTGTTTTCGTGGGTCAGCGTTTTGCCTGCCGCACCGTGCTCATGTTTCATCTCGAACATCTTTCGGCGGTGCTTGAGCACTGAATCGATGATCCCCCAGCATCCGGCAAAGAATGCAACACAAACGAAGATCATTGCGACGGCTTCTGCGGCTGGCATTGGTCTTACTCCCCTGTTGCGAGCGCTTTAGCGCAGTTGCTCGATTTCGGCGGTGAGGCGCTGGTTGCTGCTCACATAGTGGGTTTCCACGTCTGCAAGCCGGCGGTCGATGTCGCGGAAGCGCGCGCGGATTTCGCGGGCGGTGCGCTTCGGGCTCTGGCGAACGCGCTGCCAATACACCTCTTCTTCGCTGTCACGATAAAGGTGTGGCGGTTTCTTCTGGAGCAGAAAGCCCATGATGAAATAGGCAAGGAAGCCAATCGGGCCCAGCGCAAAGACGGTGAGGGCCACCATGCCAAGGCGCACCCAAATGGCCTCGACCCCGGTGTAATCTGCGATGCCCGCGGCAACACCCATCAATTTGGCGTTGTGCTTGTCGCGGTAAAGCGTCGTGCGGCGGTTCATGCGCTGGTTCCTTTCTTCTCGGCGATAAGCTGTTCAAGCTCACGCAGTTGCTGGTTGTCCTGTTCCTGGTCGGCCTGAAGGCGCTTGACCGGGGTGTAACTGGGGTCGTCATGGGCGACGAGGCGCTCGACCGTATCCATGCGCTCATCAAGGCGCTTGGCGAGATTGTAGAGCTCTTCCAGAAGCACTTCGTCGTCCGAAGTGATGGTCGCGGCTGTTTTCCATTTCGTGGTGTAGTGCAGGATCAGCCAGGGAAGCGCGATGAACAGCACTCCGAAAATGATGATCAGGTCTCCGTCCATGTTTACGCTCCTTTGTCTGCGTCGGGCTTGCCGAGCAGCTTCTTCATCTCTTCAAGTTCATCATCGATCGCATCCTGGCCTTCGAGCGCGGCGATTTCGTCTGACAGCGAGGGCGGGCCCTCATTGCCAATCGCAATCGCATCGGCGCGGCCTTCGGCGTAATCGACGCGGCGTTCCATCTGGTCGAAGCGGCTCAATGCTTCATCGGTGCGTTCTGTGCTCATCAGCGAGCGCAGCTTCACGCGGTTCTCGGCGCTCTCAAGACGCGCTGCGATCTGCGTCTGGCGGCTGCGCGCCTCGCGGAGGCGGTGCTGCAGCTTTTGAATGTCCTCTTCGTAAGCGCGAAGGGCATCGTCGAGGACAGCGATCTCTTCTTTCAGCTGATCAGCCATGCTGACCGCTTTCTTCTTCTCGACCAGAGCCGCGCGGGCGAGGTCTTCGCGATCTTTTGACAAGGCAAGCTGCGCCTTGTCGGCCCAATCGGCCTGCAAGCGGTCAAGCTTCACCACATGGCGGTGCATCTCTTTCTGGTCGGCAATGGTCCGCGCAGCAGAGGCGCGCACTTCGACCAGGGTCTCCTCCATTTCGAGGATGATCATGCGGATCATCTTTTGCGGGTCGTCCGCTTTGTCGAGCATATCGGTGAAGTTTGCAGCGATAATATCTCTGGTGCGGCTGAAAATGCCCATGAAGGCTACTCCATCAAGAAACGGGTTTGTTTTGTTCTGCGCATTTGAGCCGACTTCTTGGCCTGAGTCGATCTCGTCATACGCCCGGTACTCACTTTGCGTCGGAGTGGGGCTGGTGCGCAAGGCCTCGATTTCCTTGTCGAGGCGCGACAGCCTCTTGCCAAGGATAGGGATAAAACGATCATCCTCTTCTTCCGTTTGGACCGGAGCGCTTTTTGAAGAGCCGTCTCCTGCGGGGGACAACGCATCATCGAGGCTCTTGTCGGGCGTAGGGGTTTCGCCCGTGCGCTCCGGTCCGAGTGGAAGATCGTCTTTCTTGGTCAAGGTCAGGTGCCTGCTCAATTCAAGGATCGGGCTTACGCCAGCTCAACGCTGATCGGGGACGCGATGTGGGGCTGCGCGAAGTGGCTGTCGGCGGCGACCATGTTCATCTGCGTGGTGAGCGCAACCATAGCTGTCGTGGCAACGATGCTGGCGAGCGAGGCTTGGCCAAGTTTGGTTTGGAAGAATGCTTTGGTGTACATCGGTGTGGTCCCCTCTGGGTGAATGATTAAGTCTTGCCCGATACATTGCAGGGGGTGTGCCAAAATGTGCAAATGTCTGATTTAAAATCACTTTTGCATTTTTCCGCGATATTGCATCTGGCGACTATTGCCAAGCATTGGGAAAAATTCCTATATCTTGGCGGGTGGGGCCGAATGGCCGATTGGAGCTGCAATTCCCAGGGGAGGGACAGTGGAGCGCGAAAACCAGTTTATCGGCCAGTCAGGCGCCTTCCTTGATGCGGTCGAGCGCGCGTCCAGGGCCGCGCCCATGAGCCGCCCGGTGCTCGTCATTGGCGAACGCGGGACCGGCAAGGAACTTATCGCCGAACGTCTCCACCGTCTCTCCGACCGCTGGGGCGAGCCACTCGTCACCATGAATTGCGCAGCCCTTCCTGAAACCCTGATCGAGGCAGAGCTTTTCGGGCACGAGGCCGGAGCCTTTACAGGAGCGACCAAAGCGCGTGCCGGACGTTTCGAGGAGGCTGACAAGGGCACGCTATTCCTCGATGAGCTCGGCACGCTATCGATGGGTGCGCAGGAACGGTTGCTCAGAGCGGTTGAATATGGCGAGGTCACACGCATAGGTTCATCACGCCCCGTACGGGTGGACGTTCGCATTGTGGCGGCGACCAATGATGATCTTCCCACACTTGCCAAAAGTGGCGAATTTCGCGCTGACCTTCTCGACCGGTTGAGCTTTGAGGTGATCACCTTGCCTCCGTTGCGGGTGCGCGAAGGGGATGTGGCGGTGCTGGCGGAATATTTTGCGCGGCGCATGTCAAGCGAGCTGCGCTGGCACGACTGGCCCGGTTTTGCCTCTCATGTGACGGAGCAGCTCGAAAACTACGAATGGCCCGGCAATGTTCGCGAGCTTCGCAATGTGGTCGAGCGCGCGGTTTATCGCTGGGATGATCCGGGACGCCCCATCGGCCATGTGCAGTTCGACCCGTTTGAAAGCCCGTGGAAGCCCGCGGCACCTTCGCACCGGCGCTCTGCTGGCACCGTTTCTGGCGCCGCATCCGGCGCTGCAGCAGGCGCTATCGCAACTGACGACGGCACAGTTTCTGCCAGCAAGGGCCCGCCAAGCGAACAGCTGGACAAGGTCGATGACCTTCGCTCTGCCGTTGAGGCGCACGAGCGCGCGATTCTTGAACACGCGCTTGGCAAGCATCGCTGGAACCAGCGACAGACGGCAAAGGCGCTTGGGTTGAGCTATGACCAGCTGCGGCACGCGATCAAAAAACATGGGCTTATGGAAGAACAGGAGTAGCCATCAAGGCGCTCGGGAACGCTCGCGGATATTCAAGTTTTACCTGAAGTTTACGGCTTTCTCCTATCGCACCCCCATTGCCGTATCAGCGCGTTTTGGGCGCTGAGGCGTTACAAAGGATGCGACCATGCGTGCATTGGTGGATATGATTGATAGCGTCACAAGCACAGTACGCTTTGTGGTGGGGCTGCTCGTTTTGGGCGTGTTCGCCGTCATTTTCGTGATCATTGCAGGCGCAAGCTATATGGCACCCAAAGTGTCGGAAGATGCGACCGAGAAAGCTGCGGCTTTTGGCGAAAAGGCCATAGCGGAGGCCCGCCTCGAAATGCGCGAGGCGGAACTTGCACAGGACGGCTGGGGCTATGGCTCTGCTGGTTCGGTCGATAGAGAAACCGGTTCGCGGCGCCAGCAAAGCGCAGATTATGGCGACGGCTGGGGCGATACGTCGCGCTGACGAAACTTTCAGAGCCGAATTTCAGGCAACCAACGCGCCCGGCATCTAAGGGCGGATACCTAACCCAGAGTTTCCCATAGTTTGAAATTCCACCAGCTATCGAAGCTGGGCTATGGGCGCACCTCTACCCTTTTCCCGCGGTTCACGCGTGCATTCGATCAAGGCCCGCGCCTCCAAGGAGCGATTTGCACACGGCTCGGAGCCTGTGCCGGGCCCCACACCAAAATCCGAGCCTATCCCCGTCGGTAAACGCAGCGCGCCGCGCCTGCGACTGTCGATCCCTGCAACGCTGGTATCGCGCTACGCTAGCCATCGCTGCATTTTGATCGACGTCTCCAACACAGGGGCGCAAGTGGGACTGGAAGAGCCGCTAGCCCTTCAGGAAACCGCTGTTCTGCAGATCGGCGATCTGGAACCGTTCGGCGAAGTCGTGCGGACCATTCGTCGCAAGACCGGCGGCATCAACGGGTTGCATTTTGATCCGCCCCTTGATCCGGCCGACGTCCTCAAAATCAGGTCCTATGCCGAGAATTACCAGCGTGATGAAATGCTCGCGCTGCGCGCCGAGGTCCGCATGTGGGTCGACGGCATCAAATAGCGCACAGGCTTGTCGGCGATTGAAGCTTGCCAAGCGCGGGCTTTGCGCCTATCTGCCTTTTCATCCCGACATTGTCGAACACAACAAGGGCTGGCGCCGCAAGGGGCCGGCACCAAACGGCTTTGTCTCAACAGATTGTCACAAACAGCGAGTATCACTCCGACCATATGACCGATATTGCCCGCCTTACCACCTTGATTGAACCTGAAGCGCAGGCGCTTGGGTTTGAATTGGTGCGCGTTGCAATGATGCCGTCCGAGGCCGGGGACGGCGGAATGGCTCTGCAGATCATGGCTGAGGATCCTGCAACGGGCCAGCTGGTGATCGAACAGTGCGCTGCACTCTCGCGCCGCGTTTCCGACATGATCGACGAGCGCGAGGAGGCTGGCGAAATCTTGGTCGAAGGCGCATATCATCTGGAGGTGTCGTCGCCGGGTATCGACCGTCCGCTGACGCGCGAAAAAGACTTTGCCGATTGGGCAGGGCACGAGGCGCGCATCGTGATGACCAAAGGATGGTCGGGCGATGATAATGGAAAGCGCGTTTTTAAAGGTGAGCTTACCGGTATCAATGATGGTATGGTGCAGGTCACCGATACCAAGACGGGTGAGGTTGCCCTCCCCCGCGATGAAATTCACAGCGCAAAGCTTGTTCTGACTGACAAGCTGATCGCTGCTACAAAACCCATCGACGCCACCGGCGCTGATGAAATTGAAGAAGTCAACGAAGAGAAGGCAGACGACTGATGGCCAGTGCCATTTCCGCCAATAAGGCAGAACTCCTTGCGATCGCGAACTCGGTGGCAACCGAGAAGATGATCGACAAATCCATCGTTATCGAAGCGATGGAAGAGGCGATCCAGAAAAGCGCGCGCAACCGCTATGGTGCCGAAAACGACATCCGCGCAAAGCTGGACCCCAATACAGGCGATCTGACGCTGTGGCGTGTGGTCGAGGTGGTCGAAGAGGTCGATGACTACTTCAAGCAGGTTGATCTGAAGCAGGCGCAAAAACTTCAGGATGGTGCCGCGATTGGCGACTTCATCGTTGACCCGCTGCCTCCGGTCGACCTTGGTCGCATCGATGCGCAAAGCGCAAAGCAGGTGATCTTCCAGAAGGTCCGTGATGCAGAGCGTGAGCGTCAGTTTGACGAATTCAAGGACCGCGCTGGCGAAGTCATCACCGGCGTTATCAAGTCGGTTGAATTCGGCCACGTGATCGTGAACCTTGGCCGCGCCGAGGGCGTGATCCGCCGCGATCAGCAAATTCCGCGTGAAGCTGCCCGTGTGGGTGAGCGTGTACGCGCCCTCATCACCAAGGTTGAACGCAACAATCGCGGACCGCAAATCTTCCTCAGCCGTGCGCACCCTGATTTCATGCGCAAACTTTTCGCGCAGGAAGTGCCAGAGATTTATGACGGCATCATTGAGATCAAGGCTGCTGCCCGTGATCCGGGTTCGCGCGCCAAGATCGGCGTGATCAGCCACGATTCCAGCATCGACCCCGTCGGCGCCTGTGTGGGTATGAAGGGCTCGCGCGTTCAAGCCGTGGTTCAAGAGCTTCAGGGCGAGAAAATCGACATCATACCGTGGTCGGAAGATACCGCGACCTTCATCGTGAACGCGCTCCAGCCGGCAACGGTTGCCCGCGTGGTCCTCGACGAAGACGATGGCCGGATCGAAGTGGTTGTCCCTGATGACCAGCTCAGTCTTGCAATCGGCCGCCGTGGTCAGAACGTGCGTCTTGCGAGCCAGTTGACCGGTCAGCAGATCGACATCATGACCGAGGAAGAAGCGTCCGAGAAACGCTCGAAGGAATTTGCCGAGCGCTCCAAGATGTTCGAAGAAGAGCTCGACGTTGATGAAACGCTCTCACAGCTTCTCGTGGCCGAAGGCTTCGCAGAGCTTGAGGAAGTGGCTTACGTTGAACTCGCTGAACTGGCTTCGATCGAAGGCTTTGACGACGAGCTTGCCGAAGAACTTCAAAGTCGCGCTCTAGAAGCGATCGAGCGTGCCGAAGAAGGTCACCGCGCCACTCGCCGTGAACTCGGCGTTGAAGACGCGATTGCCGAACTGCCGCATCTCACCGAAGCGATGCTGGTCACGCTGGGTAAGGCAGGGCTGAAGACGCTCGATGATGTGGCTGACCTTGCCACTGACGAGCTGATCGCCAAGAAACGCGAGGCACCTCGCCGCCGCAATAACGCCGATGGTCCGCCAATGCGCCGTCCGCAGCGTGAGCAGGATAAGGGCGGCGTCCTTGGTGAGTATGGCCTCACCGAAGAGCAGGGCAACGAGATCATCATGGCTGCACGCGCACACTGGTTCGACGACGAAGAACCGGCAGCGGCAGAAGCCCCAACTCAGGAGGCCGCCGATGCGGACTCCCCACAATGAGTGCGTAAGCTCCGACATCACTGAAACTGGCGCTTCCGGAAGCAATTCCGGGAGTGCCAAGTCCTGCGCGACACGCCGCTGCGTTCTTTCGGGGGAAACTCTTCCCCGCGAGGAGCTAATCCGGCTCGCCATTTCGCCAGACGGCGAAGTGCTGCCCGATCCGCAAGCCAAGGCCCCGGGGCGTGGTGCATGGATCGCGCCCAACCGCGCGGCCCTTGAAACGGCAATGGCTGATGGCCACTTAAAGAAGGCGCTTTTGCGCAGCTTCAAGGGTGGCCCTGACGGAACCAGACTTTCCTACAGCGACAATCTTGCGCAACAGATCGAGGATGCGCTCAAACGCACCTTGTTGGACAGGCTCGGCCTCGAGCTACGCGGTGGCAACGTCGTGATGGGCTCTGCAAAGCTTGGTGAACACGCTCGATCCGGTCGCATCGCGCTGCTCTTGCATGCGAGCAATAGCAGCGAGGATGGGCGCAAGAAGCTGGACCAGGCATGGCGCGTGGGCACCGATCAGGAAGGATCAGGTGTGCGCGGAATGGTCTTGCCACTGGACCGGGATGCTCTGTCTGTGGCATTGGGCCGCGAAAATGTCGTGCATTTGGGGATTTCGGCGCGCGCCGGAGGCTCTGGCTCCAGCAGATCTGCGTCTGGGCGCGTTGCCCAGGCGGTCACACGCCTCTCGCGGTTTTTGGGGAATGATCCCCCGAGCTAGTCGCCAGGACCGACACGACAAAACGCGCGGGTCAATCGCGCGAAAAAATGAGATTTTTGAAGGACTATAGAAGCAAGCATGAGCGACGAAGAGAAAAAACCAGCCCGCAAACCACTTGGCCTGAAAAAGGCAGTGGAAGCGGGTGAGGTAAAGCAGACCTTTAGCCACGGCCGGACCAATAAGGTGGCGGTCGAGGTCAAGCGTCGCCGCAAGCTTCTGAAGCCCGGCGAAACGCCCGCCCCTGCGCCAGAGCCGGCCCCGGCTCCTGCGCCCGCGCCAACTCCGGCTCCTGCCCCCGCACCAGCGGCCAACAAGCCTGCGCCCAAGAAGCCGGCCGTTTCTGACGAAACGCCGCAAGAACGGGTCGCACGCCTGCAGCGCGAAGCTGAGGAAGAGCGCCTGCGTCTCGCGGAGGAAAATCGCAAGCGTGATGACCAACGCGCCAAACAGAACGCTGAAGAAGCGAAGAAGCGCGAAGAAGACAACCGCAAGGCCAAGGCGGAAGCCGAGGCACGCGCCAAGGAAGAGGCAGAGGCAGAGGCAGTAGCCAACAAGGCCGACGCTGAGGAAGCATCAGCGCCGGCTCCGGCCCCTGCGCCAACGCAATCCAAGAGCACGCCCACCCCTGCGGCGCGCAAATTCACCCCGGTTTCCCGGCCCGAACCCAAGCGGCCTGAAAAGAAACCTTCCAAGAAGAAGGACGACAAGAGCGCGGCTGCCAATACCGGCGGTGGCAAGGACAAACGCCGCTCCGGCAAGCTGACTGTGACCAAGGCGTTGAACGAGGATGAGGGGCGCCGCGCGCGTTCTCTCGCCGCGCTCAAGCGTGCGCGTGAGAAAGAACGCCGGATGCAAGGCGGCGGTTCGTCCAAGCCGCGTGAGAAGCAAACGCGCGACGTTATCGTGCCAGAGGCCATCACCGTTGGTGAACTCGCTAAACGGATGGGCGAAAAAGGCGCGGACCTCGTCAAAGAGCTGTTCAACCTCGATATGATGGTCACGGTCAACCAGACCATCGACCAGGACACAGCGGAACTTCTCGTCGAGCAATTTGGCCACAACATTCAGAAAGTTTCTGAAGCCGATGTCGATATTCAGGAAGAGCTAGATGGTGATCCGGAAGAGACGCTGAAACCGCGTCCGCCGGTGGTTACCATCATGGGACATGTCGACCACGGGAAAACCTCGCTGCTCGACGCGCTTCGCGGTGCCAATGTCACCAAGGGCGAAGCGGGCGGTATCACCCAGCATATCGGCAGCTATCAGGTCACCACCAAAGACAAGCAGAAGATTACATTCCTCGATACGCCGGGCCACGCAGCCTTTACCGAGATGCGTCAGCGCGGGGCCAATGTGACCGATATCGTGGTGCTCGTCGTTGCAGCAGACGATGGCATCATGCCGCAGACAATCGAGGCAATTAATCACACCAAGGCCGCCGGCGTTCCGATGATCGTTGCGATAAACAAGATGGATAAGCCAGAGGCGAACCCGGACAATGTGCGCAACCGCCTGCTCGAACACGAAGTGATCGTCGAAAAGCTTTCGGGCGATGTGCAGGATGTCGAGATCTCAGCGGTCAAGAAGACCGGCCTTGATGATCTGCTCGAAGCGATCAATGTCCAGGCGGAGCTGCTTGAGCTGAAAGCCCGTCCAGACCGCGATGCGGATGCAACCGTGATCGAAGCACAGCTTGACAAGGGCCGCGGTCCTGTCGCGACTGTCCTTGTGACGCGCGGGACTTTGAAGCGTGGCGACACCTTCGTTGTCGGCACCGAGAGCGGTCGTGTGCGCGCCATCGTCAACGATGCGGGTAAGCAGATTAAGGAAGCTGGCCCATCCATGCCGGTCGAGGTTCTAGGCCTTGGCGGCGTGCCATCGGCAGGCGATCGTCTGACCGTGGTTGAGAACGAACAGCGCGCTCGCGAAGTCGCTCAATACCGTCAGGAAAAGGCGACCGAAAAACGCACCGCGCTTGCGCCGACGTCGTTCGATACGATGTTCAACAATTTGGCGTCGAACGTCATCGAATGGCCGGTTCTGGTCAAAGCCGATGTGCAAGGTTCGGTCGAAGCAATTGTAAACGCGCTGCACAATATCTCGAATGACGAGATCAAGGCGCGCGTCCTTCACGCTGGCGTCGGCGCAATCACTGAAAGCGATGTGACGCTTGCCGCCGCTTCGAACGCGCCGATCATCGGCTTTGGCGTTCGTCCGAACGCAAAAGCACGCGAACTGGTCAAGCGCGACGGTGTGCGGATGATGTATTACGATGTGATCTATCACCTCACCGAAGACGTGGCGAAAGAGATGGCAGGCGAGCTTGGTCCAGAGCGGATCGAGACCGTCGTTGGCCGTGCTCAGGTCAAAGAGGTTTTCCGTTCTGGCAAGAAGGACAAGGCTGCTGGCCTCCTCGTCGAAGAGGGCGTTATCCGCAAAGGCCTGTTCGCGCGTCTCACCCGCGACGATGTCATTGTCTCGGCGACGACCATCGCAAGCTTGCGCCGCTTCAAGGACGACGTGGACGAGGTCCGCTCGGGCCTCGAATGTGGTGTCGTTCTGGAAGACACGAACGATATCAAGCCGGGCGACCAGCTTGAGGTCTTCGAAGTCGAAGAACGCGAGCGCACGCTGGAGGTTGGGTAGGGTCAGTGCTCTATCTTGAGGTGGAGGATCAGCAGGCTCATCTCGTGCTTGATCAAGATGGTGCGGATGCCCTGATGCGGACTCTCGCTCGCCTCAGGAAAGAGGGCAAATTTGATCACGATCACTTCATGTCCCAAGAATGGGGCGGAGATGGCGAGCTCATGGGCAACGCTGCCGCTGACGGGTGCAACCGGGTCGAACATTTGAAGGTGGTATTCCTTCCGGAAGGCCTTTGAGGCGATGACAGATTGGCAAACCCAAATCCAGGCGGGGGCTGAAGGGTCGCCGCATTCCAATCTGCTCGGCTCTAAATTCGTCTCCTTCGACGAAGCGACGCAGACCGCGACCATGCACTTCATCGTGCGTAGCGAAATGACGACATGGCGCGGCGGGGTGCAAGGCGGGCTGGTTGCAGGCTATCTCGACGATGTGATGGGCTATGCTTACGTGGCTGCGACCAAGGGCGAGATGGCACCGCTCAATCTTGAGATTTCGATGAGCCTTATCCGCCTCATCCCCGAAGGGCCGCTTATCGGCAAGGGTCGCGTGGTGAAGGGAGGGCGCAAGGTCGTCATCCTTGAAGGCGAGCTTTATTCCGAGGACGGTAAGCTGATGGCGCGGGCGACTTCAACCGCGCTTCCGACTTCTCGGCCAAGTCCGACCAACACCGGCCTCGACGCGTGAGCCTTTATCTCGCGCTGCTCGGTTCGATCAATATCGGCGGCAACCGGGTAAAGATGGTGGACCTCAAGGCGGCTATGGCCAGAGCCGGATTTGGTGAAGTGACCACGGTTGCTGCGAGCGGCAATGTGATCCTCGACGATGATCGCGAGCCCAAGGCGGTCGAAGCCGCGATCGAAACGCTCCTCAAGGACCAATTCGGTTTCAAATCCTGCGTCATGCTTCGCACGCAAGGCGAGGTTCGCTCGGCAATCGAAGACAATCCGTTCCGCGGCATCGGGTCGGACAAGATGGTGCACTCGATATTCTTGGCTGATGATCCTGCCCCCGGCCTTTTCGAAGCGTTTGAGCAAGAGCGCAAAGCCAAGGGAGATGAGACGCTGTCGATCGGGCCGCGCGTGCTTTATCTCAATTACGTCCACGGGGTGAGCAACTCAGATATTACCGGAAAGCTGCTGGAACGGCGGCTCGGCGTGCGGGGCACAGCGCGCAATATGAACAGCCTCAAGAATATCCTTGGCAAAATGGGCTAAGGGTCCCTATTTCGCTGCCCATGGCGAAGCGACAAGACTTCACAAGCGAACAGCAATCGGTCCGCGTCCTCAAAGTGGGGGAGCGCGTGCGTCACATCCTGTCCGAGCTTTTGTCGCGACAGGAAGTGCACGATGACGTGGTAAGCGCGTCAAATATCGCGGTGACCGAGGTGCGCATGACGCCGGACCTTCGCAATGCAACCGCCTATGTGAAACCGCTTTTAGGCAATGCAGAGGACGATGTGGTGAAGGCGCTGCGCCAGAACACCGCTTTTCTTCAACGCGAGGTGGCGAAGCGCCTGGGCCTCAAATTTGCGCCCAAGCTGAAATTTCGCAAGGATGAAAGCTTTGCGGAAGCCGACCGGATTGAAACTCTTTTGCGCGATCCGAAAGTCACGCGCGACCTTGAAGACGAGGACTAAGTCGGCACAATCCGCGCGTCGAAAGTGATATCGACCGTATTCCCGACGATCAGTTGAAAGCTTTTCATGCCGTAATCGCGCCGGTCAATCTCGGCGTTTGCGGTGAAACTGATCGGCGCACCGGGCCCCGCGGTCAGCGGGTCGCGGTCAAATGTTACCTTCAATGTCTGATTTCGGGTTACGCCGCGCGCGGTCAATTGTCCGGTGATGGTGCCCTTGGTCGCGCTCGTCATGGTCAATCCGCGGCCCTTGAAGCGAATGTTCGGATGCTGTTCGACCCAGAAGAACTTCTCGCTCTTGAGCCGGCCGAGGGTCACATCGTCAGGCGCGGTGATCGCGGTTGCATCAAATGTGACGTCGATGGCGGCCTGGCTGGGGTTATTGCCCTCGATCCGTGCCGTCCCGCGCATCTTGGGAAAGGTGGCGGTTTTGCTGGCGATGCCGAAAAAGGGCACCTTCGCACTGAGCAGTGAGCTACCTTCATCGAGGCGATAGTTCACTGGCGCAGATGTATTGGCCGTAACCCCGAGCCCGAGCAGTGCGGCGAGCAGCGGAAGCCAGAAGGTGCGTTTCAAAAGCGGGATCATTCAAAGTCTCCTCACCTTGATACTACCCTTGGGGCGGCCAAAAGGTTTCACTGGCCCCGATTTTAATGTCGCGCGTTTTTATGTTTGGCCGGGAAGCGTGTATCCCACCGGCGCATCGGGACCAAGCGGAATACCGAGGTAGAACCAGATCACGATCAGCACGGTTCCTGAAATCAGCAGCCAGATGGAATAAGGCAGCATGGTCGCCGTCAGGCTTCCAAGTCCGAAACTCGGCACCCAGCGCTGCGCAAAGATAAGGATCAGCGGGAAATACACCATCAGCGGGGTGATGATATTGGTTGCGCTGTCGCCTACGCGGTAGGCCGCGGTCGCGCCTTCGGGGCTGATGCCAAGCAGCATGAGCATCGGCACCAGGATCGGCGCAAGAAGGGCCCATTTGGCGCTGGCGGAGCCCACGAACAGGTTCAGTAACCCTGCAAAGATCACCATCAGCCCGATAACGATGGGCAGCGGCAGACCGGTCGACTGGATCGCGGCGGCCCCATGTACAGCGGAGATAAGGCCAAGGTTCGACCATGCGAACATGGCGACGAAGTGCGCCGCAGCAAAGGCAAGGACGAGGTAATAGCCCATGTCCTTCATCGCCTCGGCCATCATGTTCACAAGATCGCGGTGGTTCTTAATCGTGCCAACCGCTTTGCCGTAGGCCCAGCCGCAGGCAAGGAAGAGAATGAAGAAGGCGGCGACGAGCGATTGGTAGAACGGGCGCAGCTCTCCGTGGATGGAGCAATCGGCGATACGCTCTCCGGTATCGGTCAAACAGGCTGCTTCGTTGATCAAGGGAGTGCCCGGTGCAAACACCATGACCGCCCAAAGCGCCACAACGCCAAGCGCGGCAAAACCTGCATTGCGAAGGCCCTTGCTCGCGTTTTCGGGTGAGGCTTCGGCAATCGCATCGTCTTCGGCGCTGGCCCCTGCCTTTGCGCCGCCCGTCCACGGGCCGAGCTTGGGCTCGATCACCTTGTCGGTGACATACCAGATGATCGGGAGATAGAGCACGGTCATCGCCGCGATGAAATACCAGTTGCCGGCAAGGTTGGCGGTCCAGACCGGGTCGAGAGCGCTTGCGCCCACGGCCTCTTCGGTGATGCCGAACAGCAGCGCGTCGAGTTGGCCGGGCGAGATATTGGCCGAGAAACCGCCCGAGACGCCCGCGAATGCGGCCGCAATCCCTGCAAGCGGATGGCGCCCAGCGGCAGCAAAAAGAATGCCTGCTAGCGGGATCAGTACCACGTAGCCAGCGTCGGCTGCGTGGTTGCCGATCATCGCCACCAAGGCCACCACGGGGGTGAGCAGGCTTACTGGCGCACTACGAACCGCGCTCGACATACCGGCGGCAAAAAATCCCGAACGCTCGGCAACGCCTGCCCCCAACATCACTACGAGAACATAACCAAGCGGGTGGAAGTGGGTGAAAGTCTTGGGCATTTCGACCCAGAGTTTTTGAATGTTGTCAGGCGATAACAGGCTGACCGCTTGGATCACCTGCGGGTTGCCCGCTTCATCCACGCTGGTCGGGTGCAGGGCCGACACGCCAAGCGCCGACAACAGGACCGAAATCGCCACAAGCGCGATGATCAGATAGAAGAACAGGAACACCGGATCGGGCAGTCTGTTGCCGGAGCGTTCAACCCAGCCCAGAAAGCCGGTCATGCTTTGATGCGTATTCCCCTCGGCAGCCGATGCCATATGTGTTCCCCGTCAATTTGTCTCGATTGGCTTGGGGCTAACATTGCGCAAACCGCCTGTCACATCAATGAATACAGAGAAATCAACAGGGCTTTGCACAGACCAATGCTTTTCGCCCTTCGACTTTTTGCGCTGGCGAAGCTTAGGTGCAACGCATGGCCAAGCTCTACTTTTACTATTCCAGCATGAATGCCGGCAAATCGACGACCCTTCTGCAAGCGGACTTCAACTACCGCGAGCGCGGGCAGCAAACGATGGTGTGGACAGCCGAACTCGACACCCGCTCGGCAGGGCTGGTGAAAAGCCGCATTGGGCTGGAGGCGGATGCGCACCTTTATACGCCCGAAACCGACCTGAAGGCGCAGATCCTCAAATCGCACGCCGATAAAGCGCTTGATTGCGTACTTGTCGATGAAGCGCAATTCCTGACCCCGGCGCAGGTCTGGCAGCTTGCCCATCTATCCGATGATCACGGCATTCCGGTGCTTTGCTATGGTTTGCGAACCGACTTTCAGGGCGAGCTGTTTCCCGGCTCAGCCGCGCTGCTTGGTATTGCCGATTCCCTGGTGGAATTGAAGGCGGTGTGCTGGTGCGGGCGCAAGGCATCGATGAACTTGCGCGTTGATAGCGATGGCCGTCCCGTCAAAGAGGGCGCGCAGACCGAAATCGGGGGCAATGACCGCTATGTCGCTTTGTGCCGCAGACATTTTAGCGCAAGCCTTCGCGGTGAGGCCGGTTCGCTAGGCTAGCGCTGGGGCCTAGCGAGTAACGACTTGCGACCCTACATAAAGGTCGATGTCCGAAACCCTCACATTTGCGCTCATCTTCGTCCCCTGCCTGATCGTAGCCATCGTGTTCCACGAGGTCGCGCACGGGTGGGCGGCCAAAGCATTGGGCGATCCCACCGCGAGTGAGCGGGGGCGGTTGACGCTCAACCCCATTCGCCATGTCGATCCCATTGGCACCCTGCTGGTTCCCGGAGGGCTATTGCTGATGGGCGCGCCTGCATTCGGCTGGGCAAAGCCTGTGCCGGTCAACAAATGGCGGCTTTCCAACCCGCGTTTTGGCATGATGGCGGTCGCCGCCGCAGGTCCCGCTAGCAATTTTGTGCTCGCATTGGTCGGCGCGGTTTTGTTCGGACTGACGATTGTGCCGGGCGCGGCGTGGTCGGAAAGCGCATCTGGATTGCCGATGTTGATGGGAGCCGATGGCGCGGCATTGCCGATTGCAACCGGTCTTTATCTCTTCATCACGATCAACGTGTTCTTGGGCCTGTTCAACCTTTTACCGATTCCCCCGTTTGACGGCTCGCATATCGTCGGAGGGTTGTTGCCTGCAAAGCTGCGTTACCAATGGGAGCGGCTCCAGCGGCTTGGCATGGTGCTGATCCTTGGCGTAATCGGCTTTAGCTGGGTGTTTGGCACTGGCTGGCTCGAAGTGACGGTTCTGCCGCTCGTCACCAAGGTGATGTCCTTTTACGAAGGTATCGCGATCGCGATTGCCACGGCTTAGGCAATGACTGTCGGTCTCGCCGCGAACCAGGCCTCGACGCGGGCCTGTTCTTTACTCGTGAGGTGCAGATACAGCTTTGACCGGCGTGTCAGCACATCCTCAGCCGTCATCGCGAATTCGTGGGCAACCAGATATTCAACCTCGCGCGCATAGAGCCCGCCGCCCATGTGCTCGCCAAGGTCATTCACGCCCCGCGCATCACCGATCACGTCGATCATCCGCGTGCCATAGGCGCGAGCCATCCGGTGCAGTGTATCACGCGGCGCCCAATCGTACCGCGCGCATTGGTCGGCTACGAAGTCGTCGAAGTGTAGCGGATCAATCCCGCCGCCGGGTAGAGGCTTGCTTGCGGTCCAGTCCTCGCCGCCGATGTTTAGGCGCTTCAATGCGTGCACCGCCAGCTTGCGATAGGTCGTGAGCTTTCCGCCGAAGATCGAGAGAAGAGGAGGGCCGTCCTCTTCCACCTCAAACTGATAATCGCGGGTGACAGTCGAATTGGACGCAGCTTTATCTTCGTAGAGCGGGCGCACCCCGGCATAACTTGCGACCGCCTGATCGGGCGCCACGCCGACCTTGAGATATTCGTTCGCCGCATCGCATATATAGCTCGCCTCTTCGGGCGAAATGTCGATGCCCTTGGGATCGCCTTTGAACGCCTGATCGGTGGTGCCGACAAGCGTGTAATCGCGCTCATAGGGGATGGCAAAGATGATCCGGTCATCCTTGTTCTGGAAAATATAGCTGCGGTCATGTTCGAACAGCTTGGGGAAGATCAGGTGGCTTCCTTTGACTAGGCGCAGGTTCTGATGCGTTTCCTCCGGCATGGCGCGGCCCAAAACCGTGTCGACCCACGGGCCCGCGGCATTGACCACCTTGCGAGCGATAACCTTTTCATCGTGGCCATCGGCGGTTTTCAGCGTCGCGATCCAGCTGTCCTCGCGCCTCTCCAGCCCCACGCACTCGGTGCGGGTGCGAATATCGGCTCCGCGCTCTTTTGCATCCATGCAATTGAGCACGACAAGGCGCGAATCCTCGACCCAGCAATCGGAATATTCCCAACCCTTGGTCAGGCGGTCTTTCAGCACGCGGCCATGCGGTTCGTCGCGCAAGTTGACGCTGCTCGTGCCGGGGAGGATCTTGCGGCCGCCCAGATTGTCATAGAGAAAAAGGCCAAGGCGCAGCATCCACGAAGGGCGAAGGCCCTCATCATGGGGAAGCACAAATCGCATGGGCCAGATGATATGCGGCGCCATTTGAAGCAGGCGCTCGCGTTCGATCAAGCTTTCGCGCACCAAGCGGAATTCGTAATGTTCAAGATAGCGCAGACCGCCATGGATGAGCTTTGTGGAGGCGCTGGATGTCGCGCTTGCCAGATCGTCCTTTTCGACGAGGCATACCGATAGGCCGCGCCCTGCCGCATCGCGCGCGATACCAGCGCCATTGATCCCCCCGCCGATCACCAAAAGGTCGAAATGATTTTCCATTGCGGGCAAATGCTTGGCGAAAGCGTTTGCGTTTGGCTAGAGGGCGCGTGTGACTTGCGACAAGAAACCTGCGCCAAACGGCTGGATCATCCTCGACAAACCGCGCGGGCTTGGCTCGACGCAAGCTGTGGGCGCGGTCAAGCGCAATTTGCGCGAAGGTGGTTATGCGAAGACCAAGGTGGGGCATGGCGGGACACTCGATCCATTGGCCGAAGGGGTGCTGCCGATTGCCTTGGGTGAGGCGACCAAGCTTGCCGGGCGGATGCTGGATGCGAGCAAGATCTACGAGTTCATGGTGCAGTTCGGGGTGGAGACAGAGACGCTCGATACCGAGGGTGAGGTCGTAGAGCGTTCGGATGTCCGACCCACCTTGGCAAAGATCGAGGCGGTGCTGCCCCAGTTTACCGGAGCAATCGAACAGGTGCCCCCGGCGTATTCAGCGCTAAAAATCGATGGAAAGCGGGCCTACGATCTCGCGCGGGCGGGGGAAGAGGTGCAATTAAAGACGCGGGCGGTGACAATTCATGCGCTTTCAATCCGTCATTCCAGCCTGCGCGATAATGACGAAGTGGATGAAGTGACCCTCCAGGCCCATGTGTCGAAAGGCACATACATCCGCTCGCTTGCACGAGATATCGCCCGCGCCCTTGGAACTTGCGGGCACGTTACCTATCTGCGTCGCAGCAAAGCCGGACCTTTTGCCGAGGCCCAAGCGATTTCTCTGGACAAATTGAACGAAATCGCTAATGGCGCGCAATTATCTGACCTACTCCTGCCGTTGGAGGCAGGGCTGGACGACATCCCGGCCCTTTCCCTCTCCCAGACTGACGCGCAGGCGCTCCAACAAGGGCGGGTCGTGTCTGGATTGCCCCAATCTCCCGGGCTTTACTGTGCGATGCTGGACATGCGTCCCATTGCTCTAGTCGAGATCAAGGAGGGCGCCGCAAAGGTGGTGAGGGGTTTTAACCTACCCGATGTCGCTGAGTAGAAAGAGAAATACATGTCAGTAGCACCTGAACGCAAAGCAGAAATCATCAAGGACAACGCGCAAGCCAAAGGCGACACCGGTTCGCCAGAAGTGCAAGTCGCGATCCTGACCGAGCGTATCCGCAACCTCACCGAGCACTTCAAATCCAACCACAAGGACAATCACTCACGTCGTGGTCTCCTTATGATGGTGAACAAGCGCCGTAATCTTCTTGCCTATCTCAAGAAGAAAGATGTGGAGCGTTACAACGCGCTGATCCAGAAACTGGGTCTTCGTAAGTAAGAGTTTTGAGAAGCGGTCCCAACGGGGCCGCTTCTTGCTTATGGGCCTCATATGGACGAGGCTCTCTAAAGAGGGGCAAGGGTCACAATTCGGTGGTCCAGCCTTGGGGCTTAGCAAACCACGCCCCACACCCGACCGGGCGGGCACTCCCGGTAAAAGTAGGCCCCGCACCGCAATAAGGCCGTGTGGGTTCAAAAGGAAAATCAATGTTCGACACGAAAACCGTATCGCTGGAGTGGGGCGGAAAGACCCTCACTCTGGAAACAGGTCGTATTGCCCGTCAAGCAGACGGCGCCGTACTGGCCACTTATGGCGAAACCGTGGTGCTTTGCGCCGTGACCGCCGCCAAGTCAGTCAAGGAAGGCCAGGATTTCTTCCCTCTGACCGTCCACTATCAGGAAAAATTCTCGGCTGCTGGCCGTATTCCGGGTGGCTTTTTCAAGCGCGAAGGCCGCGCGACGGAAAAAGAAACGCTCACATCGCGTCTTATCGACCGTCCTTGCCGCCCGCTCTTCCCTGAAGGTTTCTACAACGAAATCAACGTGATCTGTCAGGTTCTCTCCTATGACGGCGAGACCGAGCCAGACATCGTCGCAATGATCGCAGCTTCTGCTGCACTCACCATTTCGGGCGTTCCATTCATGGGCCCGATTGGCGCTGCGCGCGTTGGCTTTAACACTGACGGCGAATACGTCCTCAACCCGACTGTTGAATCAGCGCTCGGCGAAGATGGCCGCCTCGACCTCGTAGTCGCAGCGACGCAAGACGCAGTGATGATGGTGGAATCGGAAGCCAAGGAACTGACCGAGGAAGAAATGCTCGGCGCTGTGATGTTTGCCCACGAAGAGAGCCGCAAGGTTATCGGCGCGATCATCGACTTGGCTGAAAAAGCTGCGAAAGATCCATGGGAAGTCGACGTTTCTGACGACACGTCCGACATCAAGGAAAAGCTGCGCGGCATCGTCGGTGATGATATCGCCGCTGCTTACAAGCTGACCGACAAATCGGCTCGCTCGGACGCTCTGAACGAAGCGCGCGCCAAAGCGAAAGAGGCGTTCGCAGGCGAAGAGCCACAAACGCAAATGGTCGCCAACAAAGCGGTCAAGAAGCTGGAAAGCGAAATCGTTCGCGGCGCTATCATCAAAGACGGCACCCGTATCGACGGTCGTAAGCTGGATCAGGTTCGCCCGATCGAAGCGATGGTTGGTCTGCTTCCACGCACCCACGGTTCGGCGCTTTTCACGCGCGGTGAAACGCAGGCGATCTGCACCACCACGCTTGGCACGAAAGATGCCGAGCAAATGATCGATGGTCTTGAAGGGCTTAGCTACAGCAACTTCATGCTGCACTATAACTTCCCGCCCTATTCGGTCGGCGAAGTGGGCCGTTTCGGCTTCACCAGCCGCCGCGAAACCGGTCACGGCAAGCTCGCCTTCCGCGCGCTTCGTCCGGTTCTGCCAACGGTTGAGGATTTCCCTTACACCATCCGCGTTCTGTCAGACATCACCGAGTCAAACGGCTCGTCTTCGATGGCCACCGTTTGCGGCGGCGCATTGTCGATGATGGACGCAGGCGTTCCATTGACTCGCCCGGTATCGGGTATCGCCATGGGCCTTATCCTTGAGGGCGACGACTTTGCAGTTCTTTCAGACATCCTTGGTGATGAAGATCACCTTGGCGACATGGACTTCAAGGTGGCTGGCTCTGAAGAAGGCATCACCTCGCTTCAGATGGACATCAAGGTTGCCGGCATCACGCAGGAAATCATGACAAAGGCGCTTGAGCAGGCGAAAGCAGGCCGCGCGCACATCCTTGGCGAAATGGCGAAAGCTCTCACCGGTGCCCGCACCGAGGTCAGCAAGCACGCTCCGCGCATCGAGACCATGCAGATCGACAAATCGAAGATCCGCGACGTCATCGGTACAGGCGGCAAGGTGATCCGTGAGATCGTCGCTGAAACCGGCGCAAAGGTCGACATCGACGATGAAGGCACGATCAAGATCTCGTCCTCCAACGCTGATGAAATCGCAGCTGCAAAGGCCTGGATCGAAGGCATCGTTGAAGAAGCCGAAGTCGGCAAGGTCTACACCGGTAAGGTCGTCAACATCGTCGACTTTGGCGCATTCGTGAACTTCATGGGTGGCAAGGACGGTCTCGTCCACGTTTCCGAAATGAAGAACGAGCGCGTTGACAAGCCCACGGACGTTGTGTCCGAAGGCCAAGAGGTGAAGGTCAAGGTCCTCGAAATCGACAACCGCGGCAAGGTCCGCCTGTCGATGCGTGTGGTTGACCAGGAAACCGGCGAAGAGCTCGAAGACACCCGCCCACCGCGTGAGAATAAACCACGTGGTGATCGCGGTGATCGTGGCGGTGATCGTCGTGGCCCACGCGGCAATCGCAGCCGCGGTGGTGACCGTGGTGGTCGCCGTGATGGCGGCAGCAAGGGCGGCGACAACGACGGCCCAGCAGAAATGCCTGACTTCCTGAAGGACTAATCCTTCAAGAATGGATGACAATAGAAGGGCCGCCCCATAAGGGTGGCCCTTTCTTTTTGGGACCATACGAAATGCTCAAACGTCAACTTTTAGACACCGTTGAAATTCCGGGCGGCGAGGTGCTCGAGCTTTTTCAGCACGGACGCGATTTCATGATTGTGCTTGGCTACAATGAGTTGATGAGCACGCGGATGCGTTTTTCCGAGGAGCAATTGGCGGAGATGACACTCGACCGGCTGAACAAGCCGAACCCTCGCATCCTCATCGGTGGCTATGGAATGGGATTTACCCTGCGCGCGGCGCTCGCCCGCCTGCCAGAGAATGCGCAAGTCGTGGTCGCAGAGATATCAGAGAAGATCATCGAATGGGCGAGGGGGCCGATGGCGGAGCTTACGGGAGACTGCCTTGAGGACCCGCGCCTTGACCTAAAAATTTGTGATGTGGCCGCGTTGATCGACGATGCAAATGACGGCACATGCGCCAAGTTCGATGCGATCTTGCTCGATGTCGACAACGGCCCCGATGGCATGGTGAGGGCTGACAACAACCGCATCTACTCACGCACCGGCCTTGGCAAAGCGCGTGATGCTCTGGTGCCCGGCGGGATTATATCGGTGTGGTCGGCTGCGCGCGACTATGGCTTTACCAAGCGCATGAAAGAGGCTGGCTACGAAGTTGAAGAAGTGGGTGTGCGCTCTCGTCCCAATAACAAGGGCGCACACCATGTGATCTGGTTCGGGAAAAAACGAGCGAGTTAAGCCGCTTCGGCAATGTCCTCGACCGGCTCGTTGCGGATGAGATAGTCAAACGCACCAAGGCCAGCTTTCGCGCCTTCGCCCATCGCAACAACGATTTGCTTGTCGGGAACGATGGTCGCATCGCCGCCCGCGTAGATGCCGGGGACGTTGGTTGCGCCGTGTTCGTCGACGATGATCTCACCATATTTGGTGAGATTGAGGCCCGTGCCCTGCAGCCATTCGGTGTTGGGGACGAGCCCGATCTGAACGAACACACCTTCAAGCGTGATCGTGCGCTCTTCGCCCGTTTCGCGGTCCTTGAGAACAAGGCCATTGCAGCGTGAACCGTCGCCCACGATCGCGGTCGTCTCGCCATTGGTGACGATCTCGACGTTGGGTAACGAGCGCAGTTTGCGTTGCAGCACCTCATCAGCGCGAAGCTTGGTGTCGAATTCGATCAGGGTCACATGGCCAACGATTTTTGCAAGGTCGATTGCGGCTTCAACGCCGGAATTGCCGCCGCCGATGACTGCGATGCGCTTGCCCTTGAAAAGCGGGCCATCGCAGTGGGGGCAATAGGCAACGCCCTTGTTGCGGTACTCCGCCTCGCCCGGAACGCCGAGGTTGCGCCAACGCGCGCCGGTCGAAAGGATCAGCGAACGCGATTTTAGAACAGCGCCATTGGCAAGTATAACTTCGTGCATGCCACCCGCTTCGCCCGCAGGTTTGAGCTCGGTTGCGCGGGCAAGGTCCATCAGGTCGATGGCATTCTCGGTTGCCTGCGCTTTCAGATCGCCTGCAAGCTTGGGCCCTTCGGTGTAGCTGGTGCCGGGCAGGTTCTCGATGCCGAGGGTGTCTTGCAGCTGGCCGCCAAAGCGTTCTGCTGCAATACCGGTGCGGAAACCTTTGCGCGCGGTGTAGATCGCCGAGGCAACGCCAGCAGGGCCGCCGCCGATCACGAGGACCTCGAACGGGTCCTTGGCGGAGAGTTTCTCGGCCGCTTTCTCATCCGCGCCGCTGTCCAGTTTGGACAGGATTTCCGCAAGTTCCATCTTGCCGTTGTAAAACACTTCGCCGTTCAGGAAGGTTGCGGGCACGGCAAGAATATCGCGCGCTTCAACCTCGTCCTGGAAGGTGCCGCCTTCGATAAGGGTCGCGGTGATGTGAGAGTTTTCAAGCGCCATCAGCGTGAGGGCCTGCACTACGTCGGGGCAATTATGGCAGGAGAGCGAGAAGAACATCTCGAACTCATGGTCGCCCTCAAGCGCGCGGACCTGTTCGATGAGGTCAGCGTCAACCTTGGGCGGGTGGCCGCCTGCCCATAGGAGGGCGAGAACGAGAGAGGTAAACTCGTGGCCCATCGGAAGGCCGGCAAAACGCACCCATTTGCTCGCATCGCTGGCGCGGCGGATGATGAAGCTTGGCTTGCGCTCATGCGTTCCATCAAAGCTTGCGCTCACCATCTCGTGCAGTTCCGCGATTTCAGTAAGCAGTTCGCGCGTTTGCGCAGACTTCTCGCCATCGTCGAGCGAGGCGACAAGCTCAATGGGCTCACGCAGGTTGGTGAGATATTGCTTGAGCTGGGCTTGCATATTTGCGTCGAGCATGAGGAAATCTCCGTTGCGATGACGTGAAATGGGAAAGGGAACTGGAAGCGCCTCACCCATAAGGGAGAGGGGAGACGGGGAGGCACTTCCAGTCCGTTCAAACCAGGGCGCGATGAGGCGCCTAGGCGGGGTTTGGGCGTGACGGCTTTATAAGGGAGGGGGATACAAGCGCGTCACTGCCCGAAGATCGGTAAAAAGCTACCGAAAGTTAGATTTTCCCAACGAGGTCAAGCGATGGGGCAAGCGTGTCGGAACCCTCTTCCCAAGCTGCCGGGCAGACTTGTCCTGGGTTCTCACGAACATATTGCGCCGCTTTGATCTTGCGGGTCAGTTCGTTTGCGTTGCGGCCAACACCTTCACAGGTGATTTCCATGATCTGGATCACGCCGTCCGGGTCGACAACAAAGGTCGCACGGTCAGCAAGACCCATTTCTTCGCGAAGAACGCCAAACTGCTTGGAAAGCGTGTGGAGTTGGTCGCCGAGGAACGGGAAGTTGAGCTTACCGATTTTCTCGGAGCTGTCGTGCCATGCCTTGTGGCTGAAATGAGTGTCGGTCGAGACCGCGTAGACTTCAACGCCCATCGATTGGAGCAGTTCGTACTTCTCGCCCATGTCTTCAAGCTCGGTCGGGCATACGAAGGTCCAGTCGGCAGGATAGAAGAAGAAGACGGCCCACTTGTTCTCGATGTCTTTTTCAGTGACGTCGAAGAAATCTTTGCCGGCCTGGAAAGCGGTGGCTTTGAATGGTTGGACGGTTGATCCGATAATACCCATGATTGTTCCTTTGTTTGGTCTTTGAGAGGAGTTTGTGAACTTATAACGCACCAGATATGGGATTTGTTGCATCGCAACGAAATTGAATTATGCGATCACATTAATCGCCACCGCCGATGAAATCTAAGTAACTGAATGTGCTATGATTTTGTGTCGGTCCGATGGGAAATTTCTACTGATGCTGTGCTGCTAAAATCCGTAGATCACCGTGATCCGGCTCAACGTGTCGGTCTTCACCGCGCCAGCGGGCGGATCGGTGTCATGCTCTACCGTGTAGGACAAACGCACCGACAAAGCGTCGGAGATCGAGGCCTGCAAACCGGTGTCAGAGACATACGTGCTTGAGCCCGATTGAATGAGAGCGTTGGCGTCCTGCGTGAAGGTGATTGTGTCGGAAAGCGCCCAGTCGAAATCGGCTGCTGCAAGACCGGCAAGATTGCTGGTGCTGCCGCCCCCGATAAGTTCCGTGCGCCGCCATGCGGGGCCTGCTTTTACAGAAAGCGTCGGGCCTTGGGTCAAGACATCATAGCCAAGACCGCCCGATGCCGAGTAACGTGCGCCAAACCCTTGGAAGCGGTCGCGCTCATATTGACCAAGGGCATAGGCGAACAGGCGGTCGGAGATCTTGTAATTGACCTCGTAGGCAGCAAGGAATTGCTCGCGCGTGGTAACCCCTTCTGTGCGTTGATAGTCGGCACGTCCGCGCAGTTTGTGGCGCCAGTTTATGCCTTCTTTAGTGAGGCCAAGGCTGGCCGTGACACCTGTGTTATCGGCATTACCTGACGACATGAAGGCGCCAAGCTCGCCTTTGCCTGACCAATTTTCCAAAAGGCCTGCAGAACGGATGTTTTCATCCTCAACGGCCTTTGCCAAGCGTTCCTGTCGGTCCAGTTCCTGCTCGAAATCGGCAAGGATCTGTACCAGTTCATCGGCATCATCGGGATTGGTTGCGCGTGCCAGATCGATAACGGTGCGCACCTTGGCTTCATCGCCAGTTTCAATCGCGGCATCAATCATTGCCCGCACCGGCTCTGGCAATTCTGCCTGGGCGGCGGTGGGCACGGCGGCGAGGCACGCAGCAAGGGCAGCGGTTTTCAGTTTGGCTGAAATCATCGAATTACGCCTTCCTGATGCGCACGCGGCCCATATAATCCATCTTTCCAATCGGCACGCCCAAATGACGCGCAATCGAATAGGCGGCGGTGCAATGGAAATAGAAGTTGGGTTGGGCAAAGCTCAGGAGAAAATCCTCGACCGTGAAGTCCATCCGGTTCTCCTTGAATTCAAAGCGCATATCGCGACCGATCCAACTTTCCATTTGGCCTTCTTCAAGACCTTCCATCACCGACTTCGCATGCGTTAATTTCTCGCGAAGGCCCTCGAAAGTGGTCGGTGGAGGATTGAGGTCCGGACGGTATATGCCTTCGCCAATTGCCTCGATTGCACCAGCCGTATGCTCAGCTACCGATTTGATCTGATAGGTAAAGGGCAGCATGTCATCGATCAGCCGCGCGGTGAGGATCGCGTCATGGTCACAATCGCGTTCGGCGCACCAGCTTTCGGTTTTGTTGAGCAGGTGACCGGCGGTGCCAATCATTTGAAGCGCGCTGGGGACGAACGCTTGGTGAAGCGACAAAGGCATGAAGGGTGTCTCCTTTTATTGAGAAAAAGGCCCGGAAGCTTCACGAGCAACCGGGCCTTGAAATCTTTCTGAATGGGTGCGGGCCTATCACACCCGGTTTAGCGCAAGTTTGTTCTAGCGCACCCGGGGCCCACCAAATGGCAGTGGCGGTGGGGGTCTGCGCGCACCACGTGGCAACTGTGCCTGATAGGCTCGGCCACAATGTTCGACGCAATATGGGAAGCCCGGGTTCACCGGCGTGCCGCAGAAGTGAAAATCAGGCTCGCCCGGGTGGCCCATGGGCCAGCGGCAGACCTTGTCGGAGAGGTCCAGGAGGCTGGTCTTGTCCTTGATCGATGGATCAGGCTTTGCGGGAACCAGTCGGCGCGGCGGCGCAGGCGGGATTGGCGCTTGCTGGTCGCCGGGGCCCTGACGCAGGAAGCCGCCCGGACCCACCGAAACGACCTTTGGAAGATCGGGCGTCGGGTTTGGCACTGGCTGGCTGTTGATCGGCGCAGATGCCGATTTTGTCGCCGGAACGGGCTCAGGGGTTGGTGCTGGCGCAGGAGCGGGCTTTGCCGCAGGCTTCGCCGCAGCTGCCGCTTTTTTCGGCGCCGCTTTGACAGCAGGCTTCTTGGCAGCCGCCTTTTTCTTCTTATCGCCCGATTTTACCGGCGATGGCCGAGATTTCAGGCCCAGGCGGTGCGCCTTACCGATAACGGCATTGCGGCTCACTCCGCCCAGTTCTTCTGCGATTTGGCTCGCGGTTGAACCGCCTTCCCACATCTTCTTGAGCGTTTCGATGCGCTCGTCAGTCCAACTCATAAAACGTCCGTTCTTTCTTGGCGTGTGTTTCTACGCCATCTTTAGATAGGCAGCTTGTCACGATGCACCAGAGGCCCTAGGCGGGAAATCCCATGGAAAGAGACTTTTCAGCCACACCTCAAAGCGTAAGCGCTCCCAACGAGAATGATCAAGCGCGAAGCACCCGGTTCCCCCCTCGCGGTGTTCCGGTGATTACCGGAATCAATCGAGTGGGGCTGTTCGCGCTCTATATGAAGGAAGTGCGCCGTTTTCTCAAGGTCCAGACGCAGACGATCTGGGCGCCAGCGGTCACGACACTGCTGTTTTTGATCATTTTCACCGTTGCACTCGGCCGAGGAGGGCGCGAGGTCCTTGGCGTGGAGTTTGCAAGTTTCGTGGCGCCGGGACTGATTATGATGGGCATGATGCAAAATGCCTTTGCCAATTCCTCCTTCTCGCTTTTGGGCGGAAAGATCCAAGGGACCATCATCGATTATTTGATGCCTCCGCTTTCCCCTGGTGAAATGATGGCGGCCATCGTGGGCGCAGCCGTCACGCGCGCTGTTCTGGTTGGTGGCGCGGTGGGGGTTGCGATGCTGCTTTGGCCCGGTGTGTCGCTGTCGGTCGAACACCTGTGGGCAGTGATCTGGTTCGGGCTGATGGGGGCGGTCATGCTCGCCCTGGTGGGCCTTGCAACCTCGATCTGGGCCGAGAAGTTTGATCACAATGCCGCGATCAGCAATTTCGTCGTCGCGCCGCTTTCGCTTTTGTCAGGCACGTTTTACGTGATCGACAATCTTGCGCCGGCGTTTCAGGCGGTGAGCCGCGCCAATCCGTTTTTCTATGTGATTTCGGGCTTCCGCTATGGCTTTCTGGGCGAAAGCGACATTGGCGATGGCAGCGCGGTTGCAGTAGCCGCTTTGGGAATTGGTCTGTTCAACCTCGTTATCGCACTTGCGGTCTTTGCGGTTCTGCGCGCAGGTTGGCGACTTAAAAGCTAATGCGCGGCTGGGCCGATCAATGTGTCAGTGAACGACGCATCCGATAGCGTCCGTCCTTGAACTGTTCGAACAATTCAGGGACTGTCGGGTGATCGACGGGACCACCTTCGCTGTCGCAAACCAGATTTCCCTGACTCACATAAGCGACGTATGACGATTCGTCGTTTTCAGCGAGCAGGTGATAAAACGGTTGTTCGCGCGATGGCCGCATATCCTCGGGGATCGCCTGATACCATTCTTCGCTGTTGGCAAAGACCGGGTCCACATCGAACACCACTCCGCGAAAGCCGAACAGGCGATGGCGTACGACTTCGCCGATACCGAAGCGGCTGCGGGTTTGCCGCGGGACCGTGATCGTCCGGCCCGCTTGACTGGAGAAGAATTGGGAGCGTTCCATAACTGCTCGAATATGGACCTTCACGGACGCAAAACAAGCGGTTTCGGAGTCAGTGATTCCAGATATGCCCGCATTTTCTTGGTCAAGAACCCTTGGCAAGCGGCGGGCTGGCGTGTAACGGGCGCGCTTCTCGTGAGTGCCAGACAGTCTTTGACCGGATTGGATTCGCCTTCAATAAGCGGAAATGCAGCCCACGAGACAGTGCGGAGAGATGCCGGAGTGGTCGAACGGGGCGGTCTCGAAAACCGTTGTGCTCTCACGAGTACCCAGGGTTCGAATCCCTGTCTCTCCGCCATTTACTCTTTTCCAGCCGTTCGCTGCTTTTCACGAAAACCCCTGATTCCCATGGTGTAAGCGACCTAATCGGTTCCGACGTGGACCTTGCGGTTCCTGTGTGCTCGCCCTATAGTGTGGGGAGAAACGTGGGGGTATTTGCAAATGGGCAAGCTTACAGCAACATCAGTGAAAGCAGTGAAAGAGCCGGGGAGCTATAGCGACGGCGATGGGCTTTTCCTTTTGATCGGCAAGCGCGGCGGGAAAAGCTGGATTGTCCGCATTCAAAAAGACGGGCGGCGGCGCGATATTGGGCTGGGCAGCGCGAAAAAGGTTCCTCTCAAACTGGCGCGCGAGCGGGCGGCGGAAGTACGTTGTCAGATAGAGGCGGGAATTGACCCTGTTGCTGAGCGACAAAAGGCGGCTGGCATTCCGGTATTTTCCGAAGCGGCAAAGCTTGTTCATGCTGAGCACAAGGCAAGCTGGAAAAACGCCAAGCACGCTCAGCAATGGATAAACACGCTTGAGACTTACGCTTTCCCCGCGTTTGGCAATCGATCAGTTGCCAGTGTGGACGCGGCGGCGGTCCGGGACGCATTGGCGGCGATATGGCTGGAAAAGCCGGAAACCGCGCGGCGGCTTCGGCAACGCATTAACTCCGTGATCGATTGGGCGGTTGCCAAGGGCTATCGCGAGAACGGTTTGGCCTTGCCTGTGATCGATAAGGCGCTTCCAAAGCAGCGGGTACAGCCAAAGCACCACAAGGCGGTGCCCTATACTGAGCTTCCCCTATTTATGCGTAATTTACGCGAAAACGAGAGCATGGGGCGGCTAGCTCTTGAAGCGGTTATCCTTACGGCGGCGCGTTCGGGTGAGGTTCGCTTGGCTGAGTGGAGCGAGCTAGACCTGGAGGGCGCGCAATGGACAATTCCAGCCGAGCGAATGAAGGCGGGGCGCGAGCACGTTGTGCCACTATCGCAGGAAGCGGTTTCCCTTTTTGAGCGAATGAAAGCGCACAAGCGCGGCGATACGGATTTGGTCTTTCCGGGACAGCGCCGGGGCAAGCCTCTCAGTGATATGACGCTAACCAAAGCAATGCGCGATATGGGGCGCAATGAAACCCCGCACGGTTTCAGAAGCACGTTTCGCGATTGGGTTGCCGAGCAAACGAACTTCCCGGACGCGGTTGCCGAGATGGCTTTGGCGCACACGGTAAGCGAGAAAACGGTTGCGGCTTACAAGCGGACAACCTTGCTGGAAAAGCGGCGCGAGTTGATGGCGGCTTGGGCTGGCTATTGTGAGGGGGCGAGCGGCAGCAATGTTGTGAGCTTTGGTCAATAATGGCCCATGACGAAAAATATCGATCGCCACCTCAGCGTTTAAATGGCCTCAAAAAGGATGCGGCGTTCTTCGAGCGCAATACGTTTACCCAAAAGAGCATTGAAAGCCTCCTATTCGGATTGGCTTGTTCGTATGATGTCACAGATAAGCATCTAGAATTGCTCGTGGCGATTGCGGAAGGTCTGCGCGGAACGCATCCTCATATGCGGATTAGTGTAGGTGAAATCCCAGATGGAGTAACACCAAAAGCCATAAAGTCGTCGGAATCGGCTCGCATGATGATGGCGGTCTCAGACGAAATAGACATGGCGGTAGCTCAAGGGGTTAAGCAAGAGGCAGCCGTTGAGGATGCCATTCAAAAGCATAAAATCTCAAGACGCGAGGTCTTTCGAATGCTGAAAAAGGCAAGAGCCATAAGGGTTAGTTGGAAAGCAGAAGAGCACTTGTTGGCTTGGCCTTGTTACGAGCACCACGAGATTGCCGATGATGGAACATTAGTGCCAACCGTGCGAAACGAGTGACACCGTAATTGATTGGCTTTGACGCGCGAATATAGCCAATTCTTGGTGCACCCCGGCATTCGCTGAGGTGCGCACCCGGCGCTGAACATCCGGGTATGGATAAATCGATGGACCTTCCTGAATTGCTTACGGTTGCTGACTTCTGCGACCGCTTCTCTATCGGCAAAACCTCATTCTATCGTGAGGTGAATGACGGTCGCTTGAAAATCCGCAAATTTGGATCGGCAACGCGCGTAGCTCGCGCCGATGCAATCGCGTGGGCGGAAACGCTCCCCATTTATAAAGGGGAGGCGGCATGATGGCAGACAAGAAAAAGGCCCCGGACGCGGTAACGTCCAAAGGCCAGCCGAAACCCGTGGAGGCATTCGACAATCCCCATATCGCCCATGACGCTGGCACTAGCAAGTCGATTGTCCGGTTTCGCTCTGGTGAGGGCCGCGTTTGGACTTATCACGGCAAGCGGGCGCGTGTGCTTTCCATGCTGGTCAATGCGCGCAACGGTGTGACCCAACATGATACTTACCCTTGGCACACGCGGCTGGGCGGTACGATCCACGCAATGCGCGAGGATGGGCTTTCCATCACAACCGAATTGGAAGGCGAGTATCGCCACGCACGCTATCGTCTCGCAACGGCGGGTTGCCTGATAAAACAGGCAAGGAACACGCGAGGCGGACAATGAGCGAGCTTCCCGGTTTCACCTCTCCCCCCGTTTGGGAATTGGACAAGCATGACGGGCGGCTGGTCGCTGGTGAGCGCGAATACAAAGGACGCTTGTTCTTTGAGCTTCGCCTCTGGGCTGGCCAGCATGGCGACAAGGCAACGGCAAAGGGTGTGACCCTGCCTGTGGAGTCCGTAGAGGGCCTTGCCAACGCTTTGACCGCCTACGCGAAGGCAAAGGCTCTCCAAGGGCCTCAAAGCGGCTCTCAAGGCTAAAGCGAGCGGGGCGCTTCGATCCAGCCGGATTGCCGCGCCCCGTTTGCCAATCTTGAAACTTCACCGCGATGTCAGATTCAGCTTCGCCGCACTCGCTTGATAGCGGTTTAATAACGGCGGAAAACGGGCAATCGCCCAAAACTGGCACGGGGATTGCAAACTATAGTCCTACTGTAAGTTGCGACCTTGCCCAGCCGAATAAGGCTCCCAAAGGCACATGGGGCGGTGCTCGAAACCGCGCCGATAGGGTGAGCTATCATCTAAGCGATGCCCAGATTGAAAAGCTGATGCGAGCGGCGGGCAATGCGTTTGATAGCGGGCGGACATTCCAACGGCATTGGACGGTGCATTATGGGCTGGCAGGGATCGAACCGGGGGACGGGGCGCGCTTTGTTGGCAAGCTGATTGACCTTGTGAAGAAACAAGCGCGGCGCGAGGGCGGCGATGCCTATGTGATTTGGGTGAGAGAGCGGGCGAGCGGGAAAGGCGAGCACGTCCATATCCTGATGCACCTGCCAGCCGGAATGAGCCTGAGAAACCGCACACGGCGCTGGATAATGGCGGCTGGTGGCACATATCGCGCCGGGGTTAGCAAGGTGACGGTGATCGGTGGGCGGCTCTCTAAAGTAGAGGAAAGTAGTGAAGACCGCGCGCGCGTAAATGCGGCAAATGTGGTGCGCTATTTCCTGAAAGCAGGAAAGGCTGAAACGGGCGAACGGCTGGGATTGGGGCGTTTTGGCGAGGGCGGTGAGATAGTTGGCAAGCGGTGCGGGTGGACGCGCAACCTGGCATAGATGTCTCGCTCAGAGTTGACGGTGTTATGAAACTAGCGGGCCTTAAAAACGCATCAGAAAACGCTGTTATTCGAACAGGTCGTCTTGATCCGGCGGCGGGATAATCTGCTTCACATGCTTCACTAAAAACGATGGTGGGCTTTTCTTGTCTCGGGGCTGCGTAATCTCCATCGTCACGTCTAGCCAAGCTCCCGGCCTTGCGTCTGGTTCGTCACCATTTTGAAACCGCTCTAACCATCTTTCATCGTCAATTTTCATTTGGCGCGTGCGTCCGGTCCACCATAAACCCCATTGGGCGGAGCCCTTGTATTGCGCAGTCACAATTTCAACTTGGCCATCGACCATCGAAACAAAGCTTTCTGGCTCAGTTTCACTTGGCAATGGAAGCGCTCGCGACTTGATGTGACGAGCTTCCTCACGATCAATTTGAAGGAGAGGTTTGTCTTCAGTCAAAATCGTAAAGTCTTCGTAGTCCGGCTGGTGCAGTGGCTCCAATACAGTCTTAACGTGCTGTAAGACCCTTGGGTCTTGCGCAAGCTTCGCTGTTTGGTTTGAAACCTCGATAGAGTTTCCGTCTCCATTAATGTTTATGATAGTGGTTCCGGTTGCCTCATTAGCTTCAAAGGAAACCGTCGTGTCTTCACCGTCTTCGCGCGGTTTGCCGTAGATGCGCTTGTAGAGCCAAAAAAGCCCGCCCGCTGGCGGACCTGCCAAGCCAATTATCTCCGCAATTTGACGTGCTGTCGCCACATTGTCTTTGCCTATCAGCATTGATGCTTGATCCATCCAAGATTGGATTAAGCTTAGGTCTAATTGGAAGCATTTTTGTTCGGTGTCAGCGTTCACAAGAACTTTGATGGAAGCACGGTCACCATTGACCTGCTTATTCGCAGTCTTAGCAATCTCGGCCAAGGCAAGAAGCGCTGGGGCGAGGTCTTGCACGTCCATTTCGTGCCCCTTAAGCGCGGGACCATCGTAACGGATTGTGGTGTTTACGTGCTTTGCCAATGATTTCTCGCGAGGATTAGGCTGAAGAGAGATGCACTAATACATGCAAGAGTCGTAATCGCAATCGATCACGGGTTCGATTTAGTTTCTAGGCGTTCCAAAAGCAGAAAACTTCTAATGATTTAGGAAAATGTCTGGCTGAGATTCCAGCCGATTCCTATGTCACTTGGATGGGCGGATACGGTTCTGGGCGCTATGGCGGAAGGCCAATCGCTGAGCATTGCTTGCGGATCGATTTGGCGTGGATGTTGCGCCGAGGTCTAGCAAAAAGCGGCACCTCCCAAGCGGGCACGCTTAGCTGGTCTTGCAACGGCTCTCCCAGCGGATCGATTGGCTATCACGCCTTGATGCACGAGCCGGGAAGCGAGCGGCTGAAACTCACCTACACACGCAGTAAAGGCGATGATGCGGAGTGTGTCAATCAGACAATCGCTTTGACCTTCACCCAGCCGAACTTTGGCGGGAAACGCTGGTGGATGATTTGCCCCTATCGGGGTATTCGCGTGGGCAAGCTTTACCTTCCCCCCGGCGGTGATCGGTTCGCGTCTCGCAAGGCTTGGCGGCTTGGCTATCAATCACAAAGAGACGCGGCGCGAGATAGGCCCTTTGAAATGCTCTTTCGGCTTCAAAAGAAACTGGGGTGTCCGCAAGGCTGGGGCAATTTCCCAAGAAGGCCTAAAGGAATGTGGCAGCGGACCTATGACAGGCACTTTGAAGAATACTTGCGCCTAGATGAGCTTTGCGCGCTCGAAATGAGTGCGACTATGGCGCGGCTCACCGGAGAGCTAGGGAAGGGGTGGCGCAATCTCTAGGGCTTTGCGGCTGGAAACCGGGGGCAATCGTTTGTTTTATCGCTAAGTCAGTTTTTCTCCCGCGCGCGCGCGCGCGAAGCGAAAAATAAGAATTTACCGAAAAGAGTTTAGGCCAACAGATGCGAATTAAATGCCTCTGCAACAGCAGAAACGTCGGTGCCTTTTGTCATTTGGACCTCGCAAACGCCCCAGCCTGAACCGCAAATTTTCAACTCTGCATCAAGATCGAGAGTGCCAGAATTTTCAATCGCGTAAGCAGTGATTGAGCGCCAAGGAAATGAGGTTACCTCAGTTTTCTTGCCCGTGATTCCTTGAGCATTCCAAACCAATATCCGTTTGTTTGTGAAAACCATCCCATCGCGAAGGCCTTTAAACTCAAGTGTTGGTTCTTCGCCTGCCATAAGCAAATTGCTGTAGCGCTTTGCGCTGGTTCCAATATCGACTGGGTTGCCGACAAAAATCTTATCCATGAAAGGGTTGCTCATATCCTCAGCCTAGCTAAATTCTCGAATGATGCAAGTTCGTTGCCGTTCGCCTATGTTCTTGTATTGTTCCAATCATGTCACGACATTCGATTCGGCAAGCAAAGCGAGATGATTTGGCTTTTCCTGTAAGGGTGAAGGTGCGGGTTCCAGCCGGGGGCCTTGGTTCGCTTTTGGACAATATGCACTCTTGGCTGAATGAGAATATCGGGGCGTTCAATCACGCTTGCCATAACCAGCCGGGAATGGCTTGCAGTACGGCGGCGTTCTATTTTCGAGATACTGAGGCCGCTACGGCTTTTGTGAGGGCGTTTCCGGGGGCAGAGCTTGCGGATGGCCTTGCATCGCCCGCATATCGCTCTGAGCGGCGCAATTAGGAGGCGAATTTGCTGGCATTGGCACTAGCGACAAGTTTGACGATGGCAGCGGAAGTGTCTGGCAAGCAATTCCCGATTTGCGGCGCGGGTCGGCGGGTCACTTGCGTTGTGGATGGCGACACGTTTTGGCTTGATCGGGTGAAGTACCGGATTGCCGATATTGACGCGCCAGAGATTAGTAACCCGCTATGCGCTGCGGAAAAGAGAAGTGCTGAAGCTTCCACCGCGCGGCTTGCCCAATTGCTCAATGCTGGACCGTTTCGGTTGGAGACGCGCGGGACGGATCGATATGGGCGTATTTTAGCCGTAGTGTCTCGCCGGGAATATTCACTTGGCGCGCGGCTGGTGGATGAAGGGCTTGCCCGTAAGTGGGGCAATAGGAGGGGTTGGTGCAACTGAGGGAGTTAGTGGAACATGACGAACAATGACCTTCAAAGGCATCTAGTTGGACTTGAGAGTCGATTGGAGAACTATCACGATGAGTTAACGCATAATCTAGTCGAGGATCGGTCACGATTGGCAGAGGAGCTGGCGCTCGCGCGAGGCCAACTCATTTGGCCTATCATGCTGGGGCTTGGAATTTATGTGCTGACAACTTTTGACCTTCACGCTTTTTGGGAAGCGGTTGGTGCCATTTCCATCGCTGTAGTCTCGTTGGGTGTGACGGGACTCATAGTCAACTCGGAGGAAAAGCGATTGAAGGCGCGCACAACCAAGCCTCCCGAATGGCGACATACCGACTGGTGAGAGCAGTGAACGTGGGGAGAATTGTGGGGGGATTATAGATGGCTTTGAATCTAATCAAATTAATTCAATTGAATAAATAGCTATCTAGGCGGACTGTCTCTCCGCCATTAACCACTCACACAATTGATGCGTTTTGCGGGTCGCAAGCCGATTTGCACGACCGTTCTTCTATCGGCTCGAGGCTTGGAGTGCATAGAAGCGAACAGTAATTTACATTTTGTGCTAGCTCCAAATCGGTCATCCTTGATGGTTTGTTCAGCCAATCCTGCTATTACTTGACCGAAGACTAGCACCAGAGGTCGGGATCGAAGTGTGGACGCAATCTATGAGCTGAAACAGCAAATGCTGTTCCTTGAACGGGCGCATGCGTCAGCCCGTATGGGGCACTTCGTCGTTGATCCCAAACGTCGCACTATCGAGTTTTCGTCCTGGGTCAGAAGCAATATCGGGCTCAACGATATGCCCATCCCGCTGGCTCGTCTTCCGGAGATTGTGCCGCACGACGAGCGCGAGAGCTTTGCCAAGACGGTCGATGACATCATCGAGGCAAAGGAAGACTTCGCGTTCGAAACCAATGTTGTGACCGCAAAAGGCGTGGTGCGAACACAGCGCATAAGCGGTATTGCAGCCTTTGAAAATCCGGTGGCAAAGGAAGGCCTGATCGCATTCTACGGCATCCTGCAGGAGGTCACGAGCGAAAAGGAAGCGCAACGCAGCCTGATCGAAGCACGCGACAAAGCCCAAGCCGAACTTGAGGCTCGCACGAACATTCTTGCAGCCGTATCTCACGAGATCCGCACTCCGCTGGGAGGCGTCCTGGGCATCATCGATCAGCTAAAACGCGAGCGTTCTGCAACCGAACGAGAGCGCGCGCTCGAATTGATGGAAGATTCCTGTCAGGCCTTGCTCGACACGCTCGATGCAATCCTCCAGCAAGCACAGCTTTCGCACGATGACGGGCAACGCGAAGAAAAGAGATTTCGCCCAAGCGCGCTGGCGCAGCGGGTGGCCGAGCTGTTTCGGCCCCTGGCCCGCCGCAAAGCCCTCCGCATCGAGGTTGCAGCTGTTTGCGATGATCAAGCCATGGGTGATCCGGCACGAATTCAGCAGGTGCTGGCGAACTTCGTCAGCAATGCCGTCAAATTCACACAAGCAGGCGCCGTGACCATCGATGTCGCGCCGCCCGCCGATGATGAGGAAAAATGGGTGTTTGTCGTGTCGGATACTGGATCAGGCATGGACCAACATCGCCTCAACACCATTTTCGACCCGTTCGACACGAGCGGTAAAGACTCGCTGGGGCGCTCGGTCGGGGCAGGTTTAGGCCTTTCCATTGCCCGCGATCTGGTCGACGCAATGGGCGGTGAGATCGAAGTCGACAGCGAAGTGGGGCGGGGGACCTCATTCACTATCCTGCTTCCTCTTAAGTCGGCCAAGGACGAAACCGCCCGGCACGACCAGGACGGGGCCAAGGGAGGGGTCTTTATCGCGATGGAGACCGCAACCAAGCAAATCCAGGCGGAAGCGGTGGCAGCGCATTCGGGCTGGAGGGTGCTGACCAGCGAAAATGACTTGGGTGACCATCAGCAAGAACTGCGTCCCCTCGTAATTCTGTGCGATGCGAACAGCAGGTCCACTATTGCGCGCGAACTTTGGAATTTCGCTTCGTGCATCATCGTAATCGCAGATGATCGCCAGAGCATTGAGGTCAACGGGGAGGCGGAAGCCCCGATCATGACCATACCGGGCAGTGCCATGATGCGCCAACTGCCCGAACTGTTGAACAGGATAGCCGATGAGCAGTCTTGAGGAACTTCCAGTAGATGAACAGGTTCGCATCCTGAAAGTCCGGCTCGACCGGGCCGAACGGGCGCTGCTGGATGCGGAAAATGCGCTCGAAGGACGGATGCGCCAACTCGACAGCGCTAACAGGGAATTGAGTCAGCGCGAAAGCGAGCTCATCAAGAAGCTCGATATTGAAAGCCGCAAACTACTAGCCGCCCAGACGACGGGACAAATGGCGACGATTTACGGGGAGAAGGGCAAGCAATTCACGGCCTCGGAGGGGGCGGGCAGTCTGCTCGGACTTCCAGACGGCACCGAAGGGTCACTCGAGAAGCTGGTCGAGGCGCTCCATCCTCTCGATCGGGAGCGGATCATGCGTGACGGCATCGCGTTCTTCACAAAGCTGAAGCCGGGTGTCGAGCACCGATTTGAACACCGCATCCTTCGTTTTGACACGGGCGCAACACATTGGCTCAGCTGGACGATCAGGCGCGATGCAGGTAGCGAAGAAGCCTCTTCGCGCGTTTATGGCACGGTGCGTGACATCACACTGAGCAGGGCGAATGAGCGCACTGTGCGTGCCTTGCAATTGCGCGCCGAGCGCCGCGTACGCGAACTTAATGACCTTAGCCGTGAGCTTACCGAACAACAGCAGCAAACCGCACAGGCGTTGAAAGCGCGCACGGAGTTTCTCAGCGAGATGGCGCACGCAATCCGCACTCCTCTCAATTCCCTCAACGGCGGGCTCGAATTGTTGGCGGATGAACTGCCTCAGCGATCGAAGGACTTCGATGTCGTCAGGGAAGCTGCCGATCAACTGGTTGAAATCGCATCAAGGCTGTTTCAGCAGAGCAATCAGGGAGCAGCCGCACAGGGAATGCTCGCCCCCGATGTCTCATTTGGAGAGCACGATGAGCTAGAGGCCGGCGCCAAAGCGCCCAAGGTGTTGTTGGCTGAAGACACGGAAAGCAATCGCTACGTACTGGAACGCATGCTTCAATCTATGGGATATGAAGCGGTCATTGTGACCAATGGCGTAGAAGCAGTTGAAGCTGTGCGTTCTGAGTCTTTTGACGTTATCTTGATGGATGCGATGATGCCGATCATGAATGGTAAACAGGCGACACAGGCCATTCGCGCCATGAGTGGACCAGCATCGCGCATCCCGGTGATCGGCGTGACGGCCCACAGCCTGCAAACCGAACGCGAAGAGCTGATCTTGGCGGGTATGACTGCGTGTCTGACCAAACCAGTGCGCCGCGAGGAGCTTGAAACGGCGATCCGCACGGCGTTGATTGGCAGGGAATCGGTGCAGCCGGTCAATGCGCGATTTGACCATGAATTGTTTCAACGGGTCTTCTTCGATCTGCCCCAATCCTATCGCGACCGCATGCGTGAGGCCGCCAAAAAGGACATCAGTGACTATGGCGAAGAGGTTCTGAAAGCGGCCAAATCCGGCAATCCAGAAGAACTCTCTCGCGCCGCGCATAGCCTCAAGGGTGTTGCGATCAATGTGGGCGCAATCGGGATTGTCGAAGAACTTACCCGCTACCGCGAACGGCTGGCTGACGATCCCGGCTTTTCCAGCGCGGCTTTGCGCCAGGAAATTGCTGCAAGCCTGCTCGCCTTCGATGATCTTTATCGCGCTCTTGTCAGCGAGGATTAGTAAGCGCCGCGTCCTCCCAAGACCGCACCGGGAGTGCACAGCAGCAGCTTGATATCCACCCACAGATTGGTTCGCTTCAAATAGGCGCGATCCATGATGGCTTGGCGCTCAAACGGAATCTCGGCGCGTCCCCGAACTTGCCATGTGCAGGTGATGCCGGGCTTGCCGCAGAGGCGCTGCCAGTGGGTTCCGCGATAGGTGGTGACCTCACTGGCCAAAGCAGGGCGAGGGCCGACCAGAGACATGCTACCACCCAGCACATTGAAGAGCTGCGGCAACTCATCGATCGAAAAGCGCCGGATGAATCGGCCGGTGCGTGTGATGCGCGGATCATTGCGCATTTTGAAGCAGGTTCCGTCGCGTTCTGACTGCGACAACAGAGCTTTGCGGCGTTCTTCGGCGTCGGTGTACATGGACCGGAATTTGATCATGCTGAAGGGCGTGCCATTGGCACCGATGCGGGTCTGACTAAAAAAGACCGGCCCTGCATCCTCAAGCCGGATGGCAAGTGCGGTCGCAATAAATATGGGCAACAATGCCATGATCGCGAGGCTCGCGCCCACGATATCCATCGCGCGCTTTGCAATAGTGTTCGCATAGTCGAATGCGCCTTTTTGTCGCGCTGCGAAAAGCATGGAGTGAGCCAGAAACTGCGCATTGCCCGCGACATAACGTTTGGCCATCCGGCGCGGCTCCATGGCAAGGCGCCAGATCCACTCGCTCTTGCATGCGCGCACGAATTTTGGCGCACGCGCAATGCGGCCCGAGTAGTAGTCGAACAATCCGCCAACCCCCATGACCACCGGAGCGGTAAGCTTGTGGCGATTGCGTGCGATCCACTTTTCTTGAAGAGGGACACCAAAACCGACCAGAACGATGCCGGCATGAGAGCGGTTGATCCGTTCAATGAGGGCATCTTCGTCACACGGGTTGAAATAGCCCGATTGCGTTCCAGCGATGCGCAGAGCCGGGAATTGCGTCGTCGCCCAATCGGCTGCGCGATCCGCGACATGGGGAAGCCCGCCAAGCAGAAAAATACCCGTGCCTTCGTCCTCGGCCTCGCGGCAAAGCTCGGGAAAGAGATCGGTGCCGTTGAGGTTTTCGCCAAACTGCTCCGCGTTCATTTTGGCGGCTATCTCCAATCCGACACCATCAGGGAGCAGGAGATCACTTCCTTCGAGTGCGGCACGATAAGAAGTATCGCTGCGCTGCTGATTGATGCAATGCGCGTTGACGAAGTTGATTGTGGACCTTTTGCGCGCCCCCACCAGTGCAAGGATGTGGCGAGCCATCGCGCTGCGGCTAGCCTGAACAAGGGGCAGACCAAAAAGCTTCGTGGTTGGCCACGTGCGGCTCGCTTCAATGCGGTCTGATACTTCGGTGTTGGAAACGAAGCGGAAGTCGCTGGAGGGGGTATATTTCATCGGACAAGCTCCTTGGATGGTCTTGCCGAGGAGTTCGCAACGCCCGTGCCAAATTCTTAAGCCGCTAATTTATGGTGGTTTTTCCTGATTGGCCCCAATTCGATATCGTCGTCTTAAGCGTTTTTCGCATTTTGCACTGTCGATTCTTTGCAATTTGCAAAACGATTGGATCGTTTCGCTAATTTAGGCAGCCTTTAACCTCGAAAACCGCCGATTTGCGCCATTCGATAGATTGGCACGAAAGTTGAACTTCTTCCCTCGAACTTATCGCGAGGAAAGAATGCACGCCGCAATTCGCACTTTCGTTATGCCTGAGCATTGGCCGGCCTTTGCCCGCGGGATGCTGGCCTATGGCTCGGCTGAAGCTGTGACACGTATTGTCCGGCTGGGCGCGATTCTGGTGGTCGCGCGGCAAATCTCGCCTTCCATGCTCGGCACGGCTGCGCTTGCGCTGAGCGTGTTTGAACTCGTGCGCGTGCTCACGAATGTCGGCATCGGGCAGCGGATCATAAGAGCAAATGATGAGGAACTATCCGCGATCTGCAACGCCGCCGCGCGGTTGTTCTGGATCGTCTGCCTTAATGTCGCAGGGGCGCAGCTTGTGATCGCAGCCATCGCAAAATTCGCCTTCGGCCTGAGTGATGTGGCCATGATGTTGGCGGCTCTGTGTGCAGTGTATCTTTTCATGCCAGCTGGACTGGTTCAGATCTTCCTGGCCATGCGCGCGCAGCGCATGGGGGCAACCGCGAGGGTGGCAGCCGCGCAAAACATTGCCGACTGTGCTCTCACGGTTGCTCTGGCAGTTGCCTGGCCCAGTCCCTGGGCGATCGTCCTGCCCAAATTGCTTACCGCTCCGCTTTGGCTCGTCCTTGCGCGGCGCGCATATGAATGGTCGCCCGATCATACAGCCGGGCACGCACCTCTAAGCGCCTTTTCCAGTTTTGGCCCCGCCATTCTCGCCTCCGAGTTACTTACCGCTGCCCGCCTGCACTGTGACAAGCTGCTCGTTGGTGCGTTGCTCGGGACCGAGGCGCTTGGCCTTTACTACTTCGCGTTCAACGCAGGTCTTGGCATCACGCAATCACTTGTCACGGCAAGCAATCTGGTTCTCTTCCCTCATCTCGCGACGATGGGTGGGGAGGAACTCGAACGCGAGTTCAGGCGGGCTTTCGTGACCGGCCTTGGGGTGGTCGTCCCGCTGGTTGCTGCACAAGCGCTGCTGGCACCCGTCTATGTCCCGATCGTTTTTGGCGACAGTTGGGTTGAGGCAACGCCATACCTGTCGCTGCTGGCGTGTGCCGCAATCCCCCTGTTTATTGCCGCGCTTCTTGGAGCCCGCTTCCGCGCGTTGGGCACACCCTATGCCGAGACGATGCTGATGGCGATCACAACGCCGGTTGCATTGCTCGGCGTATCGCTTGGTGCACAATTCAGCCTCATGGCGGCCTGTATCGGTTTTTGCGCGGGCCTTGCTTTTGTCCTGATCCCTGCCGCGGCGCTCCCGTTTCTGCCGTCCCGTCCCATCCGCCCTGTCATTGCCAAAGGAGACCAATAATGTCTGCTGCCCACTTCTCTGTCATCATCCCTGCCTATAACGCTGCGGCAACCTTGCGCGGGACGGTCGCGAGTGTTCTTGGTCAAAGCGATCAGGACTTCGAAATCATCATCGTGGATGATGGATCTTCAGACAACACACTCAATGTCATGCTCGACCTGGCGGTGATGGACTGGCGGATCCGCGTGGTTTCCCACCCGAACTCGGGCGTATCGGCAACGCGTAACTATGGCGCATCACTCGCCAAAGGAAAACTGATCGCATTTCTCGATGCCGATGATCAGTGGCAATTTGACAAGCTGGCTCAGCATCGCGTCATCCACGCGCTCGACCCGCAGTTGACCGCAAGTTTCGCCAAGGTTGAATTCGCTCCGGAGCGACGCGGCAAGATCGCGCGGGGGCGGACTTTTTCGAATGTCCCGGCGGGCTATCTCGACGTAACCAACGTGCTGGTTGAAAACCCGGTCTGCACAACGTCGAACCTTGTGATTGAACGGGAAGCCTTTCTGAACCTTGGAGGCTTTGACAAATCCATGCGCTATGCCGAGGATCAGGAACTGCTCGCCCGCGTGATCGCAGATGGCGGCCTTATTCAGGGCATCGACCAAAGCCTCACCCGTTATCGCATGAGCGAGGATGGCCTTTCATGTGACTTTGAGGCGATGCTTTCGCACTGGCGTCGCTTTGCCTCGTGCTGGATCAATGGCGCCGAGCTTGCGAAAGCCGAGGCTACCTACTGTCGCTACCTGACCCGCCGCGCCTTGCGCGCTGGCGCCTCAATTCACGTGGCGCGCTCCTTTGCGAGGCGCGGGCTGAATGCCGATCGGAGCAGCTTCATGGCGGGCGGCACTCGCAGCCTCTTTACCCTCGGTAGCGTGATCGCCGGGGGAGCTTTGCCCGCACCCTTGCGCCGTGCCGTCTTTGCCTAAACCTTTCTGATTTCAGGAGACACCCCCATGACCCATCCAAAAATCTCTGTCGTTATGCCGGTCTATCATGTCGAGAAATTCATCGGCGAAGCGGTACAGTCAGTGCTCGACCAATCTTTTGGCGATTTCGAACTGATCTGTGTCGATGATGGCGGCACAGATGCCTCGATGGACCTAGTGCGCGGATTTTCCGACCCGCGCATCCGCATTGTTTGTCAGGCAAATCGCGGACTGGCCGGTGCGCGTAACACAGGCATTTCTCACGCTCGAGGTGAATTTGTCGCCCTGTTGGACAGTGACGATATCTGGCATCGTGAGAAGCTCGCATTGCACTACATTCACCTCATGGCGAACCCCGAGATCGGCGTAAGCTATGCCGGTTCGCGGATGATCGATTGTGACGGCGCTGTCTTGAGCGTTGCTATGCGTCCCCAGCTTGGCCGGATCAGCGCACGTGACATCATCTGCCGCAATCCGGTTGGCAATGGCAGCGCGCCGGTTCTGCGCAAGACTGCGCTCGATCTTGCTGCTTTCACCCATCCTGAAGACCCCAGCCGCGGATGCTGGTTTGACGAAAGCTTTCGCCAGTCAGAAGATATCGAATTGTGGATACGGCTCGCCGTCAAGCACGGGGTCGTATTTGCCGGAATTGACGGCCTGCTGACCGACTACCGGATTATACCAGGAGCCTTGTCTGCGAACGTCGTGAAGCAATATCTCAGCTGGACCAGGATGCTGCGCAAGCTGCGCAGCTATGCGCCGGATTTTGTTGCCGAACATGGTGATACGGCGCGCGCTTATCAGCTGCGCTACCTCGCGCGGCGTTCGGTTCAGCTTGGCAACTTCGAACTTGCGCGCGATTTGATGCGCAAGGCGTTTAGCCTTCAGCCGCGCATCCTTGCACAAGAGCCACGAAAAACGGTCGTAACGGCTGGCGCTGTCGCGATTGGCTCTGTGCTGGGTCATGAACGTTTCACTGCGCTGATGCGCCCTTACCTGAAAAATGCAGCGTGATTGAAGTCGCACATCTGCTCGATGATTTCGGGATGGGCGGGGTGACCCGTGCTGTCACTCTTTTCGAAGAGCCAGCGCTCCGACGTCTTGCCCGCTCGAAGGTCGTGTCGGTTGACCCTGACGCGAAGCTGGCAGCGCGTTTGGATGCGGCGCTGATCATCGATCATATGGCTTTATCGTGGAAGCGGCTGGTCTTTCTCGCCAGCCTGCGCGCGCGCAACCCGCGCACACGTATCGTGCATGTCGAGCACAGCTACACCCGCGCATTTGAACAGCACAATGTGCAGTCCAAGGTGCGCTTTAGGACGATGTTGAAGATCGCGTCCTTTTTGGTCGATGAGATTGTGTGCGTTTCGAATGCGCAATGTGACTGGCTTGGCGAGGAGGTTGGCATACCATCGCACAAACTTCGGGTGATACATCCCTGGACCGACCGCGATGAACTGTATTCGGTGCCAGCAGCACAGCCAGCGACTGACCGGCCTGTGCGGCTCTTGGCCTATGGCCGCTATGCGCGGGTAAAGAATTTCGCGCCGCTCATCGAGGCTATGCGCCGAGTTTCTCCTGATACTGCTACGCTGACCGTTTTCGGAGAGGGGCCCGATCGCGCCGAGCTTGAAGCTTGGGCGGCTGATCTGCGCAATGTCGAAGTGCTCGGGCCAAGCAGCTCCCCTGCCGACTTTCTTGCACACTGCGATGCGGTTGTCGTGCCTTCTCGTTGTGAGGCATTCGGGCTCGTTGCGACCGAGGCGCGCATGGCGGGCCGGGCAATTCTGGTCGCTGATGTCGATGGATTGCCAGAGCAGGTTGGCAAAGCTGGATTAGTGGCACGAATGGACACAGCTGATGCCATCGCAGAGGCGATCCATTCCCTCGTGCAATGCGATCTCGCCGCTATGGGCGAAACGGGTCGTAGCGCCGCAAAGGCACAGGCGGACACGATCATTTTGCGGTGGGCCCAGTTGATCAAACAAGCTCCTGTTTAGATCCCTTTCGCGCCCGCAACTGCACACAAGACGGCCGCCAATTTCATAAGAACTCGGCGGCCTTTCTGTATTCACCCCCTTGCGACAGGAAGATGCCGTTTCAATCACTTCTGCGCAGCGCGATCCCGATGACCACGAGGGCCGGCCAATAAAGATAGGCGAGTATTTCGAGGTTCTCACCGAAGGAATAGAGCACCAGTGCAAGAGCAAGGCCCAATCCGGCCCGAGCGGTTCGATCCGCTTGCGCTTTGACAAGAAGCACAAGGAAAGTCGCAACAAGCGGAACAGCGAGAGACGCCGCGCCCAAAAGGCCTTTCACAAATAGCAGACCATACCAGGAATGGTGACTGCCAATTGGCATGTATTCGACCAGATGTGGCCCGTTCTCGACGATGCCGTGCCCGAACCAATAGGCCTCTGTCTCCCAGCGATGGATCGCAATCCGGCCAAGTGCGGCCCTGACCCGGCTGGAATCGGCACGCGCGGCGGAAAATTCGCTGACGGCGCTGTCCACTAGCTCGATCAGCATTGGGCCGAAGATGCCAAGCGCGAATACGGCCGGGGCAGCCATTAGCCAGAGATGTCCCTTGCCCATACGGCTCGCGCCCCAAACGAACGGGACGATCACGATCAGGGCAACGAGTGCCAGGCGTGATTGCGAAAACAGCGCGAGCACCAACCCGCCGGCAATACCGACCGCTTTCCATCCGCGATGTTTCTCTTGCGCTGAAAGGAGGACATACAACACGCCCATCATTCCAGCAGCAGGCGACCACGGTGCAAAGAACTGCCAGCGCGGCGAGCCAGCCCCCGGCTCAATCGTGTAAAGCTGCGCTGCGAAATACTCCGGCCCCGCGCCGCCAAGGATTTTAAGCGGCGAGGTCCAAAGAAGCTCCGGCAGTCCGATATAGGGCGCCAAAAGGAAAATCGGCAGGAAGATCAGGGTCTGTAAACCCAGCTTGCATACGGCCCGATAGATCACGCTTGCGCGAATATCGAGCAACGCACCGGCGAACACGAACAAGGCAATCAGCGCCCAGCCTTTCGCCCAGCCGATGCTCGACTTGATGGTTTTGGCAATCCCCAGCTCGAAATTGGCATGGCCGACCCACAAGATGAGCAGCATCGCCAGCATGGCAGCAAGCCAGATCCAGACAGTCGACGGGATCGCGCCTGGCTTTGCCTGGCCAAGATAAAGCGCCACCGTTGCCATACCGGCCATAACCCAACCGAGCACCGGGCCGGCGATGTACAGCCCACCGACCAGCCACAACGCCCAGGTCCACTGGATGGTCCCGGCGATCAGCCGTTCGGCAGCAGTTTGCGGATGATTGGCTGTCTCAGCCATAGCAGCAAGAACCCGATAAGGACGAATACAGTGGCACCCATGGCACCAGCGATAACGAACAGCGGTGAAGGCGCCGATCTGGTTCGCGGAAGCGAAGGCGCCTCGAGCGTCTGGACCAGAGGATAGGAGGCAAACGGGTCCGATTTGTTGGTGTCGAGCCGCGCCAGAGCAGAGCTGAACACCGCTTCGGCAACACGCAGGTCGCGCAGCAGATCGGCCAATTGCGCAGCCTGTGCTACCTGCTCCTCGGTGTCAGCCGATTGTGCCGCGATCTGGCGGCGAAGTTCGGCAAGAGCTGCACCGTGACCACTGCGATCGCTGTCACGCTCGGATAGGCTGGCGAAGAGGTTTTCGCGCGTGTTCGAGACGGAAAGGTCAGCAAGCTTGATGACAGCCGCGCCATCGATGCCCGTCAACGCTTCGCCGCGCCGGGCAAGGTCGTTTTGCAGCGACGCTTGCTCGGCGGCGAGTTTTTCGATGCTCGCATGTGCGTCGCCCAAAGTGCCCGATTTTTCAGCGTGTTCGCCGCTTACCTTGGCGTAGCGGCCAAGCAGTTCCTGAAACTGGGGATCTGCCTTCAACTGCATCGCACGGCGCGCCTGCGGGAGGGAAATGTTGAGTGTCGAAGACAATCGCGACGCCGCCGCACCGATCTCTGCCACGCGTACACGGCGGTCGCGTTCGTTTGCCTTAAGCTGATCGAGAGCCGTAATCCGTCCTGCGAACTGGTCGAGCGAGACAAGACCCGTTTTTCCCTGAAAATCGAGCAGAGCCTGCTGCGCCTCGTCGACCTTGCGCTCAAGCTCGGCAATGCGCGACGCGTCGGCTTCTTCGCGGGCGCGTGCTTCACCATCGCGCAACGTATCGAGCGCGGTGTCGAATGATTTCTGAAGTGCTTCCATGCGCAATTGCGCTTGTTCGGGCGAGCCAGCGCTCATGCGCAATTCGATCAGGTTCGTCTGATCGATGAGTTTGATGGCAGGCTGAGGGAAACTGTCTGCATCCTCACCAGCAATGCCCGCCGCAACACGCAGGACGAGGTCAGACATCAGTAGTCGCTTGTAATTTTCCGTCGGGCTCAAGCTGGGGGAGGAGAATGCCGATGAGGTGTTGGTAGTCGCCTGACCAATCGATTCCAGGTTCATGCTCGCGCCGACGCCTGTGCCGGGCAGGATAAGCGTCATGCGGCTGTCGAACCGGTCGGGGGCGAGCACGATATAGCCGAGCGTCAGCACCCATATGAGTGCCAGTGGACCCGCCAGCGCCGCGATGTAACGACGGTAACGCCCAACTGAAGGCAGGCCATCGCGCACCACGACCCAAAGGCGCATGAGGCGCCGGGGCGGAGCAACCCGTTCAAGATCAGGGGAAAAGCTCTTCACAGAGCGTTATCCAGCAGGATCGCGGGGGTCACCGTATTCACCGCATCGGTGACCAGACCAACGGCTTCGCGAAAGTTTGTCCAGCGGCTGTCATAGCAGGCGATGGCATCTCCCGGCATCAGATAGGGGTTGAGCGCATCGCGGTTGGCACCGCGAACCAGTTTCTCAATATCACGCTCGATCACGATGCTCTGCCCGTTGATCGGGTTGCGCGAAATCAGCACTGCGCGGCGATCGGCCTGCATGTAGCTTCCGCCAACGCAATTGGCTGCAACGAGCCCCTGAAGAAGGCGGGTGCCATATGGCAGTGAAGTGGTCTGGTGGCCGATGGCAGCGCCCGCATTGTTCATTGCGCTGCGGGTCAGGTTCGACATGTAAACCCGGATGCCAGGTGCAGTCAGCGCGGTGGGGCGGACAAGGTCCGCATTGAAGCAGGTTCGGCTCGGCACGATAATGCGGTCACCGCTGGACACAGATACATCGCGGCTCGACCAACCGTGGACGAAACCGGAGAGATCGAATTCAGCATAGGTCCCGTTGCGCAAGAGATAGATGCGCTGGACATCGGCGTCCGGGCGAACGCCCCCGGCTGCGCGGATCGCGCCAGCCACAGTGCGGCTGACATTGTCATCACCGCTTACCGCGCCTTCTCGAAGGCCGATGCGGCTGTCCGGATCACGCTCGCCTGCGCGCACAGCACCGGGCTGAAAGACTGCGCCCCCCACAAAAACCGATACGCCGGCATTCTCGATCAAGGCGATACGAACGGCGTTTTGCAGCGGGCGCACGATATTGGCGTCAACGAGTTGCTGACGCAGGCGTGCAGTCAGATCCGCGATCGACAGGCCCGACGCCTGAACCGGGCGCTGCCCACGAACAGCTAAAGTACCATCGCTTCCGATAACGTACGTCCCGGTAAGCTTGTCCTGGTCCCCAAGGACAGTGATTTCCAAACGGTCGCCTGCGCCAAGAGGTGCGGTGCGGTCCAGAAAGCTTGCTGGCGAAACACGAGTGTAGGTGTCGAGTTCGCGCGGAGCTTGCCAACTGCAGGTAGGCGCGCCGCGGGCAACAGGCGCATCGGTGATCCAATCGCCTTGAGGCTGCTTGCTGCCTTGCCATGCAATCTGGCCCGGCGCGTAGGCCGAACTTGCAAGGTTGGCAGGGGCAGGGCCGGCAACGCAGCCTGACAGAAGCGCGAGGCTGGCCGCACCTGCCATGGCTTTGTGGACGATAGAACGGAACATTGTGATACTCCCTGAGCGGTGTTTGCCCCACCATTCTCAAGGATCGTGCCAATCGAGCGGAACCGCAGAAATGCGCGCATTGCGAAAGCTTCGAGTTTGAGTAATTGCAAAATGCGTCAGTGAATTTTGCGATTTGCAAATATATTCGCATTATGCGAGACTTTGGTCGTGTCAAAGCGTTCTTAAACCGCGAAATTTCCGGCACGCAGTTTGCATATTGAGAGACAAAGCAAATCACCGGAGATGTCTTGAATGAAGGGTATTATCTATGCGGAGCTAGTCGGCTTCCTTGATGCAACGGGCGGGCCAAGCTTCACAGAGCAGGTTCTTGAAGGCGCTGAGCTACCTCATGGCGGCGCGTTTTCACGCGTCTCGCGCTACCCTTGGGAGCAAGCCGTACAGGTTGTCACCTCGGCGTCCAGAATCACGGGCGCAGACGCGAACGATCTTTGCGAGGCATTTGGAAAGTTTTTGTTCGACCGTTTTACAGTCCTCTACACAGAGTTGATCGAACGCTATCCAACGGCTGAAGGCATGCTCGCCCATATCGAGGATCACATCCACGAAGAGGTGCGCGTGCTATATCCTGACGCGGTTCCGCCGCAGGTTGCCTCCAGAAAAGATGGCGATGGGTTTGTCGTCGAATATTCCTCCCACCGCCCGTTCGCCCATATCGCCTTTGGCCTCGTTCAAGGTTGCATGAAGCATTTTGGCGATACCCGCTCGATCGATTGGCTCGACCGCGACCCCTCGGGCAGAACAGCTTTCTTCAGGATCCAATAATGCCAGACGCCAAAGTTCTCATCGTTGAAGACAGCGCCTCTTTGGCGCTCGGCTACGCTGCTCAGCTCGAAGATGCCGGGCATGAGGTCAGCCTGTGTGAGACTTTGGCAGCGGCGCGCCGGTCGCTGGCAACGGAGCAGTTCGACGTCGTTCTCCTCGATTTGCAATTGCCCGATGGTGACGGGCTAACGCTGTTTGATGCCTTGCCGGCTAGCAAGGGTAACCCTGCTGTAATCGTCGTGACCGCCGACGGCTCGCTCAACCGCGCGATCACCGCGATGAGGCATGGGGCATATGATTTTCTCGTAAAGCCTGTGTCGGGTATCCGTTTGCTCAACACTGTTAGCAATGCCGCCGAGCAAGGCGGCAGCACGCCGGAGCGGCAGGATTTACCTTCTGATGTGGCCCCAGATCCTGACGGATTTCACGGCTTTATCGGTAAATCACCTGTGATGAAGGCGGTGTTCCGTACAATCGAAAGCGTTGCGGATTCCAAGGCCACGGTGTTTGTCACAGGTGAGAGCGGCACCGGTAAGGAAGTAACGGCCGAAGCGATCCACTCTGCCAGCAAGCGCCGCAGCGGACCATTTGTGGCGATCAACTGCGGAGCGATCCCCGAAAACCTTCTGGAATCCGAACTGTTCGGGCACGTCAAAGGCGCATTTACCGGTGCGGTCGAAAACCGTATCGGCGCAGCCAAAGCTGCCGATGGCGGCACGCTGTTTCTCGACGAAATATGCGAAATGGATCTGAAACTTCAGGTCAAATTACTGCGCTTTCTGCAAACCGGCATGATCCAGCGCGTCGGCAGTTCGGCAGCAGAACCCGTCAATGTTCGCATCGTGTGCGCAACGAACCGCAACCCCGAACGCGAGGTCGCCGAAGGACGCTTTCGCGAGGACCTTTATTATCGCCTCAATGTGATCCCCATCGCGCTTCCCGCCTTGCGTGAGCGCGGCGATGATATTGCACTCATCGCAGGTTCGCTTGCACAGCGCATTGCCGCAGAAGAAGGGCGCGCCATCTCAGGCTTTTCGAAGGCCAGCGAGGCCTTTCTCCAGCAGCATGATTGGCCGGGCAATGTGCGCGAGCTGCAAAATGCGCTGCGCCGGGCTATCATCACCGGCTCAGGCAGCACGGTAGAATTATCGGGAGGCTCGCGCATCACAGCGCGGGCCGCCGCGCCTCTTCACGCAAGTCCATCGTTCGAAACGCCTTTGCAACCCGTTGCAACCGTGGCGCCGCAGCACGCATCAATCGCTGACTTCACCGGCATGACCCTCGATCAGGTCGAACGCCTTGCCATTGAGCAAGCTATTGCCCGCAGCTCAGGGAATATTGTCCAAGCCGCGCGCGGCCTCGGAGTGAGCCCATCCACCATCTATCGCAAGCTCGAGCGATGGGGCGGATAGTTCGTAAGACCGCTCCCTAGTGCGAACGATTTCGTGCTTTTGGCAGGGGCAGAATTTGTTCCTGTACGCTGTGAGGATCCATGAATATCCGGCTGGTGCGGGATTGCGGCAACATGGACGACCTTAAGAGCTTGGCCTGTTGGGATCGCCCGGCGGGCGGGAAGTGGGATGTGAACTCGATAGCCCGCCATCTACTGCAAGCGCCTGACCATTCACGTAGCTGGCATCGTCGCTCGCGAGAAACAAAGCGGCAGCAGCGATCTCTTCTGGTTCGCCGCCGCGCAGCGTCGGGTTCAATTGGCCGATCCGGTCTTCTTTTCCCGCAGCACGCGCGCCATCATACATCGGTTTGGTCATGCCCGTTTCGGTCAAACCGGGCAGCACTGCATTCACCCGCACGCCGGTCCCTGCAAGTTGCTGGGCTGCGGTCTGGACGAGATTGATCACGCCCGCCTTGCTGGCCGAATACTGGGCTGGACCCGCACCAGATCGCAGTCCGGCGACTGAAGCCGTGCAAACAATCGCACCGCCGCCGCTGTCACGAATGACGGGCGCTGAATGCTTCACGGCAAGGAAAGGACCGATCAGGTTTACCCGCAAGACCTCGGACCAGTGTTCAGGGGTCGCGTCGAAAAACCCGCCACGCACGCCGCCGGTAACACCTGCATTGGCGAACATCACGTGAAGGCCTCCATATTCGGACCGCGCCATCTCGACGAGCTTCTCGATATCGCTTTCCTCGCCTGCATCACCCGTGCAGGCGATGGCCTGGCCGCCATCAGCTATAATCCGTTTGGCCGTGTCATTCACATCTGCCGAACGGTCAAAAGCGACCACGCTAGCGCCTTCTTTGGCAAAGAGGGCTGCGCTCGCCTTGCCAATTCCTGATGCGGCGCCGGTAATAATGGCAACCTTGCCTGAAAGCCGACCTGTCATGTTGTTGCTCCTTCATCGACCACGATAATCTGCACGATATTAGCCATTCTGGCTCATCCCCATAAGGTTCGGGAGCGCATCTCTTGTGGGTCGCATCACGCTTTTCCGAGCACTGCTTGCGACCATACGTCCCATGGACTCGTAAAAATGCCCGGCCCCTTTCGGCGCCGGGCATTCTTTTGATTGAGGATATTGGTTAGAAAAGCACTTTGGCCCCCAACCGGAAGGTCCGGCCAATTGCATTGCCAAGGAACGGGTTATAGCCGAGCTCTAGACGCGCAATCGGCGGGTCTTCGTCGAAGATATTCGACACCGTGCCTTGCAACTGAATATCCGCCGCGTCGATCGGCAGGTCATAAAGGACCGTCAGATCGCTCTGGGTGAAGTCTCCCGATTCTTGTGCGTAGAACGACTGGGCCGTGGTCCGCGGAATGGTTGCGAAAGTGGGCGAATCATAGCGGTCATCCGTGACGCCGGTGGCATAACGGAAGGTGTAGCGAGCATTCAGCCCGCCAATGCTGAAGTTGGCAAAAAGGTTCGTCCGCAGGTCAGAAATAGCCGGAGCCGAACGGTCGAAATTGCCAAAGCCAACGGCGCTGAATTCAGGCTGGATTGTGATGTTCTGCGCTTGGAACGGGTCGACGTCATAGGTCAGGACCCACGTGCCGTTCGCTCCGAGCCGCAAATTCGCATCACCACCCACTTCGATATCATAGCTGACTTCGAAATCGATACCCGTCGTCTCAATCGGCGGGCCATTCACGACATTGGTGATTACGCGGCTGATGTCGCCGCCAACCGTGGTGCCCTGAACACAGCCACCCTGAAAGACGATCTGCGAAGCCAGAGGATTGTTACAATCAGCCGGACCATTCGGGACCGCGACGACAGCGTTTGCGATTGCATTGGAGTCTTCGACCACGATCTGATCTTCAAACTCATAGCTCCAGTAATCGACCGATGCCCTGAACGGACCGGTCTGGATCACCGCACCAATGTTATAAGTAAATGCGCTTTCCGGGCTAAGGTTCGGATTGCCCAGCACATCGACCGAAAGGAATCCGCCACCAGCTGCGTCGATTGGCTGGAGAGCGGTAACCTGTGACTGGCTGACTTGCCCGGGCAGCGGCGCACGGAAGGTCGTACCGACTGACCCGCGTAGAACAAGCCAGTCACTTGCCTCCCAACGGAAACTTGCTTTGGGATCGAGAGTCGAACCGATCGGATCGCCGTAATCCTCGAAACGCAGAGCGAAGGAAAGCTCAAAAGCGGGCGAGAAGGGCACAAGCACTTCTCCGAACAGCGCATAAACGTCCTGTTCCACCGAAATATCGCGCGCCTGTCCCAGGAAGGAGAAAGGCCCCTGCTGGATCGTACAGCTTGTATCTCCGGGGACCGCACATGGGTTCAGTGCAAGGCTGTTAAGTGCATTGCGCGGCCTGCTGTCGAAGTTGGAAGAGCGGTATTGCGCACCCACACCAAAGGCAAGCGGGCCGCCACCGAAGTCAGCTTCGCCCACCTCGCCACTGATCAGGAAATCTGCAACGAACTGCTTTTCATTCTGAAGCGTTCCGGTGTCGCCATAAAGGTAATCGACCACATCGTTCCGGTTTGCGAGCGCCGGATTGAAGTTGGGGTTGTCGATCCCCAGTGCCGGGTTTGTCTCGACCGAGTTGAAAAACGGGTTGAAGTAATAACAACTGCCCTGACCCGGTGTTCCGTTGGCCACATCGCAATCCGGGCCTCCAAGGCCGTCAAGCGCTTGCTGGATGCGCAGCGGAAGGACGTCCGGCACGAGAGAGCGCGATTTCGTGTTGATGTAGGTGCCCTGCAACGACATCAGGAGGTTTTCACCCATGTCGTATTCAAAGCCGGCAGAGATGCGATAGCTTTCGTTTTCGGAAAAGCTTTCGCTCTGACCGAAGGGCGATTCTGTCGCCAAAGGATACCCGCCGAGCGAAAAGGGCCGGAAAACCAGCGCCTGAGCGCCTGTCACAGGAACCGCAGGTGTCGTCGGGTCGCCATCGGTGTCGATCGAAGTTGGAAAGCCGGTACGTGCTGCAAATTCCGCAAACGCGGGGTTGGTGTTCGGGATGTAGTATTGGAAAGTCGCGCCCGGTCCTGCCAGACCCTGTGTGGTCGGATAAGATGGCGACAGGGCGGTGTCGATACGGCTGGTGGCATACAGCCCATCGGCATTGAACCGCAGGGTATCGGACACGTCGGCAGTGATCTGCAGATAGCCCTGATAGTAATCCTGTTCTTCGACGAGATTGTTGTAATCGGTGAACTGGTAGCCACAGAAGATGCTGATCGGCAGGCCGCCTACATCATCACAATCGGGATCGAGCCCTCCTGGTACACCGGCAAGCAAGGTGCCGCGATATGACGCTGCGCCAAGGCTGGCGGCGGCAGGATTTTCGCGGACCGGTCCGGAAACGCGCAGCGCCGGATACCAAGCGTTGGTTACAGTCGTCGAAAAGCCCGATGGATTGGTGAAGTAGTCCTGGTTTGAAATCTCCCGGTCAACGGCGGCCAGCGGCGAGCGGTGGCGGTAGCCGAAGCCGGCCATGATATTGATGTCGGGCGTCACATTGTAACCAGCAAGGATACTCAAGGTCTGGTCGCCGTCGCTGTCCATGACGAAGGTGTGATCGCCCTGGATTTCGATCCCTTCAAAATCAGTGCGGGTGATAAAGTTCGCAACGCCCGCAACGGCATCCGAGCCATAGGTCACAGCAGCGCCATCTTTAAGCAGTTCGACGCGTTGAAGAGCAAACAACGGCAGAAGGTTGGTGTCGGCCACCCCGTCACCGGGTGAAACCAGTGTCCGCCTGCCATTCAAGAGCACCAGCGTGCGGGTCGCACCAAGGTTGCGCAGGTTGATTGTGCCGACGCCGCCAAGGCCTTGCGCGTCCGAGGAGAATTGGTTGGAGTCGCCAAGGACCGCACCAACCGAAGGAATGTCTTTGATGAAATCGAGCGGGTTGGTCTGACCTTCCGCCGCCAGCTCTTCGTTCGAAATCACATCCACCGGCAGCGCACTGTCCTCTGGCGTGCCGCGAATAAGCGAGCCCGTCACGACGATGGTGTTGTCAGTGTCCGGTTCTTCCTGGTCCTGCGCCAGAACCGGTGTCGCACTGAGGCTCGCCGCAATCGCAGCGAACGCGCAGCTGCGGCGCAACTGTACTTTTGTCATTGGTTTCTCCTCTCCCCATGGGTGGCGACTTTTGTAGCCTACCCAAATTTGAGTTGCTCAGTTTGAAAGCATACCCAAAAAAGGAAAATGAGAACCTGCGATGCAATATGTCAAGACTTATTGGAAAATTGATAGAACATTATCCGCAAGATGTGCTTTTGCATCAGCACGTATTGCCCCTTCTCCCTTACGTTATCCGCGCGGTTTGCCTTCGGCACCCGATCCGCGTGAGCCGCCGCGCTGTAAGGCGCAGCGGCAGGATCGCATCATACTAGGTATTCGAAAGAGGACTTACTTTGGCGATCAGCCGAAGCGTTCACCCGCTTGCGCTTTTTGAAGAAGATAGCCACTCACTTCCAGCCCATGACGCTCAAGTCCCGCGACCACTTCATCCAGTCCCACTGTGCTCGCCCAGAACATTGGCCCACCGGTGTGAAGCGGCCAGCCGTAGCCATTGATCCAGACCACATCGATATCGCTTGCGCGTTGCGCCATGCCTTCATCGAGGATCTTCGCTCCTTCGTTGACCATCGGATAAAGCAACCGCTCGCGGATTTCGTCCTTTGAAATTTCACGTTGTTCGCTGCCTTCCTTTGCGGCGAACTCGGAGATGATCTGCCTTACCTCATCAGAGGGTGTACGCTGACGGGCTTCATCGTAGTCGTAGAAGCCTTTGCCGGCTTTCTGCCCGAACCGTCCAACGGCACAAAGCGCCTCGCGCACCGTTGTCACCTTGCTCGGATCGCGATGCCAGCCAATATCGATACCGGCGAGATCGCCCATCTGAAACGGCCCCATGGGGAAGCCGAATTCCAGCAGCACGTCATCTACATCCCAGTAATTTGCGCCTTCCATGATGAGCTGATTGGCCTGCTCCTGTCGTTTGGAAAGCATACGGTTGCCGATAAAGCCGGGGCAAACGCCCGAAACGGCGGCGACTTTGCCGATTTTCTTGGAAAGCTTCATCGACGTGGCCAGCACGTCACCGCGTGTCTTTTCGCCGCGCACGATTTCAAGCAGTTTCATAATATTGGCAGGAGAGAAAAAGTGCAGGCCCAGCACATAGCCAGGACGCTTGGTCGCAAGAGCGATCTCGTCGACGTTCAGATAGCTGGTGTTGGTGGCAAGGATTGCGCCGTCCTTCACAACCTCGTCGAGTTTTGCGAAGACCTGCTTTTTTACATCCATGCTTTCATAGACCGCTTCGATCACGAGGTCGCAATCGGCAAGATCATCATATTCCAGCGTTGGAGTGAGTAAGCCCATCGCCGCCTCAACCTGCTCGCTTGTCATGCGACCGCGTTTGGCTGCATTCTCGTAATTCTTGCGCATGACGGCCGTTCCCCGATCAAGCGCATCCTGCTTCATTTCGAGGATGGTGACCGGGATGCCCGCAGACAGGAAATTCATCGCAATCCCGCCGCCCATGGTTCCGGCCCCGATGATGCCGACCTTGGCGATGTCGATCAGGGGGGTATCGGCTGGAACATCGTCAATCTTGTTCGCGGCGCGCTCTGCAAAGAAGTAGTGGCGCATTGCCGCAGATTGCGTTCCGGTCATCAGCGTGGTGAAAAGCTCGCGTTCTTTCTTCACGCCGTCGGCATAGGAAAGCTCGCCCGCAGCCTTGACCGCCTCAATTGCGGCGTTTGGCGCATCGAAGCCGCGCATCTTGCGAGCATGCTTGGCGCGGAAATCGTCGAAGATTGCCGGGTTTTTGACGCCATCCTGATTGGCTTGACCTTCGCTTGAGCGCGCGACAGGCTGACCAATCTTCGACTGGGCGAACGAAATGGCCTCTTCTGCAAGCTTGCCTTCTTCAACGATTCCATCGAGCAGGCCAATACCTTGTGCTTTTTTGGCCGAGATTGGATCGCCGATCGCGACCAAGGGCAGAGCGGCCTGGGCGCCGACAAGACGCGGCAGGCGCTGTGTACCTGCGGCTCCGGGGATGAGGCCGAGTTTAACCTCGGGTAGTCCCATTTTCGCGCTTGGCACTGCGATCCGGTAATGACAGGCGAGCGCGACTTCGCAACCGCCGCCAAGTGCCATTCCGTGGATTGCGGCAACAACGGGCTTGTCGCTCGCCTCAAGCTTGTCGAGAGCTTCCGGCAGGCTGGGGCCCTGTGGGGGTTTGCCGAATTCGGTGATGTCGGCACCGGCAAAGAAGGTTCGGCCATCGCAGCGGATGACAACGGCCTTGACGCTATCGTCGCCAACCGCCTCTTCAATACCTGAAGCAAGCCCGGCGCGGACCGCTTGGCCAAGAGCATTTACGGGCGGATTGTCGGAGATGATGACAAGAACATTGTCTTGACGTTCGGTGCGAATGGGTGATGTCATGAAGGGCTCCTTTTCAGACGTAGCTATCAGTAAGGGCGGAATAGATCAGCGTCTTCAACTGACGACGGATCGGATATGTAGACGATGGGTACAATTGGGTCATGAATACCATGGTGATCCGTTCGACCGGGTCGACAAAGAACGCGGTCGAATAGGCGCCGCCCCAATAAAACTCGCCTTTGCTCGCAGGCATCAGGGTGCGTGCCGGGTCGATCACCATTGCGAAGCCCAGACCGAAACCGGTTCCCGCGTTGTTGGCTTCACTGAACAGGCTTTGACTGATCTGGGTCAGATCGGCGCCACCGGGCAAATGGTTGGCTGTCATGAGGTCGAGCGTCTTGGGCGCGACGATACGCGCGCCGTCAAGTTCGCCCTTGTTGAGCAGCATGGTGGCAAACCGGTGATAGTCGGCGATGGTGCCGATCAGACCGCCACCACCGGAATGGAACCTCGCGGGTTGGCACAGGCGAGCGTCTTCGGCTTTGTCGACAAGCACCGGCGAACGACCCGGACGGTAACTATAGGCGTCCACTAGCCGGTCGATGCTCTCGGGCGCGACATCGAAGCCGGTGTCGGTCATTGCAAGCGGTCCGAAGATATGCTGCTTGAAATACTCGCCAAGCGACATGCCGGAGATCCGCTCCACCGCAACGCCTAGCACGTCGGTTGAAACGGAATAATTCCACGAAGACCCCGGTTCAAACTCCAGCGGTATCTTTGCAAGTGTCGCAATATACTCATCAGAATTTATTGCCCCGCGCGACAGATCGAGACGCGCATCGCGGTAGGCTGCGTCGATGCTGGTGCGGTTCTGGAAACCGTAAGTCAGCCCGCTCATATGCGAAAGCAGATCGACAAATCGCATAGGCTTGCCGCGCTGCATGGGAGCGAAGGGCGCCGCTCCTCCTCCGCCCGTGTAAGCGCCCAATTTCGCGAATTCCGGAAGAACCCGCGCAACGGGGTCGTCGACGGCGACCTTGCACTGCTCAACCAGCTGCATGAATGCGATCGAGGTAATCGGCTTGGTCATGCTGGCGATGCGGAACAGGGCGTCCTCGCGCATCGGAGTGCCGTCATCGCGCAAGGTGCCCATTTGGGCGTAATGAACCGGCTGACCTTCGCGCGCGACCACGATCTGCGCATTAGGCAGCTTGCCATTGTCGATGTAGTTGGCCTTCACAAATTCATCGATCAGGGCCAGGCGGGAAGGGTCAAAGCCGCGTTCGGCAGCAGCTGCCAATTTCATTCCAAACTCTCCCATCAAGGCGTCGGATGCGCCCATACCGTTTTTCTAGAAGCTACTGTCTAGACTATTCTGTGTCGATGAAAACCTCATACCTGAAATTCGAATCAGTGAATTGCACCTTGTGCGCTCGACCTGCTTCTGCATAATCGCCCGAGCAAGAATCAATGGCGGATTGCGGAGAGGACGAAAGATATGCGCGATGCAATTTATGTGGCGTGCGCCCGTCCCCCGCTTGCAAAGTCGCCTCGCCAGCAAATGCGAAACAGGGGATCAACGCAAATGCAATTTCCCCCGGTTGAATCGATGCACCGGCTGCCAAGGTCGGAACGACGTAGCGTGAGGACACGCGTAGGTTAGAATTACCCGAGGGGAGAGTGGGATGGGAACTTTGGCGAAATCGATTGGCTGGAAAGCCCCGGCAGGGTGGCCTGCACTCAATCGAGAGCAATGCGAGAAGATACTCACCGCACATGGGCAGCGGTTCGAGATGGAGACGCTTGATATAGGAGGCATCCCGACGCGGGTCTGGAAGAACGCTCCCGAGAACCTTCGTGTGCTCGCAATGGTCGGTGCTGGTTACGCGGACCGGGAATTTCTGGTCTATGAGGATGAGAGGGTTACCTACGATGCCTGGTTCCGCGCGGTGTCGTCGCTTGCCCATGAGTTGCAGCGGCAAGGTGTAGAGAAGGGCGACCGTGTTGCCTTGGCTATGCGCAATCTTCCCGAATGGCCTGTCGCCTTCTTCGCAGCAGTCACCATCGGGGCGATCTGTGTGCCGCTGAATGCGTGGTGGACCGGAGATGAGCTCGCCTACGGCTTACAGAATTCGGGCACCAAGGTCCTGATCTGCGATGACGAACGCTGGCAACGTATTGCCCCGCATGTCGCGGATATCCCATCACTAAAGGCGAGCTTCGTCTCGCGCGGAGATGTTTCGGGCGAGGGGGTGCAGACGCTGGAGTCAGTCATTGGCACGCCAGAAAACTATTCCGATCTTCCGCAACAGGCGCTGCCCGAGGTGACAATCGCACCCGATGATGATGCGACCATCTTCTACACCAGTGGGACGACAGGCCGTCCGAAAGGCGCGCTTGGCACCCATCGCAACTTGTGCACCAATATCCTTTCAAGCGGCTACAATGCGGCCTGTGCTGTCCTTCGGCGCGGAGAGGAAATGCCCGAGCCATCTCCTCGCACAACGCTAACCGTTATTCCGCTGTTCCACGTCACCGCCTGTTCGGCCGGTCTGATGGGCAATATCGCCGCCGGAAACAAGCTGGTCTTCATGTACAAATGGGACCCGGTGAAGGCTTTCGAGATTATCGAGCGCGAGAAGGTCCACGCTACTGGCGGTGTGCCCACCATCGCGTGGCAGTTGATCGAACATCCCGAACGCAAGAATTACGATCTCTCCAGCATCGAAGCCATTGCCTATGGCGGCGCACCTTCCGCGCCAGAATTGGTGCGCAAGATACACGAGGTGTTCGGCGCCTTGCCCGGCAATGGTTGGGGTATGACCGAGACGATGGCCACAGTCACAAGCCATTCAAGCGAGGACTATCTCAACCGCCCCGATAGCTGTGGCCCGCCCGTGCCCGTCGCCGATCTCAGGATAATGAGCGAAGACGCCGCGCATGAATTGCCGGCCGGCGAGATCGGAGAATTGTGGGCACGCGGACCTATGGTGGTGAAAGGCTATTGGGAAAACTCGGAAGCGACCGCCGAAACTTTCGTCGATGGCTGGGTCAGAACCGGCGACCTTGCCCGTCTTGATGAAGAGGGCTGGTGCTACATCGCTGACCGCGCCAAGGACATGATCATACGCGGGGGCGAGAACATCTATTCCTCCGAGGTGGAGAACGTTCTTTACGACCATCCAGCGGTTACGGACGCGGCGCTGATTGGCCTGCCGCACCAGCAGTTGGGCGAGGAGCCGGCGGCAGTCGTGCACCTCGCTCCGGGCACGCACGCAACCGAAGCCGAGCTGCAGGAATGGGTCGCTGGACGGCTTGCCAAATTCAAGGTTCCCGTCCGGATTGTCTTCTCGAAAGAGACGCTGCTGCGCAACGCGAACGGCAAAATCCTGAAAAAGGAGCTTGCAACCTTGTTCTGATACGGGGGATTTTAGACTGCGCTGGCTCGAAACTTTACAAAAAGTACCGTAAAGGAGGGATATGGCGGCGAGAGGCGAAAGTACGAAACGGTTTGGCGAAAAGCGCCAGGCGATCGTGCACGCCGCCTCGGTTCTGATAAATGCGGTGGGTGTACAGGCGACGACCCTGTCCGATGTGGCGAAAGCGATCGGCCTCAACGCTACCAGCATCACCTATTATTTCTCACGCAAGGACCAGCTGGTTGTTGCCGTCTATGAGGAAACGCTGGACCGGATGGAGCGTATGGCGAGCGAGGCGCTGGCCGAGCCCACCCCCGCGAAACGTCTCCACAAATATGTTGCACTCCATGTCGAGTTGCGCGCTCGCGTAAGACGCGGCGAGAGCGGGCTTTTAACGGCACTGTCGGAAGTGCGGACTTTAACCCAGGAACGACAAAAGCCTCTGCTTGAACGATACAGCAAGGTTGTCGAGACAATCAGGCAGTTTTTCGGACAGGCCGATACATCTGAAAAGCGCGCCTTGTTCTCGGCGCGGGCGCATATCCTGCTCGAAGCCATGATGTGGTGGCCCGTTTGGTCGCTGCGCTACTCGACACTCGATTTTCCGAGAGTTCAAGAGCGCATCGTAGACATCCTCAGTTTTGGCATCCCTGCGAGGAAAGGCGAATGGGATCCCTTTACGCTCCACAACCGCACTTGGCGTACGGATAATGGCGGTGACACGAAGCAGAACGAGGAGTTTTTGCGCGTCGCGACAATCATGATCAACGAGCGTGGCTATCGCGGAGCTTCGGTCAACCGCATCGCCGAAGCGTTGAATGTGACCAAGGGCAGTTTTTATCATCACCACGAGGCCAAGGACGATCTCGTGCTGGCGTGTTTCCAAAACAGCTACGACCGGCTTTCGGCAACGCAAATGGCAGGGCAAAATGCCCAAGGCGACTATTGGACCCGGCTTGCCAGCGTCCTTCACGAATTGCTTGATGTGCAGTTCTTCGACCAAACGCCGCTGCTGCGCACCACTGCTCTGCAAGCGCTGGAACAAGAGCACAGGATGGATGTCGTTACCCGCTCGAACCGGCTCGCCAGGCGGTTTGCCGGGATGTTGATTGACGGCATTGCCGATGGATCGGTCCGCGCCATTGATCCGCTCGTGGCAAGCCAGATCATCATGTCCACGCTCAACGGCGCTTACGAGGCCCGCCGCTGGGCGCAGCGTTTTGATGACGGCGAAATGGCGATCTGCACCTATGTCTCTGCCTTGTCCGAAGGCCTGCTGGCGGACGTTTGAACTTTATCGGGCGGCCCGGTTGCGCGGTTCACGCACACGCAAGACCAGCACTGCCACAGCAAAGGTCATCGACGCCAATACCACCACGAAGAGCGGCATAAAGCCTGCTCCTGCAACCAGCAGACCCGCCGCGATTGGCCCGATTGCCGCGATTGCCCCCTCGACGGTGGTGACAAAAGCGAGCCGCATCGGGATATCCTCGCTTGCTCCGAACTCAAGCACCATTGTGGTCGAGGCAAGCATCCAGCCCGATCCGCCAACCCCCAAGAAAACAAAGGCGGCGTAAATCGGCAGTTCGCTGCTCCCGGCGATCAGTAGCGCGACACCCACGATCGATGAGATTAGCGAGAGAAGATAGACCAGCTTGAAGCCGAACCGGTCGCCCAACGGGCCCCAAAAAATGTTCGAGACGGTGTCCGAGCCGAGGAACACGAAGCTGAGCCCGCCGATCAGCGCGCCATCCAAACCCAGTTGCAAGCCTGCATAGACCGTCCAGAACGGTGCACCCACGCGGGCCATCGTCGAAAAGCTGTGGGTGACCAGGAAGCCTGAAAAGTCGCGGTCACGCAGCAAAGCCGGAAATTCCTTGATTCGGTCCGCTATCCGCATCTGGGGACGAGAAACCGGTGCGGCAGGCTCGCGTATCATTGTCTTGAGGACAATCAGCCCCGCGCTGGTCAGCAGGAAAGCGAAAAGGAATGTCGTCGCGTAGCCATTGCCCAACCATTTGTCGGCAATCAGATAATTGCCTGCCACCCACGCCAGAATGGCGGCGATCAACCCGCCTGCAAAGTTGCGATAGCCCTGCAATCGACCGCGCTGGCGGATCGGGATTAGCTTGCTCATCAGCATCTGGAAGGCGACCCGCTGCGCGCCTGTAAAAAAGCCGAGCAGGAGAAAGCTGGCGAAGGTGGCCACCAGCAGCAAATTTCCGGTCAAGAACCAACCGGACAGTGCCAGAAACAGGATCATCAGCCGCATGAGTGATCCGACATTGATCGCATAGGGCAGGATGTGGCTGCGGTGCTCAATCCTTGATCCGCTCAGGATCGGGCTGATTGTTGCGCCCAATTGCAGCAGTGCCGCACCAAGGCCAACGGCCGCGGTGCTATCGGTCAGCAGCAGCATATAGGCAGGAATGATCGTGGGCGCATAGATCAGGCGAAAGCCCGTCATTCCCAACACGCCGTGGATGAAATTCGCGCGGTAATTGCGTTTCAGATTGTCTTCGACAAAACGCGCATGGTCGGCCAGAGCACGCTGCTGCTGCGCGCTGGCCGAATTCAGTCCTGCAGAATTCTCAAGCGGGTCCAAAGCCTCAATAGCCGCCGAGCGTTGCGAAACGATCCTTGAGGAAGGATGTGCTGCCCCAACTCGCTTCGAGTACACGGGCACGCTTCAAATAGAAGCCCATATCGTATTCATCGGTCATGCCGATCCCGCCGTGCAACTGTACACCTTCGCGGCTCATCATGTGCAGCACGCGGTTCGCTTCGGCCTTGGCAAGTGCGGCTGCCTGCGCAGCCCGGAAGCCAGAATCCAAAGCCTGCAAACCGCCTTCGACCGCTGAACGCATCATCGCAAGATCACCGAACAGGTCGGCCATACGGTGTTGCAATGCCTGGAAGGTTGCGAGCACCTGATTGAATTGCACGCGTTGTTTGAGATAGTCGAGCGTTGTGTCGAACACTGCCTGCGCCATGCCGAGCATTTCGCACGCGGTCAAAATGCGCGCTCGGTCAAGCACGTCGTCGAGCAGGCTGTCCTTACCGCTCGCCAGTTTGTCAGCAGCTGCGCCTTCGAAAGTTACCTGCGCATGGCTGCGCTGGTCGGTCAGCTTGCGGTCAGACAGCGAAACGCCTTTGCCCGCTTCGACCACATAGAGGCCATCTGCGGCAGCGACGATAAACAGTGTTGCTGCGTGCGGTTCGTGGACGAAAGCCTTGGTTCCGCTGATGGCCCCGTCCGATATGGTGGTCGCGAAATTGGAAGGGGCGTGGCGCGCGCCTTCATCGACTGCGAGCGTGCCGATCGCTTCCCCTCTGGCGAGTTTGGGCAAATATTTTGCCTTCTGTTCGTCACTGCCGCCCAGCACGATTGCCGCGGCTGCGATGGTGGTCGCAATCAGCGGGCTTGCAGTGAGCGTTTTGCCGAGTTCCTCGACTATCAGGCCTGCAGAAAGCCAGCCAAAGTCCGAACCTCCATATTCTTCCGGAATAATCACTCCAGCCCAGCCCATTTCCGCCATCGCGCCCCAAGCGCCATCGTCGAAAGCCTTGGGATCGCCGCTCGATCGCACTTTGCGAAATTCGGTCACCGGGCTTTCATTGGTCGCCCATTCGCGCGCCATATCGCGCAGCATTTCCTGTTCTTCGTTGAGAACCGCCATTTTCAGCCCCCCCTTCTTACTGGTGATCGAGCATACCAAGCACGCGCTTGGCGATGATGTTGTTCTGGATCTCGGTTGAACCGCCGTAAACCGTCGTCGCCTTGCCAAACAGCCAGCCGCGCACGCCCGAAAGCTCTGCGTCGCTGAAGCCTTCACCTTCCCAGCCAAGCCCTTGCAGGCCCATGATCTCGATCATCATTTCGGAGCGTTCCTGCCCAAGTTTTGTCCCGAGTTTCTTGAGGACCGAACTGATTTCCGAAACGCCCCCATGCGCTTTGCTTTCCTCGGTGGCACGGCGGGCGGTAAGTAGGAAGGCGCCCCAACGGATTTCGAAATCGGCGATCCGGTCGCGCAGCGCCTTATCCGCGATCTCTCCCTTGTCATCTGTCTCCATATACTTCTTGGCGAAAGCAGACAGGCTCACACCCATTGCGCGAGCCACGGAGTTGCCGCCCGACAAATTGGTGCGTTCGTGCTGAAGCAAACGCTTTCCGATGGTCCAGCCTTGGCCTTCTTCGCCGACAAGGTTCTCCTTGGGCACCTTCACATCGGTGAAGAATGTTTCACAAAACGGGCTCATTCCGCTGATCATCTGGATAGGGCGAACCTCGACGCCCGGCGTATCCATGTCGATCAGAAGGAAGCTGATACCTTTGTGCTTGTCGGACCTGTCAGTGCGCACGAGGCAAAAGCATTTGTGCGCCCATTGCCCGCCGCTCGTCCATGTTTTCTGTCCGTTGACGAGGTAGTAGTCTCCCTTGTCCTCAGCGGTGGTTTGCAAATTGGCAAGATCCGAACCGGCATTGGGTTCGGAGTAGCCCTGACACCAGCGGATTTCACCGCGGCAGATGGGCGGGATGTGTTCGCGCTTCTGCTCCTCGTTTCCATATTCGAGGAGTGTAGGGCCAAACATCATGACACCCATTCCGCCGATCGGGTTGTAGGCGCCGGCTTTCACCAGTTCTTCGCCCAGAACCGCGGCCTGTTTGCGTGTGAGGCCGCCGCCGCCGTATTCCCGGGGCCAGGTGGGGGTGCCCCAACCGCGTGCGCCCATCGCCTCGCGCCATGCTTTTTGCGCATCGCTTTCGCGAAGGGCGCTCTCGATACCGGCTAGCGGGTTGCCCTTGGCTTTCAGTTCTTGCGGGAAGTTCTCGGCCAGAAAGGCGCGCACTTCTTCGCGAAACGCATCTGTCTCACTTCGATCTGCGGTGTTAGTTTGGGTCGCCATCTTTGCTTCCTTTTCCGGTGTGTTGTCGCGCAGGCTCTACCGCGCCGGACTGCCGATGGGCGCATCGCGCAACTCTTGCTCGCGCGCTTCGGCTTCGCGGGCACGAAGCACCTCTACATTGCGTTCGTGCCGCTCTTGCGTGATCGGGTAGAACAGCAGGATCAGCGCTCCCACAGTCCATAGCCCCAATGATGTCGGGACATAATGAAGGATCAGACTGTCGACCGTCGCATCGGCAATCGTCGCGGGGTCGGCTCGTTCTGGGAAGCTGGATGCAGCCAGCACTTGGCCTGCCAGAAAGATCCCCACCGCGTTCGAGCATTGCTGCATGAAGCTTGAGGCTGAGAAGAAGGTCCCTGCTTCGTGCCGCCCCGTTTCCACCGCGCTGTCTTCGACCACGTCCGCGAGCATGGCCGATGTGTTGATCAAGGAAATCGCCACCATCGAACCGTAAACCGCGCCTATGGCAAAGAGCGTAGGCAACAACATGGGATCCCCCGGCAAAAAGAACGCATCGAAATAGCTCAGGATGAGAGGGGAAACGCCAATCGAGACCCCCACGATGGCAAATATCATCGAGCTTGCACGTTTCCCGATCAATCTCGAAAATACTGGCGCAAGCGGGGCGGCGAGCGTCGCTGCGACAAGGCTATCAACCGTAAGGATCGCGAGCTCGACCGTGTTCAGCTTGAAAAGATATGTGCCGAAATAGAGGGTGGTGGCGCTGTACAGTCCGATCGCAGAATACTTGCACACGCCAAATCCAAAGATCGCCAGAAAACCGCGATTTCGAAATGCGGCTAACATTTCGCCCAGATGTTGCCCGAAGGACAGTTTTTCATCATCGGGTACAACGCTCGCCTGCCGCATATAGGGCACGCGGTTTTGCGTCCCTACGCTGCAGATCACCATGGCAAGGAACATGAGGCCCGCACCCAGCGCGGCAAAACTTTCGTAGCTTGCCGGGTTCAACTGGCCTTGCGGGAAAGCTTGCGTCTCAACGAAAATGAACGCGAGACAGAAGCTGGTGAAGCCATAGGCCCCTGCATATCCAAACCAGTAGCGCAGGCTGAACAGCTTGGTTCTGTGTGCGTAGACTTCGGTCAATTCCGCAGCCATCGCCGAGGTGTTGATCTCAAATGCGCTGATAGAGGCGCGCGTCGCCGCAGCTAATGCGAATATCCATAAGCCCAGCTGGATATGGGAGAGCCCGTCAGGCGGGAACCATGTCAGGAAGAAAAATATCGAGGTCGGAATGATCGCTGCATACATGAATGGGTGGCGTCGTCCCAACCGGCTGTGGGTCATGTCTGCCCACCGTCCCAGGAACGGATCGACCACTGCATCAACCAAAAGAGTGCAGGCCAGCGCCGTGCCCACGATAGACGCCGGCACGCCCACGACCTGATTGAAGTAGAGCATCAAATAGCTGGAAAACGCAGCGCCCTTGATGCCATTTGCCATCGCGCCGGTCCCGTACGAGACGCGGTTCACCAGCGACAGGGGCGGGGCGGTGTTCACCGCTTGAGATGCCTCGGTCACTCTGCTGCTTCCGCTGCCTCGACCAATTCTTCAGGAGGGCCGTACCTCTGCAACGCCTGCTCCCTCCGCGCTATCAGCGAGTAATCGGGAAATATCGGATCGCCGACATCCTTGTAATCGCGCAGGTGCTGCTTTGCGACAGTCACCTTATGGACTTCGGTTGGACCATCGGCGATGCCCATCACCATCGAGCCAATAAGGTTGCCCACGAAGGGCATTTCGTTCGACACGCCGAGCGAGCCGTGGATGTGGATGCAGCGCTTCGCGATGTTGTGGTACACCGTCGGCATCAAAGCTTTGATCGCCGCGATGTCTTTGCGAACCTTCAGATAATCCTGATATTTGTCGATCATCCATGCGGTCTTGAGCACGAACAATCTGAATTGTTCCAGTTCGATATAACTGTCTGCGATCTGCATCTTCACTGTCTGGTAGTCAGCGACGACGCCGGTGCGCGTCTTGCGGCTGACCGCGCGGCGGCTCATCGCATCGAGGAGGCGCTTGCAATTGCCTACGGTGCGCATGGCATGGTGCACGCGGCCACCACCCAGGCGCGTTTGCGAAATCGCAAAAGCTTCGCCCTGTTCGCCGAGCAGATGATCGGCAGGGACGCGCGCGTCGGTATAGCGCACATAGCTTTCCGAGCCGTCTTGCTGACCATAGACACCGACATTTCGGATGATTTCCACGCCGGGCGTATCAACCGGCACGATAAACATGCTCATGCGCTTGTGACGCTGTGCATCGGGATTGGTAACGGCCATGACGATCAGGAAATCGGCCCATTTGCCATTGGTCGAGAACCACTTCTCGCCGTTGATTTTCCAATGATTGCCGTCGAGCACGGCGGTGGTAGCAAAATTTGTAGGGTCGGAACCACCTTGTGGTTCTGTCATCGAAAAGGCCGAAACGATTTCATTCTCGAGCAAAGGTTCAAGATACCGTGCCTTCTGTTCGTCGGTCCCGTAATGCGCAATGATCTCTGCATTTCCGGTGTCGGGAGCCTGGCAGCCAAACACGATCGGCGCAAAAGTGGCACCGCCCAAAATCTCGTTCATCAGGCCCAGTTTAACCTGACCATACCCTCGCCCGCCCAGTTCAGGCCCAAGATGACAAGCCCACAAACCCCTATCCTTAACTTCCTGCTGTAGCGGGCGGACCAGTTCGTTCCTGCGGGGGTTTTTGACATCGTATGGGTGTATTCCGAGCATTCCGAGCGGCTCGACTTTTTCACGGACGAACTCTTCCATCCAATCGAGTTGTTCCTGAAATTCTGGGTCGGTTTCGAAATCCCATGCCATCAATTTCTCTCCCAATGGCACCATTCTTGGCGCTCTTGACAAATGGCATACCCATTTTTTGAAAAACGGGCAAGGTTCATAGGGCTCGCCCCATTTCCCCGTCCGGCCGTTTACTTGCCGTTGAGATCCCGAATACTGGAGGGGGCAAACGGTGGTCGCACCGCGCGCCCCGCTTGTCGCAAAGCACCTCTCATTTGCCGCATTCAGGAGTGATAAAGCGGGTTAACGATAGTTTTCTACCCCGTGATAATCATCCTTGGGGGAAGGTGAGTGTATGTCGACTGCAACCGATCTTGAGCAATATAACCTCGAACTGATCAATGACGCGCGTCTTGATCCGATGGGGAACGCGGCGCGTTATATTTCTTCCTATGACCCGTTGACGGCACGCTTTTCGAACATCCAATCGGCGCTCAATTTCTTTGGCGTGGATGCAGACGATCTGCTTTCGGGGTTCGAGGCGCTCGTGCCCACCGCTCCGGTTGCCTGGAATGATAATCTCGCGCTCGCCGCGCGCACCCACAACGGTGAGATGATTGCGGCTGACGAGCAAAGTCACCGGCTGCCCGGAGAGGCCGGGCTCGGCGATAGGATTACGGCGGCCGGATACACCGGGTGGTTTACGGTCGCCGAGAACGTCTTCGCTTTCACGCAGGATATCATGTACGGCCACGCAGGTTTCATGGTCGATTGGGGATTTGAGCCCAACGGTATCCAGAATCCGGCCGGCCATCGCATTGCGATCATGAACCCCAATTATTCTGAGATCGGCATCGGGGCGACCCCTGAAAACAATCCCGGCACCGATGTCGGTCCGCTTGTGGTAACGCAAAACTTCGGCAACCGGGGCGGCATATTCCTTCTGGGCGTTGCCTACACCGATAGCGATCAGGACGCGTTTTACACGCCTGGCGAAGGGCTCGGCACGCTCAATGTGACCGTGGGTGGGCAGCAATTCACGAGCGGCTCGGCGGGGGGCTATAATGTCGAGCTTTCCCAGACCTCCAATGTTCAAGTGACCTTTGGCGGGGCTGCAACCAATCAATCTGCCTCCCTCACTCTCACGAATGTGACGCAGAACGTGAAAGCAGATGTGGTCAATGGCGACACTCTGCGGCTGTCTGGTTCGGGCCATGTTGAAGGCTTTGCCAACATTGTCGTGATATCGCTTGCCGGCCTCACGGTTTCATCGGGCGAGGGTGCGCAGACATTCCTTGGCCACGCCGGCAATGACACATTCGATGGCGGGAGCGGGATCGATACGGCGGCTTTCGGCGGGGCTTCATCCAGTTTTACCGTCACCCAGACCGCGCTCGGCGTGTTCGAGGTGTCCGGCGCAAATGGCACCGATACGCTCACCAATATCGAATATCTCGAGTTTGATGATACTGTCATCCGCCTGCTTCGCGGTACCGGGGTAAGTGTCAATTTCGATACGGTGGACCCATCGGTCTATCAGTCGGCGATGGACAATATCCTCGATTTCGACGGCAATGCGCTTGGTGGAAATGGCGCATGGCTGCGCATTGGCTCGACCGACGTGAACGGCGATGGCGATGTGGATCAGATCCTCGTCAACGATGCAATTGGCCGCTTTGCGACGGTTGGCACGGCAGATGACGGGCTTGTCTATTTCAACGACAACACATGGGCCGGTGAGACCCGGGTAGCGGGCATTTACATCGACCCGCTGGTTGAAGCCGGCATCGTCGAGCAGTTTGGCCCCAACGATAGCCAGCAACGCTTCCAGAACGACCTTCAGATCGAGAACATCAACAGGGTGCTTGGTTCAAACGACTATGATGGCGACGGCATCTGGGAGGTCTATTTCGCGCTTACCGACGGCACGGCATACCTGCGCGCGCTGATGCACGCGGATGGCAACATTCGCTATGCCAACTATCAGTCTGAGCAGGGGGTGCGCGATTACCTGACCGCGCACGGTTTTGGCGAAGAAACATTCGGCACGTGGTTTGGCGGCGGCGCTGACGGACAAAGCGCCGATAACCCCCCGGTCGCCCTGTCAGGCGCGGACACGAGCGCGATGTTGCACTTTCTTGATCCAATGCAGCACGAGTTCTTCGGCTGATTGGCGCAGCGCCAAAAGACTTTGCCTGTTTCCCGTTCAATGGATTAGGCAATGCGCATGGCACGCTACGCTATAACAGGCAGTTCGGGGCGCATCGGGCGGGCGATCCACCGCGCGCTTCTTGGCGATCATGATGTCGTCGGACTAGATCGTTCGCCGTGCTCGGCGACCAGCATGATCGGCGATCTGTGCGACGAAGACCTCCTGAAGCGCGCCTTTGAAGGGTGCGAGGCGGTGTATCATACTGCGGCTCTGCACGCCCCGCACGTGGATATTTTGCCAGATGAAGAGTTTGAACGGATAAATGTCGAAGGGACTGCGAATGTCCTGCGGATCGCGAGCGAACAAGGAGTGCGGCGGGTAGTCCTGACAAGCACAACCGCGCTTTATGGTTATGCTTCGCATGACGATGGCAAAGCCACCTGGATCACGGAAAAAACCACACCGCAGCCGCGCACGATCTATCATCGCACCAAGCTTGCAGCAGAAGCGCTTGCTTGCGATGCTTCCAGTGACGCGCTTAAAATTGGCGTCATCCGCATGTCGCGCTGTTTTCCAGAGGCAGCTCCACTCATGGCGGTCTATCGGCTGCACCGGGGCATTGATGCGCGTGATGTGGCAAAGGCGCATCTGGCGGCCGCACAGGCGGATTTCGGACGATTTGGCGTGTTCATCATTTCAGGACAAACCCCCTTCAACCCCGGCGATTGTGGGGCGCTCAAGTCCGATGCTGGCGCAGTGCTGCGCGAAAGGGCGCTTGATCTGGCAGAAGCCTTCGACGCCCGCCATTGGACGCTTCCTCATAGCATCGACCGCATCTACGTGGCTGACAAAGCGCAAGAAGTGCTTGGCTGGAAAAGCGAATTTGGCTTTGCCGAAGTGATCGACGAGCTTGATCGCGGCTCAAGCGAAGTGTTGCCAGCATGAGGCGGGCACGCGCGCTTATCAGGCAGCTCTAGCCATGTGACTGGCTGTTTCTCTTGCGCAGCCACACTGCCCACATGCTCAAACATGCCTGCATGATCGAGTTGAGAAGAAGCAGGAGAAACAGAACCACGACCGGCGCGAACGGGCGATGTTTGCCGAATAGACATTCTACCCAACCCTGCACATGATCGAGCCCCATGACGCATTTGACAACAGCGTCGATCGCACTTGCGAAGACCGCCATCCAGATGACAATAGTCGGAAAACCGAACAGGATATTGGCCCAGTAGGACACACGATCGATTGTGATCCCGATTTTGAGATCACGCGCTCGCTCTTCGCTTGGTTCGGGACTTGCGTTCAGCTCGTATCGGCATTCGGCAAGATCGCGGCTCACCTCCTGACGATAGCGGGATATGCCCGCGGTATAGACCCCGCCCATCATCAAGCTCAGCCAGAACATCCCCCAACCCAGTATTGTAGGGATAAGCTCACTCCAGCTCCATTTCTTGGAAATGGGAACGGCATCCGGACTGAATTGGAAGCCAGCGGGAAGCGTTCCTCCCAATGCGGTTATCAAAAGACCGAGGAGTACAAAGCACGCGAGGTAAACGACCATCGTTGCCCAGAATGAATTGTTCAGCCTCTGGCGATCATGGGTTCGGACCGTGGCCTTTAGCGAAGCGATATGCGGAGGCTCGCTTGGTTCCCGGATGAGTTGATCGATCACTTCATCGTGAAAAGTCGCATAATGGCTGGGCTGTGTGGCTGTCCCACGCGCGCTTGACCATTCCGGCCTGAAATACGCCGTGTGCGATGCGCCATATAGCGCCCGGCTTGGACGCACGAGGTTCACCTCTTCAGGCAGGTCCCTTTGCTGCTCGGCAGGCAGATATTTTCTGTAGCGTTCCAGAAGGCCCGAGACGGGGTCTCCGCCTGACACGATGTTGATCCAGCGCGTGTTGTCGAAAACGCCGTGATCGCGCGCAATACCTTTGGCGCCAACCCCTTTTTCGAAAGCCACAATCCGTGGCCAAATGGCGCCGAAGCTGCCCAGCGGGCTGCCGTAGGTGACGAAATTCGTAAGGTTTGCGAACAGTTTGCCCTTGTTGATGCAGTCCGGGTGATCCAGCCATGCAGGCCGCGCGGGGATCATATCATGGGTATCATCGCGCAGGCGGCAATCGGGATCTCGTTTAAGGTCGTCTGGCAGATCATCCCAAAGCTCCTTCTCGCAATAATTGGGCAAGGTGTGCCCGATCTCACCGATCCCGTTGAAGGCGAGGACCGAGCCGAGTGAATGGGCAAGGATGCTCCAGGTGTCGTAATCGCGTGCGCCCATGGCGACCATCTGGCTTATCATACGCCGCCTGATCGCGACCCGCGTCGCATGACCGGGATCGCTTGGAACGCCCCGGTTGGGTGTTCCGCGCTTCTGATAAATTTCGACATCGCCCATGTAATCTACAATCAGGTCGAGCGAGACCTTCTTACCGGTGATAAGGCTCAGAACGCGAAAAATGCCCCATGTGCTGATGAAAAGGAGCGAGGCGACGATACCCGCCCACGCAAGGCTCATGCGGGAATAAACCTGTATGAGCGGGGACAAGGACGTCGATCGCGGCACGTGGACGCTCGGTCGTTTGGTCGTCTCGGGCATGTGCGAAAGCTTGGTCGCATCGCGTTTGGCGTAGATCGGCGCGTTCCATTGACCGAGCCCCCAAAGCCAGAAGCTGATCGCTTCGCCAAGACCACGCCGTTTCCCAAGATCCGCCCACCACACCTCGTGGCATTCGAACGCCACATCGATGCCTTTATCGGGCACGCGGTAATGAATGGTCATGGGCGCAGCGGGATGTTCGTGATTGCCCGCACGTCTGATGCGAGGTGTATCGAGCGGATCGCCCCACTCATGCGTGCGATCCACAATCGAAACGTGCGCATCTCTATGGGGATGGACGCGGAGTAATTCAGCCAATCGGGCCGCTGTTTTTCGCAAATGCTCCCACGGCTTTTGCTGGCCGATGCCATGCACGAACAACAGGCCAATTCGTTTTGGCTGGCTCACATCATATCCCCCAAATCTTCAGACCTGCACCAGTCAGAACCGCAACATTGCCGAGAGGGGATACAGGTTCGGGGACGGGCTAGATGTGACGTTTGACCATATCGCCCGCAGGGCCTTCAATGTGCAGCTTAACCGCGCCCTGCGCCGTCCTATCAACGCGGGCCTCAATGCCGAAAACATCGCTGAGCCGCTCAGGGGTCAGGGTGTCGGCAGGACTTCCTTCGGCCACGATCTGCCCTTCCTTCATCCATACGATGCGGTCGCAATAGCGCGCAGCAAGAGCAAGGTCATGAATTACGCAAAGCACCGCGCGGCCATCGGTCGTGGCGCGTTTGAACAGGCTGAGCACCTCGTGCTGGTGCCGCGGATCGAGTGCGGCGACGGGCTCATCAGCGACTAGCACTGGCGTTTCGGCGGCAAGGGCCCTCGCTAGGTGGACGCGCGAAAGCTCTCCGCCGGAGAGAGTATCTGCCGGGCGGTTTTCAAAACCATCGAGGTTACAAGCGGTAAGGGCGCGGGCGATGGCCTGTTTATCGGTGTCTGAAAGCCGGTCAGGCGCGGCCCCATATGCGAACCGGCCAAGCGCCACGAGGTCGCGCACCGGTTGCGGCCAGGCGAGCGGGCGAGTTTGCGGCAAGTATGCGATTTTGCGCGCGCGTTCGATTGGCGAGAGAGATGCGATGTCACTGCCTTCGATGGCGGCGTGCCCTCTATCTGCTTTGAGCAGCCCCATGATAAGACGCAGAAACGTCGTTTTGCCCGCGCCATTGGGGCCAATCAATGCCGTAAGCGTGCCGGGGGTGAGGGAAAGGTTCGCACTCTGGACAAGTGGGCTTGCCTCGGCCGAATATGACAAATCGTGCGCTTCTAGCAGCGTCATGCCAGCCTCCTCCTGCTCGCGATCCAGATGAAGACGGGCGCACCGATAAGCGCAGCAACGACCCCCAGTTTGAGTTCCGCATCGGTCGGGATGACGCGCACGCCAATATCGGCGAGCACCAGCAGCACTGCACCGAGCAAAGCGGAAGGGACCAATAGGCGGCTGGCATCATAGCGAACGAAAGGGCGCACCAGATGCGGCGCGACGATGCCGACAAAGCCAATTGCCCCCGCAAGCGCGACCGACGCGCCTGTGGCAAGCCCCGCGCCGACGATTATGGCGATCCGTTGCTTCTTGAGGTCCAGGCCGAGCCCTGCGGCTGCCTCGTCCCCGAGCGTCAGGGCGGATAAGCCGCGCCGCATTGCCAGAAGTATCGCCATTCCCGCAAACGCGAATGGCGCTGCAAAGGCCAGGTCCTGAAAGCTGCGATTGGCGACCGTGCCAAGGGTCCAATTGACAAGATCGGCAAGGCTGAAGGGGTTGGGTGACAGGTTCATCAACAACGCCATGAGCGCGCCGGCAAAGCTGGACAGGCCAACACCGATAAGGATCAATGCAACTACCGATTGCGTACGAAGTGCTGCCGCTGCGACCAGAAATGTTGCGAGCAATGCTCCCGCGACCGCCGCGACGGGGAGCACGAAAGGTCCGCCCGCCGCGAGCCCGAAATAGAGCGTCACACTGGCGCAAAGGGCTGCGGTTGCAGAAACGCCGAGGATGCCGGGTTCGGCGAGAGGATTGCGCAAGAGGCCTTGCAACGCGGCTCCGCTCATTCCGAGGGTCGCTCCCACAAATGCAGCAGCGAGGCTCCTCGGCAAACGGATGTCCCAGATGACCAATTCATCGCCAGGGGATCCTGCGAATGTGAGCGCGCCAAGCACTCGGTCCAAGGGCAATGGTACTGAACCCAAGAGGAGCGAGGCGAGGATTGCTGCGGCCAACGCAAGCCCGAAAAGCATCGACATCCGGCTCATTTCTCGTCCGCCTTTGCCGCGCCGGCGGTGTTTGCCATCGCCTCAACCGCTTCGACCAAAAACCACCCACCGCACGCGGTCCAGGCGCCTTCGACCTTGGCGACCGGAAGCTCGCTCAACTGCTTTTGCGCAATGGTGTGGCGCGCGGCGCTCCAACTGTGGGTGCTGCCTGCTTCGTTTTCGAAGAATGATGCGACCACCACATCAGGCCGTTCATAAACAAGCCGTTCCAGCGGGATCGGGTTCCACCCGGCGCGATCCTGAAAGTTGGAAAGGCCTGCTGCGACCATGAGTTCATGCACGAGCGATCCCTTGCCCGAAGTTACTCCGCCTTCGGCCATGTAGAGAGCTTTGGGCAAGGGGTTTTTGGTCGCCTTGAGCCTAGCCAATCGGGCATCCATATCCGCAACCAGCGTGGTCGCCTCATCGGCTTTACCAAGCGCGCTGCCAATGCGTATTACTTCGCCGCGCACCTCGGCAATGGTTCCCGGATAGCCGATTTGCACAAGCTCGACCCCTGCGCGCTCGAGAAACGATCCTATCTGCGGACCGCCGCCATAGGAGCGCACGACCAGATCGGGTTCAAGCGCCAAGACATCGGCGCTGCGTGGGCGCACTTGCGCAATGTCGGAGGCCTCAGCGCGCAGATATGAGAAGGACTTGTCCGCATCGGGTGACAGCGCCACGATGTCCTCTCGCTCGGCAAACTGCAGGACATATTGGTCAGCACAATAATCGAGACTGACAATGCGCCGCGGCGCGTGCGCTGCTTCAGGTGCAGACGAAGCCTCCTCCGCTTCGGAACAACCGAAGAGGAAGAGGCTCAACAGCACTGAAAGACCCGCGCGCATCAGCATCACATCCGGTAGCGGACACCGCCAAAGACCGCACGGCCCGGCGTTCCAAAACTGGCGACCGTCTCGTAATCTTCATCGGTGATGTTCTCGATCCGGCCAAAGATTTCAAGAGCGTCGGTCACGGCATAGCTTGCTCGAACTTCTCCGACGAAATAGCTGTCGATGGAAACAGTGTTGAAGCTGTCATCGAAACTGTCACCAACCATCGAGACAGTCACACCAAAGCCAACGCCGCTGTCCGTCTGATAATCAGCGACAAGGCTCGCGGTATCCTTTGCTCGGCGTGCCAGACGGTTGCCGGTTGTGTCGTCAAAGGCGCTGATTGTGGTGTAATTGAGTGCAAGGTCGAAACCGTCGACGGGCTGCAATGCAACGCTGAATTCCCATCCATCTGCGCTTACGCTGTCAACATTGACATAAGTGCCAAACGGGCGAGGGGTGGCGGGATCGTTGCACACCGGGATGCTCGCGTCACATCCGGCAAAACCGATTTCATTCGTGCCATCGCGCACAAAATATGTGACGCCCACTTGCGCAGCGCCATCAAGGAAGCTGTGAGTGATGCCTGCATCCCAGCTTTCGGATTTTTCCGCAGTAAGGCCCGGATTGCCGAAATCGCTGAAACGTTGGAACAGGGAAGGGGCCTTGAACCCCTCACCATAACTAGCGCGGAGCACCGTTGCTCCACCGTTTGGCGAATACGCACCGCTCGCAGCAAAGATGGTCGCGCTGCCGAATGTGTCGGTATCGTCATAACGAAGCCCACCAGTGAGCGAGAGGCCTTCAAAGGGACTTACGGTGATTTCGGCATAGATGGAGTTGATCCATGCATCCTGCGGGTCGGTTACAGCGCCAAAGCTAACCGAAGAGTATTCGGATTCCTCGCGCTCTGCCCCGAACACGATTTCAACCGCATCGTCAGCGTCAATCACGCCTTGATATTCGAACCGGCGCGTTTCCCCGCTGCCGACAAAGGTTTCAAAGTTCGTGTCGTTGTTGAAGTTGCGGCGATCGATATCGGTGTAGCCAAAGCCGATCCGGTTGCGAAATGCGCCGTCGAAGAGGGCGGCATTTATCCCGGCATAGCCGACAAAATCCTCGCGAAAGGAGACTTCGCCCGTATCACCGAAAGAGAAATCAGGCAGGAAACCGTCAATCTCGGTCTCCCCATCAGCATAGAAAGCGCGAAGATCGAGCGAGACACCATCCGTGATTTCGACGAAAACTTTGCCGTTCACGCCAAAGCTCTCAAAGCCGTCATTCTCGACCCCGCCACGATCTTCATTAAACGTTGAGAAGCCGCCTGTTGTGAAATAGGTACCGCCAAGGCTCGCTGCCACGGGACCAAATTTGCCCGAGACGTTTCCGACAAATTCTGCGGTGTCGCGGCTGCCGTATTCGGCCTTGGCAAACACACCGAGCTCTTCGGTCGGCGCGCGGGTTAGAAGATTGACAATCCCGCCGATTGCCTGGCTGCCATAAAGTACAGATTGCGAGCCGCGTACGACTTCGACGCGGGCAATATTGCCTGTGAGCAGAGGGCCAAAATCAAACCCGCCGCCGATGGAAGAAGGGTCATTGATCTTGATGCCATCAACCAGAACGACTGTTTGCGCGCTCTGAGCGCCCCGAATGGAAACACCCGTGGCGGTCCCGATCCCGCCGTTGCGGTTGAACGTAACACCGGGAACGGTGCGAAGGATGTCCACTACATCGCTTGCCTGACGGGTAATGATTTCCTCTTCGCCAATCACAGTGACGCTTGCGCCCACTTCAGCAATAGGCCGGGCAGTGCGGTTGGCGGTGACGACGATTGCGTCAGAGCCCGGCATTTTCGCGCCTTGAGGGTCGGTGGTTTCCGCCTGAAGCGCGGCGGGAAGCAGCGCCAGGGTCGAGGCGGCTGCAACCAGATTAATCGGTTTCATTGCAATGCATTTCCAAAGTCTCGCCACGCAGAGGCCCCGAACCCCACACGGCACATTCGACAGTGGGCCCGCCGTGGTCGACAAACCACGAACGAGGGAGACACCCAAAGCTGTCGCTACTTCGGAAGCAATCTTCCTGTCCCACTGGGCTGGACCCGGCCCCGGACGAACGACGCGATGGCAGGTCTCCTGGCTTGCTGATCATTGCACCTGAACCGTCTTCCCAGCCTTAGTCCTAACGGACGCCGGCCAGTGACTTTGGTGGTTCAGGGCTCCCAGTTTACAGTTGCGGGCACAGCGCCGGACTTGCCTGTTTCTGGCTCACCGGCTTCCCTCTTAGCTGCGAACGCTTGCGCGCTCTCAGCACCATCTGGGACGCGGGCTAGAGCGGCGTGGCTTTTGTGTCAATTTTATCAGACTTATGAAAAGTGTTAGCTCCACACGCCGCGCGTGTCGTAGACCACCGCGTCTCCGCGTTCTTCGGGCGGGATGGCCTTGAAGACATCGTGATCGACGAGCAGCAACAGAATGCCGCAGTCCTCAAGCGCCTCGTCAATGTCGACAAGCTCGGCGTTCGTTCCGTCAAATTCGCGGGGTAGCTCGGAGGTGTAAGGTTCGACCACTTTGACACGGTTGCCGTAATCCTTGGCGAGTGACACCGCGATATCGAGCGCGGGGCTCTCCCGGAAATCGTCGATATTGGCCTTGAAGGCGAGGCCGAGACAGGCGATTTTTGCGTCAGGATTGGCGTCAGCGATCGCCTCAGCGCGGGCAAGCACGTGGTGCATTTTGCCATCGTTTGTCTCGCGCGCTTGGCGGATGATATTCGCCTCGTCGGGAGCGCCGTGGACGATAAACCACGGATCGACCGCAATGCAGTGGCCGCCGACACCGGGGCCCGGTTGCAAAACGTTCACGCGCGGGTGACGGTTGGCGAGGCGAATGACCTCCCACACATCAAGAGCCTGCTTGTCGGCGATCATCGACAATTCGTTGGCAAAGGCGATGTTCACGTCGCGAAAAGCGTTTTCGACAAGCTTTGTCATTTCCGCCGAACGCGCATCGGTGACGACGCATTCGCCTTTTACAAAGCGTTTGTAAAAGGCGAGCGCCTTTCTCGCGCAGCGCGGCGTGATCCCGCCGATCGAGCGATCATTGTGGATCAGTTCTTCCAGAATACGGCCCGGAAGCACGCGCTCTGGGCAATAGGCGATGGAAACATCGGGCGTGCCTTCGCACAGGCCCGGCATGGCAAGATCGGGGCGTTTTTCCGCGAAAACATCGCGCATCTTCTCGGTTGTCCCCACGGGCGAGGTCGACTCGAGGATTACGCAGTCGCCTTTTTTGAGGACGCCTGCGACTTTTTCGGCAGCTTGCAGGATGTAGGAGATATCCGGCGTGTGCTTCCCATCGTTCGAGAACGGGGTGGGCACCGCGATCACGAAAACGTCCGAAGGCTCAACATCGAGGCTCGCGGTAAGCAAACCGTCGTTGACGACCGCCTGAACAAGGCCGTCGAGATCGACCTCTTCAATATGCACTTCGCCGCGATTGATCGTTTCGACCACCGCTTCGCTCACATCCACGCCCTGCACCTTGCAGCCTGCGCGCGCCATGACCGCAGAGGTCGGCAATCCGATATAGCCAAGGCCAATCACACTGGCGTTGAGGGTCGTCTTCTTAAGCAATTGAGTGCTCCATGCTTGGGGCACGCTTTGCCCCGCGTGGCACACGCGTTAACTGCAAGAAGATAATAATCGGTAAGGACGAACCCGGTTTAGCGCGCGAGGAGATCGCAAATACGCTGTGAAGCATGTCCGTCGCCAAAGGGATTGTGCGCGCGGGCCATCGCTTCATAGGCCGTCTCATCGTCGAGCAACACGTTGACTTCGTGGACGATTTTGTCGGCATCGGTGCCGACCAGCTTGGCCGTGCCGGCCTGGACCCCTTCGGGCCTCTCGGTTGTCTCGCGCATCACCAAAACCGGCTTGCCAAGCGCAGGCGCCTCTTCCTGGACACCGCCACTATCGGTCAGCATGATCGTCGAGATATCGAGCAGGCGGGCAAAATGCGGATAATCGAGCGGCTCGATCAGCGCGACATTATCGAGCCCTGCAAGCTTCTCGTTCATTACGCTACGCACATTGGGGTTGAGGTGCACGGGGAAAATGATCGCCACGTCCTTGCGGGCAGCAATTTCGTGCACGGCACGGGCGATCGCCTCCATCCCGTCTCCAAAATTCTCGCGCCGGTGGCTTGTCATGCCGATGATGCGTTTGCCTGCAAAGTGGTCTTCGATCTCGGCAAGGCCCGCCGCGAGGTGGGGTTTTGCCGCAACCTCTTTCGTCACCCAATGCAGCGCATCGATCACCGTGTTGCCGGTGACGTGGATGGTCGCAGGATCGACGTTTTCCGCGCGTAGAGCAGCAGCGGCCGTTTCAGTTGGCGCGCAGTGGAGCTTGGCAAAGCCTCCCACGACCTTGCGGTTCACTTCTTCTGGCCACGGACGATAAATGTCTCCGCTGCGAAGTCCGGCTTCGACGTGGCAGACGGGGATCTGGCGGTAATAGGCGGCAAGCGCGCCTGCCATAACCGTCGTCGTATCGCCTTGGACGATTACCCAATCGGGTTTTTCCTCGTCCATCACCGCGCCAATCCCGGTGAGCGCTGCTGCTGTGAGCGCGTCGAGCGACTGGTTGGGCTTCATCAGATCAAGATCGTGATGAGGCTGGACACCGGCAATCTCAAGCACGGAATCGAGCATCGAGCGGTGCTGAGCGGATACGCAAATCCGGCTATCAAAGCGCGCATCCGCCTCCAGCGCGTGGAGCACGGGGAAGAGCTTGATCGCCTCGGGCCGTGTGCCGAAGACTGTGAGGATGCGCTTTTGATCAGACATGACGCCTCCGTTAACCGCTTTTCGTTAGGATTGTCTTGCGCTTGTGCGAACCAGGACAGCAAGGACGGTCACGAGCCAGATCGCGGTCGCGCAGGCAAAGATCAGAAGCATCTCCCGGGCAAATCCGAGCACGAAGGTAAGCGCAAAGATTGCCGCATAAACATCGCGCGAGGTGATCGCTGCGAGAAAGCTTGTGATCTTTGACGGGCGGGCACGGAAATTGTTCTTCACTGCATCGAATGTGAAGGGGCCGCCCATCGCCACCGACCTTAATCCCAATGCGGTCAAACCAATTGCCAATATGCCAAGCCCGATAGCGCCATAGGACGCTCCCCCGGTATCGCCCTGCCAGTAAAGGTTGAGCGAGGCGAAGCACAGAAAGGCGAGATTGGTGATGCCATCTGTTATCGTGTCGAGCTTCGCCCCGAACTGTGACGAGCGCATGGTAGCGCGCGCGATTTCGCCATCGACCCCGTCGATGACTGATGCCGCATGGAAGAGAAGAGCGCCCGCGATCAGGCCCTGTGCGCCATCAAAAAGCAGTGCTGCGGCCATCAGGAGCCCGGTGAAGGCTGCCAATCCGGTGGCGTGGATCGGTGTCACTCCAGGTATTTTTAGTAGCACTCGCGTGATCGAGCGCGAAATCGGGCGGTTCAAATAGCGCGAAACAAGGCCATCGGAGGGCTTGCCCGTGGCTTTCAATATGTCTGCGCCAAGAGCGCGGAGGGCCTTCTGAGGCGAGGCTGAATGCCTCCCGCAGAGCAATTCAATCGCGTCAATGGTCTCTACGGTTTTTTGAGATGCGCGTGCTGGAGGCTCGAAAGCCTCAACACCATTCGTTGGCAAAAGGCGCGCAAATTCGCTTTTCGACCATTCAGACGGGCTCCATCCGTCGCTTGCGGCGATTAAAACACTGTCACCTTCGGCCAAAGCGGCGCGCTCTTTCAAAGCAATCCCTGCACGCACCGCGGCCGGAACCCCTGCTACAAGCTGGTTTGCCACTGCGTTGCTGGGAAAAGACAGGTGGGCACGCGCCATGGTCTCTTTCTTTCTCCGGCGAAAAATCATTTTCAAGCCCGCGCCTTGCGCCTAATCGTGATCACATCGGCGGACAAGTGCGCCCGCGCAAACGGAGCGAATCAAAGGCATTCATGGGCAAGTCGCCATCATCAGCGCAAGGCCCGCAAACGCCAAAACCGCGCCCGCGCGAACTTGAAGACTGGCTTAATTTCTACCTCTATCACCCGCTTTCGATGGCGCTCGCCAGAGCGTTGGCACCGACCCGGGTCACTCCTGATGTGCTTTCGGTCATCGGTGGGGTGATGATTGTCTTCGCGACAATCGCCTACACGACCTTGCCGGGAATTCTTGGGGTCGTCCTGGGCCTCGCTTTCCATATGAGTTGGCATGTTTTTGACGGGGCTGATGGGGATCTGGCACGGCTGACCGGGCGATCATCAAGCCGGGGCGAAGTTATCGACGGGGTGTGCGATTATGTCGGCCACATTATCATGTACGTCAGTTTTGGCATCATGCTTACAGCCGAGGTGGGGGCTGGGCTGGCGTGGGCGCTTGCGATTGGTGCAGGCGCCGGGCGCATTGTCCAAGCGGCCCATTATGAAGTGCAGCGCCGCCAATATCAGCACTGGGTTTATGGCACGCATTTTTTGCGAAGCACAGCGAAGCGAGCCGACCAACCCAAAGGCATTCTGGGCGGCTTTGCAGCCTACTACGTCTGGCTTGGCAGCATATTGGCTCCCGGAGGGTCGGCGATCGATGAATTGGTGGCCGAGAGCGATGACGCGCGCCTTGCGGGCATGCGTCAAATCATCGTTGAACAAACGAAGCCTGTTCTTCGCTCGACTTACCTTTTAAGCGCAAATTACCGCACGCTTGCGATTGGCGCATCAATGGCGGCAGGCTCGCCTATCTATTTCTTCGCCTTTGAGGCGATCGGGTTGACGCTGGTTCTCATTGTGTCGATCCTCGTGTCAGCGAAGGCCGGGCGTCGTATCCGTGATCAAGCCAAGAGCTTGGTGTAAATCTCGACGTTCTTCCGGGCAAAGCTTTCCCAGGACAGCTCTTCGGCCCGTTGCAATCCCCTTTCGCGCATGGTCGTCGCAAGTTCGCCATCCTGCGCGACCCTGCGCAGGTTTCTGGCAATGTCATTGCTATCGTGCGGGTCCACTAACAGCGCCGCTCCGCCAGCGACTTCTGGCATGGCGCTCAGATTGCTGGTTATGACCGGACAACCGCAAGCGATTGCCTCTGCTACCGGATTGCCAAACCCTTCGCACAATGAGGGATGAAGAAGAGCAAGCGCGCCGGAATAAAGCTGCAAAAGCGTGTCGAAGCCGACCGTTCCGGTGAAATGAACGCGGTCTTCAACCCCAAGCTTGCGTGCCAATGAGGACAATTCGGCCGCGCCAGAACCGCGCCGCTGAACCATGACGAGCGCTATGTCGGGCCGGTCTGCAAAGGCCTTGGCGAAGCCTTCGACGGCGCCTCTGTGGTTCTTGTAGGGGGCGTTTTGCCCCGCTGTGAGGATAAATTGCTGACCGGGCGCAAGGCCGATACGGCGCAAGGCTGCCTCGTCGATCTGCACCCGGCGGAAGCGTTCAGACACCCCTGACATCGTCACGTGCGCGCGATCTTCGGCATCTGGTCGATGCTCGACAATTGCCTCTTTTGTAGCCTCGCTGACAGTCGCAATCGCCGATGCCTCACCAAGCGCGCGGTTGATGCCTTGCCTATAGAAACGGCGTTCGATCATGCCGTAGGCATTAGGATTGCACCATTTCGGATGGGTCAACCACATGATGTCGTGCACCGTCGCCAGCGTTTTCATATTCAGCCCGCGGGGAAGAATATTGAACGGGGCATGGAACAGGTCGACATTGCGCAAGTCCACCAGAAAGGGCAAAAACCACAAGGTCCCCGGCCCATTCGCAGGGGTCTTTAACGCGATTTCGGTGACATTGTCTGCGGCACTCAGTGCCCTTGTCCGGGCAGCATTTCGGATTAATAAAAACTTGTATTGCGGGGCAAGAAGTGGCGCGTGGTCGACAAGAGCGCGCGTTACTTCGCCTATACCGCTTGGCCTATCGCTTAAATAGCGGCAATCGATACAAATGGTTCTCACAGATCACTTGCCCGATATTGCGATGTTTTAATCTGCTCAATTGTGTCTTTTGTGATGGTGTGTCCGTGACCCACTCACGAATCGCTGCACGCGATATAGGGCAAATGCAAGTCGCGGTTCGCAAGAATTGCGTCAAACCTGGAGGAAATTCACGGCAAAGCGTTTCTTTTTAAGGTTGTATGCGCACTCGAATTGTGGGACCCACGTCTATAGGTAAGCGTAGTGATTGCAAAAGAGAATTGTCCTTCAGGGGGAAGGCAAGACTCCTTTGATGTGACCTGACATGGTGTAATTTTCGTCGCGTCGCAACACTATCGCAAACACTACCGAGGTGAGGGGGTAACGCAACAGTGCGCAGTGATGCGTACTGAAATGATGGGTGTTCTAGGAAGTAAAATGCAGTCAATTAAAGTTGCTGTGATCGGATTGGGTAATTGCGCTAGCTCACTTATCCAAGGCGTTTCATTTTACAGGTCGACGGGATCGACCAGCGGGCTGATCCGCGAAACTGTCGGCGGCTACGCTGTTTCAGACATACAATTCGTCCTCGGCATCGACGTGGATGCGCGTAAAGTCGGCAAGGACCTGTCCGAAGCCATTTTCTGTGCGCCCAACAACACCACCGTTTTTCACAAAGACGTGGAGCCCACAGGCGCGAAAGTCATTCGCGGGCCGGTTTTGGACGGCGTCGCCGCACATATGACGGGCGCGGGCGAGCGCGGCTTCATGCTCGAGGATGATTATCAGCCGGCAACGAAAGCCGAAATTGTTGAAGCGTTGCGTTCGTCAAAGGCCGATATTCTGGTCAACTTCTTGCCCGTCGGCTCTCAGGAAGCGACGGAGTTCTACATGGACTGCGCGCTCGAAGCGGGCGTGGCTGTGGTCAATTGCATCCCGGTCTTCATCGCCAGCGATGAGCAGTGGGAAAGCCGCTTCAAAGCCAGGGGCCTGCCAATTGTGGGCGACGACATCAAGGCGCAGGTGGGCGCGACGATTGTTCACCGCGCCTTGTCGAGCCTGTTCGCAGCGCGCGGTGCAGCGATTGAGCGCACCTATCAACTCAACACCGGCGGCAACACCGACTTCATGAACATGCTCGACCGCGACCGATTGGGTTCCAAGAAAGAATCGAAGACACAGGCCGTGCAAGCCGCGCTGGCTAAGCGTTTGGAGGACGAGAACATCCTGATTGGTCCGTCCGAATATGTCGCATGGCAGAACGACAACAAAGTCTGTTTCCTGCGGGTCGAAGGCACGCAATGGGGCGAGGTGCCTATGAACCTTGAGCTGCGTTTGTCGGTCGAGGACAGCCCGAATGCTGCTGCCTGCGTGGTGGATGCCATCCGCTATTGCAAACAGGCGCTTGATCGTGGCGAAAGCGGGGCTTTGACGCTGCCATCGGCATATTATTGTAAACATCCGCCAGAACAAATCCCCGAAGATGTCGCAGCAGGCCTTCTCGACCAATATCAGACAAGCTTACCGGAAGCGGCCGAGTAACGCGCCGCCCGCCCGTCACCCAAAGATTGCAATCGAGAGGATTGACAATGGACGGTCTTATTCTTGCCGCAGGTTTCGGAAGTCGTTTGCGCGACAAGTTCGCTTGCAAGCCTCTTGCCTTGGTAAACGGTGTTTCATTGTTCGAAATATCGCTGCGTCAATTGGCGAGCGCGGGGGTGAACCGTGCGGTCGTGGTGACGGGATACCAAGCCGCCGCCGTCGAGGCGGCTGTCGCTGACCTGCGCGCGAAACTGGATATCGAGATACTGACCATCCGCGTCGATGATTGGGAAAAGCCCAATGGCTATTCGGTCATGGCAGGCGCGAGCGTTTTGCCGGGCGAATATCTCCTCGTCATGTGCGACCATCTGCTCTCCACTCCGATTTTGAAGGGCTTGTCGCAGGCGAGTTCAGAAACGCGCGATGTGACGCTCGCGATTGATCGGCAAACGGTGAGCCCGCTGATTGATCCAGACGATGCGACATGGGTGGAAATGCGCAGCGACGGATTCATCGCGTTTATTGGCAAGGAAATCCCGCGATACAACGCAGTTGATTGCGGGGCATTTCTGGCTGGGCCCGGTCTTGCCAAGGCTATCGAAGAGGCAATTTGTCAAGGCAAACCGGGTTCGCTTTCGGATGGTATGCAATGGCTGGCCGATAGAGGCCGCGCTGCGACGTTCGATATTGGTCATGCGTGGTGGATGGATGTCGACGATCCCAAGGCGCACGCGCAGGCTGAGTCCGAATTGGACGGCAGTTTTGCGCTCCTGGACCAAGGGTGCGAGGTGGCCACCGCATGAGCGCCCACGACATCTATCTTGATGTCACACGGTTGGTGAGCCGTGCGTGGACAAAACGGCGCTCCACCGGGATCGACCGTGTTTGCGAGGCCTATTGCCGGCATCTGCGGTCGCGTGCGCGTGCTGTGGTTCAGCATCGGGGCATTGTGCGCGTTCTGGACCAGCGTTGCTCGGTCAGGCTGTTCGAAATGCTGCTAGAACCCGGTGAACACTTTCGGCTTGAAGCGCTGCGATTTGCATCGCTCACCTTGCCGCTCGCTCCCTCGCGTATTGACGGGAAGGGCGCGCTCTACATCAATACCAGTCACACGGATTTCGACCTTCCTGCGCATCATCGTTGGGTCGAGGAATGCAATCTTCGGGCGGTCTATTTCCTCCATGACCTCATTCCCTTGACCCATCCCAGATTGACCAGTGCACATGCGGTCAAGAGGCACCTCGGGCGCGTGCGCGGCGCGATTTGGCACGGGGCAGGCGTAATCGTGAACACCCGCGCAACCGAGGCCGAGCTTCGCCGCTTTGCGACCAAGCGCGGCCTTGAATTGCCACCGGTGGTGGTCGCGCCGCTTGCAAGCGGGCAGGTTTGCGATGCCTCTTCGATACCCTTGGAAAACGCAGTGAGTTCACACGATGTGACACCTGATCGCAATGCGCCCTATTTCGTGTGTCTTGGTACGATCGAACGGCGCAAGAATTATCGTATGCTGCTGCGCGTTTGGGGGGAGTTGTCCGAAATCTACGGGCAAACCTGCCCCAAGCTTGTCATCATCGGTCAGGAAGGCCGCAAGGCGGAGGAAATCTTCGCAGCATATAACGCCAATCCCGACCTTGCGAACCACGTCACATTCAGGACAGATGCCTCGGATGCGGAGGCAGGCCGCCTTATCAAAGGCGCGCGCGCTCTCTTGATGCCGAGCCACGCCGAAGGTTACGGCCTTCCTGTAATCGAAGCGCTGCAAATGGGCGTTCCGGTAATCGCAAACGACATTCCGAGTTTCCGCGAAATCGGGCAAGGGATAGCTTTATTGCTCGATATCACCGATGAAGCAGAGTGGAGGCGGGCAATTGGCCGATTTGCCTTCGAAAATGGTGAACGTGATCGGCAGCTTGAGATGATGGGGCGGTTTTCGCCTCCGACTTGGGCGTCGCATTTCGCAATCCTTGATCCGTGGCTGGATCGGTTGAAAACTGTGCCGCAGGCGCAAGATGAGAGAATGAAAATCGAGTGTCAGACCGTCTGAAAACGATCAACCCACTGTTTATCCTCACAGTAATCGCCCCAACTCTGATCGCCATCTTGTACTTCGGGGTTCTGGCGAATGACGTTTACGTGTCCGAATCGCGCTTCGTGGTGCGCACTCCGGCGAATGAGAACGCTTCGCCGCTGTCTGCGGTTCTGGGCCAGACGGGAATTGGATCCGGCTCGGTTGGCGGGGTTGAGGGCAATGGCACGATCAGCGAATACCTTCTGTCGCGCCGCGCGCTCGAAGAGGCAAATCGCGATGATCTTGTGGTGGACGCCTACACTGATGACAGCATCTTTTTCGTTGACCGCTTCGGCTCGCTTTGGGGAAGGAGCAAGGAGCAGCTCTATCAATACTTCCTGGGCAAGGTTTCGATCGCCGAAGGTGTGACCGGCCAGGTGATGACCTTGCGGGTCAACGCCTATACCCCTGACGAAGCGGCCAAAATTAACTCCCGCCTGCTGTTGCAGTCGGAAGAACTCGTCAACGGCCTGTCGGAAAGATCGCGCGAGGACACAATCGCTCTCGCGCAGGAGCAGGTCGATGAGGCCACCAATAAAGCGCGACTTGCCCGGCTCGAACTGGCGCAATTCAGAAGCAAAGAGCGCATCGTCGACCCCGAGCAGCAATCCGAGGTCGGTTTGCAAATGGTGGGCAAGCTTCAAGACCAGCTCATCGCAGCGCGCACGCAACTTCGCCAACTGCAGACCTACACGCCGCAGGCCTCGCAAATCCCGTTTTTGCGCACGCAGATCCGCCAGCTTGAGGCCGAAATTGAAACAACCCGGCAAGAGTTAACCGGCGGCGCTAATTCCCTGTCTTCGGCAATGGTGCGTTATCAGGAACTTCTCGCCAATTCCGAATTTGCCGAGCAGCAATTGGCGATATCGCTCGCTTCGCTGCAGGAGGCGCAAGCCGAAGCGCGGCGCAAACGCGCCTATATCGAGCGCATCGCCGATCCCAGCCTTCCTGATTATGCCGAAGAGCCGCGGCGACTTCGCTCTATCTTTGCGACCCTTATCCTCGGTCTTCTGACCTGGGGCGTTCTCAGCATGCTTCTGATCGGCGTGCGCGAGCACCGCGACTGATGGCTTCGAACGCTGCCCCCGATACCCATGCAAAGCCCCCCTTGCGTGAGAGTTTTGCGGTACAGGGACGCGTCGTCGGCGCGCTGCTGATCCGCGAGGTCATCACCCGCTACGGGCGGCATAACATCGGTTTTCTCTGGCTGTTTGTTGAGCCTATGCTCTTCACCCTGGGCGTGACCGCGCTTTGGACGGCGACAAAGAATTTGCACGGAAGCGATCTTCCCATCGCAGCCTTTGCGCTTACCGGGTATTCGACGGTGTTGCTCTGGCGCAATATGCCGGGTCGCACGATCGGGGCGATCAAGGCCAATTCGGCGCTACTCTACCACCGCAATATCAAGCCGCTCGACATCTACCTGGCGCGTGTTCTTCTCGAAGCAGGCGGTGCGACAATATCCTTTATCGTGCTTGGCGTCGTATTCATCGCGATTGAGTGGATTGAGCCGCCCGAAGATATATTGGTGGTCACCGCTGGCTGGCTTATGCTTGCCTGGTTTGGCGCTGCGCTTGCGATTGCGCTTGGGACCTTGTCCTATCTCTCAGAGCTGGTGGACAAATTCTGGCACCCGTTCTCCTACCTCATGTTCCCTCTCTCGGGCGCTGCCTTCCTTGTGTCTGCATTGCCCGTTTCGTTTCAGGAAATCGTGCTGCTTTTCCCGATGGTCCACGGGGTCGAATTCATCCGCGAAGGCTTTTTCGGCTCCAAGATCATTGCGATTTATGACCTTTCTTATCTGCTCGTTTTCAATCTGGTGTTGAGCGTTTTTGCGCTACTGTTCACCCGCTATGTATCGCGCCGGGTGGTACCGGGATGATCACGATCGAAAACCTGCACAAAACCTATCCCACTCGCTTTGGCGAAAAGGAGGTTTTGAGCGATGTGAATTTCGAGCTTCGCAAGGGCGAAAAACTCGGCATTCTGGGCCGCAATGGCGCAGGTAAATCGACATTGATCCGTTTGATCAGCGGCGCGGAATTTCCAACCAAGGGCCGCGTTCGCGCGGATATGAGCGTCTCTTGGCCGCTTGCCTTTGGCGGCGCTTTTCAGGAAAACCTCACCGGCGTCGACAATGTCCGCTTTATCAGCCGCATCTACGCACAGGACTTTGAAAGCAATCTCGCCTTTGTCGAAGAGTTTTCCGAGCTTGGCGCATACCTTCGCGAGGAGGTGCGGACCTATTCCTCTGGCATGCGCGCACGGCTTGCCTTCGCGATCTCGATGATCACCGAATTCGACTGCTTCCTGATTGATGAAATCAGCGCGGTTGGCGATGCGCGTTTTCATGACCGGTGCAATTACGAACTGTTTGAAAAGCGCAATGACCGCGCGATGGTGATCGTCTCTCACGACCCCAGTTACATCAGCGATCATTGCGACCGTTTCGCGATCCTGAACGATGGGCGCATGACGTTCTATTCCGATTTTGACGAGGCATATGGCCTGTTCCGCAACACAATGGGTCTTGCGCAGGCGAACGCTCCAGAAAAGCGCGAGATACCCAAATCCCGCAAACAATTGATCGAATACACGCATACAGCCGCGATGCGCGATGAGCTGTTTCAGGCCACGGTGTTTGAGGCAGATATCAAAGGTAAGGCCAAAGAATGGGAGCGGGCCGAGGCGCTTTATCGCGAGGCGTTGGAGCGGCAGCCTTACCAGCGTTCTTACTGGGTGCAGGTGGCGCATATGGCGAAAGAGGCGGGCTATATCGTGCGCGCCGAGAGTGCCTACCGCACGGCCTGCGCACTGGGCGAGCCGCTTGCCGAGGTGGAAATGTTTGTCGAAGATCTGATGCAGCGGCAAAACCTCGACCCGACCGATTTTCCGATCCAGGCTTACATCGCTGCTGCTGCGTTCAAGCAGCCTCCCGCAAATCCCGACATTGAGCTTTTGTGCGACCTTTGCTGGGGCAATGCCCGGTTTTCGGATGATGAGACCTGCGATGCGATGCGCCACGTCGTCTGCTTGGACGAGCTATTGTCGAAGATCATCGCCGACCCGCGATTTGAGGCAGCGCACAAGGATTGGCTCGGCCATTATGTGAAAGGAGAAGCGCCCACAGCGCCCCTGCCAGAGCCGATTGACCCGCAGGGCGCGCAAGCCTCGGTTTCTTCGCGCAATCTGGTGAGCGTTCTGGCTCTAAGCGACAGGGCCGGGGTGCAAGCGGCGATGGCAACCGAGCTTGACGCGAGCGATGACCGCTGGGCACTTGTCCAAAGCTGGGGTGGTTTCGGCGATTGGCCGCAAACTGTCCAAGCCCTGAAGCAATTCAAGAACGAGCCCGCAGCGGTAGGCTAGCGCTGGCAATCAGAGTACCATGTGATGAAATTTGGACCCAATGAGATGAACCGGAAAGCAAATATGGCCGATGTAAACCCCTCTCGCTTGAGCGCTTTTCAGGCGGTCGCGTTGGGGCTTGTCGCGCTCACCATCGCCGGATGTTCATCGCTTGGCGCCAGCGGGCCTGCAGGGGGTGATGTGCGCAGCGCCGACAGTGCAGACTATCAGGGCGAGGGCATTGAAATCGTCGATCTTGATGGCAGGGCGATCGAACGGCTTGGCCAGTACGGACGTGCATCTGAATTTGCTGAAGTGTTTACCGATGAGGCGCCGTCTGCCGAACTGATCGGCTATGGCGACGTCCTTGATATTGCTATCTGGGAAGCGCCGCCCGCCGTGTTGTTCGGGACGACATCCACAGGTGCCGATCTGAGTGCAATGCCCGAAACAGCGCGCAGTGCGCCCATTCCTCAACAAATGGTAGGTGAGGCTGGAACTGTCTCTGTCCCCTTTGTCGGGCCAATCAAAGTGGTGGGCCGCAAGGTTGATGAGGTGGAGCGGGCGATTGTTTCAAGCCTTCGCGGGCGCGCCCATGATCCGCAAGCCATCGTTCGCCTGATCCGCAATGAAACACGCACCGTCACGGTGCTGGGTGATGTGGCGCAATCCAAACGCATGGCTTTGAGCGCACGGGGCGAAAGGCTGCTCGATGCGGTCGCAAGTGCTGGCGGTACCCGCAATCCGGTTGATCGTTCGATCGTGCAAATTACGCGCGCGAGCAATGTCGTCTCCATGCCGCTTGCCCGTGTGATTGAGGACCCGGCGCAAAATGTGCAGCTGTTCCCCGATGATGTGGTAACCGTGCTCCACCAACCGTTCAGCTTTGTCGCTTTGGGCTCAGTCCGGGGCAGCGCCGAGGTCCCGTTCGATGGTGCTGGACTTTCTCTGGCTGAGGCGCTTGGCCGGGTGGGCGGCCTCAACGATGCGCGCGCCGATGTAAGGGGGGTGTTCATTTTCCGCCTCGAGGATCGCGAGGCGTTGGGCGCTGGGCTTGGCGAGAATGTTCGTACGACTGCCGATGGCCGGGTCCCTGTGATCTATCGGCTGGATATGTCCGATCCAGCGAGCCTTTTCGCCATGCAGGACTTCGCAGTGCGCGATGACGATGTGCTCTACGTCTCGACTGCGCCGGGGGCTGACCTCCAGCGGTTTGTCTCTACCATTTCGAGCGCGGCATTCTCTGTCATTGGCATCACGAATGCGCTTTCGACGAACAATAACTAACAGCTGGCTATAGACCGTCGCCTCAAGCCATCTGGCCCACGCGGCGCAAGTGGTATTGATAGCTGCCAAGCGCTGCATCAAATGCCAGAATACGCTTGTGATAGTGGCTGACGCTCAATTCATCGGTCATGCCGACCCCGCCGTGGGTCTGGATTGCAGCTTCTCCGATCTCGCGACCAAGCTTGCCGATCTGGCCCTTTAGCGTGGCGATATCGCGAGGACTGGCTACGCCCGAATTGGCAAGGGCCGTGGTGTAAGTGAGAGTCGAGAGCGCCTTGGTGTAGGCAATTTTCATATCTGCCAAACGATGCGCAACCACCTGAAACATACCGATCGGCTGACCGAATTGCTTTCGCGTCATCGCGTATTCGCATGTGTCGTTGAGGAGCGACTTCATCGCCCCCAATGCTTCTGCGCTTTGTACGATGACGGCTTTCGTGAGGACCGCGTCCAGCGCCTCGCCAGCATCTTCGAGGATTGTAGTGGCGCTCACCGTGTCGAAACGCACGGTTGCCGCGGCGCGCCCGTCGATTGTCTTGTAAGCGTTGGTCGTAAGGCCGCTTGCACCCTTTTCGACAAGGTAGAAACCGAGCTTGCTCGTGTCAGCAGTCCTTGCGACAACCACGAACGCATCGGCAGTTTCCCCTGCAATCACAAGGCGCTTTTCCCCCGAGAGAGTTGCGCAATCGCCTGAAACATCAGCCTGCATCGAGATTTGCTCTGGGCTTGCTGTGCCATTGCCTTCTTCATAGGCGAAAGCGAGTACAGCCTCGCCGCTGCCTAGCTTTTCGATCCATTCCAGCGCCTCTGGTGTGCCACTGGCCGCCAGTGCGCCTCCAGCGAGCAGTGTCGATGCTACATAAGGCTCGACCACCAGATGCTCGCCAAACGTTCCTGCAAAGGCGACTAGGTCGGCAATCGATCCGCCGAGCCCGCCGTGCTCTTCACTGAACGGCAGCATGGTGAGGCCCAGTTCAGCAAACGCGTTCCACACGTCCGCCGACCACGGCGCATCCGATGCGACCAGTGCCTGACGGGTGTCGAAATCGTATTTGCGTTCCAACAGCTTTGCGACGCTGGTCCGCAGCATGTCCTGCTCTTGGGAGAAGCTAAATTCCATCGGGTTATACTCCTGCCGCAAGGCTGCGAGAGATAAGGTCACGCTGGACCTCGTTGGAGCCGGCGTAGATCGAGGCCGCCCGGCTGTTGAGGTAAAGCGGCATCGAAATGAGGTCGAATTCGCTTCCCTGTGGCTCAACGTTCGAGCCCACGCGAAGCGCCTCCAATTGTCGCGCCAGGCCGCCAACGCCCGACACCTTGCTCATAAGTGTGGAGGCTCGCTGGAGAAGCTCGGAATTGATGGTCTTGTTGAGCGACGGAAAGGCGGGGTCATTGGCAATCGGATGGCCGCTGATCGCGAGTTTTTCCATGTGGCCAAGGCTGGCGACATCGGCGTGGAGCTCGCCAAATTCGCTTTGGAACACCGGGTCGTCCGCCAACATTCCGCCAAAAGGCGAGGGCGTCCTGGTCGCGGCTTCTTTCGCGCGGTCGAGATAGTGTACCAGCGTCGGAGAGGCCGCAGAGCCGCCGCGTTCGTGTTTGAGCAGATGCTTGGCGACGCTCCACCCGTCATTTTTTTCGCCCACGCGGCCCGATTGGGGCACGCGGACATTGTCGAAGAACACTTCGCATTGCTCTGGCATCCCGTCGAGCCCGACGATAGGCCGGATTTCCATGCCCGGATAATCCACGCGGTCGAGCAGAAGGAAGGTGATGCCCTGCTGTTTCTTGCCCGAATTGTCGGTGCGAACCAGCATGAACATGCGGTTGGCATGATGGGCGTAAGTGGTCCAAATCTTGGAGCCGTTGATGATATAATCATCGCCGTCGGGTTCGGCGCGGCATTGAAGCGAAGCGAGATCGGAACCCGATCCCGGCTCTGAATACCCCTGCGCCCAGAAATCTTTGCCAGCAAGGATTGGCGGCAGATATTTTGCCTTTTGCTCGTCTGTGCCCAAGTCGATCAGGAGCGGCCCCACCATGCCAAGGCTTTGCGGAAGGAGCGGCGGCAAATCGGCCTTGCGATACTCTTCGGCAAATATGAAACGCTGCTCGACGCTCCATCCTGTACCGCCATGTTCGACCGGCCAATGCGGCGCAGCCCACCCCTTTTGTGCAAGGATCGCGTGCCATTCCATGCACTGATCGAAGGGGGCAAAGACGCTTGTGGTCTTGCGTCCAGCCTCGCGGATGGCTGGCGTAGGAGCGGTGGCGAAGAACTCGGCAACTTCGGCGCGGAAGGCTTCGAGTTCTGGTGAGAAATCGACGTTCATTTGGCCAGCCTTTACTTTGGAGGCATCCGGATAGCGCCATCCAGGCGGAATTGATGCCCGTTGATATAGGAATTGCGCGCAATCTCGCAGATGAGCGAAGCAAATTCTTCAGGTTCACCTAGACGTTTGGGGAAGGGGACGCTCGCGTTCAGCTGGTCCCACATCTGCGGGTTGCGGTCCTTCATTCCCAGCATAAGCGGGGTCGCGAATATCCCGGGCATGACCGAATTCACCCTGATCCCCAAGTCCATCAGGTCGCGCGCCATAGGAAGCACGAGCCCGTTCACGCCCGATTTGCACGACCCGTAGATTACCTGCCCGATTTGCCCGTCTTGCGCGGCGACACTGGCAGTCAAAGTGATCGAGCCGCGCTCGCTATCGTCGTTCAGCGGTTCGCTGTTCGCCATGCCCAGCGCCGAAATGCTCGCCACCCGGTAGCTCGCGACGAGAATGCCCTCTGCGCCAAAGGCATAATCTTCGGTCGAGAGGCGCTTGAATCCGCCGGTCGCCTTGTCAAAGCCGACGGTCTTGCCGCGTTTCGATGCCATGGCGCAGTGAACGGTGACGCGCTCCTGACCATTTGCTTTGCGCGCTGCGGCAAAGCCTGCTTCGACGCTTTCTTCATCCATGATGTCAACGTGGTGGAACGTCCCACCAATCGCAGCAGCGTGCTCTTCGCCCGCTTCATCGTTGATGTCGAAAATCGCGACCTTAAGCCCCGCATCCGCCAGCGCCGCCGCGCTTGCGCGGCCAAGCCCCGACGCGCCGCCGGTCACGACCGCGGCCATACCCTCAGTGAGTTTCATTGCCTCTCCTCGTCTCTCTTTGTCGCCACGCTAACCCGCTTTTGGCGCGCACGCTAGGTTTCAATTTGCCATTGTTTCAGGAGCGGCGGCTAGCCACTGGGCGAGGGCATGCTAGAGGGAGGCGATGGACGCCTTTCTTCTTGCCCTCATCCTGACTTTCCTGATTGCGCTGGGCGGGCGTGAACAGTCGATTGTCGCGCAATTTTCCAGCGCTACTGATCGCAATGCGCCCCTTCTCGTCATCGCAATTGGCTGTGCGGTCGCAACAGCAGCGGTCATGGCCTATGCGGGGGCGGCTATCGCGGCCATCCTGCCCCGACGCGCGGCAGAGATGCTGGTCGCCTTTGCTCTGGTTGCGGGCGCGGTGGAGCTTTTCTGGCCAGTCAGGGTAAAGCCGATGAAGGAGCCCACTCGTTCCTATGTCGCGATTGGCGCGGTGTTGATCTTTCGCCAGATGCAGGACGCGGCGCGCTTCGTCATTTTCGCGCTTGCCGCATGGGCCGTTTACCCGACCACCGCGTTTGTCGGAGGCGCTTTAGCCGGCGTCGCGTCCGTGATGTTGGGCTGGTCACTGGGTTTGGAAACACTGCGACGACTTCCCTTGCGGATCATCCGCCTTGGATTCGGCCTTTGTATGATTGTTGCGGGCATACTGATCGGATTGAATGCTCGTTTCGTGTTCTTGTGATCGTTTTGTGCGATCACTGCGATTTAGTTTTTCTCGAAACGAATACCGGGTGCTGTGCGTAGAACTCATGAACGCATCGAACGGCGCACGTTCCTCGAATGTCTCGAGCTTTTGGCGCCCGAAGCAAAATCAAGGAGTAAAGCTATGCTTGACCCCAACAATTCAGAAACCACCCAAATGGTGTCGGAAATCAATGCCCTGCTGGCCGATCACTTTGCACTCTATGTGAAGACCAAGAACTTTCACTGGCATGTGAAGGGCCCGCGTTTCCGCGATTTGCACGTCCTTTTTGATGAACAAGCCATCGAAATTCGCGACCAGATCGATGATATCGGTGAACGTGCCCGTAAAATCGGTGGCGATACGATTACCTCGCTTGGCATGATCACCCAGCACACGCAGGTGAAGGATGAAGACAACACCGATCTCACCGCAGAGGAGATGGTGGTCAAACTGCGCGACGATAACCGGCGCATGGTCGAGCGCCTAAAATCGATGAAGAGCACTGCCGAAGCCGCTGGCGACAACGCCACCGACGGCCTGATTGATGACTGGACCGACATGGCCGAAGAGCGCGTTTGGTTCCTGAACTCGGTACTTGGCTAATCGCGACACGGGTTTTTGTCCCGTGAAAACCTATTCATAAGCCATCAGGGCCGTTTCCGTTTCGCGGGAGCGGCCCGTTTGCTATGTGCAGATCATGGACAACCTCACATTGATTGAAGATCAGGACGCAGGCGAAATCGCACGGTGGATCGCGGAAAAGCTTTGCGCGACATCGAGCGAGATCGCGATCAGCGTGCCGGGAGGCTCAACCCCGTTTCCAATCTTCGAAGAGTTGGTGAAGGCTGACCTTGAGTGGGGCCGCGTAAATGTCTGGCCCGGTGATGACCGCATCGTGCCCGAAGATCACGAAGCGTCCAACACCGGCAAAATTCGCAAGATTTTTGAGCCCGCAGGCGCGCACGTCATGACCCTTACCGAAGACGCTCAACCGCCGCATTTTGCGCTGTGCTGGATGGGCATGGGAGGTGATGGACATATCGCCTCGCTCTTCCCCAACACCGATCCCAAGGTGGACGATCCGCAAATGATCCGTCGGCTGACCCCTGACCCGTTACCGCCTGAGGCCCCGTTTGACAGGATTACACTCACTATTCCGGCTCTGCTGAACAGCGACGCCCTGATGTTCGTCATCAGGGGCGAAGACAAGGTAAGCGTTTTGAAGGCGGCACTGGCAGGCGAACACGACCTTCCCATTGCGCGGCTGTTGGGTGCTGCTGATCAGCAGGTGACATGCTTCACCTGATCGAAAAAACGGCTGAAAAGGTGCTGCCAGCGTCGCTGCACCGATCTTTACTGAAGGTCGCGCACCGCGTGCGCCACCGCTGGCGCAAATGGCGCAAAACGCCGATTTCAGGGATCAGCGTCATTGTCACTAACCAAGCGGGCGAAGTGATGCTTTTGCGCCATTCCTACGGGCCAAAAGCGTGGGGGCTGCCGGGTGGCGGTATGGCGCAAGGCGAAGATCCGGTGGTGTGTGCAAAGCGCGAATTGCGCGAAGAAGTAAGATTGGATGTCGAGCACTTGGAGCCGCTTGGGATCCTTAACGAGACGCTTTCAGGATCGCCGCACACAAGCCATGTGTTCACGGTCGAGGTGACCCAAGACCCCGAACCCGATGGCCGCGAAATACTGGAAGCGTGCTTTTTCGCAGGCGATGCGCTGCCCGAATTGCTCACCCGCAATGTGCCAAAACGGCTCGCTATGTGGAAGGCTTGGCGCGATCACAGCAAAGATAGCTGAGCGCTGTCCTTTTTAGGGCTCTCCTCATCGCCCCGGTCGAGATTGGACAAGGTCAGACCCATTAGCCGGATCGGCATGGGCAGGGGCAGCGCCTCTTCGAGCAATTCGCGCCCGAGCCTTGCAAACTCATCGCGGGTTTCCACCCAATGCGAAACCGACTTGGCACGGGTCATGATCTGGAAATTGTTGTATTTGACCTTGAACGTCACCGTTCGCCCGCGCACTCGCCGGTCGGGCGAGCTGGCGTTCTCGATCCTCCCCCATACAATTTCGATGATATTTTCGAGCGTTTCGCGCATGGCGGAGCCGCTTGAAATATCCTCGCTAAAGGTGCGCTCTCCCCCCACAGACTTGCGCGAACGATGCGCACGCACGGGTCGCAGGTCGATGCCACGTGCCGCGCGGTAGAGGTAGTCGGCAAAGCTTCCGAAATTGGCCTTGAGAAAAGCAATGTCTTTCATCGCCAGATCGGCGCCCGTTTCGATGCCGAGCCGCTTCATCTTCTCTTCCGCTTTGGGACCGACACCGTGAAAGCGGCGGATCGGAAGGCCTGCCACAAAATCCGCGCCTTGACCTGGTCGGATGACGCAGATGCCATCGGGCTTGTTCTGGTCGCTCGCAATCTTCGCTAGAAATTTGTTGTAAGAAACACCCGCGCTCGCGGTCAATTTTGTCTTTGCGCGGATTTCCTGCCGGATCAGCTCTGCGATGCGAGTGGCAGAGCCGATGCCGAGCTTGTCCTCGGTCACATCGAGGTAAGCCTCATCAAGGCTCAGCGGCTCGACGAGCGGGGTGTGATGTTCGAAAATCGCTCGGATCTGGCGGCTGGCCTCTTTGTAAGCGTCAAACCGGTGCTTTACGAAAATGAGGTCGGGGCATAGCCGCTTGGCCGTGACCGACGGCATGGCCGATTTGACCCCGAAACGCCGCGCTTCATAGCTTGCCGCCGCCACCACGCCGCGCCCGCTGGAGCCTCCGACAGCCACGGGTTTTCCTTGCAATTCCGGATTATCGCGCTGCTCCACGCTTGCAAAAAAGGCATCCATATCAACATGGATGATCTTCCTGAGGCCCGCCGCCTCATCAGGAAGTTCTTCATCCTTGTCTGCTCCATCAGCCATATCGTGCGAAATAGACGCTTTGGGTCTGCGAAGAAAGCATTGCCGCCCCCTTCTGGAACCAAGTCCGCCTCTACCCATTTTGTGCATATGCGAAATGAAGTATGGTCTTCCGGCGAAGCTGCGGGCAAAGAGCCTTCCATGCATGGTTCTGCGCGCCCTTCTTCGCGTCCCAAACGCGCGATCAAAGCGATCGGTGAAACCGAGCTTATCTGGATGATGGCGATGCTGATGGCGCTTCAGGCCTTCGGGATTGATGCAATCTTGCCCGCTTTGGACGACGTGGCCGCCTCGCTCGCGATTGAAGGCAATGACCGCCAGTTTATCGTTGGCGTGTATCTTCTGACCGCTGGCATTGGCGCGCTTGTCCCGGGCGCATTGGCCGACCGTTTCGGGCGGCGTCCAATTTTGATGGGCTCTATCGCGGTTTACATCGCGCTTTCCCTCGCAAGTGCTGCCGTCACCTCATTCGAAGCGCTTGTCGCAGTTAGAGCCGCGCAAGGGTTCTTCGGCGCAGGCATCGTCGCTTTGCCGCCCGCGATTATTCGCGACCGGGTAGGGGGCGACAAGATGGCGCGGATGATGAGCCTTATCTTCGTGATCTTTCTCATGGTTCCCGCCATTGCGCCCAGCCTTGGCGAGGTGATCCTGCTGGTCGCCGACTGGCGAGCGATCTTCCTTGCCATGGCGATGCAAGGGCTGATCATTGGCACTTGGGTCTATTTCCGCTTGCCCGAAAGCTTGACCGAGGAAAACTGCCAGGAAATTCGCCCGCGCGTCATTGCACGCAATATGGGCCGCGCACTCAGCCTCCCCAGCGTTGTCGGATATGTGTTTGGCGGAGGCATCGTGTTCGGCGCTTTGTTCGGCTTTATCAATTCCTCGCAGCAACTAATCAGTGAGGGGTTCGACTCACCCGACCTCTTCCCGATTGTCTTTGGCATATGTGCAGGCTCCATGGCGCTGGCGAGCTGGTCCAATTCGCGAATTGTCGAACGATTCGGCGCGCGCCGGGTGAGCCACACTGCGGTTTTCGCCTTTATCGCGGTTGCCTCGGTTCAGGTCTATTTCGCATTTCAGCACGACGAGAAGCTGTGGCAATTCGTGCCGCTGATGGCGATCAATATGATGCTTTTGGGCTTTATCGGGTCGAACTTTGGCTCAATCGCGATGAACCCGTTCTATAATATCGCAGGCGCGGCAAGCAGCGTGCACGGTTTCGTGCGGTTGACCTTGGCTGCTCTTCTGGGCGCGGCGGTTGGCTATGCCTATGATGGCACCGCGCAGCCGCTTGCGCTTTCGCTTTTAGGCGCAGGGCTCGTGTGCCTGGCGCTGGTGCTTTTCAGCGAGAAGGGCAAGCTTTTCGGACCGCCTGAACCCGATACGGCATATGGCACAGAAGGCGATTGATCACCCGTCCGCTTTAAGCTTTCGCCAAGCCAGATCCGCAAATTCGCAAAGCAAGGGCCGTGTATCGCGCGGGTCGATGATATCCTCGACATTGAAAAGTTCTGCTGAGCGGAACGGCGAGGTGACCTTGTTCAGGCGCTCCTTGATCTTCTCAAGCTCGGCCTGCGGGTCGTCTGCGGCTTCGAGTTCGGACTTGTAAGCCACCTCAAGACCGCCTGCGATAGGCAAGCTGCCCCAATCGCCCGACGGCCAGCAATAGCGATACTGGTAAAGGTCCGCATTGCTCATCGCGCTGCCCGCAATGCCATAGGCGCGGCGCATAACGACACTCGCAAGCGGCACTGTGGCACGGTAAATCGCGTTCATCGCCTGCACGCCATAACGGATCGTCCCCGCCATCTCCGCCTCGCGCCCGATCATAAAGCCGGGGTTATCGACAAGATGGACAATCGGCAGGCGGAACTGGTCGGCCAGTTTGACGAAACGCTCGACCTTTTCGCTCGTTTTTGCATCCCACGAGCCACCAAGGAAGCTGGGATCGCTCGCCACCACCGCAACGGGCCAGCCGTCAAGACGCGCCAAGGCCGTAATCGCCGCGCGACCCCAGTTTTTGCCGATCTCGAAGACAGTTTGTTGATCAAACACCGCCGTGAGGCAGGAGCGCATTGAATAAACCTTGTTGGATTCTCGCGGCACCAAATCCAACAACATCTCCTCACGCCGATCGACCGGGTCGGTTGGCGCGGTGCGGCGGGCGTGCTGGCCCACGTGTTCCGGCATGAAGGAGAGGAAATAGCGCGCTCTTGCGAATGCCTCGGCTTCGCTTGCGACCTCATCATCGACTACGCCGTTGCGGGTGTGGATGTCGACGCCGCCGAGTTCTTCCTTGGCCTGTTGGTGGTCGGCTGCGCTTTTGTAGGCGTCACCAAGGCCATCGACCACGGCGGGGCCTGCGGCGAACAATTGGGAGAGCCCGCGCACCATGATTGAATAGTGGCTTGCCGCAATCCGCGCAGCCCCAAGGCCAGCGGTGGGCCCGAGCGCCAGAGCCACCACGGGCACGGTGTCGAGGTTCTTGACCGTATCGCCCCATCCCGGAACCGCAGGGATGTATGTCGCGCCGATCTGCTCGAGCGTTTTGACACTGCCGCCACCGCCCGTGCCGTCGATCATCTTGATGATGGGAAGCTTTAGCTCATGCGCCATCTGCTCGGCCTGCACCATCTTGCGCTTGATGCCTGCATCCGCCGCGCCCCCGCGAATGGTGAAGTCGTCTGCTGTGGCGACCACTGGCCGCCCGTTTACCGTCGCCTTGCCAAACAGGAAGGGGGCAGGGGTGACACCTTGGAGGTCGCCGTTCTCGTCATAATGGCCTTTGCCAGCGATCTTGCCGATCTCGCGGAAGGAACCGGGGTCGCAAATGGCGTCCAGCCGTGCGCGCGCATCCATCTTGCCGCGCGAATGTTGGCGGGCGACCTTGTCGGCCCCACCCATTTCCTCGGCGAACGCTTCACGTTGGCGCAATTCTGCGAGTTCTTTTTCCCAGCTCATAGGTCCTCCCCAGCATGGGGAGGGGGACCAGACAAGGTCTGGTGGAGGGGCAAGCTCGCGAAAGGCCCCTCCGTCAGCGCTTCGCGCTGCCACCTCCCCAGTTCGGGGAGGATCATGAGCCTTCATCCACTTGCGACGGCTCCACCACGCACAGCACCGCTTCAACCTGCACCTGCCCGCCTTCGCTCGCCGTGAGGCCCGTCACCGTTCCATCAAAGGGCGCGGTGAGCGCGTGCTCCATCTTCATCGCCTCCAGGACCATCAAGCGCTGCCCAGCGGTGACTTGGTCGCCCTCGGCCACGTCCACAGCGATGACCTTGCCCGGCATAGGCGCGAGGATAGCGCCGTCTGCTGCGGAGGCGGAGCCGGAGGCATCGCCCCTAGGAGGAGCAACAAAGACGAATGCCTCTCCGCGTTCGGTTACGATAACCTCAGTGTCGGAAAGGGCAGTGTGGAATGGCCCGGAATCCGGGAATGCTCCAATGGCTTCGTCCGAAGAACCAGAAACACATTCCCCGCGTGTTTCCATGATCAAGGATTGAGCGCTCTGCGCGTTGAGCCTGAACGATTGTAGGCCTTCGGGAAGAACGACTGATGGCAGATCCTCAAAGGCAAAACTGGCCTCAAGATAGGTTGCAGCAGCTCGATCTCTTGCTGCCTTACTAGGCAGTGAAGCGGGTAGAAGCGCATCGCCTGCCTTCTCGATGAAACCAGTCGTAAGATCCGCTTCCGCGAACTCGTCGCTTTCTAGGCACGCAAAAAGGAAGCCGCTATTGGTCCTGACCGGAGCGACAAACGACTTCGAAAGTGACCGCATCAAGTCGGTTCGCGCCTCGTCGCGACTTGCTGCATGTGAAATGATCTTCGCGATCATAGGGTCATAGAAAGGCGAGATTTCGTCGTCTTCTTCGACACCCGTGTCAACGCGGTCCCCATCGTGAAGATAGAAATGTGTGAGCCGCCCCGTGCTCGGCAAGAACCCTTTCGCCGGGTCCTCGGCATAAAGCCGCGCTTCAATCGCGTGGCCGTCAATCGAAAGCTCTTCCTGCTTCAGCGGAATCGGCTCGCCGCTGGCCACCCGCAGCTGCCATTCCACCAAGTCCACGCCGGTGATCTCTTCGGTGACGGGGTGTTCGACCTGAAGCCTGGTGTTCATCTCCATAAAGAAAATGCGGTCGGCGCGCAGGCCTTCGCTCGCGTCGGCGATGAATTCGATGGTGCCAGCGCCCTCATAGTCCACCGCTTTGGCAGCGCGCACGGCGGCTTGGCAGATTTCTTCGCGGGTGGCCTCGTCCATGCCGGGGGCCGGGGCTTCTTCGATCACCTTTTGGTGGCGGCGTTGGAGCGAGCAGTCGCGCTCAAACAGATGAACGACATTGCCGTGGCTATCGCCGAAGACCTGCACCTCAATATGGCGCGGGGAGGTGATCCACTTCTCAAGCAGGACCTCATCATTCCCAAAGGACGCCTTGGCCTCGCGCTGGCAGCTTTCAAGAGAAGCTGCGAAGTCCTCGGGCGCATCGACCTTGCGCATCCCCTTACCGCCGCCGCCTGCAACAGCTTTGATCAGCACGGGGTATCCGATTTTCTCGGCCTCTGCGGAGAGGCGCTCCAATGATTGGTCCTCGCCCAGATAGCCCGGCGTCACTGGCACGCCCGCAGCAATCATGCGCTCTTTGGCGGCATCCTTCAGGCCCATCGCTTCGATGCTCTCCGGCTTTGGTCCGACCCAAATGAGCCCAGCCTCAATCACAGCGCGTGCGAAATCTGCATTCTCGGACAAGAAGCCATAACCGGGATGGATCGCCTCCGCGCCCGTCTCCTTGGCCGCCGCAATGATCTTTGCGCCCACAAGGTAGCTTTCAGCGGCAGGCGAGGGGCCAATATGCACCGCCTCATCAGCAGATCGCGTGTGCAGTGCCTTGGCATCGGCGTCGGAATAAACCGCGACAGTGGCTATGCCCATTTCACGCGCGGTGCGCATAATCCGGCATGCAATCTCGCCCCGGTTGGCGATAAGGAGTTTGGTGATCATTACTGGTCGTCTCTGATTTCTTCTGCGGGGAAGCCCGGCACGCCGAGCCGTTCACATTCACTCGGGCGTTCCATCGTGAAGCTTGTATTGGCGACTTTCCAGCCGTCTTGGGTTCTGACAAGGTTGAGCGAATTGATCCCGCAATGGGAAAGCTCGTAATTCACCCAAAAGGAATAGGGGCCCCAAACATGGGCCATATCGCCGTCCAAGAGCACGCTGGTAAAAGCCATGTCCTCGATATAGCGCGCATCGCGCTTGGCCCAGTTTTCAAGGTGCTGTGCCACGGTAAGGTGATCGACGCGCGGGTTGGCAGGGTCCATCCGGTTGTGCACGAAGATCATCGCCTCGGGGACCATATGATCGGCAAGCGCCGTTTTATCGTCGCTGGCGATTGCGTTCATGAAACCGTTGACCGCGAGCTTTGCCTCCTGCGCTGGATCATCATCGGCCAAAGCGGGGGCGGCGCAAAGAAGCGCTGTTGCTAAAATCAAGGGTCCTCTCATGGGCGAGAGACGTAGCGCAATTTTATTACAATGGAAACTACTTGCCTTACCCACTTCGCCGGGATTGCTGGAGGGTTCAGGAGGGCCGGAAGTCCTTGATGCCCCAAGTGATCTCGCCATCAGGGTGCTTTTCGCGGTTGATCGCGGCGGAGAGGAAGGCGCGCATGCCATAAAGCGCCTTTTCCCAGCGCGGCACGACGGTGCGGCTGTTCCACGCCTCAGGCCCCCGCTCGCGCACCTTGCGGCCAATTGCGCCGTAAATGCGCGCTGCCGATAGCACGGCCCAGCGGCTGCGGAAGGGGAGGCGCTCGGCTCCCACGCGCGCGGCGGCTTCGTGTTTTTCGACCAGTTCCACCAGCCGTGCGGCCATTTCGGCAAGTTCTTCGCGGTGGTGGGGTTTGGTGTGCTGGCCGGGCTCGATATCCTGCTCGACCAGCCACTGGATCGGAAGATAGCAGCGTCCTGCCGCGTCATCTTCGACAATATCGCGGGCGATATTCGAAAGCTGGAAGGCTAGCCCTAAATCATTGGCACGGTCCAATGTATCCTGATCCTTGGGATCAACGCCCATGACCACCGCCATCATCACGCCGACCGCGCCTGCCACGTGGTAGCAATAGCGCAGCATATCGGCCTCGGTCCGAGGGCGCCAATCGTCAGCGTCAAGCTCGAAGCCCGCGATTACGTCCTCGGCCATTTGCGCGGTGATACCGACCTCGGAGGCGACGAGGCCAAAGGCGTCGAACGCCGGGTCGGCGGTGGGGTAGCCGTCGAGCGCGCGCTGTGTGAGCAGGCGGATCTTGGCGATGCGTTGCTTGGCATCTGACTGGTCGCCCAATTCGCCGCCCATGTGCTGATTATCGGCAATGTCGTCGCAGCGGCGGCACCAGGCATAGAGCAGCCAGGCGCGCTCGCGCGTGGTCTTGTCGAACAATCGCGCCGCGGCGTGGAAAGAGTGCGAACCCTCTCGGATTGCGACACGCGCCTTCTCGACCAGAGCCGCCCTATTGCGTCCACCGCCCGGAACGGAAGGGGTTGCCCGCAGCTCGTTAAGGACGAAAGGGCGCGCCTTGTCGCTCACAAATCATCCGCCTTCATCCGGAAGATCGGCGTGTGCGGTTCGTAAGCGGCCATTTTGTCCAGCAATTCCTCAATCGAAGTCGCGGCGACGAGGATGTTCTGGTGCGCTGGACGGACAAAGCCGACCTCGGCCATCTTGGCGTTGAAGGCGATGAGATCGTCGTAAAAGCCAAAGGCGTTGAGAATCCCTACGGGGTCCGAGTGGTAACCCAATTGCGCCCAGCTCATCGCTTCCCACAGCTCGTCCATGGTGCCGACGCCGCCGGGCAGGGTGACAAAACCATCGGAGAGGTCGGTGAAACGCTGCTTGCGCTCGTGCATGCCCGAGACGGTGTAAAGCTCGGTGCAATCGTGATTGGCGACCTCGCTATTGGCGAGCGCTTCGGGGATCACCCCGATGACTTCGCCGCCAGCATCGAGAGCGCCCTTGGCGACCGCGCCCATAAGGCCAAGGCGACCACCGCCATAAACGGTGCCAATGCCGCGCGTCGCTAGCGTTTTGCCGACTTGCGTGGCGAGTTCCATATAGCGCGGGTCTTCGGGCGTTGCCGAACCGCAGTAGACAGCGAGACGTTTCATGGGTGAGCGTAATCTTCGGTAGCAAAATTCACGACCGTACTCCTAGCGGACGGACGCGACCTGTCAAAAGGTAACCGTTCACTTCACCGCCAGATCTTCAAGCATCAGACCAGCGGTAGCCTTCGCGCTTCCCACAACGCCGGGGATGCCAGCGCCGGGGTGGGTGCCCGCGCCCACGAGGTAGAAATTGTCGATCACGTCATCGCGGTTGTGGCCGCGCATATAGGCGCTTTGCCACAAGACCGGCTCAAGGCTGAAGGCGCTGCCCATATGGGCGTTGAGATCGGCTTGGAAATCCTTGGGCGCATAAGAGAACTTGGTGACGATCCGGTCGTGAATGTCCGGGATTAGGCGGCGGCCCACTTCATCGAGGATTGCCTTTTCAAACTTGGGCCCTTCCACGTCCCAATCGATCGGCATCTTGCCCATGTGCGCCACGGGGACGAGCGCGTAGAAGGTGCTCATGCCCTTGGGCGCCATTGAGGGGTCGGTGACGGTCGGGTGGTGGAGGTAGATCGAGAAATCCTGCGGCAGGACGCCGTGCTTGTAGATGTCGTCCACAAGCCCTTTGTAGCGCGGGCCGAACAGGATCATGTGGTGGGCAATACCCGGCCACGTGCCCTCAAGCCCGAAGTGGACGACGAAAAGCGATGGCGAATAACTCTTGCGGGAGAGGGATTTGGCGTATTTCTGCCCCCGGTCTGATTGCCCGAGCAGGTCCTTGTAGGAGTGCATGATGTCAGCGTTGGAGCAGACCGCGTCAAACCGCTGTTTCCAGCCGGACTTGGTTTCCACCTCGGTCGCCTTGGTCCCTTGCGTGTGCACCTGAGTGACTGCGTCGCCCACGCGCATCGTTCCGCCGAGGCGTTCGAAATGGCGCACCATTCCGGCAATCAGGCGGTTGGTCCCGCCGCGTGCCCACCAAACGCCGCCATCTTTTTCAAGCTTGTGAATGAGCGCGTAAATCGCGCTGGTTTTCATTGGCGAACCACCGACAAGCAGCGTGTGAAAGCTGAACGCTTCGCGAAGGCGCTCATCCTTGATGTAGCTTGAAACCATGTCGTAAACGCTGCGCCAGGCCTTTTCTTTGACGAGCGCAGGCGCGGCCTTGAGCATGCTCTTGAAATCGAGGAAGGGCTTGGTGCCAAGCTTGATATAGCCCTCTTCGTGCACGCGCGCCGAATATTCGAGGAAGCGCTGATAACCGATGACATCGTCGGGATTGAGCTTCGCGATTTCGGCGTTCAATTCCTCGTCAACATTCGAGTAGTCGAAGTTGGTGCCATCGGGCCAGTTGAGGCGATAGAAGGGGTGCACCTTCATCAGCTCGACATCTTCAGAAATGTCATGGCCGGTCAGTTCCCACAGTTCCTTAAGACATGGCGGGTCGGTGATGACCGTGGGGCCAGCGTCAAAGGTGAAGCCGTCTTTCTCCCAGAAATAGGCCCGTCCACCCGGCTTGTCGCGCGATTCAACAACTGTCGTTTGAATACCGTGCGATTGCAGGCGCAGCGCCAAGGCCATGCCGCCAAAACCAGACCCGATGACGCAGGCTGTCTTGCCTTTATACTTTTCCGCGATCACCGGATTGATGCCGCGTTCTCCGCTCATCGGCGGTGTAAAGTCGAGCCCTGGAGCCATATTTTGATCGGCGTTCATGCCCCTGTTTCCTTTTGCAGTTCGTTTGTCTGCGCGGCCTGCTGTGTGCCGCGATCAGACTTCTCCGACTTCAATGCCGGACCCGATTTGAACATGGCCGCAATGGCCGAGTGTATAGCTACGGGGGGCTCACCCCATAAGACGCGGACCTTGTCAAAGGCGTTCGACCGGGCGGCATAGAACCGCTCGATCAAGCCCTCGCGAAGACCATAAAAGCGCTGGAAAACCTTTACGCGCTTCTCCGGCTTGGCCGCGAAGAAGAGGAAACGTGCAAGCAAGCGGTAATATCCCGTCTTTCTCCAGTGACGGCGGGCCCGCGCATCGAAGAAAGCGGCGAGTTGCTCGCCTGAAAGATCGGCCTGTTCTGCAATCGCAAGTGCATTTTCGACCGCGACACACATGGTATAGCTGGTGAGCGGGTGGGTGAAACCACCGCGCGCGCCCGCAATCGCGACGCCGGGAATGCGCACTTCGTCCTGATAGGCGGCAAAGTCGCCTCCGGTGAGGACCGGCAAAACGCCCGCCTCATGGTGAACGGGCACCCCGTCCTGCCAGCCATTTGCGCGGGCATACTGGTCGATCCGTCCTGAGAGCGCGCCGCGATCGAGCAGCGGATCATCGGCGTAATAGGTGTCCTCGATGAAGACATCGTGGCCGCCCAGGGGAAGAACATAAACAAAGCGGTATGAGCCGCCATTGCCGTGGGGCGCGAGTTGATCGACGGTTGCGTCCATAATGACCGGCCGCTCGACACCGTGGGGTTCATCAAGCCGAAGGTGGCGCCCCAGAAACACCTGCCAGCCGCCTTTGAGATGTTCGCTGGGCTTGAAGCTGCGACAGTCAATGACGCTGCGCGCCGTTATCCGTTCGGCAGGTTCGTATTGCGAAGGGGCAAGATCAACGCCGCGCGCGTCCAGACTGGCCGCTTTACGGCCCAAGATCACCGAACCTTCGGGCAGCGCGCGCAACAACCCTTCGTGGAAATCGGGCGATGCCATCGAGCGATAGGTGGTCTTCAGCTTGCGGCGATACTTTGGAAACTTGACCTCATAGCCATCGACCCAATCGGTCTGGCGAAAGGCCGCGAGCAGCGCGCGGCCTTCATCGGAAAGGTCGCTGTCAAACCAGCTCCAGCGGTGGTTGCCGCCGATCGTGCGGCCAGCCTCGATCACGCGGATGCGAAATTCCGGACGCGCACGGTGCAGCGCAAGCGCAATCAATCCGCCCGCAAGGCCGCCGCCAACAATTACGCAATCCACTTGTGAGTCGGTCATTCAGGCCCTGTTGACATAAGTGGTGTGGTCATGGCGAGGTCCAATTTGGTGTCTGGCTAGGAATGAGGAGCGCGCGTGGTGGGGCCACGTAAGTGACGAATGACGACGTCAGGCTCCAAATTGGACCGCGTCCTGAAGGGATTTGTTCAAAATTCCCGCCTTCAGCGTCCCTCGCTTGGCACATAGTGCCCGCTATGCACCCGCACTCGCTTCTTGAAGGCAAAAATTTTGAACAAACCATGTCGCACACCACTTATTTCAACAGGGCCAAAGCTAGATGCCCTAGGCGCTGGCGGGTGTGGGGGCAATCTTGCAGTGCGGCAGTATCTGAGGAGCCTTGCGTATTTTGTTTCTTTGATTCAGAAGTTTGCGGCATGGCCACGCTTACTCCGACGCGCACGACAATTTTCGTCTCCATCGCTATCGCGGTTCTGACCGTGGGAATATTGCTTGCAATGGGGCGTCCGCCGATCTGCGAATGCGGATATGTGAAGCTGTGGCATGGCGACATCAACTCAATGGGCAATTCAAAGCATATCGCCGATTGGTACACGCCAAGCCACATCATTCACGGCCCCATTTTCTACGCCCTTGGTTGGCTTTTGTTCGCCAAATGGAAAATCGGCGGCGAGGGAGCGGTCAAATGGGGTTTGCCCCTTGCGGTGTTCCTTGAGGCCGCTTGGGAAGTGCTGGAGAACACCCAGATGGTGATCGAGCGTTTTCGTTCGGTCACGGCCAATTGGGGGTATTCGGGTGACAGCGTGCTCAACTCCTTTGCCGATATCGGCTGGATGGCCTTCGGGTTTTACCTCGCGATGCGATTGCCGGTTAAGGTCACGATTGTGGGCGCGATTGTGCTCGAGGTGCTGGCGGCATGGGTTGTGCGCGACGGGCTGACGCTGACCGTTATCATGCTGCTGTTCCCCATTGATGCGATTGCCGAGTGGCAAGCAGCCGGCGCTGCCGGAGCATGATCCGGGACGCTCGCACTCCTCTGTAAGCAAACAAGCACGCTTGTCAGATCGGGTGTCACGTTCCATCACGGATGCGAAAAGAATATGAAGAGAGGTCTCGTTCCATGAAGAAGTTCAACCCTTCCCGCGCACTGTACGCATCCTTTGGCGCGGCACTGGCTGTGTTCGCGTCGCCTGCGATGGCACAGATGACCGTGATCGAGGCGGGGAGCGTTATCGTCGATGCACGCAGCGATCCGACCGGGCCAGCCCTGATCCTTGTCAAGGACGGCAAGATTGTTGAAATCGTCGAAGCGGGATCGAGTGATGTCGTCATTGGCGCAGATGACACGGTGATTGACCTTTCAGACAAGACCGTATTGCCCGGCCTGATTGACCTGCACACCCATCTGTCCGGCGATCCTTCGGGGGAATTCTGGCGCGCGGCTACGACCCCGCCTGAATACTATACCTTGATCGCGGCGAAGAACGCGCGGCTTACGGCTTTGGCGGGCTTTACCACGATCCGCGACCTCGGCAGCCGGACCGATCAGGTGATGCAATCGCTGCGCCGCGCGACCGAAGAAGGCATCGTTCCCGGCCCGCGAGTGATCACCGCAGGGCAGACGATCTCGATCATTGGCGGCCACGGGGACGTAAATGGTTTCCACAAGCACGTCGATGATGTGCTGACATCTGGCTATACTTGCACCGGTCCTGTCGAGTGCGCCGCAAAGGTCCGCCAAGCGTCAAAATATGGCGCTGACCTGATCAAGATTACCGCGACCGGAGGCGTGCTTTCGCAGCAGGGCAGGGGACTTGAAGAGCATTTCACGTCAGCTGAAATGGAGGCGATTGTCGACACGGCCAAGCTCCTTGGCCTCAACGTCGCCGCTCATGCACATGGGGCACGCGGGGTCGAGGCGGCGGCGAAAGCAGGCGTGCAGACAATCGAGCACGGCACTTATCTTGATGAAGGTTCGGCAAAGGCGATGCGGGACAATAATGTGACGCTGATCCCGACCTTGATGGCGTTTCAGGGTGTCACGAGCAAGCTGGGTCAGGACTTCTATACGCCAGTGGTCGAGGAAAAGATCGAAGCGGTTGCAACCTACGCGGAAAGCCTGATCGGCCGCGCGCGCGAACTGGACGTGCCGATCGCCTTTGGCACAGATGCAGGCGTTTTCCCGCATGGTGAAAATGCAGGCGAATTCGGCTTGTTGGTAAAAGGCGGTCTGACCAATCGGGAGGCTTTTGCAAGCGCCACAACCGTCGCCGCCAATGTCCTTGGCATGGGTGATTCTATCGGCCAGCTAAAGGCGGGCTATTCCGCTGATATTATCGCGGTTGATGGCAATCCGCTTGCCGATGTGACGGTTCTCGAAGACGTGGACTTTGTCATGGTCCGTGGCCGCGTCATCGAATAGCTGCGCGAGGGCCCTACTCAAGCGATTGGCTCAGCTGTTCGACCCCGCGCGCAAAGCCTTCCTTGAAGTCTTGCACGATGGTGCCGACGCCGCGCTGGTCTTCGACCAGTCCCAGGCCTTGGCCGACCCAATAGCTTGAAAGCGCCCGGGCTTGAGGGTTGCCCGAAACTGCCGCCTGATCAAGCGCGCGCAACACGGGTTCGGCAAGCAGGCTCATCAGTGGCATGGGCAGGGCAGGAAGCCCCACCTGCTCCCAGCGATCATGCCATTCGCTTTTAAGCTGCCGCGAAAATTTGCCCGTGCGGTGCTTGGAACGGATGGTGTCGCGCGATCCGGCTGCGACCATTTTTTCACGAAAGACCGGCGTTGTCTCTGCCTCGGGTGAGGCGAGCCATACGCTCCCGCACCACGCACCTGCCGCGCCCATGGCCATCATTCCGGCCATCTGCTCGCCGGTCATGATCCCGCCAGCGGCCAACACCGGAATATCCGCGCCAGCGTCCTTGATCGCGCGCACGACTTCAGGGATCAGCACCACGGTCGATACATCGCCGCAATGCCCGCCGCCTTCGCCGCCTTGGGCAACGATGATGTCGACGCCCGCCTCGACCTGTTTGAGCGCGTGTTCCTTTGCCCCGACAAGAGCCGCCACGGGAATACCGTGGCGTTTGCCCGCTGCGATCATTTCAGGAGGCGCCGTGCCAAGCGCATTGGCGATCAGGCGCACCGGATGATTGAAGCTGACCTCCAGCAGTTCCTGCCCCAATGAAGTGTTCGGCGCCTGGCTGCCGCCTTGCGGCGCGCCTGCTTCTTCACTGATCCCTGCATCGCGCAGCAATTGCCTTGTAAAGTCGCGGTACTGGCTCGGAATTTTTGCTACAATTTCATCTGCGCTGACCGAATGATCGACTGCTTGCACCTCGGGGATGAGAACATCGACACCGTAGGGCTTGCCATCCACGTGATCGTCAATCCATTGAAGCTCCTGCTCCAGTTGTTCGGGCGTGTAAGACACCGCCCCCAGGACCCCGAAACCCCCTGCGCGGCTTGCAGCGACCACCACATCGCGGCAGTGGCTAAAGGCGAACAGCGGGAATTCGCATCCCACCATCTCGGTCATCTTGAAGGGCATATCTGGGCATCCTCTCTCGTCTCTCTCGCGCGCACCTTTTCCATGGGAACAAAATTCTCGCAAGGGGCATGAAAGTCTGTAACCTTCGGGCGCGATGTCCCGAACCGCCTTGGGATAACAATGCGCACAGGGGCTTTTTCGAAAATGGATTTTTCATTCGACCGCAACGTCAAACTGACGGCTGTCCTGCTGCTGATCGCAGCGGTCACGCAAGGCGCTTACACTGCGCTCTACGCGGCTGAGGCCGATGTGCCGCGCCAGCTGATATGGGGTTTTGAGGCGGCTCTTTTCGTGATGACGGCGCTGTTCGCTGGCACGGCGATGGTGCAGGCGAAAGCCTTGCACATCGGCTTTGTCGCGATTGCTTTTGCGGCCGTGCTGAACATCATTCAGGTCGGCATTGGCCTTACGCAATTCGGCCCCTTCTTCGAGGCTGCCGGAGCGGTTGATGGCATGCAGCCAGCTGCCGCATCGGTCGTCGCCTATTCCTTCATGGTCTATAACGCCGCCAAAGCGATGATCGCGTTCGCGGCGATCATTTTCGGCATGGCGAAACTTGCCGAGGGCGCCAAAGCACTTGGCGGGCTCGCCGCAGTCGCCGGCGCGGTCGCGTTTGTAAGCAACATGCTCTCCATGGCGATGGGCCGCGATTTTTCGGGCGACTTGCCAATCGCTGGCGGTTCCGGCGTGCTCGCGACGGTGCTGCTGGCGGTGTGTCTGCTGACGCTTGCCAAAGAAGACTGATCCAACCCTCTCATTGCGACCTTTGGGCCAATGCCTTGACACCAACGTGCGTCAGGCGACAATCAACCGCATGGCAAGATCAGAGTTACGCGTCTTTGATGGGATTGATCGCCGGTTGTTTATTGCCGGTGCGATGGCTGGTCTGGTTGGCTGCGGGTCGGAGCAAAGCGGTCCGTCCAAGCTTCAAATGGAAGATCTTCCGCCCTCGGCGGTGCCGCGAAGTCCCGCTGGAAACCGCATCCTTGGCCTCGTCCCGACCGAGCGAGAGGCCGGGGATTTCAATCCCGTGATCGACCTTTTGGAAGAGGCCGGTGCGCGCAACTCATCGCTTAGCCTGTATTGGGATCAGATCGAAACATCTCCCGGTGTTTTTGACCCAGACCCCAATTTTGTGAGTATCGCCAACCAGTTCTACAATCTTCGCAGGTTTCCGCTGACTGTGTCTCTTTCAGGGATAGACACCAATACTGATCGCAGGCCCCCGGACCTTGCAGGCCTGGCTTATGATGATCCGGCAGTGGTTGAGCGATATGTTACAGTGGCGCGGTGGGTGATCGATAATCTCGCCGATGTGGCGATCTCGTGCTTTTCGATGGGCAATGAAATTGACGCGACCCTCGCCGCCGATACCGAAGCATGGGCGGCCTATCGCTCTTTTTTTGCGAAGGTTGCCCCTGCATTGAGAACGATGCGTAAAGGCCTTGTGATCGGCAGCAAAGCCACCTTTGGCGTGATCAATGAGGAGCCAGCGCGAAGCGAATACCGCGCGCTGTTGCAAGATGCGGACGCTGCGATGCTGACCTATTATCCTCTCAGGCCGGACTTTTCGGTGAAGCCGCTTGACCAGATTGCGACCGATTTCGAAGCGATGGTGGCTTTCGCCCGGGAAAAGCCTGTGCGTATTCTCGAATGCGGATTTCCGAGCTCGCAGCTCCTCGGATCGAGCGAGGCTATGCAAGCGGATTTCATTTCCGCCGTCTTTGCCGCATGGGATGCTAAAGCCGCGCAGATATCCCACATCGACTTCTTCTCATTGCATGATTTCTCCCCAGCCATCGTACAGGAATTGGGCGCGTATTATGGGATCGGCTCTGACCGTTTCGCGGCTTTCCTCGGCACCTTGGGGTTACGTGAATGGGCTGATGAAGGCTCGGATAAGCTGGGCTGGCGACGATTTATGCAAGAAGCAAAGGCGCGCGGTTTCTCTTAACCCTTTCGCTTTCAGGCATCCTGCGCTAATCACATCGCATCCCCGGGGAGCGAGCTTTCGCTGAGAGGGACGTGTAAGCACCGTCCGACCCGTTGAACCTGAACCTGTTAACACAGGCGGAGGGAGCGGGCCTGGCATAGACCATACGCTCGCCATCCGCCTTAAGGAGCGAGCAATAATGGCCGACATCAATTCACCTGTCGAAATCGGGGTCACCACCGGACCCATTCGCGGCAGCCGCAAGGTCTATGTCGGTGCGCGCACGGGTTCTGGCGTCCGCGTCGCCATGCGCGAGATCGACCTTGAGGGCGATGAGCCATCGGTGCGCGTCTACGACACCTCCGGCCCCTACACCGACCCCGATGCGAATATCGACATTAACGCAGGGCTTCCTGGTCTGCGCTCCGACTGGATCAAGGCGCGCGGCGATGTTGAGGAATATGACGCGCGCGAAGTAAAGCCAGAGGACAACGGCCAGCTTGGTCCCGACCGTTCAGGCGGCGTCCCCCAATTCCCCAATGTGGTGAAGCGCCCCTTGCGCGCCAAAGCGGGCCAGAACGTGACCCAGATCCACTACGCCCGCAAAGGCATTATCACCCCTGAGATGGAATATGTCGCCGAGCGCGAGAACCTTGGCCGCGAGCTTGCCAAGGACTTTGTGCGCGATGGCGAAAGCTGGGGCGCGGAAATTCCTGATGTCATCACGCCTGAATTCGTGCGCGATGAGGTCGCACGCGGCCGCGCGATCATCCCCAACAACATCAACCACCCCGAAACAGAGCCTATGGCGATCGGGCGCAATTTCCTCGTCAAGATCAACGCCAATATCGGCAATTCCGCCGTCGCCTCAGACGTTGCGACCGAGGTCGACAAGATGGTGTGGGCGACCCGCTGGGGCGCGGATACGATCATGGACCTCTCCACGGGCCGCAACATCCACGACACCCGCGAATGGATCATCCGCAACTCAGCCGTGCCGGTGGGCACCGTGCCAATTTACCAAGCGCTTGAGAAAGTGGGCGGGGTGGCCGAAGAGCTCACCTGGGACATTTTCCGCGACACCCTCATCGAACAGGCCGAGCAGGGCGTCGACTATTTCACCATCCACGCAGGCGTTCGCCTCGCCTATGTCCCCATGGCGGCAAAGCGCGTCACCGGCATTGTGTCGCGCGGCGGATCGATCATGGCGAAATGGTGCCTCGCGCACCACAAGGAAAGCTTCCTCTACGAGCATTTCGACGACATCACCGAGATTATGAAAGCCTATGACATCGCCTATTCGCTGGGCGATGGCCTGCGCCCGGGCTCCATCGCGGATGCCAATGACGAGGCGCAATTCTCCGAACTCTACACATTGGGCGAACTCACCCACCGCGCTTGGGAGCAGGACGTTCAGGTCATGATCGAGGGGCCGGGCCACGTCCCCATGCACAAGATCAAAGAGAATATGGAAAAGCAGCTGCAGGTCTGCGGCGAGGCGCCTTTCTACACATTGGGCCCGCTCGTCACCGACATTGCGCCCGGCTACGACCACATCACCAGCGGCATAGGCGCTGCACAAATCGGTTGGTACGGCACCGCCATGCTTTGCTACGTCACGCCCAAGGAGCACCTCGGCCTCCCTGACAGAGACGACGTGAAAGTGGGCGTGGTGACCTACAAACTCGCCGCCCACGCAGCCGACATCGCCAAAGGCCACCCGGCCGCCAAAGTGCGCGATGATGCCCTGTCAAAAGCACGCTTTGAGTTCCGCTGGCGCGACCAGTTCAACCTGTCCCTCGACCCCGAAACGGCGGAAGAGTTCCACGACCAGACGCTCCCGGCAGAGGGCGCAAAAACCGCCCACTTCTGCTCCATGTGCGGCCCCAAGTTCTGCTCGATGCAGATCAGCCAAGAGGTCCGCGACTTCGCCGCCAAGCAAAACGAAAGCCCCGAGAGTTTTCTAGCAGCCGAGAAACTGGGCGCAGAGACCGCCGAGGCCAGCAGGCAAGCCGCGATCAAGGGGATGGAGGAGATGTCCAAACTCTACGACGAGAAAGGCCGCGAGCTGTATTTGCCGGAGGATGCGGCGGAGTGAGTTCGAACTCCAAGCCATCCATCGCTCATGCGACCAAACACCCGTTCGCCCTGAGCCGGTGGCCTTTGGCAGTCTTCGACTCCGAAGGGTAAGCACTGGGTTCGCCAATCGTACTTCGATAAGCTCAGCGAGAGCGATTATGCGAGTAAGATGACTCTGTCATTACGAAAAAGGGAGGGCGATTTGTGTTTGTCTGAGGAATAATAGGCTGTTGCCTTTGCTTTTTTGAATCCTTCGTGGAAACACTACGTACAAATAAGCAAAGAAAGATTCCATAATGGCAAACACTATTGGCCTTCGGTTTTATCGGGTTTCATTTCATGAAGGCCGAGGTGCTCCTTCATTGATGAATGATGATCGAAGACTATTTCAAAATGATGATCATTTGTTGAACGAGTTTGTCGTGAAACATCAGCAGGTGACGACCATAGAAGACGCACAACGCGGTTGGTTCTTCGAGGTACCTGACCAAAGCAAACCGCGAAAAGTCTCGGGCAGAATAACTTATGGAATACACGGAATCACGAGCCGCTTCGTCGATTTGAAGACGCGAGAAGAAGAGTTTAAGCGTAAAAACAACCACTTGGAATAAATTCCTCTGTACTTCCGATTTTATCGTCCCAAAGGCGAGCGCTATCTCATCTTTTGTTTTCAGTCTTTTGGTGTTCGGTCCTGTGTGAACCTTATCCAGCTAGCTTTCAGAAAGTATATTGAGGATACCTCTGAGCTTAGCGTCAGATATAAAAAGCTGATGCCAGCTGAGGTCGGACTTGATCCGTTCCAGGGCGGCACTGTCAAAGAAATGACCTTACTTAAGCGTTCGGTCTCAAGCGATAAAGTTGATGCATATAGAGACGATGCACCAGCGGAGTACGACGTTAAACTGTCGCTTATTGCGAAAGGTAAGGCATCATTCGGGGTTTTGAGAGAGCTTACCCCTGAGAAGGTAAGAAAAGCAGGCTATTCTATTGCCTCGTTTGAGGAGTTTGACAAAGCGTCGGTCAAAGTGAAGCTGAACGGCGCTTCGAAGCAGGTAACTATGATCGGAAGTCAGGGCGAAGCTGGTGTTATTGATGTGACCGACGAGGAGGACCTAGTGCTTGATGAAGGTCATCCAACCATTGCGTCGTTGGACAAGGTGTCGAAGCCTTTGCTAAAGCACTTCCACGAAGCCTTGATTGGTTACAAGAAATGAAGATCAATATATTCCGTATCGTGATTGATCACATGTCGACGCTTAGAAATGCGCGGAATGGATATATCTCGATCACGGACTTGTTCGTTTTTTATATCGTACCAGTAGGGCTCGCAGTCCTTGCATTTTGGTCGCCTGTGGTGCTCGAAGACTCGATTTTCTCCCAATCAATAGCTGTCTTCTCAATTTTCTCCGCCCTACTGTTTAGTGTGCAGATTGCACTGTTTGGGATTTTTTCGAAAAGCAGGGCAGCTAGGGATGAATATGATGAGACGTTTGTTGCAGAGCGGGTAGAGGCAAGTCGAAAATTGATTTCGGAAACTAACTCTAACATCTCTTATTTGATTGTCTTATCAGCCATATCTGTGACGCTGTTTCTTGCCGCTTCGGTATTTGACGAAAGCAATCAATTCGAGTCCGCTTTCGCTGTGTTCCTGTATTCGCATTTCATGCTTACTCTGTTGATGGTGATAAAGAGGGTGCATGCTTTGTTTGCGAAGGAATACGAACAAGATGAGCCTCATGTTTGAAGTTGGTTGAGACGTATTTTCATGCCCCACCCAATCACCACCCTAACCGCACTCCTCACCCTAGCGCTCGCCGCCGCGCCAGCCCTTGCGCAAGGAGCGCCAGCCACCACCCCCGAGTTCCTCCCCAACACCGCCTCCTCCGCGCCGTTTTCGCGGGCGGTGCAGGTGGGGGATACGCTCTATCTTGCGGGGCAGCTCGGCCTTCCGCGGCGGATTACCGAGACCGAAGAAACCGGCATCGAGGCTGAAACGCGGCGGGCTATGGAGCGGATTGGGGAGACTTTGGCGCTATATGGCCTCACCCACGATGCGCTGTTCAAATGCACCGTTTGGCTGGCGGATATCGACGACTTTGGGGCGTTCAACGCGGTGTACGCCAAGTTCTTTCAAGAAGGTCGCTATCCCGTGCGCTCTACCATGGCGGTGAAGGACCTTGCCGCTGGTGCCAAAATCGAAATCGAGTGCACCGCGCACAACCCGCGCATCGGCTCGCAGCCCACTATCCCTTGGGGCATGGCGCTTGAGCATTTGCGCAGCGGCGCAGCGCGCAAGACCGGTGTCTACACCCGCAAAGAAGCCTCGCAGTGCGTGGGCCGCTGGCGCTTGCATGCCGACGCTCTCGATGATGGCGCTTTTCCGGCGACCGCGATGGAGAGCTTTCCCCCCGAACTGGGCCTGGGCAATGCGATTGCGAGCGCAGAGTTCTTCCGGCTCGATGTCATGGCAGATGGTCTTGTGCGCGAGGCATCCGACGAGGCGGAGAAACAGCTTCGCAAAGCGCTGCAAGGCGATGCGCAGGCTTTGCAGACCTATTTCGAGGCGCTGGGCGAGTGCTCGGCGACAGCCGAAGCAGCGAGTGATGAGTGCGATGGCGGCGATATTGAGGGCCCCGCCGGTTAGTCGGCCCTATGCCTGATCTGCACTCATCGCCGACCGGCAAACTCCGATCCGGCGCCACCCATGTCACAAGTTGTAACAGTGTGACTAACTTCACATTGGCTTATGTTGCGGTGCGATAAATTTGTTCTCAATTCGCGGCCATATGGCTTTCCCAGCCTCCCTTGCGGCCGATAGTCAGTGCCGGTTTCGCTCGCTTTCAAGGCGATGCACGCACCAGTTTGAGGAACACGCTTTATGCCTTGGAGAGGACCGCTTGGAGGAAATCCACTCGCAAAACTCCCCGGGCCTGAAAGCCCGTGGCTGGTCGGTGAGTGTGGCAACCCGCCGCGTCAAAGCCCGAGTGTGACTGCGATTGGCGGCGGCGGCAATGTGCCCGACTTTGCCGGGCTTGATCTGGCTGACCTGACAATTGACTGGAACAAGGTTGCCTGTGGCACGGCGATGGCATCTTGCGGTCTTTCCATACTCGCAGCGGCGATGGTGGGCGGTCTCGCGGTCAGCGCGGTTTTGCCGTCCACTGCAACCGGAACCGCCAAGGCAGGCCTTGTTGCCATCACGGGCAGCGTTCTTGTCGCAGGTGCATTGGTCCTGACCCAAGCAGGGGCGACAACGGTTGTTGGCGGGATTGACCCCAAGATCACCGATTACAAGAAACATGTTGCCGCCCTGCCGATGCGCAAACTCGCGCTTCCCGCAGACCTCGATCCCGGCGCGCTGCGTTATCTGTCGGCCATTGCCGAAGTTGAGCGGCTTTCGACAGCAGAAAGCGATATCATCGACCATGCGCGCGCCGCGGCAAAGGCGGGGGACAAGAGCTGGACCGAACTGCACCTTCGCGATCTTTATCACGTCGAAAACGCCAAACAGCACTTTATGAACGCGGCGGCCAAAGCATTGGATGAGATCAACGGGCTGTTTGGTGCAGAACTCGACTGCCACTGTGTGAACACTGGCGATGCTCTGCGCGATCTGGTCAATCCGGTGATCGAGATGCGCGCGACATTGCAGGAAGTCGCAAGCATCAGCAGCGCAGAGATCAACGCGCTTCTCGCGCTGGTGCGGATCCCGTCGCCGCTTTCCCAATCGCTTGAGCGGGCAGTCGCGGTTGAGGTGGATAAGGCCGGTGGGCAGCCCTCGCAAATCATTACATCATCAGCGGCACAATTGGCGGCGCTTGATGTGGTCGATCACGGCGCGTTTCACGAGCCGGCATTGGCAGGTGCCTGAGGTACCTTGCGCGGCCCTCAAATCCCGCAATCGTTCAATGCCTTACCTCAAGGGGGCACTATCTGCCTTCCCATCGCAGATGACCCGAGGACGCATAAATCCATCGCCGCTTCGACCAATCATCCCGCGCCAATACGGCGCGAGGGGCCGTTCGTTCGTGCTTTACGCCAATGGCCGGGCCTCTACGCATCCTTCGCTAGCTTACAACTTGCACAAGGGGGGTTAAATTTGGCCCATCAATCGCCACATTGATCAGGCAGATTGATGCAATAAAAAGGAGAAGCGCATATGCAATTTCAATTCAACTCCGACAGCTCTGTCATGGGAACCGACAACGTGGCTCAGCGAATTGAGGAAATGATGCGAGAGAAGCTTGCGCGTTTTGAGGAGCGTTTGACCCGCATCGAAGTGCATGTGAGCGACGTCAATGGCTCGAAGCATGGTGCGGATGACAAGCACTGCACGATTGAGGCGCGGCCACGCGGCGGGCGCCCGATTGGCGTGACCGGCAAGGCTGACAAGGTCGATGATGCGGCGCGCAAGGCCGCCAATACGCTGGTACAGCGGCTTGAGCGTCTGTTCGGCAAGGAAGAGCGTCACAAGCACGACGCGCGCCCTGAAAAAGCGATGTAAAACTTGAGCGATGTTTGTCTGGCGGGGCTATCCCCCTGCCAGACCAAGCTCACCTAGCACGTCGGGGATGGCTTTTTTCACGCGAAAGAAGCCGGCTCTGGCATGGGGCCAGGTTGAACGGTCCAGGTCGCAGACAATCTGGGTGAGACGGCCATCGGCCTCCAACTCGCCAAGTTCTGGCCATAGCACGTCTTTTGTCCAACCCATGGGCAGATAGGCGGTGACGACATTCTCAATTCCCGCGTTTGAAAGAATGTCGGCAATTGCCTCTCCCGCCGTCCACTGTGTAACCGAACAGCCAAAGGCATCGCTGGCCGCATTTGCGCCCATTTGAGTGGCATCCCGAGCGAATTCTTGCGCGATTTTGCCAATTTCGCCTGGGCTGCGGGCTTCGGGGCGAGGCGCGGATATGATGAGCGAGGGGGCGATGTCGATCCCAAGCGGTTCGTGGCTCGCTGCTTCATCATGGAGGAGAAGGGCATAGGGTTCGGGCAGCGGGGCGTTTTTCGGAAGCGGTGGCATTGAGCGCGAGTGTTCTTGCGGCTCGGTCAAAGGCTCTGCCTCCTCGGCAAGCCCTTCTGCTGAAAGAGGGCCATCGGGGCGGCGTTCGGTAAAGCGGGCGATATTGCTGGCGGTTGCGAGATATGTTTTTCCCGCCGTGTGAAGACCTGCGACCCAGCGCCAGGACAGCGTGTTGGACGCAGCATCGCCATCGGCAAGATGCCGAAGGAAAAAGTCAGCCCCCAGCTCCCAGTCAAGCTTCAGCGTGAAAATCCAGATGCTCGCAAACCACATGCGGGCGTGATTGTGAAGGTAGCCCGTTTCAACAAGCTCGCGCGCCCAGTGGTCGAAAGCGGCAATTCCGGTGCGCCCTTCGGTCGCCACACCATAAGCTTTGGCCAGGCCCGAATTGTTATCGACCTTTGCAAACGCAGCATCGCGGCCCTCGGTAAAGCTTCGCCAGATGGTCGGGCGCTGTTCAAGATAGCCTTTGAAATAGACGCGCCAGAACACCTCGGAGATGAAGCTTTCCGCCGATTTGGGTCCGTGAGCCGCAAGAACCGCCTCGAGCACTTCGGTTTCGCTCAAGAGCCCTGCGTGAAGCCAGGGGGATAGTTGCGAGATATTTGTGCGAAAGCCCTTTTCCGACATGCCATCGTCAAAGTTGCGGTTCCTGGCATAGGCATCGCCAGCAGATTGCGCGAATTCGTGAAGGCGCTCTAGTCCAGCGGCGCGCGTCGGGAAAAAAGTCATTGGTTGGTCATCCGGCAAAGAAAAATTGGATCCAACTGCAGGGGCTCTGCGTAGGTACAGCTGAGACTTCCATACTCTTGCGAGTTGACGAAGTTCCCAGTTGGCCCGCCGGTATGAACCCAAGGGCCGAACGGTAAATCGCAGCCCCCCCGGCTGCAAAACAAAGGACTAACCCCCGTTATGAATACCCTGAAGAAAACCCTTACGAATACCTTTGCCGCTGTGAGCGTGCTGGCACTCGCCGCATGCGCCGGCGAAGAAACTGCGCCTGCTGAAGATGCAGAAATGATGGCAGAAGCAGAGCCGACCAACACGATTGTCGATGTTGCGGCCGGCGATGAAACCTTCTCGACGCTTGTCGCAGCCGTAAACGCAGCTGACCTTGGTGCAACTCTGTCGGGCACAGGTCCCTACACCGTGTTTGCACCGACCAATGATGCGTTTGGCAAGTTGCCAGAGGGCACGGTCGAAACGCTGACCACAGAAGACACCGACACGCTGACCAGCATCCTGACCTATCATGTGGTCGAGGGCGCTGTTAATGCCTCAACCCTGACCGCCGCTATCGAGCAGGCAGGTGAAGAAGGCTACACCGTCACAACCGTTGGTGGCGGCACGCTTACCGCAACAGTCGTAGATGGCGCAGTCGTACTGACCGACGCAACCGGCGGCACCGCAACCGTGACCGCGACCGATGTCGAGGCATCAAACGGCCTGATCCACGTAATCGACACGGTGCTGATGCCAGGCTGATAGCAAGCCTTGACTGCGGACAGGTTCCTGTTCTTCGCAGACAGTGTTAAGGGGGCGGGCATGAAATTGCTCGCCCCCTTCTTGTATCTGCCGCCCTTGGCCGCAGCAGTGTTGCTAACCGCCGGATGCGATGAGACCCCCGGCGAAATATCGCGCGATTCCACCCCGTTCGATGGAATCGCCCAGAACGCACAGATAACCGTCGGCGGGACAGAGCCTTTCTGGGGACTTTCCATCACCCCGTCAGGGTCAAGTTATGAGGCCCGTTATTCGTCGCCTGAACTACCGGAAGGAGAGACGTTTCCTGTCTCCCGGTTTGCTGGCAATAATGGCCTTGGTTTCTCCGGCGAATGGGCAGGGGCGCCGGTAACACTTGCGCTAACGCCGGGTGATTGCAGCGACGCGATGAGCGATCGGATATATCCCTTTACCGCGACCCTGCAATTGGATGAGGTGACCTTGTTCGGCTGCGCGCACACGGACACGCAGCCCTTTGCTGAAGGCGAGAATGTGCCCTGATCTTTGCTGAGGGCGCCAGCACGCATTCGCAACCTAGAACAGGCCCGGTATCTGATACTGCGCTGCCCGGGGTTCTTGCGGCATCACCATTTTGGGAGCGATGGACCGCTGGGCGATCTGGCCTTTTTGACCGCTGATGGCAGTGCAACTGCGTCCGCCAAGAAAATCGAGCGCGGTGGCGATGGAGGCTTCGGTCGGATCGCCAAGTGGCTTTGTGAAGTCATCCTGGGCACGACAAGTGTTGGGCATAACGCCCGCGAGGCCGTCGAAATATTCGCCATCGCCATCGGCGTTGACCGTTCGGAAGGTGACGGCACGAACGCGCAGATCGCACGAGGCAAGATCGAAGGCGAATTGTCCCACCGGTTTGCCTGATGTGTTGGTCCCGACAAGTGCCACACGTTCCGGCGCAACATAGGGGAGCATCGCGTTGGTCACTAGCTCACTGGCCGAGGCGGTGCTTTCGGTCCCGATCAGCACCAGTCCTTCCGGTTGAAGGGCGTTTACCTCGCTTCTGAAGTTTCGCAGGAAAACAAAACCCTGATCCTGAAGGTCTTGCACCCGCTCAGGCCGGACAAGGGTTTCGCTGAACAGATTGCTGACATTGTTGCGGCCCATAAGGTCGCCCAGTGTCTCGGCATTTTCGACAAGCCCGCCGCCATTGTAGCGAAAGTCGAGGATAAGCTCGCTTACATTATTGGAGGCAAACAGCTGGAAGGCGTCGCGCAATTGGTTGCTGGCTCCGCCTACGATGAAAGTGCGCAGGTTGAGATAGCCCACGTTGCGGCCCGCATCCTGCAAAATCAGCGCGCCGTAGCGGTCCGATACGGGATCGAGCGAGAATGCGGCCTTGGCAACGCTGGCCTCGATGACTGTGCCATTGGCCTGCGCAAAACGAAGAACACGGGTCACCCCTGCATCTAGCGGCCCGAGCGCGTCGATTACGGCCTGTGCGCCGCCAGCTGCCATCAAAGAGCTGACTGTTTCGAGGTTGGAGCTATCGGTGCCGATAGCGAGAATTTCGGTGCCGCGATCAATCCCTGCCTGAAAACCGGGCGCATTTTCGAAAGCTTCAAGAATGAAGATGCGATTGTTGTCGAAATCGAAACTGAGCCGGATACCAAAGCCGGCGCTCGCGCCGGAATTGATCAACGCATTTTCTTCGGCAATCGACGTTGCAAAGGTAAAGCCCTGATCGCGGTTCGCCGCGCGGGCAGGCGCCACACGGGCATCAAGATAGGATTGGACGGTGGCGAAACTTGCCTGATTGACCGTGTTGTCGAGAAGATCGGGGAACAGATACCAGTCGCTCAGGACGTTATCGGCGAACTCGATCTGCTCAGAGACTGCACATGCGACTGGTGCAGGTGACGGCGAAGGCGCCGGAGACGGTCCGGCGACGGGTGGCGCGCTGCTGCCGCCACCACCGCAAGCGGCAAGCGCCAGCGCCAAAGTGGCAGACAGGGCAGTTCGCCCGGCGACAGAAGGACTGAAACTCATAGGAAAATGCGACTCCGGAAACCTTGTATTTTTCACTCTAACCCCAAGCCAAAAGCATTCATGCACAGATCATACGACAGGGGCAAGAGAGGCCCGAAGATTGAGAATAGGGGGCAAATTTGCCAGATTTGTCGGTTCCGGAGGGGTTTCCCTGGGGAAATTATCAAGTTTTCCTCAGAAACTCGGGCAAATCGCCGTGTGCTCCCTCGTTTTGCCCCCTCCTACCGACTAGCACCATAGACATGGAAAGACAGAATCATGGCTAATATACCTGACTGGCTCAACGACAGCCTGCCTGAGGCTGCGCGTCATACTGGACTTGCCATTGCCAAGCTTGGCAATGCCAAGACGCTTGGCAAAGGCGGATTCAGGATCTGGAGCCCGGCTTTCGTTAGCGGCGAAGAACTCGATCCCTGTTTTACCGCTGTGGAAGAGGACGCCGTTGCGCCCCCTCTTGAGTGGACCGCGCCTCCTCCCGGATCGCAGGAAGTGGTGATCATCGTCGAGGAAGCCTCGAGCGATGGCGATACGCCTGCGTGCCAATGGGTCATTTGGGGTTTGCCGGGACAAAAGGGCAAACTTCTTGAAGGCGAGGTGCCGCCGCGCGCTGGTAAGAATGCGGTTGGCAATTCCGAGTGGCTTTTGCCTGATCCTGCGATCGGTGAGACACGCCATTACGTCTTTCAAATTTTCTCCACAGACTTGCCTTTGACAGCGATGCCAGGGGCTAGCCGTGATGAAATAATCAAAGCAATAGAAGGATTTGTGACCGGTTGTGCGGTGCTTTATGCTCCCTTCACAGGGGTTGAAGCAGCGGATGCCGATTTCGATGATGACTTCGATCTAGAATAAACTGCCATACCACAAAGGGAGATAATCCATGGCAAACGCACTGCAAAAACCCGTTCAGCTTTCTGACGACCTCGAAGCCGTGGTCGGCAAGGGTCCAATGACCCGTGCTCAAGTGACTTCGAAAGTCTGGGAATACATCAAGGCTAACGACCTTCAGGATTCCAAGGACAAGCGTCAGATCAATCCCGATGCCAAGCTTGGCGCGGTGATCGGCAAAGACCAGATCTCGATGTTCAAAATGACTGCTGCGGTGTCAAAGCACCTCACCTAAGCCTTTGGGCCTGGACAAATGACGGGGCAGTGTGCGGGATGAGAGAGCCCGCGCGCTGCCCCTTTTTGTTGCCGGCTTGCCTTGTTGGTGGGTGAGGTCAGTCCTTGCGGCTCCAGGGCATCGGAACTTCACCCACCCACAAGGCGAGCCAGATGATGATTGGCTGCGCGATCATGCGGGGCACGTGATAGATCAGACCCAGTCCGCCATCTTCGCGGGCCATGTCGAGAACGAAGTGATTGATGTTCGCGGGCCAAACACAAAGGGCATATAACGCAAGCCCGATGCCACCCGCTTGGCGTAAGCGCAGATTGAATGGCTGTAAAAGGGCGATAGCACCGAGGATTTCGGCAATGCCGGTCCACAGCACGACCTGTTCGGGAAAGGGCACTGCACCGGGCATAATCGAAAGGAAGGGTTCGGGCCGGACGATATGCAGGTAACCGGCGTAGGCGTAAAATATCGCGAGCACTATGCGCAAGATGGCGCGGATCATTTCTTGTTCCCTTTCCCGGACTGTTGAGCCCAATTTTACCCGGACCTTGCTCTCAAAGCGGCGTAAAAGTCCAATTGTTTGAAATGGGTAATGGGGTTAACTTAGATTTTGCGAGCTTGAACCGTGCGGCGGCTTGCGAATTGCGGAGAGTGTCGAATGAAGAAAAGTGCCTTATCGCTGATCGCCTGTAGTGCCCTTGTGGCTGCGTTCCCACTCAGCGCGCAGGACAATCCTGTTTCATTGCCTGAAACAGCCCCTGGTGATGAGGTGGTCGAAGAACCGATTGATCCGGCGATGCGAGAGGCATTGACTGCGCTTGACATAGCGCCCGTGTTCGATGGGCATAACGATGTGCCCTATCAATTGCGCACGCGTTACCAGAACCAGATCGATGGTTTCGATTTTACCGATACGACCGCGACGGGCGCCAACCACCCGGACGGGCGGGTGATGCATACCGACCTCAACCGGCTCAATGAAGGGCGCGTCGGCGCGCAATTCTGGTCGGTCTTTGTCTCGGCGCTGCAACCCGAACCCGAAGCTGTCCTTCAGACGGTTGAACAGATTGATGTCACCAAACGGTTGATCGCGGCCTATCCCGATCAAATGGCCTATACCGACAATGCCGATGCGATTGAGAATGCGATGGCCGATGGCAAGGTCGCCTCGATCATCGGTCTCGAAGGTGGGCACTCCATCGGGTCCAGCCTCGCGGTGTTGAGGCAGATGTATGAACTTGGCGCGCGCTATATGACGCTCACCCATTTCCGCAACACGCCTTGGGCCGACAGCGCGACGGATGATCCGGTTCACGGCGGGCTCACCGATTTTGGCAAGGATGTGGTGCGCGAAATGAACCGGCTGGGTATGCTGGTTGACCTTAGCCATGTGAGTGAAGAGACAATGATGGACGCGCTCGATGTGGCGCAGGTTCCCGTTATTTTCAGCCACTCAGGCGCGCGTGCGGTCAACGGCCATTCGCGTAACGTGCCTGATGCGGTCCTTTTGCGTCTGCCGGAAAATGGCGGGATCGTGATGGTGGATGCCGTTCCGGGCTATCTCAACAACGAACGCCGTGAATGGTTTGCCGAGCGCGAAGCGCAGGAGGCGCGCTTGAAATCGCTTCATCCCGGGCAACCCGATGTGGTTGAGGCGGCTATGGTTGAATGGGATGCGGCCAATCCAGAACCCGAGACCACTCTTGCGCATATGGCCGATCACATCGATCATATCCGCGCTTTGATCGGCGTCGAATACATCGGCATCGGCGGGGATTTTGACGGCATCCCCGCTGGCCCGGTCGGTTTCGAGGATGTGAGCGATTACCCCGCGCTCTTCGCAGAACTCGTGCGCAGGGGGTATAGCCAGGTTGAGCTTGAGCTTATCGCCAGTCGCAACATCTTGCGCGTGCTGCGCGAGGCCGAACGTCACGCGGCCCGCGTATCAACCGAGCGACCGATTGAAACAGTTCTGACCACGGGCGACGAGGCGCCGCGCGATTAGTTTGAAAGCGCGGGCACGATCCATACGACGCTCATCGCGATCACTGCCAGAAGCAGGCTGATCCCCAGAATATAGCGCAAAATTCCAGGCGTTGACGCAGCACGCGCATCGTCATCTTCGATGTGAACTGCGTTATCGTCGTGCGTCGTTCGTTTGTTATCTACCATTTACTGACCCTTCCGTCGTTCCTTTATTAGACCAACTGTGTGGCCAAAAGAAGGTTCCAACTCAATCTCTCAGCAGCTCATTGATGCCGGTTTTTGACCGCGTTTTTGCATCCACGGTCTTGACGATGACAGCGCAATAGAGCGACGGGCCAGGTGTGCCATCGGGAAGGGGTTTGCCGGGCAGGGAGCCGGGCACCACGACTGCGTATGGGGGGACTTTGCCCATGTGCACTTCACCAGTGGCACGGTCCACGATCTTGGTCGATGCGCCAAGGTACACGCCCATGGAGAGCACAGCCCCTTCGCCCACACGCACACCCTCTGCGACTTCGGCGCGCGCTCCGATGAATGCGCCGTCGCCGATGATCACAGGTTCCGCCTGAAGCGGTTCGAGCACGCCGCCGATGCCTGCGCCGCCTGACAGGTGCACATTCTTGCCGATCTGGGCGCATGAGCCGACGGTTGCCCAGGTGTCGACCATGGTGCCTTCATCGACGAATGCGCCGATATTGACGAAGCTTGGCATCAGGACCGCGCCTTTGCCGATAAAGCTGCCCCGGCGCACCACCGCGCCCGGAACGGCCCGGAAGCCGGCATCAGCGAAGCGATTTTCGCCCCAGCCGGCAAATTTAAGGGGGACCTTGTCAAACGCAGGCTCACCCGCGGAGCCGCCTTGCATCAAGCCATTGTCGTTGAGGCGGAAGGACAGCAGCACGGCTTTTTTAAGCCACTGATTGACCTGCCAATCGCCATCACCTGACGGTTCGGCCACGCGCGCCTTGCCGCTATCGAGCAGGGCAAGCGCTTCCTCGACGAGCGGCTTCACATCGCTTGTCGGAGTGATGGTGTCGCGCACTTCCCAAGCGGCTTCGATGTCTTTGATGAGGGTGTCGGTCATAAATTCTCCAGAGGACGCAGCTTTCCAACCACCAAGGGAGTGCAACTGGAAAAAGCGCAAGTCGGCTACGCAGTTGCTGCTAGCTCGTCATGAGCAGCCCGGCAAGGTCGCGATGCTAGCAAAATTTGCTGAAGCCCGGCGGGGCATAGGCAAAGGAATTCTCGCATGACACTTATCTCCCGGCTGCTGTCCGGCGCCTCCCATTGCGCGCCGTACTCTGATCGCAATGCCGTGCGACTGCTTGGTGCAGCGGCTATATGCGCGGCGCTTTCTGCATGCGGCGGCGGGGCGGGCGGGCAGGGCGTCAGCAATCTTCCTCCTCCCCCTCCAGCCGAGCCGACACCCACCCCACCGCCGCCTCCGCCTGCGTCTTTCGATTCCCCTGAAATGCGGCGTTCTGATGGTCCCGGCTTTCATGGCGCAGAGACAGCTTGGCTCGACGGGAGCACGGGAACCGGCGAGATCATCGCAATCGTCGACACCGGGATCGACAGTGACAGTCCGGAATTTGCGGGTCGTGTTCATCCGGATTCGCAGGATGTGACCGGAATGGGCCGCCCCCTTGATCCGGACGATGATCACGGCACCAACGTCGCACTTGTCGCGGCAGCTGCGCGCAATGATACAGGCGTGCTTGGTATCGCCTTCGACGCTCAGGTTCTTGCGCTTCGGGCGGATCGCCCCGGCTCCTGCGGTTCGGATACTCCGCAGGATGCATCGCTTGGATGTGTCTTTGCCGACAGTGATATCGCACGCGGCATCGATGTGGCGGTTGCTTCGGGTGCGGCGGTCGTCAATCTGAGCCTCGGAGGCAGCGCGGCCTCACTGGAATTACAAAACGCAATCGGCCGTGCGGCAGATGCGGGCGTTGTCATCGTTGCAGCTGCGGGCAACGCAGGCCTTTCGCCCGATGAAGTGGACGAGTTTACGCAAACCATCATCGCGGCGGGCGGTGACAATGTCATCATCGTGGGTTCGGTCGATGACAACGGCGAGATGTCCGGTTTCAGCAACCGTGCAGGGCAGTTTGCAGGCAATTATATCTCTGCACGCGGAGAACGGATTTGCTGTGTTTATGACGACGGTGATTTGTTCGTTGAAACGATTGACGGTCAGGATTTCATCACCCTGATTTCAGGGACCAGCTTTGCCGCGCCGCAAGTAGCAGGGGCGGTTGCTCTGTTGGCGCAGGCTTTCCCCAATCTCACCGGCGCCGAGATCACGCAAATCCTGCTCGAAACAGCACGCGATGCGGGCGCTCCGGGGACAGACGACGTCTTTGGCGCAGGGATCCTCGACATTGCCGCGGCTTTTCAGCCTCAAGGCGCGGTGAGCATTGCGGGCACGCAAAATGTGCTCGCGCTGGCGGACACATTTGCGATTGGTTCGGCGGCTATGGGCGATGCGCTCACCACCGCTTCGATCAATACCATTGTGACCGACCGCTATGACCGTGCCTTCACCGCAGCGCTGGGCGAAAATTCGCAAGCAGCAGCGCCTGTCCAGCGATTGCGCGGTGCTGTCGAAATTGGCGGCTACACAAGGTCGGCGGGCAATGATGACCTTTCGGTTGCGGTCACAGTGGGCGAGGGCGCGCGTGCAGCGGGGCTCGGCTGGGCTCAAAGCCTGCAACTCACGAGCGAGGACGCATATGGTGCGCGTGTGCTTGCGGGCCGTGTGGCTGCGCGCATTTCGCCCGATCTGCAGATGGGTTTTGCCATATCACAAAGCGCATCCGGCCTTGTGGCGCAAATGCAGGGCGCGCGGCGCAGCGCGTTCCAAATCGCGCCACAGGCAGGCCGCGATAAAGGTTTCGTCGGCAGCAGTCAGATTGCGATCGCAAGCCGTCACCAGCTTGGGGCGTGGGGGCTCACTCTTTCAGCGGAACGGGGCCGCGCATGGCTTTCCGGATTTCGCACTTTCAGTGACGCCTTGAGCGGCCAGCGCGAGCGGCGCCCGACAACGCAGGCGGCTCTTGCGGCTGACCGCAAATGGGCAGGCTTCGATATTACCGCAGGCGTTTCGCTTCTGAATGAAGAGGAGACGCTGCTTGGTGCGCATTTCAACCCCGCGTTCGGACTGACCGGCGCACAAAGTGTATTTCTGGATGGACGCATTTCACGCAGCCTAGGCAGCAAATGGCACGTCGGGGGATCATACCGCGCTGGCTTTACCCGGCCTGATGGCGGCGCGCTCATTGGTTCCGGCTCGCACATCCGCACGAACGCCTGGTCGGTTGATCTTTCGCGCTCCGGTTTCCTTGGCAGGAGCGACAGCCTCGGCTTCCGGCTGAGCCAGCCGATGCGGGTTAGCGGCGGCGCGCTGCAATTCGATTTGCCAGTGGATTACGATTACACCACAGAGACCGCGATTTATGGCCGTCAGGCGTTGTCGCTGGTGCCGACGGGTCGGGAGATCATCGGGGAACTGGGATGGCAAACATCCTCGCCGCTCGGGACGATCACGACCAGCGTGTTTTATCGAAACCAGCCCGGCCACCTGCGCGATGCACCAAGCGATGCAGGCGCGCTGGTTTCGCTGAGCTCCTATTTCTGACGCCAGGATTCGCGCCTTATTCGGGCATCCCGGCTTCAAGCGCGAATTCATAGGCTCGGTCGACCAGAGGTGCGACCCGCTCGCTCATGGATTTGGCATGGGCGGATGATGCAGTGCCGTCGATCACGCGTTTCTTGATGCCCTGAATAATTCCGGCAAGGCGGAAGAGGTTGTAGGCAAAATACCACTCCATCGGCGGCACGGGATAGCCGGTGCGCGCAACATAGCGGTCAACCGCCTCTTGCACAGACGGGATGCCCAAAGCCTCCAGATCGAGGCCAAGCAGCCCCGCGCGCCCGTCGCCCGGCTGGAACCAGTTGAGCATAAGGTAGGAGAAATCGGCAATCGGATCGCCGAGGGTCGACAATTCCCAATCGAGGACCGCGATAACGCGGGGTTCGGTCTTGTGAAAAATCACATTGTCGAGGCGGTAGTCGCCGTGAACAACTGAGCTTTCATGTTGCGGAGGGATCGTCTGGGGCAGCCATTCAATCAGCCGCTCCATCTTGGGCATGTGCTCTGTTTCGGAAAGCTTATATTGTTTCGACCAGCGCGCAATCTGGCGCGCGCAATAGTCATTGGGTTTGCCAAAATCGCCAAGGCCGATTTCCCCGGGCTTGTTGAGGTGCAGGTCGGCCATCGTGTCGATAAGGGCGTTGTAAAGCGCGCGGCGTTCGGCCGGTTCCTGACCGGGCAGTGCGCCGTTCCAGAGAGAGCGGCCATCGGCCATGCTCATGACGAAAAACTTTGACCCGATAACGTCTGTATCTTCGCAAAGACCATAGGTTTTAGGCACCGGAAAACCGGTCGGGTGAAGGCCCGTCATTGCAGCATATTCGCGGTCGACCGCGTGTGCAGACGGCAACAATTTACCAAAGGGCTGTCGACGAAGAACGTAATTGGTGGAAGGCGTTTCGATCTTATAGGTCGGGTTCGATTGGCCACCTTTGAACTTGGTATAGCTGATCGGGCCTTCAAAGCCTTCGACATTGCCCTCGAACCACGCGGTCAACGCCTCAAGATCAAGCTTGTCTTTGTCAGACACCTCAACGGTGCCGACCATTTCCTTATCGAAATCAATTTCCATATCACGCGCTCCCGCCAAGGACGGGGGCCTCCTTCATCCAGATAACACCTGCGATGGGTAGTGAGTCCCCGCCCATGCGGGGACTCACCAAAGTGTCAGCGTGCAACGCCCATGTCGCCAGAGCTCATGCTGTCTGCGTCATTGGCAGGGGCAGAACCATCGCGCAGCGCATTGGCGCTTGGCCCGGGCTCGGGTGTATGCTTGCCAAATTCCATACGTGCGATGGAGCGGGCGTGCACTTCGTCAGGACCGTCCGCAAGACGCAGGGTGCGCTGATGTGCGTAAGCATTGGCAAGGCCGTAATCGTTCGACACACCGCCGCCGCCGTGGGCCTGGATCGCATCGTCGATGATCTTGAGCGCCATGTTGGGTGCTTGCACCTTGATCATGGCGATCTCTTGCTTGGCCGACTTGTTGCCGACCTTGTCCATCATGTCTGCGGCCTTCAGGCACAGGAGGCGGGTCATGTCGATGTCAATGCGGGCACGCGCCACACGCTCTTCCCAGACCGAGTGCTTGTAGATCGGTTTGCCGAATGCCTCACGTTCTTGCAGGCGCTTGCACATCTTCGCCAGAGCTTCCTCGGCAACGCCGATGGTGCGCATGCAGTGGTGAATACGGCCCGGGCCAAGGCGCCCTTGCGCGATCTCGAAACCGCGACCCTCGCCAAGAAGCATGTTGGAAACCGGAACGCGAACGTCCTTCATTTCCACTTCCATGTGGCCGTGCGGGGCATCGTCATAACCAAAGACGGGCAGGTGACGGATGATATTCACGCCCGGCGCATCGTTTGGCATCAGAAGCATGGATTGTTGCGCGTGGCGTCCGGCGGTCGGGTCGGTTTTGCCCATCACGATCGAAACCTTGCAGCGCGGATCGCCCAGACCCGATGACCACCATTTGCGGCCATTGATCACATATTCATCGCCATCGCGCTCAATCCGGGTTTCGATATTGGTCGCATCCGACGAAGCGGTGAACGGCTCTGTCATAAGGAAGGCGGAACGGATTTCGCCATTCATGATCGGGCGAAGCCACTGTTCCTTTTGCTCCAGCGTGCCGTAGCGGTGGAACACTTCCATGTTGCCGGTGTCGGGCGCAGAGCAGTTGAAAACCTCAGAGGCCCAGCCGATGCGGCCCATTTCTTCGGCGCACAGAGCATATTCGAGGTTTGTAAGGCCGGGGCCTTCGAACTCGAACGTCTCTTCGACGTGGTGGTGGCCGTCGTTGCGCGGCGGCATGAAGAGGTTCCAGATACCTTCTTCCTTGGCGATCTTCTTCTTGTCTTCGATGATCTGGATGACTTTCCAGCGGTCGCCCTCGGCGTCCTGCTGTTTGTAGACATCCATGTTCGGACGAATGTGCTTCTCGATGAAATTGCGCACTCGGTCGCGCCAGTACACCTGGCGTTCGGTGGGTTCAAAATCCATTTCGGGGGTCCCTCTCGTTCTTTCTAAACATACCACATATACGAATCACCGTGGCATGGCTGAACGCTCGCGCCAAGGTGGAATTTGTTTCAGGCCGCGCTTTTTGAAGGTTACGCCTTTTGAACCCCGATCTGCGCTTCTCTTGCCGCAATCCGTGCCTCGTGCTGTTCGCGGGTGATGGGGAAGCGGCCAAGCCAGAATGCGGCAATCAGCCCGAGCACAATCGTTGCAACCGCAAAGGCTATTATGATCGTCGATAGCACGCTGAATTCGACCGTGGCAGGGTCCGCACCCTGTTCGAGTTGCGAATAGCCGATAATCTGACCCGTGATCGCAGCGCCAAAGCCGGTGGCGCATTTCTGCACCAGCCAATTGCCCGAATAAAACGACCCTTCCGCGCGCCGTCCGGTTCGCTCTTCAAAGGCCTCGACTATCTCTGCGAGCATTGAGGTGGCGGAGATCATCAGCACCACGCCGAACATATTGGCAATGATGGTGAAGGCGAAAAACAGCACGGTCGAGCCAAGCGACGGGATCGCTGGCCAGAGCCCGCCGAGGAAAAGAAAATAGGGCAGAAGGCCGAATGCGATAGCGATAATCGCGCTCACGGCCGCGCTTTTCGGTTTGCCGAGCCGGTTATGCATCGGACCCACGAGCATGAACATGCCCACAACCGACACGCCAAGAATAAAGGGATAAGCGGTCAATCCGTTCAGCCAGGCGGGCGCCCAATCAAAGCTTACCCGGTCAAGTTGCCAGATATAGATATTGAGAAAGTTCGAGATCGAAAATGTCATTCCCTGACTTACGTAAGCGGCAAGACCGCCGGCGGCGAAGATGAGAAAGGCTTTTTCTGAAAAGGCCTCGAATATCTCGGAGAAGGCATCGCGAAGGCTGAACGGTGCGGGTTTTGTTTCTGGCAGATTTGCAACAATATGGTGCTGGCCAATGGCAGAGCCGAGGACGGCGATCGCCATAAGGATTGCGCCGAACAGGCCATAGGCAGGATAGCCCTTCTGATCGAGCAATCCGTTCTCGCCCGGCATGAACACGGTATAGGCAAGAACCATCATCACGATGCCCCCCATCCAGCCGGACAAATACCGATAGCGGAAAAGGGTCGTGCGCTCCTGATAATCGGATGTGAGCTCTGGCACGAGACTGACCGAGGGGACTTCGCAAGCGGAAAGAAACAGGCGAACGGCAACCATAATGCCCAGAAGTCCAAGGGGAGATGGGGCAACGCCGCCGGGCGGTGACCACAAAAAGAGCCACATAAACGCCAATGGTATGGGCGCCGCATAGAGCCACGGCAATCGCCTGCCCCAGCGGGTGTAAGTGCGGTCCGAAAGGTACCCGATGATCGGATCGACAACCGCGTCGATCAACAATGCGGCAAGGAGGATAAGGCCCACAAGCCCCGCATCCATTCCCAGCACCTGGCTGTAATAGAACAGCAGGAAGAAGAGAAAGCCGCCGTCCTTCACGCCAAAGGCCACCGCGCCAAAGCCGTGGATCAGCTTTATGCGCATGGGGATCTTGCCTTGGATGAGGCCCATCAGCTTGCGGCGCTTCCAGCGGGTGAACCCGCCGCCGCCGCCTCGGCTTCCTCTTGCATCTTCTGAAGCCCTGCAAACAGCGTTTCTTCTTCCGGGTCCCACGAATGGCGCGGTCCGATTGTGATGCCGCCATCCACGACCAGCGATGTGCCAGTCACAAAGCCCGCTGCATCGCTGGCAAGATAGGCCACGGCCTCCGCAATATCGGCAGGCTGTCCGCCGCGCTTGACCGGCTGTGCGTTGGCGGATTGCTGGGCAATGACGGCCTTGGCCATTTCCTTCATCTCTTCAGGCACTTCGATTGAAGAGGTGAAGATATTTGTGTTGATGAAGCCCGGCTGGATCGCGTTCACGCGGATATCGTGCCGGGCAAGGTCGGCGGCTGCGCATTTGGTAAGGTGCAGGACGCCCGCCTTGGCAACGGCATAGGCGGTGGGGGAATACCCCGGGCCAACGGCTGCAACGCTTGAAACATTGACAATCGATGCGCCCCGGCGCCCCTTCATATGCGGGACGGCATAGCGGATACCAAAGGCAACAGAACGAAGGACGAGGTCCATCGTCCCGTCCCATTCACTGGGCTCGATCTCGTCAATCGGCGCCAGCGCCCCGCCAGCCGCCGCATTGTTGAAGACGACATCAATCCCGCCTGTTTCAGCAGCGGCATGGTCCATCAATGCCTTGATCGAGGCCGTATCGGTCACATCGCAATGAACAAACCGGACATCGCCTTGTGTTTCAGCCGCCAGCCGCGCGCCGCCATCATCGTCGATGTCGCTGGCAAAGACGGTTGCCCCTTCGCGGGCGAAAAGCCTCGCTGTCTCAGCACCGATCCCCGACGCAGCGCCGGTGACAATTACGGTTCTCCCTGAGAATCGCATGATCCCGTTTCCTCTCTCAATCTCGATTTGCAACCTAACGGCAAGCGGCGGGTCGTCAACGCCGCTGACACTGACGCTACGGCATACTGTATCTTTAAAATTTCGGGTTCAAGGGTGCTTGCAGCCAGCGCACAAATGACGATAACGTAAGCGTCAACTTGAGATTCAAAGAGAGAGGAGTCGGCAAGTGTCCGATCTTGAAAAGTTTCGCGCAGAGACCCGTGAATGGCTCGAGGCGAACTGCCCCGAAGAAATGCGCCAACCCGTTCGCGAGGACGACGATGTGTATTGGGGTGGCCGCAACGCCACGTTCAAGAACGATGCGCAAAAAGCATGGTTCGAAGCCGCCCGCGACAAGGGTTATACTGTTCCGTCATGGCCCAAGGAATACGGCGGCGCTGGTCTTTCTGCGGCTGAGGCAAAAATCCTGCGTCAGGAAATGGCGGCAATCGGCGCGCGTCCCCCACTCAGCTCGTTTGGCATCTGGATGCTTGGCCCGGCGCTTCTGAAATTCGGTACCGAGGGTCAGAAACAGCGGTTCCTCAACGAAATCGCTCGCGGTGAAATCCGCTGGTGTCAGGGATATTCCGAGCCCGGCAGCGGCTCCGATCTTGTCTCGATGCAGACTTATGGCGAGGACAAGGGCGATCATTGGGTCGTGAACGGCCAGAAAATCTGGACGTCCTATGCCGACAAGGCCGATTGGATCTTCTGCCTGGTGCGCACCAATAAGGAAGACAAATACAAGGGCATCACCTTCATGCTGTTCGACATGGCGGGCGAGGGTGTTTCGACAAAACCGATTCTCCTGATCAGCGGAAACAGCCCGTTTTGTGAAACCTTCATGGACAATGTCGAAGTGCCCAAGAGCTATGGCGAGGATTGCCCGGGTTATGTTGGCGAGATTAACCGTGGCTGGGATGTGGCGAAATACCTGCTCGGCCACGAACGCGAGATGATTTCGGGCATGGGTGGCGGTGATCGCCTGACCGCCATCGGCACGGCCATGACGCGCCACGCGGCCAAGAACGGGGATGAAATCGACCCCATTCTGCGCAGCGAAATGGCGCTGTTCGATGTGGATGCGCTTGCCTTTACCGCCATGGCTGAAAAGTTCATGGACGAGATGAAAGCGGGCAAAGGTCATCCGGCACAGCCCAATATGATGAAATATGTCGGCACCGAAATTAACAAGCGCCGCCATGAACTTATGATGAGTGCAGGCGGTTCGCGCAGCCTCGAGTGGGAAAGCGAGGAAACCCGCGGCGGCAAGGCTCCACGCGACTGGCTTCGCACCAAGGCCAACTCGATTGAAGGGGGCACTTCGGAAGTGATGCTCAACGTCATTTCCAAGCGCATCCTTGAGCTGCCCGGTGGATAATAGGCGCGGCTGATACTCACAAGCGAATACGAATTGGACACCCTGTTCCTCGTGGCATTCAAGCCAGAGGAGCGGGGTTTGGGAGAATAGATTATGCCTTTGTTTCACGACGAAGATCAGGCGATGCTCGCCGACAGCGCCTCCGGTTTCATGGCCGAAGAAGGTAACATTTCCAAACAGTTGCGCCATTGGCGCGACCGCAATTGCAAAGACGGTTTCGGCCACGCGCTGTGGAAGCAGATGGCCGAGATGGGCTTTACCGGAATGCTTGTTTCCGAAGACGATGGCGGGCTTGGCATGGGCCATGTCGAAGCGGGCATCGTGCTTGAAGAAATCGGTCGCAATCTGACGCCATCGCCGTTCCTTACTTCCAGCGTTCTGGCGGCTACGGCTCTTGGCCATGCGTCGTCCGACCTCAAGGGACGGTATCTGCCCGGCCTTATCGAAGGCGAAAGCGTTTTCGCGGTCGCGATTGACGAAACCGCGAAACACCGCCCAAGCCGCATCAGCACGCGTGCCGAAAGGTCAGGCAATGGCTTCAAGCTTTCCGGGTCCAAAAGCTTCGTAATCCAGGGCGCAAGCTCGGACATGATCGTGGTGGCCGCGCGCACCAGCGGGTCGGACGAGGATGAGGATGGCATTACCCTCTTCGCCGTTCCAAAGGACGCTGGCGGCATGACCCAGGACCCGGTTCGCCTCGTCGACAGTTCGATGGCGAGCCACATCAAATTCGACGGGGTCGAGCTTGATGGCGATGCGGTCATTGGCGAAGTCGATGGCGGGCGCGAAGTATTGAACGCCATGCTTGCCGCTGGCCGTGTAGGCGCAGCTGCCGAAGGGGTAGGCGTTGCCTCTGGCGCGATGGACATGACCGTCGATTACCTCAAACAGCGCAAGCAGTTCGGCAAACTGATCGGAGAGTTCCAGGCGCTTCAACATCGCGCTGCGCACCTCTATTCCGAGGTTGAAATCGCCCGCGCTGCAACGATCAAGGCGCAGCAATTGCTCGACGAAGGTGCACCGTCTGCTGACCTGATGACCTCGGTCGCCAAGTCCAAAGTCGCCAAGGCCTGCGGTCTCGCGGTCAAGGAAGGCGTCCAGATGCATGGCGGGATTGGCATGACCGACGAATATGACATCGGCCTTTACATGAAACGCGACCGCGCTCTCGCCGAGTTCCTCGGCGATGCCTATTTCCACGCCAACCGCGTGGCGCAGCTTAGCGGTTATTAAAAGAGAGAATTTCACATGGATATCAATTCACTATTCAGCCTCGAAGGGCGCGTTGCTCTTGTCACGGGCGGTTCACGCGGCATCGGCAAAATGATCGTCGAAGGGCTCCTCGCAGCCGGCGCAGAGCGCGTGTACATCTGCGCGCGCAAGAAAGAACAGGTCGATGCAACCACCGCCGAGCTTGGCGACAAGGTCATCGGTCTGGTTGCAGATCTTAGCCAGATGGACGGTATTCAGGCGCTCGCAGATGAAATCGCATCGCGCGAAGACAAGCTCGACATCCTCGTCAACAATGCAGGCGCTGCCTGGGGCGAACCCTTCACCGAATTCAGCGAAGCGGGCTGGCACCGCACAATGGATCTGAACGTCAAGACGCCGTTCTTCCTGACGCAGAAACTGCACGGTCTTCTGAAAGCCGCCGGAACGCCAGAGCGCCCTGCGAAGGTCCTGATGATCGCCTCGATTGACGGGATGAAAACCAATCCGTGGCCGACCTACCCTTATCAAGCGTCGAAGGCTGGCCTTATCCACCTGACGCGCCGGATGGCGGCTGAACTCGTGAACGACAATATCATCGTCAACGGCATCGGTCCGGGCGCTTTCCCAAGCGACATGAACAAGGCAGCGCGCGACAATCAAGACATGGTCGAACGCGGCATCCCGTCAAAGCGCGTTGGCGACACGATGGATATGGCAGGCGGCGCGATCTACCTGCTCAGCCGTGCAGGCGATTACGTCGTCGGCACCACCATCGCGATCGACGGCGGCGTGGTGAACGCCAATGTGGGTGCTGGCAATTTTGTCGATCCGTCAGGTGACTAAAACCTGACACGACTATCGGTCAGATACGAGATCAAACCAATGAAAAAGCCCGGATTTCCGGGCTTTTTTGTTGCGGGCCTAACCTGACAGCTATTTACGCGCCCGCCGCCTTGCGCGAAGCTTGCGGGTTGAGGACGAGAGCGCCCGCTGCCTCAATCGTAACCCATCAATTCGCGCACGAACGGAATAAGCCCCGTCTGCCGTTTCCTGCGCATCCGTTCGGCATGCAGGATCTCGCAAACCTGATCAAAGCAGCTTTGCATATCGTCGTTGACTACAACGTAGTCATATTCGGCCCAGTGGCTGATTTCGTCGCGGGCGCGCTCCATCCGGCCATCGATGACCTCGGCTGAATCCTGCGCGCGGTTTTCAAGGCGGCGACGCAGCTCTTTGAGGCTGGGCGGGAGGACAAAGACCGTGACGACGTCCTGATCGTCCTTCTGCTTCAATTGCTGCGTGCCCTGCCAATCGATGTCGAAGAGGTAATCCTGCCCCTCTTTCAAACCTTTGCGGATCGCGCCCTTGGGCGTGCCATATCGGTTGTCGAACACCGGCGCCCATTCGTAAAAGTCGTCTTCTTCGATCATGCGATCAAATTCGGCGTCGGATACGAAGTAATAATCCTTGCCATCAACCTCTCCGGGGCGGGGAGGGCGGGTGGTGGCGGAGACGGACAATTGAATGTCCTCGTCCTGGGCAAGCAATTTGCGCGACAAGGTCGTCTTTCCCGCGCCCGAGGGTGAGGAAAGGATGAACAAAAGGCCCCGCCGGGCGAGCTTATCGGTGGATTGAGTGTTGCTTGTATCTGCGCTCATGCGTGGTCGTTGCACATGAAGCGGCCTCGAAATCAAGTGCTAGTGTAGTTCGCGCCCGTCTTCGAGCAGTGCTTTTGCGCGAGCTTCGCGTTTCGCTTTGCCGCGGTCGTAAAGCGTTTTGAGGGCCAGCCCTCCTGCCACAAGGCCAAGGCCAGCGGGCGATTTCGATGCGAGCTTGCCTGCGCTGTAGAGTCCGATTGACGTGAGGAGCGAATGCCCGTCGCTCAGCTTCTCCTCGCCGCTATCCCGCTTTTCATTGGCGGCTTCGACCATCTCGCGGTCGACCTTGTCGCGCAAACGATAGCTGATCGCGCGAAGCACGATTTCGACCAAGGCAATATTGGCCGCGGATGTCGCCAGCGGCTTGAGCGCGCGCTTTACTGGTTTGGTTCGCTTTTCCGTCATGGTTTATATATCCGCAATGGGGCGGAAAGGTTCCATGCGGGCTATTTCTTGCGGCCAAAATCCACGGTCACAACATTCGAGCCATCTTCAGCCTCGGTTGCGGCGCGATCAGCATCACTGTCCCTGTCAGCGTCATTTTGCGCCGCATCGTGCTCTTCGGGTTCGAGTTCAGGAACAGAAGCCTGGAATTGGAGGCCGAAGTCCACCGCAGGGTCAACAAAAGCGGTGATTGCGGCGAACGGGATGCTGAGCGTTGCCGGGATCTGGTTGAAGGACAGGCGCACGCTGAAACCGTCTTCACGCACTTCGAGGTCGGAAAACTTGTTTTGCAAGACGATCGTCATCTCGTCCGGGAACCGCTCGTGCAGGTGATCGGGGATCGAGACGTCGGCAGCGCCGGTCTTGAACGTGATGTAGAAGTGGTGATTGCCCGGCAGTTCGCTTCCCCCGCGCTCAATCTCGCCAAGCACACGGCCAACCACGGCGCGCAGCGCTTCTTGCACGATTTCGTCGTAGGGAATGAGGCTATCGGGGGTGTCTTCGGTCATCACGTTGAATAGTGGTGGCGAGACGCGCCGCCTTGGTCAAGCGTTTCGTGCGAGAATTGTGAGCGCAAAGGGGGCAGGCGGGCCAATTTGCGCTTGCGCGGGTGCTTGCATGAGAGGCGGCGGCGTCTATAGGCTTGCATCCCATGAGCAATGCATCACCATCATCGCCGGGCACCGGGTCTCGTACGGGCCGGATCGAGCGGAAAACCGCTGAAACCTCAATCCTGATCGAGGTCAATCTCGATGGAACGGGCACTTACGATGTGTCCACCGGGATTGGCTTTCTCGATCATATGGTTGAGCAATTTTCGAAGCACTCGCTTATTGATGTGACGATGAAGGTCGAGGGCGATCTGCACGTCGATCAACACCACACGACCGAAGACAGCGCGATTGCCTTGGGGCAGGCGCTCACTGAGGCGCTGGGCGACAAAGCGGGGATTGGCCGTTACGGCAGCGCGTATTCGCCCATGGATGAAACACTGAGCCGTGTGGCCCTGGACATTTCCGGGCGGCCTTATTGCGTCTGGAATGCCAGGTTCTCTCAGGAAAAGCTGGGCGAATGGGACACCGAACTGATCCAGCACTGGTTTGAAAGTGTTGCACAATCAGCCGGGCTGACGCTGCACTTGGAGCTGCTTTACGGCACCAACAACCACCATATTTGCGAAAGCCTCTATAAAGGCTTTGCCCGCGCCATGCGCATTGCGGTCGAACGCGATGCGAGGAAGGGCAGCGCGATCCCGAGCACAAAGGGGCAGCTTGGTGGTTAGGAAAACGCCAGACGGTTGCATCGCAACCGCAAGGGCGACCGCCCGCCCGTCTAGCGAGGACGCGCTTCCGGATGGGCGTGCGGAAAACAAACATGTCTAATCGGGTTGCGTTGATCGACTACGGCGCGGGCAATCTCCACTCGGTGCACAATGCTTTAAAGGCGGTCGGCGCGGATGTGACTGTCACCGCTGACGCTGACGAAGTGCGCAAGGCTGATCGCATCGTTTTGCCCGGTGTGGGCGCGTTCAAGGCGTGCGCCGATGGCCTGCGCGCGGTGCCGGGTATGGTCGAGGCTCTCGAAGAACGCGTCCGGAACGGCGGCGCGCCTTTCCTTGGCATTTGTGTAGGGATGCAACTCCTCGCCGACCGTGGCCTTGAGCACGGGGTCCACGAAGGCCTTGGCTGGATTCCGGGCGAGGTAAAGCTGATCACGCCGCACGATCCAAGCATCAAGGTGCCGCATATGGGCTGGAACGACGTGGCGCTCATGCCCCATGAAAAGGATCACGCAGTGGTCGAGGCGGGCGAGGCATATTTCCTCCACTCCTACCACTTTATCGCCGACGATCCCTATCACGTCGCGGCCTTGACCGATCACGGAGAAGGGCTTGTCGCGGCGGTCTCACGCGGCAATATCTGCGGCGTTCAATATCACCCCGAGAAGAGCCAGGCCTATGGCCTTGCAACGCTCGCCCGCTTTTTGGAGTGGAAGCCATGATTATCTTTCCAGCGATCGACCTGAAAGGCGGCGAAGTCGTGCGCCTTGCCGAGGGCGATATGGACCGCGCGACCATCTATGGCGATGATCCGGCGGCTCAAGCGATGATCTTTGCCGAGGCCGGCGCGGAGCATCTGCACGTGGTCGACCTCGACGGCAGTTTTGCGGGCGAGGGGCGCAATGTCGAAGCGGTCAAAGCCATCATCGAGCGCTTCCCCGGCTACGTTCAACTGGGCGGCGGTATCCGCGATGCAAAGGCGGTTGAGGGCTGGTTCAACCTTGGCGTTGCCCGCGTTGTGATGGGTTCAGCGGCTCTCAAGGACCCCGAATTCGTGAAAGAAATGGCCCGCGAGTGGGAAGGCGGTATTGTCGTTGCGGTCGACGCGAAAGACGGCATGGTCGCAACCGAAGGCTGGGCAGAAGTTTCCGATGTGCCCGTGGTGGACTTGGCGCGCCGGTTTGAGGATGCAGGCGTTGCCTCGCTGCTGTTCACCGACATTGGCCGCGATGGTCTGCTCAAGGGCGTCAACATCGACGCCACAGTGGAGCTTGCCCAGCGCGTCGACATTCCTGTCATCGCCAGCGGCGGGGTCAAAGGCATTTCCGACATCCACATCCTTTCGATCCAATCGCATCTCGGGATTGAAGGCGTGATTACAGGCCGTGCGCTGTATGAAGGCAAGCTGGACCTCGCCGCAGCCATTCAGATGGGGGCGCGGGAGTGACCGTCCGTATCCGCGTCATCCCCTGCCTCGACGTAGCCGACGGGCGCGTGGTGAAAGGCGTGAACTTCGTCGATCTGAAAGACGCTGGCGACCCTGTCGAACAAGCGCGCGCCTATGATGCGGCGGGGGCGGACGAGCTTTGTTTCCTCGATATCTCCGCCAGCCACGAAGGGCGCGGGACGTTGCTCGATATCGTCAAGCGCACCGCCGAGGTGTGCTTTATGCCTTTGACCGTCGGCGGCGGGGTGCGCAGCGTTGAGGATGCGCGCGCGCTTCTGCTGGCAGGCGCTGACAAGGTCGCGATCAATTCCGCTGCGGTCGCCCGGCCTGAATTGGTGAGCGAAATCGCTGCCAAATTCGGCAGCCAATGCGTTGTCGTCAGTGTCGATGCGCGCCGGGTTGCGCCAGAGGTTCCGGTGATGGGCGAAGAGCCGCAAAGTGGGAGGCGCTGGGAAATCTTCACCCACGGCGGGCGCAAACCCACCGGGATCGACGCGGTTGAATACGCCAAAAAGGTCGCCGATCTTGGTGCTGGCGAATTGCTCGTGACCAGCATGGACGGCGACGGGACACAGGCAGGCTACGACCTCGAACTCACCCGCACCATTGCAGATTCGGTTTCAATCCCCGTGATCGCCAGCGGAGGCGTTGGCACGCTCGACCACCTCGTCGAAGGGGTGCGCGATGGCCACGCAAGCGCGGTTCTGGCCGCCTCGATCTTCCACTTCGGCAAGCATTCCATTGCCGAGGCGCACAAGGCGCTGCGCGACGCAGGGCTTCCGGCGCGCGGGATTTAATGCGAAGGGACACCTTGATGCACACACGCACCGATACTCTTAGCCGCCTCGAAGCCACAATTGCCGAGCGCATGACCGCCTCGCCCGAGGAATCCTACGTCGCCAAGCTTCAGGGCAAGGGCACCGCGAAAATCGCGCAAAAGGTCGGTGAAGAAGCGACCGAAGTGGTGATCGCGGCCATGACCGGGGTGAGCGATGAATTGGTCAGCGAAAGCGCCGATCTTATCTTTCACCTGCTGGTCCTTTTGCAGGCGCAAGGGGTGAGCTTTGACGACGTGCTTGCCGAACTCGACAAGCGCGAAGGGCTCTCAGGGCTCGATGAAAAAGCCAGCAGGAGCGAGTAAGATGCCGATCGACCCAACGCTTCCCTACGACACCGACAATATCTTTGCGAAGATCCTGCGCGGGGAAATCCCGTCGAGCAAAGTTTACGAGGACGATTGGGCCTTCGCTTTTGAGGACATCAACCCTCAGGCCGAAGTGCACACGCTGGTGATCCCCAAGGGCGAATATGTCAGCTGGGATGATTTCAGCGCCAAGGCGTCGGATGCTGAAATCGGCGGGTTTGTTCGTGCGGTCGGCGCAGTTGCGCGTGCCAAGGGGTTGGTGGAACCGGGATACCGCCTGATGGCCAATATCGGCGCGCATGGCGGACAGGAAGTGCCGCATTTGCATGTCCATATCTTCGGCGGACAGCCGTTAGGCCGAATGATCGCCTGAAAACTGGAACTCGATCCGTCGCAGAGGCGATTCATTCTGTCGACATTCATGTAGGCGCGCGCAGTTGGTGCTGGAATGCGTTCAGCACAAAGGCTAATCCACGCACCCTATGGTAACACCCAATCCGAGCACTCTGAATTTTCAGGGCGGCGTCCTTGACGGCTCGCGGCATTTTTACGCCGTTCGGGTCTATTACGAAGACACCGATCTTTCCGGAATAACCTATCACGCCAATTATCTGCGCTGGTTTGAGCGGGCGCGCTCGGACCTTTTGCTGCTGCTTGATATTGATCAACGCGCCGCGATTGAGAGCAGGGAGGGCGCATATGCCTTGTCCGAGGTGAACCTTAAATATCTGCGCCCGGCCCGGCTGGATGATGATGTGGTGATCGAGACGATGTGTACCGAACTTGGCGCGGCCTCGTGCCGGATGCATCAGATCGCCAAGCGCGATGATGAAGTGCTCTGCGAGGCGTCCTTGCGGGTCGGCTTTATCTCGTTGGACGGTCGCCCCAAACGCCAGCCCGCCGAATGGCGCGCGGCTTTCAAGACTTTTATGGACCAGAAGGATAATTGATAGCGTGGATTTGACCCAGTTAAGCGCTGTTGCAGCTGAGGCTGCCGGAAATTTGGCGGGCCCGACACGGCTCGATCCGTTAGAGCTGTTTCTTGACGCCGACATCGTTGTGCAGGCCGTAATCATAGGCCTTATCCTTGCCAGCATCTGGAGCTGGGCGATTATCGTCTCCTTTGTTCTCAGGCTGGCTAAATTAAACAGCAGCTCGCGCGAATATGAAGGCGATTTCTGGTCAACCAATGACCGCGAAGGGGCCTTGTCGAAATCCAAGCGCACGAACATCCCGTCTGCCCGTGTGGCCGGCGCGGGCCTCGATGAATGGAAGCGCTCGACCAGGAACGGCGCGCCTGACCGGAATGCCGCGCGCGAACGCATCGGCGCAGCGATGGAAAGCCAGGTTGCAGAAGAGGCCGACGAATTGTCTAGCAAGCTCACTTTTCTTGCAACCACCGGTTCTGTCGCACCGTTTGTTGGCCTGTTCGGAACCGTGTGGGGGATCATGAACAGCTTCTTCCAGATCGGCGAGGCACAGTCCGCCTCGCTTGCGGTTGTTGCTCCCGGCATTGCAGAGGCGTTGTTCGCGACCGCCATCGGACTGTTCGCAGCCATTCCCGCTGTGATTTTCTACAACCGCTTTTCGAATTCGGTGAACCAGTATGAAGCGAAGCTCCAACGCTTTGCCGACAAGGTTCACGCAGGGCTGAGCCGCGAACTGGATAAGGCATGATGGGAACGCCAACGAACGGCGGCAAAGCAGCCGCAGGCACGACCGTGCGCCCACAGCGGGGGCAGCTTGCCTGCCCGTCTAGCGAGGACCGTTTGCCCGGATGGGCAAGCGGAAAACTGTAATGGCTATGGGTCTCGCCTCATCCAGCCGCCGCAAGGGCAAGCGCACCCGCCGCGCAGCCATGGCAGAGATCAACGTCACACCACTCGTGGACGTGATGCTGGTGCTCCTCATCATCTTTATGGTGACGGTCACGCTGCCGGCGGTGGGCGTGCCAATCGAGCTTCCCGAAAGCCGAGCCAATCCGGTCGAGGAAACTCCCACACAGATCACGATCAGCATCAACGGCGAGGGCCGTGTGTTCATCGAAGACAATGTGGTGCCCGTGGGCGGATTGCCGGATGCCTTGGCGGCGATTGACCGTAATGCGGGCGGAGAACTTCCCACCGTGGTTCTGCGCGGGGACCGGGGCCTCGATTATGGCCGCGTGATGGCGGTTATGGGCGAGCTTGGCCGTGCAGGCTTTACCTCGATCTCGCTGGTCACTGACGGTTCATCGAGCGCGCCATAGGTCCTGATGGTGATGGAAATGACGCGGTCCCATAGCGGAGCCTTTCAAAAGGAAGATGGCATCGGCCTTCTGGTCGCTATCGTACTTCATGCCTTGCTGGTCGTCGCGCTTGCCGTGCAATTTTTCTTCACCGCGACGTCCAAACCGATCCCGGAACGCATGACGGTAAGCCTTGCGACCGAAGTCAGCCTTGAATCGACAGCGCCAGAACCTGTTGCCGAAGCTCGTGCAGCCATCGCTCCGACCCTGTCCGACGAGCCCGCGCCGCCGATTGAAGAGTTGCCACGAGAAACACCGGTTGAAGCAACGCCGCCGCCCACTCCAAGGCCGGAAACACGAAACACGGCACGCACCGAACCTCGTCCGGCAACGCGCACTCCCCCGCGCACGCAGCCCACTCCCGAGCCGACCCGTGCCCCCACACCCCCGCGCGAGCGCCCCGGTGGCAGCCGCATTGGCGACAATTTCCTTGGCGGTTCGGGCAGTTCCTCGACCACCGATGAAACCCGCATCCCCGCAAACCAGATCGGCCGAAGCGCGCGCGCATCCTTGCAGCAGGCGATCAATCGACAGTTGCGCCCCCATTGGGATGCGCCACCGGGACTTGATGCAGAACAATTGGTGACGGTGCTGGCGTTCCGGCTCAACGAGGATGGTTCGTTAAACGGGTCCCCGCGGGTTGTGAGCCAATCGGGCATCACCGATAGCAATCGCCCCCAAGCGCCCTTGCACGCTGAACGGGCTATTCGCGCGGTTCAACGCGCAGCCCCTTTCGATTTGCCCGACGAGTATTACAACGCTTGGAAGAATATCTCCGAGTGGAGGTTTGATAGAAGGCTTTGAGCATGAAATTTTCGCTTGTGTTTAGCTTGGCTCTGGCGCTTGGCGCTGCGCCACTTGCTGCCCAGAACCAGGATCTTGGAGAGCCTTTGTCCGATGGCGGCGAGGTCGAAACCGCGTTTGAAGAAGCGTCGCAGGACGATGGCGGTGGTCTCACCGGCTCGACCACCGATGAAAGCGACTGGGAAGACTTGGGAATTGCGATCCCTGCCTTTGCGACCGACCGCGACACCGCGACCCCGGCCAATGCCGATGGAACGGGCGCGCTGGGCCGCGAGATTGCGCGGGTGATCACCGCAAACCTTCGCAACAACGGTCTGTTTGAACCCACCGGCCCTGACCGCCTGCCAGCGCCGGGCTTTGCGCAAATCACTGCGCCTGAGTGGACCAGCTGGACCGGGCGGGGCGCAGAGATGCTCGTGCACGGCTATGTCCGCGCGCGCGCCGACGATAAGCTGGTGGTGGGCTGCTATCTTTATGATGTTATCCTGAAGGACGAACTTATCCGAGAAGGTTGGGTGGTGCGGCCTGCCGACTGGCGGCGCGCGGCGCACAAATGCTCGGACCTTATCTATGCGCGGCTGACGGGCGAAGACCCCTTCTTCGACAGCCGCATCGCCTATATCGCGGAAACCGGACCCAAGGATAACCGCGTGAAGCGTTTGGCCGTGATGGATTCCGACGGCGCAAACCATCGCTTCCTGACGCTGGGCAGCGCGACCGCGCTGACCCCGCGTTATTCGCCCGACTATTCGAAGATCATGTATCTGTCCTATGTTGACGGGAACCCGCGCATCTATGTCTATGACATCGGAAGCGGCAAACAAACGCTGGTGACGGAGAACCGCAATCCGACGCTGGCGCCGCGCTGGTCGCCCGATGGCAAGACGATCCTTTATTCCATGGCAGTGGCCGGCAATACCGACATTTATCAGGTGTCGGTCAACGGCGGCCAATCGCGCAGGCTGACCGATACGCCAGGCATTGACATTGGCGGTTCCTTCTCGCCCGATGGCTCCAAAATCGTGTTTGAAAGCGACCGTTCCGGCACGCAGCAATGCTATGTCATGGATGCCGATGGTACCAACCAGCGCCGGATCAGCTTTTCTGGCGGCCGCTGTGCCACGCCAGAATGGAGCCCGCGCGGCGACCAGATTGCCTTCACCCGCATCGCTGGCGACTTCAACGTTGCGGTGATGACGCCATCAGGCGGCAATATGAAAGTGTTGACCAATGGCTGGCAGGACGAGGCGCCCACATGGGCCCCCAATGGCCGGATTATCCAGTTTTTCCGCACCGAGCGCGGCTCTGGTCGCTCCTCGCTGTGGCAGGTTGACCTCACGGGCCGCAATGAACGCCGCCTGCCCACACCGGTCGATGCATCCGACCCTGCGTGGGGACCCATTCGCCCTTAGTCAAAATATGTTAATCTGCCTGCGCCCATTCCCAGCCGAGAATCGGGGCAATTATTACCCGCTTCGCCGCATGGCTGTTCGCCCGGCTTTTAATCGGAGAGTAAATTAATGACTTTCTCAGTTCGCAAGTCCGCTTCAATCGTTCTGATGACCTCTGCTCTGGCTTTGGGGGCCTGCTCTAAAAAAGCGCCCGAGGAGCTTCCTCCTCCCCCTGCGGCGACGCCGGCTCCGACGCCTGCGCCAACGTCAACGGCTCCAACCGGTCCCGTGCTCGGCTCGCAAAGCCATTTTGAGCGCGCCGTGGGCAGTTCGTCGGTGATCTATTTCGATACCGACCGCTTTAACATCGACAGCACCGATGCCGCCGCGCTTCAGGCACAGGCGCAATATTTTGCGCAATTCTCGCAACTGACCTTCACCATCGAAGGGCACTGCGATGAACGCGGCACGCGTGAATACAACGTCGCCCTTGGCGAGCGTCGCGCCAATGCCGCCAAGAATTATCTGGTGAGCCTGGGCGTTGATCCCGCTCGCATCCGCACGGTGAGCTATGGCAAGGAGCGCCCTGTGGCGCTTGGCTCGGACGCGGCCGCATGGGCGCAAAACCGCCGCGCGGCGAGCATTATCATCAACTGATTTTCTTGAACTCAATTAAAAGCGCGCCTTCTCCTTACCCGGGGAGGGCGCGTTTTTTATGGCCGTTCAGCCTTTGACGACGGCGCTGAGCATTTGCACAACCGGTCCTTCGCTAGTGCCATGCGGCGCGCTATCTGCAACGCCGACACGCGCGAAAAGGCACAGGCACACAAGGGCGAATGCGCTGGCGAGACTGGAGATTTGCAATTGTTGGCTCATCGCCGGAGTGGGAACCTTGAGTATTTGAGGGCAGCGCCATAGCGCCTGATATTTAAACGGACTGTTGCAATGCAACATTTCACATCGCAACTTGTTCCCACATCTTTCAATTCGCAGCCACAGGCTCTAGATGACCTGCGTGACCTGTTCGATGAACAACATGATTTTCGTTACCACCGGTAGCTATGCCTAAGCCGCGGCGATCCAACGATTGGGGTTTCCCACGCTGGCGCGGCTATGAGGAATCGCGTGAAGCGGTCAACGTGCGCATTTGCGACCGTCATGGCTGCGATGAGCCGGGCGATTGCCCTGCGCCCAAAGCGCCCAACAGCCCCGACAAATGGTATTTCTGCCAAAAGCACGCCGCAGAATACAATTCCAAATGGGATTATTTCGAAGGCCTCGACAAGGCCGAAAAAGCTGCACGCGCCAAGGAAGAGCGCCAGCAATCCGAAGGTTATGCCGAGGCCTCGCACTATGGCTGGACGGGGTCGGGCGACGGGTCGAGGAGTGCGGATGAACTGCGAGCGCTCGACCTTCTTGAGCTGGAGGCAGACGCGGATTTTGCTGCCATCAAGAAGGCATACCGCGCAAAGGCAAAGCTGGTGCATCCCGATGTGAAGCCCGGAGATGACGAAGCGGCGCAGGAGTTCCAGAAGCTGCAAGTCGCCTATGACGTGCTGCGCGTTGCGGAAGAGCGGCGCGAATGGAAGGGGTAGAGTTCTACCCTTCCATCACCACAGATTTCACACCGTCAAAATTCCCCGCCGCCAGATCATCGGGCGCGATCCAGTATTGCAGAGTCTTGCCACCAAAATCGTGCTGTGGTCCCGAACCGCTGGGCAATTCGAGCAGAAGCATGTGGCTGTCGATCAGTTCGGTATTCATGCCGGCATGGGGGCTTGGCGGGCCGAACATACGGGCAGGGACGGGGGCATGGATGTTTGCATCCCCTTCGCCAATTTCGTCGCGCGCAAGCGCATGGTCGACCATCGCTTCGTCGATCCATTCAGCCGGAACAATGGCGAGCGCATCGCTGCTGACAGACAGGCTAAGGTCGACTGTCTCAACCACGAGATCGGACAGGTCGGACCCAAGGATGCCGCCGCGCTCTGTAAACCAGTTCCAGATATCGTCCGAGATATTGGGCTCTAACCTATGCCCTTCGGGCCGCTGTGTGCCGAGCAGATAGAGTTCCTTCGCCTCTTCGCACCACCCATTGAACTGGGCCTCGCGCTGTTCGGGAGTAAGGTCGCCGAAAAGCTCCTCTGCCAACACGGGATCGGGATCTCTGAGCGCTTCGATCATGCGGCTGGCGATCACCCTGATTGCGCCAAAATCGTGGGGGAATACGGCGAAGGGGCGACCGGTCTCGTCTTGCGAATGCTCAAGTTCCTGAGACGGAGCGGTGGTCGCAGGACCGCTAATTTGAACCTCAAGAAGAGCTTTTGATGCTGCGCTGCTCGACCACACCTGTGCCTCTTTGCGCGTTTGGGCGGGGTACTGGAAGGCGATGGGCGCAAAAGGAAACCGCGGCATGATGCGCGGGACGTAGTCATCGGCGTTGGCAACGGCATCGGTGCATCCGCTAAGCTTTAAAGCTGCGGTTTTGCCGAGTGCAGGTCCTGCGTCTTCCGGAATATCGACCGGCCCCCACGTATTCACCGGGCCGCGATGGTGCACGAATGCATGACTTGACAGATAGCCGTCTTCAGCGTCCCGATCGCAACTCACAAAGCAATACAAGACACCGGTCTGAGGCAAGAGGCCCGTCGGGTCTTGCTCGGCGAGCTGCGCGCAATCCCATTGCATGAGGAATTGCAATGGTGCGCCGCCCTGGGCCCCGCCTTCGCGCGGCCATTGAAAATCGGCGGGGCCTATCGGCTGACCGCCATAGAAGGACAGGCCATCCTCGCCCGGCGATTGCGGAAGGAACTGGCGAAAGACGATGGGTGTCTCGCGCGCCGCCTCGATCTCGGGAGAGGTGGCTGTGTCCGGTTCTGCGGCATCCGCGCTCCATTCAGGCTCGGCCTGTGGTTCAACATCTGTGAGCGCAAATCCGTCGGGCTCCATATCGGTCGGGGCATCGTCTGATGTATCGTCAGCGGGCTCGCCAATCTCTTCGAATTCGTCCGCTTCGGCATCCGGGCCGATCTCTTCAAATTCAGCGTCCTCAATCGCGTTTTCGGCCTCGTCGCCGCCGACATCGTGTTCGTCCTGCACATCGCCCGTATCATGCGCGATTTCACCCGAGGGCGTTCCTTCCTCGCGCTCCGCCACACCGACGAGCGAGCGTCGCCGGCCAAGCGGTGAGGGGGATGGCGAGGGAGCAGGGCCGGAGGTAGGTTCGAAAGCTGGCGCGGATGCCGCGTCGATCTCAACACTGTGATCACTGCCTTGATCCGGGGCGGACGACACTGCATCAGAGTGAGACGCGTCAGCCGGTTCGGCCTTCGCGCGGCGACGCAGCAAAAGAAATGCGAGGCCCACGAGCGCAAGCAGTGCACCGCCAACCATCAAAGCGAGCGGGGCATAGATCCCCGGGCTGATCGAAGCGGCAAGAAGGTCAAAGCGCATCGCGGCATTCCCATAACAATTGTGCCCCTCTTGCGAATGGCATGGCTGCACATTGAATCGCACGGTAGCAGGTGGATTGCTCCGCCCTAGTGAATCTTGGTCAATCGAGGGTTAACGGATTGCTTGTTTGAATTGGAGAAGCTTACTTTTCTAACGAAGGTATTCGTGTCGCAAGGGCGGTCTGGCGCCTTTGAATGCGTGCTATTTCTTGCCGAAGCCCGGGCTCGATGAAGAGGTGTTGATCGCTTGCGGTGGATTGTCGTTCCACCACGGCGCATCGGTCCACGGGCGAACGTCCACCTCGAAGCTCCAACAGCTGCGCGGTTGGTGGGCAAGATGCCAATAGGTCTCTGCAAGCGCGGCGGGATCAACTATGCCGTCGTCGCCCTTCGACGCCTTGTAGGCGTCAAATTTGTCGCCAAGAAGCCGCCCGAGCGTATCGGGCGCATCGACAGGGCCATCGACCACCACATGCGCAATGTGGATGCCTTGAGGTGCGAATTCGGCGTTGAGTGTCTGGCACAACAAGCGTCTGCCACCGATGGCGGCAGCATGGCTGTGTTGGCCGGCATTGCCGCGCATGGCGGATGTTGCCGAGGTCACGAGAAGCGCGCCGCGCCCGCGCTCGACCATGGCTGGGAGCATCGCCTGCCCCAGACGGAAGAGCGCGAATGAGGTCATGCGCCAGCCGAGCTCGAACGCCTTGTGCGGTGTGTCGAAGAAATTGCGATTGCCGATCTGTGCGCCGAGGTTGAAGAGGCAGACTTCGATGGGGCCAATATCGCGCTCGGTCGCTTCGACCAGTTCCTCGATCGTGCCGTCCTGCACCGCGTCGATCAACACGCCATTTGCGCTGCCGCCCTCGGCCTCGATTTCGGACACAAGCCGGTTGAGCCCGTCTTCGTCAGAACGCCTTGCGAGAACCACGTGATAGCCGCCTTTGGCAAAGCGTTTCGCCGTGTTGCCGCCGATCCCGGCACCCGCGCCAAGGACGAGGCAGACCTTTTTGCGACTGTCATCCATCCAGACTTCCTCTCTCCCAAATTGGTCCGGAAGAGAGGCTAGGCTGGAAACTAGACGTGGTCCAGCGCCTGTTCGAAGTCTGCAATCAGATCGTCCGGGTCTTCGATCCCGATGCTGATCCGCACGAGGCTGTCGGTGATGCCAAGCGCGGCGCGGCGATCTTCGGGAACGGAGAGGTGCGTCATCGAGGCCGGGTGGCTCGCCAGCGTCTCGGTCCCGCCGAGACTCACCGCAAGTTTGGCAATCTGGAGATTGTCGAGGAAGCGGAAGCATTCCTCCTCGCCGCCATCAAGAAATACGCTGAAGGTCGAGCCCGCGCCAAGACAGTGGCGATCATAGATATCCTGCTGGCGTTCGTCCTTGATCATGCCGAGATAGCCGAGGCCGGTCACCTTGGGGTGGTCTTTCAGGAAAGCGCAGACCTTGGCCGCATTTTCGCCTGCTCTTGTCATGCGCAGTTCGACCGTCTCCAGGCTGCGAAGGAGCATCCACGCGGTGTTGGGATCAACAATCCCGCCCATGGTGTTTCTGAGAGCGCGCACCGGGTCCATCCACTTTTTCGCGCCGGCGATAGAGCCAGCAACCAGATCGGAGTGGCCGCCGACATATTTGGTGAGCGAGTAGGCGACGATATCCGCGCCGTGATCGAGCGGGCGCTGCCACAGGGGGCCAAGGAAGGTGTTGTCGATCGCGATGGGGCAATCCCATTTGAGATTGGCATCGCGCGCTTCCCTCACCGCCTCGATATCGACGAGGGCATTGGTCGGATTGCCCGGGCTCTCAAGGTAGATCATCGCGACCTTACCCCCGTTTTCGCCCGCCTGTTTCTTGGCGCGTTTGAGCACGTCATCCAATTCCTCGCGGCTGGCCCCTGCCGGAAAGTCGATATAGGTTACGCCGAATTTGGAGAGGACTTTGGCAACGAACCCTTCCGATGCCGCGTATAATGGTCCCGAATGCACGATCACATCGCCTTGGGAGACGTAGGCCATCATCAGGATGCAGATCGCGGTCATGCCGCTTGAAAAAGTGAGTGCGTCCTGCGCCCCGTCCCAGATCGCAAGCCGGTCTTCGAGGATTTCCTGGTTCGGTCCGTTGAAGCGCGAATAGACGAGGCCCTCGGCACCGCCTTCGCGCTTACCGGTGATGCCTTCAAAATGGCGTTTGCCGTCGGCGGCGCTGGGGAAGGCAAATGTCGAGGTCAGGAAAATCGGTGCCTTGAGCGAGCCTTCGGACAACTCCGGGTCAAATCCATGCCCCATCATCATGGTCGACGGTTTCAATGCGCGGCCTGCGATATGGGTTTTTTCCGGCTTCGGCTTTCTGCGCGGTGTTGGTTTGCCCGTTGCGTTCACTGCGTCATTCACGGCGCGTGTCTCCTTCCCAAATTCTTGTCCCTAGGAAGGCAGGAACTTGACAATTTCGAGAGCGATTGGAGCGCCCGCTTCTAACCTCCGCAGAAGCGCCTCTCCCCAAAGGCCTTTTTGCTTTGGTTTGGATATGGCGAGGTGGTTTCCGATGCAACCAATTTCAGCGAGAGAAGTCGCAGCTTCCCCCGTTTACCCGACCGCGCGACGGCAGGTCAGAGAAGCGTCGACATCACCCAGACAATCGCGACAATCAGGAAAATTCCGAGCAGATCAAGCACAAGGCCTGCACGCACCAGCTTCTCGATGCGCAAGCGCCCTGTGCCCCATGCGATCGCGTTTGGCCCGGTTCCCGCAGGCAGGATAAAGCCCCAACTTGCTGCAAGGGCTGCCGGCATAGCGATAAGGATCGCGGCCTCTCCAAGTCCAAGGCCAGCGGCAAGGCTGGCGACAACCGGGATGATCGCGCTGGCGGTGGCGACATTGCTGGCGAACTCTGTGACCAGCACCACCATAGCAACGACAGCCAAAGCGATGATGAAAAGCGGCATGGCTTCAAGCGGCAGGAGCGATTGCCCCAACCAATCGGCAAGGCCGGAGGCCTGCATCCCTGCCGCCAGAGCAAGGCCGCCCCCGAACATGAGGATTACGCCCCAGGGCGCTCTGTTTGCCTCGTCCCAGCTGAGCAGCGGGCGGGTTCTGCCGCCCTCATTCGTGCCGTCGGGCAAGATGAACAGGGTGAGCGCCGCCAGCACAGCAATCGTCCCATCGGTCCAGCTATTGGGCGGCAGAAAGGGCGCGACCCAGCGCTGGCTCATCCATAGAAGGAAGGTGATCGCGATAATCGGCACAAGGCGCCTTTCCGCAGGTGACCAGGGGGCGTGGTCGTCGATTGCGGTGCGGGCGGCGGCAACGTCGAAGGGGTGCGCGTCGACCCGTTGAACACGGGCAACGATAAAGCAGGCGAGCGGGACACCGATCAGAACCACGGGCACGCCCATTATCATCCAATCGGCAAAGCTGATCCTGAGCCCGATCATGTCGTCGAGCAATTGCACCGCGATGCCATTGGTGGGCGAGCCGACAATCGTGCCAAGCCCCCCGATGGTCGCGGCAAAGGCGATGCCCATCGGAAGCGCGCCATAAATGCCGCTTGTCTCGGCCGGGAATTCTGCACGGCCATCCGCGCTTTGCCTCGCGGCGCCGCCTGCGAGCACGGCCAGTGCCATCGGCATCATGATAAGCGTGGTCGAGGTGTTGGAGATCAAACCCGACAGGATCGCCGCGCTGATCATGAAAGCAAGGAGCAGGCGCACCTGTCCTCCCTCGGAGCCGATCGCCTTGAGGATCGCAAGGCTCAGCCGCCGGTGCAGCCCCGTGCGCTCAATCGCCAGCGCGATAAAGGCCCCGCCAAGCAAGAGGAAAAGGATGGGCGCATAATATGCACCGGCCGTCTCGCGCGCGGTCATCACCCCGAACAGCGGCAGGCATACAAACGGCAAAAGCGCGGTCACCGAAAGCGGCACGGCTTCGGTCATCCACCATGCCGCCATCCACGCAACCAACCCTGCAACGAGCCAAGCCTCGCCGCTCATGCCGGAAGGTGCGGGCGCAAAGATGGTGATGGCAAAGGCAAGGGGGCCCAGAAACAAGCCGATTTTTTGGGCACTCATGGCGCTCGCGCTCCTCCCTTACGCGTTTGCGCATAGAGTGCCAGCTTGGCGGCCAAGCGCAAGCGGCGAGGGCGCTTGGTTGTGGACGGATTGGAACTCGCCCGAAAAAGCGTTTAGGCTCTTCCGATGCCAATTGATCGGCCAATTGATGTTTTAGACAGATCGGCGCCGCTTGGCTCCGTTGCCAATACGCTCGCGGCTGCGTTCCGCAATGATCCGGCGCTTTCGTGGGTGGTGCCCGATCAAAAGAAGCGCGAGGCAATGCTTCCGGGCTTTTTCAAGGTGATGGCCGAGCAGTCGCGCCGCTACGGCGAGATTTTGGCGTCAACCGACGGGAACGCTGCAAGCCTGTGGTATCCGCCGGGCAAGGTGCGCGAAACGCTGTTCGCCAGCCTTTACGACAATCTTCGTATGCTGGCAGGTTTTCGCACGGACTTACCGCGCGGGCTGAAGGTCGCAGAGGAAATGTACAAACACCACCCCGCTCCTCAGCCCTATTCATACCTGCGCTATGTCGGCGTTGCGCCAGAGGCCCAGGGCAAGGGGTGGGGCGGGGCAATCGTGCGCGCAGGTGTCAATAGAGCAGCCGAATACGGGCGCGGCGTGCTGCTGGAGACGGCAACGCCTGATAACGTCGCGATCTATGCCCGGTTGGGGTTCGATATTGTGGAGGAATGGGAAGTGCCGGGTGGTGGGCCCAAATTCTGGACCATGGTCCACCCGGCTCCCTGATCGACTGTCTCAGTCTTCCCTGAATTCAAGCCGGGCCGCAGCGCCGCCCGAAAGATTGGGAGTATTCGGTTTGCGCGGGGCTTCTGCTGCAAGCCCGCCGCTGTCCGGGTCTTTCCGGTCACGCTTGTGATCAGCCTGGTCAGGCTTTGCGGCATCGGGACGACGGTTTTTGTCCGTCGCCCATCCGCCAAACCTGTCCTTCCAAGAGGCCGTAGATCTCTTTGCGCCTTTCAGAAAAGGCGGTTTGAATTTGCGAGGTTTGGCTCTCGCGCCGCTCATTTTGGCGCAAGCACCATCAGCATTTGCCGGCCTTCAAGGCGGGGGAATGCTTCGACCTTGGCGATCTCTTCCACGTCTTCCTGTACGCGTTTGAGCAAATCCATGCCCAGATGCTGGTGCGCCATTTCACGGCCACGGAAACGCAGGGTGACTTTCACCTTGTCGCCATTGTTGATGAACTTGTCGACGTTGCGCATCTTCACATCATAATCATGTGTGTCGATGTTGGGACGCATTTTGACTTCTTTAATGTCCTGCGTCTTCTGAGTCTTACGCGCCAGATTGGCTTTTTTCTGCGCTTCGAAACGGTACTTGCCAACGTCCAGGAATTTGCACACGGGCGGGTCTGCATTGGGCGACACTTCGACAAGGTTCAAGCCCTTGTCATTCGCCTGCTCAACCGCTTCGCGTGTGAACATCACACCCAGGTTTTCGCCTTCATCATCGATGACGCGTACCTTGGGCACTTGAATAAACTGATCATAACGAGGGCCGCTTTTCGTTGGCGGGGCCATCTGACGCCGAGGTGGACGGGCTATGTGGGTTCTCCTGTTGTAGCCTTATCGAGAGACTCGAATATAGTCGCGCAGGCCTTAAAATACTAGGCGCAAGCGTCAAGCCGCTTCGCGATAGAGCGGGAATGTGACCAATTTGCCCTTTGCAGGCAGAACCGCGTCGATCTTTCGGGCGGGGCTCAATGCTTTCAGGATCTCGGGCGCGCCTGCATCCATGCCGCCGGTGTACGCGCCAAAGGCGGGCGCGATCATGCGGTCGGCGCTGGTGGCCGAACGGCTCACCACGGCGCAGGGCCTTGCGATATGGCGGTTTCTCACCCGAAGGCGCATCTTGGGGTGATAGTGGCCTGACAATTCTGGCCGGGTCTCGCCGGGCCGCGCTTCGTGGCGCAGGATCACGCCGGAAAGCTCAAGCTCCTCGAAACTTTCGGCACCGAAAGTCCGGTGCATCTGCTCATCGTGGTTGCCCGTCACCCACACCCAGTCAACGCTGCGGATGAGAGCCTCGAGCATTCCGCTCGCATAAGGCTCCAGGCGGCTGGTGCCCGCATCATCGTGGAAATTGTCGCCCAGCGTAATCACGCGCCGCGCGCCCGTCGCCTTGATCGTGTCCGCCAGACGCTCCAGCGTTGCGCGGCTGTCGTAGGGCGGGAGCATCTGTCCCGTCTGCGCATACCAGCTGCCCTTTTCAAGGTGCAGGTCTGCGACGAGAAGCGTGCTTTCGCGCGGCCAGAAGAACGCGTGCGATTTGGTCAGCACCATCTCCTCACCGGCAAACTCGAGCGGCGCAGAATCAGATCGGAACGAAACGGGAACCATGCGGCCTTCTGGCTTGTGAAACATCGTTTGGCAAGTGTCAGAGCGGGTGGACACTCTTGTTGTCATCGGGCACATGATGCAGCGTATATTGGACGAGGGAAGACTATGAGCGATTGGGCCGGCCACACATTGCGTGCGAAAGAATGGTTCGAAGCCTTGCGCGATCAGATTTGCGCGGCTTTTGAAAGCATTGAGCGCGAGGCGGGCTCGGATGCGAGCTTTCAGTACACCCCATGGACCCGCGAGGAAGAGGGCAACGAAGACCCCGGTGGCGGGGTTCAGGGCCTGATGAAAGGCAAGGTGTTCGAGAAGGTTGGCGTCAATGTTTCAACCGTGCGCGGGACATTCTCCCCGCAATTCGCCGACCAAGTGAACGGGGCGAGCGTCGAGCACCCCGGATTTACCGCAACCGGCATCAGCCTCGTTGCCCATATGCATAACCCGCATGTGCCAGCGGTGCATATGAACACGCGCTTCCTCACCACGCAGGCAGCATGGTTTGGGGGAGGGGCGGATCTCAACCCGCCGATCCCCTATGAAGAGGACACCGAGGCATTTCACGCCTCAATGCGCGCGGCGTGCATGGCCCACAATCCGACGTATTATGAACGATACAAGAAGTGGGCGGACGATTATTTCTACATCCCCCACCGCGAGGTGCACCGGGGCGTGGGCGGGATATTCTACGACCATCTGGAATGCGTGGATGACCCCAGCTTCGACCGCAATTTCGCCTTCACACAGGACGTGGGCAAGGCATTCCTCGATATCTATCCCAAGCTCGTGCGTGAGCGGATGAACAGCAAGTTCGACGATGCCGACGTTGCCCGCCAGCTTGAGTATCGCGGGCGCTATGCCGAATTCAATCTCGTCTATGACCGCGGCACGATCTTTGGCCTCAAAACAGGCGGCAATATCGACGCGATTCTGATGAGCCTCCCGCCCAGGGCAACCTGGAGCTAACAGCTTTTTCACGTGAGGAGGCGGGAAAGTGGCTCGAGGCACTTGCAATTGCGAGTTAGTCGCAATATCAGGATGTCAGTTCTTTCCCTTTGATTCGTTTCATGCGTTGGATGCGGATCACGTCAGAGCTAATCCGAGGCTCAGCGCTTATCCCTGCTGGAGCTCGATTTTCTGGCCGGGATAGCCCGTAGACGGCTATCCCGGCCTTTCTTTTTGCAACGGGGTTCAACGCAACTGCGCGCATCTGAGCGCTGCCGTTCTCAAGTCATTTCATGACAGCGTTTGGCGCTGCGTACATTGCGAATAACGCTTGCCCAACAAGCCGGTTGGGCACATATTTATGTCAATGCTGCGCCAATATGAACTTGTGGAACGGGTCCTTGAATATGACCCTGACGCCGATGAGGCGGCGCTTAACCGCGCATATGTCTATACGGTGCAAAAACACGGCAGCCAGAAGCGCGCCAGCGGGGACCCGTATTTCTCGCACCCGGTTGAAGTTGCAGGGTTAATGACCGACCTTCAGCTTGATCAGGAAACGATCATCACCGCGCTATTGCATGATACGGTCGAAGACACTCTTGCCACAATTGACGATATCGAGGTGAATTTCGGGCCAGAGGTTGCCCGGCTGGTTGACGGGGTGACCAAGCTTTCGAAGATCGAGGCCATGCCCGAAAACGAACGGGCGGCTGAAAACCTGCGCAAATTTCTGCTCGCCATGTCTGAAGACATTCGGGTGCTTCTGGTCAAGCTGGCCGACCGGTTGCACAATATGCGCACGCTTCATTTCATCAAGAAACCCGAAAAGCGCCAGCGCATCGCGCGCGAGACGATGGATATCTATGCGCCACTGGCCGAGCGTGTGGGCATGTATGAATATATGCGCGAGATGCAGGCCCTGGCGTTCGAGCAGTTGGAGCCTGAAGCCTACGCCACCATTACCGACCGGCTAGAGAAACTGCGCGGCGCAGACAGCGGCGAGGTCGATGCGATCGCGCTGAAAATCAAACAGGCTTTGGCTGAAGCGGGCCTTTCGGTTGAGGTCACCGGGCGCGAAAAGCACCCCTATTCGATCTGGACCAAGATGTCGGAACGCCACGTAAGTTTTGAGCAGGTCACCGACATCATGGCCTTCCGGGTCATCACCGACAATGTCGCGGATTGCTATGCTGCGATGGGCGTCCTGCACACCACCTGGCAGTTTCTTCCCGGCAAGTTCAAAGACTATATTTCGACGCCGAAGAACAATGGATACCGCTCGCTTCACACAAGTTTGATGTATGAAAATTCGATGCGGGTGGAGGTGCAGGTGCGCACCCGCGAAATGCACCACCGCAACGAATTCGGGCTCGCCGCGCACTGGGCCTACAAGCAGCAGGATCGGCCCGATGGACAGGTCGGCTGGCTGCGCGATCTTATCGAAATCGTCGATGCGAGCCACGATGCCGAGGAACTGCTCGAACACACGCGGCTGGCGATCTATCAGGACCGGATATTCGCATTCACCCCCAAGGGCGCCTTGTTCCAGTTACCCAAGGGGGCAACCGCGGTCGATTTTGCCTTTGCCGTGCACAGCGACTTGGGCCTTGCAACGGTGGGCGCCAAGATTAACGGGCGGCACATGCCGCTGCGCACCCAGCTTTCCAATGGCGATGTGGTGGAGATCATCAAGGGCGGGGAGGCAGAGCCGCAATTGTCCTGGCTCGGTTTTGTCGTGACAGGCAAGGCGCGCGCCGCAATCCGCCGCGCCGTTCGTCTCAAAGAGCGCGACGAGGTGGCCGAAATCGGGGCCAAGCTGTTCGACGAGATCGTCGTGCGCGTGCCTGCCAAGATCGGTAAAAGGGCAATCAAGGAGGCGATCAAACGCCTTGATATGGACGAGCCCGAGGATCTCATGTTCGCCATTGGCGCTGGCAAGATTACCGACCGCGAAGTGATGGAGGCGCTCGTTCCGGGATGCACTGCCGAATTCAGCGAGGATGAAGACTGGGCCCGCCATGACCGCCAGATTTCCATTCGCGGCCTTACCCCCGGTGTCGGTTTCGAGCTTGCCGAATGCTGTCACCCGGTGCCCGGCGACCGCATCGTCGGGCTTCGCCGCAAGGGTGAGCGGGTTATCGTCCACACCATTGACTGCCTCCAGCTTGCCGACGGGGTCGACAGCGATTGGCTCGACCTCAATTGGGATAAAAGGTCACACGGGGCCCTGGGCCGGTTCGCGGTCACGATCTACGACAGGCCCGGAACGCTTGCTGAAATGGCGGGCGTGTTTGCGCAGAACAAGATTAATGTAACGAACCTGCGGCAAACCCATCTCGACCTGCCTTTTGCGACCTATGAAATCGACGCCGAGGTCAATGACCTTGCGCACCTCAGCCGCATCCTGTCTGCCCTCCGCGCCAGCGACGCGGTAGCGCAGGCTGACCGGATCTAGGCAACCGTCCGACAACGCTACCCTGACCGAATTTAATCGGCTTGGTTAATTTGGGTTTACCATGTCTTAAACCCTTATCCGTAAATCCCCGTAAAGTATCGGTGCCAAATGGGTGCCGCCGCTTGGAAGGGATTTGTGTCTGTGACTTCGCTCAACCACCAGTTTGAGAACGAGATTTCCTCAAACGCGCAGGAACAAGAGAATGTCGAGTTGAGCTCCAGATGGCTCGATCGTCAAACGGTTGAAAACAAGCTGCGGTTTGCGGTTCTGGGCAATACGCTTGTCCTGGCATTTCTGGTTACCCTGATCCTTGGCGCGGCCTGGCTTTTTACCGAGCAGGGGCGCGAGCAATCCGTCTATAACGAAGTCGAAGCACACAGCCACACTGCCGTCGTTGGCCTTTACGATGCGATTGATGCACTCGATGCGGCAAGCGATGCTCCAACCCCGCAGCAGCGAGACACCGCGCTTGAGCAGTCGAGCGAGGCGCTTGCCATTTCGTTTGCCGAGCTTGACGAACCCGCATCGGCAATAACAGTGCAATTGCCGGCAGATGCCAGCGCAACCTATCTGGAGCTTCGCGCTGAGGTAAAGGCATTGCAAGGCAGGGTCGATCAATTGCGCGGCGAGAGCACAGGTGTGACCTCTGTGCGACCCGATATGGTCGAGACAAGAGACGAGCTTAAAAACTTCACGCAGTTTCTTCGCACCGAAATTGAAGCAAATACCGAGGCGTTGTTCGGATCAATTTCGTCATTCCTTCTGGTGCTCGTGGTGATCAGTGCAATCTGCATCGCGGGCTCGATTTTCGGCGCGCGGCGTATTGCCTCCAGCGTGTCGGGCAAGATCAAACAGCTCACCGCGACGATGGAGAAAATCGTCGAAGGAGACACGTCGGTCCGTATCCCGAGCCGTCACCGACCCGATGAGATCGGCGGAATGGCGCGCGCTTTGGAAGTGTTCCGCCATGCCACGCTTGAGCTTGGTGAACTCACCGAAAAACGCGCCGCCGAAGTTGAGCAACAACTCGCCCAGCAACAGCACACATCAGAAGAAATGCGCGCCCTTCGCCAGCAAAAAAGCGAGCTGCTCGATAATCTTGCCAGGGGTTTTGAAAAGTCCGTGGGCGAACTTATCACCTCGGTTTCGGCTGCGTCCGAACAATTGAAGGCGACATCTTCGCAAATGGTGCAGTTGGCCGATGGCTCGAACGAGCAGGCCGACAGCGCGAGCCTAGCAATGAAAAGCGCGTCGTCCAATGTGACCGCAGCGGCGGCGGCAACGGACGAATTTGCGCTTTCGATCAATGAGATCAGCCAGCAGGCGAGCGCCTCTGCGACATTGGCGCGCGATGCGACCGAGCTTGTGGCGAGCGCCAACACGCGCATGGACGATCTTTCCACCGCAGCTGAAGAGGTGGGCGAAATCGCTGGCCTCATCCAGACCATCGCCCAGCGCACCAACCTGCTTGCCCTTAACGCTTCCATCGAGGCTGCACGTGGCGGCGAGGCAGGCCGGGGCTTTGCCGTGGTGGCAAGCGAGGTCAAGGAACTCGCCATGCAAACATCTGCTGCTACCAGCTCCGTGGCGGAAAAGATCACGGCGATGCAGGAATCGACCCGTTCAAGCGCAGGCGACCTCAATTCGATCTACAACCAGATCGGCGAACTTGAAAAGGTGGCGGTCACAATTGCAACGGCGGTCGACCAGCAGTCTGTCTCCGGCGAAGAACTGGCCCGAAATATCGACACCGTGGCCGAAGGTTCGCGCCAGGTGAGCGAGCGGCTTATGGCTCTCAAAGAGGCGAGCGAGGAAACTGGTTCGGCAGCAGGCGACGTGGTGGCGAGCGCCAATGCACTTGGCATCCATGCCGACGATTTGCGCGAAAAAGCGGGCAAGTTTATCGCCGATGTGCGCAAATCGGCACGCGATCTGGAAGCGGACGAGCAGGCCGCCTGAGCGGCGCTTGTCGCTTAGAGCGGGGTGACGCTGACGGCGATTTGATCGCCGGGGGTAAGGTCTTGCGCTTTCATCACCTTTTTGCTGACGAGCAGGATCCATTCGGATTGCTTGTCCTGCGGGAAGACGGATGATTTCCACGATGTGTCGCCAATGCTGGCGGTCACCTTGACCGAACCGAACCCGCGCCGCCTGCCCGTCTCAAGCTTTTGCATCAGCGCATGGCCCGCAAGCGCTTCGGCCTGATCTCCGGTGAAGCTCACCAGATGATAGGTCGCCTTTTCCCCCTGCCAACGGCGCAAGGGGAGGGTGGCGGTGATCGTCTCACTCACCCGGCGGCGTCCCCTGTCATGGCGCGAATGGGCACAGGGATGTTACAGATATCCGCGCCTCCAGTCGGCACGATGAAGAACGGATCGCGGCGATTGGCGCGCGCCTCGGCGTAGGCTGCGAAGCTCTCGCTCTCGGTCGAGAGATACTCAAATGCGGGCCGCTCGGCTTCGGGGAGGTCAGAGGCGACGCGGATCGAAAGGATCGGCGTGCGAAGGTCAGCTTCTCCCTCGGTGTAGAAGCCAAGAACGCCAGAGCCACGGGGAAGCGAGGAAAGATGCTCCATCCCGTCAATAATGCGGCCAGCCAGCGCGATATTTCGATCAAGGTGACGCGGCGCATGGCCGATGACGGTGTAAAGCTCTGCGCCAGAACCTGTGTCGGGGGAGTAGTTACGGCCAACGCCGACCATGCCGTAGCAGTGGACGGGCCAAGCCTCTTTTCCCTCCGTTGAATGCGCGCGAGTAAACGTTCCTGCTACCGGCCAGCCCGATGAAAAGCCGGTAATTCCGGGATATCCCTCAAAGCGATCAGCCAGCATCATGCTGACCGGCATAATGTCCGGCGAGTATCCCCCCTCCATACTCACGCGAAGGCTGCGGCGATACACATGAGCAATCTCATCTTCTATGGACATATTCCACGTGACGGGCACACTATACTCTTCCTCCCCCATCGCCCTCAGCCCCTCAGGCAGTGGCTTGGTCTCAATCCCTTCGCCTTCGGGATTGTCGTGCCCCGGATCGCCCCATTGGACGACGTAATTGTCCTGCACTCGGTTGACGGAAATCCCGTCATACCACTTGGCGCGGGCGAGGGTGCGAATGTTCTCGACCCACCCTTGGCTAAAGGGCGCTGGCATCAACTGGATCACGACTTCGCGGCTCTTCCCTCGCGCGTCGGGAGCAAGCGTCATCACCAGTAAGTCCTCCGCATCAATCGCCACCCACTCATTCGCAGGCGCTGCGGCGACGATTGCATTGGGGCTGGGCGACTCGGCGGGCGGCGTTTGCGCTTCGCTTTCGCCTTGGGCGAGGGCCATTGCTGGAAGGGTGATCGCGGTCAGAGCGAGGCCAAGAATTTGCTTTTTCATGGAAAGCCTTGTGCCATCTGGCGCGGCAAACAAAAAGCCCCCTTCCACGCGTTTTCGAGGGCGGAAAGAGGCTCTTCGGAACGCGGCGTTCGCAGCGAATGCTAATGCGCGCAGCGCCGCCCGATGGGGATCAAATACCACATTTCCGCCTCCCACCCAAGGGTAGGCTGAACGCAGCGGTTGCGGTTCCTATTTTTCAAAGCTAAAGGCTCCCCTCGCCCGAAAGGGACATGCGGAGACGTGGCCGAGTGGTCGAAGGCGCACGCCTGGAAAGTGTGTATACGGTAACCCCGTATCGTGGGTTCGAATCCCACCGTCTCCGCCATTTTCATCTGATATAATCAGACGCGTCCGGTCAGCTCACCATGGTTGCCATAATCGCTCCCCAATAGGGTGAGGCTTGATACTAGCGGCGCCATTGCTCCGGAATGTGTGGAGGTTCTATCCTGGGGCCGGCGTCTCAGATGCATTCGGCCATGGGTGAGACATCGCGTGTTATCACGGTAACTCCCGATCCGCTTGTCCGCATTATCGGGCCCAGGTTTTTTACCTGTCTCTTGCGAATTCAAGAATTTTATCGCGCAACCAGGTCAATCCCGCATCTCCCGAACGCGATACATGGTGCTGCATCATCTCGCGCATAGGCGGCAAGCCAAGTTCGCAATACTTCTTGGGCGGTGAGCGGAACCGCGCACCCGCACTATCGGATCAGCCAAGAGCGCAGCGTTAGCAGCCGGCGAAAGCCGCAAACTCAGATCATAGATCGGCAGCGAGCAACAATGATCCTGTAAGGCCGGCATTTTGACCAAGGCCGGGCGAGACGATCTTGTGCTTCGCTTTTCCGGGGAAATACGCCGCGCCAAGTTCCGAAGCAAGCTGTTCGACACGCTCAAGCAAGGCAGGTGTCTTCATCACACCGCCGCCAAACACGATAATTTCTACCGAAGTCACGGCAATGAGCGAGACAGCGAGCTGGGCCAGATAACAGGCGATGATTTCGTGCGCTTCGTGATCTGCCGGTAACTCGGAAAGCGAGGCTCCCCACCGCGCCTTGATGGCCGGACCACTCGCCAGTCCTTCCAGACAGTCGCCGTGGTGCGGGCACACGCCCTTGAAGTCACGATCATCCGGGTGGCGGCGGGGAAGAATGTGCCCCATCTCCGGATGTGCGGCACCATGAACGCCTTTTCCATCGAGTACCAGTCCGCCACCAATACCAGTGCCCACCGTGATGTAAGCGAGCGATGCGGCGCTTTTTCCGGCCCCATAGGTGTATTCAGCGAGCGCCGCCGCGTTTACGTCTGTGTCAAAACCGATGGGTACACCCAGCCGTTCGGCGAAGTATCCCACCAGATCACAATTCGCCCAGCCCGGCTTTGGCGTGTTGGTAATGCGACCCCACTCTGGCGAGGATCGATCAAGATCAACTGGGCCGAAACTGCCAATTCCGAGCGCGCCGATCGCCCCGTGGCCTTCGAACCAGGCGTTTGCTTCCGCCAGCGTCGCGGCTGGATCGCGCGTGGGAATTTCGTGCCGCGCGATGATGTGGGCTGGAGAGTGTCCGACAGCGAGCACAAATTTCGTGCCGCCCGCCTCGATTGCACCCAGCAAAGGTTTGCCAGTCGAACTCATGCCTGGACCATTTCGGCCAGCTCACAGCGATCTGCATCAATCTGGAGTTTGAGGAGGGGGGCGGGAACCCCGCCAAAGAACTGATTGGCCGCGGCGGTATCGCTGGGCAGCGTGTTGCCTTTGAGACCGTAAAAATCAACGAAACTTGAAACCAGCAACTCGCTCGACACAAACCAGCTGTAGCTTTGTAGCGGTTCGCTTTCAGGAGTGGCGAGCACAAGACCGCTTCCATTGAGGGGGCGGTACTCACCGAAAAGACTGTCCGCGACCATTCCGTAAAGGCCCGTGGGCGCTTGGCGAAGGTCGGGGGCGAATGTGTGGCTCTGCGTTACCCAGAAGGCGTAATAGCGGCCTTCATAAAAGACCACATGGGCCCGCTCCAGTTCATTGTTCACGCCCTCGGCGCTGATGAGCGGGGGAAGCAAATCCCAGCGTTCGCCATCGCGCTTGGCAATGCCGATCACGCCGTTGAAGTCGCTTGAACTTCCGGCAAGCGAACCGCTGAAGACGAGATATTCGGCCCCATCGGCCGGGTCCTTGAAGAACGCGGGATCGCGGAATGCCTTGATCTTGCCCGCTTCACCCTCATGCGCATCGGCTGGCATGTAATGCTCGCCATAGCCTTCAACCGACAGGACCGGCTTCGACCAATTGATCGGCAGGCCGTTATCGCCAATAGTCGCGTGGGCTTCAAACAGGCGTTGCTGATAGCCGCCTGCCTTCTGCGCCACCCCAGCGCCGGTGATGTAGAGCGAAAGGTTGTCCCCTTCGAGGATTGCAGAGCCGGACCATTCGCGTTCATAATCGACGTCGAATTCCGGAAGGACCGGGCCCAGATCTACCCAGCGAGTGCCTTGGCGTTCCAGCAGATAGATTTTGGCTTCGAAATGCCTGATCGAAGAATCCGCCCGATCAGGGGCTCCCAATGCCATCCAAAGCTCGCGGCCCTTGATTTGGGCAATATGGCCGGAGCGGGTCTGAATGGGCCACATGTCCCAATAAATCCGCCCGGATTGCAGGCCTTCGCGATTGACGCTCTCAATTACAGGGATTTGCACCGAAATGCTGCGGCGCGCATCGCGCGCGTGTTCCGGCTTCCAAAACGAAGTCATTGGTTCACCTAACTAAAACCGGCACAAAAAAGGGAAGCTGGCCGGATGAAGGGGGGGAGATCATCCGGCCAGCTTGCAGTGCTCGCGACCCGCGAGGCTTAGAAGTCGAAGCGAACCGAGGCTGCGACCGTGCGACCAGCGATCGAGCGAGCGCGCACAATCCCGTTGCCGGGGATCGAGCCCTCTTCTGCTTCGGTGTAGCCGAAGTTGTTGAAGAGATTGGTCGCGTTCAGCGCCACCTCAACCCGGTCTACCGGACGCACTGCGAGGAACGCGTTGACCTGGTTATAGCCGGGCAACTCGAGCTGGTTGCTGTCTTGCGTAAAGCTGTCCGTGGTCCCGATCAGGTTGGCACCAGCCTTGAAGAAACCGTCGTCATATTGCGCAGTGGCTTGATAGACGAGGTCAGCTTGACGGCGCGGAGTGTTGCCGATGATCGCTGCGTTGAGCGAGTCCTTGATCTCGGCATCGGTCCATGTGGCACCGGCGCTAAGAGTGAACGGGCCGGTCGAATACGAACCTTCAAGTTCGACACCATAGGCTTCGTAGTCGGTATCAGTCAGAAGCAGCGGCGCAATCTCGACGTTGGTTTCGCTGGTTTCAGCAAAGAAGCCGGTCGCATAGACCGAGAAGCCGCCACCTTGATACTTCAGGCCAAGCTCAAGCTGATTGACGTCGGCAATCACGCCATCATCACCGCCCGGAAGTCCCCCGTCGACCGTGCTGACAGCAGGCGAGAGAAGGCTGCGGTCGGCAGTGTGACGCCCACCTTGGCTGTAGCGCGCAAAAATACCCAGATCATCAGTCAGCAGGTAGTTCGCGCCGAGCGACCATGAGAAATAGCCAAAGTCGTAATTGACCGGTGCAGGGGTGGTCAGCGGGAGAACGCTGGTTTGCGATTCCGCCTGGCTGATATCGCCGTCATTGTTGAAGTCGAAGTCTGTGACCGGGCCATCGCCTGTGACTGTGCCATTGGCATCGCCATAGTCGTAGCGCACACTCATATCGAGCGTCAGTCGATCGAAATCGAGAGCAAGTGAGGCGAACGGCGCATACGTGCTGTAGGCCACGTCATAGTTGCGGCGGCAGCAGTTGCCAAAGAAGTTCGCACCATAGCCAACGACGCCGTTGTCGGTCACCGTGTCGCCACCGGCATCGACAATATCGACGAGCACGGACTGGCCATCACCCTGAACGGTCTGGACATGAGCAGTCCACAGCCAGTCGGTATCCACGTCCTGACGCGACAGATAGAAGCCTGAGGTGAACGTTGCCGAGCCGCTACCAAAGTCGAAGTCCTTGGAGATGCGGAAATCGTTTGTGACGTTGTCGAGGCTGTTCAGGCGAACATTGAAATTCACGATATTGGCGAGCAAGCCATTGCCGCCGATGTCAGCAGCATTTGCGACGCTGCCCGAGTTCGGGCCGGAGGCAAATACAATGCTCGAGCCGGCGCCGCCGATACCATCAGCAATATCCTGAGCCGCCCCTGCGCTTGCCGGGAAAGGCGAGACGAAGCTGCCCGAGTTGTTGGCGTAACGGAAGCGGTTGGTCAGCGTCCAGCCAGAGCCAACGTCAATTTCGGCCTCGACACCGAACGCCTGGGATTCAACCGAAAGGCCATCCTGGAAATTGTAGGTGGTCGGGTTGTTGCCACCATCGAGGGTGGTGATGGTCGTGATGAACGGGCTGTAAAGCGAATCTGAACGCGGATCGAAGCCAGCAATCGCAGTGTAATCCGGATTGCCGTCCGTGCCGGTTACAGAAACAGGCTGGGGCAGGATGGTGGGGGTGCTGTCATCAAGGAACTTGGCGTGGAAACGCACATAGCCGCCGTCGAACTCTTTGGTAAGGTTCGCTTTGACCTGGCCGCCGTCATAGCCGTTGTAGCCGATATCGCGTGGGCCTTCGCCAGTGCGGTAAAAGCCGCCGACATGGAAATACAGATCATCGGCGAGCGGAGCGCCATAGTCAAAATCTACGCGGTAGGTCTCAAAATCGACGCCCACAGTGCCCTGGATTGCACCGCCTTCGCGTTGTCCGGTTTTCGAGATGAAGTTGATCACGCCGCCCGGTGCGTTCGATGCGAAAGTCGAGGCTGAACCACCGCGAACGGCCTCGACGCGCGCCACATTGCGGTCTGCGCGAAGGAAGTTGTCGGCGTTACCAAAGATGATGTCGCCGAATTCGAGAACGGGCAGGCCGTCTTCCTGAAGCTGGATGTAGCGCGCACCGCCGGTCGAAACGGGCAGACCGCGAACGGCGATGTTGGCGTTGCCCTCACCACCTGATGCCTCGGAACGGATGCCCGGAATTTGGCGGATAAGATCGGCAGAGGATGGCGGTGCGAGATCTGCGATCTGTTCAGCACCAACCGAGCTTACCGAGACCGAGCTTTCAAGCCGGTTCTGGCCGCGAGCAACCGCCGTGACGATGATCTCATTGTCATCTTCCGCAGTCTCGGCGGCGTCTTGTGCGAATACAGGGGTGGAAAAGGCACTCAGCGCGACGCCAAAGGCCAAAGCGTGACGAAACTTCATGGGAATTCTCTCCTTTGTGCTCGCACCATTTTGCGCGATTCGCAGTAATGCATAATTCGATTGCAATCGTTTGCAACAATAAAATTGCAAACGATTGCAATCACGCGCAATCTATGTCACGAAAATGCCACAACGCCGGTCACATAACGGCGAGTGAGAGGGAGTTGATTATGCAAACCGCCGTAAAACCACGGCTTTCGCTGCTTCGAATCATCGAAATGAATATCGGTTTTTTCGGCCTGCAATTCAGTTTCGGTCTGCAGCAAGCCAATATGGGACCGATCTACGGTTTTCTCGGCGCGGACGAAGCGACGATGCCGCTGTTGTGGCTTGCAGGTCCGATGACGGGCCTCATCATCCAGCCAATCGTTGGCGCGATGAGCGACCGGACAAGTTCACGATATGGGCGCCGGACACCCTACTTCCTGATCGGCGCGATCATTTGCACGATCAGTCTGTTTTTCATGCCGTATTCGTCGACGCTCTGGATGGCGGCATCGCTGCTCTGGATTCTTGATGCTGGTAACAACATCACCATGGAGCCCTATCGCGCCTATGTTGCCGACCGGCTCGTGCCCGAACAGCGATCGATCGGCTTTCTCACCCAAAGCGCTTTCACCGGTCTGGCGCAAACTCTTTCCTATCTCGCTCCGACGCTTCTGACGGCGTTTGTTGCACAGGACGTGCTTGATGATAACGGCATTCCGGTCATCGTCCGCATCGCTTTCATAATCGGAGCGATACTCTCGATTTCGACCATCGTTTGGTCCGTTTGGCGCGTGCCCGAACTGCCGATGACCGAGGATGAGAAGGCCGTTCTGGACACGAAACCGCTGACGGTGAGAGGCACGCTCACGGAAATCGGCGATGCGATCCGCGATATGCCAAAGCCGATGCGCCAGCTCGCCCTCGCCATGCTTTGCCAGTGGTATGCAATGTTCGCTTATTGGCAATACATCACCTTTGCCGTGGGGCGCTCGATCTATGACACCTCCGATCCGTCGAGCGCAGCATTTCGTGAAGCAACATTGACCACGCAGCAGGCAGGCGCTCTGTACAATTTCATTGCCTTCATCGGGGCCCTGCTGCTCATCCCGATCGTGGCGCGACTTGGTGCACGCCTGGTCCATGCAGTCTGCCTTACCGCATCAGGGGTGGCGATGCTGCTTATCCCCGGGGTGGAAACGTCGGCTGCGCTCTTTGCTCTCATGCTTGGCATCGGCATTGGTTGGGCCGGAATGATGGGCAACACCTATGTTATGCTTGCAGATTCCATCCCGGCGGAACGCAACGGCATTTATATGGGCATCTTCAACATGTTCATCGTCATTCCCATGCTGTTCCAGACGCTGACAATGCCGCTCATTTACAATCCTTTGCTCGGCGGTGATCCACGCAATGTGTTGATGATGGGAGGAGCGCTGATGATCGTGGGCGCAATCGCAACCCTGTTCGTCGATGCAGGTCACAGAGTTCCGCGTGAACAAAAGGCGCTGGCAGGTTAAGGGGGGCACATGCCTGATCCAGATACCCCGGATACCCCGGAAAGCACAGGGAGAGTTCGCACTCTTGCCGACCTTGCCAAGATTGCCGGTGTCTCCACCGGCACTGTGTCGCGCGCGCTTGCCGGCAACAGCCTGGTCAACACGAAGACACGCGCAAAGATCGAGGCGATTGCGCGCGAACATGGCTTTCGCCCGAACCAGATGGCGAGCAAGCTTCGCCGTCAAAAGACAGGCGTCATCGGGGTCGCAATTCCGCTGGGACACGACGTGCGGCAGCAAATTTCCGACACTTTCTTCATCACCCTGCTCGGCTATCTGGCCGACGAACTGACGGAGAAGGGATACGACCTCATGCTGAGGCGTGTCATTCCCGATCAGGATGAGGACTGGCTTGACCGGTTCATCGGATCGGGGATGGTCGATGGCGTGATTGTGATCGGTCAGTCAGACCAATACGAGCGGATTGAGGATGTCGCCGACGGTTATCTGCCCATGGTAGTTTGGGGCAATCACCAGGAAGGCCAAAGGCACTGCGTGGTTGGCACAGACAATCGTCTGGGTGGAAAGCTCGCCGCTGAAAGGCTCATCGCGTCTGGCGCAAAAGCACTCGCATTCCTGGGCGACACACAGCCGATCGAGTTTGCAGCCCGCTATGCCGGCGCAAAAGAAGTGGCTGACAAAATGGGTGTAGCGATCCGCGCCCTTCCGACGCACCTGTCGCCCGAGAAGACCGGCGAGGAAATCGCGGAGCATTTGCAGGAAATCGAAGGCAAGGTCGACGGCATCTTTGCCGCAACCGACACAATCGCTGTGACTTGTCTTAAAGAACTTCGGGAACGCGGCGTAGATGTGCCGGGTCAGCTAAAGGTAATCGGTTTCGACGATCTCCCGATCTCAAGCCAGACGGCGCCGCCTCTTACGACGGTGAGGCAAGACATCGCTGCTGGCGCAAAAGGCCTCGTGGACCTGTTGCTTCGACGCTTGGCAGGGGAAGACACCGAAAGTCTTGTACTGCCTCCGCGGCTGATGCTTCGCGAAACCGCCTGATGCCCGATCCATCGTGGTCGCGATGGGAGAGAGATTGCGGGAGCTGCATTAGCTGGCAGTTGGAATTTAATATCGGGACCAATTGATCGGGCTTTCGGGCTTGTTATCCGTGTTTTTGCTTCGATTGCAGCATCGGGTGGCAGGTGAAGCTTGAACTTTTCGCATAGGCTAGACGCCGCGCGCCGTATCGACTGTTGGCAAGCCGCTTCGTTTCATGCCATTCAGCCGCGCAATCAAAACCTTCAGGATTCCCCGATGCGCGCTACCGTCTCACTTCTTCTGCTTCCGTTTGTGTTCCTGCTTGCCGGATGTGCAGATTTGATGTCACCCGATACCGGCAAACGCGGCCCCATCGCGCCCATATTGACGAGCGAAGAAGCCTTTGACGATCAAACCTTCGCAAAGCCAATCGAGGCGCGGGTAACCCATCTGGACCTCGATCTGGCGGTGGATTTCGATGCGAAGACCATCGGCGGGACGGCAGTGCTCGATGTGCTGGCGGCTGATGAGGCGCAAGAGATCATTCTCGATTCCAACGGGCTTCGTGTTTCTGCTGTTACCGACGAGGCTGGCAATGCGCTGCCGTTTGCATTGGGTGACACGGTTGAGGGGAAGGGTGAGCCTTTGACCATTGGCCTTCCGGCTCAAAAGCTGGAACGCGATGGCAATCTTGGCGAGGGAGAGCTTGCGCCAACGCATCGCATCGTGATCGAATATCTCTCTGCGCCCGAAGCAGAAGCCTTGCAGTGGCTCAGCCCGCAGCAGACCGCTGGCGGCGAATATCCGTTTCTTTTCAGCCAGGGTCAGGCAATCAACAATCGCACATGGATCCCCACGCAGGACAGCCCCGGCATCCGTCAGACATGGGAGGCGACCATTTCGGCGCCCGAACCCCTCAATGTGGTGATGAGCGGGGTGGTGCAGGGCGACCCGCAAGCCGAGGACGTGGTCGAGGAAGGGGCCGAGGACGGGCAACGCCGCGAATTTTCCTTTGTGATGAACAATGCGGTGCCGCCCTATCTGATCGCTATTGCGGCGGGAAATATCGAGTTTCGCGAACTTGGCCCGCGCTCGGGCGTTTGGGCTGAGCCTGAAGTCATCGAAGCGGCCGCACAGGAAGTGGGCGACACCGAGGAAATGATTGATGCCGGGATCGCATTGTTTGGCGATTATCGCTGGGGTCGATATGACATGATCGTCCTGCCGCCAGCCTTCCCCTATGGCGGGATGGAAAACCCGGTGATGACCTTCCTCACGCCCACATTTATCGCAGGCGACCGCTCCAATAACGGTTTGGTCGCGCATGAGCTTGCGCACAGCTGGTCAGGCAATCTCACCACCTATTCAAGCTGGCGCGACGGGTGGCTCAACGAGGGCGTCACCTCCTATTTCGAGAACCGCATCGTTGAAGAGGTTTACGGCGAGGAGCGCGCCGAGCAGGAATATGCTCTTAGCTATGCGGGCCTTGTCGAGGGGATCGAAAACACAGGGGCAGACAATCCCGCAACAGCCATGCGCACCCCCGACGACATTAGCCCGTTCGCAACGAGGGGCTTTGCCATTTACGACAAGGGAACGGTGTTCCTGCGCACGGTGGAAAACATCATCGGGCGCGAGCCATTCGATGCCTGGCTCACCCAGTGGTTCGATACCTATGCCTTCCAGCCGGTCACATCCGAAATGTTTTTGAACGATCTGCGCGAAAAACTCATCAAGGGTGATGCCGCGCTCGAAGAGCAATTGATGCTCGACGAATGGGTCTATGGCACCGGCCTTCCCGAAAATGCGTGGAAGCCCGATCCCGAGGCGTTCGCTCAGGTGGATGGCGCGGTTTCAGCCTATGCAAGCGCAGGCACGCTTCCTGACGGTGATGTATGGCGCGGCTGGACCGCAGCAGAACAGCGCCGTTTTCTGGAGGAACTGCCCGAAGAACTGTCAGAAGAGCAACTCGCGGCGCTCGATACGACCCTTGGCCTTTCGCAGAGCGCCAATAACGAGGTGTTGTTCCTGTGGCTGGAGGCGGCTTTGCGCAATGAATATGACCCTGCTGTGCCGCAGGCTGAACGCTTTTTGGCAAGGGTTGGGCGCAACAAGTTTGTAAGCCCCCTCTTCACAGCGCTTAACAACACGGCGTGGGGTAAACCGATTGCACAGCGCATCTACGCCCAGACGCGCAGCGGTTATCACGCTTATACGCGCAGCAATGTGGATGCGACGCTGCAATATGAAGAGCCTGCCTGATACGCGTAGTAAAAACCGGGCAACGGCAAATTGACTTGCCCTCCTATGGGCTTCACACACTGATGCCATGACGAACACACAATTTAGCCTGACCCGCCGCCAAACCTTGGCCGGGCTCAGCGCAACCACCGCGCTTACCCTTACCGGATGCAAGATGACCGCCCTTGATGGTCCGGTTGCATCTCTCACCCCGGACGACTGGCTCGAACAGGTTGGTTACAACCTGCTCGGTCACGAACCGGAACGGGCGACGAGCCTTGGTGTGGATGTCGGCCAATATGCAGGCCTGCGAGGCAAACTCGAAGATCAAAGCCAGGCCGGACAGGATGCGCTTGCCGCGACCTTGCGCCGCGACCTTGACATGACGAAAGCCTATCCGCGCGATAATCTGACCCCTGAGCAGCTCACCAGCTTCGAGGCGGTTGAAAGCGGATATCAAGTGGCGCTCGACGGGCTTGCCCTGCCTTATGGCGACATCCCGGTGGGAAGCTGGCGCACTGCGCCCTATGTCGTGATTCAGAACGTGGGCTCCTATCTCGACCTGCCGCGCTTCATGGATTCAGGCCATCCTGTATCTGATGGCGACGATGCCGAATTCTTCCTTGAACGCATGAAGCAGATGCCCGCTGTCTTTGATGGCGAACTGGACCGGATGAAATCGACGGCGGACCTTGGCGTGATCCCGCCCGCCTTCCTGCTCGACAAGGCCATCGCACAGATGGAGAGCACGATTGCCACCGCCGGGCAGGCCGATCTGTTCACATCCTCGCTGTCCAGAAGGTCCGCCGAAGCCGGGATCGCGAACGCCCCTGTCGAAGAAGCCGCGAGGGTCGAGCGCGGGGAAATTGTGGATGCGCTCACCCGCCAGTTGGAGGAGCTGAAGCGCCAGCGGGCAAAGGCCACGAACGATGCGGGCATGCGCGAGCGTCCCTATGGCGAGGAATGGTACACATGGGCCCTGCGTTCCAGCACCACGACGAACCTGACTGCTGATGAAATACACAATCAGGGTCTGGAAGAGCTTGAGGCGCTGCACGCGCGCATGGACCCGATCCTGCGCGAGATCGGTTTCACCAAGGGCACGGTCGGTGAGCGGATGCAGGGGCTGAGCCAGGATCCGCGCTACAAGTTTTCAGAAGGCGATCCGGGCCGCGCCGAGATCATGGCTTTCATCAAGGACCGGATCAACTGGATCAAGGGCGAGATGCCGCGTGCGTTCAACACGCTGGTTGATCCCAATCTCGAAGTGCGCCGTCTGCCGCTTTCCGAAGAACCCGGCGCACCGGGCGCCTATGGCGGGGCTGGCAGCAAGGATGGGACCATTCCCGGGCGGATGTGGATCAACCTTCGCACCACCGATCTGCATCGCAAATATGACCTTGCCGATCTTACCTACCACGAGACCATTCCGGGCCATGTCTGGGAGGGCGAATACTCCAACCGTCTCCCGCTTATCCGCTCGATCCTTGCGTTTAATCCGTTTTCGGAAGGCTGGGCGCTTTATGCCGAGCAATTGGCAGATGAACTGGGCGCCTATGACGATTTCAAGGTCGGGCGGCTGGGCTATTTGCAAAGCCTTGCCTTCCGCGCGTGCCGGATGGTGGTCGATACAGGGTTGCACTCCAAAGGCTGGAGCCGCGAACGCGCGGTCAATTTCTTTGTCGAGCGCAACGGCTCCAAGGAGCAGGAAGTGGCAAGCGAGGTCGACCGGTATTGCAGTTGGCCGGGGCAGGCCACGGGCTACAAATTGGGCCACAGCCGTATCGTCGATTTGCGCGCCAGGGCCCAGCGCGAACTTGGTGATGCTTATGATCTCAAAGCCTTCAACGATGCCATCATCCTTGGCGGAAATGCGCCGATGGATGTGCTCGCCAAAAATGTGGCGCGCTATATCGACGGGGCGAAAGGCTGATCGCTCTTGAGAGCCTGCAATATCGTGACTTGAAAACAAACCCAGCCTACTTGGCTCACTTCAGGGCCTGTCAGGGGAGACTTCCATATGCGCCGCTTTACCATTCGCCACTTTGCCGCTGCAATGCTTTCGGGATCCATGCTGGCAAGCGCCAGCGTCGCGCTTGCGCAGGATCAGGAGGGCGAAGAAAAGGCCGAATGGGACGTTCAGGCACCTCAAGGAGCGATCATCCGCGAAGTTCCTATCCAGACCGATGAGGGAACATGGATGGACGTCGATGTGTCGCCCGATGGGAACACCATCGCATTCGCCCTGCTGGGTGATATCTACACCGTGCCGATGACAGGCGGCGCGGCGGCGCGGATTGCGCAAGGTCTGGCGTGGGAAGTGCACCCGCGTTTCTCTCCTGACGGCTCGCGCATCGCCTTCACATCCGACCGCGGCGGCGGTGACAATATCTGGGTGATGAACGCCGACGGTTCCGACAAGCGCCAGGTAACCAAGGAAGAGTTCCGCCTGCTGAACCAGCCGACCTGGTCGCCCGACGGGCGTTTTATCGCGGCCAAGAAGCATTTCACGACGCAGCGTTCACTGGGCACGGGCGAGATCTGGATGTACCATGTCTCGGGCGGAGGCGGCGTCCAGGTGGTCGAGCGGCGCAATGAAGAGCTGCAAAAGGAATTGGGCGAACCGATTTTCGCACCCGATGGCTCGGCGATTTACTACACCCGCAATACGACCGGCGGGAACGCGTTTATCTATGCGCAGGATTCAAACGCGGGCGTTTTCGCAATTGAAAAACACGACCTTGAAAAAGGCGAAGTCACCACCGTTGTCGATGGTTATGGCGGCGCGGTGCGTCCGGCTCCGTCGCCCGATGGCAAGGAAATCGCCTTTGTCAGGCGCGACAAGGACACCTCGCAACTTTGGGTGAAAGATCTTGCGAGCGGGCGCGAGCGGATGATTTACGATGCGCTCGACCTTGATGTGCAGGAAACCTGGGCGGTTACCGGCGTCTATCCCAATATGGATTGGACCCCCGACAGCGACTCGATCGTGTTTTGGGCAGGGGGCAAGCTGAACCGGGTGGACCGCGACGGGGCAAACCATGCGGTAATCCCGTTCAGCGTGAGTGATACGCGCGGCATTGCCGATGCACCCCATCCGGTAATCGAAGTGGCCCCCGACAGGTTCACGACCAGAATGGCCAAATTCGGCACGCTTTCGCCCGATGGAAGCCGCGTCGTGTTTGAAACCCTTGGCAAACTGCACACCAAATCCGCGCGCGGCCGCGATGGCGCGCGCCCGATGACAGGCGACACAAGCGATGCGGTCGAGGCCTATCCCGCGTTCAGCCGTGACGGTTCAAAGCTCGCTTTCGTGCGCTGGACAGATGACGGGCTGGGCGAGATTGTTGTGGCCAACGCAAACGGGTCAAACGCCAAGGTCGTATCGTCCATGCCCGGCCACTATGCGAGCCTTGCATGGTCGCCCGACGGGCGCACAATCGCTTATGAAAAACGGACGGGCGGTTATCTTACCGCGCCCGAGCAATCGGAAAATCCTGGCATCTATCTGCAACCAGTCGGCGGCGGCGATCCTGTCTTTGTCACGCGCGAAGGCTCTACGCCGCAATTTGGTGCATCGAACGACCGCATTTTCATGGTCGGGCGCGAAGGCGACAAGCTTGCGCTGATGTCGTCCGATCTGGAAGGTGACAAGACCCGGACCCACGCGACCGGCAGCCTCGTCAACGACTTTCGCATTGCGCCCGACGGCGCAACAATCGCCTTCCGGCAGAATTATGAAGTGTTTGCCATGCCGGTGATACCGGGTGGCAAGCCGGTCGACGTGAACGAAACCCAGGGACCGGTGCCGATCACCATGGTCTCCAAAGGCGGCGCAGATTTCATGGGCTGGGCGCGCGGGGGCGAAACCTTGTTCTGGTCGATTGGCCCCGACCTCAAGCAAGCGCAGGTCAGCGATTTCTTTGCCTCCAAGCCCAAGGGCGAGAACGAGGGCGAGGGCGAGGGCGAGGAAGAAACGGGGTATGAAACCCCCGGCAGCGCGATCTCCATGGCGGTGACGGTCAACAAGGCGGCGCCTTCGGGCACGGTGGCCATCACGGGGGCAAAGATCCTGACTATGGCGACGGGCCTTGATGCTGACGATGCCGGCGTGATCGAGAACGGCGTTGTCGTCATCGAAGGCGACCGGATCGCGGCCATTGGTGCTGCTGGCGAGGTCACCGTTCCCGCAGGTGCGACGGTTGTCGATGCAAGCGGCAAGGTGGTCATGCCCGGATTTGTCGATGCGCACCACCACGGGCCGCATGGAACGGACGAACTCATTCCGCAGCAGAACTGGAGCCTTATCCAGGACCTGGCGATGGGGACCACGACCACGCACAACCCGTCGAGCGATGCGAGCCTGATCTTTGCCTCGGCCGAGCGGCAGATGGCGGGCAAGCTTTTGGCGCCGCGCATCTTTTCAACCGGAGAGATCGTTTACGGGGCCAAAGCGCTAAGCGTTTATGCGCGGATCGACACATATGAAGAGGCGCTTGCCCATGTTCGCCGGATCAAGGCGCAAGGCGGTATCTCGATCAAGAACTACAACCAGCCGCGGCGCGAACAGCGCCAGATGGTTGCGCGTGCGTCAGCAGAGGAGAATATGCTGGTCGTGGCCGAAGGGGGCTCACTGTTCGGGATGGACATGAACCTCATCGCGGATGGCAATTCGACCATGGAACACAATGTGCCCGGCGATGTCTTCTACGAGGACGTGCTGCAATTCTTTGGCCAGTCCAACACCAATTACACACCCACTCTGGTGGTCACATATGGCGGACTTGCAGGGGACCCTTACTGGCGTCAGGCGATGGATGTGTTCGATCATCCCTTGATGATCCACTCACCACCCAAAGTGCTTTTGGCAAACAACGCGCGCCGCACCAAGGCGCCTGACTGGGCCTTTGTCGATGACAATGCAGCGCGCGAGGCCAAGAAGCTTTCCGATCGCGGGATCAAGGTGTCAATCGGCGCGCATGGTCAACAGCCCGGGCTTGGCGCGCACTGGGAAATCTGGAGCTTTGCGCGTGGCGGTTATAGCGCTGTCGAAGCGCTCAAGACCGCGACAATCTACCCGGCGCAATCGCTGGGCATGGAAAAGGATGTCGGCAGTCTTGAGGTCGGCAAGCTCGCCGATCTTCTGGTTCTCACCGCCGATCCAAGCGCCAATGTGCGCGACAGCGACACAATCGAAAGCGTCATGATCGGCGGGCGGATGTATGACGCCAAAACCATGCGCGAAATCGCCACAGGTGACGGTGGACGCCGCGCCTATTGGTGGGAGAGGGGCATGGGCGGCAACGCGGGCGGCTCCGAACGTGCGACCCATGCCGGTGGCGGTCACAATCACGGTGACGGCGATGGAGACGGCCACTCCTATTAAGGCCGCTGCGCAAGGCTAATCATTCCGCAAACCGTGCCGCTCAGGACAGGTCCCCGATTTACCCCGGGCGCCTGTCCTGCACGCATCACTGTGGCCGAACGGGAAGGGCGCTATTCCGGCGGCGTGGATGGTCCGACCACGAGCCGGGAAAAGCTCGCCTGAGCGTAATTGCCCTTGGCCTTGTCCGTTTCCCAGTCACCCGTGCCCGGACACCCTGAATACCACATCGACGTGCCCGTCCTTGTGCTGCATTGATTGTAGATACCCGCCTTGAAATAGAGGCTGTCCCCGCCATAGGCGTATGGGTTGTCCTTATCATCCGCCCCTCGAACAAGGCTGCGCGTGTGTCGCACGGTGCCAAGGCGTTCGTTGTGAAACGTCAGATACATCGTGTTGCGATGGACATTGATCGTGTAGCTGAAATCCTCGCCCAGCGCGATGCCATCGGCGCCCGGGTCTTCGCCATTGTCCCACGCATAACCGAATACCGGAACGGCCAGATCGCTGCGATCGGGATCATCTTTTGCAAGGTTGCGCTCATAGGTCCAGAAGACCGATCCGGTCTCGTGCTCCGGAAATTTCTTGTAGTAGATCTTGATTGGTTCGTTGCCATAACCGAACCCGCTGCGCGTGCTTTTGTATTTCACCGCGTGGATTTGCCCCACAACCGCTGAATAGGCGGGGCGTTTTGTGGGGTCGCCGGCATTGGTCGACACGTGATCGACGCGCAGCGTTGCCTCCAGCTTGCCGCCAATCGAGGCAAATGTATCAGAGCCCTTGCGCGCTTCGACCGCGAAATTGTTGCCCGGATCATGCGTCCCGATGCGCGAGTTTGTCCCGCGCAACATCTGGCGCAGCTCGCTTCGTGTGTTGGTCGAATTGGCGGTGGTTGGCGCCTTGTTGGGCGCGGCAAAAACCATGCGGCCCTCGTCATCGAGATAGAAGAAATCGGGATGTGCAAAGCCCTGCAGCTCGCTGACGGAGATCTCGTCGGGCTTCTGGTTTCCATCATCGTCCGAGGGCAGGGTGATCTTCCACTGGCTCAGATCGAAGGCCGAACCGGGCACGTCCGCCTCCTCGGTTGCAGCCATGACAGACAAGGGAGCGGCCAGGGCAACAAGGCTGCCGGCAAGGGTCAATCCGCTTATGCAAAGCTTTCTAGAGGCTCTCACTATCATCACTCCTTCAGGGGAAACTTGATTATAATACAGGACGCTAAGCAACACAGCCTGAACGCGGGTCAGGGCGCTCGCGTCATCAAACTGGGGGGATAAGAAAGGGCGCCCCGTCAAAAACGGGACGCCCTCGTTTGGGGTAACAACCCACTTCATGGAGAGATCAGAAGCGAACGGTTGCACCAAAGGTAATGCGGCGATCCGGCAGGCCCTGGAAGCAGAGCAGCGCATCATCGTTCACGCAATATTGGCTGATCTTGGACTTGGTCAGGTTCACACCTTCGACCCCGACCGCGATGTTCTCTGTCACGTCATAGACGATCGAACCGTTCAGCTGGGCACGTGCCGATGTCACAACCGGAAAGCCGAGCGTCGAGTTCAATGATGCCCCAGCCGCCGTGTCGAGCGTGCGGAACGCATCACGCCATGTGTAACGAGCGCGGGCCGAAAGACCGTATTTCTCGTAGTAGAGCGTGACGTTGTATGCGTTTTCCGAGAAGTCGAGCAGGCCCTGGACCGCTTCGACGGGATCGGGAACATTGGGGTTGATTGCCTCGAAGATCGCCTGACCACGACCCGACGATGTCTGAGTTGCCTCACCGCCGCCGAAATCCTGATAGGTGTAGTTGGCGATGACACCAAAGCCTGAGGCAAAGCCCAGAGTGTCTTCGAACTGCGACAGGTCATACTGGAACGAGATCTCGATACCGGTCTGCGTGGTGCTGGCTGCATCGTTGATCGTCGTTTGCAGTGGCACACAAAGACCGTTGCCCGGCTGGTCGGACAGGACATTGCGATCGGGAACCGGGTTGAACACACCGCCTTGTTCACATGGGGCAGTGATGTCGCGGAAACCCGTCACCGGATCTTCGAATGCGTCCTCGACCTGGGTCACGAACAGATTGGTGCGATCCTTGTGGAAGAAGCCGACGCTGAGCAGCGAGCTTGGGGCAAAATACCATTCAAGCGAGGCATCGTAGGATTGCACAGTCTCTGGCGCGAGGTTGGGGTTACCCTGAACCACGGCGTTGTTTGGACCGGTGGGGAAGGTCACCGAAAGCTTCAGATCGTCGAAATCGGGACGGTTGATGTCTTCGGTGTATGACGCGCGCAGGAACAGATCATCGGTCAGCTCTGCGGTGAAGTTCACACGCGGCAGGAACTCGGAATAGCTGCCGTTTGCGATCAGAGGCTGCGCCTGTCCATTGACGATGCCGTTACCGAAGGAATCGATGCTGGTATCGACATAACGGAAACCAATGTTGCCGCTTACCGGACCGCTTTCGAAGTTTGCCTGCGCATAAAGCGCGTGCGTTTCTTCCTCGACACGGAACGAAGCGCCAAGGTTGCTTGCAGCGTTCGGGTCAAGGTCGCTCAACAAACGACCGCCATTGGCGATGGCAGCTTGCCCGCCCGGCGTTGCATCAAGCGCAGCCTGCAAGGCAGCAGCGGTGCCTTCGCGATCAGAGAAGGCAAGGTTCGGATCAATCACAACGAAATTGCGGAACGCCAGTTCGCGGCCATCGAAATCGCCGAAGTTATCGGGGCCTTGAACGATCAATCCAGCAAGGTCCGCACCGCTTGGGCTGTTGTCGATGTTTCCGGTGCTGAATGTCGAGCGCAGCTGGTTAAACTCGCTTGATGCGTCGCTGTAACGATACCCTGCATCAACCGAAGTGATGAAACCAAGCACGCCATCAAGATCGAGCGTGGTGTCGATGCGAAAGGCATTTTCTTTGTTCTTGGTCGTGTTGTTGCTGTGGGTCACAGCGTCGAGCACGGTGTTGTTCGGGTTCAGAAGATCATCAACCGTTGGCGCAAATGGCGAATCGAAGTTGATCCCGAATGTGAGCGCATTGTCACGCAAGTCATAGATGAACGGCACCGGGTTATCGTTGCTGGTTCTATCGAAGATTGCATTCGGGTTGATGAAGTTGAGCGTGGTGCTCAAATTCGGATTTTCCGTATCCGATGAAGACCGCGCAAATTCGACGCGGGTGGTGAAGCGGCCGGTTTCGAACTCTGTGCCCAGACGATAAAGCTCGCTTGTTGTGACGCGCGCGCCTGTATCGGAGGAGAAACGCAAGTTCGGATCGTTGTTATCTTCGGCAATATTTGGCTCGATTACACCAAACAAGGCGGCTTCGATGCTGCCAAGGTCGACACCATCGAGCGAGCCGAAATTGACCGTTTCAAAACCATCGGGGACGTTCACAAGGTCAACCGCGCTCACGCCAGAGGCTTGAATACGTGAAGAATCCTGACGGCGTTCCTGATCGTTGTAGATCATATCAAGGAAGAATGTGAGGCCCGGGTTGGGCGCATATTCAAGCGAACCGGCAAAGTTGATCGTTTCGTATTCGAAATTCTCGCGTTCCTGATTGAGGAACTGGATACCGAGGAACGGGTTTGTCGGCCCCGGCGCGCCTGACGCGGTTACGGCCTGACCACCAAGGATGATGTTGTCACGGTCGACACGCGGGCGGAACGAGGTTGCTTCCTGCTCGGTGTAGCTTGCGCTCAGCACGATGCCGATCTCGCCGTCACCGGCATTCCATACATCGCCAAAGCTGCCTGAAATACGCGGCTTCACGCTTTCGGAAAGCTCGCTGTATTCGCCCTGGATACGGGCCGACAGGATCGTGTCAGTGATGTCGAGTGGGCGGATGGTGCGAAGGTTGATCGTACCACCAACGGACCCTTCGATGGTCGCAGCGGTCGGTGCCTTGATGACCTCAACCGCGCCGATGATCGCAGGGTTGATGTCTTCAAAGCTTATGCCACCACGGCCAGTGCCGGCAGCAACGGTTTTCACGCCGTTGATAAGAACCTGGTTGTCGTTGGTGCCGCGGATCTGGACCCCTGTACCGACGCCTGCGGTACGCGTGATCTGGACGCCGGTCACATTCTCGAGAACTTCGGCAAGGTTTTGATCGGGCAGTTTGCCGATGTCTTCAGCCTGGATGACCTCGATAAGGCTTTCCGCGCTGCGTTTTTCGTTGAGTGCGCTTTGCAGCGAACTGCGGATGCCGGTGACGACGATGGTATCGTCATCTGAATTGGCGACGCTTGCATCGTTGCTGGTGTCTTGTGCGGATGCCATCGCTGGCATGAGGCCTGCGGAACCGGCGAGAAGTCCGGCAATCAGTCGTGTACGCGCAGCCGACAGGCCGGCGCGCCCTTGAAGGTACTTCATTTCACTCTCCCATCACCAAAGTTGCTTGGTTGACGCAGGTAGAGCTACGGCTGATCGACCAAGAGTCAACCAGATTGGCAGTCCTTTAGGCGTATTTCTATCATACCAATCTTAAGCGCCACCTTAAAAAGGCCTGTTTTCTGCGCCTTTCGGGTGCCAAGGGAATTTTGTCGCTGATTGCGATATTTGTGATTTACCCCTTTCTAGTAACATAAATGCACCACTCCGGACTTCTGCGGTCGTCGGCTTTAGGGTCTATCAAAATTGGTAAGGCCAAATATTGCATTTTGGTATGGTTCATAGGTTGACACTTAAAGGGCCAGTCGTATTGTCAGGCGATAACAAGTAACAAGACATACCTTCTGGGAGGGGTACATGGCATTTCGCGTAATTCGTCGCGGTGCGTCCACGCGCATCTCAATTTCTGCAGCTCTGCTTGCCGGCACGGCCTTCATCGCGAGTCCGGCGCTGGCGCAGGATGATCAAGCCGATGAAGAAGTGGCGCAGGTCACCGGTGAGGAGGACGGCGAAATTGTCGTCGATGGTTTCCGGGCTGTCGTCCAAAGCTCCATCAATGAAAAACGCCAGTCAATCGAGGTCTTCGATGCTCTTTCCGCCGACGAGATCGGCGATATCCCCGCGCTGTCCATCGGTGAGGCGCTCGAAACACTGACAGGTGCAGGTTCGCACCGTGAAAATGGCGGCGCGACCGAGATTTCCATTCGCGGCCTTGGTCCATTCCTCAGTTCAACGGTCATCAATGGCCGCGTTGCCACCAACGGCAGCGGCGACCGTTCGGTCAATTTCAGCCAGTTCCCCGCCGAACTTTTCACCAAGATCGGTATCTATAAAACGCAGTCTGCAAGCTACATTGAGGGCGGTGTTGCCGGGCAAATCGTTCTCGAGACGACCCGGCCGGTCGACTATGGCAAGCGCCGCGTTCAGGGCGAGATAAAGGGCGAGTACAACCCCGACAATTACGACATCGATTCCGATCAACGCTTCAACGACCTGGGCTATCGCGGGTCGCTCAGCTATATTGATCAGTTCGATGTGGGTGACGGTGTGTTCGGTATTTCGCTCGGCTACGAGCGGCGCGATTCGAACAATCCCGAACAGGAAGTGCGCGTCTCCAATACGATCCGCGCTTGCGTCGTTGACCCCTCGCTGCCCATTGGTAACAACTCTGATGGTCTCAACGATGACGGAAATTGCGACACCAGCGGCAGCACCATTGCCGGACTTCGCGATGGCAGCGTCAACCTGCCGTTCGTCATCGCCCGCAACAGCTATGCTTTTCGCCAGAACATCACTTCTGACGTGCGCAACGCCTTCTTTGGCGCGGTCCAGTATCAGCCGACCCCTGACATCGATATCAACGCCGACTTCCAGTATTCGAGCCGCGTCAACAAGGAGCAACGCTCGGATCTGAACTTTTCCGAAGGTCGCCGCATCGACGCGCAAGGTGCGCCCAATTCGATTGACGGCTTTGACCTTATCTTCACCGAATCAGGCGCCCTTCGCCAGTTCACCAGCGAGCAGCGCATCGAGGCGGTGAGCGAATATATCGAGCGCGATGAAGAATATTACGGCGGCGGACTGTCGATCGACTTTAGCCCGGCTGACCGTCTGACAATCTCGCTTGATGCGTCGTATTCCCAGACCAAGCGGGTCGAAGAGGCGGTGCAGATCCGCTTCCGTTCCAATGATGAGGAAGATATTTTCGGTAACGAAGATGCCTTTACCGGCGGTCAGGAAAACGACGGCTCCAACCGGCCGGATCGCCCTGAATCGGTCATCCAGATTTTCCAGAATGGCTCGCAGGGTCTGAACTTCATCGTTCGCGACTTTGATGTCACCAATCCCGATCTGTTCAGCGATGCAGGGCGGCTTCGCGCTGACCTTGAACAGGACCGTTTCAACCGCGTGTGGGCGATGCGCGGTGATGCGGCCTATGAGATGGACGGCTTCTTCAACCTGTTGCAGGGCGGCACCCGCTATCAGCAGCTGGTTTACCGCGATGTTCCGGGCGCATCCAACGGCACGAGCCGCTTTGAGCAAACCTATAGCGATGACGCGCTTGCTGTTGCGAACCAGGAATGTCGCACAAGCTTCCCTGAAAGCGGTTTCCTTTCGTCGGTCGCTGGGGACAATGCCCTGGTTACAAACATAGATGCCACGGGCGCTGTCATCGGCACGGCAAACTCCTTTGCCAGCTTCAACGCGCTGTGCGTTGCGCAAGTGCTCGAACGCGAAGACCCTCGCGGTCTGGAATTCGACGAGGACGGCGTGCCGATTTACCCGACCGGCGACTTCGATTCGATCCAGAACACCGATGTGACCGAGCGGACCTGGGCAGGCTACATCCAGGGCGATTTCGACGGCAGCCTTGGCGATATGCCGGTCCGCGGCAATGTCGGTGTGCGGGTGGTCAACACCTCGGTCAGGTCGCGCGCTTTCCGCACCGCACTAAGGCTTGAACTGCTCGATCAGGATGGCGACGGTGAACAGGGCTTTGCCGTAGTTGAAGATCCAAGCCAGCTGCGGATCGTCAACTCCACCGCGTCCTACACAAAATTCCTGCCAAGCTTTAACTTCGTCGCGGATATCCAGCCCGACCTGCTTGGTCGCGTTGCGGTCTATCGCGCCTTGTCGCGTCCCGATCCATCGAGCCTTGGTGATGGCCGGATTATCAACATCAACGCCGATGATGATTTTGCAACGCCTGAAGAAGCGCTTTTGGGCGGCGTCAACAACGTGTCGGCGACCGGCAATCCGGCAACCGATCCGTTGATGTCATGGAACATTGACGCCGGCCTTGAATGGTATCCCAATGACGACACTATTCTCGCATTCAACGCCTATTACAAAAGCTTTGACGGCGGGTTTGAAACGACGGGCATCTTCGAAACCTTCAATATCGGCAGTGATTCCGCCGATTTGCTGGTCTCCTCGATCAACACGACCGACGACACCAGCACGATCTACGGCATTGAAATCACGGCTGCTCACCGGTTGAGCTATCTTCCCGCGCCGCTCGACGGGCTGGGCTTCAAGATCAGCTACAACTATGCCGATTCCGATTTCGAATTCGAAGATGACACGCTTGGCGCGATCACCACCCTGAACGATGATGGCACGAAGAGCACTTCGAACGGGCTGATCCCGCCATCGAACCTGTTCGGTTTCTCCGAGCACGTCCTGTCTGCGCAAGCCTACTACGAGATTGGCAATCTCGAACTTCAGGGCATCTACAAATATCGCAGCGACTACTTCCAGCAATTCGTCTCCACACCGGGGCGCATCCGCTACGTCGACGATGTCGAGGTGTTCGAAGCTCGCATCACCTATTCGTTGAACGACAATCTGCGCTTCTCGCTTGAAGGGCTGAACCTTTTCAACGAGCCGCGCACCGATTTTCGCGGTGCGCCCGATGATCTGGGACAGGTGCTGGTTTACGGCCCGCGCTTCTTTGCAGGGGTGCGCGCCCGCTTCTGACGAGTTGGGACCGCCGTATGCGAGGGCACGCGGCGGTCCATCAGTTTTGACTGGAGCAATGCCCGAAACTATGAGGTTAAATTGGTATAGTATTGATCAAGATTTTTTGCCGGAGTTAGTGCATGAGCAGTAAGCGACTTTTCCAATCGGTGGCCGAGCAAATCTCGGAACTGATTGACGCGGGTGCCTTTCCTCCAGGAACCCGTCTCCCCGGAGAGCGCGAACTTGCTGAACGCCTGAATGTCAGCCGCGTGACCATCCGCGAGGCTGAAATCGCGCTTCAGGCGGTTGGCCGGTTGGAGATCAAGACGGGCTCTGGCGTTTATGTCAGCGAAAAGAAGCCGGAAGTTGCCGCGACTCTGCCGAATGCCAGCGCATTCGAAGTGACTGAGGCGCGCCTTCTGGTCGAGAGCGAAACCGCTGCCTTGGCCGCACATAACATCACCGATGCAGCAATAGAGCGGCTGGGCGAATTGATCGAGCAGATGCGCACCGGCGATGAACAGGCGGCCAATGACGCGGACGAACAATTCCATGCGACAATCGCCGAGGCATCAAACAATGCGGCGATGATCCACACGGTCAATTCGCTGTGGCGCATGCGCGAGGATATCGAAGAGGTGAAGGCGACCTATGAAGCGGTCTGCGTTCACGATGCCGAGACACGGACCGAAGAGCATGAGGCAATCTTCTTTGCACTGCGCGATCGTGACCCCTCGGCCGCGCGCAATGCGATGCGCGAACATTTCCACCGCCTGATCGAGGCGATGCTCGATGCGACCGAGCGTATGGCGATGGAAGAGCTGCAGGCGAAGGCTTCGAAAAGCCGCGAACGCTTCGCCGCAGCATCGAAAATTGCCTAGCCATATTGGTAAGACAAAAACTCCCAAATTAATATGCCAGATTGATTGACACGCAGTCGGTCAGGGCTATAGTTGCCCAAAGAGTTTGGATGAGGGGAGTGCTGTATGCTGACGAGGCTTGGCCTTGTGACCGCTGTCGCGTGTCTTGCGGCGTGCCCGGCCTTGGCCGAGCAGTATCTGGTCCATACTCAGGCTGAGTATTCCGAAATTGCCAGACAGGTTGAGGCGGGCGATGAAATCATCCTTGCCAATGGCGAATGGCGCGATTTCGACCTCGTGATCACCGGGATGGGGCGCGAAGATGCTCCCATCGTTCTCAAAGCGCAGGAACCGGGCCAGGTTATCCTGACCGGCCTTTCAAGCCTGCGGCTTGGCGGTGAATATGTAACCGTAAGCGGGCTCGTCTTTCGCGACGGGTTCAGTCCGCGCGGCGAAGTCGTCTCTTTCCGCGTTTCCAAACACAATCAGGCGAGCCATTCGCGCGTAACGCAGGTCGTCATCGACGGCTTCAGCAAGCCTGACCGGTATGAAAGCGATTACTGGGTCGGCATATACGGCCACGACAACTGGCTCGACCGCAATTTCCTTGCAAACAAGACCAACAAGGGCGTCACCCTTGCTGTGCGCCTCGATACCGAGGAAAGCCGCGAGAACGATCACCGGATCGAATACAATTACTTCGGCCCGCGCGCCGTGCTCGGCTCCAACGGCGGCGAGACGCTGCGCATCGGGACGAGCCACTATTCGATGTTCAATTCGAACACTGTGGTTGCCTACAACGTGTTTGATCGCACCGGCGGCGAGGTGGAAATCATCTCGTCCAAATCGGGCGGCAATGTCTTTCGCGGCAACGTCTTTCGCGCAGCGCGCGGGACTTTGACCTTGCGGCACGGCGACAACAATGTGGTTGAAGGCAATGTCTTCCTAGGTGAGGGCGCCGATTACACCGGCGGCATCCGCGTCATCAATCGCGGCCAGACGGTGAGGGGCAACTACATGGAGGGGCTTCGCGGCGAAGCTTTCTCCAGCGCGCTTGCGATCATGAACGGGGTCCCGAACTCGCCTGTAAACCGCTATGTCGAAGTTGAAGGCGCCCGCATCGAGAATAACACTATTGTTGATAGCCGCAGAGTGGCCTTCAACGTAGGCGCGGATGAAGAGCGTTCGGCTGCGCCAAGCAGTTCGACGTTTAAAAACAATGTGTTAAGCGGTCTTGAGGGGGAGTCCTTCCTTGAGGTCTATGGCGATATCTCCGGAATCGCGATGGCTGGCAACCAAGTCGGCAAAGGCGGCGTTGCGGCTGCACTTGCTGAACTAAACCCGTCATTGCCTGAACTTGTCCGCGGCGAAAATGGCCTTTTGTATCCAGCCGATCCCGAGCTTTCCGGCGTCGGTGCGCCGCGCGATCTCAGGGTTATCGGCCTCGATGAGGTGGGGCCAGGCTGGTATCCAAAGCCCGGGGCTGCGACCGAATTTGGTTCATCGGGCAAGGTGATCGAAGTCGAAGCCGGGCAGGGGGCATTGGCGCAGGCTGTCATGGCGGCTGAGCCGGGCGATGTGCTGAAGCTTGCTGCTGGCGAATATATGGTCGAGCGCACTTTGCCGCTTACGACAACCCTTTCGATCATCGGTGCAGGCGCGGACGAGACGGTTGTCATGTTCGCAAGGCCGTCGCTGGTCGAGCTTCGCGAGGGCGGGAACCTGCGGCTTGCAGGCCTTACGATTGACGGCGCGCGTGCTCCTGATTCTGTTGGCAATTCGGTGATCCGCACCGGGGTTTATCCCATTCAATCGAACCTTCGGGTCGAGCTCGACGAGATCGCTGTGCGCAACCTTGATGTGAACAAGTCTTTCAGCGTCCTGACACTGGGCAAAAGCACGCTTGCCGACCGTGTGTCGATCAAAAACAGCGCGTTCCAGAACATCTCCGGCACTATCGTTTCAGCCGCCGCCGAGACAGAAGATTACGGCCAGTACAACGTCGAATATCTCGACATTTCGAACAATGCCTTTGCCAATGTGGGCGGACCAATCGCCAGCATTTATCGCGGTGGGCGCGATGAAAGCACCTTTGGTCCCAATGTGACCATCACTGGCAATGCGCTGACCAATGTGGGGCTTGCGCCGACCAACGGGACCGGCGGATCGGTCAACCTTCATGGCGTGCAGATCGCAGCGATTGAAGGCAATGCGGTGAGCGGCTCAGCCCCTTTCCGGGTGGTGCACACCGTAGGGACACCGAAAACCCGGATTGCCGACAACACATTTGCGGCAACGGGTGAGTTTATCCTCGAAGAGCTGGTCTTTGATGGTGAACACCGCGCTGTGCTTTCGGGCAATGAATTTGCCGATGGAGGCGACAAATGATGCGCTGCTTAAGTCTCGCTTCCGCTCTCACTTTGGCGGTCACGGCGTCGGCCGGTCTTGCGTCCCCTGCCTTGGCAGCGGACGGGCATGGCGGCATGGCTTCCAAAGCCTCCGATGCCCACGCCCCTCTCTTTGCAAGCGAGATGGAACGCGCGCGCGAGTTTGTAGATGGCATGATGGCAGGCGGCGTCGTTGTGCCTCAACCAAAAGATCCCGGTGGAGGCTACACCCACGAACAGCACAAGCGCAATTTCCGTGCGATCTATCAGGGTGGCCAGCTGTTCGAGATCACCGGCGATGAGCGATACCGCGATTATGTGCGCGATGTGCTGCTCGAATATGCCGATCTCTACCCCACTTTGGGTGAGCATCCGGCAAAGGCAAACCAGTATTCGGGCCGCATCTTCTGGCAGGTTTTGAACGATGCCATGTGGCTGGTCCACGCGGTGCAGGGCTATGGCAATATCCGCGACACCTTGAGCGATGCCGAGCGCCAGAAAATCGACGATCAGGTCTTCCGCCCCGCTGCACATTTCCTGTCGGTGGAATCGGTCGAGACATTTGACCGGATCCACAACCACGCGACCTGGGCGACTGCTGGCGTGGGGATGACAGGCTATCTTCTCGGCGATGAGGACATGGTCGAGCGCGCGCTCTTTGGCTCTGACAAAAGCGGCGAGGCAGGATTTATCCGCCAGACCGAACAGCTTTTCTCGCCCGACGGATATTACACCGAAGGGCCCTATTATCAGCGGTTCGCGCTTCTCCCCTTTCTTGTATTTGGCAATGCCATCGAGAAAAACGATCCCGGACGCGCCATTTTCGAGCACCGCGATGGCATTTTGCTCAAAGCGCTGCGCACCACGATCCAGCTGAGTTATCGCGGGTATTTCTTCCCGTTCAACGATGCGATCCGCGACAAGAGCCTTCGCACAGTCGAGCTTTATGAAGGCATCGCGATCGCCTATGCCCAAACGCGCGATCCGGCATTGTTGTCGGTTGCGGATTTTCAGGGGCGCACGGTCCTCACCCCGGACGGCGCATTGGTCGCACGCGATCTGGCGGCGGGCAAGGCCGAGCCATTCCCGTTCCGTTCATTGCTTCTTACCGACGGGCCCGAAGGCGATCAGGGCGCGGTCGCTGTCCTGCGACAGGGCGAAGCCAACGCCGAAGGCGAACCGGCAACGGTGCTGATCGCCAAGAACAGCTCGCAAGGCATGGGGCACGGCCATTTCGATAAGCTTGCCTGGCAGATGTACGATAACGGCAACGAAATCGTGCGTGACTATGGCGCGGCGCGTTTCCTCAACATCGAGGCAAAGCGCGGCGGGCGCTATCTGCCGGAAAACACATCATGGGCGAAATCTTCAGTCGCGCACAACGCACTTGTGGTCGACGAAACGAGCCACTTTGATGGCAACGGCAAATACGCTGACAAGTACTGGCCGACCCAGACCTATTTCTCGGACGCAGAGGGCCTTCAGGTCTCCAGCGGGATGATCGACAGCGCCTATCCCGGTGTTTCGATGAAGCGCACACTTGTGATGCCTTCGATCCCGGGTTTGGAAGAGCCTCTTGTGATCGACCTTGTGCACGCCTCAAGCGATGCGTCGCACCAATATGATCTGCCGCTTCATTATTCGGGTCATATCATGGAATATGACTTCGAGGCCGAGCGTTTTGTTGAGGGGCGTCCGGTGCTGGGATCGGACAACGGTTATCAGCACATCTGGGTCGATGCGCAAGGCGCTCTTGATGATGGCAAAGGCGCGCTTACGTGGATTCTTGACGGGCAGTTTTACACCTACCGGTTTGCGGCTAACGGCCCGGTAACCGCAATCCTCGGGGAGAGCGGGGCAAACGATCCTGAGTTCAACCTGCGCCGCGAACCGATGATAATCTTGCGGGCCCGGCGCGATGGCGAGGTGGCCTTTGCAAGCCTTGTTGAAACACACGGCAGCTATGATGGCGCAGCCGAGCAAACCCTCGACAGCCGCAGTTTGGTCGCGGACCTTACTCACAAGCGCGTCGGGCAAATGGATATCGTTCAACTGACCCTGAAATCGGGGCAGCGTTACGCGGTAGCAATTTCGTACAATCCTGATCCAGATGCGACGCACAGCGCGCAAATTGATGGCGAGACCATCAGCTGGGACGGATATGCGGGCGTTATCGCGCTGGCGACAGAAGAGTAGTGGGAGAGCCGAGAATGGTAATGGTGAAAGAGGCGCAAAGCCCGCCTTTTGTTGTCGCAAAAGACATGGCCAAAGAAGATTTGGGAGGCGGAATCTCTCGCCAGATCCTTGGTTATGGGCCTGAGATCATGATCGTTCGCGTCTGGTTTGAAAAAGGATCGGTTGGCGACGTCCACTCCCATCCGCACAGCCAGTCGACATATGTTGAAAGCGGCAAGTTCGAGGTATTCATCGACGGCACGAAACAAGTGCTCGAGGCCGGTGACAGCTTCTACATCGCGCCGGATTTCGACCACGGCTCGGTTTGCCTCCAGGCAGGTGTCCTGATCGACACTTTCAGCCCCATGCGCGAAGATTTCTTGGGCATGGAGGGCTAGACCGATGTTAAAAGGCAAAAGAGGTCTTCGCTGGTGGGTCGTCAGCCTTGTCGCGATCGCCACCATCATCAACTACATTGATCGCCAGACGATCAACGTCCTGTGGCCCGAGAATATCGCGCCCGATCTGTTTCCCGAAATGGACGCAGATGGCCACAAATACATTCTCGGCGTTATCAGCACGGTTTTCATTTTCGCTTACGCTGCTGGTCAGGCGATTTTCGGCAAAATTTTCGACTGGGTCGGCACCCGGCTCGGCTTCGTTCTGTCCATCGGTGTCTGGTCCTTGGCCACCGCTGCGCACGCACTTGCGCAAGGGATTTTAAGTTTCAGCCTCTTTCGGGCAATCCTGGGTGTGGCAGAAGCAGGCAACTGGCCCGGCGCGACCAAGGCCAATGCCGAATGGTTCCCGACAAAGGAGCGCGCCCTCGCGCAAGGTATCTTCAACTCCGGCGCAGCAATCGGTGGCATTATCTCGATCCCGCTGATCGGTTACATGGCTGTGTTTCTGGACTGGAAGATCATTTTCGTAATGGTCGGCCTCGTCGGGCTTATCTGGCTTGTGCCGTGGTGGTTCATCGTGAAAGCGCCGCCCCAATCGCACGATTGGTTGAGCGAAGAGGAGCGCGAATACATCCTTACCGGCCAGCGTCCCGAGGATGCAGAGAGCGATCAGGACGACGGGTACAATCCGACAACCGGCTCGCTCTTGAAGCACAAGGAGAGCTGGGGGGTCATCATCGCCTCGGCTGCGATCGACCCGATCTGGTGGCTCTTTATCGTATGGATCCCGACCTATCTGGTCGAGGTTCACAATTTCAACGTGAAGGATATCGCTGCCTCGGGCTGGTTGCCGTTTGTTGGCGCCATGCTCGGTGCGTGGTTCGGCGGCATTCTGGCCCAGAACAGGCTGAAGGCAGGCTGGAGTGTGAATGCGACGCGCAAGCTTACGATCACGCTGGGCTGCCTCATCATGCTGCCGGCGTTGATCGCGCTATCGGCCGCTTCGACGCCGTGGACGGCGCTCTGGCTGATGTTCACCATTCTGTTCGGCTTCCAGACTGCGATCGGCAATGTCCAGACACTGCCCAGCGACCTGTTTGGCAAAGGAACGGTCGGCACGCTGTCGGGGATTTCCGGCATGGCAGCCAAGCTGAGCGCGGCCGCTCTTACTTATCTCGTGCCGATCATGACCGTGGGCGCGAATTACTACTCGGTCTTTGTTCTGGGCGCAGTCCTGGCTTTGACCGCAATCGCAGCAGTTTGGCTGCTTTGCGGCGAGATCAAACCATTAAAACCTAAACGGGCCTGATTGGCTCACCTAAATTCCTTGAAAGGGGAACGAATATGAAATTTGCAGGCAAAGTTGCTGTGGTCACCGGAGGAAGCCGCGATATTGGCCGGGCCGTGTGTGTAAAGCTCGCATCTGAAGGAGCGAGTGTCGTCGTCAACTACAACAGCAATCAGGCTGATGCAGACGAAACTGTCGCAGCCGTCGAAGCAGCGGGCGGAAAAGCCGTAGCGGTCAAGGCCGACGTGACCAAGCCGGCCGATGTCGACGCCTTGATCGCTGCGACGCGCGATGCATTTGGCAATGAGATCCATATCCTCGTCAACAATGCGGGCGGTCTTGTCGCTCGTAAAACGCTCGAAGAGATGGATGAGGAGTTTTTCAACTTTGTCATGCAGCTCAATGCGACCTCGACGTTCCTCGCATGCAAGGCGGCCGTGCCGCTGATGAAAGAGGGCGCTGCAATCGTAAACTTGTCGAGCCTTGCCGGTCGCGATGGCGGCGGCGGCGGCGCGATTGCTTATGCGACGGCGAAGGGCGCTGTGATGACTATGACCCGTGGCCTTGCCAAAGAGCTGGGACCAAAGGGTATCCGCGTCAATGCGCTTGCTCCGGGCATGATCGCAACCACTTTCCATGACAAATTCACGCCCGATGCAGCGCGCGAGAACGTCGCCAATTCTACTCCTCTTCGCCGTCAGGGTAAGGCTGAGGAAACGGCTGATCTGGTTGCCTATCTCGCATCGGATGAAGCGTCTTTCATCACCGGCGCGAATGTGGACATCAACGGCGGCCTCGCCTTCTCATAAGCGACATTTCGAATGAGCAAATCTCTTTCAGAACGGCTCGCCGCCGCGCCCGTCGTCCCGCTCATTGGCGAGGATGATGCAGGGCGGGCGGTGAAAACCGCTGAAGCTTTGGCAGCAGGCGGTCTTAGTGTGATCGAAGTCGTCATGCGCAGCCCTGATGCGCAAAAAGGCATGGAGGCGATCCTCGCCGAGGCGACGGGTGATCTGATCGTCGGGGCAGGCACAGTTCTGACCCTAGATCAGGCAAAATCGGTTCGTGCGAGCGGGGCGCAATTTATCGTGTCGCCCGAGCTCGTCGATGAGATTGCCGAATATTGCCTCGCGGAAAACATCCCGTTTTATCCCGGCACAATGACGGCAGGCGAGGTCCAGCGCGCTTATGCTCTGGGCCTGCGCGAAGTTAAGTTTTTCCCTGCTTCGCTGGCTGGCGGTGTTCCGATGCTCAAGGCCTTTTCGTCGGTGTTCCGCGAAATGCGCTTTATGCCAACCGGCGGCGTATCAGCGGCCAATTTGGCAGAGTTTGTTGCACTGCCGAGCGTGCTTGCCTGCGGCGGCAGCTGGCTCACACCAAAAGAAGCGGTCGCGATTGGCGACTATTCAAAAATCACAACCCTTGCGAGCGAAGCGGTGGCAATCGCTGCCCAAGCTCGCTGACATTCAACGAAAGCTCCTCCCCATGGCTGAATTCCTATCTTTTGGCGAAATCATGCTCCGGCTCAAGACGCCGGGGCACGAGCGTTTCTTCCAGTCTCCGCAGTTTGAAGCGACCTTTGGCGGCGGCGAAGCCAATGTTGCTGTTGCTTTGAGCAATTATGGCCTTGATGCAGGCTTCGTCAGCGCGCTTCCTGACAATGATATCGGCGACAATGCCATCATGGAATTGCGCAAGTTCGGCGTCGATACAGCGCACATCAGCCGCTCTGGCGAGCGTGTGGGTATCTACTTCCTCGAAACCGGCTCCAACCAGCGGCCATCCAAGGTAGTCTATGACCGCGCCAACTCCTCAATCTGCAACGCAGGGATGGACGAATTTGACTGGCCCACGATCTTTGCCGGCGCCAAATGGCTCCACATTACGGGGATCACTCCAGCGCTCAGCCAGTCGGCGGCCGACCTGTCGATGGCGTGTGTGAAGGCAGCGAAAGAGGCTGGCCTCACTGTCTCATGCGACTTCAATTTCCGCGGCAAGCTTTGGAAATACGGCAAAAGCGCGCCAGAGGTGATGCGCGAACTCGTCAAATATGTCGATGTGGGCATCGCCAATGAGGAAGACTGCCAGAAGTCGCTCGACATCACGGTCGATGTGGACGTTGAAAGCGGCGAACTCGACACCGCCAAGTACGAGGCACTGGGGCAGAAGGTTCTCGACATCTACCCCTACATGCACACCATTGCGATCACTCTTCGCGAGAGCCTGAGCGCGGATCGCAACAACTGGTCGGCGTGTCTGCGCACCCGCGATGATGGCTTTATGCTCAGCCGCAAATACGAGCTTACCGATATCGTGGACCGCGTTGGTGGCGGCGACAGTTTTGCCTCGGCGCTGATCTATGGCCTGAACGCTTATGAAGACCGTCAGCAAAGCCTGGAGTTCGCTGTGGCAGCATCTGCTCTCAAGCACACGATCATGGGCGACTTCAACCGCGTCACCGTGCCCGAAGTCGAGAAGCTGATGAGCGGCGACGGCTCAGGCCGCGTGCAGAGATAGGGGCAGAGATAAGGGAAATTGACTGGTTACCAAGGGCGCATGTCCTCGGGTCGAGCCGCCATGCAACTGGTCCTTGGCCCGTTAGATAACCTCTGAAAAGGCTGCGGCTCTTCGGTTTGCGAAGCCCAAGGAACAACAAATAAAAAGATCGCTGGCATTGCTCAGCGGTCTTTTCATTTTCTTGCCAATAAACCTCGATCAGGCCGCCTGATCAGGGGCGTCCCACGCAAGGTGGCGTTCCTCGATCAGCACGAGGTTCTCGGGCCGAATGAATTCGGCATCCGACTGGTAACCAAGCAATTGGCGAGCCGGCAATTCTAGATTGCGCATCAAGATGCGTGCTTCTTCGGAGTTGAAGTCGGAAAGACCCCGTGCCAGTTCATTGCTCTCCTGATCGTAGACGTGAAGCACGTCTCCGCGCGTGAAGTCTCCATTGACCGCGATCACGTCAGTACGTCTGATCGCGCTTTCGCCGTCAAAGTCCTTGGCCGCCTCGTCATTGATGACAATGCTGCCCGCCATTTGGAGCCGGTCTGCGAGCCAGGTTTCCCACATGGAAACCGGATCGGGATTGGGCAGACACACGGTGCACTTGCGCTTCGCTTTGAGGACAGAAGAAAGAGGAGCTTCGGCATCGCCATTTGCGATGTAAGCGGTGCAGCCTGCATTCTGCGCCATGTTGGCTGCTTTCAGCTTGGTGAGCATCCCGCCCGACCCAAGCTCGCTGAACCCGCCAGATGCGGCTTCGACATAGTCGGCCACATTATGGACCTCCTCGACCAATTGCGCGCCTTCTTCTTCAGGGTTGCGGTCATAGAGGCCGTCAACTTCGGTGAGGATAATCAGGCTTTCAGCCTCGACCATTTGCGCGATCTTGGCAGCCAGGCGATCATTGTCACCCACGCGAATTTCTTCGGTCGTGATCGTGTCGTTTTCGTTTACGATCGGCACGATGCGCGATTCCATCAGCCGAGCGACCGTGTTGCGGGTGTTAAGGAAGCGGCGGTGGTCCTCAAAATCGTCGAGCACCAGCAGGATCTGCGCGATTTCAAAACCGAATTCGAGCCCGACCTGTTTGTATGCATTGAGAAGCAGAGGCATGCCGCAGGCTGCAGCGGCCTGTTTGTCGCGCAGGCCGGCGGTTTCCGGCGTCATTCCGACAGTTTTGAGCCCCAATGCAACCGCGCCTGAGCTTGTCAGGATAACTTCGTAACCTTCATCGCGCAGCCTTGCCACATCGTCGAGCAGACGCTGCAGAAAACCGAAGCGGGGGGTGAGACGATCGGTGTTGGCAAGCAGGCTTGATCCGATCTTGACGACGATACGTTTGGATTTTGGCATTAAATTCTCGGGATTCATGAAAGAAATTTGGAACGATTGTGCGGTGCAATAGTTAGAATAAACGTGCAATGCAACATAAAATTTCAAATACTTCTCTGAACAAGATCTAAAGTAATTACAGAATTCACAATTTCTGTCAGTGAAATGATCGATGGAGATAGTGAATCTGTATTGAGGAGAGATTATCCTATACTATGTCTCAATTGAATATTCTAATGGTTGGGTGCGGAAAAATGGGTGGTGCCCTTCTTGGCAATTGGGTCAAGTCTGGTGATGTGTACGCAGTTACTGACCCCGCGCTCGAAACAGCGCCGCCGCAAACCGATTTGGTACGCGATACCGGCGACCTTGCCGGGCGCACATTTGACGTGATCATCATAGCCCTCAAGCCGCAGCTGATCGAGAAAGTCATGCCTGCTTACGCGACCATGCTGGGCGAAGATGGTTATGTGCTTTCGATGGCGGCCGGCTGCTCGATCGAAAGGATCAAGGCCGTGACGGGCGGGGCACCTGTGGTCCGGGTGATGCCCAATCTACCCGCAGCTGTCGGGCGGGGCGTCAGTGCGATTTGCGCAAGTAACGACGCTAGTGATGCGCATCTTGCCCACACCCAACAGATCATGGACCTGACGGGCACCTCCATTACGGTCGATGATGAGGACAAGATTGACCGATTCACCGGGGTCGCTGGTTCTGGCCCGGGCTACATATTCGAATTCGCCCGCACTTTTGTAGAAGCAGCGGTGGACCTGGGCTTTGACCAAGCGTCTGCGCGGTCTATGGTGCTTGAAACTATGGCAGGAGCTACCGAAATGGCACGTGCCTCGGATGAAGAGCTCGCCAGCCTTCGCAACTCTGTGGCCAGCAAGGGCGGCACAACCGCGGCCGGTCTCGACGCCTTTAATGGCGACGGCGCGATCAGTGAACGGCTGAACGCCACGGTCAAGGCCGCTTATGAGCGCGCTTTGGAACTCAAATAACTTCTTTTCCAGCTTCTCGCGAAGCAACAACGGGATCAAACAATGACTGACAATACTCTCGACCCGCAAATTCACATTGTCCAGCTTGGTGAGCGCGCCAAAGAGGCCGCACGAGAGCTGCGCTCCGCTAGCACAGAAGCTAAAAACACCGCGCTAATTGAAGCGGCCAAGGCAATGCGCGCGGCGACTGACCGCTTAGTGCAGGCCAATAAAATGGACGTCGACAGCGTCCGAGACACGAAACCTGAAAGCTTTATTGATCGCCTGATGCTCGATGCAGACCGCATAGAAGGCATGGCGAGCGCATTGGAGCAGATCGCCGGACTTGCTGATCCCGTGGGCCGCAAGCTCGCGACATTCGACCGGCCCAATGGCCTCAAGATTGAGCGCGTAGCTGTACCCATCGGTGTCATCGGCATGATTTACGAATCGCGCCCCAACGTGGGGTCGGATGCGAGTGCGCTTTGCCTTAAATCGGGCAATTCCGTTATTTTGCGCGGCGGCTCGGAAAGCCGTAATTCCACCCGCGTTATTGTTGAGTGCATGCAGGCAGGGCTCGAGGCAGCAGGCCTCCCGCGCGAAGCTGTGCAAACGGTCCAGACCACGGCCCGCGAAGCAGTGGCCGAGATGTTGGGCGCGGTTGACCATATCGACCTTGTGATCCCGCGCGGTGGCCGCGGGCTTACTGAGCTTGTGCGCGACAATGCAAAGGTGCCAACGCTGCTCCACCTTGATGGCAATTGCCACATCTATGTTCACGAAGAGGCCGATCTGGAGAAAGCCATTCCCGTCATCCGCAACGCGAAGCTGCGTCGCACGGGTGTTTGCGGTGCTGCTGAAAGCCTTGTGGTAGATGCTGCAATCGCAGATAAGGCGCTTCCTTTGATCGTGGACGCTATGCCTGATTGCGAGCTGCGAGGCGATGCGGCAGCGGTCAAAGTGGACGAGCGCATCAAACCGGCGAGCGATGCTGATTTCGACACCGAATTTCTCGATGCGGTGCTTTCGGTAAAAGTTGTTCCGGGCCCAGACGAGGCGATCCAGTGGGTGGCAAAGCACAGTTCGGGCCACACCGACGCGATCATGACAGAAAACGCCGAAGTCGCCCGTGAATTTCTTACACAGATCGACAGCGCGATCGTGATGCACAACGCATCCACCCAATTTGCCGATGGCGGAGAGTTCGGCATGGGCGCCGAGATCGGGATTGCCACCGGCAAGATGCACGCAAGAGGTCCCGTCGGTCTCGAACAGCTCACCAGCTTCAAATACATCGTGCTTGGCGAAGGCCAAACACGGGCCTAGCCGAACCAATACGCCCTAAGAAGTGCGAGAGAGGTCAGTCCGCTCTCGCACTTTGGCGTTTTGGCAGCCTCGTCGTGGCGGGACAGGGGCGTGGTGAGACAGTTTTATGACCGCGTCAATGCAATGGACATAAAACTGACTGCAAAGTGAAGCGAAGCGGACAAAAACAGGCCGTAACGCGCCCTCATCCTTGGAGGGCAATTTTGATGAAATTGAAGTCTGTATTATTCGCAAGCGCTGCGCTGGCGGCTGTTTCCACGCCTGTGGCGGCTGTTGCTGGCGACGTTCGTGGCATGGTCACCGATGCCGACGATACCGTTGCTGTTCGCGCCGCAGAAGTGCGCATTGTTGAACTTGATCGCACGGTCACGACCGAGCGCGATGGCAGCTTCAGCTTTGGCGGCATCCCTGCGGGCACTTATACATTGGAAGTGCGCTACATCGGAGCGGCGCCCCAATCGCAGACCGTCACCGTTTCGCAGGACGGCACCGCGACGGTCAACATCGCCCTTATGCGCGAAGGCTCTGACAATATCCTCGTCATCGGCCAGATCGCCAACCAGGCTTCGTCGCTTTCTCGCAAGCGCGCAAACGACGGGGTTAGCGATACTCTGACGCGCGATGCGATCGGACAGTTTCCCGACCAGAACGTTGCGGAATCGCTACGCCGCCTGCCTGGTGTGAACGTCCTCAACGATCAGGGCGAGGGACGTTTTGTTTCTGTGCGCGGCCTCGACCCGACGCTTAACGCGACCTCGATTAACGGTGTGCGCCTGCCATCGCCGGAAAGCGACACCCGTGGGGTCGCCCTAGATGTCGTTTCTTCCGATATTATTGAATCGGTCGAAGTCAAAAAGTCGCTGACGCCTGATATGGATGCCGACACTATCGGCGCCTCGATCGAGATAGAGACAACCAGCGCGTTTGACCGCAAAGACGATCTGTATGTCGTCTCAATCGGTGGCAGCTACAACGATCTGGCAGATGAGCTCACTCCTGACCTCAGCGCGGATTTCTCGACCCGGTTAAGCGAAAATTTCGGCGTGTCGGGCGGCCTGTCTTTCTACAATCGCAAATTCGAAACCGACAACATCGAGGGTGATGATTGGACCGAAGACGGCCTCGTATATGCCGAAGAAATCCAATACCGCGACTATGATGTTGAACGTGAACGCATCAGCGCAACGCTGGGCTTCGACATCCGCGCAGGGGACAGTACCGAGCTCTACGTCAAGGGCATCTGGAGCCAGTTTGACGATCAGGAATTCCGTCGCCGCCTGACATTTGATCTGGGCGATGCGGGCGTTGACGGCACAAGCGCCGCGCCTGTTTACAACGATGATGAAGCCATCACCGTTGAGCGCGATGTGAAAGACCGTTTCGAGCGTCAGCGTATCCGTTCTGTTGTCTTTGGCGGGGAAAGCGATTGGGGCGAATGGTTTGCCGATTATTCGGTAAGCTATGCCAAATCGACCGAGTTCGAGAATGGCAGCGTGGACCCGGCAACATTCGAGCGCGAGTTTGAGGCCGAGGGCCTGCAAGTGGGCTTTGACTATTCCGACCCGCGCGTGCCGCTTTATTCGGTGCTTGCCGATCCAACCGGCGATTTCTTCGATGCAGCAGCATATGAACTCAACGATATCGAGTTTACCGCCCTGTCCGACAGCGAAGACGAAGAGTATGCAACACAGCTCGACATTGGTCGCAGGATTTATGGCGATGCTGGCACTCTGACGCTTCAGGCCGGGTTCAAAGGGCGCTGGCGCGAAAAGAGCTTCAATGGCGAGGTCGAGTTTTACGAGATCGACGATTTCTCCGTTGCTAATGCTCTGGGGGTTGGGCCGACCTATCGCCTCGCCGACATTGCACCGCTGCCTGGCCTTACCGAGGCAACCTCCTTCTTCAACAGCAATTTTGCCGCTTTCGAGCTTCAGGAAATCGATAGCCAGTTCGATTCAGCCGTCTCCGACTTTGCGGTCGAAGAGGACATTCTCGCAGGCTATTTCATGGGCCGCTGGGAAAGCAGCGATGTGACCGTGATCGCGGGCGTTCGTTATGAAGACACCTCCAACACATTGTCAGGTAATGATGTTCTGCTGGTGGAAGAAGACGGGCTTTTGCCAAACGGCGCGGTGGCCACCGACGACACTGTAATCGTGACGCCAACCGTGACCGAGCGCAACTATGATCACTGGTTGCCGAGCGTCAATGTGCGCTACGAAGCGGCTGACGATCTGATCCTGCGCTTTGCCGGTTATCGTAGCCTCGTGCGTCCCGGCCCGTTCCAGCAGGCGCCGCGTATCACTGTCGAAGAAGCCGACGATGGCGAGCGCGAAGGCGAGTTCGGCAACCCGTCGCTGCGCCCGACAGAGGCGTGGAACATCGATGCGGCGATCGAATATTACATGCCCAATAACGGCGCGATCTTCGCATCGCTTTTCTACAAGAGCATTGATGATTTCATCGTCGAGCAGAATTTCGACAATGGTGGCACGTTCAACGGCGTCGACTTTGACGAGGCGACGATCTTTGCCAATGGCGACCAGGGCGAGATTTTCGGGGCCGAGATTGGTTTTGCGCAGGCCTTTACCGATCCGCTCGACGGCTTCGTGGTGCAAGCAAATTACACCTTTACCGATGCCAGCGGGACGATCACCACGGTTGAAAGCGATGGCCCGCGCGACATTGATTTGCCTGCCACATCAAAGCACACGGCGAATTTCTCGCTCGGCTATGACAAGGGGCCTTTCGATATTCGCCTGTCGGGCACTTACCGCGATGGCTATCTGGACGAGCTTGCCGATGAGGCCGACCTTGACCGCTATGTCGACAACCACTTTCAACTGGACCTCAGCGCGAAATACCGCGTAACCGACAAGATCCAGCTGTACTATGAGTGGGTGAACATCAACGATGCGGAATATTTCGCGTTCAACCGGCTTGGCGGACAAGAAAACCTTCTGCAATATGAAGAGTATAACTGGACAATAAAATTCGGCGCGCGGGTGACATTTTGATGATGAGCAGTTTGAGAGTACTTTCCATCGCGGCCTTGGGGCTGGTTTCCGCATGCGCAAACGCCCCGATTTACGGTGATCCTGCAGTTTCGGTTAGCGCCCTTGCACAGACCGAGCCTGTGGGCACCGCGAATGAGGATGCAGCCGATGACCCTGCAATTTGGCGTAATGAAAGCAATCCAGCGGCAAGCCTGATCGTTGCAACTGACAAGAAGGCGGGGCTTTACGTTTATGACCTTGAGGGCACTGTGCGCAGCTTCCTGCGGGCCGGGCTTCTCAACAACGTTGATCTCATCACGCTTGATAATGGCATGGTTCTGGTCGCGGCAAGTGACCGGGGCGATCCCGTGAATGCCCAGATTTTGCTTGCGTCGCTGGATACGACGACCGGGAATTTGAGCGAGATCACAAGGGTCGATGCAGGGCCGGGTGAAGCTTACGGGTTTTGCATGGGGGAGACCCTCGAAGATGGCTCTGTCACCATGTACAGCCCGATCAAGGACGGGCGTATTGCACTGAACATTGTGCAACGCGACGGCGATGGTTGGTCGAACGTCACGAGCACCTTTGCCAGCGTTCCCACGCAGCCCGAAGGTTGCGTGTTCGATCCGCGCACGCGCTCGCTTTACGTCGGCGAGGAAGCTGCCGGCATCTGGCGCTTTGACACCGTCACTGGGCGAGGCAGTCTTGTTGCGGCAATCGACAATAAGCAGCTGGTTGCTGATGTGGAGGGGCTCGCTCTTGCACCTGCCGGCAGCGATGGCGGCTATCTCGTGGCATCGAGCCAGGGCGACAACGCCTATGCGGTTTACGCCCTGCCTGCCATGACCGCGCTTGGCCGCTTCCGCATTGGCGAAAGCGCCATTGGTTCCGCCGAAGAGACGGACGGGATTGAACTTGCGCTGGGCAATTTTGGCCCGTCTTACCCAGAGGGATTGTTCGTGGCTCAGGACGGCGACAACCGGCCCGAAGCGCAAAACTTCAAGCTGGTGTCATGGCAAGCCATTCTCGAGGCGATTGGGCGGGGAGAGTAACTTTCCGCTGGGCTTGCACCGCCCCGCAGGTGGGTTGGGCCTTGCATTGCGATTGCCTGCAATTATCGTCGCAAAGACCCCTTGCAACCAAAGGCATCGCCATGCTCCGCAACGCTGTTCGCTCGCTTTTTGTTCTTGCCCTGTTTGCGTTCTCTCCAAGCGCGCATGCCTTGCCCGATGGGGAGGGCAAGGTTCTGGTCGAAGCGGTGTGCGGCACGTGCCATAGCCCGCAACTGATTGAGCGCAGTTCTGGCTATAGCCGCGAGGATTGGCAGGCGCTTACCGCGACCATGATCGACCTTTCGCGCAATCGCGAGATGGAAGGGCAAATTCTCGACTATCTCGCTGGCAATTTTCCGCCAAGCGGCAACCGGGCATCGACCCCGGTGGACGGGGATATCTCGATCCGGTTCGAGCAATGGCAGGTGCCAACGTTGGGCCAACGCTCGCGCGACCCGGTCGAAGCGCCGGATGGGAAAATCTGGTGGGTGGGCCAATGGGGCGATATCCTCGGAAGGCTTGATCCCCAGTCGGGCCGGATGGAGGAGTTTCGCCTCCCCACAGGGGCAAAGCCGCACTCTGTCAATATCGGGCCCAACGGCTATGCCTGGTACACCGGCAACCGCAATGCAACCATTGGCCGGTTTGATCCCGAAACAACTGAAATCACGGAATTTCCCATGCCCGATCCCGCCGCGCGCGACCCGCACACGGCAGAATTCGATGCGGAAGGGATAATGTGGTTCAGCCTTCAGGGCAGCAATATGATCGGTCGCCTCGATCCGGCGAGCGGCGAAGTCAGGCTCGTTCCCAGCCCGCGCGAGAATTCCCGTCCATACGGCGTGAAGATCGCCCGTGACGGAACGATATGGGTCGCGTGCAACGGTGCCAATTGCCTTTTGCGAGCGGACCCGGAGACGATGGAAGTCACCGAGGTCACTCTGCCCGAAGAAGGGACCACGGTGCGTCGCCTCGATATCGATGAAAACGGCATGATCTGGTGGGTCAATTCGGGGCTGGGCCGTCTAGGGCGCTATGACCCCGAAACCGGTGCAATCAAGGAATGGCCATCGCCCAGTGGCCCCAAATCTCACCCGTATGCCATCGCAATCTTTGATGGCGCGGTGTGGTATAATGAAAGCGGTGTGCGGCCCGATATGCTGGTCCGGTTTGAGCCCGAAACCGAAACGTTTCAAAGCTGGCCGATACCCTCTGGTACCCCTTCGAGCGGCGAATTTTTCGGCGGGATATTACGCCACATGCGCACCTCATTGGATGGCCAATCGTTGTTGATCCATCAGTCAGGCACAAACCATATCGCGCGCGTCACTGTGGAGCGCGAGCAAGAAGTGCAAAAATAGCTTTGGCGCATGATGCCAGGCTACGATGCACCGGGCCCTGCAATGCTTAGTGTTGGGAACGAAAGCGCCGGCTTGCGGTAAATACGGGGAACACCGATCAGGAGACCCCGACATGCAATTGGCTATCGCCATCCTTTGTGCTGCTATCATTTTTGGAGCTTTGGATGCGCTCTGGCTGAGTTGGGCAGGTTCAAATCTCTACCGCCCGAATATCGGCGAAGTGATGGCAGAGGATTTCCGGATGGCTCCGGCTCTTATCTTCTATTTCATTTATCTTGCGGGGATGGCCTGGTTCGTTCTTGCCCCCGCGCTTGTGCAAGGCGGCGTTGGAGCGGCGCTTCTCGACGGGCTGCTGCTGGGCGGGCTGTGTTATGCGACCTATGATCTCACCAGCCAGGGTGTGCTGAAAACCTGGTCCACCAAAGTCAGCATTATCGACATCCTTTGGGGCGCATTTGCAACCGGCACGGCAAGCGCGGCCTCGATCGCAATCACAAAGGCTATCACCGGATAGACGTCACTGGGGCGGAGCAAGCGTAAAATTTAAACGCACCGCTTCGATGGTGCGACAAGCATAGAAAGATATTGAGCATGCAGATCACCGTTTTCGGAGCCACCGGCCGCGTGGGTTCGCGCGTTGTGGATCAAGCCGCGCAGCGCGGCTTCGATGTAAAGGCGATTTCACATAACGGGACGAGCCATGCCCACTCCAAGGTGACCACTGTTCAGGCTGATGTCCTCAAAGACGACCTGACAGACGCGCTTGAAGGATCGAGCGCCGTTGTCTCGTGCCTTGGGGTTGGCAATGATCCTGCGACCTTGTTTGACCCTCCGCCCCTTTATACCAAAGGCACGCTGCGCATCGCGGGCGCTATGAAAGTAGCGTCCATCGATCGCCTGATAGTGGTTTCAGCGACCTTTGTTGAAACGCTCGACCGTGGCCCTGCGCATTTTCAGGCAACGCTTCCGGCTTTGTCGATGGTCTTCAAACAGATGGAGGATATGGAGGCGCAGCTGACGCGGCTTGATAACCTGCGCTGGACCGCGGTTCGCCCCGGCTGGATCATGGATGCAGACCCGTCGCCCGATGCCGTCATCACCGACCGCGTTATTCGCGAGGATCTGATCCGCAGCAGAACAGGCGACATCGCAAAACTTATGCTCGACGCAGTCGAGAATGACCAATGGATCAATGAAAAGCCGGCGGTGGCGTCACCCGAAGATGACGAACACACCTCGGTCAAAGCCGTCGTTCAGGAAATCGTTTAACTCCAACCAATCAAGTCGGAAAGGAAGAGAGTATGAGTGGATATTCGGAAGGAACCAAGGTCCAGTGGGACTGGGGCGATGGGACAGCCAGCGGCGAGGTCAAGCAGGTCTATACGCAGAAGCGCACGCTTAAGATCGATGGCAACGAAGTAACGCGCGATGCCAGCGAAGATTGCCCGTCATACAAGATCGAGCAGAACGACGGGCAGGAGGTTTTCAAGAGCCATTCGGAGGTCCGCAAGGCGTAAGCTGCGTACGATGCAAGCAACGGGCGTTGGTTGTCATTTCTCTTGCGATATTTGGAACCAATCGCACGTCGATTGATTGATCTTATTACAAGACGGGGAAACCGGGCGAAGCGTGGCATGGGCCTCAACAGGGGCGCTGCATGAGCCTGACTATTAAAGGAATTACTCTATGACACCGGCATCGATTCACAGCAGTAAACCTGATCAATGGACTGCTCCGCGCCCTTATAGCGACGCCTCGCTGCGGTATATGAAGTACGGCCGAATTCAACCACTTGAAGAGCCGGGCTTTCTTGAACGCTTGTTCCGAACCGGTCGCTAACGCCGGGGCGCGCGACCCGCGCACTATCGATTTGTAACACACAGGAAAAGGAGATCCGCAATGGTCTATGAAACGCAAAAGCTTCCCGATTTGAACGATGATTCAAGCAACATCGCAAGAGGCTGCCTTGTCCTGGTTGCAGATGGGGAAAAGGCATTGTTCATGCGCAATATCGGCGATGCCAAGACGCCCCACCTCGATGTTGAGCGTAAGAAGGAACAGGATAATCCGCCAACACGCGAACAGGCGGCCAACCGCCGCGGGCGCATGTTCGACGGCACAGGTCACAAGTCCGCCGTGGACGATACCGATTGGCACCAGCTCGCCAAGGATCGCTTCGCGCACGACCTTGCCGATATGCTTTACAAGCGGGCGCATCGCGGCGAATTTGACGAGCTGATTGTCGCGGCCGACCCTTCGACCTTGGGTGAATTGCGCAAGGAATGGCACCAGGAGGTCGAAAAGCGCATCGTGGCCGAGATCGACAAGGATCTCACAAACCATGACATGGCAGATATCGAGAAGATCATCGCCGAAAACGCCTAAGTCGATTTCGGGCCTCATGAACCTGAGACCCTTTACGTATGAGCCAACTACATGACCGTTGTCGCTGCCTTGCAAATGATGGATCTTACGGCAGGCGACAAACAGCTGCCCGATGACCTGATTTACGTCGAGGAAAGCGACAACGGTATTGCGCGAAAACGCAAAAAGGACGACTTCGTTTACTTCAATACAGACGGTCGCGCTTTGAAATGCGAAACCGAACTGGCTCGGGTGAAAGCTTTGGGCTTGCCGCCCGCGTGGCGTGAGGTGTGGATATGCCCACAATCTAACGGCCATTTGCAAGCGACCGGCGTGGATGATGCTGGCCGCAAACAATACAGATACCACGACAACTGGCGCGCATTCCGGGAGCAAACCAAGTTCAACCGGCTAGTCGAATTTGGAGCCGCCTTGCCGAGAATCCGGCGCCGGGTGCGGCGCGTCTTTCGCGAAGTTGGTGAACCGGATAAAGAGCTTGTTATCTCAGCGCTCGTTCGGCTGCTCGACAACGCGCCTTTGCGTATTGGGAGCAGCACGGGCGAGGGCGATGTGGTCGGCGCCTGCACGCTTGAACAACGCAATGTAAAAATGACTGATGACGCTATTCGCCTGGATTACACCGCGAAGGGTGGAAAGCGGGTTCGTCGCCAGATCAGTGATCGCCGGCTGCTCCAAATTCTTGAGAAGATTGATGAATTGCCGGGAAAGGAACTTTTCCGCTACATCGGGTCTGATGGCGAAATCTATTGCGCGCGTTCTGAACATGTGAACGACTGGCTTCAGGATGTTGCAGATAGCGAGCACATCACCGCCAAGACTTTTCGCACCTGGGCAGGGACGCTTGCTGCCTTCGAACTGTGTATCAGCGTCGAAAAACCGACCATCAAAGCAATGAGCGAAGAAGCAGCGAACGTGCTGCGCAACACCCCCACCATTGCCAGAAACAGCTATATCCACCCAGCCGTCATTTCCTTGCGAGACGCATCATATAAAAAACGCCAAGCCGTGGGGAGCGTAGAGCAGAGCGCGCCTGACCTCACAAAGACGGAAACAGCAATGCTGGGCTATCTCGCCAAGGCGCAAGGATTGGAACTGGTGCAGTAGAACGGGTCTCATCGAACCGGTTGGTGGCGGTTTCACCGCGCCAGGCTATTTCGCGCCTTGCCTATTGTTGATCAATCAGCGCCTCATCTCGCTCGGCCACGCGGTTCTCTTTTGTCTCCAAGGCGGGGCTATTCATCGCGGAAACGCCTTCGCCACTTGGATAGCCTCTCGTTTTAGGCCATGGCAAAGGGAACTCGTCAGCCTATTCGTCTTTGTTTCGGTAGCGAACCATTCGGAGCAAAGTTTTGTCACCCAGAATGCAAGACATAGACCCAGCCAAAATGCGCGATTGGACAGCGATCGTTCTCGCAGGCGAGCGCCCGGACGGCGATCCGCTGGCAAAGGGGCTTGGCGTGCCCGCCAAGGCTCTGATCGAAATTGAAGGTCGTACGATGTTATCGCGGGTGGTGCGTGCGCTGCTCGACAGTGATCGCGTTGCGAGGGTGGTTGTCCTTGCGCAGGACACCGGCCTCATATCAAGCGGTGAGCCTTCCGATCTTTTGAGCGACCCAAGGATTGCACTAATGACCAGCGGCAATGGCATTGCCAGCAGTCTGCGATCCATACTCGGGACCCCTGACGCACCTTGGCCGGTTCTGGTAACCACGGCGGACAATGCCCTTTTGACTGGGCGAAGGGTGCAGAGTTTCTTGTCATGCGCAGGAGGTTGCGACATTGGTGTCGGCGTGAGCGAGCGTTCTGTCGTTGAAAGCCGCTTTCCCGGTACACGGCGCACATGGCTCAAATTCAGGGATGGGCATTATTCGGGCGCGAACCTGTTCGCCTTCAACAGCGATCTATGTCTGCCCGCAATCGACCACTGGCGCGAGGTCGAACAGGATCGAAAGAAGGGCATCAAACTGATTGCCAGTTTTGGCCCCTCGCTCTTCCTGGCATTTCTACTCCGGCGGGTTGGTTTTGAGAAAGGCCTTGGCATGGCAAGCCGTAAAATGGGGCTGGTTGCCAAACCCATTGTACTGGATGCCGAAGCGCCGATTGACGTCGATAAGCCCGAGGATCTTGAACTGGTCAGACAAATCTTGGCGCAACGCCTGCACGATGAACGCCCCGCCAAGCCCGCTATTTCTGAGCCCCAGTCTGCCGTTTGCCAAGAAGAGCAAGACCGGTCGGCACAAGAAGCACGAGCAGCCCTGCATAGCTAGCAAGCAGGATCGTTGATCCCAGACCAGCAAGATCCAACTCTTTTGCGCTGAGAAAAATAACCGCAAGCACCGACCCGACAATGGTGATCCGCGATAGGACCGGTGCAAGCGATCTGCCGCTTCCCAGCATGAAGGTTTCGCAAATCGCTGCGAGGAAAAGCGCAGGAAGTGTCCATGCAAGGAGAGACAAAAGCTGTCCGGCTCCCGAATAGGCTTCACCTGCGATGAGGGCAACGATGATGTCGGCTCCGAAATACAGGACGAGGCTCGCCGGGATGGAGACGAACAGCAGGGTCGAGCCCACATGGCGCATGACCTCTTTCAAGCGTGCGCCCGTTGCCGCCTGCAGTTTGGATATCTCCGGAAAAAGACTGCGCATGGCGAGTTCGACAGGGGCGAACACGGCTTCGAGCAAGGTCTGGGCAAGGCGATAAGTTCCGGCCGCCGAAGCTCCGAGAGCCCCTCCGATAACGAGCGTCAAGAGCGGCAAGGCCCCTTGTTGAAGCGAGGCGTTGAAATTGGTGCCGAGGAGATAGCGCCACAAAAGGTTCGAGGGGATCGTGGTTGGCGCAGTTGATCCTCCTGCTGAGATAATGCCCTTCGCTTTGGCGACAATAATGGCGCAGACCCAGAGAAACGCGTCGCCCAATATGTCGGATAAGACCCAAGCGAGGACCACCGCCCAAAGCGGTGTGCCGAATAAATAGGCGATGCTCACCCCGATCAAGCGGACTGCCGGGGTCACAAGGCTTTGCCAAGCCATCAGGTCAAAGCGGTCGGCGAGGCGAAGAATGCCTGTGGGCGTGCCTGCCACCTGTAAGGGCACGATGAGACAGTAGAGGGCCGCGACAGAGGCGAATTCGGCTGGAATGCTGAGCGTTTCACCCGCGCCAAAGGCCAGTACACCACCAAGTGCCATGGCTACGAACCCGACGACGAAGTCGATAGTCGCAAGGCGAAACCAGAGGCTGCGCACCTCTCCCATATGGTTCGCTTCATAGGAAGCGGCGCCGAAATGGACCATGGCTTGCCATGACTGGAACTTGGCGAAAGCGGCAAGCCCTTGTGCAAGGCTGCGAAAAAGCATCAGGAGGCCGAACTCATTGAGATCGAGAACCCGCGCAGTCACGGCAATTGAGGCAAGGTGCAGAACCGCACCTCCCACTTTGCCAACGCCGAGCATGCCGGTGTTGCGCATGACGCGCCTCAAGACATCATCTTTGAGCCAAATGCGCATCAAACTTCTCAAATTTGCGAACGGCGCTGGCCATTAAAGGTTTGACGCGCCATGAGCAAGGCGATGAGCGATATGGGCATTTCACCCCCGGTCCCCGGAGAAGGGGCCGCTGATACACCACAGCAAGCCCATTTGGGCTGGCTTGCTGCGGCGTGCGTGTTGTTGCCCCTCCTGGCTCTCATTTCGCCCATCAACCACGATGAGACGCAGTATATCGCGGCGGCTCAACTGACGAGTGATGGCTTCGTCCCGTTTCGCGATTTTCTTTACCTACAAACGCCTTATCAGATATATTTCTTCGCACCGTTGTTTGAACTGTTCGAAAGATATGGCTTTCTCGCCTCGCGTGTGGTCACCGCGCTTTCGGGAGGAGGCGCCTTGGTGCTCGCCTATGCGGCGTTGCGCAGGCTTCGGTTGGATGCGGGCCGCGCTGCGATTTGCTGCATCTTGCTCGCGCTGTGCCACACTTTTGCGTTTAGCGTGACGGTGGTGCGCAATGACGCGCTGCCAGCGCTTCTTTTGAGCGGAGCGATATTGTTGGCCGCCATTCAGCTTGCCGAGACGCGCCGGAGCGCGGGGCGGCTTTGGGTATGGGCGATTGCTGGCGCTGTGCTTGGGATGGCAGCGGGAACCAAAATATCCTACCTTGCGCCTGCGCTTTGCCTTGCTGGATTTCCCGTCTGGGCCGCACTTGTGAGAGCGATGCCGTGGCGCACCGCAATTCTGTGGTCCGCCGCCGCGACCATCGGGCTCGCGCTCGCACTTGCCCCGCTCCTTTGGTTTCGGGAAGCAGCGCCTCTCGCTTTCGATTATGGCAACTTCGGCTATCATGCCCAAGCTCCGCTTGCATGGTACGCGGCCAATGGACTTGAGGATCGTCTGACCTTCTTCGCCAAGTTGCGCGACGTGTTCTTGACGCTGATCAGGGGGCCTGCGCTGTTTGCTCTGGTGGTGTACGTGTGGCTGCGTCTGGCATCTGTGCGAGCACGTGAGGCGCAGCGGCCCATCTTGCTTCTGATCGACGTTCTGGTGTTCGCCGGGCTTGTCGCCACTGTCGCTCCCACACCCACCTGGCGGCAATACGCCATGCCTCTTCTGCCGCCGCTGTTCGTGGGATTTGGCCTCGTCTGGCAGGAGCACTGCGAGAAGGGCGGCAAGGTCGCGAGTTTTGCCAAATACGCCTTTATCCTTGCCGCCGTCGTAGGGGTTGGGCAGCCGGTGTTTCAGATCTGGAAGGGCGCCATGAGTGATGATGCCAACCCGCTGGTCATCCAGTCCGAGGGCGCGTTTCTCGCTCGCGAAGCTGCAAAAGCCGGGCTTGATGGCCTCGCCGCGAGCCTCAGCCCCGAAGTGGTGCTTGCAAGCGGCCTTCCCCTCGATCCCACCTTCGCTACCGGCCCCTTTGCCTACCGCACCGGCGATATGATCGCAGAAGCGGACCGGGATGTTTTGCGCATAACCACGCACAGCACCGTTGCCGAGTATCTCGCTCAGACCCGGCCTGATGCGATAGTGACGGGCTATGAGAACTTCGACCATGTCGATGCACTTGGTCTCGAAGTGCCGATCGAGGAATTTGCTCGGAACGCTGGGTACCGCCGATTGGAGAGCCCTTACGGCAACGCCGTGATCTGGCTGCGAGACGGTCGGTGACGAGCCGCCGCGTGATCGGCGCTATTGTCTATGACCTTCGGGCAAGCGGGGTGGTGCGCAACCTCCTTCGCATCGCCAGAGCCGCGCGCTCTGCGGGCCTTGATTTCGAGCTTTGGCCGCTGCGAGGGCAGGGCGAGTTCTTGGAGGAGGCGCGAGAGTGTGCGCCGCTCAACCCCATTCTCGCAGACCAGACCACAGCGCAACGCGATTGGGATTCTCTGAGGCATCAGGGCGCTCTTGCCGAGGCGTTCAAGTCCCGCGCCCCTGCGCTCATCTTCTCCGCTGGCAATCAGATGCACTGGCATGTGGCAAAAGCGCTTGGATCGTTGTCCGACAGCAAGCGACCGCGGTCTCTTGCCAGAGCAAGCAATGCGGTTGTCTCGCAAGGGCAATCGAACTGGTTGATCCGCAAAGCGATCGCGAGCCAAGAGGCGTTGCAATATCGCGCGATGGATCATGTCGTCGCGGTCTCGGAGGAGTTGCGGGAGCAAATTGAAAGCGGGCTTGGCATTTCCGCCGACAAGCTGTCGGTCATTCCCAATGGCATCGACGCCGCGCGTTTTGCAAGCACCAGCCTGCAAACTCCGGAAAATGAGCGCCCCGTGATCCTTGGCATTGGCCGCCTCTCCAAACAGAAGGACTTTGCGACCCTCATTGACGCTCTCGCGCTTATAAGCACCCAGCCAAAACCGATTTTGCGGATCTTGGGGCGCGGCAGCCAGGCCTGGATGATGCGCCTTCGGGGCCATGCTGAAGCCAAGGGGGTAAGCGAACGGGTCGAACTCCTTGGTCATGTCGACAATGTCGCAAAGCATCTGGCGAAGGCTGATCTGTTTGTCTCCTCGTCACGGTGGGAAGGGGCGAGCAATGTCGTTCTCGAAGCGCTGGCCTGCGGAACCCCGATTGTTGCCACAAAAGCACCAACGGGCATTGCCGAGGTGCTCGCACCGCTGGGCGAGGAGAACCTTGTGCCCGTCGGCGACGCATCGGCTTTGGCGCAGGCTATGACGCGGCGCTTGTCCCTACCAAGAGGCTCCGACGCGCTTACCGCAAGAGCTAGAGAGTTCTCTCTTCAGAACACTCTCGATGCGTATATAACACTTTTTGAACAGCAGCTTAGTTTGGTATCTTCTCATTAAAGACGAAGCGGCTGCTTGCCAGATAGTTCACCACCAGCCCCGCTATCGACCCGCAGGCCACGGCCAATGCCGGATGCCCTATAAAACCGGTACCCCACGAAACCAGCGCCGCATAGGTCGCGTAATTGACCAGCCCGCCACCAGCGTTTGCGACCAGGAATTTCAGCCATTCGCTCACGCTGGGCGGCACTTCGCTGGCAAACGTGAAGCGTCGGTTCACCCCCCATGTAAAGGTTGCCGCACAAAGGTACGAAATGACGCGCCCGGTATAGAGCCCCGCTCCAAGCGCAAAGCTTGCATAAAGCGCGGCGATATCCACGAGGAAGCCTGTTGCGCCAACAAGGGCAAAGCGCAGGAAGCGCGGCATTTCCATGTCAGGCGTCGCTCTCGCCTGGCTCGCCGTCCCCCAGGGTCGCATGGACACCGGGCACCGCGAGATACCGCATCCGCTTTGCTTCTTGCCGACCGCGTGTGACGGTTTGCAGGATCAAGCCGCTAAATAGGAACAGGAACGCCAGAAGCATCAAAGCGCTCGATAGGATGGCTGTCGGGAAACGCGGCACGAGCCCGGTTTCGAGATAGGTCCCCAGTATAGGCACAGCGAGGGCCACGGACACGAGCGCCAGCAGCCCGGCGAAGGCAGAAAAAAACTGCATAGGCCGCTCTTGCTTGAGCAGGTTCACTATGGTGCCAAGGATTCGAAAACCATCGTGAAATGTGCGCAACTTGCTTTCAGAACCCGGCGCGCGATCGCTGAACGCGATAGGCATTTCGCTCGCTGGCATCTCCAGCTCAAGCGCGTGAATGGTAAGCTCGGTTTCGATCTCAAAGCCGCCCGACATCACCGGGAAAGACTTCACGAAGCGGCGCGAAAAAACGCGGTAGCCGCTCAGCATATCGCGGAATTGGTCGCCAAAGATCTTGCGCACCAGCACGCTGAGCATCCAATTGCCGAACTCATGGCCCGGGCGGTAAGTGCCCGCTTTTTCCTGCTGACGCGCGCCCACCACCATGTCGAGACCTTGGCTTTGGAGCGCGCTGACCAATACGCCTGCCGCGCCTGCGTCATAAGTGTCGTCGGCGTCGCACATGACGTAAATATCGGCTTCGATATCAGCAAACATCCGGCGCACCACATGGCCTTTGCCCTGTCGCGGCTCTCGCCTCACGATTGCCCCTGCCTCGCGCGCTATCTCCACCGTACCGTCGGAGCTGTTGTTATCATAAACGTAGATTTTGGCCGCGGGCAGACTCTTGCGAAAATCCGCGATCACCTTCGCTATCCCGCCCGCTTCATTGTAGCACGGCAGAAGCACCGCAATCTCGGGCACGGTCGCTGACAACATCGAGGAGCTCATCTCGGCGCTCGTTTTTGCTGGGGGTTTACGATCAAGAAGCATGGTGGGCCCTCCCATGCGTATGGGCCGTGCTTCGTGTCAATCTTTTGCGCGTCGCTTTCGCCGCTTGAGACACTTGAGACACTGTACAGGAGTTTAAATCAAATCGATCAATAAAGACCTCTTTGATCGAGGAAGACGATCTATCGTGTGGTGCGCCATCTGAAGCATCGGCCTGCGATAACAAGCGCGCGCGCAGTAGGAAATCGGGGGACCCGGGCAATACGCCTTACCCGAAATGGACCTTCGACATTCTTGGCTGGATGAACTCGTCGAGTATTTACGCTCAAACGCCAGCCCACGATGTCACTTCGAGCTATATTCGCAACGCGGCCTCTCGGATACGCACTAAAACGCATAGCAACGTCAGCTACACTTGTGGCGACTTTGTGGTGCTGGATCGCTCCTATGTGACCGACCAGAGCGCGCATCTCAAGCGTTTTTGATTGTAAGCCCGCCATCGACGGGGATCGCGACACCTGTCAGAAAGCTCGCCGAAGGCAGCACCAGTGAGAGCGTCATATGCGCGACTTCCTCCGGGATGCCATAGCGGCGCAAAGGCACGCGGCGCTTGGCGTAGATTTCCTTGTGCTCTTCAGGGATGCCTTGCGTGATGCCGGTGCGTATCGGGCCGGGGCAGATGCAATTGACCGTTATACCATCGCGGCCCAGATCCACGGCGAGGCCCCGTGTAAGCCCGATCACCCCGTGCTTCGCCGCGACATAGGGCGAATTGCCGGGCGTCGCGCCAAGCCCTTCGGTCGAAGCAATATTGACGATGCGCGGGCAGTCACTTTTGCGAAGATGCGGCATGGCAGCGCGGATCATCCTTTGCTGCCCGGTTAGCATTGCGGCAATGCTCGCGTCCCAGATACCGGGATAGCTTTCATCCTCGATGGGCGCGTGGCGCGCGAAACCTGCGTTGTTCACGACAATGTCGAGCCCGCCGAATTCATCAGCGATACGCTCAACGCCAGAATTGATCGCGGCCTCATCGCTCACATCAACAGCAAGGGGAAAAGCGCGGCCCGAATAGTCAGCTTTGTTGATCTCGCTTGCCACCGCATCGCATTTCGCCTGCTCAAGGTCAGTGACCGCGACCAACGCCCCTTCAGAGGCGAAGAGATGCGCGGTCGCCCGGCCCATACCGCTGGCGGCGCCGGTCACGACCGCCTTGTGGCCTGAAATAGAGCGGCTGAGTGGCTGATAAGGTTCCAACGTCGTCCCGCCCTGCTTGCGCTCTTACCCTTCAAACTCGGTTTCGAGCGTTATTTCACAATCGAGAAGCTTTGAAATAGGGCAATTTTCTTTTGCTTTGTTCGCAAGCTCCTCGAACGTGCCCTTTGAGACACCGGGTAACTTGCCCTTTAATTTCAATGCACTTTTCGTGACGACAAAGCCGCCTTCGCCATCATCTTCGAGGGTCACATCGCAATCGCAATGAAGTTCGCCGTCCTCGTGCCCGGCTTCTGCCAGTTGAAAACTGGTTGCCATCGTGAAGCATGAGGCGTGCGCTGCGGCGATCATCTCTTCGGGATTGGTGCCCGCCGCGTCTTCAAAGCGGGTGTTGAAACCATAAGGATTGTCGAGCGCACCGGATTTGGTGGAGACATGCCCTTTTCCGGTTTTGCCCAGACCTTCGTAGCGGGCGGAGGCGGAATTGGTCGTTTTCATGGATTGTTGCTCCTTTGACCCGATCAATCGAGTGTAAAACCGATGTCCAATGTGACTTGGAAATGGGCAACTGAACCATCTTCGATGTGACCGCGTGTTTCGACGACCTTGAACCAGTTCATGTTGCGAATGCTCTCATTCGCCTTTGCAACCGCGCCGTGAATGGCATCTTCGACCGACTTGGTCGAGCTGCCCACGACCGTGACGACTTTGTAAATGTGATCTGACATTTTGGCTCTCTCCTTGAATTGCCTTTTGACACCAGTGTCCTTCCCTCACCTACTGGCGGGAGAATAGATTGTTCCAAAGATGAGGCGAGAGGTTGGACGATCAGTCGAGTTTGGGCGGAAAACCCGGTTCAGCCTTGGCCATCGCCGCCTGATAAGCGGGCCGCGCGCCGATGCGTTTCAGATAGGCCTGCAAATTCGGCATGCCCTCGATGCTCATATCGCTGAACGCGCGCGCCGTTGTGAGAGAAAAGCCCAGCATGATGTCGGCGGTCGAAAACTGCGTCCCGCCAAAATATTCGTGCTCGCCCAACGCCTTTTCGATATGCGCCCAGGCATTGGTGATACGTTTGGCAAGCGGGGGTGGCATCTGTGCGCCGACGGCATTCACCGCAATGCTCATCATGCCATTGGTCATCAGCGTCGCATTGGCGAAGTGATACCAATACAGATGCTGCGCAAAATTGGGGCTGTCGGGGCCGGGCACCAAGTCCGTATCGGGCGCATATTTGCCCACGATATAGTCCATGATCGCGCCGCTTTCGCCGAGAACCAAGTCGCCATCGGTGATGACCGGCGCGATCTCCATCGGGTGGAGCGCTTTCAATTCTGGCGGAGCAAGGCGCGTCTCGGAATCGCGGTTATAGAGCTTGAGATCGTATTCGAGCCCCAGCTCCTCACACAGCCAGACGATACGCTCTGATTGCGAAATACGAAGGTGGTGTACGGTCAGCATGTGGGCTCTCTCCTGAGTGTAAGTTTTTCAGGACTTTTGCGGTGCTTGTGCTGAATGTCGAGTGATTTGTCGAAAGCGCATTGGTGTGGCTGCGAAACCTCTTCCAATGCTTACGCTAAAGCCGTAGCGTCCGCTCCCATGGACAACGTCAAAATCGCCAGCCTTTTTTTTACATCGCTCGAAGTGGCGGACCTGGAGACTGCGCGAAGCCTTTGCGCTGACACTTTCCAAGGGACACAAAACGGCGGTGCGCCGATGGATGCCGAAACACTGATGGGTTTCACCGCCTTGGTGCACAAGGTGGTGCCCGATTTTCGCTATGAAAATCCGGTACGCCAAGCCACGGACACCGGCTTCATCGAGGAGCACGACGTGTGCGGAACGTTGCCTGATGGCGCACCGTTCAAGCTTATCTTGTGCGTTGTCGGCGAGATTGAGGATGGCAAGATTACGCGGTTTCGAGAGTATGTCGATACCAGAGCGGCTGCAGGGTTGTTGAAAGCGCTTCAGCCGGGTTAGCCGTTTCGCGCCCAACTTTTGTCGGCAGGCTCAAGACTGTCGAGGAAGTGCTGCGCGCTCTCAAGGTAATCGCGCCGCTTTTCTTTATCCATGCGGTCCCAGTTGGAATAGATGCGGCCAATCCGGTGATTGCTTTCCAGCCGGTCGCGATGGCGGTCCATGAAATGCCAATAGAGCGGGTTGAACGGACACGCACCTTCGCCCGTTTTCTTGCTGACCGAGTATGTGCATTTCTTGCAGTAGTCGGACATCTTGTTGATGTAATTGCCGCTTGCCGCGTAGGGCTTGGTCGCAAGGTTTCCGCCATCGGCATAGAGGATCATGCCAGAGACATTGGGAAGTTCCACCCATTCATAGGCATCGGCGTACACGGCGAGATACCAATCCTGCACATCCTTCGGATTGATACCGGCGAGGAGGCAGAAATTGCCGAGCACCATAAGCCGCTGAATGTGGTGCGCGTGCGCGTTTTCGTGGGTTGAGCGGATACAGTCAGACAGGCACCGCATATCGGTTTCACCGGTCCAGAAGAACTCAGGAAGTACGCGCTGTGCGTTCAGTTTGTTATCCGTCTGCAGGTCCGGCATCTTGAGCCAGTAAAAACCGCGAATGTATTCGCGCCAGCCGATAATCTGACGAATGAAACCCTCAACCGAATTGATGGGTGCGCGGCCGTCCTCGTACGCTTTCTCGGCTCTCTCGCACAGCTTGATCGGGTCCAGAAGGCCGCAATTGATGCTGGTGGACAGCATGGAGTGATAGAGGTCGTCTGACCCGTGGACCATCGCGTCCTGATAGGGGCCAAACTTCTCGATCCTCTGGGCGAAAAAGGCATCGGCGGCTTTCTCGGCCTCGGTGGCGGTGACGGGCCATTGGAAGCTATCAAGATTGCCGAAGTGGTCGCCAAAGCGGTCCTCGACCAATTTCATCACTTCTTTGGTGATTTCATCGGGCTCGAATTTAGGGACGGGCGGCGGGTCCATCTCGTCTTTTGGCGGTTCGCGGTTGTCCTTGTCGTAGTTCCAGTCGCCGCCGACAGGTTTGCCGTCGTCCTTCATCAGGATGCCGGTTTTCTTGCGCATCTCGCGGTAGAAATGCTCCATGGTGAGGTGCTTGCGATCCTCGGCCCAGTCGCGAAACTCCTGATGCGAGCATAGGAAACGGCTGTCGGGCAGGATTTCGACCTCGCAGTCGAATTTGTCCGCCCATTCCTCAAGCGATTGCTGCACCCGCCATTCGCCCGCTTCGACTACTCGGATGGTGTCGGGATCATGGCGTTCGATCGCACGGGCGACTTCGCCGGTGAAGCTGCCCGAATTGTCCTCATCGTCCAGTTTCACATAGTCGACCTGCCAGCCGGCATCGCGAAGTTCCTGCGCAAAATGGCGCATGGCGGAGAAGATCAGCGTGATCTTCTGCTTGTGGTGTTTGACGTAGGTCGCCTCGCCCCAGACCTCCATCATCAGGACCACACTGCCATCTTTTGTGGCCCCCATTATCGAGGGAAGGCTGCGCGTGAGCTGGTCACCGAGAACGGGAATTAGGGTTGTGGCTTTGGGCATGGCCTTCATACGCGTGAGTGTGCGAAAAGTGCCGCGTGCGTGCGTTTAGACGAAACTGTATGGGTCGATATCGACGCCAACGCGTACGCCGGGGGGGAATTCCTGTGTGGCGAGCCAATCACGAAGCGCGCCTTGCAGATTGGCGCTGCGCCGCGCGTTGATGAGGAAGCGGTAGCGGTAGCGGTTGCGAAGGAGCGCCATTGGGGCGGGCGCTGGGCCAAGGATCATCACATCGTCCAGATGCGGGCGCGAATGGCCCATGCGCGTCGCGACATCACGCACTTCGCGTTCGTCCTCGCTCGACAGGATGATCGCGGCCCATCTGCCAAAGGGCGGGGCCCCTGCATCGCGGCGCGCTTCGGTTTCGGCCTCGTAGAACCCGTCGCGGTCGCCATCGGCTAGCGCCGCGATTACAGTCGCCTCCGGATGGCGCGTTTGGATCAGCACTTCTCCCGGTTTCGACCCGCGACCTGCGCGTCCAGCGACCTGCGCGACCTGCTGATAAGTGCGTTCTGCCGCGCGCAAATCTCCACCCTCAAGGCCAAGGTCTGCGTCGACCACGCCCACTAGGGTAAGGTCAGGAAAGTGAAAGCCTTTCGTCACCAACTGCGTGCCAACTATCACGTCGATGGCTTTGGCTTCGGCCTTGGCGATAAATTCGGCGGCGCGTTCGGGCGAGCCAAGCGTGTCGGAGGTCGCCACCGCAACGCGCGCATCGGGGAAGCGTTCGGCAACCTCGTCGGCAATCCGCTCCACACCCGGCCCGCAGGCGACCAGGCAATCCGCCTCGCCGCACTCTGGGCAGCTGTCGGGCACTGGTCCCTCAAGTCCGCAGTGGTGGCAGGAAAGGCGGCGTGAGAGCCGATGTTCGACCAGCCACGCACTGCAATTGGGGCATTGGAAACGGTGCCCGCAATTGCGGCACAAGGTGAGGGGCGCATAGCCCCGCCGATTGAGAAAGAGGAGCGATTGCTCGCCCGCCTCCAGCCGTTTTCCAAGCGCCTCAACCAAAGGCTCAGCCAGCCAGCATCCCGACCCCGGCTTATGCTCTGTAAGGTCGACGAGCTTGATTTCAGGCAATTCAGCCCCGCCAAATCGGCTGGGCAGTTCAAGCTTTGTGTAAGTCCCGCTGTTCGCCATATGCAGGCTTTCAAGCGCAGGCGTTGCGCTGGCGAGCACCACGGGGATCTTCTCGAACCGCGCACGCATGACTGACACATCGCGCGCGTTATAGCGCACTCCGTCATCCTGTTTGAAACTGATCTCATGCGCTTCATCGACGACGATCAGGCCAAGGTTCGCATAGGGCAGGAACAGTGCCGAGCGCGCACCCACGATGACCTGCGCCGAACCCTCACTGATCGCCCGCCAGGCTCGGCGCCTCTCGGTGGATTTGAGCGACGAGTGCCATTGCACCGGCGCTGTGCCGAAGCGTCGTTCAAACCGTGTGAGAAAATTCTCAGTCAGCGCAATTTCGGGGAGCAAGACCAGCACCTGCCGCCCCATGCGCAGCGCCTCGGCGACGGGTTCAAAATAGGTCTCCGTCTTGCCCGAACCTGTGACACCATCGAGCAGGAATGGCTCAAACTTGCGCGCCTCAACCGCTTTTACCAGCGTCTTGGCAACGCGCATTTGATCGTCTGACAATGCTGGCTGATGGAAATCAGGATCGCTAGGGGGATAGGGCCGATCAATCGCCACCGTCACCGGCTCTATCACGCCCTGATTCACAAGACCTCTAAGCACGCCGGTCGAAACCCCTGCAATCTCGGATAGTTCGCGTAAAATGCCCTGCTCGCCGTGCAAGAGTTCAATCGCCGCCTCGCGCTGCGGGGTCATACGTTCAGGCACGGCCCCTTCGACCAGCCGATATTCGGTTGTTGTGGTTGGCCCACCCAATGCGCCGCCGCTTGACAAAACCATGCGGGCAACGCTTGCAAGGGGGGCGCAGTAATAGTCGGCAGTCCATTCGATCAGGCGACGCAGCGGCGCTGAGATTGGCGGCACCGGCACGACCTCGCGAAGCGCCCGAAGCTTCGAGGCGTCAACCTCTGCTCCCGGTAATCGCCCTTCGTCCCACACCACGCCCGTTACGGTGCGCGGGCCCAGGGGCGCGACCACGACGCTCCCGGCTTCCACAGCCATTGCTTCGGCCAGCTTGTAATCAAGCGGCCCCAGTGCTGCATTCAGGACAAGAATTCGGACGCGGTTCATCGCAGGGCTACAACTATGCCGCGTGAGGCGAATATGCCAGTCAATGAGGAGGCACATATGCACAAATCCCCGCACACATCTGCAAATACGCCGGTCGCGCGCCGTCAGTTTATCGGGGGAGGTCTCGCGCTTTCGGCAGCGCTCAGCCTTCCAGCTTGCGCCGGCACGTCCGGTTTCAGTCTGACCGAAGCGGTGCGGCGTTTGCTTCTGCTGTCAAGCGAGAATGCTTTTGCAAGGCTTACCGCGGACGGCGGGTTCTGGGATAATCAAGTGGCTCAGCTTGGTCTTGGCGACATGCTCGGATCGCGTGGCAATGTCCTGACGAGGGTTCTCACCTCGACGCTGGTGAAGGCCCAGTTGGAGGATGCTTTTGCCGACTTTGCCATTGATGCCTCGTTCAAGGCCGCGCCCATCGTGACCGAAGCGGTGCGGACCATCGGCTTTGCCAATGCGGTTCAGCTGGTGCGCGGGGGCCCAAAGGCGGCAACCACTGCCTTGCGCGGGGAGTTGGGCGGACGGTTGATCGACGAGATGGTGCCAGAGCTAGGCGATGCGCTACGCATTGCGTCCGACCCGGCGGTTTCCGAACTTCTGCGCGAAGTAAGCGGGTCAGATATCAGCGGTATTGTGCAGGGTTTTGCGGGCAATATCGACGATGTGATCTGGAGCGAAATCGGCAATGAAGAAGCGCTCATTCGCGCCAACCCGCAAGGAACCAACGACCCGCTTCTGATCGGCGTCTTTGGGCTTGGAAGGTCGCTCTAGGGCTGATCGCGCACAAGGCATCCCCGAAACAACGAACCTCTCCGGTTGCGAATCTCCCTCCACACGGGCAATCAGCGTCGAAAGAGAGACTCGATTGAAAGGCCCCGCCCATGAAATTCTTCGCCGACACTGCAGAGATTGATGCGATCAAGGACCTCGCAGCAACAGGCCTTTTGGACGGGGTTACGACCAACCCGTCGCTGATCCACAAGTCGGGCCGCGACTTCATGGAAGTGACACGCGAGATTTGCGGCATCACCGATGGCCCCGTGTCCGCAGAAGTCGTCGCCCTCGATCACGAGACGATGATGAAAGAGGCCGAAGTTCTTCGCAAGATCGCGGACAATGTCTGCATCAAGGTCCCGCTGACGGTCGATGGGCTCAAGACCTGCAAGGCGCTCACGGGCGATGGCACGATGGTCAATGTGACGCTGTGCTTTTCGGCGAACCAGGCGCTGCTTGCGGCGAAAGCGGGTGCAACCTTTATCTCGCCGTTCGTTGGGCGCCATGATGACAACGGCTTTGAAGGTATGGACCTTATCGAGGACATCCGTCTGATCTATGATAACTATGGTTTCGATACCGAAATCCTTGTCGCGTCCGTTCGCCACGTCACCCACGTGCTCGAAGCTGCGAAGATCGGCGCAGATGTCATGACGGCGCCGCCCAAGGTGATCCATGCGCTGTTCAACCACGTGCTGACCGACAAGGGCATTGAAGGCTTCCTCAAGGACTGGGAAGCCACGGGGCAGTCGATTGTATAATGGGCATCGTTTGATCAGATACGCCTTGCCGCCACGGCTCATGGGTTGCTAACGGCAACCGGTAATGTCTGAAGAAACACCTCTCGATAAATTCAAGCAGGCCCTGACCGGAGCCTCTCGCGCCATTTCCCGCGATGCGGAAGTCGAGGTTGCGTGGAGCGCGGACGTGCCGGGCGCGTCTGGCAACCGTTTTCGCGTGCCATTGCCCGGACGCGATTTGCCCGCGGAGCAGGTGAGCGAAGCGCGCGGGTTCGCTGACAGTTTTGCATTGAAGCTGCGCCACCATGATGCGGGGCTTCATGCGGTGAATGCGCCGCCTGAACCCGTTGCGCGGGCTTGCTACGATGCGATCGAGCAGGTCCGTTACGAGGCGCTTGGCGCGAACCGTTTTGACGGGATCAAGGCCAACCTCGACGATGCTACCGAGATGCGGCTCAATTCAGACGGCATCACCCGTGCGCAAAACGCTTCCGAAGTGCCGCTGCAAACCGCGCTTGCCCTGATGGTGCGCGAGGAGCTTACCGGCGAACCTATTCCCGAGCGCGCTGTCACTGGCCTTAGCCTTGTGCGTGAGGCGATTGAGAAGGCGGTCGGCAATGATCTCTCTGCCCTCACAGACAGTCTTGGCGATCAGGAAGCCTTTCAAAGACTCGCGCTCGACATGCTGCGCGACCTTGATCTGACCCGTCCGACTGAAGAACAGGACCAGACCGAAGACGACGATTCTGACGAAGACGATGGTCAGGATGAAGAGGACGCGGGCGACGAGCAGCAAGAGGGCGAGGCCGAACCCGACACTGCTGAAGCTGCTGGCGAAATGCAGGAGGGCGAGGCTGAGGGTGATACCGAGGCCGAAATGCAGGGCGATGAGGACTTTGAGGAAGGCGAGCCGGGCGAAGACGGCGATGCCTCCAACGCGCCCACGCGCCCGAACCGTCCGCAAGCCGACATTCCCGAAGGCCTCGATTACAAGGCCTTCACCGAAAAGTTCGACGAGGAAATCGAAGCACCTGAGCTTTGCGATGCTGAAGAATTGGACCGCCTGCGCGCCTATCTTGATAGCCAGCTGACCGGGCTTCAGGGTGTGGTGACGCGGCTTGCCAACCGGTTGCAACGTCGCTTGATGGCGCAGCAGAACCGCAGCTGGGACTTCGATCAGGAAGAGGGCGTTCTGGACGCCGCGCGCCTGTCCCGCGTGATCGTGTCGCCGGGCACGGCGCTCTCTTACAAGGTCGAGCGCGATATCGATTTCAAGGATACGATTGTGACCTTGCTGATCGACAATTCGGGCTCCATGCGCGGGCGTCCGATCTCCATCGCCGCGATTAGCGCCGATATCCTCGCGCGCACGCTGGAGCGGTGCGGGGTGAAGACCGAGATCCTCGGCTTTACCACCAGAGCTTGGAAGGGCGGGCAATCGCGCGAGGCATGGCTGGCCGATGGCAAGCCGCAAGGGCCGGGGCGTCTCAACGATCTGCGCCACATCATCTACAAGCAAGCCGATGAGCCTTGGCGCCGCGCGCGCCGCAATCTCGGCCTGATGATGCGTGAAGGGCTGTTGAAAGAAAACATCGACGGCGAAGCGCTTTTGTGGGCGCACTCGCGTCTGGTCTATCGCCCCGAGGAACGCCGCATTCTGATGGTGATCTCCGACGGCGCGCCAGTGGATGACAGCACCCTGTCAGTGAACTCGGCTGGCTATCTCGAAGCCCACCTTCGCGGCGTGATCGATTGGATCGAGAATGTGTCACCCGTGCAGTTGGTCGCCATCGGCATCGGCCACGACGTAACCCGCTACTACCGCCGCGCGGTGACGATCATGGACGTCGAGCAACTAGGCGGCACGATCATGGAGCAGCTTGCGGAGCTGTTCGAAGATGAGAAGGGCGGACGGCGGCGGTGAGTGAGGCGCCTCGGAGAATAGAGATCGACGGTTCGAGCTGGCATAGCAAGACAGATTTCTATGAAGCTCTTGCGGAATCCCTTGGGAGTTTCGAAGGGCATGGTCGCAATGCCGACGCTTTCCTTGAAACAATGATTTATCTGACCGACTTCAATCGGGAGCAGCCTCCCTATAAGTTGGTTGTGACCAAGGCCCCGAGTACTCTTGTGCAATTCCTCCGTGAATTCTCATCTTGGATTGTCGAGGCGCGCCAAGACAGGATTGATGACCCCGATTGGGGCGATGACGTAGATGTAGAGGTAATCATAGAATGAACGTAACCGAAGCCGTCACCAGCCGCCGCTCTGTGCGGATGTTTACTGACCAAAAGGTCGAACTCGCCACCATCCGCCGCGTGCTCGACACGGCGCGTTGGGCGGCATCGGGCTGCAACTTCCAGCCTTGGGAAGCCGCTGTTGTCACCGGGGACTCGCTCAAAGAGCTTCGGGCCAAGATTGCCAAGAACGGCCCTGAAAAACCCGAATACGACTGGACCGCTCCCGAACAGGAAGAGGCCTATCTCTCGCGCCTTCACGCCGTGGGAGCAGGCATGTTTGGCGCGATGGGGATTGAGCGCGATGACAAAGAGGGCCGCGCTGCTGCAATGGCGCGCAACGCCAACAGCTTTGATGCGCCTGTCGTCATGTTCACCTACTTCCCGCGTTTCATGAAAGAGCCGCAATGGTCGGACACTGGCATGTGGCTGCAAACCGTGGCGTTGCTCCTTCGTGAAGAGGGGCTCGACAGCTGCTATCAGGAATTCATGGCGATTTACGCCAACACGATCCGCGAGCACCTCGGCCTCGATCATGAGCGTTACATGCTGTTTTGCGGCATGGCGATTGGCTACCGCGACCCCGACGCGCCGCTCAACAATTTTGAACGCGAGCGCGTGCCGCTTGATGAGCACGTGACCTTCCACGGCTTTGAGTAAGCGCATCGGCCATTGACCCGGCGCGCTTTGCTCATAAAAGCGCCCCACCATGTCCGAGCTTAAACTCTTCAACTCGCTGACCCGCGAAATTGAGCCCTTTGTCCCCGTCCACGAAGGCGAGGCGCGGGTCTATTCGTGTGGGCCAACGGTTTATAACTACCAGCATATCGGCAATATGCGCGCCTATGTGTTTGCCGATACGCTTGGCCGCACGCTTCAGTACAAGGGCTATAAGCTCACCCACGTGATCAACATCACGGACGTGGGGCACCTCACGTCTGACGCGGATGAGGGCGAGGACAAAATGGAGAAAATGGCGGCGACCCAAGGCAAAAGCGCATGGGACATCGCCGCCTTTTATCAGGCCGATTTCGAGAACGACCTCGCGCGCTTGGGAATCCAGAAGAAGCAGCATCCCCGCGCCACCGAATATGTCGAAGAGATGATCGAGTGGGGCAAGGCCATGGCGGACAAACACTGCTATGAGCTCGACAGCGGTCTCTATTTCGACATCTCCACCGTCGCTGATTACGGAAGGCTTGCGCGTGCTGTCACCGAGGAAGGCGAGGGACGGATTGAAAAGCTGGAAGGCAAGCGCAATGCGGGCGACTTCGCGATTTGGCGCAAGACCCCGGAAGGCGAAACGCGCCAGATGGAATGGGACAGCCCATGGGGCAAAGGCGCGCCCGGCTGGCACCTTGAATGCTCGGTCATGGGTGAGAAGCTGCTCGGCTTCCCCTTCGACATTCACACCGGCGGCATCGACCACCGCGAAATCCACCACCCCAACGAAATCGCTCAGAATCAGGCGTTCTGCGGATGCGGAGGACTGTCCGAGGCGCGCAATTCAGGTGCGAACATCTGGATGCACAACAACTTTCTCGTTGAGCGGTCCGGTAAGATGTCGAAGTCATCCGGCGAGTTTCTGCGGTTGCAGCTGCTGGTCGACAAGGGCTTCCACCCGCTCAGCTATCGTCTGATGTGCTTGCAGGCGCATTACCGCTCGGAGCTTGAGTTCTCGTGGGAGGGGCTTGAGGCGGCTCTTACGCGATTGAAGCGCATGGTGATCGCAGTTGAGCGTGTTAAAGATGTTGTAAGCGAGCCGATGGCCGAGCATCAGAAATTTGCAGCGCCTCTTGCCAAGTTCGACGAAGCGATTTCGGACGACCTTGGCACGCCGGTCGCGTTGACGGCCCTTGAGGAAGCGTTGGCGGTCAAGAAAGTCGCGCCTGAAATCAAGCGCGCTGTCATCGAGCATATGGACGCGGTTCTGGGCCTCAATCTGTTTGGCCTGACCCGCGAGGAACTTCGCATTCGTCCGGTCTCTGCGGAAATCACCGAGGATGAGATCGAAGACGCGCTGGCCCGCCGCAAGGCCGCGCGTGCAGAGAAGGATTTTGCCACCTCGGATGCAATCCGCGATGAACTCATCGCAAAAGGCGTAGATGTGATGGACGGCGATCCATTGGGTTGGGAGTGGAAACTATGACGACTTTGGCAATCTCGGGCCTGATCCGCCCGCTGCTCGAACCGCAATTGCCCAAGGACCTCGATGTCCGTTGGTTCATGACCCATGAGGAAGCTCTCGAAGCGGTGAAGAGCGCGGAAATCGGCTGGTTCGATATGAACGAGAAGCCCGCGATGGCAGCAGCGCTTCACGCTGCGACCGACCTCAAATGGCTCAATTCCATCTACGCAGGGCTCGATTTCCTGCCGATGGACGTTCTGATCGAGCGCGGGATCACCGTGACCAATGGCGTTGGCATCAATGCGATCACGATTGCCGAATACACCGTCATGGGTATGCTTAATATCGCAAAGGGCTACCGCGATGTTGTGCGCGCGCAGGAGCGGCGCGAGTGGCTGATGGACAGCCCCGGCAAGCGCGAACTCGCTGGCTCCAAAGCGCTGCTGCTTGGCTATGGCGCCATTGGCAAGCTGATCAAGCCACGGCTCGAAGCGTTCGATGTCGATGTGACCGTGGTGCGCCGTTCGGGCGGAGAAGGTGTACTTTCGCCTGACGAATGGCGCGGAAAACTGGGCGAATTTGACTGGGTAATCCTTGCGGTCCCTGCAACACCAGAAACCGAGAATATGATCGGCGCCGATGAACTTGCCGCCATGAAGCGCGAATGTGTTCTCGTGAATATCGCCCGCGGCGAAGTTGTCGATCAGCCCGCCTTGATCGAGGCGCTCAAGACCCGCTCCATCGAAGGTGCGTTTCTTGATGTGACCACCCCTGAACCCCTGCCGGAAACCCATGAGCTTTGGACGCTCGACAACGCACACATCTCGATGCACCTTTCGGGCAGGGCGCAAAACATGATGTTCATTCGCAGCGCCCAACGCTTCCTTGAGAACCTTGCGAAGTACCAGCGCGGCGAGCCGCTCTCTCCGATTTTCGATCCGAAGCTGGGCTATTGATCTTGCGAAATGTGCATTGTGCACTTGGATTCTGACGGATTCCTGCAATACATGAACCTGCAACCGGTCCACACGGCCGATTAGACGCGAACCGTTTGGGGGAATGGTTCTTTGAAGTTCCTGCAGTCGCAGGTGACTTTCTCCCTCGGGGCGCACGAGTTTTGCGGCTGCGTTGACCATGCCGGACACGCGCCAACAGGGGGGAATTGCAAGCATGACCGATACCAAAAAAGCGTCCGACGTTTTCATCGAATGTCTGGAAGCCGAAGGGTGCGAATACATCTTTGGCGTGCCGGGTGAAGAGAACCTGGACTTTCTCGATTCGCTCGGGCGCTCGGACAAGATCAAGCTGATCCTCACCCGCCATGAACAAGGCGCAGGCTTCATGGCCGCGACCTATGGCCGCCACACGGGCAAGACCGGGGTGTGCGTCGCGACGCTTGGTCCGGGCGCAACCAACTTTGTAACAAGCGCAGCCTATGCTCAACTTGGCGGGATGCCGGTGCTGATGATTACCGGGCAAAAGCCGATCAAGAAGTCGAAGCAAGGCCGTTTCCAGATTGTCGATATCGTCTCTTTGATGGAGCCGGTGACGAAGTATTCGATCCAGATTGCAGCGGGCGACAACATCCCCAGCCGCGTACGCGAGGCTTATCGCCTGGCCGAAGAAGAAAAGCCTGGTGCGACCCTGATCGAGCTGCCCGAAGACATCGCCGAAGAACCCACGACCGATTGGCACCCGCTTCCCAGGAGCGTCGCGCGCCGCCCGTCGGCGGAACACAAAGCGGTCCGTGCGGCCGTCAAAGCGATCGAGAGCGCAAAGAACCCCGTGATTGTTATTGGCGCAGGGGCCAACCGCAAGACGGCAGGGCGCATGCTTGAGCAACTGGTCGAGAAGACGGGCATCCCGTTCCTCACCACACAAATGGGCAAGGGTGTGATCGACGAACGCCACCCCAAATTCCTGGGCTGTGCAGCCTTGTCGGCTGGCGATTTTGTCCACCGCGCGGTCGAGGCAAGCGACTGCATCATCAATGTTGGCCACGACGTGATCGAGAAGCCGCCCTTCTTCATGAAGAATGTCTTCGATGATCCCAAAACCGGCGGACAGACGGTCATTCACGTCTCGACCAACACCGCCGAAGTCGACCCTGTTTATTTCCCGCAAATCGAGGTGATCGGGGATATTGGCAATGCGATCTGGCAGATCAAGGAAGACATCTCGCCCAATCGCAGCTGGGATTTTGGGCATATGCTCGAATATCACCAGGCCGAGCTCGAACACACAGGCAAACTTGCTGACGATGCGCGCTTTCCCATCTTCCCGCCGCATCTGGTGAAACAGGTGCGCGAGGCAGTGCCGCACGATGGTATTATTTGTCTCGATAACGGTGTCTACAAGATCTGGTTTGCGCGCGGCTATACGGCATACCTTCCAAACACCGTGCTGCTCGACAATGCGCTTGCGACCATGGGTGCAGGGCTTCCGTCTGCGATGATGAGCGCGATGCTCTACCCCGACCGCCACGTGATGGCGATTTGCGGCGATGGCGGCTTCATGATGAACAGCCAGGAGATGGAAACCGCGGTGCGTTTGGGACTCAATCTGACTGTGTTGATCCTTCGCGATGATGCCTATGGCATGATCCGCTGGAAACAGGCGAACATGGGCTTTAACGACTTTGGTCTCACCTATGGGAACCCGGACTATGTCCAATATGCAGAGAGTTACGGAGCAAAAGGGCACCGGGTGGAGAGCAGCGAGCACTTGACCGAACTCCTCGCCCATTGCCGCGACACGCCGGGTGTGCATCTCATCGATTGTCCGGTTGACTATTCTGAGAACGACCAGATCCTGAACCACGACATCAAGAAATTGAGCGCCGAGCTTTAAGCTTTCCCGCGACCCCGTCAGGAGACAATGATGAAGACAGTCGTCAACCCGTTCGACCTTTCCGAAATCGGCCAGGTGCCTACGGCCGAATGGGACGAAATCGACGCGTTCCTGACGCGGGCGCATGAGCTTTCGGAAGACCGCTCGACGTGGATGAAAACGCATGAGCGCGCAGGCATCCTCGAGAAGGTCGTGAAGATCATGAAAGAGCGGCGTGACCACCTCGCTTTCCAGATCGCCAATGAAGGCGGAAAACCATTGATCGATGCGCGGGTCGAAGCGGATCGGGCGATCAAGGGGGTTGAGCTTTGCATCGAAGACCTTGGCAACGTGCGCGGCACCGAAATCCCGATGGGCTTGAGCGCCTCTGGTGATGGAAGGTTTGCCTGGACCACGCGCGAGCCTATCGGCCCTGTGGTGGCGGTCTCCGCGTTCAATCATCCGCTGAATCTCATCGTTCACCAAGTCGCGCCAGCGGTCGCAACGGGGTGCCCGGTGATCGTAAAGCCTGCCAGCGACACACCGCTGTCCTGCTTTGAATTCATCGATATTTTGCACGAGGCGGGCCTTCCAAAAGAATGGGCCAAAGCGGTCGCACCATCGCGTGAGGCGTCGGAGAAGATGGTGACCGACCCGCGCGTCGCTTTCTTCACCTTTATCGGTTCGGCGGGTGTTGGCTGGGGCCTTCGTTCCAAGCTTTCGCCCGGTACACGCTGCGCGCTCGAACATGGCGGGGTTGCGCCGGTGATCGTCGATGCAACCGCCGATCTCGATGCCGCCGTTCCTGCTTTGATGAAGGGCGGCTTTTATCACTCGGGCCAGGTGTGCGTTTCGGTTCAGCGGATATTTGCGCACGCCTCGGTCGTGGAGGAGCTTTCGTCGCGCATGGCTGCGGCGGCAAAAGAGCTTAAAGTCGGCAATGCGACGCAGGAAGACACCGAATGCGGGCCTCTCATCAGGCCTGCGGAAACCGACCGCGTGGCCGAATGGGTCGAAGAAGCGCGTGAGGGCGGGGCCGGGGTCCTTTGCGGTGGTGAGAAACTCTCCGACACGACCTACGCCCCCACGGTGCTGCTCAACCCGCCCAAGGATGCGAAGGTCTCGACCCATGAGGTCTTTGGCCCGGTGGTTTGCGTCTATTCCTACGACGATGTCGACGATGCGATTGCTCAGGCCAATTCGCTCGACGTGTCATTTCAGGCGGCGGTGTTCACCAACGACTTGAAGGGCGCGATGCACACTTATCGTAACATCAACGCCTCGGCTGTGATGGTGAACGACCACTCCGCCTTCCGCGTGGACTGGATGCCGTTCGCCGGCCTCAAGACCTCGGGCCACGGCGTCGGCGGCATCCCTTACACGATGCACGAAATGACCATCGAGAAGATGATCGTGATCAATGCGTAATCGACTGGTTAGGCCCATCCGGGCCTAACTCCTCGCTAGACGGGCAGGCAAGCTGTCGCCGCTGCGGGCGCGGGGTCACGCCCGCGAGCTTACGGCTCGATTGGTCACGTATCAACTATCCTCCAACAGCAGCAGCACCGCTGTCACTTGCAACCGCTCGTGTAGGCCAAATCGGTGGTCAACTTCGCGGATACTGGCATCGGCAACCAAATGGCCGGGGATGGTGAATTCGTGCTCGGGCAGAGTCTCCATAAACTCCTCGCCCTTCGCCACAGCTTCTGCACCTTCGAATACCAGCGTCACCTCGTGGCGTGTGCCGGAGAATGTGATTGAACTCCAGGCGCTTTCCTCATGTTTGAGACACTTGAGACACTTGAGACACTGTTCAGGGAAGGAAATTCCGGTGAGTTTGAACAATGCCTCGCGCAGCCGGTCGGCGGTGGTTTTTCGGGCGCGCATGGGGTGAGGGCTTTTCGCCGCTGGCGCATTCATGGATTTGAATTCCAACCTCGCGCGACCAAAGGTGGGACCAAGGATCGGTCGGCGCGTACGGGTGTGGGCAGGCGAACGAGCGGGGGCGCGGCGATCAAGCAGCATAGCAAAACCCCTTCGTCTCGAATGCAGGCTCATCGTTGGCGGCAATGCGGAAGGAATGCGGGCGTGCCATCGCGCGATTGCCGGCCTCGAATTCCTTCATCCATTCAAGCGTGCGCGCCTCGGTTTCAGGGCGTGGAATACGTCCCATGCGAAGGTCCAGCACAAAGCGTGGATCATGGGCGGCCAAGCGGCCAAATTTGGTCGCGGCCATTTGGTGTGTGTGCAGGAATCTCTCAACGTCTCGAAGCAACATCATTTTCCTTTCGGTGTTCCATTCGGTGTCACCGAGCCGTCACCTGCACCGCGAATCGCTCAATGTTCACTTAATGTTCCACACAAATCGGGGCTTGTCTAGGAAAAATCCTACGTGTAGGAAGGATTTGGTAACCATCGGGGTCCTAGTAAGGAAAACGCCATGAGTGATGATATACAAAAGGACGCGCGCGGGCGCTTGCTCACCCTGTCTAAGGAGCGCGGCGCTAGCCTTGCGAGCCTTTCCGAAATGCTCGGCAGAAATGGCACGTACCTCCAGCAATTCATCAAGAAGGGCAGCCCGAAGAAGTTGGAGGAAGGCGATCGCAAGATGCTTGCGGAATTCTTCGGCGTGGCGGAAAGCGAGCTTGGCGCACCCGGGGAAACATTTAAGGAAAAATCCTACAATCCTGCGAGGCCAAAGCGCAGCACGCGATGGATCGATGTCCCCCGCCTCAATATCGGCGCCTCCGCAGGGCCGGGCGCACTGCCCGACGGCGAAGAGCCTTACGACACCTTTCAGTTTTCCCGCCGCTGGCTCTCAGAACAGGGGCTGGAAGGTGCAAAGCTTCAAGCGATCACGGTTGAGGGGGACTCGATGGAGCCGCTCCTCAACGATGGCGATGAAATCCTGATCGACACGAGCGAGCGCCCTTTTCGCGACGGAGTGCACGTGGTGCGCCTTGGCGATACGCTAATGGTGAAGCGGGTTGCACAAGCCGGGGCAGGGCGCTTGTCGCTGCTTAGTCAGAACTTGTCCTACCCGCCGGTGGATGTTGCGGCCGACGAAATGGAAGTGATCGGGCGGGTTGTTTGGAAGGGGGGGCGGATATAATCTCCCTCCCGGAAGACCTTCGGGCTATAAAATCCGACCGGAAGAGTTCTATTCTTTTTGAAAAGTGAGCTAGTTCTCTCAGAGATGTATAGCCTCGAAGACATGGGTGAGACCATGAAATATGAGTGGGAGAACGACGAGTACAACCAAGAAGTATGGGAGCTAATGACGCACATTGATGAAGGGTTAGAGAAATCCTTGTGCGGATTGAGAGAAGCATCCGAAGCAGGCTCCACTTTGGCTGCGATCTGTTTGTCAGACATCCTTTTTGATGGTCGTCATGGAGCATCGCGTAACATCCCAGAGGCAATTTCTTGGGCCAGACACGCCGCGCAAAACGGGTCGATCGAGGGCGGCTTTCTCTTAGCTGAGTACTTAGAGAAGACAGGAGACTTTAACGCTGCTCAAGAAGAATACGCCAAGCTCGCAAAGCGCGGCTACTCGCCAGCAATGTACAGGCTTGCCCTAGACTATTGGGCTGAAAAAGGTGTTGAGAGGGACGTCGCAAAGTCGATTGAGTACTTTTCCAAAGCAATCAACTCTGGACATCTCCACGCGAAAGCGGATTTCGCTAGGCTGAAAAGGGCCGGTGAGTTTGGCTTCTGGAGCCGGATTAGTGGCGTGGTTGATTTTTTCGCCTTGATTATCCCGATGATGGTCATGTTTCTTTGGTATCCTGCGGGCCAATTGGTGCGCAAATGATACCATGCTGGGTGTTAGCCCATCGGTGCCTTCCGCCCGAGCGCAGATTACAGCCTGATCGCGTGAGTGCTAGCCGCCCCGCCGTCGTTTGAGCCAACCCTTATGCGTCGCCTCGGTCTGGCGCCATGCGGCGAAGACAGAGAGGTCCTTGTCTGCCTTACCCGTCCGCCCGAGCGCGTAGATTTGGCCGTAGAACCAGAACTGCACGGCAAAGCTTGCCGCTGCGCGCAGGGCTTTGATACCGGTGAGGAACTGCAAGGGCGCGGGGAAAAGTGAAAGCTCGTCTTCGTAGCGGTGTAGGGCCTCTTCGCCCTCAAGCAGCCGCTTCGGCCCATCGGGATCTGCGCACAATGGCCGGCCAAGGCCGATCAAATCCGCCGCGCCGCTTTCCAAAGCTTGCTCCATCGCTGCTTTGCTGCGAAAGCCGCCTGTCACCATCAGCGGCACTTTGCACGCGTCTTTCATGGCTTTGGCAAAGTCGACGAAATAGGCCTCGCGCTTGGCTGTGGAGGGTTTCACATCGGGGTTGTCGGCTGGCTCCATCCCATCAATACCTAATAGCTTGGGTTGCTCGTAAGTGCCGCCGGAGACTTCGATCAGGTCAACGCCCAATTCCTCAAGCCAGCCGACGACCGTGACGCTGTCCTCAAACGCAAAACCGCCTTTCTGAAAGTCGGCGCTGTTGAGTTTGACGCTGATGGGGAAATCCGGCCCCACAGCCTCGCGGGACTGACGGATGATTTCGAGGAGCAGGCGAGCGCGGTTTTCGAGGCTCCCGCCCCATTCGTCCTCGCGGATATTCGTGCGCGGGGAAAGGAATTGCGAGATGAGATAGCCGTGTGCGCCGTGGATTTGGACGCCGGTAAAGCCGACCTTTTTGCAAGTCCTGACCGCGCGAACGAAGCCTGCGATGACCTCTTCGATCTCGTGGGCCTCAAGCGCGACCGGCTCGCCAAACTGGCCGCCGGGAATGCCAACTTTGACGGCAGAGGGCGCTTTGGGATGCGGGTTGACGATTTTGAAGCATTGCCGCCCGGCATGGCTGATCTGCGCCCAGAAGTGGTTGCCATTCGACGTCCCCGCAGCCGTCCACTCTCGGAAACGCTCGCGCTCGTCCTCGGTCAGCTCTCGGTCGATGATCACATTGCCGGGGCGTTCAAGGTGGTCGGCATCGATCTGGATATTGCCCGAAAGCAGCATCCCTGCACCGCCCTCAGCCCAGATCTTGTAAAGCCGCGTAAGCTCAGGCGTGGGGAGGCCTTGCGGATCGGCCAACCCTTCCGTCATCGCCGCTTTTGAAAGCCGATTGGGCAACACCGCGCCGCAAGGCAGAGTGAGTGAGCTGGCAAGTGTCATTGTGAAATCTCTCCCCGTTTTGCCCACCATAGCGTGCACGTTTCATTGTGAAACCCGAATGTGCCCCGCTTGCAATTGCGCCGCTCCCGCGCCATTTCGCTTCCCATGACTGACACGCCTAAAACCTCTCCGATGAAAGCCGCCATCATTCCTGTGACGCCGTTGCAGCAGAACTGCTCGCTCATTTGGTGCACCAAGACGATGAAGGCTGCGCTGACCGATCCGGGCGGCGATTTGCACAAGCTGAAAGACGGCATCGCCAAGGCGGGCGTGAGCCTGGAGAAAATCCTCATCACCCACGGCCATCTGGACCACTGCGGTCAGGCCGGAATATTGGCGGAGGAAATGGGCGTGCCGATCGAGGGCCCGCATAAGGATGACCTCTTCTGGATCGAGCAACTCGACTCAGACGGCGCGCGCTATGGGATGGAAGCGAAAAGCTTCACCCCCGACCGCTGGTTAGAGCATGGCGACACGGTGACGGTTGGTGAACTGACTCTCGATGTGATCCACTGCCCCGGCCACACACCCGGCCACGTTGTCTTCGTTCACGGCCCAAGCAAGTTCGCGATTGTCGGCGATGTCCTGTTCCAGGGTTCCATCGGGCGCACCGACTTCCCGCGCGGCAATCATCAGGACCTGATCGACTCGATCACAAAGCGCCTCTGGCCATTGGGTGAAGACATCACCTTCATCCCCGGCCACGGCCCCACCAGCACGTTCGGGCGCGAACGCCAGACCAATGCGTTTGTCAGCGACTATGCGTTGAGCTGATAGGAGGGGCGTAAAAGTCCCCCAAATCGTTGCTACATCACCCCAGCTGCAATCAGCGCAGCCACAATGGCAAGACCAAGCAGCGTCAACATCGAAACCAGCGTGCCGATCATGCGGCCAATCTGCATTGACCCGCCATCCATTCCGAAGGCGTGAGCCACGCGACCGATGATGAATGCGCCGGCAACCCATGCAAGCCACGGTTCACCCCGGCCTGACAGCTCAATCGCACCAATCAGGATCAGGACAAATGGGGCGTTCTCTACGAAATTCGCCTGTGCGCGCATCCTGCGGATGAGATTTACATTGTCTTCATCACCTACGGAAATCTTTTCAGCCTGACGCACCGCACCAATGCGCAGCATCAACCAGATGTTCAATATCGCAGCTGCCGCTGCGCTCGACAGCGTTACGCTCAAAAGTTCCATCAGACGTTCCCCTCGACCTTTATTTGGTTTTGTTCCGAAACCGAGCTAGGCGACGGACTTCCGCGATGCAATGCTCTTGGCCAAGCGCAGTGTGATGGCTTCAACGCTTGCATGCTTTGAAATTTTCGCTATAGCGCGCGGCTTCCCGCCAATTGAGGCTTGGACCCGGCACGTGAGGGTTATTCACCTTGTGTGGCTAGCGGCCATGTCCTAAGGGCGTCACCGAAACACAACGCAGGGTTCGTGAGAATCGCGCCTTTGCAACGCACTAGATTTGAGGAAATGGCTGAGCCATGGCTGTCCCTAAGAGAAAAGTATCCCCGCATCGCCGTGGCAATCGGCGCGCGCACGACTCGCTGAAAGTTGAAGCTTTCGGTGAATGCTCGAACTGCGGTGAATTGCACCGCCCGCACACGATGTGCCACCACTGCGGCTATTACAACGGCCGTCTGGTGCTTGCCCCCAAGGGCATCTAACTCGTCACTAAAGAAGGATTTCGCGCATGACTCTCCCGCGTATCGCCATTGATGCGATGGGCGGCGATGAAGGTGTGCGCGTTATGGTCGAGGGCGCTGCTCTCGCCCGGCGCGAGCACGACCGCTTCAAATTTCTTCTCGTAGGTGACCAGCAGCGTATTGAGCGCGCACTCGAAGATCATCCCGGCATGGCTGGTGCTTCGGAAATTCTGCACTGCGATGATGTGATCAGCGGGGATGAACTTCCATCCAAAGCCATTCGCCGCGCCAAAACCACGAGCATGGGGCAAGCCGTCCATGCGGTTAAAAGGGGTGCGGCTGGCGCTGCGGTAAGCGCTGGTAACACCGGCGCGCTTATGGCGATGAGCAAGCTTGCGCTTCGCACTCTTCCCGGCATTGACCGGCCCGCCCTGGCGGCGCTTCTGCCGACCCTTGAACAGCACGATGTGGTCATGCTCGACCTTGGCGCCAATACGGATGCCGACGCGCGCAACCTCGTCCAGTTTGCAGTGATGGGCGCAGCCTATTCGCGCATTGTAAACGGGTTCGAGAGGCCGACGGTGCGCCTGCTCAATATCGGCACTGAAATGATCAAGGGCACTGAAAGGCTGCGCGACGCCGCCGCTCAACTCAAGAGCGCAACGGGCCTTGCGATGAATTTCGATGGCTTTGTTGAAAGCGACAAGATCAATCGGGGCGAGACCCATGTGGTCGTGACCGACGGGTTTTCCGGCAATATCGCCTTGAAGGCAATTGAAGGCTCGGCGCGCTTTGTGACCGACCTTTTGCGGCAGGCGTTCACCAGTTCGCTGCGTTCAAAATTCGGGTTTCTCGTCTCGAAACCCGCGACCGAGCTCTTGAAGCACCATCTTGACCCCAACAATCACAACGGTGCGGTTTTCCTCGGCCTTAACGGCGTCGTCGTCAAAAGCCACGGCAGCGCCAATGCCAGGGGCGTTGCGCAAGCCGTGACCGTTGCGGCCCGGCTTCTGGAAAACCGTCTTACCGACCGGATCGCTGCGGATCTGGGCGAATTGGGCCCGGATTTTAATGGTCGAGGCCTTGAAACGTAACGTAAAGGCGTAGAAAGCGCTTCAGCGTATCGTTACGCAAAGCAAGCGGAGTGCGCCTCTAGTGCCAGGATCAAGAGTGTTGGGATCAGGCTCTGCCCTTCCTGACCGCATCGTTACCAATGCCGAAATGGCCACGATGGTCGACACTTCCGATGAATGGATTGTCGAGCGCACCGGAATTCGCCAGCGGCACATTGCAGGCGAAGACGAAACGACCGCAACCCTTGCGATCAAGGCTGCTCGCGCGGCGTTGGATGATGCAGGGCTTGAACCTGCCGACATTGGCCTGATCGTCCTTGCCACCGCGACGCCCGACAACACTTTTCCAGCGACCGCCACGAAGGTGCAGGATGCGCTGGGCTGCCATGGCGGAATTGCCTTTGACGTGGCGGCTGTGTGTTCGGGCTTCCTTTATGCGATCGCAACTGCCGACTCGATGCTTACCACCGGCATGGCTCGCCGCGCTTTGGTGATAGGGGCAGAGACTTTCAGCCGTATTCTCGATTGGGAAGACCGCACGACCTGCGTTCTGTTTGGCGACGGGGCAGGGGCGGTTGTGCTGGAAGCGCCAGATGCCTCGAACCGTGTTGAGGATGGTGGTCCCGGCATTATCGCAAGCCGGCTTCACGCTGACGGAGCGCAGCACGATTTGCTCTATGTCGACGGCGGACCGTCCTCGACCCAGACCGTTGGCCATCTGCGTATGCGCGGGCCCGAAGTTTTCAGGCACGCAGTGGTCAACCTGTCGAGCGTTCTGCACGAGGTCATTGAAGATGCTGGTATTTCTGCCGATGATATCGATTGGATCGTGCCGCACCAGGCGAACAAACGCATCCTGGATGCGACCGCGCGCAAGCTCAAGATTGGCCCCGAACGGGTGATCGTGACCGTCGACAGCCACGCCAACACCTCGGCTGCTTCTGTGCCGCTGGCTTTTGACACCGCACGCAAGGACGGGCGGATCAAATCGGGCGATCTGGTCATGTTCGAAGCGATGGGTGGCGGCTTTACCTGGGGCGCTACTCTTCTCCGAATTTGATTGTTTCGCACTTGTCGGCCCAGAAAATGTGCGGGATATCCCATGCGCAATTTGCGCGAGGGCCGAAAAAGTTTTATAGTCTCATGACTTAATGGGTTCGCGCCAACAGGTGGAGATAGGCATATGATGCGTTCTGCAGGCACTCTTACTCGGGCCGACCTCGCCGAGACAGTTAATCGCAAAATGGGTTTCAGTCGGGCGGAATCGCTCGATCTGGTGGAAGCGATCCTGGACAAAATGTCGAATGCGCTCGCCGAGGGGGAAAACGTCAAGATTTCCGGCTTTGGCAGCTTCGTTCTTCGCGACAAGAACGAACGGGTCGGTCGCAACCCCAAAACCGGGGTCGAGGTTCCGATCACGCCGCGCCGCGTCCTGACGTTTCGCGCAAGCCAGCTGCTTAAAGAGAAAATCGCCAAGGCGTCCTAAGACGCCGTGCTGGCGGGCCCGGGACATTTTCAAGAATGGCGGAATTTGCAGACGGCAAGGCGAAAAGCGCCTTTCGCACCATCGGCGAGGTCAGCGAGGCGCTGAATATCAAGCCGCATGTGCTGCGCTATTGGGAGCAGCAATTTTCGCTGCTCAAGCCGATGAAGCGCAGCGGCGGGCGCCGGCTTTATCGCCCAGGTGACATTGAAATGGTCGAGGAAATCGACCGGCTGGTGAATGGCGAAGGCTATACCCTCAAGGGCGCTGAAGCCTATCTGCGCTCGCATGGCGCGCCCGGCTCTGAACGCCGCAAGAATGATCGGCGTGTCGGAGATCGGCGAGCCTCCGGCGTTGATGCCGGCAACAGCGGCGCCTCTGCAATGGATCGACCTTTGCCTGAGAACAGTGGCCCTGATCTGTCGGAAAGCATCGCCAAGCTGAAAAGCATTCGCGACCGGCTGGCAAAGGCCATCGAAGCCTGACGCTTCAAGGTCGGGTTGCGCAGTTATTCCGCTGCCATCAATTCCGCTTCGCCAAGATCAACACTCACAAGGCGCGAGACGCCTTTTTCCGCCATTGTCACCCCGAACAATCGGTGCATGCGGCTCATTGTCACTGCATTGTGGGTGACAATAAGATAGCGCGTGTTGGTCGTCTCGACCATGGATTCCAGCAGATCGCAGAAGCGTTCGACATTCGCATCGTCCAATGGCGCGTCGACCTCATCCAGCACGCAAATCGGCGCTGGATTGGTCAGGAAGAGTCCAAAGATCAGCGCGGTTGCGGTAAGCGCCTGCTCGCCGCCCGACAGGAGCGAGAGGCTCTGCAATTTCTTGCCCGGTGGCTGGGCATAGATTTCAAGACCCGCTTCGAGCGGATCGTCGCTATCGACAAGCGCAAGATGCGCCTGCCCCCCTTGAAAAAGCCGCGTGAACAATACGCGGAAGTGGCCGTCGACCTCTTCAAACGCTGCACGCAGCCGTTCGCGGCCTTCGCGGTTGAGATTGCCGATGGATGCGCGCAGACGTCCGACCGCTTCGACAAGCTCGGCCTGTTCGGATGCGCTTGAGCCGTGTTCTTCCTCGATCCGCGCAAGTTCCTCGGCAGCGACAAGATTGACCGGCCCGATGCGTTCGCGGGCAGCGGTGAGGCGGTCCATTTCCTCGCTTTCGGTCGCGGCAGGTTGGACGCTTTCTTCGTCAAATTCAAAGCGTTCGGACAAAAGCGGAGGCGGGCACTGGAATTTCTCGCCCGATATGCGCGCCATTTCAGAGCGGCGTTGTTCCTCGTTTTCGGCTCTTGCCGCAAGGGTCGCGCGCCCTTCTCGAGCCACCGCCAAGGCTTCCTGAGCCTGCGCAAGCTCGCGGTCGCAATCGGCAATCGCGGCCTGCCGGCTCTCCATCACTGCTTGGGCGGATTGGAGTTGTTCCGACAGGCGCGCAGCGATCGTCTCGCCCTGCTCGATCTCGGCCAACAGCGAGGCGGGTTTTGCCGCCATGACCTTGTGTTCGGCCTCGATCTCTTCGAGGCGATAATTCGCGTCGGCCACGCGCTTGGTCGCCTCGCCAGAGCGGGCTTGCCAATTGGTGCGGTCCGCTTGTTGCGCGGCCAAACGCTCGCGTGCCACGGCAAGCCCTTGGTCGTGGGCCGCAAGCTCTGCCATGGCGGCCTGCACGGCTGATTTCGCCGCCTCGTGCTTTGCCCGCGCTGCTTCCAGTGCGGCTCTGCCAGTGTCGGGCGAGGGTAGCGAAGCGCGCGCTTCTTTTGCCGCGTTCACTTCGTCCTTGGCGCTGGCGAGCTGTTCGCCAAGATCGCTAGCCGACTGGCTCAGCTCCTCAAGCCGTGCGGCATTGCGTTCGAGCGCCGCTTCGGCCTGATCGAGGCTGCGTAAGGCGGACCGTTCTGCTTCAATCGCGCTCGCGATCTCACGTTCCTGTGCCACCAGAGACGTTTGCAATGCCGAAAGCTCTTCGCGCGCGGCCGCCTCTTGGATGCCCGCATTTTCCACCGCTTCGCGCAAAGGCGGCAGCAGGCCTTCCAACTCGTCTAGCCGATTGGCGGCCTCCAACCGTGCGGCTTCGGCAGAGCCTTCCCCGCGCGCAACAAAGCCATCCCAACGGCGCAGATGCCCTGCTTTGGTTACGAGCCATTCGCCGGGCTTAAGTGTGCGGCCATCGTCGCTGTCGGCGACATGGACAAGGGCAAGCCTTGCGCGCAATTCCTCGGGGCAATCGCTGATAAATTCGAGCAGGCTGTCCGGCACAGGTGAAGGCCCCTCGGCGCCTCCGCTCCAGAACCGCCCATCCGGGTTGTCCTCCGGCAGGCCCAGCGGCGATTTTGCATCGCGGCCCAGAACGGCGGCGATTGCGCGCTCATAGCCGGGCGCAATACGGACCTTGTCGAGTGCTGCGGGTAATCCTGCACGCCCTTTTTCGCGTTTTGTCCGCGCATCACGGTCGCGCACAAGGGCCAGATATTCACGCTCGATCCCGGCGAGTTCTGCCTTTGCACTGGCAAGCGCAGTCGAGGCCTCATCGCGCGCGGTTTGTAGCTCGGTCTTGCGTGCGCGCTCTTCTTCGAGCTTCGTGCGCAGACGCGCCACGTCAGCCGCTGCCTCGTCTGCAGCCTCGCGTGCGGTGGCCACAGCCGTTTTCAGGTCGCCGCTATCCGCAAGCTCGGCCCGCACCGCCGCGATACGTTCGACCTCGCGCTCAACTCGCGAAAGGCGCGTTTCTGCCTGCTCAATCGCGGCCTCCGCCACCCGCCATTCGGCCTCAACGCCTGCGTGATCAGCAGTTGCCTTCGCCAGAGCGAGCTCAGCGCCCCGGCTTGCGCGCTCTGTATCCTCGCTTCGGTTGGCAAGTGCAGGGCGATCAGCCTCGGCTTTGGCAAAAGTCGCTTGGCTCGCCTCCACCTCGCGCTCCAGGCGGGTCAGGGCCTCTGCGGCGTCCTTAGTCAGACGGTCTGCGTCCTTGCGGTCTTCCTCAAGCCGGGTGTTCTGGCGCTCCAGATCCTTCAGCCGCGTTTCCGCCGCTTCAAGCTTTTCGGAAAGAGCCGCCATACGGTGGCCATGCGCGCTTGCATCGTCACGGCGGTCGGCCAATTCCTCACGCGCTTCGGCCAGCTGCTCGGCCGCTTCGGCCTGTTGTTTCTGAGCTTGCGTCGCCGCTGTTTGCGCAAGTGTCACCTTGTCTTCGGCTGCTTGCGCCGCGTCGCGGGCCTCTTTTGCGGCATAAGACGCATCGCGCCAACGGGCAAAGACAACCCGCGCCTCGGCGTGACTGATCTGCTCGGTCAGCTTGGTGTATCGCTCGGCCTGCTTCGCCTGCCGCCTGAGTGAACCCATTTGCGAATCGAGATTCGCCATGAGGTCTTCGAGCCGCTCGAGGTTTTTCTCGGTTGAGCGCAGCTTGCTTTCGGCATCCTTGCGCCGCACGTGGAGCCCCGCAATTCCGGCGGCCTCTTCCAGCATCATGCGACGCTGGGCCGGCTTCGCGGCGATTACCTGAGCGATCTTGCCCTGGCTCACCAGAGCTGGCGAATGCGCGCCCGTTGCAGCATCGGCAAAGGTGAGGGCCACGTCTTTGGCCCGCACATCGCGGCCATTAACGCGATAGGCAGAGCCAGCGCCGCGCTCGATCCGGCGTGTGACGACGAGTTCTTCGCCTTTGTCATCGGTGGCATGAAGCACAACCTCGGCAAAGGCGCGCTGCGGCCTTGTGTCGGTCCCGGCGAAGATCACATCTTCCATGCCGCCAGAGCGCATGGACTTGGCCGAGGTTTCCCCCATGACCCAGCGGATCGCCTCAAGCACGTTGGATTTTCCGCAACCGTTTGGCCCCACAACCCCGGTGAGGCCGGGTTCAATGCGCAGTTCAGCCGGCTCTACAAAGCTTTTAAAGCCTGAAACTTTGAGCCGGTTGATCTGCATGGGCGGTCTTGCTGCGTCCTCTTACTCTTGACGCGCACCGGCGCGTTGAAGAGCGGCCTCGACATCGTTCCATCCAATGGCATCAAGTTTGTTACCATTGAGGATGAAGGTCGGCGTCGAAGTGATATTGAGTTCGCTCGCCTGTGCCGAAGAATTGTCTGCGATCGCTTCAATCTTGGCCGTGTCGGCAAGGCAGGCGCGCTGCTGATCGGCGGAAAGTCCGCGCGCGGCGAAAAAGTCGATCAAGCCCGCAGCCTGAGCGATCCCGATGAAGCGTTGGTCAACGGGAGCTTGTCCCGCTGCTTCGTAAGCGGCGGAATTCTGCTGAACGTTCTCGAAAATCTGCGGGAGGTATCTCCATGCCTCATCCGAGAGAACCTGCATGTTCTCATTTGCACCGCAACGAACGAGGGTGGCAACCGCAAGGTCGATCGGGTCGCGGACAAGGTTGCGTTGTTCGAAGCTGACGACGCCAGTTTCGACATATTCCTTGATGCCGGGCTTGGCCGATGCCGAAAAACTCGCACAGCCGCCGCATGTGTGCGAGGCGTATTCAACCAGCTTGATCGGCGCATCGGGATTGCCGAGGATATAACCGTCGCTTTCGCTGATTGTGACTGTGTCTGTCCAATTGGCGCCTTCAGGCGCTTCGATCGGATCGATTGCATCGCCTTGCACCTCACCATCGGCATCACCGCCGCAAGCGGCAAGCACGAGCGCCAGTGGAGCAGCGAGAGCGAATTTTAAAGAATTGCGAACGGTCATGGCTATCAAGAATCCTTCGATCTAAGCAAAAAGACTATACGTGGGAGCGTTGGCACGGGAAGGGAAAATGCCCGGTGCCTGTGCACAAATGTGTCGATTATGTGGGAATAGCCTGTGTCGGCCCCTGATTTGCCCCTTATTGAGACGAGTTTTCGGGTTTGAAACGTTCCGCGATCACGGGGTAAAGCGTCGCCCAGCTGTACACGTCAGGCAATCGCTCGCCATCGAGGGAAAAGCTTGGCGTTGAAGTGACTGCAAACTGGGTGCGATCCGCGGCGCTGTTTTCGACCAGCTTTTGCGCGGCTGCGTCATCGCTTAGACAGGTGGAAATATCCATGCGCGATACGCCGCGATTGGCGAGCATATCGTCAAATCCCAGCGCCGCTACCATACTCAGCCGCGCCGATTTGCTTCCCGAAGACCAGCTCGCTTTCTGGGTTTGCGGCGCGCTGTGCACTTTGGGCAGCCATGTGCGCTGTCCCATCATGAACATGCGGTGGCGCTCTTTGAAGTCCTCTTCTCCGCCGCATTGAACGAGCATGGAGACGGTAAGGTCAATTGCATTGCGGATAACGGGGCGGACTTCGACGTTCATGTGGCCCGGGGCAAGCAGCGCCAGATCCAGCGCCCCTTCGCCCTCACGCGCGAAGTTGGCGCAAGCGGGGCAAGTGTAGCTGATCCATTCGATCAGCGAGGCTTCGGCTTTCGGGTTGCCGATCATGTAACCGCGCTCGGTCTTCTCAACCTCGGCGTGCCACGAAGCGCGGCGTTTATCGACCATGAACGCGGAAGGCGGGTCCTTCAGCTGGTTTTCCGATTCCTGCGTTTGCGCCGATGCCGGTGTTGCCAGCGAAAGGCCAAGGGCGCTGGCTGTCGCAAGGCTCAAGAATGTGAGGGTTTTCATCTCTCTTGGTCGTCTTTCTTCTCTTCATCACCGAGGCTGCGCGCGAGCGATTCCAAGACGGTACGCAGTTCCGGATCGCCAATATCGCGAAGGCTATCGCCCAATTCCATTGGAATGGGTTTGAGCGTCGGCGGTGGTTTAGGGCGGTTGTTGCCCGGTGGAGGCTTAACCTCGCCTTGCCGGATTTTTGCACGCGCAACGGCTTTATAGCCAAAGAAGCGGTTCACCCGCTCGATAATCTCAGGGAGCACTTGCTGGATCAGCGGCGCGTGCGCGGGTTTGACCACCAGTTGCAGGATGCCTTCGGACTTTTCGCCCGGCGGGAAACGGATCGCTTCGGGCGCGCAAATCAGCGAATGCGTCGGACCGACAATCTCGGGCCAGCGGGTGACAACCGAGCTTTGCACAAAGCCAAAGCGGCGAAAGGCGGTGCGGCCAATATCTGGCATGAGATCGCCAATTGCCTTGGCACCGCGACCCCTTGGCCTTTCATAAGGCTTGCCCGCCTTGGGGCTGCGCTTTTTCGGTGTCTTTTTCTCGGTACCTGTTCCCATGGTGCAATAGCCCATGCCATAGGCGGGGCGTGACCGCCACCATCTCTGAGACACTTTTGGACTGGTACGACCGCAACGCGCGCTCTCTGCCCTGGCGGGTGCCGCCAAAAGAGCCGCGCCCCAATGATCCTGCATACCCTTATCGCGTGTGGCTGTCAGAGGTGATGTTGCAGCAGACAACCGTTGCGGCGGTGAAGCCTTATTTTGCAAAGTTCACTGAAATCTGGCCCACGGTTTTCGATCTGGCCAAGGCGCCAGAAGACGACGTCATGGCGGCGTGGGCGGGGCTGGGGTACTACAGCCGCGCTCGCAATCTGGTGAAATGTGCGCGCGTTGTGGCGCAGCTTGGCGGCTTTCCTGAAACCGAGGCGGAGCTTTTGAAATTGCCGGGGCTGGGGGCTTACACGGCGGCGGCGATTGTCAGCATTGCCTTTGGACAAAGGGCGGTGGTGGTCGATGCCAATGTCGAGCGGGTCGTCTCTCGGCTGTTTAATATCGAACAGCCGCTTCCCGCTGCTCGCAAAACCATCCGCGAGAAAGCCGATGCGATCACGCCCGATGCGCGCGCGGGCGATTTTGCGCAGAGCATGATGGATCTGGGCTCGCAGGTCTGCACCAGCAAAGCGCCGCGCTGCCTGCTTTGTCCCCTGTCCGATTTGTGCGAGGGGAGGGCGGCCGGAGAGCCCGAGCGCCTGCCCGTCAAGCCACCCAAAAAAGCCAAGCCCGAGCGCAAAGGCCGCGCGTTCTGGATCGAGCGCGAGCGACCTGAAGGCCGATGTGTCTGGCTCGTCAAACGGCTCGGGACCGGGATGCTGGGCGGCATGCGCAGCCTTCCTGACGACGGATGGAGCGCGCGAGAAGATGGCTCTGGAAAGGCGCCGGTCGAAGGCGAAACCGCGGATCTGGGCGCGGTGCGACACACCTTCACTCACGCACATTTGACGCTCGAAGTAATAGCGATTGACGGGGCGGAGATGCCTCAAGGCATGGGCGAATGGTGGCCTATCGAGACTGTTGAGGAAGCGGGGCTTCCTACCCTCTTTGCCAAGGCCGCGCGGCTAGCGCTTAACTAGATAAATCCGCCACCAAGCATCAGGCGCACCGCCGCGATCAGGAATACGATCAGACAGAAATTGCGCCCGCCATTGCTCGACGAAAGCGCGCCCAAGACGATCCCGATCACGATCACCGGCATGGCGATCCAATTGCCCCATCCAAGGAAGGGAATAGTCGATGGTATGACGATCAAAAGGCTAATTAGCCCGAAGAGAAAGCTGAGGATATTGAACATGTGTGTTATATGGCTATGACACCTTAAATTTGCAAGAGTGAACTGGGTTCTAAATGACAACGCAATTGACGGTTCAGCCTTGCTCCCCCATTGATCGCCAAAAGACAAAGTCCACGCATATCGGAGAGTGACACTTGGAAAACCGCAAGCTTATTGACCCCGTTCTGTCCCGACGCGCACTGTTTCGCACGGCCGCATATGGAGCAGGTATTGGCGCCCTTGGAAGCCTGCCGTTTGGCCGCGAGTTGCTTGCGCATAATGTCGAGGAAAGTTGGCCCAACGTGGCTGCGCTTGCCGAAAAATATGTGAGCGAGCGCAAGGTTGCGAACCTTTACGCGACCTTTGGTTGGGGGCAGCAAGACCACGCGCACCATGTTGGCGGGGGCACTCTGGCGCTCAATTCCGACACGCAGGTCAATGAAGACACGCTCTATCGCATTTACTCGATGACCAAGCCCATCACCGGGATGGCGGCGATGATCCTGATCGACGAGGGCGTGCTTGAGCTTGACCAGCCGATCCATGAGATATTGCCCGCGTTCAAGGATATGATGGTGCAGGTCGAATATGACGGCGCGATCACCGAGGACAATCTGGAGCCTGCAAAACGCCACATCACTGTGCGCCATTTGCTCACCCACACGGCAGGCATCGGCTATGGCATTATCCAGAAGGGGCCGATCACTGATGCCTATAACGAGGCAGGTCTTATTGCAGGCCGGGTAACCCGCCTGCCTATTCCCGGCATTTTCCGAGGCGAGGCAGTAGGAAGCCTGGAGGCATTTGCCGATGGATTGGCCAAGATGCCGCTCGTGCTACAGCCGGGCGAGAAGTTCTCTTATTCGATGAGCCTCGACCTTCTGGGCCGCGTGATCGAAGTCGCCTCGGGCATGCCATTCGCGCAATTCCTGTCCGAGCGAATCTTTGAGCCGTGCATGATGGAAAGTACCTATTTTACTGTGCCGTCGAGCCAGGTGGCGCGCCTCACCGACAATTACGGCATTCTCCAGGGTAACCCCCTTCCGATTGATATGGGCTCAAGCTCGATCTACCTCGACAAAGCGCCATTCCCCGCTGGCGGCGCAGGCCTTGTCAGTTCGCCAAGGGACTATGACCGTTTCCTTCGTATGTTGCTTGGCTACGGCAAATTGGGCGAAACCCGCGTGATCAGCGAGACAGCCGTCCGTCAGGGTGTTTCCAACCTCTTCCCCGAGACCGTCGATCTCGCCGGCACGTGGATGGAAGGACAGGGCCACGGCGCTGGTGGACGTTCGGTCAATGGAACTTTCGGCTGGGGCGGGGCTGCTGGCACACTTGCAGCCGTGGACTACAAACTAGGTCTGCGCGCTGCATTGTTCACCCAATATATGCCCAGCGATGCTTACCCCATCCGCGATGAATATATGGCGGCGCTCGAAGCTGACATTTCGGCGATGCGCGTCAAGAAAGCGGCCTGATGGTTCAACCATTGCCGATTGCCTTTTCAGGCTCTCCGCTCGACCGCGCGGACAATATCCGTGCCGACCGTGAGGCGCTTGGTGCGCTCATGAACTGGAAGGCAAAGTTTCTGATGCTCGACCAGCTCATGCCGCTGCTGGACGATGCGGGGCGGCTTGCCTGGGGAACTCTGGCCGATGCGCCGGAGGATGCGGAGCTCGTTTTCCTTGGAATTGACCGGGCGGACGGCGGAGAGAAGGCGTGTTTTGCAGCCGTTCCCGCTGAAGGCGACGCCGCACCGCGCATGGCGAACCCGCGCCTCTGGGCGCTCATGGCGAACCTCGATCCGGGCGATCTGGCGTTATACGGCGGCGCAAGGAGCCTGATCGACTGGCATGCGCGCCACCGCCATTGCGCCCAATGCGGCGCGAAGACCGAGATCGCCAAAGGCGGCTGGCAGAGGAATTGCCCGTCCTGTGGTGCACAGCATTTCCCTCGCACCGACCCTGTCACCATCATGCTTGCCGAATACCAGGGCAAGCTGATGCTCGGGCGCGGGCTGGGGTGGCCCGAGGGACGTTTTTCGGCGCTGGCTGGCTTTGTCGAGCCGGGCGAAACCATCGAAGAGGCGGTTGCACGCGAGGTTTTCGAAGAGTCGGGTGTTCGTGTGCGCGACGTCGAATATGTCGCAAGCCAGCCTTGGCCATTCCCGAGCCAATTGATGATCGCCTGTCATTCCTATGCCGATGATGATGCGCTTGTAATTGATGAAACGGAGATGGCCGAAATCAATTGGTACACCCGCGAAGAAGTGGCGAGTTCTCTCAATGGCGATGGTCCATTCGCCGCCCCGCCGCCCCATGCTATTGCGTTTAATCTGATGAAGTGGTGGCTGGAGAAAAAGGCATGAGCGCGCCCGAAAAGCTGACAATCGACATCTATTCCGACGTGATGTGTCCGTGGTGCCTTATCGGATACGGGCAATTGCAACAGGCATTGGGCAAGCTTGATGGAGAGGTGGAAGCTCAGATCCGGTGGCGTCCATTTGAACTTAATCCGGACATGCCATCTGAAGGCGAGGAGCAAGAGGCACACCTGAAACGCAAATATGGCCGCTCAGCCGAGGAAGGCGCGGCAGTGCGTGGACAGATGAAAGCTATCGCTGAAGAAGCGGGCGTATCGCTCGTTTATCAGGGTGATCAGAACCCCGCACCGCCAGCGATGATGTGGAACACGAGGGAGTGCCATTGCCTGCTCGCCTTTGCACTTGAAGAGGCGGGGCCACAGGTTCAAACCGCGCTTAAGCTGGCTTTGTTCAAGGCCCACTTCCACGAGCGCCGCGACCTCTCCGACCGCGAAGTCCTGCTTGAAATCGCGGCTGGCGTCGGCCTGCACAAACTGGCTGCGAAAGCTGCGCTTGATGATCCGGAAATCAATGCCCGCGTCGAAGCGGAGGAGCGCCAGGCATGGGAACACAATATCTCTGGCGTCCCCGCGATGATCATCAATGGCAAATTCATGGTGCCCGGTGCGCAGGGGCCTGACACCTATGTCAATGTGCTGAGACGGGTGGTCGAAAAATCAAGGACCGCCGCTTGAGGTCTGGCAACGATAAGTGGCGGCATCGGAACGAATAGATGTGCTGCGCGCTTCTAACTCTGACACGCCCGTGCGATGAGATGAGGCGTGAAATTTGATATTCGCCCGTTAATCGCCAAGACAAAGGCAGGCGGGGTTAGATAAGAAAAGCAGGGGGTTAGCTATGGGAAAAAGTCTGGGCGTGGTGGTAATCGTTGCCGCCCTCATATTGGCCTTTTCATGGTATGCGGGCGCGAACAGTGTTCCATTATTCGGGCTCAAGGCGATGTTTGTCGCAGGGCTTTGGGCGCTTGCCCTTAACTGGCTTGCATTTATCCCCTCAGCCATCGCGCAGAGCGACAAATTCTACGATACCATGGGTGCGATCACCTATTTCACGGTGACATTGCTGAGCGTTTACGCCGCCTTTGCCTACCACGGCGATCTCGACACGCGCAGTCTCGTGGTTGCCGCAATGGTCGTCGTATGGTGCATCAGGCTTGGCACATTCCTCTTTATCCGCATCAAGAACAGCGGCGGCTCTGACAGCCGGTTTGAGAAGATCAAAACGAAGCCAGCCCGCTTCCTTGCTGCCTGGACGCTTCAGGCTCTTTGGGTGGTCTTCACCGCCTCGGCCGCGATTGTGGTTATCACTGCTGAAAGTCGTGAACCGATCGGCGCGTTTTTCTTCATCGGCTCTGCGATCTGGCTGTTTGGTTTCGTGTTTGAAAGCGTTGCCGATGCACAAAAGAGTGCGTTCAAAAACGACCCGCAGAACGAAGGCGACTTCATCGACGTGGGGCTTTGGAAATGGAGCCGCCATCCCAACTATTTTGGCGAGATCACCTTGTGGACCGGCATCCTTGTGATTGCCATCCCGGTTTTGTCCGGACCCTCATGGCTCGCCGTGATTTCACCGATCTTTGTTTACATCCTCCTCACCCGGATCAGCGGGATCAATCTGCAGGAAGAGCAAGCGAAGGAGCGTTGGGGCGATGATCCCGAATATCAGAAATACCGCGAGAATACGCCCGTGTTGTTTCCAAAGCCGCCATCGGATTAAAACATGATTTGCGATTTCAAGAGATTGCGATAGACCTTTCGCCAAGGGATCGTCAGTGAACAAGGAGAGCCTCATGGCCCGAATGCCCCTCAAGTTTTCGTCTGCACCGTCCGTTTTCGCCGCTGTTTCTGCATTCGCCCTGCTATCTGCCTGTAGCGGCGGGGCTGGCGATGCGGGTGATGAAACCGCTGCGCCGGCTGGTGATGCGCCAGCCGAAATCGCTGAGCGTCAGGACAATTTCGAGGCCATTGGCGACAGTTTCAAAGCTGTGCGTGAACAGCTTGAAGCAGACAGCCCAGATATGGCTATCATTCAAACCAGCGCGGCTGAAATCAATGAACGACTGAAGCGCCTGCCCGGCCTTTTCCCCGATGGGACAAGCATGGAAGCGGGTTATGACACCGAGGCGCTCGCAGCGATCTGGGAAGATCCGCAAGGCTTCGATGAAGCAATCCAGAACGCGATCGCCGCGTCAGAGGATTTGATGGCAGCGGCCGAAACCGGAGACCCGGAGGCGGTTGGCGGTCAGGTTGGCAATCTTGGCACAAACGGCTGCAAGGCGTGCCACGACAAATACCGCGTCGACGACGACGCCTGAGTTAGCTGGGGCCAGCGGTGGTGGCGACACATTCGGTAAAGATCTGGGATTGGCCAGTGCGTTTGACGCATTGGTCGTTCGTCCTGCTTCTGCCCGCCATGTGGGTCACCGCCGAAAATTCGCAATGGGGCACGCATATGCGATTGGGTCATGTGCTTCTGGCCCTTATCCTCTTTCGCATTCTATGGGGCTTTGTCGGCACGAGAACCGCGCGTTTCACAAGCTTTGTCAAAGGGCCGGGCGCCGTTCTCAGCTATCTGCGCGGCGAGTTTCCGCATAAGCAGCATAAGGGCCACACGCCGCTTGGCGCATTGGCGGTTTTAGCCCTTCTAGGCCTAACCCTGGCGCAAGTGTCGATGGGGCTTTTTGCAGGCGATCCTTTTGACGGCGCGACCGGGCCACTGAACCCGCTCGTCGGCGTCGCGAACGCTGATTTCCTGACCGATACGCACAAATGGTTTTACTGGGTGGTATTCGGCATGATTGGCCTGCACATCACCGCAGTTGGTTTTTACGGCGCTCTGCAGGCGCAAAACCTGATTGGTCCGATGGTCGCGGGATCGGGCGAGAAGGCGATGAACGTCGAGGATAACTCGCCGACACAATGGGTAAGGGCGCTCGCCTGTCTCATAGTGGCGACAGGAATCACTTTCTGGATTTATTCCGGCGCACCACCGCTCACATAAGGCATAGGAAAAACTGGCGCCAAGCGAGCACTCGCCAGCCTTCGTTGCGCGCCTTACGTATTTAACCGTAGGTCGGAAATTCGCGCACTTCACCAGCTTGGTGAGCATTGTGTCAGGGCGCGGTGCCTAGTGACAATCGCCATGACACATCACATTCTTGCTACGCTCCAAAGAGCACCCCGAGCCTTGTCCCTCCTACTGCGCGATGAGCGAGGTTCAGCGGCAATTGAATACGGGCTTATGGCGGCATTGATCGCTGTGGCCGCCATTCAGGCGCTGTCCTCGTTAGGGGTCACGACTGCGGCGACCTTCGCCTCGGCTGAGGAAGCCATGGCCGGTGACGCTGATCGCGAAGTCACGCCGATCTTGCCTCGAAATCCTTGATAGCTTTTTTGCACATACGGAAGCCGTCGAAGGTTTCCAGTTTCTGGTGACGGGCCCCTCGCGCGCTAGGAGAGTTCTGGCGCGGGGAGGGCCCTTAAACCAGACCCAGTTTTTCAAGCTTTGCTGCAAGCTTGCCGGGGAGCGCGTCGCCAATGTCCTCGCCCTCCTCTAGATCGCGCGGGGGCTCACCCTTGAGATAGCGCCACCCCTGATGGGCGCGCTTTGGTCGAGGTTCAACGCGAACGAGTTCGGGTTTGAGTTCAATCAGCCAACGCCCGCTGTCGGTTTGCGAAAAGCCAAGGATTTCCGAGCGCGCGACAATAGAATGTTGGTGGATCCAATAAAGCGATCCGCCGATGCATTGCTCCCACTTGGTCGGGCGATACTTGGTCGTAAGATAGGGCGCGCGGGTTCCTCCGCGATACCAGCTTTCAAGCTCGGCGTAGCTCTGCGCTCCATAGGCAATTTTCGTGAGGTGAAGGGGCACTATTCAGAACTTAGTCTTCAGATGACGAGTATTTTTGAGATGTCTTTTCAACCTCGTCTGCAATTTTCCTTAGCAATTCCGGCAAGTGAGCTACCGAGGCTGCATCTATTCTATAGTATTCTTTATCTGACCCGTCAGCCGCTACGACAGTATTTAAGTGAAAGGTGTTCGAGAATTTGATGCCGTCTAATTCAGAGTGAGCGGTGATCATTCGACTCACTTCAAAATGAGACGGAATACCAGGCCTTGCATCGGTATTGATTGTTACGTTGCCATTGACCTCGCGTGATGCTGGTCGCGGCTCCACACCGTGATCAAACATTACGCTCCCGTGACGAGTAATTACTTCGTTTACTTCTAGTGCCATCAAAGCCTCCTTCGTGAAGACATTGCCATGACTCTACTGAGCAATTCAACCCAGCGGGGCCAATCCAGCCACAACTGCGAGGCCCAAAAAGGCGAAGAAACCCATCGAGTCCGTGATCATGGTGACAAATACGCTCGAGGCGACGGCAGGGTCTTGTCCCAACCGCTCAAAAGTCACAGGCACAAGCACGCCTGCAAGGCCGGAAATGGCGATATTGATCACCATAGCGATCGCGATCACAACGCCCATTTCAGGGCTGAACAAAATGCCAGCGGCAATCCCGATAAGCACCGCGACCGTGGCGCCATTGAGGAGCGCCACGCGAAGTTCGCGCCAGACAATGCGCCAGGTGTTCGCGCGCGTCAGCTGGTTGGTTGCAATCGCGCGTACGGCAACGGCCATCGTCTGCGTGCCGGCATTGCCGCCGATGCTCGCCACAATGGGCATCAGCACTGCGAGCGCGACCAATTGCTCAATCGCCGCACCGAAAAAGGCGATGATGGCGCTGGCGACGACTGCCGTTCCAAGGTTGGCGACAAGCCAGCGCACGCGGCTGGAATACGCTTCCTTGATTGGCTCGTTGATATCACCATCACCCGCACCTGAAAGAAGCAGAGCGTCCTCGCCCGCCTCTTCGGAGATGATGTGCACAACATCGTCCACCGTCATCTGACCCACCAGACGCCCGCTTTCATCCACTACGGCGGCAGAGATGAGCGCGTATTTCTGGAACATCAGCGCCACTTCTTCCTGATCGGTGTTGACCGGGATCAGCGTCTGGTCGCGCTTCATCACATCGACAAGCTTGATGGTGCGGGGTGTCGTCAAAATCCAGTTGAGCGCGCAGGTGCCAACCGGATGATGCGACGCATCGACTACAAACACTTCGTAAAAATCATGCTCCAGATCGCCTTCTTCGCGAAGGTAATCAATGAGGTCGCCCACCGTCAGATGCTCTGGCACCGCCATCACATGGCGGTTCATCAATCGCCCGGCGGTCTCCTCTGGATAGGAAAGCGCGCTTTCGACCGCCGCCTGTGTCTCAGGCTCAAGTTCGTCGATGATCGCTCGTCGGTCGTCTTCGTCGAGGTCTTCGAGCAATTGGACCGCGTCATCGGTCTCCATCTGCTCCGTGATGGTGGCAACGTCTTGCGGGGCGAGCGCCTCCATCATCAATTCGCGCACGTGATCGTTGAGCTCTGCCACCACCTCGGGCGACATGAGGTCAGTGATTGCTGCGGCGAGGTTTGAGCGATCCTCTTCTTCGGTCAGTTCGAGAAGGTCGGCAATATCCGCAGGGTGGAGCGGTTCGACGAGGTCGTACACCGCATTGGTGTCTCCCTCGCTCAAGGCCTCCTTGACCGCACTCACATAGGAGCGTTTTAGGCGGTTTTCCTCATCGTGGCGCTCATCATCGATCCGGTCGTCCGGGCGCACCGTTTCCTCAACGTCAGACGCCATGCGGATTTCATCGAGAGAAGAGGGATCGACCATAAATGACGGGTTTAGAAGCGGCTTCACGAAAAGCAACCGGGTGACAGCTGCGCATCACCTGCTAAAGAGCCTTTCAAACATTCAGGAGATTTTTTGAAAATGGCCGATAAACTGACTTTCACGCTCGATACAGGCGATGGCGAGGGAAAGGATGTTGTGATCAAGCTGCGTCCTGATCTGGCACCGGGCCACGTTGAGCGCATCACCGAGCTTGCCAGCGAAGGCTTCTACGATGGCGTTGTCTTCCACCGCGTGATCCCAGGTTTCATGGCGCAGGGCGGCGACCCGACCGGCACTGGCATGGGCGGCTCGGAAAAGCCAGACCTCAAGGCCGAGTTCAACTCTGAGCCGCACGTCGAAGGCACCTGCTCGATGGCGCGTTCGCAAATGCCTGACAGTGCAAACTCGCAATTCTTTATCTGCTTCGAAGACGCGCACTTCCTCGATGGCCAATACACCGTGTGGGGCAATGTCGAGAGCGGCATGGAACATGTCCACGCCCTGCCAAAGGGCGAGCCACCTGCGAGCCCCGGCAAGATCGTGAAGGCGACTGTGGGCTAGACCACTATGGACTGGCTGGTAGGCATAGGATCGTTTTTCGCTTTCCTGACCTTAGGTGGTTGGCTTGGTGGATGGCTCGCCCGGAAGAGGAGTGGGGGACGCATAGTTCTTTTTTTCACTTTTGGGTTTTGGGCACTTTTTATCCTTTACTGGAACATGAGGCTGGTCGCGGGCCCGAATGAAAGCTGGGAGAGCGGCGCCGCAACGATAGTTGGGTCGCTGGTTCTTGTCGTGGGCGGCTTTTACTTTGCGGTCATGAATATTGGGATGGTTCTATGGTTCGGCTGGAAACGCTGGCGTGGAGCAGGAGAAGTGGCGGATTGATCAGAGGGCTTTCACTCGCGCTGCTCCTTACCCTCTCCGCCTGCGCCTCCTATCCCGACATCTCCCAATCACGCAGCCCATGCCGGATGGAGCCGGGTGGGTGGTGCGAATTCGTGCGCGAAGGGGCGGTGAGAGCCTACCCTTACGCCATTACCTCGCTTCAGACTTATGAGGCGGATGAAGACATTTATGCCTTTCCCCCCGAATGGCTAGTCAAGCTTGATCCTCCCGAAGAATGGGAAACGAACCCGCCGATTGACGCTGAAGAGAGGGAGAAAACCGGCTTCCACTACACAGTATGGGAACGGTACAGACCCGGTGTGCCGGTTGCGCAGCAGGCGCGTCCGCTCGAACGGATACTGTCTTTTCGCGGGACGGATTCGGCTGGCAATGGGATCGTGCGGGACATCTTCTACGGTTCGCTCTCCGACGATCAGGCAAAGCTTGCGATGCAGGCGTTTGATGCTGAAGCTGCGCGCTTTTCCGATGATGTGCCGTGGGTGGTGACAGGCCATTCATTGGGCGGGGCGCTAGCGACGGAGGTGTCTGTCAAATCCAGCGACGTGACCGCATTCATGTTCAACTCCTCACCCTTTTACTCGGGCGAGGCCGATGAAAATGCCGACAAACGCACCGTGTTCAACGAGCGCGGTGAGGGGCTGCGCTATCCCGCGCGCTACAAGCCGGAGCCTGCAGGCGAAGTCTTCACGCTCAACTGCAGCCCCGGCGTTAATGCCGCGACCAAGCACAAGATGCGAAGGCTTGCCGATTGTCTCATCTGGATCGCAGCGTATGCCGATCGTGAGGCGGGCAGATTGATCGAAGCGCACAAGGACGAAGACCCTTATGCCATCAAGCGCCCTATCGTCGAATGCAGGCGCGAAAACGATGAGCATCCCGGTGTGATGACGCGCGAGGATTTCCCTTGCGAGCACATCGCACGCCCGTCTGACGAAGAAGACGACAACAATTGATGTTGTGCCCCGCCTAAGCTAGGGGCGCGCACATCATGAAATCGCAAACTCCTTCCCTAAAAACCGGGCCAAAGACCTACAGGGTCAAGTCCTTTGGCTGTCAGATGAACGTCTATGATGGCGAGCGCATGGGCGAACTTCTCGACGAGAAAGGCCTTTCGCCTGCACCCGACGGCGAGGATGCGGATCTGGTGGTGCTCAACACGTGTCACATCCGCGAGAAGGCGGCGGAGAAGATTTACTCCGACATTGGCCGGCTGACCAAAGGCAAAACGCAAAAGAAGGCACCGATGATTGCGGTCGCTGGCTGCGTGGCTCAGGCAGAGGGCGAAGAGATCATGTCGCGCGCGCCCGCGGTTTCCATGGTCGTGGGCCCGCAAGCCTATCACCGCCTGCCTGATATGCTGGACAAAGCGGTAAGGGGTGAGCGGGCGACCGATACGGATATGCCGGCAATCGCGAAGTTCGGCGCGCTGCCACAGCGCAAGCGCCGCTCTCCAACCGCTTTTTTGACAGTTCAGGAAGGGTGCGACAAATTCTGCACCTATTGTGTTGTTCCCTACACCCGCGGCGCGGAGATTTCGCGACCTTTCAATGACTTGATTGGCGAAGCTCGCAAACTCATCGAGGCAGGGGCACGTGAAATCACGCTGCTTGGGCAGAACGTCAATGCTTGGTCCGGCGAAGACACAAAGGGACACAAAGTGGGTCTAGCGGGACTGATACGCGCGCTTGCAAAGCTCGATGGGGTTGAGCGTATCCGCTACACCACTTCGCATCCCAACGACATGGAAGACGATCTTATCGCGGCCCACGGCGAGGTTGAAAAGCTCATGCCGTATCTGCATCTGCCCGTGCAATCGGGTAATGATCGCGTGCTGAAAGCGATGAACCGCGCGCACACCGCGGAAAGTTATCTCAAACTCCTGGAACGGTTTCGCGAGGCGCGGCCTGATATTGCGCTTTCGGGCGATTTTATCGTTGGCTTCCCCGGCGAGACCGAGGCAGAGTTCGAGGACACTCTCTCCCTTGTGGACGAGGTGCGGTACTCTCAGGCGTTCAGCTTCAAATATTCCCCGCGCCCTGGCACACCGGCGGCCACGATGGACAATCAATTGCCGCGCGATGTGATGGATGATCGCCTTCAACGCCTGCAAGCCCGCCTTAACCGCGACCAGATGGCGTTCAACAAGGCGATTGAGGGCAAGAGTTGCTCCGTATTGGTCGAGCGCAAAGGCAAGCTTGCGAGCCAGTGGCTGGGCAAATCACCCTGGCTCACCAGCGTGTGGTTTGAAGGCGACGCGCAGATCGGTGATCTGGTTGAGGTCAAGCTGGTTGAAGCCGGCCCCAACTCCGTGCGCGGCGTCATTTGAAGTCAGTCCCGTTACTTTCCCCAGCTCGGGTGAGGGCTGCAACTTGCCAAGCGTCAAAAGCGGCTTACCTTGACGACTCGTAAAGGCCGCTTTTTTCATGAGTGGTCCAACCGCAAAGGACCCTATGGGACGCAGACCCACAGCGAACCCCGCTGGCGCAATCGATCCTTCCGTTGTGCCTGCCGCTATAAATTCGGACGATGCGCTTCGCACGCGCGGGCGATCGACTCACGGAAAAGCAACCGCCGAGCTTTCCTTTGAGAACCAGTCACTATTGGGCACGCTTTTCGGGCAATTCGATGCCAATCTGGTGCAGGTTGAGAACCGGCTGAACGTCTATATTCACGCACGCGGTGATCAGGTCCTGATCGAAGGCACCGAAGACGCCGTGGCGCGGGCGCGCGATACTCTGATGACGATGTATGACCGTCTCGCCATGGGTCAGGATCTGGACGCTGGCGCCATTGAATCGCTGATCGCCATGTCGAACGAGCCCACTTTGGAAGGGATCATCAGCGGCGATAAGAATGAGCCGCCCATCATGATCCGCACGCGGCGCAAGACTATTGTCCCGCGCTCTGCCACGCAGATCACCTATATGCGCAGTCTTGCACGCGATGACATCATCTTCGCGCTTGGCCCGGCTGGAACAGGTAAGACATATCTCGCGGTTGCGCAGGCGGTTAGCCAGCTGATGACCGGAAGCGTCCAGCGGCTGATCCTGTCGCGTCCGGCGGTGGAAGCGGGCGAGAAGTTGGGATTCCTGCCTGGTGATATGAAAGACAAGGTCGATCCCTATCTTCGCCCGCTGTACGATGCGCTTTACGATTGCATGCCGCCAGAACAAGTGGAGCGCCGGATCGAAAGCGGAGAGATCGAGATTGCGCCGATTGCTTTCATGCGCGGACGGACTTTGGCCGACGCATTTGTGATTTTGGACGAGGCGCAGAACACCACGCGTGAACAGATGAAGATGTTCCTGACCCGCTTCGGGCAAAACTCGCGCATGGTCATATGCGGCGACCCGCGTCAGGTTGATATTCCGGGCGGCGACCGCATGAGCGGCCTTGCTGACGCGGTCGAGAAGCTCGAAGGGGTCGATGGCTTTGGCACGATCCGCTTCGGTGCAGGCGATGTGGTCCGTCACCCGATCGTCGGGCGCATCGTAGAGGCTTACGAAGGCGAGGGCTGATACTTTCCCTTCTCGCGACGCGAGATCTGTTGGAGATATCGGGTCATGGACGAACGCCCTTCGAACGTGAGGCGGACAAACACTTCGTCGGGATTGTCCTCGTCGCGATAGGCAAAGACCATTTGCCTGCTCTCAAGCTTTTCTAGCCAGCGCAGCGCCTGTCTCGCAGGTATCTTCGATGTAATCGAAAGGTTTTCGATCTTGGCGCCTTTGCCCTTTGCCTGGGCGATGAATAAGAGAAGGAGGATATCCCAAGCGGGTTCACCGAACAAATCATGCAAAGGGAAATGATCGCTGCGCGACTGGCGCTCTTCAAACAGCCGGCGGGCAGTGCGAATGATGGCATTTTGATCAATTGCTGACGATCGCAGCACAGTGTCTCGACCCATCGGGATGACCTCTCACTTGCTAGACTTTTCGTAGCTCCCGGCCAATTGGCTGAAAACTATCCCATCCACTAAGAAATCGCAGTCGCGGTCGACATGGCTCTCCGGCGCGCCTTTAGGATACCAACAAGCGAACACTCCGAGTGGTTCCGATCTTGATGGGCGTCAAAGCGGTCGAGCCTAAGGATGGTGAGGGTCGCTGGCATTTTGAGGCGGTGAGCATTCATAATTGCAAGATTGCTGGCCCGTTCAAACTCGCGCCCGATCAAAGGTGCCGGTTCGATTTTTGGACAGCAGGATTGCCACAGGGCGAACAGGGCTGAACGCGGCGTATTCGCAATGACATTGTTGCACGAACCGCAGTTTATGGCTTTTTCCTCGTGCGCCGTCAGATGATGTGGGGAATCTGCGCTCTCAAATGCGTGGGCCAAAGCGAACCGTAGCGGCAGGCATCATTTGGTCATTGGGAGCACACGACTTTAGCGCGCAAGGGACAAGGGCGAACGGTTGATATTGCCCTTGCGCCAGAGGGAAGTCTCTAATACGCGCAGCAGCGCATGGAGCGCGCAGCAACGCCGGGCCTGATCCATACAATCGGCCCCGTTGCGCTATGCCCGCTGATGGCACGGGACCACACAAGGCAATTTTTGGGATCTGACATGAGTCTATACGACGACTACCTCGCCGAAATCGCAAACCGACACACTCAAGGCCTCTCGCCAAAGCCCATCGACGATGGTGCGCTGATCGTAGAGCTGATTGCGCTTATTGAGGACACGGGCAATGCGAACCGCGAGGACGCGCTTAAATTCTTCATTTACAACACGCTTCCCGGCACGACCAGCGCAGCTGGCGTCAAAGCGGCGTTTTTGAAAGAGATCATTCTTGGCAAGGCGAGCGTCGCCGAAATTTCGCCAGAGTTCGCGTTTGAGCTTCTTTCCCACATGAAGGGCGGTCCTTCGGTGGAGGTGCTGCTCGATCTGGCACTCGGCCAGGATGCGCAAATTGCCGCGAAAGCTGCAGAAGTCCTGAAGACTCAGGTGTTTCTCTACGATGCCGACACCGCTCGTCTGGGCAAGGCGTATGAAGACGGCAATGCGGTCGCGAGAGAAATTCTTCAAAGCTATGCCAAGGCAGAGTTTTTCACCAAGCTTCCTGACATCGAGGAAGAGATCAAGGTCGTCACATACATCGCTGGCGAAGGCGATATCTCGACCGACCTTCTGTCACCGGGCAACCAGGCTCACTCACGCTCGGACCGTGAGCTGCACGGCAAATGCATGATTACGCCAGAAGCACAGGCTGAGATCACGGCGCTCAAGGAGAAGCACCCCGATGCGCGTGTGATGCTGATCGCTGAAAAAGGCACCATGGGCGTCGGCTCAAGCCGGATGTCGGGCGTCAACAATGTTGCGCTTTGGGCGGGCAAGCAGGCAAGCCCTTATGTGCCATTTGTGAATATCGCACCGGTAGTAGCGGGCACCAATGGTATCTCGCCAATCTTTCTCACCACGGTGGGCGTGACCGGCGGCATCGGCCTCGACCTTAAAAACTGGGTCAAAAAGACTGACGAGAACGGCGAAGTCGTCAAGGATGGCTATGGCGATCCAATGCTCGAGCAGGCTTACTCGGTTGAAACCGGCAAGGTGCTGACGATCAACACCCGTGAGAAGAAGCTTTACGAAGGCGATACTGAACTCGCCGATGTCTCCAGCGCATTCACCGCGCAGAAGATGGAGTTCATGAAGGCTGGCGGCTCTTACGCGGTGGTCTTTGGCAAGAAGCTCCAAAGCTTTGCTCAGACGACGCTCGGCCTTCCGCTGGAATCTGCCTACGCGCCTAATCGTGAAATCAGCCATGAGGGGCAGGGCCTCAGCGCGGTTGAGAAGATCTTCAACCGCAACGCGCTTGGCACTGAGCCGGGCAAGGTCCTGCACGCAGGCTCAGACGTTCGCGTGGGCGTGAACATTGTCGGCTCGCAAGACACGACCGGCCTTATGACCGCGCAGGAGCTTGAGGCTATGGCGGCGACCGTCATCGCTCCAACCGTGGACGGCGCGTATCAATCGGGCTGCCACACGGCGTCGGTCTGGGATGCGAAGGCGCAGACCAACATTCCCAAGCTCATGAGTTTCATGAACAAGTTTGGCCTGATCACTGCGCGCGATCCGGAGGGCGATTATCCTGCCCTTACCGATGTGATCCACAAGGTGCTGAATGATCTCACGGTTGATGACCGCGATATCATCGTTGGCGGCGACAGCCACACGCGCATGTCCAAGGGCGTCGCCTTTGGCGCGGATTCGGGCACGGTGGCGCTGGCGCTGGCAACGGGTGAGGCGACGATGCCGATCCCTGAAAGCGTCAAGGTGACCTTTAAGGGCACGCTCAAGGACCACATGGATTTCCGCGATGTCGTTCACGCGACGCAGGCCCAGATGCTCAAGCAATTTGGCGACAATGTCTTCCAGGGCCGCGTGATCGAGGTCCACATCGGGACGCTTCTTGCTGACCAGGCCTTCACTTTCACCGACTGGACCGCGGAGATGAAAGCGAAAGCCTCGATCTGCATCTCTGAGGATGAAACGCTCATCGAATCTCTCGAGATCGCCAAGTCGCGCATCCAGATCATGATCGACAAGGGTATGGACAATGCAAAAGGCGTGCTCGCTGGCCTCATTGCAAAGGCCGACAAGCGGATTGCCGAAATCCGGTCGGGTGAAGTGCCTGCGCTTCGCCCCGATCCGAACGCGAAATACGCGGCCGAAGTGGTGGTCGACCTCGACATCATCGCCGAGCCAATGATCGCCGACCCGGATGTCAACAATAACGACATTTCAAAGCGTTATACCCACGACACCATTCGTCCTATCTCCTACTACGGCGGAGAGAAGAAGGTGGACCTTGGTTTCATCGGCTCGTGCATGGTGCACAAGGGGGATATGAAGATCCTGTCCGAAATGCTCCAGAACATGGAAAAGAAGAACGGCAAGGTCGAGTTCAAGGCTCCGCTCGTCGTCGCGCCTCCAACCTACAACATCGTCGATGAGTTGAAGGCAGAGGGCGATTGGGACGTGCTTGCCAAATACGCAGGCTTCGAGTTTGACGACACCAATCCCAAAAACGCCGCGCGCACCGATTATGAGAACATGCTCTACCTTGAGCGTCCGGGCTGTAACCTTTGCATGGGCAACCAGGAGAAGGCTGCGAAGGGCGACACGGTGATGGCGACCTCAACAAGGCTTTTCCAAGGCCGCGTGGTCGAAGACGCAGCCGATAAGAAAGGGGAAAGCCTGCTTTCCTCGACCCCGGTGGTGGTGCTTTCAACGATCCTTGGCCGCACGCCAACGATCGATGAGTACACCGCCGCAGTCGAAGGCATAAACCTCACCAGCTACGCGCCGCCAAGCCAAGGCTTCTAAGTTACGGTTTTGACACGTCGATGATAACGAGCGGGCGGGGATGAAAATCACCGCCCGCTTTTTTCTTGGTTGGTGTCCTATCGCCCCTCCAGGATTGGAGCACTGCACCGGCGGCCATTGATCGCTTCATCCATCAACTCCTGTTTCTATCGCTTTGTCGGACCGATCGGCGCTCAGAACATATTCGTTCCAAAGTGATATAGTGCACTTTCCTGCGCAGTCTCCTCTGCGCATGTTTACCTAGTCTGTTTTCACATTGGTCAGCAGAGCGACGAGCCACTCGTTCCTGTCCAATTTATACTATCCTGCCGGTCCTACTGGTCCTAGGGTAGGAGATGGTTAGGGCGCGTGCGAGCGAGAGAAGGCTGTTTGGCCTTGCTGGGGCGCGGGTGTCCTGTACGCAAATGGGGGGTAATTGTGGGGAATTTTTCCACCAAGGTGTCACTGGTATTTGTCGGCTTGGCTGTGGCTTTGTCGCCTGTGTCGGCTCAAGACGGCGCGGTTCTGACAAGGGACAGTTTCCCGATTGGCGACCCTGACGGGATACTGTGTCAGGTTCAGGATCGCAGCACCGACAACCCGGCAAGCGAATCGATTTTCGACCGCCGGTGGGCGGTTGTGTGTCGCGACAGCCCGCGACCGATCGCCGAAGTTTTTGCTTTTGAGGATTTCAATTCAGAAACGAGGGAGGCACTTCGCTCCATGCGACGGCTGCCTGTCACCTGTCCTGCCGGTGCCGCGTCTATGCAAGGTCCGATTGCCGGCTCGCAAAAACAAAGCTGTACAGTCGATCAAACGCAGCTCGGCTGGAGCCAGATCACAGCGCAGTCAGGAGGGATCACCTATTTCGCCGAAGGTTTTGAGGCGTATGATGGCGCGACACGGCTCGCACTTCAGTCGGTGATGAACAATGCCATCGCGCAAGGAACAATCGACGTTGCATCGACCAGTGTTTCTGATCCCTTGTCTTTTGCGCGGGTGCAAGCAGACACGTTGAAGCCCGAGCAGGCCCTGGCAGAAGGCTATCGCCGCAATCTGGCGGGCGAATATGCAGAAGCGGCCGCTTACTTTGAAACGCTTCAGCAGCGGCTCGAAAATGACACAGATGCAGCGATCAATCCGGGCGAGTTTTTCGTCAACCGCGCATTGCAAAAAAGCAATCTTGGTGAATTTGCGGTAGCCAACAAACTGTTTGAAAACGCCCGCCAGTTCGGCGGCGATGATGCGATTACCTCTCGGCTCCTGCGTAATTTCGAGGCGATCCACTTGCTCAATCAGGGGTTTGGTGAGGCCGCGATTGAGCGTTTGACACAAGAGCTACCGGGCAGTGCGATCGGAGCGACCACCGTCTCGGGCGAGCTTGCGATCACTGTACCTATTTCCGAGCGGCTCAATCGTGAGCAGGAAACCGGATATCTTTTCGGTATCGTCGATGAGCTAAGCCTTACAACCGACGAGCGTGCGCAGATTATCGATGCGCAGGCACTTCAAATTCGCGGCACTGCCAAACGGCTTGGTGGTGATCTGGAAGGCGCGCGCGCTGACCTCATTGACGCTTACAGCGAAGCGCTTTCGGTGCGCGATGGGCGGGTCACATCAATCACGCGGCTTCGCGCGCAAGTGCTCGGCGACCTTGCCTTGATCGCTGAGCGTCAAGGCGACTCCTCAACTGCCGAAAGCTACTTGCGTAATGGTCTTGCCCTTCTTCGCGCGCAATATCCGGAACGCCGCGCGGTGAGTGCATCAGAAGCGCAACTTGCCGCTTTTCTGCTTCGGGAGAACCGCGAAGGAGAGGCGCTCGATCTTTACGGTTCCGTGATCGACCGCGCGATTGGAAAGCGCAATGCGACCATCGGCTTCACCAACCAGCTGGCGCCTTATTATTCGCTTCTGGCGGAGCGAGTGGGAAAAGTTGATGGCGCAGCCAACGATTTCTTCAAAGCCGCGCAAGTTCTCATCCGGCCGGGTGTTGCAGAAACGCAGGCAGTCCTGGCGCGCAGGCTCAGTGCAAACTCGGACGAAGCCTCTCGCCTGTTTCGCCAATCGGAGGATCTTGGCCGCGAGATTGAGCGTGCACGCATCCGGTACGAAGCATTGGCTGCGCAGCCCGATACAGCGGACAACCGGCGTCGTTCAGCTGAGCTTTTGACCCAGATCAGCAATCTCGAAACCGCGCAGATTCAAACGCAGGTTCAACTGAACGAATACCCGCAATATCGAGTGGTGGCTCAGTCTGCGCTCGACCTTGACGAATTCCGCTCTGCGCTGAGGCCCGGTGAGGCTTATGCCCGCCTCGCAGTGGTGAGCAATGACATCTTTGTCTTTTACACCGACAGCGAAACGGCGATCGCCTACCGCGCGCCCATTTCCAACACCGAACTTGATGAGAAGGTCGCTTTTATCCGTGATTCCATTGCGATTGTGGATGCCGACCAGGTTCTCACCTTGCCGTTCGAGATCGGCGCAGCGCGAGAGCTCTACACCTCACTGTTCGGTCCCATTGCCAGCAGGTTGGAGGCAGCACAGCACATCATTTTTGAACCAGATGGAGCGATGCTGAGGCTGCCGCCTGATCTTCTGGTCACGGACGATGCCTCGGTCGAGCGTTATACGGCGCGGCTTTCACGCCCTGCTGCGGACGAATACGACTTTACCGGCGTAAGCTGGCTTGGCCGTGACCGTTCGGTGAGCACAGCGGTGTCTGCCGAGGCCTTCGTCCAGGCGCGCAAAGCGTCCAATTCGAACGCGAACCGGCAATATGTCGGCTTTGGCGAGAATGCCCCGGTTGGAGCGAGCTTGCCGGCCAGCTTCACGAGCACCGCGCAAGCGCTCGATTGCTTCTGGCCAGCCAGTCAATGGAACGAGCCGATCAGCGCATCTGAATTGCGCACTGCGGCAGGGATTATCGGTGGCGAGGCCGCTCAAGTGGTCACTCGCGAAAGCTTTACCGACATGAACATCACACAGCGCGGTGATCTGGATGAGTTTCGCGTTCTTCATTTCGCGACGCACGGTCTGGTCACATCGCCCAATCCGGGGTGTCCGGCAAAACCTGCCCTTGTTACATCCTTTGGCGGGTCGGGATCGGATGGCCTTTTGAGCTTTGAAGAGATCTTTGAGCTCAACCTTGATGCTGACCTTGTGATCCTTTCAGCCTGCGACACCGCCGGTTCTGCAAGTGTCGAGGCGACCAGAGCCGCTGGTCTTTCGTCTGGCGGAGGGTCGGAGCTTGAAGGATTGGTGCGTGCATTCATTGGTGCAGGAGGGCGCGCCGTCATGGCGAGCCATTGGCCGGTGCCCGATGATTTCGACGCCACCCAGCGGCTGATGACCGAAATGTTCAGGCGCGGAGAAGGGCAAACGGTCGGCACTGCGCTCCAGCAATCACGCCAGCTTCTGATGGACGAAGCGGCGACATCTCACCCGTTTTATTGGGCAGCTTTTGCTGTGATCGGGGATGCGACCCGCCCGTTGCTTTCCTCGTCGATGACTGCCCCGGCAAATGACCTTGCCTTTGCGGGCGATGTGGCGGAGGCGCAATAATGGCGGGTTTGTTTGTAAAGTCGACGCTGCTCGCGACAGGTGCGATGGTTCTGGCTGGCGCGCTTCCCGAAGTGGTCTCAGCGCAAGGGCAGATTGCCCCAACCCGCGAGGAAATCGAGCGGCGCACAATCGAAGATCAATTGCGTCAGGGCTCTGCTCCTGTGTCGGTCGAAGGCGCTATTGAACGTGCGCCTTGTCCGCTCGCAGCGCCGCAGTTTGCCGATCTCACTTTCACTTTTGCCGCGCCTGAATTTTCAGGTCTGGGCCCGATTGATCCCTCGCTGCTGACGCCGAGCTATTCGGACTATGTCGGGCAGGAGATCCCTGTCGCCACAATCTGCGAAATCCGCGACCGCGCAGCGACCATTTTGCGCAGCGAAGGCTATCTTGCAGCGGTCCAGGTTCCGGTGCAGACCATCGGCGAGGGCAGAGTGAAGTTCGATGTGCTGCTTGCGCGGATGAAGGGCGTGCAAGTGCGCGGAGATGCTGGCGCGTCAAGCGGTGCGCTACGCCCGATCCTCAACAAGCTGGCTTCTCAGGATGTGTTCAACTCGAACGAGGCGGAACGTTACCTGCTGCTGGCGCGCGATATTCCGGGGCTTGATGTGCGTCTTACCTTGCAGCCGGTCTCCAAGGAGCAGGGCGGCAATCCGGGTGACGTCGTGGGCGTATTTGATGTGGTCCACACGCCGCTCCTTATCGATGTAAACGTACAGAATTTCGGCAGCCGCCAAATCGGTCGTTTCGGCGGGCTTGCACGCCTGCGCCTTAACGGTCTCACGGGCCTTGGCGATGAAACCATGATCAGCGGCTATTCGACCCATGATTTTAGCGAGCAGCTCGTGCTCTCGGGCTATCACGAGTTCAAGCTCGGCTCAGAAGGGCTGACCTTTGGTCTTGCCGGTACGCGCGCGTGGTCGACACCTGATGTGCCGGGTGGACCCGATGTGTTCGACACCGACACGTTCGTCGCCTCGCTCTATGCTCGGTATCCCGTCATCCGCTCTCAAGAGCGCAATCTCAGCCTTTCGGTTGGCGGAGATCTGATCGATCAAAGTGTCGATTTCACCGATCTTGACTTCAGTCAGGACAAGCTTCGCGTGGCGTTTGCCCGCCTCGATTTTTCCAAGATGGATCGGGACAGCGTCAACGGCCGGGGCGGATATTCGATTTTCGAGCCGAAAGTTGCTTATTCGGCATCGCTTGAATTGCGTCATGGTATCGATGCTTTTGGAGCATCGCCGTCGTGCGGTGTGAATTTTGCAGTGTGTGTAGCGCCGGGCGCCGTTCCACTGAGCCGGCTTGACGCAGATCCGACAGGTTTCGTTCTGCGCGGCGCGTCCAGTTTGACCTATCGGGTAACGCCGGCAGTCGGTTTCAACATCCGCAACCGCTTTCAACATTCGTCCGCTCGCCTGCTTGGCTATGAGCAATATTCGGGCGGCAATTTCACGGTCGGCCGCGGCTATGACCCGGGTGCGATTATCGGTGACAAGGGGTATGGCTTCCAGCTTGAAGCTTTTGCCGGATCACTCATTCCGGAAACGCCCGAGGGCATTGCGGCCCAACCATTCGCCTTTGTTGATTACGCCCGGGTTGAACTCAACGATGCGGCCGACACATCTGACAGCATTACCTCCGTTGGTGGAGGTGTGCGCATGGCAATCGGGCGGCAGGCGTTGTTCGATCTGTTCGCAGCGGTGCCGCTGGAGAAAACCAATTTTCAAACAAGCAAAGGCGATGTGAGGATCCTCGGTACACTCACAGTGCAATTGCAGCCCTGGTTCAAATGATCAGGCGCGGGGGGAAAGTATCATGATTTCGAGCAAACCGGCTCATCGTAATGGTCTGCGTGGCAACTGGCTGCGGAGCGCCTCTGGCTTGGCGGCCGCAACGGTTCTGGCCGCGAGCAGCGCGCCGGCCCTAGCGCAGTCCGCGCCCGGCATGGGCCTCTCGCAAATGCGCGGTCATGCGCATGATGTGCCGCAGACGATGCCCGAATTTCGCGCGCTGGGCGGAGGGCACCAGGGTCTTCAAAACGCTACCCCCAGAGCTTCAGCGCCTCCGGCATCGACCATGGTCACAACGCGCCCTCTGCCGCGTAATGCCACTGTCCCGAACGCTCATCACGCAATGGTTGCACCGCCCGAGCAGGTGACATTGTCGGTCAATTCGGCTCCCTCAGTACCGTCGACTACCGTTGCTCCCGTCACCAATGCGGCGCCGTTTCAGGCAACCCCTCCCAGGGCGCCGCTTGCAACCATGAGCGTTAACGGCATTTCGGTGAATGCGAGTGCCTCTTTTGATTCAGACGCAGTTGCCTTCACCCCGTCGGCATCGGGAGACAGGGTTGAACTGCTTGGCTCATCGGCGATCATTGATTGGACGACCTTCGATGCCGGGACGGGCGCAGCTGTCTCGTTCCTTGATGCCGGTAACAGCCTTTTCTTCTCCGCCGATGTCGGCGAATACACCGTCCTCAACCGCATCACCACGCCCGGCGTTGCGAGCCCGGTTCGCATCGACGGAAGTATCGAGTCCAACATTTTCAGCAGCTCGATAGTCGGCGGCAATATCTGGTTTTCGAGCGAGGGCGGGCTGATTATCGGCTCGGAGGCTTTCTTCAATATCGGTAGCCTGCTTTTGAGCACGAGCACCATTGATCCCAATGATGTCGTTCCAAACCCGTCCGCGATCAATTTCCTGGGTGTAAGCGATTCTGGATCGGCGATTGTGGTTGAGAACCTCGCTTCTATTCAGGCCACAAACAGCGATTCTTACATCGCCATGGTCGCGCCCCGGATTGAGCAGGGCGGGAACATCAATGTCAACGGCTCCGCTGCCTTCGTGGCGGCTGAAGAAGCTGTTTTGACCATTCAGAATAATCTCTTTGATATAACAGTTGGCGTTGGAACCGAAGATGGAGAAGGGATAGTTCACTCAGGTTCTACCACTGGCCCGTCATCGACCGGTGTGACCGACGAGCAGGCAATGTATTTCGTCGCCGTGCCAAAGAACAATGCGCTGACCATGCTTCTAGCCGGGACGATCGGCTATTCCGAGGCGAGCAGCGCCCAGATTGTCAATGGCGAGATCATCTTGACGACCGGCGACCGGGTCGAGCGCGAAGAGGTCAACGTTGAAGACCCTCCTTTCAGCGGCAATAACGTTCAAATTTCACGCAACATCGTCAACACTACGATTGACGGAGGACCTGCGGGGAACGTCCTGCTTGAATCGCTAAGCCTGACCTCGGACACGACCGTTTTTGCCGAGGACACGATCAATGTCCAAGCTTTCACGAACCCGGCATTTACAGGCGTGGGTGTTGAAGTTGGCAATTCGGACGATGCAGCTGATCTCACCCTGATCGCGGGGAATGAAGTCAACCTTACAATCAATCAGGTCGGCATAATTGATGTCACCGGTTCGTTGAGTGTCGCGACAGGCGATGGGGTTAGCAATGGTGGCGATGTCAACTTTGCGGTTGAATTCGATGGCAGCATAAGTGCGCCTGATGGCGGGGCTCTGTCGGTTGGTGGCAATCTGTCGCTTGATGCGCGCGGCCAAGGGCTCGATGACATCGACAACGTCCGCAACAACGGCGGTCAGGGCATTGGTTCTGACGGGGTTGCCGGCGACATCTCCATATCGGTTCTTGATGGCGCCAACCTCGTAGTTGGCGGCGATTTCACGATCGATGCTTCTGCCAATGGCGGAAGGGGCGAGGTTCGCAGCGGTTCTGCCCAGGGCGGCAACGTGTCGCTCTTGGTCGACCAAGGGTTCGTCGACGTATCTGGCTCGCTCACGATCAATTCCTTTGCGCGTGATGCCGGCACTTCGGGAGGGGTCCCGCAAAGATCCCTCGAAGGCAGCGATTCAACCGCCGGAAATGTCTCGATTACGCTTGCCAGTGGCGGCGTGGATGTTGGCGCGCTTGTCGTCAATGCGAGCGCCGAGGCGACCGGCGGCCAAGACGATACTATCGCGCAATCGAACGACGCGAGCGCAGGCCAATTCAATCTGGATATCTCGGGCGGCGCCCACTTCTTTGGCAGGGTCAACGTTGATGTTTCCGCTGACGCGGCAGATTCGTTCGACGGCGCTGGCGCGTCATTCCAAGGGCAGGTCGGGCGCGGCGGTGCGACGATCAATATCTTCAATTCTGATACCCTGGTTGACGTTCAAAACAGCTTTACAATCGATGCCGGCACAAGAGGCGGAGTGGGTGCACCTGTTGGCGACACCGTTGCGATAAGCGTCCTTGATACCGGCTTTAATACAGGCGCAGGCCTCACCATTGGCGGTAGCCTTTCTATCGATGCAGATTCGCGCGCTGGTGCGCCCGGCCCCCTTCTTCAAGCGGGCAATGTCCGACTGACAGCGGAAAACGGTTTCCTGCTCGCCGATGGCCTCCAAATCTTCGCAGATGCAGGAGACTCCTTCTCCGGGTTCGGCGTGGCGAGCGATCTGGCCCAAGGGGGAAGCATTGACATAACCGCCCGCAACTCCGGCGGCATCAGCTTTTCAGGTTTCAGCTTTATCAGCGCCGATGGTACTGGCGTACCAATCGGTGCTAGCGGAGCGTCTGGTGGCCGAGGCGGTAGCATAACGGTCCTCGCAGACGATGGAACGATCAGTTTTGGAGACTTCCTGTCGCTGAATGCAAATGGCTTTGCGATTTCCGGGACGGGCGGAAGTGATGCGGGTGACGGGATAGGCGGCACTATCGACATCACTGTCCAAGGGGCGGACGGATTACTCAGTTTTGCCGAACTCTCGGCGGGAACCGACGGAAGCTTTGCCTTTGATGGTGAGATCCTCGACACTTTCTTTGCTGGCATGGGCAGCACAGGTGTTGGCGGGATTACGCGTTTCAATGTCCTGGGCGGCTTTCTTAGCGCGGCAGAAATTACAGTTTCATCCATCGGTGAAGGCGGGCCGGGGGGCGAATTCGGCATTGGAACGGTCAATCTTCTCAACGGCTTGCAAAATACCGGCCCGGGCGGCGACGGCATTGGCGGGCAGGTAGAATTCAATCTTGACGGCGGCAATGCGAGTATCGGTGACCTTAATGTAACCGCAAGCGGCGTTGGCGGCTTTGGCACCTTTGGCAGTTTTGAAGACGGGACAAACGCCGGTAATGGCGGCAATGCCGTCGGAGGAACCGCCACTTTCAATGCGATTTCGGGCGATCTGACCGTCACAAATACCCTGACCGTCGAGGCGACGGGCAACCGCGACCTGGGCTTTGGACCTTCCGGCGGAGAGGGCGGCTTTGGACGTGCGTCAATCGGAGGGATTGGTGGCGATGCTGAAGGCGGGAGCGCGACATTCAATCTGGATGGGACCGCGACGGTAAACGCGACCGCAGTTGTCGTTTCCACTCAAGCGTATGGCGGCGAAGGCGGCGATAGCCGGTTCGATTTCAACGGCAATCCTGACGTTTCGGGCGGTGCTGGCGGGTCAGGGACAGGGGGAATTGCCCTTTTCAATGATACGGCTGGAAACCTCACGTTCGAGACGCTGACAGTGAATGCAAGCGGCACCGGCGGCGAGGGCGGTGAAAGCAGCATCGGTTTTGCCAATGGCATCGCACAAGGCAATGGCGGCCTCGGCGGAAATGGCATGGGTGGCAATGCCCTTATCTCCCTTAGTCAGGACGACGCGGCACCCAAGGAATATTCTGTCATTGCGCAAGGGTTTGGCGGTGCAGGCGGCCAGGGCGCGATTGCCGGCGATGGCGGCGATGGCATGGGAGGCACAGCGCAGCTAACCATCAACGATGTGTTCGTTGTGTTTGAGGCTTTGACGATTGATGCGACCGCTTCGGGCGGCGCGCCGGGTCTGGTCGAAGGCGGATCGATCACTGACGGTGCAGCTGGTGGCGGGGCGACGGGCGGCAATGCCACATTGCTTGTCTCCGGACCGAACGCGGATTTTCAGGCCAACTCGATTATCGCGATTGTAGCGGGTGCAACGGGCGCCGACGGTGGGCTCGGGTCGCAAGCAGGACAGTCCCTCGATCCCAGCGGCAGTGGCGGCGCCGGGGGCAGCGCGATTGGTGGTTCTGCAAGCCTTGCGGTCGAAGACGATGCTTTGATTTCAATCGATGCGTCCTCGTTTATCCTTGATGCGGACAGCGTCGGTGGCGCAGGCGGAGACGGGCAAGCCAACTTCGGTGCCGGTGCATCTGGTGATGGCGGCGCGGGCGGTAATGCCACGGGCGGAACCGCGGCAATCACCGCTGCGACGGGCGGCGAGGTTACAATCCTTCAGGGATCGGGTCCATTCAACCTGTCGGGCTTTGGCGAAGGCGGCGCTGGTGGTAACGGCGGCGACAACGCACAAGGTCAAACCGCAGGCGCAGGCGGCGATGGCGGGATTGGCATCGGCGGCTCACCTTTGATCAGTGCTGTTGGTGGTACGATCAACATCGCCGATGTCGACCTTGTTGCAACAGGTTTTGGTGGTGAAGGTGGTCGGGGCGGTGTCGACAGCGCGGGCTTGGTCATTGGCGCTAATGGCGATGCCGGGCTGGGCTTTGGCGGCGCGCCAACGATTGAAGTCATCGAAGGCAGCCCCGGCATTATCAATCTGGGCAACGTGAATATTGACGCTTCTGGCGATGGCGGCGGACAGGTCACGATCAGCGATACCTCGACATCAATCGATGGCCTTATCTTAATGGGCAATCTCACCATTGATGCCACCGGCGCGCCTGGAAGCAGTTCGGGTTCACTCCTGATTACATCGGACAGTGGGCCGGTCACGGTTGATGGTCCGTTCTTCGCTGACGTGACCGGTGACATCGCCATCGAAATGGAAAACGACGGGCAATTCGTGGTCACGCAGAGCGCCAGCTTCACTGCGAGCGGAAACCTTGATGCAACGCATCTCGCGAATACGACTGCGACACCGACCGTGGATGTGGGCCAAGGATTGAGCGTGAACCTTGGCGGATCGTTCACATCGGGCGACGGCACCATTTTTAACTCGGTCGGTGAGCAATTGATCACCGCGGGCGGAGCCATTGTAGCCAACGACCTTCGTTCAGGGCCGGCAATGGTGCTGACCGCACAAGGCAGTGTGACGCTCAATGATGCGAGCGTCATTGGGCCGCTGGGCGCAAGCAATTTCTCTGGACTTATCATTGATGCAGGGCGGATCGATTTCGGTGGCGGGGTATTCGCTTACGATTTCCTCTCCAATTCGACGATCAACGGGACCGTCACCAGCTATGCCGGTATTGATATCAGGGCAGGCGGAAACGCATTGTTCGCGGGCGGTTCCATCACCGCCGCAGGCGATTCCTTCATTGTTAACACAGGCGATGACATCATCGTTGAGGCGGGCGCTGCGCTTTCAGCGGCAAACGATCCTATAACCTCGATCAATCCGGCATCGCCGTTCTCAGAGGGGCCCAATCTGATCCTCATCGCAGGTGGCGAAGAGAACCTTCTTTCGCTCCCCGCTACGCCGATTGCCTCGCTTGTCGTCGATGGCACGCTCAACGCCAATGACGCAGCGATTGTGCTCGAAGGTGATGCGGTCGAAGGTCTCGATAGCTCGCTTATAGCTGGTTCGATCAAGGCCGATGTGCGCGATGCGCCATCTGCTGGCTTTTCCAGCTTGAGCGATGACGACGGTCTGCTGACGGGACCATGTCTTGAAGGCGTGGTTTGCCTTGGAGATATGGACGCGCAGAACGTGATCGAGATCGGTCTTGATAGCAATAACGACACGATCCAGCTCTTCATCGAGCAGGCGGTGGTCGAGGCGACCGACATCCTTATCCAGACCCGCAACGATATCGTGATGGGCACAAATGGTATCGACACACAGCTTGATGCGGCGAACCTTTTCTCTGCTGAAAGTCTGACCGGTAATGTCGATCTGCGCGATGCAGGCATCGACGCCAATCAGATCCTGATTGCAGCAGCAGGAAGCGTGCTGGGCACCGGGACTCTTACCAGTTCAAACGACATTGGCATCACGGTGGGCGATTCCATCATCGTCGGCGGCATTGATACCGGCGGTGAACTAACGCTTGTGGATGAGGTCGGGTCTGGCCCGGGCTTCTACGAAGTACCCGGCAGTTTCATCGCAGGCTTCTTCAATCAGGATGGCGCGAGTATCGACCTTTCGGCTGACGGCGACATCAACATTGGTGATGCGTCTTCGCCATCGGATGTGTTCCTCACGGCAGGCGGCGATGTGACCCTCGACTTCTCCAGTGTGAGCGGAAGCATCAACCTTGATGGCGGCAACGTCCTTTTCGGCTCCCTTGATGCGAGCGACGTTTCGCTTTTTGCCGGCGGCTCGGCCTCTGGTGACGACATCGTAAGTTCTGGATTGGTGACGGTCGAAGGCGCGCTGGTCGATATATTTGAGATTGATGCAGCTGATACGGTAGAAGTCACCGCATTCGATTTGGGCGTCACGATTGCGAACACGCTGTCTGGCGGAGACATTATCATCGATTCGGCCGGGGACATCGACGTCGACCACGCCGAGGCAGATGGCGATTTCATCGCTGACGGGGGTGGTTCGATCACCACGGGCCTCAACTCGATCATCACCGGCGGCGATATCGTGATCAATGTTGCGGCTGCCGCTGATCTGGGCAATTCGAGTGCTGGCGGTCTGGTGGATGTGACTGCGTTCTCGATTGACTTCGTGACAGTTACTGCCGGCTCCACAGTCGCCATGACAGCCGAGGAATCCATTCAGGGAACAACGCTGACAGCCGGTGATGCCGCCGATCTTGTTGCAGGTTCTGCGACGGGAACGGGCGGATCGGGTAGTGGTGGACCGGTCACGATTGGCGGGGTTGGCGATATTACCCTTGGCACGCTCACCGCGCCCGACGCGAACCTCTTGGCAAACGGCGGTCAAGTCTCCGTCACAGATGCTGTGATTGATAATCTCCTCATCGCTGAAGGTTCAGGCGTTGATGTTGGTTCGAGCACCAATCTCGCCATCGAAGCGATTGCGAACGATGGTGATGTGCTTGTTTCTGCCCAAGGCACGCTTGAAGGCCGCCTCGCGACTGCAACCAATGACGTAACGCTCGAAAGCTTGAACAGCGATGTCATCGTCAATGATGCTAATGGCAACAATGTTACGATCTTTGCTGCCGACAGCGTGACTATCGAAGGTATCGCAGATGCTGGCACCTTCCTCGATATTGATGCAGGCGGCCTCTTTGATGCGGTGAATGGTACCGCTCTGGCCGAGGCGATAAGCGTGACGTCAGGTGACGTTGCGCTTGGTAGTGACAGCATCATCGGTAGCGAGAGCCGCACCTTCTCGATCGAGTTCCAGACGTTCGGCGATATGGCCCTTGGCGGGGCGCAGAACGACAGCCTGCCTTACCAGATCGACAATAGCGAGCTCGGCCATATCACATCGGGCGGCAGCCTCAGCTTTACCGCTTTCGCAACCGGCAGCGGGTTCGACGCTCTGATCACGATCGATCAATTCGACGCGATTGCCGGCGATGGATCCGGCAATTTCGACCAGACATTTGGCCAATCCAGCGCTCTCACCTTCACTTCAGATGGTGACATTGAGGTATTGGGCAATGCGACGATCTCAGGTGCGATAGCAGATACCGATGTTGTCTTTGACGCTGCAAACCTTGTTCGCATCGATACGGCGGACGGCGGAATTTCCGTCCTTGATGCCAATGGCGGCCTTGCTGGCCGTATTGATGTGCTGGCAAATGACTTCATCGCAGCAACCGATCAGGCATTGATCGATATTGATGGTCTCAGCCTTTCCGATATCGATCTGCGGCTCGCGGACAGTGATGGCGTGAACCGGCCCGAAGGTGTGATCCGCTCGGACGATCTGCGCATTTCGACCCGCGCCAGCGACGTGTTCATCCAGAACACCGTTCCCGGCACCGACTTCGATGATCGGCGCGGGTTCGATGTGAACTCGATTCTGATCCGGTCGTTCAGCACCACCGATCAACCCATCGTCATCAACGGTGTGGTTGGCGGAGTGACCGGTATCGATACTATTGCGGAAACCTTGATCGACAGCAATCCGGCGCTCGATTCCACGATCAATGGCTGCATTATTGCCGATCCGGCATCATGTGCGACGGGTACACCGACACCGACACCGACACCAACGCCGACACCCAATCCTCCTTTGGAACCGTCGACCGATGCTGGCGAGATAGAAACGCGCGACCTTATTGAGGACGGCCTCACTCCGCCCGAGGTTCGCCCGGAAGGACCGCTTCTCGGCGGCTTGATTGACCTGACGCCAAATTCAAACTTCGAGGATGATCCCCTCATCGACGATCCGGTGACCGGGGCTGGTAATGAGGACTTCTGGCAAGGAGAGGAAGATGGCTGCGGGGACGAGGAGGATTGCGGCTCCTAACAGCTGGTCAAACACTTCGCGCGCTCTGGCCTGTGTGCGCCTCGCTCAGTCGGGCTTGGGGCAGGCCAGAACGAACGGATCGTTGACCGAACCGATCAGCAGCTTGTCGCCTGCGACTGCCGCAATGCTAGCTGAATTGATTTCGCCCTTGAACGCTTGAAACACTACCTCGTATGCGCCGGTTTGAGGGTCAACTTTCACGCCGATCGAGTCCACCGTCTTGGCCGGATTGTCCCTGCTTTCGATAAAATCGAACAGGCGGCTTAGTCCGCCAAACCAGATAGTCCCATCGGGGCCTACGTCGATATTGTCGACGCCTGCTGGCATCGAATAGCTCGCGCGGTGGCTAAGCGAATTGTCCTCAAGCCGGTCGTAGAAACTCACTTCGTGATCGGTCCATTCGGCGATATAAACAGTTTGGCCATCGGGTGAGACATTGATCCCGTTCCCGAACGCCAGCCCTTCTGCAACCGTACGGCCTTTTTCACCGTCGAAAAAAACCGCAGAAGACAGCGGAAGCGACAAAAGCGCTTCGGCATAAAGCGCAATGCCTTCCTGGTTGACGATATCATTGCTGGCGTAGAATTGCCGTGGACCGACAGCGACAACGTCATTGGGTGAGAACATCTCCGGAAATGAGATGCTTTCCAAATGGGTCAGCATGCCGCCTTCGCCGACGTTGAAAATCTCGACATTCTGTTCGATGTTCTCGCGCGCCATGCTCTTGTGATTGACCACGAACAGCCGCTTTGCCGCGGTTCCTGCCTCATCTTCACCAGTCCAAAGGTAAAGACCGTGGGGACGAAAATCACGCCATCCTTCGGGCGAAACTCTGGTGGCTTGTCCAATCTGGTCCAAGGGCACGTTTACATCAACGATGTAGATGCCGTTCCCATCGGCCGTTCCCATACCCGGCGCCGGATTGTTGTGGTCGACCACGCGCCGGTTCTCGGCGCTGATGAAGGCAAGGCCAGTTTCAGGATCGTATTGGATGTCTTCTGCACCGGGAGCCACATCCACCCGCACACATTCGCCGGCGAGCTTCGTTTCCAGTTTCGTCCCAAGGCCCGAGACGCGGTACACCTCAAAGCCGGCCCAGACACCAGCAATGATGATGAGCGCAAGAACGCCCCATAAAACGCGCTTGATCATGCCTTTTTCTCGCGAGGTGGTGGGTTGAGGCAGTCGACGCTCGCATCGCCTGCGTAAAGCCCGCCATCGACGTAGATTACCTGACCATTGATGTAGCGCGCGGCATCCGAGCTTAGGAACTTCGCTGCGTCTGCGATCTCATCCACTGTGCCGAGCCGCTTGCCCGGAATACGCTGGATTGCTTCTTCAAACCGGGCAGGATCCTTGCTCAGGAACTTGACGCCGACAGTGTCGGCAATGCCGCCAGGCGAAATGATGTTTGCGCGAACGCCAGCAGGTCCCCATTCGACCGCGCAAACCTTGGTTAGCTGGTTCACGCCTGCTTTGGCTGCGCAAGCATGGGCTTGCATGGCGCTCGCACGGTCTGCTTGCCCTGCCGAAATAGCGATCAGCGAAGCGCCCGGCTTGGTAAGATAGGGATAGCTTGCACGAAACGCGTTGAAGGTGCCGAACAGGTCAATATCGACCACTGTGCGAAAGGCATTCGCGCTCATCCCAAGAAGCGGCGCATAGAAATTGCCAGCAGCGCCTGCTATCAGAACGTCGATGGAGCCATAGGCGTCGGCCACTTTCTTGAGCGCCGCCTCAACCGCATCATATTCGCGTACGTCGCACGAAAAGCCCATGGCATCGCCGTCGCCGGTGCACACTGCCTTGATTTCCGCCTCAGCGTTTGCAGCGCGCTGCGGATCGCGCCCGATAACAGCGACCTTTGCCCCTTCGCTGGCAAAGCCTTTGGCGATACCAAGGTTGATGCCACTGGTACCTCCGGTGATAAAGACCGTCTTGCCTGCGTGTTCGCTCATATGCGCTTTCCTGCGGTTAGAATTTGGGTTCGACCGGCTTTCCAAAAATACTGTCAGAGATGATCCGCTGCTGGATTTCGGACGATCCCTCGAAGATTTTCGTCAACCGCGCATCGCGCCAGCATCGCTCGACCGGGTAGTGGGTGGTGTATCCCGCACCGCCCAAAATTTGCAGCGCCTCGCTCGTCACGCGCTCTGCCATTTCAGCGGCGAAGTATTTGACCATCGAGGCTTCCTGGTCGCACCGCCTGCCGGAATCAATTTCGGTGCACACATGATACATTAATTGCCGAGCGGCTTCGACTTCGGTGGCCATCGTCGCGACCTTAAAGCGGATCGCCTGGAAGTTGCTGATTGGTTGACCAAATTGCTCGCGCTCCCGGGCATAGGCAATGGCCGTGTCGAGCGCCATTTGAGCCAAACCAATCGAGCGTGCGGCGGTGTGCGCGCGGGCGATTTCGAGGCCAGAGACGACACCGTAGAACCCGCGCCCCTCGTTTTTCAGATCGCGCTCGTAAACCGGCACGCGAACGTGATCGAAGGCAAGCTCATAGGTTTTCCAGCCGTAATAGCCGATCTTGGGAATAGGCGAGCCTGAAAGCCCTTCAAGAAATCCCCCGCGCGGTTTTTCGACAGGGATCAAGGTCATGCCGGCATGGCGCGGCGCGCCTTCTTCGGCTCCTGTGCGCGCAACCACCTGAATAAAATCCGCGCGGTCAGCAAAGGTGCACCAATATTTGGAACCGGTGAGCACCCATTCATCGCCCTCGCGCACCGCTTTCAATTGAACAGCGGCAGCATCGGACCCGGCTCCCGGTTCCGACAGGGCAACCGCCCCCATGTATTGGCCCTTGGCCATAAGCGTGATGCGTTTGCGGCGCTCTTCTTCAGTCGCTCCAGGGACAGATTTGTAGAATGTGTTGGCGCGCGCAAGGAGGGAGGCGACGCTCATCCACGCGCCGGCCAGTTCTTCCGCAGCGAGGCAGTATTCAAAGCAGCCAAGGCCAAGCCCGCCGAGTTCTTCGGGGATCATGATGCCGAAAAAGCCAAGCTCACCCATCTTGTCGATCAGCTCTTGCGGAATATCGCCTTGGACAGGATCGAGCTTATTGGCGATCGGCAGCACTTCATCGCGGGCAAACTCGCGCGCCATTTGCTGCATCATCCGGCGCTCATCGGTCATGTAACCTTGGACGCCCTCGCGAGCGGTGCGGTCTTCGGGGGGTGAAAACATCGTGTATTGAACGCCTTTATCGAGTTGACCTTGCGGGGCGACTAGCCTGTTTTCTTCATTTCCATCAGCATTTTGCCCATCGCTTCGTGTACGGCATGTATCGCCTTCAAGGGGCGAACCATAACTTTGAAATCGGTGATCTTGCCGTCCTCGTTCCATGTAATCATGTCGATGCCGTTGATCTCAATGCCATCAATCATCGTTACAAATTCAAGCACGGCGGTGTCGCCGCCGTCTATCTCGCGCACGTATCGGAAATGCTCGCTCCCAAGGGTTTGTTCGGCGGCAAGAAGATAGGCCGCAGTGATTTCGCGGCCGCGCTGAGGCGTGTGCACCACGGGGGAGTAAAAGGTGACGTCATCGGCCAATTGCGCGTTGAGCGCCTCCGCGCCGCCTTCGCGCATGTAGTCGTGCCAGGCTTTAAGGTTCGGGTTTGTCGGTGCTGCAAGTGTGTTCATGCAGATGGTGATACATCCCTCAGTTGATTTGGGAAGGGCCCGTTGCATCTGGCAACCTTAATCGCTCCGCAGCTTGGTCCGTTGCAGGATTGAGCTTGGGGTGTCGCCAAGATGCGTATGTCTGCCGTGCGCGCGCAATGCGGTGTACGAATTGCGCTACAGGCTTAATGGTTGCGGCACTGTCACTTGCAATTTCATGTCAATTTACATGAATTTGCCCAGCATCCTTTGGCAACGCCCGGCATTTTGGGGTATGCTGCCCATAAGGCTAAATCTGAGAAAGGTTTGCGAAGGGCATGGCGCTTAGAGCTTCGTTTAATTTCATCGCCGCAGCGACGCTTGTTGGCGCAAGCCTGTCGGTACCGGCACAGGCACGCGCTCAAGCAAATTCGGGCACGCAGGACACGATCTCCTACACGATGGAGGCGGGCGATACGCTCTATGCTCTGGCCGGTAAGTATTTCACCTCGAATGCGGCCATTTCCCAGGTTCAAAAACTGAACCGGATCAGAAACGCACGCGCCATTCCCGTGGGTTCGGTGCTTAAGGTTCCGCGTAAGCTTCTGAAATCGGACCCGGTGCTTTTGAATGTGCGCTTCAGCCGGGGAGATGTGACGATCCGGCAAGGTGGCACGGTGCGCAACGCAGAGCAGGGCATGCAGGTTCGCCCCGGGGCAATTATAACCACCGGCGCACGTGCATTTATCTCACTTAGCGGGGGTGGCGGGCAAACGCGCGTTGCCCTGCCTTCGAATTCGCGCGTTCAGATCAAGCGCGCGCTGCGCTATCGTTTGGGAGACCGGCTGGATGTGGATTTGCGCGTCCTTCGCGGGCGCGGCGAAATCACTGCACCCAAACTTCGCGAGGGTGAGCGTTTCAACACCGGCACGCCGCTGGCTGTGACGGCAGTGCGCGGCACCGAATTTCGCGTGGGCTATGAAGAAGAAGGCTCGCTGGCTCTCACCGAAGTCGTCGAGGGGCTGGTCGAGGTTTCCGCAGGCGATGCCGCAAGCAATATTCCGGCAGGCCTCGGCGTGGCGAGTGACGCAAGCGGGCTTGGCGATCCAGAGAAACTGCTCGAGGCTCCTGAACTGGTTGACCCGAACGAAACCCAGACCGGCGAACTGGTCACTTTCGCTATCGAACCGGTGGAGGGTGCGGTTGCCTATCGCACGCAGATCGCAAGCGATCAGACTTTTCTCGCCGTGATCGCCGAAGAGGTGACGACGCAGCCCGTGGTGACTTTTGAGGGCATCGAGGATGCACGCCTGTCGGTGCGTTCGCGCGCGGTCGCCGCGAGCGGTCTGGAAGGGCTCGAGACGCCCGTACAGGCGTTCCGCCGCAAGCGGGTGGGCGCGGCGGGCGGCCTTGCGCCATCGCCTTTTGCCGATGCATTCAAGTTTGTCTGGCAACCCGAAGGCGAGGGCCAAAGCTATGCCGGTTTCCGCATGTGGGAGAAGGGCAATCCTGATGTGCTTTTGATTGATGAAGCCGGGCTAACCAACGAAGGATTTTATGTCAGCAATCTGGCACCGGGCGATTATCAATGGCAGGTATCGACCTTCCTTATCATTCCCCCTGAGGGTGAAAGCGAAGGCGAGGGCGCCAAGAGCGAGGTAATCAAGATATGGAGCGATCCGGTCGATCTGAAAGTTACCGACTAGGCTGATTACACCTTTGCTAAAGACGCGTCTCTTTGCCGAATGGCTGATCCTTTTTGTAGCCATGCTGGCGCTGTTGGTGGCTGCGCACACGCGCGGGTGGACGCAGCGGTTCGATCTGCTTCTGCTTGACCTGGAGGCTTCACTCAACACGCCGGAAATTGATCCTCGCATCATCCTTGTAGAGATCGACGATGCTTCTCTCGAGGAGATCGGCGCCTGGCCTTGGGACAGGGCGATCCACGCGGAGTTGATCGAAAGGATCGGTGGCTTCGGCCCCGATGCAATCGCCTATGATGTCCTGTTTGTCGAAGCCACCGATGACGAAAGCGATGCCGCATTGGCGCAAAGCCTGACCCAGAGCGGCAAGGTCGTGCTGCCTCACAGCTTTGCCCCCAAACCCAACGCGCGATTTGGTGAAGTGCCACTTTATCCGCTGCCAATGTTGCAAGACGCGGCGAGCGCTGTCGGACACGTTGCTCTAACACCAGATGTGGATGGTGTGGCGCGCCGCTTCGAGCTTGTGAGAGGAGGGGCGGAAGGAAGCTTCCCCCACTTTGCGGTCAAGACGCTGGAAGTGGCGGGAGAGGCTACGAACTATGCGCTCAGCGGTCCGGATCCTGTCCCAAGCGAGGCGATCGTGCGCTATGGCGCAAGAGGGGCGGTCAGCGCGGTTCCTGCATCTGCCGTCCTTTCCGGCAGCGTTCCGCCTGAGTTTTTTGCTGACGCGATTGTTTTTGTCGGCGCCACATCTCCGGGCCTCGGGGACCGATATTCGGTGCCGTTTCATGCCGGCCGTATCCTTACCGGAGTGGAGATGCAGGCGCATCTCGCCAATGCGATGTTGAACGGCGATTTGATCGAGGAGGGCGACCCCGGCATTGCTCTTGCGCTTCAGATCGCGGTGATCATGCTTTTATTTGCCAGCTTCTGGCGCCTTTCCCCGCGCAGCGCTCTGATCGTTGCCCTGACGCTCACCGCTGGCTTGTTCGCGATTTCGATCCTGTCGCTGATGCTCGTCAATATATGGCTTCCGGTAAGCGGCGCTCTGCTTGCGATAGTGATCGCGTATCCGCTGTGGGGTTGGCGACGGCTTGCCTCGGTCAGCCGTTTTCTGGAAAGCGAGGCGGCTTCGCTTCGCGAGGTGGCGAGCCTTCCCAAAGGCCGAGGAAGGACAAGCGAAGGGTTCGACGTCGTCGCGCAGCAAGTGGCGCTGCTAAAGCGGTTGACTACCGGCGTGTCGGGCAACCTCAAGCTCATTCAGGACGTCATCGACGCCTCACCAGACGTGATGCTGGTTACCGATGGCGAAGGCCGGGTGACGATGGGCAATTTAGCAGCCGAGAGCCTGTTCGGCACCGCGCCCAAAGCGCAAAAATCCACGCTCACCGACCTGTTTCATTTGGTGGGCGGCACATTGGACGAGAGCCGCGATGAATTGAATCTAGTCGATGGCCGTAGCTTCTGGCTCGCCTCGGCTCAACTTGATGAAGAGGTGGGCAGCGAGGTCCTTTCCCTGCGTGAGATCACCGAAAACAAAGAGGCCGAACGCCAAAGGCGCGAAACGCTGGAATTCTTGAGCCATGATATGCGCTCGCCGCAAGTGGCGATCATCAGCCTAGCGCATCAGGCCGACGAGACGCTCTCGCCCGACGAACGCTTTTCGCGCATCGCCGATCAATCGCGCCGCACGCTCAAGCTGACAGAAGATTTTGTCCAGATCGCGCGCATTTCCAACGAAGGGGTTGAGCGCGAGGAAGCAGAGCTTGGCTCGATCCTTCAGGAAGCCGCTGATCGCGCATTTCCACTGGCGCACAGGCGCGGAGTGAAGGTTGCGTTCGCCGCGCCGTTCGAGCCTGTCTTTGCAACTGTCGATGCCTTTGCCCTTGCTCGCATGCTTGACAATCTGATTAGCAACGCAGTCAAGTTTTCGCCGGAGAACGCGCGGGTTTTGATGACCCTTGATGAAGGCGATGGGGAAGCTTTTGAAATCACCGTTGCCGATGCGGGACCCGGCCTGTCGCAAGAGCGCAAAGAGGCGCCTTTTGCCCGCTTCGGTGCGCGTGACACAAGCAAGGGACCAAGCTCGGGGCTTGGTCTGGCTTACGTCAAACAGGTGGTCGACATGCACCAGGGAACTATCACGGTTGAAAGCGTCGAAGGCGAAGGCACGCGTTTCGTGATCCGCTTGCCCTATAAATAGTCGCCGTTAATTTTGGAGCGCGCGGGCGGCCAACTGGTTGGCAAGCTCGTCAAGCTGCGATGTGTCACCGGGACAGGCTAGAAACTCGCCTTGCGCTTTGGAATGGAGCGCACCGCTAGTTTTGGCATAGATCACGAGGCTCGCGTTTACGCGGGCAGGCTTGCATTTGTGAAACCAGCGCGGCTCGTAGTCGCTGGCGGGCGGCGATGCATTGGCATCATCGCTGGTGACTTCTTGCAAGGCATAATCGCCGGGACGCTGGGATACGGTGAAATCGGCAAGATAATCCGCATCCGCGCTTATCCCGACGCCCTGCGCTGACAAAGCCTCGCTGAGCGCAGATTTGAACCGGGCGCGAATACCAATCTCCTCCGCCTCCTGGCTAACGAAGGCAAGGTTTGTAACGGGGTTTGTCGCCTGCTGTGCCGACGTGACGGTAGCAGGCGTAGAGACGGCGCAAGCGGTAAGTGCCCCGCATGCCAAAGCGAGCGCGAGCCCATTGGCAGCGCTCCAAGGTTTCGGACTGTACATCGTGATAACCCCGCATTTACGTGCGATCACGCCAAGGTTTCGACCTCGAAATGATCCATGCGGTAACCAAAGCCAAAAACCGTGCGGATAACAAGGCCGGATTCGGGGGTCAGCCCCAATTTCGAGCGGAGCCGAGAGATATGCATGTCGATTGTGCGGGTTTCGACGTCGATATTGCCGCCCCAGACACGGCTGAAGAGATAGCCGCGCGACAATGGCCGGTCGATATTCTCGAACATCAACACCGCAAGGTCATATTCTTTCGCAGTCAAGGAAATCGCTTCGCCATCGCGGCTGATGGTGCGGGAGCTGTGGTTGACAACAAACGGACCATATTCAGCCGTCTGGCGTGTCTCTTTGACAGCGGTGCGGCGTGCGGCTGCTTCGATCCGGGCCCGGATGACCTCTTCGCTTTCGGGTTTGATGATGTAATCGACCGCGCCGGCCTCTAACCCTGCAACGATGTCGCCCTTGTCCTGGCGGCTGGTCAGAAGGATGAATGGCGGGGCCGCATCGAGATTTTCAGATGCCCATTGCAGAACGTCGAAACCGGTGCGTCCCGGCATATTCCAGTCCAGCAGCACGACGTCGTACGTATCGCGCTGCAGCGCCTTCTGCACATCGAGACCATTGGTAAAGTCATCGACCTGATGGCCCGCTTTTCGGACCATGGCAGAGACCTGTTCGCGAATGTCGCGATCATCGTCTGCAAGAGCAATTCGCATCTCGTGTGCTCCTCAAAAGGTAATTTGTAACACGCGTGTCTGTTACATTTGATTGGCAATCAATCCAGCTACTACGCTTAATAATAGCTTAGATATTACATCTTTTTACGCCGAATGGCCCTGCGAAAGTGTTTGGTCGCTAAGGATTCGAAAAAAAGAGGCGGGTCCCTGGGGGGTTAGATTGGGACCCGCCTCGAAACACGAGGTTCAGCACTTCTTTGCATTGCACCCAAAGGGCATCACCGCGCGCTTATCCAAAAGCGTGTTTGACCTAGTCTACTGCGCCACGTGCATCGGCTTGCAGGACCGGTTCGAGGGGTTGGGAGGCCGCGCTGGCAGCGCCAGCACCCGAACAATAAATGGCCAGTGTAAACGATGCGAGAACCGAGAAGACACCTATCCCGATTGCAAGATAAAGCATGCCCGGATCGGGTGCTTTGTCGTTTAGTCCATTTTGCATTTTGCGGCCCCCACTAACCCCTCAGACTGTGTGGGAGCCTATAGCCCAACTGTGCGCGATTCAGTCGTAAACACTTGCAAATTCGTGTGACGCGCGTTCGCTTGTTTCGGGGGCATGAGGTGAAAGACCTCAGGATTTGAGTGATTTAAGGTAATCGACCACCGCATTTTCAGAGACGACGTCGGCGTATTTTGCCTGCATGTCGAAAAGGTTGGCCTCGTGCGGCCCATCGTGCCGGTCGCCGCAGGCATCGCGCACTACGGTGGTGATGAAACCGTGGCTCATTGAATCGACGCACGATGCGCGCACGCATCCGCTGGTTGTAAGCCCGGTAAGGATCACATTGTCGACGCGCATGCTTGTCAGCGTTGAGGCAAGCGAGGTTCCGAAAAACGCGCTGGGGTATTGTTTGGAGATGATGAGCTCATCGGCCGTGGGCTCCAATCCCTTTGGCCAGGCGCCCATCGGGCTGCCTTCTAGGAAATAGCGCAAAGGCGGCGCCTTTTCGTAGAAGCGTCCGCCGTTCATCGCTTTTGGATGATAGACCACATTGGTAAGGATGACGGGAATGCTCGCTGCATGAGCGGCCTCGCGCACCCGTAGGGCGGAGGCCAGAGTATCATCGACATCGGCGTAAAGGTCGCATTCGGGATCGAAATAGCCTTCGACAAAGTCGATCATCACGAGCGCAGGCGATTTTCCAAATCCGGCTGATCCGCCGTAAGCCTTTGCGTAATTTGCATCCAAGCCGTCTGACATCGTTTAGCCTCTCAGTTTGCGATGTGCCGCGTTCGACCAGCGCGCGGCGATGGTCAAGCGCGAAGCGGGGAATGCGCAAACCACACAGCGTCCAATTCGAAAACCCGTGCGCACACATATTGCGCCCACAAATGGTTCGTATCTGTGCGAAGTCCCGATAGTTGGCTAAGGTCGTGGGCAACAAGAGTCGCGTCACGCAATTGGGGAGGGCGCTGCTCATCACAGGGGAAGCCACAAGGCCATGAGAGAACTCTTCCAAACCGCGACGCGCATTGTCGCGTTCATCGCCCTTGCATTCGGCATGGGACTTACTTCGGCTGCCAGCGCGCAGGACAATGAAAAAAGTGCGCTTTCATCGCTTCCCTTGCGATTGATCGGGCCGGGCTATGTCTCGGGGCGGATTTCGGACTTTGCCTTCTTTGAAGGCGGCTCGCACCATTACATTGTCGCCACCGCTTCGGGTGGCCTCTGGATGACGAAGGATGCCGGCACTACCTGGACTCCGATTTTCGATCGAGAGGGATCGTATTCCATCGGTGTTGTCGAAATTGCCCCTTCAGATGAAAATGTCATCTGGGTCGGCACAGGCGAAAACAACGCTCAGCGTTCGGTCGCCTTTGGTGACGGCGTTTACAAATCGACCGATGGCGGAAAATCGTGGACCAACATGGGGCTGAAAGAATCAGGCCACATCTCGCAGATATGGATCAATCCCGAAGACGCAGACCACGTTCTTGTCGCAGCACAAGGCCCGCTGTGGTCGGCAGGCGGAGATCGCGGGCTTTATAAGACAAAAAATGGTGGGGAGAGCTGGGAGCTGATCCTCGAGATCGACGAGCACACCGGTATCAACGAATTCGTCGTTCACCCCGACAATTACGACAAGATCACCGCATCGTCGTATCAGCGTCGCCGCCATGTTTGGGTTCTGATCAATGGTGGACCGGGCTCTGGCATTCACCGTTCCAGCGACGGCGGCGAAAGCTGGAAAAAGGTGACGGCGGGCTTGCCCGGTAAAGACGATGTGGGCCGCATCGGATTGGCTATGGCGCCATCAGCGCCAAACACCCTTTATGCAATTATCGAAGCGCAGGACGATGAGAAAGGCGTCTATCGCTCTACCGATTTCGGGCAAAGCTGGACCAAGCGGTCCTCGCACATGACCACTAGCCCGCAATATTATAACGAGATCGTGGTCGATCCGAAGAACCCCGATATCCTCTATTCGCTCGATACGTTTTCAAAGCGCTCGACCGACGGAGGAAAGACCTTCTCGGATATGAGCAATGCGACCCGCCACGTCGATGACCACGCGCTGTGGATTGATGAGAACAACACGAGCCACATGATCATCGGCGGCGATGGCGGGGTTTATGAAACATGGGATGGTGGCCAGAAATGGCGCCACTTCCAGAACCTGCCGATTGTGCAGTTCTATCGCGTACAGCCCGATAATGCCGCGCCGTTCTATAACGTGTGCGGGGGGACGCAGGACAACAACTCGCTGTGCGGTCCGTCGCGCACCACCGTTGTCCACGGCATAACCAATTCCGATTGGCACATCGTGCTGGGCGGGGATGGCTACAAACCACAGATTGACCCGCGCGACCCCAATATCGTCTATACGCAGTATCAGTATGGCGGCCTTGCGCGTTACGACCGGCGCACTCAGGAGCGGGTGTTCCTCACCCCGCAACCCGAAGCTGGCGAACCCGCTTACAAATGGAACTGGAACACGCCGCTGCTCATCAGTCCGCACAATCCCGACCGCATTTACTATGCGGCGGAATACCTCTTCGCCTCTAACGACCGCGGCAATTCGTGGGAGAAGATCAGCCCAGATCTCACCCGCCAGATTGACCGCAACGCCTTGGAGGTGATGGGCCGTGTGTGGAGCGTGGATGCGATTGCGAAGAACGATTCCACCTCGATTTACGGCGCAGCCATTGCGCTGAGCGAGAGCCCGCTTGTCGAAGGGCTTATCTATGTCGGCACCGATGACGGGGTCATTTCGGTCACTGAAAACAACGGCGCGAACTGGCGCAGGCTGACAAGCGTTCGCGGTGTGCCGGATATGACGCTGGTTGAAGACATCGTCTCCTCCAACCACAACCCAGACGTCGCCTATGCCGTGTTCGACAACCATAAGCGCGGCGATGATGCGCCTTACGTCTACCGCACGAATGACCGTGGCCGCACGTGGCAATCCATCTCGGGCAATCTGCCTTCGAAGGGGTCGGCTCACACTATCGCCGAAGATCATGTTGATCCAAATCTCTTGTTCGTGGGCACAGAGTTTGGCCTGTTCTATTCGCAAAACGGCGGAGGCAGTTGGCATCAGCTGAAGGCGAATTTCCCAACCATCAACGTGCGCGATCTGGAGATCCAGCGGCGTGAAAACGACCTGGTCGTGGGCACCTTCGGGCGCGGCGTCTATATTCTCGACGACTATTCGGCGCTTCGAACGAACGCCGCGAGCGTTGCTGCGAACGAGGCAACGCTGTTCCCCGTGCGCGATCCCTGGTTGTATATTGAAGGCGATCTTTGGGGCACTTATGGCAGCGCGCAGGCGTCCAATGGAGACAACTTCTGGTACGCGGAAAACCCGCCCTTTGGCGCGGTTTTCACCTATACCCTTCGCGACGGTCTCGAAACGCGCGCTCAGGCCCGACGCCAGGCTGAGCGCGAGATTGAAAAGCAAGGGGGCGATACGCCGTATCCATCATGGGAGGCGCTTCGTGCAGAGGACCGCGAGGATGCGCCCGCGATCGTATTCACTATCACTGATGCAAGCGGCCAGATCGTGCGCCGCATGACCGGTCCGCACACCAAGGGCCTGCACCGGGTCGCTTGGGACCTGCGCTATCCTGCGCCGAACCCTGCGAGCCTCGCTCCGCCCAGCTCCAGCATCTTTTCGAGCGCGCCAACGGGTCCGCTGGTGCTTCCGGGTGAGTACACTGTGCAGATGGGCAAGCGGGTGAACGGGGTTTTGACACCACTGGGCAACCCGCAAAGCTTTACCGTCAAGGAGCTCGACAACAGCCCTGAGATCGCAGACGATCGCGCCGCTGTACTCGCTTTCCAAAACGAAACCGCCGAACTGTCCAAAGCGGTATCCGGCGCAAGCGCGGCCTCAAGAGAGCTTCGCAACCGGGTGGAACTGATGAAGGTCGCAGTTGAGGCCCTGCCTCAGCCAAACGATGCGCAGCGAAGCTCGATCCAGCAGATCGAAAGCCTGCTCGACAATGCCGATATGGCGTTGTTTGGCGACCGCACGGTGGCTGGCCGCGACGAACCGGCACCGTTCTCCATCAACCAGCGGATCGGGCAAATCCGTGGCTGGGGCTGGAGCCATCAGTCGCCGGTCACGGGCTCGGACAAAACAGCGTTCGAAATCGCCAAGTCCGAGTTCCAAGAGGTCCTTGGCCAGCTTCGCGATGTCGAACTTCGCGTAGAGGCGCTGGAAGATGAACTGGCCGCGATGGGCGCACCTTATACGCCGGGGAGCGGGGTTCCCGTTTACCCGGGCTAAACGCCGGTCACCCGCAAAAAAGGGGCGGACAGGTTGAACCCATCCGCCCCTTTTTGTTTCTCTGCTACTTGGCTTACGCCTCGGCAAGTGATCCCGGATCACCGGCCGCCACTGCCATCCGTTTGCGTGTCCTGATCGAACCGCCACGACGCGAAACATAGTCCATCGTCTTGTATTCGGTCGTCCATTGGTCACGCGTCACCTCGCAGATGGAATACCCGCGCTGTGCATTGTGCCATTTCAGGCAGTCGTTCTCTTTCTGGATCAAGGCGGTGTCGGATCGCTCGTCAACCCCGTCCCCGCCCGAGGTGATCGAGGTGGTTACGAATTCGGTCGCAATCGGCCTTGCGCCGGGGCGTTGCCCATCAAGATGAAGCTGGCCCGCATAGTTCTGGTGCTCATCACCGGTCAGCACGATAACGCTGTCTTTGCCAAGTTCCTGCACCTGCGCCAGCACGCGGTCGCGCGGCGTTTCATAACCGCCCCAGCTATCGACATTGCGCCCTTCGCCTTCGCCAATGCGGCGGTCGAGGTCCATCATCATGATTTGCTGAGCAAGCACCTGCCACTGCGCTTTGGAGGATTTCAGCTTGTCGAACAGCCAGTCCTCCTGAACTTTGCCGAGAACCTGAGCATCGCGGCTCTTTACTTCATCGCACATCTGCGCCCAGCGGTCATCGCATGGCTGATCGGTGCGGTATTGGCGCGTGTCGAGAAGGTTCAGATCGAGCAAATCGCCAAAGCGTTGCTGACGGTAAATTTGCATCCGATTGCCCAGCGGCATGGATGAAGCCCGCAGCGGCATATGCTCGTAATATGCCTGCATCGCCATCTGCTGTCGAAGCGCAAAAATGGAGGCTGGCGTGCCGTCCTGATCAAGATCGCTGACCCAGTTGTTGTCGATCTCATGGTCGTCCCACGTCACGAACCACGGCGCAGAGGCGTGGGCCGCCTGAAGGTCGGGGTCCATTTTATACTGCGCATACCGGCGGCGGTAATCCTCGATAGTTTGGACTTCCTGCCCATAGTGCGGGCGGACATTTTCGGTGACTTCGCCGTTCCATTGGGCGCGCATCCGGTCGCCGCGGTATTCATAAATGTAATCGCCGTAGCAGAAGATGAAGTCAGCCTCTTCCGCTGCTAGATAACGGTGCGCGGTGTAAAAGCCTTCTTCGTAGTTCTGGCAGCCAGCCACGCCGAACCGAAGTTTGTCAATCGGTTGACCCAGGGCAGGGGTTGTTTTCGCACGGCCAATGCCGCTTCTCTCGCGACCGGAATAGAAGCGGTAGAAATAAGGGCGATTGGGTTCCAGTCCTGCGACCTCGACGTGGACTGCATGGCCAAGCTCGGGGCGGGCAATCGCGGTTCCTTCGGCAACCTTGTTTTGCATCCGCTCATCACTTGCCACCTCCCAGCGCACTTCGACAGGCGCCGGCAACATGCCATAACCAGGCTCGAAGGGCTGCGGGGCGAGCCTTGTCCAAATGACGAAGCCGTCTGCCTCCGGCTCCCCTGATGCGATGCCCAGCTGAAACGGATATTGGCGGAATACGGGCGATGCGATCGCGCCGCCGGCACTCAATAGAGAGAGGCCGGTGATCGCCGATGCACCAAAGGATTTGAGAGCAAAGCGCCGGCTGAGTTCAAGGCGCCGTGATCGGGTGTCTGTCATTTGTGATCGGTTCCGTGTGGTTAAGCTGATCGCCCTTTTGCGATGGCTGTGTGTCAGCTTGATTGCGTAGCGAGAAGCCTTTTACACCAGACAAAAGAAAAGGGCAGACCCTGTGACAAGGGCCTGCCCGTTTTCCGCGACGCTCGAAGCGTTGCTGTCAGGTCGGGATCAGAAGCGGTAGCCCACTTCTACCCCGACCAAACGCCGTGCACCCGGCGAAATGAAAGAACCGCCAAACTCGATCGCCGGAATAACCTCGTTCAGATATTCGCGGTTCAACGCGTTTTCGGCAAAGACGGCAGCGGTGAAGTTACCAACTTCTACTCCGGCGCGAAGGTTCAGAACGCCGAAGGCTTCGCGCTCCGCGACGCTGTAGTCGGCATTGCCGACTTCCGCCGGAAGCGCGAGCGCGGAGATCGGGAGGAGCCCGGAAAACAGAGTTGGCGATGTTTGATCCTGGAAGGAGTGGAACCACGTTGGTCCGGTGATCCGATAGTCTGCCCGAAGGATCAGATCCATGCTGTCATTCAGAGGTGTGTCGATCTCTGTCCCGAGGTTGATCGTATAGTCGGCGGTGTATGGCGACTTGTTACCAACTGTCGATGGACGCGAGCTGTTCGCCTTGATCTCGCTTTCGGTGATGTTCACCGCGCCAAAGATTTTCCACCCATCAACGATTTCCGCCGCTGTGTTGAACTCAAGGCCGTAGACCTCGACTTCGTCGATATTGGAAACGACGCGCAGCAATCCGAACGAGCCCACGAAGAACTCGAAGAACTGCATATCGTCGATTTCGGTGTAGTAGCCTGCGAGATCGAATGTGATAGCGCCGTTCGCAATCTCGCCTTTCAGACCCACTTCAAAGGCGGAGGAGACTTCCTTGTCATAAACATCGGCAATGGTCACATCCGCGCCCAGCGCCTGAACGAAGTTGGCGTCGATGATCGCGGCGGAACCCTGATTGTTGAAGCCGCCCGACTTAAACCCGATGCCCCAGTTGGCGTAGAGGTTGAAATCGGGTGACGGCTGCCAGCTGAAGCTCAACTTGGGTTGCAGCTGCTTGAAGGTTTCCGAAACGGGCGTAAACGCGCCAAACGCGAGGCCCGGATTGATCGGTCCGCCGGTGAAAGGGTCAAGCGCATCTGTCGGGACGAGTGAGGTGGACGAACGATCCTCGATGTCATAGCGCAGTGCCAGGCCGAGCGTGACGGTGTCGAATTCATATTCCGCATTGCCAAAAATGGCATAGACCGAGGTGTCGAATTCATCGTTCAAAAGCAGGCTGGTCGGGTTGGAACTGTCCGGTGCGTTGAACAACGCCTCTGAAACGCCAGCACCCGTGTCACCGCCGATAGAGACGCCCGTTTCACGGTCGATATTGAGGAAATAGCCACCCAGCTGCCAGCTCAACGGACCGCCATCATTGGACGCAAGCCGGATTTCCGCACTGATGTCGGATTGTTTGCGGATTTGTAGCTGAGTGCCGTCGCAGGTGGTCGGGCTGTACGCGCCAAATGTGGAGCCATTGGCAGGCGCAAAGATAAATGGCACCGGAATTTCGCCGATAAAGCCGGGCTGCGCGACGGGGAAGCCGGTCAACTGCGCGGTGGTGGCAAAGCAGCTATCGACGACGCCTTGTGCAGCCGGATCAGCGGCGCCGATAAAGCGAGCGAAATCGGCGCTGGTCCCGTCGGCGGTCAGCAATTGGTCAACGTCGGAATAAAGTGCCCAAGCGGTAAGCGTGACGCCGTCGAAATCATGCTCGATCTTGGCGGAGATGTCGAAGCTGTCTTGTTCGTTCGTGGGACGGATATTGCCGTTGTAGACGAAGGGGTGCTCGTTCACGTCCTCGAAAAAGGCGGGGTTGGTCGCGCCAAATGCGGGGATGTGGAAAGAGGAGTTGAAGTTGATCGACGCACCACGAAGCTGTGAATAGCGTGCCTTTACATCAAGTTCGGTCGCCTCGCCCAAACCGACGACGAGGCGGCCGTCCACTGACCAGACCTCCTGATCATCGACGACGTCGTCGTTGAGAAATTCGTTGAAGAAGAACCCATCTGTGGTGCGGTAATAGCCGGATGCAACGATGCCAAGGTTCTCGCCAAGCGGGCTGGAGACATAGCCGGTGGCCTCGAAAGTGCTCTCGTTGGCGTAAGAGGCGCGCACCGCCCCTTCGACAATATCACTTGGTTTGGCGGTTTGCAGGACGATTGCGCCAGCAGCCGCGTTGCGGCCATAGAGCGCGCCTTGCGGGCCCTTGAGGATTTCTACTTGGCGCAGCGTGCCCTGGTTCTGGTTGAGCTGGGCGGTGTTGGTTTTAAGGATGCCATCGACCACCAGCGCGACCGAGCTTTCCGCATCGCGCGCGCCATTGATGCCGCGGATGTTGATCTGCGTATCACCAGCCTCGGCCGTACCGGTTACGATGGTGACACCGGGGGTAAGCTGTGAAAAATCGGAAGCGTTTGTCGCGCCCGTTTTCTGAAGTGCGTCGGCTGTCAGAACGGAGACTGAGGCGGGCACATCTTGCAAACGTTCATTCTGGCGACGCGCGGTCACGATGATCGCTGTATCGTCTTCTTGCGCCTCATCAGCCGTCGTGACTGTCTGGGCGTGGGATGGAGCTGCAACCGCTAGCGCGATGAATGAAGCCGCACTCAACATAGAAACGTGACGCATGTGAATTCCCTTTTCTGGATCGCGCGCCAATTGCCGAACGATCGTCTCTTCCATCTGTTGGTCTGCACGCGGCCCGAAAACACCAGACTGACCATCACAGTCCATTGCCTTGCAGCCCGGTGGATCCCGCCACTGTCACCCAAGCCGACTCTTTTCTTCGTCTTGCGTTGGCTGAGCTTTATTGTATACAATTAATCCAAGTCAAGGGGCGTGCCCCCGGTCCCAATTTTTGAGAAGCCAGCCATGACCAAAGCGTCTGACCGCGCCTATGATACAATCAGGAGTATGATCCTCTCCGGCGAGCTTTCCTCGGGTGATGCCCTGCGTGAGGAGGCTTTGGCGCAAGTTTGCGGCGTGTCACGCACTCCGGTTCGCGAGGCGTTGAGGCAGCTTGAGGCTGACCTTCTCGTGCGCCGGACCGAGTCGCAAAGAAGTTATGTCGCCGATTGGTCGCTGGACGATGTCTCTGACGCGTTTGAGCTTCGCGCAATGCTCGAAGGGCACGCCGCGAAACGGGCGGCAGAGCGAATGACGGATGAGGTAATCCGCGAGCTTACGTCCTGTAATAAAGCGATTTTTGCGGCAATTTCGAAGTCTCCTCCTGATGTGGCGACTTTCCTCGACCGTAACCGGGAATTTCACGCATTGGTGCTCGACACTGCGGGGTCGCGCCGGCTGACGGGACTTTTGACAGCGCTCATCGAGCAGCCCGTGGTGTGGCGCACCGCGCAGCATTATGACCCCGAAGCTTTCGAGTGTTCGTACCGCGAGCATGCCGATCTCGTGGCGGCGTTTGAGCGGCGCGATGGTGCTTGGGCCCAGAGCGTGATGGCCGGTCACATCAGGCGCGCATTTCACGCCTATGCCGATGCTCACAAGGGGTTGAACAAGGGGCAGGCCGAGCCTGAAAGGGGTGCGGCTTAATGGCAGCAGTGTATACAAAAACGGTCGAGATCGTCGAAGTTAGCCCCCGCGACGGGCTCCAGAACGAGAAGGTGGAGGTGAGTACGGCAGAAAAGCTGGAGCTCATTTCCAAGGCAATCGATGCTGGCGTCAGGCGCATCGAGGTAACAAGTTTCGTCAATCCGCGCGCAGTGCCACAGATGGCGGATGCAGATGCGGTTTGCGAAAGGTTGCCGGAACGAGACGATGTGACTTTCATCGGGCTCGTAATGAATCAGCGCGGCGCCGATCGCGCTCTTGCGACGGGCCGGATCGACCAGCTGGGCGCAGTGTGTGTTGCCACAGATACATTCGCCATGCGTAATCAGGGTCAGACTTCGGACGGCTCGGTCGAAGCGGCCAAGGCGATTATCGAGACAGCAAAAGCGGCTGGCAAGACCGCGCAAGCGACAATTGCGGCAAGCTTTGGTTGCCCGTTTGAAGGCGAGGTCAGTGAAGCGCGCGTCATAGAGATGGCGAAGGCCGTGGCTGAGGCCGGTCCGGTCGAGATCGCGCTTGCCGATACCATCGGGGTGGGCAATCCTGCGCATGTCACCCGCCTGATTGAGGGTGTGAGAGATGCGGTGGGCAACGTGCCGATCAGGATGCATTTTCATAACACGCGCGGCACCGGACTTGCCAATGTCTGGGCCGCGATTGAGGCGGGCGCTTCGACTATTGACGCTTCTATCGGCGGGCTGGGCGGTTGTCCCTTCGCGCCGGGGGCGGCGGGCAATGTTGCCACCGAAGACGTCGCCTACATGCTGGAGCGTGCCGGCATCAATACCGGTCTATCGCTCTCGAAACTCATTGATACCAACGCGTGGCTCAGCCCAATCATGGGCAAGGATTTGCCTGCGATGGTTGCCAAATCGGGCGGATTTCCCGCCCCTCAATCAGAGAAAAAGGAACTCGCCTGATGCGCTATCGTCTTGGAGTGGACGTCGGGGGGACGTTCACCGACCTACTGTTGTTTGATCAGACAAGCGGTGCATTCTGGCGGCACAAGACGCCTTCGACCCCGCATGACAGCTCGGAAGGCATCCTGAATGGTGTGCTGGCGATTACCAAAGAGGCCGAAGTCGATCCCGGCGATATCGAGTTTTTCCTTCACGGCACGACGGTTGCGACCAATGCGGTGTTGCAAAACAAGGGTGCACGGGTCGGCCTTATTACGACCGAAGGCTACCGGGACATCATGCAGATCGCGCGTAGTTTTGTGCCGGGAGGCCTCGCTGCCTGGATCGTCTGGCCAAAACCTCAGCCTCTGGCCGCGCTCGAGGACACGCTCACCGTCGGCGGGCGGATGGATGCCGATGGCAACGAAGTGCGCCCAGTCGACGAGGCGGGAGCACGAGAAGCTCTCGAAAAGCTCAAAAAACAAGGCGTCGAAGCGATCACGATTAGCCTCATCAATGCCTATGTAAACGGCGCGCATGAAAAGCAGATCGGCGCGATTGCCGAAAAAGTGTTTGGCGCAGATGTGCCCATCTCGCTCAGCCACGAAGTGCTGCCCGAAATGCAGGAATATGAGCGCACGCTCTCGACCGTCGCCAACGCCGCCGTGCGTCCGGTGGTTGGCAATTACGTCTCGAAACTTCGCGACAAGCTCAAGGCAGCGGGCGTGAAGGGCAAGCTTTCGCTGCTGCGATCGGATGGCGGCCTGATGAGCAGCCAGAAGGCGGAAGAGCATCCGGTGAATATCCTGATGTCGGGCCCTGCTGGCGGGGTGACGGGCGCTGTTTGGGTGGCGAAAAACGCCGGGCTCAAGAACATTCTCACACTTGATGTGGGCGGAACCTCAACCGACGTTGCGCTCATCGAGAACTTGGAGCCGCGCCGCGTGCGCACCACCGAAGTTGGCCACTTGTCGGTGCGTGCTTCGGCTTTGGACGTAAAGACCGTTGGCGCAGGCGGGGGCTCTATCGCCCACGTGCCAGAGCTTACCGGCGCGCTTCGCGTCGGGCCGGAAAGCGCGGGTGCTGTGCCGGGGCCGGTGGCCTATTCCAAGGGTGGCGAACTCCCCACGGTGACCGATGCCAATGTGGTCCTGGGCTATCTTCCCGAAGATCTGCTTGGCGGCTCGTTCAAGCTGGACCGCGAGGGCGCAAAGAATGCGGTGCAGACCATCGCCGATGCGCTTGGCGTTTCACTTATGGATGCAGCGCGCGGGATCATCGATATCGTCAATGAAAACATGTTTGGCGCGCTTCGCATGATCAGTGTCCAGCAAGGATATGACCCGCGTCACTTTGCGCTCATGGGATTTGGCGGCGCAGGGCCGCTTCATGTGAATGCGGTTGCGAAGCTCATGGGGTCATGGCCTGCCGTGTCGCCGGTTTCACCAGGCGTTCTTTGCGCACTTGGCGATGCGACAACGCGGATGCGGACGGAAACTGCGCGGTCTTTCAGCAAGCTTGCTGATCAGACCGATGTGAATGACCTCGTCGCACTGCTCGATGAAATGGCAGCGCAAACCCGCGCCGAGCTTGAGGCTGATGGCATTCCCTCTGACACCATTACAAGCGAGTTCGAAGTCGATGTGCGCTATGCAGGGCAAGCCTTTGAAGTCCCTCTGACAATCGATCAGGCCACGCTGCGCGAAAAGGGTATCGAAGGTATCCTTGCACGGTTTGATGAAGAGCACCGCCGCCTCTTCACGTTTAACATGGACACGCCCCACGAAATTGTGAACCTGCGGGCGGTGGCGCTCGGGGAGTCGCTTGAACTCGAAGCCGCCGAGCTTGCCAAGGGCAATGGCGATCCGTCCCATGCCAAGATCAAGGATCACACGCTTTGGATGGATGGGGAAGAGCGCGCAGCCGTCATCTACGACCGCGCAAAACTCCTTCAGGGAGACACCATTCCGGGTCCAGCCATCATCACCGAGATGGATTCGACCACACTCGTCGAACACGATTGCACCGCGACTATTGATGCGGTGGGCAATATCCTCATCAACCCGAAGGTGGAGGGCTAAACGATGCCAGCACAAATCATCGAAACCAACACAACGCCCTTTAACAAGCTCGACCTTGATCCGGTAACGCTCGACATCATCGAGAACGCTCTGAGGAACGCCCGGATCGAGATGGACGCGACCCTCGTGCGCACAGCCATGAGCCCCGGCATCCGCGAACAGGGCGATGCCTTCCCGCTGATTGCCGACCCGTCTGGGAAAATGATCGTGGGCCAGTTCGGCAGCTTTATCGGCGGCTTTCTGAAAAGCTTTGATGGCACGATTGAGGACGGAGACATGATCTTCCTGTCCGATCCGTATTCCTGCGAAGGCGCGATCAGTCACTCGAACGACTGGCTTGTCATGCTACCCGTGTTCAAGGATGGTCGCCTCATCGCTTACACCGCCATGTTCGGGCATCAGTCCGATATTGGCGGGATGGTGCCCGGCTCGATGCCGATTGAGGCGACTTCGATTTTTCAGGAAGGCGTGCGCATTCCGCCCGTCAAGATCTGGAAAAAAGGTGAATATAATGACGACCTGATGAAGCTTGTCATGCATCAGACGCGCAAACCCGATTGGTGTCAGGCCGACCTGAACGCCCTTATCGCCAGCTGCCGCGTCGCCTCCAATCGCCTCGTCGAAATGGCCGAGCGCTTTGGCGATGATGTCTATTACTCCGCCACGCAAGAACTCCTCGCCCGCAACCACCGTGCGATGAAAGCTCTCATCAGTCAGGCAATCCCTGAGGCGAAAGCAAGCTTTGAAGATTTCATCTGCGACGATGGCAAGGGCTATGGCCCTTATAAGATAAAATGCACAATGTGGCGCGATGGCGATAAGGTCATTCTCGACTTCGACGGCACCGATCCGCAATCGGCGGCCTCGATCAATTTCTACTTGAACGAAAACATGTTCAAGATGTTCTTCGGCATCTACATGATCATGGTCTTCGACCCGCAGATACTCTTCAACGATGGCTTTTATGACCTGATCGAGGTGCGGATTCCTGAAGGCTCTCTGCTCAAGCCCAAATTCCCCGCTGCATTGTCAGGGCGTACCCACGCGCTGGGGCGCATCTTCGACATCCTTGGCGGTTTGCTGGGGCAGGGCACGCCTGAGTTCCTGAACGCCGCTGGCTTCTCCTCTTCGCCCCACCTGTTCTACTCGGGCTGGGACAACAGAGAGGGCAAGAAGGCGGACTGGTTCCAGCTGTTCCAGATCGGCTTTGGCGGCATTCCGGGTCGCCCATTGGGAGACGGTCCCGATGGACACTCGCTCTGGCCCGGCTTTACCAATGTGCCAAACGAGTTTCTGGAGCGTTATTTTCCGCTGCGGATCGAGCGATATGAGACCGAGAAAGACTCAGGTGGCGCAGGGCTTCACCGGGGCGGTAATGGCATTCACATGACCTATCGCTTCCTCGCGGACGGCGCGATTGCAATCCACGATGACCGCTGGTTCGTGCCCCCTTGGGGCGTCAATGGCGGCCGCCCGGGCAAGCGCGCGACAAAGCTGATCGAGCGGCTTGACGGCACCACCGAAATCGTTGGCAACAAGGTCGAGGACATCGAGGTCAAAGCGGGCGAACAATTGCACTTCATCACGTGGGGCGGCGGAGGCTGGGGCGACCCGCTTGAACGGGACCCCGAACTCGTCGCGCTCGAAGTTCGCCAGGGCCTCGTCACGATCGAAGGGGCAAGCGAATACGGCGTTGTAATCGGTGACGATCACACGGTGGACACAGGCGCAACCGACGCCTTGCGGGCACAGATCAAGGAGCGCCGCGGCGACTTGGCTCTCTTTGATTATGGTCCCGGGATCGAAGCCCTTCGCGAAAGGTGCGAAGAGGAAACCGGTCTCCCTGCACCAATTCAACCTTCATGGGATGCTGCACGTCATGGTTGATCCAACAAACACAGGCGCTCTTAAAGGCCTTCGCGTGGTGGAGATGGGCCAGCTTCTTGCAGGTCCTTTCTGCGGCCAATTGCTCGGCGATATGGGCGCGGACATCATCAAGATTGAACCGCCCGGAAAAGGCGACCCCATGCGTGATTGGGGGCAGGGCGAGGAAAAGGTCCAGTGGGAAGTCATTGCGCGCAACAAGCGTTCGGTCACCTGTAACCTTCGCGTGCCAGAGGGGCAGGAAATCGCCCGCCAATTGATCGCGAAGGCTGACATTCTGGTTGAGAATTTCAAGCCCGGCACGCTTGAGAAATGGGGTCTTGGTCCTGAAGAACTGCACAAGACCAACCCCGGCCTTATCATTGCGCGCATGTCGGGTTACGGCCAGACGGGCCCTTATTCGACGCGGGCCGGTTTTGGCGGCATTGGCGAAGCGATGGGTGGCTGGCGTTATATTGTCGGCGATCCTGACCGTCCTCCTGCGCGGATGGGCGTCTCCATCGGCGACACACTATGCGCGACCTACGGCACGATGGGCGTGCTCGCCGCGCTTCACCACCGCGAAAAGACGGGCGAGGGGCAGGTCATCGACACTGCCCTTTACGAAGCCGTTCTTCAGGTCATGGAGGGCCTCGTTCCCGAATATGACTACAACGGCTTTATCCGAGAACGCTCTGGCTCGATCCTGCCCGGTATCGCCCCCAGCAATGTCTATCTTTGCGCGGACGGTCCATTCATGATCGGCGCGAACAACGATGCGATCTTCGCGCGGCTATGCGAGGCGATGGAGCAGCCTGAGCTAGCCGAAGACGAACGCTATGCGACGCACCTTGCGCGCGGTGAAAATCAGACCGAGCTCGATATACTGATCAATCGATGGACGGGCACGCTGACGGTCGATGAGCTGGATGCACTGATGATCAAGCATTCTATCCCGGCAGGGCGCGTTTACACCGCGAAGGACATGCTCGCCGATCCGCATTTCAAGGACCGCGAGGCGATCATCGAGGTCGATACCGAGGGCCACGGGCCCCTCAAGATGCAGAACGCTTTTCCAAGGTTCTCAAAAAGTCAAAGTGGTGTCAGGCGCACCGCCCCGGTCACGCCGGGACAACACAACGCGGAAGTCATGGCCGAGCTTTTGGGCTGGGACGAGGCAGAGCTTGCTGCAAAGAAAGAGAAAGGCCTGATGTAGCCAACTGGCCTAGAACGACATGAAAACGTTTACATTGGCCACGTGGTCCATGCGGTTTTCCTGGCCGTCGCGAAACACCGTCTGGTTAAGATAGCCCGGCACCATGGTGACATTGTCGCCAAGCGGCACGGTTACGCCGACAAAGTTACGCCAAACGCTAAGGCCGCCACTTTGGAACTGGGTGTCGTTCAATTCGATGAACGGCTCGGTATAGAGGTTGAGCTTGTTGTTTTCAGTAATCGGCACGCGCAGCTGTACGAAATTTCGAAAGCGCCAGGAGGTGCCATCGCCCACTTCGAAGGTGCGCTGTTCAAGGCGGGTGCGCGAGTCCAGTGTCACGCCGTCGCGCTCAATCAGGCGCACGTTCAATTCCTGGTAGAAACGGTACTCATTGGTCTTCACCGGGCCAACAGGATCGGTGAGGATGTAGGCATAACCCCCGCCAATGTTAACCTTGTCGGTGATGCGATAGCCGACGAAACCACGCAATAGCAGCTGGCCCAACCGGTCTGCGTCATTGGTGAAACGCTCCTGCGCCTCGCCGCGCAGATACCAATCGCTGTCTTCGCCAAGGTCAATCGTGACAAATTGCCCCGCCCATACGTTCAAGTCATCCTCGGTCGCAGCCGCCGGGGTTGCTAGCGGCAGGCCGATTGCAGCGGTCAAAAGAGCCAGTTTCATGCTTTGCATCGGAAGGGGTCTCGCAAATGTTCAATTTGAAAAAAATTGGCGAGCGACACTCCAATATGAAATGCCGCCCGCCTCAAGGATTGGAACAGGACATATTCCCGTTCTCGGGGGGGAAGTTGCACGCAGCTCTCAAGTGACAAACTGGTGCGGGAGGGGTCTTAATCACTCATGAGTTCGACGAAGGCCCGGTCGGAGACAACCGGCCGGGCTGCTTCAGGAGGGTCAGTCATCGTTTTTTCTCCTGCTGCAAAGGCTTGGGCGCGCTGGTGGAGGGAATGCATCCCGCCTGATAACCTGCCCGGCCATCCGGCCACGCCGAACGGGAACTGAGATACGCAACGCAGATGCTCGCCAAATCTGCCGACTGGCGATCTTCTCGGCTTACGCCGCCTGGCCTATGCGGTTTTCGCTCGCTGCACTATGTTGGGCTGAATGCGAGACTCACTTTCCTCTCTGCCGTCCGATGGTGAAACTGTCGCTGAGCTGCGCGAGCTTTATCGCGCCGCCGAAGCCCGCGCTGCTCGGTTGCGGCTTTTGTCGGCGTCCGCGCGCGAGCTTGCAGCGGCGACGAGCGAAACATTGGATGACGTTATCAATCGCTGTGCGGTGAGGCTGGCTTTCTTTGTCGGATGCCGGGGCGGCTCGGTCTCGCACGGAGCCCGACGGCCCGGTGACAACGTGGGAATTCCAATTCAGGCGCCAGGGCCAGACGATAAGACGCTTGCATGGCTTGTGCTTGAGGGCCTTGGCTCCATCGACGATATCCCCGATGCAGAGGACCGTGAGGCGTTCCGCATGGAGCTTGACCAGATGGGGCTCACCATCGACCGGATCAAACGTGAGCGCGAGCGGGCCGATCTGGTGGCAAAGCTGCAAAGCCGCGAGAAGACGCTGGCGACCTTGCTTGAGCGGATTTTTACTGCTCAGGAGGAAGAGCGCCGCCGCGTCAGCCATGAACTCCACGATGGCGTCGCGCAAACTGCGACCGCTCTGGTGCGAATTCTGGAAAGCCCGGTTGAAAGCGCGAAGCTTACCAATGTGCCTGATAAGGGCGGTATAAATCCCGCCGAGGTTGCACGCTCTCTCGTCTCCGAACTGCGCCGTGTGATCGCTGGCCTTCGCCCGACCTTGCTCGACGATCTCGGGCTCCTCCCCGCTCTTCAAGCGCTTGGCGAAGGGCTTGCAGCCGAAGGCTATAGCGTCAGCCAGTCGCTTACCGAAGGAACAAAGCGTGTGTCGCCCTTGGTGGAAACGGCGGTATTCCGGGTCGCGCAAGAAGCGGTGGCCAATATCCGCAAACACGCAGGAGAACCGTGCAAAGTGACCATCGATGCGCGTTTTGACCTCGACCCGCTTCTGCTTCGCATAGAAGACCACGGTGTGGGCCCATCTGACGAAACGCGTAAAACCGGCACGCTGAGCGGGAACAATGTGGGAATTGAAGTGATGAAAGAACGCATGAGCGCCATTGGCGGCTCGCTTGAATGGGGCGCTGGTCCCAAGCGCGGCGTGGTTGTCGAAGCGCGTTTCCCCGCCGAAATCTGAGATCTGGAAAGCCGATTGAATGTCCTCTGATAATGTCTCCCCCACCATTCTGATCGTTGACGATCACCAATTGGCCCGCGAGGGGCTTCGCGCGGTGCTGGCGGGCGACGGATTTGGAGAAATTCATCTCGCCTCTACCGGCGAGGAAGCCGTCGAAATGGTGCGAGATATCGAACCGGATATCGTTTTGATGGATGTGCGCCTTGGCGATGGTATCGACGGGCTTGAGGCCACTCGCCAGATTGCAAGCCTTGGCCTTTCGACCAAGGTCATCATGCTCACCCTTCATGATATGCCGGGATATGTGCGCACCGCTCTGTCGGCGGGGGCTGCGGGTTACGTGCTCAAAGATACCGAAATCGGCGACCTTCGCAGCGCAATTTCGCAGGTGATGGAAGGACGCTCTGCCGTTCCGCTCGACCTCGTCAGCGCGGCGATGAGCAGCGATCCGGTTTCCGCCGCTTCTGGTGAGTTAGGCAAAATCCTGACCGTGCGCGAGCAAGAGGTCGTCGAGCACGTGGCAGAAGGGCTGACCAACAAAGAGATTGCGCGCAAACTCGAAATCAGTCCCGCGACGGTGAAAGTCCATGTGGAGCGTTTGATTTCGAAGCTGGGTGTTGCCGACCGTACGCAGGCTGCCGTGCTTGCGACGAAGCTTAAATCGTCTGGTTCCGACCGCGTGTGAGCAGGCGGTCGACCCTTTTCTGGACTGACCGTCCGCTCGCGTTCAAGGGGCTTGTCGTTGTCGCCTTGCCGCTCGCGGTGCTGCTGGGATCGCTCGTCTCGCTCTATCTCGCGTCAAGCGCGGAAACCCGCGCCGAGGACGATGTGCGCCGCGCCTTTGCCATCCAGCGCGACGTGTATCAGGTGCATGCGCTTCTGGCCGAAGCAGCCGCAGGTGTGCGCGGCTATGCCCTGACCCGGGAAGATCGTTTCCTAGAGCCCTATTACACCGCCGAGCGGGACCTGCCCGCAACGATGGAACGGCTTGATGGGGCGATTGAAGATAGGGACGTACGCCCGCGTTTCCTTGAGCTTTTGCAGGTCACGCAGGCAAAGCGCGACGGCTTGAGCGCAACGATCGCCCTTGCACAAAGCGCCGATGGGGAAAGCGTGGATCAGATCGAGCAATCGCTTGTCGCGAACAAGCTTGCGCTTGATGCCGTGCGTCAGGAGATCGAGAATATTCAGCAGCTTGAAGGCGTGGTTCTCGACCGGCGACGTGCCCTGGTCGATGATGTGCGCACTCGGTTTCTGACACTGACTGCGGTGAGTGCGATTATCGGCCTACTCGGCAGCTTTGCGGCTGTTTATCTGTTTTCGACCGGCATCGTGCGCCGTGTCGGCAAACTTGAAGGCGATGCCGAACTCCTCGCTCGCGGAGAGCGTCTGGACGACCCTCCCGAAGAGGCCGATGAGCTTGGGCGACTGGCGCAGAGATTGTCGCGGGCAAGCGCGTTGTTGCGCAGGCGCGAGGATGACCTCAAGGCGAGCGAGGAACGCTTCCGTCTCGTGATTGAGCGGGTGCGCGATTACGGCATATTCACGCTCGACAACAAAGGGATCGTAACCAGTTGGAACCTTGGCGCGGAGCGGATCAAGGGCTGGCGCACCGATGAGATCGTAGGCGAGCATTTCAGCCGCTTTTATCCCGCTGACACGCGTGACACCTTGCCAACTTCCATGCTTGAACGAGCGCGGGTGGAAGGCGCCGCCGAAGACGAGGGCTGGCGCATCCGCAAAGACGGATCACGCTTTTGGGCTAACGTTGTGATCACCGCGCTGCGTGATGAGGCTGGCGAATTGCAAGGCTTTGCCAAGGTCACCCGTGACATGACCGAACGCCGTCGCAGCGAAGAGGAGCTTCGTCTGGCTCGCGAAGAGGCGGTTGCGGCAAACCTTGCAAAGTCCGAATTTCTATCGCGCACGAGCCACGAATTGCGCACGCCTTTAAATGCCATCCTCGGATTTGGACAACTGCTTGAAATCGACGAAGAGGATTTTGCAAACCCCCACCGCGACGCGGTGCGACAGATCACCAAGGCGGGGCGCCATTTGCTCTCATTGATTAACGACCTGCTCGATATCTCAAGCATTGAGGCGGGTGCTGAAGAGGTCGAAATGGAGACGGTCAATATCGCTGAACTGCTCGAAGAAGTGCGCAGCCTTGCCGATCCGATCGTGCGTGCTGCGTCCCTGCGATTTGATATCTACCTTCCGGATAAACACACCTTGGTAGAGGCCGACCAGCGCCGCACTACCCAGGTGATCCTCAACCTTGTGGGCAATGCGGCCAAATACAATGTCGACGGTGAGTTCGTGCGATTGGGGGCTGAGGCTTCAGGCGACCACGTGACAGTCTTTGTCGAAGACGATGGCCCCGGCGTTGCGGCTGCTGACCGTTCGCGCCTGTTCACTGCGTTTGATCGTCTCGGCCAGCAAAAGCTCTCTCGCAGCGAAGGCACGGGCCTTGGTCTTGCGCTTTCCAAATCGCTGGTGGAATCGATGGGCGGAACGCTCGACTACGCGCCGCGCGACCCGGGCGGTGAAGGAAGCGGCGCGCGTTTCTGTTTCACGCTCTCCGCCAAACCCGTCTCAGCCAGCGCCCAACACGGCGCCCAATAGGACGCATCATGCCAGCACAGCTAATCGACCCCAAACAGATCCTCGCCCGTCGCATCCTCGTGATCGACGATGAGGAGGCAAACGTCATGCTCTTGCGCAGTATCTTGCAGCGAGAGGGGTACACAGACATTCACTGCTTGACGCAGTCAAAAGACGCTCTCTCGACCTATATCGATCTTGAACCTGACCTTGTGCTGCTTGACCTCATGATGCCCGAAGTGGACGGCTTTCAACTGCTTGAAGCTTTTTCGCGCCATGATGCAGCCGATGAGTTTCGCCCCGTGCTCGTGCTGACCGCGGACACTACGATCCAGGCGCGGCGCAAGGCACTTGCCCTTGGCGCAAAGGATTTTGTCGCCAAACCTTTCGATGTGATCGAGGTTGGCTTGCGGATTTCCAATCTGCTGGAAACGCGGTTGCTGTATGACCGCCTGCGCGCTTCAACCCCGTCGGCGATTTAACCGGCGAGCGCGGCGGCGTGCCGCGCGTTTGCGTTGATCTCTTCAAGGCTTGCGCCATCAGGAACAATCCAGCTTCCGCCCACGCACAGCACTTGTGGAAGAGCCAGCCATTCGGGTGCGGTTTCCAACGTGATCCCGCCCGTGGGACAGAATTTCGCCTGACCAAATGGCCCGGACAGTGCCTTCAATGCGGGGATGCCGCCTGCTGCCATGGCGGGGAAGAACTTGAAGTGGGTGAGCCCCATGTCGAGGCCCAGCATAATATCGCCTGCATTGGCGATACCGGGCAGGAAGGGCAGGCCGCTGGTAAGCGCTGCATCGCCCAAAGCAGGGGTGAGGCCGGGCGATACGATAAATTCGGAGCCTGCCCCTTGCGCCTCTTCCAATTGGCGCGCGTTGACCACCGTGCCTGCGCCGACAATCGCGCCGGGGACCAAATTCATGCGTTTGATCGCTTCCAGCGCTGCATCTGTGCGCAGCGTTACCTCGAGAACCTTGAGCCCGCCATCAACCAGTGCCTCGGCCTGTTCGCGTGCTTTTCCTGCGTCTTTGACAACCAGCACGGGGATCACCGGCGCCGATTTCATAACACGCTGAATTTCCAGGGGATCGAAGTTCGTGGTGTCGTTCATTGGCGTATCTCCGTTGGTATTTGGTCACGGTTATAGGCCCATCCAAGGTGCCGTGCGAGGGCAAAGTTGTCGGCTGAAATCGTATTCGCGAACCGGCTCGGATTGCCGATACCTGCCTCGCGCCCCCTCATGATTAACCCAATGCTTAGCATTCTTTTCTAAGCCGCTTGGTGACTAACGCGTTCACCATGACGGACAAGGAAAGCGCCGGTTTCAAGATGGCTGCGATGAATTCACATGGGCTGCAATCGGGCCTTATCGGTGCCACCGGCTTTGTCGGCAGCGCACTGCTGCGTCAGACAGATTTCGATGCCTGTTTTGACAGCCGCAACGTAGGCGAGATCGAGGGGCAGAGTTTTGGCACGGTGGTGTGTGCAGCGGCGCCCGGTTCGATGATCGAGGCCAACACCGCACCCGAACGCGACCGTGCAGCAATTCACGGCCTGATCGGACAATTGTCGAAGGTTGATGCGAGGCGATTTATTCTCATCTCCTCGATTGCCGTGCTCGATGACTTTGCGGGTACGGACGACGAAACAACCGCAAGCTTTCAGGAAAACCTCGCTTATGGCCGCCACCGGCGCGAGCTTGAGGCCTTTGTCGAAGAGCATTTCGCCCAGCATCTGATCGTGCGCCTGCCGGCTCTGTTCGGGAAGGGGCTTCGCAAGAATTTCATCTTTGACTTGATGAACCCGGTGCCCTCGATGCTAACCGCTGAAAAGCTTGATGCCTTGCGCAGCGGATTGGATGACGCTTTATCGCGATGGGTTGGCGACCTTTACGCCGAAGACGCAGCGACCGGACTTCTGAAGCTGGATCGCGAGGCACTGAACCACGACGCGCGGCGGGCGGCACTGAGTGAGGCGGTAAGCGACCTCGGGTTATCAGCGACGCAGTTCCACAACCGCGAGACGACCTACCAATATTACGAGATCGACCGGCTCTGGCGCGATATCGGTGTGGCTTTGGAGGCAGGGATTACGCACCTGCACCTCACAAGCGAACCGTTGAAGGCGGCTGTTATTCACGAGCTGCTCACAGGCGTTCCAATGCCGCAGACATCCGCGCGCCTGCATCGCGAAGACATGCACTCGGCGCATGGGAGCCTCTGGGGAGCGAGCGGGCCCTATATTTACAGTGGTGACGCAACGCTAAACCGGCTGGAGCAATTTTTCGCCGGCGAAAGGGCACCGGCGTGATCTTGTCGATGTCAAATATCGCATGGGCGCCGGAAGAGCGCCTCGAAGCCTATGCCGCGATGGCGGACGCGGGCTTTACGGGGCTTGAAATTGCGCCTGGATTGTTTTTTCATTCCAGCAAGGATGCCTTCGTCCCTGGCGAACTGGAGGCGCGCGACGCCCTTGCAGAGATCGCCGATCACGGGCTCCGCCTCGTCTCGATGCAGTCGCTCCTTTTTGGAGTTGAGGGGGCGGGATTGTTCGACGGTGAAATGGCGCGCGCTGCTCTCGTCGAAGGCATGCAACGCGCAATTGATCTGGCGGGCCGCTTTGGCATTCCTAATCTCGTGTTCGGTTCTCCCGCACAGCGCCGCGTGCCAGACGCAATGTCGATGGAACAGGCGCTGGGTGAAGCCGCAGAAGTCTTCCGCACGCTTGGCGACCGGGCTGCCAAGGCAGGCACGACAATCACCGTGGAGGCGAACCCGGCGGATTATGGCACTAACTTTCTGACCAGGTTGGACGAGGCGCTCAACTTCATCGACATGGTCGATCATCCGGCTGTCGCAGCGATCCTTGATCTGGGTGCGATGCATATGAACGGTGAGTTCGACGGGGTCGTGCAGACACTCCCAAAGCTCACCGCCAAGCTCAACCATGTCCACGTGAGCGAGCCAGATCTGGCGCCCGCTCCTGCCAATCCGACGCGTCTCGCTCCCGTTCTTTCTGGCCTTGCGAGCCAAGGCTACGCCAAGGCGGTTTCCATCGAAATGCGCCGCCCTGATAGCGGGCTTCAAGGCGTCCGCTCGTCTATCGCCGCGCTTGCGAAGGCCGCCGACACCGGGGAGAGCGTTCATGCATGAACCCGCCCCAAGAAGCTTTGCAAAACAACGCGAAGACACGGTCGTATCTGTCTGTTTCGCAACGCCCCGGCCAAACAGCACAACTTTCGAGACTATCCGCAAAGTTGTGCAAACGCTCGACACGACATTTCGCTTTCGCGAGATCATCCTTGTCGTTGAAACCCATGAGCGCGAGGCTTTTTTGCCGCTGGTCGAAGAGGTCAGCGATGTTCGCCTTTTTCTGGTGCGCAAGGGCACCGAATATTACGAACGCCGCGTCATCGCCGCCGAAGAGGCCATTGGCGATCTCGTGCTGATTGCGCAGGAAGACGAAGTGGCTGCAATCGACGTGCTCGCCTTCCTTGAGCGAGCCGAGAGCGCCAATGCCATCGCGATCGCCAGTCAGGATAAGCGCCGCCCGATCAAGACGTTTCTGAGCTGGCCCTTTGTCGCTTTGGGAAGGCTGGCCGGTTTCGCGGTTTACCCCAGCGATTGGCAGTCCATTGCCATGCCGCGCACGCTTCTTAATCACATCCTCGCGCATGACGAACCGCGTCTTGCATTGCGCTATCCGCCAAGAGATCCACGCCTGCCGCTCGCGGGGTTTACGGCAGAAACCAACGTGACCTCGCGCGGCGCGTTCAAGGATATCGGGCGACGGATGCAACTGCTGCAGACGCTTCTGGTCTTCCTCACCCCGATTATCCTGAGCGTGGTTGCGATTTCCTCCACTATTCTGACGCTCGTCGGTATCGCCTATGCCGCTTGGATTATCGGTGCGGTGATCATGGTCGACGCCCTCGCGCCCGGTTGGCTGACCACCAACACCATGCTCGCGGTGAGCGCCGTCTTCATGGGTGTTTCAACCCTTGGCCTAAGCCTCGGATTGCAACACGTCCTTCGCCAGAATGTGCGCGACCGGGGCGAGCGCGTGTCCGAAGAGGTGAACCGCATCGACCTCTTCGGCAAAGTCTCCGCCGACCTCAATGTCGAGCTGGAGAGCGAGGCCTGGGCGCAGAATACCACCAAGCCGCATGGTGAGTGATGAGGGGGCCTTCGACCACCCAATATGATTACGTTGTGATCGGTGGCGGCTTTTACGGCTGTTGCCTGGCGCTGTTCTTGCGCTCAATCTCCGACAAGGTCCTGCTGGTCGAAGCATCGGATGCACTGATGACCCGCGCAAGCCGCGTAAACCAGGCGCGCGTGCACACCGGATTTCATTACCCGCGCTCCGCCGTGACAGCGGTCAAATCCATGCTGCTGCACCGCAAATTCCTTGAGGATTTCCCCGAGGCAATCGTTGATGAGTTCCAGATGCTCTATGCGATTGCGCGGCGGCGCTCCAAAGTCACGGCAAAGAAATTCCACCGCATGTTCAGCGAGATGGGCGCGCCGATTGAAGTGGCTTCTCCCAATGATCGCGCGCTGTTTGACCGCGATATGGTCGATGAGGTGTTCGCCTGTTACGAAACCGCTTTCGACTACTCGGTGCTCGCCAAACAAATGGCCGGGCGCCTTGATGAGGCAGGTGTCGAGCTGCGCCTCAATACCAAAGTCGAGGCTCTTGAAAATAAGCGAGGTTACGTGATCGCGGGCCTGTCAGACGGACAGGAAATCACCGCAAGATACGCCTTCAATATAACTTACGCGCAGGTCAATTCAGTGCTTGAAATGGCAGATTTGCCCAAGGCCGCGCTCAAATACGAGGTTGCTGAACTTGCCTTGATCGAGCCGCCGCAAGAGCTTTCCACGCGCGGTGTCACGGTGATGGACGGTCCGTTCTTCTCGGCTATGCCTTACCCGTCGGAGGGGCTCTATTCGCTGACCCATGTGCGCTACACCCCGCACGAAAGCTGGAGCGATGGCGGGCCTGTCAGCGACCCATACGCCCATTTCGCCGCTCGACATTACGAGACGCGGTACGCCTTCATGCTGCGCGATGCCCAGCGATATCTGCCCTGTATTGGAGGCGCGACATACCGGCGTTCAATCTTCGATGTGAAGACCGTCCTTGTGAAGAACGAGGCCGATGACGGTCGCCCGATCCTCTATCAACAAAAGCCCGAGGGTACCCGCGTCATTTCGGTTCTTGGCGGCAAAATCGACAATATCTACGACCTTTTCGAGGCGGTGAAGAGCACAGCGCCCGAGTTTGGCGCGGCGCATTCCGGCTTTGTACTGGGAACACAATATGCCTGAGATCGCGGGCGTGAAGCAGCGCGGCTGGATGCTGCTCGCTGCCCTTGTGGTGGCGGTGATCGCCCTTCGCGGCTGGATACTGCTTTACGATCATAGCCTCAACTCGATCGACGGCGCGATGCAGACGTGGTTCGCGCTCGACAATTTCGCCGATGGAGCAAAGCTTGGCGAAGCGTTCCAATCCTATCTCGGGATCACGATGATCCTCTCGCTTCTGCCGATCTTCATGGCCTTTGGTGAGACGCTCTGGGCCTCGACTTTTGCCGCTTACGCGATGGTGATCGTGGGGAGTTTTGCGGGCGCCTTCGGCATTATCTGGTTGCTGCGTCCAGTTCCAAAGGCGCTGCGATGGGCGCTTACCATACTTCTGATATTCCTGTTCTATTACGCCGGAGGAGCGGCAGCGGGGCTCATCCAATATCGCTGGCCGGCGACCTTCGATCCTGGCGTATCCCTGAGACCCCTTCGCGGTGCGCTACCTTTCTTCGTGCTTCCGGTGTTCGTCTGGGCGGTGAGAGCCATGATCCGGGGCAGCAACTGGGCGCCAGCGGTCTGGCTGGGCCTTGCGGCAGGGGTTGCGCTGTTGTGGTCGAACGACGCTGGCATTCCGCTGTTGATCGCTGCGCTGATGGGGCTTTTCACCGCGCTGCATGACCAAATGGCGCTCCTTGCAAAGGCAATGGTTGCGTTCGCCGTCGGAGCCGCAGCGGCCGTATTTGCCATCCTCATGCTCGTCACTCACGGCGATCCTTCAGGTTGGCTCCAATACAATTTCGTCGATGTGGCGGGCGACCAGTTCTGGTATTTCGGCCCTTGGGGAGAGGAGGCGCGGGTGCTTTCCATCCTCGATCTGCCGCGCATCTTTTACGCAGGCGAGCCATTGACCGCGCTCAGCCTGATGATCCTGACGGCTTCGGTCCTGTTCGCTATCTGGAAGCGATTGAGGGGGCGGGGATCGCCTGTTCGGTTGGGCGCTTTTGTGTTCGTGGGAGCCGCACTCATCGGCACTGCAACCCTGCCTCAGATCGGGGGGCATATCGGTTCGGAATACAAGGCGATCGCCTTTGTCTTTGGCCTGTGCGCGCCTGTGATCCTGCTTCAGGGAAGGCTCCTTTTGTTATCAAAACACCTCCTGCGAAGGGGGAACAGAAAAATCGTGCCTGTCACGGCTGGCCTTGCCGCGCTGGCGATGATTGGCATGGACGCAAGCGCGCTTGTAAGTGTCAAGAGCAAGTCACAAGCCACTGTTTATATTGACGAAATAGGTTTCTATGTAACGCCCGCCAAGGCCGCAGACTTCAAGGCGATCAAGCGCTTTTCCAGCTATCTCGATGCTCGCGCGGTTCCAGAAGATGAGCGATTGCTCTCTGTCTACACCTCGACGCTCGACATTGCGGCTGGCACCAAAAGTCCAGCGCCTGTCGGATCGCTGATCCATGCACTGGGCCCGGACAATCGCGCAAGCTTCAACAAGCTGCTTTTCGGCGAAGCCATCGCGGTGAGCACGATTGCGCCCGATTACACGGGTTGGGAAGGGTGGAACACGCGCGCAAACTGGCCCTTCTTCAAGACCTTGCGCGAGCTCTACGATCCCATCGCCCGAAGCGACCAGAACATCCTCTGGGTCCGGCGCGGCGGCGGTTTGGTCAAGAACGCCGCGAATTGCGAGGTGATCCACCAGACGCTCGACCGGTTCGAAGTGGTGGTGACAAGCGATGTGAGCGGTCTTGCCTCGCTTTATATCGAGCGTGAGGCGTTTGACGCTGAACCGCGCACCGCGCTTTTGACGGTCACGGAAAATTCGCCCTTCACACGCTCGGTGAACGAGGCGCAGTGGAGCGATTTTCCGCGCTACGGCATCGCCAATGCCGAGGTGGTCGAGGTGCCTGCACCGGTAAAGGAAGGCGAAGAAACGCGGCTGTCTTTCAAAGTGCTCGACGGCTCGCCCATCGGGTTTGCACAGTGCGATGCGCAGGTGTTGCCGACGATTGATTTTGCCGCGCTGCCAAGCTTTCAAGAAGGCGTGGATCGCCTGATTGCGCGGTGGCAGTGATGGGCGAAATGCTGCGCTTCTTTACCGTCACCGTTCTGGGTGTGGTCGTCGATATCGCGATTGCCTATACCTTGCATGAGCTTGCCGGCGTGCCCTTGGCCCTTGCTGCTCTGATCGGCTTTGTCTGCGCGGCAAGCGCCAATTACGTGCTGCATCAGGTCTGGAGCTTTGGGGGCGGGATGCGCAGCCTTTCCGGTGCACGAGCGGCAAAATACGCCGTGGTCGCAGGGCTTACGCTGCTGGTGCGGGTGAGCGTTGTCGCCGTCCTCGACGCATGGCTTGTGGGCGGATTTGCGCTTCTTATCCTGATTTGCGGGGCCGGTGTCTCCTTCTTCGTCAATTTCGCGCTCAGCAAGCTTTTCGTTTTCGCGCAGGCGCCCGCAGGTGAGGGCACATTATGACCGTCGCCGTGCCTCTCCCCTTCGATGACAGCGATTGGCAATTGCCGTCGCATGAGGAGGCGATCTACGCCCCGAAGGCTCACAGATACGCGCTTGTCATCCCCGTCATCAACGAAGGGCAGCGCATCAGGGGGCAGCTTTCGCGGATCAAGGAGGCCCAGCTTCGCGTCGATGTGATCGTCGCGGACGGCGGTTCCACCGACGGGTCGCTCGATGCCGATTTCGTAAAGCCTGTGGGCGTTCGCGCGGTGTTGACCAAGACGGGGCCGGGCAAGCTGTCGGCGCAGCTTCGCATGGCTTACGCATGGGCGCTTCGCGAAGGCTACGAAGGCATTGTTACCATCGATGGCAATGGCAAGGACGGGGTCGAGGCGGTCACGCAGTTCGTTGCGAAGCTCGAAGAGGGCTGCGACTATGTTCAAGGTTCGCGATACCTGCCCGGAGGCGAGGCGGAGAACACCCCGCTGGAGCGCACGATTGCAAATCGGCTTATCCATGCACCGCTTTTGAGCCTTGCGGGAAAGCACGGGTTCACCGACACGACCAACGGGTTCCGGGCCTATTCCGCGCGCTATCTGACGCATCCCGATGTCGCGCCATTCCGCGCCGAATTCGAGGTTTACAATCTTCTGTTCTACCTCACGGTGAGGGCAGGGCAGTTGGCCCTGAAGGTCGATCACGTGCCCGTCGTGCGCCGCTATCCGCAGGACGGCAAAGTGCCCACCAAGATCGGCGGGCTCGCCTCAAAGCTGGCGCTGTTGGGCGAGACGGTGCGCGCGGCAACGGGTGGTTACACACCCGACCACGCTGCGCGGCCAAACCCGTCGTTCCTGTGGCCCGCTATATTCGCCGCCGCGGTGCTCTTGCCGCTTTTCCTGAGCGTTGTCGTCGCCCCCGACTATTCGCCTGACAGCTGGGCATTGTATGAGCTCGGCAAGACGGTCTTTGGCGATTTCTACCGCTTTACCCATTTTCGCAGTTACGCCAGCGCATCGGAATATTCAGCGGCCTTCGCGCCGCTTTGGCCAAGCTTGATCGCGATTGTCGATGCGGCGCTGGGGACGGGCGCGCGAACGGGGCTGTATCTGGCGTTTGTTGCCTATTTCGCCTTTGTGCTGGTTTCCGAACAGATCGGTCGGCGTGTCACGGGCGCACCGTGGGTTGGGACGGCTGCGGCTCTGATCCCGCTGCTTGGCCCCAGCATGGTTTGGGACGAGCTTGGCGCAGGACGGACGATCCCCCTGCAAATGCTGCTTTATGCGCTCATTTTGCGCGGGGCGTTGGCGGGGCGGGGAATGACCGTCGCCGGCGCTGGTCTTATCGGTCTTCTTGCAGGGCTGGCCGTGATGAACCGCTTTGATGCAGCGCTCCTGCCGGTGCTTGCCGCGATGCTCGTTCGCTGGTTCACCCGCAGCCCGGCGCGCGTGATTGCAGCGCTTGCGGCATCTGCCGTCGCTGTTTCGCCTTGGGTGGCCTATTCGCTTGGCACATTCGGAACAGTGTTTGCCACCGACAATGCAGGGATTGCGACCGCGCTCGACCCGCGCGCGTTTGTCACCGATTGGTGGCCGCAAGCGCAGCCGTCTCTTGCCGATGACCCCGGCGCATGGGCGCTCAAAGTCATGGGAGGTGCAGGTCAGTGGGCGGTGAATGCCATCGCCATTCTCGCAGGCCCCCTTGGCGCTGCGTGGGCTTTCGGCCTGCTGGGGCTGGGCGGTGTGCACTGGCTCGGCCAGAAAGCGCCCAGTGTCGAGGCGCGGGCCATCGGATTTAGCGGGCGCCACGATATCCTGTTCGCGTTCACGGCAATGATTGCTCTTTTGATGGTGCCGCAGATCGTCACGGGCTACCTTGAATACCGGTATTATTCGGCGCTTGTGTGGGCCTTTGTCCTTCTGCCTTCGACATGGCTCATCTCCCAAGCTGTCAGCATGGCGCAAGCTCGCTCCTATGCGACGATCCTTTCGGCCTTGATCCTTCCCTGGCTTGCGCTGTTTGCGTGGGTGACCCTGTTCGCAGCATCGCAGGATGGGCGCGTTGATCTGGAGAAATGGTCCGATTTCGAAAGCCCTCGCGATGTGGCCGTTCTACAGGACTGTCTTGAGGACGAGCCCGGTGCGCGGATCCTCGTGATGGAAGACGATTTATTCGCGGCGAAGGCGGGGGCTCTGGGCTCGCTTCGAACGATGATGGAGCCGCGCAATATCGCAGAGCAAAGGGCCGGCGCGCCCAGCCATGATGCTTTCATCGAGGCATGGGACGTTGATTATCTGCTGCTTCGCGATCCCTGGCGCATTGGCGATGCCGAAGCCATTCGCGGGGCTGCCCTCAAGAACGCCTGTCCGCTCCTGCTTTTCAACGTTGCGGGTGATCGCTGACCGCTTTGCGATCAAGCCAGAGTCAGGCCAAGCGAATTGGTGACATCACCCCTTTGATAGCTGGTGTCGGTTGCCCAGGCGTGGATGATGGCAAGGCCGATCCCGCCACCCGTCGTCGGGTTGGGCGCCTTTACCGGCGGCACGCACAGCGGGTTGAAGGCGATACCATTGTCCTCCATCCGCAGGGTGATTGAGCCATTGTGTTCGGCCAGCTCCAGCGAGAGGGAAAAATCCTGCCCCTTGCCGCCATGACAAAGCGCATTGGTGACCAGTTCTTCGACCACAATCGCAAGTTTCACCTGAAGGCGCGGCTGAAAATCATGCGATGCCAGAAAGTCGCGCGCAAATTGTAGCGATTGGCGGATCACCGGGGCAAAATTACAATCTTTTGCAACAAATGCCGAAAATCGCCTCCTGTGCCCCATAATTCTATGCTAACACACCTCTGGCTGGGGAGTATATATGCGAAATGTAACCATTTTTATCGCAGCGCTATTCGCGATTATAGCGCAACCTGCTGTCGCAAATGAAATCGGGCGGATCAAGAATGTCACCGCTGGCGGGATCGAAGTGATCCGCGCCGGGGCGAAGCTGACGGGCCGGTCCGGTTTCAAGCTGCGCGAAGGCGACATCGTCGTGACCAATGCGCGCCAGCGCGCCGGCATCACATTCGTCGACAACACCCGCCTTGTGGTCGCTCCGGGAAGCCGGATGATCATCTCGCGCTATCGGTTTGACCGGGCGCGCCGGACGGGCGAATCCTCGATGAGGATTGAACGGGGCAAGGTCGGGGTCGATTCCGGCGAGCTTTCCCGCTCGGGCCGTATGAAATTCAGAACACCGACATCGACGCTTGGCGTTCGGGGAACCACATTTGTGATTGAGGTGGACGAATAATGCAAAGAACACTTGGATTGATTGCGCTGGGGGGCGCTCTTGCATTGGCAGGGTGCGCGTCTTCCAAGGAGCGGGTCACGCTGTTGTCGTCGGCGGTGCCCGGTAAGGACACAGGCGCGGTTGTGATCGAATATGCGGATGGCAGCGAGGCGTATCTGACCGCTGCGAACCAGCAGGCAAAGCTCAGGGGCGAGAAAGAGCCGCGGCTCAAACAGTTTGACGAGGTTGATCCTGTCCACGCCGAGATCATGACCGACTTGCCGAAGAGGTTTGCGCGCGACAATTTCTATTTCGCGACCGGTGAGGGAACCCTCAGCGATGCGGAAATGGACCGGCTTCAGGCGTTCCTTGCTCAGAATATCGAGAACCGGCCCGGGGTCGAGATTGAAATCGCCGCGCACACCGATGCAACGGGCAGTGAAGAGGTCAACAACCGCGTCTCGCAACAACGCGCGATGACAGTCCTTGGACAGGTGCGCAAACGCGTAAACGATGCCGACCTTCCGATCGAGGAAGGTGACATCGACGCTGTGGCAAGCTCTTGGCACTGGGCACGCTCTGCACTTGCGCCCGGTCAAGCGGGTCAACCCGATCCTGCTTACCGCGTGGTGGTTGTCACCGTCCGCTAACGGCCCGCCTCGCAGCCGAGGTAGCGCAGCGCCAGTATTGTCAGATCGTCAGCCGGATCCATCCCGCGCTCGAATTCACGCACTCTGGCCGCGATATGTCTGGCGCGCTCTGCGGCACTGGCTTGAGGGTCTTCACCAATGGCGCCGATCACGCGCTCGAGGCCAAAGCGGTCCTCTTTCATGTTCATTGCATCGGTCGCCCCGTCGGTGATGATGACGAGGCTTTCTCCGGGTTTCAACTGCAAGGTTTCGACGCTGTAGGGAAAATCGTCGAGGGTCCGAAGGCGAAGCCCGCCGACCATTTTGACGACGTCGACCCTGCCATCGGCGCGCACGAGCATGGGGTCTTCGTGGCCCGCATTGACCATTTCCACCTTGCCGCTCGAACAATCGATGATCCCCACCAACATGGTGAGGTCCATTTCCTCATCCTCTTCGGCCATAAGGTCGGCGTTGACCTGGCGCACGGCTGTTTCGAGGTCGCCGCTCGAGCGCATGAGGTTGTTCTTCGACACTGATTTGGACAGCGCCATGAAAAGCGCTGCACGAAGCCCTTTGCCGCTGACATCGCCCACAAGGAAAGCGAGGCGATTGCCCTCCAACTCCATCGCATCGTAAAAATCGCCGCCCACCGATTTTGCCGGCTCGAGGACCGCGCCGATTTCGGTGCGGGTGCCCAATCGCGCAAGCCGCGTGGCGCTTGGCACCATGGTCATCTGGAGCTTGCGCGCGCTTTCGTTTTCCTTCTCCTGCTTGGCGGTGACAATGCGCTTTTCAACAAGCTCGCGAAAGGCGAGGGCATACCGCACGCCAACCAGTGCGATTGCAGCGAAAATTGCGATGATCAAAGGGCGCGCAGGATCGAACAATATGCCGCTTGCGTCATAGGCGAAATAGGAAGCGGCAGGCAGCACCGCGGCGCTCGCCAACACCGGCACGATCAGCCATTTGGCAATCCCCACACCAGCGATCACCAGCATGACCACAAGGCCAAAAGCAACCGCCCATTCAAGCGCCTTGGCCCACGCAGGCCGCGACAACCAATAGCCGTTCAAAATCGCATCGACCGCTTGCGCTTGCACGAGGGTCCCCTGCATTCTGCTGGCAACCGGCGTTGCGAAGATGTCGGTTGTTCCCGTTGCGCCAAAGCCGACGAGCACGATCTTGTCCTGCAATTCATCGACGCCGACGAAGTCACCTTCGAGCACGTTGATCGCTGAAATCGCCTTTTCGTCCCATCCGGGCGCCATCTTGAATTCGAAATTGCCCTTGGCATCGGAAGGCACGACCCGCTCGCCCACCGCCATGCCGCCGTCTGTCCACGCCAGCATCTCCCCGCCAGCTGCGATATTGGCAAGTTGAACCGCAAATCCCGGAGCCGACACGTCGCCCGCTTTGACCGCAAGAGGAACGCGGCGCACGATCCCGTCGCGATCAGGTGGGCCGATAACCACCCCGCGGGCAAGCGCGAGGTCATCGAGCAGCGCAATACTGGTCAGCATCCGCGGCGTTGTGACGATCCCGGAAGGCGGCTCGCCCTCAACGCCGTCAAAGGTCAGCTCGCCAAGCGGACGGCCGCCCGAATTGGTGGTGACCCAAGGCATGACCGTCGGGGCGCTTTCGATCACGCTCGCAAGGTATTGGTCGCCATAGGGCAGGGTGAGGAGCTTGTTGCGCGTAGCTGCATCAAGCGCCTCCTCGGTGTAAAGATCGGCGAAGTTTTCAGGCCGCATCCGGTCAGGTTCGGTGAAGTATATGTCGATGCCGATTGCTCTGGGTCCGGTTTGCGCGATGTTTTCAAGCAGCGCTGCGACATCGGTGCGCCGCCATGGCCATTGGCCTTTTGCCGCAACGCTCGCATCGTCGATCATCACGACCACGACATCATCGCTTCCGCCTTCGCGCGGGGCGAGGTTTTGCCAGCTGTCGAACACGAGACGGCGCTGGAACTCGCCGCCAAAAAGGCTCACCAGAAGGCCGATCACGGCGCCCGCCAGAACAGCAGCGACAATAAGGCGTTTGGATTTCGCAGGCATCAGCTGCCTCTAGAGCTCAAGGCAATAGCCATCGAAAGAGCACAATACCTCGATCGGCGCGCTGTCTTCACGCAAAAGCTCTTCGTACCGCATTGTTTCGGCGTGCATGCGCGCAATATCAGCATCGGAATAGGTCGGTTCGTGGTGGAACAGGGCAAGCCGTTTCGCGCCCGCTTTGCGGCACAGATCCACCGCGACAATGTTGGAGGAGTGGCCCCAATCCTCTTTCATCGTCACACTGTCAGCGAGCGAATACATCGTGTCCGCGATCACGAGGTCTGCGCCCGACATGAACTCGGCCATGTCGTCTTCTTCGCCCATCTTGTCGATCTTGTATTCGGCATCGGTTGAATAAACCGCGCTGCGCCCGTTTGCGTCGGTAAAGCGATAGCCATAGCTGTCGTGGCTGTGTTCTTGCCGGGTGAGGCCAACGGTAAGCTCCCCGATCCTGTATTCTTCGCCCGGCGTCAGAGTGCGAAATTCGATATCGGCCTTGAGCCAGTCGAACGGCACGGGGAAGGAGATTTCCTCCTGCTGGCGGCGAAGGGCGGTTTCCGCGTCGGTGTGCCCTGCGTGAATGATGACCTTCGCGCCTTCGACAAAGGCGGGGACGAAGAACGGGAAGCCCATGATATGGTCCCAGTGAAGGTGCGAAAGGAAGAAATGCCACTCCTTATCGCGGCCTCCCTCTGACAAGCGCCTAAGCGTGTCGAGGCCCAGTTCGCGAAGGCCCGAACCCATGTCGCAGATGACAAAGGCGCCTTTTCCGACGTCAATTTCAACGCAGCTTGTCGCCCCGCCATACCCTTGCCCGACAGCGAAGGGCAGCGCGTCGCGCGCATATTGAAGAGCGGCCTGTTTGTCCGGAAACTTTTGGCCCTGCGCCTGAAACAGCGCGTCAGCGACCTTGTCAGAAATGGTTGAAGCATGCGGCGCAACGGGGAGTGACCCGCGTGTTCCCCAAAATCTGACCTGCATGTGTCCCCCCTAAAGCAGTGCTGCTAATTCCCCAATGCAGCCTCTACCGTTTCGGTTACGGTGAAAATCGTATCGTACCGGCTTATCTGCAGAATTTCGCGCAGAGTATCATTGGGAGCGGCAAGCACAATAGTTGTTCCGTTTTGCGTGGCCGCCCGCTGTGCCAGCGTAAATCCGCGAAGCCCGCGCGAGGACATGTAATCAATACCGGACAGATCGAGGATGGCCTTGTCCGGGCCGTTTTGCATGGTTGCGACCATGTGATCCTTGAACGCATCGGCGGTGGCTTCGTCCACTCTGCCCTTGGGCGAGAGCACGAGAGCGTTGCCACGCTCTTCATGGCTCCATTTCAGTTCGTTAGCCGACATCTGGTTTGCATAGCGCGAGTTAGTCGGATTGCCAAATGATGCGCGAGGCGGCCTTGGGCCATGGCTTTTGGGCATGACCTTGGGGAGCGATGGGCTCCCGGCGTATGCCCCGAGGATGGGGGCGATCTGGGCAAGCGAGTGCATAAGCGACCTATTGGTTTGTTTCGCGCATGGAATAGATCACGTGATTATGAATTTTTCCCTATCCCCGCCCCTGGCCTTCCACCCCGGATAGGTGAACCTTCGCGCTTGCCCGTGCCCGCGAAACCTGCTTTCTCTTGGTCGCAGGCAAGGCTGTGCCAACGGCATGGCCCGGGATTTGGGGGGATCATAAATGGCGGGTGAAAACCCTCACAAGAAGCGCAGCGGCGCATTGGTTCGCAATGTCAGGGGACTGCGCGAAGCGGGCATGGTGCAGCTTGTCGGGATGGTCATATTTGTGGCCTTCTCGATATTCATCGCGCGCTACAGCTGGGCCTTGCCAGGGGGAGGGGAGCCGACACCTCTTACCAATGATGCAGAGCGCGCCCTTTATGATACGCGCGCCTATCTGGCCGCCGATCTGGTCGAACAGGATGAGCGTATTGTCCTTGTCGTGTTTGACGATCAGGCGCTCATCAATCTTGAAAAACGCTCGCCCTTGCCACGAGACGCCATTGCCGAGGCGCTGCGAAATCTCGATGGCATGGGTGCAAAAGCCATCGGGATCGATATTCTTTTCGATCAACCGCAAGCCGAAGATATCGACCTTGTCGAAACCCTGCGCGCGATGGAGACGCCAACATCGGTTGCCTATGCAACGCTTGCCACGAACGAGGCCGACATCGTTTATCAGCAGCAGGAATTCCTCAACGAATTCATGGCCGCAATAGAGGAAGGCGACACCAATGTAAGGCGCGCGAGTATCCGCCTTGACGACGAATTTGGGGCGACCCGTGTGTGGCCTGATATCATACCGGATTTGCCGCCCTTGCTGGGCCGGGCGATGCTCGAAGATGCAGGCGGACCTCATCAGGAATTTGCAGGGTATGAAGGCGCGATTGAATATCGCCGCGCTTTGAAGGCCGATTTTGATGATGACGCGGACCCTGATGCGCCGACGCAAGGGCAGGTGGAAGAACCGTTGTTCCTGACCTTGTCGATCGAGCTTTTTCTCGATCTTGACCCGGCGGTGGCCGAATTTGTCGCTCAGGAGATCGAGGGCAAATATGTCCTCATCGGGGGCGATATTCTCGATTACGACCGGGTGGCGACCCCGTTCACCTCATGGACGGGATTTGAACCATCCGGGCTATCCGTCCACGGCGAATTGATCGCGCAAATGCTCGATGGAAAGCGACTTGCGCAAATTCCATCGTGGAGCCTGTGGGTGATGGCCCTTGTCGTGGTCGGCAGCGCGGTTCTGGTCGCCCTGCTTGAATCGCCTGCGCAAAGGCTCGTGCCCATGCTGGCAGGGCTGGGCGCGATCTACTTTGGCTTGCCGTTTGCGCTGCATTTCAATGAAGTGGACACCTACGGCCTGCCCGCCGTGGGCTGGCTGGTCGCCTGGATCATCACCTTCACCGTGGTCACAGCAGCGGCGCGCTCGGCAGGATCGGCGCAGCGGTCTTTCGCGCAAGGGGCGCTTGGCAAATACATCCCGCGCGACATCGCAGAGGCGATTATCGATGAGCCGGACCTTTTGTCGCTGGGCGGTGAGAAGCGCGAGATCTACGTGATGTTCTCCGACCTTGAGGGCTTTACCAAGATGAGCCACGCGATCGAGCCGGAGATGGTCGCAAAACTATTGAACCGCTATCTCGAAATGCTGAGCAAGGTGGTGCTCGATCATGGCGGTGTGATCGACAAATATGTGGGCGATGCGGTGGTCGCATTCTGGGGTGCGCCGATTGCCCGCGAAGACGATGCACAACGCGCTCTCAAAGCAGGCTACGCGATCTGGCAGGCGGGCGAGGAGTTCCGTGCAGAAGTCGCCGCGATGGACCCCGACCTTCCCAAGATCGGTAAAACGCGCGTCGGCCTTCACTATGGCGAGGCGGTGGTCGGCAATTTTGGCGGCGAAACCCGCATCCAATACACCGCGCTTGGCGATTCCATGAACACCGCAGCGAGGCTTGAGGCGGCAAACAAACCGCTCAAATCCAGTGTTTCGGCAAGCCTTGAGATCATCGAGCAAGCCGATCCCGACTGGTGGGCCCCGATGGGGCGCATCGTGCTGCGCGGCCGTGCGCAGCCGGTGAACATCTATCAGCCAATGCCCGACCTTCCAGCCGAAGACCGCAGGAAACTTGAAGAGGTCGTTCAGCTTACAGATAGCAACTATGAACTAGCGGTGCAGCTGATAGATCAAGTGGTCGCTGGTCATCCCGAGGATTCGGCGCTAGAAAACTACGCATACCGAATTCGCAATTTGAATGATGGGGGAGCATATGTTCTCGGTTAAATCCAAGGCTCGCATCGCGGGCCTCGCAGCCGCCATGGCTGCTGTTTCAATTCCAGGTGCAGCGGCCGCGGGCGTGGTCGTGAAATCCGCAGGGCCTTCTGCCGCAACCTATCCGGTTGGCAAAAAGGTCGCTGACAGTTCTACGATCACTCTTCGCGCAGGCGACAAGATCACCGTGCTCGTCAATGGCGGCACCAAGGTGATGCAAGGGCCCGGCACGTTCCGTGTGGGCGAGGGCGCGACCCGCACCCGTGCACGCTTTGCACGGCTTACCCGCCAGGGTGCATCCAACCGGGCACGCACCGGGGCAGTGCGCGGCGGTGGTGGCGCTTCTGTCACCATGCCGAACCTGTGGATGGTCAATGTCGCAGCCGCCGGCACGACGTGTCTTTACGACCTCGAAAATGTGCGCTTGTGGCGTCCAGAGCCGAGCGAGGGCCAAACCTATTCAATCGCCCAGCAAGACGGTGACGGCGCGCTTGATGTGACCTTTGTCGAGACAGAGAGCATGCGTGCACTCGACCCCGAAGGGCTGAAGCTTGCTGACGGTGCGACATATACGATCACCGGACCTGCTGGTGAAGGCGACAGCGCCGCATCGGTCGATGTGAAAATCGTCGCGCTCACCGAAACCTATCGCCAGCCTGACGCGCTGGCGGGGGCGCTTGCCGAAAACGGATGTACGGGCCAGTTGACGGTTCTTGGTGATATTGCTGAGGCCGAAGCATCCTGAAGAGCGGTTCGTTAGCCGAACACTTAAAACGAACTTTAGAAACGCGTCCGCGCCTCTCACGGTGCGGGCGCGTTTTGCTTTGCACAGGCCCTTCGAGGAACTTGCGGCCAATGCGCGCATTGATCCAGCATGGACCAGGCACCGTCTCCCCGCTCCCCCGAAACGTCCCGCGTAAAAGTGTGGTTCGATGGCGCCTGCCCGCTGTGCATTCGCGAAATATCGCTGATGCGGCGGCTCGATACAAACGGTGCAATCGACTTTGTCGATGTGTCGGACAATGCCGATCCCTCGTGCCCGATCAATCAGGAAGAATTGCTCGCCCGTTTTCACGCTGAGGAAAATGGCAAGGTGCTGAGCGGCGCGGCGGCTTTTGCGGCGATGTGGCGCGCAATCCCGGCTCTGCGACCGCTCGGGGCTCTTGCAAAAAATCGCTTTGTGCTGGTGGTGCTTGAGCGGCTCTACATCCTGTTTTTGCGCGTGCGTCCGCGCCTCCAGAAGCTATTGAGCTGAAGCGCAGTCACAAAAGACTTGCCCCCGCGCGGCACATAAGGTCTTTTCCCGAACAACACGGACAAGGGAGAGAGAGGCCCGATGCACAATTTTGGCGGGATGCAAAACGAGATCTACAACGCTGGCTTGCAGGGAATTTTGCCCGATTATCCGGTGGATTTCGCAACGCTTGAAAAGCGCGGCCAACAGGCGCTGGGTGAAATGCTCACCAATTATGTCGCGGGCGGTTGCGGGGATGAGCATACGCAGGACAGCAATTCGGGCGCATTCCATCACTGGGGCATGGTGCCGCGCATGATGGTCGATTGCACCGAGCGCGATCTGTCGATCGACCTGTTCGGGATGAAGCTTAAAAGCCCGCTGTTCATGGCCCCCATCGGCCTTAACGGAGAGGCGACACAGGATCGCCACGGCGATATGGCCGCCGCGCGCGCGTCTGCCCAATCGGGGGTTCCGTTCTGCGTCTCGACCCTTGGCAACGATCCGATGGAGGACGTGTTCGAGCAATGCGGCGATACGCCCGCCTTCTTCCAGCTTTACACCCCGCGCAATCGCGAACTGGCGCAAAGCCTCATCAAACGGGCGGAGGCCTCGGGCGCTAAAGCGATTGTGGTGACGCTCGACACCTGGCTCACCGGTTGGCGACCGCGCGATCTCAACGCATCCAACTTTCCACAATTGCGCGGCAAGGTGATGCAGAACTACTTCACCGATCCGGTCTTTCGCAGCCTTCTGGAAAAACCGCCCGAGGAAGACCCCAAGGCCGCGATCATGATGTTTGCAGCGATCTTCGGGCAGGTCCTTACGTGGGAAGATATGGAATGGTTCAAATTGGTCACGGACCTGCCGATTGTGCTTAAAGGAATTTGCCATCCCGATGATGCGCGCAAAGCCATCGATCACGGCGCGGATGCAATTTATTGCTCGAACCACGGCGGGCGGCAGGCCAACGGCGGGATCGCGACGATCGACCTGCTCGCCGATGTGGTGGCCGCATCGGGCGACACGCCGGTCCTCTTCGACAGCGGCATCCGTTCCGGTTCTGATGCGGTAAAGGCATTGGCCCTCGGCGCGACAGCAGTGGGGGTAGGGCGGCCTTACACCTACGGGCTCGCGATTGGCGGAGCCGAGGGCGCGGCATGGGTGCTTCGCTGTATTCTGGCCGAGGCCGATTTGATGATGGCGGTCAACGGTTATCCCGACCTGGCGGCTGTTCGCGAAGCGGGGGCACAGCGCACCGACGGTGCATAAGTGTTCGTACCTATGACGTGCTGACTTGACAAACGTTGTAAAAATTTTGCGCGGGCGTCAATTTCCGACTCAGTTTTGCGCAGGACAGGTGTTGACTTACCCCGAAATCAACAACGCGACTCGGGGACGCGAAACAAATGGAACGACCAACGATTATCTCGTCTGGCCCGGACGCCATGGGCCGCACGGTGTGTTTCGGTAATGAAAGCTCACGCCGTGCGCGTTACGGACGCATTCGTCCAATGACGCCCAAGAGTGCGCTCGCACGCTTTAACTCCAGCGTTCTGGGCACACGCTGACCCAACGAGGGTCGAACGCTCTGCATCAAATATCCGTTGGCTTTGAATGGCTCACGGCGCCGATTTGGCGACCGTGACCAATTTCGTCTCGGTATAGCCGAGATATCCCTCGACCCCGCTTTCGGAACCAAACCCGCTGTCGCCGGTCCCGCCAAACGGGGTTTCGGGCGAGCCCACCGCAAAGTGGTTGATCGCAACCATACCTGCCCGCAGCGAATTGCCGAGGTAGTGGCTTTCATCGAGCGAGCTGGTGAAAGCGTAAGCAGCGAGCCCGTAGCGCAGGGAATTGGCGATCCCTACGGCCTCTTCGATGCTGTCATAGGGCACGATCCCTGCAACCGGGCCAAAGGGTTCCTCGGTCATCATCCGGCTGTCGGGCGATGGCGCGGCAATGATGGTCGGCGCAAAGAAATGGCCCGGCCCTTCAATCGCTGAGCCGCCCGAGACAATCTCACCTTGCGCGCCGCCCATGGACGACATGAGATCCTCCATCGCGGCAACCCGGCCAGCGTGGGCGAGCGGGCCCATGTCGACGCTGTCATCCTTGCTCGCATCGCCGACCTTGAGTTTTTGTGATCTTGCGGAAAATTCGGCGACGAATTTGTCGTAAATGCCGCGCGCCACGAGGAAGCGGGTGGGGCTGACGCACACTTGCCCGGCATTGCGGAACTTGGTCGCAGCACAGGCCGCGACAGTGCGCTCGAAATCTGCGCTTTCGCCAATCACAACAGGCGCATGGCCGCCAAGCTCGGGCGTGTAACGCTTGAGCCCTTGCGCGGCGAGCGCGCCCAAATGGCGGCCCACCGCGGTGGAGCCGGTGAAGCTCACTTTACGCGGGATGGGCGAGGCAATGAGATGCTCTGAAATCATCGCAGGATCGCCGTAAACAACGTTGAGGACGCCTGATGGAAGACCCGCATCGACAAAGCACTCGGCGAGCATTTGCGCACAGGCAGGTGTTGTCTCGGCAGGTTTCAGGATCGCGCTGCACCCGGCGGAAAGCGCGCCCGCGATTTTCTTGGCAGGCAGATTGATCGGGAAGTTCCACGGCGTCAGCAGGATCGCCGGACCCACGGGTTCCTGCGTCACGCGTTGTTCAAGCAGGTTGTTGCTGCGCACCGGCACAAGCCGCCCGCCCTGACGCTTTGCTTCTTCTGCAAGGAAGTCGATGAGATCAGCCGCGCCCTTCGTCTCGCCCAGAGCTTGCGCGTGCGGTTTGCCCATTTCGAGCGTCATGACCCGCGCAATCACCTCCGCGCGCTCGCGCAGCAGATCGGCGGCGCGGCGAATGATGCGATAGCGTTCAATCGCAGGAGTGTTCGACCAGACCGGGAAAGCTTCTCCCGCCGCGGCGAGCGCTGCATCCAGTTGCTCTTTCGATGCCTTTGGCGCGCTCCCGACCTTTTGCTCGTCGGCAGGGTTGATGATCGGCATCGACCCTTCGCCGCCATCCGCAACCCAGTCAGAACCGATAAGCATCTTGATTGTGGGATAGGCGGTCATAGGATTTCCTTCGAAGGGTTTGGTTGCAGTCGTAACCAAGTTAGCATTGCGCTCGCTCGTTTCAATCCTGCCATCCGGGCGGGAGGCGTCTTTCGACCACTTTGCGAAGGACAAATCCGGTCTCCATCCGCGAGACGCCAGGCAGCTTGGACAATTCCTCGCGGTGGATTTCCTCAAAGTGTTCGAGCGAACTGACGAGCACGGTGACGTAGTAATCGTCCGCCCCCGACATAAGCTCGCATTGTATGACAGAGGGGCTTTTGCGGATGGCGTCTTCAAAAGCACTCAAGACCTCATTGCTTTGCGAGGCGAGCGTGATCTTGAGATGAACCGTCACGCCAAAGCCGAGCGAGCCCATATTGATATCAGCGCCATATCCGCGAATAACGCCCGTCTCTTCAAGCTGGCGTTGTCGCCGCGCAATCGAAGTGGGCGAGCGGCCAATTTCTTCGCTCAATTGCTGATGGCTGGCGCGCCCTTCGTTGGCGAGCGCCTGAAGCAGCTTGCGGTCGACTGTGTCAAATTCCATGCAGGATTCCATTGTTTGGTATGAATACGGCGCTCGATAGCTGCAAGAAGTGGCATTTTCAATTCAAACTTCGCCGGGATTTTCCGTGCAGCTGCTTATATTATGCGTGGCACCGTTTGCGAATGGAGAGAACAATGCTTGTCGGTGTCCCCAAGGAAATCAAGAACCACGAATACCGCGTCGGCCTGACGCCAGAATCTGCACGCGAATATATCGCGGCCGGCCATCAGGTGATGGTGCAAACCGGCGCTGGCCTCGGCATCAGCAAGACCGACGATGACTACCGCGCAATTGGCGCTCAAATCGTCGACACCGCCGAAGAAGTGTTCGCCAGCGCCCAGATGATCGTAAAGGTGAAAGAGCCGCAGCCATCCGAATGGGTGCAGCTTCGCGAAGACCAGATCCTCTTCACCTATCTCCACCTCGCGCCCGATCCCGATCAGGCGCGCGGCCTTATGGAAAGCGGCGTATCGGCTGTTGCCTACGAGACTGTCACCGGTCCGCGTGGCGGCCTTCCTTTGCTTGCTCCGATGAGCGAGGTCGCGGGCAGGCTGTCGATCGAAGCGGGCGCTCATGCCTTGCGTGCGCACAACGGCGGACGCGGGACCCTGATGGGCGGAGTTCCCGGAGTTCTGCCTGCAAAGGTCGTCATCCTCGGCGGCGGTGTCGTCGGGACACAAGCGGCCCGCATGGCCGTGGGATTGGGCGCGAATGTCGAGATATTCGACCGTTCCCTGCCCCGGCTGCGTGAACTGGACGAGATGTTCCAGGGCCGCGTCAGCACGCGGTATTCGACTGCGGGCACGATCGAACAGGCGCTGACCGATGCCGATGTCGTGATCGGCGCGGTGCTGATCCCCGGAGCAAGCGCGCCAAGCCTTGTCCCGCGCGAAGACCTGAAGATCATGAAGCCGCGCGCCGTGCTCGTCGACGTGGCGATCGACCAGGGCGGATGCTTCGAGACATCAAAGCCCACAACGCATGAAGAGCCGACCTATGAGGTCGACGGGATCATCCATTACTGCGTTGCCAATATGCCCGGCGCGGTGCCGCTTACCTCGAGCTATGCGCTCAATAATGCGACGCTTCCCTTCGGATTGGAGCTTGCAAACAAGGGCGTGGAAAAGGCCTGCGCCGACGACCCGCACCTTGCGCTTGGCCTGAATGTGCACAAGGGCAAGATTGCAAACGAAGTGGTCTCGCAAAGCCTCGGCTTCTGAACCAATGGGCGCACGCCTCCTTGACCCTGTCTCTTGCTTTGTCCAATGCAGGGACAAACGAGGAGAACATCAATGAAGACCAGAGCCGCCGTCGCCTTTGAAGCCAAGAAACCGCTTGAGATCGTTGAACTTGATCTTGAAGGGCCAAAGGCTGGCGAGGTTCTGGTTGAATTGATGGCAACCGGCATTTGCCACACCGACGCCTACACTCTGGACGGCCTCGATAGCGAAGGCATTTTCCCGAGCGTTCTTGGCCATGAAGGGTGCGGCGTGGTGCGCGAAGTGGGCCCGGGCGTTACCTCGGTTGCGCCCGATGATCACGTCATCCCGCTTTACACGCCGGAATGCGGCAAGTGTAAGTTCTGCCTCTCGGGCAAGACCAATCTGTGCCAGGCGATCCGCGTGACGCAAGGCCAGGGCCTGATGCCCGATGGTACCTCGCGCATGAGCTACAAGGGGGAGACGATCTACCACTACATGGGGTGTTCGACCTTCTCGAACTTTATCGTTCTGCCCGAGATTGCCGTTGCGAAAATCCGTGAGGACGCGCCTTTTGATACGACATGCTATGTCGGGTGCGGTGTTACGACCGGCGTTGGCGCGGTGACCAACACCGCGAAGGTTCAGCCCGGCGACAATGTGGTGGTGTTCGGCCTTGGCGGGATTGGCCTTAACGTCATCCAGGGCGCGAAGATGGCGGGCGCGAACCGTATTGTCGGCGTCGATATCAACAATTCGAAACGCGAATGGGGCGAGAAATTCGGCATGACCGATTTCGTCAACCCCAAGGAAACCTCCGATGTGGTCGCGCATCTGGTCGAGATGCTCGATGGCGGTGCGGATTATTCCTTCGATTGCACGGGCAATACCGATGTCATGCGCGATGCGCTGGAGTGTTGTCACAAGGGGTGGGGCACCAGCATCATCATCGGCGTTGCCGAGGCGGGCAAGGAAATCTCGACCCGGCCCTTCCAACTGGTGACGGGCCGCAATTGGCGCGGGACCGCGTTTGGCGGGGCAAAGGGACGCACCGACGTGCCAAAGATCGTCGACTGGTACATGAACGGCAAGATCGAGATCGACCCGATGATTACCCACCGCCTGAGCCTTGAAGAGATCAACAAGGGTTTTGACCTGATGCACGCAGGCGAGAGTATCCGCAGCGTCGTTGTTTTTTGATGGAGACGATTTCAAAAACGCGCTCGCATGGCGGCACCCAGTGGGTCTGTTCGCACGCGTCCGAGGCGACGGGCACGGACATGACCTTTGCGGTGTTCGTGCCCGACCATAAGCCGGACGAGCGGCTGCCTGTGCTTACCTATCTGTCGGGTCTTACCTGCACCCATGCCAATGTCATGGAAAAGGGCGAATACCGCGCCGCTTGCGCCAAGCACGGGATCATCCTTGTCGCCCCTGATACAAGCCCGCGCGGCGACGACGTGCCCGATGCCGAGGATGAGTATGACTTTGGCAAGGGCGCCGGCTTCTACGTCGATGCGACGCAGGAGCCGTGGGCGCAACATTACCGGATGCGCAGCTATATCGAGAATGAGCTTCCTGCGCTCATCGCTGCGAATTTCCCGGTCGACACTGCGCGCCAGAGCATAACGGGCCATTCCATGGGCGGACACGGCGCGCTTACGATTGCGCTTCGCAATCCAGACCGCTTCCGATCAGTCAGTGCGTTTGCGCCGATTGTTGCGCCGATTGAGGTTCCGTGGGGCAAGAAGGCGCTGGGTCGTTATCTGGGCGATGATGAGGGCGCATGGCGCGAGTATGATGCGGTCGCCCTGATCGAGGATGGCGCACGCGTGCCCGAACTCTTGGTGGATCAGGGGACGGCGGACAATTTCCTCGAGGAACAGCTTCAAACCCACCGGCTTGAACAGGCTTGCGCTTCGGCTGGCATCAATACCGAGATCCGGATGCAGGAGGGGTATGACCACTCCTATTTCTTCATCTCCAGCTTCCTGGCCGATCACATCGCATGGCACGCGGCGCGGCTAAAAGGCTGATGGCGGCGGACCCGGAAGAAAAGCTTTACGCCGACTGCCGCACGTTAGGCATTGCTTACGAGGTTTTTGAACACGAGGTCGTTTTCACGGTCGAGGAAAGCCGCGCGATCAAGACCGATATTGCGTGCCTGCATACGAAGAACCTGTTTCTGAAGGATGCAGGCGGGGCGTTCTTTCTTCTGACTGTTCCGGCTGAGGCGCGCATTGATCTAAAGCGCGTGCACCCGATCCTTCATTGCCGCCGCCTGAGCTTTGGCAAGGCAGAGGCGATGGAGGAGCTTATCGGGGTCACGCCCGGCTCTGTCACACCGCTGGCCATGATTAACGCCGAACCCGGCGCGATTACACTTGTGCTTGACCAAAGCCTCGCGGGTGATGAGCCGGTCGGCGTTCACCCCTTGCGCAACACGGCGACGGTGACGCTCAACGGCACCGATATTCTGAGGCTCGCGCGCCACTGGGGACACGAGCCTCAGATCGCTGATCTGCCGAAGCTTTAGGCTTCAACCACCGTCTGCTCGATCGCGCCGAAGATCGAGTGGTTGTCTTTATCGCGCATCTCGACCTTCACCGTATCGCCCGGCGACATGAAGGGCGTGGTGGGTTCTCCATTGGCAATCGTCTCGATCATGCGGATTTCGGCGATGCAGGAATAGCCAAGGCCGCCTTCGGAGACAGGCTTGCCCGGGCCGCCATCGCTGCCCTTGTTCGAAATCGTGCCAGAGCCGATGATTGAACCTGCACACAAAGGCCGCGTCTTGGCGGCGTGCGCCACAAGCTGCGCCATGTTGAACGTCGCATCGACGCCCGCCTCGGCGCGCCCGAAAGGTTCGCCGCGATAGTCCACCATCAGTGGCAGGTGGATGAGATTGTCTTTCCACGCATCGCCCAGCTCGTCGGGAGTGACAGCGACGGGGCTAAAGGCGCTTGACGGCTTCGACTGGAAAAAGCCGAAGCCCTTGGCAAGCTCGCCCGGGATAAGGCCGCGCAAGGACACATCGTTCACCAGCATGATAAGCTTGATGTGGCTCGCTGCATCTTCGACCGAGACGCCCATCGGCACGTCATCGACGATCACGGCCACTTCGCCTTCCATATCGCAGCCCCACTTGGTGTCGCCCAAGGGGATATCGGCACGCGGGGGCAGGAAGCTGTCCGAGCCGCCCTGATACATCAGCGGATCGTGGTAAAAGCTTTCGGGCACCTCGGCATTGCGAGCTTTGCGTACCAGTTCGACGTGGTTGATATAGGCGCTGCCATCGGCCCATTGATAAGCGCGGGGCAAAGGCGAGTGCGCCTGGCGTTCGTGGAAACGCTCACACGGCACCGCTTCGTGTTCGACATCGGTGGCGAGCAATTCAAGTTCAGGCGCAACCCGCGCCCAATTGTCGAGCGCCGCCTGCATGGTGGGCGCGATATAGCCCGCCGCACAGCAGCGGGTGAGGTCTTTGGAAACCACCACCAGTTTGCCGTCGCGTGTGCCATCATTCAGGGTTGCAAGCTTCATTGAGCGGTCCTCTCAGGATTGTCGATTTGATTGTCAGGATGGGCGCGCTGGAACTCTGGAAGAGCAAGGCACGCCGCCTCGATACGGGTGATATGCGGGCTGTCGCCAAGGTCAAAAGCGAAACGCCGCGCGTTATAGAGTTGGGGGAGCAGCACGACCTCGAAAAGGCCGGGCGCATCGAACAGGAAATCGCCCGTGCCAAGTTGCGACAGGCGCTGTTCAACCGGCGCAAGCGTGCGGGCGAGCCAGTGGCGATACCAGATGTCGATCTCGTCCTGCGATTTGCCGTATTCGTTCCTGAGATATTTCAGAACGGGCAGGTTCAGGGGCGCGTGAAGCTCGGTCGCGATGGCGTAGGTAAGCTCGCGCGCGGTGAAGCGATCTTCGATATTGGCAGGCAGGAGCGGGCGATCGGGATAGGCTTCATCGAGCCACTCGATCTGCGCCATGCTCTGCGCGCGGTCGCGGCCATCGGCTTGCAGCAGGGGAACGCTGCCAAACGGGTTGTGCGATGTGTAGCTTGCATCCTTCTGCTCGGATTTGAGCAGGTTTACCGGCACATTCTCATATTCGAGGCCCTTGAGCTCCAGAGCGATGCGCAAGCGGTAACTTGTCGAACTGCGGAAATAGCCGTGAACTTTCAACCGTCTCGCTCCCCTTTGCGGCGCGTTTCGGACAGTTGAGATACCGTCCATGAAACTCAGCGGGTATGTAGGATAGCGACAGGTTGGTTTCAATTGAAACCGCGTCGATCGCCCGCGATCACTGCGGGTCTAGCGCCTCTTCCACCGCATTGAGCATGCTCGTGGGAGGACACGGCTTGATGCGGACGACCGCCTCGGGAAAGCGGGCCGCGATCTCTTTCTGGGAAAGACTGCCAGTGTGAAAGACCACAGGCACATCTTCGTCTTTCAGCTTGCGGGCAAAGGAAAACACGTTTCCATCGCTCAGCTCCACATCAAGGATTGCAAGGTCAGGCTTCTCTTTCTGAAACGCCAGCATCGCATCCGAAACGCCCGGATGCGGCCCCTCGACACGGAAGCCCGCTGCCTCAAAGGTTTCAGCAAGATCATAAGCCAGAATGGCTTCGTCTTCGGCAATCAAAATCCTTTGGCCCATTGTGCGCCTTCCTTTCCGATTCTGACCCCTGACATGTGAAGCGTAACAGAAAATTGACGCTTGACCTAAATCAAAATCAAGAAGGGCACCTTACCCATTGTTTCCAAACGTTTTACTGAACCCGCTTTCGTCCCCGGCGCTAAGCAGTTTTGCTTGCTCGACCCATTGATCGCGCACGATCCGCCCGCTGAACCGTCCCAGAGTCGCATCGACGCGCTGGACATCGGCATCGGTCCACGCCGCGATCTGGGCAAAGGTGGTGATGCCTTGCTCATTGAGCATCGTCACAAGCTTCGGACCAACGCCTTTGATGCGCTTCAGGTCATCTCCCTCAGTCGAGGGCGCAGGAGCAGGCTTGACCTCTTCGGGGGCCTCTTTCGTCGGAGCGATTGCCGGTCCTGCCTCTGCGTCGGCTGATGCTGGCGCTGCGGCGATTGTATCCGAATTGGCAACGGCTGACGTTTCGCCGGTCGTAATCTCAACCGAGCGCGGCGCATCGATCAGCGCCTGGTTGCGTGCCGCCGGACTCGACCCCTCGTCGAGCACATCGCCTTCGGTCTTATCGACGATTCTGGTCTTGCGCGACGCTCTGATCAGGCCCCAGACTACGATCAGGAACGCGATCGCGAGCAGGATAAGGGGAAGGGCTTCTTGGAAAGTCGCAGGCATGGTCATGGATGTTCATTCCTGTAAGGCTAGAAAAAAATTGATTTCCGGCGCCTTAGCAGGATGAACCATGCAAGGGGTAGTCCCCAAGGTGACGAGCCCGGTTTGTGACCGGTTTACCCCCCGCCGCGTGCGCTCGAGCTGGCAGCACCTGCGAGCGCGTTGAGTTCAAGGAACTCCTGCCGCCAGAAGTTCGCCTGACGCCCGGCGAGCGTGCCGACATCATCGTGGCTAAAGTCCATCATAAGCTCATCCCCGCGCAAAAGTTGACCATAAGCGGCAACCGCAGCGGCAAAGGCAAAGTCACCGCGCGGGGCCCGCGCGGAGGTGAAAGCGTCGGCCATCACCTGTTTTTCAATCAGGCGCGAGCGCGAGCCTGTGGGCAGTTTATACCGCAGCTTCACGTTGGCCGCCTCAACAATCCGGTCTGTCGCAGCGCGTGCGGGTTGGTCTTCATAGCGGCGCGGGGCGATCCAACCCTTTGTGCCTGTGGGCACGACTTCGTAAATGGCGGTCACCTGATGCCCTGCGCCAATGTCGCCTGCATCGACCTTGTCATTGTCGAAATCCTCTTCGCGCAGCGCGCGGTTCTCGTATCCGACTAGGCGATACTGGCTGATGACAGCGGGATTGAACTCGACCTGTATTTTGACGTCCTTGGCGATGGTGAAAAGCGTTGAACTCATTTCATCGCCCAGCACCTTTTTCGCCTCCAGCGCGCTGTCGATATAGGCGTAATTGCCGTTCCCGTGATTGGCGATCTGCTCCATCAGCGCTTCGTTGTAATTGCCCGTGCCAAAGCCAAGCGTTGTAAGCGTGATGCCGCGGTCGCGGTTTTTCTCGACCATCTCGACCAAAGCGTCCCGGTCCGACAGGCCGACATTGAAATCACCATCGGTTGCAAGGATCACGCGGTTGACGCCGCCTTCGATGAAATTGTCTTCGGCAATGTTGTAGGCAAGCTGGATCCCGGCGCCGCCAGCGGTTGAACCACCAGCGTTCAGGCTGTCGAGCGCGCGGCGGATTTTCGCGGTTGAATTGGTGGGTTCAAGCACGAGGCCAGCGGCTCCTGCATAAACCACGATGGAGACCCTGTCGTTCTCGCCAAGCTCGCCGGCAAGCCCCGACAGCGCAGTTTTGACGAGGGGCAACTTGTCAGCCTGGCCCATCGAGCCCGACACATCCATCAGGAATACAAGGTTGGCCGCCGGGCGTTCTTCTCGCGCAATGTCATAACCGCGAAGCCCGACGCGCATGAGATAGGTGTCGTCATTCCACGGCGTTCGGGCGACATCGATATTGGTGGTGAAGGGCGTCGATTTGTCCGACGGCCGGTCGTAATCATAGCGGAAATAATTGACCAATTCCTCGGTCCGCACCGCATCGCGCGGGGGCAGGTTGCCTTGCCGCAAAAAGCGCCGCGTATTGGCATAGGCGCCTGTATCGACATCGACGCTGAAAGTGCTCACGGGCTCTGCGTTGGTGAGTTTGACGGGCGATACTTCTTCACCGTCATAGCGTTCGCGGCCCGGGTCCTGCGGGACCATCACAGGCGGTGCGTAATAGGCGTCGGCGCTTTCCATCATGGCACGAGACCCGGTCACCACGACCTTTTGCGGCGAAGCCATCGCTGGCGGAGGGGGCGGCGGTGGAGGAGCTATGGCAACATCGTCCGATCCATCGCTGCAAGCGGCGAGCAGCCCGACATGGGCAAATACGACGCTGCCCAATATTACTACCTTACGCCCACGCCGCGTTTCTTGCCCAAATCCGTCTCGGTTATTCGTTGGCATCTTTCAGTCCTCCATTCCCACCCGAAAGGTGTGGCGCCTGATGCCTGTTGCAAACGCTGTGCCTTGCAACTTGCTGATTTTCCCCGGCATCGGACCACCCTCCATCTCGGGCCAAAACCCTGCTTGCCCCGCTTTGCAAGGTCACATTCGTTAGATGAACGGTGCATGAGTTGCGATGGACAACGACCGTGAAAGGGGAACAGGAAGGCTCGTCAAGCCGCAGAAATGTGCGCTATTTGGGCTGTGGTGAAGGCGGGTCTTCGTCGATGTCTGGAACGACCTTCTTGCGGAAAAGCACCTTGTCCGATTCGTCAAAGCCCCTTTTCCAGATGACCCACATATAGGTCGCCATGATCGCCGGACCGCCAATGGCCAGTTCCACCCATTCAGGGGTGTAGCGGGTGAAGAGGAAGCCCACGATGACCGCCGGTGCCGCCGCCCAGACAAGCGCCCAGCGAAGGTTCGACACCGGCGCTTTCAAGAGTGATTTGAGCACCGCTGCCTTGATAAAACTGGCCGCGCCCAGTGATATGAACAGAGCCGCCGCCGCGCCCGCTGCCTGAAAGCCTTCGGGATAGCCCATGCGCTGTGCCAGAAGGATGAACCCCACCGTCAGCGCGCCTTGCAGGGTAATAACGCCAACCGAGATCGCGAGGTTTCGCTTGCGCGCGATATAGACGAGCACGCTTTCCGAGACGACCGCCATCGAGGCGATAACTTCCGCTGCGAGCAGGATCGCAAGCGCGCCCGTTCCCCCGACAATCGCTGGCCCGCCAAGACCCATCACGCCTTCGCCCGGAATTGCCAGAGTGAGCGCGATGCCGAACTGCAAGGCGATGATCCAGAAACCGACCTGGCGCACCTGCGAGGCGATGGCTTCCATGTGTCCGGTCTTGAGGTTCTTTGTGATGACCGGGGCAAGGATGGGCTCGAAACTGGTTTTGAGCTTTTGCGGCAGGCTGACAACTTCCTTTGCAAACCAGTAGATGCCGACCGTCCCGGAGGATGTGGCCTGGCCCAGCAGGAATACGTCGAGCAGCCGCGTGCCGCGCTCGATCACATCGGCCCCGATGAGAGGCATGGCGCGCGATGTCATCCTGCCCAGATAACGCGGGCGCGGTCGCCACCCCTTGGGAAGGCCATAGGTTTTTAGAAACGACCAGAGCGCGGTGAAAAACGCGGCGTAAATCGCGCCGATAAAGGCAAGCGCAATTCCGCCACTCGAAAGCGCGGGGATAAAGAAAAGCGCGGCGACGAGGATCGATTTGACCCATGGTTCAACCAGTGCGCGCGCTCTGACCGTGGTTGCGATGTCGTATTTGAATGCTTGCGCTGCCAGCAGGATTTCAGTGAGCGCAAAGGCCGGGATTGCCGCAATCATCCACATGTCGAACGCGCTGCTGACCCCGCTGGGGAAGATTATCACCGGAAAGGCGATCAGGAGGAGGCAGGCAATGGCGGAGAATACCAGCGAGACCAGCATCGCATCGAACACCAGATTGGTCGGCGTTTCCTCGTGATCCTGAATGCCTTCGGTCAGCCGCTGTGCAAGGCCGCGTTTTTCCCCCAGCGCGCAGACGAGTGCGAAAATTTCCACCACCACAAAAGCAGCGGCGAATTTTCCCATCTCCTCAACGCCGTAAAGGCGAAAGCCGACGAAAAGAAACGGAAGCCCCCCGAGAAGCCGCAGCACGAAGCCGAGCGTGTTTGTTCGCCCGCCCTTGGCAAGCGTTGCCATATCGTCGCCGCCCTTTTCAGGGGGGAGAGCAGGAGGCTCGACGCTGGAAGGCGGAAGGGTGCTCAATCCCGGTCTGCCTAGCCCAGGTGCGTCTGATCGCCGGTCATTTCGGCGGTGAGGGGACGGGCAAGGAGCCGCGCCACGACGTCGCGAGGCGCTTCGCCTTCGAGGATGGCATTCACCGCGGCGGTGATCGGCATGGCAATCTGGCGCTCGCTCGCAAGCCCGGCGAGCACCGGCGCGGTGTGCGCGCCTTCTGCGACAGTGGTGCGGTCAGCCATGAGCTCTTTGGCCGAGCCACCTTCGCCCAACGCCTTGCCGAGCGAGAAATTGCGGCTTGAGGTTGAGGAGCAGGTCAGCACCAGATCGCCGAGGCCGCAAAGCCCCGCAAGCGTTTCGGCCTGCGCGCCAAGCGCCTCGCCAAAGCGCAGCATCTCGGCATAGCCGCGCGCAATCAGGGAGGCGCGCGCGTTCTGGCCAAGGCCAAGCCCGTCGACCACGCCGCAGGCAATAGCGAGCACGTTCTTGATCGAACCGCCGATTTCTGCGCCGGTCACATCGTCGGAATAATAGGGGCGGAAAGTGGCCCTCGCGATAGCGGGGGACAGCCGCTCCCACTGCGCGCGGCCACCTTCGCAGGCAAGCGTGACTGCGGTGGGAAGGCCGTCTGCCACTTCATGCGCGAAAGTCGGACCGGACAGAACCGCAATCTGGCTTCCGGGAGAAGCTGCGCGCGCGACATCGTTCATCAATCGCTGCGTGCCTGCCTCGATCCCTTTGGAGCACAGCACGAGGTCTTGCGGAGCCTTGGACAGTCCTTCGAGGACGCGGCCAAGAACCTGTGCAGGTGTCACCGCAAGAACGATATCGATCTCGGCAAATTCGGCGAGGTCGCCTGTTGCGCGAATGGTGGGGGACAGTTCGGCACCGGGCAGATAGCGCGGGTTGCGGTGCGAAGTGTTGACCGCATCGACCACATCGCTCTCATAAGCCCACAAAAGCACATCGCGCCCGTCGCTGCTTAACATCTGGGCAAGCGCCGTTCCCCAGGCGCCAGCGCCGATCACGCCGATCATTGATTTTGCGCTCATGCCTTCACTCCTGCCCCGCGCACCGCCTCTGCCTCGGGGTCAAGCGGCCAGCGCGGCCTTGCCTTGAGGTCCAGCGGATCGCCTTCAAAACTAGGCTCTGCGGTGAGGCGCTCGCAACCCGCCCATGCGATCATCGCCGCATTATCGGTGCATAGTTTCAAGGGCGGGGCGACAAATTGCATCTCGTGCCAGCTCGCAAGTTCCTCCAGCGCGCCGCGCACGGCCTTGTTTGCAGCAACGCCCCCTGCAACGACGAGAGCCGGATGCGCGCCTGCGATCGAGAGCGCCTTTTCGAGCCGGTCGATAAGGCAATCAATCGCCGCCTGCTGGAAACTGGCGGCGATATCGGCAGATGCGTGATCGCCGCTGTCATAGGCGCGCAGCACTGCGCTTTTGAGGCCGGCAAACGAGAAATGCGGTTCCTTTGAACCTTTAAGCGGGCGGGGCAGGGGCACGGCCTTCGCATCCCCTTCCAAGGCCAGTTTCTCGACCTGCGGCCCACCGGGATAGCCCAGCCCCAAAATCTTGGCGGTCTTGTCAAACGCCTCGCCCAGCGCATCATCAATCGTCGTCGCCAGGCGGCGGTATTTGCCAACGCCTTCAACGCTCAAAATCTGACAATGCCCGCCCGAAACAAGCAGCAGGAGATAGGGAAACCCGAGGCGCTCCTCCGCCAGACGCGGTGAAAGGGCGTGGCCCTCAAGGTGGTTCACCGCGACCAGCGGCTTGCCAGATGCCATTGCGAGCGCCTTGCCGCTTACAAGCCCGACCATCACCCCGCCGATGAGGCCCGGGCCGGCGGTCGCGGCAATGGCATCCACTTGGTCAAGTTTCATTCCGGCATCGCCCAGCACCGCCTCAATCATCGGGGCAAGCCGTTCTGCGTGGGCTCTGGCGGCAATTTCGGGCACCACGCCGCCATAGGGCGCGTGCTCTTCTTCCTGGCTCGCAATCCGTTCCGCCAGAATACGCCGGTCCGACGTGACCAGCGCAACCGCAGTTTCATCGCAGGAGGATTCGATCCCCAATACTATGTGTGGGCGAGAGCTCATGGCGCTTCCATCTAGTGTGTGCGCGCGCTAGAGCAAGCGTGACGGGAGACTGGACTGGTGAGTAATAGGCAGGAAGGCGCGGTAAAACTGCGCCTCGGCACACGCAATTCGCCGCTTGCAATGGCGCAGGCCTACGAGACGCGGGCGAGATTGTGCGCGGCGCATGGATGGACCGAGGACGAGGTCGAACTGGTCCCTGTTCTGGCAAGCGGTGACAAGGTCCTCGACCGCCCTCTGGCCGAAATCGGTGGCAAGGCGCTGTGGACCAAGGAACTTGACGTGTGGCTTGCCGAAGGGCGGATCGATGTCTCGGTCCACTCGGCCAAGGATGTCGAGACGATCCGGCCCGATGTGTTTGAATTCGGCGCCGTTCTGCCGCGCGCGGACCGACGCGATTGCCTTGTCGGCGCATCCAGCATTGCCGCAATCCCTGAAGGCGCGGTTGTGGGCACATCGGCTCCGCGCCGCGCATCGCAACTGCTCAACCTGCGCCCTGATTGCACGGTCGTCACCTTTCGCGGGAATGTAGCGACAAGGCTTGGCAGGCTTGAGGCGGGCGAGGCGGATGTGACGTTCCTTGCGGCGGCCGGGCTTGAGCGTCTGGGGCAAAGCGAAGTGGGCGCGCCTCTGGAAGCCGACGAATGGATCCCCGCCGCAGCGCAAGGGGCGATCACCCTCGAATGCCGCGCGGATGACGCATCGACCAAGGCGGCGCTGGCGGCAATCGACGACCACGGCACGCGGGCAGAGCTTGAGGCCGAACGCGCGCTTTTGGCTGAGCTGGGCGGCACGTGTCATTCACCGGTGGCTGTTTTGTGCCAGCCCGGTGGTGAGGGGCTGACCATGCGCGCCGCTCTGTTCAGCCCCGATGGCACCGAGCGGATCGAGGGCGAGGCGATGTTCGACGCGCTGGATCTGGCTCCGGTGAGGGCTCTGGCAAAGGACCTTCTCGCCCGTGCCACTCCCGGTATCCGGCCCCATTTTAGCGGCGCGGATTAGGGCTGCGTTGATGGGCGGCATGATCCTTGTGGTTCGCCCTGAGCCCGGTCTTGGCGCAACGCTTCGTGCAGCTGAGGAGATGGGGCTCAACGCGGTTGGCTATCCTTTGTTCGAAATCCGCGCGGTTCGCTGGGAATGTCCCGACCCGGCCCAGGTCGACGCGCTTCTCATCGGTAGCGCCAATGTCTTTCGCCATGCGGGCGAGGCTCTTTCTAAGCTCACCGGCAAACCCGTCTATGCCGTTGGCGCCACCACAGCAGACGCAGCGCGCGCGGCGGGGTTTGCAGTCGCCGATGTTGGCACGGGCGGATTGCAAAATGTGCTGGGCGACGTGCCTTCCGGAACGCGGCTCCTGCGGCTGGCGGGCGCGGAACACGTGCCGCTTCACGCTCCCGAAGGCGTCACCGTCCTGACCGCCGTCACCTATGAAGCGGTCCCTCTCGAACTTCCCGAACCCATGCGCGCGCTTCAGGATCTGGGGCTTACCGTGCTCCTCCATTCGGCCGCCGCAGCGCGCCAGTTTGATGCCGAAGCGAGGCGCCTCGCGCTCCACCGTGCGCGCATCGACCTCGTCGTGATTGGCCCACGTGTGGCCGATGCTGCGGGTACAGGGTGGGCGAATATCCACGTTTCTCCTGCCCCAAATGACCGTGCAATGTTGGAATTGGCGCAAGCCATGTGCATATAGATGTAACAAACCCGCATGTTCTCCGTGAGGGTAGGAGAAATCGTAAGAACGGGCACGCAAGGTAATCTTGGTATGGACTCAAAATTTGGCAGCCGCAGAAAACCAGCCTCGACGGGGCGGTTTTTGTTCGCTGCAATGGCCTCTTTCGGATTTGGCGGCGCGCTTGTCGGCTATGTTGTTTGGTACAACTACCAGTCGGACGAGCCTGCGGCTGTCGCTGCGCCCGCCGTGCCCGAACTGCCCGCTGCACAGCAGGTTGACGGAGAGCCGCCCGCAACCCCTGCCGCGTCGGCATCACCTACGCCGTTGGCCGAAGCGGTCGCTGCTCTCGAAGACGGCGACACCGAGGGCGCAGCCGAAGTTGTGCGCGGCGTTGTCGATCAACAAGGCGGCATAGACCAGCGCCTCGCTGCGGCCGAACAGCGCCTCGCGCGTCTCGACCTTCAAGCGCAGGCGGCCGCCGGTAACGCGGCGCGCGCGGAAGGTTTGCTGATCGCTTTCGCCACACGGCGCGCGGTCGAACGCGGCGCGGAGCTTGGCTATCTCGCCGATCAATTGCGCCTGCGATTTGCCGACCAATGGCCCAATGCGGTGAGCACAATCATCAGCTTCAGCCGCGATCCCTTGCGCATCGACAACCTTACGGCGCGGCTCGACGGATTGGGACCGCAATTGGTGAAGCAGGAAGAAGGCGTCAGCTGGGACCGGATCCAGCGCGAGTTCAGCGAATTATTCGTCGTACGGCGCGAAAGCACCCCTTCGCCTCAGCCCGAATTGCGGCTGGAAAGGGCGCGCATCGCCTTGGAACAGGGGCGCTATCAAAACGCGATTGACGAGATCAAGGGTATGCCGGGCGCAGCGCAAGCGCAGGCGTGGATTGCCGATGCCGAGCGTTACAAATCCGCGATGGAAGCGCTTGAGGTGATCGAAACCGCCGCCGTGCTGGACCAGAGCGGGCTTCGCGATGGCGCTGGCAATGTGGTGGGTCAGCCAAGCCCGATTGACCGCGAGCAATAGGCTTTACGCCTTCAGCAGTTCCGGCAAATCGCCAGAAACGCCGCGCGCTTCATCCATGAAGAAGGTCTTGAGAAGCGGCGTGCGCTGTACTGCCGCCATGCCAAGGCGCCGCACCGCGCTCGCCGCACCAGTGGGCACGCCGAAAAGCCGTGTAAGGCCATCGGTGGCCAATGCGACCATGAAACTGTCGAGCCCGCGCCATGTCTCATACCGCTTGAGCAGCTCCGGATCGCCCGGATCAAGCCCGATCCGCGCCCCTTCGACAAGCACTTGCACAAGCGCGCCCACATCGCGCAGGCCCAGGTTGAGCCCCTGGCCTGCGATCGGGTGAATACCGTGCGCCGCATCGCCGATCAGAGCCAAACGCTCGCCGGTGATTTTCGCGGTGTGGTGAAAGCCCAAAGGCCAGCTTGAGCGCGCGCCCACGCTGGTCACTTCGCCCAGAATATCGCCCATGCGCTTTTGCACCTCGGCGATGAAGGCGCGCTCGCCAAGCTTGGTGACGCCCCGGCCGTCTTGCTCCGACACCGTCCAGACAAGGCTGGAGCGGTGGGTGCCGTCGGCATCGTCGTTCATCGGCAGCAGCGCGAATGGCCCTGCGGGATAGAAGATTTCCCATGCGACATTGCCATGCGGTTTGGAATGGGTGAGGCCGGCGATGATCGCGCGGTGTTTGTAATCCCATTTGGCAATCGTAATGCCTGCGCCGTCGCGTGTGGGCGATTGCCGCCCTTCGGCTGCAATCATCAGGCGGCCTTTCAATTTGCGACCATCCTCAAGAACGGCGGCAACGCCAAATTCGCTGCGCTGACGCTCTGCGATTTCGGCCCTGGACACCCAATGGATCAACGGCTCCTCTGCCGCCGCTTCAAAAAGCGCCAGGCGCAAGCGCCGGTTCGGGAACATCCGCCCCAATGTGCCTTCGTGCGGTTCAGGCGTGAAATCGAGACGCCCCGGCTTGTTCTGGTCGGTCACCGCAATGCTCGCGATGTCACAGGCGAAGGGTTCAAGATATTCGGCAATCCCGATGTTTTCGAACAGGTGCCAACTCGCGGTCGAGATCGCCGTTGCGCGATCATCGAACCCTTCCTTGGTGAGTTCAGCCGGGTCCGCGCGGTCGATCACATGGCTCGAAATGCCTTGTTTCGCGGCTGCAAGCGCGAGCGCCATGCCGACAAGGCCGCCTCCCAGAATGAGGAGATCGCGGGTTTCGTTTTCTGCTGATGTGCTCATTGCGCCTTCGTGTAACTCTTCAAGTGGCTCTTGCGAAGACTATTTACCTCGCTAGGGACTACCATGGTCGACCACCTTTTGAGAGGCAAGCCAAACTCCGTGACATTCGCTGCATCCTATCTTGTGCGGGGCGCATGGGTAAATGCGTTTCTGCTCGCGCTTGCGGCGTTGTTCCTGCTTCCCGTTGCGGCGTTTGCGCAAGATACGGACGCAGAGCGGGAGCGCGCGCTCACGCGGATTGAGCGGGCCGGCGATGAACGCATTTCGGTCGATTTGTTTGCCGACGGGGCTCCGCAGGCTGGCGGGACATGGATGCTGGCCCTGCGCTTCACGCCAAGCGCGCCCGAATGGCATGGCTATTGGGAAAATCCGGGCGATGCCGGGCTGGGGATGCAACTTACGCTTGATCTGCCGCAAGGTTGGGAGGCGGGCGACCCGCTGTATCCGGTGCCCAAACGGCTGCTCATCGCCGATCTGATGAACCACATTTACGAGGGCGAATATGCGGTTCTCGTGCCTGTCGAAGTGCCAGCGGGTGCAGTGATCGAGGGCGTGCCGCAAGTGACCGGAGTGGTCGAATATCTTGCCTGCACCGATGAGATCTGCGTGCCGCAAGGTGCGGTCTTGAACGCGGGCCAGATCGGCACATCGGGCGGTGACTTTGCCAAATGGCGTGCGCAGGTGGCGCCCATGCTGGATGCAGCGGCACGTTTTGCAACCGATGGCGAGGTTGTGCGCCTTGGTATCCCGCTTCCTCAAAGCGTCAGGCTTTCCGACCCTTACGTCTTCATCGCGAACACGCAGCTGGTCGATTATGCCCCGTTCCAATACTTTTGGCGCGATGGCGACCGATTGGTGGTCGAAATCCCCCTGAGCGAATTTGGCACAGGTGAAGCTGACAGGGTCGAGGGTATCTTGTCCTTCGGCAGTGAGACAGGCGTGCGTTTCGTGGCACAGGCAGGAGAGGTTGCCATCGGTGGTGAGCGCATCGTCACCATGAACAGCGCCGATGGTGTCACGCCCCCGCTTTGGACTTTGATTTTGGGCGCGCTCCTTGGCGGGCTCATTCTCAATGTCATGCCGTGTGTTTTCCCGATCCTCAGCCTCAAGGCGCTATCGCTGGCCCGCGCTGGCGGGAGCGAGCAAAAAGCCAAGGCAGAAGGATTGGCCTACACCGCTGGCGTGGTGCTTGCCTGTGTGGCGCTGGGCGGTGTGATGCTCGCGCTTCGGGCTGCGGGCGAGCAGGTGGGCTGGGCGTTCCAGTTGCAAAGCCCCACTGTGGTCGTGCTGCTCCTGGTGCTGGCGACCGTCATCACGATGAACTTTGCAGGCATATTCGAGCTGCCCAGCGTCGACACCGGCAGTGGGCAAGGGCGCTCGGGTGTTCGGGGCGCCTTTGCCACCGGCCTGCTCGCCGCTGTCGCTGCAACGCCGTGCACCGGCCCGTTCATGGCCGCTGCCTTGGGAGCCGCGCTTCTTTTGCCGACGCCGCTTGCATTGATGCTATTTGCGACGCTGGGGCTGGGTCTTGCGCTGCCGTTTCTTGTAATCGGATTTAGCCCGGCGCTTCGAAAGCGACTGCCAAAGCCGGGGCCGTGGATGAACACCTTCCGCCGCGCGATGGCGATCCCGATGGGGCTGACCGCAATGGCTCTCATTTGGCTGACGGTGCAGCTTGGCGGGCGCGGGTTTGGCCTGTTTGCACTGGTGATGCTGTTCGGCATCGTGCTCGCGCTGTTCGTGGTCGGACGGCTGCAACAGGCAGGCAAGATGGCATGGCCGGCCTTTGGCCTTATTGCCGCACCGTTCCTCATTTTCGGTGCGTTCGCGCTGCCAAGCTCCTACGCGCCGGAGGCCCGCGACCTTTCCGCATCCCTGCTCGAACCCAAAGCCTTCAGTCGTGAGACACTCGCCGAGGCGCGCGCCAGCGGACAGCCGGTCTTCGTGTGGTTTACCGCCGATTGGTGCGTGACCTGCAAGGTCAACGAAAGCGTCGCTATCGAGCGCGAGGCGACCGCCGAGGCTTTCCAAAACGCGGGCGTGGTGGCCATTGTCGGCGACTGGACCGTGCGCGATGAAGAGATCACTCAGTTCCTGACCGAGCAGGGCGCAGCAGGCGTGCCGCTTTATCTGTGGTATGAACCCGGAGAAGAGGCGGAGCAATTGCCGCAGGTTCTGACCCCCGACATGCTGACCGAACGTGCCCGAAGAAATCGTTAGCCCGCGAGCGGTAGCGGTGCGGGTTCTTCTTCTGGTTGTTCGGGCTTGTCGGGCGATGCAGGATCAAACGCTTCGCCGCTGCGACAGGCCCTGATAAGCGCGCCGGGAAGAGGGCTTGCGTGAAGCTCCACCGTGCCAGCACCCGGAACCGTCGCGATCAATTCGCGCGAACCGGCGAGAGGCTCCCACACATCGCTTGATGCAGGTTCTTCACCGACCCAGAAGTAGCGCCCAGTCACTCTGGTCGCATCAACGGGAAGCCGCCCGATATGGCCATTGCCAACCATCGCCAGCATCGCTCCTGCACCCTCGTCAGCGGGCGAATGGCGGATGATCTGAATGGATGACCCCAGACATTCCAGCGCCAAGAGCGCAGGTTCGCTCGGCACGCCGTAGATAAGACGGCTCTCCGACCGCTGGCTCACCGCCCATAGCGCGCCTGTGGCATCGGGCGAGGGCAGAGGGGCAGAGGCGAAGTTTTCCAATTCCACCTCGCGCACCATATCCGCATCGGTCGGAGGTGGCTTGCACGCGGCCAGGGCCAGGAGCGGGAGAAGGGCGATTGTCCTCAAGGTTTCCCGCCCATCTTCTTGTAGCGTGTCTTGCCGTAACGGGTCTTGCGCGTGCCCGGCTTGCCCTCGTTCGAACGGCCAACGCGCGGCGCTTTCTTCTGCTCGTCAGGAAGGCCCAGCTCGTCATTCTCAAGCCGACGGATTTCATCGCGCAATCGGCCCGCTTCCTCAAACTCAAGGTTCGCCGCGGCGTTGCGCATCCGTTTTTCGAGGTCTTCGATATAGCTGCGAAGGTTGTGGCCGACGAGGTTGTTGACCTCGTCATCGCCCGTATCGACCGTGACGCCGTCCTGCGATGCGGTGTGCGCAACGATGTCGGCAATGTCGCGCTTGATCGTTTGCGGGGTGATGCCGTGCTCTTCGTTAAAGGCCTTCTGCCTTTCGCGGCGGCGGTCGGTTTCGGCCATCGCGCGCTCCATGCTGCCGGTGATGCGGTCGGCATAGAGGATCACGCGGCCATCAACGTTACGTGCCGCGCGGCCGATAGTCTGGACAAGGCTCGTCTCTGAGCGAAGGAAGCCCTCCTTGTCAGCGTCGAGTATGCACACGAGGCCACATTCAGGGATATCGAGCCCCTCGCGAAGCAGGTTGATGCCGATCAGCACGTCATAGACCCCCATGCGAAGGTCACGGATAAGCTCGATGCGCTCTAGCGTCTCGACGTCGGAGTGCATGTAGCGCACCTTTACACCTGCCTCGTGCATGAACTCGGTGAGGTCTTCTGCCATGCGCTTGGTCAAGGTGGTGACGAGCGTGCGATAGCCCTTTTTGGCCGTTGCAAGGCATTCCTGGATGCAGTCCTGCACCTGATCTTCGACCGGGCGGATTTCGACAGGTGGGTCGATAAGGCCGGTGGGACGGATGACCTGTTCTGCAAACACGCCGCCGGTCTGCTCCATCTCCCACGGACCCGGAGTGGCCGAGACGCAAAATGTCTGCGGGCGCATCGCGTCCCATTCGTTGAAGCGCAAAGGGCGGTTGTCGATGCAGCTTGGCAGGCGGAAACCGTATTCGGCCAGCGTGATCTTGCGGCGGTGGTCGCCTCTTGCCATCGCGCCGATTTGTGGCACGGTCTGGTGGCTTTCATCGACGAAAAGCAATGCGTTTTCGGGCAGGTATTCAAACAGGGTGGGGGGTGGCTCACCCGGAAGGCGTCCGGTGAGGAACCTCGAATAATTCTCGATCCCGTTGCACGAACCCGTTGCCGCAATCATCTCAAGATCGAAATGGGTGCGCTGTTCGAGGCGTTGGTGCTCAAGGAGTTTGCCCTCTGCCTCAAGCTCTTTCAAACGCTCGGCCAGTTCGAATTTGATCGCCTCGCTCGCCTGTTTCATCGTCGGGCCCGGCGTCACATAGTGCGAGTTTGCATAGACCCGCACCTTGTCGAGTTTCGCGCCGGTCTTTCCCGTCAACGGGTCAAATTCCGCTATCTCTTCAATCTCATCACCGAAAAAGCTGATACGCCATGCCATGTCTTCATAGTGGCTCGGGAAAAGCTCCAGATTGTCTCCGCGAACGCGGAAGCACCCGCGCGTGAAGGCGGCATCATTGCGCTTGTACTGAAGCGCAACGAGCTTGCGGATAAGCTCGCGCTGATCGACGCTCTCATCCTTCTTGATATCGAAAATCATCGCCGAATAGGTTTCGACCGAGCCGATACCGTAAAGGCATGAAACCGACGCGACTATGATCACGTCGTCGCGTTCCAGAAGTGCGCGGGTTGCCGAGTGGCGCATGCGGTCGATGGCCTCGTTAACGCTCGACTCCTTCTCGATGTAGGTGTCGGAGCGCGGGACATAGGCTTCGGGCTGGTAATAGTCGTAATAGCTGACGAAATACTCGACCGCGTTCTCCGGGAAGAAGCTCTTCATCTCGCCGTAGAGTTGAGCTGCGAGAATCTTGTTGGGCGCAAGGATCAGGGCAGGGCGCTGTAACTCCTGAATGACGCTCGCCATGGTGAAGGTCTTGCCTGACCCTGTGACACCCAGAAGCGTTTGCGTCTGCTCGCCCTCTTTCGTGCCCGCGACAAGTTCCGCAATCGCGGTGGGCTGGTCGCCTGCGGGCTTGTAATCGGAGACAAGCTTGAAGGGCTTGCCCGGCATCGACTTTTCAGGTCGGGCCGGGCGGTGCGGGGTGAAATCTTCGCCGGTTTCAGGCTCTTCCAGCCCGCGTCTTATGACTAGCTCGCTCATGAGCACAGATATGGGACGCGACATGCCGCTTGTGAAGCGTTGATGAGGGCACTATCCCTGCCGGACATGCAATGAGGGAAGGAATTATCCGAAATGTCGATCGTTAAATTCACTGGCGCAGCCACTCTGGCATCAGCAATCGCGCTTGCAGCGTGCAGCAGCGAGCCCGCCGCGGATGCCGACGGTGATGGCACCATCACCCAGGACGAGGTTGAAACCGTGCTCGCCAATTCGGACCTCACGCTTTCGCCGGGTCAGTGGGAAAACACGGTCGAGTTTGTCGATATCGAATTTGATGATAGCCAATTGCCGCCAGAGGCGCGCGGTATGATCGGACCGATGCTGGACGCGATGCGCGGGCAAAAGAACACGACCAACACCTGTATCACCGAGGAAGAGGCCAAAGAGCCTGCGGCAGAAATGTTTTCGGGCAGCGATGCCGCCGATTGCGAATATTCCAAGTTCGAATTTGGCGGCGGCTCGATTGATATGGCGATGACGTGCAAGGACCCCCAATCGGGCTCGGCGACGATCACCAACACCGGATCTTATGACGAGACAAGCTATTCGATGGAGATGAAGATTTCCATGGACGCATCAGAAATGGGGCCGATGCAGATCAACGCAAAAGCGGGCGGTAAACGCGTGGGTGATTGCGCCGAATAAACTTCACCCTGTGTTCAACCGTACTCTATAGCCTTTGGTGGCCATGTCGAAGATCGAACATTTCCTGGCTTCATCAAGGGCAGCTCTCACTCAAACGGAGCTTGCGCGCCGCATCCAGCTTGCCTCGGGTAATTACGCTGAAGAAGAGATGGGCAAGCCCAGCCTTCTGAAATTCATGGGCGAGGCCGATCTGTTGATCGAGCCTGCCCGTCGCCTGGTTCGCAGATTCGAGGTTCCCAAGGCTGAGCGCCCGCAAACCGTGATCCTGTTCCCCGGCTTTGGCCACGGCCCCTCGCGCATGCGCTATATGGCGCAGCTGCTCGAAGAGGCGGGGCACACGGTCAAGGATTGGGGGCAGGGCCGCAATTGGGGCGTCGCCGAGGAAACGTTGCAAGGGCTTGAGGACAGGTTGCTTCAGGTTTGCGAGCAAAGCGGCGGGCAGGTGGCCCTTGTCGGCTGGAGCCTTGGCGGGCTCTATGCGCGCGAACTGGCCAAACTGCACCCTGATTGCATTACCAAGGTTATCACCATGGGTTCGCCTTTTTCCGGCTCGCGGCGCAGCAATAATATCTGGCGGTTGTATTCGGTGATCACGGGCGAAAGCGTGGATGAGCCGGGCATCGATACGGACGCCTCGGAAAAGCCGCCGGTAGAGACAATCGCCTTCTGGAGCGCCAATGATGGCGCAATCGGTCCGCGCTGCGCTGCGGGCAAGCCGGGTGAGCGCGATCGCGCCATACCGCTGCGTTGCACCCATTCCGGTTTTACCTACGATCCGCAATCAATCAGTGCGGTGATCGGTGAACTCGATCGGCAACCGGTTTAGCGGATCGCGCCGGTTTCTCTTGCGATTCGTCGTTAACGCGTTTCGCAAACTCCGGTAAATCACAAGGCGTCCTTCTCGCAGAACACGGATTTCTCCGGAATGAAATGCTCGATATTGGACCAAAATACATAGGGGTAATCAGCGTTTTGGGGATTTCACGGACAGTATGACTCCATATCGGCGTTAGAGGTGCGTGAATTCAAACCGTGGTGGCTGCACCAAGATACGCATGTCACGCAAAGCCACCCTCCATTTCATCGATTCCAATAGCCGTCATCGCGCTGAATTGGCACGCATAGGGTTTTCCCTGGGCCACCATTCGGAAGTGTATGGCGACATTTCGGAATTATCCATTCACCCCCCACGCGAAGGGATCATTATCGCGCGCGATCTGCCCGATCAGGGCGGAGTGTCGATGATCCTCGACCGGCTCGGCCGATTGGGCATCTGGTTGCCCTTGATCGCGGTCGAAACGGACCCGCGACCGGGCCGAATTGTCGAGGCTATCAAGGCCGGCGCATTGGATTATCTCTCCCTCCCACTCGATCCAGATCGGTTTGAAAGGTGCCTTTCACGGATCGAAAAAGAAGCCGAAGTGTTCGGCGCAGCCCGCCGTCGCATGATCGAAGCGCGCGACCGTATCGCCAGCCTGTCGGTGCGCGAACGCGAAGTGCTCGAATGGCTCGCCGAGGGCAGTTCGAACAAGGTGATCGCCCGCGAGCTTGAGATATCCCCTCGCACGGTTGAAATCCACCGCGCCAATATGATGCACAAGCTTGGCGCGCGCCACGCAGCCGAAGCGGTGCGTCTCAAGCTCGAAGCCAAACTGGAGCCACAGATTGAACCGCAGATGAGTGCCTGATGGCGGCACGGTTTGAGAGCTAAGGCTCTCAACCCTTACTGACCCTTCGAAGGGCGATGCCATCCCGCCCTTGGTACCCGCGCGGCCTCGGCAACATTCCAGTTGCAGGGGCCGCGCCACCCATTGGCGAGCAATTCGCCGCCATTGCACAGCCGCTATCGCGCCGCGCTCTGCGTCAGGGCAGTTCCTCTGCCACTTGTTCCCAAAGTTCAATCTTCACCCCGTTGGGGTCAAGGATCCATGCAAACTTGCCGTAACCTTCGTCCGCTGTATCGAGCACTTCCACATCGCGCGACTTCAACTGCTCGACAAAGCCATCGAGATCGGCAACGCGCAGATTGATCATAAAGCCGCCTTTGCCAGGCTTGATGTACTCATCATCCTTGAAATGACTGATCAGCGAATAGGGGTTCGCCTTGGGCTCGTCTGACCAGGCAAACTGCGGCCCATATTCGCCATCCACACCCAGCTTGTCGCGGTACCATGCGCGTGTCGCTTCCGGGTCGCTCGCCACATAGAAAATCCCGCCCAATCCGGTCACCCGCGGACCACTGGCCGCCGCTTTGTTCGTGTCACTCATCGTCCCCGTCCTCCTCATCGCTTTCCGATGTACCTTGGACCCGTCCCCCATGCAAAACTGATCCTTTGCGAGGAGGCCAGAGCCATGCAATAAGCCGCGCATTCAAATTGACGATACTCAAAGGAACAGACCCCCATGACAAATACTCAGCGCTTCGCAGGCAAGACGGTAATCGTGACGGGGTCCTCGACCGGCATCGGCGAGGGGATCGCGCGGCGCTTTCACGCCGAAGGCGCCAATGTCGTCATCAACGCCCGCAACGCCGACAAATGCGCCGAGACCGCCGCGAGCCTTGATGCAGACCGCACTCTTGTGGTCGCAGGCGATGTGTCGAAACCGGATTTCGCGGATGAGATCGTTTCCAAGACGGTGGAGCGCTTTGGCGGCCTCGATTGCCTGGTCAACAATGCCGGCGTCGGCGGCGGGGGCATCCTTCACAAGACCGACGATGCAGAGATTGACCGCATCATCGACATCAATGTGAAAGGCGTCATCTATCTTAGCCGCGCAAGCATACCGCATCTGATCAAAAGCAAGGGTTCAATCGTCAACATTTCCAGCGTGTCAGGCATTGGCGGAGATTCCATGCTGCCGATCTATAACGCGTCGAAAGGGGCGGTGACGAACCTTACTCGCGGGCTCGCCTTACAGATCGGTGCGAAGGGCGTACGGGTCAATGCGATCAACCCTTCGATCACGCGCTCTGACATGGTGGATGGCGTATTGTCGAATGACGACACGATGAAGGCATTCATGAACCGCGTCGCGCTTGGCCGCATTGGCGAGCCTGAGGATATCGCCGCTGCCGCCGCCTTCCTTGCAAGCGAGGATGCAGCGTTCATCACCGGCGTCAACCTGCCGGTCGATGGCGGGGTCAGCGCGAGCAATGGCCAGCCCAATCTGGCGGGCTGAGCGAGCGCATTGCAGGGGGTGTAGTTGTGTCGGGAGAAGGGCCTGCGGCCCTCTTCGGTATCGTCTGGCCCTGATAAAGAAAACACAAGGCGCTCTTGCTTTCGTCTCAAATCAAGACTTCGCCGATGCAATTTTCTTCCTCAGGAGATCAATCGATGTCTGGATGTCACGGATATCCTTTTCAATAAGGGCAAACTCAGGATGACTAACGTTGAATTCTTTCAGTTCATCCTGAAGACCCTGAACGATTGGAAGCGCGTTTGCATAATCAGTTGGGTCAATGGCCACTCCCGCCAGCAAAGCCCTCGAGCGAATTGCCGCGATATGCCAGACCGCGTTATCTGGGTCTGCGTCCAAGAGTTGCTCATCTAGCTCGCTCGCTTCGGTGATTTTCTCTTTGGCCGCATCTAGCTCTCCAATAGTATGGTCCAAGGCGCCCAGCGATAGAAGTACCACAGATAGATCGCGTTTATATCGCCATTCATCCGGGTAAGACCGAACCAAATCTCGTCGCAGTTCAAGGGCTTTTTCCAAAGGTTCCCTGGCTCTGAAGATTTCCTTTCGTCCAGCATCATCATCTTCATTCTGAAAATGAACACCCGCACGCGTCAAGTGAACTTGACCAAGTCTCATCAGATCGATGGAATATCCACGCGCGATGACGGGATTTTCGCCATGCTCGGAAAGAAGCAACCGGCTTGTTTCTGCGCTTCTGCGGTGGTGCAACTCCGCCTTATCGAAATCACCGCGCAGAGAGGACAACTCTCCTAGCTTGCTATCGCTGATCGCCAATTCAAATTTCAGATCGGGGTCGTCGGGATTGGCTTCGATTTGCTTTTCAACGAAATCCAGCCCTTTGGTGTAGAGCCGCTCGGCTTCGTCAAAGTTTTGGCTCTCCAATGCGAGTGTGCCAAGGCCGTTATAGAGAGCCGTCTTTTCGAAAGGGTCCGTCGCTGATGGGACCGCTTCGACCAACAGCTTTTTTGCCACGGAAAGCCTGCCTTTGGAATAGAGAATTCGGCTAAGCTGTATCCGCGACCAAACCATGTGATCGCTTTGGCGAATCGCTTCAGCGAAGTGTTCTGCAGCTTTGTTCGGATCGAAGGGCAATGCAAGATAACCGGCCGATTCAAATGCGGCAGCTGCGCTTTCTTTTTGCTGTTGTAGGATCTTCTGGGCGAGTTCGGCTTTGAGGCTTGCGGCTTCGACGATCTTTCCCTCATCGAAGAGCCTTGCAATTTGACGCGATGCCGGATCTGAAGAATTTTCCGCCTCCTGTGCAGCAATGGCAATCTCACCAGCTTGTCGGTTTGAAAGCTCTGAGCCGTCAAACCGTTTAAGTCCCAAGGCCCGTTCATACCTCCTGCGCAATTTTTCTTCGGCGCGTCCAGCGATCAAATCGGCAAGAGCTTGCTCGTGTTTGTCTCGTCTGACAACTTCGATAATCTGTCCGCTGCGCGCGTCGTTTCGTTTGTCGAGAACCTTAAATGACGCGTTCTGGTGTTTTCGATCGCCTCTACCCTGCTTGGCAGTGTAAGGATCATCGAAGGCTAGCTGGTAGAAGGTTGCAAGGGTCCCGGCGCCGGCTACGACCGCTGCCATCAAAGCGCTAATATCACTGCCGCTCAATACCCATGTGATAACATCCAGGAAATCTGGGTTTCGTGGTTGCTCAATGGATGAGCGGGCCGTTTGATAACTTGTTATGCCACCCACGCTGGCTACGCCTACGAAGCTCAGTGTTTTTACAATCCATTTTGTCGCAATTTTTCGAATAGATCGCCCCCTCGATCAACTTGAAACCCTAAGCCATCCAAGCACCTTTTTTGCATCTAAGTCTAGTGCTCGGTCATGATGCATGGCCTAACCCCCAACAGCCCTCTCCCGCTCCAGCAATTCATCGACCAGTCCGTCGAACTTCTTCTTGCGATCAGCGATGCCGTTGGTGCCTCCGTTGATGCGGCGGGTTTCGTCGGCGATGCCGGGCGTGTCGGCCAGGCGGTTGATGTCGTTTTCATCCCAGAACCATGCGGCCGATTGAATGCCGCCTTCAACCGTAAGGATGAGCGCCTCGGCTTCCTCAAGCGCGATACCCAGATGATCGGCAAACGCGGTGAAATTGTCGCGACCCGTCAGCTGGATCGGGCCAGTTCCACGAAAACGCCAGCCATCACCTGACGACGCAGGGCCATTGCCCATGCGATTGGCATAGACGTCATTGGCGATGGCTTCGGGATTGCGGTCAAGGGACTTTGCTTTCTGGTTGGGGCCACGCCGCCCGTATCGGTGGGGCCACACTTGGCTCAGGCGCTTGGCGGAATAATTCATATTCTCGCGCGCGCCGACTTTGAAACCGGCCTCATGCGCGAGCGTTGTGATAAACGCAGCCACACGGCGGATCGTCGTGATTTCGTAATTTGCACAGGCCGCCTGGATCGGGGCGACCCATTGTTCTAGCTCGGCGGCGGACTTTGATGACACCAGCGCCAACAGATCAGCGTCAATCGCTGCCACCGGAAAGGCGTATTGCGTTTCGGCGGGGGCTTGTGCCGCCTCCCAGCTGTCGATGATGCGATCAAATGCCGCGATATTGCCCTCCACATTCCAGACACCGGGCAATTGGGTTGCAAGGCTGGCAAATATTGGCGCTCTGTCCATCGGCATGTGACGTCCCCCCCATTCTTTCACAGCGCGAGCAGAAGCCACCCCATGGGCACTGGGTTGTGTCGTCTTGCGGCTCGCATGATACCATTACTTGGCCCGGCGAAGTTGAGGTGTGGCTTTTTGCACGTGTGACGCGGCTTTGCTCCTTTATGAAGGGTGTTGTGCAAAGACTGTTCGGGGTTAGGGGCCCTTTGTCCTTTGGCCGGGTGCAGCGCATAGTGTTGAATTGCGGGGGGAATTATGACGACACTCGAAGTGCAGAAAATCTTGGCGCGCCTTGGCTACAAGCCGGGGCCGATTGACGGGATCTGGGGGCGCAGAACCGCAGCAGCCGTCAGAAGTTTTCAGATTGCCAGCGGGCTCGATCCCGATGGAGTGGTGGGGCCGCTTACCACCGCTGCTCTGGTCGCTGCTACCGACCTTGATGTGTCGGATGAGCCAATGACGGTCTGGTATGAAGAGGCCGCGCGGCAATATGGCACGAAAGAGGTGCCCGGCCCTGCGAGCAATCGCACCATCATCGACTGGGCCGACGATCGCGGCATTGCCTATCGCAGCGACGATATCCCGTGGTGCGGCCTGTTCGTGGCGCATTGCATCGGCTCGACGCTCGATCTGGAGCCGCTGCCATCAAGCCCGCTGACCGCGCGGCGGTGGAGCAGCTTTGGCATCCCCATCGAGCCGACGATGGGCGCGGTTCTGGTCTTCTGGCGAGGGTCGCGCAGCGGCTGGAAAGGGCACGTCGGCTTTTATTCAGGCGAGGACGATGGCGCCTACCGGGTGCTTGGCGGCAACCAGTCGGACATGGTCAATTTCGCATGGATCGCAAAGGATCGCCTGATTGGTGCGCGTTGGCCCTCAACCGTGCCGCCGCCGATCAAGCCTGATGTATTCAGGGTTGCGCGAAATTCTCACGCATTGTCGCGAAATGAGGCGTAGGCGAGCGGATTAGCTCGCCTTCGCGCGTTTCAACCGCTTGCGCTCATGCGGGTCGAGAGCGGTTTTGCGCAGGCGGATCGATTGCGGCGTCACTTCGACCATTTCATCATCGTCGATATAGGCAATCGATTGTTCCAGCGTCATCCGGCGCGGCGGGGTGAGGCGGATGCTATCGTCCTTGCCGCTTGAACGGATGTTGGTGAGCTGTTTCGCCTTCATCGGGTTGACTTCAAGGTCGTCTGGCTTGGCATTCTCGCCGATGATCATGCCCTCATACAGCTTCATCGACGGGCCTACGAACAATTCGCCGCGTTCTTCGAGCATGTTGAGCGCGTAGGCGTTGGATTCGCCGTCGCCGTTGGAGATGAGGACGCCATTGTTGCGGCCTTCGATGGGGCCTTTGTAGGGGCCGTATTTCTCGAACAGGCGGTTCATGATCCCGGTGCCGCGCGTGTCGGACAGGAATTCACCGTGATAGCCGATAAGGCCGCGCGATGGAGCCGAGAAGGTGATGCGGGTCTTGCCCTGGCCCGACGGCTTCATCTCGGTAAGGTCGGCCTTGCGGCGCTGCATCTTCTCAACGACGGTGCCCGAGTGTTCGTCGTCCACGTCGATCACGACGGTTTCGTATGGCTCCATCTTCTGTCCGTCTTCTTCGCGAAGAAGCACTTTGGGACGGCTGATGCCAAGCTCGAAGCCTTCGCGGCGCATGGTTTCGATCAGAACGCCCAGTTGCAATTCGCCGCGGCCCGCGACTTCGAAGCTGTCCTTGTCGGCGCTTTCCGTAATGCGAATGGCGACGTTGGTTTCGGCCTCGCGGAAGAGACGGTCGCGGATCATGCGGCTCGTTACCTTGTCGCCTTCGCGCCCTGCAAGCGGGCTGTCATTGACGGCAAAGCGCATGGCGAGCGTCGGCGGGTCGATCGGCTGTGCTTCGATGGGCTCTTTGACCGATGGGTCGCAAATGGTGTTGGCAACGGTTGCTTTCTCAAGGCCGGCGAGCGCGATGATGTCGCCTGCCTGCGCGCTATCAACCGGCACGCGCTCAAGCCCGTCAAAGCTCATGAGCTTGGTAGCGCGTCCGACTTCGACGACGTTGCCGTCCATGTCGATTGCGTGGATCGGATCGTTCACCTTGAGCGTGCCCGACTGGACCCGGCCCGTCAGAACGCGGCCCATGAAGTTGTCGCGGTCAAGCAGTGTCGCAAGAAAGCTGAACTTGCCCGAGGTGTCGAGGCCCGGCGCTGGCACGTGCTCGGTGATGAGTTTGAACAGCGGGTTGAGGTCGCCTTCGCGTGCGCTCTCGTCTTCGCTGGCGTAACCATCGCGGCCGCTTGCGAAGAGGGAAGGGAAATCCAGTTGTTCGTCGCTTGCATCAAGCGATGCGAAAAGGTCGAACACCTCGTCCAGCACTTCTTGAGGGCGGCCATCGGGACGGTCGATCTTGTTGACGACCACGATGGGCTTCAGGCCAAGGGCAAGCGCCTTGCCGGTCACGAATTTGGTTTGTGGCATCGCCCCTTCGGCGCTGTCCACCAGAAGGATGACGCCGTCGACCATCGACAAAATGCGCTCAACCTCGGCGCCAAAGTCGGCGTGGCCGGGGGTATCGACGATGTTGATGCGTGTCGTGGTGCCTTCATGCTCCCATTCAACGCTGGTGCATTTGGCAAGGATGGTGATCCCGCGCTCTTTTTCCAGATCGCCGGAATCCATGGCCCGTTCTTCAACGCGCTGGTTATCGCGGAAAGTGCCGGATTGGCGGAAAAGCTGGTCAACCAGAGTGGTTTTACCATGGTCAACGTGCGCGATAATCGCGATGTTTCTGAGGTCGCGAGACATAAGTGGGCTCAATCTTTATAAAGCGTGGGGAAATTTTGCGCGTCCTTAGACGCTGTGGTGCGATGCAACAAGAGCGTATATTTCGCAGCTGTGGGGGAAGGGGCAAGAGATCGGATGCCCGCACAAACGCAGCTTGACGCAACGTCAGCCGTTTTCATGCGTTTTTTTGCTGTGCAAAATCTTTGACACTGCTGCATGCAATGCAAGTGTGACTCCTTGGCAACAGAGCTGCATATCTGCGCTGAATCCTTGCGTTTCTGCGCTTGTTAGCTTGCAAACAAGCGAGTAGATCACGCGGGCGATCACAAGCGAACAGGCCAAATGCATCTGGGGATGCAACAAAATTGGCCGACGCTTTGACGAGAGAGACGAGGAGAAGGATTCCCATGCGTTCATATGCTTCCGGCGTAGCCGGTCCCCTGCGCACTGCACTTTTGGCAGGCGCTGCCGGCTTTGCCATCACCGCACCAACCACCGCTTTCGCTCAAGACAGCGATTTGCCAGAGCTTGCAGACGAAAATGACAGCAGCGTCATTATCGTGACCGCTTCCAAGCGTGAGCAAACGCTTCAGGAGACGCCAATCTCGGTTAGCGTTACCACCGGCGAAACACTTGAGAATGCGCAAATCCGCGACGTTCTCGACCTGCAAACCGTGACCCCGTCGCTGCGCGTCAGCCAGCTGCAAACATCGTCGGCATCGACGTTTATTATTCGCGGCTTTGGTAACGGCGACAACAACTTCGGTATCGAGCCATCGGTCGGCGTGTTCATCGACGGCGTGTTCCGTTCGCGTTCTGCGGCGGCTCTGGGCGATCTTCCCAATGTGCAACGCATCGAGGTTCTGAACGGCCCGCAATCGACCCTGTTCGGTAAGAACGCATCAGCCGGTGTGATCTCGGTTGTCACCCGCGAACCACAATTCGAGTTCGGCGGCAGCGTCGAGGCAGTTTACGGCAACTTCAATACCATGGTGCTTAAAGGCGACCTCACCGGTCCGCTGAGCGACACGGTCGCATGGTCGGTCGATGGTAACTACCAACGCCGCGACGGTTATGCCGATATCGTCAACCTTGATGAAGAACAGAACGATCGTGACCGTTACTCGGTTCGTGGTCAGCTTTTGTTCGAACCAACGTCCGATTTCCGCGCCCGCGCGATTGTCGATTATTCGAAAATTGATGAAATCTGCTGTCAGGTCGGCGCACTGGTCAATGGCCCAACCGCTGCCGGCATCGCAGCAGTCGGCGGTCAGATCGCTGATCCGGCTGACTTTTACGAATACAACGCTTTCCTGAACGTTGTTCCAACGAACGAAGTCGAAAACTACGGCGCTTCGCTCCAGATGGACTACAACGCTGGTCCGATCGCCTTCACGTCGATCACCGCCTATCGCGAACTGCGCAACTCGTTCCTGTCGGACATCGATTACAGCAGTGCCGATATCGCCAATGAACGGCGCGCTCAGGAGGTTGACACCTTCACGCAGGAAGTCCGTATCACGTCGGATTTTGATGGCCCCATCAACTTCCTGCTTGGCGGTTACTACTTCGACGAGAAAATCTCGCAGGACAGCTCGATCGAGAACGGCGCGGACATCCGCAACTTCTTCGAAATTCTTGCTGGCCAGGATCCCGTCGCGGTTCTGACCGGGCAACCAACCCTGTTCAACCAGCTCGAAGCACCTGTTGCAGCGGGCGGTTTCGGTTTTGGTCAGGAAACGATCTTCAACACGCCGCTTCTGACCTCAGAAACTTTCGCCATGGACAACACCAGCTGGTCGATCTTCGGCACGGTTGATTTTGAGCCGGTTGATGGCCTCGTTCTCACCGGTGGTTTCAACTACACCGATGACAAGAAAGACTTCGCGCTGAGCCAGACGTCGTTTGACCCGCTGGCGCAAGTCAACTTTGTCGATGCCTTCATTACCGGTGCGACGATGGGCGGGGTCACTACCCGTGACCAGTTCCAGGCGCTCCCGGCTGCAAACCAAGCGGCTCTGCTCGCGGCGGCAACCGATCCTTCGATTAACCCGCTGCTGGGTCTGGCTGCGTTCCAGTTCCAACCACCGTTCCTTGCAATCCCGAACGCAGTTGAAGACGGCCGGACACGCGACGATAAACTGACCTATCTCGGTCGTATCGCCTACGAAGTGTCACCGGAAGTCAACGTGTATGCAAGCTATGCAACCGGCTTCAAGGCGAGCTCGGTGAACCTTTCGCGTGACAGCCGTCCGCTGGCTACCGACTTTGTCGCAGGGCCGGGCGGTTCGACTTTCGCTGCGCCGGATTCGCCGATCATCAACGCAGGGCTGGCTGTGCCAAACCTTGTGTCGGGTTCGCGTTTTGCCGGTCCAGAGGAAGCCGAGGTTTATGAAATCGGCATCAAGGGTCAGTGGGACGGCTTCGGCTTCAACCTTGCGCTGTTTGACCAAACCATCGACGGTTTCCAAAGCCTTGCATTCACCGGCACCGGCTTTGCGCTGCGCAATGCAGGCCGCCAATCGGTCAAGGGTTTCGAATTCGATGCAACGGTCCAGCCTACCGATGGCCTGGTCCTGACCTTCGCGATGACCCATCTCGATCCGCTTTTCGACAGCTTCCCCGGAAGCGTGAACGGCGATCTTTCGGGGCAGCGTCCGGCAGGTATTCCTGCATGGTCGATTGCAACAAGCGCGACCTACACCCACGAGTGGGACAGCGGTACGCGTCTGATTACGCGCATCGACTACAACCACGAAAGCAACACCGACATCAACAACGGTCTGCCAACCTTCAACACGGCGCTGGGTAACACCCGCATCTTCCGTCGCGAAGTGAACCTGGTGAACACCTCGATGACGCTGGCTTTGAACAATGGTCTGGAAGTGGGCGCCTTTGCCCGTAACCTGTTCGATGACCAGTACATCCTGACCGTGTTTGACGCTGTTGCGCAGGCGGGTTCGGTGTCTGGTTACCCAAGCCAGCCGCGCACCTATGGCGGCGTGGTTCGCTTCAAGTTCTAATCATCGCGATTAGCTGAAAGAATTGGCCCCGCTCGCAAGGAAACTTGCGGCGGGGCTTTTTCGTGGAGCAACGCAAAGGCGCGCCCTTCTTGGTCTTGTGTTGCGCCTGCGCTCGTGTAGTTTTGCATCCCTACAAGGGGTTAGGGGCAATATAATGAATTATGGTGGTTTTTGGCTTCGCGTCGTTGCCTATCTGATCGACTTCGTCATTTTGATGGTCGTGCAATTCGCGCTGCTGTTTGCTTTTGGTGAGACGGTCACGGACACCACTGCGGGCGGATTTTCCGCCAACACACAATCGGATTCGCCGCTTCTCAACCTCGTGCTTTTCATAATCGGCATTGCTTATTTTGCGGGCTTTGAATCGTCTGCGCGCCAAGCGACACCGGGCAAAGCTGCATTGGGACTGGTTGTGACCGACCTTGATGGCCGCCGGATTTCGCCCTTGCGCGCAATTGGCCGCTATTTTGCGAAAATCCTGTCAGGGCTACTGCTGTTGATCGGATACATCATGGTCGCGTTCACCGGTCGCAAGCAGGGCCTGCACGACATCATCTGCAGCACTCTGGTCCTGCAGGCGAAACCGGGTGAAAGCCACATCGACACCGACGTTTTTGAGTAAGGGGCGGCGGCGCTGAGGGGCGCTGCTTGCCGCATTGAGGGTTAAGTTGAAGGGTCGAATTGGAGCGACCACACGAAAGGGGATCACGTAATGGAATGGATGATTTTACCGCTTAAGCGCTATGCGCAGTTTTCAGGCCGCTCGCGCCGCAAAGAGTTCTGGATGTTCATGCTGTTCACCACCCTCGTGGCGGTGGTTCTTGCAGGTCCGACCTTCTTCTCGATCATGAGCACATCGGTCACCGATCCCTATGCGGTGGACGCTGATCCGTTTGCCGGCGTCGGCACTCTGGGTATGGCAGGGCTTGGCCTTTATGGCCTGTTTGCCCTTGCCATTGTCATCCCGAGCATTGCCGTGACCGTGCGGCGCCTCCACGACCGCGATATGTCGGGCTGGTGGTATCTTGGCTTTATCTTGGGCGGCATGATCCCGCTCATCGGCTTCATCATCTCGATCGCTTTTATCGTGATTATGGCATTGCCGGGAACCGACGGGCCGAACCGCTTTGGCCCGGATCCCAAGGACCCGCATAACGCGCAAGTTTTCGAGTAACCCGGCCAATCGGCAGGCGCTAAGCGGGGTCTCAAAGCTCCCTTAGCGCCTGTGCCGGTTTTGCGCGCAGCAGCGGGAGCGATCCGCCAAGCGCAAAGGCGAGCACCATCGCCAGCCCCATGCCAAGCACGGCGAGCACCACGCCCCAATCGGGCAACCAGTCAAATTCGAACAGCTGGGTGATAATTACCCACGCAAGGCCGGAGCCGAGCGCCAGCGCCACAAGCGCCAGAGCGCCCGCGATAAGCCCGTATTCGGCCAATTGCAGGCCAAGGATCTGACGGCGGCTTGCGCCCATCACCCTCAAAACCACCGTGTCATACGTCCGCGCCGCACGCGCAGCCGCGATGGCTCCCATCAGAACAGCAAGACCAGCGAGCACTGCGACCGCAGCAGCGGCAAGGGTCGCAAGACCCACCTGTTCAAGCAATGTCGCCGCCTGGACCAGCACATCGCCGACTTCGACGACAGAGCTTGACGGATATTCGCGCACCATCGCGCGCAGCAGTTCGGCCCGCTCCTGCGTGCTGGCGCCATCAGGCAGGTCGATGGTCGCAGAAAGCTTGTGCGGGACATCGGAAATGGCGTTGCGGGAAAAGACCATGGTGAAATTGAACCCCATGGTTTCCCAGTCGATTTCGCGTAAGTTTGCAATGCGCACATCGCGGGTTTGGCCAAGGATACCCATGGTCAGCATATCGCCCACCTCAAGCCCTGCGGCGTCGGCAAATTCCTTGTCGATGGAGACGAGCGGCTCACCGGTATGGAACGGGCTCCACCACGATCCTTCGACCACGCGGCTGCCATCGGGGGCGGTGTCGGAATAGGTGATGCCGCGCTCCCCGCGAAGCGCCCATGCGCCATCGGGGATCTCCTCAAGATCGGCGGTGCGTTGCATGTCCCCTTCAGGACCAAAGGCGAGAACCGCGCCGCGCATCGTGGGGACCGTGCGAACGACGGCATCGGGGAAAGGTGAGGTTACGAGCTCGGTAAACTGCGCCTCGTTTTCGGGCGCCAGGTCAATTACGACATAATCCGGCGCCTCTTTGGGGACGCGGGATTGGATATTGCCGTCAATCGCGCTTTGGATCGCGGCAAGCAGCACAAAGGCGGCAAGCCCGAAGCCGAGCGCTGTTACAAGCGCGCTGGTCGGTGCGCCGGGGCGGTGAATGTTCGCAAGCGCAGATCGCAGGAGCGGGTTGGACGGGCGTGGCAGTTTGCGCGCCGCATATTGCAACCCGAGGCCAAGCGCCGCGAGCGCCAGAAGAGCGAGCCCGGCGCCCACAAGGAACCCTGCGGTCAGAAGAACCTGGCTCGATGTGACAAGCGCCAACACACAGATTGCGACAAGCCCGGCGGCAGTGGCGAAGAGCGCGCGCTTGTCACGCGACAGCGGCACGATGCGGCTGCGCATCAGGGCCATTGCCGGGAAAGAACGCGCACGTAGCAGCGGCGCGGAGGCAAAGGCAAAGGCGACGAGAATGCCATAACCACCCGCAAGCAGCAGCGGCGCAGGCTCGATCACAAAGCCGCCCTCGACAGGCAAAAGCCCTTCCAAGGCCATACCGAGAAACGGTGTGACCAGAACGCCGGTGGCAAGGCCAAGCGCGCTGCCCACGACTGCGGCAACGGCAATCTGAAGCGCGTAAATGCGCACAATGTCGCGGCTTGATGCGCCGAGCACTTTCAATGTCGCAATGCTCGCGCGGCGCTGGTCGAGATAGGAGGAGACGCCTCCTGCAATCCCGATCCCTGCGATCACCAGAGCGGCAAGCCCGACAAGCGTCAAAAAGTCGCTCATGCGCGTCACGAACCGGTCAGCGCCGGGCGAGGCGCGGTCGCGGTTGCGGAAATCAAATCCGGCATTGGGAAACGCCTCGGTGAGGGCTTCCTCGACCCCTTCGGGATCGACCCCGGCATCGTCAAAAGCGATGCGGTATTTGCTCTGATAGAGCGATCCGGGCTGTAGGAGGCCAGCATCAATCGGCACGTTTTTGTCAACGATCACCGTCGGCCCAAGCTGGAACCCTTCCGACAGACGATCAGGCTCGTTCGCGATCACACCAGCGGCCACCATGCTCATCGTGCCTACGCGAAAACTGTCGCCCACTTCGATGCCGAGGCGATCCAATGCCCCTTGTGCGAGATAGGCGTTGTTGCCGCTGGGCGCCGTGGCCTTGGTGCCATCGGTCAGGGTGAGTGTCCCGAACAGCGGATAATTGTCTTCAACCGATTTAAGTTCAACCGGCGCGGCGGCGTCATCGGTGCTGGCCATGGCTTGCAGGCGGTAACCGCCGGACACTTCGCCATATTCGCTTAAAGTGGCCAGTTCGTCGGATGACAGGTCACGCTGCCAGACTTCAACCTCAAGATCGCCGCCGAGAAGTTCGCGCCCCGAGCTTTCAAGCTCGCGCTCGATCGAGGCGGTGAGCGTGCCGATCGCGGCGAGCGCCGCCGTGCCAAGGAATATGCACACCAGCAGGAGCCGCAATCCCTTGAACCGCGCATTCAGATCGCGCCGGGCGATGTTCCACGCATCGGCCCAGCCAAGACCGTGCGTGGCCGCGCTATCCGCGCTCATTCCGCGGCCTCAACCGCTGGCGCTGCGTTGGTGGTGCGGCGGTCCGATACGATTACGCCGTCCGCCATGGTGAGGACGCGCTCGCATCTTTCGGCAAGGCTCGCATCGTGGGTGATAATCAGCAAGGTCGCACCAGTTTCCGCGCGGCGGGTAAAGAGAAGTTCGACGATCTCCTCTCCCGTCGATGCGTCTAAATTGCCGGTGGGCTCATCGGCGAAGATCAGCGTGGGGCGAGGCGCGGTGGCTCTGGCAATGGCGACGCGTTGCTGCTCGCCGCCGGAAAGCTGTGTGGGGTAATGGTCGGTGCGGTGGGCAAGGCCAACGGCGGTCAATTCCTCTCGGGCGCGGGGGCTTGCATCCTTGCTTCCCGCAAGCTCCATCGGGGTCGCCACGTTTTCTGTTGCGGTCATGGTGGGCAAAAGGTGGAAGGCTTGCAGCACAATGCCGATCCGCCCCCGGCGCGCGGCGGCCAACCCATCTTCATCGAGCGAGGCAAAATCCTGTCCTGCAACGGTCAGCGACCCGCCGCTTGCGCGCTCCAACCCTGAAAGCACTGCCATGAGCGAGCTTTTGCCCGATCCCGACGGGCCGAGCAGGGCCACCACTTCGCCCACTTCGATATCGAGGTCGATGCCCTTGAGGATCTCGACCGGGGCGCTGGACGAACCGAGCGTGAGGGCCAATCCACGCGCGCTGATTGCGAGCGGGGCATTGTGCGCGGGGGCATCGTGAGCGGGGGCAGGGGTGGGCGCGGGGGCTGGCTGTGTTGCGGCTTTTGTCATTGGGTTCCAGATGGGATAGAGGCAATTTTCAAACAAGTAGCAATTCAAGAGGTTCGCAGATGCTCATGCGCTTCTGGCAGAGTAATACACTACGTGTGAAAACCATACTGGGTCCCGTCGCTGCGCTGGCACTGGTTGCTTGCGGGGCAGAAGTGCCCGTCGAAGACGCACCAGAGGCGAGCGGCGATGCAGCTTTTGAAGAGGGCGCCATGCCCGTTCCCGTAATGGGCGAAGAGGTGCGGATCGTCGCCTTCGGGGACAGCCTTTTTGCAGGCTACAATCTTGCAGAGCCGGAAGGGTATCCGGAAAAACTCGAAGGCGCGTTGAGAGCGCGCGGGATCAATGCGCGGGTGATTGACGCAGGCGTTTCGGGCGATACGAGCCGTGCGGGCCGCGACCGGTTGGCCTTTACGCTGGAAGGGCAGGAGGCGACGCCGGACCTGTTCATCCTTGAACTGGGCGGCAATGACCTGCTGCGCGGTATCTCGCCAGAGGAAACGCGCGCCAATTTCGAAGCGATGCTGACCACCTTGCGCGGGGCCGATGTGCCGGTGCTCATTATGGGGATGCGCTCTCCGCCCAATTATGGCGCTGAGTATCAGGAAGCTTTCGATGCGATCTATGCCGATTTGGCCGAGCAGTATGATACCGCGCTGATCGATTTCTGGCTCGAAGACATCTACACGCGGCCAGAATTGTTCCAGGATGACCGCATCCATCCCACCGCCGAAGGGATAGAGGCGCTGGTCGCTTCGACTGTCGATGAGGTGGCGGCGGCCCTGCCAGAGGACGAGGCCGAACAATAGCGTCAGAGCCTCTCCAACGTCCCGCCGCTGACCCGCCAGATGGCGGCTTCTTCCTGAATGTCGGCAAAAGGCGCAAGCTCTGTTCCGGTCATCCACACCTGTGCCTTGCCCGCGCGCAAGCGGTCAAACAACGCTTTGCGCCGCACCGGATCGAGGTGGGCGGCGACTTCATCGAGTAACAGCACGCTGGGGCGGCCAGACGATGCCAGAACGCCGTGCGCCAGCGTGATCGCGATCAGCATCGCCTTTTGTTCGCCGGTCGAACAGCTGGCGGCAGGCGGGCCGGGGGAACGGTCCTTGGTGGCCATCACCACTTCCAGTTCATCGCGGTGCGGGCCGGTGAGGGCTCTGCCAGCGGCTCGGTCGCGTGGACGGCTGCGCGCAAATTGAGCGAGCAATTCCTCCGGACCCGTCGGGCCGCCGGGGCGATAGGTGAGGATAGGGCGCGCAAACGGTTCTGCGGGGAGGGCGGAAAGCTCATCCGAAAGGCGCGCAACAAGCGAGGCTCGCGTCTCGGCCACCATGCTGCCGTGCTGCGCGGCCTGCGCCTCTATCGCGTCGAGCCAGCGGGCATCGCTGCGTTCTTCGAGCAGGCGATTGCGTTCGCGAAGAGCCGTTTCCAACTGGTTGACGTGGCGCGCATGAGTGGGCTCAATCGCCAGCGCCATACGGTCGATATAGCGGCGCCTTGCGCCCGCGCTATCAGTGAAAAGGCCGTCCATTGAAGGGGTCAGCCAGGCCACGGCGTGCCATTCGCTGAGCGCAGAGGATTTTGCTTCCGCCCCGTTGATCCGCACAAGCCGGCGGGTGGGTCGCTGGCTTTCGGTGTAGGTGCCGATGCGCGCCGACGTCTGGCCCTGCTCGATCAGGGTCGCACCGATGGCGAATGCTCCGGGTGCTGCATCAGGGGACGTCTTGCGTGCCAAATCCGCCAAATGCGCGCGCCTTAGCCCGCGACCCGGCGCAAGCAGCGAGATCGCCTCCAGGACATTGGTCTTGCCAGCGCCATTCTCGCCCACAAGCAGGTTGAAATGCGCCGTGTCCCCCAGCTCGCTTGCGGCATGGTTGCGGAAATTCTGCAAGGTGATTTTCGAAAGCGCCATAGCTGCAAAATTGCCTAGCAGGGGCGGGACGAAAGCACAGCCTTGGTGAGCGTAAAATCACCGATACTAACTCTTGGTGAAAAATCCCAACCTTTCGGAATGATGAACGGCGCGCAAGGATTGTAACTTCGCGTAAACCGCAGAGTTCCGCCATTTTTCAAGTTTGGCACACCTCCTGCAATGTCTTTGGTGTCCCCGGATTAGCCGGGAAAACGAACCAAAACTTGAACTTAGGAGACCAATCATGACTGCCAACAACACCGCAAACCGCTTCGTCGCTGCTGCTTTCTCACTCGTCGTATCAGCAACCCTGTTCGCTTACGCCATCGTGCCTGGATCGCCAGCGATCGCATAACGACCACACGCTTTCCTCCCGAAAGCTCTCACCCTACTCACGAAAGGCCCCACCCATGTTTTCCAACGAAACCACAACCCGCTTCTTCGCCGCCGCCTTCAGCCTGATGGTGACCACCGGTGTTGTTGCCACCGCTTATGCGATGATCCCCGCAAGCCCCATCGCATAAAGCGCGGGCACGAGAACAGCGCTTCAAAAGCTGTCCGCAAATTCCACTGACAGGATAGGATAATGTACTCGTTTTTTGATCTTTCCAGCACGAAAGCGGCCAGGGTGATGGCCGGTGCCGGAGCCCTTTTGATCACCGTAATATTGGTCGCAGGAACCTACGCTGCCAATCAATCCATCGTTTCACCCGACGCCGCACTTTCGACCATAGGAGCCCTTGCATGAGCAATCTGACCCGCAACAACAGCCAACCACCCGCAGGCGGCGGCTTTCGCCTGGACAAAGCCAACGGCAAGCTGTTCGGTGTTTGCGCAGGGCTAGCCAACTGGTCGGGCGTCGACGCGCTGATCTGGCGCATCGGATTTGTCGGCGCGGTTCTTCTGGGGATGGGTTTCCCGATCCTGATCTACCTCGCAATTGCGTTGATCGCCGAATAGGTATCGCTCAAAAGCGAACCGCTGAACCGCAAGCGTAAAGGGGCCCTTCTGCAAGGCCCCTTTTGTTTTGCCTACATCGCCGAGATACCGCCATCCAGCTTGATCTCTGCGCCGGTCATAAAGCGGCTTTCATCGCTCGCGAGATAGACCACCGCATTGGCGATATCGTTGGGTTCGCCCACAAATTTCAGCGGGATTTGCCGCGCGAGTTTTTCCAGCAGAACGTCCTTGTCAAGCTGCGCGGACTTGGCCGTTCCATCAAGGATCGGGGTATCGACAAAGGTCGGGTGCACCGAATTGCAGCGGATCTGCATATTCTTCTTCGCGCAGTGCAGGGCGATGGATTTGGACAGCATCCACACGCTCGCCTTGGAGGCGTTGTAGGCGGGCATGGTGTCGCTTGCGATAAGGCCGGCGATCGAGCTGATGTTGATGATCGAACCCGGCGCGTGCTCGCGCATCAGGGGCAGCGCCTTCTGGCAGCCGTGAAAAATGCTGTCGACATTGATTGAAAAGCACCGCTGCCAATCGGCAAAGTCGCAATCCTCGATATTGCCCGGAACGCCGATGCCAGCGTTGTTGACCAGCACATTAAGTCCGCCCATCTGCTCGCGCGCCGCGTCCACGGCGGCTTCCCATGCGGCGGGGTCGGTGACATCGTGGCTGATCGAAAAAGCGGTGCCAGCGCCCATTTCGGCGTTGACGATTTTCGCGGTTTCCGCAGCCCCTTCGCCGTTGATATCGGTGGCAAGAACGCGCGCGCCTTCCTGCGCCAGACGGATGCAATGCGCGCGGCCCAACCCTTGAGCGCCGCCGGTAACGAGTGCGAGTTTGCCTTCGCAGCGTTTAGTCATTTCGTGTTCTCTCCCAATTATTCCGGTGCCAGATATTCCGGCGTAAGCAGCATCGCGATGCGCACATCGACGCCGTGGCCGGCCTCGCGCCATTCGGCAACGAAATCGGACAGCTTGTCTAATGCCACGCGGTGTACGGTAATGTTTTCGCCCTCAAGGCCTCCGCCTTCGCTGACCTTTTCAAGGTCGCTGGCGCGCAGCAGGGTGAAGCATTCGGACACCATGCCGGGCGAGGAATAAAATTCGCCCAACACTTTCAACTTGCCCGCTTTGTAGCCGGTTTCTTCCTCAAGCTCGCGCGCCGCGGCATCATAGGCGGCCTCGTCTTCTGCACCATCGTCATCGCCGACCAGCCCCGCGGGGATTTCGAGGCAGAAACGGCCCAGCGGAACGCGGTATTGGCTGACGAGAATTACATGGCGCGTGCCATCCGCATCCTCATCAATCGCGATGATGGCGGCGGCTTTGATCCCGCGTGTGCGCCCGACATATTCCCATCGCCCGCGCGTTTTGGCGGCGATGAATTTGCCTTCCCAGCGGATTTCCTCCGGCTGGTCGGCATCGGCGTCTTTGGTATAGTTTGCATGGCTCATATGAGCGGCGGGCTTAGACCTCAATCAGCCGGTCGGGCAACTCGTTTTCGTCGTCCTCGCCGCGTGGAAAGTGCTCTGACAGGACAAAACCCACATCGCGCACCCCTGCGGCCATGCCTTGGGCCACCTGGCCCTTGCGGATGCGCACGATCATATCGCCCATCGCCTCGCCCCAGACTTCCGCATTGACCTTTTCAGCAATGCTGTCGTCGGCGACGATTTCCGCGCGGTGTTCGCGCATGGAAAGGTAGATTAGCACGCCCGTTGCGCCGATTGTGCGGCGTTCTGCGCCGACCTTGAAGTGTTTGATCGCCTGATCGTGGGCACGCGATGCCTTGACCGGGGCGGGGATGAGGAAAAACTTCAAGGGCTGCCATTGCTGGAGCCCGAGCGCGATCAGGAAGGTGAGGAGACCCAGGCCGATGGTCATGCTGACCAGTTCGCCCGTGGTCCATTCATGACCCCAACCGCCGATAGCCGCGTCCCACAGGTTGAGAAATGGCGACGGGAAGGCTGCGAACAGGCTCATCACGGTGAAACTGAGGCCAAGCGACCACCACAGCGCGACATCGGTGTATTCGTCCGAGCGATCGGCAAGCACCGTCACGATCTCGCCAGAGGTGGTGAGTTCCGCCTCTTTAACGGCGCTCGACACAATTTTGTGCTGGTCTTCGTTTAGATAAGCCATGTGTCACCACCCCGCATTTTACCAGCCTCCCGAGGCGCCGCCGCCTCCGAACGAGCCGCCACCGCCGGAGAAACCGCCGCCAAAGCCGCCTCCGCCGCCCCAGCCTGAGCTTCCGCCACCGCCGCCAGACATGGCGCCGCGCGCAATGGCCGAGCCGATTTCCCACAGGATGATATTGCCAACCGCGCCCCTCATGCCGCCGCCGTAATCGTCGTCATCATCATCGCGCCGCTTGCCCCAGGGGCCTTTCCCCTTGGAGCGATATTTCCGTCTGCGCCCCGCGCCGCGCATGATGGGCAGCACGAAGAAGAAGAACATGAAGCCGATCCAGATGAGGAAGCCGAAGGGAAAGCCGCCGTCGCTCTGGCGGGTCTCGGTCGCTTCTTGCGCAACGCGCGCGGCCTCGTCCGGTGGGAGAACCAATTGCGATATGATCGCGTCGGTCCCTGCAACAACCCCGCCCGGCATATCGCCATCGCGAAACGCCGGGAGGATCTCGTTCTGGATGATGAGCGCGGACAGCGCATCGGTGAGATAGCCTTCGAGGCCATAGCCCACCTCAATGCGCACCTTGCGTTCGTTGGGTGCCACGATCAGCAGCGCGCCGTCATTCCTCTGCGCATCGCCAAGCCCCCATTCGCGGCCCAGCTGATAGCCATAGTCGGAGATATCATAGCCCTGAAGGCTCGGCACGGTTGCGACGACCAATTGGCGCTGGGACTGTGTCTCGAGCGCCTCAAGCTTGGCGGTCAGCTGCGCCTCAACGTCGGCAGGGATGATATCTGCTGTATCGACGACGCGGCCGGTAAGGGCGGGAAATTCCGGCTGGGCGAGGGCTGGAGACGCGATCAGCGCCCCCAGCATCGCCAGGATGAGAAGAAATTGGCGGAGCACGGTCGCTTGCTTAATCCGACGTCATGTCGAGCGTGGGGGCAACTTCTGCACCTTCGGTGACCGAGGTGTAGGGCTCAAGCGGCTCTGCGCCGTGGATGATGTTGGCGCCAATCGTATCGGGGAAGGTGCGGATCGTGGTGTTATATTTGCGCACTGCCTCGTTATAGTCGCGAATGGCGACCGCGATGCGGTTTTCCGTGCCTTCGAACTGGCTCTGGAACGCGAGATAGTTCTGGTTCGATTGAATTGTCGGATAGGCTTCAAAACTTGCCAGCAGGCGGCCGATGCCTTGGCTGATCTGCCCTTGTGCGGCGGCATATTCCTGCATCGCGTCTGCATCGCCAAGATTGTCGGCGGAAATGTTGACGCTGGTTGCACGCGCGCGCGCTTCGGTGACTTCGGTCAGGATTGCACGCTCATTTTCAGCAGCACCCTGAACGATTTCGGCAAGGTTGGGGATGAGATTGGCGCGGCGTTGAAACTGTGCCTCGACATCGGCCCATTTCGCCTTGGCTTCTTCCTCGGCAGTGGGGACCGAGTTGATACCGCAGGCAGCCAGCGTCAACGAGATGGCTGCGACGACGAAGCCGCGCCCGATCATGCGAAAATTCATGGGTTTCCCTTCCAAACAACTGCGTCGGCACACGCGCCTCGGCAGCGAAAATCACGTGTATTGGTGACATAGGGCACCTGTGCAACCGTTTCAAGCTATGCAAAGACTTGTAACGCGCCCTTTCCAAAACCGGATGAGCCATTAGGAGGCGGCGCCAACGAACGTAAAACTGGGGATCACAATGCTTAACGAATTCAAGGAATTTATTGCCAAGGGCAATGTCATGGAACTTGCCGTCGCGGTTATTATCGCGGGCGCTTTTGGCACTATCGTTGCCTCGCTTACGGGCGATGTCATCATGCCGATTGTCGGCTATATCTTTGGCGGCGCGGATTTCTCCTCGCAGTTCATCCTGCTTTCCGCACCCGAAGGTTATGAAGGCTCGATGACCGATTATGCGGCATTGAAAGAAGCGGGCGCGGCGATGATCGGTTACGGTGCGCTTATCACGACGATCATCAACTTCGTCATCCTGGCGTTCATCATCTTCCTGCTGGTGCGTTATGCCAACAAGGTGAAGGCCTCGATGGAGAAACCCGAAGAGCCCGCAGAAGAAGCGCCGGCCGGTCCAAGCGAGATCGACCTGCTGATCGAAATCCGCGACTCTTTGAAAAAGTAAGTCACACCGGCCCCGTCGCCCAAGACAATCCTTGGGGGCGGGGTCAATTATTACGGGAACTCCCTGTTTCTGGTATCCGTTCATGAACGGTCACCGGAAACAGGAGAACCCCTTTGAATTTTATCGCAGAATTTCGCAAATTCATTGCGCGCGGCAATGTGCTCGATCTGGCCATCGGTGTCGTGATCGGCGCAGCCTTCGGAAAAATCGTCACCTCCCTTACCGAAAGCATCATCATGCCCTTGATCGGGTGGGTGTTCGGTGATGTCGATTTTTCAAACTATTTCCTGCAGCTAGGCCCGGTTCCCGAAGGGTATTCGGGCAGCCTCACCAACTATGGCGAGCTCAAGGAGGCAGGTGTTGCCATGCTCGGCTATGGCGATTTCCTCACACAGCTTGTCAATTTCCTGATTATCGCCGTTGCTCTGTTCCTGCTTTTGAAGACAGTGAACCGGGTGATCGACGAAATGCAGGAACTTCAGGGCGAGGCCGAAGACAGCGCCAAGCAAGAGAACATCCCGACCGACCCGCAGCTTGATGTGCTCAAGAAGATTCTTGCTGAAATGCGCGGGGAGCAAGCGGCGTGAACTGCGATCACGCATCCGGAACGGGGTGGATCGCCAACGGTGCCGCAATCGGTTTTTACGTGGATAACGAGCGCGATTTGAAGAAATAAGGCGTTTTCGTGGCAATAATGTTGGATTTGATGGAACCTTTGGCCTATTGCGCTCTTTCTTCAAACGTGGGGTCGCGATTTCCCGGTCCCCATCAACCATTTGAGGGGTATTATTATGCGTAAGATTTTTGTTGCCGTCACTGCTGCTGCGTCGCTTTCACTCGTCGCTTGTGGTCCTGAAGCTGCTAACGAGCAGCAATCGGACATGCTTGAAGACAAAGCCGATGCGGTCGACGACATGGCTGAAGAAGCACCGACCGAAGCTCAGGAAGACGCTATTGAAGACGAAGCGGATGCCATTGACGATATGGCTGATGAAGTCGACACCGTCGGCTAATCGCTTCGCGATACTTTAGTGCGTTTCATCGCACACGATTTGGGCGGGCCGTAATGGTCCGCCCTTTTCATTTGGGTTCGCCGTCCCTATATATCACTCGTCCGTTTCGGCGGACTATGGCGATAAATTGCTGTGTGCAATAGGTACAACGGACCCGGGGGCAGTACCCGGCGGCTCCACCATAAAGCCCCGAAAGCCAATTGGTGAACGGGGAGTTTTGACGGGGCCGAACTAGGATCGACGTGGACTGAAAAGCGTAGTTTTTGCCCGGGCTGAGTAACCCGTAAAACTGTTCATCTTTATAAGTGCAAACGATAACGAAGCACTCGCAATCGCAGCGTAATGTGACGGCCTAACGGCCTGAATTTACAAAGCCTATGCGCGGTTGGACCCACCGGGCAACAGAAGCGGATTCCGGGGCTCCGGGGGTAGCTAGCAACAGAAACCCCCACCTGCCTTTGTCGAGGGAAACCTGTGATCAAACCCGCCTTGTTTGTTGCCGCCGCATCGGCGCTCACACTTCTCACTCCTTCCACCTCCAAAGCGGAAAGCTATCAACAATATCTTGAACGCCTGCGCGACATCTGCTCGGTCGAATGCCTTGAGCCGCGCCGTTTCCAGATCGCTGCGCGCAAACGTTCGAGCGAGGCGGTGGACGACATGGCGCTCGTCATGGATGTGGTCGAAGTGCGCGCATCGGGCGACAAGTTCGAGCTGCACAATATCATCTCCGATTCTTCCGCTCTGGTTGAGCTTGACCTGCTCGCTTCTGCCGGGATCGACACGAGCTTTGGTTCAGGCGTGGGCGGGCGCACCCGCAACCGCGTCGCCGGGCGCAGTCCGGAAGTTGTGGTGATCGAGCTGGACAAGGCGACATTCACCGACATTCTCAACACGAAAAACCTGCTTGCGCCGCAGACCGGGCGTGCGGCGTCAGAAAGCGGTGAGAGTGAAGGCAAGGGGATCGTCGTTGAACGCGATGGCGAAACCAAAATGGTCGAAGCAAGCCTGCCGCGTCTGCGCTCCTATTTCCGCAATCGCCGCGTGGTCGTGCGGGGCCAACCGCGCCTCACCCCGGTATATGTCGGGGCGCGCCTTGATCGCCGGCGCAAACAGGTGACGTTGATGGTCGACAATGCCGAAGATATCGCCCTACTGCCGGTGTATGACGAGAATGGCGAAGCGGTCATCGTGGACCCGCTTAACAAGTAGGCGTCAGTCGCGCTTTTCGCCGCGATCGGCGGCCAGCTCTGCCTTCAATTCCTCAAGCTCGTTTTTCGTCTTGAGCGAATCCAGAATAGCCGCGCCACCCATCAGGACCGCCAGGCACGCCGCCAGGAACAGCGCCTCACCCCAATAGGGCGGGAAGCTTTCGAGATAGGCATAGCCGCGGTTGGTCGCACCAAGAGCAAGCGCATAAATAATCGCGAACGCTTCAAAGCGGTTCTTGATCACAAACAGTCGCCCGATCTTGTTTAGCATAGTTGCTCCTTGGTGCCCATCTTACAGAGCAAGCCCCATGCCAAGCACGCAAAGCTGGGGCTCTCGAAGGTTAATGGTTACCTGAGTGTAAACACCTCCGACAAGGCGGCGCAATGGCGTTAACCGTCTTGCGTGGTCAGACTTGGGAAAACTACGCAAGAACCCCAAGGTCGAGCGCGTCGAGCAGTGCCGCACGCGCGTCGATCACGCTCTTGGCGAGCGCCTCGCTGCCGATATCGGCAGGGTCGATCTGTTCAGGCCAGCAAGCGGCGATGACCGCTTCAATCCTGTCGGCCTTGGCCTCATCGAGCTGGAAGCGCGGATCAACCGTGGCGGGATCGCACACCACGCGCAGGCGCAGGCAGGCTGGACCGCCGCCATTCGCCATCGACTGGCGCACATCGACGGGCACGACTTTGTGGATTGGGCCGCCCCCTGATTTCGCGCTGGCCATCATTTCTTCGCAATAGGCCCACACGCTCGGGCTTTCGCGGCATTCTTCGGGGACGATAAGGTTCATCGTGCCATCGGGCAGGGTGATAAGCTGCGCGTTGAAGAGATAGGTGCGGATCGCTTCGGCCATTGTGACCTTGGCGGACGGCACCTCAACCACTTCCAATGCAGGGAATTTCGCGCGGATTGCCTCGTAGGCGCCTTCTTGGTCGGCGAAGGCTTCCTGGTGGGTGAATAGCACCCGCTCGTTTACCACGCTCACCACATCATTGTGAAACGCGCCCGCTTCGATTGCCTCGGGGTTTTGCTCGATAAAGACGCATTTGTCGGGACTAAGCCGGTGCTGGCGCGCGACGAGGCGGCTGGCCTGTTCGTGCTGGCGCGCGGGGAATTTGCCGCCCGGCCTGCCATAGACAAAAAGCTCGACGCCGGCTGCGCCGTGCGTGTCGCAAAAGCGCCCGTGGTTAGCCGCACCCTCATCGCCGAAGGTGGGGGGCACTGCATCGTGCACGGTAAAGTGGTCCCGATCGCCAAACGCAATGTCGAGCTGCGCCTTGGTGTCTTCCCATTCCTGCGCGCGGTGGAGCATGGTGATGAGGTTGGCCGGCGTCAGGTGACATTTGCCGTCGGCTGTGTCCGGCGCGGGTGAGACCGTCGCGGCATTGGCGGTCCACATACTAGACGCTGACCAGGGCGCTGCGCGCAATGGTGCGGCCTCGGTGCCGTCGAAGCTGAGTGCGTTTTGCAATGCGCGATTGGGGCGGGGCAGGGGCAAGAGAAACCCTTGCACGCCCAGCGCCGACAGGTTGCGGCGCATCTTCGCCATCCCCTGAAGCGCGGCGGCGCGCGGGTAGGAGGGATCGCCCTTGTGGCTGGCGCTCGCGATATTGCCGAGGCTGAGGCCAGCGTAATTGTGACTTGGCCCAACGAGCCCGTCGAAATTGATTTCTGTAAGGCTCAACGCGCAACGCTCCATACCGTGTCGCCTTCGGAAACATCCAAAGTGTCCGCAGCGGCCGCATCAATCGCGATGCCGCCGTCTTTATCCAGAACGCGCGCGCCATAGCACGAGCGGAAATCGGACAGCGTGCCGGTGGCCAGAATGGCGCGTTCGCCTTCGCCAACGTCCATCTTTGTCACCTTGGCGGCAACGCTGTCCTTGACGCTTGTCACCTGATCGGTGCGTGCGGTCATGGTCGGGCCGCCGTCGAAGATGTCGACATACCCTTCATACGCGAAGCCTTCGTTTTCGAGCATCCGCATCGCCGCGCGGCCTGAAAGGTGCGGCACGCCGATGACCTTGCGCGCTTCTTCGGCGAGCATGGCGACATACACCGGGTGCTTGGGCATCAGATCGGCGATGAACTGGTTGCCATTGATCGCGTTGAAATAATCCGCCTCGTTAAAACTCATCCCGAAAAAGCGTCCGGCAACATTGTCCCAGAACGGGCTGTCGCCGCGCTCGTCGATAATACCGCGAAGCTCTGCGATGACGCGGTCGGCAAAACGCTTTCGATGCATGGCGATGAAGAGATAGCGGCTGCGCGCAAGAAGCAGCCCGTGGCCACCGGCGCGTTCATTGGGGTGAAGGAAGAGGCCGCCGACCTCGCTCGACGCTTCAAGGTCGGTGACGAGATTGAGCATCTCGGTGCGAACCGTGCGGTCGAGTTCCTGACTGTATTGGGTCAAAGTGTTGAGGCGGTAGGAATAGAACGGCCATTGCTGGCCCACCATTGTCATCAGCTGGCACGTGCCGCGCACTGCGCCTGATTTCGTATCTTCGAGGACCAGAACGAATTGCTCATCGACCAGTTCATCTTCGGTGTTATCAAAGGCTTCAACCGCGCGGGTGAGCTTTGCTGTCAAGGCGTTGCGATCCGCAGGCAGGTTGGTGAAACCGCCGCCGGTCAGCTTTGCCATCTCATAAAGATGCTCAAGATCAGAAAGGCGCGCAGGCCGAAGGCGAAAACTCAAGAGATGGCCCCTTCATCAAGACGTTGGATCACGCGTGCAGAGAGTGCGGCGCGTTCGGCCAGACTTTCGGTGATCATAAATTCCTGCGGGGAGTGGATTGAACCCCCGCGAACGCCCATGGTGTCCACGACCGGAACCCCGCAAGCGGCGATATTGTTGCCATCGCACACGCCGCCTGTCGACTTCCATTTGATTGTCTGGCCAAGTTCTGCACCGCATTCGCGCACGAGGTCGAACAGCTTTTGCGCCTTCTCATCAACGGGCTTGGGCGGACGGCTGACCCCGCCGTGGGTGTGAGTGGACACCTCGTGGGCCGTTTCAATGCTGACAAGCAGCTGCTTGAGATCGCGTTCGAATTTCTCGCCTGCCTCGATGGACTGCGGGCGGATGTTGAAGCGCAGGATGGCATGATCGGGCACGACATTATTGGCGCTCCCGCCTTCGATCTTGGCAGGGTTCACCGAGATATCGGGGCAATGCATAGCTTTGAGCCTTACCGCCAGATCAGCGGCAGCCACGATGGCGTTGCGTCCATCATCGGGATTGCGGCCCGCATGGGCCGATTGCCCGGTGATGATCACCGAATAATTGCCGCTGCCGCCGCGCGCATGGGCGAGTGTCCCATCAGGAAGCGCAGCCGGCTCATAGGTGAGCGCCGCCAGCTTCCCGCGCGCGAGTTCTGCGATAAGGCCGGCGCTTGCAAGCGATCCCGTTTCCTCATCGGAATTGAGCAAGACGTCATAGCCAAGCGAGCCCGCTCCAGCGCCGCGCTCAAACGCCATCAGGGCATGAAGCATGACCGCAATCCCGCCCTTCATATCGGCAACGCCCGGCCCGCCAAGCACCCCGTCCTCAAGCCAGGTCACATCCTGAAAGAAATAGTCCTTGGGAAAGACGGTATCCATGTGTCCGGTGAGCAGGATGCGGCGATTGGCCGTGGGGCGAACGCGCAACACCATGTGCTTGCCGTGGGGCTTTTCAACCTCTTCGCCGCTTGCGTTCACCACGGTCACGGGCGCGGGATCGACATACTCTATCTCGCCCGGAAGCGCGGAGAAGGCCTCAGCCAAAACGTCGATCTGGCGCGCGAGGCCATCGAGATTGGCGGTTCCGGTGTTGATCCTGGACCAGGCGATCACCTGGCTTAGCATTGTGTCCTGATCGATATCGGAAAGGCTGGTTGGTTTCATAAGAAACCGTCTAGGCCGCGCCCCTGTAACTATCAAGGGGACCGGGCGACGGCGGGATTGCAATATGCGGCAAGCTTCGCCATAGGGCGCTCACGTCCTCCTCCCCAGGATCCAACCCACTTGGTATCTGAGGACTTCTATGCACAATTACACCACCCGCGCTGGTCTTTCTGTGGACGCTCCACTTGCTGAGCTTCTCGAAACTCAGGTCCTCGCGCCCCTTGGCCGCGATGTGGACGCCTTTTGGCGAGGGTTCGCCGATCTTCTTGCCGCCCATGCGCCGCGCAACAAGGCGCTGCTGGAAAAGCGCGAAGACCTGCAATCCAAGATTGACGCCTATCACACGGAGCGCGCCGGCAAGCCGCACGATGCAGCCGAATATCAGGCGTTCCTGCGTGACATCGGCTACCTCGTGCCAGAGCCCCAAGACTTCCAGATCGGCACGCAGAATGTGGACGCAGAGATTGCGACGATGGCGGGGCCGCAGCTGGTGGTGCCCATCCTCAACGCGCGCTTCCTCCTGAACGCGGCCAATGCACGCTGGGGTTCGCTCTACGACGCGTTCTACGGCACCGATGCATTGGATGCGCCAGCAGCGCGCCCGGGCGGCTATGACGAGGAACGCGGCGCAGCCGTAATCGCGCGCGGTCGCCAATTCCTCGATGAAACGCTGCCGCTGGTGGACCAGAGCTGGGCGGACCTGAAGGACGAGAACGACGGCAAGCTTCGGGACGAAAGCCAGTGGGTCGGTCACACCGAAAAGGGCCTTTTGTTCCAGAACAACGGCCTCCACATCGAAGTGGTGTTCGATCGCGAAAGTCCGATTGGCAAAACCGACAAGGCCGGCATTGCCGACATCAACCTCGAAGCCGCGCTCACCACGATTGCCGATTGCGAGGATTCCGTCGCCGCAGTCGATGGTGAGGACAAGCATCTCGCCTACACCAATTGGCTTGGCATTATCCGGGGTGATCTGGAGGAAAGCTTTAACAAGGGCGGCAAAACGCTCACGCGCAAACTCAACGGCAACAAGACCTACAAGGATGGCTCGGGCAATGAGCACTCGCTCTCCGGCCGTAGCCTCATGTTCGTGCGCAATGTCGGGCACCTGATGACCAATCCGGCGATCCTGCTACCCGATGGAAGCGAAGTGCCCGAAGGCATTATGGACGCTGTTTTCACCAGCGCAATCAGCACCTTGGACGTGGAAGGTCACGCCAAATATGGCAATTCCAAACACGGTTCGATCTACATCGTGAAGCCCAAGATGCACGGGCCGGAAGAATGCGCCTTCACCAATGATCTCTTCAACGCGGTCGAAGACTTGCTGGGCCTCAAACGCCACACGATCAAGGTCGGCGTCATGGACGAAGAGCGCCGCACTTCTGCTAACCTTGGCGCTTGTATCGAGGCGGTGAAGGACCGGATCGTCTTCATCAACACTGGCTTCCTCGACCGCACGGGCGATGAAATCCACACCTCGATGCGTGCAGGGCCCATGATGCGCAAAGGCGCGATGAAGGGTTCGGATTGGCTCGGCGCTTACGAAGCGCGCAATGTCGCGATTGGCCTCAAGCACGGTCTTTCGGGCAGGGCGCAGATCGGCAAGGGCATGTGGGCCGCGCCCGATATGATGGCCGACATGATGGAGCAGAAAATCGGCCACCTTCGCGCAGGTGCCAACACCGCATGGGTCCCATCGCCCACCGCCGCAACGCTCCACGCGATCCACTATCACCGCGAAAACGTATTCGATATTCAAAAAGAGCTGCCCGAACCCGCAGGCCTCGACGCTCTGCTCACCATCCCGCTTGCAGAGGGCACAAACTGGTCGGATGCAGAGCTTCGCGAGGAACTCGACAACAATTGCCAGGGTTTGCTTGGCTATGTCGTGCGCTGGATCGATGCAGGCGTTGGCTGTTCGAAGGTCCCCGACATCAACGACGTGGGCCTGATGGAAGACCGCGCGACGCTTCGCATTTCCTCGCAGCACCTCGCCAACTGGCTGCTGCACGGCGTTGTCACCAGGGATCAGATCATGGACAGCCTCACCCGCATGGCAGCCAAGGTGGACGAGCAGAACGCGAATGATCCGACCTACCAACCGCTTATCGGCAACGAGGACGCGCCTGCTTTCCAGGCAGCCAAGGACCTGATTTTCAAAGGCGTGGAGCAGCCGAGCGGGTATACCGAGCCGCTGCTGCATGAGTGGCGGCAGGTCAAGAAGGCGGGGTAAACCCTTTCTCCACCATAAGCGGTTACGGTGTTCGATGATTGCAGCGGGCGATCATTGGACACCGGAGGCGTGCAAATGGGCGAGATTATCGAGCAGATATACCTGGCGCTTGTCGGCGCGCTCAGCCTTACCGTATTTGGCGGGATTGCACTCTACATCATGAGCGCGAGCTATTCGCGCTGGCGAGATTTTGAGCGTCACTACGCTACGACGACATTGCCAAAGACATTGGCAAAACGGATGGCGGGGGCGGTCAGGATTTCGCAGCCGGGCGCTCGCTGGGGGCATTTATCGGGCGACCTTAAATCCTATCGTCACCCCCCTGTGCACGTTCGTGTGCACAAAGACGGGCTGAGCCTGTCCATGGTTCAGCCTTTCAAATTCGGCCATCGCGATCTTTTTCTGCCATTCTCCAAAATGACGGTGGAGCCTGCCGCCTGGGATATGCTGAGCAACGAATATGGCATCCAGATGAAAGATGTCGAAGGCATCGAAATCGTCATGTTCTCCAACATTATGCAGTGGGCAGCCGAGCATTCAGAAGTCCTCGACCTGATGCTTCAGCGCGCAGAAGTGGTCCGCGATCTGGAACGCGCGTCTTGACCAAGGGCAAACTCAAGTTTTCGGTTGCGGTTTACGGCGCGCTTATCCTGCTTTCGCTCAGCCCCGTCGCGCCTTTGTTGGGACTGATTGTCGCGCTGGTGTTCGTCGCTCCGGTGCTGGCGCTCTTTGCACTCGCGGGAGGAATTGCAGGCGGATACGACGCGGATCAATTCGTGGCGGCAAGTTTTCTGGCGCTTGGTACCTTGAGCGCCTTCACCGCGCTATTCCTGCTCTACCGCGCAGCAACAGCTGCAGAAGAAGGGGAGCGCGACAGCGCCCGTATGATGGTGAGCTTCGCGATCAGTGTCGTTACCGCGCCGGCGGTGATGTATCTGTGTTACCGCTCGCTCGGTATCGGATAAAGGTCACACCGCTTTCACTGTTGCGGCTCGATGTCGTCCCAATCGATTTCGAAACCCTCCAGATCAAGCTCGAGGCCAAAGGCAGCTGCCTGCTCTTCATTATAGGCTTTGACAGCATCGACGCCTTCTTCTGCGTGCATTTTCAGCTTGGTCAGGTCGTCTTCGACCGCCATGCTCATCATCGCCACTTCCTGCGCGATTTCTTCAACGCTGAGATCGTCGGAGAAGGTCGCTTTGGTAATGAGCTTTAGCGTGCAGCGGTCATCGCCAAGCGGGGTGAGCTGATAATCCTCGACCGATTCGACCAGATTGCCGACAGACGGTTCGATAGCGACTTTCGACGCGTGCCGTTCGTCTTGGACGTATTCAACAACTTGAAAGCGAAAAACGTGGCCTTCCAACTCTTCAATCTTGAGTTCGAAGGACGTCTCGCCCACTTTTTTGACCGTATTGCCAAGCGCAATTTGAGAAAAGCGCGGGTCAGAAAGGTCGACGAGGGCGAAGACATCAGAGGCGGGGCGATCAATCTCGACCGAGAATTCAAACTCGATCGGGCCGTTGAGCATGGGTGAATTCTTGTTGGACTCAAGCATTGGTGCCTCCTTACACTTCACCCCGAGTTAGCCAGAGGGAATTGAGAAGGGCTTAAGGAAAGGCGGATTTCCTAGTTCTTGAGAGCCCGCGCCAGTGCAACAAACTCCTCCACGCTCACCGTTTCGGCACGGCGGGTGGGTTCGATGCCGACAGCTTCCAGCGCTTCCAATGCGCCGGGCACGCCTTTCAAACTCTGGCGCAGCATTTTGCGGCGTTGACCAAAGGCGGCTTCGGTGAGGCGTCCGAGGGTCTTTGCGGATACACCTTCAGGAGCGTCACCCGGTGTCAAATGGACTATCGCGCTCATGACCTTGGGCGGCGGGGTGAAGGCGCTGCGGTGGACCTTCATCGCTAGTTTTGCTCCGCTACGCCACTGGGCCAGCACCGCAAGGCGGCCATAGGCGGACGCGCCGGATGTCGCGACAATCCGTTCGGCCACTTCGCGTTGGAACATGAGGGTGAGCGAGAGCCATTGGGGCGGCCAGTTTTCGCCCGAAAGCCATTTTACGAACAAAGCCGTGCCGACATTGTAGGGAAGGTTGGAGAGGACGTGGAAGGGTTCGCCGTGCATGATCTCTCCATGATCAAGCTTCATCGCATCGCCTTGAATGACGGTAAGCTGGCCGGGAAAGGCGTCCGACAATTCCTCCAGTGCAGGCAAGCAGCGCGCGTCCATTTCGATGGCGGTGACATTCGCGCCCGCTCTCAAAAGCGCCCTTGTGAGCCCGCCGGGGCCGGGGCCCACTTCGAGCACGTTTGCGCCGTTGAGGTCACCGGGAAGCGCAGCGATGCGGTCAAGCAATTGCTCATCCAGCAGAAAGTTCTGCCCAAGAGCCTTGCTGGCCGAAAGGCCGTGTTTGGCGATGGTTTCGCGGATGGGGGGAAGAGTGGTCATTTAAAGCTTGGCCCGAGCCGCTGCCATCTGCACCGCCATGCGGATTGCGGCGAGCATTGCGCCTGCGTCGGCCTTGCCTGTGCCTGCGATGTCAAACGCCGTCCCGTGATCGGGGGAGGTGCGGATGATGGGCAGGCCGAGCGTCACATTGACACCCTGGTCAAACTCCAGCGCCTTGATCGGGATAAGCGCCTGATCGTGATACATGCAGATCGCAGCGTCGAAACTGGGGCGGATGGGCGCTGTGAACAGGGCATCGGCTGGAACAGGGCCGAATGCGCCCACGCCGCGCTCGCGCAGGGCCTCGATGGCGGGTTCGATTACGCGGGCCTCTTCATCGCCGAATTTGCCGTCTTCGCCATTGTGCGGATTAAGGCCGGAAATCGCGATGCGCGGGGCCGCAATACCGAAATCGCGCCTCAGTCCTGCATCCACAATGCCCGCCTTGTGCTCGATCAACTCGCGCGAGATCAGCCGTGGAACCTGAGACAAGGCGACGTGCACGGTAAGGGGCACGGTGCGCAGGGTGGGGCCAGCAAGCATCATCACCGCATCTTCAGGAGCGAGGCCGCAAACGCTGGCGAGAAATTCGGTCTGACCCGGAAAATCGAAGCCCACGCGGGCAAGCTGGCTTTTGCTGATGGGTGCGGTCACGACCCCGCTCGCCTGACCCAGAAGCACGCATCGCACAGCTTCGGCCAGCGATTGCATCGCAAGTGCTGCGCCCTGGTCATCGGGGGTGCCAGGGGTGTAGGCGGCATCGGCCCCGGCCAAGACCGGCAAACCTTCGCGAAAGGCCTCGGTCGCCTCACCCGGATCACCGATTGCGACAATCGGGAAGGTGTGGCCGCGGGCCTTTGCGCAGGCTCGAAGCACGTCAAACCCGCCGACCACAAAGAACCCGCGTTCGCCCGATTGAAGCGCCGCATAGGCGTTCAGAATAATCTCGGGTCCAATCCCGGCGGGATCGCCTAGCGAAAGGGCAAGCGGCAGTGCTGTCACCCTCGTGCGCTACCCTTAGTTGTACTGAACGTATGCGTCGTTGCGCAGGTCGCGCAAGTAACGCTGGGCGCGCTTGTTGATGCGCTCTTCCTCGATCGAGTTCATCACCGATTGGAAGGTGGGCGTGCCGGCTTGCTGAGGATCATCGCGCCCGCACAGCATCAGCACCCGAACACCTTCGTCGGCAGTGCCGAACGGGGGCGTTGCCTGACCCACTTGAAGGTCCAAGAGGATGCCCTGCAATTGGTCGGGGAGCTGGCGCACCTGGATCTCAGGATTGGAGACGACCGAGGCGCCGATGGCGCGGGCGACTTCGTCCGCGTTCGAACATCCGCGCATGGTTTGAACGGCCTCACCGAATTGCTCGATCTGGGCGGTTGCTTCGGCTTGACTGAGGCCGGGGGCAAGCTCGATCGAGATTTGTTTAAGGCTGAGCACCGCATCGCGCGGGTCGGCCATCAGAACCTGACGTTTATCGATCAGGTAAATGATGGTGTAGCCGCCCGGGATGGCGATGGGACCGACCAGTTGGCCCGGCTGCATCCCTTGCACGGCTTCGGCCATGGGGCCGGGCAATGTGCCAAGGCGAAGGAAATCCGTATCGCCGCCTGTCACCGCGGTGGATGCTTCGGAAAACTGGCGGGCATAAGCGACAAAGCTGCCGCCTGCCTGAAGCTGCTCGACGATGCGCTGCATGTTCTGGACCACCGCCTCGCGGTTTTCGTCGGTCGCGCTCATGTAGATTTCGCCGAGGCGATATTCTTCGGTGCCGCGTGAGGCTTCGAGCCTTTCGAGAATGCCGGTCACTTCCTCAGCGGCGACGTTCACGAACGGGCTGATGTTGCGGCGGATAAGATTGTCCCACGCAAGCTCGCCCTCGATCTGACGTTTGAGCGCGTCCGAGGAGGAGCCGATGGACTTGAGATAAGCGTCCATTCCCGCCGGATTGTCGGGGAAGTTTTGCGCGGCAAGCTGGGCAAAGGTTTGCTCAACCTGCGCTTTCTGAATTCCGATTTCCTGAGCCTCTGCGGCCTGGATCTTGATCGTTTCGTCAATCAGATTGCGCAGCACCTGCGCACGCAGACGCTGAAGCTCTTCACCCTCAATCTTGTTTTCCGAGGCATTGGTGACGAGCGCCACGCGCTGGTCGATGTCGGTGCCGGTAATGACGTAGCCATTGACCATTGCAGTCGCACTGCGCTCGTTCGGGCGGCTGCTGCCCAGCAGATTGACACTGTCTGGCAGGCCAAAGGGATTGGCAGGCGCAGCAGCAGGCGGCGCAGGTGCCGCAGCGGCGCCCGATTGCGCAGATGCAGGCGCTGCCAGCGGCAAGGAAGAGGCGGCCATCGCCGCGACGCCAAGCGCCAGAAGAGAGCTACGCATGTAAGAAAAAGCCTTCAAGGTCACCATGTTGATCCCGGTATCTCGCATCATATTTCAATGTGTGTTCGCAAAAGAGTGGGCCAGTGTTGTCGCCAAGCCCGAGGCGCCTTTCGGCTCGCCTGTCCAGTGGCTCCTTTGCCGTGTCCCAACCCCGATACAAACCGCCAGCTTAACGCTGCCTGACGTTGTTTGTCAGGCTCTTTAACGCCTTTTTGGTAAACTGCCAACGTGACCCGTGCTCTTTATCTGAAGCCAAGATTGCGCAGGGCAAAGAACAGGCGGAAGGAGTTGCCCTGTTCGGCATCGCCAAATGTGATGAAGTCGCGCCGCCAGGTTGCTCCAAACTCGATGCAATCATCGCGGTAAGCAATGCCTAACCTTGTGCGGATGGGCTCGAAACCGTCGGGCGCAAAGACCGGATCTTCATCCTCATCGGTGAGGTTGAAAACGCCCGAGCCGAACACCGACCAGTTGCGGCCAATCGTCACACGCGCTGCGGCGCGCACTTCTTCGCGGTCGCTCAAGTCTTCGACAGTTTGAATGTTCCGGTTGAGCCTCAGATAGCCGATTTCGACATAATTGCGCTGCGAGCCGATGGCTGCGTCGATTTCATTGCGGCGCACCGCGAAATTGTCTTTGTCGAGGCGGAAGCGGTGGGTGAACTTCACGAAGTTTTTATAGCGCACCTCGGTCCGGCCAACAAAGTCGGAGAAACGGTCCGACAGGCCCGTCCCGTCGGGGAAGATCTCTTCCTCATTGGTAAGGCGATAGCTTTGCCCGATATTGGTCTTGATCCGCCAGCCGGGGCGATTGAGCTCCCAGTCAAAGCCATAGGTGACCCGCGCGCCGTCCTCGACCCGGTCATAACCGGAGAAACGGTTGAGCGCGAAAAGGTTGGAATCTTCAAGGTCAATCGCGCGCGCATCTTCGTTCGGCACGGCGAGATTGCGGATATTGGGGCTTGCCACCAATTGGACACGCGGGGTCAGCACCTGCGTGCCGCCAAAGGCTTCGCCCACAAATGGCCACTCGACATCGACCGCTGCGGTGGCAATGCCCCTTGTGGTCCAGCCTTCCTGCCCGCGGTAAACCTGTGTCAGGGTCGAAAGGGTGTCCTCGGTGTTGTAAACGTCGCCGCGCACAAGGCCGGTCAGCGTCACCATCTGGCCAAGCCCGGTAAGCGTGCGCAAATCCCACTTTGCACCTGCAAATGCGCGCTGTGTATCCTGCCCCTCGTCGCGGATGAGCGCGAGCGTGTTGGCCTGAAATTCAACCGTTCCGCCAAGCACCTCCTGGTCCAGCCTTTGACGGTAATCGAGCGCGGGGACAGCGAGCGGGATCTGCCCCTGATCGGCAGCAATCCTCAGTGTCTGCGTCGCCCATCCAGCGAGGCTGAAGTAAGAATTGTCGTCGATCCGCTCCAGATTGATGGTCGAACGCAACCGGTCGTCGCGGCTGATGTCATAGCGGCGCAGGAACGTGCGGTCGGATGCGAGCCGGATCGAACCTGTCAGGCTCCATTCGGGCGAAAAGATAAAGCGGCCATTGGCAGCCAGATAGCCGCGCGGATCGCTTTCACTCGTCGGTGCTACGCCAAAGTTCGCCACGCGCCGGCTGTTGGTGGCATAGCCGGTGATCTGATAGGCGCCCTTTTCGGTAAAATGGCGGAACTGCGCACGGGCCATGGGCGCTGCGTCGGTGTAGATATGGGTGCCAAGCGTCAGGTCCTTGTTATCGGCCATGCGCCAATAATATTCGCCAGACACCTCAAGCCCGTTGACCTGATCGAAGCGGATATTGGGGACCAGAAAACCGCTTTCCGCAGCGCCATCGGTGCGAAGCGCAAGGCCGGGAAGGGGAAGGAGCCTCGCTCCGAAAAGTTCGAGCATCGCGCCATCGAAACGGATGCGGCTTTCTTCAGGGTCATAGCGCACCCGGTCGGCGGTGATGCGCCAGCTGGGATCGCGGTCGCAGCCTTCCTCATCGGTCACGGGGCAGGCCGAATAGGCCGCTTCGTTCAGGACCACGACGCCGTCTTCGCCGCGCTCTGCGGAGCGGGCGGCCAACCGTCCGCCGGTGCGAAGCGCAAGCAGCAGATCGTCCATTGCGCCCGCTTCAAAGGCATCGTTCAATTGCACCGTTTCGGTGAAGATCTGATTGCCTGAACGGTCGACAAAGCGCACATTGCCGCGTGCGGTGATTGTGGAGGTGTTGCGGTTCCACTCGACCTCGTCGGCGCGAACGCTTGCGTCTGCATTGCGCAAGATCACATTGCCGCGCGCCGTGATACGCTCGGCAGCAGAATCATAATCGACGCTGTCGGCCTCGAAGGTGATCGTCTCATCGCTCAGCGCGTCGAGGCCCGAGGCGACCTCGTTTGTCTCTGGCGTCTCCTGCAGATTTTCAACCTCATCCTGCGCAGCCAGAGGCGCGCCGAGCGCGCAAAGGCTCAACGTCGCTGCACAAGCAGCACGCTCGAAAGGGACCATCTTGACGCTGAATCTTGCCGCCATGGCTTGCCTATTGCACCGCTCACGCTTAATCGCAATCGAGTTTGGGATGTGAGGAACTTTTGCCCACGGTCAGCTGTTTATCGACCGTGATCAATATCGCAATTCACCCCGTCCTCTCAGAAGCTTAAACAGCCGGAGCACACATGCAAATCGAGTTTAGCGCCAGCGCGCCTTCACAAGTCAGCCTTACCGCGACCATCGTCAACAAGGGCGATATGCCAGCAGGGCTGGACACAGCATTGGTCAAAGGGGCCGAGGCTTCGCGCTTCAAAGGCTCGCCGGGCCAGCTGTTCGAAGGGTTCACCACAAGCGGTGACACGGTTGCCCGTGTGGCTCTCGTGGGTGCAGGCGACAAGGGCGCGGACAATCGCCGGCTTAACCTTGAAAAAGCAGGCGGCGCTGTGATCGCGAAATACCTGCGCTCTGGCGAAGAGGCGCTGGTGCTCGACCTTTCTGCCGCCGGTCTTTCGGCAAGCGATGCGGGCGCGGTTCTGCTCGGCGCGAAACTGCGCAGCTGGGCGCACGACAAATATCGCACCAAGCTTTCGAGCGACAAGCAGATTTCGCTCAAGACCGTCCACGTCGTGGGCGCGCCCGATGGCGCGGATACCGATTGGGAGCGTCAGGCGGCGATTGCCCGCGGCGTCGAATTCACCAAGATGCTCGTCACCGAGCCTGCGAATATCGTTTACCCTGAAAGCTTCGTCGAGCTTTGCAAGGAAGCGTTCGCTGGCACGGGCGCCGAAATCACCGTGCTGGGCGAGAAGGAAATGGGCGAGCTTGGCATGGGCGCGCTTTTGGGCGTTGGTCAGGGCTCGCGGCGCGAATCCAGGCTGCTTGCGATCAAGTGGAACGGCGGAAACGATGGCGACAAACCATCGGTCTTTGTCGGCAAGGGCGTGACCTTCGACACCGGCGGCATTTCGATCAAACCGGCTCCGGGTATGGAAGACATGAAATGGGACATGGGCGGCGCTGGCGCGGTTGCTGGCGGCATGCTCGCGCTCGTTTCGCGCAAGGCAAAGGCGAACGTCGTTGGCGTTATGGGCCTTGTCGAGAATATGCCCGATGGTAACGCGCAGCGCCCGGGCGATGTTGTAACCAGCATGAGTGGCCAGACGATCGAAGTGCTCAACACCGATGCCGAAGGCCGCCTCGTGCTGTGCGATGCGCTCCACTGGGCACAGGAAGAGTATGATCCTGCCCACATCGTTGATTTCGCAACGCTCACCGGGGCGATGATGGTCGCGCTTGGCAATGAATACGGCGGATTGTTCGCCAATGACGATACGCTGGCCGACGGCCTCGTTTCAGCGGGCAAGACCACTGATGACAAGCTGTGGCGGATGCCTTTGGGGCCAGAGTATGACAAGCTTATCAATTCACCCATCGCCGATATGAAAAACATCGGCGGACGCTGGGCCGGATCGATCACGGCGGCACAATTCCTTCAGCGTTTTATCAAGAAAGGCGTTGCTTGGGCGCACTGCGACATCGCTGGCATGGTGTGGTCGGATAAGCCGGGCGCAACGCATGAGAAAGGCGCAACCGGTTATGGCGCGCGTTTGATCGACCAGTTCGTTGCGGACAACGCTGAGTAGGCTCGCCCGTCCTCAAGTAGCGAAGCGGTAGGACATAAAAAATGGCGCGGATGCGGAAGAAATCTGACCTTCCCTCCAAGGTTTGTCTGAAATGCGGGCTCCCGTTTAGTTGGCGCAAGAAATGGGAGCGCGACTGGGACAATGTGAAGTATTGTTCCGAGCGGTGTAAGCGCAATAAGGGCTAGCTCCCGGGCCACCCGCGCCATCCCCCTTCCATCCGGATCATGCTCCGGTGTGAAAATCGGGGTGTAAGGGTGGAGGGCGCGGGCGGCTTGGTCTATCGTCGAGACATGAAAGTCGATTTCTGGCAACTCTCGCGCGATCCGGTCGAAAAGGTCGTCGCCCTGATCGCAGGGCGCGTGCTTGACGGAGGCGACCGCTTGCTGGTTGTCAGCAAGTCCGCAGAACAACGCGAAGCCATTTCAAGGGCGCTATGGAAGGCGGGCCCGGAAAGCTTCCTTGCCAATGGCGAAGCGAACGCAGCAGGGGCAGGGGATCAACCGATCCTGCTCTGTGACACGCCCGAGCCTGCGAACAGCGCGAGCCATGTGATCTATGCCGATGGTGAATATCGCGAAACGGACGGTTTTGCCCGCGCATTCCTCCTGTTCGATGATGCGACGGTGGAGGCCGCACGCGGCACCTGGCGCTCGCTCGATGGGAAAGAGGCGCGCGAACGATCATTTTTTCGCCAAGACGGCGGGAAATGGGTTAAGGTCGCGTAAGACACCAATTGAGGGACGAATGATGAGATTCTTCACTGTGGCCGTAACCGCGAGCACGCTTGCGCTTGCCGCTTGCGGATCGGAAACCGAAGGGGATTTGGCCACCGGAGACGGCGATACCGGCGAATATCAAATCGACCGCAGCACCGGCGAAAGCTCGATGACGGTCGAAACCGATGACGGCACGGTCAGCATGGTCACCAACACCGATGCGCCTTCCGATCTGCCAGCGGGCTTTACGTTGGTCAGCGGGGCCGAAGTGCTCTCCAACACCATGATCGACAATGGCGAGACGAAAGGCAGCCTGACCACCTTTCGCAGCGATAAATCGCCCGAGCAAATCGCGGACCACTACCGCGCCGAGGCGGAAAACGCCGGCATCACGATCCAGATCGAGACCAATATGAACGGCGGCAAGATGATCGGCGGCGAGAACGAGAAGACAGGCACGACATTTTCGGTCAGCGCGTTTCCGGATGAAGAAGGCGTCGTCAAAGGCCAGTTGACGATCAGTGAAGAGCCGGGCTGACGCGCGCGAGGCAGCACACAACGCTTGAATTTATAAGTCGTGACGAGTAAGCGCGCGCGAGCGAATTCTGGCGCACGCAGTTCAAGTGCCCCTCTCTTCAAAACAAGGAATATATATCATGGCGGTTACCCGCACCTTTTCGATCATCAAGCCTGATGCCACCAAGCGCAACCTCACCGGCGCTGTCACCAAGATGCTGGAAGACGCCGGCCTTCGTGTTGTCGCATCCAAGCGTATCCACATGAGCCGCGAGCAAGCCGAAGGCTTCTACGCCGTCCACAAAGAGCGCCCCTTCTTCGGTGAACTCGTCGACTTCATGATGAGCGAGCCGGTTGTCGTGCAGGTTCTCGAAGGCGAAGACGCTGTGAAGCGCAACCGCGACATCATGGGCGCAACCAACCCGGCAGAAGCCGAAGAAGGCACGATCCGCAAGGAGCACGCGCTTTCCATCGGTGAAAACACCGTCCACGGTTCGGACAGCGAAGAAAACGCCGCGATCGAAATCGCCTTCTTCTTCAACGACGACGAAATCGTCGGCTAAGCGGCATTTATCCTGCAGCTATTTTTAAAAGGGTCGTCCTTGCAGGGCGGCCCTTTTTCGTTTTGGAGCGGGGTTACCCTTGGGCTGCGAAGCGTTGGAGCTGCGCCGAATGTGCGTGGTGCGCGCTTTTCGTGCTGTCGGCCATCGCCTTGCGCATCGCGGCGAGCGCCTCGACGCTGAGCGGCAGGTCGAGGTCGGAATAACACCGCCTGATTGCAGCTTCCCAATCAGTGTTGAGCTCATCGAAATGCAAATGCGCTATCGGGCCAATCCAACCTTTGAGCGCGTGCGCCATCCGCTGCTCGCGCATGGTGATCTTGTGCTCCCACAAGGCCTCGATCCGCGAAAGATCGCAAGCATCCGATTGCACCGCCATCTGGTTCGCGCATAGCGAAACCGCGCTGCGCAAAACGGCCTCGCGGTCCCGCGTCGCAATCACAAGGCGTGCGCCCGGAAACTGCTCGAGCAGTGCGGGCAAGTCCTCGCTAAAGGCGGGCACTTTCATAATGCGCGGCATATGCGCATTCCTGCGGGTTGCGGCATCGGTGCGCAGGATCCGCGCGAACTCGCGATAGATCGGCTGGGGATCGCGCGCTTCGCTGAAGGTGCTGTAGTCAGGGATGTGCCATTGCGATTCGTAGATTGAGTGGTGGAGCGCCGCTGAAATCCACGCCAGTTCCTCCTCCACCTCGCGCGGGCCCATCGGATGGATGGATTGCAGCCACGGGTTAAGCGCGCCAAGCATCGCCAGATCAAGCGCCGAGCGCACCCGGTTTATGCCAAGCTTTGCGGGAACAGGGTGAAAGGCATCCTGATAGCGCGTGTGCGAATGTGCCGGGTCGCTGGCCAGAAGCTTGTGAATGCGCGTCGTGCCGCTGCGCATATGGCCGATAACGATAATCGGCGGGGCAAGCTTCGTCGCAAGGATTTGCGGGCGCCCATGCCACAGCAGGCCAAGTGCGAGGCGGTTCTTGATGACGCGCGTAAGCTGGCCATAGGCCATCGCTTGCCCCAGCGAGTTGAGTTTGGCTTCGGCGTTGATCGCACCGCAAAGCTGTTCGAGCCGGAGCCTGAAATCAGCCACATCCTCTGCCGAACGGCCGCCTGTTTCGCTTATTTGAGGATTGGAAAAGCCTTTTGAGACGGTGTCCCACAAGACTTCGGGTGAAAGCGGCGGCGTCGGCAGCCATCCGCGCTGCCATGCGTGGCTCAGGAAATCATTGGCCCGTTGCGCCATTGGCCCGCGGGCCAGCAGGTGTTCTCGCTCAGGGATTTTCCACTTTGTGGCCATTATGGGTCCGAACCCTAGAACATATCCGCAGCATCGTGCAATTTTGTTAATCGTGCAGGAGCGACCTCGCGCCAACTGCGCATCAGCCAATCCTGAACATGGTCCCAATCTAGGCCGGGACGGTTAAGAATTACTCCAACCCATCCGCTCGCTCCGTAATAATCGGGTTTGTAATAGGTTTCGGGCTGGGTTTCGACGAGCGCGAGAAGTTCGTCCATGCTGCTGGTTTTGACGAGCACGGCGATATGCTGCGATCCGTGGTGCATCTGGCTGAAATGGGCGAAGAACTTGCCCGATTTTACGGTTCCGACCCGAAAACCGGGGGAGCCGTGGCTGGTCTTTTCGTGCGTTTCAGGCAGGGCCAGAGCAAGCTCGCGCAACCTGGCGTACAGATGGTCGGGATCATTGCCCCGGCTGACATAATCCGCAACCGCGCGCGGGTAGAGCTGGTGTTCGGCAATCTTGACCCGCGCGGCAAGGCTTTCTGCTGTGTCATCGGCTGCAATCGCGACTTTGACCTGCGCCAGCACCTCGCCTGCGTCGAGTTCGTGCGTGACGATATGGACGCTGGAGCCTGCATGACTGTCCCCCGATTCGATGGCGCGGGCAAAAGTGTTCAACCCTTTGTATTTGGGGAGCAAGGAAGGGTGGATGTTGAGCATCCGTCCTTCCCACCGCTCGACGAAACCTTGGGACAAAATGCGCATGTAGCCTGCGAGCACGATGTAATCTGCGCCAGCTTCAACGGCGGCTGCCTCCATCGCGGCGTCCTGCTCTTCGCGGGTGATGCCCTTGTGCGAATGGGTGAAGGTGGCAAGCCCCTCTGTCCTGGCGAGGGTCAATCCCTCGGCGCCTTCGACATTGCTGGCGACCAGCACGATCTCGAAGGCGGCATCTTTCAGGCGGCTGGCATAAAGGAGCGCGGCCATATTGGTGCCGGTTCCCGAGATAAAGACCGCGATGCGCGCCTTGGATTGCGAGCCGTCAGGCAAGGTGGGTGGCCTCCCACTCCTCGCGCCCGCCCCAGGTGCCTTGTGAGCCGCGAACGGTGCAGCCTCGTGCTCCTGCTTCGATCCGGCCCACTTGCACGACGGTTTCGCCCGCCGCTTCCAGCCGCTCGGTCACCGCCGCAACCCGATCCGCGTCCACGGCCAGCACCATGCCCACGCCGCAGTTGAAGGTGCGCGCCATTTCTTCGGGCTCAATTGCGCCTTGCGCTTGCAGGAAGGCCATCAGGCGCGGCTGCTCCCACAGGTCTGCGTCGACCCGCGCATGAGCGCCTTGGGGCAGGATACGCGGGATATTCTCAAGAAGCCCGCCGCCTGTGATGTGGGCAAGGCCGTGCACCAGCCCCTCGCGGATAAGCGGCAGGAGGGATGCTACATAAATTCGCGTCGGCTCGATCAGGGCGTCGATCAGCAAACGGTCGGGATCAAACAGGGCAGGGCGCTCAAGTTTCCACCCTTTATCCTCAGCGAGTCGCCGCACCAGCGAATACCCGTTGGAGTGCACGCCAGAGCTCGCAAGCCCGATCAGGACATCGCCCGGCGCGACCTTGTCGCCGGTCAGCTGCTCCCCGCGCTCCACCGCGCCCACACAAAATCCCGCAAGGTCATAGTCGCCATCGGCATACATTCCCGGCATCTCTGCCGTCTCGCCGCCGATCAGCGCGCAGCCTGCCTGTTTACAGCCATCGGCAATGCCCGCCACCACGCGCTCGGCAATGCCGTTTTCCAGCTTTCCGGTTGCGAAATAGTCGAGGAAAAACAACGGTTCTGCGCCTTGGACGATCAAATCGTTGACGCACATTGCGACCAAATCAATGCCTACGCAATCGTGCCGGTCGTGCTCAATCGCGAGCTTCAACTTGGTGCCAACCCCGTCATTGGCCGCGACCAGAAGCGGGTCTTTGTACCCTGCTGCCTTGGGATCGAAAAATCCGCCGAATCCGCCAAGCTCGCTGGTGGCGCCGGGGCGCGCGGTTGCTTTGGCCAAGGGCGCGATTGCCTTGACCAGGGCGTTGCCCGCTTCGATAGAAACGCCTGCATCGGCATAGGTATAGGGTGAGTTTTTTCCGTCCATTTGAAGCCCTTTACCCCTTTAGGCTTGGAATTCCACGCCGGTTTGGGCAAAGACCGTCGAGATTTCCCCGATGGCGGCAATTTCGCACCCTCTTGGCCCAAGTTTGAGAGCCCCGTTTCGCGCCCGCTGGCTGCTGGCGAGCGTCATTGCGCTCGTGCTGCTTGCGGGCGGTTATGCGCTTGTGCTTGCACAGGTTTCCGGGGACCGCGGAATCGCTCCCACCGCGTCGAGCACCGATATCGAAGTGCGCGGGGTTGAAGTCGACGTCACCGGAGACAGCGCAGAAGACGCACGCAACAATGGCTGGAAAGAGGCTGCACGCAAGGCATGGGCAAAGGCGGGTGGCCCCTCGGTGTCCGACGGGCAGCTCAACGGGCTGGTCACGGCCATCGTTATTCAGCGCGAACGGGTCGGCCCCAAACGCTATGTCGCAACGCTTGGCGTAACCTTTGATCGCCAGCGGGCGGGGCGCTATCTTGGCGGGGGGCGCGCGGGACGTTCGTCTGCGCCGATGCTGCTTATTCCCGTCACCTTCAGCGGGGGCACTTATACGACATTTGAAGTGCGCAACCCTTGGCAACGCGCATGGGCCGAATTCAATCCGGGCACAAGCCGCATCGACTATGTGCGTCCCACGGGCGCTGGCGGCGATTCGCTGCTGCTCAATTATGGGCAGGTCGGGCGGCGAAGCCGTGCGTGGTGGCGTTTGACCCTCGACCAATATGGCGCAGCCGATGCGCTTGTGCCGATCGTCCAACTCGACCACCAATTTCCCGGTGGACCAATCACCGGAACCTTCACTGCGCGCTATGGTCCCGACAGTCTGAAACTTGATAGCTTCACGCTTGAGGCAAGCGGGCCGGGTGAGCTATCCGAAATGCTCGGTGAGGCTGTGGACCGGATTGACCGCATCTACGAGCAGGCGCTCGCCGATGGAAAGCTGCAGCCTGATCCCACCTTGCGTATCGGCGGTTCGGGAGAGGTCGATCCGGCGATTGCTCGCCTCATCGAAATCGGGCGGGCAATCAGGGCACGCAATGCGGCCCAGAGTACGGCTGTTGATGCAACCGTTGCACCAGAAGCGGTCGCCGCAAACCCAGAGACGCCCGCCGCAGCGCCCGCCACCGTGCGTCAGATTACCGTGCAATTCGCAACGCCCGATCCGGGCAGCTTCGACGCAAGCCTCACAGCGGTCCGCCAAGTGCCCGGCGTTCAGGGAATCGCAGTCACAAGCACGGCTATGGGCGGGACCTCGGTCATGCGCGCAAGCTTTGCCGGCGATGTCGCAACACTGGCCGCTGCCCTGCGTGCACGCGGCTTCAACGTGCGCGAGGGCGCAAACGCGCTCGCGATCAGCCGTTAACGAGCCCTTGGCTATGGCTGAGGCGACAAATCCCCCCTCCCAAATCGCTCTGCCGCTTGTGGTCGAGGCCACCGGCGAGGCGCAGCGCATCGTGGTAGGCAATGCCAATGAGGCGGCGATCACCGCATTGCGCGAGCCGTCACGCTGGCCGTTTCGCACCGCCGTTCTCACCGGTCCGCCGCGCTCTGGCAAATCGCTTCTGGGCCGCTGGGCAGCGGGGCAGGGGATCGAGGTGCTCGACGGCGCGGACGCGATGGAGGAGGCGGAGGTATTCCATCGCTGGAATTCGGTGCAGGATGGCGGGTCAAAGGCGGGCACGCCGCTGCTGTTGATCGCTGACAAGACCCCTTGGGAGGTTCGCCTGCCCGACTTGAAATCGCGCCTTGGCGGATCGCTGCAACTGGCAATCGGCGAACCCGATGACGTCATGGCAGCACAACTGATCGAAGCTCACGCTGAAGCGCGCGCGCTCACCTTGGGGCAGGGGGCAACGGATTATCTGGTGCCCAGAACACGGCGCAGCTTTGCCGACCTTGAACGGCTTGTCGCAGCGATTGATCGGATAAGCCTTGAACGTGCAAGTCCTGCCACCATGTCTGTCTGGCGCGCGGCGCTGGAAGCTTTGCATGGTCCACCCCAAGCAAAACTGCTCTGAGCAAATTTGCAAAATTGCCCGTTTGGTGGGAGAATCACGGAATGTTCACAAAGCTCAAAGCCTATCTGGACTCGGTCAAGGCAAGAGATCCTGCGCCTCGGTCACGCTGGGAAGTGTTGTTCTATCCGGGCGTTCTGGCGCTCGGCTTTCACCGCGTGGCGCATTGGCTGTTTGAAGCAAAGCTTTTCCTGCTCGCACGCTTTGTGAATAATCTCAGCCGGTTTCTGACCGCGATTGATATTCATCCCGGCGCAACGATTGGCAAAAACTTCTTCATCGACCACGGCTTCACCGTGATCGGTGAGACCGCCGAGATCGGCGATAATGTGACCATCTATCAATGCGTAACGCTGGGCGGGACCAATCCGACCAATGGCAGGGGCGGCAAACGCCATCCCACGATTGAAGACAATGTGATCATAGGCTCGGGCGCTCAGGTTATAGGCCCCATCACCGTGGGTGAGCGAGCGCGGATTGGCGCGAATGCCGTGGTGATGGAAGAGGTGCCCGCAGGCGCGACGATGGTCGCTGTGAAAGCGCGCTCAACTCTTGTTCCGGCAGAGGAATGGATCAGGGAATTCATCCCCTATGGAACGCCGCTCGCCATGGAGTGCGAGGATGAAGAGGGGAACCGCGTCGATTGCATCGAAAAGCTTCAGAGCGAGCTTGCCGAAATGAAGGCCGAGATCGCGGCATTGAAAGCATCAGGTGCACACGGCGCCGAGCCCGTCCAAGGCAATTTTGACCTCGGCAAGAAAAGCGGAAGCGTCTGAGAATGAGTTCGGGTTTGGGATCGGGATCAAGCGGCCAGATCGTCGCATTTCCCGGTGGTAAGCATCAAGGCCAGGTCGGTTTTGACCGAGGCGAATTGTCCCGCATTCTCGATCTGTATGGGCGCATGGTGGCAAGCGGTCAGTGGCGCGATTACGCGATGGATTTCGACACGCGCGCAGCCACATTCGCGGCATTTCGAAGGGCCGCCGAACGCCCGCAGGCCCGCATCGAAAAACGCCCTTCCTTGCGTAACAAACAGGGCATGTACACGCTGTTCGGAGAACACGGGCAAGTGCTCAAACGCGGCTCGGAACTGGCAAATGTGCTCGCCCCGATTGAGCGACGATTGCTGAAGGCTGTCGAGGAATAATCCCTGCCAATAAGAAAAGCCCCCCGCACATCGCTGTGCGAGGGGCTTAACTTTTGTGTCGCTCAAGCGTTTAGCCGCGTGCGCTGGATGGACCTGTGCCGGTGACCTTCTGCATCGCTTTGAGGATTGCAGCTGACTGGTCAGCGCCCGATTGCGGGGCTGCAAGGTTGCTGAACTCGTTGATCTTGTTCCAGTTTTCAGCAAAGCCTTCGACGGTACGCTCACCATCGGGCAGCCATACCGCGTCGTTCATCACAACCCATGAGGAGTGGTAGCCACCTGCGCCAGCGCCAACGATGGCGTTGGTTGGGGCATCTTCGCTCACGAGGTAGAGTGCGGCTGGAACCACATTCACCGGATCGAACAGCTTGAAGGCTTCTTCAGGGAAGAGGTCTTCGGTCATGCGCGTGCCAGCAACCGGCGACAGCGAGTTTACGCGGATATTGTATTTCGCACCTTCGAGTTGCAGCGTCTTGGTAAGGCCGGCAAGGCCGAGTTTGGCCGCACCATAGTTGGCTTGACCAAAGTTACCGAACAGGCCGGTTGACGATGCCGTCATCAGGATGCGGCCATATCCTTGTTCGCGGAAGGTTTCCCAGCACGCCTTGGTGACGAAAGCAGAGCCCGTCAGGTGGACTTTGACGACGAATTCAAAGTCGTCAGGGGTCATCTTGGCGAAAGTCTTGTCGCGAAGGACGCCTGCGTTGTTGATGAGGATGTCGATGCGGCCCCATTTTTCCTTAACGTCGGCGACCATCTTTTCCATCTGGTCGTATTCGGTGACTGAGCCACCGTTCGACATGGCCTCACCGCCCATGGCTTCGATTTCTTTCACAACTTCAAGAGCCATGTCAGAGTGACCGGTGCCATCACGTGCGCCGCCAAGATCGTTGACGACGACTTTTGCGCCGCGGCGGGCAAGCTCAAGCGCGTATTCGCGGCCAAGACCGCCGCCTGCGCCGGTGACGATAGCAACTTTATCTTTGAAATCGATGCTCATGGGATCGTTCCTTTCCGTGCTGAATTGTTCTTTTTCGTTCGAGGTAGGAGCGCACCTTTACGCGCGCGTAAACTCAAATGTGGGCGCTGCGTGGCAGGATTTTCGCCGCCTTGCAACAGGGGGATTTGACGCAGCGCGCTGCCGTAGCGTCAGGCGCGTTGACTACAGCGTTTCAAGGGCCGGAATAAGGCCATCAAGCGAATCAATCACCGCGTCTGCGCCGAGTTCATGCGGGGGCTTGTCGCAATAACCATAGGCCGCACCGACCACCGGAACGCCAGCGGATTTGGCGGCGTTGACGTCATAGGTCGAGTCGCCGACAAAGGCGAAAGAACCGCCGCCGCAGATTTCGCGCGCTTTGAAGATCGGGTCGGGGTGGGGCTTTGCCAGGAATTGTCCGTCCGGCCCCTTGCCAAGCGAATTGCCGCCAATGACGGCCTCGAACGGTTCGATGAAATCGATCTGCGTCAGGATCGACCGGGCGAATTCCTCAAACTTGTTGGTGACGACGATGACTTTCACGCCGCGCGACTTCAGCTCGCCCACCACTTCGCGCGCGTGGGGGTAGGGCCGCGTGTGCACCGCATTGTTTTCAGAGTAGTAGGCCAGCATCTTTTTATAGAGCGCTTTGAACTCGTCCGCCGAAAGGCCCCCTTCTTTCCCGCTCTGCGCATCGACCGCCTTGGAGAGCATGATCTTCGCGCCCCCGCCGATCAGATCCTTGGAGCTATCCACCGGCACCTTTTCAAAGCCGCCCAGCTCAAGCGCGTGGTTCACCGCTTCGCCAAGGTCGCGGAAGCTGTCGACAAGGGTGCCATCAAGATCGAAACCGACGGCGTTAAAAGGAAATGTGGTCATAGCGCGCATTCGCGTGGCCCAGCGGACTTCAAACTGCAAGCATTTGCTGGCAAGCGGGCGGCAAGTTTCAGATTTACGTGTTATAGGGCCTTCGATGACTGATTTTGCCGCCATTATTCTTGCCGCTGGCAAGGGAACCCGGATGAAGAGCTCCGTACACAAGGTGCTGCACCCCATCGCGGGTAAGCCGATGCTAATGCACATTCTGGACGAGTTCGAGGTGCTCAAGCCCAAGCAGACGGTCGTGGTGGTGGGCGACCGGCGTGAACAGATTGATGCGAGCATCGCCGGCCGCGATGTCGTGACCGCGCTGCAGGACCCGCAGCATGGCACGGCGCACGCGGCTTTGCAGGCAAAGGCCGCCTTGCAAGGCTTTAGCGGCCATGTGCTTGTCACCTTTGGCGATGTGCCGATGGTGACGGCTGCGACCGTAGAGCGGCTTCTGGCCGCGTTGGCAGAGGGCGCGAAAGTCGCGGTGCTCGGTTTCAAGCCCGAAGACGCGCTCGCCTATGGCCGGATCATCGCTGACGATGATGGCACGGTTCACAAAATGGTCGAGTTCAAGGACGCGACCGAGCGCGAGAAGAAAACGCGGATGTGCAATTCGGGGCTGATTGTCGCCCATTCGGACGATATGTGGCCGCTTTTGGAGGCGGTCGACAACGACAATGCGCAAGGCGAATATTACCTTCCCGATGTCGCCACAGGCGCGATTGCGCGCGGGGACAAAGTGGTGGTTATCGAATGTGAGCCCGACGAGGTTGCAGGCATCAACAGCCGCGCGGAACTGGCCGAGGCCGAACAACGCTGGCAAGCCGCGCGCCGTGTGGAGGCAATGGACGAGGGCGCGACGCTCAAGGCTCCCGACACCGTATTTTTCAGCCACGACACGAAGCTTGGCCGCGACGTGACCATCGACCCACATGTGGTGTTCGGCCCGGGCGTCACCGTCGCCGATGACGTTCACGTCAAGGCATACACCCATCTTGAGGGTGCGACCCTCGAAAAAGGGGCGCAAGCCGGGCCCTTCGCGCGGCTTCGTCCTGGCGCGGTGATGGAAGAAGGCAGCTTTGTCGGCAATTTCGTCGAGATGAAGAAAGCGACCCTTGGTCCCGGAGCCAAGGCGAGCCACCTGTCCTACATCGGTGACGCCACCGTCGGCAAAGACGCCAATATCGGCGCAGGGACGATCACCTGCAATTACGATGGATACTTCAAATATCAGACCGTCATTGGCGATCGCGCTTTCATCGGTTCAAACTCGGCTCTGATCGCGCCTGTCACGATTGGACCTGATGCAATTGTCGCAGCAGGCAGCGCGGTCAGCCGCGATGTGGGTGCGGGCGACCTTCGCATGGTGCGCGCAGAACAACTGGTCAAACAAGGCTGGGCCGACCGCTTCCACGATGCGATGAAAAAGAAAAAGGCGGCGCAGAAAAACGGGTCAAAGAAAAGCTGACGCATGAGGGCAGGGTGCACGAGACAGTTTTGGCTGATCGCCGGATTGAGCAGCATTGCAGCATGCTCCCAAGGACCTGCAGAGCCCGTTCGCGAGGCCGAGGTGGGAACCGCCGTGGCCGCTCCGCTCAACCCTGCACCAACTGATGTTTTGGAAAGCTCGCCGGAAACGAAAGCCGATCCGAGCAAGAAAAGGACCGCCGACGCTGCATTCTGCAAGGCTGATGAGACGCCGATCTTTGCCTGTAATTTTGCCGATGGCAAGCAGGTTGCGGTCTGCGGATTGGCTAAGGGCGGCGCTGAATATCGTTTTGGCGGCGAAGAGCCTGAATTGACGCTGTTCGAGGATGTGTGGGCAACGGTCCCCTATTCTGGCGGCGGCGAGGCGCAGATCCAGTTTTCGAACGGCGACACCAATTACATCGTCTTCTCCCGCATGGTCAGGACCAATTTCAAAGAGGGCGAACCCAACAATCCGGCGATTTCCGACGGCGTGATTGTCGAGCGGTCAGGCGAGCTTTTATCGTTCAGGGTGTGTGATGGCGCGCGAGAGCCTCTCCCCATTCAGTACGATGCAGCGAACGCGGCGATGAAAAGGGTCGATGAGCTCTTCACCTTTGAAACAAGCAAAGCAGATCCGTGAATGGATGAAGAAACCGGGCCATTAACCTGCTGGCTTTGCGGGCGCGGGTTTGAAACGCTTATCCAGTGGCACCATCCGGTGCCAAAATCGAAGAAGGGCCGCGAGACTGTGCCCGTCCACCCCATCTGTCACAAGACGATCCACACCAACTTCACCAATGCCGAACTTGCGCGCATTGGCGATGATCCCGACACGATCAGGGAGCACCCGGCGATTGCCAAATTCGTGCATTGGGTGAGACGCAAAGAGCCCGATTTCCACGCGCCGACACGGCGTTAAAGCTGTGAAGCCAAGCCTCTGTCCGGGAACCATTGGCCCTTACGATTGCTAGACAAGCAGACGTGAATAAGGAGCAAAACAGTGGCTATCGGTAAATGGGTTCTTGGCGGGGTTGGCATTGCAGCGGTTGGCGCAGCGATCGCATGGGCGCAATATCGCGACATCGAAAAGCCCGCTTATGAAGTGACGCTGGCCGACGGCGATTTCGAGCTGCGCCAATACGCGCCCATGATCGTTGCAGAAGTCACCCACAAAGGCACGCGCGAGGATGTGCGGGGCAAAAGCTTTCGCAGGCTTGCGGCCTATATTTTTGGCGATGACCGTCCCGACGGCGGTGAAGAGATCGCGATGACTTCTCCGGTGATGTCTTCGCGCGTCGATCAAAATGAAGAAATCGCCATGACCTCTCCTGTGATGAGCGAAGAAACGGGGGAGGGCGAATGGCGTATGCGCTTTGTCATGCCGTCTAAATACACGATGGAAACCCTGCCTACGCCTCCGTCGGACATCTCGCTCACCAAGGTGGATGGGCGCCGCATGGCAGCGGTTCAATTCAGCGGAGATGCGAAGGAGGCCGACCTTGCCCAATGGGAGGCGAAACTTGGCCAATGGGTCGAGGCGCAAGGCCTCACGACAGTGGGCGGCGCCGAATATGCATTTTATGATGCGCCGATGGTGCCCGGACCATTGCGCCGCAATGAGGTAATGGTCGAAGTCGCTTCAGAAAGCTGAGCGATGAAAGCGGCCCGAACGGGTCGAGGTCGTCGCCTGGGGCCTGGCCCAAACGGGTAGGGGTCAGGTCTGAAACCAGATCCCGATGCGACGACCTCTAGGGGGCCAAGACGCTTGTTACACACGCTCCAATGCAGAAGGTGTGGCTGAAGCGCTGCCAGGAGAAAAATCGCGTTCCCATTCTTCGAACTCGCTGCGCGAGAGAAGATAGCGTTCGCGAGCTTCATGGAAACTGATTGCGCGTTCCTGCACCGCTCGCACCACGCCTGCTTTACGTGCAGGGGACCAGTGTGCGCGGTGGTTCTTAGGCAGACCATATTGCTTGATTGCCTGGGCGATCGACATATCGCGGGGGTACGCCATGATATTGTACTCCTTCATAAAAAATTTCGTTCCTCACGCCCCGAATGACCTGAATTTTGGCGAGCGCGCTTAACGGGGGCTTTTCAAACAGGGTTAAAACGTGATTGACGAACCCTGCCGTGGCGGGCGTGCGACGAATGGAGGCAAAAGTGTCGGCCTATTTTACAACGGCGCAAAAGCCTGCGGTAACGGCGGGGTAGGCGCTCAAGGAAAGGTCTCGAAAACGGGCAAGAAAAAGGGCGGCCTCGCGTTTGCGAAACCGCCCTTCTCGAAGTGCTTGATGCCAGGATCAGTCCATCAGTTGCTGCATCAGATAGACGAATTGCAGCGCTTGCAGCTTGGCGCGCTGTTCATTGTCAACGCCGCCTGAGTGCCCGCCGGTCATGTCCTCGAAGTAGTAATAGGGATGGCCCTGTTCCTTGAGACGCGCGGCGCCCTTGCGTGCGTGTGCTGGGTGAGTGCGATCATCGGCGGTCGATGCCCACAGGAAGGGCGTGGGATAATCCGCGTCCTCAACGATCATTTGATAGGGCGAATAGCCTTCGATCCATGCGCGCTGCTCTGGGATGCGAGGATCGCCATATTCGCCGATCCACGATGCGCCGCGCCCGATCACGTGATAGCGCAGCATATCGAACAGCGGGATCTGCACGATCGCAGCCCCGAACAGGTCCGGACGCTGTGTGAAGGCGGTCCCGACCAACAGGCCGCCCTGGCTGCCGCCCTGAATACCGAGATGTTCTGGCGAGGTGAACCCGCGCTCGACCAGATCATCGCCAATCGCGATGAAATCGTCCCAGGTGCGCTGCTTGTTTTCGCGGATCGCCGTCTGGTGCCAACCGGGGCCAAATTCGCCCCCGCCGCGCATATTGCCAAGGACAAAAGCCCCGCCGCGCGACAGCCACATCTTGCCCGTCGTGCCCAGATAGCCGGGCAGGCGCGGGACCTGAAAACCGCCGTAACCCGTCATCAGCACGGCGGTATCCCCGTTCATTTCCATACCTTCAGGTTTCACGATGAAGTAGGGGATTTTCGTCCCGTCTGCGCTGGTCGCCTCGTGCTGTTCGACTTCCATGCCGGCGGCATCGAAGTAGGACGGCGAGGTTTTGATCGGTTCAGGCGCAGCCGAACCATCGGTGTAGTAAAGCGTTGTGGGGTTGAGGAAGTCGGTGACAGAGAACATGATCTGCTCGCTCTCATTGGAGCTCGCCTCGACCTCAATGGTGGCATTGTCGGGCAGGGCGACCTCTTCGCTCACCCATGTGCCGCCTGATCCATCGGCTTCAAAATTGAACTTCAGAACCTTGCCAACGACATTATCGAGAAGCCCCACGTAAAGCGCGCCCGCCGTAATTGCGCCGCCGCGCTTCGTCTGGCGCTCTTGTGGGGCCCAGACGAGGGTCTTGGCCGCCGCATTGGGGTCTTGCTTGAACGCCTCCAGCTCGACTGCGACAAGGCTGTCTGCGGGGAAGGTGGTGTCGCCAACGGTCCAGTCGACATCGGTGGAAAGCAGCATATGCCCATCGACGATGCCGTAAGGCGATGCCTTTTTGGGAATATCCAGCTTCACCCACTCCTTGTCAGGATTGAGCCAGAAATATTCGCTCTCGTGGAAGCTGACCGCGCGAAAGGCCAGTGTTGCGTGAATTTCGCCGCTTGCATCGCGTACGAGGTTCGCGCCAGCCCAAACGTCGCTTGGCTCACCGCGAAAGAGTTCTTCGGCCTCGGCAATATCGGTGCCGCGCTTCCAGATGCGGGTGGTGAAGGGGTATTCGCTGTCGGTGAGCGTCCCTTCGCCAAAGTCACGGCCCACGAACAGTGTGTCCTCATCGAGCCATTCGACACCGCCCTGGCTTTTTTGCGGGAGCACAAAGCCGCCCTCGACGAACTGTTTGGTGGTGGTGTTGAATTCACGCAAGACGGTGGCATCCTCGCCCCCGTCGGAAAGCGCGATCATGCACATTTCCATATTTGTCGGCAGACAGGTGGAGCCTTTGTAAACCCATTCCTTGCCTTCCTCTGCGGCGAGCGCGTCAACGTCGAGCAGGACTTCCCACTCCGGCTCGTCGCTCTTGTAGCTTTCGAGGCTGGTGCGGCGCAGGAGGCCCTTGGGGTTCGCCTTGTCCTGCCAGAAATTGTAGAGGCCGTCGGGACGGAAGGTCACATACGGGATGCGGTCTTCGCTGTCGTAGATGGCGAGCGCCTCGGCCTTGAGCGTGTCGAAACGCGCGTCCTCTTCGAGCACGGCAAGGGTGCGCTTGTTCTCTGCCTCGACCCAGGAAAGCGCCTCTTCGCTGCGCGCTTCTTCGAGCCAGATGTACGGGTCTTCATCGGGACCGGGGACGCCGTCGTTCGCAGGGTCCTGGGCGTTTGCGGATGTGGTAGCGCCAATCGTCATGACTGCGGCCAGTACGCCAGCGATTGCAAGAGTTGATACAAGTTTCAAAGCCTTCTCTCCTGAAAGGATAATGGCTTTCAATGTGGGCCTTGCGGCGACGCTTGTGAAGGGATTTTTAGCGCAGACGGACGCGGGTTCTGTGTTGTTGGAGGTAGGGCGAAAGGGCCTCGCAAAACAAAAAGGGCGACCGCACTTTCGTGGGGCCGCCCTTTATCGCATTTGTTTTAGGTCCTAGCCTTCGACCTGCTCCGCCAGAACGGTGATGCCGTTTTCGCTCACCTCGGCAAAGCCGCCTTTGACATTGATCGTCTCAGGCTCGCCGCCAGCCGACTTGAACACCTGCACAGCGCCATCGTCGATGGTGCTCATGAAAGGCGCATGGCCTTCGAGGACGCCGAATTCGCCTTCTGCGCCGGGGACCACAACCATGTGGACTTCCTCGGAGCGGACCAGCTTGGCCGGGGTTACGAGTTCAAAGTGGAGCGCCATTGGGATTAGTCTTCCTCAGCGAGCTTGGCGGCTTTCTCAACCACCATGTCGATGCCGCCGACCATGTAGAAGGCTGCTTCCGGGAGGTGATCGTATTCACCGTCCACAACCGCCTTGAACGACTTCACCGTGTCTTCGAGCTGCACGAACAGGCCGGGGATGTTGGTGAAGACTTCTGCCACGTGGAAAGGCTGCGACAGGAACTTCTGGATCTTACGCGCACGCGCAACGACCAGTTTATCTTCTTCCGAAAGCTCGTCCATGCCGAGAATGGCGATGATGTCTTGCAGCGACTTGTACTTTTGAAGCGTTTCCTGAACGCGGCGAGCGGTGTCGTAGTGCTCTTGGCCAACAACCGAAGGCTCAAGAACGCGCGACGTTGAGTCCAGCGGGTCAACAGCCGGGTAAATGCCAAGCTCGGAGATGGCGCGCGACAGCGTGGTGGTCGCGTCCAAGTGAGCAAACGACGTTGCAGGCGCAGGGTCGGTCAAGTCATCTGCGGGAACGTAGATGGCTTGCACCGAGGTAATCGAACCTTTGTTGGTCGAGGTGATGCGCTCTTGAAGGTTACCCATGTCGGTCGACAGGGTAGGCTGATAGCCCACAGCCGAAGGAATACGGCCGAGAAGCGCGGACACTTCGGAACCGGCTTGCGTAAAGCGGAAGATGTTGTCGACGAAGAAGAGCACGTCCTGGCCTTCTTGGTCACGGAAGTATTCCGCCATTGTGAGGCCTGAAAGAGCCACACGTGCACGCGCCCCGGGAGGCTCGTTCATTTGACCGAAGACGAGGGCCACTTTCGAGCCGTCGCTGATCGCGTTGCCGTCTGCGTCTTTCGCAATAACGCCAGCGTCGAGGAATTCGTGATAAAGGTCGTTACCTTCGCGGGTACGCTCACCAACGCCTGCGAACACGGACACGCCGCCGTGGCCTTTTGCGATGTTGTTGATGAGTTCCTGAATAAGAACGGTCTTACCAACGCCGGCACCGCCGAACAGGCCGATCTTACCGCCCTTTGCGTATGGGGCGAGAAGGTCGATAACCTTAATGCCGGTGACGAGAATGGCTGCTTCGGTCGACTGGTCGACGAAGGCAGGCGCTTCTGCGTGGATTGGTGCGGTTGATTCAGCGCCGATAGGGCCGCGCTCGTCGATGGCTTCGCCAACAACGTTCATGATGCGGCCGAGCGTTTTCGGACCAACAGGCACAGAAATCTGCGCGCCGGTGTTCACAACTTCAGCGCCGCGAACGAGGCCTTCGGTTGCGTCCATTGCGATGGTGCGAACGGTGTTCTCGCCAAGGTGCTGGGCAACTTCGAGGACGAGCGTTTTGCCGTCGTTCTTGGTTTCAAGAGCGGTGAGAATTGCGGGCAGTTCACCAGAGAACTGCACGTCAACAACAGCGCCGATGACCTGGCTGATAGTGCCGTTGGTCGTTTGGTTAAGTGCGGGTGCGGTGGCCATGTGTCTTTCCTTAAGCCTAGCTTAGAGCGCTTCTGCGCCTGCGATAATTTCGATGAGTTCGGTGGTAATCGCCGCTTGCCGTGAGCGGTTGTACTGGATCGTCAGCTTGTTGATGAGGTCGCCAGCGTTGCGCGTTGCATTGTCCATGGCGGTCATCGATGCGCCCTGCTCGGATGCCTCACGCTCAAGCAGTGCGGTGAACACTTGTGTCTTCACATAACGCGGCAGAAGAGCTTCGAGGATTTCCTCTTCGCCCGGCTCATATTCGACCACGGCGCCGCCATCGTCCGAGGCTTCGGGCGAGGGGACAGGGATCAGCTGGTTGGCCGTCGGGTTTTGCACCAGAGCCGACTGGAAGGTCGGGAAGATCAGGTGCGCGACGTCAAACTTGCCCTCTTCGAACATTTCGATGAGTTCTGCTGCAATTGCGTCGGCTTCTTCAAAACCCGGCGTTTTCACAACCGAAGTGTCAAAGCCACCGGTGATGTGGTTGGCATACTCGCGTTTCAGGGGCGCACGGCCCTTTTTACCGACGAGGTAGAATTCCACCGATTTGCCTTGTGCGAGAAGCTCTTGCGCTTTCGCCTTGGCAGCTTTCACGAGGTTCGAGTTCAAACCGCCGCAAAGGCCTTTATCCGTGTTGACCACAACCAGAAGGTTGCGCTGGTCAGAGCCGGTGCCAGCCAGAAGCTTGGGCGCGCTGTCGCCGGAGACCTTGCCGGCGAGAGAGGCCATGACGGCGCTCAAACGCTCGGCATAAGGCCGACCCGCTTCAGCCGAGGCTTGCGCACGGCGCAGCTTTGCGGCTGCGACCATCTGCTTGGCCTTGGTGATCTTCTGGGTCGATTTAACCGACCCGATCCGATCTTTTAGTTCCTTAAGTGAGGGCACTGATGGCCTCCCTTATGCGAATTGCTTGGCGAATGCTTCGAGAGCAGCGACAGTTGCGTCCTTGGCGTCGTCGAACTTGCCGCTGTCGCGGATTGTTTTCAGAACGTCGGCGTGTTCGCTGCGGAAGTATGCAAGCATTTGCTCTTCATACTCACCGACGCGCTCAACCGGAACGCTGTCGATATAGCCGTTGGTGCCAGCGAAGATCGAAATCGTTTGCTCTTCAAATGGCATTGGCGAGAATTGCTTTTGCTTCAGAAGCTCGGTCAAACGCGCACCGCGGTTGAGGAGCTTTTGCGTTGAAGCATCGAGGTCCGAACCGAACTGGGCGAACGCCGCCATTTCGCGGTATTGCGCAAGGTCGAGTTTCATCGAGCCCGAAACCTTCTTCATCGCTTTCGTTTGAGCAGCGCCGCCCACACGAGACACCGACAGACCCACGTTAATCGCAGGACGGATACCTTGGTAGAAGAGGTCGGTTTCAAGGAAGATCTGACCGTCGGTGATCGAAATCACGTTGGTCGGAATGTATGCGGACACGTCGCCGGCCTGCGTTTCAATGATCGGCAGCGCGGTCAATGAGCCAGAGCCATTGTCAGGGTTCATCTTCGCCGCACGCTCAAGCAGGCGTGAGTGGAGATAGAAAACGTCACCTGGGTAAGCTTCACGGCCTGGAGGACGACGAAGCAGGAGCGACATCTGACGGTAAGCAACAGCTTGCTTCGAAAGATCGTCATACACGATCACGGCGTGCATGCCGTTGTCGCGGAAGAATTCACCCATCGCACAGCCGGTGTACGGCGCGAGGTACTGAAGCGGTGCAGGCTCGGAAGCGGTTGCAGCGACAACGATGGAATATTCCATCGCGCCGTTTTCTTCGAGTTGCTTCACGATTTGCGCAACGGTCGAACGCTTCTGACCAACGGCGACGTAAACGCAGTAGAGCTTCTTGCTCTCGTCATCGCCTGCGTTGACGCCCTTCTGGTTGATGAAGGTGTCGATCGCGACAGCGGTTTTACCGGTTTGACGGTCACCGATGATAAGTTCGCGCTGGCCACGGCCAACTGGCACCAGAGCGTCAACCGCTTTGAGGCCGGTTTGAACAGGCTCGGACACAGATTCGCGCGGGATAATACCGGGCGCTTTGACTTCAACACGCTGGCGAGTGACGTCGGTGATCGGGCCTTTGCCGTCGATCGGGTTGCCGAGCGCGTCAACAACGCGGCCCAGAAGGCCTTTACCAACCGGAACGTCCACGATGGTTTCGGTCCGCTTGACGGTGTCGCCTTCTTTAATCTCGGCGTCAGAGCCGAAGATCACGACGCCGACGTTGTCGCTTTCAAGGTTCAGAGCCATGCCCTGAACGCCGTTCGCGAATTCGACCATCTCACCAGCCTGAACCTTGTCGAGGCCGTGGATACGGGCGATGCCGTCACCAACGCTGAGCACGGTGCCAACTTCGCTGACTTCAGCTTCGGTGCCGAAATTGGCGATCTGGTCTTTGATGACCTTTGAAATTTCTGCGGCGCGGATTTCCATGTTTTCGAGTCCTTTAGGCCTTCATGGCTTGCGAAAGTGAGTTCAAACGGGTGCGGATCGAGGCGTCGATGCGCTCTGATCCAATGGTGACGACCAGACCGCCGAGAAGATCGGGGTTTGTGTCGGTTGTAAGCATTACGGTGCGGCCCACGCGAGCGGTGAGCTTGTCCTTGAGCGTTTTGACCTGATCGTCGGTCAGCGGGTGCGCTGAGGTGACGTTGGCCGAAACCTCGCCGCGTTGATTCGCTGCGATGGTTTTAAACGCCGAGATCATTTCCGGCAGTTTTGACAGGCGGCGGTTGCCAGCCAAAACGCCAAGGAAATTGGTGGTGAGCTCTGTCAGCTTCAATTTCTTGGCCACCGCGTTCACCGCTGCACCTTGTTCGGCGCGGGTCAGTTGCGGGTTGGTGGTGGCGGCTCGCAAATCGTCCGATTCGCTAAGGGCAGCACCCAGCGTTTCGAGATCTGTTTCGACCGCAGTCACGGTCCCGTTCTCGCTTGCGAGATCGAAGAGAGCCGAGGCGTAACGCCCTTGAAGGCTAGCCTGAATACCGGCGGAAGTTTCCACGCGCTTAGTGTCCTCTTTGAGGCATGAGAAAAAGTATGTCGGCAAGGCGAGTGATGGCGGGCATCATAAATCCCTCCTGCCGAAGTTGGCGCGCGCCTAGCAAAGGGCCTCCATCTATGCAAGCGGTCCGAGTGCGATACTCGCCGGATTCTCTGGACAGCCGCTGCAAGTTAAGTCACCTTACCAAGCGTCAAGGTGAAAACACCGTACGCAGGGAGAGAACAGATGGCACCGCAATCAGAGACGCTGACGCGCGAAAATTCCACAGCAAATCCGCTAACGATGACGCCAATGGCGCCCGAATGCGGTATCGAGGTTTCGGGCGTTTCGCTCGCTTCATGCAGCGATGAAGAAATGCAAGCGATCAAGCAGGCCATTTACGAACACGGCGTGGCGGTTTTTCGCGATCAGGAGTTTACCCCTGAAGATCATATCAAGTTTGGCCGCCGCTGGGGCGGGATTGATGTGAACAACTATTTCCCGCTGCAAGAAGAGTTCAGCGAGATCGCCATCGTCAAGAAAGAGCCCGATCAGCAGACCAATATTGGCGGGGCGTGGCACACCGACCATTCCTATGACCAGATACCGGCGATGGGTTCGGTTTTGGTGGCGCGTCATCTTCCGCCATCGGGCGGCGATACAATGTGGGCGCATATGGGCGCAGCGTACGATTCGCTGTCCGATGACCTTAAAGAGCAGATCGAAGGGCTCGAAGCGTTCCATACCGCCGACCATGTATATAAAGCCGATGGGCTGTATGCGCAGACCGACATGGGCAAGAACCTTCGCGGCCATGATCTTAAGACCGGCGCGGTCCACCCGGTCGTGATCCGCCACCCGCAAACAGGGCGCAGGATGCTTTATGTGAATAGCGGTTTCACCATCAACTTCGTGGGCCAGACCCGCGAGGAAAGCCTGCCGCTTCTGAACAAGCTTCTCGATGCAGCGTTGACCCAGACAAATCAGTGCCGCCTCCAATGGAAGCCCGGCACGATTGCGATCTGGGACAACCGCACCACCTGGCACAATGCGATGAACGACTATCAGGGGCACTATCGCGAAATGCACCGGATCACGTTGTCGGGTGAGGCGCTGGCGGCGTAGTTTGTTCGCCTACCGCTTCGCTATATGAAGCGGTGTTTTCTCTCGCTCCAATGCGGCCTTCGCTGCACTGGTGTGAGGGGGCGCTTTATAAACCGCGACGGCTTTGCGCGATCAGGCGGGCCGATTGATACGCTTTAAGCTTATTGGCCCGTGCCGAACTCTTCATCGAATGCCACGCCCAGCGCGCCCCCGATGCCGCCCGTTTTCTTCGTCTCGCACGAATAGACCAGCCGTTCGTTCGGGCGATCAGGCAGCATGGCAAGAAGCGCCGCTTGCTGTTCGCCCAGAACGCGCGCTGCATCGGTCACGCCGCAGGCGGGCGGGCTGTATTGCGCTCTCGCCTCGCGTGCCGCCTTCATCGATGCTTGCCCGAGGAGATAGCGGTCGGTGCGATAGGTTCTGGTTTCGGGGTCATAGGTGCTGACCGAGACAGCAGCCTCGGATGAAGGCACCAGAACGCGGGTCCATTCGCCGCCCACCAAGCCATATTGCGTGCGCTCATTGACGCAGCCGCCCGCCTGCCAGTCAAACTCGACATCATCGGTGCGCGCGCCGGTAATGCGGCTGCGTTCGGGGACGAGTGTGCAGATGAGCGTGCCATCGGCAGCAGGCTCTGCGCCAGCGGCTACCGCATCGGGGTCTTCGGCCTTGCCCATCAACACCGCAACGCGCTCTTCAATATCGGCATAGCTCGGGCGCGTGATCCAAACGAACACTGCCCCGATCAGGGCAGAGCCGGCGATCGCGGCTGCGAACAGGGCGCGCTGTTGGATTTGGGGCTGGTTCTGGGGCTTGTCCGCCATGCCGGCGCGCAATTGCGCGGCGGCATATCCTGCACCGATTGCCACCAGCAAGAGCACCATCGCCAGAGCCATCGCATTGTCGCGCGCGTCGAGAATTTCGATCTGCGCCTGCATTTGCGCGGCATCGCGCTTCTCTCTCACTTGATCCGCGCGCGCTTCCATCCGCGCTTCGGCCTCGGCGCGTTGCTGTTCGAAGCGGGCACGCTCCGCTGCGTTCAGATCGTCGATAGAGGTGCAGGGCAGTGAATTGACGCTCGGCTCTATTCCGTTTTCACGAAGAAAGGGGAGCAGTTCGCGCAAGGACACGGCGAAAAAGAACTCCGCGTCTGACCCGCCCGAATCCGCACCAAAACTGTTGACGCCCAGAACCCGGCCACACCCGTCGAGCAGCGGCCCGCCCGAATTGCCGCGCGCAATGGGCGCGGTGTGGAGGATGGTGTCAAACTGGCGGCTCGGTCGCTCGCCCGACAGGAACCCGCGGCTTTTAACAGGGGGCTGCGCGCGGAAGATGTCCTGGATCTCAAGCCCTTGTGCAAGGTCCACGTTCATCGGATAGCCTACGGCTGAAACCTCCCCCATATTCGCGCTTCCTCCGCCTGCGAGCGTGAGTGGCGGCAGGCGCAGCGATCCGTCGGTGATTTCGAGCAGGGCCAGATCATTGCGCGGCGACACGGCCACTGCCCGTGCAAAGGTCGCAGAATCGCCCTCGCTCGGCACGATCCCGATTTTCAGCGTATCATCGACCAATGCCTCTCGGATCACATGGGCGTTAGTAACAATCATGCGCGGAGCCACCGCAAAGCCGCTGCCGTGGGTCACGGGCGACGCTTCCTCAGAGCTTTGATCAATCAGCACAACGCGCACCACCCCGCGCGCGGCGGCGTCAATGTCGGCAGGGTCGGCCTTTGCCGCGACGGGCATCAGCAGGAGCGTGGTCAGGCCCAAAAGGATGTGAAGGTATCTGGTCATTGCCAGCGGTCTTTAGTCCTCTCCCAACATTGACCGCAAGCTTCGGGATGCGTTTAACTCTCGCAAGAGGCATTGTGCGCGCATGACCAATTCAACCAAGCTCACCGACGAGGATCGCTGGCAGGCGGTGCTGGAGAAAGACCGCCGCTTCGACGGTGCCTTTATTACAGGGGTTCATTCGACCGGCATTTACTGCCGCCCCTCGTGCCCCGCGCGAAAGCCATTGCGTAAGAACGTGAAGTTTTATACAAACGCCGCCGATGCCGAGGCTGCTGGATTGCGTCCCTGCAAGCGATGTTCACCTAACACCCAAAGCGCGGAGGAAGCGTGCGTCTTGGCCGCGATTGCTGCGATCCGTGCGCGGGTCGGGCAGGGGAAGGGGACTCTCACGCTGGATGAGCTTTCCGACCTGACCGGCTATTCCCCCACCCATTTCCAACGCCTGTTCAAGCGCACCGTGGGCCTTTCCCCTGCGGCTTTTGCGCGGGCCTTGCGAGAAGAAAGGGTGCGTGAGGCTTTGGAAGAAGGCGTGAATGTCACCGATGCGCTTTACAAGGCGGGCTATTGTGCACCTTCGAGGTTCTACGCAGATACGAAAGGACGATTGGGGATGGCGGCAAGTGAATGGGCCAATGGCGGGGAAGGCAAGCGCGTGCACTGGAGCGTGATCGACACCTCTTTGGGCGCGATGCTGGTTGCTGCGACGGAAAAAGGCGTATGCTGCCTTTCGTTTAACGAGGGTGAGGCGCAGCTGCGCGCGCGCTTTCCAAAGGCTGAAATCATCGAAGCGGGCAGTGATTTCAGAGCCTTGTTCCAGCAAGTTGTCGCAGCGGTTGAAGATCCGGCGCTCGACAATTCGCACATCCCCCTCGACGTGCATGGCACAGCGTTTCAGCAGAAATGCTGGGAGGCCCTGCGCCAGATTCCCGCAGGCGAGACGAGAAGCTATGGCGAACAGGCGGCGATGCTTGGCAATCCCAGGGCAAGCCGCGCGGTGGGCAGCGCGAATGGAGCCAACAATATCGCCATCCTCATCCCCTGCCACCGCGTGGTGCCGGCAAGCGGAGGGGTGGGCGGTTACGCCTACGGCCCCGAGATCAAGGCCGAATTGCTGAAGCGCGAAGGGGGCAAGCTGCTGTGAGGAAAGGGGGCTGGGTGCAATCCAACTTGGCGCTTTCCTAACCCCGTCCATTTCCTCTAAAGCGCGTGCTCGATGACACAGCCATACCGCCTTCCTTTTCTACCTTTTGCTACCCTTTTGGACAGCGAAAAATTCTCTGCCATTGGACAGTGTCTCAAGTGTCTCAAACATGGGCTAACCCTTTGTAATAGAGATCAGTTCTATGGAGCTTGAGATCGACTGCGAAGGCTGGCCCTCTGGCGATTGGGAAGGGCTTGCGACCCGTGCCGGCAAGGCGGCGGGCGAAATTGCGCCGGAGCTTGCCAATGCGCGCTTGCTCGTCAGCGTGCTTTTCACCTCCGATGATGAAGTCCACACATTGAACCGCGAATGGCGCGACCGGGACAAGCCCACCAATGTGTTGAGCTTCCCCATGATGGAGCGCGACGACTTGCTGAACCTTGCCGCTGACGGCCCGCCCGAAATGCTGGGCGATATCGCGCTCGCTTATGAGACTTGCGAAAGGGAGGCGGGGGAAAAAGAAGTCCCGCTTGAGCATCACGCGAGCCATCTCATTATCCACGGACTGCTGCATCTGGCGGGCCATGACCATGTCCATTCGGACGAAGAAGCCGAAGCAATGGAAGCTTTGGAGCGACAAGCTCTTGCCAAACTCGGTATCGCGGACCCATATGGTGATCGATAAATCGCGCCGCAAAAGCGGTGCGACAGTAGCACGGAGGACACCTCGTAGGCTTCATGCCAGATAACAATAATGCTTCCGCAGGAGATGCGGAGAGTAGCGCGGGGCTTTGGCCCCAGATAAAAAAGCTGGTTGGCCTCGGGGCTGACACACGCTCGCTTCGTGCGCAGCTTGAAGAGCAGATCGACGCTCACGAGGGCGAAAACGGCGATGGCGACGGCGAAACCAACGAAGACGCCAGCAGCAATAGTGGCGATTTGTCTCCGGTTGAGCGGCAGATGCTGCGCAACCTCCTGCACTTTTCCGATCATGATGCTGATGACGTTGCGGTCCCGCGCGGCGAGATCGTGGCTGTCGATGCTAGCATTTCCTGGGATGACCTTGTCGCGGCCTTTGCCGAGCATGGCCATTCGCGCATGCCGGTCTATCGCCACACCCTGGACGATGTGATCGGCATGATCCACATCAAGGATGTGTTCGCCTATCTTGCCAATGGCAAGGCGCCGCCGCGCGATTGGACCGTTCTGATGCGTCAGCCGCTCTATGTCCCGCAAACGCGCGGCGCATTGGATGTGCTTGCCGATATGCGCGCGCGCCGGGTGCATCTGGCGGTGGTGCTTGATGAATTTTCTGGCACCGATGGCCTGATCACGATCGAGGATCTGGTCGAGGAGATTGTCGGCGAAATCGAAGACGAACACGATGAGATGCCCGAAGAGTGGATCGCATCCATCGGCGAGGGCATGTGGGATTGCGACGCGCGCGCGGAGCTTGACGATGTGGGGCAATTAGTTGACCCGAGGCTCGCCGAGGTCGAAGAGTCTGTCGACACTCTGGGTGGCCTTGCTTTTGTGCTCGCAGAAGCGGTTCCCTCGGTCGGCACGATACTGGAACATTCAAGCGGCTGGCGCATTGAGGTTCTCGCAGGCGACGAAACCCATGTGAAACGTCTGCGTTTGCATGCGCCGACCTCCGAAATAGGTGCGAGCGACTTGCAATAATATCACCGACGGCGTGGTTTTTGCATTTTCTCTTCTCTTTTTTGCATCCTTTTCTGGCGCTCGTCGTAGCTCTTTGCAAAGGAGCTAATTGCAATGCCGTCACGTCGTCTTCCCCCTCTTCGCGCCCTCGAAGCGTTTATGCGCACAGTGCGCCTCGGCTCCGCGCGCGCGGCTGCTGAGGGGATTGGGTTGAGCCCGTCCGCTCTGTCGCGGCGGATCACCAACCTCGAAGAATTTGTCGGCAAAAAGTTGTTCACGCGCGCCCGCCAATCCATGCAGCTCACCGATGAGGGGCAGGCCTTTTTCGAGGCGGTGAACCCGCATATGGAAGCGCTTGCCCGCGCGGTGGAAAGCCAATCGGACAATATTGCGCTGCTTCGCCTGCGTCTGGGCGTTTTGCCGATGTTCGGCTCTCAACGCCTGTTTCCGCGTCTCGGTGAATTGCGCAAGCGTCACCCATTGCTTCACATCGACATCGACACAGCGCCCCATCTCGAAGACCGTGTGGGCGATACGCTCGATGCTGCGATCATCCTTTCACGCGGTCCGGCAAGCGGGCTTCACGCGGTCAGGCTTGATCACAATCTGGTCCACGCAATCTGCTCGCGCTCGGCCGCTGGTGTAATTGGCGAGCAGATGAATGAAGAGGTGCTCGCCAAGCAAACCTTCCTCATCCACAACGAGCTTCCCGAAAGCTTTGTCGCGTGGAAGAAGGCAAATGATCTTGAGGATCTGGAGCCGGCGGCAATTGACCATTACGATTCAGGTGCCTTGATGCTCGAAGCCGCAGCGCAGGGGCTTGGGATCGCTATCATGCACGATGACCACTTGCGCAGGGCAGGCGACAACCGCCTTACCAATCTGCCCGGTCCGGAAGTGCACAGCCCATACAGTTACTGGTTCGTGTGCAAGCCGACCGCGCTTGAGACGCGGCCCGTGCGGCTGTTCCACGATTGGCTGGTCAGAGCAGGGCTTTAACCCCTTGTGATGGAATGCTCCTTGGCCTTCTCATCCGCTTCATAGCGGATTGGCGGCACGTCGTGGGCAAAGTCGCGCAGCGGCTTTCCCAAGGCATCAAGCAGAGCCTCCTCGATACGCTTGCGTCCCTCATTGCCAATCGCTTTGCGACCCCGGAAATCGACCGGGCTGAACGGCTCGAGGAAATGGATGTGCAGGGGAAATGTGCCCTTGCGCGCAAGCACCCTCTTGGCGTTGTTCAATCCGCCTTCCTCTCCGATCCAGCCGATCCATTCGGCCATCGGGCCATAATCGATCAGCACAGGTTGAACCATGACGCCAGGTGGCGGCGGCTCGAGCACGGAAAGCATGCTGGTCTTGAACGGAAGCAGTGACTGCCCATCGGTCGTGGTGCCTTCGGGAAAGACAGTGACCGACCAATTGTCCGCGAGCGCCTCTTTCAAGGAATTGATCTGGTTCGCGACGCTCATGCGCTCCTCGCGCTTCACAAAGACGGTTCGGTTCATCTTCGCAAGCCAACCGACGAGGGGCGCGCGGGCCAGCTCCGCCTTGGCCACGAATGCGGTGCCGCAAGCGCCCGCAAGGCTGAGAATGTCGAGCCAGGAAACGTGATTGGCGATGTAGAAGACATCGCGCTTCAGATGGGTACCATGGACTTTGACCCTCGCGCCCGAAATCCGCGCGGCAAAGCGCAGGAACCACATGGGAAAAGGCGATCCATAGGCGAAGATGCGGAACAGATAGTGCATCGGCACCATCACCGTGATGAGCACGGCAAGTAGCGATGCGCGCGTGATAATCCGAAGCCATCCGAGCAAGGAGATCGGGGTTTTCTCGCCGCGCGCGGCCGCGACGCGCAATTGCCAGGCTTTCTCATCGTTGCGGGCTTGAATACCCGTGTCGGCCGCCGGCCCGCTGGCTAGATCGTGGCTCATCCCACCTGGCTCGGTCAGTCTTCGCGCGACAAGCGCACGCCGTAAAGTTCCATGCGGTGATCGACGAGACGATACCCCAGCTTTTCGGCAATCTGTTTTTGCAGCGCCTCGATTTCCGGGTCGACAAATTCAACGACCTTGCCGGTTTCCACATCGATCAGGTGATCGTGATGCGCCTCTGGCACAGGTTCATAGCGCGAGCGCCCGTCACCAAAATCATGACGGTCGAGAATGCCGGCTTCTTCAAACAGGCGCACGGTGCGATAAACCGTGGCGATCGAGATCTTGTCGTCGATCGCTGAAGCGCGTTCGTGCAGCAATTCCACGTCCGGATGGTCGTCGCTTTCCGATAGGACTTTTGCGATCACACGGCGTTGTTCGGTAATGCGCAGCCCTTTTTCGGCGCACAATTGTTCGAGGTCGATTTTCTGGCTCACGCCAAGGCATCCTTGTAAATGGGCGGCTTAGACCAGCCGGGGATCGCCTCTTCTCTACCCACGCTTGACCAAATGCTCAAGCGTGGCCCCTGTTGAAGAATGTTTGGTTGAAGAATGTCGCAAAGGCTAGCGGTTGCACAAAGCATCACCGCGCCCCCAATCAGGCAGGTGATGCTCTGATACAAACCTTGCAGCTTGCTTTACGCGGCTTTGCGACCACCAGGCTTGCGGCCAAGGCCGATTTTTTTGGCAAGATCGCGGCGCTTTTCAGCATAGTTGGGGGCAACCATCGGATAATCGGATGGCAAATTCCAACGCTGGCGATACTCTTCGGGCGTCATGTCGTAATTGGTGCGCAAGTACCGCTTGAGCATTTTGAGCTTCTTGCCGTCTTCGAGACACACGATGTAATCAGGCTTGACCGATGCGCGCACCGAAACGGCTGGCTCTGGTCGTTCTTCGACCGTGACGGGCTCTTCACCAAGGCCGGAAAGCGCGCCGTATACATTTGTGATCAGCCCCGGCACAGCGTCCACATCCACACTGTTGTTGCTAAGATGGGCTGCAACGATATCGCTGGTTAGCGTTATCAACGTCTCTTTCATTTCGATATCTATATTCTGCATGAGTTCCTCGTTTTTCTTATATTCGGATTTTTCCGATATTGTTCGCATGGCTTAACACGTGAAAATTGGCAAGTACGTGGGGCAATCACAGCCCTAAAAATCGCCAACATGTCCGATTATTGGATACAATCTATGTCTAGATTGTGCAGCCGAAAGTAATCGCATCCACCCGTTCGCCGGTGGTAAGCCGGTAGTAGTTTCGCCGTTCGCCGATGGGTTTAAATCCCACTTTCTCATACAGATGGACGGCAGGATTCCCCCTGCGCATCTCAAGGAAAATGTGCGCTGTGCCCTCATTGCGGGCGCGGTCGAACAAATGCTGGATAAGGATTTCGCCGAGGCCACGGCGCCGAAATTGAGGGGTAACCGCAATCAGTAGCAATTCTTCCTCATCAGCCGCTTTTCGGGTCAGAACGAAGCCTGCGGCGGTCCGCACGGCTTCCATATCCGAATCGTGGTGAGCCGTTTCGCCGGAAATTCGCGCCCCATCTGCGTCCACCAGCAGCGCCCGTGTCGTCGGCATCGCGAGCGCGTCGGTAATCTGCTGGCGGTTCCACGCTTCGCCATAGGTCGGGTCGAAGGCGGCCTCCATCACCTGCATGATGCGGTCTATGTCACCACAAACGGGGGCACTCATGGGGCCAGCGTCTCTCATTTGGACGGTCCAGCCGGTTTCCCGCTTGCCTGCGGTTTGGCATCGGGCTCTCGTCCATAGATCGGGGCCAGATTGCTGGTCAGCCGGCTTTCGTGCAGCAGATGGGCCGCGCGCGCATCGGGCAAGAGGTCTAGCGCGTGGCGTTCGTCATCGAACAGGGCCGCAAATTCCCTGGCTCTGTTGCCGACGATGACATTGTGAGCGCCTGCTGCGTGTGCATCATCGGGCGTGAGCGAGTGCACCGGACCCTCGGCGATGTCATTGGTGAAGTTCTGGACGAACCATTCGCCGTGCCCGCCATTCATGCAAACGGTAACCGGGCGAGGGGCGGGCTGCCAGGCGCGCACCGCCACAAGAGCAAGGGTTGGATAGCCCAGCACCTTTGCCCCCCAGGCAACGCCAAGCGCGCGGGCAGCCGCGATACCAATACGAACGCCGGTAAAGCTGCCCGGGCCAAGCGAGACGAGAATGCGATCCGCGCGCCCCTTATCAGGCAACGCTTCGATCATCGGGATAAGCCGCTCTGCGTGCCCACGCCCCATGACGCGGTGATCGGCGGCAAGCTCTTTTTGTCCATCGAACAGGGCGATAGAACACGCCTCGCTGGCGGTGTCGATTACAAGAGTGCGCGTGGCTACTGACATGGCATCGCCCTGCCAAAGGCGAGACGGGCTCGCAAGTCACTCCGTCGCGCGAAGCTCACACAATCTGGTTGAATTTACCAAATTCGGGGCGCGGCGAGCGGTCGAAAACGCTTTCCGGGTCGCCATAGCCGACCGAGCAGATGAAGTTCACGCGGTGGCGCGGGTTGTCACCGAAAAACGCCTCATTCACCTTGTCCGCGTCGAAACCCGACATTGGCCCGCAATCAAGACCAAGCGCGCGTGCGGCGAGGATCAGATAGGCGCCTTGCAGCGAGGAATTGCGAAACGCGCCTTCCTTGCGGCCCTCTTCGTCACCTTCAAACCAGCTTTTCGCATCGGTGTGGGGGAAAAGCCAGGGAAGCTCTTCGTGAAAGTCGATGTCATAGCCGATGATGGCGGTGACAGGCGCGGCGACGATCTTGTCCGCGTTTCCTTCCGAGGCAAGGCCGGCGAGGCGTTTCTTCTGTTCTTCGGATTTTACCCAGACAATGCGCACAGGCTGCATATTGGCCGAGGTCGGAGCCATCTTCATCAGGTCCCAGATCGCGTGCAATTGTTCGTCACCAACCGGCTTGTCGAGCCAGTCGTTATAAGTGCGCGCCTCGTTGAAAAGCTGCGCGAGGGCCTTTTCGTTCAGGACTTGGTCGTGGAATTGCTGGGTCATCAGGCTGCTCGCACTTCTGTAACTTCGGGAATGTAATGGGTGAGAAGGCTCTCGATGCCCTGTTTCAGGGTCATGGTGCTCGACGGGCAGCCGGCACATGCGCCTTGCAGGGTGAGGTAGACCACGCCTTCGGAAAAGCCGCGATAGGCGATGTCGCCCCCATCGCTGGCAACGGCAGGGCGAACGCGCGTTTCGAGAAGCTCGTGGATCGAGGCGATGATTTCGGCATCTTCCTCACGGTCCTCCACCATGGGGGAAAGCTCTTCTTCGGCGGGGACCGAAATGCCATCCGCGCTGCCGCCTGCGAACAGGGGCGCTTCGGATACAAAATGGTCGAGCAGGATCGTTACCACTTCGGGTTTCAACGCGCTCCAATCTACGCCCGGCGCTGCGGTCACAGTCACAAAGTCAAAACCGAAAAAGACATTAACGACCTCGCCTGTGTTGAAGATCGCCTCTGCCAGAGGGCTCGCCTCTGCTGCTTCGGGTGATGCAAATTCGCGCGTGCCGGTGGGCATCACAGTGCGTCCGGGCAGGAATTTGAGGCTGGATGGATTGGGGGTGCGTTCTGTCTCGATAAACATGAGTGATAAGATAGGTGGCGAACACGCCCCCGACAAGTGAGCTATTCTTGTCTCACATTCACTGGTCCTTCATCGCTTGGGTCCCTATAATGCTTCCCATGACCTTTCTTGTCCGGGCAAGTGTTGCCTTCTCCCTTATCGCTGTTCCCTTCGCACTCACCGCGCCAGTCGCGGCACAAGATGTGCTCCTGTCGAGCCCGCTTGCAGGCTACGAAGTGCCCGATCCCAAGGCCGTTCAGGGTGAGGATGAAACCCCGTGGCTTTACGAGGGAAGCAATGTTCCCGTCGACCGCGAGTGGGTCTTTGGCGAGATGGACAATGGCCTTCGCTATGCGGTGCGCAGGAACGGTGTGCCGCCAAACCAGGTTTCGATCCGGGTGCGTATTGACGCGGGTTCGCTTCACGAACGCGATAGCGAACAGGGCTATGCCCACCTTCTTGAACACCTCCTGTTCCGCGAAAGCACCCATCTCGGCAAAGCCGAGGCGATTGCCGCGTGGCAGCGTCTGGGCGCGACCTTTGGCGCGGATGCCAACGCCGAGACAAGCCCGACGCACACCGCCTACAAGCTCGATATTCCCGACATTGGCCCTGAAAAGCTGGACGAGAGTTTCAAACTCCTTTCAGGCATGATCAAGGGGCCGGTGCTAAGCGATGAAAACGTCGCGACCGAGCGTCCCATCGTTTTGGCCGAAAAGCGCGAGCGCGGCGGTGCGGCTTTGCGGGTAAGCGATCTTACACGCCGCACTTTCTTTGCCGGACAACGCCTTTCAGAGCGCAACCCCATCGGCACGGATGAAACTCTGGCGGCGGCCACAGGCAGTTCGGTTCAGGCGTTTTACGACCGTTGGTATCGCCCCGAAAAAACCGTGATTGTGGTGGCCGGTGATGCCGACCCGATGGTGCTCGCCAGCTATGTCGAAAAATGGTTCGGCGATTGGGAAGGGACGGGCGAGCCGGGCATTGCGCCCGATTTCGGCGATCCGGTGGCGCCTGAAGGCGCGGCCATGCTGGATGGCAGCGATCTTCCCATTGGCGAACTTGCGGTCGCGGTTGAGCCCGATCTTCCGCGCAATCTCACCTATGCCATCATGCGGCCATGGCGTCAGGTTGAAGACACGATTGTATACAATGAAGGCCTGCTTCTGGACGCGCTGGCGCAGTCGATCATCAATCGCCGTCTGGAAACCCGTGCGCGTGGTGGTGGCTCTTATCTTTATGCGCAGATTAATCAGGATGATGTCTCGCGCTCGATTGATGCAACCTTTGTCGCTTTTGCGCCGCTGGGTGAAGATTGGGAGGCGGCTCTTGCTGATGTGCGCGGCGTGATCGCCGATGCGATTGCGAACCCGCCCACACAAGAAGAGATTGACCGCGAAGCAGCCGAATTTGACGTCGCTTTCGTCAATTCGGTTGAGCAGGAAAGCGTTCAATCGGGCCGCGATCTGGCCGATAATATCGTCAATGCGGTCGACATTCGCGAAACCGTTGCAAGCCCTCAGGTGGTGCTCGACGTGTTTCGCGGGATGCGGGACCGGATGAAACCTGAAGAGGTCCACGCACGCACCAAGGCCCTGTTTGAAGGCGACGTCGTGCGCTCGGTCTATGTTACCCCGGCAATCGGTGAGGCCGACAAGGCCAAGCTCGAATTGGCGCTCGCAAGTGAGGTGACAATCGACGACACCGCGCGGCTTGCGGATAATGCGATCTCTTTTGAGGAACTTCCTCCCATCGGTGAACCGGGCACGATCACTGAGCAAGGCCCGCTTGGCATTCTCGACATCCAGAAAGTGTCCTTCGCCAATGGCGTCAATGCGATCCTTTGGTCAAACGATGCAGAGCCGGGCCGCGTGACGGTGAAAGTGCGCTTTGGCGCCGGCTACCGCGCATTTGACGAAGACACCGCCGTTTACGCCAATCTGGGGCAGGGCGCGCTTGTCGGTTCGGGCCTGGGCGACCTTGGACAGAATGAGCTCGACCTCCTCGCGACAGGGCGCAAGCTCGGGTTCAATTTCGACATTGATGATGCGGTTTTCACATTCACGGCGCAAACCCGTTCAAGCGATGTGGCCGATCAACTTTACCTGTTCGCTGCAAAGCTGGGCGACCCGCGCTGGGACGAAGATCCGGTGATCCGGGCAAAGGCAGCCGCAGAGCTTGCCTATAACACCTATTCAACCGGACCTGCCTCGGTGCTGAGCCGTGATCTTGAATATCTCACCACCGCCAAGGACCCGCGCTTTGCGATCCCGACGCCGGAAACCCTTTCGGGCGTCACGCCAGAGGGTTTCCGCGAGGTGTGGGAACCATTGCTTGCGCAAGGGCCGATCGAGGTGCTCGTCTTTGGCGAATTCGATCAGGCTGAAATCATCGAGAAGCTGCGCACAACGTTCGGCGCTTTGCCGGAGCGTGAAGCGATCGCGCCCGAGGTTGCCTCGCGCGTTCCGGCTTTCCCGGTTGGCGTAAACACTCCGCAGGTCGTCACCCATAGGGGCGATGCCGATCAAGCTGCCGCGGCAGTGGCATGGCCAAGCGGCGCAGGCATGACGCGTATCCGCGAATCGCGCCAGCTTGAAATCCTGGTGCAGATCTTCAGCAACCGCCTGCTCGATGCGATGCGCGAGCGGGCAGGGGCAAGCTATGCGCCGCAAGCCTATTCCGACTGGCCCAGCGACGTTAGCGCAGGGGGCAAGATCGTCGCTCTTGCCCAACTGAAGCCTGAATTCGTTCCTGTTTTCTTTGCCGAAGCACAAAAGATCGGTGCAGACCTTGCCGCCAATCCACCCACGGCAGACGAGATCAACCGCGTCACCGGCCCGCTGGGACAGCGCGTGCGGCGTGCCTCTACCGGAAACCAGTTCTGGCTCTACAACCTCGAAGGCGCGAGCGAGGACCCGCAGCGTATCGAGCTTCTTCGCTCGCTCCTGTCGGATTATTCCAACACCACGCCCGAAATCATGAAATTCCTTGCGCAAAGGTATTTCTCAGGCGTTGAACCCTTCAAGCTCGCTGTGCTCCCCGAGGGCACAGAACTCGGGGAAATTCCGGAGGTTGCCGGCGCTTCAACCGCTCCCGTGGCGGCGCCTTTACCGGCGCAGGCTACGGGCCGCTGATCGCGCTGATCGAGTGCGTCGTTCAGACTGCGCTTGAAATTAAATTGCCCCAAAGTTGGGCTATGCTTTACATATGCGCTGCGCGCGGATAGGCGCGCGCCCTGATTATTTAACAATGGACGATTTGACCGTGGCCCAAGATTGGCAACCCGAAAGCTGGAAGAGTTTCGAAGCAAAGCACCTGCCCCACTATGAGGACGCAGGCGAACTGGCTGAGGCAGAGGGGACGCTCGCTGCCTATCCGCCACTCGTCTTTGCAGGCGAAGCGCGCGCTCTGAAAGCTGACCTTGCCAAGGTCGCCAAGGGCGATGCTTTCCTTCTTCAAGGCGGAGACTGCGCGGAGAGCTTCAAGGAATTTCACCCCAACAACATCCGCGACACGTTCCGCGTTTTGTTGCAGATGGCGGTGGTGATGACCTTCGGGTCAAAGCGCCCCGTGGTGAAAGTGGGCCGCATGGCTGGCCAATTTGCAAAGCCGCGCTCTTCGCCGACCGAAACGCAAGGTGATGTGACCCTGCCAAGCTATCTTGGCGATAACATCAACGGCATCGAATTTGACGCTGTTCAGCGCCGCAACGATCCGGCCCGCATGGTGCGCGCGTATTCGCAAGCAGCTTCGACGCTGAACCTGCTGCGCGCCTTTGCTGGCGGTGGATATGCAAACCTTCGCCAGGTGCACCAGTGGACGCTCGAATTCATGGGCCGCACGCCTTGGACCGAAAGGTTCGCCGAGACTGCCGATCGCATTGGCGAGGCGCTCGATTTCATGGAAGCGTGCGGGGTTGATCCCAACACCGTGCCGCAATTGCAGGGCACCGATTTCTACACTAGCCACGAAGGGCTTTTGCTGCCTTACGAACAGGCGCTGACCCGCAAGGATTCGCTGACGGGCGATTGGTATGCGACCAGCGCCCATATGCTCTGGATCGGGGATCGCACTCGCTTCCCGGGCAGCGCGCACATTGAATTTGCGCGCGGTATTCAGAACCCTCTCGGCATGAAGTGCGGGCCGAGCCTTGAACCTGATGCGCTTCTCAAGCTGCTTGATGAGCTTAACCCGGGCCGCGAGGCGGGGCGCATTACGCTGATCTCGCGCTATGGCCACGACAAGGTGCTTGACGGCCTGCCCAAGCTGGTGCGCGCCGTGAAGGCCGAGGGGCATCCGGTGGTATGGTCGTGCGACCCGATGCACGGCAATGTGATCAAGTCGGACAGCGGCTATAAGACGCGGCCCTTCGACCGCATCCTCACCGAGGTCAAAGGCTTCTTCGACGTGCACCGCGCAGAAGGCACGCATCCGGGCGGCATCCACATCGAGATGACCGGTCAGGACGTGACCGAGTGCGTTGGCGGCGCGGTTGCGATCACCGACGATGCACTGGGCGACCGCTATCACACGCATTGCGACCCGCGCCTCAATGCCGAGCAATCGCTCGAGCTCGCCTTTGCGCTGGCCGAGATGCTCAACGCGGAAACCAGCGAGCAGCGCACGGCAGACGCGGCCTAGACCGCTTCGCACCTCGGTAATGTCCCTAGGGGCTATTCCGGCGCTGGCTATGGTAGGCCGGGGCCATGCTCCTCGCTGCGCCATCGACCGTCGCACCGCTTGCCATTCGCGCTGAGGACAGCGCAGTGGGCGGTGATGTGCTGCGCATGATGCTGGACACCGATACACTGCTTTTTGGCTGCATCGCTTTGGCCCTTCTGGCGATGGTGACGGTGAGCCGTGTCGCGGTAAAACGCCGGAAAAGCCGCCGTGTCCGGCGCGAGGCCCAAGCGCAAACACAGGCCATTCACGAATTTCTTGAAAACTTGCGCGAAAGCCCGGGCACTGCGCGGCAAGGTGTATGGCATTATGATTTCGTGACCGGGGCACAGCGGTCTTCGGATGAGTTGAAAGCCCTTTTCGGTGGCGAGACGGCGGCCAATGATCCGGCGCTGGATTTCGCCCGGTTCGCGCGTGAAAATGAAGCGGCAAGCAAGCCTTATGAAGCGCGCTTTGCCATCAATGGCGTTGAAGGCGCACAGCGTTGCTTTGTTCTTCGAGCCTGTAACCTGCCCGGTGCGGGCGGCACGAACCATCGTGCGCTTGCAATCGTGCGCGAAATCGAGCCTCCGGCAGCTTGTGATTGAAACCTATGGTTATCCTGCGCATTGAAGCGGCATGGATAGAACACACAGCGACATTCTCATCATCGGTGCCGGTATGGCGGGGCTCTCTTGCGCGGACGCGCTCAAAAAGGCGGGGCGCGAGGTGCGACTTCTGGACAAGGGACGCGGTCCGGGCGGGCGCATGGCGGCGCGGCGTGCGGAGATTTCGGGTGCAACGGTGTCCTTTGACCACGGCGCGCAATATTTCACCGCACGGGACGCTGCATTCAAAGAGGTGGTGGCCAACTGGCACGCGGCGGGCGTTGTCGCTCCATGGCCGGCGGCGGGCGAGGATGCCTGGGTCGGCGTTCCCGGAATGAATGGCCCCATTCGCGCCATGGGCATTGAACACGATGTGCACTGGGGCGTGCGCGGCCAAACTTTGAGCCGACTGGACCAAGGTTGGTTGGTCGATGCAGGCGATGATAGCTTCACTGCCGACACCGTCCTTATCGCTGTCCCGGCAGAGCAGGCCGCAGAAATCCTCGCCAATGTCGCGGATGATCTGGCGAGCGTGCCCGCGGGGGTCGAATCGGCCCCGTGCTGGGCGGTGATGGTGGCTTTTGAAGAGCGGTTACCCATCGAATCGGACGGGCTTCGTGATGCCGATGCGAGGATTTCCTGGGCGGCGCGCAATTCCGCCAAGCCACAGCGCACAGGAAGCGAAACCTGGGTGCTTCACGCATCACCGGAGCGATCCCGTGAGATCATCGATTCCCCCAAGGAGGAAGCTGCCAAACTTCTCCTCGCCGATTTCTTCGCGCAAACAGGCGCGGCGCCGCAAGAACCCGTGCACCTTGTGGCCCATCGCTGGCTCTACGCCATGCCCGCCGCCGTCAAAGGCGACGCTGCGCGCTTTGATACGGCGCTAAATCTGGGAATTGCGGGAGACTACCTCCACTCCCCGCGCGTCGAAGGCGCATTCCTCTCGGGCCGCGCTCTTGCAGAGGCGGTGATTGAGAGCGGCAAGTGAGGAAAACTGGCTGGGGTGGCAGGGATCGAACCTGCGAATGCCGGTACCAAAAACCGGTGCCTTACCACTTGGCTACACCCCAGCAGGAGGGGGCGATATAGCGGGTCTTTCGCGGATGTGAAGAGGCGATTTAAAGAAATTATGCACGCGCCGCGCGGCGCTGCGAAAGTTCGCTCTCTGCCTTGGCCAAAACCTTGTGGTTAATCCCGTAAAAGAACAGCGCGCCTGCCGCCGGGATTAGGATGCCTGCGGGGATGAAGGCAAAGGCGATCTGTATGCCCCAAAGCGCGGTTTCGCTCTGCTCGCCTTCTGCAACAAATCCGGTGAGGTCGAGCGCGAGACCGGGAAGAAACGAGCCGAGCCCAACGCCTGCTTTCACCCCGAACACCGATGCCGCAATCACAAGCGCGGTCATCTGTCGTCTGGTTTTCCAGTCGATATACTCTGCGATGTCAGTGAACATCGAATAGGAGAGAACCATCAGCAGGCCAAAGCCGATGCCAATGGCGAGCTGCATAAAGGTTTGCGGCCACACCGCGCCGAGCGGCAAGGTGTAAAAGACCATGATAAACACCGCCATCGACGCGCCAGCGCCGATCAGCAGGTGCGATTTTTCGAACCATCGCACGAGGAAATTGCCAAGGATAACGCCCGACACCTGTCCAATCGCAAGCGCGGTCAGGAACAGTGCGGGGCGATCAAAGAACAGGAACACCGGGCTTCCGTCATCACCTGCGACATATTTGAAGAAGAAGGGCGCCGTCGAGGCGCGCGCAGCGATGGAGGTGACGCCAAGGACCGCAGCGATCACGACGGCGATCCACGGACCTGTGCGCAGCAGCACTCCCAAATCCCCTTTGACCGATCCGTTCTGAGGGGTTGGCGGAATGCGCTCTTTGGTGGTGGCAAAGGTGGTGAGAAGGCAGGCGACTGACACCGCTGCGATGCACGAAACGGTAAGCAGCAGGCCCAACCGCTCATCCCCGCCGCCAAATTCGCGCACAAGCGTTGTTCCAAGCGCACCGACCAGAATACCGCCGCAGGCTGAAAAGAACATGCGAAAGGCGGTCACGCGGGAGCGTTGGTGCGAGGAGGGGGAAATCACGCCCAGCAATCCGCCATAGGGCACATTGGCCACCGTAAAGGCGAGCATGCACAGCGAGTATGTCGCATAGGCCCAGATGAGCAGGGCGGTGCCGCCCATATCCTGGGGCGCGCTGAAGATCAGCACCATGCTCAGCCCCAGAGGAACCGACCCGAACAGGATATAAGGCCGATAGCGGCCCCAGCGCGTGCGCGTGCGGTCGGCCACCATGCCCATCACCGGATCGGTGACAGCATCGATCAGTTTTGTGAGGAGAAACATGAGCCCGATAGCAGCGGGCGCAAGGCCGCCGAGGTCCACGAAGAAATAGAGCAGGTAAAAGCCGAAGAAATTCAGCATCAGGCCGGAAGCCAGATCTCCCACGCCATAGCCAAGCTTTTCACCAAGGCCGATGCGTTCATGTTGTGCGCTGTGCGCCTGATCGGCCAAATTCCGGTCCCTCTCCACTCTCGAAAATGACAATGGGCCGGAAGCCCGAAAACTTCCAGCCCATTCGACTGATCAGGTTGAGTGTCGGTCAGAACGTATAATCGAGGTTCTTGCCTTCAAAATCGGCGGGCGAATGGCGTTCGCGCAATTGCTGGTCCTCATCGCCCCACACCTTGTTGACAAGGCGGCCGCGCTGAACACCGGGGCGCTTGGCAATTTCGCGCACCCAACGGCCAACGTGGGGATAGTCTTCCTCGATCGAGAGGAATGTTTTTGCATCATTGTAAATCGTGCCGACAAAGAACGGCGCGAGCCATGGGAAGTTGGCAATGTCGGCGATCGTATATTCGTCGCCCGCAAGATATTGCGTCTTGGCAAGCTGATTGTTCGCAACATCAAAAATGCGCTTGGTTTCCATCGCATAGCGGTTGATCGGATATTCGTATTTCTCCGGCGCATAGGCATAAAAGTGCCCGAACCCGCCGCCGATGAAGGGGCCGGTGCCCACCTGCCAGAACACCCAGGAAAGCACTTCTGCGCGCGCTGCTGGATCGGTGGGAAGGAATTCGCCGAACTTTTCGGCCAGATGGACAAGGATCGCGCCGCTTTCAAAAACGCGAATGTCTTTCTCGCCGCTTGCATCGACCATCGCCGGGATTTTCGAATTGGGGTTCACTTCGACAAACCCGCTGGTGAATTGCTCGCCTTCGCCGATGTTGACGGTGTAGGCGTCATATTCTGCGCCTTCGTGCCCCTTTTCGATCAGCTCCTCGAGCATGACCGTCGCCTTCACCCCGTTGGGTGTCGCGAGCGAATAGAGTTGAAGCGCGTTCTCCCCTCGCGGCAATGCTTTCTCTTCGCGAGCGCCGGCAGTCGGGCGATTGATATTGGCAAAGCGGCCACCGCTTTCGGTATCGGCGCTCCAGACGGCGGGCGGGGTGTAAGTTGGGTCAGCCATAGATGCGTCTTCCTTTCATGCGAGGGGCAAGTGGTATTGCGCGCCCTCATCTTCGGGGCAAAACGTGGCGACTTCTCGTGCGCGATGCAAGCGGATTGGCCCCAAGCTTTCGCTGGCCGGAGGAAAGACGATCTTGTGTAACCAAGTGCGCAATGTTTGGAGCTTTCGCGGATAGCCGCTAGGAGGCGCATATGGCTGAAAACGCGCACTCCTTTTACGATATGCACGCCCACGGCATGGTCCGTGTCGCGACTGCAACACCGTGCCACCGCACCGCCGATGTGGCGTATAATACCAAGGGTATTCTAGCAGAGGCGAAGAAGGCGGGAGAGCGGCAAGTCGATCTTGTCGTCTATCCCGAGTTGTGCATCTCGTCCTACGCGATTGACGATCTCTTGCTTCAGGATGCGCTGCTCGATGCAAGCGAGGCCGCGATTGCAACGATTGCCGAAGCCAGCGCTGATATTTCGCCGGTCCTGATCGTGGGCGCGCCTCTGCGCCGTAACAACAAGCTCTACAACTGCGCCGTGGTGATTGCCGGGGGAGAGGTGCTGGGTGTGATCCCCAAGTCCTACCTCCCCAACTATCGCGAGTTTTATGAAAAGCGCCATTTCAGCCACGGGCGCGGCTGTCAGGATTTGTGGATCGGGATCAACGGCGAAGAAGTGCCCTTTGGCACCGACCTGATTTTCGCCGCTTCCAATCTTAAAGGTTTCACGTTCGGGGTCGAGATCTGCGAAGACTATTGGGCGCCCAATCCTCCGGGAACGATGGCTGCGCTCGCAGGCGCGCTGATCTTGTGCAATCTTTCGGCCTCTCCCATCACCATTGGCCGGGCCGATGATCGGCATTTGCACTGCCGCTCCAGTTCATCGCGTTCGATCTGCGCCTATGTCTATTCAGCAAGCGGCCATGGTGAAAGCACGACGGACCTTGCGTGGGACGGGCAGGGCGTGATCTACGAATTGGGCGACCTTCTTGCGCAAAGCGTCCGCTTTGATCTCGATGCCGAATTGTGCGTCACCGATATCGACACCGACCGGATCGCGGGCGAACGGATGCGCAATCAGACCTTCTCTGACGCCGCAGAGGCCCATGGCCGGCCCGAAGACACGTTTCGCCGGATCGTGTTCGAACACAATTACACCACGGGCGACATCGGCCTTGAGCGCAAGATCCGCCGCTTTCCCTTTGTGCCCAACAATCCCAAAACGCTTGAAGAGGATTGCTACGAGGCATTCAACATTCAGGTCGATGCGCTTTTAAGGCGCATCCAGGCCACCCGCGCAAAGAGCCTCGTGATCGGCATTTCAGGCGGGCTCGACAGCACCCACGCCCTTATCGTTGCGTGCAAGGCGTGTGACCGGCTGGGCCTGCCGCGCAGCACGGTGCGCGGGTACACCATGCCCGGTTTCGGCACGTCCGATGGGACCAAGTCCAACGCCTGGAAGCTGATGGAAGCGTTCGGCATCACCGCTGAAGAAATCGACATCAAGCCGGCTGCCACCAGAATGCTTGAAGACATGGGCCACCCGTTTGCAAAAGGTGAGCCGCATTATGATGTGACATTCGAGAACGTTCAGGCGGGACTGCGCACCGATTACCTTTTCCGTCTTGCAGGGCAACATTCCGGGTTCGTCGTTGGCACAGGCGACCTTAGCGAACTCGCGCTTGGCTGGTGCACCTATGGCGTGGGCGACCACATGAGCCATTACGGCGTGAATGCTGGCGTTCCCAAGACGCTTATCCGGTTTCTCATCCGCTGGACGGCTGAAACCGCGCAGTTTGACGACACCTGCAGCAAAATCCTGCTTAGCGTCTACGACACGGTGATTTCACCCGAACTCGTGCCGCCGGGCGAAGATGGTGCTATTCAGGACACCGAAGCGCACGTCGGCCCTTACGAGCTTCACGACTTTTTCATCCACCACTGTATCCGATACGGCCAACATCCCGGCAAGATTGCATTTCTAGCTTGGCACGCGTGGCGCGACGCCTCGGCGGGTGAATGGCCTGATGGCCTGTCCGAACACCGCAAGCGCGAATATGACCTTGCCGAAATTGCCAAATGGCTCGAGACATTCTTGCGGCGCTTCTTCGGCTTCTCCCAATTCAAGCGCAGCGCCATTCCCAACGGGCCCAAAGTGTCATCGGCTGGCGCGCTAAGCCCGCGCGGCGATTGGCGCGCCCCAAGTGATGCGGTGGCCGATGTGTGGTTGAATGAACTGCGCGACAGCCTGCCCGACGACGCTTTTTCCGAATAAAGCACCGGGAAGCTCGAAAGCCTCCCGGTGCCTTTTGCGATCCTCAAAATGGGGGGTGAGGATCGACTAACCGCGATCGAGTGAGAAACGGCCCGGACCAAAGGCGGCCACGACAAACATTCCTCCGGCAACCGACAGGTTTTTAAGGAAGGATGTCATCTGGTTCTGATCGGCAAAATCGGCATGGAACAGCGCGGCCGCAGCGATGCTGAACACCCCGAGGGCAGCGGCGGCATATCGCGCCTTGTAGCCGACCAAAAGCATCAGACCGCCAAGGATCTCTAGCGCGAGGGTGGCGTAGTAGATGGGCTCTGCCAGAGGCAGGCCGACGCTTGCGATGTAGCCGATGGTGCCTTCGGCCGCGCCAATCTTGTTCACGCCTGCAAGGATGAAAAGGCTGGCGAGGAGCAGACGACCGACAAGCGCAGCCGCGTCTTGCGACCGGCTGGCTGAAGCGGGCGTGGCCGGATTTGGCTGCAATGTGTCTGTGATCGTGTTCATGCAATTGGTCCTTTCTGGTGAGGGTGGACGGCTTAGGCCGCGAGCTTCGCGATTTCGTCGTGCGCGGCGTCGATCTTGGCGTCGCCGTCTTTGCCCATGATCCCGTCAGCTGCGATCACTTCAACCACTTCAATGCCGAGAAATCCAAGGAAGAAAGTGAGCCAGCCGGACATGAAGTCGATGTCCGAGCCGACCGGCGTGCCGCCCGATGCGATGGTGATAAAGGCCTTCTTGCCTTCCAGCAGGCCCTTGGGACCATTCTCGGTGTATTTGAACGTGGTGCCAGCGCGCGCGACAAGGTCGGCCCACGCCTTGACGCTTGCAGGCGCGCCAAAATTGTAGATCGGTGATGAAATCACGATTGTGTCGGCGGCCTGAAGCTCACCAATGAGCGTGTCGGCCAGCGCGGCGAGTTCGGATTGCTCCGGGCTGCGCTCATCCGGGCTGGTGAGCCCTGCGTTAAACCGCTCCCAGCTTTGATAGGGCAGATCATCGGTCGCAAGATCGCGCCGCGTCACGGTCGCCGCCTCTTGCGCGGAAAGTTTCTCGACAAGGGCACTGCCAAGATTGTTTGAAACGCTGTCATCGTTGCGGATGCTGGCGGTGATGTGAAGGATATGGGTCATGGGAAAAGCTCCTGAAACGGGTTGAATGAAAGGGGTGGGGCCGGCCTGTGGGGGTAAGGGAAGGGCCGGCCCCGGGGGGATGCGTCTCAGGCGGCGTCGACGAGGACGACTTCGCTGTCTTCGATCGCGGTGACAGTCACGCTCCTGGTGCCCGTAATTGCCACACCGTCGCGTGCATTGGCTTCGACGGTTTCGATGCGGACCTTGCCTTGTGCTGGCACGAGGTAGAGGTGGCGCGAGGCGTCAGCGACCTCGTAGGTGACACTGGTTCCGGCCTTGATCGTTGCGCCCAGAACCCGCGCATCGGTGCGGATGGGCAAGGCTTCGTTATCGTTGGCCGAACCACTTGCCAGAGGCACGAAAGAGCCGGCACGATCCCCCTTGGGAAAGGCGCGCGCGCCCCAATCGGGAGTGCCGCCGCGCTGGTCTGGAATGATCCAGATCTGGAAGATCTGCGTGTCCTCGTCTTCGCGGTTGTATTCAGAGTGCTGGATGCCGTTGCCCGCGCTCATCACCTGAACATCACCAGCCTCGGTGCGACCTTCGTTGCCCTGATTGTCGCGGTGCGTGATCGCGCCTTTGCGAACGTAGGTGATGATTTCCATGTCCGAGTGCGGATGCGGGGGAAAGCCGGTGCCCGGAGCGATGGTGTCATCGTTCCACACACGCAAGGACCCCCAGTTCACGCGGGCCGGATCGTGATAGCCAGCGAAGGAAAAGTGGTGATGCGCGTCGAGCCAGCCGTGGTTTGCGCTGCCAAGGCTCTCAAAAGGGCGCAGTTCAACAATGGGCTTTGTCATGGATGTAACTCCTGTTCCTTGAGAAGGACGCCTCGTTGCAGAGCGCGTTCCTCGCTTTGTTGAGCAAGGAATTAGGGGTGTTTCATCGAACAAGTAACTGCGATAAAACTTGCTAAAATGTTCAAATTATCTGAACATGAACCCATGAAGCTTGGCGAACCCAGTCTTGACCATCTGCGCATCTTCCTGACCGTGGTGGAGGAAGGAAGCTTTGGCGCAGCGGCGAGGCGCATGAACCGCGCCGTGTCTGCGATCAGCTATGGAATTGCACAGTTGGAGGCGCAGCTAGCGGTCACATTGTTTGAACGCGAAGGCTCCCGAAAGCCGGTCCTGACCAAGGCGGGCGAGGGGCTTTTGACAGAAGCGCGCCATGTCGCGGACGGGGTCGATAGCCTGCTTGCGAAGACGCGATCCTTGCACGCAGGGCTCGAAAGCAATCTGGCACTTGTGGTCGATGTCATGGTGCCGGGCGATGTGACCGCGCGCATCCTCGCCGCCTTTCGCGAACGGTATCCGACCGTTGCCCTGCGCTTGCGGGTCGAAGGGCTCGGCGCGGTGGCGCAATGCCTGATCGAGGAGGGCGCGCAGGCCGCCATCGGTGGCCCGGTGGTGAGCGATGAGCTCGGCCTTGAGCGGCAGGCTCTGGGAAAGGTGGATCTAATCCCCGTCGCCGCGCCTGACCATCCGCTCGCCGCCGCCGATATTGCGCCGGGTGAAAGCCGCAAGCACCTGCAACTGGTGCTCTCGGACCGGTCCACCCGAACCAAGGGGCGCGAGTTTTCAGTGCTGAGCCCGCTGACATGGCGGCTGGGCGATTTGTCGGCGAAGCATTCGCTTTTGAAAGAGGGGCTGGGCTGGGGCAATATGCCGCGCGCCATGGTGGCGGATGATCTGGCAGGCGGGCGCCTGGTTGAACTCGATCTTCCCGAAGAGCCCGGCGGTCATTACCCGCTTTATGCGCTGTGGCGGCGCGACACTGTGCTTGGCCCGGCGACCAGTTGGGTGATTGATGAATTTAAGGCTGCGCTGGCTGCCTGAAGTCTGATCAGCTTCTGAGCCAGGCGATTGCTTCGGCCCTGTTACCAAATATCTCGAGATTGATGCCGCTATTGATGCGCTTGTATTGCATCGTGACGAGCGCTGAATCTGCGACGATTGCGGTGCGAATGACCCCGAGCCTTGCTGATTCGTGCACCACGAGGCGAATACCGTCTGCGATTTCGCGCTTCTGCGTGACGAAGCCGGTCAAATCACCAAGCACGCGCATCTTGATCCCTGCGGAGTAGAATGGCTTGGCCTGAAGCAACAGTTCGCGCGAGAAATCGGCGAGCACGTCGGCATCCCAAAGACCGGATACTTTGAAGAAAACTTCGTTTCGGACCATATCCGGAACGACCGAAAAGGAAGGAGTGAGCGTTTCCATGCCTTCGATATAAAGAGGCTTGGTAAAAATATGCCTAAGCGGGAGCCTAGTCTGTTTCTCCGAACCACACCGGCTCGTCGCCGCTTTTCCAAGGTGTGAACTTGGGCATGACGTTCCTAAACAGATCGGACGCAAGATGCGCTTCGAGCCATGGGTGCAAGTTGGGCAAATCCTGCGCATCGAACCAGTCGCGATTGTGGTTGGCGAACTGGCGGATGAAGGGGAAGAGCGCGATATCGGCAAGGGTGCGTTCGGGGCCGCACATCTGGCCGTGCTCGCTAAGACGCGCGTCCCATTTTTGCAGGATTTTGAGCCCCTCGGCCTGATGATCGACTTCCCCGAACCCCGGCTCGTCCTCATAACGATTGGGGTATTTGTATCGGTCGAGGTGGTGCTTGAACGCGCCATCTGCCTCAGCGATCAGATCGGCGTCGTCGCCTGCGAGCCAGCCTTCGGGATCGTTTTGCAAGAGCGCCCAGCGGGCAACCGCGATGCTTTCGTCGATCACCTCGCCACTATCTAGCACAAGCACAGGCACGGTCGCCTTGGGACTCGCTTCGATCAATTCGGGAGGCTTGTTGGCGAGTTTCACCTCGCGCAAGGTCACCGTAATCCCTGCAATCCAAAGCCCCATGCGCCCGCGCATCGCATAGGGGCAGCGGCGGAAGGAGTAGAGGATGGGAGCTTGGCTCAGGGCTTTTCTCCGCGCTGCTTTGCCAAATCACGTTGACGCTGGCGCTCGGCATAGCGGGCGCGCTGGGCCTCGCTCTTTTCATCGTAGCAATGGGGGCACGAGACGCCTTCGACATAATGCTCATGCGTCATCTCTTTGTCCGTGATCGGGCGGCGGCACGCGCGGCAAAGGTGATAGTCGCCTTCTTCAAGCCCGTGTTTGACCGTCACGCGCTCATCGAAAACGAAGCAGTCGCCGTGCCACTTGCTCTCATCTTCGGGCACGGTTTCGAGATATTTCAAAATGCCGCCCTTGAGGTGATAGACCTCGTCCACGCCTTCACCCCGAAGGAAGCTCGTCGATTTCTCGCAGCGAATACCGCCGGTGCAGAACATTGCGACCTTCTTCTTGCCCTCAAGCAATTCCTCGCGGTTGTCGCGGAACCACTTGGGAAATTCGCGGAAAGAGGTCGTCTCCGGGTCCACCGCGCCCTCGAACGTGCCCACGGCGACTTCATAGTCATTGCGGGTGTCGATGACGATGGTGTCGGGGTCGGAGATAAGCGCGTTCCAATCCTCGGGCGCGACATAGCGGCCAACAGAGGCGCGCGGGTCAACGCCGGGTTCGCCCATAGTGACAATCTCGCGCTTGAGCCGCACTTTCATGCGGGCAAAGGGTTCTTCCGAAGCGGTCGAATATTTGACCTCAAGCCGCTCGCATCCGGGGAGCGAGCGGATATGATCCACCACCGCGCCGATTGCATTGTCGCTTCCAGCGATGGTGCCGTTGATGCCTTCATGCGCGAGCAGGAGCGTGCCCTTGGTCCCCGCCTCCTCGCAGAGCGCAAGCAATGGCTCGCGGATCGCCGCGGGGTCATCAAACGGCGTGAAGCAGTAGAGGGCTGCGACTGTGTATGTGTTGGCCGCCATGGCTCAAACCCGCATGACCCAGCCGTGCTGGTCCTCGATTTTGCCGTTCTGGATGCCCACGAGCTTCTCGCGCATTTTCTGGGCCATCTGGCCGATGCCGCCGGTGCCGATGGTGAACTCGCCCGAGGGGGAGGCTACTGTTCCAACGGGGGTTACGACCGCCGCTGTCCCGCAAGCGAGCGTCTCCAAAAGCTCTCCGCTTTCCGCTTCCTCGCGCCATTGGGTGATCGAATAGGGTTCCTCGCGCACCTCAAGCCCCTCTTCGCGCAGCATGGCGATAAGGCTGTCGCGGGTGATGCCGGGGAGGATCGTGCCGGTCAGCGGCGGGGTGATGACGCTGCCATCGCGGCGGATAAAGAACAGGTTCATGCCGCCCAATTCTTCGACCCATTTGTGTTCGATCGCATCGAGGAACACCACCTGGTCGCAGCCGTTCGCAATCGCCTCGGCCTGGGGCACCAGAGATGCCGCGTAATTGCCGCCCGTCTTGGCAGCGCCTGTGCCGCCGGGGGCAGCGCGCACGTAGTCCTGGCTGACCCAGATCTTGACCGGATTGACGCCGCCCTTGAAGTAATTGCCGCTGGATACGAGGATCACGACGAATTTGTATTGCGTTGCCGGACGCACGCCGAGAAAAGCCTCGGAGGCGAACATAAAGGGCCGGATGTAAAGCGAGCCGCCTTCGACCTCCGGCAACCAATTGGCGTCTTTCTGGACCAGCAATTTGACCGCTTCGAGGAACAATTCCTCGGGGATTTCGGGCATCGCCATGCGGCGCGCACTTGCATTAAAGCGGCGCGCGTTTTGCTCTGGCCGGAACATGGCGAGCCCGCCGTCTTCGTGACGGAAGGCTTTCATGCCCTCGAAAATCTCCTGCGCATAATGCAGCACCGATGCCGCCGGATCGAGCGCGATGGGTTCGCGCGGGCCAAGCGTCGCCTTGTGCCACCCGCCTTTGTCCGCGTCATAATCGATCACCACCATGTGATCGGTGTGCACCTTGCCAAAACCGGGATCGGCAATGCGCGACAGACGCTCTGCATCAGGGGAGGGCGAGGGGTGTGGGAGTGACGTAAATTGCATGGGAAACGCCGATAATGCGCAGTTGCTTTCCAATCAAATGAAAAGGGCCAATCCTCGCCCGTAGGAGGATTGACCCTTTCATGGTCAGCGGCGGTAAGCGCCGCTCACGAAGCCTTACTCGGTAGCCGAAATTACCGAGTATGCCTCGCGCGGAAACTTGCCGACCTCTCTACTGAACCATGAGACATCGGATCACCTCCTTTCGCGCTATTAAGCCAAGACCCCTGCCGATCACCGGGGGAGCCGAGAGCCGCGTTCGCCGCTGGCCTCGCCACTATATGTGAATCTTCACAGGCCTCTTCGCAAGACTTGAAATTATCTTTTCCCACGTCATACTCGGCCGCTGTCGCTCAGTGGTCTGAGTATCAAGCGCCCGAGGGTTTCCCGAGGGCGCTTTTTGATTCACACAGCCCAGGTGGATAAGGCTGGGGACGCAGCGTGCATAAGCCTGTGGATATTAATGTATAGAATCGGAAGGGGAGGGTCTTTGTTCGCGCACTCGCATCCGCGAGCGCGTCCGCGCTAGTTGTCCGCAGCGTAGCGTAGGGAATAGCACCGAGGACGAAAGCGCGGATGCGCTTTCGAAAAGCAAACAGCTCTACCGGCAATCCTCGATCACGCGCGTGATCTCTGCCCATGCAGGTAGGTAGAGCGTGTGTTCACCCTCGACACCGATCGCGATGCGGCCTTTTGTGATCGCCATTGCATCGAGCAAACTGTCTTGCGCAGACAGCGTGGCTGCCACAATCGGGCGGCCCTCGATGGGGCTTGCAGAAAGAGAGCGGCTCGTCGTTTCGGTCTGAACTTCCATTGCCAGCGGCAAGCGTGAAGGCCCCCGCGTGAAGCGCGCCAGTGCAATCTGACCGCCAGCGCATCGCACCATGAAGGCCGGTCCGGCTGTCTCAGTGCTCATGAACATTGCGAAGCTCTCGTCCCGCTCATCGGCATAGCGCCATATCCCCGGCGTTTGCGGCGCGTCGAGATAGTTTTCGAAAACAGGCTCGCGAACAATCGGGGGCGGCGTAGGCGCTGGCGGCGGGGCGGGCCTTGCGACCGGAGCAGGGGTGGGCGTCGCCCCTGGCTCTGGCATATCAGGGCCCGCAACGCAGGCCGCAATTCCGAATGTCAGGGCAAGCGCGCCCGCGGCGGTGAAGTAAGCTGCTTTCATAGCGCCTAAATGCGCGCTAACGCTGCGCGCGTCTATGACTAAAGCGCCGAAATCACCCAAATCTCGCGTGGATCACCTGCTGGTCGAGCGCGGTCTTGCCGAAAGCCGCACGCGCGCTCAGGCGCTGGTCATGGCGGGTGTGGTGTTCGTGGGCGAGCAAAAGGTCGCAAAGCCCGGGCAACAGGTGGCACAAGATGCCGATCTCGATGTGCGCGGGCGCGATCATCCCTGGGTGAGCCGCGGAGGGATCAAGCTGGCGCACGCAATAGAGCACTTCGGGATCGATGTCGCGGACGCTGTGGCGATGGATATCGGCAGTTCGACCGGCGGCTTTACCGATGTGCTGTTGCAGGGCGGGGCGGATCATGTCTTCGCAGTGGATTCGGGCACCAATCAGCTGGCATGGAAGCTGCGCCAGGACGAACGCGTCACCGTGCATGAACAGACCAGCGCACGCATCCTGACCCGCGATCATATCGACAAGGACTGCAACCTCGTCGTGTGCGATGCGAGCTTTATCGGGCTTGCAAAAGTGCTCGAACGCCCGCTCGAACTGGCGGCGCAAGAGTGCCGGTTGGTCGCGCTGATCAAGCCTCAGTTCGAGGTCGAAAAACACGAAGTCGGAAAAGGCGGTGTGGTGCGTGATACCGCTCTGCATGAACGTGTATGCGGTGAAGTTCGCGAGTGGTTAGAAGGGCTTGGCTGGACAATCGAAGGCATCGTGACAAGTCCGATCACCGGCCCGCAAGGCAATGTGGAATTCCTGATTTCGGCGGTTCGCAAATAGCGCGCTATTCCAGATCAAGCGATCCCAGCTTCGCGTCCAGATCGATTGCGATCTGGCCCAACACTTCAACGCCGCTCTCTTTGGCATAGGCATCGACGCCGTATTCCGCGACAAGTTCGGCTTGGCGCTGATCACGCTCGCGTAAAAGCTGCGCGATCTCTTCGCGATAAAGCGCAACCATGGCGGTCACGAAGCGGTTGACCAGACCGTCCTCTTGCGTGTGATCGACGCTAAAGTCGGGCAGGTGTTCGATCATGACATCGGCGGGATAAAGAAATTCATTGGTCACGAAGCGATTGGTCGTGAACCAGCTGTGCGGAATGCCATTGGTGTCGATCGAAAGCGCGATCAGATGCGTCACATGGGCGCGCGCGTCTTCGCCCTGGGGTGGCCAGACCTTAGGTTCCAGCCCTTCGGGCAATTGCGTGCGGTGGAGGAAAAGGTGGAAATGGCCGTGTTCGTCCGTGTCCCGGTTGCCCGGCGCATGGACGTGATAATACCAGCGGCTCTTGCAGAATTTGTCGCGCGCATCGCTCTTGGGATAATGGGTCCAGAAGGTTGCGCCGTCTTGCGGTACCACGCGCAGCATCAGTGGCTTTTGCTCCTGCGCCATCTGTGTGATCGTCTCGATCACGATAGCGGCGGCCTCTACCTCGCTCATCGCAGGTTTAGGCGCAGTCTCTGCACCGGTTATTGAGGCGGCTGCGGTAGTCATCGCGGCAGGTTTTAGCGATTGGGCAGCGATAGTAACAGCCTCAATTGCAATCAAATATGGGCGCCAGATACAAAACGACCGGCGGCACCATGATGTTGCCCCCGGTCGAATTACAGCGTCGTAATGCGCTTTGCTTGAGCTTATGCAGCTCCGCAATCGGCGCCTTCGCACGGAGCCATTTCGTCTTCGGCCATTTCACCTTCGACCATTTCGCCTTCGGCCATTTCGCCTTCAGCCATTTCGCCCTCGGCCATTTCGGCTTCGACAGCTTCTTCAACCGAAGTTTCGTCAGCCATCGTGTCAGCGTCTTCAGCAGGAGCCGAGCAAGCAGCGGTTGCCAGGGCCAGACCGCCAGAAACGGCGAGCAGCGAAGCAAAGTTGGTTTTTTTCATTAAATCTTCCCCTCGATGGGAGCGTGTGCCCGATACGGCATGATCCCAGTTGGTGGATGGAGCGCAAAGAAGGTCCTGCCGGCGCACCCCGAATCACGGCAAGAATGTGGCAACGCTAACAGAATGCCGCAAAAGGGCGAGCGCTCTTTCAAATTAGGCCATCACAAGGTCGCCGGCGCCGCTCTTTGTCCATTGATTTTGTAACATTTCGCCCGTTCCCCTGCGACACGGGCGGGCGTGAATTTGCAGAGATTGCCTGCTCGTGTATCGCTTCCCCAAACGCCCATGATGTGCGAATCGCACATAAATCGGGGCATCAGGAGACGCAGGTGAACTTTCTGGCATCGAAAGCACAATTGAGAGCAAGCTTTGTCCGTTGGTCGCTTTTTCTGGTTCCGCTGATCGTGCTTCTCGGTTTTCTGGCCGGGCAATTGGGCAGTCCATCGACGGCTTGGTTCCAGGCGCTGAACAAGCCCGCGATCTATCCTCCGCCTGCTGCGTTCGGGATCGTGTGGACCATTCTTTATGTGATGATCGGTTTTTCGGTCGCGCTGGTGGCAAGCGCGTGGGGAGCCTTTGGCCGAGGCATCGCCATCATTGCTTTTGCGGTGCATTTTATCGGCAATCTGGCTTGGACATATGCCTTTTTCGGGCTTCAGAACATGGAGCTTGGTCTTGGCGTTTTGATCTACACCGTGGTCACATTGCTGGTGGTCATGTGGCTGTTCTGGCGCGTGCGGCGCGTGGCTGCCCTGATCCTTGTGCCCTATCTTGCGTGGGTGCTTTTTGCGACTGCGCTCAACTGGCAATTCATCGCCGAAAATCCCGATGGCGGGGTGATCCCTCAAGAAACAAGAGCGGTCGAGCGTTTCGAGCTTTGACTTAACCCCTTGCTCTTGGGGCGGCAAATAGCCAAATAGAAGCCCATGCAAAGCCAGAACCCACTGATCGCCGACCTCGTCAAACTCGCCAATGGTGCCGCTGGAACGGTTGCCGGCATGTCGCGTGAAGCGCGCGAAAATGCGCGGGAGCGTTTGCGCGAAGGCCTTGCCGGCATGGACTTTGTGAGCCGTGAAGAGTTCGACACGGTGAAAGCCATGGCGCAAAAAGCACGCGAGCAGGCCGACGCTCTCGAAGCGAAAGTGGCCGAGCTCGAAGCGAAGCTTGCCAAGAAATAAGCCCCTCAGAATCGCTGCGTAAAACGGCATTGCGCGAAGGTGCGATTGCTCTAGTTTGCTGCTTGTCCGCAATTCTGGAGCAGCCCACATGAAACGTATTCTTCTATCGACCGCCGCAGCATTCGCGATGTGCGGCGCGCCCGCTTTCGGGCAAGACGGTGAGGAAACCTTCGGAGGCGCGAAGGGCGCTGACCTTTCGATTGAGGCGATGGAGCCCGATGGCTCGCCCGTCACCCTGGGCCGTGCGGGCGAATATCCGGCGGACATTGCGCGCTATCTTCTCGCAAACGGACCAGGCAGTGCCAATCTGTCGCCCGATGGCGAAACGATCGCTTTTTCATGGGATGTCACCGGCCAGCCCGAGCTTTGGGTGATGCCGGCATCGGGCGGCGTGCCCCAGCAGATGACCTTTCAGACGGGCGTGAACTTCCCGATCTGGACACCCGACGGATTGGCGCTTTTCTATTCCGCTGACCGTGACGGGAATGAGCAGCCGGGCTATTTCGCTCTTTCTGCCGATGGCTCCACCGAAACCGAAATCCTGCCCGCCAAACGCGGCGATTTTCGCAGCTTCGGCGGTTTTGCAGCTGACGGCAGCTTTATCTACGCCTCGACCGCGCGCGGTGCGGGCGTATTCGACATTTACCGCGGCCAGATGGACGGGTCATCGCAGATGATCTTCCAGTCCGAACTCGGCCACCAGGCGCGCTCGATCTCTCCTGATGGAAAATACGCCATCGTGACCGAGACAGTGGGCGAAGACGGCGACAACCTTTACCTGCTCAATCTTGAAAGCGGCGCAATGACCACCGTGTCAAAACCAGCCGAGGGCGACCGGGCGAGCCATACTCTGGGCGGGTTCGAGTGGCGACCTGATAGCGAGGGGTTTGGTTTTTCCACCAATTCCGGCCGCGAATATGGCGCGCTCTCGATCTACGACATCGAAAGCGGTGATATCGAAACGATCGCGGCGACTGATGCCGATATCGAGAACCTCGAAGTGTGCGGTAAGGAGGACGGCCAACTCGTCATCTATACCGAGAACCGCGACGGTTTTGACACGCTCCGTATCCGCAACGGGAGCGACGGCAGTGACCGCACAGTGCCCACCTTGCCGGAGGGCAAATATTCGCTCGATTGCGAGGGCGATGTCGATCCCAAGCTTCTGGTTCGCGTCAATGGCTGGCAAACGCCGGGCGAACTTTGGATGGTCGATCCGGTCGAAGGCACGGGCGAAAAAATCTTTGCGGCCAATCTTGCAGGGCTCGATCCCGAACGGCTGATCCGTCCGCAAGTGGTGCGCTATAAAGCGCGTGACGGGGTTGAGTTGCAAGGGCTTTTGTATCTCCCCGAAGGCGCAGAGCAGGGTGAGAATGCCCCTCCGGTTGTCTTCTCGGTTCACGGCGGACCGTCTGGACAATCACAGGCGAGCTTTGATCCGGTGGCGCAATATCACGCCGCGCGCGGCGTCGCCGTTTTTGAAAGCAATGTGCGAGGCAGCACCGGACTGGGTCGGACCTATGCAACACTCGATGACCGGGAGAACCGGCTGGATTCGGTGCGTGATCTTGTCGACCTCAAGAATGCGCTTGCGAACGATGGCCTGATCGACGCAGAGCGGGCGGCGGTCATGGGCGGTTCTTACGGCGGCTACATGGTCAACGCGGTGCTGGCTGAATATCCGGGCGAATTTGTCGCTGGCGTTTCCCTGTTTGGCGTGGCCGACTGGATCACCGCGCTCGAAGTGGCCTCGCCCTCGCTCAAGGCGTCAGACCGGATCGAATATGGCGATATCACTGAGGAGCGTTGGCGCGAGTTTTACAAGGTAAACTCCCCCATTCGCAAAGCCGATCAGATCACCGTGCCCGTGCTTTACTCACACGGCGTGCAGGACCCGCGTATCGACATTTATGAAACCGAGGTCATGGTCAAAACGCTGCGCGCAAACGGCGTGGACGCGCCCTTTGTGCGCATCCCGGATGAAGGGCATAGCTGGCGCAAGTTGTCGAACCAATTGTTCTATTTCCGCAAGCAGGCCGAGTTCCTGGAAGAGCAATTGGGGCTTTCGGGCGCCGAGTGAACCTAAGCGCTCCCGCCATACTCATCGCCAGCCGCCCGCATGGCGAGAACGCAAGCATTGCGCGGGTCCTGACCGAGGAACACGGCCTTGTTGCCGGATATGTTCCCGGCGGGCGGGGCAAGCGCATGGGGCCGGTGATGATCCCGGGCAACAGCGTTGCGATCGAACTGCGATCAAAGTCCGACGCGCAATTGCCCTATGCCAAGGTTGAACTGGCACAAAGCCGCGCGCCGTGGATGACCGAGCCGCTTCCCGCCGCTGCGATCAACTGGGCCTGCGCGCTCACGGCAACCACTCTGCCGGAGCGCAATCCGTATCCCTCGCTCTACGCCTCATTGAGCGCGCTGCTGGATGCGATCTGTTCGGCACCCAGCGCGCGCGGATGGCTGGCCGCGATGGTGGCTTATGAAGCAATTTTGTTGCGCGAACTGGGCTATGGCGGGGCAAAACCCGATATAAGCGCACCGTTTGAGGCACAATTTGAAAATTTTCGTGCGCTCCATCGACCCATTCGCGACTACCTGCTTGCAGGAAACCCGCGCGATGTTATGGCCGCCCGAACCGCTTTGGGAGAGCGGCTCAAACGCATGATTTAAGTGAGAACTGACATGAAAATCGCCGTTCTGCCCGGAGATGGCATCGGACCTGAAGTAACCGCCCAGGCGGTCAAGGTGATCGAAGCGCTGAACCTGCCGGGTGTCATTCTGTTTGACGGGGACGTGGGCGGTGCCGCCTACAAGGCGCATGGCCACCCGCTCCCGCCCGAAACACTGACCTTGGCGCGCGAATGCGACGCGGTGCTGTTTGGCGCGGTCGGCGACCCCGATTGCGACAATCTTGAACGGCATCTGCGCCCTGAACAGGCGATCCTTGGCCTGCGTAAAGAGCTTGGCCTGTTCGCCAATTTGCGCCCCGCCAAGGTGTTCGCAGGGCTCGAACATCTTTCCCCGCTAGCCCCCGAAAAGGCGGCGGCAATCGACATGATGTTCGTGCGCGAACTCAATGGCGATGTGTATTTCGGCGAGAAAGGCACAAGGGAAGGCAAGGACGGCTCGCGCGAGGGGTGGGACATGATGTCCTATTCCGAAAAGGAGGTAACGCGCATTGCGCAGGTTGCCTTCCGCACTGCGCGTGCGGGCGATGACAAACACCGTGTCACATCCGTCGATAAAGCCAACGTGCTTGAAACCAGCCAGGTGTGGCGCGATGCGGTGATTGCCGCGGCTGGCGCGCATCCCGATATCGCGCTCGACCATATGTATGTCGACAATGCCGCGATGCAGATCATTTCCAATCCGGAGCGTTTTGGCGTGATCCTGACGGGCAATCTGTTCGGAGATATCCTTTCCGATCTGGCCAGCGCGGCGGTGGGGTCGATCGGTCTTTTGGCCAGCGCCTCCATGGGCGAGCGGCAGACCGAGCATGGCCTGTTTGGCCTTTACGAACCCATTCACGGCAGCGCGCCTGATATTGCCGGTGAGGGCAAGGCGAACCCGATGGCGACAATCCTTTCAGCAGCGATGATGCTGCGCCATTCCTTCGGGCTTGAGGCCGAGGCAACCCGCGTCGAAGCAGCGGTTGCGAAAGCGCTTTCAGACGGCGTTCGTGGCGGGGACCTTGGCGGAACGCACGGGACCGAGGCGATCGGTCAGGCGGTGCGGGAGCGACTGTAACGCGGGAGCGGCGCGGTGCTTCAACTCGCGATTATCCTGCCAACGCTCAATGAAAGCGGCAATCTCGCGCCGCTGATTGCGCGAATTGAGGCGGCGCTCGGGCGCGACAATTGGGAAGTCCTCATCGTCGATGATGACAGCGCGGACGGCACCGCTGACGAGGCGCGAGCATTGGCTCTTGAAGACCCGCGCATCCGGGTCATTCAACGCATCGGCAGGCGCGGCCTTGCAAGCGCGGCAATCGAAGGGTTCTGTGCCACCGCTGCGCCATATGTTGCGGTTATGGATGCCGATCACCAGCATGACCCGGCGCTGCTGAAAGGAATGCTGGAGGCCTTGCAAAAGGGGGAGGCAGACATCTGTATCGCAAGCCGATTTGCCCCGGGTGCAAGCACCGATGGATGGGACGAGCCCGAGCGCGAGCGTTTATCGGGATTTGCCAACCGGCTGGCGCGCTGGATCACCGGAACCGAGCTTAGCGACCCCATGAGTGGCTATTTCATGCTGGCAAGCGAACGCGCCCGCAGCCTTGCGCCAAGGCTTTCCGGCATCGGCTTCAAGATATTGCTCGATGTGCTCGCAACATCGGACAGGCCCATGCGGGTCAAGGAATTTCCCCTGAACTTTGCCGCCAGGCGCGAAGGGACCAGCAAGCTTGACCGCGCGGTGGCATTCGATTTTCTGGCCGGGGTCTATGACAAGACCTTGGGGCGCGCAATCCCGACGCGCTTTGCCCTGTTCGGGACGGTCGGCGCGGCGGGCGTCGTGGTGCATATGGCCATGCTCGCGTTCCTTTATATCGCCGTGGGAGAAGGCTTTGCGCTATCGCAAGGGATCGCCGTTCTCACTGCGATGAGCTTCAACTTCTGGCTCAACAACTGGCTGACCTACCGCGACCGGAGGCTCAAGGGAGCGCGCGCTTTTGTGAAAGGGTGGATCGGCTTTTGCCTCGCCTGCTCGGTCGGGGCGCTTGCCAATGTGGCCGTGGCGACATTGCTGGAGGATGCCGGTGTGCTCTGGGTGGGCGCAGCCTTGGCGGGCATTGTGGTGGGGGCGGTGTGGAACTACGCGCTGTCGAGCCGCTTTGTGTGGGGGCGGTTTTAGTTACCTCCACCCGTCGAGCCACATCCAGAATTCAAAGCTTCTCTCTCCGTCGAGCGGCGCAGCGGTAAGGATGGGAAAGAATACCGCGAATACCGCGATACTGCTTGCCAGCGCGGCGTAGCTCAGTTTTGACCAGCCCGCCTCGCGAAGGTCGCTCAACGCCAGGGCGAGGGCAGCGAGCAGGAAGAGGCTGGGCGTCACATAGTGATAGTAGAATTGCACAGGCTTGGGCGCGAAGGCCCAGAAGCCGAGCGCAACGCAGTATCCTGCCACCACACCAAGGCGGGCCCAATCGCTGCGCAAAATACCGACCGCGCCGCACCATACAATCGCCGCCAGCCCCAAAAGCATCGTCACCGGATTGCCGATCAGCAGCACTCCGCGCTGTGCCCCGTCGACCTGCTCGTACAGATACCAGATGCCGCGCGTATTGGCGGCCCATTGTTCCCACGTACTCTGGTAAGTGTGGGGGCTAAGCACTTGTTGTTGCAATTCAATAATCTGAGTGTGGAGGCCAAACAGGCCATGCTCGACAAGCGGCGATGGATGCATATCATCGCCCAGCCAATAGCCCGGGGCAAAGGTCACAGCGTAGGTGACAAGCGGCAAAATGCCGAGCCATGCGAAGGCTTCGAGAAGGCTGATGCCGGGGACAGGCGCCCCTCTGCGGCTTAGGAGCAAACGCCTGCGGCCTGCTGATAAACGCGCGGCGAAAAAGGCGAGGCCGGGCAGCACCGCCATCGGAACCGCGTTCCATTTCGACCCAAGCGCACAACCGATGGCAAGACCGGTGAGGATGAGCCTGCGCCGACCCGTTTCGGGCTGGCGAATGGCAGCGGCGAACTGCCATGCGGCAAGGGCAAGGAAGGCGACCATGAAAATATCGAGCATTGCGATGCGCGCCTGCACGAAGAGGTGAAACCCTGTGATCAGAAGCACGCCAAAGCCGATGGTGGCAAACCGGTCCTCGGCCGCGTGCCAGAGCGCGCGCATGCTGGCGGCCAAAGCGATGGTGCCCGCAATGAGCGACATGATCCGCCACCCCAGCGGATTGTCTCCCGCCATCGATATACCGGCCGCGATCAGCGCCTTGCCCAGCAGCGGGTGTTCGGGATTGTCATAGGGCACTACGGCCCCGCCAAACGCTGCCAGCATGTCGCGCGCGGCGGGCAAGTAGTGGATCTCGTCGAAGAACGGGATGCTCGGCGTTGCAAGGCGGATTGCAGCAAGACAAGCGAACACCAGCGGGATGATTACGCACCAGCCCCATGGATCGGTATCGTGTTGCAACGGGGCCGCTGGCGGCGTCTCGCTGGGTGTAAGTTCAGGTAAAGCCGCGCTATTCATTGCCCTTGGCGGGTTACGCAAAGCCAGCGGCGAGGGCAAGCGCTCTTGCAGGCAAGCGGGCTGAGGACTAAGCGGCGCACATTATGAAAAAGACCACTGGCATGGACCGCGCGACGACGCGCAAATGGCGCCCGCAAACGCAAGCTGTTCGCGGCGGCACCTGGCGCTCAGAAAATGGCGAGACGAGCGAGGCTTTGTTCCTCACCTCGGGCTACACCTATGACGATGCGCAGACGGTGGCGGACCGCTTTGCGGGCGAGGCGCAAGGAATGACCTATTCGCGCCTTCAAAACCCGACCGTTGCGATGCTGGAGGAGCGGATTGCGCTGATGGAGGGGGCTGAGGCCTGCCGCGCTCAGGCGTCCGGTATGGCTGCTATGACGGCGGCGCTTTTGTGCCAGGTATCCGCTGGCGACCACGTGGTTGCCGCGCGTGCGGCTTTCGGGTCGTGCCGCTGGCTGGTCGATCATCTGCTGCCCCGCTTCGGGGTCGAAACCACCGTGATCGACAGCGCGGACAATGCCGCATGGGAAGAGGCAATCCGCGGCAACACAAAGGTTTTCTTCTTTGAAAGCCCGGCCAATCCCACGCTTGATATCGTCGATCTTCAACACGTGTGCGATCTGGCGCGTGCGCATGGCATCACCACCGTGGTCGACAACGCCTTTGCATCGCCGGTGTTGCAACGTCCGATGGAGTTTGGCGCCGATGTCGTGGCCTATTCCGCGACCAAGTTGATGGACGGCCAAGGCCGCGTGCTTGCGGGTGCGGTTTGCGGCTCGGAAGAGTGGATCAACGAGGTGCTCCTCCCGTTTCAGCGCAACACCGGACCCAATATCTCGCCCTTCAACGCATGGGTGGTGCACAAGGGGCTGGAGACGCTTTCGCTTCGCGCGCATCAACAAAGCCGCAATGCGGTCGAGCTCGGCCAGTTTCTGGAGCCGCGCGTGACCAAAGCGGGCGGAGTGATGCAGCATCCGGGTCTTGCCAGCCACCCGCGCCATGAACTTGCCAAGACGCAGATGGACGCAACCGGCCCGATTTTCGCCTTCGATGTTCAAACGCGGGAGCGTGCATTTCAGGTGCTTGATGCGCTGCAATTGATCGACATCTCCAACAACATTGGCGATGCGCGCAGCCTCATGTGCCACCCGGCCAGCACCACCCACGCCAACATGGGCGAAGAGGCGCGCGGCGAAATGGGCGTGACCGAAGGGCTCCTTCGCATCAATGTCGGCCTCGAGGATATTCAGGATCTTATAGAAGACATGGATCAGGCGCTGACAGTGGCGGGAATTTAGCATTTAGGGGGGCAGCCCGCCGGCTTTTATGCGACTGGAAACAGAAGCTGTCTGTCCGCTCACGACCCAAGTTCTGCCATATGGAGATATTGATCAAATAGGAGACCTGAACCATGTAGGATGGCAACCGGCAGAGAGATTGATCTATGCGACCACCGCGGCCCGAGAGTGCTGAATTCGAAGTTTTGATGACAACGATTGAGCAACAGCTTGTCGCTGATGGAATCGAGATTCCCTCCCGCCCGATATTTGCCATGATGGAAGTGTCGAAGCAGTTCAAGATACAGTTGCGAGGCGGTCCTCGGACGGCACATTCCACGGCTCAAGAGATAAAGGAGATCGCCTACGCTGACGCTATCTCTGAGTGGTATGAACGAAACTACAACGCACGGCTTAATGAAAGCCCAGGTCCACTTCGAACGGCTCTTTTGGTGGACGGCGATTTGTACAGTCTGAGAATTCCTTGGCAGTTGGGAAGCGTGGCTTACGTATCAACCCGGGAATGGCTGCCAAGTCCGTGTATCTCGCGTGGGCCGGTTAAAGCCAATGTGGTTCAGTTTTTGGATGACATTACTCCCGCCCGCGCCAAAAGACTTTCAGATAGGGCATTGAGGGACATAGCCGAGGCCTTCGCGATCGCGTATCCAGCTGCATCCACCCTCACTAGTTCGAGCCATAAGCTTATTTCTATCGCACGAGGCGACGCACAGGCAGCAGTCACAAACCTAATGGCTATGGAACAGCGTTACGGTGAGTCTAGGTGGGCTTCACTGCAAGCCGCTGAAAAAACGATAAAAGCTGCTATCGAATTAACAGGTGCCAAATTTGAGCAAACTCATAACTTGCAAAAGCTATACGATCAGTTGACTGCGGCAGGAATAAAATTTGATGCTAGAAGTCTGATCTATAACCTGCAGTGCTGGCCTAGTATTCGCTACGGTGAAGACCCTTCGACACGAGAACAAGCGCTCCTAGCTCATCGGTCGTCCCTCGAATTGGTAAACAGTATTAGGGAGACTGGCGTGCCCTTATAGCTTTGAACAGGGAAAATCAGAACAACTAGCCGCCGTTCCGCTTTCACCCCACGAATGGACGTAAATCGGCTTACTAAGACGAGTTTCAAGCAGACTTCCTCAAAACCCGCCTTGTGCGTTGCAGCATAACCCACTAGGCGCGGCGCAAATCGCTTTGGGCGGCACTGATCGACAATTTGGTCGTTGTCGCGATACGAAATCAGGATTCCTCACATGACCCAAACCGCTTCCTTTGCGGAGACATTCCGCCGTGACTGGCTGGCCCAGCCGCGCGCTGACATCCTGGCCGGCATTGTTGTTGCGCTCGCGCTAATTCCGGAAGCGATCGGCTTTGCCCTGATCGCAGGGGTGGACCCGAGCGTTGGCCTGTATGCAAGCGTCGCGATTGCGATGGTGATCGCCTTTACCGGCGGGCGTCCGGGCATGATCTCTGCCGCGACCGCCGCGGTGGCGGTTGTGGTGATCCCTTTGGTGCGCGATTACGGGGTCGAATATCTTTTTGCCGCAACCATCCTCATGGGCATTTTCCAGGGGATTGCGGCGGTCCTGCGGCTTAACCTGCTGATGCAATTCGTCTCGCGCAGCGTCATTACCGGCTTCGTCAATGCGCTCGCGATCCTTATCTTCATGGCGCAAATCCCGCAGCTTATGCCCGGTAACGAGGGCGTTGGCCCATGGACATGGGCTATGGTCGCGATTGGCCTTGGCATCATTTATGGCTTTCCGCGCATCACCAAGACCATTCCAAGCCCGCTGGTGGCCATCGTCCTGCTGACGGCGGCAACGATCTATTGGGGTTTGCCGGTCAACAATGTTGCAGGCGAAGGCGAACTTCCCAGCGGCCTGCCAAGCTTTGCCATCCCGAATGTGCCGTTGACGTGGGAAACCCTTGTCATCATCGCACCCTATTCACTGACAATGGCGGCGGTGGGCCTTCTGGAAAGTTTCCTCACCGCGCAAATCGTCGATGACATGACCCACACCGACAGCAACAAACAGCGCGAAGGTGCAGGGCAGGGCATTGCCAATATCGTGGCGGCCTTCTTTGGCGGCATGGGCGGCTGTGCAATGATCGGACAGTCGGTGATCAACGTTGCCTCTGGCGGACGGGGACGCTTGTCGACCTTTACCGCTGGTGCGTTCCTGTTGTTCCTTCTGACGGTGCTTGGCCCCTATGTGGGGCAGGTTCCCATGCCTGCGCTCGTCGCGGTGATGATCATGGTCAGCATCGGGACGTTCAGCTGGAATTCGATCCCCAATCTGCGCCGCCATCCGGCGACCAGCTCTATCGTGATGGTTGCAACCGTCGTGGTGGTGGTCTGGACCCACGATCTGGCGCTCGGCGTGCTGGTGGGTGTGCTGCTTTCAGGCATCTTCTTTGCGCAGAAGGTCAAGAACCTGTTCACCGTCGAGCGAGTGCGTCGCCCCAACAGCTCTGTCTATGTCGTCACAGGCGAAATCTTCTTCGCCAGCGTCGAGAAATTCCAGGACATGCTCGGCCCTGAAAGCCAGTATGAGGACGCAGCGCACCATGTGGTGATCGACGTGTCCAAGGCGCATTTCTGGGATATTTCCGCCATCGGTGCGCTTGAAAAAGCGGTAGAGCGGATGCGCCGCAACGGCCGTCACACGCGGGTCGTGGGCCTTAATGCGGCAAGCGCTGATCTGTTCGACAAATACGCGCTTGAAGATCGCACCGGGCTGGAACTTGGCCTCGCGCCGCATTGATCGCGGCGGAACCGAAAAAGCAAAGAGCCGAGGCCATGCGTGGTTACGCGCACACCTCGGCTCCTAAGCACATCTGTCCCGGTCAAAGGGTCTCTTTCGGGACAGTCAGAACGACTTTCGTGGCCTATAGCCGGTGCCTCTTGAGAAAGGGGCACGGTGCATAGTATTTCCGCACGCCTTAAAGAAACCGGGAAGAATGCGCTTAACGCGGATTTAACCAAAACGGACCTTTTTGACGTGACAATACTTCGTCCGCCAAATTGTTGGACTTGTGATTATTTCGGGCCGGTGTAGCGTTCCGATCATGGCTGAAGCACATGACCCCCTGTGGCAGGCCCCTGCTGATCATATCAAGGATCTTGGCATCAGGGCTGAGAAGGTTCTTGCACCTTCCGATTATCGCGCTGTTCTCCCCGGTTGCGGGACCAGATGCACGGCACCGCGTTCGGAAGAACTGGAGGCTTTGGTCCTCCACAAGGGCAACCTTGGCGAGATGCCGGGCGATGCAATTGTGAAGGCGCTGGACGAATTTGCGCCGACCTTTGCCAATGAAGTTTTCGTAGTCTTTACCAAGGGCGGGGAGCCGTTGGAGGATCAGACTCACGTGCCAAGCCGCGACTGGTTCTTGTCGACCGCACTGAACCAGCGCAGCACAATGTACCACATCGAGCGGCCCGAGCGCATGGCCGCAAGCTATGTCGGGCATGACAGGGTGCTGGTTGAAACGGCCTACCAACGGCTGATGCTGGTCAGCGGCAATGACACGGGGATCACTCCGCACCTGATTCGCGACGGCTATTTCGACCGCGCGATCACCGATATGATCCGCGAGTGTCTGAAGCCGGGGATGACCTTCCTCGATATCGGTGCAAATTTCGGCACCTACACGCTGATCGGCGCGGACGCTGTCGGCCATGAAGGCCGTGTCATTGCGGTCGAGCCGGCGGGCGAGATTGGCTATCTGCTGAAAGAAAACGTCGCCATGAACGGCTATGGCGGGACGACCAGTGTCGAACGCTGCGCGGTGGGCGATGAGCCGGGAAGACTCACGCTTTACGAATTTTCCTCAAGGCAGGGCGGAAACACCGTCATTCCGGTCGTGGCGCAGGCGGCGCAGGAAACTTATGGCGAGACGGTAAACACCCGCGACGTGCCATGCCGCACACTCGACGAGATCGTCGAAAGCCACGGGCTTGAGCGGGTTGATCTGATGAAGATCGACGTCGAGGGCTTTGAGTATCAGGCATTTTTGGGCGCACGCGGAATGCTCAAAGCCCATCGCCCGCGCATCATCATGGAATGGCTCGGCGGTTTTTACAAAGACCGCGAAGAGATAGGCCGGGCGCTCTGGGACCTGCTGACGGGTGAACTTGGATACGACTTGCGCCGTATCGAAGGCAATGCAACAACCCGGCCCATAACCTACGACGAGCTGTCACAAATCGAACATTCCGACCTGCTCGCCGAACCAAAGAGCTAATACCATGCACTAGAGAGGGGCATATATGGCGAACCGGGTTGAGTTGATTTTCGATTTTGTGAGCCCCAACGCCTATATGATCTGGTGGCCCCTTCGCGAGGTGGTGAAGCGCACCGGGGCAGAGCTTGATGTGACGCCGGTGTTCCTTGGCGGAATGCACAAGCTGACCGGCAATGCCCCGCCGATGATCCGCAATAAGGACGTGAAGGGCAAGGTCGAATATGACATGCTCGAAATGCAGCGTTTTATTGCCAAGCATCAGCTCAGTAATTTCAAGATGCACCCACAATTCCCGTTCAATTCCATTACCTTGCAGCGCATGCTTTACGCAGCCGACCAGGACGGGCGCGGGGTGCAGTTCGCCGAAGGCCTGCTCCCCGCAATCTGGGAAGAGGGCATTGATATTACCGATCCGGAGGCCCTTGGCCCAAGCGTTCAGGCGGCCGGTTTTGATGCAAAAGACCTGTTCGAGCGCAGCCAGAGCCAGGAAGTGAAGGACGGGCTGGTCGCCAATACGTCAGATGCGGTGGACAGGGGCGCGTTTGGCATACCGACGATGTTTGTGGGAGCAAAAGGAGAGAAGGGCGAAATCTTCTTTGGCAAGGAACGCCTTGGCCAGATTGAAGAGGAACTGGCGAAGGGTTAGTCCTTTGCCATGAGAGTATTTTTAACACATCCTGCGTTTGTGACGCCTTACTGGCTTAATTAAATCCACCCGGCCCAGCTCGACAATCACCACGTGCAATTGATCTGCCGCGTCGAGGACAAAAGCGGCGCGCGCAAGGGTATTGGCGTCTTCGAGCGGCTAGTCCTTGGGCCCTATGCTCCACTGGGGCTTGAGGGGATTTGATTCACGCGAGCTTGGGGCTCGTGCTGCGAATTTTGGGCCGACAGAAAAATTTTTCATTGTCAGTCAGCCATCTTAGGTAGCGTGTTCAAGCCTTGGCGTTGCAGACACCAAAGATTTCTCGTTATTATTGGAAAGTAGACTATCGCCATGATAACATCGCCTTACATCAGCGACAAATTGCGAAAGTTTAGAGATGCAGCTAAATGAGAATGAGCGCGTTGTCTTGTTCGATGCTGAATGCGTGCTTTGTTCAGCCAATGCGAAGCTCATTCTCAAACACGATCATCGCCAAATATTTCTTCTCGCTTCTATGCAAGGCGAAGTCGGGGCTCGGTTATTTACAGAGAATGGGCTCGACCCCAAAAACCCGTCCACAATTCTTGTGATCGAGAAAAATTTGGTTCGCAAGGATAGTGATGCAGTCCTTTCTATATATGAAAATCTGAAATTCCCCTTTAATTTGATGAGGATTTTCAGACTGGTACCCGCAGCCTTTCGCGATCCAATCTATCACTTCATCGCACTTAACCGCTATCGAATTTTTGGCCGGCGCGACACGTGCTGGGTGCCCCCCGAGGAATATAGGTCGCGCCTTCTTTAACTCTGGACAGTCAGCTTAATATGAAGGTTCTCATTCTTGGCGGTTATGGAGTGTTTGGAGGGCGATTGACGCAGTTGCTCTCTGACGTTCCGGATTTGACGATTTTTGTCGCTGGACGCGATAAAAAGAAAGCAACCGCGTTTTGCGCTTCCCAAGAGGGGGCAACTCGAACAGAACCTTATGCGCTTGATCGGCGTGATACAGCCGAAGCCTTGAAGGATCTTCAACCAGATCTGCTGGTGGACGGCACCGGTCCATTCCAACAGTATGGTGAAGCACCCTATGGCGTTGTCGAAGCCTGTATAGATGCTGGAGTAAATTACTTAGATTTCGCCGATGGCGCTGACTTCGTTCTGGGTATTTCAAGGTTCGATAAACCCGCCAAGAAAGCGGGCATCTATGCACTTTCTGGCGTGAGCAGTTTTCCTGTTTTGACCGCGGCTGTTTTGCGTGAGTTTGCCAAAACAATGGACATAGAGAAAGTTTCAGGCGGAATTGCTCCATCGCCGTATGCAGGTATCGGCCTAAATGTCATGCGTGCTGTGGTCGGATATGCTGGGGCACCGGTAAAGTTACGGCGTGATGGCTCAAACACTGTTGGTGTGGGTCTTGCTGAGAGCAGGCGCTTTACAATCGCAGTTCCGGGGCGGATGCCGCTTCGCAATATCCATTTTTCTCTGGTTGATGTCCCGGATTTGCAGGTCATTCCGCCTCAACATCCCACAATGACTGACATCTGGATGGGGGCAGGGCCGGTTCCAGAAGCGCTGCACCGTGCTCTTAATTTTTTAGCGAAAGTGCGGCACCTGTTTCGATTACCTTCACTCGTTCCGTTCTCGCGTCTTTTTTATAGTGTGCTGAATATCATGAGGTTCGGCGAGCATCGTGGCGGTATGTTTGTGACGGCTAAAGGGTGTGCAAACGGTAGGTTAGTCGAGCAGAGCTGGCACCTGCTCGCTGAAGCTAACGATGGCCCCCTTATTCCATCGATGGCAATCGAGGTACTTATTCGAAAAGCGATAGCAGGAAACCAACCAGAGGTTGGCGCCCGGCCAGCTGTAAATGCGCTCGACTTATCGGATTACGACCTGGCGTTCAAAGATCGCAAGATTTTTACAGGCATCCGTGATGATTTGGCGCATGGTCCGATTTACCGAACTGCCCTTGGTTCTGCATTCTACAGCCTGCCGCCTCAAGTGATTGAATTGCATGACAGTATGACCGAACGGCAATGGGTCGGAACGGCAGAAATTTGCCGAGGTACCAGTTTGCTTGCAAAAATTGTTGCTTTTTGCCTGAGTGCGCCACCGAATGGAGATAATACCCCAGTAACAGTCACCTTTAAACCAGACGACAATGGCGAATTGTGGACCCGTAATTTTGGTGGCAAGCTTTTCAAGTCACATCAGCGACTGGGGAAAGAAAAGAATGCATACCTGATAGTGGAGAAGTTCGGCCCAATAGATGTCGCGTTGGCACCAATTATAGAGGAGCAGCGATTTCGGCTAGTGCCAAGACGTTGGTCCGTCTTTGGAATACCATTGCCCAAGAGCTTGCTCCCCGAAGGAAACACCTTTGAATCACAAGAAGGCGGGCTCTTCAAATTTGATGTAGAGATTGCCGCTCCGCTGGTCGGGTTGATTTGTTCTTACAGAGGAACTCTCAGACAGCAATCGCAATCACTTGCGCCATCGCAAAGGACGAAAGTCGGCAAATAGCTCCCCTCACACGGTCAATCAGCCACCAGCTGCAAGAAGCCCCACTTCGGCGTGCTCCTGAGATCAAAGACAGGTTGATCAGTATGTCTGTTTGTTTCGCCACCTTTCCGTTTTGCGCAACAACCCTTGTTTCATTCAGGGGAAACTAAGGGGATTATCTGCAATGTCGCTCTTGATGGGCGAGAAATGATCGTTACCTTGGGGCCAGCCATGAAAGAACTCTTCCAACACGCAGCCACCACCGAAGGCATCACCGTGCGGGTCGCGGTCAACTTCCTGCCGGAGCAATCGCATCCTGAGGCGGGCAAGTGGTTCTGGGTCTATCACATCCGCATCGAAAACGGCTCCCACGAAGAGGTGAAGCTGCTCACCCGTCACTGGCGCATTACCGATGCGCGCGGGATGGTGAACCATGTCGATGGGGAAGGGGTTGTGGGCGAACAGCCTTTGCTCGGACCTGGCGAGAGCCACGATTATGTCTCGGGCTGCCCGCTGACCACGACGCACGGCTCGATGGAAGGTTTCTACACCTTCGCGAAAGCTGATGGCAGCCACTTGGAAGTGCGCATCCCGTTCTTCCCGCTCGCTGCGCCAGAGACCGCAGAACGCTAACCGCAGAACGCTAACCGCAGAACGCTGACGGCTGACGACTGGCGGGCGCTGGAAACCGGCGCTCGATAGCGTAGCTTTGGCGCGTCAAACGAGGCGTTGCATCCTGAAATCTTGCAGTAAATGCGAGTGCGGCCTAAGTCGTCTTTCGTGAAACGCACCCATCTCCCCTTGAACGCATTGCGGGTCTATGATGCCGCTGCGCGCCATCTTTCCTTTACGCGGGCGGCTGATGAGCTGGCCGTGACACCGGCAGCCGTGGGCCAGCAGATCCGCGCGCTTGAAGATCACCTTGGCGTGGTGCTGTTCCGGCGCACGTCCAAGGGATTGGAATTGACGCCCGAGGGTGAGGCCGGGCTGGACCCCTTGCGTGAGGGGTTCCTGCGGTTTGAGGAAAGCGTGTCCGCGATGCAGATGGGGCAGTCGAGCGATCGCTACACCATTGCGGCTCCGCGCGAGTTCTACGCCTCGTGGCTGGCGCCGCGCATTGCTCCGTTTCAAGCCTCGACGCCCGGAGTGCAATATATCCTTGCGCCCGATGAGGCCTCCGATTTTACCGAGGCGAACCTGGACCTCGCGATCCGTTTTATCGCTGGGCCGGGCGAGCTTCAGGGGGTGCAATTGGCGCCAGCCTTGCAGGTGCTTGTCGCGGCGCCCAATGCGCGCGATGCGTGGATTGACTGGCCCGAAGCGCGGCTGCCGGAAGGCACGAACGCTTGCGTCAAAACCGCCAGTGCAGGACAGGCGATGAGTTCGGCGCTCGCCGGCATGGGGCGCACCGTGCTGCCGCTGGCCTTGGTGGAATCGGCGCTTGAAGAAGGGCGATTGGTGAAGCTCGACGAACCGGTGGAAGGCAAACGCGCCTATTGGCTGGTGGCTCCGGTGCCGCAATGGCGATCCAAGAAGGTGAAGGCGCTGGTCGAGTTCCTCACCGGTGAGTGACGTCCCGACACTGAAAACCGACCGCTTCACCATGCGCCGATTGCAGCGCGGGGACGAGGTGGCGATGTTCCCGACCATGGCGGATGAGGAGCAGAGCCTTTACCTGACAAGGCCGAAGTTCGAGAGCGAAGAGGAGCTGTGGGACTGGTTCACAGACCCCGCTTGGCCCGGCCGCACATGGATCGCGGTCGATAGCGCGAATATGGTCGTTGGCCGCTTTGTCGCAGGGCCCGGCCATGGCTCGGATGACGCGCACGGCCCGGTGTTTGAAATCGGCTATATCACTGCCAAGCACGCGCAAGGGTCAGGGGTCGCGCGCGAGTGCACGAGGGCGCTTATCGACCACCTGTGGCAAGAGGGCGCGCGCAAGATCACCGCCGAAGTCGACACCCGCAACACGCCATCCGTGCGCCTTCTGGAAAGCCTCGGCTTCACACAAGAGGCGCATTTGCGCGAGCACGAGGTCACCCATATCGGCATGTGCGACGTGTATTGGTATGCGAAATTGCGCGGCGAATAACCCGCATCTGACCACCTCGCCTAGAGCCGTGTCGCGTCCTCTTCGTCCAGGCGTTCGTCTCCGGATCCTTCCGCCCGTCGCTGGCCATTCCTCTGGGCATTCATCTGGGCATCCCACTGCGCCTCATATTCGGCGCGCCATGCGGCCACCTTGCGATCAATCGAATCGCGGATCGCCTTGATCTTCGCCGGATCATTGGCCTCCTTGCGCTTCATCTCGGCATATTCCTCGCGCACCCTTTCATAGACCGGATGGCCGGGCCCGATATCCTTCTCCTTCGAGTATCGTTCGGGCAGGCGGTTGCGCAGGAAGAACATGACGAGGCTTTCATTGTGCGCGCGTTCGGTCGCCACCACCTCGCCACCCCGGATAATCTTGCGCTCCGAGCCTTCGATCGCGCGGGCGAGCGCCGTGTCCTCCAACCGGTTCACCCCCAGCTGCGCTGCCCGCTCCCACGCGGCTGCAAAGCCCTGTGCCCCCGGCATCTGCCTCAGTTTGTAAAGCGCCTCCATTGAGCGCCCGATGTGCCTCGCCGCGCTGGTGACGATGCCCGTCGCCGCCAGATGAGCGACAAATTCGCGCTGAAGATCAGGCGTGATCGAGTTCGCGCGGGGGCGCTTGTGGATATAGGGCTCAAAGGCGAGCAGCGGATCGCCGGGCTCAGGCGGCTCGCTCACAAAGGCCACGCGGCTGGTCGCTTGGCGAGGGGTTTTGCGAGTGGGGACGGGGAGGTTGGGCATGAGGCGGTCCTGCGGGGCGCAAAGGGCAAGGACCGGGGGATATTGCAGAATATTAGGGTGTAGGAAATACAGCTTTCACTACGATAAAAGTCAGTACTTGTACTTGTTAACGACATTTCTGACGCTGTTGAATTCGTCGTCTCGGACTTGAAGTACAGCCATGAAATCAAAGTAAGGGGGGCGGAAGCTAGCTTCGTCCCAGATCTTCGTAAGATAGTCTCGGAACCGTTCCGCCCTTTTTAGTCTGATTGCTATGTCGAAGGAGGACGCCCATTTGGACAAATCGTTCCGAACTCGCTGATCGAAAATCGGGGTGTCTATTGAGACAGCATCAAGGTATGAAAACTCTCCTACCCAGAACCTGACATGATAAATTCCAACACTAGTCGCTCTGTAGATGAAGCTTGTGGGGTCGATGTCATCAGCAACGTTTAGCTCTCTGTAGTGTGAATAAGGGGTTTCAATAAGTTTCTTGTTTGCAAGCGTCCGGAGTGCTTGACCAATTTGTCTGCTGTCAAATCCGTGGTGCTTCATTTCCCGTTCAATATCTTCCCCAGTAAAGAATCCGTCATTGTCCCTACTTCCACTGTTTGAGGCACAATAGGATACAATCAAGGGCTTGAGAAAATGCTCTTTTGAGTCGCTAGCATGAACATCAAACACGTTGCAGGCAACTAATGAGGACTCGCTGTTGAAATAGCGATACTGACCTAGCAAGGCATGCTTTGTGAATTCGTGGTAAGGTACAAGGTAATTTCCCGATTCATCTTCAAGTTCGACAATTTTTTTGGCTTCAACATTTGGACTACCAACAAAACCCGTGATGAGCTCGATCACGGATTTGGTATTTCCACCTGTAATGTTCCCGAGGAACTGCTGAATTCTCTTGTTGGACCTGACCGACCGCAACATCGCCCGCAAGAAAAGCACAATACTTGATAGATTAAACCTAATGCTTTCGAGCGCGCCGTGAGCGGCTTGCCCCTCCGCTACCCGCAAAGCAAAAGTCAGACGTCTTTTGATAACTTCGTCAGCTGGTGGAGGAGAGATTGTGAGAATTTTGTTCTGGTAAGCTGAAAGTGCCCCTGACATTTTCGACAAATAGAAAGTGCTTGGTCGTAATGACACGAAAACGTGGACTGTCCTTGTGGCTGCAAACTCCTGTGCAATCAAAAAAGCGTCTTGCTGTATTTCGAATGATCTTTGGTCGGCGTTGTCGACAACTATAATGACTCTCTGATTTCGGCCCTGAGCCAAATGAGCGAGTGATTGCTTAATGTGTGCTGGACGATCTGCAGTCTTCTTCAGCAGAAACCTTGTTCTTGCAAGCTTGTAGGATTGCGGCTCGGCCTCCTTGTTCTGTCCCTCCAAAGAGTTGTCAAACCTCTCTAGTTCTCGATGATAGATTGACTCAACAAATGAAGCCTCTTCAATATCTACAGAATAATTATCATAGAGGAGGTTAGGTATAGTTGTTAGGACGTGTTCCTTTATGTCATCAGTAAGGGTTGCTGATGTTCCGAGGTCGATGGTCAAGAATAATGTTCGAGAGTGGTCATCCTTCGGAATGCTCAAGAACAGGTTCTCAAAAAAGGACGACTTCCCAACCCCTACATCCCCGATGACGACTATTGGTCGAGAGCCAGCACCCACAAATGCCTGCTCAGCTATTTGTCCCGACTTTGAAGCATAGTCTAAGGCCGCAGGCTTCGAACCATGAGTATCAACCCGATTGTATCTCGACGTTATCGCTTGTTTGCTCAGAAGCAGATTGCGATTGTTCGCCTCAATGGCGACGTAGCATTCCTTATAGAATTCGGGTCGTAACTCCGGATTGTCCTCGATTTCTTCTAAAAGAAATGACCCAAGCTGGCGAAGCTCTTCTTGAAGATCGCTTCGATATCGAAAGCTCTGAGGTTCTGGGATGTGATCCGAGGCCTTCGCTGGGATTCTAATGTTCTGCCTGTCCGATAAGTTGCGTTGCGCTCGTTCTTCGTCGACACCCTCCGGCGACAAAAGGCTCCACAAGAGAGGGAATTCCCTGAGATAGGTGTCAAACCCGTCAAAGATATATGCGAACCCATCCAGCGGCGATTTGCCTGGTCCAAACGCGAGAAAAATTGCGATTTGAGGGCCATTGCAGACCACCGCTAGCTGCGCACCTTGAAAAGCACAGTAAGGAATTACTTGCTCTACCGCCGACTTTAGATGCGGAGAAGCGTCAGTTTGTGATCGTAGTTTATAAAGGTTTTTGGGCCCTGAATTTGGGAGAAGGGTCCAAGGTAGCGCTTCTTTCTTGGCTTCCAAAATTGCCTGTGACCGCCCTAATTTGTAGTCACTTCGCCCGCCTCCATCGTCAAAAGTCTCAACTTCAATGTCGGGTTTCTCCCACCCAAGACACTCTGTCAGCAGACGGTCAATGAACTGAAACCGATTTTGAGCTTCGTTCCAATGGTCGCTATCCATTGGGAACTGATCGATGATCTCTTTGAGGCGGACGCGACCTTCGCTCATGTCAATTGATGCTTGCATAGGATGGACCTTGCTTGAAAGCGATGAAGAGCGAAAGAGAATTCGACACCTTGACCCCACCAAAGAATCCCCCTAAGCGCCCCTCCATCTGAGGGCAGGGCTCGCTTTGGTGGTCCCCTAACTCGAACATAGAGCTGAACATTGGCGGCTCCTGATACCTTCACGGGTAAATGGGTCGGCAAAGTAATCCGGTGCTTTGATTGTGCTGGGTGGAGCGTTTCAGGCTCGTGCTGCTTTCGCTGGATCCCGGCCTTTGACCGGACCCACTCGCGAATGCCACGATACTGCTTCTCTTCATCTCCGGTTCCGTTGAACGCCAATTTACGTTCGCGCTTGCGCTGATGCGTTTCGGCAATATGCCGCGCACCCTTCAGCAAAAGTGGGAACCGGTTTTGCGCCCGGAAGGGTCGCCATCGAACGAAGTGAGTTAATATGCCAACTATCAACCAGCTGGTCCGCAAGGGCCGCACTCCGCAGAAGGCCAAGTCCAAGGTCCCTGCGATGGAGCAGAACCCGCAGAAGCGCGGTGTTTGCACCCGCGTCTATACGACGACCCCGAAGAAACCGAACTCCGCTTTGCGTAAAGTGGCCAAGGTTCGTCTCACCAACTCGCGTGAGGTGATCTCCTACATCCCTGGCGAAGGTCACAACCTGCAAGAGCACTCCGTTGTGCTTATCCGCGGTGGCCGTGTGCGCGACCTTCCCGGTGTTCGTTACCACGTCCTTCGCGGCGTGCTCGATACGCAAGGGGTCAAGGACCGCAAGCAGTCGCGTTCGAAATACGGCGCGAAGCGTCCGAAGTAATTGAGGCGCTGTGACGGCACTCTCCTCCGCCCTTCCACCATACCGGTAAAATTCCGGGTGGAAGGGCGGGGGAGAGGGCCGGCACAGCAAGGGCGCTCACGGATGTGAGTGACCACTCCAAAGGAGTTTTAAAAGATGTCACGTCGTCGTCGTCCCGAGAAACGGGTCATTCTGCCCGATCCCAAGTTTGGTGATCAGGTTCTGTCAAAGTTCATGAACAACCTTATGCTCGACGGTAAGAAAGCCGTTGCAGAAGGTATTGTGTATTCGGCGCTTGATGCGGTTGAATCGAAAGCCAAGGCCGATCCGGTTCAGCTGTTCCATGACGCTTTGAACAACGTAAAGCCGCAGGTTGAGGTTCGCTCACGCCGTGTTGGTGGTGCAACCTATCAGGTGCCGGTCGAGGTTCGTCCCGAGCGTGCACAGGCACTGGCCATTCGCTGGCTGATCGGTGCAGCGCGTGGTCGTCCTGAAACGACCATGTCGGCGCGCCTTTCGGGTGAGCTGCTGGATGCCGCGAACAACCGCGGTAACGCCGTGAAGAAGCGTGAGGATACGCACCGCATGGCGGATGCGAACCGCGCGTTCTCGCACTACCGCTGGTAATTGGATGTGGACAGCCCGGGCCTCAATGCACTTGTGGTCTTGGGCTTGTCACATTCGTAACTATATGGGGCGCTGACCTGTTGGTTAAGCTTTTTCAGGCGGCCCCCTACTCGAACTAAGGAATTGCACATGGCCCGCGAATATCCGCTGGAGCGCTATCGCAATATCGGCATCATGGCGCACATCGATGCTGGTAAGACTACGACTACCGAGCGTATTCTGTATTACACCGGAAAGTCCTACAAAATCGGCGAGGTCCACGATGGTGGCGCGACGATGGACTGGATGGAGCAGGAACAAGAGCGCGGAATTACAATCACTTCCGCTGCGACGACCTGTTTCTGGAACCCTGAGGATCCTGAAATGGACCCAATGGGCGATCCGGCAGAGCTGCGTAAAAACACGCCAAAACACCGCATCAACATCATCGACACCCCAGGGCACGTCGACTTCACCATCGAGGTTGAGCGTTCGCTTCGTGTGCTCGACGGTGCTGTCGCATGTTTTGACGGCGTTGCCGGAGTTGAGCCTCAGTCTGAGACCGTTTGGCGCCAAGCTGACAAGTACTCCGTTCCTCGGATGTGCTTCATTAACAAATTGGACCGCACCGGCGCAGACTTCAAATACTGCGTTCAGTCGATCATCGATCGTCTTGGTGCCACGCCGGCTGTGCTTTATCTCCCTATCGGCATCGAGAGCTCGCTCAAGGGTCTTGTTGACCTTGTAAACCAGCGTTCGATCATCTGGAACAACGAGGACCTTGGTGCTTCCTATGAGTTCGGCCCGATCCCTGACGATATGGCTGACGAAGCGGCTGAGTACCGTGAGAAGCTGATTGAGCTTGCTGTTGAGCAGGACGATGATGCGATGGAAGCTTACCTCGAAGGTAACGAGCCATCAGCGCAGGAGCTCAAGCGTCTTATTCGCAAGGGTACGCTCGAACAGGCATTCGTGCCGGTCCTGTGTGGTTCTGCGTTCAAGAACAAAGGCGTTCAGCCTCTCCTCGATGCTGTGATCGACTACATGCCGTCACCGATCGACGTCCCTGCGATTAAAGGCGTTCTGCCTGACAGCGATGAAGAGGCCGCGCGTCCATCGTCGGATGACGAGCCGTTTGCAGCGCTTGCGTTCAAAATCATGAACGACCCGTTCGTAGGCTCGCTCACCTTTACGCGTATCTATTCTGGTCACCTCACCAAGGGTTCAGTTCTGAACTCGGTGAAGGCCAAGAAAGAGAAAATCGGCCGTATGCTGCTTATGCACTCCAATGACCGTGAAGACATTGATGAGGCGTTTGCTGGCGATATCGTCGCGATCGCTGGTCTTAAGGAAACCACCACTGGTGACACGCTTTGTGACGCTTCCAAGCCGATCATTCTCGAGCGTATGGAATTCCCGGACCCCGTGATTGAGCTCTCGGTGGAGCCTAAGACCAAAGCTGACCAAGAGAAGATGGGTGTCGCACTCAACCGCCTCGCGGCTGAAGACCCCAGCTTCCGCGTCACCACCGACCACGAAAGCGGTCAGACGATCATCAAGGGCATGGGCGAGCTTCATCTCGACATTCTCGTTGATCGTATGAAGCGCGAATTCAAGGTGGAAGCAAACGTTGGTGCGCCGCAGGTGGCATACCGCGAATCGCTGGGTCGTGCGATCGACGTCGACTACACCCACAAGAAGCAGTCGGGTGGTACGGGTCAGTTTGCCCGCGCCAAAGCGACCTTCACACCGGGTGAGCGTGGTCAGGGCATCGTCTTTGAAGACTCCATCAAAGGCGGTAACATTCCGAAGGAATACATCCCGAGCCTCGAAAAGGGTATCCGTGAGCAAGCCGACAGCGGCTATCTCATCGGCTTCCCGATCATCGACTTCACCATCCACCTCACAGACGGCGCCTATCACGACGTCGACTCGTCCACCGTGGCGTTTGAAATCTGTGGTAAGGGTGCGATGCGCGAAGCGGCTGAACGGGGCGGCATCAAGCTGCTTGAGCCTGTGATGAAGGTTGAAGTCGTGACCCCCGAGGACTACCTCGGCGACGTCATCGGCGACCTCAACTCACGTCGTGGTCAAATCCAGGGCACAGACAGCCGCGGCAACGCACAAGCTGTCGAAGCTTTCGTCCCACTGGCTAACATGTTCGGCTACGTGAACGAGCTGCGTTCCTTTACCCAAGGGCGCGCTCAGTACTCCATGCAGTTCAGTCACTACGACGAAGTGCCGCAAGCTGTGGCGCAAGAGGTCAAGGAGAAGCTTGCTTAAGCGAGCAACACATTCTATGGGCGGCGCCACGTTGATGCGGGCGCCGTTTTCTCCCCGCTAACAATGCACATTTGAATAAGAAGGTTATTAGAGAAATGGCGAAGGAAAAGTTTGAGCGTAATAAGCCGCACTGCAACATCGGCACCATCGGTCACGTTGACCACGGTAAGACGACGCTGACAGCGGCTATCACCAAAGTTATGGGTTCTGCTGTCGATTTCGCAAACATCGACAAAGCTCCTGAAGAGCGTGAGCGCGGCATCACCATCTCAACTGCACACGTTGAGTACGAAACTGATGCACGTCACTACGCACACGTCGACTGCCCAGGTCACGCTGACTATGTTAAGAACATGATCACCGGCGCGGCACAAATGGACGGCGCGATCCTCGTTGTGAACGCAGCTGACGGTCCAATGCCACAAACGCGTGAGCACATCCTGCTCGCACGTCAGGTTGGTGTGCCTGCTCTCGTTGTTTACATGAACAAGGTTGACCAGGTCGACGACGAAGAAATTCTCGAGCTGGTTGAACTCGAAGTTCGTGAACTCCTCAGCGAGTACGGCTTTGACGGCGACGATATTCCAATCGTCAAGGGTTCGGCTCTTGCTGCTCTCGAAGGTCGTGACGCAGAAATCGGCGAAAACTCCGTTAAGGCTCTGATGGAAGCTGTTGACAGCTACATCCCACAGCCTGAGCGTCCGGTTGACCAAGACTTCCTCATGCCAATCGAAGACGTGTTCTCGATCTCTGGCCGTGGTACGGTTGTTACCGGCCGCGTCGAAACCGGCGTTGTGAACGTTGGCGACGAAGTTGAAATCGTTGGGATCAAAGACACCGCGAAAACGACTGTTACCGGCGTTGAAATGTTCCGTAAGCTGCTTGACCGCGGTGAAGCTGGTGACAACATCGGTGCCCTGGTACGTGGCGTCGCTCGTGACGAAATCGAGCGTGGTCAGGTTCTTGCGAAGCCGGGTTCGGTTACTCCGCACACCGAGTTCTCTGCAGAAGTTTACGTCCTTTCGAAGGACGAGGGTGGCCGTCACACGCCATTCTTCGCGAACTACCGTCCGCAGTTCTACTTCCGTACGACCGACGTAACCGGCGAAGTGATCCTCCCAGAGGGCACCGAGATGGTTATGCCTGGTGACAACGTGACCATCAACGTCAAGCTGATCGCTCCGATCGCTATGGACGAAGGTCTGCGCTTCGCGATCCGTGAAGGCGGCCGTACCGTTGGTTCGGGCGTTGTGGCGAAAATCACCGCCTAATTCGGCTTAAGGCCTTTCGGGGTCTGAACGAGATAATGGGGCCCGGCTCACGAAAGTGCGCCGGGCTTCTTATTATGTAAGCCTTATTTCCCTTGGGAGTTTCCGATTGGAGGTGCGGCTTTTCGGCATTGCGACGATCTGAGGGAATTTCTGGGTTGCCAGAATCCAACAGCCTCGATATACGCGCGCCAACTCCAGCGGCGATTCCGTTGCCGTTGAAACGAAATTCATGGGGCCTCCCATTCCGGATCCGTCATTTTTGATGGGAAGGGGCAGGGCGGGCCTTTTACTTTTTGTAGGGCGAGGTTCCCCGAAACTTTGTTCTCTGGCTCTTTCGCATTGGTAGTAGGTAATGGAAGCACAGAATATCCGTATTCGCCTTAAGGCATTCGACCACCGCGTTCTCGATCAGGCAACTGGTGAGATTGCAGATACAGCACGTCGCACGGGTGCTCTTATTCGTGGCCCCATTCCTATGCCAACGCGCATTGAGAAATTTACCGTGAACCGCGGTCCGCACATCGACAAAAAGTCGCGTGAGCAGTTCGAAGTTCGCACTTACAAGCGTCTGCTCGACATCGTGCAGCCGAACGCCCAGACCGTCGATGCGCTGATGAAGCTCGACCTTGCTGCTGGCGTGAACGTCGAGATCAAACTCGCCTAAGCGCGTTTGCCTCCGCCCGTCGGCCGGGCGTTAAACTGACCGGGAATTTGGGCCTGCCATTGGCCCCGCCGAAGGAAACTTCGGCAAGACATATGGATACCGCCGGATCTTTCCGGGCTGAGTCCTCCGTCTCGCCAAACCACTCCAACCGGAGAGGGGCGGCATCAGCCCAGACGGGGCTCAGTTTCAAAATTTGGGTTGGCACGCACCTTTGGGATGGTCTCAAGGGTGCCTCTGTAAGGAGTATTGACGATGCGCACTGGCGTGATCGCGAAAAAGGTTGGGATGACCCGCCTCTTCCAGGAGGATGGACGGCACGTGCCTGTGACCGTTCTCTCGCTGGAAGATTGCCAGGTCGTTTCCCACCGCACACAGGACACGGACGGCTACTTCGCTGTTCAACTGGGTGCAGGCGAAGCAAAACAAAAGAACGTAAACAAACCGCAACGCGAGCACTTCGCGAAAGCGGGCGTGGGCCTCAAGGCTCGTATGGCTGAATTCCGCGTGGATGGCGAAGACGGCCTTGTGCCTGTCGGCTCGCTCATCAGTGCAGAGCACTTTGTGGATGGTCAGAAGGTTGACATCACCGGGCACACCCAAGGTAAGGGTTTTGCAGGTGCGATGAAGCGCTGGGGTTTCGGCGGTCTTCGCGCAACCCACGGTGTTTCGATCTCTCACCGTTCGCACGGTTCGACGGGTAACCGTCAGGATCCGGGCCGCGTGTTCAAGGGCAAGAAGATGGCTGGTCACATGGGTGACCGTCAGCGCACTCAGCAGAACCTCGAGATTGTTCGCACCGATGCGGATCGCGGTTTGCTCTTCGTTAAGGGCTCTGTCCCTGGTTCGAAGAATGGCTGGCTGCTCGTTCGCGACGCTGTGAAGCTCAAGCATTCCGATGATCTCCCGTTCCCGGGCGCTGTTGTTGAGGCCGCTGGTCCAGCAACGCAAGATGCCGCACCTGCACCAGAAGCTGAAGCGCCCGCCGCTGATGCTCCTGCAGCTGACGAAAATAAGGAGGGCTAAGCCATGAAGGTGAAGGTCCAGAAAATCGACGGGAAAGCCTCGGGCGATATCGAACTCAATGATGATGTGTTCGGTGTAGAGCCTCGCGCTGATATCCTGCACCGGGTTGTCACTTGGCAGCTCGAAAATCGCCGCGGGACGGCACGTCCAACGCGTGAGCGTTCGGATGTTGCTCGCACAGGCAAGAAGTACGGCAACCAAAAAGGTGGTGGTACCGCTCGTCACGGCGATCGCGGCGCTCCGATCTTTATCGGTGGTGGTAAGGCCCACGGTGCGCGCAAGCGTGACTTCAACCAGTCGCTGAACAAGAAAGTTCGCGCGATGGGTCTGAAGATGGCACTTTCGACCAAAGCCAAAGACGGTCTCGTGGTTGTCGACAGCCTCGCGCTGAAGGATGCCAAGACGCAGGCCCTCAAAGCTCACTTCGACAAGCACGGCTTTGCCGGCAAGGTCCTCGTGATCGACGGCGAGTCTGTGGACGCTGGCTTCAAGCAGGCAGCGAACAACCTGAAGGGCGTCAACGTCCTCCCGGCTGCTGGCGCGAACGTCTACGACATTCTCAACCACGACACGCTGGTCCTCACCAAGGACGCGGTCGAAAAGCTGGAGGCGCGCTTCAATGGCTAAGAAAGAAGCAGTCGACGCGCGGCACTATGACGTGATCCTCGCCCCTCACATCACCGAGAAATCGACCATGGCGTCGGAATCGAACGGTGTTGTGTTCAAGGTGGCGAATGATGCGACCAAGCCGCAGATCAAGGAAGCGGTGGAAGCGATCTATTCGACGAAAGTCGTCTCAGTGAACACCATCCTTGTTAAAGGCAAAACCAAGCGCTGGAGGGGCAAGCCCTACAAGCGTTCCGATTTCAAGAAAGCAGTGGTGCGTCTCGCCGAAGGCGAAATGATCGATATCACTGAGCAGGTCGGCTAATGGCACTTAAGAATTACAACCCGACAAGCCCGGCACGCCGTGGCCTTATTCTGGTCGACAAAACTGGCCTCCACAAAGGTGGCCCGGTCAAGTCGCTCAGCGAAGGTAAGCGCAAGACCGGTGGCCGCAACAACAAGGGCCATGTGACTTCGCGCGGTATCGCTGGTGGTCACAAGCAGAAGTATCGCATCATCGACTTCAAGCGTCGCAAGTGGGATATGGCCGCAACCGTGGAGCGTATTGAATACGATCCTAACCGCACCGCTTTCATCGCGCTTCTGAAGTACGAAGACGGCACGCTTGCCTACATTATCGCGCCTCAGCGTCTTGCTGTCGGTGACAGTGTGATCGCTGGCGAGAAGGTCGACACAAAGCCTGGCAACGCCATGCTTCTGGGTCAGATGCCGGTCGGCACGATCTGCCACAATGTCGAGATGAAGCCGGGCAAGGGCGGTCAGATCGCCCGTTCTGCTGGCGCTTATGTGCAGATTGTTGGCCGTGACCGCGGCATGGTGATCGTTCGCTTGAACTCGGGCGAACAACGTTACCTGCGCAGCGATTGCATGGGCACGGTTGGTGCGGTTTCTAACCCTGACAACCAGAACCAGAACTTCGGCAAAGCCGGTCGTACCCGTTGGAAGGGCCGTCGCCCTCTCACTCGTGGTGTTGCAAAGAACCCGGTTGATCACCCCCACGGTGGTGGTGAAGGCCGCACCTCTGGTGGTCGTCACCCAGTGACGCCATGGGGCAAGCCGACCAAGGGTGCTCGCACTCGTAAGAACAAGCAGACGGACAAGATGATCATCCGTTCGCGTCACGCTAAGAAGAAGAGGTAAGAGACGATGGCACGTTCCGTCTGGAAAGGTCCGTTTGTCGAGCTCAGCCTTCTCAAGAAGGCCGAAGAGGCACAGGATGCCGGCAATGCAAAGCCGATCAAAACCTGGTCACGCCGCTCGACTATTCTGCCGCAATTCGTTGGCCTGACGTTCAACGTTTACAACGGTCAGAAATTCATCCCCGTAGCTGTTTCGGAAGAAATGGTTGGCCACAAGCTTGGTGAGTTCGCTCCTACGCGCAACTTCCCCGGCCACGCGGCTGACAAGAAGGGCAAGCGATAATGGGTAAGGCAAAGTCTCCCCGCCGCGTTGCTGACAACGAGGCTCTGGCAGTGGGTGCGCAAATTCGCGGCTCCGCTCAGAAGCTGAACCTCGTTGCCGAGCTGATCCGCGGTAAGAAAGCTGAAGAAGCTCTCAACATCCTCGCGTTCTCCAAGAAGGCGATGGCAAAAGACGCCAGCAAGGTTCTCGCATCTGCGATTGCCAACGCGGAAAACAACCACGATCTCGACGTCGACGCGCTCGTCGTTGCTGAAGCATCGGTTGGCAAGTCGATCACGATGAAGCGCTTCCATACGCGCGGTCGTGGCAAGTCGACGCGCATCCTGAAGCCATTCAGCAAGCTGCGCATTGTTGTTCGTGAAGCAGAAGAGGCATAAACCATGGGTCAGAAGAGTAATCCGATCGGTCTGCGTCTTCAGATCAACCGCACTTGGGATAGCCGCTGGTACGCTGAAGGGCGTGACTATGCGGGTCTTCTCAAAGAGGACATCCAGATCCGCAAATACATCCTTGAGAACCTGCCACAGGCTGCGATCTCCAAGGTTGTTATCGAGCGTCCGGCGAAACTTTGCCGTGTATCGATCTATGCGGCTCGTCCAGGTGTCATCATCGGCAAGAAGGGTGCAGACATCGAAAAGCTGCGCACCAAGCTGTCGAGCATGACCAAGAGCGAAGTAAAGCTGAACATTGTCGAGATCCGCAAGCCGGAAATCGACGCCAAGCTCGTAGCTCAAGGCATCGCCGACCAGCTTATTCGCCGTGTGGCATTCCGCCGTGCGATGAAACGCGCTATGCAATCTGCTATGCGTCTGGGTGCTGAAGGCATCAAGATCGTATGTGGCGGCCGTCTTGGCGGTGCCGAGATCGCCCGTGTCGAGCAATATCGCGAAGGCCGGGTTCCACTTCACACGCTGCGCGCGAACATCGATTACGCTGAAACCGAAGCGCTCACCGCTTACGGCATCATCGGCATCAAGGTTTGGGTCTTCAAGGGTGAAATCCTTGGTCATGATCCAACCGCGCAGGATCGTCTCATGATGGAAGCTCAGACTTCCGGCGTGCGTCCTGCTCGCTGATTGCAGATAAGGTAAGAGAAAATGCTGCAACCAAAGAAAACCAAATACCGCAAGGCGTTCAAGGGTAAGATCCATGGCAACGCCAAGGGCGGCACCACGCTGAACTTCGGTTCTTACGGCCTCAAGGCCCTGGAACCAGAGCGTATCACCGCGCGTCAGATCGAGGCGGCTCGCCGTGCGATCACCCGTGCGATGAAGCGTCAGGGTCGGCTCTGGATCCGCGTATTCCCAGACGTGCCGGTTTCTAAGAAACCTGCTGAAGTCCGTCAGGGTAAGGGTAAAGGCTCGGTTGAATACTGGGCAGCCCGCGTGAAGCCAGGCCGCATCATGTTTGAACTTGATGGCGTCCCGGGCCCCGTTGCTGCGCTCGCATTTGAGCGTGCCGCAATGAAGCTGCCGATCAAAACCAAGGTTGTTGCCCGTTTTGGCGACACCTCACACTTGGGAGGTGAATAACCATGGCTTCTACTGAAGATCTGCGCGCAAAGACTGACGATCAGCTTTCTGCTGACCTGACCGAGCTTAAGCGCGAGCAGTATAACCTGCGTTTCCAGGCTGCGACCAACCAGCTTGAGAAGCCGTCACGCATCAAAGAAGTGCGCCGCACGATCGCTCAGATCAAAACGCTCCAGAACGAGCGTGCCGCGGCCACGAAGGTGTAAAGGAGCAAGACAATGCCAAAGCGTATTCTTACCGGTACTGTCAGCTCTGACAAAACCGATAAAACCGTGACCGTTCTGGTCGAGCGTAAGGTGAAACACCCTCTTTATGGGAAAATCATCCGCCGCTCGAAGAAGTATCACGCGCATGACGAAACCAATGAGTACACCATTGGTGATGTTGTTCGCATCGAAGAGACAAAGCCGATCTCCAAAACCAAGACATGGATTGTGAAAGACCGTGTTGTGGCTGGCGGTGTTCAGGCGGTCGAAGCTGATCTCGATGTCGAGGCAGCTGGTAACTAATTGACGCGCCTTTCTTTCGGGAAAGGCATTTTGACGATGGAACTGCTGAGCCCCGGTCACTGTCGGGTGTCCCAGTAAGCCAAGAGAAGGAACCGGATCCATGATCCAGATGCAATCCAATCTCGACGTCGCGGACAACAGCGGCGCCAAGCGCGTCCAGTGCATTAAAGTGCTGGGCGGGTCTAAGCGCCGTTTTGCCTCCGTTGGCGACGTGATCGTGGTCTCTGTGAAAGAGGCTCAGCCACGCGCAAAGGTGAAAAAAGGCGACGTACACCGCGCCGTCATCGTGCGCACGAAGAAGGACGTTCGTCGCAAGGACGGAAGCGTAATTCGCTTTGACAGCAACTCTGCTGTGCTTGTGAACAAGTCGAACGAACCTATCGGCACTCGTATCTTTGGCCCAGTTGTTCGCGAGCTTCGCGGCGCGGGCTTTATGAAAATTATCTCGCTTGCTCCGGAGGTGCTCTAAGATGGGTGCTGCTAAGATCAAGAAGGGCGACGAAGTCGTCGTACTGTCGGGCAAGGACAAGGGCCGCAAGGGCACTGTCCAGCAAGTCATGCCGAAGGATGGCAAGGTCATCGTTGAAGGCGTGAACGTTGCGACCCGTCACCGCAAGCCGAGCCAGATCAACCCGCAAGGTGGCATCGAGCGTTTCCCCGCTCCGATGGACATTTCGAAGGTTGCTGTGGCTGATCCGAAGGATGGCAAGCCCACCCGCGTCCGCTTCGAAGAGAAGGACGGCAAGAAGGTGCGTGTTGCTGTAAAGAGTGGGGAGGCTATCGATGGCTGATTACACTCCGCGTTTGAAGTCCAAGTATGAGGACGAGATCGTCAAGGCGATGACCGAGAAGTTTGGTTACACCAACCGTCTTCAGGTCCCGCAAATCGAGAAAATCACGCTCAACATGGGCGTGGGCGAAGCAAGCCAGGATAAGAAAAAGATCCAGACGGCTGCTGAAGAGATGGCTCTGATTGCCGGTCAAAAGCCGGTCATCACCAAGGCGAAGAAATCGATCGCTCAGTTCAAGCTGCGCGATGGCATGCCAATCGGTTGTAAGGTAAACCTTCGCCGTGCACGCATGTACGAATTTCTCGACCGTCTCGTGACCATCGCGATGCCTCGTATTCGAGATTTTCGTGGTCTCAACCCCAACTCGTTCGACGGCCGTGGCAACTACGCCATGGGCATCAAAGAGCAGATCATCTTCCCAGAGATCAGCTACGACAAGATCGACAAGGTCCGGGGTATGGACATTATCGTGACCACCACCGCCAAGACCGACGAAGAAGCTCGCGAGCTCCTGCGTTTGTTCGGCTTCCCCTTCGAGGGTGAGGCAGGCGATCAGAAAGAGGCGGCCTAACAGGCCCGCCTCTTCCATGACAGCAATTCAATAGGAAGAGAGCTTAAGTCCAATGGCGAAACTGAGTTCGATCAATAAGAACGAGAAGCGTAAGGCTCTCGTGAAGAAGTACGCAGCGAAGTATGAAAAGCTGAAGGCAATCGCGAATGACGAGAGCCTTGACGAGAGCGAGCGCCTGATGGCCCGCCTCAAGATGGCTGAGCTTCCTCGCAATGCGAACCCAACCCGCGTGCGCAATCGCTGCGCCACCACCGGCCGCCCACGCGGCTATTATCGCAAGTTCGGCATCAACCGTATCGAGCTGCGCAATCTCGGCAACCGGGGCATGATCCCTGGTCTGACCAAGTCGAGCTGGTGAGGAGCTAACAGATGGCTATGACCGATCCACTGGGTGATATGCTCACCCGCATCCGCAACGGCCAGCGTGCGAAGATGGACAGCGTTGTCTCTCCAGCTTCCAAGCTGCGTGCAAACGTTCTCGAAGTTCTCACTCGCGAAGGCTACATCCGTGGCTATTCCGACGATGCTTCGGGCAAGCACCCGCAGCTTCGCATCGAGCTGAAGTATTTCGAAGGCGAGCCTGCGATCAAGCATGTCGCTCGCGTATCCAAGCCAGGTCGCCGCGTCTATTCGGGTTCTCAGGAACTTCCGACTGTGCGCAACGGCCTTGGCATCACCATCGTCTCGACCCCGCGCGGCGTCCTTTCGGACAACGAAGCACGCGAAAACAAGGTCGGCGGCGAAGTGCTTGCGGAGGTCTTCTGATGAGCCGCATTGGTAAAAGGGCAGTGGCTATCCCTTCAGGGGTAACTGCCACGATCGATAACGGCACTCTCACCGTAAAGGGTCCCAAGGGCACTCTTTCGATGGGTCTGTCCGACCTTATCAGCTACAAGGTTGAAGGCGACGAGATCGCTGTAAACCCGGCGAACGACAGCAAGCAGGCACGCTCTTTCTGGGGCATGCAGCGCACGCTGGTCTCGAACCTGGTAGAAGGCGTCACCGAAGGTTTCTCCAAGACCTTGGAAATCTCCGGTGTTGGTTACCGTGCAAAGGCTCAGGGCAAGACCCTGAAGCTTGAGCTTGGTTTCAGCCACGACGTCGATCTCGTAGTGCCTGAGGGCCTCACCGTTAACACGCCCGATCAGACCACTGTTGAGGTTTCCGGCATCGACAAGCAGGCCGTTGGCCAGTTTGCCGCCGAAATCCGCAAGTGGCGCAAGCCTGAACCTTACAAGGGTAAAGGTATCAAGTATCGCGGCGAGTATATCTTCCGCAAGGAAGGGAAGAAGAAGTAAGATGGCAAAACTATCTCTCTTTGAACGTCGCCGTCGCCGTGTGCGCACCGCTTTGAAAGCGCGCGCCGGGGGCAAACCACGCCTCAGCGTTCATCGCACGGGCCGCCACATCTACGCACAAGTCATCGACGATGCCGCGGGTAAGACCGTTGCAGCTGCCTCGACGCTCGGTGCGAAGGCTTCTGGCGCCAATGTCGATGCCGCTACCCAAGTGGGTAAGGACATCGCAGCGGCCGCTAAGAAAGCTGGCGTGACCACTGTCGTGTTTGATCGCGGCGGGTTCCTGTTCCATGGCCGCGTTAAGGCGCTGGCCGATGCCGCTCGTGAAGGCGGGCTGGAGTTCTAAAGATGGCTGACGATAAGAAACCAGAAGAAGCAGCGACCGAAACAGCTGCAACCGAAACGCCAGCTGTAGCTGAAACGCCTTCACAGGCGGCTGAAGACCAGTCGGCGGCGCAAGAGCCTTCCGCTCAGCCAACCGAAGAGCCCAAGACCGAAGCGCCTGCTGAAGAGCAGCGTGGTCGTGGGAATGATCGGGGTGGTCGTGGTCGCGGTGGTAACAACCGTGACGGCGGTGGCCGTGGTCGCGGCCGTGGCCGTGGCCGTGACAACAAGCGCGAAGAAGAAGATGATGGCATCATCGAGAAGCTCGTCCACATCAACCGTGTCTCGAAGACGGTTAAAGGTGGTAAGCGCTTTGGCTTTGCAGCTCTCGTCGTGGTTGGCGATGGTCAGGGCCGCGTTGGCTTTGGTCATGGCAAAGCGCGCGAGGTTCCAGAGGCGATCACGAAGGCAACTGCCGCTGCTCGCAAGAAGATGATCCGCGTTCCTTTGAAAGAAGGCCGCACGCTGCACCATGACGGCAATGGTCGTTTCGGCGCTGGCAAGGTCACCGTTCGTACAGCGCCTCCGGGTACCGGTATCATCGCTGGTGGTCCGATGCGTGCTGTGTTTGAGAGCCTGGGCGTTGCTGACGTTGTCACCAAGTCTGTGGGCACTTCGAACCCTTACAACATGATCCGCGCAACTTTTGCAGCGCTCAGCGACCAGACTTCGCCGAAGTCAGTGGCTCAGCGTCGCGGTAAGAAAGTTGCCGACCTTCTGGGTCGTGGCGGTGCCAGCGAAGCTGAAGCGGCAGTCGATGCCGCTGCAATTGCGGAGTAACCGACAATGGCTACCATCAAAATTAAACAGATCGGTTCGCCGATCCGTCGCCCAGAGAGCCAACGCAAGATCCTGATCGGTCTTGGCCTCAACAAGATGCACAAAGTCGTCGAGCGTCAGGACACCCCTGAAGTGCGCGGCGCGATCGCTAAGATCCCGCATCTGGTGACCGTAGTCGACTAAGTTCCAGTCGGCACTGACATTCAAGACGGGCCCGTCATGCGATTGCCTCATGGCGGGCCCGCTTGCGTTCGGGGGGGAGGGTGGTAGTCTCAACCCGCGTCATTGCGACGCTTGGGGACTGAAAAACTTGAAGCATTTTAGTGTCTTAGGGGCGTTTGCCCTTGTGGCGGCGGGTGTCGGCCTATCGGGCTGCGCGACCACTACGGCGCCGGGGACTTCCGCCGGGATCGTGAAGGACCTGGCCCGCGAGGCAAGAGCAATCGCGCGGGGGCGCGGCTACGCAAGCTCACAAGCCTTTAGCGGCGGCTCGCTCGAGGAGCGCGAGGAAGGTACACTGCGATACACGCTTAAAGCCGGCGAACGCTACATCGCAATCGGCCTGTGCGATGAGCCATGCAAAGACATCGACCTCATCGTTCAAAACGAGAACGGCCTCGAAATGGCCCGCGACACTCAGGAAGACGCCATTCCGATTGTTGAGCTTGCGCCGGAGAGAAATGGGGTAGCGCTCTTTCGGGTAAAGATGATCCGCTGCGATCGGGCGCCGTGCGCCTATGGGGCCGGGGTGTATCGCGAATAAGCGGCCCTGCGGATCGCCGTATCGTGGGCGTGGGCCCCGCCAGAACCATTATTCATTAGGCGTATTGGCTGCGACCTGCTAGTACGCTTTTGCTGACGTCGAAATTTGCGACGGACTTCGATTTTTAGACGACCGCCGCTTGCCATTATTGGCCCCGGCGTAAACCTGACTACGACTTCCTTTCAATTCACGATTTGATGCACGACCGCAGGGCATGTCGCCTTGCGGCAAACCTTATGCGTTCTTGAAAGGAACCATTATGAGCATGACCGGAACAGTTAAATTCTTCAACACCGACAAAGGCTATGGCTTCATCCAGCCTGACGATGGCTCGAACGACAGCTTCGTCCACATTAGCGCCGTGCAAGCCGCAGGCATGCAAACGCTCGATAAAGAGCAACGCCTCAACTACGAAGTTGAAACCGGCCGCAACGGCAAGGAAAGCGCTGTAAACCTTTCGGCTGCTGACTAATCGACCAATTCGCTCCTCCCGTCCTCTGTCAACAAAGAGGGCGGGAGTTGCACCTTCAGGTCTTATTCCAACCAACAGTAAAGGGCGCAGCATGGCCGCGACATTCGAGTTCTACGATGCGAGGGCAACTGAAGCTGCGCAGGCGGCGCAAGAGGCGACCCTCGACAATGTACGAGAGCGAAATCTGCGTGCCGAACGCACGTGGCGTGATCTCGCCGATCGGTCTCGCAAGGCAGCGCTCGTTCGCGAAAAACAAAACAACGCGCGCACGGCTGACAATTAGGTCAATCGGTCTCGTTGGTTGTCTGACCGCGAGATATGCTGCTGTGCAGCGCCATTTCCCCTTGCACCCCTACGCACTCTGAGCTAGTGGCCCGCCTTCCAAATAGCGCGTTGCCCCATGGTGGGGCCGTATCTAGAAAGCGAAAGCGAGTGCAACGATGAAACTCAACGACATCCGTGACAATGATGGTGCCCGCAAGGGTCGTATGCGTGTGGGCCGTGGTATCGGCTCTGGCAAAGGCAAAACTGCTGCACGCGGTCAAAAAGGTCAAAAATCCCGTTCCGGTGTAGCGGTCAACGGCTTTGCCGGTGGCCAAATGCCGCTTCACATGCGTCTGCCAAAGCGCGGGTTCAACAACCCGTTTGGCAAGGACTTTGCTGAAGTGAACATCGGCATGGTGCAAAAATGGGTCGATGCAAAGAAGATCGACGCCAAAAAGGACATCACCGAAGAAGTTCTTCGCGAAACCGGGCTCGCCCGTGGCGGCAAAGACGGTGTTCGTCTTCTTGGTAAAGGCGAAATCAAAGCGAAAGCGAAATTCGTCGTCACTGGCGCCACGAAGGGCGCGATTGCTGCGGTTGAAAAAGCCGGTGGCAGCGTCGAAGTGACCGCTCCTGCTAAAGAAAAAGCAGACGCCGAATAATCATCTTTCAACATCCCGGTGCGGCCTTTGATCGCGCCGGGATGATGAAAAGTGGCACGCAGGGTTCGACAAGTGACCTTGCGCTTCCTATTTAAGCCGACACATATCTGGCTTCACCTCGGGAAGACACCGAGGGACATCCATAGGATCGACACCCAAAATGGCTTCACGCGCCGATAATATCGCGAGCAATCTGAACTTGGGCAATTTCGCTCAGGCGACCGAACTGCGCCAACGCATCTGGTTCACCATTGGTGCGCTGATCGTTTTCCGCTTCTTGAGCTTTGTGCCGCTGCCCGGGATCAACCCGCTTGCGCTCGATGTTCTGGCTGAATCGCAGCAAGGCGGCATCCTTGGCATGTTCAACATGTTCACCGGCGGCGCGCTGGCGAATATGAGCCTGATCGCCTTGGGTGTGATGCCATATATTACGGCATCGATCGTTGTTCAGATGGCCTCGGCGCTTCACCCGACCCTGTCCGCTCTCAAGAAAGAGGGCGCTACAGGGCGTCAGAAGCTGAACCAATACACACGCTACGGCACGGTTTTCCTGTGCGCGATCCAAGGGTATTTTCTCGCCACGGGCCTTGAGACGCTTGCAAGCGCGCAAGGGCTCGAGGCAGTTGTGAACCCGGGCTATATGTTCCGCATCGGCGCCGTAATCAGCCTTGTCGGCGGAACCATGTTCCTTCTTTGGCTGGGTGAGCAAATCACCGCGCGCGGCATTGGTAACGGCGTCAGCCTGATCATCATGGCAGGCATCGTGGCGCAATTCCCGGTCTTTGCCATGAACATGTTCGAAGGCGGGCGCACCGGTTCGATCGCTCCTGGCATTATCATCACCTTCCTCGTGATGGTCGTCGTTCTCATCCTGATGATCAGCTTTGTCGAGCGCGCGCAGCGCCGCCTCTTGATCCAGTATCCCAAGCGCGCAACGCAGCGCGGCATGATGCAAGCCGACCGCTCGCACCTTCCGCTGAAGCTTAACACCGCCGGCGTTATCCCGCCGATCTTTGCAAGCTCGCTTTTGCTGCTGCCTCTGACGATCAGCTCGTTTGCCGGCCAGTCGATTGACACAAGCTCAACCTCGGGAAGCTTGATCCAGTCGCTGAACCAATATCTCCAGCACGGCGAGCCGATTTACATGACGCTCTATGCGCTCGGCATCATCTTTTTCTGCTTCTTCTACACCGCGGTCGTCTTCGATCCGGAAGAGCACGCGGAAAATCTCAAGAAAAATGGCGGGTTCATTCCCGGCATTCGTCCGGGCAAACGCACGGCGGAATATCTTGAGTATGTGCTCACCCGCATCACCGTTGTGGGCGCGATCTACCTCACCGTGGTCTGCGTGGTGCCAGAATATATGATCGCGCAAACAGGCATTCCGCTTTTCCTTGGCGGCACCAGTCTTCTGATTGTGGTGAACGTGACCGTGGATACGATCAGCCAGGTGCAGTCACATCTGCTTGCGCACCAATATGGCGATCTTATCAAGAAGGCTAAGTTGAAAGGCCGGATGCGTTAAGGCATCGTTGGAGCGACATTAGATCTAGCCGCGTTCATTGGGCCAGTGACCCATTCGAAACGGCGCGGATAATAAGGGGCGTTTTTTCCGTGAACATCATTCTTCTTGGTCCTCCCGGTGCTGGTAAGGGCACGCAAAGTGCAGGGCTCGTCGAGCGCCACGGCATGAAGCAGCTCTCGACCGGCGACATGCTGCGCGCAGCGGTCAAGGCAGGGACCCCTGTTGGTCTCGAAGCCAAAGCCGTGATGGACCGTGGCGAACTGGTTTCCGACGAAATCGTCTCGAACCTCATTGACGAAAACCTCGCTGCGATGCCCGCCGACCAAGGCGCGATCTTCGACGGTTATCCGCGCACCGCGGCCCAAGGCGAGCAATTGGACACTTTGCTGGCGAAGCATGACCGTTCGCTCGACCACGTGATTGAACTGGCCGTTGATGTCGATGCTCTGGTCGAGCGCATCACGGGCCGCTTTTCCTGCGCCAATTGCGGTGCGCTCTATCACGACACCGCCCACCCGCCTGCGAAAGAAGGCGTGTGCGACAATTGTGGTTCAACCGAATTCAAGCGCCGTCCCGACGACAATGAAGCAACTGTACGCACCCGCATGGAAGAGTATCGCGAGAAAACTGCGCCGATCCTTCCGGGCTATGAAGCGCGCGGCATTGTGCAGCGGGTCGATGGCATGGGCGAAATCGACGAGGTCGCGGCTGCGATCGACGCGATCCTCAGTAGCTAAAAGGGCGGCCTAAACCACCGCTTTTATGCTTGCGGGCTTTTCAGCCTATGCTCAATCTCCTAATCCGGGACGTCTTGACCCTGAGGAGATGAATTTTGCGCCTGAGCACTACCAGTTTGTTTGCAAGTTTGAGCCTTGCAGCCTTTGCGGCCGGCGCATCGCCTGCAATGGCCGAGGTTGCTGAGGCGCATGACGATCATTTCATTACCAAGGCAGAAGCAGTCGTGGATGCCGACCGCAAGGCGACATGGCTTGCATTGATTAGCCCTGCGCGGTGGTGGTCGGGCGAACACACATGGTCTGCCGATGCAGCCAACCTACGACTGACCCCGCAGGCTGGCGGCTGCTTTTGCGAGACCATTCCGGAAACCGAGACCGCTGACGGGGGCTTCACCCTTGAAGGCAGCGTTGAGCACATGCGCGTGATCCAGGCCTATCCCGAAGTGGCATTGCGGATGACCGGTGCGTTGGGCCCCCTGCAGAGCGAGCCGGTGACCGGCATCCTCACCGTTGCGATCAGCGAAGCGGAAGAAGGGCCAGAGGGCGAACCGCGGACCCGCATTGTCTGGGAATACAATGTCGGCGGTAAAATGCGCTACCCCGTACCGGTGATCAGCCAGGCTGTAGACGGTGTCATGACATTGCAGCTTGTAGGCCTTGCGGAGCATCTGGGCGCGGTTGAACTGCCAGAACGCGGGGCGACGCCCGAAGATGCTGATCCCGAAGAAGTATCAGAGGGCGAGGGCGAGGGTGCAGAAATGGCCGACGAGCCGCTCGAGGGCGCTTCTGACACCGAGCTTGAGGCGGACATAGATAGCGGGACGAGCGCGGAGCCAAGTGTCGATGAAGCGTTTGGAGATCTGAGCGGCGACGCAGGATAGGAACGCGTCAAGGGCATGTCTTTATCGGATACGTGCGCTCAGTCTCAGCTCGAAGTTTGGCGGCCCACTTCCCAACTGCGCGCTCATGATGCCGGTCGGCTGAATACGGATAAAGCGAACGTTCGGGTCGGTGCCATCGCCGCTATCGCTCGGCACGTATGTGAAATCGTTCCCATCGGTTGAGAAGGAATAGCAGTCGCTGGTCGATGCAAATCCTGCAAAGGGGCACGAAACATTGGTGGCGGGCGATCCGTCGGTGAATTCGATCGGGCCAGAGCCGGCAGTCCCGAAATCAGCCAGAATCAAAGCCAGCCTCTCAGGCAATGCCTCAGTCACGAACACGCTGCCTTCTGCGGGCGGGGCATTGCCAGCATTGAAAACGGTGATGAGATAGGAAACACTTGCTCCGGGAACGTTGAAGTCGGTCCCGTTTGCGTTGACCGCACCGGTGTTGACCTTCGTCACGCCCAGATCTGCGCGCAGGTTTGCGTGAAAGCTTTGGGAAAAAGCGATGATGCTCGCACTTTCTGCATCGCCTGCGGCGACTCCGCGTTCGTTATCCTGATCGCGGTCTTCATCAACGCGAAGGGTGATGTTTGCCGAGTTGATGGCGCAATAACGCAGCCACCCGCCATCGCCATTGTTGCGTGTTGTTTTCTTGGCAATCACAATCGGGTTTGCGCTGCCGGACACGCCATGGCTTACGCCAGAACAGCCATTGTCCCACCCGCGAATGGTCGCAGGGCTGATGCGCGTGCTCCAATTGATGGTCGTTCCTGCTGTGTCGGGAAAACTTGCATTTTGCCCGCTTTGGATGGCGATCCATCCGATCCGCTCGGTCGTGGGGAAGGGGCCGCTATTGGCCTGGCTGCGCTCGATCGCGAGTTGAAAGCCGGTAGACGACGCGCTTTGCGCGATAGAGGTGATGTGCGGGCGCGAGCTGTCATTGGCGACATTGCGGGTCTCGCTGTTGGCGGTTTGCAGCTGGTGGAGGATGATCGGCGCGCCGTTCATTGGCCCTGCAAAATTGACGGTGCGCCAACTGGCAACGCCGCCTGAAAAACCTGTTCCAAACTGCACGTTGTTAAGCTCGACAAAACCCGCTTCGATAATGGTGCCGTCTGAAAGCAGATGCCGTCCGGGCTCCACCGCGATATACTGCACGGGCTGAGCCACGTGTCGGCCGTCCCAGTTGTCAGGTTCGAGGATCAATTCATCGAACCCGGTCGTCGTCACATTGGTGATGCGGATCGAGGCCGAATTGTTCCCCGAAGAATCCGAGATCGCCACGACAACGGGCGGTACGTCAAACTGCTCTTGAAACGGCACGAAATCCGGCGTTCGATTTGAGCCAAGCGTGTCATGCGCGGTAAAAGTGCCAGCCTCGAGCCGGCCAGCTTGGGCAGGCGCAGGCAGAAGCGAACACAGAAAGATGAACGCTCCTGCCAATGAGGCGCCAAAAGTAAGGGTTCGCATTGTCGAAATCGCGCTGCCATTCCTCATAACAATGCGATTGCTTAGCGGATAAACCTTAATCCAGGTAAAGTTACACAGTAAAAGGTTGTAATTCGGCCTAAGGCCTTCATTTACTGCACGGCGAACGCAATAACTGCTAATCGCGCATTGCCCTTCAAGAATTCACTGTGACATTTCTGAGTGCCTTAGTGAGGCTCGAGTAGGTGGTCGCGGATCGACTGCGTTTCTGGCTCGCTGTTTTTGGCTGTTGACGCGCTCAATGATTCCCCCTATCCGCGCGTTTCACTCGACAGAGTCGTAGTCAGTCCGGTCAGGAGCCCACTTCCTATGTGGCGTTCTATCCGGGCTTTTGCCGTTTAACGGCACGGTATGACCCGGTCGCAGTGAATTCGCGTAGAGATAGGGGTTTTCTACCCCTGTGGAGCATGGAGATTTAAGTGGCTCGTATTGCCGGGGTAAACATCCCCACAAACAAGCGTGTAATCATCGCGCTGACATATATTCACGGGATTGGCCGCACAACGGCTGTCCAAATTGCTGACAAGCTGGGCATTGCGCATTCTGCACGCGTGCAAGATCTTACCGATGAGGAAGTTCTGCGCATTCGTGAAACGATTGATGCTGATCACACCGTAGAAGGCGACCTTCGCCGCAACACGGCGATGAACATCAAGCGTCTGATGGACCTGCGTTCTTATCGTGGCCTTCGCCACCGTAACCAGCTCCCCGTTCGCGGACAGCGCACTCACACCAATGCCCGCACCCGCAAGGGTAAGGCCAAGCCGATTGCAGGCAAGAAGAAGTAATTGGGCTCGGGGCTTCTGGCCTCTCGCTCAAACACTCTTCTGACGAGTTAAAGGAATATATGAAATGGCACGCGAACCTGGCAAAGTAAGGCGCCGCGACAGAAAGAACATCACCTCTGGTGTTGCTCACATCAACGCAAGCTTCAACAACACGATGATCACCATCACCGATGCACAAGGCAATGCGATCAGCTGGTCTTCTGCTGGCATGATGGGCTTCAAAGGCAGCCGCAAATCCACCCCGTACGCAGCGCAGGTCGCGGCGGACGACGCTGGCAAGAAAGCGGCTGAACACGGCGTACGTACGTTGGAAGTTGAAGTGAAGGGCCCTGGCTCAGGCCGTGAGAGCGCGCTTCGCGGTCTTGCAGCTGTTGGTTTCAACATTACTTCTATCCGCGATGTGACGCCGATCCCGCACAACGGTGTGCGTCCTTCCAAGCGTCGCCGGGTCTAATCCACCGACGCTGATCCCATTGAGGAGTGGCGGCCGCTGCTCCTTCAACGGGTCCACAAATGCTGACGAGCGCTTTGGGCCCGAACTTTAAATCAACCCGCTAACGTAAGCGACTTAGGGGAAATCCATGTCCGTCAATATGAAGAACTGGCAGGAATTGAAGAAACCCAACGCTCTCGAAATTAAGGAAGGTGGCGACAAGCAGCGCAAGACCACTTTCGTCGCCGAACCGCTCGAACGCGGCTTTGGTCTGACTTTGGGCAACGCGCTGCGCCGTGTGCTTTTGTCGTCGCTTCAGGGCGCGGCAATCACCTCGATCAAGATTGAGAACGTGCTGCACGAATTCTCGTCGCTCGCAGGTGTGCGCGAGGACATCACCGACATCGTCCTCAATGTAAAGCAGATCGCACTCAAGATGGAAGGTGAAGGACCAAAGCGTCTTCAGCTTTCCATGACTGGTCCGGCTGAAGTCAAAGCTGGCGACATTGCTGTAACCGGCGACATCGAAGTGATGAACAAGGACCTCGTCCTTTGTCACCTCGATGAAGGCGCGACGCTCAACATGGAGCTGACCGCTGACGTTGGCAAAGGTTACGCTCCGGCTGTTCAAAACCGTCCGGCTGACGCGCCTATCGGTCTGATCCCAGTGGACTCGCTCTATTCGCCTGTCCGTCAGGTCAGCTACAAGGTCGAGAATGCACGTGTTGGCCAAGAGCTCGACTACGACAAACTCAGCCTCACCGTCGAAACCGATGGCACGGTGACCCCGGAAGATGCCGTGGCTTATGCCGCTCGCATCCTTCAGGACCAACTCACTTTGTTTGTCCACTTCGAAGACGGTATTCCACAGCCGCAAAGCGCGATGATCGGTCAGGCAGCGACCCCGCAAGAGGACGATGCCAACCAACTCAACCGTTACCTTCTCAAGAAGGTCGACGAGCTCGAGCTTTCGGTGCGTTCGGCAAACTGCCTCAAGAACGACAACATCATCTACATCGGCGATCTGGTCCAAAAGACCGAAGCCGAGATGCTGCGCACGCCAAACTTTGGCCGCAAATCCTTGAACGAGATCAAGGAAGTGCTCTCAAGCATGGGTCTGCGCCTCGGAATGGACATCCCCGGATGGCCACCTGAGAACATTGAAGAAATGGCCAAGAAGCTCGAACAAGAGCTTTTGGGCTAAGCCTTTTGGCTAAATTGGGTTCCGGCGGCGCACCTTAAGCGCCGCCAGTACCGGGCTACCTGATACGGGCCCCTTACAAACAAGGGAAATACAAATGCGTCACGGAATTTCACAGCGTAAGCTTTCGCGTAAATCGGGCCACCGCAAGGCTCTCTTCCGCAACATGTCGGCGAACCTCATCAAGCATGAGCAAATCATCACGACCCGCGCGAAGGCGAAAGAACTGCGTCCTTACATCGAGAAGCTTGTGACCCTCGCCAAGCGCGGTGGTCTTTCAAACCGTCGCCTCGCGATGAGCAAACTTCAGGATGAAACTCAGCTGAAGAAGCTCTTCGACAATCTGGCTGAGCGTTACAAAGACCGCGATGGTGGCTACACCCGCGTCATCAAAGCTGGCCCACGTGCAAGCGATGCCGCTGAAATGGCTATCATCGAATTCGTCGATCGCGACGAAGATGCACGTGGTCTGGATTCAGGTCCGGACATGAGCCAGATCGACGAATATGCAGAAGCGGAAGCAACTGCATAAGCGCGTCGAGCAAGAGACAGAAAAAAGGGCCCGTAGGAGCGATCCTGCGGGCCCTTTTCTTTTGAGGCCACAGGCTTACGGTATGCGGGTATGAAAAAACTCATCCTAGCCGCCGCCGCTCTTGCTCTCAGCACCTCAGCCAATGGACAAAGCGCCCAGGAACGCCTCGACGATCGCTACGATCTCGCGTTGGCTGCCGGATACAAGGCTTTGTTCCTTTGCGGAGCCATTGCCAATGCGGAAGCGACCGGGGCGGCGCGAAGCGAGGATAGCGTCCACCAGTGGGAATTGAGCGGCGTCTATTCCGCCATTGATCCGATTGTACGCGATCTTGAATACCGCGTGATGCGCGGCGGTGATGGCTACGTCGCCCATGTCGAAGTCGATTGGGCCGATGATATGCCCGCGCGCTTTGCCGAAGCGGAATGGAAGAGCGGTTGCAGGCTTGCGCCCATTGGTCTTACGCCGAGCATGCCGGAGACGATGGGGCCGGGCGCGGCGATCTCCAGTTCTGCGACCGCCTATGCGGTCGGCGCCGAAGATGCCGCATTGGATGATCGTCTCGACCACCTCTTCGATGACGCATTGGGTGATGCCTATGGAGACGGTGCTCGCACAACGGCAGTTCTTGTGCGGACCACCGACGCAGAAGGATCACGCTACAAGGCCCCCTATGGTCCGCATACGCCTCAACGCACGTGGTCCGTCGCCAAAAGCATCGCGGCGACGCTTGTCGGCGCGGCGGTGCACAAGGGGCAGGTCGATGTAAACGCGCCGCTGGTGCGCGATGAATGGCGCTGGGATGCGCGGCGGCAGATTACTGTTGACCACCTCCTGCGGATGGCATCGGGGCGATATTCCGACACGCCTGGCAACCGCACTGATCCCCTCTACGCTGGCGGCGCTCTGGTCGAGGAAGTCGCGACCGATTGGCCGCTCATCTACAAGCCGGGCACGCATTACCGCTACGCCAATAATGACACGCTTATGGCAGTGAAAGCGGTGACGGACCGGTATGAGGACTTCGATCCTGCGCAATTCTTCGAAGCTGTTGGCATGGAGCATACCGTTGCCGAAACGGATTGGGCAGGGGATTACATCCTCTCCAGCCAGGTGTGGTCGACCGCGCCGGACCTGGCCGATCTGGGAGAGCTTTACCTCAATGATGGCCTGCTCCCCAATGGCACCCGTATCCTGCCCGAGGGCTGGCTCAACTACGTCTCGGACCCTAGCGGCCCGCAGCCAGAGGGGCGCAGTTGGGGCTATGGTGCAGGCTGGTGGCTCCTCAATAAGGAGGAGGGCATTCCCGACGACACCATCCTTGCCGCGGGCAACCGGGGCCAATACATAGTGGTCGTGCCGTCCCGCGATGTGGTCATTGTGCGCCGCGGAGAGGACATGGTGGGCACCCGCTTTGACATTGTCGCCTTTGCCCGCGATGTGCTCGAGGCGCTGGAGAAACAGGGCGGTTGAAGACCTTTAGTTGATGAAACACCTGCGTAGCGCGGATTGAGCGAATTTACGTTCACAAAAACCGCCCTTAACCTGAACATCCCCTGCAAGGCTTGCTCAGAATCACCTCATATTTGTTCATCTAAAAGGGTTTCACAGTGAACGGGAATGGTCCCGACCACTGGAAAACCCGAGGATGAATCCAATGACTAAGCTCACCCAAAATATCACCAAGGGCACGCTCGGGACTGTCGCGGCTGGCGCGATGGCCCTGGCGTCCGCTTCTCCTGCCATGGCTGACCGTGGCCGCGACCGGGGCATCGACGCAGGCGACGTGATCGCAGGCGCCGTTGTTATCGGCGGGATCGCCGCTCTTGCCGGCGCCTTCGACAAGGACCGCAACCGCGATCGCCATTATAACAACCGCAATTACAACACCGGCTATGCCTATAACCGTGGCCAAGGCCAGCGTGCGATTGAACGCTGTATCCGCGTGGCCGAACGTCAGGCCCGCCGCTTCGGAGGCTATCGCTACGCCGATGTGACCCAGATCCGCGATGTTGACCGCACCCGTTATGGCTGGCGCGTCAAGGGCCGGATGGAAGTCCAGGGCTTGCAAGGACGCGGCTATGGCTATGGCAATCGCGGATATGATCGCGGCAAATTCACCTGCCATGTCGACGGACGCGGCCGTCCACAGGTCGACTTCAGCTCCATTCGCGGCCTTTGATGCGCGCGTCTTGGCAGCTCACCTTTAACCTTTAACCCACCAAGGCGGTTCAGGCTTGCGTAAGCCTGGGCCGCCTACCTATGTTAGATACATAGGGGCGTTTGGTGGGCGCACCCTTTCGACTGACAACAACAGGAGGGAGCATATGGCTCACCAAAACCGAATTGCTGGCAAAAAGGGGGCTTGGGCAAGCCTTCTGGCCGCATCATCTCTCGCATTCACTCCGGCACAGGCGCAGGCCGCCGAAGTGGCGCCCGTTGGAACCGCCGGATACGCGACCGGATTTATCGCTCAAACCACTGCTGGCAGCACGGGCGCGACCGCTCTTGATGCGCTTGGTCCAAAGGCCCCCGGCGCGGACAATGTGCAGGAATATGGCCGCTATGGCTGGCGCCGTGGCTGGCGCGGCTATCGTCACCGCCGCGGCGTTCGCGCGGGCGATGTGATCGCAGGTGTCGCAATCCTTGGCGGGATCGCCGCGATTGCCAGTGCCGCGAGCAACAATCGCCGCCGTGAACGTGAGCGCGAGGTCGTCGTGGTAGAGCGCGAACGCGATTATCGCTATCGGCCCGAAAATCGTCGCAGCACCGTGCGTTCAACCACCAGCGGCTCTGGCATCGACAATGCGGTGTCCATGTGCCTCAATGAAATCGAGCAGGATATCCGCGTCGACAGCGTCGATGGCGCAAGCCGCGTGGGCACTGGCTGGATCGTGACCGGCTCGCTTTTCGATGGCTCGGGCTTCTCGTGTCAGATTGACAACTCGGGCAACATCTCGGGCATCGACTATGGTCGTGCTGGCGGTGTGTCATCGCTTGGCAGCGGCCAGAGTTTTGCCTTGGCTGGCGGGCGCGCAGAAGGACAACTGTCCGACGACCGTTACGCCAATGCGCGTGCAGGAGTTGGCGGCACGACGCGCCCTGACCTTTCGATTGATCCGGCAGATGCGGGCGGTTCTGACGCTCCGCAGATCGCGATCAATCAAGAAGATGACCGGCTCCCCGCCTATCCGGGCGGTCCGCTTCCAGGCGAAGAGTTCCGCGACTGATCGCGTGCAAATTTAATCCTTTACGGATGAGTTGGGGGAGGGCGCTTGCTCTCCCCTTTCTTTTTGGCCCCTTTCTCTTTGGCCTTCTTCCACTTCGGATTTGCCGTAACTGGGCAGACCCCATTCAAATCGAATGGCTGCTGCGCGCAAGGTGAAGCCCGCAACGAAGGCTGCAATCCAGATCGCCCAATTGCTTACGCCAACCGGCAGGAGCATGGCGGCGACCGTCATCACGGAACTAAGCGCGGCGGCGGTCACGTAAAGCTCTGGCTGCATGATGATCGAGGGGCGGCCAGCGACCACATCGCGAATGACGCCGCCGACACAGCCCGTGATCACACCCATAAGAGCAGCGGGAACGGGCGGAATACCATAGGCAAGCGCCTTTGCACTGCCGAGCACGGCATAGGCCGCAAGTCCCAGCGCATCGGCGTAGTCGAGCAGCTTCCCGTCCCACCATCTGACCGGCGTGAACCACACGATGAGCGCGGTGCCAAGACACACCGCCGCCACATACGGGTCCTGCATCCAGAAGACCGGCGCATCGATCAAAAGGTCGCGTACGGTTCCCCCGCCAACCCCTGTGACCAGCGCGAAAAAGCCCATGGTGACAAATGTCTGCCGCTCACGCGCTGCGACCAGCGCGCCGGACAGCGCAAAGACCGCAATTCCCGCAAAATCGAGCCAGTCGAGGATCGGGGTGAGGACGGTTTCATCCATTAGCTGAACGCCTTGTTTCGCGATTTGCGGCGACGAAACATGAGGATGCAGCCAAGCGTGGCTCCGGTAAGCGAGAGGCCGGCAAACAGGATCAGGATCGGGTGGCTTGTCGCCTCGCGCTCGGACAGGTCCATAATGTGAAGGCCCCACATGAAATCGAACCAGCGCCACCACTGCGTGCGCACCGCTTCGATCTCTCCGGTGTCGCGCCCGACGTAGATATGGGTCGCATCTTCAAGCGTGACTTGCCAGACGGGGCGCGGGCGGCGAAAATCGAAGGGCACTTCGTCTGCCTCGAAAAAGCGCACCGATTTGACCTTATCCCCGCCGATGATGCGATCTGCGACAATGGCGCGCGCTGTGTCGGCGGTTACGGCTGCGATGGGTTCGCCGCTGGCGTAGTCGATGCGCGTGACCGTGCCGTCAAGCGTGGTGAGCAGCGCCACCGCGCGGCCTTCCTGCATGACTAGGCGCATATCTTTGAGCCCTGCATCACTGGTCGCAAACGCGCTGCCCTCGATTACGAGGGGTGCCTCTTCTACGCCCACGCGCAGGTGTTCACCGCGCACCTCCTCGATGGGTTTGATCGTCATGAACAGCCCGCTGGCAAGCCACATGACGATGGGAACACCGACAAGCCAGCCAAGCCAGACGTGCCATTTGGCAAGGAGCGGCATATTTGAATTCTTAGCCATAGGCGGCCCCATGGCGCGGGCGCGCTAGCTGTGCAAGATATTCCCGATGGCCTGCGCTGCCGCGATACAATCAAGGTCGCTCATCAAAGGCCCCATGATCTGCATCCCGCATGGAAGCTCGGCCCCTTGGTGTGTGCCAGAGCCAATGGGCAGCACGCTTGAGGGCAAGTGCGGGAAGGTCGCGATCCCTGCCCATGCAAGGCCGGATGCGCCGGGCACCTCTTCGCCATTGATCCGCATCGGCTGGTCGAACGCGCGTTTGTCGCTGTGCTCAATGGCGAGCACGGGGGCAGGGGGCGCAATGACAAAGTCATAAGTCTCGAACAGGGCGGCCCACTGCGCCTGATTGGCGCTTTGCGCATCGAGCAGGTCGAACCAGTCGGTGGCACTTGCCCGCCTGCCGCTTGGCGAAGGCGCGCCTCTGGCCATCGCCACATTGAGCATCATCATGTAATCGTCGAACTGCTTTTTCAGATCGGGCAGAAGGTCGCTCTTCCGGTCCACGGTGACGCCCGCCTTCCCAAGCGCCTCGATCGCGGCCTCGGTGGGTTCGGCAACGCTTTGGTCGACGGGTGCACCGGGATAGTCTGTGACAGCAAGGATGCGGCAATCCTTTAGGGGCCTGGATCGCCGCGTCAGCGGGTATCGGCTCGTCACCTGCATCATTGCAGCCAGATCCTGCGGATTGCGTGCGAGCGGACCGGCCACTGAAAGGATGCCGTCGTGGGCAGCGATGAAGCCGTCTTGCTTTGCCATTTGCGGGTGATCGTGCCCGGCTTTGGAGATGATCCCCCAAGTGGGCTTATGCGCCCATACACCGCAAAAATGCGCAGGAACGCGGACCGATCCGCCAATATCGGTGCCAAATTCCATCGGCACCATGCCAGAGGCAACCGCCGCCGCGCTTCCTCCCGATGAACCACCCGGCGAGCGGCCCGTGTCATGAGGGTTGTTTGTGCGACCATAGACCGGGTTGAAGCTCTGCCAGTCGGTGAGATCGACCGGCACATTGGTCTTGCCCACGATGACGGCTCCGGCCGCTTTCATACGCGCGACAAGCTCGCTGTCCCTGGGCGCGATGTAATCGGTGTGTTCCTTGTGCCCCCAACAGCTTTGCAGGCCCGCCACATCGAAGCTTTCCTTGACCGTCATCGGCACACCGAACAGCGGCTGGTCACCCTTGGGGCCGGCTTGATGCATCGCCTTGGCTGTCTCGGCTGCGCGTTCGAAATCGGGCACGGCAAGCGCGTCGATCTCTGCGTCGAGCTGCTCGATGCGCGTAATTGCCGCATCCACGGCCTCGGCCACAGACAGTTGCCCGCTGCGAATAGCCGCCGCTGTTTCAAGCGCGCCGGGCTTATCGGTCAGTTTCGGATATACCATTTTGTGTGTTCTCTCCCTCTCCTGGCGAAGGGGTCTAACCCATCAACGGTCCACAAAGAAGTGGACTCAGCCCGGTTTTCGCGCTGCTCCCCCGAGCGCAAGTCCAAACCCGAGGATCGGCGCCGCCCCATACGCGACAAGCACGAATGGATAGCTCGCCATAAGCCCGGTGAGGGAGAACCCCGCCAGCGCCCCTGCCAGAGCAAACCGTTCCGCAGGCGGGCGGGGCAGGGCTTTGAGGATCAGGAGAAATGCGATCAACAGGCTCGATATGAGCCAGAGGGCAAGCCATGGAGCGACCACGATAAGATCGGCGATGAGCCCCTCGACGAAAGGCTGGGGCGGCAGTCGGCCGCGCACGGCGGCTGAAAGACCGGCTGCAAAGCCTGCAATCGCGGTCACGCCCAGCTTCCAGTCGAGCCATGCAAAATACAGCCCCACGCTCGCCAGCATGAGCGCGAAGGACGAGGCTGCATCGGGCTGCAAGAGGGAGAGAAAGATCGCAGCGAGCAGGACGGGCGCGGCAAAGGGGCGATCACGCGCGGCAAGGCACGCGATCAGCGGGATCGTCAGCGAACCCACGTGCAGCGATAGCCCGCCGGCAGCGACCCACCGCTGGACCCCGTTGACATCCGGCCCGAGGATCAAGGGCGCAGCGAGCAGTATAAGAAGCGCCAACACAACCGCGCGGCGTATGTATGGCGCACGCGGCACCGGGACAAAAGCAATCGCGGCGAACCCTGCTGCAAGGGCCGCCGCGTTCACAATCATATAGTTTTGCGGTGCGCCAAATAGCGCGAGGAAGACCAGCCCCGACAAGGTGGGCACGCCAAGGGCGAGCATCGCGGCAATGCGCAGCCTTAGCCACGACATCCCGCCAGAGCTCGCCCCATCGCGTGCCATCACATATGGATAGGCTTGCCCTGAACCGCCATCGCGGCTTCCTTAAACGCCTCGGCGTGGGTGGGGTGCGCGTGGCAGGTGTAGGCGATGTCTTCGGACGTTGCGCCAAATTCCATCGCTTGCGCGGCCTGTGCGATCATCGTGCCCGCAAGGCTGTTGATCATCCAAACGCCCAGAACGCGGTCGGTTTCCGCATCCGCAATGACTTTCACAAAGCCGTCGGTGTCGCGGTTTGCCTTGGCGCGGCTGTTCGCCATCATCGGGAATTTGCCGACCTTGACCTTGGACTTGTCGCCGCCCGCTGCCTCAATCGCCTGTTCGGTGGTTAGGCCAACGCCTGCGATTTCCGGCGTGGTATAGACCACGTTCGGGATTACATCGTGGTTCACAATGCCGGTTTCGCCAGCGATATTTTCAGCCACGGCAACGCCTTCATCCTCGGCCTTGTGGGCGAGCATCGGGCCGGGGACCACATCGCCAATCGCCCAGATGCCATCAACGCTGGTGCTGAAATCGTGATCGATTTCGATCTGGCCGCGATTGTTCACCTCAAGGCCGGCCTTGTCGAGCGCAAGGCCATCGGTGTTGGGACGACGGCCAATGGAGACGAGCACATGGCTTGCCTCCACAGTCTGCTCATCCCCGCCTTCGGCTTTCTCGATGGTGAGATTGACTGTCTTGCCCTTCACCTGCGCACCCGTGACCTTGTGGCCAAGCATCCAGTTGAGGCCCTGTTTCTTGAAGATCTTGTTCGCTTCCTTGCGCACTTCCTCGTCCATGCCGGGGAGGATCTGCGGCAGGAATTCAACCACGGTGACCTTCGCGCCAAGGCGACGCCAGACCGAGCCAAGCTCAAGGCCGATGACACCGCCGCCGATGACGACAAGGTGCTCTGGCACTTCGGAAAGCTCAAGCGCGCCGGTGCTGTCAACGATGCGACCGGCTGCGTTATCGACCTCGACACCGGGGAGAGGCGTGACGGAAGAACCCGTTGCGATCACGATGTCTTTCGCGGTGACGGTCTCATCACCCACTTTGACACTATGCGCATCGACGAAAGAGCCGAGACCTTTAAGCCATGTGACCTTGTTCTTTTTGAACAGGAACTCGATGCCGCCGGTAAGATCGCCCACGGCATTGCGCTTTTCGGCCATCATTTTCGACAGGTCGAACGTTGCCTTGGCATCAATGCCCCAGGTTGCAAAGTGACCGCCCTCGGCCTCTTCAAACAGTTCGGAGGCATGAAGCAGCGCCTTTGACGGGATACAGCCCACGTTGAGGCAGGTTCCGCCCAGCGTCTCGCGGCTTTCCACGCAGGCCGTCTTGAGGCCCAATTGCGCCGCGCGAATGGCAGCGACATAGCCGCCTGGGCCAGCGCCGATAACAAGGCAATCGTAGTCGTATGAAGTGTCAGCCATGGTTCGTCTTGATCCCGTTCGTTTGGCTAAAGATGTGATAGCGTGAATTTGAATCTCTTTGGTATCTAGGCACTTTGATCCGGTTTCGCCATTGCTGTTTTTGGCGAAGAAGTTGTCATTTTGTGCGCCGCAGATGCCAGTAAATGCCGATTGTGACGTATTTTTCCAATGCTGAAAACGCGGAAGGAAGGAGCAGTGCCTTCATCGCGATCTGTTTGAGCGGGTGTGTGGCGACGTTTCGGCGGGCCGAGACAATCTCGACCGGTAGGCCTTTGAGGCTGCTGCGAAAGTCGGCAGGTGTTGCGCCATTAAAGCCAAGCTCTTGGATCGTCTCGGGCGAATTGCCTTCGTCATCAACGAGGCGGTCGAGAAAGGCGCGGTTGCCTCGCGCAAGATGCGCCCATGGCCTGCGCGTTTTGATCAGCCGGTGATGCCCGAAGGGCGAGTGCCACAGGGGCGAAAAACCGATGAAGAGATCGCCGCCGGGCTTGGCGTGATTGACCAGCGCGGCCAGCGTTTCGCGCAGGTCCAACACGTGTTCCATGACATTGCACGAGGTTATGATATCGGCGGGTTCAAGCGATTGTTCGCGAATATCGCCGCACACGAATTGGGCTTTATCACCCCATTGGTCAGCATGTTTGGCCTTGGCAAAGGCAATGTAATCCGGGTTGATGTCGATCCCGCACGCGCTTTTGGCTCCCGCCTCAAGCATGGTGTGCACCATCCCCCCGCGCGCGCAGCCAAAGTCGAGCACGTGCTTGCCCGCCACATCTGGCAATCCCCCAAACCGCGCCCAAAATTGGGGCAGGGTTTGGGTTACCGAGTGGTTATAGCGGCGCCTGTTGAATTCGGCGTCGAAGCCTGTTTGGTCGGTTGGGGCAATGGTCCCCATGGCCTTACAGATCAATCAGCATCCGGGTCGGATCTTCGATCGCTTCCTTGATGATCTTAAGCGCCGTCACAGCCTCGCGGCCGTCGATCAGACGGTGGTCATAGCTCAGCGCAATATACATCATCGGACGGATCACGACCTCGCCATTGATCGCAACAGGGCGATCTTCAATGCGGTGAAGACCCAGCACTGCGGACTGCGGCGGGTTGATGATCGGGGTCGACATCAACGATCCGAACACACCGCCGTTGGAGATGGTGAACGTGCCGCCGGTCATATCGGCCATGGTGAGCGTGCCGTCCTTGGCGCGCTTGCCGAAGTCAGCGATGTCTTTCTCGATGCGGGCAAAGCCCTTGTCCTGGCAATCGCGGATCACAGGGACCACGAGGCCGTTCGGAGCCGATACGGCGACCGAGATATCGACATAGTCGTGATAGACGATCTCATCGCCTTCGATATAGGCGTTGACGCTTGGCACGTCTTTCAATGCGAGGCACGCAGCTTTCGCGAAAAAGCCCATGAAGCCCAGACGGATGTCGTGCTTCTTGGCGAACATATCCTTGTATTTGGTGCGCGCTTCGATGACCGCGCTCATGTCCACATCGTTGAACGTGGTGAGCAGCGCCGCCTCTTCCTGAGCGCCTTTGAGACGCTTGGCGATGGTCTGGCGCATACGGGTCATCTTGACGCGTTCTTCGCGGCGTTCGCCGGCTGCGGCTGGCGCTGGAGCTGCTGATGCTGCGGGCGCAGGAGCCGGTCCTTTGTCCTTGTTCTTGGCCGCTTCGAGCACATCTTCCTTGGTGATGCGCCCGCCTTTGCCGGTGCCCTTGATCGTCGATGGATCGACACCGTGCTCAAGAACCGCGCGGCGGACCGCCGGGGACAAGGTCTGCGATGCGTCAGAGGAACCCTCGGCGTTTGCCGAAGATGCCGCCGGAGCAGGTGTGTCTTCCTTGGCCGCAGCAGGCTTTGACGCAGGAGCGCCTTCACCCTCTTCGACGATCGCGAGAACAGCGCCGACTTCGACAGTGTCGCCTTCGGCTGCGCGGTGTTCGCTCAAGATGCCTGCAACAGGCGAGGGCACGTCAACCGCGACCTTGTCTGTTTCAAGCGAGCAGATCGCTTCATCGACGGCGACCGCGTCGCCCGGCTGTTTCAGCCATTCCCCGATGGAGCCTTCTGTGACCGATTCACCCAGAACCGGGACTGTGATTTCTGTAGCCATTTCGAGTAATCCTAAATTTGAATCGGCGTAAAATTATTCAGCAAGACCAAGAGCTTCGGCAACAAGGCGGGCTTGTTGTTCAGCGTGGCGTTTGGCAAGACCCGTGGCAGGCGAAGCCGATGCCGCGCGCCCGACGTAGAAAGGCCGCATTCCGAAATGGCCGCCCAGTTCGAGCGCCTTTTCGATCTGGTTTTCAACGAAGAACCACGCGCCGTTGTTCTTGGGCTCTTCCTGACACCAGATGACCTCTTTGAGGTTCTTCATCCGGCTAAGGCGCAGGCCCAAAGGCTCGCCCGGGAAGGGGTAGAGCTGTTCGATGCGGATGATCGTGATGTCGTCGATGCCTTCTGCATCGCGCTTCTCGATCAGGTCATAGGCGACCTTGCCCGAACACAGGACAACGCGCTTGATCTTTTCATCGGCGGGGCTGTCCGGCTCCATCGAAGGGTCGGACTTGATCCGCTTGAATTGCCAGTCGCCGAGGAATTCCTCGCGCGAGGATTTCGCCATCGGGTGACGCAAAAGCGATTTAGGCGTCATGATAACGAGAGGCTTGCGGAACGGACGCAGCATCTGGCGGCGCAGCACGTGGAAGTAGTTGGCAGGCGTGGTGATGTTGCACACCTGGATATTGTCGCTCGCGCACAATTGCAGGAAGCGTTCAAGGCGAGCCGAGGAGTGTTCTGGCCCCTGACCTTCGTAACCGTGCGGCAGCAGCATCACGAGCCCGTTTGCGCGCAGCCATTTGGCCTCGCCCGCCGCGATATACTGGTCGATCATGATCTGCGCGCCGTTGGCAAAGTCGCCAAATTGCGCTTCCCACAACACCAGAGACTTCGGATCCGCCATGGCAAAGCCGTATTCGAAGCCGAGCACGCCGTATTCGGAGAGCGTGCTGTCGTAGACCTCGAACTTGCCGTGGGGCAGGGTGGTGAGGGGGATGTATTTGTCTTCGGTTTTCTGGTCGACCCACACCGCGTGACGTTGCGAGAAAGTGCCGCGGCCTGAATCCTGACCCGACAGGCGAACGCCATATCCTTCCATGACGAGGCTGCCGAAGGCGAGCGCTTCTGCGGTGGCCCAATCAAAGCCTTCGCCGCTTTCGAACATCTCCGATTTTGCCTTGAGCACGCGGGCAAGCGTCTTGTGGATGTTCACATCATCGGGAACGCTCGTCAAAGTGCGGCCCAGCGCGTCAAACGCCTTGCGCTCGATTGCGGTTTCGATGCCGCGGCGCGCGGTTTCGTCATCGGCCGGCTTGTTAAGGCCGGTCCAACGCCCGCCGAACCAGTCCGCCTGATTGGCCGAATAGCTCTTGGCCGCCTCGAACTCTTCTTCGAGCAGGTCGACAAATTCCTGCGCAACACTCGCGCGGTGGCCTTCGTCGATCACGCCCTCTTCGATCAGGCGCTGTTCGTAAACGCGGCTGACCTTGGCGTGGTTCTTGATCTTGTCATACATCAACGGCTGGGTGAACTTGGGCTCGTCGCCCTCGTTGTGGCCAAACCGGCGATAGCACCACATGTCGATCACCACATCGCGGTGGAAGGTCTGACGGTATTCAATCGCCAGCTTGCACGCGAAGGTCACCGCTTCGGGATCATCGCCGTTGACGTGCAGGATCGGCGCCATCACGCCTTTTGCAACATCGCTTGGATAGGGCGAATTGCGCGCAAACTTTGGCGAGGTGGTAAAGCCGATCTGGTTGTTGATGATGAAGTGGATGCAGCCGCCCGTGTCATAGCCGTTGACGCCTGACAGGCTGAGGCTTTCCCACACGACGCCTTGACCCGCAAAGGCCGCATCGCCGTGGATGAGGACGGGCAGGACCTCTTTCTTCGAGGCCAGATCATCGCGGATCGCCTGCTGCGCGCGCACCTTGCCCAGAACCACCGGGTTCACCGTTTCGAGGTGAGAGGGGTTGGGCGTGAGCGACATGTGCACGCTAATGCCGTCGAATTCGCGGTCGGTGCTGGTTCCGAGGTGATATTTCACATCGCCCGAACCACCCACATCTTCGGGGTTGGCGGTGCCGCCGGAAAATTCGTGGAAGATAACCTTGTATGGCTTGGCCATCACATTGGCGAGGACGTTCAAACGCCCGCGGTGCGCCATGCCGTAAACGATTTCGCGAACGCCAGCCGAGCCGCCGTGCTTGATAACGGCCTCAAGCGCCGGGATCATGCTCTCGCCGCCATCAAGGCCGAACCGCTTGGTCCCGACATATTTCTTGCCGAGAAATTCCTCGTAACCTTCGCCGCGAAGGACAGCAGCGAGGATCGCCTTTTTACCCTCTGGCGTAAATTCGATCGTATCGCCGGGGCTTTCGAACTTGTCCTGAAGAAAACGGCGTTCTTCGGTGTCGGCGATGTGCATGTATTCAAGGCCGACATTGCCACAGTACACTTCGCGTAGCCGTTTATGGAGCGCGCCAATCGTGGTCCACTCCATGCCAAGAACATCGCCGACATAGACCTCTTCGTTTTCCTTGCCGTCAAGACCATGGAAGGCGAGGGTGAGGTCGGCGGGATCGCCGCGTTTCTGGCTGATGCCCAGCGGGTCGAGATTTGCCGAAAGATGCCCGCGCACGCGGTAAAGCCGCACAAGGGTCATCGCCTTGTTCGACAGGTCCGATGCGTAACGCAGTGCCTCTTCGTCGGTTGGCTTGCCCGCTGCTTTTGAAGCGGATTTGACCGCCTTTTCGACCTCCAGACGCATCTGCGTCGGGTCCATCGCGCCGGTCAGATCGGCGCCCGCATCGGCGACTTCGCTCATCCATTTGGGATTGCCCCAGGACGGGCCCGGTTGGGGGCCTTCCTGATCGATCATTTCAGGGATGAAACTGGCGGTCTCTTTGTTCATGAGCTTTGTCCTGGGGAGGAGGAACGGGGCGTTCGGCCATTTTTGGCAAAACGCCCCTGTAGTTTTAGGCCATTTCTTTCAGCATGGCATCGAGCGTGGTGCCCAGTTCTGATGGCGAAGGCGAAACGCGGATGCCCGCGTCTTCCATCGCTGCGATCTTGTCTTCTGCGCCGCCTTTGCCGCCGGACACAATCGCGCCGGCGTGGCCCATGCGGCGGCCCGGAGGCGCTGTGCGGCCTGCGATAAAGCCGACCGTTGGCTTGGAGCGGCCCTTGGCGGCTTCTGCTTTAAGGAATTCCGCCGCTTCTTCTTCAGCCGAACCGCCGATTTCGCCGATCATGATCATCGATGTGGTTTCGGGGTCATCAAGGAAGAGGTCGAGCACGTCGATAAAGTTGGTGCCGTTCACAGGGTCACCGCCAATGCCGACTGCTGTGGTCTGGCCAAGGCCAACCATAGTGGTCTGGTGCACGGCTTCATAAGTGAGCGTGCCGGAACGCGAAACAACGCCGACCGAACCCTTCTTGAAGATCGAACCCGGCATAATGCCGATCTTGCACTCATCAGGGGTCAGAACGCCGGGGCAGTTCGGACCGATGAGGCGCGATTTGGAGCCTTTAAGGGCAGCCTTGGCGCGCACCATATCGAGCACGGGGATGCCCTCGGTGATGCAGATGATGAGCTCGACTTCCGCGTCAATCGCCTCACAAATCGCGTCTGCTGCGAAGGGTGGGGGGACGTAGATGCAGGAAGCAGTCGCGCCCGTTGCCGCTTTCGCTTCGGCTACGGTGTTGAACTGCGGAATGCCGATATGCTCGGTTCCGCCTTTGCCCGGCGTCACACCTGCCACCATTTGCGAGCCGTAATCGAGGGCCTGCTGCGTGTGGAAGGTGCCGGTGTTACCGGTCATCCCTTGCGTGATGACCTTGGTGTCTTTGTTAATCAGGATGCTCATTTCTATTTCTCCACCACTTCGCGAAGCCCAAAAAGCACGCGATCTCCTATCAAGTATCGGTTGGATTTCATGACGTTGAACTGCAGTACAAACACAGTGCCGTCATCACCGGTGACGCGCCACTCCGGCTTGTAACCTTTGTTCGGCTTGCCGTTCTTTTTAACTCTATCCGTTTCGTTGTCGGGCGCACCACCAAGGGCCACCATCAGCGCGGCTTCGACCGTTTCGTTTTCTGGCAAAGCATCGACGAAAAAGTTCACGTTGCATTGGGTGAAATCGTATTCGAGCACTTGGTCGGTTTGCGAAACGACCAATCCGGGGCCGCTTGCAATCAGCATATCAGATGGCGAGGCCTTCCTTGCTACTGCAATGTCGCTGATCGAAACCTGCAGCCCCTCATCATTCGCAACCTCGGATACGCCTGCCTGCTGACCTTGAGTGTTGACGCAAAACTTCACGAATGCGTCAGCCATGTCTGTGGCCACAAAAGTTTGCGGCGCTGGCGGAGAGTTTCCTCCGCCAGCCAGACCAAGTTCCATTGGCCGCCCTCTGTCATCACGCCACATTGCTCCATCCTGAGCAAATAGCGCAGATGGCATCACGGCAAGTGCTCCGGGAATTACGAGAGCGGCGAGGACCTTACGCAAGGCTGCTATCCAGGCCCTTACACGCCTCAAGCAGCTCTTCGACTGCGTCGGTTGAGACTTTGAGGTTGGCTTTCTCTTCGTCCGAAAGCTCGATTTCGACCACTTCCTCGGTGCCGCCTGCGCCGATCACTGTCGGAACGCCGACGTAAAGCCCGTCGAGGCCGTATTTGCCTTCGACGAAGGAGGCGCAAGGAAGGATGCGCTTCTGGTCGCCGAGATACGCTTCGGCCATCGCAATCGCCGATGTGGCGGGCGCGTAGTAGGCCGAACCATTGCCGAGCAGGCCAACGATCTCGCCGCCGCCCTTGCGGGTGCGGTCTACGATTTCGTCGATGCGGGTCTCGGAGACGCCTTTGATCTTGGCGTAATCGTCAACCGGAATGCCGTTCACCGTGGTGTAGCTTTTCACAGGAACCATGGTGTCGCCGTGGCCGCCAAGCACGAAGGCGTTGACGTCTTTGACGCTGCAATCGAACTCCCATGCAAGGAAAGTCGCAAAGCGCGCGCTATCGAGAACGCCTGCCATGCCGACGACCTTGTTGTGGGGGAGGCCGGAGAACTCACGCAGAGCCCACACCATCGCGTCCAATGGGTTGGTGATGCAGATAACAAAAGCGTCAGGCGCATTGTTCTTGATGCCTTCGCCAACGGACTTCATCACGGACAAGTTGATGCCCAGAAGGTCATCGCGGCTCATGCCAGGCTTGCGCGGAACGCCAGCGGTGACGATCACAACGTCTGCGCCAGCGATATCGGCATAGTCGTTAGAGCCGGTGATCTTGGCGTCGAAACCCTCAACCGGGCCGCACTGCGACAGGTCCAGTGCCTTACCCTGCGGCATGCCTTCGGCGATGTCGAACAGGACAATATCGCCAAGCTCTTTCTTAGCGGCGAGGTGAGCGAGCGTGCCGCCAATCATGCCTGAACCGATAAGCGCGATTTTCTTGCGAGCCATAAAGGGGTGATCCTTCCCAAAAAGTCTTGCGGGACGGACATATCACACGAAGGAGCGTAAAAGGCGATTGTCCCAAGCCGCCAGACTCCGGTCTTTGGGCGGACCTAGGCTGGCATCAGGGTGATTGCAACCGTGAATAGGGCGCAAGTGCCATCTATCTTTGCAAACAGTTTGCAATTGCAATAAGCCTATGCGCAAACACCTAGTCTTTGCAATAGCTCGCCTTTAGCGGAAAGGATTGGCTCAGGCGCTCGCCCGTTGCCTGTCATCGCCGCGCTCTTGCGAGAGCAGCATGGCAGCAAGGTAATCGGGCACCGCGCGGCTGAAGTGATAGCCCTGGCCAAGGTTACAGCCCGCCGCGCGCACTGCGGATACCTGATCGGCGGTCTCGAGCCCTTCTGCGACAATATCCATGCCAAGAGTATTGCCCATCTTGGCCACCGCCTGAATGATCGCATCGCTCTTTTGCCCGGCCTGAGAGCCGGAGACAAAGCTGCGGTCGACCTTGATCTTGGAGAAGGGGAAGGAGTTGATATAGCTCAAGGAGGAGTAGCCCGTGCCGAAGTCATCGAGCGCAAAGCGCACGCCCATCTCGGACAGTTCTTCGATAAAGGCGGCCGTTGCGTGATTGTCCTCGATAAACAGGCTTTCGGTCACCTCAAGCTCAAGCCGGTGTGCGGGAAGGCCGGCTTCGCGAAGTGCGTTCTTGATCCCCAGAGCAGCGCCGGGCGCACGGATTTGCAAGGGCGAGAGGTTGACCGCGACCGTCACATCGTCGGGCCAGCTTGCAGCGATGCGCGCGGCCTGAACCGTGATCCAGTTGCCAAGCGTGACAATGACGCCGGTTTCTTCGGCGACCGGGATGAATTCGTCCGGGCGAAGCTCGCCCTTGTCCGGGTGGAACCAACGCACCAGAGCCTCGAACGTCTTGATCTTGCCGGTTTCCAGATCAACGATCGGCTGGAAGAAGATCGAAAGCTCGTCACGCTGGATCGCGGTCCGCAGCTCGGCTTCGATCTCGCGTCGGCGCACAAGGTCGCGGCTCATGGACGGCTCGTAGAAACACGTCTGGGCACGCCCGCCCACCTTGGCATGATAAAGCGCAAGGTCGGCGCGTTGCATAAGCTGCTCGGCATCTTCGGTGTCATCGGGCAAAAGCGCAACGCCCAACGACGCGCGGATCTCAAGCAACTCGCCATCAATGCGCATGGGGCACATGATCTCGCAGTGGATTTCGCTCGCGATAAGCTCTGCGTGTTTGAGGCCATCAATCGGGCACAGCACGATGAACTCGTCGCCGCCAAAGCGGGCAACGGTGCTGCCGTCAGGCGTCACATCCTGAAGGCGCTGCGCCACGCCTTTCAGAACCTTGTCGCCTACAGGGTGGCCGAGAAGATCGTTGACCTCCTTGAAGCGGTCGAGGTCGATCCAGATAAGGGCCAGCTTGGATTCTTCGGTGAAATTCTCCATCGCCCGCGCCAAGGCCTGGTTTAGTCCCGCACGGTTCGCAAGGTTGGTGACCACATCGGTGTGGGCCTGAATTTCCATCTTGGTCGCAAGCAGCGCATTGGCATTGGCAGACGCAATGGAGTCGCGCAGTTCGCTGAAAATGCGCCGGGTGATAACCGATTGGGCAGTGATCAACAGGAAGATTGTCAAGCCAAGTGCAGCATATGCGATTTGCATCGTCCAGAATGAGGCAACTGCAATAGGGATGCATGAGAAGGTCAATTGGCCAATAGCAATGATCGGACGACCTGCATTGCGCGCAGAGACGCCGACCCCATAGCCCAGCGCATTGGCAACCATCAGCACCTGAACCTGCGATACGGCATCGACCAAAATTGTGAAGGCAGCGGTCGTTCCAAGCGCCAAAGCGAAGCTGAATGCTCCTATTTCGTAGGTCAGTTCGAGCGTGGTCACCGAGTTGTCTTCGTCATCAGGCGACAGTCCCAAAGAGGCGACGATGCGCACGGCGGCGATGATAGCCAAAACAGCGGCCGCGAGCCAAAGACCTGGTAGTTGGGAAACCCAAGCTGCCGCCGAAGCCGCAGTGACAGTGGTCACCGCGCCAATAACGAGACTAAAAGGGCTGGAATATAGCGCTTTGACCAAGGTTCTGCGAACCACTTGATCAACCGCGTTCTCTTCTGGACGCCCTAACACAAGATATTTCAGCTTAAAGATGTGGTTCGTCCTGCTGCTACCCACGCAAGGGTCTACCCTCAAGAAGTCACAGAGTGGTTAACACCGGTTCTATGCCCTTTTGGCAAAGGACGGTTTACGCAGTAGCACTAGACGACCAACCCGCTGAGTGCGCTTTGGCGCGTTATGACCCTGATTAAGCCGGTTGCCGTCCAAGCAGGGCGTGAGGGTCAACGCCTTCGCCTTCCCATATATCGAGCGCCTGATGATAGGTCGTCGGCTCTAGGATATTGAGCCTTCTTCGAACTTCTTCGATTGGAAGCGGAAGAAGGTCGAGGATCGGCTGTTCGACGATGCGCTGGGTCAACCGGCCATTGCGACGCGCCTGGAGGAATGCGCGCAGAACCGGAGCTTTGGTCGGAAGCTTCATTTTCATGAGGAGTGTGCCGAGCCAGCCTAGGAAGAGGTGCCCTGGGCTGGGGCGTTGGTCAAAGAGAAACGCAAGGAGGCATTGCTCCCCCAAAGTATCGCGCCCATAGCCTGTCAAGACATGGAGAATATCGTGGGTGTCGCGGAGCCGGTTATTGTACCATTCAATGCCATCTTCAAGAATAGCGCTATCCTTGCGATATACGTTCGCCTCTTCGATTAGTCCCGCAGCGGTCAGCCCCTCGGATTCCATGAAATTGCAATAGATATCGGCGAAACTGCCTTTTGGCATCTGCCTCAAACGTGCGTGATCGTCTAGAATATCGGGAAGATATGGCTCGGTCTGGTAAATGTGTTTGCCCCGATCAGTGGCAAGGAATGCGGCTGCTTCCTCACCGACTGCACGCCAGGGCATGGAGTCGAGAACGCCAAACAGTTCGTCGGTACGATCCTTGTCTTTCACAAGGATGCGAAGGTGTTTCCAACCTTTCCCAAAATCGAACTTCGGACGCACGCGGTCAGGGTGATTGATCGGAAGCGTTTCAACGCCAGTCGGCGTGATGCGGGAGATGGTATCTGGCGACATAACGCCGCCTTCATTGTCCCCGGCATGCTGCAAAAGGAACGAAGACGCACCTGCGTCCTGTCCCTTAGTTTCGCTCTGCCGCCCCTGTTTTTTCAGCAGGTCAGCGCCGTCGTTGAAATCTACCCGCGATGCCATGCGCAAAACGCTGGCGCAGGGCTGATTCTTTGTCAACGGCCGTTAACCTTGTGATAACCACCAAAAGCGCCGCAAACTGGCGGGTTCAACACCGATGCATCAGATCCCGGCGCGCTTGCTGAACGGTTCAGGATTGCCCCGAAACGCTTGCCGCAAGTCGCCGGTCAAGTGTTCGCGTAATACCCAGCCACCAGTCGTAAGTGTCACGATCGCCTTCGAAAAAGGCTTTTTCCGCCTGCGCGCGTGCTACTTTGGCAGCGCCCAGACCGTGCTGTGCAAAATGATGGAGCGCGGCGCGAAGCACCCGGTCAGCGGCTTCGCGACCTGGGCCATTGTCATTCGCCACATTGCTTTGCGCTTGTCTGAGAATTTTCTTTGCAGCCCCAGACTTTGCGTGGGTAAGTCCGGATGGCTTGGCCGGGGCAAAATGGATCGACATGGGGGCTTTTGTCCAAGTTTGGCAAAACTCTGACGCGAGGGTGGGGGCGTCGCGTCGGCTTGCTGTGATGGGTTACGAAGTACCCACGGAGCAGCTAAGGCTTTGTGTGAAACTAGGGTTGAGAGCGCGTTAACCCTGATCCTGGCCGAAGATATCCGGTGGGTCGCCCGGTGTCGGAAAAATGCGGGTTCGGGAGCTGCGGCGGGACGCACCGACTGCCTCTAATGCGAAGCGCCTTCTGGCGGTGTGTTTGCGCTCTTTTCCTTCCCCTCTAGGAGTTCGGAACGCGCAACATCGCTTTTCCATTGTCCGGCGCGCGAATAATCCTCGCGGACCTGGCCAACGGTGGATACGCTCGTGTCGCGTCGCACCGCGCCGGGTCCGGCAATCGCTTGGGCGGGCACGGCTGGCTCCTTGTAGGCCGGCGATGGGCTTCGCACATTGGCTGGTGCAGGCGCGGCCAGACTTACGTCCTGGACCGGCAAGCGCGGCGGGTTTTCGAGCGCGGGCAGGGCGGTGATGCGCGCCTCTACCCCCGGCTCGATCCCGGCATAGCTTTGCGTGAAAGCGCGCTTTTCGCCGCCCGCACCGCGATTGCGGTAGAAACGGTGCGCGCCGATGGTGCCGACGTGATCCAGGCTGGAGGCCCAATACGGGTTCACCCAAAGCGTGTGGTAATGCGTTGCGTGGCCAATCGGCGCGTAAACGCTTCCGCTCAGCGCTTCATTGGCGATGCTTTGTGCATCCTGCCAGGAACGCCCCTTGGCCTTGCGGCTGAGGCTCCCGTCGCAAGTGAAGCTGAACTGGCATCCTGTGCTGCGGTTGGACCCTTGATAGACCACACCGCACACGCTGCCCGGCCAACCCGGGTGCGCCACACGGTTCAGAACCACTTGTGCAACCGCGCGCTTGCCCGCCTCGCTTTCGCTTGCCGCTTCGTACCAGATCGCCTGTGCAAGGCAGTTGCTGGCGCGCAGGTGGCCGGTTCCGCCGTGGCTGAAAAACGGATTTGCTCTTGGTCCTGCGTCGATCAATTCGCCCAATTCATGACCCGCCTCTCCCGTCTTGGGCATGGTCGCATCAGTCGAGGGCAGCGCGATCAGCGTTTCGCGCGGCGGATCGGCAAGGAAGAAAAAGGCAGAGCCCGGAAAGCTCATACCCGGCTTTTCAAATGGCATGGCAGGATTGCGGGCGAGCGCCTCGCGAAGCTGATCGCTTACCATTTGCGCCTCGGTCGGCGCATCGCCGGGAAGTTTGCCAAGGTTCTGCGCGGCTGCGGCAACCGCTGGCACTGCAACAATCGCAAGCAGCGTCATCGCGCGCGCGCCGGGCGTCCAACCCGGTTTTGCCGGTTTGGGTGCAGGGCTCGCCTCTTCGGCGCGTGTCGGAGCGTGTGTTTGACGCAGTATAGAGCGTTTCCGCGCTGCGGATTTTACCAGCGGCTCAGGCGCATTGTCGCTGCGAAAAATCGGCCTGTCGAAACGCAACGGTTCGCCAGCGCCCGATGCAGCTGCCGGTGAAGGCATGGCCGGTTTTTTGGGCAGGGCATTCCTGAAGACCGGGACGTGCGGCTGTGCGATCTCTTCAAAGTCTGCTTCGACCACTTTCTTTGCGTAAAAGTCAGCCGGATCGAACGGTGTCGCGGCGCTTTTATCGGGGCGTGTTTCATTGGGCAGACAGATCACCGCAGGGGTGCGTCTTCCAAATGGCATGCCGCGTAAAATGCGGCGGCCCAAGAGTTTCCTGATCAAAGTCATAGCGCGCATTGGCGCGTAGCCTGAGAGGTGTTCGATGGGGAGCGAGTTGCAAGGGTGTGTCCCGCAACCGCACAGCAACGGCAAATTCGTTAACGTGACGGTTTTGGCAGGTTGGCCTGATCGCCATTCTGACGACGGGCCGGATCGCCCGAAGGCGTGGGTGAGGGTGGTACCGGGCTGATGCATCACGCTTTAAAGGCAAGACAGGGGCGCCGGGTGCAGCGACGAACCTTCTTACGAGCGATAACACACCAGCCCGGAGCGGCGGGTTAGGAGCGCCGCATCTCAATAACTCGATTTTGCCTGCGACAGGCTTTCGTTGCGACCCGAAGAGCCTCACCGACAAGATGTGTCAAAGAGAGGAGCATGTGATCGCGGATTTTACAAAACGGCGACACTTAAGAATTCCTGTAGGGGGGGTATTCAGCGGCAAAACCTTGCGCGTTGTCAATGGGTTGAGAAAGAGCCGTGTCGTCGATCTTAGGTTCGTAGAAGTGCCATGGTCCTAGCTGGCCGACCAGTTAACACGCCTTAATCTGCGACAACGGCGGCGCGAGGTGCAAGTTGATTCGCCTCCACTTCGGAGGGGACGTTTGGAAAGCGGATTGCACCGCCACTTCTTTAGCTTCGTCAGGTGCGGATCGGGGACTGCCCGCAAGAGAAGGTTACTGCGAACACACGGCGCACCATGGCCCCGCTGTCGCACGTGACCGAGAGGCTGTGTTGATTGGCTTTTGGATTTGGTGAGGCGGCTTGCGCCCAGCGCCTGATGCGCGCTTCGGGTCTCAGGCCCGGTCAGCCAAACACTTCAGCGTGAAACAGGTCCATCGGGGCGATCGCCGCGGCGGGCATTGTCGCCGCGCTGCTTGCTCCATCCGCATCAGGGGCAGGGAACCAGTTGCCGTATGTCTCTTCGCCAAATCCATTGGCGGTGAGATAGTCGATCACACCGCGCTCGTCCTGATAGTTGGCGTAGCGGATGTTGCCATCGGCCTCCATGATGGCGCGCAAGAATGCTGTGCCATCGGTGAGCGCGAAATACACCTCCTGCAACCCGTCACCATCATAGTCATC
>NZ_JALKAJ010000001.1 GCF_023015615.1 Qipengyuania sp. S6317L1 | reverse complement strand
CCATCGGCCTCCATGATGGCGCGCAAGAATGCTGTGCCATCGGTGAGCGCGAAATACACCTCCTGCAACCCGTCACCATCATAGTCATCCGCGCCAAGAACGCGGTTGATATTTTCGATCGCAAGATCGTTCTGGAAACGCTGCTGGCTGTCGAAGGGGCTGCCCTGTTCGACGTCACCCGCCTGCACCAGCGGGTCAAGGTAGATACCCGCCACCCGCGTTTCACCGGCCCAGCCGTTATCGTTGAAATAGATGAGACCGTCGTCTGCCGTGCCGACAGTCGCAAAGCGGGCAATCGCATCGTTCACAAGGATCTGGTCGATGTCGCCATCGCCATTCACATCGGCCTCGCCAATGCGCAGCCATGCGCCATTTCCGCCCAGCGCATTGCCGTTGAAATCGAGGATCGCGTTCATCGCATCCTGATAGACGGACGGGTCAGCGGACGCGAAGTTCACCGCGACCCCTTCGCCCGGAAGCAGGCGCAGCGTCTGATCGTCGAATTCGAGAAATTCGATATTGGTGAGCGTGTCGGTGCCATCGGTTCCGGAAACGCGAAACACTCCAAGGGAGGTCTGGGTAACGGTGTATGCGGACCTGTTGCCTGACACGATCGCGACATCGACGTTGCTGCCGCCGTCGAGCGTGTCGTTGCCGCGGCCGCCGGTCAGCCGGTTTGCCGTGACATTGCCGATCAGCGTATCATTGCCGCGCCCTGCAATCGCGTTCTCGATCACGGTTCCGCGCGCAATGCTCATATTCCCGATGCTGCCGCCGACGCTGGAGAAAGTCTCGGGATTGAGATCAATCACCTGCGCGCTGGTGAAGATCGAATAATCGAGCGTGTCATCGCCGCCATTGTCGACGATCACAAATGCAAGCAGATCGCCATCATCATTGTTGGCTGCATCGCCAACGCCATAGGTGGCTCGTCCGCTGTTATTGCCGACCCCGTAGGTGGTATCGCCAGTGCGCGTATCGCTCGCTGCGCCATAGGCCACTTGCGCAGCGACAATATCAGCGGACATTGGCGTCACCGAAAATCGCCTGTCGAACCCCTGATCGGCGAAGAAGGTGTTCTGGCTCTGGCTGAAATACGACATCGCCGTCGTCGCCCAGGAATCGTTCAGAAATTCGGCATTTTGCGAGTAGCTGGCATCACCATTGTAGCCCCCCGGATGCCTCAACCCCAGAGCGTGCCCCACCTCGTGAATGAAGGTCTGGAAGGAATAGCTGTCGAGCGTGGTCCCCTGCGTTTGCAGCCAATTGGTCGACACGTTGACCGTCGCACTTGTGATAAAAGCGCCTGTCTCTATCGTTTGGGCATAGGCGCCCTCTTCTGTGTCCTGAAAGGTGATCTGCGCGCCAAATGATACCTCCGAGAAAAGGATCCCGGTGACATCTGCCCAAAGCTTCAGGCTTTCTCGTGCGAGCAATTGGCCTGCCGTAGTGAGCGAAGTCAGGTTGACGGTAAGGGTATCGCCCTGACCGACGTTCCAGCGCCGCAGATTGCTTTCATCAAGGGAGGCGCCATACAACAGGCGCGCGGCGATTTCGTCATTGCTCAGTTCCTGCAGCGGCGGGGCAACGCCTGCGCTGACCTGATAACTGCCCTGCTCGCCATCGGCCCAGCCCCCTACATCCAGATAGAAGGTGCCGCTTTGCGACGCGGTAAAACGGATTTTTGAATAGGTCGCGTTGGCGTCGTCATTATAGGCCAGCACATCGCCATTGGCGGTTCTGAGTGACAAGGTCGTATCGACGTCATTGGACCCGCCAGTGTCGAAAGTCTCGAAGACGTAGCTTTCGCCAGCCTGCAAGGTCACCGCATACCAATCCCGGTCACCTGTCTGGTCAAGCACGCCGGCGGTGGCGGCGGCGTCAATCTGGAGCGTGCCGCTTGTCGCGGCTGTGCCGCCGACGGCATCGCCAAGAGGCCGCGAACTGGAGAGGAAAAAGGTCCCCGTCGCGCTCGAAAAGCCGCTGACAGCAAGGAAATATTGGCCCGACGAAGTGGGTGTGTAGATGATCTCGGAATACAGCAGGTTCTGGTCGATATTCGCATCGTCATTTTCGCGGATGACCAATGCGTTGGAGCCGTGGAGGCGCAAGATGCTGTCCGGCAATCCGCCTGGGGGGAGATACACTGTGAAAGTGTATGTCTCGCCTGCGAAAAGGTTGATCGCGAACCAGTCGCTGTCGCCTGACGCATCGATCTGGTCAGCGACAAATGTGCCGGGAGACACCCGGCCATTGGTGAAGGTGTTGCTGCCTGTATCATTTTCCATCACCGCAAAGGTGACGCCGGCATCAATCGGCTCATCGCTTTTTTGATGGCACGCAAGACAGCCACATTGCCGTTCGTGCGGACCGCCCTTGTAGAAATCTTCGATCGACGCGCCCGCATCGGCCATATCACCCGCTGCATCTGCCGGTTCGAACGGATCGGTATCGAGGGTTTGCAAAGTCATGGGTTACGTTCGCTCGAATTGCGCATGCAGATGTGTCAGGGCTTGGGATCAAGCAGGGCGCGGCCAACGGCGCTCGCCAGGCTTTCGATGTCGCTTGCATTGATGGAACGGTCGAAGACCTTGACGCTTACCGGCTCCAGGACTGGTGCGCTCGTTTCCGATGCCGCATGAACGCTTGCCTCCACCTCATGCGAATTGCGCGGTTTCAAGACGATGCGAATGGCGGACAGGTCGATATCGCTGCCCACTTCGTCCGCAAGTCGGCGTTGAAAGCATTGGCACATTTGCGAAGACGACATCGACAGCTTTGCCGCGTTCGCGTTTTCGACACGGCACGAGGGCACATCGGCCGCCATCAAACGCTCTCCTGTAGAGAGTGAAAGCGCACACAGCGCGCATAAGATGGCGACATAATGAATGGCGGGCCTGCCATGAATACTGCGATGAATATTGCGATCACAAACTCATAGCCGACTTCGCGCTCCGATTACAAATGCGGCTCGGGCTCCCTTGGGCTCGCGATATCGTCACCTTCCTTGGCCTCCGGAAAGATTGGCCAGAGCAATTGCTGGCCCAAGGTTGCAGGTGTCAGATTTTCGACGCCATAGTTTTCCGGATAGGTGCGGGTGATGTGCGCCGTGCCGAACAGGACGTCCCAGAAGAACAGCAGATTGCCGTAGTTCCCCTTGTAGTTGACCGCGGGATCATCGGCATGGCGACCATGGTGGGCATGATGGGTTGCAGGGGTAGAGATCGTGCGTTCGACCACCCACATCAGGGGCGAGAGCCATTTGATTTTGTACAGCGGCCTGTCCCAAGCAACATCGGAGTGCGCGCCTGTGATGACGAGCAGTTTGACCACGATGTAGCCTGCATAAACCCAGCCCAGCCCCAGCCAGATCAGCACGCCCGAGAACCAGAGGCTCGGCATCATCGCGTAGTAGATGATGTTGTTTCGATAGACGAGGCGCACGCTCATGTAGCGTGCATTGTGATGCGCGCGGTGCAGATTGTAGAGAAAGGGTGTCGAGTGGCTGGCGCGGTGCCACCAATATTGCGCCATGTCATCGAAAACCAGAAACAGTGCGATCGCGGCAATCACCGGTATCCCGGAAAGCGCACCTGCATATTGCGGCGCAATAAGGTCTGCCAGAAAACCCGCGGTGAACAGGACCGTTGGCTGAGTAATGCCAAGCAGGAAAACCGTGCTCACCACCTCGACAATTGCGTCGTCGCGGGTCTGTTCCGCCTTGCCGAACAGGTTGGAGCGAAAAAGCTCCATCAAGGCGAAGCCCAGATAGATTGCGATGATCGCGATGGTTGAGGATGCCATGAAACGTCTCCCTTGTGTCGGCCCTTCCTACTGCGTATCGCTTGCGAAGAATGTCTGATTCTTTACATTTGAATGAACGGCGCAGTTCGATGCCCGCGCCCATGCTGTTCGCAGCGCTTGAGCCGGCGCTTAAGGAAAAGCTGATCGCGCAAAGCATCATCCGGTCGTATTCCGACGGCCAGTTCATCCAGCACAGAGGGTCGAAGGCGGACGGCTTCTGGTTGATAGAAGAGGGCAGCGTGCGGGTGGGCAGGCACCTTCCCGACGGGGAATTTCGCGCGATGGCGGTCCTGGGGCCGGGCGATTCCTATGGCGAGCTGGCGGTATTCGCGGCAAGCCGGCGCAAGGTCGACGCATTATCGCGCGGGAAAAGCAAAGTGCGCTTCATCCCGGGAAGCACATTTCTGGCCGCCCTTGCCGAACATCAGAAATCGAGCATGGCGCTGCTCGCGGCGCTGTCTGCCCAATTGCAACACACGCTGGATGAGCTTGCCGGAATGCGGCGCGGGTCCAATCCCATGCGCCTTGCAGCATTGCTTTCCAATCTTGTCGGACGAGACGGGGTGACGAAGGTCACACAGCAGGAATTGGCGGAACTTTTGGGAGTGACGCGGGCGACGACAAACGCGGCGCTGCGCACATTGGAAGAAACCAACCTGATCGAGCGGGGATATGGTCTAATCCGCGTGATCGACCCGCAACGCCTCGCCAATTTCAGCCTTGGATGAAAGCTATTGAAGGCGCCCCGCCCGTTTCAATTCATTGCTGCTGCGCCATTTCGAGCGGTTGCAGGTCGATGCCGAACAGCTTCCAGCGACCCTGTTCCCATTGGTAGTAGAGGTCAAAGCCGATCGAGATCGGACGCATCTGAAACACGCCCTGCACGCGGAAAACATCTTCGCGAACGAGCTGCGGTGCTTGCGTGTAAGTCGGCGGGACGAGCAAGGCATTGCCCAGATCAACGCCGAGCCCGCGAAGGCCGGAGAACACCTGCGCCAGTTGCGCAGGGTTGTTGTTGATCTGAAATCCCGATGAAGAAATGTCGCGCAACACCGAATAATTGCCCGAGCGATTGGCATGGTCGACCGCTGCGACCGTTGACCAGATCATCTTGGAAAGTTCGAGCTGTCCGGGTGTTGGCCTGATCGAGGCAGGCGGCTGCACGCTTCCTTGCGGAGCGGGGGCGGCCTGACCTTGCGGCGCGTTCTGTGCCGCTGCCGGAGTGGCCAGCGCAAAAAGAATTGCCGGAGCTAGAAGCCCCGGCAATCCCGTATGTTTCATGAGTGTTTTCATGATTGCGTTGCTAAGCGATTACCAAGCGAATTGGAAGCCGCCGCGTGCGCCCACTTCGCCGCTGTCGAAGCCGACACCGACACCTGCAGAGATCGACGCATTGTCGCTTACCCGTGCAGACAGAGCCATGGTGCCTGCACCCTGGTTCTCGAAGTAGCCGACACCGCCCGAAAGCGCGAATGTCGTACCTGCGGGCAGTTGTGGCGATTCCATCGCAAGCGCCATGGCAACACCTTCATTGGCGCGGTCAATCGCCTCACGGTTCGCCTGGGTCTGACCGAACAGCGTGTTGATCTGGCCCGTTTGGGTCGAGGTCAATTGCTGCAGGCTGCCGATAGCGGTCGAGTTGGCAGCGATGTTTGCGCTGTTGGTGTCGACAGAAGACTGCGCTGCAAAAGCGCCCATGCCGTTCTCACCCGTGCCGCTAAGGCCCAGAGTGCCTGTGGCGTCAGCGGTAACGAGGAACAGGCCGCCGGTCTGGCTGCCAGTGCTGTCATCAAGGCTTGCAACGACCACCTGGCCATCATTGGCGGCCGATGCGCCAGCGCCGATTGCGACCGAGTTCGCACCGGAAGCCGAAGCCCCCTGACCAAGCGCAACCGCGCCGGCCCCGCTTGCAGCAGACGTGTCACCCACTGCGATAGCACCGGCACCGCTTGCATTGGCGGCTTCACCAAGTGCGGTCGAACGCACGCCCGAGGCTACGGCCAAGTGGCCAAAGGCTTGCGCGCGTTCGGCGGTTGCCTCTGAACGCCAACCAAATGCGGTTGCGCCTGCACCATCGGCAATGGCCTGACCACCGACAACGGTCGTCGAAGGCCCGCTTGCAACAGTGGCACGGCCACCCATCCCGTCGCGATTACCACCGATGGCGATGGAATCGCCGCCGGTTGCCTGCGCGGTGTTACCGATAGCAATCGAGTTGCTGCCCGATGCCACTGCATCTTCTGCGCCGGCAAAGCTTTGTGCGCCCGACGCAGTCGTCTGGTGACCAACGGCTGTTGCCATGTCACCTGTCGCCTGCGCCTGCCAGCCAAAGGCAGATGCACCCGGGGTTGTCGCAACACTCTCACCGCCGATGGCCGTGGTCGAGTTGCCTTGCGCAAGCGCGCTGTCACCAAGGGCAAGCGCATCAACGCCTGTCGCAATCGATTCATTACCAATCGCGGTGGCAAAATCGCTCTGTGCATCGGCGTTTTCGCCCATGGCAAGCGAACGTTCGCCCTGGGCTGTTGCGAGGTGACCGAAGGCCTGAGCCCGCTCGCCGGTGGCCATAGCGCGCCAGCCAAAGGCCGAGGCGCCCGGACCCATTGCAACCGCTTCGCCGCCGACTGCGGTGGTCGAGGGGCCGCTTGCAACGGTGAAGGCAGCGCCCGCATCATCAGAACCGATGGCAATCGCATCGACCCCGTTTGCTTGAGCGCCAGTGCCGACAGCGACCGAACCTGCGCTGTCGGCACTGGTGAGCTCGCCCAGCGCGGTGCTGTTGTCACCGGTTGCTGAGGCATCGACACCAAAGGCTGCCGAGTTTGCTCCTGTGGCCATTGCATTGCCACCCACTGCGGTTGAACCGCTTGCCACTGCACCAAAACCGATTGCAGTTGCATTTTCCGAAGTCGCTTGCGCGTTATCGCCAACGGCGGTCGAACCCGTCGCAGACGCAACCGCGCCATCGCCGAACTCAACGCTGTTCATGCCTGTGCCGTCGTCGATCTCGTCGTCGACTTCATCATCGGTGGTCGCATCAATTGATGTGCCGCCGTCGCTGGCGTTGAGCGAAGCTTGGAGTGCGGTAAGCTGGGCAAGGTTTACAGCATCCGTGTCATCGACACCGGCTGCGACATTGACGATGCGACGCTCTGAACCGGTTGCCCCGACCGATACGGTATCGGCCTGATCGGCGACCGAGCCCGAGCCGAGCGCAACAGAATTTTCTGCCGTTGCAGACGACTGGTTGCCGATAGCGACCGACGTGTCTGCCGTGGCCGATGCAGCTTCACCCACTGCAAGCGAGCGCACGCCAGAAGCGGTTGCAAGGTGGCCGAGTGCGTGGGCACGTTCGGCGGTCGCCTGTGCGCGCCAACCAAACGATGTCGCCGCCGTTCCATCAGCGACGCTTTCGCCGCCGACTGCGGTGGTTGAGGTTCCGTCGGCGAGCGCGGTGTCACCCACGGCCAGCGCGTCCATGCCATTGGCGATGGATTCATTACCGATAGCGGTCGAAAAATCGCTTTGCGCGTCGGCATTTTCACCAACCGCAACCGAACGCACGCCTTGCGCTGTTGCCAGATGGCCAAGGGCGGTTGCCCGTTCGGCTCCTGCTTGAGAGCGCCAGCCGAATGTCGTGGCGCCCGGACCTGTTGCAAGTGCCTCGCCGCCTACTGCTGTGGTCGAATTGCCAACCGCTGCTGCGCCAAAGCCTGCGTCATCGCCGCCAATGGCAAGGGCATCCACACCCGCTGCGACAGAGGCGTTACCGATTGCGATGGACGCATCGCCGTCCGCCTCGGCAATGTCACCCATGGCAATCGAAAAATTGCTGTTTGCAATGGCCGCTTCGCCAACCGCAACCGAACGCACACCAAGCGCGTTGGACAGATGGCCAAGGGCGGTTGCCCGTTCGGCGCCTGCTTCAGAGCGCCAGCCGAATGTCGTGGCGCCTGGACCTGTTGCAAGCGCTTCGCCGCCCACTGCTGTGGTCGAGTTGCCAATCGCTGCTGCGCCAAACCCTGCATCATCGCCGCCGATGGCAAGGGCATCCACACCCGCTGCGACCGAGGCATTACCGATTGCGATGGACGCTTCGCCGTCTGCCTCTGCCAAATCACCTTGCGCGATTGAGAACTGGCTGTTGGCAATTGCCGCTTCGCCGATGGCAATCGACCGCACACCAAGCGCATTGGCAAGGTGGCCGAGCGCGGTTGCGCGTTCTGCCGATGCAACCGAACGCCAGCCTAAAGTCGTAGCCCCCGGCCCAATCGCAAGCGCCTCGCCGCCAATCGCAGTGGTAGAATTGCCGACCGCCGCAGCGCCTGCGCCGTCGTTGTCACCGCCAACCGCGAGCGCATCGACGCCTGCTGCAACACTGGCGTTACCGATTGCGATGGCTGCCTCACCATCTGCCTCGGAGATGTCACCGATCGCAATCGAGAATTCGCTGTTTGCAATCGCCGCTTCGCCGACCGCTACCGAACGAACCCCCAACGCGTTAGCGAGGTGGCCAAGAGCGGTTGCGCGTTCGGCTGCTGCGACAGAGCGCCAGCCAAGGCTGGTTGCGCCAGGGCCGGTTGCAGTGGCTTCGCCGCCGACTGCCGTGGTCGAAGGCCCGGTTGCGGTTGCAGGATTTGTGCCTGCATCGTCCCCACCGATGGCCAGAGCGTCGGTCCCGTTTGCCGTTGCGCCATTGCCAATCGCAGTCGCTCCTGCATTGGCGCCCGTGTCGCTGTCAGTGCCACATTCCGTGCTTTCGGCCCCTGCGCCATCGTTGCACTCCGGCGTTGCATCTGCGTGTGCCGGGGCGGCGATGGCAAGCATTGCCGTGCCTGTCAGCAACATCGCGATATTTTGTCGGTTGATCATTCTCATTTTACGCTCCTGAGCGTTGGTTCGGTTGATCTGGGACGTTCGAAATTCTCTCTCGTGGTGACATTTGAAGCGGCGCTCTCCCGCACCGAAAAAACCATCACCCCTGAGCCGACCGGCTCAGGCCCGTGACCCGGAAGACTGGATCACGCGCGCATCTACCCGCGAGGCTCCTGATCGGATGCAGCACGGCTGGAAAAAATTTAAGGAATTTTACAAAGCATTGATTGGCAGAAGAGATTTCTGCCTTTTCAAACGCATCCTAAACCTGATCGAGGGGTCCTGCGAGGAGGATAGGAGGTGTCGGTGCCTTATGCGGGACGCCTGTATCTTCTTCAAAGGTGACCGCGATGGTCGCGCCGCCTTGCAGGAGTTGTGCTTCGTCCTCGCTGATTACCCGGCGGAACTCGCCTTGTTCAGGGATCGAGCCAAGCGATACCGGATCGCCGCCTTCCGGAATGACCCACAATTCAGGCGCCTGACCGGTTTCTGCCTCCAATCCGGTGATCGAAAGCACCATTGTGCGGCGGTCACTGTCTATACGGCTGGCCAGTTTGCGCGCGCCGGTTTCGTCCTGCAATTGCGCGATCAGTTGCGGCGATGAGCTGGCCTGAACATAGGGCGTGCCGACGTCCGTGTCGGCCGATTGCGGGAGGAACAGGAACACAGCGGCTACCGCGGCGGCAGCCAGACCTGCAAGAGCAAGCGGCTTTCCCAAATTCCACCCCACATCGTCATACACGCGGCGGGATTGGAGCGGGGTGGCGCCTCCACCTTCGGACGCATCCATCGCATCAATCCTGGCTTCGATAGCGCGCCACACATCAGCCGAAGGAGTGAGCGACGGGGCGGCTTCTGCCATTGAGCCAAGCCGCCATTCCCACCACTCGCAAGCGTTTCGAAAGCCTGCATCCTCAAGCCGGCGGCGCTGGGCATCGGTAAGCTCGGCCCCCTCGAGCATGCCAAGCACCAAGGCCCCTGCGAGCACGGCAGGATCGTCGCCCTGTGCCATAAAATCGTCACCCATCGAGACACCCCTTAAGACCCGCAAGCCCGCGCCTGATCCAGCTTTTCATAGTGCCCAGAGGAACACTGCGACGATCGGCAAGCTCGGATTGTGAATAGCCTTCGAAATACGCATTGATAATCGAACTGCGATGATCGGGCTGCAGCGTGTCGAGGCAGTGCTTCAACGCGAGGCTGTCCTCCTTGTCGCACAACCAGTCATCTGCCGGCGACACGGTGTCGTCAGGGATCGCCTGAAGCGCCTCGTCGGTGATCTCCTCGCTGCGTCCCGCTCTGCGCAGATCGTTCAGCGCCGTGTTGCGGGCGACCGTGCAAAGCCAAGTGATCGGGGCGCCTTTGGAACGGTCGAAAGACCCCGCCCGTCGCCAGACTTTGACATAGACATCCTGCAACAAGTCCTCTGCGCGTTCCCGGCTTCGAACGACGCGCAAAATCGTGCCGAAGAGCTTGGCTGATGTCATTTCATAAACACTCGCCAACGCGGAGCGGTTGCCCTTCGCCACTTGCGCCATGGCCGCATCCAGTCGCTCTTTCTCGCTCGACATCTTGGAAGATCCCCCTCGTGTTACAGCACCCACACACCTTCTATCTCAAAAGATTGGCCGGTGTGAACCGGAAAGAAGCCTGAACAGTAAAGAACCGCTGCTGCGGTACAAGAGCATCCCTCCAAAGCAATCACTGATACATCGCGCGCGCGCAGATTTGCGATTGCAATTTTCAATCTCCGTGATCGGAAATTGCGGTTTTTCCTAATCGTCTTGCGCGATTAGTAGCCCTACCACTTATCGATTTCCTCGCACTGAAAGAGCGGCGTCTGCTTGCAGATTTTGATGCCGTGCCATCATGCGAAGGAAGTTTTGGGGATAGGAACTTGCCTGCACCAATCATGGGCGGGCGACAAAGAACAAAGGGCAAATATATGTTCAAGCTTCCACTTAAGAGTGCACTTTTCCTCTCGGCGAGTGCGCTTTTGGCAACGTCGGTCAGCGCAACGCCTCCGGGCTTCAACGAGCCGGGAATGGGCCAGATGCCGATGCGCACAGCGGGCGATACAAAGCCGCGCGCCGTGCAGGACTGGTGGCCTGAAGTCGTCGATCTTGCGCGTCTTCGCCAAAACGAAATGGACGCCGATCCGATGGGCGAAGATTTCGATTACGCAGCCGAATTTGCAAAGCTGGATCTTGATGAAGTCAAAGCCGACGTCGCGGCAACACTGACCGATTCCAAGGATTGGTGGCCCGCCGATTATGGCAGCTACACCGGCCTCTTTATCCGACTCGCATGGCACAGCGCTGGCACATACCGTTCAGGCGATGGCCGCGGTGGTTCTGATGGTGGACAGATCCGTTTCGAACCGCTCAACAGCTGGCCCGACAACGGCAATCTCGACAAGGCGCGCCGCCTGCTGTGGCCGGTGAAGCAGAAGTATGGCCGCGCGCTTTCGTGGTCCGATCTCATCATCCTGTCAGGCAATGTCGCGCTTGAGCAAGCGGGCTTTGACACTTTCGGCTTTGCTGGCGGTCGCACCGACGATTGGCAGCCTGAGCTGGTTTATTGGGGACCGGAAAGCAAATTCCTCACCGCATCGCGTTTCAGCCACGGCGGTCAGCGTCCTGAAGGCACAGGCGAAGCAGAAGCCACGCCGCAAGAGCTGGAGGACACGCTTGGCGCATCGGAAATGGGTCTGATCTACGTCAATCCCGAAGGGCCGGAAGGCAATATGAACATCCTCGAAAGCGCCGAGCGTATTCGCACGACCTTTGGCCGGATGGGCATGAACGATGAAGAGACAGCCGCGCTCATCATCGGCGGTCACACGCTGGGTAAAAACCACGGCGCGAGCAAAAAGGACTGCATCGGCAAAGAACCGGCAGCCGAAAGCGTCGCTGCGCAAGGGTTCGGCTGGAAAAACTCGTGCGGGACGGGCGCTGGCCCTGATGCGACGACCAGCGGGCTCGAGGGAGCGTGGACAGCTACTCCGATCACCTGGAGCAGCAATTACCTTGAAAACCTCTACAACTTTGAATGGCGCGAAACCCGCAGCCCGGCTGGCGCTGGCCAGTGGATTCCGGTGAATGCCGATCAGCTCGAATTCGTCCCCGACGCGTTCGATCCTGAGAAATTCCACCCGCCGGTCATGCTCACCACTGACCTCGCCATGCGCTATGACCCCAAATACGGGGCCATCACCAAGCGCTGGGCCGAAAATCCGGAAGAAATGGACGCAGCTTTTGCCAAGGCGTGGTTCAAGCTGACCCACCGCGATATGGGCCCGGCTGCGCGCTATGTCGGCAGCGAAGTGCCTAGCGAACAGTTCAGCTGGCAGGACCCGCTTCCGGCCGCAGACTATGGCACGATCAACGAAGCCGACATCGCCATGCTTGAGGGTAAAATCCGCGCCAGCGGCCTTGCAACCTCCGAGCTTGTCCGCACCGCATGGGCCTCAGCGGTCACCTATCGCGACACCGACATGCGCGGCGGTGCCAATGGCTCGCGCATCCGCCTTGCCCCGCAAAAGGACTGGGCGGTGAACGATCCGGAAGTGGTCGCCAAGGTCGTCAATGCGATGGAAGGCATTCAGGCCGACTTCAACGCGCGTGGCACAGGCCGCATGGTGTCAATCGCCGACCTCATCGTGCTTGGCGGCGGCGTTGCGATTGAAGATGCGGCGAAAGCTGCGGGCTATTCCGTTGATGTGCCGTTCACTCCGGGCCGCGTCGATGCGACCCAGGAAATGACAGATGCGGATGGCTTTGAATATTTGCGCCCGGCAGCCGATGGCTTCCGCAACTTCTATTCAGAGCGTGCCCGCCTCTCTCCAGCAGAAATGCTGGTCGATCGTGCGGATCTTCTGACGTTGAGCGTGCCGGAAATGACCGTTCTCGTCGCCGGTATGCGCGCGCTTGATGCCAACACCGATGGTGCAAAGCACGGCGTGTTCACCGATACGCCGGGCGAGCTCACCAACGATTTCTTCGTCAACCTTCTCGACATGGGCACCCAGTGGGCCCCGGTCGAAGGCGAGGAATATGTGTTCGAGGGCCGCGACCGTGAAAGCGGCGAGGTCAAATGGACCGCGACCGAGGTTGACCTCGTGTTCGGCTCCAACTCCGAACTGCGCGCCGTGGCCGAGGTTTACGCCTATTCCGACGGGGAAGAGCGTTTCGTCAACGACTTTGCCAAAGCATGGTCGAAAGTGATGATGCTCGACCGCTTCGACGTAAAGTAAGCCCAACACAACATGGGGGCGCAAGGTGTTTGCAGGCGGTTGCCTGCCGCCTTGCGCCCCTCTCTTTTTCGCTCAAAAGGAGCCTTTCATGTTCGACCGCCGCACAGCCATCCTTGGCGCAGGCGCAACCGCTTTTCTCGCCAGTGCCGGGCTGGCCGCAGCCCCACGCTCGCACCTTGTGGAAATGCTGACGCAGGACCCCGAGACGGGCAGGCGCATGGTCTTTACCCCCCGCATCCTGCGCGTGGCATCGGGCGACACCGTGACATTCAGGCCGTCGCAACCCATGCACAATTCCATGTCCACCCCAGGCATGGTGCCCGAAGGCGCAAGCGGTTGGCGCGGGTCAATCGGCAAGAGCGTGTCGGTGACTTTCACCAAGCCGGGCTATTACGGCTATCACTGCCTGCCGCACAAAAGCATGGGAATGGTCGGCCTTGTCATTGTCGAGGGCGAGGGGCTCGATGCGAACCTCGAGGCGGCCCAAAGCGTGCGCCAGACCGGCAAGGCCAAAGAGGCTTGGGACGAAATCTGGGCCGAGGTCGCCTCTATGTGAACAAGCGGGCCAGACCGTCAGCGCGTAGGCTGATGACTTGGCTGGCCCGATTGTTTCTGGTTTAGAAGCGGGCGGTCACACGCACCCAGCCGCCACGGCCAGCACCGGGCAACCGTTCACCCACGGGCACATCGGATGCGCCCGCGCGATTGCGTCCTGCAAGATGCGGCTCATATTCGGTGTCGAACAGGTTTTCGACCCCCGCCTCAATCGCGAGCGCATCGGTCAGCGCATAGCGTGTGAACAGCCCTACAATCGCGTAACCGTCACTGGGCGCTTCACCGTTTGAGATCGAGACGCGGCTTTGATCGGCAGCCGCGAGCAACTCTGCGCCTGCGGAAAAGCGGTCGCCGAGATAAGCGGCTGACAATCGCAGGTTCGCAGGTGCAACGCGGTAGAGATCATCGTCAATATCGCGCCTTTTGCCGCGCACGTAGCTGGCCGTGCCGGACACTTCGATACGCTTGATTGGACGCAGTCTGAAATCCAGATCCGCGCCGTAAAGCTCTGCATCGACATTGTCGAAACGCAGAGGCGTGGTGTCGCCGTTCATCGCTGCGATCATCTCGACCGGACTATCGACAACGCCCACGGTCGCATCGAAAGGCACGCCCTGAATGAAATCATCGACCCGGCGATAGAACAGCGTCGGGCGCAGCGAAAACACATCGCCTTGAAGGTCGAAGCCGATTTCCGCAATCCATGCGGTTTCCGGATCAAGGTCGAGATTGCCGACATAGATATTGCCATCGGCAAGTCCGAAACTCGCCTCTGTCGGAAGCCAGCCGAAGCGTTCGAGCAGGCTGGGCACACGCTCTTTACGCGCCAGTGTTATGCGCGGCGTGACCGCATCGCCCGGCAACCATGCGCGCAGCACCGTGTCCACCGTCGTCTCGGCGCGGGTCCGGTCGGCGGCGGTGAAGGCAGCGGCGAGAACGCGCGGCCCCATTGGCACAGCTGCCCCCAATTGCGGGAAACCTGCCGACTGGTCGGTGCGGTCAATCCGCGCGCCCAGTTCAAACTGGAGTGCATCAAGCGCGCCGCGCCACTGTGCAAAGGCGCCCAACCGCTCCGACTGCACATTGGGCTGTGCATCGATGAAGAAGCCTGCATTGAACGGATTGGTAATCTGCACGAACTTATCGGTCAGCTCCGCATCCGCGCCGACCTCGAAATAGGCGCCGCTGGTCCCGAAACGCAGCGAACCTTCGAGAGTGCTTGTATCCGCATCGGCAAAGGTTGCCCTTGCGCGCATGGGCACAGCAGCGGGTTGGCGCGTGGTCTGATTGTCCATCAGGTGACGCACCGCGACATGGCCCGCTTTCACGTTGAGAAAGACATCCTCTGCGATCTCCCCGCGAAAGCCGCCCTGGATGAAGTCCGTGTTGAAATAGACGATGTCGAGCGCGAAGGGCGGGTTGCCGGTCGGGTCGGTTTCGCTGCGGCGGTATTCGACGAACAGTTCGCCTGGCCCTGCGTGAAAACCGGCATGGGCGCCGTACAGATTGCGCTCAAACGATGTGCCAACGGCTGTCCCGCCGGGAAAGTCGTAATCATCGCCCTGTTCGCGGGCAGCGATCACGCCAAAGCGCACCGTTTCGTTGGCGATCCCTGCAAGGCCGCCCACCGCATAGCTGTCATCGACGCTGCGATACTGGCTGGTAAAGCGGAGCTGCGGGGTAAGGGCCGCGCTATCGGTGAACTGGGTTTCCACCAATTGCGCGTTCACTGCCCCTGCAAGCGATGGCCCTTGCGAGACGGGCGCAACACCGCGCGCAATGTCGATGCGCTCGACAAGGATCGAGGGAGCGTAGTGCAGCGGCGGGTCCATCGCATTGGGTCCGCCAGAGGCAAACCGCTGGCCATTGACGCGGCCCAGCACGCGCTGTCCGGCGAGGCCGCGATAGGACAATTGTCCCGAAAGCGCGCCATTGCCAACGAGCGCGCCGCCCGGCGTGCGCGCCGCAATCCCGGCGGTATCGGCGGGAAGCGCGATCTGTTCAGGGGGCGCGATATCGTCGCGCGAAACGCTTTGGGTGCGCGCGGCCGTCACGACAATCGTGTCGGTCAACACCGCTTCGGTTTCGGCCTTGGCGGGAGGATGATCTGCAAGGGCAGGCTGCGCCATGCACAGCGGGCAGGACGCCAGAAGGGCGGCCCTGCGAAGAGCTTTGGAAGTCATAGAATTCTCGTAAATTTTCAATTTGCACGCAGCCACAGGCGTCAGGGCTTCACCCTTTACGCCTTGGCCGATTTGTAACGGGGATCAGCCGCGCTGCGGTGGCCCGCGCAAAGGTGGCCGCAAACGGCGCTGCGGCGAAACCACGAGAGGTTCAAGGGCGGGCGAAAATTCCTGACCGGGTTCAAGCGTGATGGCGACGGGCGCTGGCGGTTCGGGCGATTCACCGGAAAAGGCGAGCGCCGAAAACGCACAATCGACATTGCCACGGCTCGCCCCCGGCTCGTCATTATGCTCGTGACCGTGCTCTCCACCATGCGCTTCACCATGCGCTTCACCATGCGCGCCCGTAACATGATGCCCCATTGCTGCATGGTCGTGGACCTGCTCGGAAGCGGTGTGTCCCTGTGCCGCAGCAAGGGAGCGGGCAAGCGAGTTCGTCTCCGGGCAAAGCGTAACGCTGAGACCATGCTGCGAAGGCGACACCATGAAGCCCGCCGGAATGAACGCATTCATCCCCAACGCCATCAAAAGCAGCGTCAGAAACAGCTGCCCCTTACGGGCTGAAAGACGGGACAGGCGGGTCATGGTCGGCGAGTGGCAGGAACCATCCGAAAATCGTCAAAAAGCGTTCGCGTCGCCCTATGGTGAAAACGGTCAGGAAAGTCGTGCGAAATTTGCAACACCGGGTGCAGGCGTTCGGTGCGCAGAGGTTTGCCGGGGCGCATTTCTGGCAAGATCGCCCGCATCAAGCCCGCCAATCAGCGCGCCCAGCTCGCGCATGCGATCCGCGTTGAGCGTGTAGTAAACCAGCTTTGCATCCTTGCGCGTCTCGACCAGCTCCGCCTTGCGCAGAACGCCGAGCTGCTGCGACAGGGCGGGCTGGCCAATGCCGGAGGCTTGCTCAATCTCGCCGACATTCATTTCGCCGCCCCTCAACAGCTGGACGATCTGGAACCGCAGCGGGTGCGCGATGGCTTTCAATTCTTCGATAGGCGCGTCGTCGCTCATTTGCCTTTACCTGTGGTCTTGCCGGTTTCGCGCAGGAACCATGCGGTTTCATCGCCCGCGCCGAACACTTCATCAAGGTCCTGCGTGGGCGATCTCAGCATGGGCTCGCCCGGCTGCCAGTTGGCAGGCGCGAGCGCTTCATTCGCGTCAATCGCCTGAAGCGCATCGAGCATACGCAGCATCTCGGGGATCGAGCGCCCCATATTCGCAGGATAACAGGTCATCGCGCGGATCACGCCCGCCGGATCGATGAAGAATGTGGTGCGCACAGTCGCGCTGTCATTGTCCTTGGGCGCAACCATTCCGTAGGCGCGGCCAATAACCAGTGTCGGGTCCTCGACGATGGGAAAGCGCACCTCGACATCGAAGCGGTCGCGGATCGCGCGCAGCCATGCGAAATGCGAAAACAGGCTGTCCACCGACAGCGCCATCAGATTGCAGTCGCGCTTTTCAAACTCATCCGCCTGACGCGCCAGTTCGACAAATTCGGTCGTGCACACCGGGGTGAAATCCGCCGGGTGCGAAAAAAGGATGAGCCAGCGGTCCCTGAACCCTGACAGCTTGACCGGGCCAATCGTGCTGCGCGCCTCGAAATCGGGCGCACTGTCGCCGATGCGAAGGGCGCGCGCACTCTCGGCTGGGGTTTCGTTTGTGTCCATGACCATCCTCTTAGCACTTGACTCCGATAAAGCAATACATATACATACTTTATGTAATCAAAGGAGTTTAGGATGTCTACGCCAGATACAGTCGTCCAAGCAGCAACCGACCAGATCACCCGCGCAACCGAACAGAAGACGCTTCGCCCCTCTATCGCGGGCTTCTTCGACGAGGCGACATTTACTGTAAGTTATGTGATCCACGACCCCGAAACCTGCGAAGCGGCGATCATCGATTCGGTGCTCGACTACGAAGCGGCCGCAGGGCGCACCTCATATGGCTCGGCGGATCGCATAATCGAATACGTCACTTCGAATAATCTGAAAGTGACCTGGCTGATCGAAACGCACGCCCACGCCGATCACATTTCAGCCGCGCCCTATCTGCAGCAAAAGCTGGGCGGGAAACTTGCCATCGGCAAGGGAATCATCCGCGTGCAGGACGTGTTCGGCAAGCTTTTCAACGCCGGCACCGATTTTGAACGCGACGGTTCGCAATTCGACCACCTTTTCACCGATGGTGAGACGTTCAAACTGGGCAAGATCGAAGGTATTGCACTGCACGTGCCCGGTCACACGCCTGCGGATATGGCGTTCATCATCGGCGATGCGGCATTTGTCGGCGACACGATTTTCATGCCCGATTTCGGCACTGCACGCGCCGATTTCCCCGGAGGCGATGCGCGCCAGTTGTTCCAGTCGATCCGGCGCCTGCTTTCCCTGCCCGATGAAACGCGCCTGTTCCTGTGTCACGATTACAAGGCGCCGGGCCGCGACGAATATGCGTGGGAGACGACCGTCGGCCAGCAACGGCGCGAGAATGTCCATGTGAAGGACGGGGTGAGCGAGGACGATTTCGTCGAAATGCGCACCACGCGAGATGCGACGCTGGCCATGCCCAACCTCATCATGCCTTCGGTGCAGGTGAACATTCGCGGCGGGCGCTTGCCCGAGCCGGAAGAAAACGGCGTCAGCTACATCAAGATACCGGTGAACGCGGTATGACGCAGACGTTTGTTCTGACCGGCTTTCCGGACGCAGCGCCGATGGCAGGGCTTGCCGGCGGTGTTCTTATCGGGCTTGCCGCTGCGCTGATGCTGCTTGGCATCGGGCGGATCGCGGGCATTTCGGGCATCACCGCGCGCGCGGCAGGGATCTCCGACAGTGGCCTGCCGCGGGTTTCGGCCTGGGGCTTTGTCATTGGCTTGCCGCTGGGCGCGTTTATCGTGATGCTTGCTCAAGGCGGCCTTCCTGCAAACTTCGCCTCGCCGCTTTACCTCGCCATTGCTGGCCTGATCGTGGGCATTGGCACCCGCCTTGGCAGCGGCTGCACCAGCGGGCACGGCGTTTGCGGGATGAGCCGTTTCTCGCAGCGGTCCATCGTTGCAACGATCACCTTCATGGTTACCGGCTTTGCCACGGTTGCCGCGATGAATGCGCTTGGGCTGGAGGTGCTGCCATGATGCGCCGTATCCTTATTCCGGTCCTTTCGGGTTCCATCTTCGGCGCTGGCCTTGCTCTGGGCGGGATGACCGACCCTGCGCGGGTTCGCGGTTTTCTCGACCTGTTCGGAGACTGGGACCCCACGCTTGCCTTCGTCATGGGCGGCGCGGTTCTGGTGATGGTCATCGCCTGGCAAATTCAGCCCAAATTGATCCGCCCCTTATTCGGCGGCGAGTTCGCGCTTCCGGGCACGCAAGATCTGACGGCGCGATTGATCGGCGGTTCGGCGCTGTTCGGGATTGGCTGGGGCATCGCTGGCCTTTGCCCCGGCCCCGGTATTGCCGCGCTTGTGATCGAACCTGTGTCCGCTGCGATCTTCATTGTCGCCATGCTCGCAGGGATGGTTCTGGTGCGCCTGTTCGAAGGGAAAGCGTGATGGACATTCGCCCCATTTCCCAAGGCTTTGCGGTTGCGCCGCAGATCCAGCCGGCGGACTTTGCGGCCCTTGCCAAACAAGGCTTTGTCGCGGTTCTATGCAACCGGCCCGACGGTGAAGAAGACGGCCAACCGAACGCAGGCGAGATGCGTGAAGCAGCCCATGCCAATGGCATTGCCTTTCACCACATCCCCGTATCGGGCGGGCAATTTCCCGAAGCCGCCGTTGCCGCCTTTCGCGCGGTCCGGCGCGGCACCGATGGTCCGATGCTTGCCTACTGCCGTACGGGCACGCGCTCGATCACTCTCGATACGCTTGCCGATCCTGACGACATCCCCCCCGCCGAGCGTCTCAAGCGCGCGAGCGATGCGGGATACGACCTCACAGATCTGAGCGATCGGCTCACCTGACACGCTTTTCGGAGAACAATCATGTCTGCATCCCATACGGTGGTGATCGTTGGTGGCGGTGCCGCCGGACTTGCCACCGCATCTTCGCTGCTCAAGCGGCGTAGGAACCTCGATATTGCGGTGATCGACCCTGCCGATACCCATGCCTATCAACCCGGATGGACCATGGTCGGCGGCGGGGTGTTCAAGCCGGAAGTGACCCGCCGATCCATGGCAAGCGTGATGCCCAAGGGCGTGACCTGGATAAAGCAGGCGGCCAGATCCTTTCAGCCCGACAATAACGAAGTGACGCTCGCCGATGGCTCAACGGTGCGGTACGATGCGCTGGTCGTTGCGCCCGGTATCCGCCTTGCGTGGGAGAAGATCGAGGGGCTTGAAGAGACGCTTGGCAAGAATGGTGTCACGTCAAACTACCGCTATGACCTTGCGCCTTACACGTGGGAGATGGTGCAAAAGCTCAAGCAAGGCCGCGCCATTTTCACGCAGCCGCCCATGCCGATCAAATGCGCAGGCGCGCCGCAAAAGGCGATGTATCTGTCGTGCGATCACTGGCTGCGTGCAGGCGTTCTCGACCACATTGATGTGGAGTTCTGCAATGCAGGCGGCGTCCTGTTTGGAGTGCAGGATTACGTCCCGGCGCTGATGAGCTATATCGAGAAATACGACGTTGCGCTCGACCTTGGCCACACGCTGGTTTCGGTCGATGGTCCTGCGCAAAAAGCGGTGTTCAAGACAGAAGGAGGCGAAGTCACGCGCGAGTTCGATATGCTCCATGTCGTGCCCCCGCAAGTCGCGCCGCAATTTCTCGCAGACAGCCCGCTCGCTGCCGAAAGCGGGTTCACCGATGTGGATCAGCACACCTTGCGCCATGTGCGCTATGACAATGTTTTTGGCCTTGGCGATGCAGGCGCGATGCCCAATGCAAAGACCGCTGCCGCCGCGCGCAAACAGGCGCCGGTCGTGGCGGTCAACGTGCTGCAACAACTGGGCGGGCATGGCCCCAAGGCGGGCTATGACGGCTATGGCTCGTGCCCCCTTACGGTAGAGCGCGGCAAGATTGTCCTCGCTGAATTCGGCTATGGCGGTAAGCTTATGCCGAGCTTTCCGGAGTGGATCATCGACGGGACGAAACCGGCGCGCCTTTCGTGGATGCTCAAAGCCGATGCGCTGCCGTGGATTTACTGGAACGGGATGCTCAAGGGCCGCGAATGGCTGGCAGGGCCAGGCGGATTGATCGCGCAGTAAAGCGCCGGGACGAGGGGCCTTTTGACCATGCTTTCGCGCTATCTTCCGATCCTTGAATGGGGCCGGACATACAACCGGAACATATTGACCGATGACCTGATGGCGGCGGTGATCGTCACCATCATGCTCATCCCGCAAAGCCTCGCCTATGCGCTGCTTGCAGGATTGCCTCCGGTTGTGGGCCTTTACGCCTCGATCCTGCCGCTTGTGCTCTATGCCATTTTCGGGACCAGCCGCACCCTGGCAGTGGGGCCGGTGGCGGTGGTTTCCCTGATGACGGCATCCGCAGCGGGCGCGGTGGCGGCGCAAGGGACGGCTGAATATCTTGAAGCTGCGATTACGCTTGCGATGCTGTCGGGCGTGATGCTCGCTATTCTTGGGCTTCTTCGGGCGGGCTTTCTTGCGAACCTTCTCTCCCACCCGGTGATCAGCGGTTTCATCACCGCATCGGGCATTCTTATCGCGACCAGCCAGTTAAAGCATATCCTCGGCATCCAGGCTGGCGGCGACAACTGGCCTGAGATGCTCGGCTCGCTCGCCGCCTCGATTGGGGCGACGAATGTCTGGACGCTGGCGGTTGGTATTCCTGCCACGCTGTTCCTGTTCTGGGTGCGCAAAGGGGCAAAGCCTGCGCTTGAGCGCATCGGCCTGCCTTCTCGCGCCGCCGATATGACCGCAAAGGCAGGGCCGGTGGTTGCCGTGGCGCTCACCATCCTTGCCGTCATTGCATTTGATCTTGGCGCAAGAGGCGTCAATCTGGTCGGCGCGATCCCGCAAGGCCTGCCGCCCTTTGCCCTGCCCAGCACCGATTTGTCGCTGATCGAGAAATTGTGGGTCCCTGCCCTCCTCATCTCCATCATCGGTTTTGTCGAAAGCGTTTCGGTTGCGCAGACCCTTGCCGCCAAGCGGCGTCAGCGGATTGCCCCCGATCAGGAATTGATCGGCCTTGGCGCCGCCAATATCGCGAGCGCGTTTTCAGGCGGTTATCCTGTGACAGGCGGCTTTGCCCGGTCGGCGGTAAACTTCGATGCTGGCGCGCAGACCCCGGCCGCGGGTGCCTATACCGCCGTGGGAATTGCACTGGCGACACTGTTCCTGACCCCGCTTTTGTTCAGCCTGCCCATCGCAACGCTGGCTGCGACCATTATCGTTGCCGTGCTCAGCCTTGTTGATCTCAAAACGCCGGGCCGCCTGTGGAATTATTCGAAGGCCGATTTTGCAGCGCATATCGCCACAATCGCGATCACCCTGCTTGCAGGGGTCGAGATGGGCGTGATCACAGGGGTCGGCGTGGGGCTTCTCCTATACCTGTGGCGCGCCAGCCGTCCGCACGCCGCCATCGTTGGCCGCGTTCCAGAGACGGAGCATTTCCGCAATGTCGACCGTCACACAGTCTTCACCGTGCCGCACATCCTCTCGATCCGCATTGACGAGGCGCTGACCTATCTCAATGCCCGCTGGCTTGAGGAATATGTGCTCGAACAGGTCGCGGACCGGCCGGCCGTGCGCCACGTGATCCTGATGTGCAGCGCGGTCAATGAAATCGACGCATCGGGCCTCGAAAGCCTTGAGGCGATCAATCACCGCCTTGGCGATGGGGCAATCGGCCTGCATCTTTCCGAGGTGAAGGGTCCGGTGATGGACCGCCTCAAACGCTCCCACTTCGTCGAAGAACTGAACGGCGAGGTTTTCCTCTCGCAATCCAAAGCTTTCGATAAACTTGTAAGCGATGATGGCGCGCCGCCGGAACCGGTCGATCAACATGAAGCGCGCGGGCTTATCTGATGGGCGCGATTGCCGATAAGGACGCAAAATGCCGCCGCATCCTTGCCTTGATCGAAGGCGGTAAAGGCGTTTGCGAAAGCTGCCGCGAGGTCGGCATATCGGAGAAAACCTTTTACCGCTGGCGCAAGGTGCAGTCGGTGCGTTAAACTCCCGCTGCGCAAGCGACACTCTCATTGAAGGAAAGATATGGCTATGGATATCAACATCGGAATTGATGACGCAGGACGCGAGAAATCATCGGCGGCTCTGAAGAAGCTGCTTGCAGACACCTATACGCTCTATCTCAAGACCCACGGCTATCACTGGAATGTCGAAGGGCCGCATTTTCAGCAATTGCACCTGCAATTCATGGAGCAATACACCGAAATGTGGACCGCGGTTGACGAACTGGCAGAACGCATCCGCGCGCTTGGCCATTATGCGCCATCCTCCTATTCCGAAATGAGCGGGCTTTCCTCGATCAAGGAAGAGACCGGCAGCCCTGACTGGCACGCAATGGTGACCAACCTTGCCAAGGGCCACGAACAGGTCGCCAACACCGCGCGCGAGGTTTTGCGGGTGGCCGAAGAGATCGGGGACGAGGCGACGCTGGACGTGGTCGCACCAAGGCTCACCTTGCACGAAAAAACGGCGTGGATGCTGCGGGCGACGGCGAACTGAGCGGCCATCAATGAAGCAAATAGTGTAATTGATTGCACATTTGCGTCGTGACATTGCCGATTTTGCACGCAAATCAGCCGTTTTGTCGCTTGTGCAGGAAATTCGATTAATGTAAGTGCGTAATTGAATTGGACGACTCACGACGCCGCGCGTAGCTCGTGGGTCATCAATCCAAGGAGTACACACCATGAGCTTGCATATCGGCGACACTGCCCCCGACTTCACCATTGCCACCACCAAGGGCGAGATCACCCTCCACGACTGGTCCGGCGATAACTGGGTGTTTTTCTTCAGCCACCCGGCTGATTTCACGCCTGTGTGCACTACCGAAATGGGCATGACCGCCAGGCTCGCCGCCGAGTTCGACGCGCGCGGCGTCAAGCCGCTTGGCCTTTCAACCGATACAGTTGAAGAACACCTTGAGTGGGTCAAGGACGTGGACGAGACACAGAACTGCTCGCTTCAATTCCCGATTGTCGCAGACCCCGACCTTGAGATCGCAAAACTCTATGACATGATCCACCCCGATCAGAGCGAGACGGCGGCGGTGCGTTCGGTCTTCATCATCGATCCGTCGAACAAAATCCGCCTCACCATGACCTATCCGATGAGTGTCGGGCGCAATTTTGACGAAATCCTGCGGGTGATTGACAGCCTGCAACTCACCGACCGCTGCACCATTGCAACGCCGGCCGATTGGCGGCCCGGTGATGAGGTCATCATCCCGCCTTCGATCAACGATGAAAAGGCAACCGAGATGTTCCCGCAAGGGTTCACCACCATCAAACCATACCTGAGGACGACAAAAGTCGCCTGAGGGTCGCAAGAGACGGCGCGTTCGCAGTAAGCATTGCGGGCGCGCCCTCTCACATCACAGTTTTCACAAGTGAGGGATCACACCTAGCACCATGTTTGATCAGCTCGACGCCCTTTTGCTGGCACGTATCCAGTTCGCCTTCACGGTCAGCTTCCACTTCTTCTTTCCCGCCTTTTCCATCGGGCTGGCGAGCTATCTCGCCGTGCTCGAAGGGCTGTGGTTGAAAACCGGCAAACAGATCTATCTCGACCTGTTCAAATACTGGCTCAAGATATTCGCCATCGCCTTTGCCATGGGTGTCGTCTCCGGCATCGTGATGAGCTATCAGTTCGGCACCAACTGGTCGGTGTTTTCCGACGTTGCAGGGCCGGTGATCGGGCCGCTCATGGCTTACGAGGTGCTGACCGCCTTCTTCCTTGAGGCGGGCTTTCTTGGCGTCATGTTGTTCGGCATGAACAAGGTGGGCCGGAAACTGCACTATACCGCAACGCTGATGGTTGCGCTCGGCACGTTTGTCTCGGCCTTCTGGATCCTGTCGGTGAACAGCTGGATGCAAACGCCGGTGGGCCACATCATCGGCGAGAACGGACAGTTCCTGCCCGGCGAAAGCTGGTGGGACATCGTCTTCAACCCGAGCTTCCCCTACCGCCTCGTGCACACGGTCATGGCCGCCTATCTCACCACGGCCTTCGTTGTCGGGGGCGTGGGCGCATGGCACCTTTTGAAAGAGCGTAAAGACGGCTCTGCCAACCCGCACGCGCGCAAGATGTTCTCGATGGCGATGTGGATGGCAGCAATCGTGACCCCTGCACAAATCTTTGCCGGCGACCTTCACGGCCTCAACACGCTTGAACATCAACCCGCCAAGGTGATGGCGATGGAAGGGCATTTTGACAGCCACCCCGAAGGTGCGCCCCTGATCCTTTTCGGCATTCCCGACAGCGAGGAAAAGACCGTCAAATACGCCATCGAAATTCCCAAGGCATCCTCGCTTATCCTGAAGCATGACCTCAACGCGCCGATGGACGGGCTCGACACGATCCCGGACGACGAAGAGCCGCCTGTGGGCATGATTTTCTGGTCGTTCCGCATCATGGTCGGGATCGGCTTTGCGATGCTGGGTATCGGTTTGTGGAGCCTTTATGGCCGCGCGCGAAAGCGGCTTTACGATATGCCGTGGCTGCACCGTGCCGCCGTCCTCATGGCACCCAGCGGCTTTGCAGCGGTGCTGGCGGGATGGATCACCACAGAAGTGGGCCGACAGCCTTATGTGATCTATGGCCTCCTGCGCACAGCCGATGCGGCAAGCCCGCTTGATGCGCCTGCCGTGGCCGCTTCGCTGCTTGCCTTCATCATCGTCTATTTCACCGTCTTCGGGATCGGCGTGTGGTACATCCTGCGTCTGATGAGCAAGACCCCGCATTCTGGCGAACCCGATGCGATGGAGGGCGATTCCGGCCCGATCCGTTCGGCAGGCATTACACCTGGACCAACGCAAAATCCGGGGCATGACGAACCCCTTCCCGCGCACAAGGAGGACGTGTGATGGACTTGACTGTCATCTGGGCGTTTATCATCGCCTTCGCCGTCTTCGCCTATGTCGTCATGGACGGGTTTGATCTTGGTATTGGCATCCTGTTCCCCACGGTCCGCGTAGGTCAGGGCCGCGACCGGGCGATGAATTCCATCGCGCCTGTCTGGGACGGAAACGAGACGTGGCTGGTGCTTGGCGGAGGCGGGCTGTTTGCCGCTTTCCCGCTTGCCTATGCGGTGATCTTGCCTGCCACCTATCCGCTTATCATCGCCATGCTTCTGGGCCTCGTGTTTCGCGGGGTGGCGTTCGAATACCGCTGGCGCGACCCCGGTCACCGCGCATTCTGGGACGCGGCCTTCTTTGGCGGCTCGCTTGTCGCGGCGATGGCGCAGGGGATGACGCTGGGCGCGCTTTTGCAGGGGATCGAAGTGGTCGATCGCAGCTATGCGGGCAGCTGGTTCGACTGGCTCACGCCCTACACCCTGCTTTGCGGGCTTGGCGTTGTCGCCGGCTATGCGCTTTTGGGCAGCACATGGCTGATCTGGAAGCTGGATGGCGGCGCACAGAAACACGCACGTTACCTCGCCCTTCGCGCAGCGATTGCGACCATCGTGCTGATGGGCGCGGTCAGCCTTTATAACATCTTCCTCAACGCCGAATATGCCGACCGCTGGCTCACCGCGCCCGAGATATATTTCGCAGCGCCCGTGCCGATCCTCACCGGTCTTATCGCCCTCTCGATGATCCAGGCGATCCGCAAGGAACGCAACAGCAAACCCTTCTGGCTGGCGATTGCGCTGTTCTTTGCCGGCACGGTGGGCCTTGGCGTCACCATGTGGCCCTATGTTGTGCCCCCCGGCGTCACGATCTGGGATGCAGCAGCGCCCGAAAGCAGCCAGATTTTCATGCTGGTGGGTGTTGCGATCACCATGCCGCTGATCATCGGCTACACCGCCTGGGCCTATTGGGTGTTCAGGGGCAAAGTGGACGACGAGGGGTATCATTAATGCCGCGCCTCGATACCGAACCCCAACCTCCCTTGTGGAAGCGCCTCGCGTGGATGGCCGCAATATGGCTGGCAAGTGTGACTGTGCTGGGCGTGGTGGCGATGATTATCCGCTTCTGGCTCAAGGCCTGACGATAAAGGAGAGCCGTCGATGCACTTTAATCCGAGCAAGCACACCCTCGCCCTTGCAGCCGCGTGCAGCGCCCTTGTCCTAGCCGGGTGTTCGCCAGACACCTCCAGCGATAAGAGCGATGCCGAACAGGCGGCTTTTCTCAACCGCTCGCAACAGGTCACTGCGCAGTTTCAATCCGAACTCCAGACGACGCTTTCGACCGCGATTGGCGACAGGGGAGCGGTGGGAGCAATCGGCGTGTGCCAATCGGCAGCACCCGCCATTGCGCAAGCCCTGTCTGAGGAAAGCGGCCTTTCCATCAGCCGCATCGCGCGCCGCAATCGCAATGCGGATGGCGGCCTCTCCCCCGAGCTTGAACCGCTTTACGCACAGCTTGAAGCGGCGCCGATGGACAATGGCGCTCCGCGCAAGGTTCACGGATCGGTGGATGGCGCCATGGTCTATCTGCAAGCAATCCCGATGAAGGAACAGCCGTGTTCTGTGTGTCACGGCACCAATATCGACCCAACGATCAGCGATGCAATCGCCGCAGCCTATCCCGATGACCTCGCCACCGGATTTGCGCCGGGCGAGCTTCGCGGCGCTTTTCTTGTGCAGGATCAGGCGCAGCCCTGAACACTGGCACTCTGCCCGAATGGAACGCGCCTGTGCCCCTAGGTGTTCGACAATAAAGACAATTTGCAAACAGGAAATCCGCCATGCTTCTCGAAAAGATCAAAACACCCGGCCTCTCGCACCTGTCCTACCTTATCGGGTCCGGCGGCAAGGCGGCGGTGATTGATCCGCGGCGCGATTGCGAAATCTATCTTGAAAAAGCGCGCGCCGAGGGGCTGGAGATTACCCATATCTTCGAAACCCACCGTAATGAGGACCTTATCACAGGCTCCCCCATTCTCGCTGAAATGACAGGCGCAAAGGTGCTGCACGGCCCCAATGCAGCGGGCGAAATTGCTTTTGCGCAAACAGCGCGCGAAGGCGACACCTTCGAAATCGGACAGCTAACCATCGAGGTGCTGGAGACACCGGGTCACACCGACGATCACCTCGCCTTTGTCATCCATGACCGCGAATATGCCGATGGTCCGGTGGGGGTATTCACGGGCGATGCGCTGTTCGTGGGCGATGTCGGGCGCACCGACTTTTACCCCGACCGCAAGCGCGAGGTCGCAGGCCTCCTTTACGATTCGCTGCAAAAGCTGCTCGCACTCGGCGATCAGGCCATCCTCTACCCTGCGCACGGGGCGGGCTCTGTCTGCGGCTCGGGCATGGCGGAGCGTGAATTTTCGACCATCGGGCACGAACGCCGCAATAACCCGCGCTTGCAGATTGGCGAACGCGAGGCGTTTATCGAGGCCAAGATCGCCGAGAATCATTACCAGCCGCCCTATTTCCGCCTGATGGAACGCTTGAACATCGAAGGGGCGCAAGCCGCCCCTCGCGTGGTCCGGCCAAAACGGCTGACACTGTCCGAAATGCGCGGTGCAACAGCCGACCATGTGATCGACCTGCGCGAACCGCTTGCCTATGCGGGCGCTCATTTTCCCGGCTCGATGTGCCTTCCCGTCGGCATGATTTCCGCCTTCGCCGGCTGGTTCATCCGCGAGGGCGAGACGATCCTTCTCGTGGGATCGGACGAGGGACAGCTTTCCAGCGCCATGTCGCACCTCACCCGCATCGGGCTCGACAATGTTATCGGCGGTTACAATGGCGTTGTGCCGGCCGCGGCCAATGGCGTTGCCATGAACACGATCCCCATGGTCGATACCGATACGGTCAAATCACGGCTTGAGGGTTCTGAGCGCGAGTGGACCCTGCTCGATGTGCGCGACGCGGACGAGCGCGAAGCCGCTGCAATCGAGGGTTCCATGCACATCTATGTTGGCGAACTCAACGAACGGTGGAGCACGCTCGACAAGGACAAATCCTACACCCTCATGTGCGCAAGCGGGATGCGCGCCACCGTCGCGGCAGGCTGGCTTGCAAGTCGGGGATTTGGCAATATTGATGTCTATCTTGGATCAATGGGCGCATGGAAGGCAGCGAATGGCTGATGCGATTGACGGTCAGGCGTTCTGGGACGAACGTTTTTCAAGCGAGGATTATGTCTTCGGCACGCAGCCCAACGCCTTTCTCACAAGAGAGGCGCACCGCCTGAAAGAAACTTCGCGCGTGCTTGCGATTGCCGATGGCGAAGGGCGCAACAGCGTCTTTCTCGCAAGGCACGGGCACAAGGTGACAGCGACCGATATTTCGCCGCGCGCGATTGAAAAAGCCGAAAGGCTGGCAGCAAAAAGCGGTGTCGAGGTTCATTTCATCCACGCCGATCTGGCAAGCTGGGACTGGCCCGAAAACGCCTTTGACGCCGTGGTCGGTATCTTCATCCAGTTCGCCGCCCCGCCCTTGCGCGATCGTCTGTTTGAACGGATGGCCAAGGCATTGAAGCCCGGCGGCCTCTTGCTGCTGGAGGGGTATCGCCCCGAGCAATTGGATTACGGCACCGGCGGGCCACCCACGGCGGAGAACATGTACACCGAGGCGATCCTTCGCGAAGGGTTCGAAGCGCTCGAAATCGAGCATCTTGAAAGCTATGATGCGCAAGTCAGCGAAGGGAACGGTCACGAGGGCATGTCGGCGCTGATCGATCTTGTGGCGCGGCGGCCCGAATAGCGCGGGAGCCAAAGGCGAGGAATTGAGATGAAACTGCTGATACCTCCCCCCATTGTCGCCGCCCTTTGCGCGCTTGCCATGTGGGGCATCGCGCATTTCCTGTCCCAGACACGCCTCGCCTTCTCTTTCCAGACGCTTGTTGCCTGCGCCTTTATCGTGGCGGGGCTGGCTATTGACCTTGTCTCGGTCGGGGCCTTTAGAAAAGCCAAGACAACCGTCACGCCCCTAGCTCCGGAAAAAGCATCGAGCCTCGTTGTCACAGGGCTTTATCGCTACACGCGAAATCCGATGTATGTGGGGATGCTGTTCATCCTGATCGGCGTTGCGGTCTGGCTGGGTTCGCCCGTGAATGTGATCGTCCTCATCGCATTCGTGGGGTACATCACGGTGTTCCAGATCATGCCCGAAGAAGCGCGCCTATCGGAAATTTTCGGCGCTGATTACGAAAGCTACAAAACGCGGGTCAGGCGCTGGCTCTGAAAACCATTGCCGGTCAAAGCGCGGTTGACAGATCGGCAAGCGAGCCACTGGCCTTGATCGTTTTGAGGCAGATGGTTGTCTCGCTCGATTGGACACCGGGCAGCTTGGAAATTTCGTGGCGCAAGAGTTCATCGAGATGTTCGACCGATGCTGCATAAACGCGCAGGAGATAATCGCTTGAGCCAGCCGTGGTGTGACATTCGGTGATGGCGCGGTGCTCGCACACGGCGGCCTCGAAATCGGCGTGCGCGTCGAACCCGATGGTGACCGAGATATAGCACTGGACGCCAAGGCCGAGCGATGCCGGGTCAAGCTGCGCCGTGAAGCCGGCGATCACGCCCGTTTCGCGCAGCCGTTGCACGCGGTTCCAGCACGGCGTTTTGGAAAGGCCCACCTGCTCTGCCAGATCGGCAAAGGAAATGCGCCCGTCGCGCTCAAGCAAGGCGACGATTTTGTGGTCGATCCTGTCCATTGAACAAGCATAGCAATTGCGTCGATGTATGAACAGAACATTGGTCCTGTAGAGAGGTGTTCAATGGCCTATTGTTCTTCATGAGAGCCGTTTCAGGGCATTTTAGAAACAATATCCCTGCCAAAGCAGTTTATCACATGTCGTTCACGACCCCTCGTCCCAAGATGGATTTTATGAACGAAACCCCTCCCCACGCCGCCCCTCCCGAAGGTGCAAATCCCGACTGGTCCATGCCCCAGAACTGGGAGCAATTCTCCGCGTCCGACCACCAGCGATGGAGCGAATTTGCCGCCCGTCAGGCCAAGGCTCTTGAAGGGCTCGCCTGCGATACATTCCTTGACGGGGTGCGCGCGCTCGAGCTTGATCGCATGGGCGTGCCCGAGTTTGCCAAGTGGAATGATCGCCTGCGCTCACTCACCGGCTGGGAAGTGGTCGCCGTGCCCGGAGTGATCCCGAACGAGCCGTTCTTCAAGATGCTTAGCGAACGCAGGTTCCCGGTCGCCAACTTCCTGCGCCAAGGCCCCTCCTTCGACTATAGCGACGAGCCCGATATGTTCCACGATGTCTTTGGCCATATGCCGATGTTCATCGACCCCGCCTTTGGCGAATTCATGTCCGCCTATGGCAGAGCGGGGATCAGGGCGGAGCGCCTCGGCATGTCCGATTGGCTGGGGCGCCTATACCTCCATACGGTCGAGTTCGGCCTCATCAAACAGCGTGGCGAGCTGCGCGCCTATGGCGCTGGCCTCATGTCGAGCCATGCCGAGGCGGTCCATGCGCTCACCAGCAATACTCCCCGCCGCCTGCAATTCGACCTGCCTCGCCTCATGCGGACCGATTGGCCGTTTGACGAATTCCAGCCGACCTATTTCGTGATCGAGAGTTTTGAGGCATTGCTCGAAGAGATGGAGACGACCAGCCTCGCCCATGTCTATGACGAGGTGCGCGATTTGCCACTGATCCCGATTGGCGAGGCCGCGCCAGGCGACCGGCCCTATGTTATGAGCCCGTCTCAAGGAGAATGCGCGTGACCATCAGGAAAACCATGGAAGACGGGGTCGAAACCTTCGAGGCCGAGATTGATGGCGAGACGATCCAATGGGACCGCGGCCTGTCCTATGCGCGCCACATCCAGACCGACGCCCTCTTGCAGAGCCAGATGCCGGTGTCGGATAAGCCCGACGAAATGCTCTTCATCATCATGCACCAGACGATGGAGCTTTGGATCAAGCTGGCGACCCACGAGGCGAACGTCGCGATGGAGCATCTGCGCGCTGATGAGCCCGGCGAGGCGGAGAAGACGCTGGACCGGATTGCGACGGTGCTGCGCCATATGGTTCATTCGTGGGAGGTGCTGGCAACGCTTAGCCCGCACGATTTTCTCACCTTCCGCGGGTTCTTGCGCAAGGCATCCGGTTTTCAGTCGCACCAGTACCGCACACTCGAATTCTGCCTCGGCCTCAAACGCGCAGACCTTGTGCTGATCCACAATGACGATGAAGATCGCCGCGCGGCCTTGGAAGAGGTGCTGCACGCGCCATCGCTCTATGACGAACTCCTCGCGCTGCTCGCGCGGCGCGGGTTTGATATTCCCGACGACAAGCTGACACGCGATTTCTCGCAAAGCTACGAACCGTCAGAGCAGGTCGAGAACGCCTGGCTGCAAATCTACACCAACCCCGGCGACCACTGGGACCTCTACACCCTCGCTGAAAAGGTCACTGCGGTCGAGTATTACTTTCAGGAGTGGCGCTTCAAGCACATGAAGACCGTCTCCCGCGTGATCGGACACAAGGTGGGCACGGGCGGTTCGTCAGGGGTGAACTATCTGGTCAAGGCTTTGGACCTTCCCTTCTTCCCCGAACTGTGGTCGATGCGCACCCGAATTACGGCGCCCAAAGAAGGCGGCAATTACGCCGATGAGGCCCCTCGCAACGGAGAAGAGTGCCCTTATGGCCACTAAGCTTTGGGATATTACACAAAGGCTGGGCACAAAGACCCCGCTCTGGCCGGGCGAGCCCGACCTTGTGGTGAAACGCAATGTGCAAATGGGCCCCGATTGCCCGGTCAATATCGGCGAGGTCACCATGCCGCTGCACGCTGGCACCCACGCCGATGCGCCGGTGCATTATTGCGATGACGGCGTCGACAGTGCAGGCTCGTCATTGGCGGCCTACGTCGGACCTTGCGTGGTTGCTGACGTTCGACATGCAGGCGAGCGGGTGGAAGCAAGCGATTGCGACTGGGCGGTTCTGGAAGGGGCCACGCGCGTTATCTTCAGAACCTACAATAGCTTCCCGCATGATACATGGGATGAGAATTTCAAAGCCATCGCGCCCGCGGTCATCGCCCGGTTGCGCGAAGCAGGAGCGGTCTTGATCGGGGTCGATACGCCCTCGCTCGATCCGCAAAACTCGAAAACGATGGATGCCCATCACGAGGTACTCAAAGGCGATATGCGCATCCTCGAAGGGCTGGTGCTCGATGACATTGCACCGGGCGAATATGAGCTTATCGCCCTGCCCCTGCCGCTGGAGGGTGCCGATGCGAGCCCTGTTCGTGCGGTTTTGAGAGAGTTGGCGAAATGACGATTACCACCGCCGATATCGTTGCCATGGATGCAGCCGATCCGCTTGGCGGGTTTCGCGATGAATTCGTGATCCGCGATGGCCTTATCTACCTCGACGGCAATTCGCTTGGTGTGCTGCCCAAGCGCACGATTGCCCGCATGAACACGACCATCAATGATGAGTGGGCGGAGGGTTTAATCACTTCCTGGCTTGGCGCGGATTGGATTAACGCGCCGACCCGCATCGGTGACAAGATCGCGCAGCTTCTGGGCGCAGAGCCGGGCGAAATAATCGCTGGCGAAAGCACCTCGATCAACATCTTCAAGGCGCTTACCGCTGCGCTTTCCCTGCAAAAGGGACGCAGCGTCCTGCTCACCGAAACCGGCAATTTCCCGACCGACAATTACATGATGCAAGGGCTCGCGCGCTTTTCTGGCGGCGCGCTTCAATGCCGCGAAGTCGCGCCCGAGGATGTGCTCGACGCTCTCGATGAAGACGTGGCCGTGCTGTTGCTGACGCAGGTGCATTACAAGACCTCGCGCATCCGCGATATGGCGAAGATCACCGCGAAGGCTCACGCAAAAGGTGTGCTCACCGTCTGGGACCTTAGCCATTCGACCGGCGCAATCGAAGTCGATCTGAATGGTGCGAAAGCCGATTTTGCTGTGGGCTGCGGCTATAAATTCCTGAACGGCGGCCCGGGCGCGCCCGCTTTCCTGTTCGCGGCAAAGCGTAACCACCAGGCGGACCCGGTTCTGTCGGGCTGGTTCGGCCATGCCGCGCCCTTCGATTTTGATGGCGATTTCAAACCGGCGCACGGCATTGATCGTTTCCAATGTGGCACTCCCCCGGTTCTTGGCCTCGCGGCCTTGGAAGAGGGCGTCGACATCATGCTGGAGGCCGACATGGAAAGAGTGCGCGCCAAGTCGAGCCAACTGACCGAATTGTTCGTCACATTGATGGAGGAGCGATGCGGCGAGTTCGGTTTTGAATTTATCTGCCCGCGTGATTCCACGCAGCGCGGCAGCCAGGTCGCCTTTGCCCACCCCAATGCTTACGAAATGATGCAGGCGTTGAAAGCGCGCGATGTCATCGGCGACTTTCGCGCGCCCGACATCATGCGTTTTGGCGTGACCCCGCTCTACATCTCCTTTGCCGATATAGCAGAGGCGGTGGACCGCCTTCGCACGATCTGCGTCGATGCAGAATGGGACCGCGAGGAATACCGCACCAGAGCGGCCGTGACCTGAGCTCTTTGAAGCTTACGAAAACCCGCGAGACGGGAAGTCTTCGGACCGCTGTATCCAGTTGAGCGGTGAATATTCGGCGGCCCCATCACAAACATGAAGCGTGAACGCGTGACGCGCCTTTTCAGAGCGATTGGGCGGACTGTAATGCGGCAAGAGCCCGTGCAGCATGACCAACGTGCCTGCCTCGACCTCGAGCGGTTTCGCGGCAGCATCGCCTGGCCATGGGGCATCAGACAATGTTTCCATCTCCACCGCTCCATCACGCAGGCAGAAGCGTTGGCGCAACGGTGTTTCGATACCCTCATCGCTCACCCAAAGGCAGCCGTTTTCAAGGGTCGCATCGTCAATCGCAAACCAGAAGGTCAGCACCGAAATTGGCGCGGTGTAGAAAAAGGTCGCGTCCTGATGCCAGTTGACCTCGCCCCCGATGCGCGGCTGCTTGAAGATATACATCGACTGGTAAATCTTGGGGTCTGCCTGTCCCAAACCTTTCGCAACCAAATCGCAATTGGGATCGCGTGAAAAGCGTTCGAACACTGGATCAAGATCATGCATCGCGTGACCGATCTTGTTGATCGAGAGCGCCTTGTCCTGAGCAAGCTTGCCGTCTGCATCGAACGCCTCTTCTTCAAAGAAACAGCGGACCGTATTGGCAGAGCTCAGGAAGTATTCGTCGCGCGTTTTTGCGTGGTCCCTGGTCGTGAAGATCGCGCGCTCGCCCTCGGCATCGAAGTCCTCGATGATTGCCGCTGCTGCTGCGCGCAGTTCCTCAAGCTCGTCCGCGCGCTTGAAACCTTCAATTGCGCAATATCCCTTTGCGCTGAATTGATCGATGTGGGTTTGGGTCAGCATTTTATTCGGTCCTCAACGCTTCGATTGGCGACAGGCGCGAGGCCCGGACTGCCGGATAGCCTCCAAAAGCGAGTCCAATCACTGCCGAGAAGATGAGCGAGCCAATGGCTACGCCCACTCCGATAGGCACAGGAAAATCGGCATAAGCGGTAAGCGCGGTCCCGGCGAGCCATGCAAGAGCAAGGCCGACTGCTCCGCCAAGGACACACAGGACAGCGGCCTCAACCAGAAACTGGTTGCGAATGTCAGATCGCTTCGCGCCCAAGGCCATGCGCAGACCAATTTCGCGCGTGCGCTCTGTTACGGAGACCAGCATGATGTTCATGATGCCGATCCCGCCAACAAGCAGCGAGATCGAGGCAATCGCAACCAACACCGCCTGAAGGATGCCGGTGATGAACTGGCTTTCCTCCATAAATTCCTGCGTGGTGCGCACGCGAAACGGGTTAATCTCGCCATCACGCACCCGGTAACGGTCTTTCAGGACATTGGTGATGTCGATCTTGCCCTGAACAAGTGATGCGCCTTCTTCAAAGCCTGCGAAGGCGAGTTGCAGATCGTCCGGGCCGGGCAGAGTATCGCCGACAAAGCGCTGGCGCATGGTCGAAATCGGCATGACCACCGTGTCGTCATTGTCGGTGCCGAAGGTCGATCCCTTCTCCTCCAGAAGGCCGATCACCTGGAAAGGAACGCCATCGACGCGCACGCTCTCGCCCACGGGATCAAACTCGCCGAACAACGTTTCAGCCGTGGTGCGGCCCAGCACCAAAACCCTTGCCGCGGACCGCACATCTGCCTCGGTGATGTAACGGCCCCGGTCTGCGGGATGGTGGGTGATCGAGCCATAGCCAGGCGTTGTTCCGACAGAGCTGGTCGTCGCATTCGCCCCCGGCGTCACGAGATCCAGGGTCGAGCGCAATTGAGGTGCGGTGGCGATGACGCCGGGCACTTCGCGCTCGATCGCTCGCAGGTCGCGCTGGGTAAGGCGGCCCCGATCAAAAGATCGCCGTCCTCCCTCGTTATCTGGCTCGGGCACGATGATTGCCATATTGGATCCGAAGCTGTTGATCGACTGCATCACCGACACCTGTGCGCCATTGCCCACAGCAACGGCCAGGGTAACGGCAAAGACCCCGATCAAAACGCCCAGCATGGTCAGGATCGAGCGCATCAGATTGGTGCGCAACGCGGTGAACGCGATTGCTATATTGACGCTCCAGCTGGCGAGCCATTTTTCCATCAGACGCCCTCCGCTTCGGCGTGGGCGCTTGCAACCGTGCGATTTTTGACGAGACGATCCTCGATCACCTTACCGTCGCGAAATTCAATCCGGCGCTTGGCGTGATCTGCGATCTCGTCTTCATGGGTGACGACAATCACCGTGATACCAGCCGCATTGAGCTTCTCGAAGATCGCCATGATCTCTTCACTTGTTCGGGTGTCGAGAGCGCCGGTGGGCTCGTCTGCGAGCAGCACCAATGGCTCGGTCACAAGCGCCCTTGCGATAGCGACTCGCTGCTGCTGACCGCCCGAAAGCTTGGCCGGCGTGTTGAGAAGCCGGTCGCCCAGCCCCATGTCCCGAAGCTTGGCAATCGCCCGCTCTCGCCGCTCTGCCTTGTCGATGCCCGCATAGATGAGCGGCACCGCGACATTGTCGATCGAGGATGTGCGGGCGAGCAGATTGAATTGCTGGAAAACAAAGCCGATTTTCTCATTGCGCAAACTGGCCAGTTCATCGCTCGACATGGACGCGGTGGGCGTCCCGTCGATCAGGACTTGTCCAGATGTGGGCACATCAAGGCAGCCGATCATGTTCATGAAGGTCGATTTGCCAGAGCCGCTGGTCCCCATGATAGCAACATATTCGCCCCGCTCGATGCTGAGCGACACGCCATTGACCGCATGGATGGTCTCGCCGCCCAGATTGTAGCTTTTGACAAGCTTGCGGGTTTCGATAAGCGGCTGATCCGTTGCGGTTCGAGGCGTTGCGGGGGTGGCCATCATCGCGCCCTAAGAACCTTCGCCAGAGCCATCGCCACGCAAGGATCTGGAGCGAACGAGCACGCTTTGCCCGGCCTCAATGCCACTGGTGATCTCGACATAATCTTCGCCCTCAAGCCCGATTGTGACCGCGATCCGCGAAGGCGCATATGGATCTTCGGCCGGCACCCAGACATATGCCTGCTTCGCATCCTCGCCTTCCTCGTCAAGCTGCTCACCGCGATCATCTTCGCGCGGCAAGAAGCGGGTGGCAGCAACCGGCACGCGAAGCACATCTGACTTCGTGCCAGTGATAATCTCGACATTGGCAGTCATGCCGGTAAGCAAGCGTCCGTCGGAATTGTCGACATCGAGAATGACGAGATAGCTAACCGCATTTCCCGACTGCGTGGCGGACTGGCGAATTTGCTGAACCGATGCCTCGAAGTCGGCATCGGGGTAGGAATCGACGGTAAAGCGCACCGTCTGGCCCGAACGCACCTGACCAATGTCAGCCTCATCCACCGAGGCCTCGACCTGCATGCGGCTTGTGTCGGCGGCGATGGTAAAGAGGTTGGGCGTCTGGAAGTTTGCTGCAACCGTCGTGCCGGGTTCAACCAGCTTGTCGATTACGACCCCGCTGGTGGGCGCGACGATGCGAGTGCGCGAGAGATCGAGGCGCGCCGATTCCAGCTCTGCCATGCTCTGAGCAATCTGGGCGCGCGCGCTTTGTGCCTGTGCCTGCGCGGTGCTCAGATTGGCCTTGGCCGCAACGAGGGCATTCTCCGCCTGATCCAATCCAGCGGTCGATACGAAGCCCTTTTCCGCCAGCTCCTTACGCCGGGCAAATTCGCGAGTTTGCACATCGACATCTGTTGTAGAGCGGGCGATCGAGGCCTGTGCCTGAGCAAGGCTGGCGCGCGCCAGATCCACCTGCGCGCGGGCTTGGGTCACACGGGCGCGGGGCCGCGTTGCGTCTATTTCTGCGAGCAATTGGCCAGCGGCCACGGGCGAGTTGAAGTCGACATAAACCTGCGTGATCTGGCCGGAAACTTCCGCGCCCACGTTGATCGTGTTGAGCGCTCTCAACGTGCCGCTGGCGGACACGACACGGGCCACTTCACCCACGCTAGCCTCTTCAGAGACATATTCGTAGTCGCGCTCACCCGAGGAGAAGATGGCCCACACAATCGCCAAAAGGACAAGCGCGATGATGACAGTGATAATCGGATGTCGTTTGATCCAATCGAGAATTCGCTTCACTTCAATGCCCCGTGTTTCATGCGCTTTGAAAACCATACACGCTCTCGCATCGCAATCGAGCATCAATCATGTCGTTTGCAGGAGATTTTGATGGGGTCGCCGAATTTCGGGAGGGCCCGCCGAGCTACAATAGCGATTTGGCGAGGCCATCGAACGGTCGCAACTGCTCCAGCAAAGCGCGCATCTGAGCGAGCGGGATCATATTGGGCCCATCGCTCGGCGCGCCATCAGGTTCCTGATGCGTTTCGATAAAGAGTGCAGCTACGCCCACCGCCAGCGCGGCGCGCGCGAGCGGTGCGACAAACTCGCGCTGCCCGCCGCTGGAAGTCCCCTGCCCACCGGGCTGCTGGACCGAGTGTGTGGCGTCAAATACCACCGGATAGCCGGTCCCAGCCATGATCGGCAGGCTTCGCATATCGTTGACGAGCGTGTTGTAGCCAAAGCTGCTCCCTCGCTCGCACAGGAGGATGTTGTCATTGCCGGTGCTGGCAATCTTGGCCGCCACATTGGGCATATCCCAAGGCGCCAGAAACTGTCCCTTCTTTACATTGATCGCGCGCCCTGTTTTCCCCGCTGCGAGGAGCAGATCGGTTTGACGGCACAGGAAGGCGGGGATTTGCAGCACGTCTACCACCTGCGCCACGGGCGCGCACTGCGCGGGTTCGTGGACATCGGTGATCACCGGGCAGCCTAAAGTTTCGCGGATTTCGCTGAAGACGTTCAACGCCTCACCAAGCCCGATACCGCGAGGAGAAGACACCGCGGTTCGATTGCCTTTGTCGAAAGAAGATTTGTAGATGAACCCTATGCCGAGAGCTGTGCAGATCTCGTTGAGGCCCGCAGCCATTTCCAGCGCATGTTCCCGGCTTTCCATCGCGCAAGGCCCGGCGATGAGGACAAATGGCTGGTCACTCCCGATGGTCAGATTGCCGACTTGAACGTGCTTCATCACCGCCTCCTAAAACGCGCCATGCGCCGATAAGATCTTCTGCACATCATCGCCGCGCGCCGCGCTCAGGCGGATCTGGGCTTCGGTTGCGAGGACATCCCAGGCAAGAGCCTCAACCTTGCTCCAGTCGCTTTGCGGGATGACCACCACGCCGTCTTCATCAGCAAACACCACATCGTCGTTGCTGATCGGGACCTCGCCGATGCGGATCGGGGTATTCATGGCTTTGAGAGTGCCCTCAAACTTGATGTCGTTGCAGTGGCTGGCGTGCGCATAAACCGGCAGTCCAAGGCGTCGCACATCCTCGGTATCGCGGGTGACGCCGTCGATCACGGCGCCGACCGCCCCCGCCCTGACGGCGAGCGATGCGTTGAGGTCCCCGAAATACGCGCGCCCAGGAACTTCATTGGCAACCATGATGACATCACCCTGCCGCACGAAACCATAGGATTGAAGGGCGCCGTAAATTCCTTTCCATGCGTCGCTCGGGGCGTCGCGGTTCACTTTGCCCAATTTCAGGGTCTTGGCCCTTCCCATAACTTTGCCGCCTGTGGTCGGGCGGATATGTGCAGGCAGGACCGCCGGGATACCAAGTTCCTTGGCGATGTCGGCGAGGACGGTGGAGGAAAGGACGCCCGTCATTGATCGGAAACGAGCGGCCTCGCGTGAGCGTTGTCCGGCGGCAATTGTCTCTGCGAGGGCAAAATCCGAGGGAGTGTCGATGTCGATCTGTTCGGTTGGATCAAGCTCAAACATGATGGGTGAGCGGCCATAGCGCTGATCCGGAGGCGTGCCGTTTTCTGATCGTCGCACCATGTAAAGGCTCATCGCCTCCGCAACGGTTTCAGGCAGGTCGCCACTGTTGGGAACACAGCCCTTTGCATCAAGGTATTGAGGGCGCCCGTGAGCCCAGCAATAGTGTTTCTCGCGAACAACGCCCACAAGACTGTCGGCACTGGGGTTCTCAATCAGAGCCTCAAGCGCGCGGGTGATTGTATCGGCGGTGACGAACGGGGCTGTGCACAGCAATTGGACCCAGATGTCGGCGCCGGGTCTTTGGCTGCACTGCCATGCAAACATGGCGTGCCCGTCGGTGGCATTGGTTGCAAGATAAGCCGGGCGCTCCAGCCACGTCACGGGCAGATCGCTTGCGAGCGCGGCGATTTCGGCATCCTCGCTATCCAGACACACCTCGGTGATGAGGGGGCAGTCGAGAGCCTGACGCAGCTTTCGTTTGAAAAGGTGTTCGCCATCCAGAACCGCACGGTTCTTTCCGGGCACTCGCTCGCTGTTTCCCTTGGCGGGAATGAAGGCCACAATCTTCATCGCTTATTCCAGAACATCTTGCGCATGGAGCATGCCTTCAAGGTGGCCTTCGGCATCGACCACCGGCAACACCAGCCACGCGCGCCGTGCTTTGGATCGCAACGCGAGGACATCACCAAGGGTCGCGTCCAGTCCCACTGTTTGCGGGCAGGGTTGCATCAGCTCCCCTGCTGTTACACCGGTGATATCCGTGCCGCGCTGGAGGTATCGTCGCACATCTCCATCAACCACCAGACCAAGTAGGCGATCAACGCTATCAACGACGCAGGCAGCGCCCATGCGCTTCGCTGACATGACACTGAGCAAGTCAACGAGGGGCAATTCGGGCGACACTTTCGGAAGATCCTCGCCGTGTCGCATGAGGTTTGTGACAGGGATCATCTGCCGACCCAGAAGACCAGCGGGATGATGTTGCAAAAAATCATCGCGCGTGAACCCGCGCCTCGCGCTTGCTGCAACCGCCAGCGCATCACCGATCGCAAGATGCAATGTGGTGCTGGAGGTCGGCGCCATTCCAATGTGATCCGCCTCGCCTTCCACTTCGGCAAGGATCGTGTGCTCGGCAGCCCTTGCCAGCGGCGAATCCTTGCGCCCGACTATAGCGACCAGAATGCAGGCGCGGGCGCGCAGCATGGGAACCAACCGGGCGATCTCTTGCGTCGTTCCACTGTGCGACAGCATGATAACGAGGCTGCCTGGTCGCACCGCCCCTAAATCGCCGTGAGCGGCTTCTGCTGCATTCATGAAATGTGCTGGCGTTCCAAGGCTCGACATCGTGGCCGCGATCTTGGCTGCGATATGACCTGATTTACCGATGCCTGTGACGATAACGGACTGACTTTGCGCCGAGATGAGGGCGATAACCTTCTCGATTGACGCTTGCGGCGGGGTTTGCAGAAAGGCCTGCAACGCATCCTTCTCGCTCGCAATCGCTCTGTAAAATGTATCGGATGCGGGCGAGTTTCGCGGCGCTTGGATTACCGGCACTGCGGTCATGTCGCCACCTGCTCGCCGCGCATCCAGTCTGCTGCGTAAACGCCGAGATTTCTCTCCCAGCGTTCCGGGTTGAATGGTTTGGAAAGACGCTCCAGAATGTCTGCGCCAGTCAGTTCAGGATCCTTTGGCCAGACGAGATTATTCGCTGCGTGACAAGCGAACCATGTGCGTGCACTCGCATCGCTTGGCGCCAGCGCGCATCCCTTGATGAGGTCCGCGGCAAACCCCTCCAGATTTTCGCTTGCCCCAAGCCAATTCGCGCTTTCGAATTTGGAACGACGCACGATCGGTGTCCCGCAGAACGCAGCGAGCGAGAATGCCTTGGAATCGCCCAGATATACACCGTCAGCAGCCCGCATAAGGGACGGCGTGGTGCGCGCCCCGCTAGGCATTTGCGCAGGCAGAAGCGAAAGCCGTTCGGGATGGGTCGCCGCCAGCATTTCAATTGCGCTGTTGTCGACGTAAAGTTCGTTCAGCGGGTGGTTGGTCATCGCCACAAAAACGCGCGGGTCCAATGCATCGAGCAGTTCTTCAACCCATCGAACATTGGGCAAGGCGCCCTTGCGATGGATGGTGAAGAAGTTTTCCTCGTGCTCATATTCTAGCGGAAGAAAAAGGATCGGGCGGTCGAAGGGCAGCTTAGCCCATTGGCGAATGGCATTTCGCGCCGCACCCTTGGCAGGGCACGCATCCACCAGAGGCTGCCAATAGGGTTCCACCAGAGAATTAAGCCGCCTGAAATGCGCATCATCGAGATCGGGGATGATCCCGTGCGCAAACGGCTCTTTCGTGAAATGAACCGCATCCACGGGAAACGAAAGCGGTTCCGCGCCTCCCTCTGTGATATGACGCACGATACCGGGAAATTGCCGCACAGTTTCAAGGTCAGCCGAACGACACAGCACAAAATCGGGAGCCAGGCCTTTCACGAAGTCGATGATCGCACCGGCCTGTGTAGCCTTGGTGCGCATTGAAACGTGGTCGTGATCGGTTACGATATGCCAATGTATCTGCGGCATATGCGCGCACAGATCGTATTGGCATTGCCCCACGCCCGTGCCCTTCCAGACAATCGGTGCAAGAATATGAATCTCATTGTCCGCCGCAAGCTTTTCCAGCAGCGGGACAATGATGTTTTCAAACCACCACGGGGTGATCACCGGCAGATAGAACAGAACCCGCATCGTCGCCCCTCGCATGCTTTGTGGCAAGGCTGCTGGATTGCAGACCTTGGTGCGTCACAAGGGTGCTAGGTCACGATGATGAGGATTGATTAACCTTAATCCCTCGGGAAAAACGCTAAGGAAAAACCCGCAGGTTTCAGCGCACCCGCGAGGGTGCGACCAGAACCGCATTGGCGATTAGCAGATCGAGACCGTCGAGATACGCTCTTGTCGAAGGATCATGGGCAAAGGCAATGGTCATTCCACGGCCCGTTCCTTGCGCCATCATATAAGGCTTGAAGGCGATCTGACGCCGGTTTTCGTCCCAGACATAGCCGCTTTCAATCAGCGAATCCGCTGCGGCGAACCGCAGCACGTTGCTACCGTTGGAGCGATCAAGCGGCGTAAACACAAGCGAACCGCTGGCAAGCACCACTGCGCCATCGTCATACCCGGCCGAGAGGAAATGCTCGGTGTCGGCAACGGTGTTGAGCAGCGCGCCGGGCAGCGTATCAGGCAAGGCCTCCTGATTGGCGATAAGCTTGCGGTACTCTTCTTCGCTTTCGATCACTTCGGCTTCGGTAAGTGATCCGGCTTCCACGCTTTCGTCCTTCGCGGAACGCCCCAGTGCAGCCTCACGCTCGACCGCAAGAAGCGCATCATCACCCGACGCAAAGGCCCGCACCGAATTGCCAACCGCCACCAGAACGCCGCCACCAGATACGAAGCTGCGCAGATTACTGATACCGCTCGACCCCATAGCGCCGCTCGGAGAGCCGTCGGGCACGATCACCACATCGTATTCGGAAAGGTCAGCCCGGCCAAAACGGTTGGTGCGGATCGGCACGACCGGCAGGCCAAGACGCTGTTCGATGACAAAGCGAAATGCTCCGGCGCTCAGCTGCGATACGCCTTCATCCCACGCGATTGCGATCTTGGGCACGGTCAGCCGGCGGAACGCAGAGCTTCCCAGATTGGGGCCGTCTTCGACCCAGCTATCGTCAATAGCGACGGTTTCTGCGCCTATTTCGGCCGCGAGTTCGCGCAGCCGCGCCAGTTTTTCAGGCGTGTTTCGAGCAACAGGAAAAAGCACCGTTCCACGCGGGAATGTCCGCCCGTTCTTGGTGAACGCCTCGTCGGTGGAACTCGCCTCGATCCCCTCGCGCAAGGCATGGGCCACCAATGTCGCCTGTCCGCTATCGCTCCATGGAACAGCGACAGCGTAGGCACCCGTGGCATCACCAACAGGTGCAATCACCTCATCTCCGGTCAGAAGACCGCCCCCGACAGCGCGGTTGCAGACATCAATCTTCACACCCGACATCGCCCCCAGGGACCATGCGGTCACATCGTAAAGCTCGTGATCCAGATCGATCGAGCGGCGTTTTTCCTGTTCGGTGATAAACTCGCGAGGGAGTTGCGTATCCTTGTCCAGAAGACTTCGCACCAACTTACCGGCGGGCTGCGCCTGTGGAACCGCAATATAACCTTGCGGATAGGAGCGGCCACATACGGTTACAGGACCCGATTGACGCACGACCTCAATACCTTGTGCAGCCAGCCTGCGACCCAGACGCTCGGCATTCCAACGGCGGCTCGCCAGATCAATGACGTAAGACCCGCTGCCTGATGCGCCGTTCGCATTGGCGCGGCGGTATCTTGCATAATCGCCAAGAAATCTGTCGGCGTTGCGCGCCACGGCTTCCGCTGTCGAAAGACTTGCGATGAAGTGATTGCGAACCGTGGTTCCATAGGGAAGCACTGTTCCATCGCGCCGGTCCCAGACAAGGCCGCGTGCGGAGCCTTGCTCATAAGTCATCCCGATCGCACCCTGATGCGCGTTCCAGGTGTCGCCATAGCCGGGATAGAACAGGTCGAAAATTTCGCGGGTGAAATAGGGTTCACCCAACGCATCAAAATTGCGCGCATTGTTGCGCCCGATGAGCTCGTACAGGCCAAGCTGTTCAGGCGTAATATTGGGGTTCACCGGATCTGCTGCTGGCGCGAAGAAATAGGTCTGATCGCCGCCCATCTCGTGAATGTCGGCAACCACCACCGGGTTCCACTCAAGCATCGCACTGACCTTGCCGCGCGTCTCCGGCTGGCTCAGCGTGAACCAGTCGCGGTTGAGGTCAAACATGTAGTGATTGACGCGCCCGCTGGGCCAGGTTTCATCATGTTCTGCTGCTTGCCTGTCACCGATAGGCGTCATGCCCAAGGCATTGCGAAAATGGCTGACGAAACGCGCGCGGCCATCAGGGTTCTGGACCGGGTCGAGCACGACGATCGTTTCAGACATGATTTGCCGGGTTCGCGGATCATCGGTCGCAGCCAGCAAATGATAGGCCATCATGATCGCTGCATCGGTCGAGGCGATTTCGTTGCCATGCACCGAATAGGCAAGCCAGGTTACCGGCAGGGCATCGCCATTGCTTGGCCGCCCCGCTGCCACATTGGCCATATCGGTCCGGATTGTATCGAGGCGCGCCATATTTTCAGGCGCGGTCAAAACCACATAGTGGAGCGGCCTGCCCTGCCAGCTCGTTGCATATTCGATCATGCGCGCGCGGTCCGGCGCGGCAGCGACCAGTGCCTCAAGATAGCGCACCGTCTCTTCAGGGCTGGTGATCCGCTCTCCGGGCTGGTGGCCAATCACCTCGGTCAGCGTCGGGAGCGAAGGGTCAAATTCAGCCTGCACATAGGACTGCGCAAACGCGCCGTCTGAAAAAGAAACCAATGCGAAGGCTGAAGCGACAAAAGCGGCAAAGCGCCGAACCGGATGAATAATCATTCCGACGGTCTTACCCAGAACCGGGCCAAGCGCAAGAGAGCCGATGGAAGCAGCAGCGCCACGTCCACTTTCAGCGATTATGTGTTCAATATGAAGGCAAGGTGTGTTTTTAGCGCAACATTTTTGCAAAATGTGACGCAAATGAGCCATTATGACATGACGTATTCTTGACACAAGTGGCCTGCGCATTGTCCACCTTAACCAACAACAACAAGGGACCCGCTATGAAACCTCTCAAAATCTCATCCTAGGCGCTGTGGCTTGCAGCGGCAAGCGCGATGCCTTTCGCCGCTTCCGCTCAGGAAGTTGCAGGCAATGCTGACGACGAAAACACGGACAACCGGATCGTCGTGACCGGCTCGCGCATTGCGACCGATGCGACCACTGCTTTGGCAAGCCCTGTTCAGGTCGTCACGGCCGAAGAATTCCGCGACACTGGCGAAGTCGACATCACCGAAGCGCTGCGTGATATTCCAGCGCTCCAAGGCGCTCTGCCGGCAACTCTCGATAGTGCGGACGGCGGCGATGTGACCGGTGCAAGTACTTTGAACCTTCGCCAATTGGGCACGGCGCGGACACTCGTCCTTCAAGATGGCCGCCGCCACGTGCCTGGCTTCGCGGGCACAGCGACGGTCGATGTGAGTTCGATCCCGCAAGCTCTGATCGGCAGCGTTGAAGTGCTGACCGGCGGCGCTTCGGCAATCTATGGTGCAGACGCTGTTTCCGGCGTTGTGAACTTCAAAACCCGCACTGGTCGTGATTTCGACGGCATCGAATATCGCGCTCAAACCGGCATCAGCGATGAAGGCGATGCGGAAGATTACTTCGTATCCGTCGCAGGCGGCGGCGAATTCTCTGACGGTCGAGGAAGCGCGGTTTTCGCTCTCGAATACTCGCACTCGACTTCGATCACGAACGGTGACCGTCCCGATATTGCAGGGCCCGGCTTTTCGTCATTCAACGGTTCGAATGATGCAGCAAACGCGTTCCTTGGCCTTGCCCCCGGCACGCGCAATGCGTTCTTCCCGAACCGAACCCTTCCGGTTTCGAGCCCTGGTTCGACGATCGGCTTGGCGCCAGGTTCGTTTAACGTGCCATTCTTCGCTCTCTTAGACACGCTCGATGCAACCGCGACCCCCGGGACCTTCGATCCATCGGTGGATGCGGTGCCAAACATCCCGGGAACCAACATTCCCGTGCTCCAGATTATTGATCCAGTGACCGGCGAACTGCGTGCTTTCAATCCAGGATTTGCCACCGGTGCCTTTAACGCAATCGGCGGCGACGGGATTGCTATTGGCGAGACTGCCCTTGGTCAGACCCTCATTCCAGAGATCACGCGTGTCGTGGCTGCTGCTGGGGTGGACTATGAAATCACCGAGGGGATCACATTCTTCGCCGATGCAAAGTTTGCTTATGCAGAGTCTTCCAGCATTAACGGCATTCCATTCTCGGACGATATTCCAATCGCTCTCGACAACCCGTTCCTGCCACAAGCGTTGATCGATCAGATTCCAATCGTGGACGCTCTGAGTGATGAAACACCGACGATTTTCGTTGCTCGTGACAATCTTGGCTCTGAAACCAATTCAGGTTCTGCGGTTGAGCGTTCGACCATCCGCGCAACCGGTGGTTTCCGCGGCGACATCACCGATACCGTGAAATTCGAGGTGTCTTACGCTTGGGGCCGCACCGAAGTCGACAGCATCGATGTCGGCTCGCGTCTGAATGACCGTTATTACACGGCTCTCGATGCCGTTGCTCTGACACAGGCTGATATCGACGCAGGTGTCGGTAACCTCAACGCCATTCGAGGCGGCCAGGACATCCAGATCGACGGTAGTTCTGCGCAAGTGGGCGATATCGTCTGCCGCGCTGAACTTACCGGCGAGCGTTCGCCAGCAGCTCTGTTCGTTGGTGCTCCACCACTTGACGAGGATGGCCTGACCCGTCCGGTGACTTTCCAAATCGGAGATGGCCGTTGTGCACCTCTCAACATCCTCGGCTCACAAGCGATCCAAGGTGCAGGCCGTGACTTTGCATTCGTTGATCTCACGGACCGCACGGTGATCGAGCAGCAGCAGTTCTTGGCTGTTGTATCAGGCGACACGAGCAACTTCTTTGAATTGCCAGGTGGCCCAATCGGTTTTGCAACCGGTTTCGAATATCGCCGTGACACATCGAACTTCGTCCCTGATTCCTTCAAGCGCATCGAAGGCAATGTTGTCGGCAACACCGCTGCGATTATCGATATCTCGCCCACCGATGGGCAAGGCATCTCCGTCAAAGAAGGCTTCGGCGAGCTTCGCTTCCCGCTTCTCGAAGGACTGCCCGGCATTGAGTATCTCGAGGTAACGGCGTCTGGCCGCTATTCCGATTACAATACCATCGGTACGACAAAGACCTATTCATTCGGCGGCACCTACAAGCCGGTGGACTGGTTCACGCTTCGTGGTACCTATTCGCGTGCCATCCGAGCACCGAACATTGGCGAATTGTTCGCACCGCAAGGCCCAGCCTTCATCGGCGTGGACGAGGACCCGTGTGATAATGACAACGTCAATGACGGTACGACAAACCGCCAGGCGAACTGCCTTAACTTCGTGGCAGACGGGTTCGATTCATCAGACTTCCTGACCGCGTTCGTGACCGGTACTACTGGTGGTAACCCGAACTTGATCGAGGAGACGTCGGACAGCTTCACGATTGGTGGTATCTTCGCACCGCGCGGCATCCTTGGCGGCGCGTTGGACAACCTCGTTGTCATTGCTGACTATTACGACATCGAGATCACCGACGCTATCGGGACCTTGTCGGGGGCCGATATCGCTGAAGCTTGTGTTGATCTGCCTTCGATTGACAACCAGTTTTGTGACAACATCCAACGCGATCCGAACAATGGTGGTGCGATTTCCGGATTTACGTCCGGCAACATCAACCTCTCGTCGCTGCGGGCACGCGGGGTCGACTTCGAAGCACGTTATACCTTCGATGCTCCATTTGGTGATGGCGACTACGGCACGTTCCGTTTGAGTGCTACGGGGACATATTTCCTCGAGCGTTCAACAGAAAGCGATCCGATCATTCAGCAAACGATTGAGTCAGAGGAAGATCCTCTCCAGCAACAATTGTTGATCGCAGACCAAGGTCTCAACAGCGACCTTCTGAATGTCATCGGTGTTCCAGACCTGATCATCAATTTCGGCATCAACTGGGATCTCGACCGCCTGAGCATCGGCTGGAACGGGCGTTACGTTGATTCGTCACTGCAACGGTCAAACTCGGCAAGCTTCGTTGCTGCGATCGAGGGTGACAGCGTGACTGTTACACAGAACGAGGGCCTGCTTGACCTATCACAGTTCAAGACGGGCAGCGCTTTGGAGCACAACATTAACGTAAGCTACGATGTTACCGACGACATCCAACTCTACGGTGGTGTAAACAACCTCACTGACCGCAAGCCATTCCTTGGCTCGCTCGTCCGTCCGGTTGGTCCGCGTGGTCGCTTCTTCTTCGTGGGTGTATCGGGCTCGTTCTAAGCCCTACCCGGAACACAAAAAAGGGGCGCGGAGATTTCGGTCTTCGCGCCCCTTTTTCTTTGTCCCGTCGGTAGTCGCCTCAGGCGTTGCCATGTTCCTTGCGGGCGATCTCGTGAAGCCAGTCGGCGTGGCGCGGGGCGGTCTTGGTCTTGCTCCATTCCTCGAGCATCACCGGTGCCACGCGCTTCAATTCCGCGTATTGCTCATCACTGCCGATATCAGCGGCCAGTTCGACGCGGTGGCCATTGGGGTCGAAGAAATAGATCGACTTGAAGATGCCGTGGTGCGTGGGGCCAAGGACGTCGACGCCTTCGCCCTCAATATGCGCCTTGGCGGCGAGAAGCTCTTCCTCAGAGCCCACCTTGAATGCAAAGTGCTGCACCCAGGCGGGCGTGTTTGCATCGCGGCCCATCTCGGGCTGGTTGGGGAGTTCGAAAAAGGCGAGGATGTTGCCGTTCCCCGCGTCTAGGAAGACGTGCATGTACGGATCATAGTCGCCGGTGGAAGGCACATGATCTTCGGCAAAAGCGGTCGTGTATTCCATGCCGAGCACGCGGGCATACCACTCAACGGTTTCCTTGGCGTCCTTGCACCGCAGAGCTGTGTGGTGAACGCCGCCCAGTTTCACGGGATGGGTCATTGGGCAGGTTCCTCTTCGGTGTTCAGCACACCGCGCGCGATCTGGTCGCGCTCGATGCTCTCGAACAGCGCCTTGAAGTTGCCCTCGCCAAAGCCGTCCTTGTAGTCGCCAACGCGCTGGATGAACTCGAAGAACACCGGGCCAATGCGCGGCTCTGCGAAGATCTGGAGCAGCAGGCGGGGCGAACCACCTTCAGTAGTGCCGTCAAGCAGGATGCCGCGCGATTTGAGCTCGCCTTCATCCTGACCGTGGCCGGGAAGACGTTCTGGCAGCATCTGGTAATATGTCTCTGGCGGCGCAGTCATGAAGGGCACGTCGAGCTCTTTAAGCTTGTCCCAAGCCGCCACGATATCGTCGCAGATGAGAGCGATGTGCTGGATGCCTTCGCCGTTGTATTCGCGAAGATACTCCTCGATCTGGCCCTTGCCGTTCTCACCCTCTTCGTTGAGCGGGATGCGGATCTTTCCGTCAGGCGCGGTCAGCGCCTTGGAAGTGAGGCCAGTGTATTCGCCCTTGATGTCGAAATAGCGGATTTCCTGGAAGTTGAAGAGCTTCTCATAGAAGTCGGCCCAATAGGCCATGCGCCCGCCGTAAACGTTGTGGGTGAGGTGATCGATCAGCTTGAAGCCGCAGCCTTCGGGGTGCTTGTCGATGCCGGGGAGATATTCAAAGTCGATGTCATAGATCGACAGACCCTCGCCATTGTCGTCGGCATAGCGGTCAACGAAGTAGAGGATCGACCCCCCGATGCCGCGAATTGCCGGAATGGAGAGCTCCATGGGGCCGGGAGCATTGGCAACCGGCTCTGCGCCTTGTTCGAGCACATGGGTATACGCCTTGGCCGCATCGCGCACGCGGAAGGCCATTCCGCAAGCGCCTGCGCCGTGTTCGCGCGCGAAGTACCAGGCGGCTGACTTTGGCTCATAATTCACCACCAAATTGATCCCGCCCTGACGCCACAAGGCTACATCTTTCGAGCGGTGGTTGGCGATGTGGGTAAAGCCCATGCTCTCAAACACCGGCTCCAGCATGCCCTTCTCGGGAGCCGAGAATTCGACGAACTCAAAGCCGTCGAGACCAGCGGGGTTTGCGAACAAGTCACCGGGGTGGAGGGGCTCTTGGAGGGTCATGTGCCAATACCTTTAGTTGATGAAACACTGCCGTAGCGCAGGAATCAACGAAATTTAGTTTCGTTTGAAACTATCTAGCGACAAAGGCACGATTTGTCAAAGGTGAGCGCCCTTCGCCCGCTCGTTGGAGCGGTTCAAGATCACGACAGTCCCTTGAGCGGGAGAGTGACAGGTTCAGGCGACGCGCCCGATATTGCGGCCACGCTCATCGCGGGTCACGCTCAGCCGGGCGCCGAAGGGGCTTCCCCCCTCAAACGCCGCGCGGGTCGGTTCGTGAGCCAGGTCCGCATTGCCAACCACCCGCTCGCCCGTGTCATTGCGCCCGATCCACACCGCATCTGCACCCTTTCTGGTGACGTTGATCGTGTAGCTTTCAACGCTCGCGCTATCGAACGGCTCGTGGCTGCGCGGGACACCGTTGTCGGCGTCGGGCAATTTGGCGACGCGCACCTGCGACCAGTCTGCTGGCTGGGTCGAATAGATGCCGGTCGCATATTTGCTCATCCAGCCACCGTTCGCACCCACCAGGGCAAACTTGCCCCTGTCGGCCCGCACGCGCCCGACCGCCTCGACGATGGCGTGGGCTGAATAATTGTTCCCCGCACCGCCAAAGAACGGCAATCCGCCCGTCAATGTCAGCCCGCGCGGGTCATCGACGCTCAGACCGAAATGGTCGATCTGGTTGAAGACGGGGATGGCAAAGCAGGAATAGAAATCGAGGAAGGCCATGTCCTCCATGCCCTTGCCCGCGATTTTCAGCGCCTGCTCGACGCTCGCAATCGACGCCGGGTTTGCGGACAGATCGGGGCGCTCGGACAGTTCCAGTTCGGTCGCCGAAGTCACGCCGTGAATATGCACCCACTTGTCTTGCCCAACACCCAATTCGCGCGCCTTTTTGGCGCTTGCGATAAGGATGGCGGCGGATTGGTTCACCTGATCGCGCGCCACGGTCATGCGGGCATACGGCTCGGCGACGATACGGTTGCGCTCGGTGATGCTCGCCAGTTCCTCGGCGCTGCGCTCTTTGGGAGCGGCCGCGTGGGGGTTTTTCGCCGCAACTTTCGTAAACGGCTCGAACAGCTCGCCGATTGTTTGGCGATACTCATCCAGCGAAAGCCCCAGCTTTGCCCGCCGCGCATTCTCGGCAATGGCGTAAAGCGGGATCGCGCCGGTTGCGCCATGCGCGAACAGCGCGGGCTCCATCAATCCATCGCTGCCATACCCCCTGTCTTCGAGGCTCCCTTCAACCTCCTCGGACCAATCGGGTTTCTCGCCCTTGGCCGCAAGCGCAAGCACGGTCGAGATCGCCTCTGCCCCGACGATGGCCGCACATTCGCTTTCGCCCGCAGCAATCGCCTCGGCGAATTCGCCGACAAGATACTGGTTATACTGGCCGCCCGTGGTCGAAAGGATCGCACGCTCGGGGTTCGCGCCCACGCGGCCCGCCATCGAGCGCGGGACATTGTTCGATCCGCCAAAAGGCGGTTCGCGGTCGGGCCGGGAGATTTCAAACGCCCGGATCGCGCCCACCGTGTCTATCGCTGGGGCAACCGGGTGCGCAGCGCCGCTGTCAGCAATCGCTGCCGCCAGCGCACGCCCGCCCAGATCCATATAGGACAACGCTTCATAGCCGGGCTCGCCCACGCGTTCGGAATACTGTCCTACCCCGATAATGACGGGTGTGTTGTCTGCGATCATTTGAGCCCTCTCACTTATCTCAAGTGCGAGGGTTTTAACCGCTCTGGATCGCCTGTCACTGGTCAATTGCGGAAGGTGCCATTGCCCAAAGATATCCGCGAACCAGATCTCCCATGTTGACCATCGCGCGGCGCTCGGAGCCATTCTTGATGAAGGGTTTAAGCGAGCCTTTGGTTGTCGGACGATAGGAAATGTAGAAGTTGGTGTTCTCGTCATTCTCTCTGAAGAACTTGTCGCGCTCGCTTTCGAACATCTCGAACTCGGCCTGATTTTCGCCGAAGAAATCGGGCTTCACGCCTTTGTTGGTGCGGCGCAGAGTGTAAAAACGGTTGCCTTCAACCGCAGACAATACAATCGAATCGTAGTCTCCATCCATGCGCGCCGCGATCAGGCGGTCTCTGGTAAAGTATAGTTTACCGTTCCCTCTCATGGTCGAGCCGACCCGCAGATGCGCAGAAGCGACCGCTTTCTTCTGATCGTAAGTCCGCCAGGCGGTCACTGCGGTGTAGTCTTCACCCAGAGGCCGTGAAATTGTGAAGCGGGAGCGCACCGCACCAATCCATGGATCTCTATCCGAACCTTGCGGAATGCCGAGCGATGCAAGCTGCGATGAGGCGGCCTCGCCTTGCAGAAGCCTCAAGTGCTGAAACGCTCTCAGCTTCGCAATCGCGGGTCGCATAGTCGAAGGATAATTGAAAGTTGGTTTTTTTGCGCATTCTCCCTCGATCATCGGCACGACATTGGCGGCGATGGCGCGGATTTGCTCGTTTTTCTTATCATCGAGGCTGTCGAGAGTGAGCGCAGAAACGGCGTCGAAATCCGCAGCGGTGACGGGGGAGACAGCGTCTCTAACGCATTCGGACGGATCGAGCGAAATGAGGCTCGTGCCGACCGTGAAGATCATTCCCATATCGCGCACGGAATCGACGCTTTGCCAGATTTCGGGAGCCGCGGTACGCGATGCGCATCCCTCGAACGCTTCGCGAGCGTCTTCCCTGATGGCTTCGGGATCGAAAGTATCGCCGATGGCCCGCTGCAACTGGGTTTGCAATTGCCTGACGAGAATATCGGCATAGAGCCGTGCGTCATCTTCGAGGACAAAGCAGCTTTCATTCGCGCCAAGCGCCTGTTGCGCGCGCGTGAAATTGCCCAACGCCTGGTCGATTTGCGACTGGGTTTGCGCCGCAGCCGGAGCAGCGAGACAAGTCGCCACGGCGACTAATGCGGTGACAGTAGCTTTGAACATGGCAAGCCTTCCCCTTGATCATTGGCTGGCCATGAGGGGTAGAGGCAGGGGGCGGCCCGGGGAAGTGACAAATGCTGTCAGCACTTCCCCGGAACACACCTAGTCTACGAAGTCGTCGACGCGCTCGATGATGATCGCAGGGGCCATACCGCCTGCTGCACACATGGTGACAAGGCCGCGTTTCTTGCCCTGACGTTCAAGCTCATCGACCATTGTCCCGATGAGGATCGAGCCGGTTGCGCCGATGGGGTGGCCCAAAGCAATCGAGCCGCCGTTGACGTTGACCTTGTCCCAGTCAAGATCGAGGTCTTTCACGAATTTGGCCGCCACAACTGCAAACGCTTCGTTGATCTCGAACAGGTCGATATCGTCGGTAGTAAGCCCTGCTTTCTCAAGCACCTTCTTCGCCGCTGGCACAGGTGCATTCAACATCAGCGTGGGATCATCGCCCATGTTCGCGGTCTGCACGATGCGCGCGCGCGGTTTGAGGCCATGCTTTTGCGCATATTCCTTGGACGCGATGAGGACAGCCGCCGCGCCATCGACAACGCCCGATGAATTGCCCGCGTGGTGGAAGTGCTGGATTTCAACATCCGGATACTTCTGGTTGATAAGACCGCGGAATGTGGTGCCGTTTGCATCAAGCGGCACGTCGGCAATCTTGGTGAAAGCAGGCTGAAGCTCTGCGAGCGATTCCTTCGTCGTGCCGGGGCGCGGATATTCTTCCTTGTCGAGAATGACATTGCCCTCATCATCGAGAACCGGAACGACGGATTTGTCAAAGCGCCCTTCGGCAATCGCGGTTGCAGCGCGCTCTTGTGAACGCACGCCTACCTCGTCCAGTTCTTCGCGGGTGAAGCCTTCGATTGTCGCGATCGCATCGCCACAAATGCCCTGGTGGCTTTGCGGGTGCTTGGCTTGAAGACGCTCGTTATAGCTGCCCATCATCGGCGGCTTGAGCCCTGCTTTCATCTTTTCCTGGCTCATGGCCGAGGTGAGGCTCATCATCTCTGTGCCACCTGCGACAACGCAATCTTCCATGCCGCTCATCACCTGCGCTGCGGCAAGGCTGACCGAGGTGATACCACCGCCGCAGAACCGGTCGAGCGTGGTGCCCGATGACGTGATGTCATAGCCTGCATCGAGCGCGGCCATCCGGCCAAGGTCGCCCGCCTGCATTCCGTCTTGCGTCGACACCGACCAGATCACATCGTCGACCGTCGAGGTGTCGAGATTGTTGCGTGTCGCAACCGCTTTCAGAACGGTCGCGGCCAGGTGTTGCGGGTGGGATGCGGCGAGCGCGCCCTTGCCCTGTTTGCCGATGCCGCGCGGGGTGCGCACTGCGTCAATGATGTATGCCTCTGCCATAGTCGTCTCTCTCTCATCCCTTGGGTTTTGTTATTTGCAAAAATTGCGGTTGACGGGTGCGTAAAGCGTCTGCACTCCTTACACAAGAATTGAGTTGCAATTTGAAATGCCAATCAAGGCATCACGAGATTTGCAAAGGGAGAGAGTACCTGTGAGCGAAGAAGTCCTTACCGAAGTCGACAATGGCGTGCTGATCGTGACGATCAACCGTCCCGAAGCCAAAAACGCCATGACCAAGGCCGCCTCCGAAGCGATTGCTGCGGCGATGGACCGCCTTGATGCAGAAGACGACCTTCGCGTTGGCATTCTGACGGGTGCTGGTGGCACGTTCTGTTCGGGCATGGACCTTAAAGGTTTCCTTCGCGGCGAGAGCCCGTCTGTCGAAGGCCGCGGCTTTGGCGGCGTGGTGCAGGCCCCGCCTGCAAAACCCCTGATTGCGGCTGTCGAAGGTTATGCACTTGCCGGCGGGCTTGAATTGATGATCGCCTGCGACCTTGTGGTTGCATCTTCGGCTGCCAAATTCGGCATCCCGGAGGCAAAGCGCGGCCTTGTCGCAGCAGCCGGCGGCGTCATGATGCTGCCCGACCAGATCCCTGAACGCATTGCGATGGAACTGGCACTGACCGGTGACTTCATCGATGCCGCCCGCGCCTATGAGCTGGGCCTGATCAACACCGTGACCGAAGGTTCGGCGCTTGACGGGGCAAAGGAACTCGCCGCCAAGATCGCAGCGAACGGCCCGCTCGCGGTGCGCGTCTCGAAGCAGATCATCAAGGAATCGCGCGGCTGGCCAATGGACGAGCGTTACGATCGCCAGGGCAAGCTCATCGCGCCGGTCTTCGTATCCGAGGACGCGCGCGAGGGCGCAGCCGCTTTTGCAGAGAAACGCGCGCCCAACTGGAAGGGTAAGTGATCTAAGGGAGCGCGTCTTTCAGGCGCGCCACCTCGTTACTCAATTGGGATTTTAGGAGAGAGAGACATGCCCGTCATTGACGTGCCACAGCCCGAATTCATGGAAGACGAAGAGATTGCGATCTTCGCCGATGCCGTGGGCAAATTTTATCAGCAACACGCACCCCAAAAACGCGTCCAGAAATGGCGCGACGATGGTCAGGTTGAACGCGAGTTCTGGAACGAGGCAGGCCAGGCCGGCCTTCTTGGCGTTTCGGTTCCGGAACAATACGGCGGCCACGGCGGCGACTTTCGCCACGATATGGTCGTCATTGACCAGCAATCGAAGCACGATGTCGATGGCTTTGCCGCGTCCCTGCACAACACCATCATCCTGCCCTACCTCGTCCGCCACGGCACCGAGGAGCAGAAGCAGAAATATCTGCCCAAACTCGTCACCGGCGAGCTGGTCAGCGCGATTGCCATGACCGAGCCGGGGGTCGGCTCCGACCTTCAGTCGATCACCACCACCGCATTGAAAGACGGCAATGGCTACCGCATCAACGGGGCCAAGACCTATATCTCGAATGGTCAGACCGCCGACTTCATCGTTGTTGTCGCCAAAACCGACCCGAACGAACGCGCCAAGGGCATCTCGCTGATGCTGCTCGAAACCGAGGGCGCAGAAGGGTTTGAACGCGGCAAGAAGCTCGACAAGATCGGGCTTGATGCTGCCGACACCTCCGAATTGTTCTTCGACAATGTGTTTGTGCCAGCTGAAAACGTGCTTGGCGGGGTTGAGGGCAAAGGCTTTTACCAGCTGATGGGCGAGCTTCCTCAAGAACGCCTCGTGATCGCCATGGGCGCGTGCACCGGCATCGAGAAAGCGCTCGACACAACAATCGACTATGTAAAAAGCCGCAAGGCGTTCGGGCAAACCATCTGGGATTTCCAGAACACGCAATTCGTGCTCGCCGACCTCAAGGCGCGCGGCACGGCGGCGCGGGTTTTCGTCAACGATTGCATCGCCAAGCTGCTCAAAGGCGAGCTTGACGTGGCGACCGCTTCGATGGCGAAATACTGGTGCACCGAGTTGCAAGGCGAGACGGTCGACAAATGCCTGCAACTGCACGGCGGCGCTGGTTACATCAATGAATACCCCATCGCCAAAATGTACCGCGACAGCCGCATCACGCGGATCTTTGGCGGTTCGAACGAAGTGATGAAAATGCTGATTGCGCGGTCGATGTAAGACCTCGCACATTCGTGAACAGATCAATGGCGCTGCGGGGAACCGTGGCGCCATTTTCTTTGCACCGGAACGAGCCCACGGGCGTCGCAAGGCCAAGCGGCCGCCCGCAGCGGGTCCGCAGCGTAGCGGAGGACATCTAGCGAGGAGTTCGCCCGGATGGGCGAACACAAACAAACCGCCACAAACAAAAAAGGCCGCCCGGTTGCCCGAGCGGCCTTTCCTTGTTTGCTTGTGCTCGCGCTTAGAACTTGGCGCGAACCACCACACCATAAGTCCGCGGCTGGAGCGAGAAGGCCGAACGTGAGTTCGCCGCACCACTACCTCGCAGCGTCGTGTTGAAGGTCACGCCGCGAACCACCTGATCGGTCAGGTTGTTGACGAAGCCCTCAATCGAATAGGCGCCATCACCAAACCGCAGACCCGCGCGCAAGTTGACGAAGGCTTTGCCGTCTTGCACGTCCGCAACGATAAGCGGCTGGGCAGCGACCGCCGCGTCAATGCCGACGGCTGCGATTTGTGCAGCTGACGGCGGGACGATACCCTGTGTTGATGTGCGCTGGTCGCCTTCCATCCGCAGTTGTCCGGAAAGGAAGAACTCGGTCGTATCATTAATCGGCTTTTCCCAAAGCCCGCCGATGATCCCGACAAAATCCGGCGCATTGGTGAGCGAGAAACCGCACAGCGACACCACCTGCGGAGCCGTCGAGTCGCCTGCGCAATCGTCGGGATATCCGGCATCCAGGATTGTGGCAGACGCCCTGAAGGTCAGTTCGCTGTTAGGACGAATAACGCTTTCAATCTCGACACCTTTGGACAGCGCGCGCGGCACGTTAAACGTGGCAAACGCGGTGCCCGTGAATTCGAGCACCTGGAAGTCGGTAAATTCCTGATGGAAGGCCGCGATGTTAAGCGTGACGGCATCGTCCAGCAGACGGCTTTTCAGACCGATTTCGTAGGCATCGACTTCTTCGGAATTGAAGACCGGGCTGGCTCCAAGCACGGCAGCGGTCGTGTCGAGGTTGATCCCCCCCGACTTATAGCCATGGGTGAAGCTGGCATAGACGTTGACCGGTGCAGCGAATTCATAGGCGACCTTGGCCGTCCAGATCAGCTCTTCATCATCGAATGTGTCCTGGAAGGTAACCGGCAGCGGGAACACACTCGCCTGCGGCAAATCTGCTGGCGAGAGGAAACCGAGGCAACCCAGCGCTGCAAGAGTAGAACCGGCACCCCCAAGCGGCGCGAGGCCACCTGTAAACAGGGCATCGAGGACCGCCGGACAGGTCGGATTATTGGCAGAAGTCTGTGTAAACCCGCCTGATTTGTCCTCCCACGAATACCGGGCACCCACCGTAAATTCGAGTCCATCGGCAACTTCAAGCGAGTTGTTCGTAAAGATCGAATAGCTTTCCGCGTCTTGCTGGAACCGGTTGGTGACACCGTTGCCACTGATATCCGAACCGGTGAAGGTCAGCAGAGGCGATGGCCCGGCAGCGCCGCCGAACAGCGCGCCAATGTTGGCATCATATTCGCTGCCCGCCACAAAAGTGACCGACTGATCGATCGTCTCATTCGAGTAGAAGCCGCCGATAAGATAATTGAGGCGACCGTCGAAGGCCTCACCCTGAACCCGCAGTTCGGCGGTGTAGGTTTCGATATCTGTTATTGCCGGACCGACATTGAAAATGTCGTTGGCGGTGAAATCTGAATCGTAATTCTCGTTCGATTCAAACTTTCGGTACGAACCGATGAAGATCAGGTCCGCGCTGTCAGAAATCGGAAATTCGATCTCGCCAGTCGTCCCGTAATTCTCGATCTTCGAAAACGGGGCGAAGTTTGCCGAAACGGTGCGATTGTCGAGGGCTTCTTCAAATCCTGCCTGGTCGAACGGGGTGGTTGCAACCGATGGCTGACCATTGCCGCCATTCAACCCGACGCCAAGACCGACCCCGGCATAGGCACCGGCTGTCACCAGAGGACTTTGGTAAAGCTCGATCGCGCCGCCAATGCTTGGCGTGCTGCGAGAATAATCCGCAAGAAGGCGCCCGCGAACCCCGCTTTCGCTTTCAAAGCCCAGTTGCCCGCGAACGAGCCACTGATCGGCGGTGTTTGTTTCACCGATCTGGTTGCCTGACGCATCGACCACATCGAGAAAGCCGTCGCGCTCACGGAACGCTCCGGTCAACCGGAGTGCAAGCGTGTCCTCCACAAGCGGGACGTTGACAGCCCCCTGAAGGCTGATTTCGTTGAAGCTGCCATATTGTGCGTTCACGAATCCGCCGAACGAATCGAGTTCGGGACGCTTTGTCACGATGTTGAGCGCACCAGCAGAGGTGTTGCGGCCAAACAGGGTGCCTTGCGGCCCACGCAGAACTTCCACCCGCTCAATGTCGACAAACTCGGAAAGCGCAACGCCGGGGCGCGATTGATAGGCGCCGTCGATGAAGATGCCGACCGCGCTTTCAAAGCCGATGTTGTTTGAGGTTGTGCCCACCCCGCGAACGCGAAGTACGACGGACCCGGACGAGGTTTGGGCCTGAGAGGAGCTGAAGCTCGGCGCAAGCGAAGTCACTTCCTGAATCCCGACGACATTCTGGTTTTCAAGTGCTTGCGGGGTAATTGCGGTCACCGCCAGCGGAATGTCCTGAATATCCTGTGCGCGCCGTGTCGCGGTCACGATGATAACGCCATCATCGGCTTCAGGTGCGGCGAGCGGCTCGCTGTCTTGAGCAAATGCCGGTACTGTAAATGAACTGCAGGCCATCAGGCCGGCGGCATAGGCCGCAAGCTTACGTGTCATATTTTCTCTCTCCACATCCGCCTGACCTTTGCGCCAGTACGGTTCCCTAATTCCGGAGACTATCAGCGGTTTTCCCGCTGCCAAGGGACCTAGGCGAGTTATCGCTGGTGTGGTGCAAATATGCCACATTTTACGCTGCAACGCAGCATTAATGCGGGTTTGCCGTAAGTGGCCTAATTTTGTTTCAGACGCCCGTTTTATTGGCTGTCATTTCTTCGGACCGCATCACAGATCGAGACGCACACCCAGCCACAGCGTCCGGGGCACGCCCAGATCAATCGCGCCGCCTGAATTGCGGGTGATGATGGTTTCATCAAACAGGTTTTCCGCGCGTGCGATGACCGAAATTCCATCTGTCACGCGAGCTTGCGCAAACAGGTTGAGCGTCGTGGCAGCGGGCAGAACATCGCTTTCCTGATCGTCCTCGAACTGGGCACCGACATGCCGCAGCGTGCCAGCAAGGCGCACCCCTTCGGCAGGTTCCCATGCCAGCGTTGCCGAGGCGGAAATTTTCGGCGTTTGCGGCGGGCGGTTGCCATCCAGCGCAAGCGAGGCCCCCTCCCCGTCAATTGTCGCGTCGGTATAGGCGAGCGAGGCATCAATGCTGAGACTGCCGAAACTGGCGGCGAGCCCTGCCTCGATCCCTTGCGCATCAATCGCTGGCAGGTTTTGCCGCTGGCGCAAGTTTGGCTCCAGCGTGACATTGGCAATCGCGTTTTTCACCCGGTTGTCGAACGCGGTAAGCGACACGAACACATCGCGCGACACGCTAAAATCCAGCCCCACTTCAAAGCCTTGAAGCCGCTCGTTCTCAAGGCTGGCATTGGCCTCGGTAACCACGGGAAAGACGACAAAGGGGCGGTAAAGCTCGTTGAGGGTTGGCAGACGCGTGCCGGTATAGGCCGCTGCCCTCACATCAATCCCGCGGGTTGCCACGATTGAGCCGCCCATGCGCCAGCTGACCGCCCAATCGCTGCGATCAGGGGCGATGATCTCGCTCACAATCGCGTTGCCGGCATCGCGCGCGCGGAAGAAACCGTCCTTGATTTCGGTATAGTCTGCGCGAAGCCCCCCGGTCAGAACCAGCGGGCCGATGGACCAGTCGTCTTCGACAAACAGGCCAAGGTTGCTGTTCACCCCCCCTGCGCGCCGGGTTTCGCGTAAAGCGCCGGTGAAGGCGCTGAACGCGTCTTCCTGAAGCTCGCCATCGGCGCGGCGGTAGTCCGCGCCCACGCGCAAATCGTGGCCCTCTGCCACAGGCGGGCGAAGTTCGAATTTTGCGCCAAGGCCGGTGGAAGGCGTGTCGCGTTGATCGAGCACCGGCACAAAGCGCGTCGAACTGATAATGATATTGTTGAAATTGCGCGCCTGGACATAGGCGAGCGCGTCGAATTCCCATTCGCCGCGGCCCACCACGCGAAGGCTCGCGTCCTGCCCCTGATGGTTCGAATCCGCACCTTCAAAACGCAGCGTGCGATCATCGCTGAACGCGCTTACGCGGGCTTGCAATTCGATATCGGAATTGAGCGGCGCCACGGCGCGAACGCCCAACTGCCAGCTGTCGAAGGCAGCGCGCGCGCTTGCCGGTACGCGTTGATCCTCGGGCGTTGTGAAAAACCCCTGCCCCCGGTCCCAGCGTCCGCTGACAACAGCAAAGCCTGCGCCAAGATTTTGCGACAGCACCGCGCTCGCCTCGGTCTCTTCGCGGTCATTGCCAAGCACGCTTGCCGAGAGTGTGCCGATTGTGCCCGGCCCTGCGCTCTCCAACTCGATCGTACCGGCAAGCGCACCTGCACCAAACGGGCCGGAGCCCCCGCCGCGTGTCACGCGGATGCTCGACAGCGTATCAGGCGAAATCGCGGATAGGGGTATATAACCAAAGAACGGATCGGCAATCGGCACTCCGTCCAGAAGCACCAGCGCCCGGCTCGTCGCATTGCCGCCAAGCGCGCGCAACGTCACCCCTTGCGCGGTCGGATTGGAGGATCGGCTGTCCGAACGGCGAAACTGCTGAAACCCCGCGACGTTTGACAGGACATCCTCAAGCCGTCCTGAACCGGTCGAAACAATTGCCTCGCGATCAATCGTGGTTGTCGAATACACGATTGTCGAAAGAGCAGGCTCGAGCCCCTCTCCGGTCACCACAATCTCGGTTGGAATTTCCGTTGGCTCTTCATCGTCTTGTGCATGAGCGGCAAAGGGAACGCTCAAAGCAAGCAGCGAAGCGGCTGTCAGCCTGAATGGGATCGTCATGGCGCGAGGCCCTAACCGCTTTCACCGATGAAGTCAGTTGCTATTTGCAATCAAGACTCGCTTTTGAGCAGCGCCTGTGCTTTTCTTTGCAGTAACCGGAGAGAGAAAACACATGCTAGCGACACCCCCAGACTTTGACGTCCTCATCGTTGGTGCAGGGATTTCAGGCATCGGCATGGCCGCCCATATGCAGATGAAAGCACCGGGCCACTCCTACGCCATCGTTGAACAGCGCGAGAATTTGGGCGGGACATGGGACCTGTTCCGCTATCCCGGCATCCGTTCCGACAGCGATATGCACACGCTCGGCTTTGATTTCGAACCATGGCGGCATGAAAAAAGCATCGCTGATGCGCCCGCCATTCTCGATTACCTCAACAAAATCGTCGATGACCGCGGCATCCGCGATAAAATCCGCTTTGGCCACAAGGTCATCAGCGCAAACTTTCGCGAAGACGAAGCGCGCTGGCACGTCGAGATGGAAAAGGCAGACGGCTCGCGCACGCATCTGACCGCCAACTTCCTTTATCTGGGCAGCGGCTATTACGACTATGACGAACCGCACGATGCAGGTTTTGAGCTGGGCGATTTCGAAGGGCAGGTGATCCACCCGCAATTCTGGCCCGAGGATCTTGATTACACCGGCAAGAAGGTCGTCGTGATCGGCTCTGGTGCGACGGCTGTGACGATTGTGCCGTCCATGTCGGACAAGGCCGAAAAGGTGACCATGCTCCAGCGCACGCCGACATGGATGTTTGCGCGCCCTGCAAAGGACGGGTTTGCCAATTTTATGCGCAAGATCCTGCCGGATACGCTCGCGTATAAAATCACGCGCTTCAAGAACATCAAGATGCAGGACCTTGCGTTCAAAACCGCGCGCAACAAGCCGGAACGGGTCAAGAAGGCGTTGTATAACGGCATCGAGAAAGCGCTTGGCCCGGGGTATGACAAGGATACCTTCACGCCTCCTTATAACCCGTGGGAGCAGCGCCTGTGCCTTGTGCCGGACGATGACCTGTTCGAAGCGATGAAATCGGGCAAGGCCGAGATTGTCACCGGGCACATCGACACATTCGAAAAGAACGGCATCCGCCTCAAATCGGGCGAGCTTGTGGAAGCCGATATCATCGTCACCGCCACCGGCCTGAAGCTCGCTATTGCAGGCAAGATCGCGGTCAGCGTCAATGATGAACCCGTCGATTTCTCGCAGCGCTATTATTACAAGGGCTGCATGTATTCCGACCTTCCCAATCTTGCGGTGGTGTTCGGTTACATCAATGCCAGCTGGACCCTGCGCGCCGACATCAACTCCGACTATGTATGCCGCCTCTTGCGCGAAATGCGCAGCCGGGGCGCGGATGTGGTCAATCCGGTCATGACACCCCGGATCAAGGCGAACATCGTCGATGAAAACATCTTCGGCGACTATTCCAGCGGCTATCTTGAGCGGGCAAAGGATATCAATCCCAAGAACGCGACCGAATATCCATGGCGCCTCAACCAGGAATATGTCCTCGATCGCAAGCGCATGGCAAGCGACCCGATAGACGATGGCATTCTGGTGTTTTCAAAGGCCGGTGCCAACGCAAGGCAAGCCGACGAGCAGCTTGAGGCGGCAGAGTGACGAAAGAGGCTTTGCGTTAAGGACAGTTTCGCTTACCTCACGCCTATGACCTCTGCTGAAAAAATCTGGACCGCTGGCCTCGTCATTATCGGTGACGAGATCCTGTCGGGCCGCACCCACGACAAGAATATCGGCCAGATCGCAACCTGGCTTCAGGTGCAGGGCATTCGCCTTGCCGAGGTGCGCGTCGTGGCCGATGAAGAGGACAAAATCGTCGAAGCGGTGAATGCTCTTCGCGCTGACAACGATTACCTTTTCACCACTGGCGGGATTGGCCCGACCCATGATGACATCACCGTAGATGCCATCGCCAAGGCTTTGGGCGTGGAGGTGGTGATCCACCCTGAAGCGCGCTCTATCCTCGAAGGGTATTATTCGGGCCGCGGCGGACTTAACGAAGGGCGTCTTCGCATGGCGCGGGTCCCCGACGGAGCCGAGCTTATCCGTAATGAAAAATCTGGCGCGCCCGGCATTCGCCACGGCAATATCTTCGTCATGGCAGGTGTGCCGCATATCGCAGCCGGAATGCTCGATGCGCTCACCGGACAGCTTGAAGGCGGCGCGCCGCTGATCTCGGAAACGATCGGATGCTGGACCGCCGAAAGCGAGATCGCAGGGCTGCTTCGCGAAGTCGAAGAGGCGCATGAAAACTGCCAGATCGGCTCCTACCCCTTCTTTCGCGAGGGGCGCGTGGGCGCGAATTTCGTGATCCGTTCAACCGATGCGGAAACGGTCAGGAGCGCGGTTGATACGCTCACCGACGGGCTTGCAACCAATGGCCTGGATTTCACGCCCGGCGGGATCTAGGCGCGGTATTCAGGCGAACCAAACGGGGCGCTGAACGAAGAGGGGGTCAAATGACTGTATTCAATAATTTGCCGGGCATACTGCTCCGGTATCGCCTGTGGGTTGGCCTGCTTGCCATCCTTATCTGCGCCGCCACCTGGACCGTCGACCTGCTCGATCTGGTCTATAACTGCCCCTATTGCAGGGCGCAGCGCACGGTGATCGGGCTGCTGGGGCTGCTCCTGCTTATGCCGAATTTGCGGTTTTGGCTGGTGCGCTATCTCTCTGCCGTTTTCGCGGTCTTTGGCCTTGGCGTTGCGACCACTCAGCACTTTGGCGGCTATGCCCGCATGAACAAGGGCGAGTTTGAGTGGGGCGAAATGTGGTTCATCAACCCGTGGCTTTTGTCGGGCGCTGCAATCTTCATCATCACCGGCCTTGTCCTGCTGATCTGGACAGACCGGACTGGCGACTAGGGCGCCGCGACAGGACAACGAAAAACGGGCCCGAAGCAGATCGCTTCGGGCCCGTTTTCGTATCTCTATCGAGAATAGGAGGGCTTACGCGCCCTCGACTTCGCCAAGGTCAACCTTGAGGCCGGGGCCCATGGTCGAGGTCAGCGAGACCTTCTTGACGTATTTGCCTTTGGCGCCCGATGGCTTGGCTTTCACAACCGCTTGGGTCAGCGCCTCAAAGTTGGCTTTGAGAGCAGCATCGTCGAACGACAGCTTGCCGATGCCCGAGTGGATGATGCCCATCTTCTCGACGCGGAATTCAACCTGGCCGCCCTTGGCGTCCTTCACGGCTTGTTCGACGTTCGGGGTAACCGTGCCGAGCTTGGGGTTTGGCATAAGGCCCTTTGGACCAAGCACTTTACCCAGACGACCGACAACGCCCATCATGTCAGGGGTTGCGATCACGCGGTCATAGTCGAGGTTGCCGTTCTGCATGTCTTCCATGAGATCTTCAGCACCAACCTTGTCGGCACCGGCAGCGGTCGCTTTTTCAGCGTTCTCGCCACGCGCAAACACGGCGACTTTGGCATCTTTACCTGTGCCCGATGGAAGCGACACCATGCCGCGAACCATTTGGTCGGCGTGACGCGGGTCAACGCCAAGGTTCATGGCAAGCTCAACGGTTTCGTCGAATTTCGCCTTGTGCTCGCGCAGTGTCGCGAGGGCTTCGTCCACGGTGTAGAGCTTTTCTGAATCGAGCTCTGCGCGGACCTTTTGTTGTTTCGTAAGTTTCGCCATGGGTTTAGCCCTCCACCACTTCGAGGCCCATCGCGCGTGCGGAGCCTTCGATGATTTTGACAGCAGAATCGATGTCGTTCGCGTTGAGATCCTTCATTTTGGTCTCAGCGATTTCAGCGAGCTGTGCGCGGGTGATTTTGCCAACCTTGTTCTTGTTCGGCTCACCGGAACCCGATTTGATCTTGGCTGCTTTCTTGAGCAGGTAAGATGCTGGCGGGGTTTTGGTGGTGAAGGTGAACGAGCGGTCAGCGTAAACCGTGATCGTGGTGGGAATCGGCGCGTTCTTCTCAAGGTCCTGCGTCGCAGCGTTGAACGCCTTACAGAATTCCATGATGTTCACACCGCGTTGACCCAGAGCAGGGCCGATGGGCGGTGACGGGTTTGCGGTACCAGCAGGCACCTGGAGCTTGATATAGCCCTCGATCTTCTTGGCCATGGGAGGCCTCCTTTTCTCACTGTTTCCCTGGCAATTTCCAGCCGGGGATCATGTTAAGCGGTCAAACAGCAGGCTCAAAAGCCAACCTCCCGCGCGGGAATCGCGTGTTTAGACGCGACGCGCCCACATAGCGTTTTGCAAGGGCGATGCAAGCAATTTGCGTGCCTCCCGCCCGCTGGTCGGCGCGTATCTGCCCGACTGTGCTATGATGGACAATACGATGAGAGACACCCGCTTGCCCAAAACGATCCTTACGCTGTGCATGGCATGGCTGATCGCCGGTGTGCCCGCGCTTGCTCAGGACAGCGCCCCCGAGGAAAACGGCGCGCAGCGATCAGGACGCCTCCCCGATCTGCCGCCTGCCGAATTTGACGAGAAGCTTAAGGTCGGCGGCGACGAGATCGAGGCGCAGCAAAGGCGCAGCCGCTTGACCGTCGAGGTTAATATCAATGGCACCGGCCCGCACAAATTCGTCGTCGACAGCGGCGCGGACACCTCTGTTATCGGGAGCAAGCTGGCGCGTGAACTCGCCTTGCCCGAGGGTGAGCCGGTCCTTCTTCACGCCATGACCGAAAGCGCGACCGTCGGGCGCGCGCTTGTCGATCGGCTCGATCTTGGGCCATCGACCATCCGCGATCTTGAGCTTCCCGTGCTTGAGGAAAGCGACATTGGCGGGGACGGCATGATCGGGCTTGATGCTCTGGTCGAATTGCGCCTGATGCTCGACTTTGACAAGCGGGTGATCACGGTTGAGGACCGATATGAGGAGCCAGCCGACTTTGGCAGGCACGAGATTGTCGTGACCGGACGATTGCGGCGTGGACAGCTGATCCTGACCAAGGTGAAGGCGCAAGGGCGGCGCGTCGATGCGATCATCGACACCGGAACCGAAGTCACCATCGGTAATATGGCGCTCAAGCAAGACCTGATCCGGCGCAGCAGGGGCAGCGGGCAGTCCTTCGACATTATCGGCGTCACCGGCGCGCGCGCCGAAGTCGAATTTGCGATCGTCAAGCGCCTCCAGCTTGGCCCGATCGTCTTCAACAATGTGCCGATTGCCTTTGCCGATGTGCCTCCGTTCGAGGTGTTCGGGATCAACGACAAGCCTTCCCTGCTTCTTGGCACGGATCTGATGGAGAAGTTTCGCCGCGTGTCGCTCGATTTTGAGGGGCGCAAGGTGCGCTTTCAGCTGAAAAAGTGCGAACCGCAGGTGACCCGGCTACGCACGCTCAGACACACATCGCGGATCAGGGCGCAGTCCGCGACCGCCTGCGAGCCTTGAGCGCGCGGCGTCTGTCCACTTCGAAGGCGGGCAATTTCATTCCCTTGGTGCGACCGGTGAGATGGTATTGGTGGCACAGCTCGCATTTGTATGCGCGCAATGGAACATCGGCGCGCTCGGCAACCGCTTCGGCGGCGGCGCGGCTGGCAAAGCGTTTCTTGCGCGTGCAGATGCCATAGGTGGTCTTCATCGCATCAATTACCCGGCACCAGCCTGACGATGCGCAGCCTCAATCGTGGAATTCCAGCTGGCTGCCGAAATAACGGAAATGTCCGTCAATCACCGGGCGAACATCGGCAAGTGTTGCATTGCCTCGCGCATATCCCTCGACCGAAAAGGTCACGGCCTTGTTGCTGGCAAGGGTGCACGACATGGTCACCACAACGCCGCCCGCAGTGGAAAAGGTGTAATGGACCGATTGGTAATTGAGCCGGTTCGGGTTCCATGGAATTCTCACATCGCCATAGAGGTCATAGACCTCGTTGGGCAAACGGCCCGCCCCTTCGCGTGACTGCATCAGCTCGGCAAGTTTTCTTGCGCATACGGGCCGGGCGATCCGGCCCGGATTGATGATGGTAAAACCGCCCATTTTGCCGGGCAGGGCCACTTCGCGCGTGTAAGGCGCGCTGATGGTGGCATCGCCGGTCTGCGCTAAAGCGCCGGACCACATGGCTGGTCCGCACAGCGTCGCAAACCCTGCAAAGGTAAGAATAACCGCCCGGCTAAGACGACAGGTAAGCTGCCACATTTCCGCGCTCCCTAGAAGGCCACATATGCCCTTCTAGGGAGGAATCGATTACTTGACCAGTTCGACCTGTTCGAAGTCGAGTTCAACCGGCGTTGCGCGGCCAAAGATCGAAACCGACACCTTGACCTTCGCCTTGTCGAAGTCGAGTTCCTCGACCACGCCGTTGAAGCTTGCAAACGGACCGTCGAGCACTTTGACGCTGTCGCCGATTTCATAATCGACGCTGATGTCTTGCTTGGGAGCCGCTTTCGCTTCTTCCACGCCGCCAAAGTAACGTGCAGCTTCGCGCTCGGAAATAGGCTGTGGCTTGTTGTTGTTGCCAAGGAAGCCCGTCACCTTGGGTGTATTCTTCACAAGGTGATAGATGTCATCGTTCATGCGCAGTTTTGCCAGCACATAGCCCGGCATGAACTTGCGCTCGACCTGAACCTTCTTGCCGCGCTTTACTTCGGTGATGGTTTCGGTCGGGACTTCGATTTCCTCGACGCCTTCGGTCAGGCCAAGACGCTCCGCTTCCGCGATGATCGCTTCTTTGACCTTGTTTTCAAAACCGGAATAGGCGTGGATGATATACCAGCGTGACATGAAGGATTATCCTTGAATTGAATCTTTTGCGCGGCGGTCAGGCCCCGGATTAGGCAAGCGTGAGAAGGAAGTTCACAACAGCGTTAAACAGGCTGTCGACGCCGAAGAAGAACAGCGCGAGCACCACCATGAAGATGAAAACGAAGATCGCGGTGCGCACCGTTTCTTCGCGAGTGGGCCACACCACCTTGCTGGTTTCGTTGCGGACCTGATTCACAAATTCAGGGATCGAGGTCTTGCGCTTTTTGTCCTGAGCCTTGGGTGCTTGGGCCATGAATTTCGTCTTTCGCTTCCAAAAATGGATCGCTTGAATGCGTGTGTCGGTATCCGGCTTTCAGGTAGGGTCCATCGCCGCCAGGAACAAGGTCTTGGGCTGGCTTTAGATTACTACCAATGTCGGAATTGAGTCGCGAATTACGGTGAAAAGCGGCTCTTGGCAAGTCGCCATTATATTTCGAAGCGATGCAAATGTGACCAAGCTGTCATTTACGCTGGCATATGCCCCGCTGCCCCTCTAGCGTGCCTGCTTTCCAATACGGGTTGATGGAAGCAACCCGCCTTCGCGAAGAAGCAAACTAAGGGGATAGCCACAAATGGCTGCAGACGTATCGGGCGCAGAAGCTTGGATCGCGCCAATTACCAATGTTTCGGATTTCATCTGGGGCGGCACATGGAACGGGGTCGAAGTGATCCCCTTCCCTCCAATGACAATCGCCCTTCTGGGCATTGGCCTTTGGATCATGGTCGGCCTCAAATTCTATCCCTTGCGCAAGCTCGGCAGCGCGTTTGCGGGCCTTTTTGCAGGGCGCAAAGGGTCCGGCGAAGGTGAAATCTCGCCCTTTGCCGCGCTTTCGACCGCGCTTTCGGGACAGGTGGGCACAGGCAACCTTGCAGGCGTCGCGACCGCGATTGCGCTTGGTGGCCCCGGCGCAATTTTCTGGATGTGGATCACCGCACTTTTCGGCATGGCACTCGCCTTTGCCGAAGGGTCGCTTGCCATCCGTTACCGCGAGACGACCAGCGACGGGGTCAAGCGCGGCGGACCGATGACCTATATCATCATGGGACTGGGGCCCAAGTGGACATGGCTTGCGGTTGTTTTCTGCGTCGGCACGCTGTTTTCCGCTCTGGTCACAGGCAACTCGATCCAGGCGAACGCAGTGGCTGATGGCCTTGGCGAATTGTTCGGGATCGAGGAATGGGTCGGCGGACTGATCGTCGCGATCGCGGTTTTCATCGTCATCATTGGCGGGATCAAATCCATCGGTAGCGTTGCCGAAAAGGTCATCCCCTTCATGGCGGGCGCTTACATCATCATCGCGGTTCTGGCGCTTATCCTGAACTTCTCGGAGATCCCGGCGACCTTCGGCCTTATCTTCTACGGCGCGTTCAATCCGCAATCGGCGGTGGGCGGCTTTGCAGGCGCAGCGATCATTATCGCGCTTCGGGCAGGTGTTGCGCGCGGCCTGTTTTCCAATGAGGCAGGGCAAGGTTCGACAGCCATCGCGCACGCGGTCGCCCAGACAAATGATCCTGAATCGCAAGGCCGCATGGCGATGCTCGGCACGTTCATCGATACGATCGTCATCTGCACCATGACCGCATTGGTTATCCTTTCGGTGCGCGGTGATTTCATGGCGGGGACCGAGGCGGTTTCCTATGCGTGGCAATCGGATCGTGTGGGTTTTGAAATGACCAGCGGCGCGTTTGCAGCCGCCTTCCCGACGCTTATCGCTGGGGTTCCCATCGGCACTCTGGTGACCAGCATCGTGCTTATCCTGTTCGTTTTCACCACGCTTCTTACGTGGTCGTATTACGGCGAGCGGGCGATCACTTTCCTTTATGACCGTATTCCCGGTTCCACCCGCGGCGGGGAGAAGATCCTGCACATCATCTGGCGGGTGCTGTGGTGCGTGGTGATCTTCCTGGCGGCGGCTCAACCGTCCGAATTGGTCTGGCGCCTTGGCGACATTTCCAACGCGGCAATGGCTCTGCCCAACCTGCTTGCACTGCTCCTGCTTTCGGGCGTGGTGTTCAAGCTGGCGCAGGGGTTCAAGGACGCAGGTCCCGACCACCATGTCGAGACTCCAGAAGAGCCAGAAGAATACTGATCGCTTGAGAAGGTAAGAGGGAATGGAGGCGCTTCACTCGCAGAAAAGCGCCTCCTGCCCCCATTTATGCCGCCCGTTTGCCCCCGGGGCGGTTGCGAACCCGGTCATAATCCATTGCACTTATGACCGGGCCCACATGCCGGACTTGCACCAAGTCCAAGCCAAAGGCCGTGAACTTGCGATCCGGAACGTGGGGGCGGCAGTCCTTACCCCCCAGTTCGAAACTGCCACACGGGTCAAGCGAGAGAGTGTCTCGGCCCTGCTTTCCGATGAAGCCCCATCGTCCCGAATCGCTAAGCTCGGGGCGAACAATGGCGGGCAAGAGCCGCCGGCTCTGTGCAAATTGCCACATACGTGAAATTACGTGACATTCTCGCGGTGTTGGTGGCGCGCCCTGCTGCTCAAGCCGCTGCTCAAGCCGCTGCTTTTGCGCGCCCCAGCAGGTTTGCGAAGATCCACCCGCCAATGCCGCCTGCGACCACCTGGGCGGTAAAGCCAAGCGCGGAGCGCGCGCCGCTGATCGGGATGGTCTGGAACTGGAGATACATCAGGCCAAGCACCACGCCGAGCGCGGCGGCCCCTGCGATGGGGTAAGCAACGCGCGCGAGGCCGGGCAAGAACCGCTTAACCACCGCCGCAATCCCGAAGCCCAGCAGCAGCGCGATCACGATAACCGCATAATAAAGCCACATGTTGGATACATCGAAAGCGGTCATGTTGAGCCTGTCACCAAAGCTGACGGGGACGTCGTGCGCGCCGATCACGAATTGCGCATTGGCAATGACCCCCACGACATAGGTTCCCAATGCCGCCACAAGCAATGCGGCAATCCAGCCGAGGGTCTTGAGAACAATGCGCACGTAAACTCTCCCTGATGCACCGGGACGTTAGAGGCTCCTCGCTCGCCAAGGCAAGTGTCCTAGACAATTGCGGGCGCCGGCGTGATAAGTGCGCGCGCAAGAACAAGACGATGAGAGGCCCCTGACCGATGCGCATTTTTTCAACGACACTGGCTTTGGCGGCAACCGCGATGATTGCCGCTTGCTCCAATCAGGGCGCCTCGGATACGGGTGAAAAGACCAGCGCGCTGGCAGGCCGCGTCGATGCAGCGCCGATCAATTACGAGGTTCAGACCCTCGCACAAGGCCTCGACCATCCGTGGTCGCTCGCCTTCCTTCCCGATGGCAATATGCTGGTGACCGAGCGAACGGGAACGCTGCTTCTGGTCAGCCCCGACGGATCGAAAGAGACGGTCAAGGAATTCACCGGAAGCTGGGAATTTCCGCGCGTCCACTTTGGCGATGGAATTCAGGCCGGGCTTTTCGATGTGGTGCTGCACCCCGATTTTGAAGAAAACCGTCAGATTTACATCTCCTATGCCGGAGACATGGCAGACGGGACCAACACCTTGCTCCTCACCCGCTTTACCTATTCCGATGGGGATTTGTCCGATGGCAAAATCCTGTTCGAAGCGTCCCCTTCGCGCATTCAGGGCAATCACTATGGCGCGCGCATTGCCTTCCTGCCTGATGGCACTTTGGTGATGCCGGTGGGCGATGCCTTCCACTTTCGCGAAGAAGCGCAGAGCCTCGACAACCATTTTGGCAAGATTGTGCGCCTGAATGATGACGGCAGCGTTCCTGCCGACAACCCTTTCGTCGGGCAAGAGGGCGCGCTTCCTGAAATCTGGTCATACGGCCACCGTAACCCGCAAGGTATTCTTGTCGCCGACGATGGCCGCCTGCTCGAAAACGAGCATGGCCCTGCTGGCGGAGACGAGGTCAACGAAATCAGGAAGGGCGCAAACTACGGCTGGCCCACGGTGACCTATGCGCTCGATTATTCGGGCGGACGGGTGTCGCCGTTCGAGGCGCTTGAGGGGACAGAGCAGCCGCTCACCCACTTCACGCCTTCCATCGCGCCCTCGGGCTTTGCGCAATATTCAGGCGACGCCTTCCCCGATTGGCAAGGCGACCTGTTCCTCTCTGCGCTCGCGCTGCGTCATGTGCGTCATATCGCAATGAACGAAGACGGCTCGCTTGGCGAACAGGCGGAGCTTTTCGGAGAGCTTGATGTGCGTTTTCGCGATGTGCGCGCGGGTCCTGATGGAATGCTCTATCTGCTGACCGAAGAGGAAGGCGAAGATGGTCGAGCAGCTGGCCGCATCCTGCGTATCGTGCCCAAAGGCTGGACAGAACCATTGGCGAGCGAGCCCGAAGCCGCTCAAACCGAAGACTAATCGCGTTTTTCAAGGAAAATGGCAGGGGCACAGAGACTCGAACTCTGGACCTTCGGTTTTGGAGACCGACGCTCTACCAACTGAGCTACGCCCCTACGCGAGAAAGCGCCTTTATAGCGGCAAAGCAGCTTAGGCAAGCATCGGTTTTGCCCATTTGGTCGAATCTGTGCTGACGCTGATCAAGGCGGGTGATAAGCGCAAAGGCACCATGCATTCGCCTCATCACTCGGATCAGCGGGCCATCATCCCGGTTGAAACCCTGCTGCTTGCCTATCGCAGCGGGATTTTCCCGATGGCGGACAACCGCGAGGATCAGGAGATTTTCTGGGTCGAACCGCGCGAACGCGCAATCATCCCTTTGGAAGGCCTGCACGTCTCCAAATCCTTGCGTAAAGTTCTGCGCGCAGACCGTTTCCACGTGACGATGAACCATGATTTTGAAGGTGTGATGCGCGCTTGCGCTGCGCCGCGCCCGGGCCATCCAGAAAGCTGGATCAGCGAGCGCATCGTAGACAGCTACACCAATCTGCACAAAGCCGGATACGCCCATTCGATCGAGTGCTGGCAGGCCGGTGACGATACGCCCCCTCGCCTTGTTGGCGGGCTTTATGGCGTTGCATTCGAACAGGTTTTTTGCGGTGAGAGTATGTTCAGCCTCGCCGATAATGCGAGCAAGGTCGCGCTGTGCTGGCTTGTCGCATGCCTCAGACGGGCCGGTTACACGCTGCTCGATTGCCAGTTCATGACAGACCACCTCGCCAGCATGGGCGCGGTGGAGATGCCGCAAAAGGCATATCTGAAGCTGGTCGAGCGCGCGCTCGGGCACACGAAAACGGGCTTGAGAGAGGCGTTTCAAAGCTTCGCCGATCCCCAAGCAGGGGACGCGGGTTATTCCTCGGACGATGCCTCAGATGCGGTTTCGGATGCCGGTTCGACTGCTGGCTCGATTGCAGGCTCTCCGGGAAAACGCATCGCGCAGTCCTTGACCCAGACATCATAGATCGGGTGTTCGACCACGTTGAGGCTGGGGTTCTCCTTGAACAGCCAGCCTGAAAACACGCGGGCATGGCCTTGCGCGCCGCGTTCGAGAACGTCCAATTGAACAAAAGCGCCCGTTTCCTGCGGGAATTCGTAAGGCGCGGTTCGCTCGCATGCCTCGAGCCGCACGATCACCGGCCCTTCTTCCACGCTTTCGCCCGGTTTGAGCTGGATATCCTTGGTCACATTGTTGCGTTTGTTGAGAAGCCCGATGGTCGCGATCCGCTCCGCCATGGGGGTGACGTCCTCGGACATCTGCGCCTCGGCGTCGGCGTCCTGCGCAATAGCGGCATCGCTTGCCACTTCGGCCAATTCCACCCGAGCGGGCTCCCCGTCCTCTTCGGCGCCGCCTGTCAGCGAACTGATCTGTTCACATCCCGCCAGCGCCAAGGCAGCGAGAGGGACAAAAGCAAGAGTGGCGAGGGGCTTCACGCAGGGGTGCCTTCGGATCAGCCTTCAGGCGCCCACGCTTCGTAATCGCCATCGGCCTTCGCGCGCTTGCCGCCGCGTTCGATCATCCCTTGCGGAAGATAGGCGTTCGGCGTCCCGGTCGCATTGGGCGTGTAATCGACTTCCCACACCTTGGCGGGGGGAAGATGGCTTTCCGGCACATCGTCAAACGCGCCATGCAGCCAGCCGTGCCATTCGGAAGGCACGCGGCTTGCATCATTGACGCCATCATAGATCACCCAACGGCGCTCTTTCTGCGTGTAAGAGCCTGTGTTGGGGCCATCCTTGCCTTTGGAACGGTAATATTTGTTGCCTTGCGCATCAGTGCCGACGTGCTCGCCGCCAACGCGCTTTGACCACCAGTGCGTACCCAGGGTCGCACCGTCCCACCAAGTGAAGATTTTGCCTAAGATTCCCATGGCAAGAGCCGTTAGCCGATTACGAGAGGCGCGCCAAGCCAGACCTTACGCTTAGTTTGTTTTTCGCACGCCCGTCCGGGCGGGCGTCCTCGCTATGCGGGCAGGCAAGCTGCCCCCGCTGCGGGCGGGCGCCTTGGTCCTCTTGGCGCCCTTGCGGTTTCTGGCGAAACCGTTCCTAAAGACCCGCATCCTCGGGAATCTCGAATTCCACCAGATCACCCGGCGCAATGCCCAGCTCCTCGGACAGGCCGCCGCGGATTTCAAACACCGCGATCGACATGCCGCGCGAGGTCACGCTTTCCAGTGAATAGGGCACGCCTGCCTCGATATTGGTGATCCGCTTGTTTGGACCGATAAAGATAATATCGAGCGGCAGAGGCGTATTCTTCATCCAGAAACTGCGAAACTGGGGCGAATAGGACGGGAACAGCATCCCTTCATCATCGCCCATTTCGTTGCGGAACATCATGCCTTTGGCTTGCTCTTCCTGACTGGCGGCAAGCTCTGTCGTAAACAGGTGGCGCGTATCGCCGCTGACGATGGTCACGTCGATCAGGCGCAACCCTGCCTCGGAATAGTCCGAGTTTTCAGCGACGGGCGCAGGCGCGGGGTTTGCTTCTTGCGCAGATGTTCCGTTTGGCGAACATGCGGCCAGGGCCAATCCCACCAATGCTGCGGCCAATCTCACCATCTATCGGGTTCCTCTTCTGCGTCCTCGGCCTCGATCAGCCATTCGTCGATTTCATCTTCATCTGGCGCATCCAGTATGAATGCGACATGTTCGTATTTGTGGCCCGCGCGAAGCATTGCGGCAACCTGTTTCTCGCGCCGCTTGCGGACCGTTTCGGCAGGCTCTTCGTCTTGAGGGGTAAGCCCGAAAGGCCCAAATCGCCGCTTCTTTGCAAGGAGCACGGCTGCGCGCCGCAAGGTCGCTTCGGAAGGTGCGGTTTCCTCTCTTGTGGTTTCATCCACACCTGCGGCCCATAGCGCCTGGCTCACCCGCCGCGCCCCATAACCCCTTGCGGTAAGGTCGCGTGTCCTGGACCTGGCGTAGGCTTCATCATCGACATAGCCGAGTTCGATCAAACGCTCGACCAGGCCTGCGACATCGGGCGTTTGCACGCGCCCATCGCCATCTTGCGCAACGCCTCTTTCCCGAAGCTTTCTAAGGAGATAGCCTTCAAGCTTCGCGCCCGTGGTGGCAAAGCGAGCGACATAGGAAAGCGCCAGATCACGTAAGGCTGTCTCGTCCAGAGGCCGCGCTTTCTTGCGCTTCTTTTCGACTTTGCCCCGCCGTTTCGCGCGCGCATCTTCGGGTGTCGCTTCACCCGGAACCGACGCATTTTCGCGACAGTTTGATGACGTTTTGCTTTCCTCGGCGCTCATTTCGCCTTATTCGTGCCACAGTCCTTTACAAATGAAAAAGAGAAAAGACCTGCCGCACAGTGTTCTGTGCGAGGGTCAACGGGATTAAATTTTTGCGCGAAGGGACACGCGCCCAAGATGACGGACTTGCAAACACTATGACCGACGCCGCTTTGACGCCCCCGCCGGCCCTCGTGGCAACGCCGAATGACTGTGAATTGCCACGGATCCGCGCCCAGTTCGCGACCTTCAACGATGCGATCGATTACGCCGCGAAAAGCGAAAAAGGCCTTAATTTTCACGATATGCGTGGCCGGCTTGAGCGGGTCTATCCCTATCGCGAGATGCGCGAAGATGCGCTCCAGATGGCCTATCGGCTCATTGCTTCGGGCATCAAACGCGAAGACCGCGTTGCCCTGATCGCGGAAACGGGACCCGATTTTGCGGCTCTGTTCTGTGCGTGCGTTTATGTCGGCGCATGGCCTGTTCCCCTGCCCCTGCCCACCTCGTTCGGCGGCAAGGAAAGCTATATCGACCAGCTTTCGGTGCAGTTGCAAAGCTCTGATCCGGTGGTGCTGATCTATCCCGAAGAGATCGGGGAGATGGCGGGCGCTGCAGCGGAACGTCAGGGGTGCAAGGGCACCAGCTGGCAGGATTTTGCAAAGCTTGACGCGCCCGAGGTCGAGCTTCCCAAGACCGGCCCGCAGGATATTTGTTATCTTCAATATTCCTCCGGCTCGACGCGTTTCCCCACCGGGGTCGCGGTGACGCATGAGGCGCTGCTGCACAATCTATACGGTCACTCGACCACGATGAACCTGGGCGAGAATGACCGCTGCGTCAGCTGGCTGCCGTGGTATCACGATATGGGCCTTGTGGGGTGCTTCCTTTCGCTTATCGCCAATCAGGTGTCGGGCGATTGCCTGAAACCTGATGCCTTTGCGCGCCGACCGCTCGCATGGCTCGACATGATCAGCGCCAACAAAGGCAACACACTCAGCTATTCGCCGACATTCGGTTATGACATTTGCGCACGCCGCATTTCGAGCCAGTCGAATGTGGCCGAACGCTTCGACCTTTCACGCTGGCGCGTTGCAGGGAACGGCGCGGACATGATCCGTCCGGATGTCATGCAAAGCTTCGTCAACGCCTTTGCGCCGGCCGGCTTCAAGGCGAGCGCCTTCACCCCGTCCTATGGCCTTGCCGAGGCTGTGCTAGCGGTTACCGTCATGCCGCCGGGCGAAGGGATCAAGGTCGAACTTGTCGAGGAAGAGCGGCTTTCGGGCACGCCGCGCGACATTTCGCGCCCTGCCCGCTACCGCGCGATTGTGAACTGCGGCAAGCCGCTGCCCGACATGGAAGTGCGCATCACCGGCGAAAGCGGAAAAGCGCGCACCGATCATCAGATCGGCAAGGTCTGGTGCCGCGGCCCATCGGTCATGCACTCTTATTTCCGCAACAAGGAAGCGACCGAGGATTGTCTCATTGACGGTTGGCTCGACACTGGCGACATGGGCTACACCGCCGATGGCTATCTGTTCATCGTGGGCCGCGCCAAGGACATGATCATTATCAATGGCAAGAACCATTGGCCGCAGGATATCGAGTGGGCTGTCGAGCAACTGCCCGGCTTTAACCACGGCGACATTGCCGCCTTCTCGCTCGAAACCGAAAATGGCGAAGAAGCGCCTGCGGTGCTGGTCCATTGCCGCGTGTCCGATCCGGTCGAGCGGGTCAAACTGCGCGAGGAAATCGCGGACAAGGTGCGCTCGGTCACGGGTATGAGCTGCGTTGTCGAGCTGGTCCCGCCACGCACATTGCCGCGCACAAGTTCAGGCAAGCTCAGCCGCGCCAAGGCGAAAAAACTCTATCTCGCCGGCGAGATCGTCCCGATTGAGATGGCGGCCTAGGGCTCGCCCCAAACGGCTCGCAAGGGTCCGAAGCCTGGCTCGATCCGCGCGTTCACACCGCTCTCTTTCAACGCCTCGGCGGCCTGTGTCGCCTCGACCTCCCGTCCGGAAAGCACCACGGGCAGCCCGGTGCGTTTGGCGGCCCATTCGATCAATGCGAGCGCTTTCTGCCCCTCTTGATCGGGGCCCTCCTCGCCGAAGGAAACGGTGCGGGGCAAATCGCCCATTGGCGGCAGCACTTCGATCACCCAATCCGGTTCGGTAGCGGCAATTCGCATCTCCAGCGCGCGGTAGGAGGCAAGGCTGGCGCCCTCCAGTTCGAGCGCTCTTACCGTTGCCCGTTTGCGGCCAGTGTCGACGGTCACTTCGCTATCCGGCACGCCGGCAATCAGCGCGAGACGACCCGCCAGGGCATTGGCGCGAGCAGAAGCTGCTGCCTGCTCCTCGCGCGCGCGCGCTGCGGCAAGTGCTGCCTCGTCGGTGTCCCTCGCGCTCGACCCGGTTTCGACCTGCGCCAAGGTCATATTGACGCTGCGGCCAAGGCGTCCTTCGAGCGCCTTGGTGATGTCTCCTTCCGCATCCTCGCGAAAATCGGGGCTGAACATGGTGGCGGTCACGCCGATCAGCTCTTCGGTAAAGGAAATGTCGAGCTCTGCCAGACGGCCCGAGCCTTCAAATTCTTCCGTGATCTCCTCGCGCACAATGCGCTGGGCGTTGGCTTCCCATGCGATCGTGCGCAGCGACAGGCCAAGCGGCACCGCTAGCGCCAGAAAGACCACAACGATCATGGTGTTCTGGAACTGCGACTGGCGCTGGCTGAGGCTGCCGCGAAAACCGTAGATCTTGGAAAGACCCCAAGCGGTGAGCGCGATGGTCACAAGGTTGGTCACGAACAGCAAAAGCGCGCCGGAAAAGACCGTCCAGTTGAAGGTCGCAAAGCCGAAGCCCACAACAGCCAGAGGCGGCATCAGGGCGGTCGCGATTGCCACGCCGACGATAGCATTGGCGCGCCCCCTGATCATGGCATAGGCGCCTGCAAGCCCTGAAAACAGCGCCACAAGCAAGTCGAACAAATTGGGCTGCGTGCGCGCGGCGATCTCTGGCGTTATCGTTGTGATTGGCGACACGAACACGATGATCGAGCACAAGAGAACCGCGCCAAAACTCCCCCAAAAGAGCGACATGGTCGACTGCTTGAGCCATTGATAATCGGTAATGCCAAGCGCAAAGCCGAGGCCCATGATCGGCCCCATCAAGGGCGAGAGAAGCATTGCGCCGATCACAACGGCGGTCGAGGATTGAAGGAGGCCGATGACCGCGATCCCGGCGCTCATTGCGGTCATGAACAGATAATGCTCTGACATGAGGCAATCATCGCGGCGTTTGGCGATGACATCCTCGTGGTCGACCTGGCCGATGACATCATCGCGCCACCATCCCCGGAAGGTCGCAAGTACGCGCATCAGGCCATAGCGGCTTTGCGTCGCGGCTTTCACTGCTTCTTTCGGGCTGTCGACTTTGCCCCATACAGCCGAAGGGTCGCGTTCTTCGCGCCCGGGCTCAGCCGTCGTGCTTTTTTCCGGATAATTGTCAGCCGGATAGTTGTCTGATTGTGACAATGCGGTTTCCTTTGACGCCGCTTTTACGACCATTCGCGGACAAACAAAAGCTGCAAAAGCATACAGGTGCGAGTGCAAAAGCATGGACGAGGGCGCAAGAAACGGGCAGGTTTGAAAGTGATCCTGAGCGCAAGCTTGAACAACGTGTTTTAGATCACTAATACAGTAGGGAAGAGGCACGAGGCCTCATATATCCGTATAGGGAGCATCGATTTCCTGCCATGAGCAAAGAAGCAACGCCAGACATCAACATTTCCGCGCCGACGAAAACCGCGACGGATTTCGAGCTCACCCCGCCCGATCCCGTGCCACAGGTCGCACCCGAGAGGGCGGCCGGGCTGGTGCCGGTATCAACCGAGCAGAAATCGGCGCTTGAAACCAAGGCGGATGCGTTTGTCGATGATCTGATCTCGGTCGATGCCAATTCGCCGGAATTTGGCGCGAAGGTCGATCAGATCACCCGCATGGGTCAGGAACAGATCCGCGCCGCTGCCGCGCACTCCAACCGCTTCCTCGACCGCCCTGTGCGCGCGATGGACGCCGATAGCGGGGTGGGCAGCGATTTGGCCGAACTGCGTCGCACGGTCGAAGACCTTGATCCGGGCAAGAAGAACAAATTGCTGGAACCGCGCCGCCTGTTCGGGATCATCCCGTTTGGCAACAAGCTCAAGAATTACTTCGATAGCTACACCAGCAGTCAGGGGCACATTCAGGCGATCCTCGAGCGGCTCGAATCGGGCAAGAAAGAGCTCCACATGGACAATGCCGCGATCGACACCGAGCGCGCGAAATTGTGGGAGGCGATGGGCGAGCTGGAGCAGATGATCCATATCGCCAAGACGCTCGATGCAAAGCTTGAGGCAAAGGCGCTTGAGCTTGATGCAAGCGACCCCGAAAAAGCCAAGGCTCTGCGCGAAAGTGCGCTGTTCTATGTGCGCCAGCGCACGCAGGATTTGCTCACGCAAATGGCGGTGAGCGTGCAAGGCTATCTCGCGCTTGATCTGGTCAAGAAAAACAATGTCGAGCTTGTCAAAGGCGTTGACCGCGCCAGCACCACGACCGTGGGCGCGCTTCGCACCGCTGTGACCGTGGCGCAGGCGATGACCAATCAGAAACTCGTTCTGGGGCAGATTACCTCGCTCAACCAGACGACGAGCGACATCATCGATTCCACCAGCACACTGCTGCGTGAACAGACCGCCCAAATCCATGAGCAAGCTGCGGCCAGCACCATTCCGCTCGAAACACTGCAACGCGCGTTCCAGAACATCTATGACACGATGGATGAAGTTGACGACTTCAAGGTGCGCGCTCTTGATAGCATGAAGCAGACCGTCAACGTCCTCACCGATGAGGTCGAGAAATCAAAGGGTTACATCGCCCGCGCCGAAGGACAGGCTCAGGCGCAAGCCAAGGTCGCGAGCGAACCCTCGTTGTTGTCGCTGGATAGCTAATGGCAGACACCACCAGCGAATCTGATCGGATCATGCACGCGGCAAGCCAGTCGCTAGACGCCAATCGCCACGGCGGGGTGCACCGGCGCGCAGCCTCGATTGGAAAGGGTTCGGCCAATGCGAAATTGAAGACGTGGGCGAAGCGCGGCGGCTATTTCGCGCTCGCAGTCTTTGCGATCATGACAGCGGCCTCGATCATTGGCGTTGTGCTCAATGGCATTGGCTTTGTTGGTGTGATGGCCGTCGCAATGGCGATCATGTGCGCGGCGGTGTTCTTCTCGCAATTTCCCAAGGTGAAAATCCCCAAGCGCTCTGAACTCAAACAGGGCAACCCCAAGCAGATGGTTGCGCGGGTTGAACTGTGGCTTGAAAGCCAGCGCGCTAGCCTGCCGCCAATGGCAGCGGCCTTGGTCGAGAAGATGGGCGGACAATTGGACGCACTCGGCGCTCAGCTTGAGACAATGGACGAAGCGCACCCCGCTATGTCCGAAGTGCGCGAGCTGGTGGGTGACTACATCCCTGAGACGATCGACAATTACCGCAAAATCCCAGAGCATTTGCGTTCAGAAGAGCATGCAGGCGGCACGGCTGATGCAAGGCTGATCGAGAGCCTTACCAAAATCTCCGGCGAGCTTGACCGGGTCACGCGGCGTCTGGCCGAAGGGGCGATGGACGATCTGGCGGTCAAATCGCGCTATCTCGACTACCGCTTTGGCAGCGATGATTTGCTCCAAGATGCATCAGGGATGCCCGACACCGGCGTACCGCTTCCAGATTTCGCCCCTGCCACCAAAGAACTGAAGAGCTAGCAATGCGCGTCTCGCTCCCCCACTCGCTTGGCCGCGAAGAAGTGCGCCGCCGGATGCACGCCCACGCCCACGAAATCGGCAGCTATTTCCCGCCCGGAATGGCCACGGTCGAAACCGAATGGCCCAACGAAGACCGGATGGACCTTTTCATCACCGCCGCCGGACAGCAGATCGAAGGCGGGATTGATGTGGGCGATGACACTGTCACTATCGAAATGGACCTGCCCGCGATGCTCGGCTTCCTGCGCGGCACATTGGAGCGCGCCGTCAAAAAACACGGCGGCAGGTTGCTCGAAAAGAAGTAGAACCCCACTCGCGCAACACACGCAACTTCCCACAACTATTCAAATGCACTGACAATTAGTGGGTGCATTCTCGCGCAATATCGCCCAACGATTAATGCGCCTGCTTCGCGCACGCCCCCTTGTAACATTGCATCGACGCTATTTGTGTCTATTTTGAGTGACGACTTGGATAGCGAAATGAAAACAACCCTGGCACCGGACCGCAGCGAAGAGCGGTTGCCGCGAACCTTGCGCCTGCAATTGCGCGAGGCGACGGCCGCCCTTCACGACCGGCTCGATACCGCCATGCGTCCGCCCGAAGACTGGCGTTCTCGCGGCGACTATATCCGGTTTCTCACCGCCCAATACGAGGCCCGCGTGCCCATTGAGGAATGGTTTGGCAAAGTCGCGCCCGCCGCCCTGACGCCGCCCGAGCAATCGCCCCTTCTGGCGCAGGATTTGGAAGCCTTGGGTGCTGAAATTCCGGTGCAGCGGTTCGAATTCGCGCTTGCCGATCAAGGCACACCGGGCTTGATCGGCGCAGCGTGGGTGCTGGCTGGCTCTTCACTGGGTAACCGCGCGATGCTGCACGATATGCGCCGCGCCCTGCCCGATAATGACCGCTGGCCCGCCGCCTTTCTGGGCGACACCGCCATGACCGAATTCTGGCAAGCGCTGCGCCCTCGCATCGAAGAGCCTTGCGCGTTTCAGGATGAAGAGATCGCGGCGCGCGCTGCGGCCTGCATTTTTGACCATTTTCTTACCGTCGCACGGATGACGCGGCCAAAAGTGGGGACGAGATAACACAATGAACTTCCAGACCCTCCCCCATGAATTGACCGAATGCGACCGCGAGGCGATCCACCAGATCGGCTACGTGCAAGGCTTCGGCGCGCTTATCGCGGTCGATTTTGATTGGAAAATAAGTCATTTCAGCGCCAATGCCGCCTCGGTTCTCGAAACTGACAGTGACAGTGACAGGGCCATTGCCGCCGGCCAGCCATTGAGCGATCACTTTGCCAGCGCAGCGATAGATACCCTTCGTGAACGCCTGCACCGGATCAAGGAAGATGACGCGGTCGAGCGTGTCTTTGGACTCAAATTGACCACGGGCGATACGCTCTACGATTGTGTCATCCACCCGTCTGGCAAACACGCGATCATCGAATTCGAACCCCATTTGCAAGGTGATGCCCAGGATCATCTGACCGCGATTGCGCCGATGACAGATGCGATCTCGAGCGCGCGCGATGTCGATACCTTGTGCCAGTCGACCGCGAAACTTGTGCGCGGTCTTCTGGGATATGACCGGGTCATGATCTACCGCTTCCACCGCGATTACAGCGGCGAAGTGGTGGCGGAGGACAAGGTGGACGAGCTGGAAAGCTTCGTTGGCCTCAGATATCCCGCCACTGACATTCCGATGCAGGCGCGCGATTTGTTCAAGCGCAACCGCTTTCGCATCATCGCCGATGTGGATGCCCAGAATGCTCCGATTAAACCAGCGCCCGGCCCGGACAGCGAACCGCTCGACCTGTCGCTGAGCGTTCTGCGCGCCTCTTCCGAAATCCACATCCGATATCTCAAGAACATGGGTGTTGGCGCGTCGCTGACGATTGCGATTGTGCGCGCAGGACAGCTTTGGGGGCTTATCTCGTGCCATCACCGCACGCCTAAGATGATCCCTTTCACCCAGCGCACCGTTGCCGAAGTGTTGAGCCAGATCTTCTCGCTCATGCTCGACCGGCTTCTGGTGGAGCGGTCAGAAAAATTGCGGGTGCGCTCGCTTGCGCTGCACGAACAACTGATGCGGCGGTTTGCCGACGGGATCTCCTTTGTCGAAGACCTCGATATGTTCGAAAGCGTGGTGCGCGAACTCATCGCACATGACGGCGCTTCCGTGTTGATCCGCGACCAATATCGCGCGCGCGGCTGCGCTCCTGACGAGACGCAATTCAAGGCATTGCTGCCTGGCCTTAGCGTGATGCATGATAGCAGCGTCCTGGCGACCAATAACTTGTCGAAGCGTATCAAGGCGGCAGAAGGCATAGCCGATACCGTCGCAGGCGCACTGGTCTTGCCAATCTCGCGCAGCCCGCGCGATTACCTCGTGCTGTGGCGCAAGCCGCTCACCCGGACCGTGCTGTGGGGCGGCAATCCGGCCAAGGCGGTCACAGCCGGCACCGACCGTCTGGAGCCGCGCAGCAGCTTCAAGGCATGGGCCGAGACGGTTGAGGATTTGAGCGAGGAATGGAGCGACGACGAGATCACCATCGCCGAGAGCCTTCGCTCCACCCTTCTTGAGGTGATCTTGCGCATGACCGATGAGGTCGCACAGGAACGCCAGCGCGCGCAGGAAAAACAGGATCTGCTGATCGCGGAGCTCAACCACCGGGTGCGCAATATCCTGAACCTCATCCGCGCGCTTGTTTCGCAATCGGGCAAAGATGCCACCAGCGTCAGCAATTTTGCCTCGATCATCGGCGGGCGGATCGCGGCTCTTGCAAGTGCGCACGACAATATCACGCGCCAGAACTGGGCGCCTGCGCCAGTCGCCGCGCTGTTCGAAACCGAGCTTGAGGCTTATACCGCTGGCAAGAATGACCGGCTGCACCTGACCGGCGACGATGCCTTTATCCAGCCGGAGGCCTACACCGTTCTTGCGCTTGTCGTGCACGAACTGGTCACAAACTCGATCAAATATGGCAGCCTTTGCGACAGCCGGGGCACGATCAATGTCGAGGTGTCGAAGGCATCGAACGGTGATTTGCTCATCAATTGGGCCGAGGTCGGCGGACCGCCTGTTCAACCGCCCGGGCGCAAGGGTTTTGGCTCGACCATCATTTCGCGCGCAATACCCTACGATCTTCGCGGTGAGGCGGAGATGAATTTCAATCTCTCTGGTGTCGAGGCAAAGTTCCGAATTCCGGCCCGCTTTGTCGCACCCCCGGAGCGGGCGATGCCTACCGGTGACGGCGCGCTATCGGGTGAGGATGCCCCGATCCAGCCGAAGGCCACGCGCACCCTGCCCGAGGATGTTCTGATCGTTGAGGACAATATGATCATCGCGCTCGATACCGAAGACAGCCTGATCGAAATGGGTGTTGCTTCGGTGCGGGTGGAAAACACCGTCAACGGTGCGCTGAAAGCGATTGAGGAGCGAGAGCCCGATTTCGCGATTGTGGACTATAACCTTGGTTCTGAATCGAGCCGCCCCGTCGCGCAGGAATTGGCCGCCCGAGGGGTCCGCTTTGTGCTCGCAACGGGCTATTCGGAATTGTCCAGCGACCTTGAGGCCCTTGGGGCCTCTGGCCTCATCAGGAAACCTTATGGAACGGCGGAACTCGAACACGCCTTGCTGGGCGAAGCCAATGACGACGGGTTGGAGATGAGCGCCTGAGATCGGGCCAGCGCAAAGGCCTAGACCGACCGCGTTAGCAAGGTCACCTTCGCTTCGCTGAAATCGAGCGCGTCGAGGCCGGGTGTGATCACGCATTCGCCTTCGCGGGCGATTGCATCGCTGTTTACCGCTTTCACCCGACCATCAAGCGGCAGCGCCATCACCGCGCCCGGATAGGCGGCTATGACAGCCGCATCGGGCCTCCCCTCAACCCGGTCGAGGCGAAACTTTGCTCCGTCGATCAATGTCGGCTGGCGTTCTTGCACGGTGCCTTGCGACGAAGCGGGAAAAGGCGTGCCGAGCGCCACATCGAGCGCGCGATCAAGGTGAAGTTCGCGCGCGCGGCCATAGTCGTAAAGACGAAAAGTCGTATCGCTGTTCTGCTGGATCTCGACGAGCGACAGGCCCGGTCCAATCGCGTGAACAGTACCCGGTTTCAGGTGGAAGATATCGCCCGGTTTGACCTCGCGCCAAGTGAGCAGCTGTTCGATGGTGCCATCGCGCGCCGCGCGTCCCATCTCCTCTGGTGTGATGGGTTCATCAAATCCGATTGCGAGCCGCGCACCGGGCTCTGCATCAACAACGAGCCAGCACTCCTCCTTGCTGTGTTCGCCTTCGCGCGCGGTGTCCTCGCCCGGATGCACCTGAACCGAAAGCTTTTCGCTGGTGAAGAGATATTTGACGAGCAGATCGCTTTGCTCAGGGGGCGGCTCGAACCAGATCTCGCCGATGCGTTTGCCTTCGGGCGCTGAAAACGGCGCGGGCAGATGGTCGCGGCCCCAGACCTTTTCGACCATACGCTTTTCCAGTTTGCGCACAGGAAACTGCGTGCCCATTACTGGTTGACCGCGCCGGGCAGCTTCCCGACTTTTTGCGCGCCATCGCGCGTGGTGACCAGCACTTCATCGCCTGTGACCACGATGCACACATCCTCAAGGCCCACGGCCGAGATGCGCGGGCCATCGCTCATCGCGAGAACCCCGTTGCAATCGATAAGGTCGGCGCGGCCTTTCACGACATTCGCGCCCTTCTTTTCGCTCTCTGGGCCATGCTCCTGCTGCGCCAGAGCATCCTGCAAGGCGGCCCAACTGCCAATATCGGACCAGCCCATATCGGCAGGGACCATGGCGGCATTGGGCGTGTTTTCCATCACCGCATAGTCGACCGAATCCCCCTCGATTGCGGCAAACTCCGGAGCTGACGGGTGGATGATTGCGCCGTCGGTTTTGGCGCCTGCTACAGACGCTCTGACCGCATTGGCCATCGCCGGACGATACTGCGCCAGAGCGTCGAGGTAAGCGCCCGCCCGGAAAGCGAAAATCCCTCCGTTCCAGCTGTATTCGCCGGTCGCCAGATAGCTTTTCGCGCGCTCGAAATCGGGTTTCTCAACGAATTGGGCAATCGCAAATCCGCCCTCAAGCGCCTCGCCACGCCGGATATAGCCATAGCCGGTTTCGGGCCGGTCGGCGGTGATGCCGAAGGCGGTGAGATAATCTTTTGCGGCCAGGGCCCCCGCAGCCGCCGCAGCCTCGCGAAAAGCCGCAGGGTCGGCGATATAGTGATCGCTCGGGCACACCAGCATGATTGCATCAGGTTCGAGCACAGCTGCTGCAAGCGCGATCGCAGGCGCGGTGTTTTTCGCTGCTGGCTCAATGATCAGGCGATAGGATGCTGTGCACATTTGCTCGGTGATCAAGGCTTCATGAGCCTCGCCTGCGACGATGACAGGGTCTGCAAACCGCGCATCATCCGCCACCCGCGAACACGCCTGTTCGAACAGGCTTGTGTCACCGACAAGAGGTAGGAACGGTTTGGGTCTGGCTTTAACGCTCATCGGCCAAAGGCGTGTGCCGCTGCCGCCGCATAATATGATGGGATGGATCACGAGCGCACTAATCCTTAGCTTTCGGCCCTTGGTCTGGGGCCATTCTTCGGCATTTCTGCCCTTCTTCCAGCCCTTTCGCAAAAGCTATGCACCCGATTGCGAAGCAGAACAACTGACCACGTATTCTCACGTAATATCGTGGTCTTAGCGTTCACGAAAATCAACCCGATAGCCATAGCGAGCGGCCACCGGTTCGCCGTCCTGACGCCGCGCCGGGTTGAAGCGAATTTTTTCCATCACCAATCCGCACACCAGCGAGGTCGTCGCCGCATCCGCGCTGGTGCGCGCGACCGAGCAATTGGTCGCACGGCCATCGCGCTGCACCGTAAAGACAACGGTGACCGAGGTGCCATATCGCGCCGAACGCCCGCCTTCTGGCGCCGGAAAATCGCGCCTTGGGTCAAGCGAACCCGATCGCACGCTGGGCTTGACGGCGACACCATTGCCCTGCCCGCCGCCCTGATTGCCGCTGCCTGTCCCAAGGCCCTCGCCCTCGCGCCCGGTGCCATCGCCGGCATCGGTTGCGCCCGAGGTGTCGGCTGTGCCGGTCGAAGAGGCGCGCGGGCGCGGCTCGGGCCGGGTTTCAGTTCGCGATGGCGGAGCGGTCACCGGCTCGGGCACGGCCTGCTTGCCTGCATTCCCGCTTGCTCCTTCATCGGGTTCGGGCTCAGTTTCGGGGTCCGGTTCGTCGTCGGGTGTCGTGACCGTCACGGTAAGAACGCGGCCCACCTCTTCCTGAACGCTGGCGGTAAAGTCAGGCGCGAGCAGGCTTGCAAGGCCATAAAGCGCGGCGACGTGGAACAGGGCAATTGCCAAAAGCCAGTGCCACCGCAGTTCTCTGGGTTTTCCCTGATAGCGTGATTTGGCCTTGATCATTGATTCTCTGCGAGGGGTAAAATTGGTTTCGCGAACGAGCCACAAAACCAGCTTCGAGGATGCACAGGAGCTAACGCTAGCACGCTAGCAACTCCACACCTCTTTGAGCGATAAGCGATGGAGCGCAGCATAGATAGCGCAGCAAACACGTCTGGCAAAGCATATGCCTTTGATGCCGAAGATTATCTCGGGAACGGCACGTCCGCGCGCACGCGGAGCCGCATCGAGCCGCTGCCGCGCACTTTGGGTGTATCAACCCAACCATCGAGCGGCTTTTCGCATCCATTTTCGAAAATGGATCTGCGCACATTGTTCGGAGCGCATGCCGACATTCGCAGTTGGGCCTACGGGATCGCGACGGGTCTGGCTTATTTCTGCGCCGGTTTCTGGTGTCTGGCACTTGCCCGTTTTGATGCAGCGCTCGCCAGCATCTGGGTCCCCAACGCCTTAGCAGTGTCGGTCCTGTTCATTGCCTGCCTGCGCAATGAATTGCCTTTGATCCTGGCTATTGGTCTTGGCAGCCTGGCAGCCAATGTGCTGTCGGGCACGGCTGTCCCGACAGCGTTTGTGTTCTCTATCGCCAACCTGGCCAACGTCCTGATCGCGGCCTGGCTGGTCCGCAGGGTATGCGGCGCAGTGCCCGACCTCACCGACCTCTCGCATCTGGGGCATTTTCTGCAGTATGCCGGGGTTGTTGCCCCTATTGCAGGCGCCTTGATTGCGGCACCCGCGCTGGGTCCAGGCCTTGATGCAGTCTTGAGCGGCATGACTGCGTGGTTTGTCGCCGAAACCATGGGCGCGATCCTGATCGTGCCCGCCGTTCTGCTTGTCTCCAGAGCTTGGAGGACGCCAGCGGCCGTCACGCCGAAAAAGCTGCTTGAGGGTGCAAGCCTGGCTGCGTTCGGGCTGGTTGCAGTCACTATTGATCTGACCAACAACAATTATTCCCTCATGTTTCTGGTGCCTCCGATCACCTTGATGCTGGCGATCCGGCTCGGCGCTCTGGGCACCGCTCTTTTTGTCCCCGGCATCGCCATCGTCGCAGGGGTTACGAGCTACACCGGGGTGGGGCCAACCGCCACGGCGGGGCTTGATGAGAGTATAAAACTGCACCTCCTCCAAGCCTTTATTGCCGCGAACTTCCTTACCGGCCTGCCGGTTGCCGCCATTTTCGCAGGGCGCGAACGCCTGACCGAAGAATTGCGCAAGGGGCGACGTGAACTGGCCGTTCTGACCGAAGGGATCACAGATGCCGTTCTGTTCATCGATCATCGCCGGGTGTGCACCTACGCCTCACCCTCGGTTCTCGATGTTTTGAACCGCTCGCCTGAAGAGATTGTCGGAACACGGGTGGATCAACGGGCACACGAAGACGCGCGTGACGATATCAAAAACGTATTCGACTTGTTGTATAGCGGGCGAAGCGAAAAGGAACGCCTGACCTATCGCCGCCTGCTGGATGACGATAACGGCAACCCCGTTTTCATCGAGGCCGAATGCGCAGTCGTGAAAGACGCGGCCAGCGACAGGCCAAGAGGCATTGTCGTTTCCGCGCGCGATGTGACAAAGCGTGTCGAGCTTGAACTTCTGCTCACGAGAGCGCGCAAGTCCGCTGAGAAAGCCGCTCGCGCGAAAAGCGAGTTCCTGGCAAATATGAGCCATGAAATCCGCACGCCCATGAACGGGGTTCTGGGCTTTGCGGAGTTGTTACGCGAAGGCGAATTGAGCGAGGAGAACCGTCGCCATGCCGATATGATCGTCCAATCGGGTCGATCAATGATGATGCTTCTGAACGATATTCTCGATCTGTCGAAGATCGAGGCGGGACAGGTGTGCACCGCCAAGGAACCGGTGGATGTGTTCGCCACAATATCAGAGTGCGTGGCGCTTTATCGCCCGTCCGCGGAAAAGGCGGGATTAACGCTCGAGTTCTCGATTTCAGAAGCTTCCGACGCGCTTGCCAAGGCGGGCGTTGCGCAAAGGTTAAATCCCTGGATCAAGACAGATGGGCTGCGACTGCGACAGATTGCGCTCAATCTCATCGGCAATGCGATCAAGTTCACCGAAGAAGGCAAAGTTCGCATCGGCGTGAACGGCGATGAGGAGAACATAAGCATTAGCGTGACCGACACAGGTATCGGCATCAACCCGGCGCGTCTCAAGACGATATTCGCCCCCTTCACGCAAGGCGAAAGCGACACTGCACGCCGGTTCGGCGGGACCGGGCTTGGCCTGACGATCAGCAGGCAATTGGCCGAGCTTTTGGGCGGCACAATCGAAGTGGAGAGCGAGGCAGGTGTGGGCTCGCGCTTCACATTGACCCTTCCGGCAACCTACACACAGGCGCCGGTTCCAGAGACAGTGGAGGAGGACAGGGAGTTCGAACCCTCTATGCTGCCACAGCAGGCGAGCATTTTGCTGGTGGAGGATCACGATGTGAACCGGATGCTTGTCACCGAAATGCTTGAGCGGTGCGGACAAAGCGTTGCGAATGCGCATGACGGGAACGAGGGCATTGCGATGGTGATCGATTCCATCGTGCGGGGCAAACCCTATGATCTTGTGCTGATGGATATTCAGATGCCCGGCTGCGACGGCTATGCCGCGACACGTGCGATCCGGGCCGAGGGAATTACTCCGGACGAGCTCCCGATCATCGCGCTCACCGCAAACGCTTTTCAAGAGGATTTGGCAGCGGCGCGCGATGCTGGGATGCAAGGCCATCTTGCAAAGCCACTGGTGTTTGCCGATCTTGCCCGAACGCTTCAACGCTGGCTGCCCACGCGCATCATCGCCGATGGCGAAGACGAGGACAATCAAGCTTTGCGCTCGACGGATTACGAGAGCGACAAGGCGGATGATTGCCATGGCGAGGCAGAGGGTGACGAGGATTGTGTCACCACCCGGATCGTCGACATATCGCGCGATCCGGCCTCGCGCTCGCCCAAGATCGGCGAGAGACTTTTACTTCGGCCCACGACCGCCGACGGCACCGCGCGCTACGGCCCGGACATCGCGCCAGCGCCGCGTTCGCCTGCGCTTTTGCGACGCTGGGAAAAACGGCGCAGGGAAGCGGTTGAAGCGGTGCGAGAGGCGCTTGAAAGCGGCGCATTGTCCGCGCAGGGGGGCTCACAGGAGGAATGCGACAAGCTTGCCGCGATCGTCCACAAGCTGGCCGGGACTGCGGCGCTGTTTGGCGAAGCCGAGCTTGGCGATCAGGCCGCTGCCCTTGAGCAGGCTTTGCGGATGAAACTGCCCACCGATGTGCGTGAGACGCTCGCTTTTGAGCTGTTGAGCGTGGCGGATGATCCGGCCGACACTGTCGCCCGAATCGCAAACTAGACAGCGCAACCTGCCAGCCACACAAAAAAGCGGCGGAAGGTCGAAAGACCTCCCGCCGCTCTTGTTCGCTTGGTGCGAGGGTTACGAATTAGAATTCGTAACGAACGCCGAGCTGGATACGCCATGCCGATGGGTTGATGGCGATGAAGTTCTGATCGTCCGGAGCAAAACCACCGATCGCGTAACGGCCTTGGCTGTCAACTGCGTCAGGGCGCAGGGTGTCAGGGCGATCGTTTGGATCGTTGGGATCGTCAACAAAGTCCGGATCAGCGATGCTGATGCCGGCATCCGCAACCGAGACGAGGCCGTTGAAGCCGCCGCGCGAACGAAGGATGTTCGCACCGCTGTCGAGCAGGTTGAGGAAGTTTGCAATGTCAGCGAACACTTCGATGCGGTCTTGCTTGATGCCGGTCAGGCTGCCGATGAACGGCAGTTCCTGGCTGACGCGCAGGTCCATGTCATAGTGCCAGTCATTGCGGCAGGTGTTACGACCGATCGTTTGACCCGGTTCAAAGTCACAACCCGATGCAGCGACATAGTCGATTGTGTCCTGAATAGCTTCTGCCTGAGCGGCCTGAAGAGCAGCAACTTGCGTTTCAGTGAAGCCTTGGCCGGAGAAGTCGGTCAGGTTTGGATCGTCGATGCCGGTTGGCACGTAGAGCAGCGCGTTGTCGCTACCCGACGAGCTGTCGGCGAAGACGCCGCCGCCATCGAAGGTCAGGCTGTATGGACGGCCTTCACGAGCACGGAAGAAGATACCGAAGCTTGTGTCGTAACCCTCGAAGAACTCTTCGCGGAAGTTGGCGGCAACGGTGAAGTTGTGACGCGTTTCCGTGGTTGCGGTCGATACGGCCGGATCCTGACGATCAAACGCCGCAGTAACGTCGAACGACGAGGTAGCCGTCGAAGACTGGTTGTTACGTGCGTTGTTTGAATCGGTGAAGGCATAGCCGAACTGAAGGCGGGTCGAGCCATTCTGGGTGAAGACACCGCCATCGAACTGCTTGCTGATTACAGCAGAGACCGAGTGCGAATCGCCATCACGACCATTGGTCAGCTGGATGTTGTCATCACGGCCAGTGTTGAAGCACTCTGGCGTCACACCGGTGTATACCGGAGGCGTTCCGCCAGTGCCCTGCAGCACTGCATTACAACCCGCAGCCGTCGCATCGATAGCAGCGAGAATTGGACGACCGTCCGCGGTGAAACCATTGAGGCCATTACGAACATCAGGTGTCTGCGACAGATCGACGAAGTTCAGCGAGTTGTTGAACTGCGAGTAGATGTAGTCGAGTTGCAGGTTCCAGTTGCTGAAGAAGCCGGTTTCGGCCCCGAAAGTGGTCTGGAACGCGACGCTTGCACGCGCCACAGTCGGAACGTCGAAGTCGGGGTCGGTTGACTGAACGTCAGCAAGACCTGCTTCAGCGTCGGCTGCACCGCCGTCAATCGCACATTGCGGGAAGCCAATGAAGCCATTGTCGCCGACAACGTCGAATTGACCTGTTGCGCCATCGACCGGAATGTCGCCCGCACCACAGTCGAAACGGGTTGTGCCAAGCGCGCTAGAGAAGCCGTTGTTCGAGAACGCGTTCGAGTAATACACAACCGGGTCGCCGCCCGAGAAGATGCCGACACCGCCGGTGATACGGCTGTCAGAGAAGAACCCATCGTTGAAGAATTCATAGGTCGCCGACAGACGTGGGAGCAGAACCGGATCAATCGAGCTGAACGATGTCGTGTTGGCAAAGCCATAACGATCGAAGAAGTTCTGGTTGTAGCGGGGTGTGTCACCGTCATAGATCTGGACACGCAGACCAGCATTGATCGAAAGCTGATCGGTCGCTTGCCAGTCGTCCTGAGCGTAGAACGAGTAGATGCGGCGGCTGAAGGTTGCAGCTGCGTTGTTGATGTCGCCGCCTACACCTGCGTTGATGTCACCGCCAAGCGCGGAGCCATCGGCAACTTCGTCTGCGTTCGGGAACAGCTCTGTGCCAGGTGACAGCAGACCTTCTTCGAAGTCAGCGAAGTTCTGGAAGTAAAGCGAACCGGTTGCGTTGATCGCGAACAGGTTGAACACTTCCAGATCGTTGACCTCTGCACCCAGCTTGAAGAAGTGACCGTCGCCAGCATCGATGTTCATCTGGAAACGGGCCTGGGTGATCGTCTGATCGAGCTGGTTAGCCGAACGGAAGATGCCAGGGCCGGTGCTGAGGATACCGGATTGAGTGGTGCGACCATCAACCGGAAGAACGCCAACAACCAGACGCGGGGTGGGGTTTTCGGCCTGTGCTTCGCCAAAGCCCACTGGACCTTGAACGTCGCCCACTTCCGAACGGCTCACACGAAGCTCGGTCGAGATCGCGTCGGTCCAGTCAGAATAGAGACGAACCGAATAGTAGTCGGAAGTCGTGCCTTCATCTTCGAACGAGTTGAAGCCGGTGATGTTCTGGCCGCCAAAGTCGCTTTCGATGTTGGTTTCTTCAAGACGCTGATACGTTGCTTCGAGACGGTGATCATCGTTGATGATCGCGTCGAGACGGGCAAAGTAACGCTTGTTGCCTTCTGGCAGAGCGGTTGGGTAACCGCCGATGTCCTGGCCGTACACATCGCGGGCAATGCGAGCGAACTCGTCGAACTGCTCTTGGGTTACGAAGTTGGCTTCGTTGGTGAAGCCGCCGCCGTTTGGACCAAAGTTGTTGCCGCCGGTAAGGTCAGCTTCTTCGTAACCGACCGAGAAGAACAGGCGATCAGGGATGATCGGGCCGGAAAGCGTCGCGCCGTAGCGCTTTTCTTCGTTCGCGGTGAGCGGACGGCCATCGATGTTATCTGCGAACAGGCCGCCATCGAAGTAGGTGTAAAAGGCAGAGCCGCTGAATTCGTTGGAACCTGCTTTGGTCACAACGTTGATGAGACAGCCGGTGAACTCTGAATATTCAACGTCGAACGGCGCGAATTCAACCGACAGCTGGTCGACAACGTCGAACGGAAGCGGAAGCGAGTTACGCGCTGCGAAAGGCGTACCGTTCAGACCGAAGGTGTCCGATTGAACGATGCCGTCAACGGTGAAGGTGTTGGTGCGGTCGTTACCGCCAAGGCAGGAGATACGATCAACGTCGTTGTTCTGCTCGAGGCTGACGCGCGGGTCGATGCGGATGATGTCGCGAATGTCGCGGGTGATCGAAGGGAAAGCTTCGAGCGTTTGCGTGTCGAATGCAGCGCCTGGACCAACAGCAACCTGGGTCACCTGAGCGCGTGCGCCCGTCACCACGATGGTGTTGCCGGCGTTTTCCGAGCTCAGGGCAAAGTCAAAGCCGGTGTTGCCCGAAATGCTGAGCTGAACGCCTTCAACCGTCTGACCTTCGAAACCGGGAGCGGTCACGGTGACGGTGTATGGGCCGCCTGGCTGAAGCGACTGAACGCGGAAGTTACCTTGCGAACCGGTCGAAAGCGTGCTCGCCTGATTGGTGCGGGTGTCGGTAACAGTGACGGTAGCAGCGGCAACAGGATTGCCCGCTTCGTCGGTGACGGTGCCTTCGACACCGGAGGTAATTTGCTGCGCGTGTGCTGGCGCTGCAATGGTTGCAGCAGCGCTAAGGCTTACGACGCTGGCTGCCAAAAGATACTTTAACTTCATGAGAGGATGCCCCTTATCACTTCCTGGGAACGGATACTGGAGGCGGCCTATGGGGCCACTGCGTGGCGCAATGGGGACGTTTTTATGACAGGTCTATGACGGTAGGCTTTGGGCGTCGGGATAAACTTGCCGCAGCGCAGCATAAAACAGCCCGAAAACCGCAGAAATCCGCGCAGTTTCGGGCTGTGTTGCACCGATGCCACTAGGCCAAGGATTTTGTTTTTTGATTTTGCACCGCGCAAAATGCACGCAAAATGAACGAATCAGGCGCTCAAACGCGCGCCTGTCGGGCCGGAAAGTTACGCCAGATTGATTTCGCGCAGACGCTGCAGGAGAAAGTCATGGCTGCTGATCGCAGGCTCTACTTTCGCGCCATCCTTTTGCGCGCAAGTCTCCAGCGGCTCGATCACGTAATCGGGCCGGAAATGCAGGAAGAACGGCATCGAATAACGCGACCTTTGCGCGCCTGCCCCTTTCGGGTTCACAACGCGGTGCGTGGTCGAAACCAGTGTCCCTGCGGTCAGGCGTTCAAGCATGTCGCCCACATTGATGACGAGCGAGCCTTCTTCGGCATAGACAGGGTGCCATTCGCCCGACCTGGTGAGCAGCTCCAGCCCTGCTTCCTCCGCGCCGAGCAAAAGGGTGATGGTGTTGATATCACCGTGCGCGGCCGCACGGATCGCGCCTTCGGGAGCGTCCGGACCGAGCGGCGGATAATGCAAAAGGCGCATCACCGAGTTTCCGTCCTCAACCGTCCGGGCAAAGAAATCCCGCTCAAGCCCCAGGTGCAGCGCAATCGCTTCGAGCACGCGCAGGCCCGTTTTTTCAAACGCGGCATAAAGCTCGCTGAAGGTCGCCTCGAACTCAGCAATTTCCGATGGCCAGACATTGGGCGCCATGTATTCGGCAAGCGCGTGATCTTGCGGAAGCTCGCGGCCGACGTGCCAGAATTCCTTGAGATCGAAGATATCGGCATCCTTGGCCTTTTCCGTGCCGAACGGCGTATAACCGCGCGCACCGCCGCCGCCTTCGATCTTGTACGCTTTCTTGACGTCGTCAGGCAGCGCAAAGAATGCCTTTGAAACCTCTTCCGCCTTGTCGATCAGGCCTTGGGGAATGCCGTGGTCGCGCACCACTGCAAAACCGTATTCGGCAAAGCTGCGGCCAAGCTCGTCAGCGATGCCAGCCAGAGGCTTTGCAAGGGAAACGGAAGCAATGTCGGCGCGTGTATCTGTATCGGTCATGACGCCCACTTAATGTGGCTCGCGCGCTTGTGCCAGAGGGTTCGCCCGTCAAAAGGGCAAAAACAGGCTTGCGAGCGCGGCGCTCATCAGGTTTGCAAGGCTGCCCGCGGCAAGCGCTTTCAAGCCCAGCTTTGCAATTACAGGACGTTGGTTCGGGGCAAGGCCGCCCGTCACCGCCATCTGGATCGCGATGGATGAGAAATTGGCAAAGCCGCAAAGCGCAAAGGTGACGATCGAACGGCTGCGCTCGGTCAATCCCTCGACCGCGCCAAGCTCGATGAAGGCGACAAATTCGTTCAACACGATCTTGGTACCGAACAGTCCGCCTGCGATCTGCGCCTGCTCCCAATCGGAAATACCGATGAGGAACATGACCGGCGCAAAGACATAGCCGAGCAATTGCTGGAAGGTCACATCGGGAAAGCCGAACCATCCGCCAATCCCGCCCAGAATACCATTGGCAAGCGCCACCAGAGCAACAAACACCATGACCATCGCGCCAACGGCCACGGCCAGTTTCACACCGGTGGTTGTCCCTTGCGCGGCCGCCTCGATGATATTGGCAGGGGCCTCGCCCTCTTCGAAGGTTTCAGAGACGGTGACGGTCTCCATCAGCTTGTCGTGTTCGGCCGCTTCTTCGGGGTCGTCGGGCATGATGATCTTCGCCATCAGGATGCCGCCGGGCGCCGACATAAAGGCGGCTGCGAGCAGGTATGGCACCGCTTCATCCCCAAGGAAGGACGCGTAGGCGGCAAGGATGGTCCCTGCAACGCCCGCCATGCCAACGCACATCAGCGTGAACAGGCGCGAGGGCGGAAGCGCTGCGAGATAGGGGCGCACCACAAGCGGACTTTCGGATTGGCCGACAAATATGTTAGCGGCGCTTCCCAAAGCCTCGACCTTGCTGATCCCCGTGACCCAGCCGATCGCCCCGCCAAGCCAGCGCACCAGCCGCTGCATCACGCCAAGGTAATAGAGGATTGATACGAGCGCCGCGAAGAACACGATCACCGGAAGCGCCGCGATAAGGAAGGTGTTGGCAAACGGATTGTCGCCCATCGGCCCGAACAGGGTTTCAATCCCGCTGACCGAATAGCCAAGCAGAGCAATCACGCCGTTCGACAGGAACTGGATCGCCACCACGCCGAAATCGGTGCGCAGCACGAGTAGCGCCATCAATGCCTGAAGCGCGAAGGCGGCCCCGACAACGCGCAAATTGATGCGGCGTTTGCCCGAGGACAATAGAAAAGCGATTGTAAGAATAGCAATGATGCCAAAGACGCTCATCAGCATCGAGCTTGCGGTTGCGCTCAAAAGATCCCTCACGTGGGGAGAGCCCCTGGCGATTGTCGCGCCGTGGCCTGCCCCTTATCTGCCCGGTTGAAATTCGTGTTGGCATCAGCAGGTGGCAGCTTGCGCCGGATCGCGCAAGAGGGCGCGCTAGACGACGAAGCCCTTGCCTGTGCGCAATTTAAGCGCGGCTGCGCTACCGATAAGCGCTGCGACCATCCAGAGAAGACCGTGCGCGCTTCCCGAGACAGAGCCACCGAGATATGCGCCGATGTTGCAACCATAGGCGATCCTTGCCCCGTAGCCCATGCAAAGACCGCCGAGGATTGCCGTGCCCATGTCTCCGGGTGACAGGCGCAATTGCGGCTTGAACCGGCCCGCAAAGCTTGCCGCCAGCATGGCCCCGCCGATAATCCCGAAATTCATCACCGATGTCGCATCGGTAAGGACGCTCCGCGAAAGCCAGCCTTGCCGTCTTTGCCAATATGGCCAACTTGCGACATCCACTCCGCCAAGGCTCGCAATCTTCGCGCCCCAAAGCGTAAAGGCAGAGGTGATCCCCCAGGGCCTTCCCAGCAGGACCAGCGTCGCGACACTGACCAGTGCGATCGCGCCCGCGCCCAGCCACAAGGACCATGGGCCTAGCAGGATCGAACCTGTCTCGCGCCCGGCTTGCAGCTTGCCATGAAGGCGAATTTCGCGCCTGCGTGAGTATATCCAAATCGCGCCGATCAGGGCGGCAAGCACGAGCAGCCCCGCAACCGCGCCAAACTCCTGCACGAGGCCGAAGCTGCGTACTGCGGGAAGGCTTCGCCACCATGGCACATGAAGCGTTGCAAAGATCGAACCTGCGACAAACGCGCTCAGGGTGAAAACCATCCGCGTGCTGCCGCCGCCAAAGGTGAAGAGCGTGCCAGAGCCGCAGCCGCCGGCAAACATCATTCCGAAGCCGAACATGAAAGCGCCGACGACGACCCCGACACTCAATGGCGCGACCGAACCGCGCACCGACAGGCCAAGGGCCTCCCCATGGCCGATCAGCGGGAAAGCGACGAGCGCAACAAGCCCGATCAGCACCAGCTGCATCCGAAGGCCATGGCCCAAACCCTCGGCCAGAAACGCGCGCCAATGGGCGGTAAAACCAAAAGCGGCATGATAAAGCGCAAAACCTGCAAGAAGGCCGATTGCGCTCGCTCCTGTAAGCTTTGCACCGGCGGTCAGCCATACGCTTATAAGAAGCGCTGTTACCCCTGTTGCGACCGCGAGCAGCTTTCGCCAGTCGGGGTCTTCGCGCACCGCTTCCACGCCCCGGAACCTTGCGAATTACTCGCCCGCGCTCATTGCGGTCCAGCCGTCGTAGCCATCGGTCATATGAGCAATATTCTCAAAGCCTTGCCGCTCCATTTCGGCCAAAGCCTTTGCACTGCGATTGCCCGATTTGCAGTGCAGGAGATAGGGCTCGCTTTTATCGAGCTTGGCGATTTCGGCTTCAAAATCGTCTGACAGAAAATTGATGTTGGTCGCGCCCTCAATATGGCCCGCGGCAAATTCTTCCGGCGTGCGCACGTCGATAACTTGGGGCGCATCATTGCTCTCGAGAAGCGTCTTCGCCTCGCTCACGCTAATATCGCGCGAGGCGGGAGATTGGGCAGCGACAGGCTCATCCGTCTCGGCAGGCTCCACCGTTTCAGCAGAGCAGCCCGCGACGGCCAGAACCAGCGCGGCACAAAGAAGCGAACGGGTGGGAGCATGGCGTTGCATTAGTGCTGTAATCCTCAACTTGGGAAAATCAGCCACCAACATAGCGCAGCCTTGCGGCGTTTCACAACGCAATGCGCAAACAAGGGAAAAGGTGGTGAGCCCTGCTGGGTTCGAACCAGCGACCTACTGATTAAAAGTCAGTTGCTCTACCGACTGAGCTAAGGGCCCCCGAAGAGGTCAGCGCTGATTCGCTCAGGGCAAGCCCTGCGATGCGCTTCGGAAGGCGCTCCACTAGGGATGCAGGCCGCCCGGGTCAAGCGGGCATTTGCATCAATCTTTGCAAGTCGTCTTGCGCTGCGCTTTTTGCAGGCGGGCAAAGTGTTGGGCGATGCTCAAACCACAGACCGGGTCGCGCCAATCGGCCGCAATCTGCGATGCCGGGCCAAGCACAAAGGGGCGAGCGCGAAACTCCTTGTGGGGAATGGTGAGATGCGGAGCGCGGAACACCCCGCCGCTCCAAAGCACGATATCAAGATCGAGCACCCGGTCCCCCCACCGCTGGCCGCAGCGCCTGCCAAATTCACGCTCCATCACTTTGAGACCCGCCAAAAGGCTCGGTGGGTCATAGTCGCTTGTCAGGATGCAGGCTGCATTGGCAAAGCGCCTTTGTGCAGGGCCGATGGGATCGGTGGTAATGATGCGCGATCGCGCGGTGACCGTGCCAAGAGCGGCAAGCTCTTCCAATGCAGCGCCCACGACATCGCGCGGGCGGCCCAAACGGTGATGCCGCTGGTTAGAGCCCAGAGCGACCAGATAGGAACTGCTCACCGTCCCGCCTCAAACATCTTCCGCAATCCGGCCATAAAGCTGCGGGCGGCGGTCGCGGAAGAAACCCATGCCAGCGCGGTGCCTTGCCGCGCGCGCAAGATCGAGCGTGGCGATCAGAACGCCTTCGTCGCCTGCGCCAAATTCCTCCACCAGATCGCCCCATTCGTCGGTTATGAAGGAGTGGCCGTAAAAGCTTTGCGCTGCCTCTGGCGGGCCTTCCGAGCCGATGCGATTGGCCGCGACCACGGGCATACAGTTGGAAACCGCGTGCCCCGCCATCGCGCGGCGCCACATACGGCTGGTGTCGAGGTCGGCGTCATAAGGCTCTGAGCCGATAGCCGTGGGGTAAAGCAGCACTTCTGCGCCTTTCAGCGCCATCACCCGCGCACATTCGGGATACCACTGGTCCCAGCAAATGCCGACGCCCACGCGCATTATTGCGCCATCATCGGCTGCGACGTCCCATACCTTGAAGCCGTCGTTACCGGGGCGGAAATAGAATTTTTCCTCGTAACCCGGCCCATCGGGAATGTGGCTCTTGCGGTAAGTGCCCATGATTTCGCCATCAGGGCCGATCATCGCGAGCGTGTTGTAATAGTGGTGGCCGTCGCGCTCGAAAAAGCTGGTCGGGATGGTGACCTGAAGCTTGGCGGCGAGCGCCTGCATCGCGATCACGCTGGGGTGGTCTGCCGTCGGGCGGGCAAGCGCAAACAGCGCCTCTTCCTCGGTGCGGCAAAAATAGGGGCCTGAAAAAAGCTCAGGCGGCAAGATAAGCTTTGCGCCCTTACCCGCCGCATCTTCGACCAGTGCGGCAACGGCCGCTATATTGTCGGCCTCGTCCTCGCGGGCGAGAGGCAATTGGAGGGCGGCGAGAGTAAGTTTGCTCATGCGCCGCCCTCTAATCCTAGTCAGCCTTTTTGAAAAGGAGCGTCATCCGGTCGCTTTCACCGATGGCTTCGTATTTGGCGCGGTCCTGGTCGCCGTAACGAAGCACGGGCGGAAGCGTCCAAACGCCGCCTTCCCAATTTGCGGGGTCTTTGTCGTTGGCGTTGATTTCGCTCTCGGCGGCCAGTTCAAAGCCATTGGCTTCAAATATCGCGACAACGTCTTCCATACGCATATAGCCGCGTTGGCGCGCGCCATAATCGTCATAGCTTGCGCCTTCAGGAGCGCGGTGCTGAACCACGCCGACCATGCCATCGTCTTTGAGCATCATGCGCGCTGCCTTCAGAACCGTGTCGGCATTGTTGCCAATGTTAAGGCCGTGCATCGAACGGAAGATCACCACCCGGTCAACCGTGCCGGCGGCTTCTTCGGGCATTTCGTCGATCTCGAACGCCATGACATCATCGGCGCTCATGCCTGTCATTTCGGCGGTGCTTTCCTTGAACTGCTCGGTCCAGCCTTTGGCACGCGCTTCCTGTGCGCGATTGCGATAGGTTCCGGCATCGCTATCGGTCTGAAACGCGATATAGGTGCCTGCGGGCGCCAGATAGGGCGCAAGGACGCGGGTGTACCAACCGCCGCCGGGGCTGAATTCGGCGACCGTCATCGTCGGCTCGACACCGAAAAAGGCAAGCGTTTCGGCCGGATTGCGATACTGGTCGCGCGCGCGGTCATCGTCACGCCGTTCATGGGCAAGCACATCTTCGAGTGCAGGTGCCGCAGCCTCGGCATGATCGTCAGCGGCAACAGGCACTGCCATCACGCCAAGCGAGGCAGACGCAGCCAGCAGGCTGAGCGGTGTAAGGATCGTGAATTTCATGGATCTAGGTCCTCTCTGAATAATCTCTCTCATGGCATTGTTTAGGGCCTTGGCCCGACATAACAAGGTCGCGCCTTGTGAGCCCTTTGAAAACGGCCCGCGCTTCTTATGTATCCCGACAAAGAAAGATCGGAGACAATATGGAACAGGCGATTATTGCTGGCGGGTGCTTTTGGTGCACCGAAGCCGTGTTCAAGGACGTGATCGGAGTGACCGAGGTCGAAAGCGGCTATATCGGCGGCACGGTGGCGAACCCGACTTACAAGCAAGTGTGCACCGGACAAACCGGCCATGCGGAAGGGATCCGTGTGACGTTTGATCCTCACACGATCAGCCTGGCCGAAATTTACGACGTTTTCCTCGGCACGCATGATCCAACCCAATTGAACCGTCAGGGCAATGACGTTGGCACGCAGTATCGCAGCGCGATCTTCCCCCTGAACGCTGAACAAGGCGAAGAGGCGAAGGCTGCAATCGAGCGCTGGAATGCGGAGAATGGTGCCAAAAGTGGGGCCCGCGCGGTGACGACGATCGAAGGGCTCGAAGGCGATACGCAGACGGCTGAATGGTATGTCGCAGAGGATTACCACCAGGAGTATTGGGACGGCGAAGGACAGCGCAATCCGTACTGCCTTGCGGTCATTCCGCCCAAGATTATGAAACTCAGGAAGAGCTTTCAGAAATATGTGAAGGCTTAAGCCTTCACCCACCGCCCGACGAAAAACCCGTCGAGCCCGCCCTCTTCGCGCAACATTCCGGGATGGGTGCGCAGCCAGCCTTCGCCGGTGGGGGTGAGGTTTGCGGGCAATTCCTCGGCGGTGATGGGGGATTGAGTGAGGTCAAAAGTCTCGTCAATCCACATGGCCTGTGCCTCGCCCTCTTCAGGCTCTAGCGAGCATACGGCGTAAATGAACGCGCCCCCGGGTTTGAGCCATCCCACGGCCCGCTCAATAAGGGCACGTTGCATCTCAACCATTTCCGCGATCTGACGCGGACCGATGCGGTGGAGCACGTCGGGGTGGCGGCGGCAGGTCCCTGTGGCGGTGCACGGTGCGTCCAGGAGGATCGCGTCGAACTGGTGCTTCGGCTCCCAACTGAGCGCATCTGCGCGCAAGGTCGAGGCTTTCAGACCGGTGCGCTTTAGGTTTTCCTTGAGCACGCCCAAACGCCGTTTGGATAAGTCGAGGGCGGTGACGTTCCAGCCGTTGGCGGCCAATGCCATGGTCTTGCCACCGGGCGCTGCACACAGATCAAGAGCGTGGCGATTGTCGCCCGCACCAAGCAGATGCGTCGGCAATTGCGCCGCCAGATCCTGCACCCACCACGCGCCCTCGTCATAGCCTTCAAGCTTTTCAATCGGCGTTCCGCGCGGCACGCGGATGTGGGACTGAGCCAAGCTCACCCCGCCGAGCTTTGCCTGCCATTGCGCCGTTTCGCCAGTATCGCGAATGTGCAGATCAACCTCGGGCGGCTGGACCAGCCCCTCGGCCATTCCGGCGTAGAGATCGGCAAAACGCTCTGGCAAAGTCGGCATATCGGGCAGCGTCACCTCGCGCTTCATCAGCGTCGAGAAAACTCCGTGCGCAAGTCGCCTTGGTCCGCCTGCAAGCAGCGGTAGCCCTGTCGCGATCACCGCATGGGGCGGTGTTTCGAGCCGCAAAGCCTGAGCGAGCATCAAGCGCAGCACCATGCGAGGTTTGGCATCGTCGGGAAGCGGGTTCTTTGTCGCCGAATCGATCAGCGCATCAAGATCGTTGAGCCAGCGCAGCGCCTCCCCCGCTATCGCGCGGGCCAGTGCCTGATCGGGCGCTTTCCTTACATCGCGAAGGGCAGCAGGCGAGGCTTGTTCCAGCGTCTCCCCACGGCGAAGGACTGCGTCGAGCATTTTGAGCGCGGCCTTGCGCGCGTGAATTCCGGAAGGTTGAGCCATTGACGGCTCGCTTAGCCTCCCTTGAAACCAAGCGCCAGCTTGCGCATTTGATAGACACCATGACCCAGAAAAAATCTAAAGCTGCAAAAGACTTCAAGAAGCCCAAGCACTGGACCAATGATCCAGCGCCCAAGCCAAAGGCGGTCGATCCCAACAAGGACGAACCGCGCGAGCTTTCCCCCACACGCTATGGCGATTGGGAGAAAGACGGGATCGCCTGGGATTTTTAAAGTTTGGCGAAGGTAATTTTCAGCCCGTCTTTCGGCTGAGGAATTGGCCACGCCTGCCACGCGGGCGCATAGCCTTCGGGCGCTTCGATCCGGTAGCGTTGGAGCAATTGGGCAAGCAGGATCTTCACCTGCATATAGGCAAAGTGAAGCCCCAGACACATATGCGCGCCGCCACCAAAGGGCACCCATGCGTATTTGTGCCGCGCCTTTACCTTGTCAGGCGTGAAACGCATCGGGTCAAAGGTGTAGGGATTGTCCCAATATTCCTCTGAATGGTGGGTCCAGTAGATGTTGATGCCAACATGCTGGCCTGCGGGAATGCGATAGCCGCCAAACTCGAACTCTTTCAGAGCGCGGCGCGGCATTGAGGGGACCGGCGGCATCATGCGCATGGTTTCCTTGAATGCCATTTCGGTAAGCTCAAGCTTGCCCAGGTCCTCATAGGACAACGGGCGCGGGTTCCCGTTACCATCGGGGCCGCCCGTGACCGCCCAGATTTCTTCGCGCAGCTTCTCCTGCCACTCAGGATTGACCGCCAGATAATACATGAACGATGTCGCAGAGGAGGTGATGGTGTCGTGCGCTGCCATCATCAGGAAGCTCATGTGATCGACAACCTCGTCGACGGGCAAGAGTTCGCCGTCTTCGCGCGTTGCGGTGGCAAACTGGCTGAACATATCCTGCCCGCCGCCCTCGGCGCGACGGCGGATCGTCTCACGCGTGAGATAATCGACCATGAATTTGCGGCCATCGACACCCTTTTTCATCTTGGTGAAGGGCAACGGCTTGCGGATCGGCGCGACGCTTGCCTGAACCATATCGACAAATGCGGTGTTGATTGCGTCCGCCTCTGGCCCCCACGGGATGCCGAGGAAGCTGTCAGCAGCAAGATCGAGCGTAAGTTGCTTGATCGCGGGGTTGAAGGTCTTTGGCCCTTCCCAGCCAGCAACTTCGCGCGCGATGCCTGAATTGAGCGCGCCGCAATAATGGCGCATCGGCGCAGGCTTGAACGCGATGGAAAGCGCGCGGCGGTCGATGCGGTGGTGATCGAAATCGAGCAACATGAGGCCGCGAGGAAACAGCTGATCCAGAACCGGGCCCCAGCCCTGCTCGCTTGAGAAAATCTTGTCCTTGTTGAACAGGACGAGCTCATTGGCCTCTGCCCCGATCATCGCGACGTTCCAGCCGCCAAACGCCCTCACCTTGTAAACGCGGCCATAGGTTTCGACCATGCGCCGGGTAAAGGCATGCGGGTCGGCCAATTGCGTGAACGTATGCCCGACGAGCGGATATCCACCCTCGCCCGGAATATGCGCCAACGCCGATTCGTCAGGAACGCCCTCGCCCCAATGCTTGGGCGGCGATTGTTCGGAGGTCGCGGGTTTGGGATCGGCAAGGGTAGCCATGTCTCTTCATCTCTCTGCAAATTCGAAATTTACGTCTCTCAAATGCAACTTACCAAAATGTTAGTAAGTGTCCATGCCTTGATAGGCATGTCACAGTGGGAGAGGCGAGAAAGGAAGTAAGCTTATCGCGCGCGAGAAAACCCGCTACCCGATTGTGATTATACCCAACCGGACAGTTCGCGCCCGATCATGGATTTGAGCATTTCCACGCCCGAACCCGAGACATTGAGGCAATCCATAACGGCAAATTCTTCGCCGCCCGCTTCTAGAAATTCATCGCGGCCTTCAAGCGCGAGCTCTTCCAAGGTTTCGACACAATCGGCAGAAAAGCCGGGGGCTGCAACGACGAGGCGCTTGGTGCCCTTTTCGCCTTCTGCAACCAGCGTGTCATCGGTGGCAGGTTCGAGCCATTGCGCCGGGCCAAAGCGCGATTGGAAGGTGGTGACAAATTTCACGCCTGACCATTCGGGCCGCACTTCCAGCTTTTCACGCAGAAGGCGCGAGGTTTTCTGGCAGTGGCAGTGATAGGGATCGCCCTTTTCCAGCGTGCGCTGTGGCATTCCGTGAAAGCTCAACAGCATGGTTTCTGGCTTGAACGAGAGGCTGCCAAGCTGGCGCGTCAGATCGTCAGCAAGAGCGGTCAGATACAGCTCTTCATCGTGATAAGGCGGCAGAAAACGCAGCGCAGGTTGCCAGCGCATTTCCTTCAGAACGCGCGCCACTTCATCGAACACGGTCGCGGTCGTGGCGGCGGAATATTGCGGGTAAAGCGGCGCAACCAAAATCCGGTCGCAGCCTTTTTCGGTGAGCGCCTTGAGCTTGTCCTCAATCGACGGATTGCCATAGCGCATGGCAAAATCGACGATGACGTTTTCGCCAAACTGGCCTTCGATTGCCTCGGCCTGACGCGATGTAATATCAGCCAGGGGCGAGCCGCGATCGGTCCACACCTTGGAGTAAGCTTCCGCACTCTTGGCGGGCCGCGTGTTCAAAATGATGCCGCGCAGAATCGGCTGCCACGCGATGGCCGGAATTTCGATCACGCGCTTGTCTGACAAAAACTGCTTCAGATAGCGTTTTACAGACGAGGGGTCAGGCGCATCGGGCGTTCCCAGATTGACGAGCAATACGCCCACGCTCCCGCTTGATACGGGGGGATGGTCATTGGGAAGAAGTTGGTTTTGCCAGGTCATTTCGCTCGGGATAACGCTTCAAAAGTGATTATGGGTCCAAACGCCAATCAGATATATCGGCGACAATCTCGGGACGAGAGCATCGCGAACCCACACGCTAGAGCCCCCCGGAAAGTAGGGGCAATCGCCTGAGCCGCAAGCCTGTAGCAGAGAACAGCGCATTGGCAATCGCAGGGCTGACCACCCCTACTCCCAATTCGCCAGGGTCAAACCCTGCGGCGGCAGTGCCGTCTGTTCGGGGGAGAAAATCGACCACGATTTCCGGGCAATCGCCAAGCTTGGGAAGGTTCAGATCGGCATATTCGAAGCTTGCCGGAAGGCCGCCGCGCACCGCAAGCGGACTGCCCAATGCGATACCAAGTCCGAACAAGAGCCCCCCTTCGATTTGTTGCCGCGCAATGTCGAGATTGATGATCCGACCGATATCGACCGCAGCGGTAAGGCGCGAGACGCGAAGCCCCCCTTCGCCCTGCCGCGCGGTCGCGACACAGGCGATGCGCCCGCCGGTTTCCTTGTCGCCAATGCGAAGGCAGGCAAGCCCCTGCCCGCTCTGATCGAGCCCGCCGTCCCATTCCGCAAGGCTGGCCGCGCGCTGAAGGCAGGCGGCGAGGCGCACATCGGAGCCCAGCATCGACATCCGGTAGGACAGCGGCTCGCGTCCCGATTGGGCGGCCACTTCGTCGACGAAGCTTTCAATCGCAAAAGTGCCCGCGACATAGGCATTGCCGCGCACGCGCCCTGAGGGATAGCCGGTTTCGACCGGGACATGGCGCACGGTCACACTGGGGAGGGCGTAGGGCGGGACCATCCCCTCCATCGCGAGTTCGTCTTTCATTCCCGTGGTTTCGCGTATCGCGGCCCATGGGGTGAGATTGCCGAACAGGCGGCGGCCAAATTCATGGGTGGAAGGCGGGGTTGCAGCCCGGATTTTCAGCGCATCAATCGCACCTCCCCCTTCGGCCTCGCCCTCGCCTGCAAGCTGCGCTCCCACGAGAGTATAGACGGGCGCATAGGGCCGTGAGCGGATCATCTCCTCACGCCGCGACCATGTGAGGTGGACCGGGCGGCCAAGCTCTTTTGCGATATGCGCCACTTCGATGGCGTGGTCGTTTTCGAGCCGCGCATCGAAGCTGCCGCCAGCAGCCATCGGGTAAAGCGCGACATCCTCGATCCCCAGCCCCACCGCTTTCGCAGCCGCCGCGCGGGTTTGTTCAGGCGCCTGTGTCGCGATCCATAGCTCCAGCCGCCCATCGGAAAGCCTCGCCGCTGCGCTCGCCGTTTCGACAGGGGCCGCGTGGAAGGGATCAACCTCATAGCGACGCGCCATATCGACGCGTGCCATCGCCTCTTCGCCAAAGCCCGTCTCGTGGGTCTTGAAGCTGTCGCCAGCGGTCAGGAGCGTGTCGAGCCGCGCGCCGATATCCTCGCTGGAAACGGGATATTGCGTCTTGAATTGCGGCTCCATGGCTCTGAGCGCGCGCTCCGCACTCCACCATGTGGTTGCCGCCACCGCAAGCCAACGCTTGGTTTTGACAGCGCCCACGATCCCGCCAATGCCCTGAGCGCGCTCGACATTGAAACCGGTCAGTTCGCTGCCGTTGTTGGGACCATGGCGGATCGCGGCAAAGACCATGCCGGGAAGCCGCACATCGCCTGCAAAACGGTAGGAGCCGTCGACCTTGGAAGGCAGGTCAATGCGCGGAAAAGAAGCAGCAGGGCCGGCATCGGCCTCGCTTGAGCCTGCCTGCGGTGTCTCATCGGCAAGCTCGGGGCGAAGCGGCGGCGGGTCGGGCGGCGATTGCCCGGCAGCGCCAGCAGCAAGCTCTCCGAAACTTGCCCGTCTATCGCCAAGCCGCACGAGCCCTGCATAAACCTCGCACTCTTCCCATGAAGCGTTCCACCTGTCGGCGGCTTCCATCGCGAGCATTGCACGCGCAGCAGCTGCGGCTTCGCGGGCGGGCTGTTCATAGGCGGCAAGCGATGTGCCGTCGGCGGTGGCAGTAAAGGCGTTGGAGGTCGCAAAGCGTTCCGCCAGCATATCATCCACGCCGCCGGACAACCCGGCAGTCGCCGGGTCCCAGAGGCTGATCCACCGTTTGGCCAAGGGCGTGTTGGGATAGGCGGGCGCAGCAGCGGCGGGTTCAACCGCGATCTGGCGCCAGTCTGCACCCAGTTCCTCTGCGACGATTTGCGGGATCAGCGTCGTTATCCCCTGCCCCATCTCCAACTGGGGCACCGCGACCGAGACCACGCCATCCTCGGCAATCTTGAGCCACGCACCCAGCACATGTTCACCGCGTGCCGGGGTTAGAGGGTTGGGATATTCGCGCGGCAAAAACCACCAGGCCACGACCAGACCGCCGCCAATGGCCGCCCCCGTCATCACCCCTCGCCGTGTTATTTGCATCGCCGCCCTATCGTTTGTGCCCCGTCGCCAGAACGGGAGATTAGACCTTGCCGGATTTCATCCAGCGATCAAGCGCCTCGGCGATAGCTATAAACGGCTGCGAATTCGCATCATCCGTTGCAGCGGGCGGTTTACCGGCATCGCCAGCGAGCCGCGTCTCCATCGTCAGCGGAACTTTGCCCAGGAACGGGATTTCCAGAGCCTTGGCGAATTTCTCCACCCCGCCCTCTCCAAAGGGGTTGGAGACAGCCCCGCATTCAGGACAGGCATATCCCGACATATTCTCGACCAAACCGATCACCGGCACATCGCCGTCTTCGAACAATTGTCCGGCCCGCGCTGCATCCAGAAGCGCCAGATCCTGCGGGGTGGAGACAAGGATAGCGCCATCGGGCTTGTTGTCCGCCATCATCGAGATTTGCACATCGCCTGTTCCCGGTGGCAGGTCGATCAAGAGCACTTCGGTGTCCTCCCAATGCGCATCGACAATCTGTGTGAGCGCCTTGCCCGCCATTGGTCCGCGCCACGCGAGCGCTTTGCCTTGCGCCACCAGATTGCCCATCGAAAGCATTTTGACCCCGTAAGGGCTTTCAATCGGCACGAGTTTCTCGTCCCTTGCCTCTGCCTTCGTTTTTTCTGTGGCGAGAAGGCGCGCCTGACTGGGCCCGTATATATCGCCGTCGATCACACCGACTTTGCGACCCATTTTGGCCAAGGCCACCGCAAGATTGGTGGTGAGCGTCGATTTGCCCACTCCGCCTTTGCCAGAACCAACCGCGATGATCATGCGCCGCCTGCGATCCGCGATCAGGGCGACGCGAACCTCGTCAACTTCGCCAAGCGGGGCAAGAGAGGTTTCGATCAGCGACTCAAGCTCTTCGCGCGCTTTTGCCCCCAGATCGCCGGCCTCTGCAACGATAATGGCACGCGCATCCTTGAGGCGTGCAGAACGGATGCGGCCCTGTATCTCGACAGGCAAAGCGTCGCGCAACAATGCCTCGGCAGCGGCGATGTTCGGGGCAGATTTATCATCAGTGCTCATAGCAATGGGCCTCTAGCACCATTTTGTATGGGCGAACCCCTGTTTTTCCTAGAAAGGCGTTCCTATAAAAGGTCCATGCAGATTTTTGACGGCTTTAGAAAACAATGGGGCCTTGCCATGGCAGGCAAGAAAAATCCCTGGGGTAATTCCACTGGCGGCAAGGGCGGTGGTTCGGGCGAAGGATCAGGCGGTGCGCCTTCTGGCGACAAGTCCGATGGGCCCGGGAAAGATGGCCCCGGAAGAGATGGGCCGCGCAATCCGTGGCTTCCCGGTGGTGGTGGCGGTTCGGACGATGGCAAACGTCGTTCGGCCAGCATTGAGGATATCTTCAAAAACAGAGGCCCCGAAGGCCCGCGCCGCGCAGGCGGCGGCGGCGGTGGCCCCTCGTTTCGTTTTCCAGAGCGTCCCGGCGGCGGCTCGTGGCTGCCGATCCTTGTCGCAGGCGGCGTAGTCCTGTGGTTCCTTGGCACAGGGATGCACCTGATCCAGCCGGGCGAAAACGCGGTCGTAAAGAGGCTCGGCAGTTACAGCCGGACGATGACGCCGGGCCTGCAATTCAGTGCGCCCTACCCGATCGAAACCGTCGATAAAGAGAACGTCGAAGGGATCCGCGAAGTGCGCATTCCCAATGGCTCTTCCGAAAAGCTGATTCTCACAGGCGACCAGAACCTTGTTGATCTGAGCTACGTCGTGCGCTGGCGGATCAGCAATCTGGAAAACTTCAAGTTCGAGCTCGCCGAACCGGTCGAGACCGTCAATGAAGTTGCCGAAGCCGCGATGCGCGCAACCATCGCTGAAAAAACATTGAACGACACCTTCACCGGTCAAGGCCGTGCAGAAATCGAACTATCGGTGCGCGAACGCATGCAGGAGACGCTGGACGAGTATCGTTCCGGTATTCAGGTGGTGGGTATCAACGTTGCAAAAGCGGACCCGCCGAGCACGGTGAACGATGCCTTCCGCGATGTCTCTGTGGCTGAACAGGATGCCGACCGGGCGCGCAACCAGGCGCAAGGTTACGCTCAGCAAACGCTTGCCCAGGCCGAAGGTGAGGCCGAGGCATTCGACAAGGTTTATGAGCAATATCGCCTTGCTCCGGGCGTTACGCGCCAGCGTCTCTATTACGAAACGATGGAGCGGGTGCTTTCGACCACGGACAAGACCATCATCGAGACAGAGGGCGTGACGCCTTACCTGCCGCTTCCCGAAATTCGCCGCCGCGCCAACAATGCTGACAATGCCAATAACGGCATCACTGTTGAAGCCACGCCGCGTCAGACGCAAAACTCTGGAGGCCAATAATGGAAAATCTCTGGAACAATTACAAAATGCCGATCATCGCGATTGGCGTTCTAGTCATTGGCTTCTTCATGAGCGCCTATGTCGTCAATGAAGAAGAACAGGTTGTGGTAATCCGCACTGGTGAGCCAGTTCGCTTCGCCAACCGTCCGGGAAGCGATTATGACGCAGGGCTTTATTTCCGTGTGCCATTGATCGAGCAGATCCAGCGCATCGACAAGCGCGTGCTCGACCTTGAAATGACGCAGGAAGAGGTGCTCTCCAACGATCAGCAACGCTTGCTGGTGGATGCCTATGCGCGGTTCCGCATCGTCAATCCCAAATTGATGATCGAACGTGCAGGCAGCGAGCAGGGTGTTCGCGCCGCGCTTGAGCCGATTTTAAACTCGGCGCTGCGCCAGGAACTGGGTCGTCGTACCTTTGCCTCTATGCTGACCGCTGAACGCGGCAATGCGCTCGCCAATGTTCGCGCGAACCTTGACCGTGAGGCGCAGCAGTATGGAGCCGAGGTGATCGACGTTCAGATCAAGCGCACCGATCTTCCTTCAGGCCGTCCGCTCGAATCCGCGTTCGAGCGCATGAAATCGGACCGTGAGCGCGAGGCGCGCACCATACGTGCAGCGGGCTCGCGCGATGCACGGGTCATCCGCGCAGAGGCAGACGCAGAAGCGGCGCGCATCTATGCGCAGAGCTTCGGGCAGGACCCGAACTTCTACGATTTCTACCGGGCCATGCAGAGTTATGACGAAACATTCCGCGACGCGCGTCAGGGCGAAGCAGGACGGGGCGAAAGCTCGATCATTCTCTCACCTGATAACGAGTATCTGCGCCAGTTCCGCGGGCGGCGCTAGATGCGTTTCGGGACGGGGCATTTAGCGGGGGTGCGGGGCTGTGCTCCGACGAACCGCTGATGAGCGACTACGAATGTCTTATGCGTTCAATCGCCGTTAAGTGCCCCTCGGGCCTATTGGGATGCGTAGATTGGTAACTGTGTGATCGCGGCCTTTTGAAGGCCGGTCACCCGAGGAAGGATACAAAGGAAGTGAGCAACGTGCGGTATGTATATGGACTGACGAGCGCGCTTTTGGTGGGCGGTGCAGCCGTCTCGCTGATGACCGGCATTCCAGCCGGCGCGCAGGTCGCGCAAAACGACACAGACGTTATGGACCGGGTGGTGCCCCAGGCGGGTGCGCCTGCCAGCTTTGCCAACCTTACCCAGCAATTGCAGCCCGCCGTGGTGAACATCGCGACGCGCCAATCGGTTGAGGTCAATCGCAATCCGTTTGCAGGCACGCCTTTTGCCGAATTGTTCAACCGCCGGGGCGGTAATCAACCGCAACGCCGCGAAGCGCAATCGCTCGGTTCCGGCTTCATCATCAGCGCCGACGGCTTTGTCGTGACCAACAATCACGTGGTCGCCCCCGATAACCGTGCGCGTCTGGAAGAGATCACCGTCACTTTCCCCGACGGAACCGAATACGAAGCCGATCTGGTGGGCGCAGATGCTGCCTCTGACCTCGCGGTTCTCAAGATCAAATCGGACCGGACTTTCCCCTTCGTGACCTTTGGTAACAGCGCCGAAGCGCGTGTGGGCGAATGGGTGGTTGCGATCGGCAACCCGTTTGGCCTTGGTGGGACCGTTACCTCGGGCATTATTTCGGCCGTTTATCGTAACACCGGCCAAGGCGGCGCCTATGACCGCTTTATCCAGACCGATGCCTCGATCAACCGCGGCAATTCAGGCGGCCCGCTGTTCGACATGCGCGGTAATGTGATCGGCATCAACAATGCGATCTTCTCGCCCTCCGGCGGCAGCGTCGGCATCGGCTTTGCCATCCCCAGCGAGATTGCCGCCCCCATCGTCGAGCAGCTTAAAGCAGGGCAAGAGATCGAGCGGGGTTACCTTGGTGTCAATCTCCAGCCGATGAATGACGACCTCGCCGATTCTCTCGGCGTTGCACGCAATCGCGGTGAAATCGTCCAGATCGTGACCGACGACAGCCCCGCAGAGCGCGCTGGCATGGAGCCGGGTGACATCATCGTGGAAGTGGACGGGAATGAGGTTTCCTCTGACCAGACGGTTTCGTTCCTTGTCGCCAATATTGATCCGGGCGAGACAGTTCCGGTCACTGTGATCCGCGAAGGTCGCCGGGTGACGTTGAACACGACGCTTGCCCGCCGCCCGAGCGAGGACGAACTCGCTCAACAGGCGCAGACGTTCGACCCTGACTCGGACGAACCGATGGATCCGGACCAAACCGATGACACCATCGCCGAAAAGCTCGGTCTGCAAGTGCTTGAGATGACCCCGCGCATCGCGCGCAGCCTGGGCGTGCCAGAGGATACAAACGGCCTTGTGGTCGGTGCGGTTGATCCAAACTCGGATTCGGGTCGCAAGGGTCTTCGCCGCGGCGATGTGATCCTCTCGGCAAACTATCAATCGGTCACCACGGTTGATGCGCTGCGCGAACAAATTGCCACCGCTGAAGGCGAAGGGCGCGACGCTGTCCTCCTGCGTGTGCAACGTCGTGGTCAGCCCCCACGCTTCCTGCCGATCCGCCTGCGCAACTGATAACGCATAGCTGCTGATGCGCAGCTGATCACGGACGCAATCCGACAAAACAAAACCCCCGGCGGCCAATCGGCTACCGGGGGTTTTTCTTATGCAGCTGCGCTAAAGGTTTTCACCCATCCCCGAGGAAATTGGGATCACTCACCGATTGCGGTGGCGGGGAATTTGGGCGCCGAGGCGGCTCCTGACTTATAGACGGGTTCTGGCGCGGGCGCTGTCTTTCGGGGCCGTTTGGCCGACGGCCCAGCGCCTCGTCCAGGAAGTCATCGGTGACAGCGGGTGGCGGTTCCGCCACAGGGTCCAGACCCTGCTCGCCATCGATGTCAAACGCCGGACTTTCGGGATCGCGCCGGCCCGGCTCGATCAGATTGCCCTGCTCGTCGATGAAGTAATAATCATCCGGATCGCCGAACATCGCCTCCTCGTCAGGCTCGAGCGCCCATTCGGGAAGGTTCAGTTCGGTGTCGAATTGCTCTTCCGGACGATCCTTCACCGCGTACCGCATATAGGCGGCAAACGCGCGGGCTGGCGCTCTGCCCCCTTGGAGCCCCGCCACCCGTTTTGCATCATCGCGGCCCATCCAGACGCCGGTTGTTATGCCGCTCGAAAAGCCCACGAACCACCCGTCCTTGTTAGAGCTGGTGGTGCCTGTCTTACCTGCAACAGGGCGCCCGATCTGCGCTGCGCGGCCCGTGCCCGTTTGCACCGCAGCTTGCAGGAGATCGGTGATGCCGGCCGCGACATAATCGGGCACGACCTTGTTTTCGCGCGGTTGCTCGTGCTCGTAAATCGTCTCGCCATCGGCGGTCACGACCTTGGTAATGCCGTAAGGCATCACCTTCATGCCGCGCGCCGAAATTCCGGCAAAGGCCTGCGTCATTTCGATCAGGCGCACCTCGGATGAGCCAAGCACCATCGAAGGGAAGGTCGAGATAGGCGAGCTGATCCCAAAGCGCCGAGCCATCGAGGCGACCGTGCCAAAGCCCACTTCATTACCCAATTGCGCCGCCACCGTGTTGATCGAATAGGCAAAGGCGGTGCGCAGGTTCGTCTCGCCCACATTGCGGCCATTGGAATTGCGCGGGCTCCACCCGTCGATTGTCACCGGGGTATCGACCACGCGATCATCGGGGGTGTAGCCTTTCTCAAGCGCGGCGAGATAGACGAACAGCTTCCACGATGAGCCGGGCTGGCGCATGGCGTTGGTTGCGCGGTTGAAATTGCTTTCGACGTAATCGGTGCCGCCCACCAGCGCGAGGATCGCGCCATCGCGGTCAAGGCTCACCAAAGCGCCTTGCGCACCCTCTGGCGAATTCGCTGCTACCGCTGCGGTCGCGGCGCGCTGCATCCCCACATCAAGCGTGGTCCACACCTCCAACGGCGCGTTGGTTTCCGGCAGGATAAGGTCCAGTTGCGGCAGCACATAATCGGTGAAGTACCGCACCGAATTTTGCCCTGCCTGCTGTTTGAGTTCGACCGTATCGACATCGACCGAGGCCTGATCGGCGGTGATATAGCCTTGCTCGCGCATCAGGCGCAGCACGACGGCGGCGCGGTCAACGGCGGCTTGCACATCGGCGGTGGGGGAATAACGGCTTGGCGCTTTGACCAGGCCGGCGATGATCGAGGCTTCCGCGACGCTGAGTTCGCGGCCCGGGTGGCTGAAGAATTTGCGGCTTGCGCTGTCGATGCCGTAAGCGCCGCCGCCAAAATAAACCTTGTTCAGATAAAGCTCGAGGATTTGTTCCTTGGAAAAATTCCATTCGAGCGCCATCGCCAGCACCGCCTCGCGCGCTTTACGGTCAAAGGTGCGGTTGGAGGACAGGAAGAGGTTGCGCGCCAATTGCTGCGTAATGGTCGAGGTGCCCCCAAGGCGCGATCGTGCGCCAGTAACCCCTTCGACAATCGCGCCGGTCAGACGGATCGGATCCACGCCAAAGTGCGAGTGGAAGCGTTTGTCCTCCACCGCGATCATGGCGTTGCGCATGTTTTGCGGGATTTCCTCATGGCTGAGCCATTCGCCAAAGCTCGGGCCGATCTCGACGATCTCGCTGCCGTCGCGCGACAGCACGCGGATGGTCTGTCCGGTCTGGCTCGATTTCAACTGGTAAAAGCTGGGAAGAGAGCGCGCCGCAATCCCGACGGCAAAAGCAAGGAACACTGCGCCCAAAAGCGCCGCCAGTGCGCCAAAGCCGACCAACCTCTTGGTCCATTTCCAAACCGGTGATGGACCGTCCATAGGCTGTTTGGCCTTCTTTTTACTGGTGGTTTTCTTTGATGAGCCGGCGCGCTCGCTCGCCGCGCGGCGGGCCCCGCGCTTGTTCTTGTTCGAGAGGCCGTCACCCCGCTTTGACATTCAACTCGATCAAACCTTTTGCGCAAGGGCGTCCGCCCAATTTCCGACACAATATGTCAAGGCAAACTGTAACGGGGGGTGAACGCCAAGGACAGACTGAGCCATTCATTTGCGCCGGATTATGCGCCAATTTGTGCGCGCTCAGTCGTTTTCCGGCGCAAATTCGAGCGCGGCCGAATTGATACAGTAGCGAAGCCCACCTTCTTCGGGCGGTCCGTCGGGGAAGACATGGCCCAAATGGCTGTTGCAATTGCCGCAGCGCACTTCGGTGCGGATCATGCCAAATGAGACATCGCGGTGTTCGTCGATCACCTCTTCGTCGGCAGGCTTGGTAAAGGCGGGCCAGCCGCAGCCGGAATTGTATTTGGCCGCCGAGATAAACAGCCGCGTGCCGCACGCAGCGCACATATATTCGCCGTTCTCGTAGAACTTGTCATATTTGCCGGTGAAAGCGCGCTCGGTTCCCGCTTCGCGCAGGATATGGAATTGCTCTGCATTCAGGCGCTCGCGCCATTCGTCTTCGGTGATGGTCTTTGGATCGTCGGTCATGGGGGCCTCTTGTCTGGTGAGGATCATATCGGGACGAGATGCCCAGGGTGCAAGGGACCTTTACCCATCCACCAACGCATAGTGGGCAGGCGGCTTTATCACATCCATGCGTTCGGAAAGCAGCGGGCGGAAGCTGGGGCGGCTTTTAAACACCGAATACCAGCCGCGCGTCTGCTCATGCCCTTTCCAGTCGATCCCGCCCAGATAATCGGCAACGCTGATCTGCGCTGCGGCTGCGAGGTCGGCAAGGCTCATGGTGGACCCTGCCAGCCACGGGCGATTGTCGATCAGCCAGTCCATATAGTCGAGGTGGCCGTGCGCGTTCTTCATCGCCTCGCGCAGGGCGCGGCTGTCGGGGGGCTGTTTGTAGATGAGGCGCTTTTTCATCCGTTCCAGCAGCAAGGGCGCGGTGACATCATTGTAAAAATTCTCATCGAACAAAGCGACAAGCCGCCGTATCTCCGCGCGGTTTGCCGCCGTCCCGTTGATCATGGGCGAGGCATCAACCGTCTCTTCAAAATATTCGGCGATGGCGCGGCTATCGGCAAGGGTGATGCCTTTTTCCTCATCAACCACAACCGGGGTCGCGCCCGCCGCATTCAAATTGTGGAACATATCGGACGGAGCCCAAGGATCCTCGCGCACAAGATCATAGCCAACGCCCTTCTCCGCCATAAGCAGACGGATCTTGCGCGAAAACGGACACAGCGGAAATTGATAGAGTTGCCACATTGCGAGAAGCGTTATGCCGCAAGTTCGCAAGCGAATCCACTAGGGCGCATGCGCATTCGCCCCGCTATCACCCGCCCTGCGATGCGGCGTCTGGTTTGAAGGCGTCAAGCAACACCAGGCAGGCGGGCATCATTGCGCCCACATCGGCATAATCATTGGCCCTGTGGCGCGCGGTTTCAGATTGGACAAGGGCCACCACATCGCCGCGTTCGAGGCTGTATCGGTCGATCAGGCGCACCATGGCAGTCAGGAAAAACTCGCGTGCATCGGTGCTTTTGAGCTCAGGGAGGGTTTGCCCGCGCGCATCGCCCGCTTCCTGCCAGCCTTGCGCAATCGCAAAGGCGACACCACAGCGCGGGGCCGTGGCTTCTTCGATAGCGAGATCGTCGAAAGTGGCAGGCTTTTCCGGCGCAGCAGCCTGAAGTGCGAGGGGCAGCGCGAGCGATGAAAGGAGGGTGATGTTCATGGACAAACGCCATAGCGACCCGTGCGTGAACCTGCGACGACAATGTGCAGGAATTTCGCCTTGCCCCATTGCCTCCCCCGCCTTACGCCAAGCCCGGTCAAACCCTTCAAGAGGAGAGAATGGAATGCTCAATCACGTGATGATCGGGTCTAACGACATCGAGAAATCGAAGAAATTCTACAGTGCAACGCTTGGCGTGCTGGGTGCAGGCGAGCCGATGGAGCACGTCAATGACACCGGCCAAACGCGCCTGTTCTATATGCACAATGGATCGACCTTCTCGGTTTCGGAGCCGATCAACGGAAAGCCGGCTGAACCGTCCAATGGTTTTACCCTCGGCTTCGTGTGCGATTCACCGGAGCAAATTCAGGCTTTCCACGATGCGGGCGTGGCCAATGGCGGCACAACTTGCGAAGACCCTCCCGGTCTTCGCGAAGGCAGCATGGGCCCGATGTATCTGTGCTATTTCCTTGATCCCGACGGCCACAAAATCTGCGGCATCCACCGGCCTTCTTGATTGAGGGCAGTCGCCGCCCGCCTCCCCGCCCGGCCACCATATCCTGATGATATTATTGGTGGGTGGCGGAGAGGTGGTTGGCGGCTGCGTCTCGCGCTAGCGGGACTGCGACAAACGAAGCTCAAACAAGGCAAATTCGGCGCGCCAGTTGGCTCCTAGCGGGCTAATGGCGCGCTCATTTGCGAAATTCCATTCCCGCGTGATCTTTGCGCCCTTGGCAGCAGCAAGCGTGCGGAAATCTTCCACCGTTACGTGGTGGATATTCTCGGTTTCATACCAGCTTATAGGGATAGCATTGGTAACCGGCATCCGCCCGCCAAACATAAGTGCGGCGCGCGTGCGCCAGTGGGCGAAATTGGGGAAGCTGACAAAGGCCACATCGGCCACCCGCAAAAGCTCTTCGAGCACCTGGTCGGGCCGGTTGGTGGTTTGAAGCGTGCGGGCAAGAACCGCGAAATTGAAACTGCGATCGGGATAGTTGGCAAGGTCGGTGTTGGCATCGCCCTGGATCACCGAAAGCCCTTTTGAAACCGCCCGTTCGACCTTCGCCGGATCAAGCTCGACCCCGCGCACATCTGCGCCATAATCGCTCGCCAAAGCCGCCATCAGCGCGCCGTCGCCGCACCCTATGTCGAGCACGCGCGATGGTCCGTTTGCCTTGTCGATCTGCCCCCCGATTCTTCGGGCAATCGCATCAAGGTCAAAGCGCAAGGTGGATTGCGGCGCGCTCATTCGACAAACCCCCGCACCACGCGGTCCAACTGGTCGTGGGGCAACAGGAAACTGTCATGCCCGGCGTTTGCGGAAAGTTCGACGAAGCTCACCTTGGCGCTCGTCGCATTGAGTGCGTGCACCACATGGCGGCTTTCGGAAGTGGGGTAGAGCCAGTCGCTGTCAAAGCTCACGAGGCAAAAACGCGCGGTCGAACGTGCAAAGGCATTGGCGAGTTTCCCGCCGTGTTCTTCGGCGAGATCGAAATAGTCCATCGCCCGCGTGATATAGAGATAGGAATTGGCATCAAAGCGCTGCGTAAAGCCGCTGCCCTGATAGCGAAGGTAGCTTTCGATCTGGAAATCGGCCTCGAAACCAAAGCTCTTGGCCCCCTTCGTTCCGTCTGGGCGATCCTGCAAGCGTCGCCCGAACTTCTCGGTCAACCCTTCTTCGGAAAGATAGGTAATATGCGCCGCCATTCGCGCCACGGCGAGGCCGTTGTCAGGCTTTGCATCTCCACCGTAATAATCGCCATCGCACCAATTGGGATCGGCCATGATCGCCTGGCGGCCAAGTTCGTGAAAGGCGATGTTCTGCGCGGAATGTCTCGCGGTGGAGGCGAGCACCAACACGCGGCTTGCCCGCTCGGGCCAATTGGCGGCAAGGCTCAAGGTCTGCATCCCGCCCATCGAACCGCCGACGACCGCGTGAAGCGTCTCGATCTCCAGCCCGTCAAGCAGCGCCACGAGCCCCCTCACCATGTCGCGAATGGTGATGACGGGGAAACGCATGGCATAAGGTTTGCCATCGGGCGCAATCGATGCCGGGCCGGTCGAGCCAAGGCATGACCCGATGACATTGGCGCAAATCACGTGAAACCGGTCAGTGTCGATGGGTTTGCCCGGCCCCACCATGCGCTCCCACCAGCCGGGTTTGCCCGTGATGGGGTGCGTGCTTGCGACATATTGATCGCCGGTCAGCGCATGACAGATCAGAATCGCATTGGACCTGTCTTCATTGAGCTCGCCATAGGTCTCATAAGCGATCCGGGCGCCATCGAGCACCTGCCCGCTATCAAGCGGCAAACTTTGCGAAATCGCATAGGTTTTTGAGGCGGATATCATGCTCGTCGGACCTGGTTGCTGGAGGAGTGACTTGGGGAAGCGGCTCTTACATGTCAATTGGGGTGTTATTCATCGCGCCAAGCGTTTATCGCCCGCAGCGCTATGAATTCGCGCCCTTCTCCAAAACCCTATATCATGGGCATCCACGCCTATGTGCCGGGCAAGTCCAGCGGCTCTGATGGCCGCCCGCTGACCAAGCTGTCGGCAAATGAGAACCCGCTCGGTTCCTCTCTTGCTGCGCTTGAACAGCTTGAGGCCCCGCGCGGCTTTGCCAGCGGTGCTGCGCCCTATCCTGATCCCGATTCCAAAGATTTGCGAGATGCGCTTGGCGCGCTGCACGGGCTGGATCCTGCGCGCATCGTGTGCGGGACAGGGTCAGACGAGCTTCTCAATCTCGCGGTTCAGGCTTTCGCAGGCGCAGGCGATGAGGTGCTGTTCTCATGCCATTCCTTCGCGGTTTACGATATTGCAGCAAGGCGTTGCGGCGCCGAGCCGGTCGAGGTCGATTCCAGAAATCTGGCCGCCGATGTCGACGCGATGCTTGCCGCCGTCACCAACGCCACACGGGTCGTCTTTCTTGCCAACCCCAATAATCCGACCGGCACATGGCTTTCGCCGCAAGAGGTTCGCCGGTTGCACGCTGGCCTGCCGGATGACGTGCTGTTCGTTCTCGATGAAGCATATGGCGAATATCTCGCGCCCGAATACCAAAGGGTCGGCTTTGAGCTTGCAGCCGCTCATGAAAATGTGCTCGTCACGCGCACCTTTTCCAAAATTTATGGCCTTGCCGCCGAGCGTATCGGATGGGCCACCGGCGCACCGCATCTGATTGATGCGCTGAACCGCATTCGCGGACCCTTCAACGTGACCACCAGCGGTCAGAGGGCTGCGCTCGCAGCGGTGGGCGATCAGGATTTCGTGACTTCCAGCCGGGAGCACAACACCGCCGAGCGCGGAAAATTCGTCGAGGTGATCGAGAGCCTTGGCAATCATGGCCTTCGGGCAACGCCGAGCGAGGCAAACTTCGTCCTCGTGCATTTTGACGGTGATGTGAGTGCGAAAGCGGCGCTCGATGCTCTTGCCCGGGCTGGCTTTGCGGTGCGGCATTTGCCCTCGCAGGGGCTACCCGATGCGCTGCGCATCACTATCGGTAAATCAGAAGATATGGAGCGCGTTGCCGCCTGCCTTCGCACACTCTGCGGGGAAGCGTCGTGACGATTGAAACTGTCGCCATCATCGGGCTTGGCCTTCTTGGCGGTTCGGTCGGGCTTGCCACGATGGAGCATGCCCCCGGTATCGCTACAAGGGGTTATGACCGCGATCCGCAGGTGCGCGAAAAAGCCGCAGCTCGCGGGATCGTTGGCGAGGTGTGCGACACCATTGATGCCGCGGTGAACGATGCCGATCTGGTGATCCTGTGCGTGCCCGTGGGCGCGATGGAAGCCGCCGCGAGCGAGCTTGCACCGCACCTTAAACAAGGCGCAATCGTCTCTGACGTTGGTTCATCCAAGGAAAGCGTCGGCAAGGCCCTTTCGCGCACGCTTCCCGGACACACGGTGATCCCCGCGCACCCTGTTGCAGGGACGGAGCAGAGCGGACCGGAGGCAGGGTTCGCTTCGCTTTTCACCAATCGCTGGTGCATCCTCACCCCGCCAGAAGACGCGGATGAGGAGGCGGTCAAAACCTTGTCCGAATACTGGACGAAGCTAGGTGCGAAGATCGAGATCATGGATGCAAAGCACCACGATGTCGTGCTCGCCGTGACCAGCCACATCCCGCACCTTATCGCCTATACGATTGTCGGCACGGCGAGCGATCTGGAAGAGGTCACCCGCTCGGAAGTCATCAAATACTCTGCCGGTGGCTTTCGCGATTTCACCCGCATTGCCGCATCCGATCCGGTCATGTGGCGCGATGTGTTCCTGAATAACAAGGAAGCCGTCCTCGAAGTGCTGGGCCGCTTCAGCGAGGACCTGTCATCTCTCCAACGCGCGATCCGTTCGGGCGATGGCGACAAATTGCACGACCTGTTCAGCCGCACCCGCAGAATCCGGCGCGAGGTGATTGAGCAAGGTCAGGATGATGAACGCCCCGACTTCGGGCGAAAGGACCATAACTAGGCTCTTGCTGGCGTCCCGTTGGTTGCAACGTCCTCGCCGGTGTTCAGCGCATTGATCGACCGGTGCACGCGGGCCTCGACCTCTTGGCGCGAAAGCCCTGTGGGGATTGTCTCGCCAACACGGTAAGTGATCGTGCCCGGCTGTTTGATGATGCGGTGATAATACGGTCCGCTGTTCACCGCGACCGGGACCACAGGCAGGCCGAGCAGCTTGTAAATGCCCGCAAAGCCCGATTGCAGCGGTGGTTCCTTGCCGTGGGGTACGCGCGTCCCTTCGGGGAAGATGACCAGCGGGCGCCCTTCTTTGATGCGCAATTTGGCGGTTGCGATCATCTGCCTGAGCGACTTTGCCCCGCCCTCGCGCGCAACCGGCACAAGGCCATACACCCTGGCCGAAAACCCCCATCCGGGGATCCAGAAAAGTTCGCGCTTGGCAAAAACGGTCGGAAAACTGAAAAGGCGCGGCATATCAATCGCTTCGAAGAAGCTCTCGTGCTTCACCGCAATCAACACCGGTTCGTCCGGAATTTCGCCCTCTTGAGCGATTTTGATACCGAGCAGGTTCTGAACGCACCAGTGATGCCAGTCCCCCCAGCGCGCAACGACCCTGACCAAAGCCGCGCGCCCGATTGGCACAGCCAGCACCGATGCGATCACCAAAAGCGCGCTAACCCCGTAAAAGATCGGGTAAAACAAAAGGTTGCGAAGTAGAGCCAAGAGGGGCCTTAATAACCGAATACACCTGCAAAATCGCTGGCAATAAGCTTATGGTATTCAAGAAAGAGACTTGCAAGGTCGGGGGTTGAGGGCACGGCATCGCGCACGATGCGCACATCGTCCGGCAATTGCCGCGCAAGCTCGCGACCGGCGCGGCGCATATGCCAATCGGTGGTGACCAGCCGAACCGAACCAATGTCGTTTGCCATCACCCAGTCGGCAGCTTCCGCCGCATTGCCGCGGGTATCGACCGCCTGAAAGCCCAGCGATACGCAGCACGCCATGCGCTCCTCGCTCACCCCGAATTCGGCGGCAAATTCGCCCGGCCTGACTTCGCGATCGACCCCTGTGACCAGCATTTGCCGGGCCAGCCCCGCGTCAAGCACGCTGAGCCCCTGCGCAATGCGCCCCGGCCCTCCGGTGGCCACAACCACCGCGTCGGTCTTCTCACCGCCCGCAGGCTGGGGCAGCGCGGCGGCAAACCACAAAAAGCCCAACGCCCAGACGAGCAAGATGGTGGCAACAAGGTAGCGAAAGGTTTTCATACAATCAGTTTCGAGGCTCAGCCTAAAGCATAGACTTTAGTGCATGACCAATCGTTATACGCCCGGTGATGACTGCGAGCAGAACGCCTGCGACGGGAATCGCTGCGATAATAAGCCAGTCGCTCAGGTCAAGCCCGCCGCCGCCGACCATGCCGCTGTCGAGCGAGGCGAATTGCCGGCCCAAAAGCCACACAGCAGCAAGCCCGATAACCAGCCCGATGAACGCACCAAAGGCAGCCTCGCGGATAACCGGACGTTCAAACACGCGGGTGACCTGCGCGTCTGTGCCGCCAAGAAGGTGAATGATCTCGACCGTCTCGCGGTGATTGGCAAAGGCGCTGCGCGAGGCGAGCCAGACGGCAGCAGCCGTGGCCATGGAAACAAGGATGATGAGGGCAAGCGCCAGATATTGCAGCGCCGAGAGCGCATCGTAAACAGGGCGCAGCCATTGCGATTGCGCATCAACCCGCGCGCCACCGCCCAGCGGTTCCAACGCGCCATCCAGCACCGATTGCAGCGCGGCCAGCTCCTCAGCCGAGGCGCGGCGTGACAACTCGACATCGATCAATGCCGGGATCGGCACATTGTCCGAAGCCGCCCCCTCGCCAAGCCAGGGTTTGAGCAACTCCTCAAGCTCGTCTTGCGGCACCTGGCGCACCGATGTGACGAGCGGGTGCGCGCTGAGAGCGGACGAAGCAGCCTCGGCTTGAATATCGCGCTCGTTCGGGTCGGCCTCGATAATCTGCACCGTCACCGCATCGGCAAGGTCTGCTCGCGCATTTTCAGCCAGATTGCGCAGCGAAAGCCCGCCGGCTGCCGCGATCACGACCAGCGCGATGAGAATAGCGATTACCCAAGGGATAGGCCCCGAAAGCTTGGTCGGCGGCGACAAATTCGCCTCCGCGCTGCGCGTCGGTTCCGATCCGGCAGCAGGGGTGCCGGCGCCTTCTTCTTCAAGAAGCGGATGCGTGCTCACTTGGACGCTCCCGCTTTTTGCGTTTTGGGCTTTGGCTTGGGCGCGGGCGGATATCGCAGCGCGCCCGTGGGATCGGACAAGCGCCCCTTGTTAAGGCGCATAATGAGGGATTCGGGCACTTTCTTGAGCAAATGCACATCGTGGGTCGCCACAATCACGGTGGTGCCCACCCGGTTATTGAGCGCCTCGAACAAACGCAGCAGTTTAAGCGCCATCTCAGGGTCAACGTTGCCGGTCGGCTCATCAGCGATCAGAACCTGTGGCCGCGCGATCACCGCGCGCGCAATCGCCACGCGCTGTTGCTCGCCGCCCGACATGGTCTGCGGCAAGGCCTGCATCCGGTGCGAAAGCCCCACCCATTCCATCATGTCGGTGACCGAACGCTGAACCTTGGTCTCGTCCGTTCCCGCCAATCGCAAAGGCAGGGCCACATTGTCGAAAGCGGACAAATGCTGGACCAGGCGGAAGTTCTGGAACACCACGCCCAGTCGCCTGCGAAAATCGGGCAGGCTCGATCGCGGGCTTGTAATCACGTCCTTGCCGAACATGCGAATACTGCCGCGCGATGGGCGCTGCGCAAGGTAAAGCAGTTTCAAAAGGCTGGTCTTGCCTGCACCGCTTGCGCCTGTGAGGAAGTAGAAGCTGCCCGGAAACAGGGTGAAAGAGACATCGGACAACACCTCTGGATCGGTGCCATAGCGAAGCCCTACGTTGTCGAATTTCACGATCTCGGCGGGCCTTGCGTCCATGACTGGCGATTTATCAGCGGTAAGGAGCCGGGGAAAGCCCACTTTCGTGCTCAACCCACGGCATTTCGCCCTGTTTGGCGCACAATTCTCGCTTCAGTGTGGAAAAAGGGTCCGAAATGGCCCCAAGAACCGCCCTTACCCCTTGTGCACCTGCCGTGGGTGATTCATGCAAATTGATGCAATGATCATCTCCTGCCCCGCCTGCGGAACGCGCTATGTTGTGCCCGAGACGGCCATCGGGCCGGAAGGGCGCACTGTGCGCTGCGCCAAATGCAAACATTCGTGGTTTCAGGATCCAAAGCCCGCCGATGTGAGCGATGCGGTTGAGCCTGCGCCCGCAGCCACTCCGCCCGCAGCCACTCCGCCCGCGGGCACTTCACAGACAGCGACCGGACCTACGACGGCCCCACCCGTCACCACTACGCAGGAACCCGCTCCCGCGCCCGCCCCCTCGGCTGGGCAAGGCGAGGAGGCACCGCGACCATCGGTCGATCACTGGCGCTCAAGCGATCAGGGCGGCGACATCACAGGCGTTGGGGCCAGCTCCAAGGCGAGCGAGCCTCCACCCGCTTCTCCCGCGCCGAAAGCAGAAGAAACGGCGCAAGCAGACAAAAGCGCCGACACCGGAAGCGACCCGCTGGCCGGGGCCGGGGACGACGACCCCTATTTCGATGATGTCGACGCCGCTTTTGGTGATGCTGATTATGACGGGGCGGATCGTGACGGGGCGGATTATGAGGAAGACGCCTCAAGCTTTGAATACCGCCCGCCCTTCACCCGGCGACGCAACAGCCTCAAAATGTGGACCATCGCCGGAGGGGTCTTCGCCGTGCTCGCCTTGGGCACGGTTGTGGCCGTCAATCAATTCGGTCTGCCCGACTGGGTCCCGGTTGAACGCCCGACCTGGGGCATGGAACAACCCGGCATCGAGCTCGATTTCCCCGCCAGCGAACAGCGCAAGGAAGTGCTCGAAAGCGGCGAGGAAATCTTTCAGGTGCGCGGGACCATCAACAATGTGGGTCAGGAAAGCGTGGACGTGCCCAGCCTTCTGGTCGTGTTCCGCGATGCGCGCGAAAAGAACGTCTATTCCTGGGTGATTGTGCCGTCCAAGCGCGAGCTTGCGCCGGGGGAAAGCCTCAATGTGACCGAGGCGATCACCGATATCCCACCTGCCGCACAGGCCGCCGAGATCGGCTGGTCACCGAATTAACGCTTCGGTCCTGATTGGGGCCCATTGAGGCCCCCGCTGACGCCTACTCAAAATCTGCCCACTGGGTCCCGTTGCTATCGCGGCTGCGTTGAACCTGCGAACTGCGCACTCCGCTAACTTTGAGCAGGCTCGCGCCCCGGTTTTCAAAGGTGACCCGCGCCGGGCGAATGATGGTGGCGCTCGCTTGCACTTGAACGGATACCCCGCGCTGCGTCCGATTGGGCACGTGGGCGGTCTGCGGCGCGGCGCTTTGGGCAAGGATGAAGAGGGCAGCAGCGAGGCTCATGCACTATGGTTTCCGCGGGCTTAACCCTTTTCGCAAGTCCGTCATAAACCCTATCCCAAAGCGGGACGAGCAAAGTTGACAGGTTAAGCGCGCACCTCATTTTCAAGGAAAGATGGAGCAATGCATCAAAGCTCTTGCGCGAGGGGCACGAGGTTGCTAGTGGCGCGCTCCTACCGAGGGCAGCGAAGCCAAGCTTTGCCGCCCTGCTTACCCAAGAGTGCGGTCGTGGCGGAACTGGTAGACGCGCAACGTTGAGGTCGTTGTGGGCTAACGCCCGTGGAAGTTCGAGTCTTCTCGACCGCACCATTTTTCCATCTACGGATAGAAACACCCATGTTCGGGACACCATACCGGACAAAGCCGGGCTCCTGTGACACTTGTTGGACCGACCGCTTCTGGCAATCCGCTTAGGTCACACCATCTGGCATGCCGGCGATGATTGGCGCTGCCAATTGGCCCACAATTGCGCGCTGTTCCTCGCTCGGCTTCACCGGATCATTGCACCATCGTCTATGACGATCATGATCTCGCCTCTGCGGTTTTCCAGCCTGACCCTGAAATCTTCGTTCAGCCTGTCCACGGAAAAAGGATATTCCCGTTTCGGCGGCCAAAAACCTTTCGCTTCAAGAACTTCGGCAAAAGCTCTGTCGTCTTTGGCATCAATAATTTCTTTGGAAAGAAGATCAGTCGAACCGCGAAAAACGCCCGAACTACCGGGTTTTTGTGTGAGATGCAGGAACACAGCCCATAGCCTTGCTTCCAAAAAAAGCAGTTCTGCACCTTCATCGACAACGCAGAAAGCACGCCGTTCCGGAGAGATGGGGTCTTCGTCAGCGATTTCCTCAGTCTGAAGGTCACCGAAAGCGGTTATCGCCTGTTCAAGTGGCTGCCCAAGATGAAGGGGCACCGTCCTGCCGGGAAATCTGAGTTCGAAATTCACCTGACTTTGCCTCTCCAAACGGCCGAGCGGAACACTGCGGTAGCGCTGTTATCTGATTTAATTCAAAGGGTATTCCAGACATTCGGCGAAAAGCCTAAGCCTTCCTTTGCAACTCAGGGCATCCGCCTCAGCTGTCCACGGAACACGCTATGCAAAAACCCGAAACTGTATTCATGAAACAAGCGTGGGAGCCGTATGTCACCGCAGATCGTGATGGCAGGCTTATCTATCATTTGCCGGTTGAGAGCGGGTTTGCCTCCAGATCATTCGAGCTAAAGATTACCGACGAACACCTCTCGATCCTGAAATCGGACGATGAACGCTTCACCTTTTTGTTCGCACTCCTTCACTGGCTTTTCCAAAGAGACCCAATGACGGACCACCAGAAAGCCGAAAATCATCTGGAAACAATCTTGTTGTCGCCCAATAATGAAGTCGAGGAGCTTCTCAACCGTGTCGATGCCCAAAGCAACGGTGCGGTGTCTCACTTCGCTCAGCAGAAGATGGGTCGCCATGGTGAGCGCCTCGGGAATGGCACCTGGTTCGTGAATGGTCCATCGACAGCCTAGCGGTCGATGGACCGTCTTGCGCAGACCTTATTGGCCCGGAAGTTGTGCATCGGAGAGGACCTTACCAAAGGTGATCCCGACCTCGCTCTGGTTACCCTCACGCGCACCATTGAGGAAAAGTGTGTTGCCGTCAGGATTCATGCCCATCAGCGAGGCGAAATTGCCATTCACCACTTCATTCTGAAACTGAATGCCCTGCGCTTCGCCTTGCGCACGGTAATGCGCGACCAGATCGGCCAATGGTGCATCACTCGATATCATCATCATCACGCCATCGCGGCCATCACCCTGGATTGTGGTGGTCGAGTTGACGGTTGCCCCCGGAAAAAGGGTGTAGCCCTTTTGTGTGAGTGAGTTGCCCTCTTCGTCACACGAGATGATGGCGAGTTCTTCATTTCTCGTTCCCGTGAACTCAATGGTGGCCTCGCATCCTCCATCCGCAGTTGCCGCTGCCTGCTCGGCGTCGGGCGCACTAACTTCATTCTCTGTGCTGCAAGCGACAAGTGCGAGCGCGAGAGCGATAGGGATTGCGCGTTTCATTGATGAGCCTTTCGTAATGATCGTCATTCCAAAGAAAATGTCATCATCGCGGTCACAGACAACTCTCGTGAAATCAAGTATTTGTTTCGGCGGCCTCGGTCATTGCGCTGACGACGATTCAATGACTCGCTGCCAGGAAGGACGCGGGGCAGTTCACCATCCCTGGTCCGGGTCCGGGCCGATAACTTCATCGAGTTCGAGAAAGGGGAAAAACTGCTTCACCTGTTCAACAAAGGCGGCATTGGTCCGTCGCTTGGCTATCGCATCTTCGCGGGAGATGGCGTCTTCAAATGACGTTATACCACGCCGAACGGAAATGCCGGTAAGAACCTCGGCCTCCTCATCGCTGATCGTGGTGCTGCTATGCCACCCCATGATCTGCACCGGCTTGAAATCGACAAGCTGCTTTATGTCCAGCATGTCGAAGAGGTAACCCGGCGGGTCATCGTCATGCTCGATCACGTGGTAGATCCATTCCTTGAACTCGCGAAAGTGGATCGCGCGGCAGGCAAGGCAGGCAAGCGCAAAGCCAATGTCCTGGCTGTCCTTGTGGGTCAAACCGAAGCGCAAGGGGGTTTCCTCTTCACCTTTGACATCATCAATTGATCTCGCACATGCATCTTTAATCCATCGCCCGGCCGATTGCCCTCCTGCGCAAAGGTGCGCCCTCCCGAAACGCTGTCATCCCTGCGCAGCCAGAGGCGAGGACCGCATTGGCATAGCCCGGCTTGCGGTAGAACCGGCTCTCACTCCTGGGTGCTGAGAGCGTCTCGTGCGGCCAGCATCCGGTCGCTTGGATTGTGCTTTTTCAAGAACGCTTCGAGTTGATCGAGCCAGTCTTTCCGGTTTTCCTTATCGGTAAAGCCGTGACCTTCTTCTTCATAAGTCACAAACACCGCGTCAGCATCAACATCCTCGAGGCTGTCCTTGTAAACCGTGAACTGGGAATAGGGGACGCGGCTGTCGAGCTTGCCATGCGCGAGGAGCACAGGTCGCTGCAATTGGTGGGCCATCGTTTTTGGCGACACATCATCCATGTTGAAATCATCGTCGCCGCGCACAGTCTCTCGCCAATCATTGGCATAGCGGTGCTTGAGATAGCTGGAGTTGAAGCGCAACTGCCTGTTGTAATCGGTGACGCCCGCGAACGAGGCGGCGCAGCGATAACGCTCTGGATTTCGGGTTACGCCCCATAGAGCAGCATAGCCACCATAAGAGCCTCCGACGAGGCAAACGCGCGCAGGGTCGACAATCCCGCGCGACACGAGCCAATCCATGCCATCATCAAGATCGTCCTGCATCGTGCGACCAATTTGGCCCTCGCCGAGAAGGACGAAGTCTTTGCCGTAACCGCCAGACCCGCGATAATTGGGCTGAAGCACAACATAGCCGCGATTGGCGAGGAACTGCACCCTGCTATTATAGCCTGACCGGTCCCTCACGCCGTAAGGGCCACCGTGCGGCATGATGATAAGCGGAAGGTTGACCGGATCGACACCGACAGGAAGCGTCAGATAGGCGGGAATTTTGGTTCCGTCGCGCGCGGTGTAGGTTTCGTAAGTCGATGCGGCCATGAGATTGGGATCAATCCGGTCGTTGACCCCGCCAAACCGGTCGAGCCGGCGCGCCTTTGGTTCGAAGAGATAGTAGCTGCCCGGATCTTGCGCCGATGTGGTGAAGACTACCATTTTTGAATAATCATCAGAATGCGAGGTAATCCAGACCTCCTGCCCCTTCATCGCCCGCTCAAGTGCTGCCTGATGCTTTTCCATCGCCGGGTCGAACCACTTAATCCGGTCGCGCGAATCGGTGTAGATTGCCGCAGAAAGCGCCCCTTCATCATCGACCCTGAAGCGCGAGAGATCGTGGCCTGGGACCGAAAAGACCTCTTCGCCAATCTCTCTATCGCGCAGGTTGAAATGATGGAGGGCAAAGTGATCGTTTTCTGCATTGGTCAGAACGTATCCGTCATCCGATCCGGCCACGATGATAAAGCCATCGAAGAGAGGCTCTGCTTTCTCGTCATCGACAACATCCTTATCCTTGATCTTTTCGATCCGCTTGAAATCCTCATCCTCGCTGCTGCGATAGAAAACCAGCGTGTTCGAGCGGCGGAAGCTGTAGCCCATGCGCACGACGCCTTCGGTGTCGGTCACCCAGCGCCAGACCCGCTTATGCTCGTCGATGAGCTTTTCGGATTCGCCCGTCTCAAGGTCGATGCGAAATACGGAAGGGTATTTGTAAATGCTCTCACGTGCCGAAAGCACGAGGAATTTCCCGTCATCGTCGAGATGGAGCACGTTGTCGCCATCAGGACCGACCCTTTCAGGGCCGATGTAGCGCACGGACTTGGTGGCCGCATTAAGCAGGTAGAGTTCGGTTTGCTGAAATTCATCGCCCAGCCCGCTGCGCTGACCGCGATACTGCTTGAGCGACGAGACGCTCAACAACACCTTGTCGCTGCCAGCCCAGCGCAACCAGTTAAGCTCGCTGTCTTCGGGCAAGGCTTTGCTGAACGCGCTATCGCCCTCCAGCTCCTTGACGGTCAGGTATGTTTTGCCATCGCTGAATTGGCTGAAAACCAGTCTTTTGCCATCGGGAGATATGCGCGGATTGCCCATCGCCCCTTCAGCGGCAAATAGATCTGTCGAAACAAGCGGCGCACCTTGGGCGAATGCCGGGTGGGGTAGTAAAATGAAAAGCCCAAGAACAAATAGACAATTGAACGCAAAATTCTTCGCCTTGTTAAGGCGCAAACAACTCATCGGCACTGTAACGACCCCGTTTCCCCAAAAATAGTGATTGAAAACTTATATTTGGCCGAGCTTTCATTTCAATCGGAAAATCGAAATTTATACAGCTGCTACGAGTATCTGCCCGTGAACAGCCTCATCGCCAGAGCTGGCGCTTCCTGGCATCTTTCGGCGCATCACCCCCTTTTCATTGGGTCGCCGGCATCATAGTTCGTCGCGGACAAACCCGATCGGAAGAAGCCAATGAACGATGCGCGCTTTCATCCCCCCGCTGGTGGCCTGGTGCCGCATATGGGAATCACTCTGATCGGACGGGCCGAGGCCGAGCATCTCGGTCGCACAACGCAGGTCTGGAGCTCTACCGTCACACACAAGGAAACGGGGCGCACCTGCGCCATTTTCCGCTGCACCCAGATGATTTTGTATTAGGGGCTTACGCTTCGGGCGCGCTCGAAAACGCGCCTTTGTAAAAGGCCAGCGCCCGCTCATCTCCCGATGGCAGTTCGCCAAGCCCCGTAACCTCACCCACTAGCATGGTGTGATCGCCCGCCGGATGCTGCGCATGGGCGCTGCATTCAAAATGCGCCACCGCGCCTGCGACAACCGGAAGACCGGCGGCGCTGCGCGTGAAATCGCCAGCGCGCGGCGCGTAATCGGCGCGCGAGGCGTAGGTCAAAGCCTGTTCGCGCTGCGTGTCGGCCAGAACGCTGATCGAAAAGCGCGGCGCCTTGGCAAACAGGTCGAAACGGCTCGACGAATTGTGCAGGCTCCAGCACACCAGCAGCGGATTGAGCGAGACCGACACAAAGGAATTGATCGTCATCGCAGCGACACCGCCATCAGGTGCATCCAGCGCCACGACGCAAACGCCCGTGGGGAATTGGCCCATGGCTGCGCGGAACGTGGCCGGGTCCGGCCCGGATTGAGGCCCGGATTGAGCATGGGATTGGGAATGGGTGTCGGGCAAAGAGTGCGGGTCCACAGATGGTGAAGGCGCGGCATCGACAAAGCGCGCCCACTTGTCAATGCGTGAAGGGGCCTTCGCTGCCCTGCCCCCGCTTCCGACAAGCTTACGCCGGTCGGCCTATTGCAATAGGTGCACCGGAACACAGATTATTTTCAAGAATTGGGTAATACAGTGCAATCGCGCACGAGTTTGGGGAATAGGACAATGATCGACCGGGTGAGCGCTGCTCTTAAGGACTTCCTCAAACAGGAAAGCGCGGGCGGCATTGTTCTGATCGCCGCCGCCGCGCTTGCGCTGATAATCGCGAACAGTCCGCTCGCCGACGCCTATTTCGGGACGCTTTCGACCAAGCTCAACGTCTCCTTTGGCGATTTTGCGATCAACAAATCGCTTCTTTTGTGGATCAACGATGGACTGATGGCGATCTTCTTTTTCCTCATCGGATTGGAAGTGAAGCGCGAGATTTTGGGTGGCCAGTTGTCGAGCTGGGACAAGGCCTCGCTCCCTCTCGCCGCAGCGATTGGCGGTATGGCGATCCCGGCGCTTATCTTCGTTGGCATCAACTGGAATTCGCCGGAAAGCGTCAATGGCTGGGCCATTCCCGCCGCCACCGATATCGCCTTTGCGCTGGGTATTCTCTCGCTTCTGGGACCAAGAGTGCCGGTCGCAATGAAGGCGCTGCTTCTGGCGATTGCGGTGATTGACGACATTGGCGCGATCACGGTCATTGCGCTGTTCTACACCGGCGAGATCAAGCTCGATATGCTGGCTTGGGGTGCGGTTATGCTGGGGCTTTTGTTTGCGCTTGGCCGCCTGCGCATTTCCTCGAGCATCCCTTACGTGATCCTGACCGTCATCATGTGGGTGTTCGTGCTCAAATCCGGCGTTCACGCAACGCTTGCCGGTGTGACGGCGGCAATGATGGTGCCGATGGTGGCGCGCGATGGCTCGCACTTGCTCGAGCATATGGAGCATGGCCTCCACAAATGGGTCGCGTTTGTCATCATCCCGATCTTCGGCTTTGCCAATGCGGGCGTTAGCCTGATCGGCCTCTCGCCCGCCGACCTGATGCAGCCGCTGCCATTGGGCATCGCCCTGGGCCTTCTGATCGGCAAGCAGGTGGGTATCGTTGGCTTTGCCTTTATCGCGGTTAAATCCGGCATCGCAAAGCTTCCCGAGGGCGTGGGCTGGCGCAAGATCCACGGGCTGTCCCTGCTTGCGGCGATTGGTTTCACCATGAGCCTGTTTATCGGCAACCTCGCCTTCACCGATCCGGAAACAGGGCCAGCGTTGATCGACGCGGTGAAGCTGGGCGTTTTGTCGGGCTCTCTGGTCGCGGCTGTTGCGGGGTTCCTGCTCTTGCGCTCTGCCTTGCCGGAAGAAGACGCTGAGGGCTTGCCAGAGGAGGGTGCGGCAGGGCAAAGCGCCTGACCATATGACCCGCACGCAACCTGTTACCCGCCAGATCGAGGCGGGCGAGATCACCCTTGCCTACCACGAGTGGGAGGCCCCTTCCTCAGAGAAAACCCTGTTGATCGCCCATGCAACCGGCTTTCACGGGAGATGTTACGATCCGATTGCCGAGAGTTTTCCCGAACACCGCGTGATCGCGGTCGATCTTCACGGTCACGGACAATCCACCGGCGAACCGATCAGCGATTGGCAATGCGTGGTCGATGAGCTGTGCGACCTTGTGGATTCGCTTGGACTAAGCGGGGCAACGGGAATGGGCCATTCGATGGGCGGTCATGCCATGCTGAGGGTGAGTGCAGCGCGCCCTGATGCTTTTTCAAGCCTCGTCCTGTTCGATCCCGTCATCCTCCAGCCTGAATTCTATCAGGCAGGCGTGCCGATGATCCCGGAAGGCGAAGTTCATCCCACCGCGCGTCGCAAGCGCGATTTTGCTTCGCCACACGAAATGATCGAACGCTTTGCCTCGCGCGATCCCTACGCTCTCTTCCGGCGCGATGTGTTCGAAAAATACTGCCAATACGGCCTTAAACCTCACCCGCAAGGCGGCTATGAGCTTGCCTGCACGCCGGAGATGGAGGCGAGCATGTATATGTCCAGCCTGGCAGGCGCGCCCGCGATTGATGATGCTGCCCGCGTCACGGTTCCAACGACAGTGGTGCGCGCGATGCAGGGCGAGAAAGGCGACTTCAAGGGGTCGCCCACATGGCCGGGCCTTGCCGCCAGCATGCCCGAAGGCATCGACATGCACCGGCCCGATATGACCCATTTCCATCCGTTTCAGGACCCTGACGATGCGGCGAGGATCATTGCCAAAGCGATGCCGGGCTGATCGTCAGGCGGCATCAGGCGTCCACTCGCGCAGCCTTTAGAACATCGTTCAAATCATTGCGCGCCCGCACAAGGTCGAGCACCGACGCGCGCACCAGATTGCGCGAAAGCGTCGCAGCGATGCCTCCGTAAAACTGGGTCAAGGCGCCGCGCAGCGGATTGTCTTCGGACACGCCGCGCGCAAGCCACAGGACGATAGAGTGCGCGCGCGACACTGCGCCGCGGGGAACCTCGCCCGGGCGCGCCTCGATCGTCTTGACCGCCACGCCAAGCGAGGCAATCGCCTCTTCAAGGCAGATACGCGTCAAATCTTCGCCTGCCGCCGCCTCGATCCGCGCGTCCAGTTCGACGCGGCGATAGGCGGATGCTGCATCATTTCCCAAGGGTTTCATCCCTACCCACCTCTCTAGTTTGATTGGTTAAAAGCATCGATCTGCTGCTGAAGGAAGCTCAGCGTCGATTGCGAACTGGCGACGACAGATTGGGCCGAAACAAAGCTTCGGGTCAGCCGATTGCGTAGCTGCTCCTGATCTTCGGCAATATCGGCCAGGCGTTCGTCATTGCGTTCGATCTGTGCCTGATAGCGCGCCACCGATCCGCCCAAAGAGCTTGAATCGCTGCTAAGCGTGTTGTCGCGCGCAAGATTATCAATGGTTGCAAACACGCCAAAAGGACCGGCGGTGAACATCGCCGCAGCCGCATCGGGCGAAGCGGTCAAGGTGTCATTCAACCGCCCGCTATCGAAGGCAAATGTGCCCTCGCGGGTGATTTTAAGCCCGAGATCGGCGAGCGTTGAAGGTTCACCCTCTGCCGCCCCCGGAATGACCCTTTGCGTTGTAAGCGCGGAAAGATCGCGGCGAAGTTCGCGTGCGCCCTGATCGTTGGTGAGCGCCCCGCCAAGGCCCGATGACGCCTCGCTCAACAGCCCGACAATATCGTTAAGGGCCGCGACAAGGTCGGTCATCACCGCGCTGATTGCGCCTGTGTTGTTGCTGAAGGAGAGGGTTGCAGGCGCGCCCACATTGGTTTCGAGAAGTTCGAGGCTGATACCTTCCGGCAGGCCCGTGACCGTATTGGAAGAGCTGGTGATCTGGACCGTATCGAGCTCGAAAATCGCATCTTGCGCCGATTGACGAAGCTCGCCTGCATCGCTCGCGGGGCTCCACGCCAGGTAGCCAAGATCGCCCGGACCGCCCGCACCCGACCCTCCGGCAGGTTCCAGCACAAAGCCATTGGTTGCGCCATCTTCGCCCTTGATCACCAATTGCGCGCCGCCCGACCCTTGCGCGACATAGGCAAACAGTTTGCCATCGCTGCCTGCGGAAATCTTGCCCGCCAGCGATGACAGCGTGTCGGCGTCGGTCATCTGGATCGCGAGCGCGGTTTGCCCGGTATCTTCGGTAAAGCTTGCGCCATTCACCGTCCCGAAGCGGATATTGAGCGTGCCCTCCCCGACCAGATCGCTCCCGCTGCTGTAATCTTGCAAGGCCAGGGTCTGCCCGCTGGCAAGCTGGCTCACCTCCAGGCTGTATGTGCCTTGCGGGGCGATGCCACTGGTGGTCGAGACATCGGCAATAGCGGGGTTGGTGAGCGAGGGAGTAGGCGACAGATCGCCATTGCGAACCCTGTCACCCAATGCAGCAGCCAGATCGTTCAGCGAGGAACGCAGAAGCGATGCAGCCGAAATCCGGGCGGTCAGGGCTTCGGTGCGCGAATTGAGATTGGCCCGCTGGGGATCGAAGGTCGCCTGCGAGAGATCGCTTGCCAGCTGGATGAAATCAATGCCGGAGCCTGCGCCCAGTGCCTGAATGATTGAGGAGCCTTGGTTTTCCATGCCTCCAAGGACGGGCGCGTGCGCAGATGCTTAAGCAGGAATTTCAGGTTTTCCGTCCGCGTTGAAACGCATGTCTTCGGGCACATCGACATGCGGCATCGGCACCCGCTCCCCGCGTTTGAGGCTCATCACGAAAGCGACAAGCGCGGCAATCGCGATGTAAAGCTCTTCGCGCACCATCTGATTGGCGCGCGTGGTGAAATAGATCGCCCTTGCCAATTGCGGATAACGCAGCACGGGCAAGCCCATTTCCGCTGCCATTTCGCGCATCGCAAGCGCGGTTTCGCCGCGCCCCTTGGCAAGCACGACCGGCGCAGGCGCAAGCGCGGGGTCATAGGTGAGCGCCACCGAGAAGTGCATCGGGTTCACAACGACAAATTGTGCATCCTGCATCGCCTTGCCCACACTGCCGCGTGCAAGATCGCGCTGACGCTGGCGCCGCTGCGCCTTGACCTCGGGCGAGCCTTCTGATTGCTTGGTCTCGTCTTTCAATTCCTGAAAGCTCATCTTGAGCCGCTTGTTACGCTGAAACGCCTGGATCGGATAATCGATGGCGGCGATGATCAGCAGGCCGACAATCATCAGGACGACAAGCGAGCCGATCGCATCGAAGGCAAAGGCGACCTGCGCCTCGTATGACCCGCGCCCAAGACCCAGCAGCGCCTCGAGGTGTGCGGAAATCCAGTAGGCGGCAAAGCTGCCCATCAAGAGCAGCTTCAAAATCGACTTGCCAAGCTCGATCAGCCCTTGCGGCCCGAACATGCGTTTCAAACCGTTCAGAGGATTGATGCGGCTGCCCTTGGGGTTCAGGTTCTGGGGCACAAATCGCCCCTCGCCCAAAAGCAATTGCGCCGCGACCGTGACGATCATGACCACCACGCCAATGACAAGGATCGGAGGCAGGACAGCAGTGCCTGCGCGCCAGGCAAGAATGCCCGGATCAAATTGCGCGCCGCGATCAAGCTCGAACTGGAAACTGGCCAGCGCGACGCCTCTCACACCGTCAAGGAGCCAGGGTCCGATAAGCACAAGCGTGAAGATGCCAGTGGCCGTCGCGACAGCCGTGGCGACTTCTTTGGAACGAAGCACATCGCCTTTGAGCGCTGCATCACGTTTGCGTTTCGGGGTTGGGTCAAACCGCTTTTCGCCGGATGTTTCTTCAGCCATCGCTGCGCCGCGCCTCCGCTAACTTTTGAAACCGGGCGCGAAAAGCGCAGCGGTCTGTTCAAGCGCGGCTTCGAGGACCCATGTGAGTTGCTCGACGAGAACCGGCATGGCGACGATCATGGCTGCAATCCCTGCAAGCGTGCCAGCCGGAAGCCCGAGCGCGAAGAGGTTAAGCGCAGGCGCCGAGCGCGAAATGGTCCCGGTGATGAGCTGCACGCACAGCAGGACAAGCACGACGGGAAGCGCGATCGCTGCGGCAGTGGCAATGCAATAGCCTGCGAACAAAGCGACATCGCGCGCCTGATCCCCCCCGAATGCGGCGGTTCCGGCGGGAAGGAGGCGATAGCTCTCGATGAGGAGTTCAAACCACAGGAGGTGCCCGCCGATGGTGTAGAACAGAAGCGTGAGGATCAGCCCGAAAAAGCTGCCCAAGGCGCCCGATTGCGTGCCGCTGGCAGGATCAATCGAAGTTGCAATCGCAAGGCCCATGGTCCCCGAGATCTGTTCAGCGGCGATCAGCGGCACGGCAAAGGCGATTTGCAGCACAAAGCCGAGCGCAAGTCCCACCACCACTTCCTGAACCACGGCAAGGATCGCGGCGAAACTCATCATCGCAGGCAAGTCGGGAATGGGTATCCAGGCGCCCACAAACACCGCCATGACAAAGGCCGCCATCACCCGCGCGGTGGCGGGCAAGACCATGCCGCCGACCATCGGCGCTGCGAGCAGCGCCGCGCCGCAGCGGATCGAGAGGAAAAGAAGCTGCCAGAGCTGTTCGATCAGGGTATCAAAGCCGAAGTCAAGGAAGGTCATCTTGCGCCCTCCCCGCTATGCCGACATCATTGCGACCTGCGCGAAAATCTCTCGCATGAAGTCGCTTAAAAGCGCCATCATCGTGCCGCCAAGGATCACGAAAACAACGGCGGTGATCGCAAGCTTTGGCACGAAGGTGAGCGTTTGCTCGTTCACCGAAGTGGCGGCCTGAATAATCCCGACGATCAGACCCGTTGCAAGCGCGCACAGGAGCACCGGCCCCACGATCAGCGCGGTCACCCACAATGTGCGGTCGGCAAGCGCCAGAAGTTGTGCATCTTCCTGCATCGTCGCTACCCAAAGCTCATCGCGAGACTGCCCATCAGAAGCGACCAGCCATCGACGAGGACGAACAGGAGAAGCTTGAAGGGAAGCGAGATGATGGTGGGCGAGAGCATCATCATGCCAAGGCTCATGAGGACGCTGGCCACCACCAGGTCGATGACGAGGAATGGCAGGAAGATCATGAAACCGATTTGAAATGCTGTCTCAAGCTCGCTCGTCACGAAGGCGGGCATGAGAATTGAAAAGGGGATATCGCTTTCGTTTTCGAACGCGGCGACGCCTGCGATATCGGCAAACATGATGAGGTTCGCCTCGCGCGTCTGGCGCAGCATGAATTCGTGAAACGCTTCGCCCGCCGCTGCAATCGCTGCGTCGGCTTCCAATGCGCCGCTCGCATAGGGTTCAATCGCTACCGTGTTCACCATGTCGATTGTGGGCGCCATGACGAACAGCGAGAGAAAGAGCGAAAGGCCCACGAGCACCTGTGTCGGAGGCGATCCTTGAAGGCCAAGCGCCTGGCGCAGGATGGAAAGCACGATCAGGATGCGCAGGAAGCTGGTCATCATCAAAACGATGGAGGGCAACAGCGAGAGGAGCGTCATAACCAGCAGAAGCTGGATCGAGAAGCTTAGCGGTGTGTCATCGCCTGCGCCATCTGCGCCCAAGGCGCGCTCTATCGCGGTGCCGATGCCAGCGGCCTCGTCACCCACTGGCGCTGCGGCAAGCGCTGGCTCGGTGGCGGCCAATGCGCACAGGAACATGGTTAACGCAGCGGAGCGCAAAAGTTTCGTAAGGCGCGATGCACAAGGCACGATTAAAGCTCCGTATCTGCGGGGAGGATGGCTGGTTCGCAGGCGCCGTGCGCGTCGGCTTCGCCAAGACGCACGATCCCTGAACGCGAACAGCCAAGCAGGATTTCACGGTCATGAAAGCGCACGACCGCCAGCTTGAGCCCGGGGGCAAGCAAATTCGTTTCGACAAGTTCAAGCGAGCCCGAACCGCCCTGCAGACCGACAAGCCGCGTTTGCAGATAGCGGGTAAGCTTCAGGCTGCCCCAGATCATCAGCCCCAGAAGCGGCAAGAGGAGCGCAAGGCGCAGGAGATATTCGGCCATCACCGCGCCTCGCCGTCTTGTGCACCGGTGACAGGCTCGCCTTGAGCATTATCGCCAGCAGGTTCGCCCAATGTATCATCAAGGGCCGCGGCGAGTTCGTCGATATTCGCATCGCCAGAAGCGGGAGAAGCAGGTTCCGCCGCCTCAGTTCCAGGATTGGCAGTTTGCCCCGGTGCCGGCGCGCCCGATTGCGAAGCCGTCGCTGGTTTCGAGGGCGTTGGCGAAGGCGCATCGCCGCCGGCAAGGCTCACGATGCGCAGCGCAAATCGGCCATCTTGCGCAATCACTTCGCCATAGGCGATCACCTGGCCATTGGCGGTGATTTCAAGAAGTTCATCGGTCAGCCGGTCAAGCGACACCACGCTTCCCTCACCCAGCGCAAGAACATCGCGCAAGGGCATATCGGTGCGGCCAAGCTCGACCGAAAGGCGGACGGACACTTCGCCAAGCCGCTGGAGCGCGGGGCTAAGGCCGGGGTTGAGCGCGTTCATGATGCGCCTCCTGCGGCTCTGTGCGGCACGCGCGTCAGGCGCAGGGCCATGTGGTCTTCAAAAGTGCCTGCCACCCCATGCGCAAAAACATCATCGCCAATCCGCAAGGGAAGCTCGCGCGGGATGGAAAGGGCAATTTCATCGCCCGGCTGAAGCTGTTCAATTCGCCGCAGCGGAAGTTCAAACTCGGTCAAAACCGCCTCAAGCTCCAGGGGCATGTCTGCAAACGGATCGGCGCCTGCGTTTGCCTGCCGTGATGCTGCCGGGCGGCTTGAATTGGCTTTGGGCAAGAGGGTGTCGAGCTGTTCTGTCGGCAATGCAATCGACAACGCCCACTCGACAAATGTGCCCTTGGCAATGGTGATATCGAGCAGGGTAATCTGCGCCTCGGCGCTAAAGGGTTTGAGGCGCGTCACGCTGTCGGATCGCACCAGAACCTCGCCGCGCGCCAGTTCGTTGACGCCGCGCGCCATGGCGATGACCCGCGCGATGCTGGCCCCGAATTGCTCAACCAGAAGGACGGCGGAACGCGGAAGCTGTGCGGGAACGGTTTCGGGGGCCTCCCCCTCGCCGCCAAACGAACAATCGGTAAGCGCAATCGCCGTGGCATTGTCGAGGCTCAGGAGCACGGTCTGGTCGCCGCTGCCGATGCGCAAGAGCAAGTTCACCGCGCTTTCGCCGATCTTTGCAAAAACCTCGCCGCCGGTCATGAATTCAAGCTCGCTGATCGTCACCTCAAGCTTTTCCCCGGCAAGGATCTGGCCAAGTTCTTGTGCCAGTTCGCCCGCCAGATCGCGCTTCCACGCAAGAATCGCGCTTTCACGCTCTTCCGGGCGGGGGCCGCGCCAGGTGAGTTCGGAGCAATGTTTTGCAACCGCGCGCGCACCGGCGAAATCAGCGGCAAAGGATCCGGCCATATTCATTGGACGAGCAGCCCTTTGAAATGAATGTTTTCGACCCCGCCAAAGCCCTCTTTTTCTTCGAGAACTTCATTGATCGCGCCGGTCAGGCGTTTTGCGAGCTTCTCTTTGCCTTCGACTGAAAAGAGGTCCGCTTCGGGCGTGGCGGCAAGTTGCACGAGTATGGCCGAACGGATCGCCAATTGGTGATTGTGAACCCACTGAAGCACCCGCCCGTCACGCTGAGTCGATGCGGCCAGCTCGACCTGGATGAGGCCCGGCGAACCGGCAAGATTGGAGGTGAAGCTTTCTTCGAAGGTGTAATAGGCGGTGCGAAATTCGTTTCCGCCTTCGCCGTGCACGATGGCCCCCTCTTCCTTGTCGCCACCTGGCAGCGGATAGGGTTCTGCATCGCCTTTGCGCACCAGCTCGGGGTGGTTGGGACCACTTTCCCCGCTCTCGCCCAGAAGGCCAGCTGCAAAGGCGCCATAGGCCCCGCCCGCACCCACGGCGAGTGCGACCACGATGCCGATGATCATCTTCATCATGCCGCCGCCTTTTTTGCCGCCCTCGTCGTCTTCAGCCTTTGCATCCGACATTGTCTATCTGCTCCAATCTGTCATGCGTTCGGGTCAAGCGAACAGCTCGCCATCGCCCGCTTGTCCGGTTCCGGGGCTGGATTGCCCGCCCGGATTCGAACCACGTTCATCGTCCTTGCCTTCGGTTTGCCCCGAGTATGGTTGAGACGTTCCTTGACCTGACCCTGTGGAAGACCCGTAGCGGCCTTCCGAATGCCAGCCTTGCCCAGCCGAACCGGCAAGGTTGCTGTTCTGGGAACCGGTCTGGGACTGGGATTGGCCGCTGCCTTGTTCAGAGCCGCGTTGCCCTGTGCTGGTCGAGGTTTCGCCGCTGGCGGCAACCGCCCGCTCTGCCAAGGCGTTCTGGATCGCAGGCACGAAACCGGGATCGCGCGAGGAAAGCGTTGCGCGAAGGTCATTGCCAAGCGTCTCCAACCGCATCGTAATCGCGCCAAATTCCTGATGCCGAACGGTCATTTCCGGACGGTTGGCCTGCGCATTGCTGCGCGCATCTGTCAGCTGCTCAATGGTGCTTTCAATCTGGGCGGCAATGCGCGCGGTCCCGTTTGCGTCAAGCGCGGCTGGTTGGGGACTGGCTTGCGGCGAAGGTGCTGCTTGCGCCACTTGGGCAGCCGATGCCGATGCCGATGCCGATGCCTGGGGCCCGGCGGTGTCGGCGCTGCCCGCTTGAATGTGCTGGGCAACCGGTGAGCGTGATGCAAGATTTGATAACGCAGTGCGCGGATCGTTTGCACGGTCGGGTTCGCTTGGATCAATTTCCGGATCGATTTGGGGATCGACATTTGGGTTAAGGTTTGTGCCGGGGTTTGGGGGCCCCGAAGACTGAGCAGGCTGAACGGGCTGCGCAGGCTGTCTGGTTTTTTCGGCGCTCGGCCCGCTGTTCAAGGAATAGCGCGCAATGGCCCTGTCCAGCACCGTTGCAGGCTCTGCATCGCCTTTAGTGGACGGACGAATAGCGGGATTTGCGCCTTCGGCTTTGGCCCCTCCTTCGGTTTCACCTTCAGCATTCGGGCTCGAGGCAGTGGACGTTGCTTTCACCTGCGTCCCTTTAAGCGGATTTGCGTCCACGGTAGGGGTCGCGGTCTGGGCTATAGCGGGGGGCGCGTTTGTGGTCGGGCGCGCGGCGATTGCCGCTTCCTTCGAAGATTTCATCGCCGCCTCAGCGTCGGGCTCGCGCTCGAAAGGCGATGCGGGCCCATTGGTCGCTTTTAGGGTTTCTAAGGGTTTGCCCGGATCAGACTTCGCTGCTGGACCGTTGGGCGAAACGCGCAACTCGGTTGTTTTGCCAGAATCGTGCGGCATGGTTGGCGCTGTCAATGACACGTTCGAACGCGCGGCGGCCTGTGTAATCGCGGCGACTTGATCACCGCCCACATGGGCGCGGGGCCCTGATGGCGGCCTCGCATTGGCCTTCTCAGCTTTTGGAAGCGCGGCGTTAGTATCAACATCGCGCGAAAGGGCGCGGTTGGTGACCGGAACTTCGCCAATAGCTTCAAGCCTGGGCGGATTACTCCGGGTCAGCGGATCGCCTGGCGAAGCGGTAAGCGGCGCGTCGTTCAGGTTGCGAGGACCCGGTGTCACTGCCCCCGACTTCGCAGCGGTCCGGACCGGGTCCAGACCGGCTGCCTTTGGCTCGCCCATCGGTGCAAGCCGGTCTTGCGGCATTGCGGGCGGTGTCAGCTTCGTTTGCGCCAGCAAATGCGAAGGATCTTGCCGATCCGCACCGGTTTTGCCCGTTTGGATGCCTGACGTAACCGCCGCCGGAATTGCCTCGGCTGTCGGCGCACTGATACCATCACCAAAGATGCCCGCTTCGCCCTGCACCACCGGCGGCAAGACCGTGCCGCTTTCAGGAAGCTGTTTGCCGCCGTCACTTTGCAGCGCGAGCGCCATGGCAAAGCTGCTCACCCCTGCAATCCCTTCGATCACCGCACGCGCAGGATCGTCTTGCGCGGGCTCTATCGCTGCATCCGGAAAGGCGCGCTTGCCCTTCGCCCCGCCAAGCCCGATTTCCCCGAGGGCAAGACCAAAATCGGCTGTTGCGACAATCTCTTGAGGCGCGATGCCCGACTTTGGAACAGACGGCGCGGCGGTGAGGTTGGAAAGCGTAGGGATCAAGGCTGATATCCTTTTGGTCTATGCTCCCGCATCGCGAGAGCGGCGGTGCGCGGCTTCGGGACCGGATTGCGCTGTCGCAGCGCTCTGGTCCGGTGTTGCAAGAGCCTTTTGCAACTTGCGTGCCACCTTTGGAGGGGTGGTAAGTTCGGGCGGGATCTCGCGCCTCTCGCGAAGCTGCACCAAGGCGCGGCTTTCGCTCGCCACGCGCTCTTCGTGCGCGCTCATCCTGGTTTCAGCCGCTGCCAGGGTGCGCATCTGGAACTCCGCCTGTTCGCGAGCATCCGCGTGCGCCTGGCCGGCGCTGTGCGACATACGCTGGAGCGAATGGATGAATGCAAGATCGCTCGATAAGGAGCCGCCCAGATGCACCTTGCCCCGATCGCCATTGCGCCGTGCGTATTCGTTCAAGAGGTCATTGGCGCGCCCCTGAATCGCGGCGCTGCGTTCTTCTTCGGCGATTGCATTGGCAAGGGCGAGCCGAGCTTCACGGCGGGCAATTTGCGCAAGCAGCAATTGGCGCTTGGCAATTTTGAGGCGACGCTCCTCAGCCATTGGTCGCGCCATTTTGGTTTTGGCCCTGCACCTTGGCTGCAAGCGCCATCAGGGCATCGAGGCTTTCACCGAAACCGACGCTCTCGCTGCGGCTCTGGGTGAGGAAGGCGTCAATCGCTGTTGAGTGCTCAAGCGCGCGGTCGAGCGTCTTGTCCGGCCCTGCGCGGTAAGCGCCCATCATCACAAGGTCGCGGTTCTCCTCGCGCACCGAAATGAGCGAACGCACCAGACGCGCGGCCTCGACCACTTCGTGACCGACCACGCCGTCCATCACCCGGCTGAGCGACGCGGGCACGTCGATGGCGGGGTAATGGCCGCGCTGTGCAAGGTCGCGGCTGAGCAATATGTGCCCGTCGAGAATTGCGCGCGCGGTATCGACCACCGGATCGTTCATATCATCGCCGTCCGCAAGGACGGTATAGATGCCCGTGATCGCGCCGCCCGAGCTTGCCGAATTGCCCGCCCGTTCGACCAGCCGCGTGATGGCGGCAAGCGCGCTTGGCGGATATCCGCGCGCTGCCCCCGGCTCGCCCAGAACCAGCGCCAGTTCGCGCGCTGCGTGAGCGACGCGGGTAAGGCTGTCGACGATCAAGGCAACGCTCTTGCCTTGCGCTCTGAAATATTCGGCGATCGAGCAGGCATATTGCGCCGCGCGCAGCCTTAAATTGGCCGCGTGGTCGGCGGGCACAGCGACAAGCACCATCCGCCCGCGCCGCACATCGGTCATGTGACGCGACACGAAATCGGAGACTTCACGCGCGCGCTCACCAATCATGGCGACAACGGTGATATCGGCCTTGGCCTGCCCCGCGATTGTATCGAGCAGCACGGATTTACCCACGCCCGAGCCTGCGATCACGCCCAGACGCTGCCCCTGCCCCATTGTCGCAAGCGCATTGATCGCGCGCACCCCGCAATCAAAAGCCGCGCGCACAGGCGCACGCTCAAGCGCGCTCTCGCGCCGTCCGCCGAGAGGCCAATGGGTTGTACAATCAATCGGCGGGCCGCCATCAATCGGTTCGCCCAGACCATCGACCGCCCGGCCCAACAACGCATCCCCGACCGGCACCTGGCCCGGTGTCCCAACCGCGCGCACTGCGGATTGCGGCTGAAGAAGTTGTGTGTCGCCGAGCAGCATCATCAGCGAATGGCCTCCACGAAATCCGATCACTTCGGCAAGCGCGGCGTCTTTTTTGTCCTCGCCGATCAGGCCGAGGGAGCCAATAGGTAGAGGCAGGCCCGAAACTTCGATCAACCCGCCATCGCACGCGACAACCTTGCCGGAAAGAACCGGCCCTGCCTCGACCCGCGCAGCCCTGTGACGGGCAAGTTCGATCTGGAGCTCGGCCAGCATCGCGCCGCTCAGCCCTTCACCGCAGCGGCAATCGCGCGGCGCCAATCCTCGGGGCGATCGCTTACCAGACCGTCCGGCGTCTCGAGCCGCAAACTTGCGCGCTCAGCCGTGGGGTCCGCGACCAGTTTCCACCCTTCCACGCCTTTCGGATCGAACAGCGCAAGATCATCCGGGTGAAGGAAAAGCGTCGCCTCGCCCGCGCCTGCGCCCAACCGCTGGGCGGCCTTGAGGCACCGCTGTTTCAACGCCTCGGGTGCAGGGACAAAGTCGGCGAGCGTTTGTGTGCAAAGGGCAATCACCGTTTCAGCCAGCTCCCCCGCCAGCGCATCCATCGCCGCCTGATCGAGTGCGCGAAACGTTTGCCTGAGCGTCAATTTTTGCTGCCGCTCGGCCTCGTGCTGCGCCATGGCTTCCTCGCGCCCTGCGGCCTTGCCCTGCTCGAAGGCCTGGGCAACCGGGTCGATTTCGGGTTCGGGTTCGGGTTCGACCTCGGGATCATCTGCGGCATCAGCGGCGCACAGAGGCGTTGGTTCAGGATCATCGCCTGTTCCCATGTCATTGCCGTCCCCATCGCCAAGGGCTTCGCGCAGCAGATCGACCAGTGGGTCATCGGATGCTGGCTCAGGCACTTCGGGTGCGACGGGCGGCGCACAGCGGCTTGAAGGAAAACCTTCGACGAACCCTTGGGCGGGTTCTCCAAAGTCAGGTAGCCATTCGAGCGTTCTCACCCCGCCACCGCCATCGCCGTCGCAACCGCCATCGTGTGGCCGCTCCAGAAGCGCAGTCAGCCAATCGTCAGACGAACTCGCCATCGCCGCCTCCAAGGTCAATCTCGCCTTGATCTGCCAACTGACGGGCAAGGTTCACGATCTTGCGCTGTGCTTCCTCAACGTCCTTCTTGGACAGGCGCTGGCGCATCTCGATTTCATCCTTGATGCCCTCGGCGGCGCGCGACGACATGCAGCGGAAGAAGACATCGCGGCTGTCCTCTTCAATGCCCTTGAGCGCATCGATAAGCGCCTCATTGTCGACATCGCGCAGGATGCGGCCCATCGTCTTGGCGTCGAGCTCAAGCAGCATATCGAAGGTGAAGAGCTCTTCTTCGATGCGTTCTGCCAGCGGCGCATTGCGCTCGGCAATGGCGGGCAAGATCGTGCCCTTGAGATCGCCAGCACCAGCGTTGATAAGCGCGGCTGCATCTTTCGCCCCGCCAATCGTGAGAGCGGATGGACCAAAGCTCGAGCCGATCTTCTGCGAGAGCAGCTTGTCAATCATATCAATCGCCTGCTGCGAAATCGGCCCCATGGTTGCGACTTTCTCAACCACGACCGACTGGATATCGGCAGGCAGATTGGAGAGGACTTCTGCCGCGGGCCCGGCATCGAGCATCAGCAGAAGCGCTGCGATCACCTGCGGGTGCTCCTCCTCGATCAGTTTGAGCAGCACTGCAGGCGCGAGCCAGCGTGCCATCTCAAGGCTTCTGGGCCCCGGATCGGGGTCAAGCTTGAGCATCATGCTCTCGGCCTTCGTAGGGCCGAGCGACCGCTCCATCATCGCGCGCACCTGCGCATTGCGGTCGGGCACGGGGCGCCGGTCCGCCTTGCTCTCGGCGACGAAATCCTCAAGCGCCTCGATCATCATGTCGCGGCTGATCTCGCCCACTTCGAGCATGGTCGCGCCGATCACTTCCAATTCATCGGGCTCCATGCGTGCCATGAGAGCCGCTGCTTCCTCGTCTTCGAGCAGCATCAGGAATATCGCAACCCGCTGGATACGGGACAGGATTGGCTTGCGAGAGGCCTCGGACACTGTCGCCTCGGCGCTCTGCACGGCTTGATCTTCGGCCATCAGGCGTCCTCCCCTTCTGGCGCTTCCTCGACCAGCTCGTCGGGTTCATCAATCATGCGCTGGAGCACTTCGACCGCGCGTTCGGGCTGGGAGGTTGCAAGCTCGCGGGCGATGCCGATGCGCTGGTCAAACAGAAGCTGCGGGTTTTGCGCATCTCTTACGTCGACCGCTACGCCCTCGCCTGCCGGTATGCCCTGCGCGTCGGCCTTGCCGTCTACGGCTTCGCCATCGCCGTTGTCGGCCTTTTCGTCCACTTCCTCGCTGTCATCATCGCCGTCCGACTGGTCTTCGATCTGGTCCTGGCCCTTGTCTTTCTTGTCTTTCTTGTCTTTCTTGTCTTTCTTGTCTTTCTTGTCCTTCTTGTCTTTGTCCTTTTCGTCCTCGGGCCCTTTGACCGCCTTGATGAGCGGGCGCACCGCCAGCAGAAGGACCATCAACACGGCCAGAAGAGCAGCGACAATGCGCAGAATCTGGGCGAACCAGCTCTGCTCATAGAACGCGATCGCTTCGACTTCGGCATCATCAAATGCGCCCACCGCGATTTCGACTGTATCGCCGCGCGCTTCATCGGCGCCCACCGCTGCGCTCACCAGCGTCTGCAATTGTTCGGCCGTCATCGGAGCGGCAGCTTCGAGCGCGGTTTCGCTTACCGCAATCGCGACCGAGAGTTTGACCAGACCACCGGGCCTTGTCGATGTGACCGCCACTTCGCGGCCAAGCTCGTAATTGCGCTGCACCGCGCTTTCGGTGTCGCGGCCAAGGTCAGCAGCCGCGGCAGCCTCGGCCTCGGGGTCGGGCGCGGCATCTTCGAGTTCGGGATCAGGCGGCGGCACATTGGTCGCAGCGCCCGGAACACCGCCGGGACCACCACGCGCCACGCGCGAGGAATTGCGCTCGCTTTCGGAACGGACCGCGCCTTCCTGATCGTAAGTTTCGCGCGCCGAGGTGACCTCTTCGCGCATCAATTCAGCCTGCACCTGGCTTGAGAAATTGCCTTCGCCAAGGAGCGGCGTGAGCAGCGAGGCCACCTGCTCTTGCAGCTTTGCCTCGAACTCGCGCTGGAGCAGCAGACTGTCCAACTGGTCTTCGCGCGGCGCAGACAAGAGCCGCCCGTTCTGATCGACCACGCGCACATTGTCGGGTGTCATTCCCGGGACCGAGCCGGATACAAGGTTCACGATCGCCTCGACCTGCGGCCCGCTGAGTGAGCGGCCACTTGCCAGCCGCAGCATCACGCTGGCGCTGGGCGGATTGTTTTCACGCACGAAGACAGAGCGTTCGGGCGTGGCCAGGTGCACCCGCACGCTTTCGATCCCGTCGATCTCGCGGATGGTGAGCATAAGCTCGCGCTCGCGCGCCAGGCGCAGACGTTCACCTTCCATCGTGCGGCTCGATCCCAAGGGAATGGAATCGAGCATCTCGCTTGCACCCTCGGGGGCGGCCAGCCCCGCATCGCTCGCAACCAGCATGCGCGCGCGGTAAATGTCGCTTTCCGACACCGTCAGAATACCTGAAGACGTGTCGATATTGTAATCAATCCCGCCCGCCTCGAGCGTTTGCACAACGCTTGCGCGCTCGGCATCGGTAAGGCTCGAATACAGGATGCGCTGGGGCGGGGTCGAAATCGCGAGATAGGCCGCCGCCGCCGCTGCAACAACGCCAAGCCCGATCAGCCCGGGAAGGGCGCGTTTGAAGGCAGGTTGCTGGGTAAAGGCACGCGCACTCGCTTGCCAGCCGCCGGCGCGCGGCGCGCCGCCAACCATATCGCCAGCCATATCGCCAATCGGCACAGCGCCGGGCGCAGCAGCGGGCAAGCCGCCTTGAGGAACAGTCAGATCAGCCACTTAGATCAGCCCCCCATCCGCAAGATGTCCTGATAAGCGGACAAGAGCTTGTTTCTGACCTGAAGGGTGGCTTCGAATGCGACCCCCGATTCCTGACGCGCGAGCATGACCTTGGCCACGTCGGTGACCTCGCCGCGCTCGTATGCGGCCTGCATGTCGCTTGAGCGTTTTTGCACCGCGCTCACATCCTGAAGCGCGTTTTGCAGCGTGTCGGCAAAGCCCGACACCTGTCCGGCATCGCCCGGCTTTTGCGCCTTCGCCTCGGTGCCGACGCGCACTTCCTGAAGCGCCTGTGAGCGTTGCAGGATTTCCTGTCGCAGAGCCATCACCTGATTGATGCCGCCCGATGTGCCGCCGATCTTCATGCCGCACCTCCAGCATCAATCAATCCGTTCTCGCGCATCGAGGCGAGCCGGTAGCGCAGCGTGCGCTCGGAGATGCCAAGGCTGGAGGCGGTTTTCCCGCGGTGCCCGCCATGCTCGTCAAGCGCGCGGATGATCGCCTGCGCTTCAGACTGAAACGCGACGTCGGAAAGCGAAGAAGGTGCGGCGGCGCTGGGTGCTGCGGTTCTGGGCGTTGCGATCCTGGCCTCTGGCACAGCGTGTCGGGATTGGATCAAGTCCGCCGCGCCATCGCTTGCGGAACTCGCGACAAGCGGGTTGGGGCTTTTGGGAGCGGGATCAAAGACCACATGCTCGGCCCCCAGCGTATCGGCATCTCCTGCGAGCAGGATCGCGCGGCGAATGACATTTTCAAGCTCGCGCACATTTCCCGGCCAATGATACGCCTCGAGCGAAGCGATAGCGCCGGGCGATATCCAGCTTGGCAAAGCGCGCTGTGCGCCATGACGCAGAAGCATCCCGAAGGCGAGCGGCGCGATATCGGCTGTGCGCGCCCGCAAGGCCGGCAGGACGAGGGGAAAGACATTGAGCCTGTAGAACAGGTCTTCGCGAAAACGGCTTGCGCTCACCTCGTCTGCAAGCGTGCGATTGGTCGCCGCGACAATACGCACATTGACCTTGATCGGCTTGGTCGCGCCGAGGGGAAGCACTTCGCCTTCCTGAAGGACGCGCAGCAATTTGGCCTGAAGCGCCAGAGGCATTTCACCGATTTCATCGAGCAGCAAGGTCCCGCCATCGGCTGCCTTGAACAGGCCCTCGCGCGTTTCTCCTGCTCCGGTAAAGGCGCCCTTGCGATGACCGAACAGCAACCCTTCGAGCATCGCCTCGGGCATGGCGGCGCAATTGACGGGCACGAATGGCCCCGCTCCCCGCGCGCTCATGCGGTGGACGAAACGGGCAAACACCTCTTTACCTGTGCCGGTTGGCCCCTCAAGCAGGACCGGAATTTCGCTTGCCGCAATCCGTTCAGCAAGCGTGAGCAGCGCCAGACTTTCGGTATCGCGCGCAATGGGCCACCCGCCATGCGACGCACTGGCGATCAGGGCAGCGCGCGCTTCATCGAGGTCGCGGTTTGCATACCGCAGCGCAATCTTGCCATCGCTGATCCGCGTCAGCGAAGAGCATTGCGGGGATGCGTTGCCAAGGTCATGCAGATCAATCGCGATGCGTGCCTCACGCCCGCGCGCGGCTGCATCACCGCCCTTCGAGACCGGAAACGCGCCCCGGTCGCCGAGGAGCAACCGCTCCTGCAACCAGCTTTGCGCAAGGAGCGGCAAAGTGGGACCGGTCAACCCGTCATGCGCATGAAGAGCATCTGACAGACCAAGGGAATGTTCCCCTCGATTGATTTGAAAAAGACGGCTGTCTTGCGCTTGCATTGTTTTACCCGGTTCGCGTTTCTGGTGGAAAGGAATTGCCGGGTAGGCGGACAAGATAGAGCAAATTTAAGCCACTGTATGAACCCTTAAGGACTATTGCGGCTTTTCGTCCAAGTCATTGATAGAACAGGTAAGTTCTGCACGGTCCAGCGGACAGGATACAATTGTTCTGCGGCAATCTTTTAACGCAAGGCGGCAAAATTTCTCCCGCTTGCCGGAGCGGCAGATTTTGCCAGGCCTATAATAAGCCCGGTTGATCGGCCCTGTCCGCGCTCGAAATCGCAACGTCTTTGCACTTGCCCGAAAAGAACCCCTTAAACTTCTTTCGCGGCGTCCGGTCTAGGGTTCGACAGCTGCGGCGATTGGCTGCTCTGCACCAAAACCTTGCACTTGGAAAACTGGAGTAAGTCCGATGACAGTAATCAACACCAACATCTCAGCCCTTCGCGCTGCAAACGCCAGCGTCGATGCAAACAAAATGCTCGGCACCTCGATGGAGCGCCTTGCAACAGGCAACCGTATCAACAGCGCGTCGGATGACGCAGCAGGCCTTTCGATTGCAACCGGGTTCACCTCTGACATCCGCGCTCTGAACCAGGGCGTTCGCAACGCATCGGACGGTATTGCTCTGGCGCAGACCGCTGAAGGCGCTCTGGAAGAGGTGTCGAACATGCTTCAGCGCGTTCGGGAACTCGCCATCCAGTCACAAAACGGCACGCTCGACAGCGTTGACCGCGGCTTCCTCGATACAGAGGTCACCGAGCTTGCCTCGCAAATTGACGACATTTTGACCAATACCGAGTTCAACGGCGTATCGGTCTTTGGCACCGGCACGGGCAGCGGCAGCGATGTCTCTGTGAACATCCAGATTGATGCAGGCCGCTCGATCACCTTGACCAGCACCGCGATTGACGACACCAATCTTAATGCAGCCGGCCTTGATGTGAGCACTGCCTCGAACGCCGCTACAGCCGTCACCAATGTTGATGCAGGCCTTCAGGCCGTGAACACGACGCGTTCCTCACTCGGTGCTGGCGCGAACCGACTGGAAGCAGCAATCAACAATCTGACCACGACTGCGACGAACCTCACCGATGCGCGTTCGCGGATCCAGGATACCGATTTCAGCCAGGAAACAACGGCTCTCGCAAAAGCGCAGATCCTCGGACAGGCATCGACCGCCATGCTTTCCCAGGCGAACCAGTCACAACAAAACGTGCTGTCGCTGCTGCGATAAGACGAAGCAGACTGACCCAATCCCCACGGGGGTGGCAAGGAAACCCGGGGCCTTTAAAAAGGCTCCGGGTTTTTTTGATTGTTGTGATGAGCTCGTTCTCGCTCGTCACACCTTGCCGGCCCACTTCCCCGCCCTTCTGCCCTTGGGGTTACAATTCCGGGTGGAAGGGTGGGGGAGTGGGCCGGCAAGGCAAAGGGTTGCACGGATGTGCAACCCGCACGCGACTAGGAGCCACTGCGGTCCTGCCAGTCGACGACTTCGAGCCAGTTGCGAAGGCGGTTTTCTTCAAGCCGCGCAATCAGCGGGTTGGCGTGGAAGGGGAGCAGAAATTCTGCCAGAGCGCCCGACCATTCGGCCTGTGCGTCGAAGATGATACCGAGGCCCAAGACGGCGGGCACATGGACATAGAAAAGCGGGCGTTCTTCGGCATCGGCCTCTTTCAGGAAATCCTCGACCGCGGTGAGAACGCCGTTGCGCTCTCCCCCCGCCTGAAGCGCGACGGCGAAAGAGCCCATGCCGCGAAGGCCTCTGCCTGCCAGCACTCCGTCCTCGCCAAGGCGCACGCCGTGGTCAAAGCTGTGCGGGTGACGCCAGCCGGGGGGCACACGCTCGGGCGCGTAGTAAAAATCGCGCCGCGCGCACGGCCAAGACACATCGTGCATGAAAGCTAGCAGCGGTTTGCCGCTGGCACGTTGAGCCGCGTCAATTCCCACCAGTTCGTGATAGACGGTGTAATAGTTGTGATCGCCATCGACGAACCACGCATCGACTTCGCCAACCTCGCCCGCCAGCGCCTCCAAAGATGGCAAAGGCACATGGCGCACATGGCTTTGTTCAGATGCCCATGGGGCAAAGCCATCGGCGGGTTCGGGGTCAATGCAGGTCAGCGTTCCGCCCGCCGCAGCCGTATGCTGGGCCAAGAGCTTGGACATGCCACCAAACTCGCTGCCGATCTCCGCGACGTTTGCGACCTTCGCGTGTTCGAGACAAGGGATAATAAGGCTCGAAAATTCAGCCATCGAATGGATCAAAAGCTCGCTCATGCCGCTGCCTCCCGGTTGAAGGCCGTGGCACGCGCAGCTGTGTTGGTATTGCGCGAGATCAGGGGGCGCATCACGATTTCAATCATCTTCGGCTCGGTTGTTTGTGAGCCGCTCTCATCATCGGCGCGCGGCACATTGACCAGCAGAAATGCCGCCGACCCGGTGCATTCATGGATGCGGGGCGCATGAAGTTTGACCCCGTCATACTGGACGCCGATCTCTCTTGCCCGCTCGTCATTGGCCCGCCCGCCCTTGAGCGTTTCGACATCGCAGACCGAGACAGAGGCAAGCTCAAACCACTCGAAAACCGAGCCGACTTGAAGGCCAATGGATTGAACGCCCGGTGCGGCGGGCAATCGCACGCTGTAATACCCTTCATGCGTTGACCGGGCGTGGACCATGCTTTGCGCGCTGTCGGCAGCGCCCATGAAGAAGGCAGGGATCGCAATGCTGTGTCTGCTGGTGTCGCTATAGGTCAGGCCAAGGCCAAAGCGTCTTTGCGCAAACAGCGATAGCCGCGTGTGAAAATCCTCCCCTTCGATTTCAGCGGGGAGGAACATGCGCTGTGACCCTTCCATGTAGTGCAGGCCCCGGCGCCGCAATCCTTCGCGCGCGTGGGCTGCATCGAACAACGGGACGGTGCGCTCTGAACCCATGTTGATGTCGTGCTCGAAGCTCTTGAGCACTTCGAGTTCTGAGGCGTGCGGCAGGAACATGAAACGCGTGAGCACCCCGATCGCGCCTTCGCGAAGTGCGCGGCCCGCATGCGCGTTGTTTTGGCGCAATGTGCAGCCCGATTGGACAGTTTTGGCGTAGGCGAGCGCGCCTTCCTGAACGCGCGAGCGCACTTCGCTTTGCGCGCCCTTGACCGCGGGCTCTTTGCGGATCGGTTCGCCTTCGGGCGTGAAATCCACCACCGACCCCATTTCGCAGGTCGCCAGCTGCTCGATCACCGACACATTGCTGCACAGCGCCTCAAGAAGATCGCCGTCATAGTGCCGCTCATCAATCAGACCCTTCTTGTCGAGCCCTGTCGCGGTGAGTTCGCGAAGCAGGAGATAGCGCCCCGCGACATGGCAATCGAAGGCTTTCGCAAGCAGCTCATCAATCTGGCTTTGCGCAGAACCATTGTAGCCCAGATCCACCAGCATCAGCGTATCGCCTTTCGCCGGTTTCACCCTCGATCGGACATGCGCGATCAGCCGCTCGGCACGTTCGCGGGCGCGTTTGCGCGTGATTTTCTCCCGCTTTCCGGTGCGCAGTTCGGCGAGCAGTTTGAACGAGCCGTCGAGCATTTCCTCGTGGCTGTTGTCGCGCCCGACGATCCTGTTGATCTCGTCTTCGGTAAACAGCATCTGGCGCGCGAGGGTCGAGGGTTTAAGCCCCAGCTCGAGCGTGAACTTGCTTGTGTAGGCCTCGCTTGAGGTGAGAGCAGCCGAAGTCGCGACAAAGCGGCTGATCTCGACGCGGGCGGTGCTGTCTTCTTCGCCCGCCGCCTGGTGCATGATGTGTGGCAAATGCCCGTCGCGCAGCATGAAAAGCCAATGGACCCGGCCCCCGCGCTCCTTTTGGAGGGCCTTCGCCTCATCGCGCAGCCATTGGTCAAAACTGTGAAACACCGGACCAAGCACATTGAGCCCCAAGGCCTTTGCCGGATCACTGACTTGCGGTTCGGCCTTGGCCAAGGCTGCGCGGTGGGGCATCAGGGCACGAACGCCTTTCACCCGTGCGCCGATCATTTGCTGGCAGCTGCGCTCGAACCGCAGGCGTTGCCGCGCGGGCTCGCCGAATTGGACAAGGTGCAAGGCGGGAACTCCAAGCGCGCGCGATGCTTCATAATCGGCCTTGGGATTGTCTCCAATGTGGAGCACTTCTGGCGCTTTCGCTTTCATCGCGGTGATAGCCTTTGCCAGCAGACCTTCGGATTTGGAAATGCCCGCTTCGCTGGACACGAAGACCTTGTCGATCAGCGCAGCGACCTCTTCACCGGCGGCCTTTTCGATGAGTGAGCGCAGTTGCCGCGCGCTTAAATAGGTGTCGGAGACGATGATCACCTTGAGCCCGCGCGCTTTGGCCGCGCGCATCAATTCGACCGTTGGCGCAAAGGCGAAGCACGCATCGACCTCGGCCTGCAATTCGGCCGCCATTGCATCTTCGCGCGCCACGCGGCCTGCATTGGGGAGGCCTTGCGCATAGATCGCCTCAAGGCTCACCTCATTGCGGTTTCGCAAGGCAAATTCGGCCTTGCGCGCGTGCTTTTCGGCCACCATGCGCTGCGCGACGGAAAGGCCGGGCAATGCCGCAAAAACGTCGCCCGGCTCATAACAATCGCGCCAAAGCAGCGTGTCGAAACAATCGAGCGAAAGGACTTTCAGCCCCTCGCCCGCCCTATCAAGAGCGTGCGGCAATTCGTGCGGTAAAATGGTTTCTGTGGTCATCTCTCGGTCTTCCTCCAGGTGGCGGCAAGACGAGAGGTAAATGCGCGTGGTTTACGCCGAGGGAGTCGCCTCCTGCGCATTTTCACCTAGGCCTTCTACCCTTTGCGGGCCCACAGTGCTGCGAGCGCGGGCGCCGGATTGTTCAAGAAGCAGCAGCGAAATCCGCCGGTTGCGCGGGTCTGCCGGATTGGCGGAGATAAGCGGCTCTGTCTCGGCAACGCCTTCGATCCGGGCAAAGCGGGTTTCATCGATTCCGCTTCGGATAAGTTGCTGGCGGGTGGCCTCTGCACGCCCTGCGGAGAGCGACCAGTTATTCGCCTGCACCCCCTCGCGATAAGGCAGGCTGTCGGTGTGTCCGCGAAGGATCAACGGCTGCGTGCGTTCCTGTACGATTGCGCCGATCACCTCGATGATCTTGCGCGCTTCTGGCGTCAGGATCGTGGTGCCCAGTGAAAACATCGAGAAGTCGGCATCGTCGACCAAGTCAATGCGAACGCCGTCGGGCGCGCGCATCACCCGCACCTGTTTTGCGTATTTGGCGATGCCTTCATCCTGAAGGATTTCCTCCATGATCTCCTTGCGGATCTCTTCCTTGATCTTTTCCAGCTGTTTTTCAGTGAGTTCGCCTTCGTGCCCGCCTTCCTTTGGACCGCCAGAACGCCCCTGGGGCACAGTGATCGTGCGCGTGCCCGTCTGACCCATCGCGTGCGGGTAATTGTCGACGTCAGTGAGCGAGCTTCCGCCCAGCATCCCTTCGGCAGAGCCCGCCGATTGCTGACGGGTTTTGACAAGGGTGGGCGAGAAATAGTCGGCTATGCCCTTGCGCTGGTTTTCTTCCGTCGCGCCGAGCAGCCAGAGGAGCAGAAAGAACGCCATCATCGCGGTAACAAAGTCCGCATAGGCGACCTTCCACGCGCCGCCGTGGTGGCCACCTTCCTCGATGGTGATCTTCTTGACGATGATCGGGGCAAGCGCCTCTGGAGCAGGTGCGGCTTCTTCAGCCATGTCGCATACCCCCTTACTTGCCGCGCATCATGTCGAGCAGGTCGGTGAGCTTTGGACGGTGCGCAGGCGGAAGGCCGGAACGCGCCGCTTCAAGCACGAGCGGCTGCGGATAACCGTGGAGGCTGGCCACGATCACCTGTTTGATCGAATGATAGATCTGCATGTCATGGGTGATGACCTGTTTCACGCGGGTCGCCATCGGCCCGGCAAGCCCATAGGCAAGGAAAATCCCGAGGAACGTCCCGACAAGCGCGCCGCCGATCATCCCGCCCAAAACTTCCGGCGGTTCGTTGATCGAACCCATCGTCTTGATCACGCCCAGAACCGCCGCAACGATGCCAAGCGCGGGAAATGCGTCCGCAAGCCCCTGGATCGCGTGCTGCGGCTCTTCCAGTTCGTGCGCCTGTGTCTTGATCGCATTGTCGATCACATCCTCGACCGCATTGGTGTCGAGCGTGCCCGAGGAGACGACCATAAGGGTGAGCGGGTCGCAGATCATGCTGGTGACAACCGAATCGCTTTGAAGCTTGGGATATTCACTGAAAATCGCGGAGGTCGACGGGTCGGTGACATGCGCTTCCAGGGCGACCGCGCCTTCCGAACGCAGAAGCTTCATCAGCTTGGAGGTGAGCGCAATCGCATCAATGTGGTCCTGATCGGAATACTGTGGCCCCTTGAAGACCTTGCCGAAACCGCCGCCCAAAAGCTTTAACTCGTGCATGGAATTGCCGATCAGTGTTGCCCCGATCGCTGCGCCGCCGATCATCATCATCTCAAGCGGGAGCGCTTTCAGGATCGGCCCCATCGCGCCGCCTGCCAGCGTATATCCGCCAAACACCATGATGAGGAGGACGACTATGCCAATGCCTGCAAACACTTGAAAGGTTTCCTTCTTCTAGACCGCCGGTCCCGTCTCGGCTCAGATACCGAGAACGGCAGGGTTAGATCGCGTTAAAGAGCGTAAGATTGCTGACCCTGGTGAAAGTGGTCTGGCTGGCTTCCAGAGCGGTCAGGGTTTGCTGCAGGCGAATGATCACATCGGCGATATTGGTGTCGCCGATTTCCGATTGTTTCTCGGCAATGTTGATTGCACGAACGGCCTGGTCATCCTCGATCGCCTCGACCCATGCGGCGCGTGTGCCGACAACGGTCTGGTTGCGATTGGCCGCGTTCAACGCTTCATCGAGGCCGGCAAGCGCGCCCTGCGCTGCGCCGCTTGGATCGGTGCCCGAGCGAAGTTCATTTGCGAGATTGGTCAGCACTTCAAAGCTGCTGGTGGGGGTGCCGTCGACCTCGAACTGGAACAGTCCATCGCCGGTGATGGATCGCTCGATCTCGGTGCCGGGCGCAACCGCAACCGTTCCCACCTCGCTATTGCCGGTGAAGCTCACCGTCCCGTCGGGAGCGCGGGTGAAGGCGGGTCCTCCCGCCGTTCCAGCAAACAACGGCCCGCCAGTGATCGAAGTGGCGTTGGAGCGGGCAAACATTTCTTCGGCGAGCTGCTCAAGCTCATTGGCAATCGCATTGCGCCCGTTCTCTCCTTGCGTGTCGCTCGCCGCTTGCACGGCAAGCTCGCGCGCGCGCTGGATCAGGTCGACCACGCCGCTGATCTGATTGGCGGATTCTTCAAGGTCCTGCCGGAGGCGCGCAGCGTTTTGTTCCTCGGTTTCCCCGCGCACTTCGAGCCGGGTGAGAGCGCGCAGGCGCGAGGCGGCAATCGGGTCCTCCGACCCGCGCTGGATACGCACACCTGTTGCAATCTGCGTCTGGAAGCTTTCCGCATTGTCGCGCAAGGCCGACAGCTGGGTCAAAGAGCGATCATAGAAAGTGCCGCTGGCATTGCTTACAAAGCTCATCAGTTCAGCCCCAGAATTGTGTCGAAGAGTTCGGTTGCGACCTGCATCACCCGGCTGTTCGCCTCGAAGGATTGTTGCAGCCGGATAAGGTTCGCCGCTTCCTGATCGAGGTCCACGCCGGTTTCATTCAGCAGTTCAGCCGACGCATTGTTCGCGATAATGGAAAGCCCTTCGCGCGTTGTCTCAAGGCCGGAAATACGGCTCGACAATGCGAGAAGCAGGCGGTCTGTTGCGGCAATCGGGCCGTCATCTGCGCCAATCGCAGCGACAAGCGATTGCAGATTGCTGGTGTCGCTGCTCCCGGCAGGAGAGCCGAGCGGGGCGAGCGCCAGACCCTCACCATCGGTAAGCGCCAGCGCCATGGTGCTTGCATCGCTGCCGGAGAAAAGCGGTTGCCCCGGCGACCCGTCAAGCGCAGCGCCATTGGCCTGCGCGTTGTTGGCGCGCGTTATGGTGGACAGCGCGATCGCATCAAGCGTGTCGGCGCGCTCGCGAAGATCGCTGAGCGCGGAAACCCGCCCGGCCTGCGCGCCGCTGACAGGTGTGAAATCAAACCCATCGAGCGTGAAGGACGCCGTACCATCGGCGGCGATGGTTGCGGTCAGGGGATTGGCCGCGACCCCGTCAACCAGAACCGGACCCGCTTCGCCAGAAGGCGCAGGAGTGGAGACCAGCCGAACGCTCGCAGCGCCGACTTCGTCAAACTCGACCGAGACGCTGAATTCTGCCGATATATCACGCAGCGCCGCATCGCGCGCGTCGAGCAGGTTGGAATAGGAGGCCGATCCCTGCCGCACCTTGGTGAGTTCGGTGTTGATGCGGGCAAGCTCTCTCGCCGCATTGTTGGTCTCCTGCGTTCCCGCCTCAAGCGCGCCTTGCGCAAGATCGCGCGCATTGCTGAGGCCGGCTTGCGCAGACTGGAATGTCACCGCCAATTGCCGCGCGCTTTCCACTGCGCCGGTGCGAAGCGCAGGGTCGGTTGGATCGCTTTCGAGAAGGGTGAGCGAGGCTTCGAAATCGACAAGTCCCCGGAACAGCCCCGATTGTTCAAGGCCGAGTTCAGCATCGCGAAGCGCCGCAATATCAGCCTGTGCGCGCTCGACATCGGCGGCGGTATCGCGCGCCCTTGCGGTCAGGAATTCATTGCCGGGGCGGGTGATCGCGCCGACGCGCACGCCCGAAAGCGCATCACTCGGATTATAGTCGATGATGGCGGAAGCGACGAACTCCTCCAGTTGCAACGAACGCCGGACGTAATCCGGGTTCGAGGCATTGGCGATGTTCTGCGCGGTCACCTCAATGCTGGCGCGCGCTGCTCTGGCCCCGCTTTGGCCGATTCTGAGGATGTCTGTGCTCATGGTGCATCGGGAGTATCAGGGACGAATTGAGCAAGCTGTTCCTCGATACTGCGTGCAAACCCTAGGGTGCCGCTTTGCGATGCGATATCTGCGAAATGGTCATCGCGCATGGTCTTGAACTGTTTCATCCCGCCGCCGGTAAGAGGCGCGTCTTCGGCCCACACGCTCGTCCGCGCCGTCTCGAGCATCTTGCGCACCATGATCGCCTCGAACCCTTGCGCTGCTTCGCGCAGTTGCAGGCGTTCAGGCGAAAGCTCGGCAGCGGTTGAGGCGGGGTTGGTCGCGCCGCTGATCGGGGGGATCATATCACCACCATCTCGGCCTGGAGTGCGCCTGCCTGCTTCAAGCTTTCAAGGATCACCACGAGATCCGAGGCCTGCACGCCGAGCAGGTTCAGCGCATCGACGATCTCGTTGAGATTGGCTGCACCGGGAAAGAGCGCAACGCGGCTCTCGGCCTCTTCGATTGTGATCTGCGTGTCCTCCTCGATCGCCGTATCGCCATTGGCAAACGGTTCGGGTTGGACCACCGTGGGGCTTTCTTCGATGCGGATCACAAGCTTGCCGTGGCTGATCGCCGCAGGGCTAAGCCTCACCGCTTCGTTGATGACCACCGTTCCGGTGCGTGAATTGACGATGACCCTGGCGGCGACCGGCGCAGGCGTTACCGGCAGCATCTCGATCGCAGCCAGAGCGGCGGAGCGTTCGTCCGCGCCAAAGGGGAGAGTAAGCTCGATGCTCACCCCGTCTGCGACCTTGGCCATGCCGGGATACATCCCATTCACCGCATCGCGCACCCGCGCAGCGGTAAGGAAATCGGCGGTGTGCAGATTGAAGCGCAGCGTCCCTTCGCGGTCGAAACCGGTTGCGACCGCCTGTTCAACCGTCGCCCCATCGGCGATGCGTCCAACGGTGTTCACATTGACCGAAACCTGAGAACCATCGCGGCCCGAAACACCAAGCCCGCCCACCGCGACATTGCCCTGCGCCATCGCATAAATCTGCCCGTCGGCCCCGTATAAAGGCGCAAGCACCAACGCGCCGCCGCGAAGCGAGCGCGCCTGACCCAGCGTTGAAACCGTGATATCGATGCGCTGTCCCGGCTTTGCAAAAGGCGGAAGCTCTGCGGTGATGATAACCGCGGCTGCGTTGCGAAGGTTGGGGCTGACCCCGGGCGGCAATTGCAGGCCCAAGCGGCCCGACACACCGCGCATCGCCTCGCGCACATATTCAAGGTTGTCATCGCCTGTGCCTTGCAGCCCGACCACGATACCATAGCCCGTCAACTGGTTTGCCCGCAGCCCCTCGAACTGGCCCAGATCGCGGATGCGTTCGGCTTGTGCATCGCTTGGGTAAAGCGCGGTCACAGCCGCGAGGAAGGTGATGCAAAGTCTGAGGATAAGCATGGTTTTGCCTTGCGTTAGAGGGGCGTTGGGGGCGTTAGAACGGAGTGATTGCGCTGAAGAAACGCTGGAGCCAGCCGGGGCGGCTTGCCTGTTGAACGGCGCCCTTGCCCGAGTAGATGATCCGCGCATTGGCAACGCGCGAGGATGGAATGGTGTTGTCGCCATCAATGTCGACAAGGCGGACGCGGCCGGCGAACTGGATCCACTCATCGCCTTGGCTCAGCACCATCTGTTTTTCGCCCACGACCTCGGCCGTGCCATTGGGGTAAATCGCGGAAATCGTGACAGCGACCATGCCGTTAAGCCGGCTTTGCTGCGCCGCACTGCCGCTGCCGGCAAAGGAGGTTTGCCCGCTGCTCGCAATCGAATTGGGGTTGAGGAAGGACAGCGGCCCGGCGGTGGGCGGGACAAGCCCGATGCTGCCATCGCGGTCGGTTGAACTTGTGGTGCTTTTGGAAGTGCTGGTGCTTTCAATGAGGGCAATCGTCAACATATCGCCAAGCGTTCGGGCGCGGTTACCAACGACCAGCGGCGCGTAGCCTTGGGCCGCCTGATAGATCGCGCCCTTCGATCCCATTTGCGCACCCGGCACAGGCGCAGCCGCCACAGGCGGAGGGGGCGGCGCGTAGAAGCCCTGCTCTTTCTTGAAGCCGCCCGACATACAGGCGGACAGGGAAAGCGCGCAAAGGCCGATGATAGCAATTCGGGAAACCTGCATGATAAAGCCCTTCACAATGTCTGGTTGGCGTTGCGCAGCATCTCGTCGACGGCGCTCACCATGCGGCTGTTGATTTCGTAGGCGCGCTGGGCCTCGATCATGCCGACAAGTTCCTCGACGACATTGACATTGGAAGCCTCAAGCATCCCCTGGCGCACGTTGCCGCGGCCAAAAGTGCCTGCCGCCCCTACATCGGCAGGACCGCTGGCGGCGGTTTCGACAAGGAAGTTGTCTCCGATTGCCTGAAGCCCTGCGGGGTTGATGAAGTTCGCAATCTGTAGCTGGCCCAGCTGCAATGGTGCGGCCTGCCCGTCCTGCGCCGCGCTAACCGTGCCATCGGGCGAGATCTGGATGCTGGTTGCGCCTTGTGGCACCTGGATCGGTGGCGAGAGCTGGAACCCTTGCGCGGTGACGATATTGCCTTGCGCATTGAGGCTGAAATTGCCTGCACGGGTGTAGCCGATCTGACCGTTGGGCGGGATTTCCACCTGAAAGAACCCAGGCCCGTCCATTGCGACGTCCAGGGTGTTTTCCGTGAGGTTGAGCGTACCCTGGCTTTCGATGCGACTCGTGCCCTGGATATGAACGCCGGTGCCAAGGTTGAGGCCCACCGCAAAGGCGGTCTGGTTGGTCGATTGCTGCCCTGCAACGCGCTGCTCCTGATAGGCGAGCGTTGCGAAATCCACCCGGTCGCGTTTGAAGCCCGAGGTGCCGATATTGGCAAGGTTGTTGGCAATCACCCGCATGCGCGCATCCTGCGCTTCGAGGCCGGTTTTCGCGACGTGGAGGGCTGATGTAGGCATGACGATAATTCCTTAGATTGCTGTTCGGGATCAACGCATTGACAGAAGGCTGGAACTCGATTCATCGAGCTCGCCTGCGGTCTGGATGATGCGCGCACGCATTTCGAAAGCGCGCTGGGCGTCGATCATTTCGACGAGCACCTCGGCGGTGTTGACGTTGGATTGTTCAAGCGCGCCGGGCGTTACACCGGCGGTGGGATCGATCGGCAGGGCGCCACCGCCCGGCACCTTCAGGAAGCTGTCGACCCCCTTGGCGAGCGGGCTTCCCTCGGCGGACACAAGCTTGATCTTGTCGAAGGCGGCGGCAGGTTCATTGGGCACTGCCGGATCGCGTCCGAGCACCGAACCATCATCTGCAATGCTGATCGTGAACCCGGCGGGCACTGTGATCGGCACGCCCGCTTCGCCCAGCACGGGAAGGCCCTCGCCGTTTTCGAGGACACCCGAAGGCGCGACGCGAAAATCGCCACGGCGTGAATAGATCTCGCCGCCATCGGGCGCCTGAAAGGCGATCAATGCCTTGCCCTTCACCGCAATATCCAATGGTTGCCCGGTCGGAGTGACGCTGGCGGTGCTCATATCGGTGTTGCGGACCCAGCCGCGAGCGGGCGCCCGCGCCTCAAGGGACGCCGCATCGGTTGCGGTGTCCTTGATGGTCGAGGGCGTGACCGAGAACAGCTCCTGACGAAAACCGGGGGTGTTGGCGTTCGCCAGATTGTTCGCGGTCATACGCTGGCGGTTCATCGCCGCGTCCATGCCGGTCAAAGCTGTGTAGATGAGGCGATCCATCGCGCTAGCGTCCTATCTCGCGATTACCGCTGGAGGTTCAGAATGGTCTGGGTGAAGGCAGTGGCGGTATCGATGGCGCGGGCGTTGGCTTGAAAGTTCCTTTGTGCACCCAGAAGCGCGACCATCTCTTCAGCCAGATCAACGTTTGAGCGTTCGAGAGAGCCGCTGCGGATCTGGCCAAAATTGCCGACGCCGGGCTGACCAAACTCGGGCGGGCCCGATTCAGCGGTCGCTTCCCATTTGGTGAGGCCAATCGGGTTGAGGCCACCTGTCGAAGGGAAGGTCGCGAGCGCAACTTGGGAGATCGGGTCCACCGAGCCATCGGTGTAGACAGCCGAGAGTACACCGCGCAGATCAATGCCCACGCTTGAAAGAGCCGCGCCGCCCGCATTGGTTGTGGGCACAGTGATGTCGCTCGGGGTGAAAGAGGTCGGCGTGCCGGTCGCATCCAGGGGAAAACCCTGCACCGGATTGCCAAAGGCGTCCTGCAATTCACCATTGGCGACAAGCTGCAGATTGCCGTTGCGGGTGAAGCTAACCTCGCCCGAGATTGCGTCATTGGTGGCGATAAAGCCGTCGCCATTGATCGCAACGTCAAGCGCGCGGCCGGTCTGTTCCAGCTGACCCAGGGCAAAGTCCTGTGAGATCGCCGAAACGGTTGCGCCAATGCCCGGTGTCTTGCGCGGGTCGGTCGCGCTTGAACCGGAGACAAGATCGGCAAACTGGGCGTTGGACTTTTTAAAGCCCACCGATTCCGCGTTCGCGATGTTGTTCGAGATGACCTCAAGGTCGGTGCTGGCGTTGCGAAGGCCGCTTAGGGAAACGAAAAATGACATGGCTTTGGGTCCTTTTAAATATCTGTGGCTGGCGGGGTTGAGGCGGCAGTGATCGCGCGGCTTTGCGCCTCGATCAGGGCATCGAGTTTGCGGGAGATATCGCCCAGCAATGACTGGCTCGCGGTCTGGCTTTCCAGAGTGGAGAACTGCGCAAGCTGAGCGAGCATCTGCTCGTTGCTTTGTGGTTCGCTCGGGTCCTGATTGGTCAATTGCGCGGTCATCAGGCGCAGGAAATCCCCGGCTCCCAATTGTGAGACGGCGCTCTGACGCTCGATCGAGCCGGGCGCGTTGATGCGATCAATCGCATCGCTTGCGGATGCGGCGGTCGCAGGGTTGATGGTGGTCATGGTCACTTGCTCCTCAAGGTTTCCAGCATCAGCTGTTTGGCGGTCTGGAGCGCCTGCACCATGTTCTGATACTGGCGCGCGCTTTCCATGATCTCGATCATTTCGGCGCTCTCATCGATGGGCGCTTCGAAGACATTGCCATCCTCGTTCGCGAGCGCATTGGCCGGATCGTAGCGTTCGATCGGATTGGCGTTGCTGCGCACAAGCTGGGTCGAGGAAACGGTCGAAACCCCGCTCGCTTCATCAAGCGCGGTCTGGAACACGGCGCGGATCGGGCGGTATGCCTCTTCTTTCGTGGTCGAGACCGACCCTGCATTGGCAAGGTTGGAGGTCGCCGCGTTCATCCGCACAAGCTGCGCTGACATGGCGCTTTCGGTGAGGCTGAAAAGGGTTGGATTGCTCATGTATCTATCTCCCTTCTCACTCGCCCTTAAGCGCGCGGGTGATGGTGTTGACCTTGCCTTCGACAAAGGAGAGCGAGGCCGAATATTTGAGCGCGTTTTCGGCAAAGGCGACCTGTTCGCGGCCCAGTTCGACGGTGTTGCCATCGAGCGAGGGCATGACGGCGCGGCGGTAGAGAAGATCGGGTTCGCCAAAGCCCGGCGCTGCGCCTTGCCCGGAGGCGAGCTTGGCCTCCAGCGCCTTGTCGAAGTCGACATCGCGCGCCTTGTATCCCGGCGTTGCCGCGTTCGCGATATTGGACGCGATCACTCCCATGCGCTGCGAACGCAGTTCAAGGGCGGCTCCGTGAATTCCAAAAATTCTCTCGCTCATGACATCTTGCTCATGACATCTTGCTCATGACAGGCGCACCTCGTTGGCGGTTGTGTGTGCAAGCGAGTTTGCACCAAGCGTGCCAAACCGAAAGATTGCCGCGATTTTTCGCTGTATTTGCCCGATAAGGTGGCCCTGTCGGCAACCGCTTGCAGGCAAAGCGGCAAGACTGTGCCCGATTGCAGGGCTTAATCCTGCTCCCTCGCGCCCGTTCTAGGGTTGGCCACACCCTGCCCCTCCCTTCGCGCGCCTTGCGCGATTATCGCGAGGGAACGGCGCCATTCGGGAGACAATTGCGGTGCTCGATCCTTTCGCCAGACTGTTGGACGCAGATGCGCTGATCATCGTGCTGCTGGGAACCGTGCTTGCGACCCTTGCGCGGCAAGGCTGGCACGATGTCAAACTCGCTGTGCCCGCCGCGATTGGCCTGTTGGGCAAGGGGTTCGATGCCGACGCAACGCGTTCAGCGCTCGCCCGCACGGTGGGAGAGATCAACCGGTTCGGCCATCTTGGCGCGCAGCCGGTCGACCCTCCCGACACAGCCACACGCGAGCTTTTGGACACCTATATCTGGAGCGGCTCGATCGAGGCGATGTTGAAGCTTGCAAGGGCACAGCGCCTCAAGCGAGAGATCAACTCGGTCGCGGCGGTCAGGGTGTATGAAAACGCAGGCGAACTTGCGCCGGTGTTCGGCCTTGTCGGCACCTTGTTTGCGATCACCCAATTGATGCCCGACCTCAGCGCCAGCGCCTCGCAAACCGTTATGCGCTCGGTTGCAGGCGCGGTGCTCTCAACGCTTTACGGGGTGCTGAGCGCGCATCTCGTGTTCTATCCGCTCGCCCGCGCGGTCGAGCGCAAGGGTGACCGCGAAGAAACCGAGCGCACCATGCTCCTCGACTGGTTCGAAAACGAGCTGACCGACGGTCGCTCCTTCCCCTCGCGCGCCAGCCGGAGCAGCGTTTCGGGTATGAAGGACGTGGCATGATCCTGCGCCCTGTTCACGGGTGGCAGCTGATCCTCGCGGACTTGTCGCTCATCCTTTTTCTGGTGACGCTCACCGCGCTGGTGAACTCGTCTTCCGATGAGGAGAGGAGGCCCGCGACCAGACCAACCGGTGATCCCCAAGTCGCACCGGCGCAAGCGTTGTTCCGGCACGTCGAAGGCGGTCCCGATCTTCGCGAATGGATCGACGAACAGACAGCGGACCCGCGCGCGACCCTGACGATTATCGCGCAGCACACCGACGCGGATCGCGAGAAGGTCTGGCGCGATGCGCGGGGGCTGGCTCAAAGCGTGAAAGATACCGGCGTGCCCGTTCGGGTGGTCATCACCAAAGGCGGGAGAAGCGATGTTTACGCAAGCCTTGCCTATGATGCGCCTGACCTTGAACGATAGGGTTTGTCGCGCAAACACAAACGCAGGGAAAACCGAAGTCTCCCCGCGCCCTGTTGCGACCCTTGCCCGTCCGATAGATGCCGTTTGCAAATCGCCTATTCGGCGATGACCTGATCGCGGCCGCCTTCCTTCGCTTTGTAAAGCGCCGCATCCGCCCGCGCGAGCGCGTGGCGTGCATCATCGGGATTTGCGACTTCGCTGACACCGCCGGAGAATGTGATCTTGCCAAAGGATTGCCCGGTGTCGCGGTTGATCATCTGGCGCTTGCCCAGATCAATGCGGATCTTGTCCAAGCGAGCCTTTGCTTTGTCGAGGCCGGCATTGGGAAAGAGAAGCGCGAACTCCTCACCGCCATGGCGCGCGGCGAAACAATGCTTGCCCGCGTAGGATTGAAGCGTGCGCGCGATAGCCACCAGAACACGGTCACCGGCATCATGCCCATGCGTGTCGTTGATTTTCTTGAAGTGGTCTACATCACAAAACCCGATAGAGAGCGGCTCTCCCTTGGCATCGGCCAGTTCAGCAGCGCGTTTCAGCTCGGTTTCAAAGCTGCGGCGATTGGGCAGCCTTGTCAGATGATCGACATTGGCCTCTGCGCGCGCTTCTGCGAGGTTTTCTTTCAAGGTGGCCGTTTCGGCCTGGCTTTTCTTCATGGCCTCTTCGATCTGGACGATCCGCTCAAGCATGACGCGAGAGAGATCGACCAGCCGATCAAGCCCCGATTGCGGACCGGCGGCAACGGCATTTTCGGCAAGCTGGGTGATCTGGGCGTCGATGGCCCCGCGGTGTTCGCTGGTTTCCACCTCTGCGGTTTGCGCTGTTTCGGCAAATTTGTTGAGCGAGCTTTCCACCCGGTCGATCAGCTCCTCGACCGAACCCTTGCGCTCATCCTCGCGCGAACGCGAGCGGGCCATTTCATCAAGCCAGCCTTGGGAAAAGGGTTCCTGCGCAATCTCGCGAGCGGCAAAAGTTCTGGCAAGGCCACTGTCCGATCCCGATAGCGCGGCAACGACGGTGGAAAGGTTCGATCCGGTCAGGGCGACATCATGCTTGAGGACGAATTCGCTCACCCTTTGCATCAATTCGCCTCGCCCTTCGCGCGCCCTGTTTCTGCTCTCATCAAAGTCTGAACCGGTATCGCCAGCCGATTGATCTGACCCGAAACTCGCTGGCAATGACGCGTCCATCCAAACTTTCCTTCTCGCTATCTCCATTGGATGCCCGCAGCCTATTGCGCTCTGTTTAAAGAGGGGATGCGGCCCTCCTCTCGGCTTTCCCCTAGTGACGCGGACCGCTCTGATCACGGCGCGACCTTTGCAAGCGTCCGAATTCGCCGCGCATGGGAATTGGCACAATGTTTGCTCATGGGTTTGCTGATCGGTTTGCGGGCCCATGTGCCCATGATTGCCACTTCGTCCTCACCATAAGGGAAGAAATAGCCATGACGTCCAAACTTTCACTGCAACGCCTCGAAGTGCGGCTGATTATGACCGCAATGGTCGTCACCAGCCTGCCGCTTTTTGCCGCGCTGGCATCGGCCCGCGAGAGCGGCACGAGCGCCTATATCGACCCGGCTGCAATTGATCAGGCGGTCGCCGAATTCACCGGAGCGCCGATCGGAGAGGTCGGCGGCGCGCGTGTGGCGGCGGACAGACGCCTTCGCCTTGCCGCGTGTGCCGGCCCGCTGGCGACGGGATGGCACGGCCGCGCGCAATCCATCGTCAAGGTGGAGTGTCCCGGCCCGCAAAGCTGGCGCATCTTTATCTCCACCAAGCCTGCCAAGCCGTCGGCTGAGGCGGCGCGGATCGTGGTGCGGGGCGACCCGATCACCGTACTTGTGCGTGGGCGCGGCTTTAGCGTTCAGCAAAACGCCGAAGCGATGGAGAACGGGGGTATCGGCGACTGGATCGCGGTGCGCACACAGGACCGCGGCGAGGCCATCCGGGCCCGGATCGAGCGCCCGGGGCTGGCCGTCATCCCGGTCGGATAAGATTTTTTCGCAAGGCGCGCTTAAACTCGCCCGCAAAAGACCGTCTATAGCTGCGTATATCCACCGGGAGACGCATCATGTCCTCTTTCGAAATGAACAAATTGCAATCGATCATGGGCATCAGCCCAATGGCAGGTTCGGACCGCGCCAAGGCAAAGGTCGCGCCTGAAGGCGGCGCGCCAAGCTCTGGCGGTCCGGCTTCGGGATCGAATAAAGCAGCAGGTGTGAGCGTCGAGGTCGCTGCGCCTGTGCAAAGCGGCCCGCCGGTCGATACCGACCGCGTGGCGGAAATCCGCAATGCCCTGCGCGATGGAACCTATCCCCTTGTGCCGACCAAGATCGCCGATGCGATGATCGCGGCCCAATACACATTCGAGGGCCAACAATGACCCACATCACGGGCAAGCCTGTCGCTGCCCCAGCACATGAAGACCGGCAAGACCTCGCATCCAGCCTGCGGCAAATGATTGCCGTTTTGCAGGCCGAGCGGCAAGCTCTTGCCACGTTGAAGGCAGACGCATTGCTCGACGTGACGCGCGAGAAAGAGGGGCTTTGTGATGAGCTGGCCTTCCTTGGTTCGCACATCGGCGCGGGCCGCATGGATGACGAGACACGCGCGCTTGCCCAGACGGCCAAATCGTTGAACGACGTCAATCGCCGCGTGCGCAACCTGCTCGCGGCCAATGTGACCGGCCAACTCGAAGCGCTCGGCGGTAAACGCCACGCCTACAGCGCGCATTCCGGCCCCGCTTGATCGCCCATAAGTAAGAGCCCCTAGGCCCGCCTAGAGCCGCCAATCTGGCACGATGCTTGCTCCACTCTTCCGGTCGTTAACCATACCGGAAAATAGCGAAGAGCATCAGCCGTGCCTCAGTCTCCCCTTCATCCTTCCGCCACGAGAGCCGCGTTCGAAGCCGCGCGCACCAGCTTTGAAAATGCTGGTGCCAATGGTGCCAGGCGTCAGGTCGCGCAGGCGGCAAGCGCCTCCAACGCGCGCACCTCTGTCGAAGGTGCAATCGCCAGCGCAGCGCAGCAAACAGGGATCGACTTCGGCTATCTGATCGCGCAGGCACAAGTCGAAAGCTCGATGAATCCTGCCGCCCGCGCGCGCACTTCTTCTGCGACCGGGCTGTATCAGTTTATCGAGAGCACATGGCTTGAGACCATGCAGCGGCATGGCGACCGCTTTGGCCTTGGCAATGTTTCCGCGCATATCCGCAAAGGAGCCAGCGGCGGCGCCTATGTCGCAGACCCCGGCACCCGCAAAGCCATTCTCGATATGCGCAACGATCCGCAGGTCGCCTCGCTGATGGCGGCAGGGCTTGCCGAGGACAACCGCGCGCATCTTGCCCCGATCCTTGGCCGCCAACCCGATCACTCGGAGCTTTATCTGGCGCATTTTCTGGGCGCAGGGGGCGCGGGGCGTTTTCTTGAAGCGATGAACCTGGACCCGGGGCAAAGCGCCGCAGACCTTTTCCGCAGGCCAGCAGCGGCCAACCGGCCGATCTTCTATGAACGCAATGGATCGCCGCGCTCCTTGCAAGGGGTGATGGATCACCTTTCGGGCAAGCTTGAGCGGGCGCGCGTCAATTCAGGCGTTGCCTTTACCGACAACACTTCGATTGCCGCCCTCACCCCTCCAGCCATGACAGCGGCGGCCACCGCGCAGCGCCCGCCCTATCTCATCGCCGATGAACAGGTTTTCGCCCCGCAAAGCCCGCTGGTCATCACCGGACAAAACCGCCCCACCATCGCGCCAAACCCGGCGATTGCACTGGCGCAGCCGGGGAGCCGGCAGCCGGTGTCCAGCATGCTTCGCGCGACCTTTGAGGAAACAGGCGGCGAACGCGCCAGCCAGGCAACACGTGACCAGATCGAGCGGGCCTATGACCGCCTGAAAGCGCTTGGATTTTGATTTTGGAACCCGCCTCAAACGTTTCATGGATGGAGCGCCTGCGCACCGTTCCGGCCGCTGCCGCCTTGCCGGTGGGCATTTTCGGGCTGTTCGTGCTGCTCGTCCTGCCGATCCCGCCGCTCTTGCTCGACATGTTTTTCGTGCTCAATATCGCCATTGCGGTGGCGGTGTTGATGGTGGCGCTCAACGCGCGCGCGCCGCTCGATTTCTCGTCATTTCCGACGGTCCTCTTGTTCGCAACGCTTTTGCGGTTGGCGCTCAACGTCGCCTCGACGCGCATCGTCCTTGTGAACGGCCACAATGGAGGGGCTGCGGCCGGTGAGATCATCGAAAGCTTCGGCCAGTTCCTTGTCGCGGGCAATTTCGCGGTCGGCCTGTTTGTGTTCATCATCTTGCTGATCATCAACATGATCGTCATCACCAAGGGCGCAGGGCGCGTGTCCGAAGTTTCCGCCCGCTTCGTGCTCGACGCATTGCCCGGCAAGCAGATGGCGATCGATGCCGACATTGCCGCTGGCCTCATCACCGCCGATGAAGCGCGCGAGCGCCGCCGCGATGTAACGATCGAGGCCGACTTCTACGGGTCGATGGATGGTGCCTCCAAGTTCGTGAAAGGCGATGCGATTGCCGCGCTCCTGATCCTTGGCGTCAATATCATCGCAGGCTTTGCGCTTGGCATGATTACGCACGGGCTGTCCGCTGCCGAAGCGGGCGAGCTTTACATCACGCTGGCCGTGGGTGATGCCTTGGTGGCGCAGGTTCCCGCCCTCCTCCTCTCCATCGCCGCTGCCGCCATCGTCACCCGCGTTGCCGACAAGCGCGACCTTTCCGGCCAGATCGGCGGCCAGTTTTCGGACCCTCGCGGATGGCTCCCCGTGGCTGGCATCCTCGGCGCCATCGGCACGGTTCCCGCCATGCCCCAACTGATCTTCCTCCCCGCCGCAGCGATTGCCGGCGGACTGTGGTGGCACCTTCGCAAGAAAGCCGCCGTGCCCGAAGTGGTCGAAGAGCCCGAGGAAGCGCCCAACCCCGACAAAATCGACATCGCCGAAGTTTCCGACCAGACGCTTGTCACCATAGAGCTTGGCTATGGCCTCGTGCATCTTGTCGATGCCAATAAAGAGGCCCCGCTCCTCGCCCGCATCACCGGCATCCGCAAGCAACTCTCGCGCGAACTTGGCTTTGTCCTGCCGCAGTTCCGCATCCGCGATTCTCTGGAGGCGGGTGCGAATGACTATGCGGTGCTGCTCGGCGGTCTCTCGATTGCGCGCGGGCAAGTCAAACCGGGCAAACTGCTTGCCATCGACACCGGCGAAGTGCGCGGGTCACCCCCCTACACAGAGCTTGGCATCCAAGGGCAACTAACCCGCGATCCCAGCTTTGATTGCCCTGCGCTGTGGATCGACCCGTCGGCGCGCGACATGGCGGTGGCCGAAGGGTTCCTGTGTGTCGACGCGAGCACCGTGATCGCCACCCATGCCAATCAGGAGCTGCTCACCCAAAGCCACCAACTCCTTGGCCCATCAGAAGTCAGCGCCATTGTCGAGGATCTCAAAGCACGCGCGCCTGCGCTGATCGAAGCGGTGCATCCCGATCCCCTTTCATTGGCCGCGCTCACCCGCGTTTTGCGCGCGCTGATTGCCGACGGCATTGGCCTTGCCCACCCGCAGCCGCTCTTCACCTCATTGGCGCTCGCGCTCCAATCGACCGACGGGTTCGATGCGCTGATCGACGCGGTGCGTGCAGACTTGGGAGCGCGGCTGGTTTCGCGCATTGCCATGCCGGGTGAACGCCTCAAGGTCGTCACGCTCGAAGCCAATCTGGAAGGCGCGATCCTTGGCGGGATGATCGACCCATCCACCGGTCAGCCGATGATCGAACCCGATCTGTCCGCCCTCATCGTCGAACGGGTCAATGCCGCTATCGACGAGGCCAAAGGCCCGGTTGCCCTGATCGTCCAGCCCCCTGCAAGACGCGCGCTCGCCGGGCTGCTCAAACAACGCTGCCAACGCGCGCTCGTTCTCTCGATCACGGAATTGCCGCCAACGCAGCCGGTCGAGGTTGTCTCGGTCATCGGAGGCCAGCCGGCCCCGGCTGCTCCGCCAACTACGGGTCTTCCCGCACCCGTGATTGAGGGCGATACCAAGGGCGCTGTGCCAGAACCGGCGGCGTCATGAAGCACGACGTTTCCGGATTTGGCGCGCACGCCATGAGCAAGCAGGGCTACGGCGCGGTTTCCTACGCTTCTTCCTCGCGTGAAGAGGTCGAGAATCGCGTGCGCCGGTTCCTGCCGCTCGTCCACCGCGCGGCGTGGCATATCTATGGCAGCGGGCGCGATGGGATGGAGGTCGAAGACCTCGTGCAATCCGGCATCCTCGCGCTTACCGAATGTGCGCAGCGTCACGATGGTCCCACCGAAGACGGCTTTGCCGCCTACGCCAAGATCCGCGTGCGCGGCGCGATGTTCGACCTCATCCGCAAGCAAATGCACGACACCCGCACAGCGAGGAAGAAACGTGCGCGGGTGGTTCAGGTGATCGAGGAATACAAAACCCTTACCGGCACAGAGCCCAGCCGCGACCAGATATCCAAGGCGTTGGGCATAAGCGATGCGGAGCTTTTGGAGATTGAGGCAAGCGCGGTCACGCTCACCTCGATCAGCGACACTTACGACGAAAGCAATTCCGCCTTCGCCAGCGAAGAACCCGACCCCTTCGACATCCTCTCAGGGCAAGAGGACCGCGAGCGCCTGATCGCCGCCATGAGCCAGCTGCCCGAGCGGTTGATGCTGGTCTTGCAGTTGTTCTTTGTCGAGGAGTTGAACCTGACGGAGATTGCCGAGGTGCTGGAGGTCAGCGTGCCAAGGGTGCATCAGCTGCGAGCCAAGGCGCTGAAGGATTTGAAGGCGATATTGGAGGGGTAGGGCCCGCTGTTCACCTTTCCTACAGCGCGCTTTGCGAGCTAAGCCTAAGGGCATGACACTCGCCCTATTCCAACGCCTTTTGTCTGCTCAAATAGTCAATTCTGGCGGCGAAGTGTTTTCTGGTTCTGGACAGTGTCTCAAGTGTCTCACTCTTTGCGACAATTCTTCTATTTTCAGGCTGTTCGTGCAAAACCAATTCCTACAAACCCTTGCTCACCCCCACGCCCTCCCGCAAGCGGGAGGGGAGCGAGACTTGTCAAGCCGAAGGCGAGGCATAGTCGCAGCGGGGTGGGCTGATGACGGAGTTGACGCTAGAGGCCACTAATGCTCGCTAAACTCACCAACAACTTTGCCCTGCTAACCCTTGTCGGCGTGGCGCTGGCGTGGGTGTACCCGCCCAGCATGACGTGGATGACCGATGGCTCGATCCGGGTGGCCGGACAGCCGCTTTTGTCGGTGGCGCTGGGGCTTATCATGCTGGCGATGGGTCTGACGCTGTCTTTCGAGGACTACCGGCGGTTGACGCAGCTTCCCAAGGCCTTGGTCGCAGGGGTGGCGCTACAATTTGCGGTAATGCCACTGGCAGGCTTTGGCATAGCATGGGCTCTTGACTTGCAAGAGGGGCTGGCGGTGGGCCTCATCCTCGTCGCCTGTTGCCCCGGCGGGACGGCGTCGAACATCGTCGCCTATCTTGCGCGCGGCAATGTCGCCTTGTCGGTGGCGATGACGATGGCCTCGACCTTGGCGGCGGTGGCGTTGACCCCGCTGCTCACCGGAGAGCTCGCAGGCACTTATGTCGAGATCGACCGCTGGAACTTGCTGAGGAATATGGTCGCGATTGTGCTGGTGCCCGTGCTCTTGGGGAGCGTCCTCAACCGCCTGTTCCCGCGCGCGGCAGGCCAAGTGAGCACATTCCTGCCGCTAATCGCCGTGGTGCTTGTGATCCTCATCGTGGGCGGCATCGTCGGCGGAGCGAAGGCGCAAATCGCTGAACACGCGGGCGTGCTCTTGCTGGCGACGCTCTTGCTCCATGCGATTGGTTTCGGGCTGGGTTACGTCATAGCGCGGATCCTCGGGCTGGGCGCGCAAGAGGCGCGCACCATCTCGATCGAGGTGGGGATGCAGAACTCTGGCCTCGGGTCAGGCCTTGCCAAGACGCCTGCTTTCCAAGCGCAATTTGCGAGCGCCACCCAAGCCGCTCTCGCCCCCGTACCAGCCGCGATCTCAGCGGTGTGGCACGTGCTGATCGGGTCTATTCTGGCGAGCTATTGGCGCAGGCGCAGCTAGTCGAACTGCCCGCGCTTGGGCCCCAGATATCCGAACAGATAGGCTCCCACCTTGCGCATCTGGATCTCTTCGGCGCCTTCGGTGATGCGATAGCGGCGGTGGTGGCGGTAGATGTGTTCGAACGGCTTGTGGCGCGAATAGCCGATGCCGCCGTGCACCTGCATCGCGCGGTCGGCGGCTTCGCACACCAGGCGGTTCGCCCAGTAATTGCACATGGAGACCTTGTCGCTGATCGTGCGCTCAATCTCCTCGTGGGGCATGTTGTCCATCTCCCACGCGGTTTTGAAGATGAGGAGGCGCAGCATCTCGGCCTGTGTGGCAAGCTCCACCAGCGGGAACTGGATGCCCTGGTTCTTGGAGAGCGGCTCGCCGAAGGGTTTGCGGGCGCGGGCGTAACGCACGCTTTCGTCGATGCAATACATTGCCGCGCCGCAGCTGCTTGCCGCCTGACGGATGCGGTTCTGGTGCACGAAGCTTTGCGCCAGAGCGAGGCCGCGGCCCTCGACGCCGAGGATTGCGCTATCGGGCACCCAGACATCGGTGATCGAGAGGCGCGGATGATCGGTCGGCATGTTGAAAGTCCACATCCACTCCTCGATTTGGAGGCCCGGCGTGGGGTTGGGGACGAGGAAGCAGGTGATGCCGCTAGCCTTGCCGTCCTCTCCCGAGGTACGGGCAAACATGGCGCAGTGGGTCGCGACGTGCATACCGGTGATCCACATCTTTTCGCCATTGATGAGCCAGCCATCGATGCCATCACGGACCTCACGAACGGCGCGGGTTTCCATGTGGGTCGCGTCCGATCCGTGGTCAGGTTCGGTAAGGCCAAAGGCAACCCGGCGCGTGCCATCGAACCCGCCGAGGATGAACTCCTTCTTCTGCTCTTCGGTGCCCCATTGTTCGAACATCTCGACGAAGGGGAAATTGCCCACAATGCTATGCTCGTTCTGGAGGTCGTTGTGGAGGCCCAATCCTTGATGCGCGAAGTGTTCGCGGATCACCGCCATCCAGAGGTTGGAGCCATCCTTGCCGCCGTATTTCTTCGGCGCAGAGAAGCGGTAGTGCCCGGCTTTGTCAGCTCGGGCCTTGGCTTCGCGAAGGAGTTCCTCCCAGTCCTCGCGCGGAAGGCCGCCCGCTTCAAAATTGGTGCGAGCGTATTCTCGGCGGTGGTCGAAGAAGCGGGTGTTGTCATCGGCCTCTTCAAGCGGTTTGATCTCGGCCGCGATAAAGGCGTCGAGCTCGTCGAGATACGCCTGCAAATCGGCGGGAATTGCGAAGTCCATTGGGTTCTCTCTCCTTGGGAGGGAGCTTATCTATCTGAGGGATTGGTGCAACATTTCAAAGCGTCCGCCCAGGTGGGAAGCGGAGCGCACCCGCCCCAAAGAATGATTGGGGGCGCGGACGGGCGCGGGCTCGCCGCTGGCGGCAAGCCGGATTACGTCCAGCGTTCGCGCGCCACCGCAAGAGCGGGATACTTGGGCACATCCTGCGCAATCGTCGCCAAGATTGCCTCGCGCAGTTCACTCAGCAGGCCAGTGTCAGCGAGCAATGACTCGCCGCTCAAAATCCGTTGCGCCAAGGGAGCGTTCTCAAAGGCTGGAATAGCCGCAGTATTGTACCGCGAAATCATGCCGAGAGCATTGCGTGCGACCGCCCATTGAAACTTGTCGTGGCCGTCGAAGCGCTCCTTGACGCTCGCCAGCCACTCGGACACCGCGATGGCAAGCTCACCATCGGTGGCCTCACCAACTTCAGGATCAGGCTCAGGCATCGCCACCCGCCGAGCCCGCTCCTCATCAGGCGCGTCCTCTTCGAGCAGCATCAGGAGGTCCAATTCCTGCTCGCTCGTGCGCCGCGAGATGACCACGCGCTCTAACATTCGGTCTTCGCCAGAGCGCCAGATGCGCGCCATGTTGAGGCAGCCCAGTGCCCACCACACGGTGCGGTGGATCAGCCAATAGCGGAAGCGGTTTCGGTCCACTTGGCGCCCGCTCTCCGCCTCATATGCGGCGAAGTAATCCTCCAACGACCCCAGCCCCAGCGCGGGCCGGTCGTAGCGGTGGAAGCGCCAAACCGCCATGCAGCCGAAGGCGAGGTCCTCGTGGCGGTCGCCGAAATGCGCAAGCTCCCAATCGAGCACGCCGGTGAGCTTGCCCGGTTCGCACAAGAGATTGCCCATGCGATAATCGCCATGGACCAGCACTGGCTCGCAAGGCTCGGGGCAATTGTCCTCCATCCACTTGAGGCCAAGCGCAATGATCGGGCGGTCCCCGCCGGCTTCCTCGAACTGCGCTTTGAGGTCTGCGATGGCCTGTCGGTAGTCCATCACCGGGACGGCCTCGGGAAGGTCACCCGGCGTGATCGTGTGGATACGCGCGAGGTCCCTTGCGGCGTCACTCAAGAGCGTATCGGCGCCCTCGAATTCCAGAATTTCTTTGGGGCTGGACGTGCCGGGAAGCGCCTCCATCACGAAGCCCGACCCGATGCCGTCCTCTCGTTCAAGCTCTGCCACCACTTTGGGCGCGGTCACGCCTGCTGCTTCGGCCTTCCGGATAACTTCGGCCTCGACATCGTGGCCGAAGGGGCGGTTTGCCATGAACTCCAGGGACGGCGCGCGGCGTAGGACGAACATCCTCTCACCGCAGGCAAAGCGCCAGCTTTCCATCGTAGCCCCGCCCGTCAAACGGGTGAGATCCGATGGTGAGGGAAGGCCCGCTCGCGCACAAACGCGCGCCAAGCCTTCCATCAATGCGTCGTCGGATGCGTCTCCCACTCGCAATCAGCCAGCGTCAATCGAGCTTCTTGCGGAGGCGTTTTGCGCGGGATTTGGGGCTTGGGTGCGTTGAGGTCCATGCAGCGAGCCCGCTGGCACCACTCCCGCCGCTCATCGCGTCGAGTTTTTCAAGCGCTGTTACACAGGCCTGCGCGTCGTATTCATTGTCGAGCATGAATTGCAGCGCATAATCGTCCGCCTCGCGCTCGTGCTTCTGGCTGTGCTGCGCGGTGATGACGTTGCCAAAGAATTCGCCAAGCTCCGAACTTGCAATACGTTTGACGCCCCCGCTTGCAGTGCCAGCCACGCTCATAGCCGCGTCGCGTTGCAGCGCGCCCTGCATCCGTTTCTTGGTATGCTCGCGCTGGACGTGACCAATCTCGTGACCGATGACATAGCGCACCTCGTCATCGGTGAACTCATCCATGAGCCCTGCGAAGACGCGGATCGTCCCGTTCGCCATGGCAAAGGCGTTCACGTCTTTCACCAGATAGGCCTGAATATCGAGGTCGAGCCCGTCGTAGCTATCAAGCCCTTGCGAAAGCGCGGCGAGGCGTTGTGCATAAGGGCTATCAGCGGGAGCGAGCGGATTTTTTTCATCCATGTCCTCGCTCATCTGATCGAAGAAGACCTTCATCTCCGCATCAGAATAGCTTGCCGCATCAATGACCTTTTTGGCCGAGCCCAAGATACTTCCAAGGCTCTGCGCACTGGCAGGAGCCGCGATGCTCACCCCGCCAAGGAGCGCCGCCATCGCGGTAAAGTCGCGCCTGGAAACAATTTTCTTCGAAATCGTGTTGTCTGAATGATCCACTTTGCTTTCCCCATTTCAGCCAAGAATCAGAAGAGACGAGACCTATGTCGCGCTAGGCCCCGTCTCCGTAGAGTCAGGTATAACTCATTTTGAGCCCGATATTAAGCGGGCGCCCGAATATCAGGCGACCACATTGTCTTTCTTGACGGTAATTACCTGCGGATAGGTAAATTCCTTCATGCCATCGAGGCCATACTCTGCGCCAAAGCCCGACTGCTTGTGACCGCCGAACGGCGCGAAGGGCGACAGGTGCATGAATTCGTTGATCCACACCGTGCCTGTTTCAAGTTTCTCAGCGATCTCGACGCCCTTGTCGGTGTTGGCTGTCCACACAGCGCCAGCAAGGCCGTATTCGGAATTGTTCGCCCGCTCGATCACTTCGTCTTCGCTCGAGAACTTCATCAGTGGCATGACCGGGCCGAACTGTTCCTCGGCGACGATACGCGCGTCTTCCGGCGGATTGTCGAGGATGGTGATCGGCACGTAATACCCTGTGCCCGATGGGTCCTTGTCCCCGCCGGTCAGGAATTTGTAGCCATTGTCCTTGGCATCTTCGATCAACTCAAGCACGCGCTCATACTGTTTCTTGTTCTGGATCGGGCCAACGCCGGTGCCCTGTTCCGACCCGTCACCCACTTTCACCTGGGCAGCGTATTCGGCGATGGCCTGTGACAGCTCGTCATAGATGTCCTCGTGGATGTAAACGCGTTTTGCCGCGATGCAGACCTGGCCTGCGTTCTGGAAGCTTGACCAGAAGAGCTGTTCGGCGACCTTTTTGGGATCGGCGTCGGGAAGAACGATCGAGGCATCATTGCCGCCAAGCTCAAGCGTGATGCGCTTGAGATCGGACGATGCGCCCTCCATGATCTTCTTGCCCGTCTCGGTCGATCCGGTGAAGGTGATCTTGTCGATGTCAGGGTGGCTTGTAATCATTGGGCCCAAGGCATCTTCGCCGGTGATGATGTTGACTGTGCCCGCTGGCACCTTGTCCGCGATCAGTTCCGCCACGCGAAGGGTGGTCAGCGGGGTAAAGGGCGATGGTTTCAGGACAATCGTGCAACCGCTCATCAGCGCTGGAATGATCTTCTGCACCGCCATCATCAGCGGGAAGTTCCACGGCACGATACCACCGACAACACCCACGGGCACGCGGCGGGTGCGCGAAAGGCGCTGATCGCTGTCTTCATTGATCACATCTTCGAGTTTCAGCGTAGATTGAGCTTTCGAAATACCGGCGGCGCCGGCGATCTCGCCCTGGGCCTGTGCGTGCGGTTTACCCTGTTCAGAGGTCAAAAGGCGGAAAAGCTCGTCTGAATTTTCCTTGATCGCTGCCGAAATCGCGAGGCAAGCGGCCTGACGCTCTTCGTGGCTGGTGTTCTTCCAGGTTTTGAACGCGGCGCGCGCTGCGGCAACCGCGCGGTCAAGCTCGTCCTTGCCACATGCAGGAACCTGTCCGATCACCTCTTCATTGGCGGGGTTCACGACGTCCAGCCATTCGCCGGTTTCGATCATCTCACCATTGATGAGGTTTTTATACTGGGTGACCATTTTTCTCTCCGTCAAAAGACTCAATATTCTCTCGGGAGCCACGTTGGAGCATTGCCCGCAAAAATCAATTGCGAATTGCAATGGAAGGGAGCGCTTCTGCGATGAAAAGTGAAAGATCAGCGTTGCGATGCCGCCCATGCCCGTTATCTGTGACCACGAACTTTGGGAGATTCTAGAAATGACCGACGCAGCGAACGACCTCGTAATCTATGGCAGCCCGGTGTCGCCGTTCGCGCGCAAGGCAATGGCGGTGTGCATCGAAAAGGGCGTCGAGTTCGACTTTGAAACGGTCAATATCATGCCAATGCCCGATTGGTTCAAAGAAATCTCTCCTATGCGCCGCATACCGGTCCTGCGTGACCGCTCTGTTGCACAAGAAGGCGAAGCAGGGACGATCGCAGACAGTTCGGCCATGTGCGCATATATTGAACGTAAGCACCCCGTTCTCTCGCTTTATGGCACATCCGCATATGGTCATGGCCGCGCGCTGATGATTGAAGAATACGCCGACACAGTGCTGGCGCCAGCAGGGGGGCTGGGCATTTTCAGACCCGTTTTCTTCTCGCTTCTCCAAGGCAAAGAGCCCGATATCGAAAAGGCGCGCGAGACATGGGCGAACGAAATGCCAGGCGTGCTTGGCTATCTGAACGCTCAGCTTGAGGGCAAAAAGTTTTTCGTCGATGACACACTTTCCATCGCTGATATTGCGGTGACGACTATCCTCATGCAGGTGGCGCTGGTGGCCGAAATGCCGCTGGATGACTATCCCGCGCTTGCTTCCCACTACGAACACATGACAGCACGGCCCTCCATTGCCGGACCTTATGCCAAGGCCGGCGGCTTTATCCGCAAGGCCTTGCCCGAGCGCGTGCAACTGACCTAAAGGTCGCCATCGAAACTCGGCAAGGGAAGACGCCCAGACAATTATGGCCAAAAACTGGTGTATCGGGATCATCGGAGGCTCTGGCCTTTACGACATCGAGGGGATTGAGGATCAGCAATGGCTCTCCATCGAAACCCCTTGGGGTGATCCTTCCGATGAAATCCTGTTTGGCCGGATTGGCGATGTGCAGGTTCGCTTTTTGCCAAGACACGGGCGGGGCCACCCGATTGCGCCCGGCGACCTCAATTCGCGCGCGAACATCGACGCGTTTAAGCGCGCAGGCTGCACCGACATTCTCGGCATAAGCGCGGTTGGATCTTTGCGCGAAGAGATCGAACCGGGCCGCTTTGCCATTGCCGAACAGTTCATCGACAACACGAAGGGCCGCGCGTCCAGTTTCTTCACCAGCGGTTTGGTTGCGCATGTCTCAATGGCGGATCCCGTGTGCGCTCGCCTTTCGGAAATGGCGGCGAAAGCGGTAACGGCGGCCAAGGGCAAAGTCGCCACCGGCGCGACCTACCTTGCGATGGAAGGTCCGCAGTTTTCCACCCGCGCCGAAAGCCATATGTACCGTGCCTGGGGCGCAGACATCATTGGCATGACCGCCATGCCGGAGGCGAAATTGGCACGCGAGGCGGAACTGCCATACGCGCTGATCGGAATGGTGACGGATTACGACTGCTGGCGCGAAGGCGAAGACGCGGTCGACGTCGCAGCCGTGCTTAAGCAAATGAAAGCGAATGGAAAGCTTGCCAGACAAGCGGTGCTGAATTTCATCGCCGGTCTTCCCGCAACGCGCAAAGCCTCTCCCATCGACACCTGCCTCGACACCAGCGTCATAACCGCTCCCGAAGAGCGCGACCCCGAGCTTTTGGCGCGGCTTGATGCGGTGGCAGGCCGCGTGCTGAATACGAAATAAGGACACACAGCCTATGACCTCACGGCGCAATGTTTTGAAGACGGGGGTCGTGGGCGGTTTGATCAGCGCCAGCGGATTGAGCCCGGTTCTGGCGGCCTCATCTGAAGGCTCGGTCACCATTCCCGATCCGATTTCCAACGCGGAGCGGCAAACCCGCATCAATGCAGCGCAAGGCATGATGCAAGCCCAAGGCAGTGCCGGGATCGTCATCGAGGCGGGCACCTCGATGCTCTATTTCTCCGGACTTGGCTGGGGCCGGGGGAGCAGGCTGACCGCGCTTGTCATCCCCGCTGAGGGCGAGCCGGTTGTCATCACTCCCGCCTTCGAAGCGAGCAAGCTTGCCGAGCTCATGGTCATGCCCATGGAGGTGCGCACCTGGGACGAGCATGAGAGCCCCACCGCTCTTATCGCAAGCGTCATCGATGATCGCGGCAGCGCCCATGATTTCAGGGGTGCAATCGGGCTTGAGCGCAGCACGAGGCATTTTGTCGCGGACGGCCTCAGACAAGAGGGCGGCGGGCGCGAAATCGTCTCGGCCAGCCCGATCGTCTCGGCGCTGCGGCAGATCAAAAGCCCCCATGAAATCGCGCTTATGCAAGCGGCAAACGACATCACCATGGCGGCTTACCGCGCAACCTATCCGCAAGTCAGCGCAGGCATGACCGGCAAAGATATCAGCGCCCTGATGCACGAAGAAACGAAGCTGCTCGGCGCACGGCCCACCTTCTCCTCGGCGCAAGTGGGAGAGGCGAGCGCCTATCCCCACGGCTCGAAAAAAGTTCACGAGGTCGCAAACGGTCAGGTCATTCTGATGGATTGCGGCTGCGATGTGCACGGCTACAAATCCGATATTTCGCGCACGTGGGTCCACGGCGACGCGAATGTCGAACAAATCCGCGTGTGGAACACAGTGCGAAAAGGCCAGGATATCGTCATGGAAATGGCACAGGTCGGCAGCAGCTTTGGCGCTATTGATGATGCGGTCAGGGCTTACTACGAAGCGGAAGGCTTCGGCCCCGGCTACAAGACCCCCGGCCTCTCCCACCGTACCGGCCACGGCATCGGCATGGATATCCACGAAGACCAGTTCGTCGTGCGCGGCAATGAAACTCCGATTGCTGCTGGCATGTGCTTCTCGAATGAACCGGGGATCTATCTTCCCGGCAAATTCGGAGTGCGCTCAGAGGATTGCGTCTACATGACAGACGAAGGGCCGCGTCTGTTCAGCCCTCTTGCGCCATCTATTGACGATCCGATCGGTTAAGGCACTGGCTCAAGGGCGATACCCCCAGGCGCCCTAGCGATCCTTCCAGCGCCCCTTCACGGGTTCGAATTTGTCGACGCGGATCGACTGCCAAACGCCGCCAGTCACGTATGGGTCGTCATTCACCGCGGCGCGCGCCTCTTCTTCGCTATCCGCCTCGATAATCAGGAGTGATCCCACGAATTCGCCCTTGCGGTTGGTCAGAGGCCCCGCGGTGAGGTAATTCTGGTCATGCTCGGCCATATGTTTGCGCTGTTCTGCAAGATGCAGGGCGCGCAGGGTCTCGCTGTCCTCACCATCGCGGCAGTAAAAACAGAACAAGGCCATGAGGACACATCTCCCAAGAATCTGAAGGGCAGCCGCTCTTAAGCGGTCGCGTTAGCGCACATATCATAGCATGGCCCGCCTTCAAGCGCAGGAAAGTTTCGCACAGATCGACTTTACTTGAATGGGCGGGGCATGCGGTCCACCTCATAGCTGATATTGTGACGAGTCGAAGCTGAAAGGACAAAACCACACGTGACGAGACCAGCTGCCCCCCTCACCCTTGATCGCACCGACCTGCGCCGCGCCTATCGCCAGGAGGAAAAGACCTGCATCAAGGAACGGCTTCGACAGGCGGCCCCTGCGCGCAAAGCGACGCAGGATGCCCAGGACTTCGCGGTTCAGCTGATCGAAGGCGCGCGGGCGCACAAGGCGAGCGGCATCGACGCATTCCTGCAGCAGTACGGGCTCGACACCGAAGAAGGCATCGCGCTTATGTGCCTTGCAGAAGCGCTTTTGCGCGTGCCCGACAATGCGACGGCAGACGCGCTGATCCGCGACAAGATCGGTGAGATCGACTGGAGCGATCATCTGGGCGAGAGCTCATCGACCTTCGTCAATGCCGCGACATTTTCGCTTATGCTGACGGGCGAGGTTCTGGACCAGCCGCAAGAGCATCAGCGCGGCATGGGCGGAACGCTCAAGCGCACGATGAACCGACTGGGTGAACCCGTCATTCGGACCGCCACCTTGCAAGCGATGCGCATTCTTGGCGGGCAATTCGTGTTTGGCCGCAATATGAACGAGGCGCTCAAACGTGCGGCTCCCGAACGCGCCAAGGGGCTTACGCACAGCTTCGATATGCTGGGCGAAGCGGCGATGACTTTTGCCGATGCGGAAAAATACCGCGCAGCCTATGAGGGCGCGATTGAACGATTGGCGAGGGAGGCATCGGGCAGCATCGGCACATCGCCCGGAATTTCGGTCAAACTCTCCGCGCTTCACCCGAACTACCTTTTCACTCACGCCGACGAAGCGCGTCGCGACATCGTGCCGATGGTGCGCGGCCTCGCCGCCAAAGCGCGCGATGCCAACATCCATTTCACCATTGATGCCGAAGAGGCTGACCGGCTGGAACTCAGCCTTGATATCATCGAAGAACTGATGGCGGACGATGACCTTTTCACGCGGGCCGATGGCACGTCCTGGGAAGGGTTTGGCCTTGCAATCCAGGCCTATCAGAAACGCGGCGCACCTACATGCGACTGGATCGCCAAATGCGCGCGGCGCCATGGGCGCAAACTCTTCGTGCGGCTTGTCAAGGGCGCCTATTGGGATGCGGAAATCAAGCTTTCCCAAGTGGGCGGCTTTGAAGATTATCCGGTGTTCACCCGCAAGGTCGCAACCGATGTGTCCTTCCTCGCCTGCGCAGTGCGCCTGTTCGAGCATGAGGACGTGATCTACCCCGCTTTTGCCACGCACAATGCAAATTCGGTCGCGATGGTGAAAGAGCTTTCAAAAGGCAGGCCGTTCGAATTCCAGCGTCTGCACGGCATGGGCGAAGAACTCTATGAAGCGCTCGCCAAGCTGGAAGGCAATTCGCCGACGCCGGTTAGGATTTATGCGCCGGTGGGCGGGCATAAGGAATTGCTCGCCTATCTCGTGCGGCGTCTTTTGGAAAACGGAGCAAACACCAGCTTCGTAAATCGCATGGGCGATGCAGAATATGCCGCCGAAGACCTCGTGCGCGACCAGATCGAAGAGCTTGAAAGCCATACACCTCTGCGCAATCCGGTGATCCCTTTGCCCCGCGATATTCTGGGCGAGCGATTGAACAGTGAGGGAATCGATCTGTCCGATCCGCTGGTGCTCGAACCACTGGAAGCGAAGCTTGAGGAATTGCGCGCACTTCACTGGCACGCAGAGCCCACCTTCCCTGCCGAGGTAGCGGGCGAGATTGCGCCGATCACCATGCCGCATGATCTTTCGGTCGAAGTCGGAACACGGCGCGATACGACCGCCGAGGAAGTGGATGCTGCTTTTGCCCGCGCAGTCGCAATCCAGCCGGGCTGGGACGCGCTTGGCGGCGACAAACGCGCCGCCTTGCTCGACGAAGCGGCGAACCTGTTTGAAGAGCATACGGCCGAATTCCTCTCCTTATGCCAGCGCGAGGCGGGCAAGACGCTGCTTGATGGCATTGCCGAACTGCGCGAGGCGGTCGATTTCCTGCGCTATTATGCAAGCGAGGCGCGGCGGCAGTTTGAACTCCCTGTGGAACTCCCCGGCCCTACGGGCGAAGCGAACACTTTGCGCATGCACGGGCGCGGCGTTTTTGCCACCATCTCGCCCTGGAATTTCCCGCTTGCGATCTTCACCGGAATGGCGTCCGCCGCGATTGCCGCCGGCAATGCAGTGATCGCCAAGCCCGCCGAACAGACCCCGCTGATCGCGGCTCTCGCGGTGAAGCTGTGCCATGAGGCTGGCATCCCTCCGGAGGTGTTCCAGCTTCTGCCGGGTGCAGGCGATGTGGGCCAGATGATTACGAGCGATCCGCGTCTAACCGGCGTCGCCTTCACCGGTTCGACCGAAACGGCCAGAGCAATCAACCTTGCACTGGCAGGCCGCGATGGACCGATTGCGACACTGATTGCGGAAACCGGCGGGCAAAACGCGATGATCGTCGATTCCAGCGCCCTTCCCGAACAGGTCGTGCGCGATGTGCTTTCCTCCGCTTTCCAGAGCGCCGGACAGCGCTGTTCGGCATTGCGGGTGCTATACCTGCAAGACGACATCGCCGATGATATGATCGAAATGATCCGGGGCGGATTTGAAGCCTTGCACATTGGCGATCCGGCGAATCTCTCAACCGATGTGGGGCCCGTGATCGACCCTGACGCGCAGGCCGCCCTTGAGCGTCATGTCGCGCGCCGGGAAGCATCGGGGCACAAGGTTTGGCGGCGTGAACTGGGCGAATTTGCGCAGCATGGATGCTTTGTCGCGCCGACCATTATGGAGATCGGCTCAATCCTTGATCTGAAACGCGAGAACTTCGGGCCAGTGTTACACATCGTGCGTTACAAGGCGAAGGACTTGGCCGCCGTGATCGAGGACATCAACGCCACCGGCTATGGCCTCACCCTTGGTCTTCACAGCCGGATTGCCGCGACCCACCGGTTTGTCGAGGCGCGCGCAAAGGTCGGCAATCTCTACATCAACCGCAACCAGATCGGGGCGATCGTCGAGAGCCAGCCTTTCGGCGGCGAGGGCCTGTCGGGCACTGGCCCCAAGGCAGGCGGACCGCACTACCTTGCGCGCTTTGCGACCGAGCGTGTGACCTCCGTCGACACCACGGCTGCGGGCGGCAATGCAAGCCTTCTTGCAAGCCTTTAGGAATGACGTAATAAAACGCGGAGCTATGACACGTTTCTTGCCCCGCGTTTTCGTCCCTCTCCTTGCCCTTATTGCCCTCGCCTGGAGCGGCACCGCCATGGCGGCGGTGGAGATACATTTCCATTCGTTCAACGGCTCGGTTTTCGGGCGATATCCGCACACGTTTATTGTCCTTGACGGCACGCTTGAGGCGGACGGGCGCGTGGTCAAGGAGAATTACGGCTTTTCTGCGCAAAGCTCTACGGCCGCAATTTTAAGCGGCTGGACCAGCCACATGGTCTATGTCGAGAAAGACAAATATGTCCGCAAAACCAACCGCCATTTCTCGCTCCCTTTGAGCGATGAGCAGTATTATCGGGTCGTTGCCGAAATGCGCGCCTGGAAGAATGAGCCGGGCAAGCGTTACAGCTTGGACGAGCGCAACTGCATTCATTTCGTAGGGCGAATGGCGAGCCTTTTGGGCCTGCGGGTCGAGTATCCCGAGAAAATGCTGCGCCGCCCGAAGAAGTGGCTCAACCACATCACCACGCTCAACCCGCAGCTTGGCGCCAGCATCATCAAATAAGCGGCAGGTTTAAGCTGTCTTCCAGCCCCACGTGAGGTTGTTGGGCGGGATGTTTGCCCAAGTGACTTTCTTGTCGACACGGTCAAAAACTTGCTCGGTCAATCGGCGCGCGTTCAGGCGATATTGATAGGTCAGAAAAGCCCCGCCAGGTCGCATTACCCGGTAACTGGCCTCGACAATTTCCTTGGCAAGGGGGTCAGGCAGGCTTGAAAAGGGCAATCCTGAAATCACCACATCAGCCCCGTCATGCCCGGCCTTCCTGACGATTTTCTCGACATCGGCTGCAGAGCCCAGAACAGCCTGCAGCCGGGGATCGGAAATCTCTTCGTTCAGGTAGTCAATGAAATGGGCATTGGTATCGATCGCGATCAGTTTTGCATTGGCTGGCAAACGCGAGAGGATCGGGCGGGTAAAGGTCCCAATGCCCGGACCATATTCGACCACAAGCCCGGCGTTGGCCCAATCGACGTTTTTGAGCATGGCGTTGATCGTCGTCCTGGACGAAGGGAAAAGCGCACCCACCATCCCCGGGTTTTCAAGCGCGCCCTGAAGAAACACACCATAGGGGCCAAACAGCTTCGAACTGAACCGCGAGGCGAGCTTTGTCGTGCCTCGTCTCAGACGTTCAGTGGCGCTGACAAACGGCTTTGCACTAATGTTACCTGACATTGACCCTCAAGACTTCCCATAGCTTAAGCCAAGGTTTGCACCCTTCGCGGCTCGATGTGAAGCCATGGTATATAGAGTTTGCAGCAACGCATCCACCTTTGGGGCCGTTTGTGGGTAGGCCGCGATGGGCAGACTCATCCGGATAAGTTTACCGCCACCCTTGCCCAGATGCGGGCCTTTGCGGAATCACTTGAGACATGGCAATTTTATCAGACAAATGGATTCGCGAGGCGGCACAGACCAAGGGCATGATCGAGCCTTTCGTCGAAGCGCAGCGCCGCGACGGGGTAATTTCCTACGGGCTTTCATCCTTCGGCTATGACGCAAGGGTCGCGCCCGAGTTCAAGATTTTCACCAATGTCGACAGCGCGGTTGTCGACCCAAAAGATTTCGCCTCCAATTCCTTCGTCGACCGAGACACCAATGAGTGCGTCATCCCGCCCAACTCTTTTGCTCTGGCGCGAACGGTCGAATATTTCCGCATCCCCGAAGACGTGCTGGTCATCTGCCTTGGCAAGAGCACCTATGCGCGCTGCGGAATTATCGTCAACGTGACCCCGCTTGAACCAGGCTGGGAAGGTCATGTGACGCTCGAATTTTCGAACACCACCCCCTTGCCTGCCCGCATTTACGCCAATGAGGGTGCGTGCCAGTTCCTGTTTCTGAAAGGCAATGAACGCCCCGAGGTGACCTATGCCGACAGGGCCGGCAAATATATGGGCCAGCGCGGGGTGACGCTGCCCCGGCTTTAGGCGCGCGGGCAAACGGGGGAGAACACGCATCACTCTGGCAAATTATCCATTCTGGCGCGTGGTGCCTTCTGAAAGCGGGCGTGAAGGCGCTTACACTCTACCCGTCATGCCCCCTGCGACCGTTGGCCCCGAAGGTGCGCCGCATATCATGGGCGGCGTTGCCTTGGCCGCCGCGATTGACGCAATGGAATTGGCAAGCGGCGAGCCGATCCTTTGGGCAAACATCCAGTTTCTCAGCCCCACGCAGCACGCAGAAGAGCTTCATATTGCGTGTCAGCAATGCGGCGGTGGGCAGTCTGTCGGGCAATGGATGGCCGAGGCGAATGTAAACGGGCGGCCCACTCACCGCATCAGCGCAAGCCTCGGTGCGCGCGAGCCCAGCCCGGCGCAGGTTTTCGCCGCAATGCCCGATGTCCCTGCCCCCGGCGATTGCCCGCCGAGCGATGACACCTACCAATTTGCAGACGGCTCTCTCCACGACCAGTTTGAGATGCGCATTGCCCGCCGCGAGCCGGACAAGGGGTTGAACGCCGTCTGGGTTCGCAATGCTGCCGGCTTTGCCAATGATGCTGCGTGGCTTGCGATCATTTCCGACTTCTTCCTTGGCGGTCACCCGCAAAGCCGCGGCGGCTTCAGCCTCGATGCAAATTTCCGTTTCGTGCAATCAGCGCCCGCGGGATGGGTGCTATCGGTCACCCAAATGGGTGCGATGGGTAAAGGCGTTATCCATGGGCAGGCACAACATTTCGGCGAAGATGGGCAATTGCTCGCGCTATCGAGCCAAACCGGAGTGCTCCCGCGCATTCCTCAAGGCTAGGCTGTTTTGAAGGGGTGCAAAGCGTTACTCGCGGCGGATATGCGCGAGGAACCCTGCCACCTCTTCGCTCAAAAGCACCGACTGTTGCTTGATGCTTTGTGACGCGGTCAAAAGATCACCCGACGCCTTTCCAACCGCCTTCACCGCGTGGTGCAGGTCTTGTGTCGCGGTAGATATCTCGCCAACTCCGGAGGCTGCCAGATCAATGCTCTGCGCCAAGTCCTTGCCGGCCACCGACTGCTGGCCCATGGCCAATGCAATCGCGCTGGCAGCGGCCTCCAACTGCTCGATTTGAGCCGAAATATGGGTGAGTTCGCGCGCGCTGGCCTGCGATCCGGCCTGCATCTTTGCGATGGAATCCGACACATCGCCGGTTGCCTTGCTGGTCTTGTTCGCCAGCTCCTTGACCTCGCTTGCCACGACGGCAAAACCGCGCCCTGCCTCTCCTCCGCGCGCCGCCTCGATTGAGGCGTTGAGCGCAAGCAGGCGGGTGCGCCCGGCAATGGTGTCGATCAATTGCGCGATCTGTCCGATCCCTTCGGCGCGGTCGGTTAACGCCGATACGGTCGCATCGGTCGCGCGCGCGGTTTCACAGGTCGAACGCGCCAGTCGGGCGGCATCGGCGGCTTGTTCGTTGACGTTCTCGATCGAGACCGCAAATTCATCAGAGGCCGCCGCAGCCGATGTGCTGCCCGCTGCGACCTGGTCCATCCCTTCCGCGATCAGCTCGATCTGTTCGGTTGCTGCCTCTGCCTGCCGAGCCATGATCTTGGCCATGGCGTGAAACCGCTCGGCGGCTGACCCCACGCTTTTCGAAACCTCGCCGACGCTTGTCTCGAACTGCGCTGCAAGGGCGAGCAACTCTTCCTTGCGCTGTTCGTCTTTTGCGGCGCGGCGTTGTTCGTCGCGCTCGCGCTGTTCCTCGCGCGCCCGGCTCAAAGCACGCTCGGCTTCATAACGCGCTTCGGTCGCCTTGCGCTTTTCAGATTCGCTGGCTTCGAGTTCAGCCGCATCGCGAACATGTATCAATGCCGCGCGCGAACGGCGCAGAAACTGGAGGTATAAAAGCAGAACCAGAGTAGCGAGGCCGCCCGCGAAGAAGAGGGCAAATGGTCTGTCTGATACGACAAGACCCAGAACCGCGCCTGCAGTCATAATGACCATGAAGCCAAGCGACACCAGCGGGTAAGCCGAAGCCCCCGTCCCGCAAATTGCGATCACGCCGACGATCACACCCACCGCCAGAGCATACCAATCGCCTTGCAGATGCAACATGGATGCATAGGCGAACATCGCCCATGAGACGGCGGTTGCGGCGATTGTAAAAGCGGCTGCGCGGGTGCCGTTGCGGATGTTCGTATAAGTCACCAAGCACGTGCGCATTTCGGGCATGAATGCAAAGCCGAATGCAAGAGCAAGTGCATGGATGCCAAAAGCGATGTGCATGATTGAGGAACGCTCACCAATCTGCGTAGCAAAGGCGGCAAGCCCTATCGCGAGGATCCCGGCCCAGCTGCCCTCAGTCAGGAAACCGGCAACCGAGCGGTTCTGATACTGCCTTTGCAAAGCCTCCCAACGCTGATCGTAAGGCTCGACGCCCAGAACGCGCTGCAACGCAGCCACCGCGCTCTCGAACGCGGTGCGGGGTGGTAGATGCGGGGTTGGATCAGGGCCGTGTTCGCTGGCTTTCCCGGCTATGCTTACCAGGCCAGCAGAAGGCTCGATTATGGCCGCCTCGCCGCCAAGCGGAGCAACTGCATATTCGACGTTTGAGTTCACAGCATTCATCGCGCACTTCCCATGATGGAAAACGGCTTAGAAGTGCTGTCCTTGTAGGCGTGTTAACTGCGTTTTGCGGGACACGACCTAGATCGGCGAAAAACTGTACGCCCGACACCACAGCGGCAAGGCTGGAAAATTCTGCCCAATCGCGTAAGCGAGAGGACAAGCAAATGCCCGGCGCGCGCCGGGTCATCGTTTGAGGAGAAAAATTGCATGAGCGACACCGAATTTGACATCGTGGTCTATGGCGCAAGCGGCTATACCGGGCGCCTTGTCGCAGAGTATCTGCACAACCAGTATCAAGGCCGCGCCGATGCGCCCAAATGGGCGATGGCTGGCCGCAACGAAGAAAAGCTGGCTAGTGTGCGCGATGAAATGGGGCTGCCTTCCGATACTCCATTGGTGGTCGCCGATGCCGACGACCCCGCCGATGTCGAAGCGATGTGCAAACGCACCAAAGTCGTCCTCACCACCGTTGGCCCTTATCAGCTCTACGGCGATAAGCTTGTCGCGGCGTGTGCGAAAACCGGCACCGATTACACCGACCTTTGCGGCGAACCTGCGTGGATGGCCGAGATGATCGAAAAGCATGGGCAGGAGGCCAAGGCATCGGGTGCACGCATTTGCTTTTCCAGCGGGTTCGATTCGATCCCGTTCGATCTGGGCGTCATGATGACCCAGAAAGCGGCCAAGGAACGCTTTGGCCAGCCTGCGAAGAAAGTGCGCGGGCGCGTGCGTGCGATGCAAGGCACGTTTTCGGGCGGCACCGCGGCAAGCCTTGGCGCAACGATGAAAGCGGCGGCCAAGAACCCCGGCATCATCAATGTCCTGCGCAATCCCTTTGCCTTGGCAGAAGGGTTTGAGGGCCCCGGCCAACCCACCGGCATGGTGCCAATGTATGAAGAGGATCTTGGCAAATGGGCCGCGCCATTCATCATGGCGCCGATCAACACCAAGAACGTCCACCGGACCAACTTCCTCCTCGGCCATCCTTATGGTGAGGATTTTCAGTATGATGAGATGATGCTGACCAGCCCCGGCGAAGCGGGCAAAAAAATGGCCGAGGCAGCCGCCGAGATGATGAAGAACCCGTTTGGCGCAAAACCGCCAAAGCCGGGCGAAGGTCCATCAAAGGACGAGCGCGATAACGGGTTTTACGACATCCTCTTCGTCGCCGAAGGCCCTGATGGCGAAAACCTGCACTACGCGGTCAAAGGCAAGTATGATCCAGGCTACGGTTCGACCAGCCGCATGATCTCCGAAACCGCGATCGGCCTGCTCCACTCGGACGCGCAAGGCGGCGTTGGAACGCCCGGCGCGTTCTTGGGAGAGGCTCTGGTCGATCGGCTCGAAGCCAATGCAGAGCTCACCTTTGCGGTCGAGAAATAGCCAACAAAAAGGGGCCCGCAGAATATTCCTCGGGCCCCTTTTTCTGTCATTCGCCTTGGCTTCGTGAACTCAGAAGCTGAGCCGCGCGGAAACGCGAATATTGCGGCCCGGCAGGGTCACAAAATCCTTGGTGAAGCTTGAGTGCCGGCGACCTGTGTTATCGAACAGGTTTTCGCCGGCAAGCTGGAGCGTAACGTTGCGATTGCCCTCAAGCGGCCGCCACGAGAGGTAGAAGTTGGCAAGCGTGAAGCCGTCCGTCTCGGTTTCGTTTGGCGCCAGATCCTTTTGCGGGCCAAAGCGTTGTACTTCGGCGCGCAGGTTGAACGCATCCACATCAGCCTCAAGCGCGGCGAGAAGCGTGAAGGGCGGAATGCGAGGCACATCGGTGCCATCGTCAAGTTCAGCCACGACATAGGAAGCGCGCACATCGCCCGAGAGTGCAAAGCCATCGGTGTCAACAATCGGGAAGACGACGTCAGCTTCAAAACCGCTGAATTCGGCATCTTGCTGCAGGAAGTTGAAAACCGGAAGGTCGTCTTCCTCCAGGCCGGTGTCGCTCAAATAGATGAAGTTCTCGAACGATTGATAGTAAACCGAAGCGCCGAAATTGAGCGGGCCCAGTTCGCCGCGAACAAAACCTTCAAGGCCCCACGCCGCTTCGATGTCGAGGTCGGGATCGCCGACTTCAAAGATCTGCGTTGCAATGTGTGGTCCGTTGGCAAACAGCTCTTCCCCAGCCGGCGCGCGCTCGGTGCGTGACACGGTGGCGCCAAAGCGAACCCCCTCGCCCGCCTCGACAATGCCGGACAGCGCGCCCGAGAAGAGATCGAAATCGCGTTCAAGGCCAAGGGTATCGGCCTCGACGTCGACCCGTTCATAGCGGCCTGCGGCCTCGACCTGGAAACCGCCGAAATCGAACTCCTGAACGGTGAACAGCGCAAGCTGGGTGGTTTCGTTGGGTGCAACGAAGGCTTCTTCGCCCACGGCTGAGAAATCGCGGAACGTATATTGTGCGCCGATAACACCGCCGGTCGACTGGATGAGTTCGGCACGCGCTTCGAAGGATTCGGTGTCGAAGACGGTTCCGACTTCGGTGCCTTCGAATTCGGTGTGGGTGTAATCCGAATAGCCTGCGCGAATTTTGAGCCGCTCGGCAAACCCGTCGCCAAGAGCGATGTCGCCGCGCACGTCGAAACGCCATTGTTCAAGGCCGATGGAGACGGTTTCTTCGCCCTCCTCTTCTTCCTCTTCACCGCCTTCGCCTTCTTCTTCGCCGTGGTGGTGGTGGCCGCCTTCAGGGTTGCCGACGATGCCATAAAAGGTGTCGTAATATCCAACCGACGCGCCAAAAGAACTGTCACCCAGGATCACACCAAATCCGCCGTTCAGCGTGTAGGTTTCGGTCGAACTGTTCGGCAGGAAGCCTTCTTGGTTGGCGGCTTCGCGAAGCTCTTCTGCCTCTTCAAGCTCGCCTTCTTCCTCCTCTTCTGCCGCATCGGCCAAAAGGTCCGCGCGAAGGTCATCGGTGAGCTGGAATCCGGGGATCTCAAGATCGTCGGTGTCGCGGTAGGAGCCGTCAAAATGGACGACAAACATATCACCCAGCGCCGCATCCAGCGAAACACCGCCACTGAGCAGATTGCTGGCCGTATCAGCCGCGAGCAGAGCATCCACCGCGATACCGGTCTCAGGCACTTCGGTCGGGATACGCCGGTCGATCACATTGACCACACCGCCAAGCGCCTGACTGCCATAAAGCAACGCTGCCGGGCCGCGCAGAACCTCGATCCGGCTCACGGTGAGCGGATCAATCGAGGTGGCGTGATCGGCAGAGGTGTTGGCAACATCACCTGTACCAAGGCCATCGACCAGCACCCGGACACGTTCGCCATCCTGACCGCGCAGGATCGGGCGCGACGCCCCCGGAGTAAAGCTTGTCGCCGATACGCCTGGAAGCTTTTCAAGAACCTCACCGATTTGCCCGTCGAGGTTCTCCTGAATGTCCTCTTCGTCAAGCGCATCCTGCCCGGTGATGAAGTCCAGTTCCTTGAGCCCTTCAGCAGAAACGATGATTTCGCCGCTGATCGCTTCGCCTGTGGCAGGAGCAACGGCGCGCAGTGCGTTCGTGCCTTGTTGACGGGGTTCATTGGCTTCAGCGAAGGCGGGTGATGCCGTCACGCCAATGCTGAGAGCGGTTGCGATGGCGATGCGAGATGTGAAGTGCTTCATGCCAAGACTGGGTCTGTTTGGTCGAATGTGACAATATATCATTTCCAAGCTCAATGGCGGCTTAGCGGGCGCTGGTCCAGCCCCAATTGTCCGAAAAGACCAAAAATTTTGATGGGAGATCGGCAGATGCGACAAACAGGGCACGCAAGTATTCGACCGGCACCATGCCGGTCGCAATATACTCGATCAATCAAGAAAATGGAGCGGGCGAGGCGATTCGAACGCCCGACCCCAACCTTGGCAAGGGTGGGTAAGCAGGCATTGGCGGCTTTACGCGAACGACAAACTTCAATAAAAACAGGTGCAGGCGTTCAAGCGTGTTCGCTGATGTTTTTCATGCTTTTTTCATGGATTTTGGAGTCGATGCCAGACCTCAGTCGAATTACGGAACGCGAAAAGCTCAAATCTAGAGCTGGTGATGAGCCCCATTGGCAGCGACTGCGCCAAGGTTGTTATGTGGGTTTTCGGCCTTCGAAAAAGGGCAAGCGAGGCACTTGGTTTGCGCGAGTTTATAACGCCGACACAAAACGCAATTCGAGAAAATCACTTGGCGATTATGGAAAACTCGAAGGTCACGATGTGTTCAACCAAGCGAAAGCGGATACAGAATTGTGGGCTGATACTGTGGAGTGCGGCGGAGAACGCACCCCTGACATGGTCACTGTCAAGGATGCCTGTGAGGCTTATGCGAAAGAGAGGCACTGCCCGATCCAAGAAGGGATTTTGCGGCGGCACGTCTATTCCGACGCCATTGCCAAGGTAAGGTTGGACAAGTTGCGAAGGCACCATCTGCGCAGCTGGAGAAAGCGGCTGGAACAAGCCCCTGCTTTGGTCTCGCGAAACAAGAAGGGCGTGAAGCGATGGAAAGAGCGCGCCAAGTCGACCGTCAACCGCGATATGGTGCCGCTGCGTGCTGCACTGGGGCAAGTGCTGAAGCCCGGAGCGCCGAATACGGATGCAGCGTGGCAAGAGGCTTTACGTCCGTTCAAGGGAGCGGATAGACGCCGGGAACTGTATCTCGACAAGGAAGAGCGCAAACGATTGATAGATGCGATGCGCGATGATGCGCGGCCATTTGTGCAAGGGCTTTGTATGTTGCCATTGCGTCCCGGTGCCTTGGCAGCGCTAACGGTGCGCGACTTCGACAAGCGCACACGAACGCTAACAATAGGCAAGGACAAGAACGGCAACCCGCGGCAGATTACTGTGCCGCCAGTGATCGCGGACTTCTTCGCCGAGCAGGTAAAGAGCAAGCTACCAGCCGCGCCTATTTTCGCTCGTGTTGGCGGTGAACCGTGGAATAAGGATGCGTGGAAGTATCCAATCAAGGAGGCCGTGAACGCGGCTAGACTGCCCAGTGCTGTGGCGGCCTACACGTTGCGCCATTGTGTGCTCACCGATCTTATCCGCGCTGGCCTGCCGATCCTCACCGTCGCGCAGCTATCGGGCACAAGTGTTGCCATGATCGAAAAGCACTATGGCCATCTGGTGCGTGATGATGCCGAGGAGGCGTTGGCGAGTATCGCAATCTAGCACGCGTAGTAGAGGGCCAAATGCGAACTCTTGCTAACCTGATAAAGACAAACCTAGACTGAGCCACACACTCAGCTGAGGCTCGCAATTGTCTGAAGAACTTGATTCGAATGAGATTTGGTTATCTGATCGCGCGTTCTCGATAATGAAGACGTGGCAATGGGTGCGATACGACCCTGATGGTGTCCCTTCGGCAAGCCCAACATATCTGAGCGATGTGCTGAACCGCCTCGCATTCGAGGGGATGGAGGCCCCCAAGTCTGCACTACTTGCGATGTTGCAGAGGGGGCAACTTACGGCCCACGGTGATTTCAGATGGTCAAAGTATGAACGAGGCGACTTTTTCGACCTAGAAGGCTGCATGTCGGCGATCCCACCTGAACGGTGGAAGACGTTGTCAGATCTACTACGCGAGGAGAAACGCCAATTGGAGGAAGGTGAGTTTCGAGGTCCAAAGACGACACTTCAAAAAATGGGAATGAACGACGTCCCAATCGTGGATTGGGAGCCAAATTTGAGCCGCTTTAGTTTTGCTCTGTGTCCTCCGGGAACAAGCTCGAATGATCCTGAATACTTTGAGGAATGCTACTCAGTGCAAGACATTACGATCTTCCCGCTGGCGCTTCCCGGCCCTGATGGTGAAATCGTTGGAGTCGCCAATCAGGCGATGGAATCGCAGATTGAAGAGGCCGCGAGCGAACGAGCGACACGGGGTCGGCGACCTAAATATGATTGGCCTGAGAGCGTCCTAGCCGTTTTCGGATTCATCCATCGAGGCGAGCTAAGGCCCGAGACACAAGCTGACATCGAGCGCGCACTAATTGCGTATCTGAGCGGAGAAGAGGGTGGGCCATCTGAAAGCACCGTTCGACCGTATGCCAAACTAATCTGGACGGAATCGCAAAAGGCCTGAATTTCGTTCGCGATCAATTTCCGGCCCTATTCCGGCCTTTTCGTCCGACTTTCGCCGATGGTTCACCGATAGTTCCCTGCATCCGCTGGCACCTGCTGGCCCAAAGCAAGGAATATCCAGATGGAACCTCTCCTGATTTCGATCACCGAAACTGCCAAAGCTCTCAATCTTGGCCGCACGTCCGTTTATGCCCTGATTGGCGAGGGCAAGCTTGATAGCCGCAAGATGGGGCGGCGGCGTATGGTGACGACCGCGTCGGTCCGGCGGCTGGTAGACGGCGAAGGCTAGGGCAAAGGCGATGAAGCGGATCAACCCGCGCCTAGCCAAAAAGCATCGCTCCTTTACCGTGACCGAGCTTGCTGATGTGCTTGGCGTTCACAAACATACCGTGCGCGGGTGGCTCAAGAAGGGGCTGCCCGCAATCGATGGAGCTAAGCCCACCCTGATACTAGGTAGCGACTTTCAGGCCTGGTGGGGCAAGCAGCGCAAGGCGGCGAAGCGCCCGTGCCAGCCGGGACAGATGTATTGCTTCAAGTGCCGTGAGCCGAAAGCGCCCGCATTCGGCATGGTCGATTACGCGGCCACAAACGCTGTTACGGGCAATCTGAAAGCCCTGTGCGAGACGTGCGGGACCATGATGCACCGGCGCACCCGGCTGGTCGATATTCCCGCCAAAATGCCCAGTCTGGACGTCCAAATCACGCAGGCAGCTTCAAGCATAGTGGAGATTGCGCGCCCCTCCCCAAACTATGACGAAACGACTGGAGCCTAACGCATGGCAAAGCACAACGCAGCAAACACCCGGATCAAGCGAGAATACTTCCACTATCTGAAGGAAGCGCGGCGGCGCGATGAGAAGTCGATCGACCCCATCGCCAAGGCGCTCGCCCGCTTTGAAGAGTCCACCGGGCACAAGGACTTCAAGAAGTTCCATCGCGAGCAGGCGGTGGCTTTCAAGAAGCGGCTCAATACGGAAAAGAACGAGCGCACGGGCAAGCCCTTGTCCCGCGCCACGGTGCATTCGACCCTATCGGCATTGCGCGAATTTTTCATCTGGCTTGCTAGCCAGCCGGGATACAAGCGCCGCATTGCCTACAGCGATGCCGACTACTTCAATCTCTCTGACAAGGAAGTGCGCATCGCCAAGGCGATCCGCGAGAAGCGCGTGCCGACGCTGGAGCAGGTGCACCATGTGCTCGCGACGATGTCAGCCGAAACGGATATTGAGAAACGCAACCGCGCCTTGATTGCACTGGCACTTTTGACCGGCGCGCGGGCGGCGGCCCTTACCAGCCTGAAGCTCAAGCACATCGACATGGAACAGGGCTGCGTGCATCAGGATGCGCGCGACGTTAGCACGAAGGCCAGCAAGACTTTCACGACGTGGTTTTGTCCGGTGGGTGGCGATGCGGTCCAGATTGTCACCGACTGGTGTGAGCATCTTCGTAACGGACTGCTTTGGGGCGAAGATGATCCGCTGTTCCCCAAAACGCTAGTGGGGCTGGGGGAACAAGGTGGTTTTCAAGCTATCGGCCTAGCCCGCGATCACTGGAGCGATACGGGGCCGATCCGTTCAATCTATCGTGAGGCCTTCGAAGAGGCTGGTCTGCCCTATTTCAATCCGCATTGTTTCCGCGATGCGCTGGTGCAGCTCGGCGAGCGCATCTGCACTACGCCAGAGCAATTTAAGGCTTGGTCGCAGAATATCGGGCACGAACGCGTGCTCACCACGTTCACTAGCTACGGCAAGGTGCCAGCCGCTCGTCAAGCGCATCTCATACGAAAGCTTGGCACTCCGGCTCCCGCCAATGAGGACGAACGACTTGCCTCGATGATTGCTGAAGCAATGCGTAAGTATCAATCAGGCGGATGCTAATGTTGCGCTGTCAGCTAGAACCAAGCCCTCAGGCCGAACACAACCTTTAGCCCATTTGGGTCGTCGCCAGCGGCGCGGGCAATGTCGGCGGATTCCCCCAAAGCAGCCTCATATTGAATGCCTACATAGGGTGCGAACTCGCGCTCGATCTCGTAGCGCAGCCGCACACCCGGTTCGATCTTGGTGATCCCCGCACCGATCCCGCGCTCGGGAATGTCTTGTGCAGACAATTCAACCTCAAGGCGCGGCTGCACAATCAGCCTCTGTGTAATCCTCTGATCATACTCGCCTTCTAGTCGCGCAGTGAGATCGCCTCGATCCGACAAGAACAGTGCACCATCCACATGGAACATGTAGGGCGCGAGACCCTGCACGCCGACAACCAAATGCCCACGTGTGTCCGGCTCCGGGTCAAAACGCACGCCCGCTTGCAGATCAAAGAAGGGGCCGATGGCGCGGCTATAGAGCGCCTGAATCTCTGCGGCCTCCAAGTCGCCGCTAAACTCGCCTTCGCCCTCAGTTTTTAGGACAAAGCGGTTGATGTCGCCACCATAGAACGCTTGCGCGTCCCAGACATATCCATCCTCACCGCCGTCCGCCGCGATGCGTGCTTCAAGTCTCTCGATGAGAACGCTTCCCGTGCGCATCCCGCCGTTCTCGCGGGCTAGGTTATCGCGGCTAGGTGCCATTGCGTCCGCGCCCCAGATCACGTCGGCTGCATGGCGCGGACCTTCAAAGGCTCGCGCAGGCACTGCATCCTCTGGCGCAGCGCCGGGGATAGACTTGTTTGTGTGTCCACCGTGCTGGCTGTGATCCTTGCTGCCATGATCCATGGAGTCATGGTCCATTGCGTCATGACCGTCGTGCTCATCTTTTGGCGGGCATTGTTCGGGCGGAAGGTGCCCCATTGCGCAGTGATCCATTTCCGGCGGCGGGTCGCTGCTATGAGAGGAGTGATCCTGCGCCGCCAACGGCGCGAACGACGAAACGGCAATCAGGGCCGTGCCAACAGTGAAGAGTGAGCGCATCAGCCCAGTGCCCCATCTGGGAATGGCCGCACCGTTACAACCTGCATCATGCCCGCGTGCATGTGGTAGAGGAGATGACAGTGGAACGCCCAATCTCCCGGCTCATTTGCGGTGAGATCGAAAGTCGCTGTGCCCCCCGGTTGCACAATCATTGTATGCTTCAATGGCTGGTGCATGTGATCAGCGCCGTTCACCATCTCGAAGAAGTGACCGTGCAGGTGAATGGGGTGTGCCATCATGGTCTGATTGACCAGTTTCACTCGGACACGCTCATCGTATCCAAAGCGGATCGGGTCATCGGTGACGGCGGTGAACTTCTTGCCGTCGAAAGACCACATATACCGCTCCATATTCCCGGTGAGATGTATCTCCATCTCCCGGTCAACCTGGCGGTGCGGGTTCATGCGCTTGGCCTTGAGGTCGGTGTAGCGCAGCACCCGGTGCGGCACGTTGTCTAAGCCAAGTCCGGGAAAATCCATTCGGTCAATTGGCATTGGGGCAACCATGTCCACGCCCGGACCGACTTTAACGTCATCGGGTAGTAGCGATGTGTCGCGCATATTGTGCTCCATATCGCCCATGTCGTGACCCATTGCGGCGTGAGCAGCGTGGTCCATCATTCCCATGTCGGTCATGGTGAGCGTTGGAATTTTGCGAAGCGCGGGAGGCGTCGCGATGTGACCGGGATGCGAGGTGAGGCTAGCAACGCCCATACCGCTGCGGTCCATTGCCTCAGCTACAATCGCGTGACTGCCGTCCTTGGGCGCAACTATCACGTCGTAGGTCTCGGCGACGCCGATCTGGAACTCGTCCACCTCGACCTCGTCAACGTCTTGCCCGTCTGCTTGGATAACGGTCATGGGCACGCCGGGAATGCGGACGTTGAAGAAAGTCATGGCACTGCCATTGATCACCCGGAGCCGCACGCGCTCGCCCGGTTTGAACTCCAATTGCAAATTGTCGGAGGGGCCGTGGCCGTTGATGAGATAGGTGTAGGTCTGCCCTGACACATCCGCGATGTCGCGCGGGTTCATTCGCATCTGTCCCCACATGCGACGCATTTCGCCAGACATCTCGCCCTCGGTCGCGCTTTGCATCTGGTTTTGGAAATAGTGCTCGCCGACCTTCAAGAGGCGCATAATCTGGTGCGGATGGATTGGCGTGAACTCGGATAGAAGCACGACATAGTCGCGGTCATAGCGCGGGTCCGGTTTGTCGCTTTCAATGATGATGGGTCCGTAGTGTCCCGCCTGTTCTTGCAGCCCAGAGTGTGAGTGCCACCAATAGGTTCCTGTCTGACGGATCGGGAACTCGTAGGTAAAGGTCTCACCCGGCTTGATGCCGGGGAAGCTGACACCGGGCACTCCGTCAAACTGGAATGGCAAAAGTAGGCCATGCCAATGTATCGAGCTGTCCTCATCCAGATTGTTCGTTACATGCAGCCGAACGTCCTGCCCTTCGCGCAAACGGATCAAGGGACCGGGCACTGTGCCGTTTACGGCAAAGGCATGACCAGAGCGTCCTCCAGTCATGAAATGCGCATCACCAATTGAAAGGTTGATGTCCTCACCAGACAATTGACCAAACCCCTTGTTCGCGTGAGGCATCGACTGACCACGCGCCCATGCAGGCATCGGAAGCGAAGAAGCTGCGGCCAGTGCGGCAATGCTAGTGATGAGGTTGCGGCGGGAGAACTGGGGCATGTAGAAAGTCATCTCTGTTGAACGAATGCTCTCACCTATATATACCCCCCTAGGGTATTTCAATCAGGATCGACCAATGGCCAAAGACTCCAACGCAAAGCTGAACCGCCTAAAGCGGATTGAAGGCCAAGTGCGCGGCGTTGCGCAGATGGTCGAGGATGACCGCTACTGCATGGACATCCTTCATCAGATCGCGGCGATCAAATCGGCGTTGGCGAAAGTGGAGACACAGGTTCTCAAAGATCACGCGGCTTGCTGCGTTGCCGAAGCAATCGCCAGTGGCGATGAAGGCGAGCAGCGGGAGAAGTTCGAGGAACTCGTGGACCTTTTGGAGCGGACGAGGAAGTAGCTTGGACCAATTCCGCATTTAGGTCGATGGCAGCCTGTCCGCATAGCGGTTTCGGTCAATCAACAATTCTCGGTCAGCTTTTTCCCTCGCTTCCTCGGCTCAAGTCAGCCCTACGAGCTATGATTGCTGCCAAGACGCCCAAGCAGCCGAGCATTAGCTCTACCCACGCTTCTCTGAAGGGCTGGTGGCTACCTAGAAGCTGATTGCCTTCGAGCGCCGCGCTTAAAAGTCTTGCAAGGCCCACACAGGCAAAGATCGTCGCAGCAATTGTGCATCTATGGCCGACAGAGAACCCCAGTCGGCCGCCGCCGAACATAAGGATTCCAAGTCCGACCTCACCGCCCCCGATCATTGCACGAATAGCAGTCCGTGCTGAGGCGCTATCTATGCCTATAGCGTAGTATTCGAAGACATCAGGCTGGGCGAGTGTAAGCAATCCCAATGCAACGAAAATCGCTCCTGATAGAAGCGGATATAGGACTGCAATGCGGGTCTGCCATTTCATCAAACAAACCGCCTTGTTCTTGCTTTGTAATCTCGATAGGCCGCTCCATATTGAGCTTCGAGCCATGGCTCCTCGAAGAACGGCGCGAGCACATATAGGATGGACCAAGCCAGAAGTAGGATTGTCACTGGCAATTGGTTGGCGATCAAGCCCCAACCGGCAAGCCCAACCCAAGTTGCAACGTAAATAGGATTGCGGCTGAACCTAAAACAGCCGTCGGTGACAAGGCCGCGCTTCTCTCCAAACGCATTTCGCCAACCCATATTAAGGGTGATCCAGAAAGCCATTCCGAAACCGCAAACAAACAATAACCCGCCAAAGCCATAGCGAAGCGCAAAGTCGGTTCGGGGCACTGGCTCAAATGCGATCACCGTCAGAGCAATCAGCGGATAAAGAAAGAGCCGGAAAAGCAATAGAAACGTGCGATGCTGCCAGCTCTGCTTGCTCGGCGGTGGGAAGAACTGAAATTCACTCCGAAAAGCGGAGACGACCGCGAGCGCAAAAATCAAAATGATGGAACCTAGCGAGACACTAAAGAGCGCCCATTCAAGCGATGATTCGCTCAGCCTACTCATCAGCTGCCAAACTTGAGGCGAATGCCCCCGTTCAGCGTAAAGCCCTCCAAAGGTGCCCAAGCATCGACCGTCCATTCTCCGCTCGCTGCGCGTTGAGGCAATAGGAGCGGATCGTAGCGGGTCTGGCGAATGTTGAGCAGGTTCTCGGCATTGAGGAAGAAACTGACCTTACCACGCGTGACCTCACCGAGCAGGCCGAGAAAGAAGAAGGGGCGGGAGCGCTCGCGGAATGGGTTGTCCTCCAGCTCCTGCTTTCCGGTGTAGTAGGCTTCAAAGCCCAAGCGTGCGTTGCCATGGTCCTCCCATATGGCGACCAATCCTGCGGAATGCTTGGGCGTCAAAGGGACTTGGCTGCGACCAATTCCGCTTGGATCAGGCTCGCTCGCATCCACGAAAACATAGCTCCCGGTGACCGTGAAACCGTCGTTCTTGTAGCGCAGAAGCAGCTCGGTTCCGCGCACCCGTGTTGTGCCGTCGATATTGACGATTTGAACCCGGTCAGGCGCAATCTCTTCAAGCCGTGTCGCGTTTTCGATGTTCGCGCCGAATAGCGTAGCGTTCGCTTCCCAAGGCCCATCGGAATAACTGAAATCGAGCGAGGCAGTCTGCGCTGTTTCCACGTCAAGATCGCCCAACGGCTCTAATCGTGAGAGACCAGCGGCCTGTATCTCGTCGACAAACGGGGTAGGCGCGAAGAACCCCCGACTGACTGAGCCTCGGATCGTCCAGTTCCCCGGCCTGTAGAGCGCGGAAAAACGAGGGCTGAATTGAGTGCCGAACTCACTGTGAAAATCGACGCGGGCGCTTGCGGCAAGGGTTAGATCAAACGTGGCCTCGTATTCGACCTGCCCGAAAATGCCGGGCACATCATAGGTGTAGTTGAATGCCGGAAACGTCTCAGAGCGATAGCGATCAGATTGAAACGCAACACCACCAACCAGAGAGGTTGGGCCATCAATGAAGGTGATGGAGGACTCGCCAAAGAGGCTCTGATGGCAGTCATCTTCAATCACATCGCCAAACAGGTGAATGTGATTTTGATGCATTACAGAGCCGCGCACGCCGAGTGTTGCACTATCAGACAAAGGCTTGCTGATAACTAAGCCAGCATCGAAGCGGTCAGTTTCCTGTGCTTGCACGAAGCTAGTCCCATCAGGCACGGTGCGACCCGGAAGAGTGCCACCAACGCGGTCCTCGGTCATTGCCCCAAGGGTTAGGTAAACAGAGCTTCCGTCATCGCCATCGAATTGCAGCCTTGGACGCGCAACGAACCGATCATAGGCGGGCATATCTGCCCAACCGTCGCCATCAATGTCTTGGGCCGATTGCCTGTGCGCGCCTGTGGTCAGCGACAATCCGACGTTGGAACTGACAGGCCCTGCCACATAGCTGGTGAAATCCTGTCCATTGCGTGAAGTGACGTTCAACAGCGCTTCTGCTTCGAATGCATCGCCCGGTCGTTTGGATATAAGGTTGATGACACCCCCCAGCGCCGATGCTCCATAGAGGGCCGAAACAGAGCCCTTGATAACCTCGACTTGCCCAAGGTCGGTTGGCGGGATTTGCAACAAGCCAAGTGAAGAAGCCTGACCTCCAAACAGCGGCAAGTTATCGGCGAGCAGCTGAGTGTAACGCCCTTCCAAACCCTGAATTTGTATGTTCGCATCGCCAAGCGCAGGGGACGTGATCTGCACTCGGACGCCGCCAGTTTCATTGACTAGAGTGGCGATGTTTCCGGGGCGCATGATCGCCTTTTCCTCGATCTCCTCACGCGGAAGAACTTCGACCCTGACAGGTTGATCCTGCACGCGGCGGGGGCGACGAATGCCTTGGACGATTATCACATCATCTTCAGCTTCTTCACTTTCGGCTTCATCGGCAGGAGGGACGGGGGCAAACCGGTCCTGCGCAAAGCCAGATGACGGAAAAGCAAGAAACGCGACGGCGCTCAAGAATAATGGGGTGCGAAGAGGGGAGGTCACGAGAAGTCCTTCGAAGGGTTGCTATTGAATTGGAGGCTATTTGATTTGGTCTTTGAGAATGGCTTGAAGGTCAGTTGGGATGTCCATGTGAGCAAATGCGCTTACGTCGGAGCGGCCTGTGTTGCCGATGGGAAGACGTCCTGTGAGGTTGCCGAGTGGTGCGAGCGCAAGGCGCATCAGCTGACCGAACACTTCTCTTATGTCCGCAGTTTTTGTCGCGAGTGCGAGCATCCGCCAATGCGAGTAGAGGTGCGGTGCGAACATTCCTTGCGCGACAATGTGTGCCCGCTCCAAGCTGGCCCACGCGTCTTCGATCTTGCCCGCATTCTCAGCGCTGCGCGCATCGCGATATTGGTCTTGTAGGAACGTCTTGATGCGGCTTTTTTGGCTATCTGTCATCTCATTGCCCTCCGTTCGCGCACGCAGGTTGCGCGTTGTCTGAGCGCAATTCCGCAAGCGCTTGCCGAGCGATTGAAATGGATGAGCGAAGGAAGAGTCCTGCCAGCAGAACCGCGACTAATAGGTCTGGTATTGCGCTCGCGGTCGCGGCGACAAGAAGGCCAGCCCCAATTACCCCGACATTGCCAATCGCGTCATTGCGCGAACACAACCAAACGGAGCGGACATTGCTGTCCCCATCGCGCCACTTGAGCAAGATTAGGACGCTCGCAACATTCGCCGCGAGCGCAAGAAGAGCTACGAGGCTCATAGTCTGCGCCTCGGGAGGCATACCCTCCGCAAACCGTAGCGCGGTCATTACAAGCACTGCGATAGCGATAGTCGCCAATGAGCCGCTCTTCACGAGGGATGCCAGCGCTCTCGTTCGGACAGAAGCGCCGATGACCGCCAAGCTAAGGGCATAGGTTGCCGCGTCCCCTGCAAAATCCAAAGCATCCGCTTTGAGCGCTTGCGAGCCAGAGGTGACGCCAGCCCACATTTCGACAACAAACATAGTCGCGTTCATTACGATGACCGCAATCAGCGCTCGCTTGTAGGCAGGAGATAGCCCATGAAACACTTTCTCTTCGCAGCAGCCTGACATTGCTCTTTTTCCTTGAGTCGTAATGACAGACAGTCCGATACGAGCTACAGTGACTGTAGAAGCAAGCGAAAAGTTGTAACTCTATGAAATCTCTTTCGATTGGTGAGCTTTCGAAGCAATCAGGCGTGAAAATCACGACAATCCGTTACTATGAGAAGGTTGGGTTAATTGCCGAGCCGGAACGAAGTTCGGGTGGGCGACGGTTGTATCTAGAAAGCGACATTAAGCGCATTGGCTTCATCAAGCACTCTCGCTTTCTCGGCTTTCCCTTGGATGCCATTCGAGAGATGCTCCACCTCCAAGCCACGCCAGAGATGGATTGTTCAACGGCCAATGAAATTGCTGAGAGGCAGCTTGCGTTGGTCAAACAGCGAATCTCGCAACTGCAGGCCCTTGAAGGAGAGCTGGAACGCATTGCAGAAGCATGCGGCGGCGGGTCAGTCGCAGAATGTAAGGTGATCGAAGCGCTCGGTGACCACAGCCAATGCGAAGCAGACCGTCATGTGAAGATTGAAGGGCTCTAATGCCACCCAAGCCACACGCTGTTTTTCATGTTTTTTTCATGGAAATCACAATGACTTCTCTTAAGTCATTGAAATAATGGAGCGGGCGAGGCGATTCGAACGCCCGACCCCAACCTTGGCAAGGTTGTGCTCTACCCCTGAGCTACGCCCGCTCACTGACGCCACACAGAAAGGCGGGATACCGCAACTCTCTGCCGGGGAGGCGGCCAATTAACAGCGGGTTCGATGCGCTGCAACCCCAAAAAGAAAGAAAAATGCCGTCTTTTTGTTCTCTTTGTGGGACGAGTGACTAGCCAGCGCCTGCTGCACCCTTCAAAAGGCCGCCGAACACCCCAAATGGGAAGCCGAAGAATCACTCTGGGCAGCGATGCACCAGTCAAACAGTAGGAGCCCTATTCGTGGCAAGCATGGGTCTAAACATCGAAGAGCAAAAAGCCGTCGAGCGTTTCCGCAAGGAGGTCGTCGACCCGAGCATGACCAAGCTCGTGATTGTCGATTTCTGGGCGGAGTGGTGCGGCCCGTGTAAGGCCCTTACTCCGGTGATTGAAAAAGTCGCTGCCGATTACGCAGATAAAGGCGTGGTGCTTGCCAAGATCAACGTGGATGAAGAACAGTTCATCGCGAGCCAGTTTCAGGTGAAGTCGATCCCCACCGTCTATGCCCTGTTTCAAGGTCAACCGGTTGCCGACCTCACCAATGCGCGCACCGAGAGCCAGCTTTCGCAGATGCTCGACCAGCTGCTTGGCCAGTTGCCAATCGAGGCGGGCGCTGGTGGCGGCGCGCAGCAAGGGCCGTCAGCAGAAGAAATCGCGCAATTTGTCGCCATGGGCGAAGCCGCGCTTGCCGAAGGCGATGCACAGCGCGCAGCGGGTATCTTTGCGCAAGTGACCGAATTTGCGAGCGACAACGCAGCGGCGCATGCCGGGCTTGTGAAGGCCATGGTTGCCCTGGGGCAAACCGATGAGGCGGCACAGGTTCTGGCGGCTATTGAAGCTGACGAGAAGCTTTCTGGTGATCCAGCGGTTGCAGCGGCGAAAGCCGCGCTCGAACTTGCGGCAAACAGCGTCGATGATGGCGAGCTTTCAGCTTTGCGAGAGGCAGCGACGGCCAATCCTGATGATATGGACGCACAGCTCGCCTTTGCCGAGGCCGCCTTTGCAGCTGGCCAGCGCGACGAAGCTGCCGAAACGCTTCTGACCATGATCGAGAAAGATCGCGGCTGGAACGATGGTGCCGCACGTGCGCAGCTTCTCAAGATTTTCGAGGCAGTGGGTCTTCAGGACGAGTGGGTGGTGGCGACCCGCCGTCGCCTGTCCAAGATCCTGTTCGGGTAAGCGCGCTCTTGATGTCCACTCGCCTCTCCATCTTCCCCCTTGCCGGCGCAGTCCTGTTTCCGGGCCTGCAATTGCCGCTGCATATCTTTGAGCCGCGCTACCGGGCCTTGGTAGGCGATGCGTTGGTGCGCGACCGCCGGATCGGAATGATCCAGCCACAGCGGGCCGTGGACGGCGCGCCGCTTTACTCAATCGGCTGTGTCGGGCGCATCGGCGAGATCGAGGCGATGGACGACGGGCGCTATAACCTCATTCTCGAAGGCCAGTCGCGTTTTCGCGTACTGCGCGAATTGGATGTTGCAACCGCCTTTCGTCAGGTCGAGGCAGAGCTGATCGAGGATGACGAGGACGAGACTTTGAGCTTTGCCCAGCGGGGCGGCTTTGAACAGGAAGCGCGCGAATTTGCCGATGCGCAAGGGTATAGCGTTGACTGGGATTCGGTGAAGGATCTCGACGATATGTCGCTTATCAATGGCGTCTCGCAAATCGCGCCATTCGATCCTGCATCCAAACAGGCATTGCTTGAAGCCGGTTCCCTGACCGAGCGGTGCGAACTTCTGGTGCAGCTGATGCAGTTTTTCGGACGCAGCGACGGCGGCGAAGAGATTACGACCTTGCAATAAAGGTCAGCGGTGGCTGCGCCTCAAAAGGCTACCGCCTAGGCGAAGCCGAAGTTGCCTTTGATCCCGTCGATCACATACTGCGCAGCGAGCGCTGCGAGAAGCACACCGAGCAAGCGCGTCACCACCGCCTCGACCTTGTCGCCGAGCAAGCGGATAAGCGGGCCAGCAGCAACCAGAGCAACCGCGGTAAGCGCCAGAACCGCGCCCAGCGCAGCGAACACTTCGATAGTCTCGGCCGTCGTTTCCGCCTCGTTCATCAACAGCATCACCGCTGCAATCGCACCGGGCCCGGCAAGCATCGGCATGGCCATTGGAAAGACCGAGACATCCTCGACCTCGGGATCAGCGTTCACCTTGTCCGCGCGGTCGGTGCGGCGCTGTGTGCGTTTTTCGAAAACCATTTCGAACGCGATGAAAAAGAGCATGAGCCCGCCAGCGATGCGAAAACTGTCGAGTTCAATATGCAGCGCAGCCAAAAGGCTTTCGCCGAAGAAAGCAAAGATCAGAAGAATTATCGCGGCAATCGCGACCGCACGAAGCGCCATATTGCGAGCCTGAGCGGGCGGAGCGGTCTTGGTCAGCCCTGCATAAATCGGCGCGCAGCCGGGCGGGTCAATTACTACAAAAAGCGTCACAAAGGCAGAGATAAAAAGTTCAGAAATCATCAGCCGCCCTTGCCCATCATTCGCTTGGGGATGCAAGGTTTTCTTCGATTGCCATCACCCATTCGCCATCGAAATAATAGTCGGCGGTCACGTATTTGGTGCCGCCCTCGCGGTGCTCCCAGCGCCAGCGAAGCGTGCCATCGCGAGAGATCTGCGCTGCTGATGCGCCGCCCTCACCTGCCGGAATGGGAGGCGGCGGCGGAGTTGGCTCGCCTTCGCGCGGACAGGTGGCCACAAGGCCCTGCACCACATCCAGAGCGGTCACCACGATATCACCATCCTCGAACTGTTTGCGCGGCGGTGGCTGCGGAACATCAGGGCCGGCTGCATCGTAGGTCCATTTGTAAGCACCATCGGGCTGGCGCGCCCAGGTGGTGACATAATTGCCGACCACTCCGGCTTCATCGACATAGCGCCCTTGCGAAAGCGCGAGTGAACCATCGCAGCTTTTCACCACGAGGCGCGGCCCCCATTGCGGCTCCACACCTGCGGCTGCGAGCCGATCGGCCACAGCTTGCGCTGACACCACGCCATCGGGCGTATGCATTTGCGCGCCGGGGGCTGCATATTCCAGCATGGCGGATGCAAACCCTTGCGCCTTGGCAGCCTTTGCATAAGCGATCTCGGTAGAGACAATCGTGCTTGGCTGAGCCTTGCCGGGAGCAGTTGCGAGCACGCGGTCTATCACCTTTTCGGATGGACCGCGCGGGGCAGACGAGGCACACGCGCCCAGCCCCACCGCGAGTGCTGCGATCATGCCGAATGTGAACGCCTGCTTCATGTGTAGTCTCCTCGGTTGTGAGGCTCCTAGATACCCTCGGGAACGCTTAACCCAGCATTGCGGTGTGCTGCGACGAGGGTGTTGCGAAGGAGCACGGCGATGGTCATCGGGCCAACGCCGCCCGGGACAGGCGTAATCGCGCTCGCCACTTCGCTTGCCTCGTCAAAGGCGACATCACCCACAAGCTTGCCTTTGTCCTTGCCCGGTTCAGGCGGCAGGCGGTTGATGCCAACGTCAATTACGGTCGCGCCGGGTTTGAGCCATTCCTTGCGCACCATGTTCGGGCGACCGACCGCAGCGACCACGATGTCTGCGCGCGCGACCACCCCGGCCAGATCTTTCGTCCGGCTGTGCGCGATGGTGACGGTGGCGTTCGCATCGAGCAGCAGCTGCGCCATCGGCTTGCCCACAATGTTCGAACGGCCAATGACGACAGCCTCAAGACCAGACAGATCGCCCAATTGGTCGGTTAAAAGCATCATGCAGCCAAGCGGCGTGCAAGGCACAAAGCCCGACTGCCCGACGCTCAAACGCCCTGCGTTGATCACATGAAAGCCATCGACGTCCTTGTCAGGGCTGATCGAGGCGATGATGGATTGTTCATCAAGGTGATCGGGAAGCGGGAGTTGCACCAGAATACCGTCGACCGCATCGTCGTGGTTGAGCTTTTCGACCAGTGCCAACAGCGTCTCTTCGCTGGTGTCATCGGGCAGGCGATGCTCAAAGCTTTCCATATTGGCAGCAAGGGTCGCCTTGCCTTTGGAGCCGACATAGACCTGGCTTGCGGGATCATCGCCGACCAGAACCACCGCGAGCCCGGGCTTGCGCCCTGCTTCGTTCGCAAAATCGAGTGCATGGGCGCCGACCCGTTCGCGAAGGCGCGCAGCGAAAGCTTTGCCGTCAATCCGCGCTGCGGTCATAGCGAGCGCCCGATCGAGCTGAGTACGATGAGGACGATCTGCGCCACCACGATCACAACCAGAGGCGAAAGATCAAGCGCGCCGGTTTGCGGCATGATGTTGCGCACGGGGCGCAGAACCGGCTCCATCAGGCGATTGATCGATTCGTAAACCTGCGCCAGAAACTGGTTCGATTGGTTCACCACGTTGAAGGCGAACAGCAATCCGATGACGAATTGCACGATCACCAGCATGACAAAGACATTTACCAGCAGTGATATGATCTGAATGAGCGTGTCGATGAGCGTTGGCATTGGGTTGTTATACCTTGTCGATTTACGCGAGGCAGAATTGGCCGCCCGCGCCCGTTTGAGTCCCTTGGCTGGCGTATTAGCCGACTAACACGCCCTTTTCTAGTGGTGGCCCTTGCTCCGGTAAAAAGCCGTCAGTCACTCAACCGTTAAGCACGCACCAGTGTTCCCGCGCCGCGTGCGGTGAAGAATTCCAGCAGCATTGCGTGGGGCACCCGCCCGTCGAGCACAACCGCCGCTTCGCAACCCGAATTGACCGCCGTCACACAAGTTTCGAGCTTGGGCACCATGCCCCCGTTGACAACGCCATTGCGAATGAGCCTTGCAACATCGCCCGGCTCAAGATCGCTCAAAAGCTTTCCGTCACCATCGAGCACCCCTGCCACATCGGTCAGCAGGAACAGCCGCGCCGCGCCAAGCGCCGCCGCAATCGCGCCCGCCATCGTGTCGGCGTTGATGTTATAGGTCGCGCCGTCTTCGCCCCCGGCAATTGGTGCAATCACAGGGATCATGCCGGCGTTGACTGCCGTGTCGATGACCGAGGTATCGACATGGGCAGGTTCGCCAACAAAGCCCAGATCCACCGCGCGCTCGATCAGGCTTTCGGGGTCTTTGGTCGTCCGGCTTACCTTGCGCGCCGTCACGAGCCCGCCGTCCTTGCCCGACAGGCCCAGCGCCTTGCCGCCTGCGCTCGAGAGCCAGCCGACGAGTTCCTTGTTGATTGCGCCTGAAAGGACCATTTCGGCAACTTTCGCGGTCGCTTCGTCTGTGACGCGAAGACCATCGACAAAGGTCGTCTCAACCCCCAGCCGTTTGAGCATATCGCCGATTTGCGGACCGCCGCCATGGACGACAACCGGGTTGATGCCCACCGCTTTCAACAGCACGATGTCTTCGGCAAAATCGCGCGCGGCCTTTGGATCGCCCATTGCGTGCCCGCCATACTTCACCACGAAAGTGCGGCCAGCGTAACGCTGAAAATACGGCAGCGCCTCAATCAGAACCTCGGTTTTCGCAAGGTCTACCCTTGCATCATTGCCCTTGGATGGAGCCATGGATTTGTCTCGCTTTATCGCGCAGCGCGCCGCTGCCTCAATTCGCACCGGCGCTTAGCGGTTTGGGAGGGTTGAGGAAAGCGTCTGTGACGTTCGCTATCAATTTTTGCCAATCGGACTGTAACCGTTTAGCTTCGCCTCGCGAATTTGCCGGCAAGGCCCCTATCAGGTTTTGCCAAAAGGGGTCTTCGCAAATTGGACGGAGGACAGATTATGAACACGGCGCGTATTAAAGGGTCTATCGCACTGGCAGCGGCCGCAGGCTTGGCCGCGGCTTGCGGTGGCGGGGCAGAGGCTCCGGCATCAACCAGCGAAGAGGGCGCAGCGAACACCGAGGCAGAGGCTATGGCGGCCGCTGGCGAGGGCGAAAAAGAGAAATGCTATGGTATCTCGCTCGCTGGTCAGAACAGCTGTGCAGCGGCGCCGGGCATGAGTTGTCAGGGCACTTCGGTGATTGATTACCAAGGCAATGCGTGGACCTATGTCGATGCGGGCACGTGCGAAAGCATAGAGCGGCCCGACGGCACATTCGGCTCGCTCGAAGAGACCGAGAACATCGGCTAACCGCCCCCCTAAATAGTTTGATACAAGGGCTGCTCAAGCGAAAGCTGGGCGGCCCTTTTTCATGTGCTTGCCCCTTCTCATTTGACCTTCGCGTGCTAGCATTCGCGTTCCATGCCGCGCGCTCCATCCCGCCCCCGATTTCGCAGACGCCCCCGGCATAGCTCTTCTGGCACTAAACGGCGGCGTCTTGTGTGGCGCGTCCCTGTGCTCGCCGCCATTGCCATTGGGCTGTGGTGGTTTGCGGTTCACCCTGCTGTGACCGAACACGGTTGGGTGCGCGTCACTGATCCTTTTGCCCTTTGCGGCGAAGGCAATCGCGCAGCTGGCTGCGTTATTGATGGCGATACACTTTTCCTCGGCTCGCGCCCCAACCACCGCCGCATCCGCCTTACCGGCTTTGATGCGCCCGAACTCAATGGCGCATGCGAGGAAGAGGTCCTGCTCGCCCGCGCTGCCCGCCTGCGGCTTTACCAATGGCTCCAAGAAGGCGCGTTCGAATGGGACGGCGCCGATGAGCCACCGCGCGACCAATATGGCAGGGAACTGCGCGCCGCACGCCGCCAAACCGAAGGCGGTCACGAAACATTGGCCGATGCGATGATTGAAAGCGGCCTTGCTTCGCCAAGCGGCTGGGGAACAAGCCCGGTCGACTGGTGCGCAAAATAGCTTCCATCACTGCGTAGCTTTGCTTAGACTGCCCCAATTCGAAGACGGCCATCAACGGGGGATCAGACATGACCGAACCAGTAAAACCAGACGACAACCGCCAAGTTGCACCCAATTCAGGGTTCGATTTCAATCAGCCGACGATTATTTCGCTGTGCTATCTTGCAAGCTTTATCACCGGCATCACCGGACTTGTCGGCATCGTTCTGGCTCACGTGTGGCAGAACGAAAACCAGCCGGCGTGGGCTGCATCGCACTTTGATTATCTCATCCGCACGTTCTGGTTCGGCTTTGCCGGCTTCGTTGTCGCAGGCGTCCTGTCGGTCGTCTTTATCGGTATCCTTCTTATGCCATTGATCGCCGTCTGGGTTGGTGTGCGCAGCGTTCTGAGCCTGCTCAAGGCGCAGCGTCAGGAACCCATGCCCGATCCCAAGACCCTGCTTTTCTAGGCATCGCATAGCACTCGCAGCGCCGAACGCGGATTGCGCTGTCGGTTTCGGGCTCTAGGCAAGCGGCAGCCTTGCGCTATACCGCTTGCCTATGAGGCATTTTACCAAATTCGCCGCCCCACTGTGCGCAGGCATCACACTCGCATCCTGCGGGGCTGAACCGACAGGCCCTGTCCCACCATCGCCTCAAGACGAGTTCTGGCAGGCCCTCTCCAGCCATTGCGGCAAGGCCTATGCCGGCGGCCTTGTGAGCGAGGATGCAGCGGATGCGGACTTCGTCGGCGCTGACATGATTATGCACGTATCGGAATGCTCAGACGATCGCATCGCAGTGCCCTTCCATGTGCAGTTGGACGGCGAATGGGACCGCTCGCGCACATGGGTAATCACCCGCACCTTTGTGCCTCATATGAACGGTGAAGGCGAAACGCCCATCGGCCTGCGGCTCAAGCACGATCACCGTCACGAGGACGGCGAGGAAGACAAACTCACCCAATATGGCGGGGACACCGTCGATGAAGGCACAGCGCGCGCTCAGAGCTTTCCCGTCGATCAATACAGCGTCGATATGTTCAAGGCTCAGGGCTATGATGCCTCGGTCACAAATGTCTGGTCAGTTGAGGTCGATCCAGCGGGCGGTGACATTGCGACATTCGCCTATCAGCTCAAGCGCACCAAGGAGGGCGGCGCGCCCGAAGATCGCCTGTTCCGCGTGGAGTTCGACCTTACCCGAGAAGTCGAGCCGCCAGAGCCTGCGTGGGGACACGGGGGAGAGTAGCACCTGCTCCTTGCTCGGATAATGCCGGATACATCCGCACCCCGAACCTGCCTTTTCTGCTTCGAAAAAACATAACGCGCGCCGAGCGGAAAGGGCTGGCGCGCGCTGTTATGTATTATTGGGCGAGCCAGGCTCGCACCGGTGAAGTGGCTTACATATCGTCCAGCTCAGGCGGCTCTTCGTCAATATCGCGAAATTCGGCGTTTTCTTCATCACCAAGATCAGCCGTGTTGGGGCTGGTGCCATCCGGATTGGCTTCCTCGATGCCAGGCACAGCTTCTTCGATCTGCTCGCCGGTGATATCGTTGGTTGCAGGCTCACCCACACTGTCTGGCCTGTCATCGGAGCCAGCATTCACGCTGTCAGCCTCGCTCGTGCAGGCGCCAAGGCCAAGCGCAAGACCAGCAGCCATCGCGGTAGCGCGGGCGAGATCAGATTTGCGAAACGGGACATTCATGAGCAATTCCTTTGTCGATTGCCAGATTAGGTGAAATTCTGGAGTAAGAGCGCGCATCGCGCCTTATTGGTATTCGATATTGTTGGTCGGTTCGGCGCCCGATGGCGGGGTCGGTTCTTCGGTGTTCGTGTCGCCGTAGACGTCTTCACCCGGCACGGCGGTCGAAGGCTCGGCATCGCCATTTGGGTTTCCAGCGCCAACGCCAGGAGCTGTCGCATCGACGACAGTGCTCTCTTCAACGGGCGCCTCTTCGATGACCTCCGGCTCGGTGTTGCAACCAGCAAGGCCAAGACAAACCGGCGCTGCAATCAGGATTGCAAGGGGGGCTTTGGTTTGCGTTTTAGTCATCGCCTTGAGGACCTTTCGTGTCTGCGGTTGCAGCTACTACGCCCGGACCATCATTTGCGTTCCGAGAAATCGCGCAGGTCGGGAAAGGTTGCGATGACAAACCGGGTTCATGAGCGCGATTTTCGCGGCGCGATGAACCGGTAAAAAAGATGAACCTCCCGAACATAAAGCGGCGCGCGCTTTTGTCCGGGAGGCCCTTAATGTCTGGACTTTTAATGGGGCAGGTCAGAACGCCTGCAAAGCGTTTGCTTACGCTTATTGCTCACTCATCTCTTCGCCTTCCGCTTCGGGATCGACGTTCTTCATCGGTGTCTCGGGCAGGTCGACGGGCACTTCGCCTTCCTGCGGATCGGCAACCTGCAATTCGCCGCCGCCCACATCTTCGGCATCGACTTCGTAGGTCGTTTCTTCGGCCTCCTGCGCACAGGCGGCAAGAGCGAGCGCAGATACAGCAAGAGCGGGCACGGCGGCTTTCAGGATGGACATGGCGTTATTCCTTTCAATGCGTTGGTCGAAAATGGCATTTACCGATCATTCTAAACCGCCTCGCGCGCTTTGCCAACGATAGCGGTGATCTGGTCCAGCAACGAAAGGCGCTGTTTCTTGAGCGTTTCAAACCGCTCATCGCTCGCCGCATCGGTTTCTGCTTCGATCCGGTGCACTTCGCGGTTCACCTCGTGATACTCCTCGGCAAGGCGGGCAAAATGCGCGTCCTCGCCTTTAAGCTTCGTGATAAGATCGCGGTCGCGTTTGAAGATTTCGGTGAGCTCGTTTGGTGTGTGCTGTGACATTTTGGGCCTCCCTTTGGTGATGTGGGCAAGATTAGGCGCGCGGGGCCTGTTGGAAATTGATCTGTATCAATCCCCTGAGAAATCGCGCGAAATCACACGTTTTGAGACACTTGAGACAGTGTTCAGGGGCAGAAAAGACTGTCGCCCGCAGCGCACCGTTTGAGGAGGGCAAAACAATTGGGGCGGGCGCTTCGTCATGGGCTGTGAGTTAGCGTGCGGCGGAACCTGTAGGAAAGCTCACCCCCCACTCGGCTACCAGAAGAACACGACCGCAAAGACCGCTGTCAGAAGCTGCAGGAATGCAATGGTGTGCAAATGGCGGTTAAAGGGCTGCTTTCGCGTCTTGTGCCGGAAAAGCGCGCGCCCCGCATATGCCCCGCCAATCCCGCCAAAGAATGCCAGATTGAGCAAAGCCGCTTCAGAAATGCGCCGCGCCCCGTTTTCCGCCAGCGACTTATCAATTCCAAACGCCGCGAAGCTTGCGAAATTCATTGCGAGAAGCGCGGTGATGATGTTGGCCGGATCAAGCAACCAATGAAGATCGATCATCCACGCAAGGTGGCCTGCAAAGCTGTAGGAAAGATAAACTCTTCAGGCCCATCGCCAAATTCGATGCTTTTTCTTGGCCCCGTTATGAAGTATCCATAGCCGCGCAATTGGGGGGATAATATAAATGCGTTTTTCAGCACACCTGGTCGTGGGTCTTGCCGCCTGCATTGGCCTTGCCAGTCTTTCTGCGCAATCGGGACTTGGCGCTAGCAGTCTCAAGGCGGATGGCCTTAACTATGAAAGCGAAGTGCAGGCGATTTATCTGGGCGATTTTGCCAATGCGCGGCTGGAGCCAGAGGGAAACGCCTACGCCTTCCTTTTGCAAAACTACATCGACGCCTTTTCGCGCAAATGCCCGCGCGCTTTGCCGGCTAACAGGGTTGAAATCACTGCGCAGCGATGCGTGGCGGATCGCGTGACGCGCAACGGTTTTGGCGTCGAAGTCAGCCGCACCTGCGCACAGTATCAAACCTACGGCACGGGCCGCTTTGCCGATCCTGCGCTGATGGAGATCTCTGGCAGGCTGGAAAGGAAACAGTCGCGCGAAATCCTTGGCTCGATCATCCCCCAGCGCGGGGACCCGGGTGCGCAAACGCGGCGAATGACGGATGTCGCGCTCGCCGCGCAAGGCGATATGGACCGGCTGCTGACACAGAATTCCTGCACGAGTGCCGCGCTTAAACGGTTTCAGGCGAACCTGCAAAGGTTCGGGTCTGGCAGCGCGCCCTTGCGATTGGCCAACGGGGCAACGCTTGCCTCGACCAGAGGCGGCGGGGGCGCTTATGTTCCTTCCAATTATGGCAAGTTGGTAGATGCGCTGATTGCAGAAAATTCGCGTGGGTGGATGTTCAACCGCTATATGCGGGGCAGTGTGTCGAACGTGTCCGTCACCCGGAAAGACTCCGCAGGGCGCCCCTTGTCGATCAGCGCGCGATACCGCTTTAACCAGATGGGCACTCCATCCAGCGGATCTGTCAGAGTGGAATACCGCGAGGGGAGGCCCGCCTGCCTCTATTTCTTCGACGCGCCCAGCACCTGCCGCGTCCCAAGCCCCGGCGTTGTAACGGCCTATGAGAAAGGGGAATATCGGTAGGGGGATGAGCCAGAGGCCGGGCAAATCCAAATCTATAAGCCATCATCCGTCGATGCCTAACTGGCACCCCAGAAACACTCGGCGCGCGCGGACCCTGCGCCGCGAAGCCACGCCTGCGGAACACCTCGCCCGCAGGCAGCAAGGCGCAAAATTTAGCCGGCAAATGCCGGTCGGGCCGTATTATGCTGACTTTCTGTGCCGCGAACTTAATCTGGTGATCGAACTCGACGGCCACAGCCATGACGTCGCGCCTGAGCGGGATGCGGCTCGCGATCAGTGGATGAAAGCCAAGGGCTACACCGTCCTACGTTTCACCAATGCCGAAGTGCACGAAAACACCGATGGCGTAGTCCAAGCGATAAGCGCCAAGATTAGAGAAATGCGCAAGTAATCCCTCCCGCCTGCGGGAGGGAAAGCGAGACTTAGCCAGGCGTAGCCGAGGTTAGTCGCAGCAGGGTGGGATGTATTGCTAGCTCCGATCAAGCCAAGCCCACCCCTAACCCCTCCCGCAAGCAGGAGGGGGAAGGGCAAGGCCAATCACCAGAAGAAAACGATTAGAAACGCACCAATCGGAAAGGTGAGCATGGCAGGCCAGAACCAATCGCTCTCGACCACGCGCTGAACAGGAGAGAGACGCATCCCGCTCTCGCTCCACTCGACTTCGCCAATCTTTCTTGGCTTGCTCTGGTTGAGTTTCTCGATTTCGCTCATGGCGGACGGATAGCAAGGATTGCTAAGCGAAAGGTGAACTGCCCGCCAGCAGCAGGGTAGGCACTTCGCCGATGGCTCCGACCAAGCCAAGCCCACCCCTAACCCCTCCCGCAAGCGGGAGGGGGAAGTGCAAGGCCAATCACCAGAAGCAAACGATTAGAAACCCACCAATCGGAAAGGTGAGGATCGCAGGCCAGAACCAGTCGTTCCCGCCTACGGGACGCGTTCAAGGGGGGCAAAGGATCTCACTCTTGCGACATCTCCGCATTGGCTGCGAGATTCTCACCAAGAAGTAAGACCTGAGACTGTGCCAGTAGCCCTCCCCAAAGAAGCATCCCGAGGGCCAGCACGGCGAAAACACCTACGTCTGCACGATCGTCTTCAGGATTGTATGATGTGGCCACCACCGACTTGAGGATCGGTTCACCGTTAATCGAAACAAAAACGAACACATGGACCCAGAATATGAGGCGATCTGTCGCTTCTTTCGACGGCGTTCCTATCGGGAAACCGACACCGACATTCGAAACCAATAAGGAAACAAAAAGGATGCTCAGAGAAGCAAGAAGGACTGATACGATAAAGCTCGCCAGCTTGGCTTTCCGATAGACGAAGTTTGAAACGCAAGCGAACGAAACAGCTACGCCAAGGCTTGTCAGGGACGCGAACATATATGCCAGCGACGATCTACCATCGCCTGGATAAACGACTTCGGGGATTTTCAGCCATGGTATGAGCAGAAAAGCTCCTAGACCAGACAGCGCTCCGAAAATTGTCACGGTGGTTGCAATCGGGCTTCTAAAGAACTCTCCCTTTGCTTGCTCGAAGAAAGTGCCAAGTGCCATTTTCTTGATTACAGCCGCTACTCCGCAGCCTCACTCCGCCGCTTCGAACATATCCGGACCATCGTCCTCCGGCGCTTCTTCATTCGCAACTTTCGCCTTTTGGCGATTGTCGAAGCTGGACCATACGGTGTTCCAGTCGCCTTTGGTTGCGCCTTTGGAATATTCGGTTGCGCGCGCTTCGAAGAAGTTGGCGTGCTCGACGCCGTTCAGAAGCGGGCTGAGCCATGGCAGCGGGTGCTCGTCGATCATGTAGATCGGTTGCAGCTTCAATTGGCCCAGACGCCAGTCGGCGATGTAGCGGATGTATTTCTTGATGTCTTTCGCGGTCATGCCCTCAACCGGGCCCATTTCGAAGGCGAGGTCGATGAACGCATCTTCGAGGCGCACCGTCTTTTGACAGATGTCGATGATGTCTTCCTTCACCGCTTTGGTCAGGCAGTCGCGCTCTTCACAAAACGTGTGGAACATCTTGATGATGCCTTCGCAGTGCAGCGTCTCATCACGCACTGACCAGCTAACGATCTGGCCCATACCCTTCATCTTGTTGAAGCGAGGGAAGTTCATCAGCATGGCGAAGCTCGCAAACAGTTGCAGCCCTTCGGTAAAGCCGCCGAACATGGCGAGCGTGCGGGCGATATCCTCGTCGGTGTCGACGCTGAACTGGTGCATGTAATTGTGCTTGTCGGCCATTTCCTCATAATCGAGGAAGGCGGAATATTCGCTCTCAGGCATGCCGATGGTATCGAGCAGGTGCGAATAGGCCGCGATGTGCACCGTCTCCATATTGGAGAAGGCGGCGAGCATCATCTTGATCTCGGTCGGCTTGAACACACGGCCATATTTGTCGTGATAGCAATCCTGCACCTCGACATCGGCCTGAGTGAAGAATCGGAAGATCTGCGTGAGCAGATTGCGCTCATGATCGGTCAGGTTCTGCGCCCAGTCGCGGCAGTCCTCGCCCAGAGGCACTTCCTCGGGCATCCAGTGGATCTGCTGCTGGCGTTTCCAGAACTCGTAAGCCCATGGGTATTCGAACGGCTTGTAGGTGTTACGGGCTTCGAGCAACGACATCTTGTGTATCCCTGTTTCCTGAGTGGCTGACCCATATAGGTGAACCAGCTACGAATCTTAAGGCAAGCACGTATGATTGTTCGGGGATAAACCGTGCAAAATCTGAGTCGGGGCGATTGGCCTCCCCTCGCCCCGAGGGCGGCTTGCAAGCTGTGCATCATCTTAACATGCACGCCGCGCAATTGCAGCTATTTCGGAACAATCGGGGCCCCTTACCCATTGTTTAGGTGAAGCCGCGCCGCTCTTCCCCCCGCTTTTCAGGCGGCGCCCAAGCAAACACGAATCACAGGAGATTCTCATGGCACTGGACGACAATCCGATCAAAGGGCCCTTCCCAACCGGCGACAGCCGCAACATCACGCTCACACAAGGCAGCAATCCGATGGAGCCCGAGCGCACCGGCCCGCAGGAGCCGATTTTTCGCGAAGACGGCGCGCCTCGCAGCGTGATTGGCCAGTATGAGCAGACCGAGCTTAGGCCGGGTGCTGATGCGCCCGCGCCAAACACCAATCCGCAATTTGTGCATCTTGGTAACGAGACGCCCGGTCAGTTGATCGCCTCGCTTACGCCGGAATCAGAGACGACAAGCGCGATGAACGGTCTTTTGGACAAAGTGCGCCATGCCTATGGCCTCGACCAGGATGAAAGCGCGTCCGATGCCCGCGATCAGGTAACGACGCAGGTTAACATCGGTTCGACCGCAGAACCGTATTCGCTGCAACAAGAACCGGAGCCGGACGCCTCTGACTACACCTTTGGCGTGAAAGGCGGCGGGCTGGTGGAGCCTGTGCTGCAGGAAGATTGGAACCCGGCGGAGCGTAACAGCGACGATCTGTCGAGGTAGACAACCGGATAACCCCGGCAAGAGCCGTCCGCACCATTTGGTGCCGGGCGGCTTTTGTTATGGGAAACAAGCTTTTGTTTAATCCTTGCCCGCGATAGACTGACCCTCGATGAGGGTAATCGGGGCAGGGGATCGCACCAGTGACAGTTGAGAACAGGCGTCCATTGGCAACGCGCAGTGCCGGATGGGCAAAGGCATTGGCCAAGGGTTTGGCAAGCGCAGGCCTTACCCCCAATGCCATATCGGTGATCGGAATTTTCTTTGCTGCTGCCGGTGGTTGGGCATTTATCGCCGCACCCAATGGCAGCCCGTGGCTCTGGCTTGGCGCGGGCCTGGGCATTCAACTCAGGCTGCTTGCCAATATGCTCGACGGGCTGGTTGCGGTCGAACAGGGGAAGGGTTCGGCGACGGGCCCGCTCTACAATGAATTTCCCGACCGGATTGAGGACGCGCTGCTGCTGATCGCGGCGGGTTATGCCTGCGGTGTACCGGAGCTGGGATACGGGGCGACGGTTCTTGCCTTTGGCACAGCCTACATCCGCGCGCTGGGCGGGTCGCTCGGGTTTGAGCAGGATTTTGTCGGCCCCATGGCAAAACAGCACCGGATGTTTGTGCTGACTTTGGCGGCTATTGCGTGCTTCTTCTGGCCTTCGCCAGTGGTCGGAAGCTTCGTGCTCGCTGGCCCGCTTGCGATGATATTGGGGCTTTGGCTGATAGGGTGTGGCGCCGCGCTTACCTGCGCCATCCGCCTCCACCGCATCGCCGATCTGCTGCGCGCCGCGAAAGGATCTTTCCGGGAGGCGGGCGAATGATCGCGCGTCTGGTGGGAGAGGCGCTGTTCGGCGCGGCCAGGTTTCTGGTCGGGGGCGGGGCGCGTTGGGCAGGATGCGAACCTTCAACGCGCCAACGCATCTATTTCGCCAATCACGCAAGCCACATGGACACGATCATCGTGTGCGGCGCGCTGCCGGGGTATTTGCGCGCGGTGACGCATCCCGTCGCGGCGGCCGATTACTGGGGAGGCGGTCCGGTGCAGCGGTTTGTCGCGCTCAAGGTGTTGAATGCGGTGCTGGTCGAGCGCACCGGCAGCAAAGACCCGCTCGCCCCGTTGCGCGAAGTGCTCGATACTGGCGAATCGCTTATCATCTTCCCCGAAGGCACACGGCGCGCCGAAGCGTTGCCCGGTGCATTCAAGTCGGGGCTTTATCACCTGGCGAAAAGCTTTCCGCAGGCCGAGCTTGTGCCCGTCTATCTGACAAATCTCGCACGCGCTTATCCGAAAGGCGCGATCCTGCCCGCTCCTATCAGTTCGACCGCGCATTTCGGTGCGCCGATCAAACTTGAAGAAGGCGAGGCCAAGGCCGCTTTCCTCGACCGCGCCCAAAAAGCGATCATTGAACTGTCGGGAGCCGACGCATGATGCCTGACCTCAACCTTACGATTAACCCTACGATGGCGACGCTTTTCGGCGGAGTTTTTGCCCTTTTGTTCGCGTCCTCGTGCATCGGCTTTGTCCTTTCACGCCGCGTCACCAGCGAGGGCGGCATCGCAACGGTCGCGAACCTGAACCAGCGCATCAAGGCATGGTGGTTCATGATTGCGATTTTCGCGGTCGCTTTCGTGTTTGGCAAAGGGGTGACCGTCGTCCTGTTCGCGCTGACCAGCTTCTTCGTGCTGCGCGAATTTTTGTCGATCACACCAACGCGGGCAGAAGACCACACCGCAACTGTGGCGGCATTCTACCTCTTTATCCCGCTTCAGTATTGGCTGATCTATACCGATTGGCAGTCGCTCTTTTCGATCCTGATCCCGGTCTGGGCGTTCCTGCTACTGCCGCTCCTCGCGGTGCTCAAAGGCGAAACCGCCGACTTCCTTACACGAAGTGCAAAGATCCAATGGGCGCTCATGCTTGGCGTCTATTGCATCAGCCACGCGCCCGCGCTGCTGCTGCTCGACATTCCGGGTTACTCCGACAATTTCCTGCTGCTCTTCTTCCTTATCACCGTCGTCCAGATTTCCGACGTGCTGCAATATGTGTTCGGCAAGCTTTTCGGCAAACACAAGGTCGCCCCGCGCGTGAGCCCTGCGAAGACGTGGGAGGGACTTATTGGCGGAGGGCTTTCCGCCGCCGCGATTGGCGCCGCGCTGTTCTGGATTACGCCTTTTGCGCCTTGGGAGGCCGGGCTTCTCGCGCTCACAATCGTGTTTGCAGGCTTTGCCGGAGGGCTGGTGCTTTCGGCAGTGAAGCGCTCGCTCGGCGCAAAGGATTGGGGCACCATGATCGAAGGGCACGGCGGGGCGCTCGACCGGATGGATTCGGTGAGTTTTGCAGCGCCCGTCTTCTTCCACCTCGTCCACTATTTCTTCGTGCCATAGGCTGTCGCCGCGATGATCGCGCTTGTCGCCATCTGGGCTTTTGCCGAAGCGGTCCTGTTCTTTATCGTCGCCGATGTGCCCATCATGGCGCTCGGCATCAGGAGCGGTGTCCGAAAGGCAATGCTCGCTGCATTGGTTGCGGCGGTGTCGGCGGCCCTTGGCGGCGCGGCCTTGTGGCTGTGGGCGAGCACCCATCCCAAGGATGTGATCGAGCTCATGCTTGTCCTTCCCGGCATTGACGCCGCGCTTGTCGCGCAAACGCATGACGATTGGGCGCTGGGCGGCATGATCGCGATGACTATCGGCAGCTTTTCAGGCGTTCCCTACAAACTCTACGCGCTTGCCGCGGGGTCAACGGGCGCAGGGACCGGTGCACTGGCGCTCTTCGCCCTTGCCTCAATCATCGCGCGATTGCCGCGCTTCGTGCTGGTCGCTCTTGTCGCAGGCTGGGCTGGTCCACGCATGGTGCAACGCTTTGGTAAGCGGCCGGTGTGGACCGCCTTCTTCATGGGATGGGCGGCATTTTACGCGCTTTATTGGAGCGCGATGGGTTTCTAACCCATCCCCATCGCAAGACCCGTCGCCGCCAGCGTTGCAAGGATCGGCACCAGCACCGTCACCACAAACACGTCCTTATACGCCTGGCGGTGGGTCAGTTGGGTGATGGTCAGCATCGCGATGACCGCGCCACAATGCGGGAGCGAATCGAGACCGCCGCTTGCCATGGCGGCCAGGCGATGAAGCTCTTCCGGATCGAGGCCCAGCGCCAGAAACGGCTCGGCCAGCGTGGTCATGAAGATCTGCAATCCGCCAGAGGATGAGCCGGTGATCCCGGCCACCGTGCTGGAGGCAGCAAAGACAGAGAGATGCGGCGGGAGGCCCGAGCCGACGACTGCCTGTGTGAACAAGGCAAACCCCTGCGTTTGTGCAACCACCCCGCCAAATCCGATCACCGAGGCGGTCGCCATAAGCGGAAGGATCGCATCCTGCGTACCCGTTCCCATGATCTGCAACGGGTTTTTGCGCACCAGCGGGAAGACAAGCACAGCGACAACGCTTGCAAAGATCAGAGCCATCGACGGCCACAAGATCGGCTGCGAACTGGCAAAACTGACCCAGGCGGCCTCGATTCCGGCGCTTTGTGCCAGGCGCGGGGCGAGGATGGTCGCGATCACCAGCACCAGCGGGAAGGCCGCGAGCAGCGGGTGCGGCACGTCTTTCTCGATCTCTGTCAAATCAGGGATGACATCGCGCGGCCCTGCCTCAAACCCTTCGCCAGCAGCCGCCGCCTTCACGCGTTCGCGTTCCAGATAGATCATGCCGACAACGAACATGATCGCCCCGCCGAACAGGCCAAGCACGGGCGCTGCAAACAGGTCGGTGCCAAGTGCAAGCGTGGGAATGACATTCTGGATTGAAGGCGTGCCGGGAAGCGCGGTGAGCGTGAATGTCCCCGCGCCAAGCGCAAGCGCGCCGCAGAACAGGCGCTTGGGAATGTTGGCCTCCTTCATCAGCCTCAAGCCCAGCGGATAGGAGGCGAAGATCACCACGAACACCACCACGCCCCCATAGGTGAGAAGCGCGCAGGCAAGGACGATGATCCAGAGCGCGCGGTGAGCGCCAAGCAATCGCACCAGCGCCATCGCCACAGAGGTCGCCGCGTGGGCATCGCCCATGATCTTGCCGAACACCGCGCCTGCTGCAAACAGCAGGAAGAACCGCCCGGCAAAGGTGAACGCGCCGAGGTCTGACAGCAGGAAGCTTTGCGTCAGGCTTTCGGCAAAGGGCAGGCCGTTGGTGAGAATGACCAATATCGCCCCGAGGACCGAGGCAAAGATGATGTTGACGTCACGAAGCGCAAGCCAAATGAGCAGGGTGATCCCTGCGAGCAATCCAAGTATTCCGAGCACTGCCTCGCTCCCGTTTCAAATTGTTCTGTTCTCTCTTGCAGCGTCAGTCCCTGCTCTTCTTTGAGCCAAAGAAACTGCCCCCGCCCAAAACGGTCACGCCAAGGAAGAAGCCAAAGTCATACCAGCCCCCTTTGTTTGGCACGGCATAGACCGCGATGTCGGGACTGAAGAGCGAGCCGATGAAGCTCCACGGGAAGATGAAGCCATGCCATACCCCCCAAAGGAAACCGGGCGTGTCCGGCTCGGTGCTGACGCCTGCGTCAATCTGGCTGGCGCATGCAGACAACGCGAGAGCGAGCGCAGCGGTGATGAGAATTCGGGTGGCTTTCATGATGAGCGCTTGCTCACATGCTGGCCGCTGCGACAACCGCCAGCCACATGAATGGCAAGGTGATCGCGCCCATCGCCATGTGCAGGCGCCCCGCATTGGCGCTGTGCCCTTCGGGTCCGCGCGACAGGCGCCGTCCGTTGATGATGAAGCCCAACAGGAAAATCGTTCCTGCAATTCCGATCCAAATTTCCGGTGCCATCAGCCCTCTCCTCCTGCGACAGAAGGAAGCGTGACACATTTTTCAGGGAAGTGCGAGGGGGGTGGTGCTTTGCTCCCTCGCGTCAGATGATCCGGCGAACCGGATAGACCCGTCCATCCAGGAGCGGCGCGCGGCGAGCAAGGTCCCATTCCTGTCTGATGAGGTGGCGGTAAACCCGGTCAGGCAAAAGTTGCAAGAATTCCAAACCCACGCGGTCACCCTGTCGCCACGCGACTTCGGCGCGGATTGGTCCGGTCCCTTCGATAAAAAGGCTCACATGCGCGCCGAGGCTCATCCCGCCAACCAGATCATCGACGCGGCATCCCCCTTGCGAGATATCGCGATATTCGATCTCGAATTCCTGTCCGCGCGCGGTCTTGCACGTGCCAACGGCGCTGATCTGGCTGCGCTCGAAATCTCGGGCAGCGGAAGCTCTGCTGGCGAACATGGCGCGGGGGGTCTCCTGTAACGGCGGGCGAACGCAAAGTGTACGCCAACAGCGTTAGGCAGGCTTTGCCGCCAAGCTACGTCAAAGCCCCGAGGCAAACAGACAAGAGAAACAAAAACCCCCGCCAAAGCGCTGGGCCTGGCGGGGGTCTTTGTGCTTGTCGAGGAGCCTTACTGGCAGCTCAAGCATTCCTCATAGTCGGTTTGCTCGGCGCTCAGCTCGAATTTTGCCGCGTCCGCCGTGTTGTCGGCTTCAACGCCTCCGGCAAAGCCTGCGCGCTGGACCGATTTCGAGCGGAGATAATAAAGCGACTTGATGCCTTTCTCCCACGCCTGGAAGTGCAGCATCATAAGGTCCCATTTGTCGACGTCAGCCGGGATGAACAGGTTCAGCGATTGCGCCTGATCGACATAAGGGCTGCGGTCGGCTGCGAATTCGAGCAGCCAGCGCTGGTCGATCTCGAAACTGGTCTTGAAGCTCGCCTTTTCCTCGGCGGTGAGGAAATCGAGGTGCTGGACGCTGCCGCCCTTTTCAAGGATCGAGTTCCACACATTGGTCGAGTTCTTGCTCTTCTTGTCGAGCAGTTTCTCAAGATAGGGGTTCTTCACGATGAAAGAGCCCGAGAGCGTCTTGTGGGTGTAGATGTTCGCCGGGATCGGCTCGATGCAGGCAGAGGTGCCGCCGCAAATGATCGAGATCGAGGCGGTTGGCGCAATTGCCATCTTGCAGCTGAAACGCTCCATCGCGCCCATGTCGGCCGCATCGGGGCAAGGGCCACGCTCTTGCGCCAGAAGCATGGAGGCTTCCGAAGCTTTCGCCTGAATATGCTTGAACATTTTAAGGTTCATGGCCTTCGCCATCGCGCTTTCAAAGCCAAGCCCCTTCGATTGCAGGAAGGAGTGGAAGCCCATCACACCAAGGCCGACCGAACGCTCACGCATGGCAGAGTATTTCGCGCGCGCCATTTCCGGCGGTGCGCGGTCGATATAGTCCTGAAGCACGTTGTCGAGCATCCGCATCACGTCTTCGATGAACTGCTTGTCGCCGTTCCACTCATCCCATTTTTCAAGGTTGAGCGATGAAAGGCAGCACACAGCCGTGCGGTCATTGCCGAGGTGGTCAATGCCGGTGGGCAAAGTGATTTCAGAGCACAGGTTCGAGGTCGAAACCTTGAGGCCAAGCTCACGGTGGTGCTTTGGCATCATGCGGTTCACCGTGTCGTTGAACACGATGTAAGGTTCGCCCGTTGCGAGGCGGGTTTCGACCAGCTTCTGGAACAGCGAACGCGCATCGACTTTACCACGCACTTCGCCGGTCTTGGGTGATTTCAGTTCAAACTCGGCCCCGTCGCGCACCGCTTCCATGAAGTCATCGGTGAGCAGCACGCCGTGGTGCAGGTTCAGCGCCTTGCGGTTGAAGTCGCCAGAGGGTTTGCGGATTTCGAGGAATTCCTCGATCTCCGGGTGCGAGATATCGAGATAGCACGCAGCCGAACCACGGCGCAGCGAGCCTTGCGAAATCGCCAGAGTGAGCGAATCCATCACCCGCACGAACGGAATGATGCCGCTGGTCTTGCCGTTGAGGCCCACAGGCTCGCCAATGCCGCGCACATTGCCCCAATAGGTGCCAATGCCGCCGCCTTTGGAGGCGAGCCACACGTTTTCGTTCCAGGTGTTCACAATCCCGTCGAGGCTGTCGCTCACCGAGTTGAGATAGCACGAAATCGGTAGCCCCCGGCTGGTGCCGCCATTGGACAGCACCGGCGTTGCAGGCATGAACCACAGGTTCGAGATGTAGTCATAAAGCCGCTGCGCGTGCTTGGCATCGTCGGCATAGGCATCGGCCACGCGCGCGAACAGATCCTGATACTTTTCGCCGGGCAGCAGGTAGCGGTCGGTCAGCGTTTCCTTGCCGAACTCGGTAAGGTTGGCATCGCGGCTTTCGTCGATCTGGATATCGAAGCGGCGGTCGTTGACCTTCTTGCTGTCATCTGCGGCAGCTTTGGCCGCGCTTGCCACAGCGTTGCCCAGCGCTTCTGCGCTTTTCTCCGCGATAAGAGCGTCGCTGCCTTTGTCGGATTTTTCCATTGTCACAGCCTTACCTGCATTCGTGCTTGCCTTTTCCTGTGTGTCGGCCACGTCAACGCCTTCTGCTTCATTCAGCACTTCGTCACCCGCTTTAAATTCCATGATCGCCCCGTTCTATTTCACTCGAATCGGGAGCTTTTGACCCGTATAGCGCAAAAGCTCATTTGTTCCGATTCTGTTCCGCACCGTGTTATCGACATCTTTTGCCCGTGTTTTGCGCAGGCACACTCACAGCAAGCGCACGCACAGGCAGTCCCTTCAAACCGTCTCGATCAGCCCTCAAAAAACCCGTTCGCAGCGACTCCTTCCCCGTGCCGCCCCTTGTGCCTAATGCCCGGGAGCGTGCCTGAAAGCGAGGATGCGCACTACAATTTGGGGGTCCATTGCGAACCGAACCACCAGATAGTGAATCAGAAGCGGAATCGGGTCAACGGCCTTTTAACTATGATTCTGCACCGAACCCGATCACATATTTATGTTGCAGTGCAGCGAAGCGCCGGAAAAGCTTGAGTCGCGACTTCCGCAACCCCCAAAGTGAATCTGTGAAGAAAAATTTGGTGATTGAATCATGTGAATCAATCCTTGAATCTTTCGCAAACGGGCTTGCAATATTGTTGCTGCTAGCCCGCCCCTATGCTGGCTCTGGGGCTGATTCAGGCGCCTTCTCGCTCGCCGCGCGGGCGTGATCGGCGATGTGCCCTGCCAATGGCTCGATCAGCTCGATCGGCAGATCATGGCCCCACCCCGGAATGGTGACGAGCTTGGCCCCCGCAATATGTTTTGCCGTATCCTGACCACCTTCAAGCTTGACCAGCGGATCCCCCTCTCCGTGAAGGACGAGCGTTGGAGCGGTCACACTTGCGAGGCGCGAACGGCGGCAGCCATCATCGATGATCGCCGCGAGTTGCCGCGGAAGCCCTGCGGGATAGACGCTGCGCCGGATGGTCGCGAGAATACGCTCTTTCGCGCGCTCATCGTCCGCAGGATATCCGGGCGATCCGATATTGCGCGAAATGTTAAGGCCGTGCGCCACCAGATCGTCTTCCTCCATTGATTTGATCGGAGCAACAAGCGCGTCCATCGCGTGTTTTTCCGCCACGGGAAGCGAGCTGTTGCCGGTGGTCGACATGATCGAGGTGAGCGACAAGAGGCGCTCGGGATGATTGATCGCGGTAAGCTGCGCAATCATGCCGCCCATGCTGGCCCCGACGATATGCGCCTTCCCGATGTCCAGAGCGGTCAGGAGGCCAACCGCATCATCGGCCATCGCCTCCAGCGTGTAGGGCACCTTGGCGGGCCAACCGATCTTCTGGCGAATGATCTGCCAGGCTAGCTTTGGCGGCTTTGCGCCTTCAAACTTCTGGCTAAGGCCAATGTCGCGGTTGTCATATCGGATGACGCGAAAACCGTGCCCGACCAGCGTTTCGACCAGTTCATCGGGCCACAAGGTCATCTGCGCGCCTAGTCCCATGATCAGCAGGATCGTTTCGCGCGATGGATCACCGTGGTCTTCGTAAAAAAGTTCGATGCCTGTGTTGGGCGTGGTGATGGTGGGCATGGGTGCAGCGGTTCCTTTGGTTTCTTCCGGCAACCTACAATGCAGACCTGCGCCGCAAGAGCAAGGGTTAGCCTTCGGGAGAGGCCGCGGCCTTCCCCCGCCAGTCAGGCCCGCCGATGAGGAAATTCTGCGCCTCAAGCTGGTCGAGGACGCCGTCGGGCTCGGCCAATACGCGCAAGGGCACCACGGCAAGCGTCACGCCCGGCTGCTCGGACGCATCGGCAATCATGCCCACCCATTGCCCGCGGATCTCATCGCCAAGCTCATCGTCCGCCCACGGCCAGCAAGTGCCCAGCGCCACTTCGAGCGGGTTCGCCATGACGGCAGGAATATCGAAGCTGCGCCAATCCTCACCACGCTTTTGAATGATCGCTTGCCCCGCCTCGGTCGCGCTCATCGCAGCTTCCAGGCAGGGGATGTGGCTTGTGGGCGGAGCGTCTGCAAGGTTGTCGAGCAGGTCTTCGCCGCGAAACCGCTCTGGCCGGGTGACAGGCACATCGGCCTTGCTCGCCGCTTTTTTCACGATGTCGGTTGCGTCCTTGGTCGTCTCATCATCGAAGTCGAGCCTCCGCGCGAGGAGGTCAAAGCCGGTCATCAGGAACGAGCGACGATCATAGTCGATGTCGTATTCCGCCTCGAGGCTTGCGAGCCGGGCACGCTGCGCATCGTCCAGATAATCGGCAGCCACCCCCTTATCAGGAAGCTTTGTGAACTTGCCCCCGCGAAAGAGCAGGCGAAACACATCGCCGGGTGAAAACTTGGGCGCGCCGCGCACGATCACGCGGTCAGCTTCGCGTGTGGCACTCTCGAGCCGGTCGGGAAACCAGGGCGTCGATTTGGGGACGGCGCGGATTTCGCCCACGAGGATGACCGCGCCCGCCTCGGTTTCGATCGTCCACATCGGCGCGCCAGCGGCTTTTGCGGTGACGATTATCTGGTTGTCGGAAAGGGGCGCATCTGAAGCAGGGCCCTGCGATGCCGGATCCTGGGCTGCGAGAGGAGCTGCGAGGGTAGCTGCGGCGAGGCCAGCGCCAGCCAGCGCGATTGCGAGGGGTCTGATCATAACGTTCATCTAGGCCGCTCTTTCTTTCTGTGTGCTGTATATCAGGAACACTAGCACATGAGAGCGATAGAGCCGCGCGCGGCCCGCGACCTATTAGTTGGCTTTACGAAAAGCGGCCTGCCCCCTTCCCCCCCTTTAAGGGTCGCAAGAGAGCGGCTGTGGGTCCTTCATCGGACCTGCGGCCGCTCTTTTTCGTAGGGTGCAGTTTGACTGCCGCTGCCGGGCCGGTGCGCCCCTACACTTGCACTAGCACACCCGGTCGATACGCCGCGCCGCGCTGCCTGCCTACTGTCTCTCCTCGACCCGATCGCATCCGTTTCGAGGGAAGGATACACCGCAAATGTCCGAAGAACCGCAGCTCGATTGCCCCAGCGCGCCGTTCGATCATCCCGAGGCAAAGCTTCTTGGCGTGGTGCTCGAAGAGGATGGCGAGGCGCAGGTTGCCTATACTCACAAGGGCGCAGAGCTTCCCGATGATTTCGATGCTGACGAGCTTGGAATTGACCCCGGCCATGCGCTGCGTTTTTCGGCCCCTTGCGCGAACAGTGGCTGTGGCCAGTGGCGCGACGGGGGATGCGGGCTTGGCAAGGCGATCCTCGAACAATTGCAGCCCGTGGTGGATGTAGCGCCTGCTTGCACGCTGCGCGCCACCTGCCGCTGGTTTGCCGAAAACGGCACGCAAAGCTGCCTTCGCTGCCCGCAAGTTACCACCAAAGCGCCAAGTTCTGCCTCTGTGCGCGTTGCACCGCGCACCCCCATCGGACCGCAGCGTCCTTCCCTAATCCCGTCACCCACTCAACGCCCGGGCAGTGGGGCCACGGTTCACGCATGATTGTCCGGGTTCACCATTGGAGAAGACCATGAAAACCAGCAAGAAAGCTGCCCGTATCGGCAGCGATCAACTTGCAGCCGGCATTGCCGCTGCATCTGCGAATGCAAAGTCGCGCGTCCAAATGCTCAGCGGTCAGGAAACTGACGGCGTTTCGGGCGGCATCGGCAGCATCATCGACGTGATCGGCAGCGGCACGGTGACTCAAGGCATGACACCGCCTGACAATGATCCGTGGGGCAGCAGCAGCGACCCTTACGGCCTCGACGACTGATCGTATTGAGGCAATGGGAGAGCGGTCGCGGGCCACAAGCGGGCCTCGCGGCCGCTCGATTCTTTAAGGCACCAGCACCGTATCGCGCACCGTGGCTTTCAGGCCCGGATAATCGAGTGTGTAATGCAGGCCCCGGCTTTCCTTGCGGGCGAGCGCCGAGGTGACGATGAGTTCGGCCGATTGCAGCAGATTGCGCAGTTCGATGAGGTCGGTCGTCACCACAAAGCTGCCGTAATAATCCTCGACCTCCTGGCGCAGGAGAGCAATGCGATTGGCCGCGCGCTCTAGCCGCTTTGTGGTGCGCACAATGCCGACATAGTTCCACATAAAGCGCCGGATCTCGGTCCAGTTCTGCTTGATCACCACCTGCTCATCCGAATCCGACACGCGGCTTTCATCCCATGGGAGGATGGCGGGAGGCTCGGGCAATTCGTCCCACATGGTAAGAATGTCGGAGGCCGCCGCTTCGCCGAACACGAAGCATTCGAGCAGGCTATTTGACGCGAGACGGTTCGCGCCGTGGAGGCCGCTTTCCGTGCACTCGCCCGCAGCCCAAAGGCCGGGCAGATCGGTGCGCGCGAACAGGTCCACCACGATCCCGCCGCAGGTGTAGTGCTGCGCAGGGACGACGGGGATCGGTTCCTTGGTCATATCAATGCCAAGACCCATCAGCTTGTCATAAATCGTCGGGAAGTGTTCGCGCACGAATTCAGGCGGCTGGTGACTGATATCGAGATGCACGTAGTCGAGGCCAAATCGCTTGATCTGGTCGTCGATCGCGCGCGCAACCACATCGCGGGGCGCCAATTCCATGCGGTCGGCGTCATATTCGGTCATGAAGCGGTGCCCGGTTTCCGGGTGCTTCAAATGCCCGCCCTCGCCGCGCACGGCCTCTGTGATGAGGAAGTTTTTGACTTCGAGATTGTAGAGGCAGGTGGGGTGAAACTGCATCATCTCCATGTTCGAGACGCGCGCCCCTGCCCGCCATGCCATGGCGATGCCGTCTCCGGTCGCGCCTCTTGGCGCGGTGGAGAATTGATACACCCGGCCAGCCCCGCCCGCCGCCATGATCGTGGCGCGCGCGACGTGGCGTTCGACCCAGCCGGTTTCTTCATTGAGCGCATAAACGCCCCAGACATGGCCGCCGCCCGAATAGCGTTCGCGGTTGCGGTCGGTGATCAGGTCAATCGCGGTGCGACCGCCCAGCATGGTGATGTTGGGATTGGCTTCAGCCGCTCTGAGCAGAGCCGATTGCACCGCCCATCCGGTTGCATCGTCGACATGGACGATACGGCGGTGCGAGTGCCCGCCTTCGCGCGTCAGGTGCAGATCACCCGAGTCTTTGTTAAACGGCACGCCCAGCTCGACCAGCCGGTCGATGCTTTCCGGCGCGCGCTCGATCACGAATTCCACCGCCTCACGGTCATTCAAACCAGCGCCTGCGACCATCGTGTCGCGTACGTGGTTTTCGAAAGTGTCGCCTGCATCAAGCACAGCGGCGATCCCGCCCTGCGCCCATGCGGTCGATCCGCCGGTGAGCGAGCCTTTGGCAAGGACCAGAACCCGCAGGCGTGTCGCAAGCTCCAACGCTGCGGTCAGCCCGGCGGCTCCCGATCCGATGATGATTACATCATATGCGCTTGTTTCAGCCGCATTTGCATCCGCTTGCTTAGTCATGCCCAAGCGCAATGACGCGGGCAGCGGCGGCTGGCAAGAGGTCTAAGCGCAAGACCGGCTAGGCTGCGCTTTGCACCGCCCTTGATTGAAAGACCGAAAAGCCCCTTTGACACAAAGCGGTCAGCGGGTTTTCGATGCGTCGGTGGACAAGAACACCGACCCAGCAGGAAAGCGCCATGACAACGACAAACGTCGCAGGTCCGGGCAGATAAGGCGCCACCAGAACCGAGCAGATTTGCAATGTTATCAACTGGGAGAGGTAAATCGCATAGGAAGCGTCAGCCAATAACGTGGGCAGCTTTATTTCAGGCAGATACCCATCAAGCGAGCGAGCGCCTGCGACAATCGCCACACACGGTATGAAGACAGAAAATATCCAAACATCGGTAAAATGCGGAGTGATCGCAAGGCCTGCAAATCCGGCAAAACTCATCCATACAGGCAACCGCCAGTTGAACCTGGCAAGAGCCATGCCAGCGACGAAGAGCAACAGGAGATGGCTTGCGAAATAGGCCAGGTAAGGCGGCAGATTGAACCATTGCGTGCTTTGCGAGAACAGGCCCAGAACGAGTGCTGCGACCCAAAACCGCATCTTTTCCGGCAGTAGTAAGATGCCTGCAAAAACAAGATAGAAGAACATCTCGTAATTGAGCGACCACCCCGGCTCCAGCAAAGGCGAGCGCATGACACCCGTAACAGGGTCCGGACTCGGCAGGAACAGTAGCGACCCGGCCAAATGCTCAAGGTTCCAACTTGGCAGGAACCCGATCCAGCAAATCGTCATCACCCAGTAAAGCGGGGCGATGCGCAAAAAGCGCCTTTTCATGAACGCGGCCGGCCGGGTGGTGCGGCCTTGCGTTGATGTGACCATCACAAAGCCCGAAATGATAAAGAAGATGGCGACGCCGTGCCGGAGCCAATGGAAAAACACTTCATCCTCGACCGGGACCAGCGCATAGTTGAAGATATGCTCGGCCACCACCATCACCGCCGCGACCGCGCGCAGGTAATGGATCGAGAGGTAATGCCCTCCTCCCTTGGCCGAAGCGTTCATGTGAGCTGTTGCCACCATGGGCGAGGGCTTAGCTCAAAGCCCGTGAAAATTGCGTTTACCCGGGCAAAGCCTGTTCCGGCAAACGTCGCCTAGCTTGCGCTGGTCAATTGCACGAAGACGTCTTCGAGGTCGGCCTCTCTGGTGGTGACATCCTCGATCGTGAGGCCCTGCGCCTGAAGAATGGCGAGCACTTGCCCTGCGCTCATCTCGTCCTTGTCATAGGTTATTTCCACGCCACGCTCACCGGTGAGTTCAACCTTGTGAAACGCATCATGCGTGGGCGCAGCTGGCACGTCATTGGCAAGCGTCACCGCAACGATCTTCTCGCGCGCCATATTGATGAGGTCGGCGGTGGGCTTGTGCGCGATGAGTTCACCGTGGTTGATGATCGCAATCTCGTCGCACAGCTCCTCAGCCTCTTCGAGATAGTGCGTGGTGAGCACGATGGTGACCCCCTCATCGTTGAGCTCTTTCACAAGCTCCCACAACTGCCGGCGAAGATCGACATCGACACCTGCGGTGGGTTCATCAAGGACAAGGATCGGGGGCGAATGGACCATCGCCTTGGCCACCAACAACCGCCGCTTCATCCCCCCTGAAAGCGTGCGGGCATAGGCATCGCGCTTGTCGGCAAGCCGCACCGCCTCCAGCAATTCCTCGCTGCGCCGGTCCTTGGCCCCGATGCCGTAAAAGCCGCCCTGGTTTTCGAGCACTTCATAGGGCGTGAAAAAAGGATCGAAGACAATTTCCTGCGGCACGATCCCGATGGCGCGGCTTGCATTGCGACGCTGCTCGTCAATGTCAAAGCCCCAGATTTCGGCCGAGCCGCTGGTCTTGTTAACGAGGCCGGCAAGAATATTGATCAGCGTCGATTTGCCCGCCCCATTGGGACCAAGAAGGCCAAAGATCGACCCTTCGGGCACATCAAAACTGACACCCTTCAATGCCAATTTTCCTTCTGCCTCAGCCCCTTTTGCGCCCTTGGGCGCGGCATAGCGTTTGGCGAGATTGTCGATGCGGATGGCTGGAGCATTCATACCCATAGCCAATAAAGCGGGTGATGAGGGACGCAAGGGGGCGTAAAAAGTAAATGGACCGGTAACTCTCTTTGGTCAGCTTCTGCGCATAACCGGCGATCTATAGGCCAGGGTGTAATGGAAAAGACCGGCACATCGCTTTTGCGCAAAAGCGCACGCACCATGCGCCTCGCCTCCGCCTCGCTGGCGGCGATGGCAGCGCTGTGCCTCGCGCCGCATGGGGCAGTTGCGGAAACGACAACCACGACCGCCAACACCGAAATCGTAATCGACACGCGCCTTGTGAAGCTGGCCGATCTCGACTTCGGGGAGATCATTCCGGGCGATACAGGCGGAACGATCACACTTTCGCCTGCTGGCGCGGTTTCGACCTCGGGCTCGGTCATATCGGCGGGCGGCAACCCGCAATCCGCAGAATTCCGCATGACGCGGCGCCTGTTCATCGACTTTCCGACCTATGTCGGTCCGGCTGGCACCGACAGCATCGAGCTTGCCCACACATCGCTGCCGGGGCAAACCATGACCTTGCGCGATTTCACCACCGATTATAACCGCACAGTGATTTTCGGACTGCCGGGTTATTTCTTTCTGACCGAATATGATTTTCGGGTCGCGGGCACTCTGGATGTTGGCGCCAATCAGCAACCGGGCACCTATCTCGGCACATTTACCGTCACCATCGATTACAACTAACCCGGCATACAGCGCCTTTGCGTATGGATTGGGGAGTTGAAAACAAACCAGACTGAGATTATCGGGCGGGATATGGCAGAACTCATTCCTGAGACAATCAAAGTCGACACCCGGCGCGTTTCCTGCGACGGGGCAAGCTCTATTCGCGCAGGGAGCGGATACCGTCCCGCAGCTCTCGGCCACCCGCTTGTTTACATGGAAATTGACGACAGCGGCTATGTCGATTGCGGCTATTGCGACCGGCGTTTTGTCCTTCGCGGCGGACCAGCCGATGAAGGCCCAGCGAATACAGGCGACGAAAAGACAGCCGCCTGATTTTTAAAGATAGTTAATTGTTTGCACCTAGAGACCGCTCATCAGGAACGGTTGGGTCGCGAATAAACATGCACAGCTTCAAACGTATTGCAGGCCTGCTGGGAGCCATTCTCGGCCTATGGATGCTGCCTGCAAATGCGCTCGCACAGGAAACGCAAACAGCCGACACACAGGCGTTTCTCGTCACTCCCTTAAGCTTCGTCAAACAAACCGATCTCGATTTCGGCGACATCATCCCCGGCAATAGCGATGGCGAAATTGTCATGGATTCGGCCGGAAACGTAAGCACCACAGGCGGTATCATTCAGATCGACGGCACCCAGGAGCCGGCGCGTTTCTGGGGCTATGGCCAGTTCCTTCAGACGGTTTTAATCAATGTGAACGCCAATCAGCACATCCTCACCCGATCAGGCGGTACGGAAACGCTGGTGATGGATGCGATCCTTATCGGCAGCCAGCCTCCGATTATCATCAACACCAATCCGCGCCGCTTTCGCATCGTTAATCCCGATGGTTATTTCACCTTCACGATCGCAGGCCGCTTGCAAGTGCCTTCGAACACCGTGCCGGGCTTTTACGAGGGGCAGTTTGCGCTCACCCTCGAATATGAGTGAGGGGTAACGGCACGCGGCCGGCCCCACCTGCGGTCAGCGCAGGTTCAGTGATATGCTACCATGGTTCCATGACCGGCAATCAGGAGTGTGTCATGATTCGTTTTAACGCCGCCACCGCCAGCGCCGCTTTTTGCGGGGCAGCCGCCCTCACCTTGCTCACCGGTGCGCCAGCAATGGCTGGCGACGCATCGCCTGACGAGGCTGGGCAAGAGCTTTCCAAAGGCGAAGCGCGTCTTGCCAAAATGCTCGAAGGGCGCGAGGCCGGCGAGCCGGTCAATTGCATCAACAGCCTTGCCCATCAGCGCGTCACCACCATCGACGATACAGCCTATGTCTATGGCCGTGGCAAGACGATCTATGTGCAGCGGACAACAAGGCCGCAGGATATCGACCGCGACGATGTGCTTGTCCTCGAGCGGTTCAGCGGTTCCCAGCTTTGCCGTCAGGATATCGCCAACACGGTCGAACGCTATTCGGGCTTCTTTACCGGCGCGGTGCGGTTTGAGGATTTCGTCCCTTACACGCGCGTAGAACAAGCATCCGAAGGCGCGCGCTAATTCGCCATAGCGGGGCGCAGCCAGAAAATAGCGCCGATCATAATCGCACACCCATAAGAAAAGCGGGCCGGGACCAAATGTCCCGACCCGCCCGGTTCCTATCTTGCCAAATGCGCGCTTTTAAGCGGCAAGCATTGCGCCCATACGCTTTGTGATGATCTCTTCGGCCTCCGCCATGATGCCGTCGATCAATTCCTTGCAAGTGGGAATGTCGTTGATGAGGCCCGCGACCATGCCGCACGACCATGCGCCCTTGTCCATTTCGCCTTCCATCATGATCGACGGATAAACACCCGCGACCTCTGGCAGGATGTCCTCAAACTTGAGATCATCGCCGAGCTCTTTTTCCTTCTCCAGGAGCCGCTGGACCGCATCATTGTTCAGTACGCGCTCGGTATTGCGGAGCGGGCGCATGACAAGGCGCGTGTCGAGTTCGGATGCGGCGACGATCGCCTTTTTCACGTTTTCGTGCACGGGGGCTTCTTTGGTGGCGATAAAGCGCGTGCCCATGTTCATTCCCTGTGCACCCATGGCGAGCGATGCCACCAGGCTGCGGCCATCGGCCATGCCGCCTGAGGAAACGAATGGGATTTCCAGCTCGTCCGCGGCGCGCGGCAGAAGGATAAAGTTTGGCACATCGTCTTCGCCAGGGTGACCGCCGCACTCGAAACCATCGACCGACACCGCATCGCAGCCGATTTCCTGCGCTTTCAGGGAGTGGCGCACGCTGGTGCATTTGTGGATCACCTTGACGCCTGCATCCTTGAGGTGAGGCAGCACTTCCTGCGGGTTGCGGCCAGCGGTTTCGACCACTTTAACGCCGCCCTCGATGATGGCTTTGACAAGTCCGGGATAATCGGGCGGTGTAAGCGAAGGCAGAAAAGTCAGGTTTACGCCGAATGGCTTGTCGGTCATGTCCTTGCAACGCGCGATCTCATTGGCGAGCTTTTCGGGCGTGCCTTGCGTCAGGCCGGTGATGATGCCCAGGCCCCCTGCATTTGACACAGCCGCCGCCATTTCGGCAAAGCCGACAAAGTGCATTCCGCCCTGGATAATCGGGTGCTCAATGCCGAACATTTCGGTGATCGCGGTCTTCATACTTTCAGTCTCCCTCGCAATGTTTGAACTTTGGGCTAGACTGGTAGCCTCAGCCGACCCTTTCTCCAAGACATGGATGTGATGAAAATGACCTCGCAACAGACACCTATTGGCTCTCCATTTGGCATGCGCTCCACCGCGAAGGAGGTCGTTGCCGGCATTGACCTTACGGGAAAGCGGGTTCTGGTGACCGGCGGCTATTCAGGCATCGGCACAGAAACGGTTCGCGCTTTGGCGCAAGCGGGCGCAAAAATTTGTGTCGGCGCGAGGCGACCTGTGGAGGCGCAAGAAGTTCTGGACGATATCGGGGGCGATATTCTGGTCCTCGCGCTCGATCTGTCGGACCCTCATTCCATCGATTCGTTCGCAGCCGAGCTTGCAAACCACTGGTTCGAAATCGACATTTTCATCAATAACGCGGCAATCATGGCAAGCCCGCTGATGCGTGACGAGCGCGGCTATGAAATGCAGTTTTCGACCAATCATCTGGGCCATTTTCACCTGACTGCGAGGGTTTGGCCATTGCTCAAGGCGGCGGGCTCTGCGCGGGTTGTCTGCCTCTCCTCGATCGGTCACCGCCTCAATGCGCTCGACCTCGACGATCTTGATTGGAAGCGGCGTGATTATGACAAATGGTCCGCCTATGGCGCGGCGAAGAGCGCCAATGCCCTGTTTGCACTCCACCTCGATAAATTGGGCGAACCCCACGGTATTCGCGCCTTTGCCGTTCATCCCGGCGGCATCGCCACACCGCTGCAACGCCACCTGACGATGGATGAGCAAAAAGCGATGGGGTGGTACGATGATGAAGGCAATACGCACGCCATGTTCAAATCCACCGAGGAAGGCGCCTCAACCACCGTTTGGGCCGCTACATCCCCACTTTTAGAGGGCATGGGCGGCGTCTATTGCGAGGATTGCGAGGTCGGCGAAATGGTGGGCGAGGAGCCACCGCGATCCTCGGGCGTCTATCCGCATATCCGCGATGAAGCCTTGGCAAAGGCGCTTTGGGAAAAATCCGAAGAGCTAACCGGCGTCAGCTTCCCCGGCTGATTGGCCCCGTGCAATTGGTCCCGTTTCGCACAGGTCGCTGACCACGCAGATATCGCATTTGGGAATGCGCGCGCGGCACACTTTCTTGCCAAACTGGATGAGCCAGAAATGCCCGTCACGCATTGCCCATTGTGGCGAGCGTTCTTCCAGTTGCTGGGCGGTTTTATCGGCGGTCCTGGCCTTTGTCAGGCCGATGCGATTGCACACCCGGTGGACATGGGTGTCGACCGCGATGGTGTCCTGCCCGAAGGTAAAACTCATGACGATGTCAGCGCATTTGCGACCAATGCCGGGCAGGCTCATCAGCCCTTCGCGCGTATCCGGCACCACGCCGCCATGCTCTTCGATAAGCGCGGTGCAAAACTTGCGAATGTTCTTCGTCTTGTTGTTGTAGAGCCCGCACGGTTTGATCGCCTCGCGGATGGCATCATCCTCCAACGCAAGCATCGCCTCAGGCGTGCGGGCAAGCTTGAACAAAGCCTTGGTCGCGGCCGCGGTATTGCGGTCAAGCGACTGCGCAGACAGCATGCAGGAGATGCACGAGCGAAAGGCATCGGGTTGACCCTTAGGGCCTTTGGCATTCCTGGTGCGACCCGGCATGGCGTCTGCAAGCTTGCGGTAAACCTGTTCGACTTGATCAGCGTTCAGCATCACGGCCTTCATATGGCGCGGCGGCGGGAAACCTGAGCAGGAATTTTGCCAAAGCCCCAAGGAGCCACGGGGCAAAGTTGCCATACCATGCGGCCAAGATCATCCACCGGCTTTGAAATGGCGCAGCAGGAACGCAATCGCAGGCTCGATTTCATCAGCGAACTCTTCGCTACCATGGCTGGCGCCATCGACCTTTCTCAATGTAATCTCTGCACCTGAAAACCGGGCCTCAACCACTTTTTTCAGGCGATCAGATTGCAGCGGCGACACCACGGGGTCCTGCGTACCGTGCGCCAGCAGGATTGGCGGGATCGGGGCATTGGGCGGCGCGGTCTGAACGATGTCCACCGGGCTCGCCGCGCGCGCCTTGGCAAGATTATCAGCGACCGGTTCACCGATAAGACGATTTTCCGGAGTGGGCTGGCCAAATTCCTCATTGCCACCGGGCACATTATCGGCCTCGCGATCTGCCGCGATCTGTGTGAGGTCTGATGGTGCAAACCACGCAACGATCGCTGCGGTCGGTGCGATTGGCCCACCTTCTGAAAGGCCGAATTCGGGCGCCCCGGAAAGACCCGCCATCAAAGCCAGATGAGCGCCCGAAGATTCTCCCCAATAGGCAATCTGATCGGTGGTGTAGCCATAATCCGCCGCCTGCTCGCGCAGGAACCGCGCGGCCGCGCGAACATCCTCCAATTGAGCAGGCCAAATCGCATCGGTCGAATAACGCATATTGATTGTTGCAACCGCGATGCCAGCCTTCATCAAAGCGTCGATGCGGCCAAACCGATCCAGACGATCCTTGTCATCGCGTCGCCATTGGCCACCGTGAATAAATACAAGCAGCGGCGGATCGGTGACATCCGCTGGCACATACAAGTCCAATGTATTGCGCTCATGCGGGCCATAGGAAAGGTCGGTCTTTGGTTTCATATCGGCTCTTTGCTCCTCGATTGCAGTGTCGTTCGAAGGGCTATCCGCGGTGGAACAGGACACCAGAAGCGCAGCGCTCATAATGGCGCAAAATGTCATCGGCTTTGAGAGAGGCATCAGGGGCGCTCCTGTCAACGAACAGCCAGACCGCACGGCATGGTGTGCTCTATCAACCGCGCGCAACCTGAGGGGTTCCCATCTCGCAGTCTTCGTGCACCGGACATCCCTCGCACTTGGGCGAACGCGGCCGGCAGAACGTCTGGCCCAGTTTCTTCAGGAGCAAATGGTGCTCATCCATATCGGCGGCGGACCATTCGCCCGGCACAATCGGCATAAGCGCGTCATAGGTTTTCGCTGTGTCCGCTTTGAGAGGAACCACGCCCATGCGCTGCATGATGCGGCGATGGTGGCCGTCGATAACCATCGCTTTGCGGTCGAAGCTCGATGCGTTCATCACCCCGGCGGAGTTCTTGCGCGCAACGCCGGGCAGCGTCTCAAGCCATGCCATCGCCTTTCCCAAAGGCAGGTTTGAAAGGTGGGCAAGGCTGACACTTCCCCGCTCGGCAATGATCGCCCGAAGGCACGCCCTTAGCCGCTTGGCCGCAACCGAGGGAAAGCTCTGCCGCTGAAGCCGTTTTTCGAGAGCCTCCTCGGAAAGCTCCGCTACCGCCTCCCACGAACCAAACTCGGCCAAAAGTCCATCGGTCGAGGCGTTTGAGGCAGCGGTCTTGGTTTGCGCTCCGATTACCCCGTGCACCAGAACCCATTCAGGGCTGCGCCGTTTCTCAGGGGGGCGAATGATGCGCCCGAACCGCTCGATCAATGCTTCTTGGCTGCGACGCAAGATATCCGTTCGTTGGTCGCCACCCAGATCAAGCTGCATGCAGCAGCCTCTTACCGCTGGAAAGCGATCGAGAAGGTCACGGGCACAACAGGCGTGATCGAATCGAGCCCGGCAAGCTCCTGAAGCTCGGCCAATTCATCGGCGAGTTCGAACCGGCCCGCTTCGATAATAACGGGCTTATCGGTGACTGCGATCACGCGGTCCGGTCCCGCGCGCGTCACGCTGACCTCGGCCTGAAACGGCGCTTCGACGCCCGCAAGCGAGAGCGTGCCATCGAGCGTCGTATCGGCGCTTTCGCCAACCGCAAGAGCCTCAAAGGAAGCCGGGTCCACCTTGGCGGTCACGGTTGCTTTGGGATTGTCGGCAACCGAGAAGAAAATGTCGCGCATGCGTTCGTTGCGAATATCGACACCGGTGGAAACGGAAGCGAGATCAATCTCGACCATGGCCTCGCCCGCGCCCGTGACCGAGCCGGTTACCGTTTCAAAGGTATTGGTCTCGGCAATTTCGCCCTGTTTGATCGAAACGTAGGAAAGTCTGGAAGCGGCGCTATCAACTTCCCATGCGCCCTCGATGACGGGGGCAGGCTCTTCGCTGGCGGTCTGCCCGCAAGCAGCGAGGGTAAGGAGCGAGGCAAAAGCGGCAGTGCGAATGGCGTTCATGGTCATAGTCCGTTTGACAATTGGCTTTGATCTATCGCTATCAGAATGCGCAAAACCCGCAAAGGTTGCCGCTATTCCCACTCAATCGTGCCGGGAGGTTTCGACGTGTAATCGTAAACCACGCGGTTGATGCCCTTCACTTCGTTCACGATACGCGTTGCAACTTGCGTCAGGAAAGCGGCGTCAAAGGGATAGACGTCGGCGGTCATTCCGTCGGTGCTGGTCACCGCGCGAAGGCCGCAGACGCTGTCATAGGTGCGGCCATCGCCCATCACGCCCACGGTCTTTACCGGAAGCAGCACGGCGAACGCTTGCCAGATTGCGTCGTAGAGGCCGGCGTTGCGGATTTCTTCGAGGTAGATCGCATCTGCTTTGCGAAGGATATCGCAGCGTTCCTTGGTAACCTCGCCCGGAATACGGATCGCAAGGCCAGGGCCCGGAAACGGGTGACGCCCGACGAAGGCTTCGGGAAGGCCAAGTTCACGGCCCAAATCGCGCACTTCGTCCTTGAAAAGTTCGCGCAAAGGCTCGACCAGCTTCATATTCATGCGCTCTGGAAGGCCGCCGACATTGTGGTGGCTTTTGATCGTGACCGATGGTCCGCCGGTGAAGGATACGCTCTCGATCACGTCGGGGTAGAGCGTGCCTTGCGCAAGGAAATCCGCGCCGCCGACTTTCTTGGCCTCTGCCTCGAACAGGTCGATGAATGCCCCGCCGATGAATTTGCGCTTTTTCTCAGGGTCGGTGACGCCTGAAAGGCCAGCCAGGAAGGTTTCCTCGGCATCCACGGCGACCAACGGAATGTTGTAATGGTCGCGGAAGAGCGAGACGACTTGTTCAGTCTCGTTCAGGCGCATGAGGCCGTGGTCGACGTAAACGCAGGTAAGCTGGTCGCCGATTGCCTCGTGGATGAGGACGGCTGCGACCGCCGAATCGACACCGCCCGAAAGCCCGCAGATCACACGGCCATCCCCGACCTGCTCGCGGATTTCTTCGATCTTGGTCTTGCGGAACTCGGCCATGGTCCAGTCGCCTGCAAGGCCGCAGACATGGCGCACGAAGTTGGCAAGCAGCCGCCCGCCATCGGGCGTGTGAACAACCTCGGGGTGGAATTGAGTGCCGTAATACTTGCGCTTTTCATCGGCGATCACCGCAAACGGGGCGCCGTCCGAGGTTGCGACGATCTCGAAGCCGTCTGCAAATTGCGTGACCTTGTCGCCGTGGCTCATCCAGACCTGATGGCGCTCACCCTCGGCCCAAAGGCCATCGAAAAGGGCGCATTCCTTGGTGACAGTGAGGTACGCGCGGCCAAATTCGCCGCCTTCTCCGGTTTCGTGACCGGGACGCACTTCGCCGCCCAGCTGGTGGCTCATCACCTGTTGACCATAACAAATGCCAAGGATCGGAACGCCCGCATCGAACAGGCTTTGCGGTGCGCGTGGAGAGCCATCGTCGCACACACTTGCCGGACCACCGGAAAGGATTATGCCCTTGGGATTGAGCCGTTCGAAAGCCTCTTCGGCCATGGTGAATGGAGCGATTTCGGAATAGACACCCGCCTCGCGGACGCGGCGCGCGATGAGCTGGGTGACTTGGCTGCCGAAATCGACGATCAGGATCGAATCTGGAAGATGGTCTGCTTGCATAAATGCGCCGTTACGGCAGCGTGCCGCTTACTGTCCAGCACCAGCTGTGGGTGAGCGGCGACATCGCTTGTGCCCGACCCTTCGCTGTGTTGCGTATTTTGCAACTTATTTTCATATTTTAGCATTTGAGTTTCACGCTATCGAACACCATAAATTGTGCAGCGCAGCACTGCCAGCCTCTTCTCTTCTCCAAACTGGCAGGCGCGCATATGACGGCACCGAAGTTTCCCCCCCGATGCTTCGTGTCGTCAATTCGCTTGCCGCAAGGCTGGCAGCCAGATTGAAGCGCGCCTTTGGGCAGTCGGGATGTCTTCCAGCACCCCGGTCTTCCACCCCACAGGCTCCCGCGCTGAAACAGCGTTCCCCTCGCTGAGGTTGCCCGCTTTGATGGTTGGTTTCGATGCTCGTGTGGTGCCTTTTAAAGCGCACCGAGATCTGCGAGCGCCGGGACCACGTTGCAAGGCGCTTTGCTGCTTTTACGCAGCGAGCGAGACGCGGCCACCACTCTCTCCCTCTCCCAATGGTGGCCGCGTCTCAAAGCGCAGGTCGTAAAGCTTTAACGCTCTAATCTCCAATCCTTGCCGCTGCCTCTTCGCGAAGTTCGCTTTTCAGAAGCTTGCCGATGTGGCTGCGCGGCATTTCCTCGATTGCATAAAGCGCAGAAAGCCGCTGCGTCTTGCCAAGCCGCGCATTGACGCTGGCGAGGATGGCATCGGTGTCGCGCGCGCCCTTGCCCAGCACCACGAAGCCAACCGGCGTCTCGCCCCATGCCCTTGACGGGACACCGATCACCGCCGCTTCGGCAACGTCGTCTTCGCTGGCAAGCTCGTTTTCGAGGTCAATCGGATAGATGTTGAAGCCGCCGGAGATAATCATGTCCTTGGAACGACCCACAAGCTCGACAAAACCGTCTTCATCGACGCGGGCGATGTCGCCCATGCGCATCCACACATCGCCGTTTTCATCGACATATTGCGCTTCTGAGGTTTTACCGGGCTGGTTCTTGTATCCGCTCATCATGGTGGCGGACCGACCGATGAGGTTGCCCGCAGTGCCCGGCGGCACCTCATTGTCCTTGTCATCAAGCACCTTCAACTCGCTTCCCGGAGCAGGGCGCCCGACCGTGTGCAGCTTGTCGGGAAATTCGTGCGCTTGCAAAAGGCACACGACACCCCCTTCGGTCATCGAATAAATCTCGACAAGCGCGCCGGGCATCCGCGCGAGCACTTCGCGCTTCAGCTCGGCAGAAAATGGCGCCGAGGTGCAGTATTTGAGGATAAGCGAGGACAGATCGTAATCGTCAAAACCTTCAAAATCCATCAACCGCTGATATTGGACAGGCACCAGCATGGTGATCGTCGTGCGGTCCTTTGACGCGTTTTCGAGCCAGCGCGCACAATCGAACTTGCCCATCACCCGGACGGTGCCACCAGCCAGAAGGACCGGCAGGAAACCGACCATCGTCGTGTTGGAATAAAGCGGTGTCGAGGCAAGCGAGCGGACCGGAAAACCGCCTTCGAGATAGGACAGGGCGGTCGAGGCAAATTGCAGCCAGCGCATCTTGTGCGAATGGACGATGCCCTTGGGGATACCGGTGGTGCCGCTCGAATAGATGATATTGAACGAATCGCTTGGCGAAGGCTTGTAATCGGGGGCACGGCTTCCGGGAGGGGCCATCCATGTGTCGATGGCTTCCAATGGCACGCGGATCAGGTCTGCCATGAAATCAGGGCCCAGCTCCGCCGCCTTGGCATCATCAATGAACAGGTGGCGCGCGCCAGAATCCCTGGCCATCCCTTCGAGCTGATCGGGCGAGGCGCTGGTGGTGAGCGGCGCGGCGACCCCGCCTGCGCGAACCGCGGCGAGGAATACGAGAGCGTAATTCACGCTGCTGGTGCCAAGGATGGCGACCGATTGACCACGTTCAAGCCCCGTTTCGATCAGCCGCGCGGCAAGCCTTTCGACCTCTCCGACAAGTTCGGCCCAGGCGAGTTCGCGCGCGTCATCGACGATGGCGATCGCATCGGGCTGTGCCTTCGACCACATCTGTAATGTTTCGGAGAAAGAGCCAAAGGGTTCGGCCAGGCGGGCGCTCATCATGGCGCTGATCGTGTTGTCATTCATGGCGCGGATGATTGCGTTGATGCCCCCTCCTTCGCAAGAGGTTTTGCGCAATTCACACTCATATGGTGCCGAATTCTTTACCCCTTTGCCGCACACCATAAGCGCAAGGAGTGATAGACGATGCTGCGACCAGAAGAGCTGAGTAAACCCGTCATGCGCATGCTAGCGTGCACCGTTGCCGCACTTGCGACTGTCGCACCTGCTACCGCGCAAGATGTGGCCAAGCCGTCAATCGTCGGCACGGAAGAGACGCTTGAGGACGGGCAGGTGGTAACCCGCCTTACCCCCGGCGCCGCGCCGCGCGCGCTGCAGGATAACAGGCGCAGCGATAATGCCGCGCCTGACGATCCCCCTTCCCCGCCCGAAAGCAGGCAGGACGCGCCTTCCGTTCTTGCCATCGTCTCCCATCCCGATGATGAAATCGTCTTTGCGCCTGTCCTTGCACGGATCGCCCGCGAAGGAGGCGAGGTCACGCTCGTTTTTGCCACCAGCGGCGATCAGGGCCCCGGCACAAGCGGGCTTGAGGCGGGCGATGCGCTTGCCTCCTTGCGCGAGGACGAAGGGCGCTGCGCCGCCTTCGCGCTCGGGCTGGAAGAACCGATCTACTGGCGCTTTGGCGACGGGACGCTGGCTGCGAACGCGCGCAATACGCAAGACGCGATGCGCGATATGGGCGAGCGCATCGCCGGCCTCATCGCACTGCACGATCCCAGTGTGATCATGACATGGGGCCCTGATGGCGGCTATGGCCATGCGGACCATCGCATCACGTCAAGCGCGGTGACACAAGTGGTTCAAGCGATGGGTCCGGATCGCCCCGATCTGCTCTATGCCGCCTTCGTTGCAGGCGAACAGGAAGGGGGCGATGACGATGCGCCTCCAGGCTTTGAAGGCTGGGCGCGCACGCACCCCTCGCTCATCACCGACCGCATTGCCTATGAACCTTTTGACCTCGACGCTGCGATGGCGGCGGTCAATTGTTATGAGAGCCAGTTTGACGCAACTGCCCGCGAGACGCTGGCGGGCACGCTTCACCAACGGGTCTGGCGCGGGCAGGTGTCGTTTCGCCTTGCCTTCGCGAAGCCTCGCTAGAATCTAGCCCCCGCCAAGAGAGCCGAGCGAAAACGCGAGGATCACGCCGATCGCTGTCGCAATACCGGCCCATTGGCTGTCTTCGCGATAGGCCTTTGGGAACACCTCTGTCGCAAGGCTGGCCACGACCGCTCCGGCAGCGAAAGAGCGGATAAGCGCAAGCGTGCCTTCGCCTGCTGTATCGAGCAGCACATTACCTGTAACCGCTGCGACGGAGAGGATTGCGGCCGTGACCGCCCAGATCCCCACGATGCGGCGCTTGCTCCATCCGCTGTCGCGCATATCGCGCGCACCGCCAGCGGCTTCGGGAAGGTTCGAGAGCAGGATCGAACCTGCAAGCGCTGCGACTTCCATCGGTCCTGCGGCGATGAGAGCTACGCCCAGAGCAAGATTTTCCGGGATGCCGTCAAGCGTAATCGCGGCAAGCAGGCCGCCTCCTGAATCCTCGCCTATCGTGTTCGCGATCAATTGGTCGACAAGCACGAACACCAACGCGCCTGCGCCTACCCCTGCCATGGCGTGCAGGACCGAGCTTTGTTCGATAGCAGGTTCGATCAGTTCGGTGGTGACCGACAACAGCAGCGCGCCGCCCGCAATGGCGACGAGGAACCCCTCCATTTTATCACCCAGCCGCCCGTACACGCCCCATAAGGCGCCGATAATCAAGGCCCCGCTGACGACTGCGATCACTATAAAAACCATGGTCATCGCACGATAATGCGCGAGGGCCCGTCAGCGTTCCACGTTGGCGATGCTCTACGCGGTGGAAAAGCACGGCTCCCGCACCGTCACAGCTTGGGTTTTTGCGCCCAAATGCCTATATATTCGGCATGGAAGACACTTCTAACAACGAACCGCAAACCCGATCCGCCCCTGAGAAACAAAAGGGCGAATATGGCGCTGATTCCATTAAGGTTTTGAAAGGCCTCGATGCGGTGCGCAAACGGCCGGGCATGTATATCGGCGACACCGATGATGGTTCGGGCCTGCATCACATGGTGTTCGAGGTGTCGGATAACGCCATCGACGAAGCGCTCGCGGGGCATTGCGACCTTGTTCTGATCGAACTGAACCCCGATGGCAGCGTCTCTGTCGAAGACAACGGCCGCGGCATTCCGGTGGGCATGCACAAGGAAGAAGGCGTCTCCGCTGCCGAAGTTATCATGACGCAGCTTCACGCGGGCGGTAAGTTTGAGAACACTTCCGACGACAACGCCTACAAGGTCTCCGGCGGCCTTCACGGTGTGGGTGTTTCGGTGGTGAACGCCCTTTCCGAATGGCTTGAACTCAAAATCTGGCGCGAGGGCAAAGAGCACTGGATGCGCTTTGAGCATGGCGACGCGGTGAACAGCCTCGAAGTCAAAGGCGATGCGCCAAAGGTAGAGCAGAACCCCGACGATAATGGCTTTAAGAAAGGCACGCGCGTCACCTTCCACCACTCAAACGACACGTTTAAGAACGTCACCGAATACGATTTCGACAAGCTTGAGCACCGCTACCGCGAACTTGCCTTTCTCAATTCAGGTGTGCGCATTCTCTTACGCGATAAACGCCATGAAGAACCGATTGAGCACGACCTGTTCTACGAGGGTGGGATTGCGGCCTTCGTCAAATATCTCGACCGCAATAAGGATGCTTTGATCTCTGAGCCTATCTCTGTCTCGGCGGAGAAAGAGGGGATTGGCATCGACGTCGCTCTGGAGTGGAACGACAGCTATTACGAAAACGTCCTGTGCTTTACCAATAACATCCCGCAGCGCGACGGCGGCACGCACCTGGCGGCTTTCCGGGCGGCTCTGACGCGGACGCTCAATGGCTATGCCGACCGCGAGGGGCTCTTGAAGAAAGAGAAAGTCTCGCTTTCAGGCGAAGACATGCGCGAAGGGCTGACCGCGATTGTCAGCGTGAAACTGCCCGACCCCAAATTCTCCTCTCAGACCAAGGACAAGCTCGTCTCATCCGAGGTGCGACAGCCTCTGGAATCGCTGATGAGCGAAAAGATGACCGAGTGGCTGGAGGAAAACCCAGCCGACGCAAAGGCGATCATCCAGAAGATCATCGACGCGGCCGCTGCTCGCGAGGCGGCAAAACGCGCCCGCGAAATGAGCCGTAAAGGCGCGATGAGCGTCGCGAGCCTGCCCGGCAAACTCTCGGACTGCCGCGAGCGCGATGCGACCAAGGCCGAAATCTTCCTCGTCGAGGGTGATTCGGCAGGTGGCTCAGCCAAGGGTGGACGCGACAGCCAGTATCAGGCGATCCTTCCGCTCAAGGGTAAAATCCTGAACGTCGAGCGCGCGCGTTTCGACCGGATCATTTCCTCGAAAGAGGTCGGCACTCTCATCCAGGCGATGGGCACCGGCATTCGCGATGAGTTTAACCTTGAAAAGCTGCGCTATCACAAGATCGTGATCATGACCGACGCCGACGTCGACGGGGCGCACATTCGCACGCTGTTGCTCACCTTCTTCCATCGCCAGATGCCTGAAATCATCAAGGCCGGACACCTCTACATCGCCCAACCGCCACTCTTCAAAGTCGCCAAGGGCAAGAGCGAGGTTTATCTCAAAGACGAAGGCGCGCTCGACCGCTATCTGGTCGATGCAGGGCTACAGGGTCGCATTCTCGAAACCTCTGGTGGCGCACGTTCGGGCGAAGACCTGCGCGCGCTGGTCGACGGGGCGCTGCGTTTCAAGAACATGATCGCATTTGTCCCGCGCCGTTATGACAGCGGCATCATCGAGCAGATGGCCCTGTCCGGCGCGCTTGAGCCGGGATTGTCCGATGCCGATCAGTTCAAGGCGCTCGAAGAAACCGCCAGAAAGCTCGAATCGGGCGATCAGGACGCGAAATGGAGCGTGCGCGTGCTTGAAAGCGGCACCGTTCAATTTTCGCGTCTGTGGCGCGGCGTCACCGATGTGCACGAAATCGAAGGCCGCTTCCTTACCTCGACCGAGGCGCACAAACTCCACTCCATCGCCGCTGATCAGGCCGATGCCTATGGCGCACCGGTACGCTTTACAAAGGCAGGCGAGGAAAGCGAGCCGGAGCCGGCTGCCGAAGGCGATGAGGATGCAGGCGATGATACCGCCACCCTTGCCGAAGGCGCGATCACACGGCCCAGCCAATTGCTCGAAGCCGTCCTTGCAGCAGGGCGCAAAGGCCTCTCGATCAGCCGCTACAAGGGTCTGGGCGAGATGAACCCCGAACAGCTTTGGGAAACCACGCTCGACCCGGAAAACCGCATCCTCTTGCAGGTGAAGGTCGAGGACGCCGATGTGACCGACGAGATTTTCACCCGACTGATGGGCGATGTGGTCGAACCGCGCCGCGAGTTCATTCAGGATAATGCCTTGAGTGTCGCCAATCTGGACGTGTAATTCAGCCTCTTGATGTTTGGGGCATTTGCTCCGACATCAAGGGAATATGTCAGAAGCTGAACCCAACGACACGACCGCGCTCGAACATTGGAGCTTTCTCCTTATTCTGGCGGCGGTTTCCATACTGCTCGTCTGGGTAACGTGGCCCTTTCTTGGCCCGCTCATGTGGGCAACCCTGGCCGCGATCATGTTTCAGCCGCTGTACAAGTGGTCGCTCAAAAAAACGCGCGGGCGGCGCAATCTGGCGGCGGTCCTCTCGCTTGTGGTGATCTTCGTCGCAGTGCTTTTGCCTGCGGCGTGGCTGGGCTCGGTTGTCGTTAGTGAAACGATCAATCTCATCAACGAATTGCAAGCCAACCCCATCGACATCAGAGCATGGGTGGACGAAGTTTACGCCATGCTCCCCGAACCGGTTCAGCGTTTTGCGGCCGACAACGGGTTTTCCGATTTTTCCGCCATGCAGGACCGGCTGGAGGAATTGCTGGGTGAGAGCGCCGGGCTGATCGCAAGCGAGGCGATTTCCATCGGTAGCGGCGCGCTCGGCTTCTTTTTGAGCTTCGCCATCGGGCTTTATGTCCTGTTCTTCCTTCTGCGCGATGGTTCGCGCATCGGTGAAACACTGGTCCATTCCGCCCCGCTGGAGCGCGAAATTGCCGAGAGGCTGGCCGAACGGTTCCTCGGTATCGTGCGCGCCGTCATCAAGGGATCGGGCGTTGTCGGCGTCGTTCAGGGCACGATCGGCGGCATTGTTCTTGCCATTGCCGGCGTTCCCTCTTCGCTGCTGCTTGGCGTGATGATGGCGATCCTTGCGTTGATCCCGGCGGTCGGTACCGCGCTTGTCTGGATACCCGCCGGCATCTGGCTGATCGTGATCGGAGAGGTGTGGCAGGGTGTGTTCGTGCTGGGGGCTGGCGCGATCATCATTTCAAGTGTCGATAATGTCCTTCGCCCAATCCTCGTGGGCCGCGACACCGGCATCCCCGACTGGATCATATTGGTGACAACCCTTGGCGGTATTTCGCTTGCCGGGTTCTCGGGCATTGTGCTTGGCCCGCTGGTCGCAGGGATGTTCCTTGCCAGCTGGTCCATCCTGCAAGAACAACGCGCCGAAGACGAAGAGGCGTTGGAACGCTATCGCATGCGCGTGGGCGTTGATGGCCGCGCGCGCAGTGATGAAGAGATGGAGCAGATCGAGCGTCTGTCCGACAATGACCCTGCAACACCTGCGCAAACGCAGGACGCCTGAACGATGCGTCCGATGGTCACACCGGGTAGTCAGGCAGAGGAAGTGGGCCGCCTTATTCTGGCAGGTTTTATCGTCATCGCGTTGCCATCACTGCCGTTTGGCAATTACCTCGTTTACCCCTTCACCATCCTCACCACCTGGTTTCACGAGATGGGGCATGGCCTCACTGCGCGTGTCATGGGGCAGGATTTCGTGCGGCTCCAGATATTCGCCAATGGCTCCGGCCTTGCGGAAAGCCAGGTTGTGAGCGACGCATCGGCACTGCTTCGTGCCAGTATCGCTGCCGGAGGGCCGCTTGCCCCGACATTCGTTGGCGCAGGACTGATCCTCGCAAGCGCGCATCCCAAATTGTGGCGCCCGGCGCTTTGGGGGCTGTCGGCTGCGATCTTTGCCTCGGTGATCCTCTATGTGCGCTCAACCACCGGCTTTGCAGTGTTGCCGCTCATTGCCCTGACGCTGGCGCTGATCGCGTGGAAAGCATCGGGCGGGGTCAATCGCTTTACCCTGCAATTCCTCGGACTTCTGGGCGCGATGAGCATGCTCAATGACTACAAGTATTTCTTCACCGAAAGCGTGGTGATCGACGGGCGGCCCATGCTCTCGGACACTGGCCAGATCGAAGCCGCGCTGTGGCTGCCGCACTGGGTGTGGGCTGCGCTCATCCTGCTGACATCGGCGGGCATGGTGGGGGCGAGCCTGAAATACGCGCTCAATGACAAACGCCGCTTGGCACAGCGGCCTTCGCGTCCTGCCAATGTGCTGCAATTCAAGCGGACAGATCGCAAGCGTTAAGCCCCGCGCACGGGTCCAAGCCTTTTACGAGGCAGCAACCCGGATCATGTTGACGCCCTTCGCCTCGTCGCCCGCTTCACCCGAAAGCCCGATGAAGATCGTATCGACAATGCGCGCGAGCTTTTCCTCGCTGAGCTTCTCACCAAGGTAGATAAGCGAATCGGGAATGGTGTAATTGGACACCATCTGATTGATCAGGGACAGCGTTTCATCAATCGAAAGCCCGGCGAAATATCCTTCGGCCTGCGCCTGAACGATAACCTCGCTCAAATAGTGGTCGGCAAGGTCGACGTAGGAACGCACCTTTTCGAAATTGGCAGCGCCCATCTCGCATAGCATGGTGAAGTTTTCAGGATCATCGCGCCAGCGTTGACGCGATATCACGAAACGCTTGCGGAAGAATTCATACATCTTGCGCGTCGGCGGAAGATCGGTGGCAAGCACCTCTTCCATGACTTTCATATGCGGGGCGAGCCAGATCGCGGCGACCGCATCGAACAGGTCATCATAGTCTGCAAACACCCATTCAAACCGGCTGCGCGACAGGCCGCTTTCGGTGTGCGCAACAGCATAGGAGATCTCGCACCCCCGCTGCTTGACGAGGTCAAGCACCAGTGCCGCGATGCGATCGCGTTCCTTCTGGCGGGTTTCTTCGGTCATAGGCATGACTGGGGGATGTCTCCTGACTGGAGACGTAGATAGGGAAGCTGTGCGAAGGCTTAAAGGCATAATATCACAAATCTGGTAGGGTGCCGCGCGGGGGCAGCGCGGGTTGTTTGGTAAAAGCTGCAGGGGCAGCCCTTGTTCCGGCCCGCTTGGGGATCAGAACTCGTTTTTGCCCGCGATAATGTCTTTGGCCTGCTGTTCCAGCACCTTATACCGCTCAAGATCGGGGATTTTGGAGCGGAACCATTCCGCGATTTTGAGGAGGTCTTCGCCGTAATTGCCCGTTGGCATGATCGGCTGGCTGAACCCGATGGTGCGCTTGTCATTGTCGGCATAGGCCAAAACGATAGGGACACCTGCCGCCTTGGCGATGTTGTAAAAGCCCGATTTCCACTTGCCATCCGAGCTGCGGGTCCCTTCGGCGGCGATGACAAGGTTCAATTCAGCGCGGCGTGCGAATTCCTCTTTCATCTGTTGGATGGTCCCGCCCGGCTTGCTGCGATCAACCGAGATGCCGCCCATATCGAGCATGAAATTGCGCATCGCACCTTTGAACAGCGTGTGCTTTCCCATGAAGTTGGGCTGCACTTTCTCTTCCTTGGTCGCGCCTGCGAAGAACACAAAGTCCCAGTTCGAGGTGTGCGGCGCGCCAGCTATGACGCATTTCTTCACCTCGGTGGGAAAGCGCTCGACGATCCGCCAGCCCTTGAGCCAGTAGAAAAACAGGATGATCCGGTTCACCACGCGCGAGAGCAGCGTGACATTGCGGGTTTCGTTATGTTTCAAGCGTTGATCTCACTTCTCTCTCGCCGACCTGCCTAGCAGTTACGTTGCGGAAAGCGAGAAGGATTTAGTCGGTGGTCGAGCCAGAGATTACGATCATCCTTCCAATCGAAGGCTGAAAGATTGTGAACAGGTAAACACCCCACCAATCCATTCCCGCCTCGAAATAGCTGTCGACTTCTGACAAGTCCGCACCGCTCCAATCATAGATATATATCTTCTCGCTCGGTGGGAGGATAACGCCTGTTGACTCTCTGAATAGCCGCTGTGCCTTGGCTCGGCCTCCAAAGAGCGAATACGGAGGCTGCGAGAAAGCAAAAGCGTACTCGCCCGCGTCATGGAAGTCAGGTATGCTACTTGCCCGTGACCTGATACGCTTGATACGCGCGTCATCGTATCGAAGGTTCTCGACCTCACCTACATCCTGCACATAACCCGAACCGCGCTGAATAAGACTTAGATCTCTAGGATTGCACCATTGTCCCAAGAATTGACTGCGGTCGAGCTTGCGCTCAGCCAGCAATTCTAGAGCTTCTGCATTTTCTTTCGGTAAATGCCATTCGCGCGGCTCATTGGCGTCTGCCAAGTGCGCATCAATCGCCAAAAGACGAGAGCTCCGATTAGGCCCTGCGCTGTCGAAGAAGGAATATTTGAGTACAACTCCAATCTTCTTAAGCTCGCAAAAAATCTTTGGCGTAGGAATTCGTCGCATCACATCCTGAACACACCGAACTGAGGCCGCTCGGCAATCGGAGCCTCCAGTGTCGCCGCGAACGCCAGCCCGAGCACATCGCGCGTCTGCACCGGATCAATCACACCGTCATCCCACAGCCTTGCGGTGGCGTAATAGGGATTGCCCTCGTCCTCGTACTTCTGGCGGATCGGGGCTTTGAAGGCCTCGGCCTCTTCCTCGCTCCATTTGTCGGCGTCGCGGTGGACGGTGGCTAGCACGGATGCCGCTTGCTCTCCGCCCATTACCGAAATGCGCGCATTGGGCCAGGTGAAGAGGAAGCGCGGGGAGTAGGCTCTGCCTGCCATTCCGTAATTGCCTGCGCCAAAGCTGCCGCCGATGACCACGGTGATCTTGGGCACGGTCGCGGTCGCAACGGCTGTCACGAGCTTTGCGCCATGCTTGGCGATGCCTTCCGCCTCATATTTGCCGCCGACCATGAAGCCGCTGATGTTCTGGAGGAACAGAAGCGGGATGCGCCGCTGGCAGGCAAGCTCGATAAAGTGCGCGCCTTTCTGCGCGCTTTCGGAAAACAGCACGCCATTGTTGGCGATGATGCCCACCGGCATCCCCCAAATATGCGCAAAACCGCACACCAGCGTCGAGCCATAGTGCGCCTTGAACTCGTGGAACTCTGACCCGTCCACCAGCCGCGCAATCACTTCTTTCACATCGTAAGGCGCACGCACATCGTCGGGCACGATGGAATAAAGATCGTCCGCGTCAAACTTGGGCGGGCGCGGGTCTTTCAAGGCGATGTCTTTGGCCGCACCCGTGTTCGCGCCGAGCTGTGAGACGATATCGCGCACGATGGTGAGTGCGTGTTCGTCATTCTCGGCCAAGTGATCGACAACGCCCGACTTCTTGGCATGCAGGTCGCCGCCGCCAAGGTCCTCGGCGCTGATCTCCTCCCCCGTCGCCGCCTTCACCAGCGGGGGCCCAGCGAGGAAGATCGTGCCTTGATTGCGGACAATCACCGTCTCATCTGACATGGCCGGGACATAGGCCCCGCCCGCGGTGCAAGAGCCCATCACGCAGGCAATCTGCGGGATGCCAGCGGCGGACATATTCGCCTGATTGAAGAAGATGCGCCCGAAGTGATCGCGGTCGGGAAAGACCTCGGCCTGATGCGGCAGGTTCGCGCCCCCGCTATCGACGAGGTAGATGCACGGCAGGCGGTTCTCCATCGCGATCTCTTGCGCGCGAAGGTGCTTCTTCACCGTCAGCGGGTAGTAAGTGCCGCCCTTCACCGTTGCATCATTGCACACGATCATCACTTGGCGACCCGAAACGCGCCCGATCCCGCAGATGATCGAGGCGGCGTTCACATCGCCCTCATACATCCCGTTTGCGGCAAGCTGACCGATCTCGAGGAAGGGCGAACCCGGATCGAGCAGCCGCTCCACCCGCTCACGCGGCAACAGTTTCCCGCGCGACACATGGCGCTCGCGGCTACGCTCCGGCCCGCCGAGCGATGCCTTGGCGACGGCCTCGCGCAGGTCAGTGGCAAGAGCTTTGTTGTGTTCGGCGCGCGCTTTCGCATCAGGCGCTTCATTGTCGAGCTTGGTGGTGAGTACAGGTGCAGTCATTGTCGGACCCTATCGCTTTTTCACGAATTCGGCACGCAGGACGAGGCCCTTGATACCTGGATGTTTGCAGTCGATTTCCTGCGTGTCACCGGTCAGCCGGATCGATTTAATCAGTGTGCCTCGCTTCAACGTTTTCCCTGCGCCTTTGACTTCAAGATCCTTGATCAGAGTCACTTGATCCCCGTCGGCCAACAGATTGCCCACCGCATCGCGCACCTCGACGGTGTTTTCAGCAGCCTCGCGCGCGGCGAGTTCGCTGGCGGGGATCCACTCGCCGCTCACTTCGTCATAGACGAAATCTTCGTCGCTCATCCACCAGCCCCGATCAGCTCGCGCCCGATCAGCATCCGGCGGATTTCATTTGTGCCGGCACCGATATCGAGCAGCTTCGCATCGCGCATGTAACGCTCGACCGGCCAATCGGTGGTGTAGCCTGCGCCGCCAAGGGCCTGCACCGCTTCGGCTGCGACCTTGAACGAGTTTTCGCTCGCATAAAGGATCGCGCCGGCTGCATCGAAGCGGGTGGTCTGGTTCGCATCGCACGCCTTGGCGACGGCATAGACATAAGCCCGTGCGGTCTGGAGCGCGACATACATATCGGCGATCTTGCCCTGCATCAGCTGGAACGAGCCGATGGGTTTGCCGAATTGCTTGCGCTCGCGAACATAAGGGATGACCGTGTCGAGGCAGGCCTGCATGATGCCGATCGAAAGCCCGGCGAGAACAACGCGCTCATAGTCGAGACCGCTCATCAAAACGCCCACCCCGCCGTTCAAGGGCCCCATGATATTCTCTTCGGGCACTTCGCAATTGTCGAAGACGAGCTCTGCGGTGGGAGAGCCGCGCATTCCGACTTTCTCGATTCTTTGACCGATGGAAAAACCGGGCATGCCTTTTTCAATGAGGAACGCCGTGATCCCGCGCGAGCCCGCCGCGCCGTCGGTCTTGGCGTAAACCACAAGCGTGTCCGCCTCGCTCGCATTGGTGATCCAGAATTTGGTGCCGTTGAGCACATAACCGCCCTGAACCGCGTCGGCCTTCAGCTTCATCGAAACCACGTCCGAGCCCGCGCCCGCTTCCGACATGGCGAGGCTGCCCACATGCTCGCCGCTGATGAGTTTGGGGAGGTACTTTGCCTTCTGCTCTGGATTGGCCCAGCGGCGGATCTGGTTGATGCAAAGGTTGGAGTGCGCGCCATAGGAAAGTGACAGGGACGCGCTCGCCCGCGCGACTTCCTCAACCGCGATCACATGCTCGATATAGCCAAGGCCAAGCCCGCCGTCTTCCTCGTCCACGGTGATCCCGTGCATCCCCAGATCGCCCATCGCGCGCCAGACTTCCTCGCGCGGGAAATAGTCTTCGCGGTCGATCTTGTCGCCCAAGGGCATGAGTTGTTCATCGACGAAACGCCCGACACTTGTCCGGATCATTTCGGCAGATTCGCCCAGCTGGAAATCGAAATCAGGGGTGGCTCGCATCAGTGCTCTCTCACAAACTCGTGTTCAATTATTGCGCGTCTTAGCAATTATCTTGGGTCACGCCAATGTTGCTATAGCACCGCGATGCGGGCACTACAGAGGCTTAATGCTCAAGGGGCGGCAATTACCAATCATGTCTGCACACGATGAAAGCGCTGGCGGTGCGCTTATCCGGTTTGAAAATGCACAGCGCCGCTATGGCGAGGTTGTGGCCGTGGGCGGGGTAACGCTGGATATCGCGGCGGGCAGTTTTGTGGCGCTTGTCGGCTCGTCGGGTTCGGGCAAATCGACGCTGCTTAAAATGGTCAACACTCTGGTCGAGCCCACCGGGGGCCGCGTCCTGTTTGCAGGCGATGATGTGACCACCGTGCCCCAGGCGCAATTGCGCCGCCGCGTGGGATATGTGTTCCAGGGGATCGGGCTTTTCCCGCATTACACGGTTGCCGAAAACATCGCGATGGGGCCGCGGCTGGCGGGCGAAAAACTGGGAGAAGAGCGCATCGCCGAATTGCTCGAACTGGTCGAACTTGAGAGCGATATGGCAAGCCGTATGCCCGACGAATTGTCCGGCGGTCAGCGTCAGCGGGTCGGCGTTGCGCGGGCGCTTGCCAATGACCCTGAAATTCTCATCATGGACGAACCTTTCGGCGCGCTCGACCCGATTACGCGCGATGCACTGGGCGAGAAGGTGCGCGAACTTCACGTAAAGCTTGGCCTCACCACGGTCATGGTGACGCACGATATGGCCGAGGCGCTGTTGCTCGCCGACCGCGTGCTGGTGATGAGCGCAGGCGAGGTTGTCGCAGATGAAAGCCCGCGCGCGCTTCTGGGCGGCGCTGGCGGAGAGGTGGCGCAAAGCCTCGTCGCGGTGCCGCGCGAACAGGCGGAAAGATTGGCACATATGGAGGATAACACTCCATGAGCGAGATTTTCGACATAATGCTGGGGCTGGGCGACAAATTTGCCGCCCATATCGTGCTCGCCGCGTCGGCCATCGGGCTTGGCATTCTGGTGGCGCTGCCGCTGGCGATCTGGGCGAGCCGTTCGCCAACGGTTGCGCGCATCACTCTTGGTTTTGCTAGCCTTGTGCAGACCATTCCGGCGCTGGCTTTGCTCGCGCTGTTTTTCCCGATCCTGCTGTCCTTGCGCGCCGTATTCGGAGAGGATTTGCCGACGCTGGGCTTTCTGCCGGCGCTGCTGGCACTGGCGCTCTACGCGCTGCTTCCGATTTTAAGGAACGCTGTCACCGCGCAGGCCAATCTCGACCCGCAATTGCTGGAAGCGGCGGATGGTGTGGGCATGACCGGCTGGCAGAAACTGCGCCTTGTCGAAGCGCCCTTGTCCGCGCCTTTCATCATGGCGGGCATCCGCACGGCGAGCGTTTGGACCATCGGCGCGGCAACGCTTTCGACCACGATCGGCCAGCCGGGATTGGGCGACCCGATTTTCGCAGGTTTGCAAACGCAAAACTGGGCACTGGTGGTGGCAGGCTGCCTCGCCAGCGCAGGGCTCGCATTGGCCGCCGATGCGCTGCTTGGCATGGTCGAGCGCGGACTTGCCAACCGCCAGAAATGGCAGTGGGCCGCAGGTCTTCTGGGCGTGGCGCTTGGCCTTGGCGCGGCGCTTTATGCGCAAGGCGGGGGCGAGGACGAGGACACGATCATCATCGCCTCGAAACAGTTTTCCGAAAACCTGATCCTCTCGCGCCTTATCGGATCGCAGTTGGAAGAGGCAGGCTATAGCGTTGCCTATCGCGACGGGCTGGGTTCAGCCGTGGTGCACAGCGCGGTCGCCTCATCCAGCGTCGATATATCGGTCGATTACACCGGCACGATCTGGACCAACGAGATGAAGCGCACCGACAACCCGGGGCGCGAGGCGATGTATGAAACCATCGTCCAATGGGAGCGCGAAAACACCGGCATCGGTATCCTGGGTCGTCTGGGCTTTGAAAACGCATACGCCTTTGCGATGCGTGCCGATCGGGCGGCGCAGCTGGGGGCGACAACCCTTGAAGATATCGTGCCGATTGCGCCTCAACTGACCTTTGGCGGAGACCCTGAATTCTTCGAACGGCCCGAATGGAAGGCGGTGCGCGATGCCTATGGTTTGCGAGTGGGCGAGACACGCAATTTCTCGCCGACTTTCATGTATAATGCGCTCAAATCCGGCGAGGCCGATGCGATAAGTGCCTATACCTCCGACGGGCGGCTTGCGGTGGATCGTTTCGTCATCCTCGAGGACCCGCGCGAAGCTTTGCCGAGCTATGATGCGATGGTGATGCTTTCGCCGCGCATTAAAGATGACGCGGCGTTGATCGAGGCGCTCACGCCGCTGGTGGGCGCGATCCCGGTGGAACTGATGCGCGAGGCGAATTATTCGGTCGACCGCGAGGACGAGGAAAAAGTCACTCCCGATGTGGCGGCCGAGCGGTTGGCGGAGAAGATCGGGCTCTAGCTGAACCCGACGCCATCGGGCCAGCGGCGGCCGCAAATTCCCATCACCTTGAACAAGGTTCCCATTTGCCCGTCGTCGACAAGCCGGTCGTATTGGCGTTTGAGCACAGCCTTTTGCGATGGGTTTTTCATCTGCAGCGCCTCGAGCCGCAGGTCGATGCCCATAGCGCGCAGCCAGTCGCCCTGCATCTCGACACCCATGAGGTCGGCGCCATTGGCCTTGGCGACATGACCCAGCATTTCGAAATCGACATGCGTGGTGAGGTCGGCCTGGCCGGGGTGGGCGAACACGTCGACTTTCTTGTGGTCCTTCAACGCTTGCAAGGTGGATCCCGAACGCAGCTCGAACGGGCCATAGTCGATGATGAGCGCAGCGCCGCCCTGATTTTTGAGCCTCGTCGCGATCTCCTCCATCAATGCAGAGGCGGCCGCGCTCGTCTCGATCATCGTGCCCTGACTTGCGCTTTTCCAGCTTCTGGGGACGATCGTATCCATCGGTTTGTCGCCTGCGACGAAGACAAATTCGTCGTTCTCGCCAAGCCCGATCATGCGTTCATGCCAGCCATTGGCCGAGCGGATGAGCTGGTGCACGGGAAGCGCATCGAAAAACTCGTTGCCCACAATCAACAGCGGGGCATCGTCCGGCAGGGTTGAAAGGTCATCGTGGTGGATGACATCGGGGAAGGCGTCGCGCTGGAGTTTGCGCAAGGCGGGCGAGGTTTCGACCATGTGGAGCACGGGCGCAAAGTCATAGCGCGCTGCGGCTCGCAAAGCGTCTTTCGATAACGTGCCGCGGCCCGGCCCAAGCTCGACAAAGTGGATGTGCTTCCTCGCGCCCATTTTAACCCACAGGTCGGCAAACCACAGGCCGATAAGCTCGCCGAACATCTGGCTTACCTCGGGCGCGGTGATGAAGTCGCCTTCCTCGCCCAGAGGATCGCGGCTGGTGTAATAGCGCGCGTTGCTTTCGGCCATGTAGTGCGCGAGGCTGATCGGGCCGGTTTCGCGGATGAGGCGACGGAAAGTGTCGCCAAGGTTTGCAGCCTTTTTGGCCGCCTCGGCGAGGCTTTTGGCTTCGGCTTCCTTGGCCTTGGCTTCCTTGGCCTTTCTGGCAGCTTCTGCTTCTGCTTCTGCCTTTTCCTTCGCCTTTTTCTCGGCGAGCGCCTTTTTTCTGGCCTGCTCTTTCGCCTTGCGCTCCGCCTCGGCTTTTTCCCTGGCCTTGCGCTCCGCCTCGGCAGCGGCCTTCTTCTCGGCTTCGGCTTTTGCCTTGGCCTCTGCCTCAGCTTTAGCTTTCGCCGCAGCCTCTGCCTTGGCTTTCTTCTCTGCCTCCTTGCGCGCGCGTTCTTCCGCTTCCCGCTTCGCTTTGGCTTCCGCTTCCCGCTTCGCTTTGGCTTCGGCTTCCCGCTTCGCTTTTGCTTCGGCCTCTGCCTTAGCCTTGGCTTCCGCTTCGCGCTTGGCTTTCTCTTCGGCTTCCTTCTTCGCCTTGGCCTCCGCTTCGCGTTTTGCCTTGGCCTCAGCCTCTGCTTTGGCTTTCGCCTCCCCTTCCTTCCTGGCTTTCGCTTCAGCCTCGCGTTTCGCTTTTGCCTCAGCCTCTGCTTTGGCCTTCGCCTCGGCGGCCGCTTTGCGCTCCGCTTCCCGCTTCGCTTTTTCTTCAGCAGCCGCTTTTGCGCGCGCCTCTGCCTCTGCCTTGGCTTTGCGCTTGGCTTCTTCGCGAGCGTGTTCTCGGGCCTTTTGCTCAGCTTCGCGGCGGGCCTTTGCCTCAGCTTCGCGTTTCGCCTTGGCCTCCGCTTCTGCCTTGGCCTCCGCTTCTGCCTTGGCCT
>NZ_JALKAJ010000005.1 GCF_023015615.1 Qipengyuania sp. S6317L1 | reverse complement strand
TTGTGCGCGAGCCATGGCCCCGGCGTGCAATCGCCAATCGCCCACAGGCCATCCGACTTGGTGCGGCCATATTCGTCAATCTGGATAAAGCCCTTGTCCATCTCGGCAAGATCGTCGAGGCCGATATCTTCGGTGTTGGGCACGATGCCAATCGCGGTGATCACGTGGCTGAACTCGGTGGTTTCGGTATTGCCGTCCTTGTCCTTGATCGTCGCCGTCACGCTCTTGTCGCCAACCTTCAGGTCTTCGACCCCTGCCCCGGTCATAATCGCAATGCCTTGCTTGGTCAGGCTCTTTTCAAGGAAGGTCGATACGTCTGCATCTTCCACCGGCACGATCCGGTCGAGCATCTCGACCACGGTCACATCAACGCCAATGTCGTTGTAGAAGCTGGCAAATTCGATCCCGATTGCGCCTGATCCGATCACCAGAAGTTTGGTCGGTTTTTCGGGCGGGGTCATCGCATGGCGATAGGTCCAAACGCGCTTCCCGTCTGCGGGCGCAAAAGGCAGATCGCGTGCACGCGCACCGGTGGCGACGATGATATGCTTGGCGGTGAGTTCTTCCTCGCCCTTATCGCTTGTCACCGTGAGCGAGGTTGGACCCGACAGCCGCCCCTCGCCCATGTGGACGGTGATTTTGTTCTTCTTCATCAAATGGGTGACGCCCTGATTAAGCTGTTTGGCAACGCCGCGCGAACGTTTCACAATCGCTTCCAGATCAGCCTCGATCTCGCCAGCGACTTTGAGACCATAATCGCTTGCATGGTTCATCTGGTGAAAGACTTCCGCGCTGCGCAGCATCGCCTTGGTCGGAATACAGCCCCAGTTGAGGCAGATGCCTCCAAGCAGTTCACGCTCCACAATCGCGGTCTTCAATCCCAATTGCGAGGCACGAATGGCCGCCACATAGCCACCAGGGCCAGAGCCCAGCACAATCACGTCGTAGTTTGCATCAGCCATTTTCGTTATCCTTGGGGAGGAAGTGTCAAAGGTTTGTCGCTTTCATCAAGAGCGACGAATTTGAAAGTGCCGGCGCACACCTTGATGGTGTCTTCGCCATTGCGGGTGCGCGCAATACCTTCGGCCTGAATAGTCATCGAAGTGCGCCCGGTTTGAAGGAGTTCGCAGTAGATCGAAAGTTCATCGCCCACCTGCATGGCGCCGGGGAACGTAAAGTCGGTGGCATGCACAACCACGGCTTTTGCGTTGGCGGTGCGGCTTGCGAGCGAGCCTGCACCCAGCGCCATTTGCGCCATCAACCAGCCGCCAAACACTCCGCCGTAGGGGTTGAGATCCGTCGGCATCGCGGTTGTGCGGATTTGGGGTTGGCGGTCTGTCATGATTGGTGTGTCCTACTGTCCATATGCCGAGTTTGAGACACTTGAGACACCGTCCAGGGCGCGAAAATCTTCTGGCCCAAAAACAGGCCAAGAGCTTGGGTTTTCGAAAAGAAACCGGACAATTTCATCGCGCCTTTCACTCAAACACACAATGCGCTTTGTAGGACAGTGTCCTAAACCACCAGCCCCATCGGGTTCTCGATCAGGCTGCGGAATTGGTCGAGCAATTTTGCGCCGTCCACACCGTCAATCGCGCGGTGGTCGAAGCTGCCGGTAACGCTCATCACGGTTGCGACGGTCAACTCGCCGTCCACCACATGGGGCCGCTGTTCCCCTGCTCCGACCGCAAGGATCATGCCCTGTGGCGGGTTGATGACGGCATCGAATTGCTTCGTGCCGAACATGCCGAGGTTCGAAAGCGAGGCGGTGCCGCCCTGAAACTCGTGCGGCTGAAGCTTGCCCTCGCGCGCCTTGCCGGCAAGCTCTTTCATTTCGGAAGAGATCGCAGCCAGGCTCTTGTTGCCCGCATCGCGGATGATCGGGGTGATGAGACCGCTTGGCGCAGCCACCGCGACCGAGATATCGGCGCGGCTATATTGATGCATCACATCGCCCTGGAACGACACATTGCACTGCGGTTCACGAGTAAGCGCCTTGGCGAGTGCCTTGATAATGAGGTCGTTGACCGAGAGCTTCACGCCGTCCGCTTCAAGAGCCGCGTTGATTTCCTTGCGCACTTTCAAGAGCGGATCGAGACGCACATCAACGGTGAGGTAAATATGCGGGACCGTCTGCTTCGCCTCGGTGAGCCTGCGCGCAATCACCTTGCGCACATTATTCAGTTTTTGCTCCTCATACGGCGCGTCGAGATCGTTGGCTGGGGCAGCAGCCTTCTTGGGCGCATCCTTCGCTGGCGCCTCGGATGTTTGCGCTGCCGGCGTGTAATTGTCGATGTCGGCTTTTATCACCCGGCCGCCGGGACCAGAACCGCCAACTGCTGCCAGATCGATGCTTTGTTCTTCTGCAAGTCTGCGCGCCAATGGCGATGCGATGACCCGGTCGCCTGTGCGAAGCTCGACCACGTTCGAAGATCCTCCGGCGGCCGCTTCCACGTCTGCTTTCACAATCCGGCCCTTGGGGCCTGTGCCCTGCACCGCGGCAAGGTCCACGCCCTCGCTAGCGGCGATGCGTTTGGCAAGAGGGCTTGCCTTGGCATTGCTGTCGGAGGCGGCTTCAACCGGCGCAGGAGCCGCGTCGGGCTTTGCATCGGGATCACCCTCGGTTTCAGGAGCGGATGGCTCAGCGGCAGACGGTGCGCTCACATCGCCGACATCCTCGCCGTCTTCCGCGAGCATCGCGATGACTGTGCCCACGCTCACATTCTCAGTGCCTTCTTCGATGAGGATTGCTGCCAACGTGCCCTCATCAACAGCTTCGAACTCCATTGTCGCCTTGTCGGTTTCGATTTCAGCCATAATATCGCCAGAAGCAATCTCGTCGCCCACTTTCACAAGCCAGCGCGCCAGCGTCCCCTCTTCCATGGTAGGCGAAAGAGCAGGCATTTTCAGTTCAATGGCCATCGGCTGACAAGGTCCCCAAGATGTTCGTCAAAGCTACTGCTTTCCGGTACGGCCTGCGAGGCTGTCGAGCAAGTCCCTGAATACGACTTCATTCGCACGGCTCCATCCATGAAACTTAATTCCATCGGGGTCGTTGACCAGACTTCACAGCTCGGACGACAGGGCAACTTGCAAATCGACGCAAGTTTCGAGATACCTTTCGGCAAGGGCCAGGGAGGCAACACGAATGCGCACGTTTCTGGTTATAATCGATGAAAGCGATGAAGCGCGTGCCGCCTTGCGTTATGCGGCCCGGCGCGCGGTGCAAGTGGGAGGTGCGGTGCACTTGCTCGCTCTTGTGACGCAGCAGAATTTCAGCGCATTCGGCGGCGTACAGGCAACAATCGAACAGGAAGCACGTGACCGTGCTGAAATGCTCGCGAACGGCGTGGCTGGCAATCTGTTAGCCGAAAGCGGCGTCATGCCGACAATTTCAGTTAAGATCGGCAATGGCCCCAAGATCGTAAGCGAATTTTTGGCCAACCACAAAGAAGTCGCCGCCCTCGTGCTTGGCGCTGCCGAGGGAAGCTCGCCGGGTCCGTTGGTAACACACTTTGCGGCTAATGCAGGGAGCGTCGGTTGCCCGGTATACATCATTCCTGAAGGCTATGACGAAAAAATGGCCGACCACTCCGCGTGATCGGCCAATTTGGTTCTTTCGAATATTCAGACGTTTAGGTCAGCGTTCCGCGTGTCGGATAATCGTTGTTCATGATAAAATCGATACCCTTGATAAGGTCGTCGAGCGGAGGCCGGGTGAACGGCGCGTTCTGGATGCTTTCAAAATACAGATCGCCATTTGGCCTGACTAAAAACATTCCGGGTTCCGAGAACACAGCAGGTTCTTCGCTGCCTTCACGCGCTTCAGAGATGAAAAGACCCCATTCGCGTGCCTTCTCTTCGCTCATATTATACGCAAGCGGGACATCACCTGTATCCCATTCCTTGTGAACGACCATCGCACGCTCTTCGCTGTCCATCGAGACAGCGACGACATTAATACCGCGCTTGGTGAACTCGTCCAACTTGGAAGAAAGGTCTTGCAATTGCTGCTTGCAGATCGGGCAGTGCTTACCGCGGTACATCACGACGAGAGTGAAGTTTTCAGGGTTCTGTTTTGACAGTTCGTAGCGCGCACCAATCGTAAGGGGCAGGTCGAGTGTGGGCGCGGGTGTGCCGGGCTTGATCATGTCATTTCTCCTTTGTTTTACCTACAGGCGAGAGGAGAAATGGTTTCATCGGTTAACGCTTCTTGCGGCCCTGATGCCTGATGTTGCCCGGGCGTCCACGCTTGTTTGTCTGGTGTTTGCCCTTCTTGGGTCCATTGCCCCGCGTGTCACCACCCCGTTTGTAGCGCGGTGCAGGCCGCCGTCCACGCGGCTCAATTACGTTGCCATCACTATCGAGCGGCGCAAACTTGAGAGCCCCGGTGAGCGCATTGGCCTCAGCAAGCTGAAGTTTCAAACGGTCGCCAGCCTTATAAGTCGTCCCGCTGTCTTCGCCCACCAGTGCCTGTGCTGTTTCTTCATAGCGGAAATGTTCTGAGCCCAGTGTCGAGACCGGCACCAGCCCGTCTCCGCCAAGACCAAGGATGGTTGCGAAGAAGCCGAAGCTTTGCACCCCGGTGATGCGCGTGTCGAATTTCTGACCCACCCTGTCAGAGAGCCACGCGGCGACATAGCGGTCGATGGTGTCGCGCTCTGCCTCCATCGCACGGCGTTCCGTCCGACTGATCGTGTCGCTGATCTCTTTGATGTTTGACCGGTCTTTGTCCGAAAGCCCGCTTGTGTCGGGTAGCGATCCGAGCGGCTTTGGCTGTTCGAGCTTATAGGCATCGACCAGAGCGCGGTGGACTAAAAGATCGGAATAGCGGCGAATGGGCGAGGTGAAGTGGGCATAGGAACCCAGTGCCAGGCCAAAGTGCCCGGTGTTGTCGGGCCCGTAATAGGCCTGCGTCTGGGTACGAAGCACCGCTTCCATCAATTGCGCTTTGTCGGCCTCATCTTCGATGTTTTTCAGAAGCTTGTTGAAGAGGCCTGGAGTGATGACCTGTCCAAGTGCCAGCTTCTTGCCCAGCGTTGCCATGTAATCGCGCAGCGCAATCATCTTCTCGCGGGCGGGCACTTCGTGGTTGCGATAGACGACGGGCGAGTTCTTGGCCTCGAGCGCCTTTGCAGCCGCAACATTTGCTGCGATCATGAAATCTTCGACCACGCGGTGCGCATCGAGGCGTTCGCGGACGGCGATTTCGGCGATCTGTCCTTCTTCATTCAACACCACGCGGCGTTCGGGCAGTTCTAGCTCAAGCGGATCGCGCTTCTCACGCGCCGAGGCGAGCAGTTTCCATGCACCCCACAGGTGGGTGAGGTAGTCAGGCGGATCACCCGCATCGACGGTCGCCTGCGCATCCTCGTAGGCGATATTGTGATGGATGCGCACGATGGCTCTGGTGAAGCGTTTGGTTTCGACCTGCCCGCTATTGTTGATGTGGACATGGCACACCATCGCCGCCCGGTCTTCGTTCTCTCGCAAAGAACACACTTCGGCCGAGAGCACCTCGGGCAGCATGGGGACAACGCGGTCAGGGAAATAGACCGAATTGCCGCGCTTCCTTGCCTCTTTGTCGAGCGCAGAGCCCGGGCGCACGTAGAAGCTTACATCGGCAATGGCGATGAGCGCGTTGTAGCCGCCCTTTCCATCCGGTTCGGCCCAGATCGCATCGTCATGGTCACGCGCATCTGCCGGGTCGATGGCGACGATCGGCACATCGCGCAGGTCTTCGCGTTTACTCTCGGAGAGCTTGAGATTAGCCGCGCGCGCGGCTTCTTCATGCACGCCTTCTTGGAAAACATGCGGGATGCCATGCTTTGCGATGGCAATGAGGCTGAAGCTTTTGGGCGCCAGCGGATCGCCCACGACTTCGATCACTTTGACCCCGGCGCGTTCGGAGCGGCCTGCGCGCTCTGCGATCACCAGCTGCCCTTCCTCGGCTTCGCCAAGGTCAACAATCCTGGCCGAATCGCGCACGCGTTTGTCGACAGGCGCAAGCCACGGCTTGCCGCCACCGTCCATCTCGACAACGCCCATTAAGCCTTCGGTGCGCGGCGGAAGCTTCTTCATCGGGAAGGCGATCCAGCCTGCCTCGGTCTCCTCGGTGCGCGACAGCACACGATCTCCGCGCTTCAAGGCAGGCGGACGTTTGCCGCCGCGCCCTTTCAGTTCGCGAAGGGTTAGACGAGGCGGCTTTTCGGGCGCTTCGGGTGACCAATTGTCGGGGATTGCAATGGCTTCGCCATCTTCGATCTCGACGACGCGCAAGACCGTCACCTTTGGAACGCCGCCCATGCGGTGATAGGCGGCTTTCTTGCCGTCTATCAGCCCTTCTTCAGCCATATCCTTCAGAATGCGTTTGAGGGTGATTTTCTCCTGCCCCTTGAGACCAAAAGCGCGCGCGATCTCTCTCTTCCCAGCAGGCGTATCCGAGGTCTGGATAAACTCAAGGATCTGCTTCTTGGAAGGCATTCCCCCGGATTGCTTGGGTTTGCGACCCGCCATTTAGTAGGCGCGCGCCACAAGGATACGCTCGACCGCCGGCTTGCCCGAAAAGATGCAGGTCCCGTCCGCTGGCTCGCTGTCACGCGGCACATTGCGGAAGGTGAGTTTTTCCGCCTTCAACTTTTCAACCACTGCCTCAAGTTCAGCGCCCGTAGGCCGCGCCCATTGAACCTCGACCCAGCCCGGATATTTGCCGCCCTTACGGAACGAATTGACTACATCGTGCCAGTCGGTGAGGCCGCGGGTGATGTTTGTATCGCGGCGCTCTGCTGCTTCGTTGAAAAGGCCCGATTGAATATCTTCAAGAAGCCGGGCCACGCCGCCTGCGAATTCGTCACGCGGGGTGAACGCCATCGCAGGCTTGCCATTATCCGTGTTCCAGAGCGCATCGCGACGAAGAACGGCCACCTTGCCGTTTTCCATATCGCGCGGGCCCACTTCGACGATTACAGGCGCGCCTTTTTTGACCCAGTTCCAACGCTTGGTCGCCGCTTTGCCCGGCGATTTGTCAAGCAACACGCGGATCGGTTCGCCCAGCGCGGTGAGACCTTTCAGGGATGCGCGCACTTCCTCGCAATAGGCGAGAACCGCCTCGTCTTCAGGTTTGTCGCGCAACATGGGCAGGATAATAACCTGATGCGGCGCAATGCGCGGCGGCACACGCAAACCGTCGTCATCGCCATGCGTCATCACGACCCCGCCGATCATGCGCGTGGATGTGCCCCAGCTGGTGGTGTGGCACAGTTGATGCTCGCCGTCGTTGTCCTGATATTGAATGTTAGCCGCCTCGGCGAAAGACGTGCCAAGATAATGCGAAGTACCAGCTTGAAGCGCCTTGCCATCCTGCATCATCGCCTCGACCGACCAGGTTTCGTCTGCGCCCGGGAAACGCTCGTTTTCAGGTTTTTCGCCAGCGATAACTGGCATCGCCAGGTCTTCCTCAAGGCACGCGCGGTACATCTCGAGGGCGCGGTGGGTTTCCTCCAGCGCCTCTTCGCGTGTGGCATGAGCGGTGTGACCCTCTTGCCAGAGAAACTCGCTCGTTCGCAGGAACATGCGGGTGCGCATTTCCCAGCGCACAACATTGGCCCATTGGTTGAGCTTCAGTGGAAGATCACGCCATGACTGAACCCAGCGTGCCATCGCATCGCCAATGATCGTCTCGGACGTTGGGCGCACGACCAGCGGTTCTTCGAGTTTTGCTTCCGGATCAGGGATCAATCCACCCTTGCCGTCCGCAATCAGCCGGTGATGAGTGACCACCGCCATTTCTTTGGCGAAACCATCAACGTGGTCGGCCTCACGCTCGAAATTGGCAAGCGGAATAAAGAGCGGGAAGTAGGCATTGTCGATGCCGGCATCCTTTATCCGGTCGTCCATAAGGCGCTGAACGCGCTCCCAAATGCCATAGCCCCAAGGCTTGATCACCATGCAGCCACGAACGCCAGATTCTTCAGCAAGATCAGCTGCGGTGATGACCTCTTGATACCATTTGGCGAAATCGTTTTCGCGCTTCATGTTCAGCGCGTGTTTGATCGCTGGGCGACTGTCAGACACTTGGAATTTCCTGCTCGATCTTTGCTTTGTTTTGAGCTGGAGCCCTGCCCCTATTTGCCCAGTTCGTCCAGCTTCTTTTGCATGGCGGCCATCTGCTCACGAAGCGCCGCGATTTCGTCAGTTGCCTCGCCGCTGTCGGCCGGATCTGCCTTCTTCTTGGTAACACCGGGAATAAAGGTTTCGGCCGCAGCGCGCATCATGGCCATATTGGTTTCGTGAATGGCGGTTAGCGGATTATTCTGCATGCCTTTGTCAAAGGCTTCGCGAATTTCGCTTTGGCGCTCACGAAAATTGGTCATCGTAGCATCAAGGTAGGAAGGCATCAGATTTTGCATCGAGTTGCCGTACATAGAGATCAGTTGTCGCAGGAATCCGACAGGCAGCATTTGGCCTCCATTGGCCTCTTCATCCATGATGATCTGCGTCAGGATCGAGCGGGTGATGTCTTCACCAGTCTTTGCATCGAACACCGCAAACTCGACATTATCCCGCACCATTTTCGCGAGATCTTCCAGAGTGATATAGCTTGATGAGGCCGTGTTATAGAGCCGCCGATTGGCGTACTTCTTGATGACGATGGTGTTCTCATCGACATTGTTTGCCGCTTCGGCAGATTTGCGAGCCATAATATTTCCCGGAAAGCCTGTTAATGATTGTATCTTAGCACCTGCACATAGTGCGGTGCAACAAGCGTATTGATCATGGTGCGATTGCGCCGTTCTCAGCGAAGGCGGGAGCCGATAACCGTCAGCAATTCATATTGGGATAAACCGCTATGCTCTGCTGCATCGGGCAGGTGCATAGGCACGTGGAGCCAATCCCCCTCGCCGAGCTCAGGCGTCTTGGCCATATCGACGACAATCATATCCATCGACACCTTGCCGAGGACGGGCAGCAACGCCTCCCCGTGTTGCAAAGCTGCACCCGGTCCCCTGCTGCGCAGAAACCCATCGGCATACCCCAGGGAAACCGTGGCAACACGCATGGGAGATGGCGCGATAAATTCGCCATTGTAACCAACGGCGTCACCTTCGCAGATGGTCCGGATTTGCATGATGACCGCATCAACAAAAGCGACCTGACGGATGCTGTTCGCGAGTTCAGGCCTTGGGATACCACCATAAAGCGCGAGGCCCGGACGGGTTAGATCAAAGCCAAATTCAGTGCCAAGCGCTATGCCAGCGCTGTTGGCAAGGCTGGCACGGTTGTGTTCCACAGCAGGCAGGCACTCGCGGAACGCTTTGAGTTGCCTCTCGTTTGTCGCGCTGTCTTCATCCGCACTGGCCAGATGGCTCATCAAGACATCGACATCAAGTTTCGCAATTTCCGGATCGCCAAGCTCACTTGGGGCGATACCCAGACGGTTGATCCCTGTGTCCACCATCAAATGACACCGCCCTCCCCCCGCCGCATTCCAACGGCGAACTTGGGAGAGCGAGTTCAGGACCGGCACCACCCCGGTTGCCTTGGCAAATGCGACATCGTCATCGCGAACCGGACCGTGCAGCACGGCGATTTGCGCTGCGTCGACGTGCGGCAACAGCGCCTCGACCTCAGTCCAATGGGCGACGAAAAACGCGTCGCAGCCCGCATCGCGAAGGACCGGTACGCAAGCGCCCACGCCAAGACCGTAGCAATTGGCCTTCACCGCAGCGCCTGCCGATGCGTTGCCTGACAATTGATCGAGCGCGCGCCAATTGTGTGCGAGGGCCTGCTTGTCGAGGCGAAGTCTAACCGTGGGTTCAGGCGCCAGAGCGTCAGGCAGTTGCATCGTCTTCAAAATCTTTAGGAGGCCCGCCGGGGATGCCCCACCATGCGACGACCACGCCGAACGCTACAACCGCCCATGTGTACCACAGCCCCGCGTAAATATCGCCTGTGCTCGCCACAATCACGCCGGCGATCAGAGGCAGGAACCCGCCAAGATAGCCTGCGCCGATGTGATAAGGGATCGACATGGAGGAATAGCGGATTTTCGGCGGAAACATCTCGGAAAGGAGCGCCGCGACTGATCCGTAAGTGAGCGCCGAGAGCATCCCGAGCATAAGCAAAAGCCCGATGATCCCGACGATATTGATGAACTCGGGCTGCTGCTTGGAAAAGTCGAAGCCGAATTCGCCAAGAGCATTCTGCAGGCCCTCGGTGCGTGCTTGCCCGCTTTCGTACCATTCGGGCTCAGCGGCGATTTCATTGCCGTCAACTGTGATCGAAAGCGTGTCGCCCGGCATGAGTGTATAGGCAACACCCGAAGCTGTGAGAGTGCCAAGAATCTTGCCGCAATCGGTTTGTTCACGGTCGAACAGTTCGGCAAAAGGATCGGTCACACATTCTGGCCCACTCACCACGATAGGCGCGCGCTCGGACGCTTCTGCAAGGCCGGGGTTCGCAAGACTCCCCAGCCCCCAGAATGTCGGGAAAAGCAACGCCAAGGTTGCGAGCGCGCCGATTATGATCGGCTTCTTTCGCCCGACCTTGTCCGACCATTTGCCGACAAAGATATAGAAGCTCATCGCAATGGCACCAGCAATAAGAAGGATGACTTCAACGGTGAACGGGTCAACGTGCATAGGCCCCCTCAGAAAGCTCATTCCTGAGAAGAACGCAGTATACCAGATGGTTGTGAGGATGCCTGTCACGCCGAACAGAGCGGCAAAGATGCGTTTCTTGTTGCCGGGGTAGGTGAAGCTTTCGATAAAGGGGTTGCCGCTTGTCTCGCCCGCCTCTTTCATTGCTTGGAAAACCGGGCTTTCCGACAGCATGAGCCGCATCCAGAGCGAGATTGCGAGAAGGAGAATTGAAAGGAGGAATGGAACGCGCCAGCCCCATGCTTCAAAATCCGCCTCAGGTATCAGGAAACGGCATCCGAGCACCACGATGATTGAAAGGACGAAACCGCCGGCAACCGAGGCCTGGATATAGCTAGTAAAATATCCGCGCTGATCGGGGGGAGAGTGTTCGGCGACATAGATCGCCGCGCCGCCGTATTCACCGCCCAGCGCCAGGCCCTGGAGAACCCGCAAGACGATAACGATGATGGGCGCTGCCACGCCTATGGTATCGATCGTGGGGATAAATCCAACTCCGGCAGTAGCGATACCCATCAGCGTAACGGTCACAAGGAAAGTGTATTTGCGCCCCAACTTGTCACCAAGAAACCCGAAAAGGATCGCGCCGATTGGGCGAAACGCAAATCCGACCGCGAAGGTCGACCACACCAGCAAAAGCCCGAGCGTCGGGTCATCCACATCGTAAAAGGCGTCTTTCAGAATGTAGGCGAGCGTTCCGTAGATGAAGAAATCATACCACTCAAAGATTGTGCCGGCGCTCGACGCGCCCACGACCAGGCGGATTTCCTTCTTCGTGGGCTCGCGCTCACCCAGCGCGCTCGCCTCGTTGGTTGCAGATGTTGCTGACATAGGTCCCCACTCGCCTGTTTCGTGCGATTTTTTCTTCTCTCAAGAAGCCTTAACGCGGGGATGGCGCAGTGGAAAGCGCCTGATTGATCGCAGTCCACGCCAATAAGAGCGCACCGTGCCGTCCTTGATGCTGGCGCGCTGGCACGAGCGCCTCAAAGCCGGGCCAATCAGGAACAGGCGTTCGGGTTGTCTCGTCGCTCGCCAGCCATGTTTCGATTTCGGCAAGAACGCGCTTGAAGTCAGCTGCGCTGTGTCCTTTGGCATCTAGCGCGAGGATTGCAGCGGAACTTTGCCCGATGGCGCAGGCGCTTACCTGAAGTCCGAGCCGGGTAATTGCGCCATCGGCACCGAGATCCACGCCAACCTCAATCGTGCTGCCACAAGCCCTCGAGCGCGCTTCAGCACGGTAGTCGAAGTCTCCGATTAGCGGAAATTCCGCAAGCCTCGTGGCCAGCCCGAGAAGGTCTGGGGTGTAGAGCTTGGTAACGCTCGCCTCAGCCACTAGCCGTGCTTACTCCGTATCGCCATCGCTACCGCGTTCCTCGTCCGACAGGCGCGCACGGCGCGATGCGATCATTCGCACCAACTCTCGCGAGAAAGCGTCGGCGGCAGGATAGGTGCGTGCCTGCGAAATCCAGTCAGGACGCCCCTTGTATCCCCACACCGTGTCAAAGCCGAGCACCAGCACCGAAAACGCAAAGACAACGATAATCGCGCCTTTCACCGCGCCAAATCCAAATCCGAGAACCCTGTCAATCGGCCCCAGTATCGAACCGCGCGACGCCTCTCCGACGTTGCTGGCGATCAGCTTCATCGCGGCATAAGGGATGATGAGAAGAAGCGCGAAGGCGAGGATAGCTGCGCCGGGGTCCAGATTATAGAACCCTAGCAGGAACTTTGTGAGATCGCCGTGCAGATAGTGCACCGAACACGCCGCCAGAATCCATGCAGCGAGGCTCAACACCTCTTGCACAAGCCCGCGAAGGAACCCGCCAACGGCCGCCACTGCGACGATGATCAGAACGATTATATCAAAACCGGTCATAACGCTTTTGCGGACTATGCGGTTGCCATCACTTGGTCAACGAGATTGGAAAGTTGACTTATGCCTTTATACTCAAGCTTCGACGAGCCGGTCTTTGCGCCCGATGGGCCGTAGCCTTTCACAAAGCCAAGTTTTGCGGTTTCGCGCATGCGTAGATCGCTGTGCGAAACAGGGCGAATTTCGCCTGCGAGAGAGACCTCGCCGAACCATGCGGATTTCTGCGGTAAGGGCCTGTCGGCAAGCGCCGAGACAAGCGCAGCGGCCACTGCCAGATCGGCGGCCGGATCGGACAATCGATATCCCCCGGCAATATTGAGATAAACTTCCGCACTCGAGAAATTGAGCCCGCAACGCGATTCCAGAACCGCGAGTAGCATTGCGAGCCGCCCGTTGTCCCATCCCACGACCGCACGCCTTGGTGTTGCTCCCGACTGCAGGCGGACGATGAGAGCCTGAATTTCCACCAGCACTGGCCGCGTGCCTTCAAGAGCAGGAAACACCGCGCTTCCTGCCAAGGGCTGATCGCGACCCGATAGAAAGAGCATGGAAGGGTTCGAAACCTCCTCCAGCCCTGCCCCTTCCATAGAGAAGACACCAATTTCATCGACCGCGCCAAAGCGGTTCTTAAGTGCACGAAGGATCCGGTATTGGTGGCTACGCTCGCCTTCGAAACTCATCACCACATCGACCATGTGTTCAAGCACACGAGGCCCCGCGATACTGCCATCCTTGGTGACATGACCGACCAGCACGAGCGCTGTCCCCGTCGCCTTGGCAAATCGGATAAGCTCAAGCGCACAGCCGCGCACCTGGCTCACCGTGCCCGGCGCGCCTTCGATGGTGTCTGAGTGCATTGTCTGGATCGAATCGATGACGAGGAGCGCGGGCGGCACCCCCTGCCCCAATGTTGTCAGAATATCGCGCACCGATGTTTCCGAGGCGAGGCGAATAGGCGCGTCCGCCACGCCCAGGCGTTGCGCCCGAAGCCGCACTTGCCCCGCAGCTTCCTCACCGCTGACATACACGACATCATTGCCGCCGCGCGCAATCGTTGCCGCTGTTTGTAGCAGAAGTGTGGATTTCCCGATCCCGGGATCGCCGCCCATCAGGATGGCAGACCCCGGCACGATCCCACCGCCAAGCGCGCGGTCGAACTCGGCAAGCCCGGTGGACTTGCGCACCGGCAATTCTGCGGGTTGATTAAGTGGCACAAATTCGATGCCGCGCCCGCCGCTCGATAAATCATGCTTTTGCGAAAACACTGTCGCGGGCACGTCTTCGGTCAGCGTATTCCATTCGCCGCAATCACCGCATTGACCCTGCCAGCGTGGAGAAACCGCGCCACAATTTGCGCAAACATATCGTTTTTTTGCTTTCGCCATGCCTGAAGTTGTTACCAGAACATTTGCAGAACGCAATTGCGAAACCCAACAATCCCCTGCAAGACGCATCTTGTAATGCGTAAAAAGGAACTGCGTCTCGCTCTCGTCTGCTACGGCGGTGTCAGCCTTGCTGTTTACATGCACGGTGTCACCAAAGAAATCTGGCACATCGCCAGAGCTAGCCGCGCGCATCAGGACGGCGAAGAGATTGACGGGGTCGCCGGTGTCTATCGCGAACTTCTTGACAGGATCGAGACAGAACATTCGCTGCGTTTGAGGGTGTTACCCGACATTTTGACGGGGGCAAGCGCGGGCGGGATCAATGCAGTGTTCCTGTCGCAGGCGCTCTATTCCGGCGGCTCGTTGGAGCCTTTGACGGATTTATGGCTTAAGAACGCCGACGTGAGCGAACTCACTGCCGAAGAAGCCCAGCCCGGGTGGCGTTTTGCCAAGTTCTGGGCCCAACCCCTGGCCGATTGGTTCCTGAAGCGCAGCGGCAACGCGGTTGACGAAAGCGTTTCACCAGAGACGCGCAAAGAGGTGCGTGGCAAGGTGTCGCAGATGGTTCGCGGGCGCTGGTTTGGCCCTCCGTTCTCGGGCGAGCGGTTCTCCGAAATGCTATACGAAGCGCTCCACAACATGGCGGCAACAAGTGCAGGCCCGCCGCTCCTACCACCCGGTTTTCCGATTGACCTTCTGGTGACCGCCACCGATTTTCGCGGTCACGCGGAAATGCTGCGGCTTAATTCGCCGCCAATGGTTGAAGAGACCGAGCATCGCCTGCCAATAGCTTTTCGCAAAGCGGTCCCGCTTGAGGCTGGCGGGGAAATAGCAGATCGCCTCGAACTCGTTCTCGCAGCGCGGGCAACAGCCAGCTTTCCCGGAGCCTTTCCGCCGCTGGTGCTCGATGAAATCGACCGCGTGGGCGCAAGCAACGACCACCACTGGGCTTCGCGAGGGGCCTTTTTGTCCCGCATAATGCCCACCCATATGCGCGATGGCTCGATCAAGGATGTCGCACTCATCGACGGTGCAGTTCTGGTCAATGCGCCATTCGGAGCCGCCCTCAAGGCCATTTCGGGCCGCACTTCGCAGCGCGAGGTCGACCGGCGATTTGTCTATATCGAACCGCGCCCGGATCGTAGCCCATCGCGCGTTGCGGGCGAACCGTCGGAACCGATCGGGTGGTTCACCTCGATATTCGGATCGCTGTCCACGATCCCCCGCGAACAGCCCATCCGCGACGATCTTGAGCGTATCGAACAGCAATCCAAGGATGCGCAGCGCCTGCGGCGCATTGTGCTTGGGCTGCGGCCAGAGATCGACCGAGCGGTTGAGAAGCTGTTTGGCCGCACATTTTTCCTCAACAGCCCGACGGTCAAACGGCTCGCCGGGTGGCGCCACAAGGCGCAGCACGCCGCTGCCGAACAGGCGGGCTACACTTTCGGCGCATACGCGCAGACCAAATACAGTTTCATCGTCGAACGCCTCGCGAGGTTAACCCTTCAGGCTGCGCCTGACCTTAAAATGATCGATGAAACAACCATTGCGAGCGTGTTTCGGCGGGAGCTCAAGGCTCGTGGTCTGACGGCATTGTGCGGGGAAACGGGGGGTGCCACGCCCGCTGCGATTGCCTTTTTCCAGACACACGACGTCGGATTTCGCATCCGCCGACTCCAGCTTTTGTCGCGCAGGCTTTCGCGCGATTGGGAGGTTGACCCGGAGATCCCGGACGATGCACTCGATCTGGCTCGCACGCGGATCTATGAGATCATGAAACTCTACAAAGGTGCCGACGACTTTACCGCTCTGGGCGAGGGTTTCGCAGCGATCGCACCCCTTGTGCTGGAGAACCCAGGCGCGGTCCTCGACTACCTTGCGCGAAAACGGTTGATGCCCGAAACCGACGCAGAGGCCGAACGACTTCTGGCGGAGGCTCTGGCAGAAATGCCCCGCAATCTTAAGCGGCGTATGCTGCTCACCTATGTCGGTTTTCCTTTCTACGATGCGGCAACTCTTCCGGTCCTGCAAAGCGATAGGCTGTACGAGTATGATCCGGTAAAAATTGACCGCATTTCACCCGATGACGCCCTCTCGATCAGGGAGGGCGGCACTGCGGCGACTTTGCGCGGAACCGAGTTCTATAACTTCGGCGCATTCTTCAGCCGTGCTTACCGCGAAAATGATTACCTGTGGGGACGCCTGCACGGCGCTGAACGGATGATTGATCTGGTGGTCTCGACCCTGGATCACCCGATGCCGCACGACAGCGTCAAAGAAACCAAGAAAGCCGCCTTCCTCGCCATTCTGGACGAGGAAATGGCCGCAGGCAGGTGTGAGGCTGAGCCATTGGTCCGATTGCGCGAAGAAATTGAGGCAAAGCTCGGTTGAGCGATCGAACAAAGCGAAAAGTGAACAGCGTTTGTCATGAGACTTCACAAAAGCGAGCGTTCATAATGGAGGCCCATTAGACGAGAGGTTCATAATGCTTAGAAGTCTGGCACTGGCGTGCGCTTTGGTCGCAACGACCTCTTTTGCAGCAACTGCACAAGATCAACCTGCGCAAAGCGAATTCCAGGCCGATCTGGAGGCCTTTATGTCTCGGCCCGACATCAGGCGGCGTATGGTCAGTGCCGATAATGGCGATCCTTACTCAATGGTCTGGCTTTCGGATAAAATCGAGCAGGAGTTGGGCAAGAACTTTATTGAGAAGAAGGCGATCCTACCCTTTCAGGTAAGGTATCTGATGGCTGCTGTGGAAGAGGGGTATGGCCCTGCTTTCAAGCGTATGGGCGACCTCGTGCGGTATGGCCGGACGCCGGAAGGCGGGCCGATGGATGCGATGAATTTCTACGAAGGCGGCGCAAAGGCCGGTGATGCGGCTTCGGCTTACGAATTTTACAAGATGGCTGCCGATGTGAAGATATGTAGCCAATGTGAGTATGATGATTACACGAAAAAAACTTACTTCAAGCCGGTATTTTCCGGAGAGCAACAGGCTCAGCTTGATCAGGCCAAGGACATCATGGAGCGCGTCCCTCTAAGCAGGCAATTCCGCGCTGAGGCTGCTGCGGTGTATTATGCCGAAAAGCAGGCCATGATGGAAAACGCCCTGCAATATTTGACGCAGGAAAAGCTGGCCGATGACTACGATATGCAGAGCATCGCTGCACGAATCTACCTCCACGGATTTACCGGAGCTTCGAGAGACCGCCTTCTGTTTGGTCACATCGAGAACGGGGATCAGACATTTCTGGTCCGCCCACAACCCGAAAAAACCAAGGAAATTCTGGAAAGGTTTGCCGCAACAGGGACACAGCGCGCCCTTGCCATGCTTCGCGACCTGTATCTTGTCGGAAAAACCGACGTATTCCCGCAAAACCGCGACCTCTTTATCAAATACGCTCAACAGTCGGCTGATCTTGGATCGAGCGTTTCGGCCTATAAACTCGGTCATACAATGGCCAGCGGCAATCCATTCGGTACCGACTTTCCCATCGCCGTCAAATATCTGACGCAGGCGCACGAGGCGGGAATGGCCAAGGCAACGCTGGACCTCGCTTTCATGGCACTCGAAGGGCGAGGTGTGCCGGAAGACCAAGACCTTGCAATCGAGCGATTCAAACTTGCGTCAGATCGCGGGTCCAGCAAGGCAGCGGAATTCCTGTCCGATTGGTATGGCAACGGACGCGGCGGTGAGCGCAGCGGTATGCTTGGACTGAGTTACAAGGCGAAAGCTGCCGAAAATCGCGCGAAAGAAGAAGCCGCCGATGAGATGATGAGGAAGCTGGGTCTTTAGTAGCTGTACACCGATGCCAAGCGCCAGCTCCAGGCCCTGAGAACAACTTCCACTTCGCGGTCTTCCCGGCCATGGGGAATGATGAAATGCACGCTGACCGCGGCGCGTTTAACCAGCATCAAAGGCAACGGTTAGCCGCTCGCCATCGCCAAAGCGCGATGTGGAATGATAGACAAAGCTTGGAAAAAGAACGAGCTGTCCGGGCTTCGGTGCGAACCAAGCGATCGGTTTCAGGTTCAGAGGGATGTCGTCAGGCGGTAGGCCCAGTTCTAACGCGCCTTCCTCCGGCTTGAGATCGCCGGGAACGGCGATATGCACAGCGGAACTGATGCGCCCTCCATCGTGCAGATGGGGCACGTGACGCCCCCCGCTTCGCAGCAGGACAGACCAGCTTGCAGAGATTTGGGGTGCTTTCGTTGTCAGCTTTGCGAGCGGATGAACTGGGTCCAGCGTGGGAAGATTTTGCGTGTATTCAGCCACGACATCGTGGATGCGATCAAACAGATGCATGATAGCTGCATCGTCGCGAAGTCTTAGATTTCCATGCGTTTGAGTGCCGCCCTCAACGCTTTGACCAAGCGGCGCGGAGCGGGTGACGTGAAGTGCGCGCAGGCTTTTGGCAAGCTGCTCCAGGTCAGTTTGCGACAGGCCCAGATTGCGCTGGGAAAACAGCTCATCATCCGGGACAAGCCATTGATGGCGCGGGTTTCCGCTTGCTCGCCAACACAATTCTGCAAGGGCCCACGCGCCTATATCTTCAGGGGTGTTATCCAAAACGGGTTGGATTAGGTCGCTGGCCTCATCAAGTTGCCCCAGCCGCAAAGCGCACCGTGCGCGTTCAACGCCGAGTTCTGGCAGGTGTGAAGGAAGGCCAGCGAGCAGATCCCGCGCTGCTTCAAGCTCGCCTGCGAACCCTCTATAACGAGCTTCAGCCAACCGAAGCTCGGGAAGATCTGCAATCCTCCGGCGCAACTGCGCGGTGTGCTCGGCCGCTTCCGAGTGTCGACCAGAAGAGCCCAGAAGCGTAAGATATGCCATCCACAGGGCCGGATGATTTGGCAATTTTTGCAAAGCTGCCTCGATCATAGCCAGCGGATTGTCCGCCTGCGCTTCAGCTTTCAATCGCGCAAGGGCCTTGTGTCCCTCAACCCAATCCGGCGATTGGCTGAGTACGCGTTCGATATGATCGAAGGGGTCTGGATGACCGGAGCGAAGAAGCGAGGCAGCATAAGCGATCAGCAACCCACCGTCATAAGGCTCCTCTTTCAAAGCCGATGCCAATAGCGTCACCGCGGCCTCATCGCCTTTTTCAAAAGCCGATAAAGCCGCCGACTTCGGGGACAAGGCGCGCCTTTGATCTCGGGGCTCGCCTGTCATCAAATTAGCCTTTGAATGCCTCTTTCAGCTTGCCGAAAAAGCTGCGGCTTTCAGGACATTCGTCGCCCGTTTCGGTTTCGCGAAACTCTTCAAGCAGCTCTTTCTGCTTGCGTGAGAGCTTGGTTGGAGTTTCCACCTTGATTTCAACCACAAGGTCCCCTCGCCCGCGCCCTTGGAGCACCGGCATCCCGGCACCGCGTACGCGCAATTGCTTGCCCGATTGGATGCCCGCGGGGATTTCGATGGTATTGGTGGAACCATCAAGGTCGGGAATATTGACTGAACCGCCCAAGGCCGCTGTGGTGAAGGTCACCGGAACACGCGTTGCAAGTGTCGTGCCCTCACGCTCGAAGAACGAGTGCTGCTTCACGTGAATGAAGATGTAGAGGTCGCCCGCAGGTGCGCCGCGCTGTCCGGCCTCGCCTTTTCCTGAAAGGCGGATGCGGGTGCCCGTGTCGACGCCCGGTGGAATCTCGACCTCTAGGGTCTGGACCTGGTCGACCCGGCCTTCGCCGCGGCAGATTTTGCACGGATCCTCGATCATGACACCGCGTCCGCCGCAGGTTGGGCATGGGCGTTCGACTACAAACAGCCCTTGCTTGGCGCGCACCGCCCCTGCGCCGTGGCAGGTCGTGCAGGTGCGCTCGCCCGTGCCGGGTGTTGCGCCCGAGCCGTCGCAAGCGTCGCATTCAGTGCTGACTTCGATTTCGATCTCGGTGGTCTTGCCATGGAACGCCTCTTCGAGGGTGATCTCCATGTCATAGCGTAGATCAGCCCCCCGGCGCTGACGTTGACGGGCACCGCCCATGCCTCCGCCACCACCAAAGGCACTGCCGAAGATCGTTTCGAAAATGTCGCCGATGTCGCCAAAGCCTTCAGGTCCGCCGCCGCCAAAGCCACCGCCGCCTGCGCCCATGCCTTGCGTGAAGGCCTCATGGCCGAAACGGTCGTAAGCGGCGCGTTTTTGCGGGTCTTTGAGAACCTCGTAAGCCTCACCCAAGGCTTTGAACTTTGCTTCGGCCTCCGCGTCGCCCGGATTGCGGTCCGGGTGCCACTTCATCGCAGCTTTGCGATAGGCAGATTTCAGCGTTCCCGCATCGCAATCGCGCGAGACACCAAGTGTTTGATAATAATCGGATGTAGCCATCGTTATGCCTTTAAGCCGACCCTCCCCTCACCGCTTTTGGCAGCGAGGAGAGGGAGGGTTAGAGCGTTAATGGATTAGTCCTTTTTCTCGTCATCGACTTCCGAGAACTCGGCATCGACAACGTCTTCATCAGCTTCTTCAGCTGCGCTGGTATCTTCGCCGGCGCTCTCTGAGGCCTGATTTTCCTGCTCTTGCTTGTAGATCTGCTCGCCCATTTTCATGGCCGCCTGCGTCAGCTCTTGAGCTTTCGCATTGATCTCTTCGGCATCGTCGCCTTCGAGAGCAGTCTTGGTCGCGGCAATCGCTTCCTCAATAGCCGTCTTGGTTTCGGCGTCTACCTTGTCACCGTTCTCTTCAAGCTGCTTTTCGGTCGCATGGACAAGGCTATCCGCCTGGTTGCGGGCTTCGGCCTGCTCCTTGCGCTTCTTGTCCTCTTCGGCAAACTTCTCAGCGTCCTGAACCATCTGGTCGATGTCGCTGTCGGACAGACCACCCGATGCCTGGATCTTGATCGTTTGCTCTTTGCCAGTGCCCTTGTCTTTTGCAGCAACCGACACGATGCCGTTGGCATCAATATCAAAGGTCACTTCAATCTGAGGCACACCGCGAGGCGCCGGTGGAATACCGACAAGGTCGAAGTTGCCGAGCAGCTTGTTGTCTGCGGCCATTTCGCGTTCGCCCTGGAAGACTTTAATCGTCACAGCGTTCTGATTGTCTTCTGCGGTCGAATAGGTTTGCGTCTTCTTTGTCGGGATCGTCGTATTGCGGTCGATCATACGGGTGAAAACACCACCGAGGGTTTCGATGCCGAGTGACAACGGCGTCACATCGAGCAAAAGAACGTCTTTGACGTCCCCCTGAAGAACACCTGCCTGAATAGCGGCACCCATTGCGACAACTTCGTCGGGGTTTACGCCAGTGTGAGGCTTGGCTTCGAAGAACTTCTCAACCACTTCACGAACGCGCGGCATGCGGGTCATACCGCCAACGAGGATCACTTCGTCGATCTCGTCCTTGGTAACGCCAGCGTCTTTGAGAGCCTTCTTGCACGGCTCAAGCGTGCGGTCGATCAGACCACCGACAAGCTTTTCAAGGTCAGAGCGGGTGATCGTCTCAACCAGGTGAAGCGGGGTCGATGCGCCGCCTTCCATGCGTGCGGTAATGAACGGCAGGTTCACTTCGGTCGTTGCGGACGATGAAAGCTCGATCTTTGCCTTTTCCGCTGCTTCCTTCAGACGCTGAAGAGCGAGTTTGTCGGTCTTCAGGTCCATGTTTTCCTTCTTCTTGAAGGCATCAGCAAGGTGCTCGACAATCGCGTTGTCAAAGTCTTCACCGCCAAGGAAAGTATCGCCATTGGTCGATTTCACTTCGAACACACCGTCGCCAATCTCAAGGATCGAGACGTCGAACGTACCACCGCCAAGGTCATAAACGGCAATGGTTTTGCCGTCTTCCTTGTCCATACCGTAGGCAAGGGCTGCGGCTGTCGGCTCGTTGATGATGCGAAGAACTTCGAGTCCTGCGATCTGGCCTGCGTCCTTCGTCGCCTGACGCTGTGCATCGTTGAAGTATGCGGGGACAGTGATGACCGCCTGGGTCACGGTTTCGCCAAGATAGCTCTCGGCGGTTTCTTTCATCTTCTGCAGGATAAAAGCGGAAACCTGCGAAGGCGAATACTCTTCGCCGCTTGCCTCAACCCATGCATCGCCGTTTTTGCCTTTGACGATGTCATAAGGGACGATCTCCATGTCCTTCTTGGTCAGTGGGTCGTCAAAACGGCGGCCGATAAGGCGCTTGATTGCAAAAAGTGTGTTGTCGGGGTTGGTGACTGCCTGACGCTTGGCGGGCTGGCCGATAAGACGCTCGCCATCCTTGGTGAAAGCCACGATCGAAGGCGTCGTGCGCGCGCCTTCAGAGTTTTCGATGACCTTTGGTTTGCCACCATCCATAACAGAGACACAGCTGTTGGTCGTGCCAAGGTCGATACCGATTACTTTACCCATGATTTCTCGATCCTAATTCATTGTTGGACACCGCGCCTTGCGCCTCCCGTAAAGCGGCGAGACAGCTCGGCGGCTCGAATATGAGGCGGATATAGGTGCGGTTTTGCTTGGCACAAGAACCCCGAGGCCCTAGTTTTTGAGCAATCCACAATAGGGACGCCCATAAAGGCTGCGTCTCGCGAACTAACAGGGAGTGGGTATGAAAAAAATTGGTTTCGCGCTGGCGGGCGCTTTGGTGCTGAGTGCTTGCGCTGAGGAGCAGGCGGCAGAACCCGCACCCGTAGAAGGCGTTGTCCCGGGTATGACGGTTGAGAATGGCCGCGTCGTGCTGGCCCCGGTTTCCGGCAATCCTGCGGCGGTCTATTTCGATCTGTCCTACGATGGTGAGCGCGCGCTTTCGCTATACGATGCAGAAGTGGCCGGCGCTGGCGATGCCATGATTCACCAGACCGTGGTTGAGCCCGGACAGAACCGCATGGTGGAATCGGTTCCTATCCCTCTCACCGCTGGCACGACGATCGAGTTCAAGCCAGGGGATTATCACGTGATGGCGATGCAGCCTTCATCCGATCTCGCAGCCGGCGGCACCGCCGAAGTCACGCTCAAGCTCTCGGGCGGCGGAACGCATAAGTTCACCGCAGACGTGCGCGCTGCGGGGGATGAGCGCTGAAGGATGCGCTTGCCTCGCTAAACCAATCACCGCCAGCCGCTTGCCCGGTTGGCGGTGAGCGGCCGTTGACCCCTGGCGAGATTTCTCTCGCACGTACGGTCTTTGGAAACGCAATCGATTACAAGACCGTGCTGCTGAAACGTCGCAAGTGGTGGCCGTTTCAACCCAAGCGCATCACCATGGCGCCCAACGGCCACATTTACTTTCACCCCGAAGGCCGCGCGTATTGCGACGACTACGCCTTTCAGCCGCTACATGTGCAAGGGTTTTTCATCCATGAGATGACCCACGTTTGGCAGACACAGACAAGGGGGCGATGGTATCTGGTGCTCAAACGGCACCCCTTTAGCAGCTACAGCTATTCCTTGAGGCCCGGCGCGCTGCTCGAAGACTATGGCATCGAGCAGCAGGCCGAGATCGTCAAACACGCCTTCTTGTTAAGGCATGGTGCGACGATTCCCGGTGTTGGCGACAAGGCCGCCTATGACAGGCTGGTTGCTTTTGCCGGTGCGACTATGGCGTAAAGCCGGTCAATCCGGCTTCTTCGCCACACCCACCATTGCAGGACGCAGCAGGCGGTCCTTGATCATCCAGCCGGATTGCATCTCCTGAATGACAGTGCCCGCTTCGTGGTCTGCGCTCGGCACTTCCATCATCGCCTGATGCTGGTTGGGATCGAGCGGCAGGCCAACGGCAGCAATGCGCTCAACGCCGTGTTGTTTGAAGACCTTCTCAAGCTCGCGCTGGGTCGCTTCAAGGCCAACTACGAGCCCCTTCATCTTGTCGTCTTCACGCAAACTGTCGGGGATCGCATCAACAGCGCGGGAGAGGTTATCCCACACGCTCAAAATATCGCGGGCAAAGCCGGTTGCGGCATAATTGCGCGCATCAGTTACGTCTTTTTCCATCCGGCGGCGCACATTTTGCGTCTCGGCCTGAGCATAGAGCACGTCTTGCTTGGCCGCTTCCAAGTCATTGCGCAATCCTTCAAGCGCCTCGGCTACCGCACTGTCGCCCGCTTCGCCTCCTGCGGCCTCACAATCGCCACCATCCAGAAATTCTTCTGGCACACCTTTGAGTTCAGCTTCAGCCGCCGCATCGTTCTGCGGCTTTTTGTCGTTATTCATGTGTCTATTGTTCCTGCGTCTTACGCGATCAATTTGCCCGATGAGGCGCTTAGCGAGCGGCTAAGCGATCGGGCGGTTAAGTCAACCATGGGGACCACGCGCGCGTAATTCAAGCGTGTGGGACCGATCACCCCCAGAACGCCGACCACCCTGCCCTCCATGTCGCGATAGGGCGAAGCGATCACCGAAGAGCCTGATAGACCGAACAGGCGGTTCTCGCTTCCAATGAAGATGCGCGTGGCATCGGCCTCGCGCGCGCTTTCCAGAAGCGAGGCGACCGACTGCTTGTCTTCCAGGTCATCTAGAAGTGAGCGCACCCGCTCAATGTCGTCCAACGCCGCTTCGTCAATCAGGTTGGACGCACCGCGCACGATCAGCACAGGCCGCGCGTTTGCATCCTCGCTCCACACCGCAAGGCCTCGCTCGACCAAATCGCTGCTTGCGGCATCAAGCTGGCTTTTCCCTGCCTTGATCTCGGCGCGCATTGCCTGGGCGGCTTCGGCCAATGTGCGCCCAGTGAGCCGTGACGTGATGTAATTACTCGCCGCTTCAAGCGATCCTGTATCGCCGGGATCAATGTCGAGGACGCGGTTTTCGACACCGCCATCCTCCCCCACCAGAACCGCAAGAGCGCGGCCCTGCCCAAGGCTCACAAGGCTGAATTGTGAGAGGCGTTGTTCGCGCGGCGGAACCATCACCATGCCAGCAGCACCTGTCAGTTCGGATAGAAGTGCACTCGTAGCTTGCAAAGCCTGTTCGACCGGCCCGCTTTCCGCAATACGCGCCTCGATCTGCGCTTGCTCCTCGCGGCTCGGTTCGGCAACGCGCATCATGCCATCGACAAAAATGCGCAAGCCCGCCTCGGTCGGCATACGCCCTGCGCTCGTGTGGGGGGCTGCAAGAAAACCCTGGCTCTCAAGCTCGGCCAGAACCGACCTTATTGAGGCAGGCGACAAGTTTATCGCACCATCCGCAGCGAGCGTTTTCGAGCCCACCGGCAGACCGTTCTCAAGGTATTCCTCGACCACACGCTGAAAAATATCGCGCGCTCTTGTCGTAAGTTCGGTGATCGTTGGACCGCTCATGCGCATAATCTTAGTGTTTGCGCTTGCGGCGACAAGTCTTGGCTGTCAGTTGGGCGGCGAAACATTTTGGAGAATTCAATGCGCCCTTCAGGACGTAGCGCTGATGAAATGCGCGCGATCACTATCGAAACCGGTTATACCAAGCATGCAGAAGGCTCGTGCCTCATCAGCTTTGGAGACACCCGTGTGCTGTGCACAGCCTCGGTAGAAGAACGTATTCCACCATGGCTTCGCGGCAAAGGCGAAGGTTGGGTGACCGGCGAATATTCGATGCTTCCCCGCGCCACGCATACCCGTGGTTCGCGCGAGGCAGCTCGCGGCAAGCAATCGGGACGCACTCAGGAAATTCAGCGCCTTATCGGTCGTTCCTTGCGCGCTGTCGTAGACCTCAAAAAACTCGGTGAGCGTCAAATTACCCTCGATTGCGACGTCATTCAGGCCGACGGCGGCACGCGCACTGCGTCCATTTCTGGTGCATGGGTGGCGCTTCGTCTTGCCGTGAACAGTCTGATCGCATCGGGCGACCTGAAGGAAGACCCCATCACAGCGCAAGTCGCTGCGATTTCCTGCGGTATCTACAAGGGCACACCGGTGCTCGACCTCGACTACCCCGAGGACAGCGACGCGGATGCAGATGCAAACTTTGTCCTCATCAGCGGCGGGCAAATCGCCGAGGTGCAGGCAACAGCAGAGGGCGAAACTTATGACAAAGAAGGTCTCCTGCGCCTCCTTCGCCTCGCCAACATTGGCTGCGATGCGATCTTCAAGGCCCAGGCGGACGCAGTGAAATGACCCGAAAACTCGGCGGCGGATCGCTTGTTATCGCGACCCACAACGCGGGCAAACTCAAAGAGATTTCTGCGCTGCTCGATCCGCATGGATTGAAGTGCATTTCTGCAGGGTCCTTGGGCTTGCCTGAGCCGCCGGAGACGGGAAAGACCTTCGTCGAAAACGCCCTCATCAAAGCGCGCGCCGCGGCTGAGGCCTCTGGGCTCCCTGCCCTTGCAGACGACAGCGGGCTCAGCGTGGATGCGCTTGGCGGGCGTCCGGGAGTTTACACCGCTGACTGGGCGGAGCGGCAATGGTTCGAAGGCGAACCAGGCCGCGACTGGTATATGGCAATGGGCAAGGTCGAAGGGATGCTGCAAGAGCTTGGACTAGAGACTGATCGCTCTGCAGCGTTCCATTGTGTGCTCGCGATTGCGTGGCCCGATGGGCAGCATTCGGTCTACGAGGGGCAATGCCCGGGCAAGTTAACTTGGCCACCGCGGGGGGAAATGGGCTTCGGCTATGATCCGGTATTCGTACCGACATTGCGAGAAGGGGCCGAGACCTTTGCCGAGATAGATCCAGCTGAAAAACACGCCATCAGCCACCGCGCCGATGCCTTTGCCAAACTGGTCGCAGAACAGTTCGGGGTTTAGCGTTTTGCCATCTGGCGGCGCGGCTCGATGCGCTCGCCAAGCACGTTGCCTGCTGGATAATATCGACACACGAGAAAATCATTGTGGCCATTGCTCGCTTTTGCACAGCCAACTTCGCGCGTTTCGGCCCACACAATCTGCGTGTAGTGACCGACGTCTGACCAATTGCCGGTTGTCGAGATGTCCGGAAAGTAACCAGAGCGAAAATAGCGCTGCTCATCGACGAAGTAGCCGATCATGCGCTGAGGCGAGAAATAGCCTGCCGTGCCCATCCAGAGGTTTTCACCGGTCTTTGCGCGCTCGTCGCGAGAGGAGTGGCGCATGGTATTGGTGTGGGCAAGCACATCAGCCCAAGCCTGTGCCTCACGTGTCAACTGCAAGGACCATGAAAGCGGTGCGGTCCCGAAGGCATGACGCGCCTCATTATGGGCTTCAAGCCATGCTTCTTCATCAGCTGTTCGGGTTTCCTTTGCCACCGCAGATCCCGCTCCGAGCAATCCGGCAGCGCAAATGGCCATGACGCTTAGAATTGTCGCGCGATACTCCATGCTCTAAAGCATGACGGGCAACCCTTAATGAAAGACTGAAGGCACCCCCCATTTGGCCCGCGCGCTCTACATTCATTGGCCTTTCTGCGAGAAAAAATGCCCTTATTGTGACTTTAACAGCCACGTCCGCGCGGATGTGGACGTTGCTGCATGGGAAGCTGCATTGCTCGCGGACATGCGCGCCGAGGCTCAGGTGGCGGGCGGAGAAGGTTTGACGTCAATCTTCTTTGGCGGGGGTACGCCTTCGCTTATGCCACCTGCACTGGTGGAACGTTTGATTGGCGAAGCGGAGGTGCTTTGGGGCTTTGATCCCGATATTGAAATTACTCTTGAGGCTAATCCTTCTTCAGTAGAGGCGGCAAACTTTGCCGGGCTTGCAGGCGCTGGCGTCAATCGCGTCTCCCTTGGCGTACAGTCGCTTGAGAATAAGACGCTGCAATGGCTTGGCCGACTTCACGGTGCTCACGAAGGATTGGCGGCACTGGAGGTGGCGCAGCGTCATTTTGCGCGGGTCAGCTTCGATTTGATCTATGCCCTGCCCGATCAAACGCCGGACCAATGGGAGCGGCAACTGGCAAGCGCCCTTGCATTGGGCACGTCGCATCTTTCGCTTTATCAATTGACGATAGAACCGGCCACACGGTTTGAGACCGATGTGCGACGCGGGGTTTTTGCACCGCTCGACGATGATGAGGCCGCCGAGCTTTACACGCTGACGCAGGAGATGACTGCGGCAGCCGGAGTGCCGGCGTACGAAATCAGCAATCACGCGAGGTCGGGCCAAGAAAGCCGTCATAACCTCACCTATTGGCGCTACCAGGACTATGCTGGCATCGGCCCCGGAGCCCACGGTCGGCGCGGCGGGTTTTCGACGACGCGGCACAGGAAACCCGAAAATTATCTGGAAGCGGTGAAAGCGCGCGGACACGGGATTCAGGAACAACGTTTGTTACCCGCCAATGAGCAGTTGTCCGAAGCACTTTTGATGGGGCTGCGACTGGTTGAGGGGCTTGACCTTGGTGCACTTGCAACACGTTATAATGTGCCGGTCGAAAGGCTCATCCACGAACAAAAACGCGAGCATTTGAAGCAACTCGAACTTATCTGGACCGAAGGCACGCGCATTGGTGTGACCGCGAAGGGTTTGCCTGTGCTCGATGCAATTCTGGCCGAACTTGTGGACGAGGCTCTGGTCCTCGCATGAGCGCGAGCGATCTTATCGCAAGTTGGCACGCGCATCTGACCAATGCACGTCGCCGCTCTCCCCATACCGTTCGCGCCTATGTTTCAGCTGCGCAGCGGCTTATTCATGCTCGCGGAGCGAAATCGTGGGAGGATTTGGCGCAGGTGGAAGCGGGCGATCTTCGCGCGCACCTCGCAAGTCGTCGCGCAGACGGCCTTGCCAATTCCAGCGCCGCGCGAGAGCTGTCTGCGTTGAAAGCCCTTATCGCCTTTGCTCGGAGCGAGACGGGAGATCCGGACCCTGCCGCCCCTCGCCTTCGCGGGCCGCGCCTCAAGAAGGGCCTCCCCCGCCCCGTCACGCCCGATGACGCGGTGAATATCGCTGACCTCATGGATGGTATGGCAAGCGATGACTGGATCGGCGCAAGAGACCGTGCGGTGCTTCTTTTGATGTATGGCTCTGGTTTGCGCATAGCGGAGGCGTTGTCGCTCCAAGGGACCGATGCGTCCTTGGGAGAGACGCTTCAAGTGACTGGCAAAGGCGGCAAGCAAAGGCTTGTGCCGATCCTCCCCGTTACCCGCGAAGCGGTTGCGACCTATGTCGATGCCTGCCCCTACCCTTTGGAGCGCGATGAAGCTTTGTTTCGAGGCGCCAAAGGCGGGCCGCTCTCGCAAGGGATGGTGCAAAAGGCAATGGCAAGAGCGCGAGTGGCGCTAGGCCTGCCCGACACCGCAACACCGCATGCGATGAGGCACTCCTTCGCAACGCATTTGCTGGGAGCAGGTGCGGATTTGCGGTCTTTGCAGGAACTGCTCGGTCATGCGTCGCTGGGATCGACGCAGATTTATACGAAGGTCGATGCGGCAAGCTTGCTTGAGACTTATCGCGGCGCGCATCCGAGAGCGAAGAAGGGCTAGCCCAACCCCTAATCGGTCATCGCGAACCAAAGGCGACGGGATCCGCATCCAAGGCTATCCACTTGATGAAACGTCAAAAGCTGACTTGCCGTGTCGCTTCACACCTCGCCTGACGAACGTTACAGGTTCGCAGCTAAGCCAATCGCCCCTCGATCGCATCCCAGATCATCGCGGCTAAATCAGTCCCGTCAAACTCGGAAATCGCCACAATACCCGTAGGCGAGGTGACATTGATCTCAGTGAGATACTTGCCCCCGATTACGTCTATTCCCACAAATGTCAGACCCAAACGCTTCAGTTCCGGCCCCATCGCGGCGCAAATCTCTTGTTCGCGCTGCGTCAGATCAGTCTTCTCAGCACTCCCCCCCATCGCAAGGTTTGAGCGGAACTCGCCCTCGCCCGGAATGCGGTTGATGGCGCCGGCCACCTCACCGTCGATCAAAACGATGCGTTTGTCGCCTTCTGCCACTTCGGGGAGGAAGGGTTGGACCATATGCGGCTCGGGCCAGGTTTGGTTGAACACCTCGAACAGCGCGGTCAGATTGTCTCCATCGGCGGGCACGCGGAAGATCGCTTTGCCGCCATTGCCGTGAATAGGTTTTACCACAACCGCGCCATGCTCAGCCATAAAGCGGCGGACCTCGTCGACCGAGCGGGTCACCAAAGTGGGCGGCATAAATTCGCGGTAGTCGAGCACCATAACCTTTTCAGGCGCATTGCGAACGCTCGCCGGGTCATTGACCACCAGCGTCTCATCCTTGATCCGTTCCAGCAAATGGGTGGCGGTGATATATCCCATGTCAAAAGGCGGGTCCTGGCGCATAAGGATTACGTCGATGTCTTTGCCAAGGTCGAGACGCTGAGCCGCGCCTTTCTCAAAATGGTCGCCCTCAACGCGCTGGACCTTGATCGGATGGGCTTGCGCAAAGAGCCGGTCGTCGGCGTCAAGAGTGAGACTCTCCACGTGATACTCGAACACTTCGTAACCGCGTTCCTGCGCTCCGAGCATGAGCGCAAAAGAGCTGTCGCCTTTGATGTTGATGTTTTCGATGGGGTCCATCTGGACCGCGATCTTGAGTGTCATGTGATCAGTTCCTCAGCTTCAGGGCATCCAGGCGTTTTCGATATGGTCCGGGCGTGTACCGAGTGACAGCAGGATAACGTCAATCCGTATATCATCTGTTGGCGCTGCATAATCGTGTGCCACCGCCTCTACAGCGGCTGCGACGCGGGCCAAACGATGTTCGTCTATCGCGGTCGCAAGATCAGCTTTGCGTGCACGCCATTTGACCTCCGCAAACACCACGAGCCCGGTCTTGCGCGCGATAAGGTCGATTTCACCCAGCCTGGTCTTGCGCCGCTCTCCAATAATCTCGAAGCCTTGTAGCATAAGATATTGCGCCGCTTGCGCCTCGGCTTCGCGACCCTTCCGATCGGCTCGCTGTCTTTTCTCGCTGACGGGTCGCTTTTCGCTCATTGCTGTTTGAGCTCAACTGCGCGGGCATACAGGGTCTGGCGATCAAGCCCGGTCGCCTTGGCGACTGTGCCTGCCGCTTTACTGGCGCTCATACCCTCAAGCGCGGACTTGAGAAGTTCGTCAGGATCAGCCTTCAAGCTCTGCTCAACCGGAGGCCCGACCAGTAAAACGATCTCGCCCTTGGGTGGATGGGCCGCGTAGTGCTGTGCCAACTCGCCCGATGTTCCTGTGCGACATTCCTCGTGCAGCTTGGTGAGCTCGCGCGCCACGGCAATCTCTCTGTCGGGCCATATCTCTCCAATCGCCTTCAAAGAGCGTTCCAGTCGCGGACCAGTTTCGTAGAAGATAAGGGTGGCCTCGATCTCGCCAACATCGTTCAGGACATCGCGGCGGGCCTTGTCCTTGACCGGCAAGAAACCAGCAAAAAGGAAGCGATCGTTGGGAAGGCCACTCAAGGTGAGACCCGCCACCGCCGCGCACGCCCCGGGAATGGTGGTGATCGAAACGCCCGCCGCACGCGCTTCGCGAACGAGGCGATAGCCCGGATCGGATACGAGAGGCGTCCCTGCATCGCTCACCAAAGCAACCGGCTGAGCCAAGGCCGCCTCGACCAGCTTGGCACGGACCGCAGGCGACGCATGGTCGTCATAGCGTTGCATGCGGGTATCTACATCGCACGCTTTGAGCAATTTGCCAGTCACCCTTGTATCTTCGCACGCGATGACGCTAGCGCCGCGCAGAACGTCGATAGCTCGCAACGTTACATCGCCAAGATTGCCAATCGGCGTTGCGACGATATACAAGCCGGGATCAAGGGGTTTGGGATTCATAGATTCAGATGTTGGCACGTTCACAAGTGCTACCTTTGAAGAAAGCTTAGAGGGTCTTCAAGAATGAAGCGGATGGTTTTGTCGGTTTTCGGCACCGGTGGTGTTCGAGCAGGTGTTGTTGCAGCGGCGCGCGGGATCAATCGCCGCAATCTGGCGCTTGCCGGATCGGCCGCATTGCTCGCCGGGTGCCAGGTTGTGCCGCGCACCGAAACGGTCGTGACAGCCCCGCCCCCTGCCCCGACACCGGAACCAAGCGCGACGGCACTTCCTTCCGATGCAACGCGCCACCGTGTCGCCTTGCTTGTGCCAATGGGCGGCAGTGCTGCTCAGGTGGGGCAATCTCTGGCCAACGCGACCACGATGGCGCTGCTCGATACCGCGTCACGCGACAGCAGTACCGATAACCTTCGCATCACCACCTATGACACCTCGAGCGGCGCCAGTGCGGCTGCACGCCAGGCGATTGCGGATGGTAACAAGTTGATTCTCGGACCGCTTCTTGCGGATAACGTCGCAGCGGTCGAAGCGGTCGCCGGGCCAGCCAATGTGCCTGCGATTGCCTTTTCCAACGATGCGAGTGTCGCAAGCAGCACTACCTTCATCATGGGGCACACACCCGAGCAATCGGTGGCGCGCTCTGTGCAATATGCGCGCAAAAACGGGTCTTCCAATTTTGCGGCGCTCTTTCCCGAGGGCGATTATGGTCGAAAAGCCTTCAGCGCCCTGCAAAATTCGCTGAGCGATTTTGGCGGTAGTCTGGTGGGCGCGGAAAGCTATGCGCGTGGCAACACCTCGATCGTGAGCGCTGCGCAACGCCTTCGCACCCGCGGCGGCTATGACACTGTGCTGATTGCGGAAGGCGCGCGGCTTTCAATCATGGCAGCGCCCTATCTTCGCAGCGATGGCGCACAGGGAACGCGTTTGCTCGGAACAGAGCTTTGGAGCGGTGGCAGCGCAATCACTCGTACCAGAGATGTCGATGGCGCTTTGTTCTCGGCCGTTTCAGATGGACGCTTCCGCCGCTTTTCGGACAGTTATGAAGCGCGTTTTGGTACTAAACCGTTCCGCATTGCGACGCTTGGTTATGACGCGGTTCTCCTCACCCTTCGCATTGCGCAGGATTGGCGCGTGGGCGACGATTTCCCCAAATCGCGACTTTATGATCGCGGCGGTTTCGTCGGTGTCGATGGTGCGTTCCGCTTTGGGAGAAGCGGTGTCGCCGAACGCGCACTCGAGGTGCGTCAGGTGCGCGGCAATCAAGTGGTTGCCATCGAGGCTGCGCCCGGAAGCTTTAGCCAGTAACTTTTACCGCGATAACGGCGCAAAACGCCACGGGGCCTTCTTGTGACCCTCGACCGGCTGTGCCTATATCAATCTTATGTCCGACGACCTTTTTGAAAACGCGCCAGCTTCGGGCGGCGACTACGATTCTTCCTCGATTGAAGTTCTTGAAGGCCTCGAACCGGTGCGCCGCCGGCCAGGCATGTATATCGGCGGCACCGACGATCGCGCGCTGCACCATCTGGCGGCCGAAGTGCTGGACAACTCGATGGACGAAGCGGTTGCGGGTCACGCCAACCGGATCGAAGTGCGCCTGGAGGAAGGCAATCGGCTGAGCATTTCGGACAATGGGCGCGGCATTCCGGTCGACGAACACCCCAAGTTTCCGGGCAAGTCCACGCTTGAAGTGATCCTTTCGACGCTCCACTCGGGCGGCAAGTTCTCTGGCAAGGCTTACGCGACCAGCGGTGGCCTTCACGGTGTCGGTGTCAGCGTTGTAAACGCCCTGTCCTCTGCGACACGGGTTGAAGTTGCGCGCGAGAAACAACTTTACGCACAGGAGTTTTCCAAGGGTCAGACCCTCGGGCCGATTGAGGTCGTAGGCGCGGCTCCTAACCGCCGGGGTACGACCGTAAGCTTCACGCCCGACAGCGAAATCTTCGGCGACCGCAAGTTCAAACCGCATCGTCTGTTCAAACTGGCCCGCTCGAAAGCGTACCTGTTTGCCGGTGTTGAAATCCGTTGGAAGTGCGCTGAAAGCCTGACTTCAGATGACGTGCCAGCTGAGGCTGTTTTCAAATTCCCCGGCGGTCTTGCTGATCACCTTGCAGAGCAGGTGGGCGCGCGTGAGTGTGTCACGGCACAACCCTTCACCGGGCGCCAAGAGTTCCCTGATGAAGCAGGCAGCGTCGAATGGGCGATTGCATGGCCCCTCTATTCGGATGGCTCGACCAGCTGGTATTGTAACACCGTCCCCACCCCTGACGGCGGGACGCACGAACAGGGCTTGCGCGGCGCCTTGACCAAGGGCCTTCGCGCTTTTGGCGAGCTTACCGGCGTCAAGAAAGCCAAAGACATCACCGCCGACGACGTGATGACAGGAGCGGAAGTGATGCTCAGCGTCTTTATCCGCGATCCGCAATTCCAGTCCCAGACCAAGGATCGTCTCACCTCACCAGAGGCCGTGCGTTTGGTCGAGAACGCCGTGCGCGACCACTTCGATCACTTCCTCACCGACAATATGGATCGCGGCAAGGCGCTTCTGGGCGAGGTGATGGAGCGTATGGATGAGCGTTTGAAGCGCAAGCAAGAGCGCGAGATCAAACGTAAAACCGCGACAAATGCAAAAAAGCTGCGTCTTCCGGGTAAGCTCACCGACTGCTCTGGCGAAGGCGACAAGGAAACCGAGCTTTTCATCGTCGAAGGCGATTCTGCAGGCGGCTCTGCAAAGCAGGCGCGCGACCGCAAGACGCAGGCGATCCTCCCAATTCGCGGCAAAATCCTCAATGTTGCCAGTGCCAGCGCCGACAAGATCCGTGCAAACTCAGAAATCGCCGACCTAGTCCTCGCGATGGGTTGCGGAACGCGCAAGGACTGCGACCCGGAGAACCTGCGATACGACAGGATCATCATTATGACCGACGCAGATGTCGACGGCGCGCATATCGCAACATTGCTGATGACCTTTTTCTTTCAGGAAATGCCAGAGATCGTGCGCAAGGGTCATTTGTTCCTGGCCCAGCCACCACTTTACCGCCTGACAGCCGGCAAAGAAAGCCGGTACGCCCACGATGACGCGCATCGCGCCGAACTTGAAGAGACGGTTTTCAAAGGCAAAAAGGTCGAGGTCGCTCGTTTTAAAGGCCTTGGCGAAATGAACCCGCAGCAATTGCGCGAAACCACGATGAATACCGAGACGCGCAGCTTGGTGCGCATTACCCTGCCCCAGGAATTCGAGCAGCGCGCAGGCGTCAAGGAACTTGTCGATCAACTCATGGGCCGCAATCCAGAACATCGCTTCAACTTCATCCAGAACCGCGCAGGCGAGATGGACCGCGATATGATTGATGCGTGATCGAAATGACTGATTACAAGGACCCGCGCAAAGAGGACATAGTCTACGGCGATCGTCGTATCTCGCGACCGGATGTCCAACTGCCAGATTGGGATATTCCCGACGGCGCCTATCGCCCGGTTCCAATAGTCTGGTTCACCGGAGCCCTTTTCGCTCAGATTTTCCTGACAGGGCTGTTGTTCGTTGTTTTGAGCGGCGCAAGCGGGTGGCTTTCGATTTTCCTCACCGCCCTTTCCAGCGGGGCCATCGGGGCATGGACCTGGCACCGCGGAATGGGACACGCTGGCTTAGGCTGGCGATTGGCGACGGTGATCATGCTTGCATTCTGGTTTGGTCTGTTTGCGCTCGCGGCAATACCTCGTCTGTGAACTGATGCTCGACACGACTGCAGCGGAAATGTCGCTCGACCAAACTCTTGCGCCCTCGCCCGCACATCCCTATCGCCACGCAAAAGCAACATACGTTTTGAAGGACAACTCATGAGCGACAACACCGGCCAACGCTTTGAAGGCACCAGCAATTACATCGCCACCGACGACCTCAAGGTCGCTGTGGATGCTGCTGTAACGCTTCGTCGTCCGCTGCTGGTCAAAGGTGAGCCAGGCACGGGTAAGACTGTCCTCGCACATGAGATTTCCAAGGCGCTCGGCGCGCCGATGATCGAGTGGAACATCAAATCGACCACCAAGGCGCAGCAGGGCCTTTACGAATATGATGCGGTGGCGCGTCTTCGCGATGGCCAACTTGGCGATGAGCGCGTTCACGACATCAAGAACTACATCAAGAAGGGCAAGCTTTGGGAAGCCTTCACTTCTGAAAAACTTCCCGTCCTTCTTATCGACGAAATCGACAAGGCCGACATCGAGTTCCCGAACGACCTTCTGCAAGAACTCGACCGGATGAGCTTCGATGTTTACGAAACGCAGGAGCGGATCGAGGCGAAAGAGCGCCCAATCGTAGTGATCACCTCGAACAACGAAAAAGAACTGCCGGATGCGTTCCTTCGTCGCTGCTTCTTCCACTATATCAAGTTTCCCGACCGCGACACGATGTCATCGATCATCGACGTTCACTTCCCCGGTATCCAGAAGGCGCTGGTCAAAAAGGCGATGGATGTCTTCTACGAACTTCGCGAAGTGCCGGGTCTCAAGAAAAAGCCGTCCACCAGCGAACTTCTCGACTGGCTGAAGCTTCTTCTCAACGAAGATATGCCTTTGGAAATCCTTCAGGATTCCAACCCGAACAGCGCCATCCCGCCGCTTCACGGCGCTCTGCTCAAAAACGAGCAGGACGTGATGCTGTTTGAACGCCTCGCCTTTATGGCGCGCCGTAACCCGAGCTAAATCCCCGAACCATCAAGAGTGTAGGCGAATTTCAGATCGCCCCAACGCTTGCCATTGATCCGCAGAGGTACATAGGCGCTGCGCACCACTGTGTAGTCGCCTGCCTCAGTGGGCTGGCGGAAAACGGACAGGCGGTAGGGCGCTTCGCTCTTTTGGGCAGCTCTGTCGGCTTCATCGATTATGATAAGGCCATTGCGGCAGAACCTCGTGTCGTGATCGAGATCGCCTGTCGGCTTTTGCGCAAAGCGTTCGTTATGCGTTGGCATGAACCCGTTAAAGTCGGCGCACACGGTTGCGATCGCCTCGCCGACAGTGTCAGTGGACCGGTCAAGGATCGGTTTCCACACCTGCGCGGCAAAGTCGCTTATGCCGGTGGTAAAGCGTTCGGGGGCTGAACCTTCGATCAGCTGGTAGTCCTGATCAAAGACTTGCGCGATACTCACCTCGCCTTTGTTAATCCCCGCCTCGGTTGCAGCGACAAGTTCGCGCGCGACTTCCATCGCGTGGGCCGCCATCGCCTCGTCTTGGGGTGAAAGACCGGCCTGCACAAGGCCATCGAACATGTCGTTGGCGATGCTTTCAAGCCCAACCGCTTCGCTTTGTGCATCGGCAAGCTGTTGTTCGTTGTCGCGGGTGACTTCATCATAACGGACAAGGACATCCTGAACCGATTTCACATGGGTGCTGATCGTTCCGGTTGACCGTGCGATTACGTCGTTCTGCTTATCGACTTCTTCGACGAGTTCGCTGACGCCTTCCATTGTCTTTTCGATCTGCGCCACAGATGCTTTTGCCTTGCCGCTGGCCTGACTGCCGGCCTCGATTTTTCCGATGAATGTATTCGCTTCCTCATCGAGCGAGTTGATCGTCTGGGTGATCTGCTCGGTCGCCTTTCTGGTGTCATTGGCAAGGCCCTTCACCTCATCCGCGACCACAGCAAAGGTGCGTCCGGCATCACCTGCGCGCATCGCTTCGATCGTTGCGTTAAGCGCGAGAATATTGGTGGTTTCAGCGATGTCATCAATATCCTGAGCGCTTCGGCGCACTTGTTCCATCGCCGCAGCAAACGAGGTAACGTGCTGGCCAAGGGTATCAACCATCTCCAGCAAGTCGTTGATTTGGCTCAGCGATGAATGGATATGCGCGGTTCCTTCGTTGAGCCGCTCAATCGCGCGTTCCGAAAGGAGCCGCGCTTCATCACTTGCATCGGATACCTTGGCCTGATCGGCCTCCAGATCGGCGACGGTGCCTTGTAGCGCCTTGTGTTCGGCCCGTAGAGCTTCCGACGATGCGATCACCGCCTCGACCACGCCTGCAACCTGACTGCATCCAACCGTCACCGCGCCGCAGCTTTCAGGGATAGCCTCGAGTGCTGCCGCATTGGTGTTTTCAATTATGATCGGTTTCATTCAGTCATGCCTTTTGCCAAGCGATGGCTACCCATCGTGTGCTTACAACTCCGAGGTAAGCAATCTTGGTTATCGAACCCTTAAGCCGGTCACAAAGCGATGAGGATTTGGGGGGCAGAAGATTTGGAACAATCTTGCGCCATTCCCACTGGCAATTGCCTGGATCGGCGGCTAAACAACCGCCCATGTTTTTCAATTTCATGGATGAGCTGCGCGACGCTGGTATTGGCGCAAGTTTCAAAGAGCATCTGACGCTGCTTGAGGCGCTCGATAAGGACGTGATCGAGCAGACACCTGAGGCGTTTTATTACCTCAGCCGCGCGACCTTCGTGAAAGACGAAGGAATGCTCGACCGGTTTGACCAGGTGTTCCACAAGGTCTTCAAAGGTATCATGTCCGATTACGGGCAAAATCCGGTCGATGTGCCGGAAGATTGGCTCAAGGCCGTCGCCGAGAAATTCCTCACCGAGGAGGAAATGGCAGAGATCGAGAAGATCGGCGATTGGGATGAGCTTATGGAAAAGCTCAAAGAACGCCTTGCCGAGCAGGAAAAACGCCACGAGGGCGGGAACAAGTGGATTGGCACAGGCGGCACATCCCCGTTCGGCAATTCAGGCTACAATCCCGAAGGGGTGCGAATTGGCGGCGAAAGCAAGCACAAGCGCGCGGTCAAAGTCTGGGAAAAACGCGAGTTCAAGAACCTCGACAACACCAAGGAATTGGGAACGAGGAACATCAAGATGGCGCTTCGGCGCCTGCGTCGTTTCGCACGCGAAGGTGCGCAGGATCAACTGGACCTTGATGCGACGATTGATGGCACGGCGAAGCAGGGTTTTCTGGATATTCACATGCGGGCAGAACGCCGCAATGCGGTGAAATTGCTGTTGTTTCTTGATGTTGGCGGGTCGATGGACCCCTTCATTAAACTCTGCGAAGAACTCTTCAGTGCGGCCACTACTGAGTTTAAAAATCTGGAATTTTTCTACTTCCACAACTGCCTTTACGAAGGGGTTTGGAAGGACAACAAGCGCCGCTGGCAGGAGCGGGAAAAAACCTGGGATATCCTGCACAAATACGGTCACGATTACAAAGTGATCTTCGTGGGTGACGCTGCGATGAGCCCCTATGAGATTACCCATGCGGGCGGCTCGGTCGAGCATATGAACGAAGAAGCGGGCGCAGTCTGGATGAAGCGCGTGACCGACACCTATCCTGCAACTGTGTGGCTCAACCCCGTGCCCGAAAAACAGTGGGGCTATTCACAGTCGACCAAGATGCTCAAAGAGCTGGTGAACGACCGCATGTATGGGCTCACGCTCGAAGGTCTGGACGATGCCATGCGCGAGCTGAGCAGGAAACAGGGACACTGACCCTCCGCCCGTCACCCGTGTTGGTGCCGGAGCCAGAAAATCAGTAGAGAAGGTGCGGCTTTACCGCTTGCACCCATGCGGCTTCGTCGGCTGACGCCAGCGCATCGAGATCGTCCGGCGTTGCCGCCGGATTATCGACCCATTCCCGCAGGCTCGGCCCGCCGTTGATCACGTCGATGGCAAGCACGTCGTTCGTGTATTCGTATTTGAAGTCTGTACCGCGCCATAGGTCGTAGTCCGGGTAAAGCCGCCGGATTGCCTTGAACGCGAGAGCCTGAATTCGCCATGGCTTGAACGCCTCGTGATCGTACCCCGGTCCTTCGGCATGGAGCATGATTGAATTGCACAGTTTACCGGCGTGCTTGTGAAAGGTCGGCTCGAACCAGCAGTCGCGCATAGTGACGCCTTCGCACCAATCGGGCGCCAGGCTCAGCATCTCCTCCATCACGGCTTTTGCATCGATGTCGGGCGCGCCGAACAGCACCTCTAGTGGCCGGGTTGTCCCCCTGCCCTCGCTCACCGTTGCGCCTTCGATCATCACCGTTCCGGCATAGCATCGCGCCATATTGAGGCTCGCAGCGTTGGGTGATGGATTCACCCAGATGCGATCCGCGGGCCAGCCATAGCCGCTGGCAACCGCGTTGCCGCCCTTATTCGGGTCCCAGCCTTTCATCGCGACCACTCTATAAGCCACATCCAGAGCGAAGTGTTGGATGAACCAGTGGCCCATCTCACCCATGGTAAGGCCGTGGCGCATCGGCATGGGCGCTGCACCAACAAAGCTTTCGTGTCCCGGCACCAGCATCGTGCCTTCAACCGGCCGGCCCGCTGGATTTGGGCGGTCGAGGACCCATACCTCTTTGCCAAGCTTCTCTGCCTCTTCGAGCAGATAGAGCAGCGTTGTGACAAAGGTGTAGATGCGGCAGCCAAGATCCTGAAGATCATAAAGAAACACATCGGCTGCGCTCATCATCTGACCCGTGGGTCTGCGCACTTCGCCGTAGAGTGAGAACACGGGGATGCCATAACCTGCATCCACCTCATCCTCGGTTTCGACCATGTTGTCCTGTTTATCGCCCTTGAGCCCGTGCTGGGGGCCAAAGGCGGCGGTCACATTGACGCCTGCCGCGATCAAAGCATCGAGGCTGTGCGTCAAATCCTCGGTCACGCTTGCCGGGTGAGCGACCAAAGCAACGCGCTTACCCTTCAGCTCTTCCAGAAGTTCGGGGCTGGTGAGAAGGCGGTCGATTCCAAATTTTACTTGTGAAGTCATGGCCATCGAATTGGCGCACCCTCGCAACAAACGCAATCCCGGATGCGAAGCTTCTGTTTCCGAATCCCGCAGGATGCGTGTAGGGCAGCGCATATGGAAATCGACTGGACTTTAGCAGGTGTTGCCGCGGCGTGGGCCATCATACTTGGCGGGGCTGGCGGCGCGCTGACCGAGATCGGTGAGTGGTATCACAATCTTGAAAAACCCAGTTGGCAACCACCTGATTGGCTTTTTGGGCCAGCCTGGACAATCATTCTGGGTCTTTCGGGTTGGAGCCTATATCTCGCTTGGTCGCAAACCGATCTGGAGTTTGAACACATTGCGTTGGCGACTTTGTTCGGGACGAATTTCGTCCTTCACCTCGCGTGGTCACCGCTGTTTTTCAAGGCGAAGCGTCCTGATTGGGCGCTTATCGAGAATGTGTTCTTGTGGCTCTCCGTCGCGGCTCTGTGCTACTGGTTGTCAGGGTATTCTGGAATAGTTCCCTGGTTGAATGTGCCATATCTTCTCTGGGTTACTTTCGCCTTCGCGCTGAACTGGAAAGTGGTGCAACTGAACAAGCCGTTTGGAATCGCGTAACCCGACGATATCGTCAAAGGTTCGACCTTATTCGCGGTCTAGCACCCACTGGCGGCAGGCTTCGGAATGGAAATCCGGTTTACCCGGAGGAAACGCCAGAGCCCAATATTGTATGGCACCATCCGCGTTTTCGATCACGGCAGATAGGCCCACTTGGGCAGGCGCCGTAAGCGGCGCTGCGATGCACGCTTTGAGCGTCAGCCCCCTGTCCGACTGCAACGTGCTGATCGTGATGGCCTCAACTGCCGCTTCGTGCATGCCCTCGCGCCAGTGGTCGAACCCATAGGCAGCCCATCGTCCGCACGGGGACAGGTTGAATTCGGTGTAGGCGGGCTGACCAAGCGGTTGCCAGAAAATTTCGAGACAGGTCGACTTCCAAAGCCCGTCGGTGCGTTCACTTGGACCTGTCTCGGGCAAACGGATGCGATCAATCGCGCCATCCAAATGGAAATTCGCCTCCAATCCTACCTCGCTCGCCTCAATATTGGCGGTCACAGCCTTGATCGGGCCAAGGTCGCACGGGTGATGGAGCATCAAGGGTTTCATCGGCTCCGTATCGCCAAGCTGGACAAGGCGCGCAAGTGGCTTTCCCGCAGCCGCCCACACTGTTAAGCGCTTGGCGCTATGACATACGAATCCGATCTGTTGCGCTTGCTCGAGAGCCGCGGCCACCTGCACCAAATCACCGATCCGGGCGCATTGGACGCGCGCGCCAAAAAGCAGATCATTACCGGTTATGTGGGATTTGATCCCACGGCCGCGTCGCTTCATATCGGCAACCTTGCCTCCATCATGCTGCTCAAGCGTTTGCAGCAGGCAGGCCACCGCCCGATTGTCATCCTCGGGGGCGGCACTGCCAAGGTGGGCGATCCTTCGGGCAAGGATGAAACACGCCAATTTATGACCGATGAAAGGCTGGCCAACAACATTGCCGGCATTAAAGGCAGTTTTGAGCGAATGCTTGATTTCAGCGATACCGAAACCGGCGCGCTGATTATCAACAATGACGATTGGCTGAGTGAGCTCGGTTATATCGAATTGCTGCGCGATGTGGGGCCGCATTTCACGATCAACCGGATGCTGACCTTTGATTCGGTGAAGACGCGCCTCGACCGGGAACAGCCATTAAGCTTTCTCGAATTCAATTACATGATCATGCAAGCGTATGATTACCTCGTGCTCGCGCGCGATTACGGCTGTTTGCTGCAGCTTGGCGGGTCTGATCAATGGGGCAATATCGTTAACGGGATCGAGCTTAACCGCCGCATCGATGCGCGAGAGGTTTACGGCGTGACCGCCCCTCTGATCACGCGAGCCGATGGCGCAAAGATGGGCAAGTCGGTCGATGGCGCGATCTGGCTTAACGAGGATGCGCTTCCGGCCTATGATTTCTGGCAATACTGGCGCAACACCGACGACCGCGACGTTGGTAAGTTCCTGCGGCTATTCACGGATGTGCCACTGGACGAAATCGCCCGGTTGGAGGCGCTAGAAGGTGCGGAAATCAACGAGGCGAAGACCATCCTTGCCAATGAGGTTACCGCAATGGTGCGCGGAGCCGGTGCCGCGAAAGCAGCGGAAGCGACCGCGCGCGAAACATTTGCTGGCGGCGGGGCGGGCGAAGATTTGCCGAGCTATGCCGCAGGCACAGGCGGTGAGCGTTTGCTCAATATCCTCACCGGCATTGGATTTACCGCGTCAAATGGCGAAGCTAAGCGCAAGATTGCCGAAGGCGCGGTCAAGATCGACGGGGATGTCATTCTGGACGCAGGCTTTGTTGTGCATGTGCACGAAGGGCAGGCGCTAAAACTCAGCCTCGGCAAAAAGAAGCACGGCCTCATCACTCCCTGACCCTAGCGCGTTTTGCCAGTGGTTTGGCGCATCATGCGCGGCCGAAAGACGCTCTAAAGTGGCGGGGCAGCTCAAAGTGTCCCAGCCGCTTTACCAATTATCAGCCTTTCCCCTGCATTTACTTCTTATCCCGGATGGTCCGGGGCAGGTATGAATGGAGGGCTTGGCCTGTGGCATCCGGAGCGAATCTGAGTGTAACCGATATGCGGCGCGCTGCGCGCCACCCCGTGGACTTTCCAGTGATCGTCGAGCATTTTTCCTCAGGCGACCTTAATTTGCACGTGTGTAATCTTTCTGCACATGGTTTCATGGTTGATGACGCGGCGCAGCTTTCTCGCGGAGACCGTGTGATCATCCGCTTGCCCGTTGTTGGTCGCATTGAGGCTTATGTCATCTGGACCAGAGAAGAGCGCGCAGGCTTTCAATTCGAGCGTATCATCCGTCTCGATGACTTTGTTGCGATGATTGACACGCTTCAGCCAAACCCCCGCCTTCGCCGCAACCGCTAGGCGCGTCGTCCCCCTCGTCGCAGAGCGACTAAACTCAAGCTTTATATAGTCACCGAAACGCTGCGCTTGGCATTGCTGCGCGGCGCTGTCATGGCGTGTTGGTGATTACAAAAGCCGCCACTCACCCGCTTCAGGTCCATAATTTTCGCGCCTATTTGACCTCGCGCTTTGCGATGACGCTTGGGCAGTATGCGATGATCCTCATCATCGGATGGCAAACGTATAATCTGGCACGCGACGGGGGCATGAGCATTCCAGCGGCCTCGGGGCAATTGGCGCTCATTGGCCTGCTGCAGTTTCTCCCGCTGTTTGTGCTCACACCCTTTACCGGGCTTGCCGCAGACAGGTTCGACCGGCGGTTGTTGGGGCTTCTGACGATCCTCTTGCAGCTGGTTTGTGCAGGCATCCTTGGATGGTTCACCCATGCAGGGACTTTAACCCTCCCTGTTCTTTTTAGTGTGGCCGTCTTGCTCGGCATTGCGCGGGGATTTGCCGGCCCTGCCCTTTCCGCGCTTGCTCCCAACCTTGTGCCAAAAGAGATTTTGCCCACCGCCATCGCGGTTTCGACCGTAGCGTGGCAAATGGGCTCGATCCTGGGTGCAGCGATGGGCGGCTATCTTTACGCGATACTGCCCTCCCTCCCCTATATTGTTGCCGGCGGATTGTTCCTGCTTGGATTTGTGGGATTGAGCCTTGTGGGCAAGGTTCCCCAACCTGCGATGAAGAAAGACCAGCGGCCGATCGGCGCAATCCTTGACGGTCTTCAATACGTGGGCCGCAACAAGATGGTTCTGGGGGCAATCACTCTCGACCTCTTTGCCGTGTTTCTCGCAGGAGCCAATGCGCTTCTTCCGGTGTTCGCGCGAGACATCCTGGCGGTGGGCGCAGACGGTCTGGCGCAATTGGCAATGGCACCGGGAATTGGCGCTGCGCTCACTGCGGCCTATTTCTCTTTCCGCCCATTAAGGACCCAAGTTGGTCCAAAGATGCTTTGGGCGGTGTTTGTCTTTGGCCTTGCGACCATCGTCTTTGCATTTTCACGCAACATGGCGCTCAGCCTCGCGATGCTTTTCATCATCGGTTCTGCTGACATGTTCAGCGTCTATGTGCGCCAATCCTTGATCCAGCTGCACACACCCGATGACAAGCGCGGGCGCGTTTCTTCGGTCAGCATGATGACGATCAGCGCGTCCAACGAGGGGGGCGACGCTTTCTCGGGCGCCCTTGCTTACGCAATTGGCCCGGTTGCCGCTCTGGTCGCAGGTGGCATGGGCGCTATTGTAACCGTTCTTTTGTGGAGCCGCGTATTCCCGGTGCTAAGAACAACAAAGTCCTTCGATCCGCCCGATCATTTGCTAGAAGAAGGCCAACAGCCACAGACTCAGGCCCAGAATTCACAGGGAGCTTAACCCATGAAAGCCGCCAATATTCTCGAAACCATCGGCAACACACCGCACATCCGGTTGTCCAAACTGTTCCCCGATCACGAGGTCTGGCTGAAATCAGAGCGCGCCAATCCCGGCGGCTCGATCAAGGACCGCATTGCGCTTGCCATGGTCGAAGATGCGGAGGCGAAAGGGCTTTTGGAGCCTGGCGGAACCATCGTTGAACCAACCAGCGGCAATACCGGTATCGGCCTTGCCATGGTCGCCGCAGTCAAAGGATATACCCTCGTTCTCGTCATGCCGGAAAGTATGTCGATAGAGCGGCGCCGCCTGATGCTTGCCTATGGAGCGACCTTCGACCTTACGCCCAAGGAAAAGGGAATGAAGGGTGCGATCGCGCGCGCGACTGAGATCGTTGAAACGACCGACGGCGCCTGGATGCCGAGCCAGTTTGACAATGGCGCGAACCCCGAAGTGCATGCGCGCACAACGGCCAAAGAAATTCTCAGCGATTTCGCTGATGCGCCTATCGATGTGATGATTACCGGCGTCGGCACTGGCGGTCACCTTACGGGTTGCGCGGAAGAGCTGAAGAAGCACTGGAGCGGTTTCAAGGCTTACGGTGTTGAGCCTGTACTTTCCCCCGTCATCAATGGCGGCGAACCCGGCCCTCACCCGATTCAAGGGATTGGCGCTGGCTTCATCCCCGGAAACCTTCATACCGACGCCATCGACGGCGCGATCAAGGTGGATGCCGACGAGGCCAAGGAAATGGCTCGGAGGGCCGCCCGCGAAGAGGGCATGTTGGTCGGCATCTCTTCAGGTGCAACGCTTGCCGCCATCGCGCAGAAACTGCCTGAACTGAACGCAGGTGCGCGGGTCATGGGCTTCAATTACGATACGGGTGAGCGTTATCTATCCGTGCCGGATTTCCTGCCGGTTGAATAGAGCCCGGTGGCGGACGAGCAATGCAAGAGCAGGAGAAAGGCCCCGAGACGAGACCGTGGATCATCTGGGTAGGCTCTAAGCTGCGCTCGCGCATCGACCAGATCAGCACCGCCAGTTCGAAGATCCCGGTCAAGCCAATCCTGAGCGAAAAACACTTCGACTGGACCAGGCATATCGCTGATCATTGGGAGGAAGTCGCCGCGGAAGCGGAGGCGGTCGTCAAACACCGCGATGCGATCCCGCCTTTACGCGAGCTTTCGCCTGACCACCGCAACACCGGGCGCGATGGGAAATGGCGCTCGTTTTTCCTCATCGGCTACGGCTACAAGGTCCCCGAAAACTGCGGCCGCGCTCCCAAGACCGCTGCGCTGATGGAGAAAGTGCCGGATTTGAACTCTGCCTTTTTCTCCATCCTCGATCCGGGGGCAACCATCCCTCCTCACCGCGGAGTTACGCGGGGGCTCATTACCTGTCATCTCGGAGTGAAAGTCCCGAAAGACACTTCCAACTGCTGGATCGAAGTCGAAGGTCAACGCGCCCATTGGAAGAACGGCGAATGGCTCATTTTCGACGATTGCTTCGTGCATCAGGTCGCCAATGAAACGGACGAGACGCGCGTCATTCTGCTCGTTCAGGTGAAGCGCCCGATGCGCTTTCCCGGCAAGCTCGTCCACGACGCATGGCTTTGGGCCATTCGTAAGTCGCCTTTCGTACAAGACGCGCGCAAGAACTTCGACAAATGGGAAGAGGCCTTCGCAATTGCAGAGGCGAACGAGGAAGTGTGATGACCAAACTGGAAACTGTCGATTACGCCGATGGCGATACGGCGCTGCGGGGATTGTTCGCAAATCCCCGCGGAACTGCACGCGCGGCGATCACGATTTACCCGACCTTTATGAACACAACGCCGGGTGTCGAAGAGAAAGCGTTGCGACTGGTGGAAGAAGGTTATGCGGTTTTTATCGGCGACTTCTACGGACCAGCTGCGCCGTCGACATTTGACGAGGCTTTCACCGCCATGGAAACCCTGACAAGCGATCCCGCTGCGATGCGCACGCGACTTCGCGCCTCACTTGACACAATGCGAAAGCTTACCAACGCAATCCCACAGCTTGCGATTGGATATTGCCTTGGCGGTAAGGCGGTCCTCGAAATGGCGCGCGAGGGACAGGATTTGGTCGCTGTTGCCAGCTTTCACGGGCTGCTCGACACGCCCTTGCCCGCGAGCGACAAGATCAAGCAGCGTATCCTCGTCTGCCATGGTGACGCCGACGCGATGGTCCCGCGCGCACAAGTCCTGGCCTTCTGGGAAGAAATGGATGCTGCCGATGCGGATTGGCATTTCCATTCCTACGCAGGCGTCGATCATGGATTTACAATGCCGGTCCGCTTCGACGGCGCCGCAAATCCCGCCTTCGACAAGAGCGCTGAACAACAAAGCTGGAACGCGATGCTTGCGTTGTTCAACGAATGCCTCGACTGAACCCTATTCGCTAATCGAAACGGTTTCCCCGATACGCGCCGCCTCGATCTCCTCGTCGGAGAACGGCAGGCGGTGCCATTCCTTGGCCGAGTAAAGCCGCGTTTGATCAGCGTAGAAGGGCGATGCTGGATTGGCGCTTTGCGAATAGCTCAGGATTGCATCGGCGACGGGGCCATCGTCATCAAAACCGATAATCTGGATATAGCTTGAGCCATGGCGCGGGGTCAGGCCGCCTTCGATCTCAATTGATTCCTGCATGTTGAGAATACCCGCAAGGCCCGTTGCGCCGTGGATGGGAATTGACTCTTCGCCATCCATACGAGTCTGCACCATGCCCCATGGCGCGTCGAGAGCGATGCCTTTGGCGGTGAGCTCTTCGGCGGCCTCGCCAAGCTTTTCGAGCATGGGGGCGCCCGCCTTAAATCCGGATGGCGTTGCTATGGGCGCGTCCTTGTCGAAGGGCACCTCCCACAAGTCATTGGACCGGCGAACCTTGTCCCAGAAGGCAAGGAATAGGTGTGCGCCGTTGCTGTCGATATTTACGCGGCGATCCCAATTGGCGAGCACGCCGCAGGCCTCGGAAAGCGAATTGCTACCCTCGCATTCTGCGAGCAACGCATCGAGCGTCATGTCGGCGGCAAGCACCTTATTGCCGAAAACGAGTTCCTTGGCGCGGGCGTGATCCATTGGTGCTTCGGCAAGGGTCGCCTCTGTCTCGGTGTAGTTCGAGCGGGAGCGCAAGGAGAGCTGGGTCTTATACGCGCCGAGGATCGGCGAGAGTTCGCGGTATGGCTCGCCCGCGTGGCTCAACCAATAGCTGTCATTGGAATTGGTCACGTAATCGGTGCGGGTTCGCGATGCCTGATCGCTTGCGGGCAGGAGCCAGGGGACCGCGCCTTCGCTTGCCACCGCGCTCCAGTCACAGGCCGAGCGGGTGCCGTCCAGCAGTGTCACCTGGTCGGCGACCATTCCGGAAAACGGCGTCCCGCAGGTCTGAGCGAACTCTGGGCTCACGTTCGGGACCGCGGTGATGTCCGCGTGAAGCGCGTTGCCCTCGCGATCGGCTGCGATGGTGTTCACCCACGGAATACCGAGCGTTTCGCTGACCGCGGCCTCGACTTCGCCGACATTGCTCGCCCTGCCCATTTGCAGCCATGTATCCATGCCGCGCTGGTTGCCGGAGTTTGCGTCTTTCAGAGCGAAGGCCATGCTCGGCTGCCATTGCATCGGCGTGCCTTCGACTGTGACGATCCGCCCGAATTGCGTGGAGTAGAGCGTGCGTTCAACCGGCTCCTCGCCTTCTGGCATGGGGACGCTGACCGTGATCTCTTCCATCGGCACGCTCTCACCATCGACCATGTAGTACGTCGGGTCCGAAGGATCGAGCGCCAGCATATAGACGGTGAAATGGCGCGCCTTCGTAACCGTATGGGTCCAGGCGACATCCTTGTTAAAGCCAAGCGTTGGCAACGGCGTACCGGCAAGCCCCACTCCCATCACGTCATAGCCATCGGGCCCGCGCACATGCATCTGCCAGAAGCGCGCTGGTCCCTCCCACGGGAAGTGGGGGTTGCCGATAAGAAGGCCCTTGCCATCCGCAGTCACATCCGAGCCAAAGGCCCAGCCATTGCTGCCATAGCTAGGCTCGGGCGGCGCAGGGAATGTGAGGGTTTTGATCTTCGCCGAGGCCTGCCCGCCGCTCGGCGGCTGTGCATTTGCAATCCCGCCTGCAAGCGCGAGCGAACTCGCGAGCAGCATGGTTTTTTCAGTCAGGCGCAGCATATCGTCCGACGTAATCGGGCGCACCCAATCGGCATCGCGGCATCGCTCTGGCAGGGTCGAAACAGGGTTGTCGTACAAGAAGCGGTTATAGCCCGCCACATATCCCGCCATCAGCGCCTGTGTCTCAGTGCTCGTTTGTTGCGCCCCTTCGCGCAGGGCGGGCAAGTCAATCTGACTGCGGAAAAAGATGTCGGAGGTGAGGTTGTCTGCGCCCCTTAAGCCGAGCTCGTTTTTGCCTTCTGGCCCGAAAAAGAGCGATCGCTCCCCCCGCACGCTGACGAATTCTTCGGCCAGCATGCAGATATTATCCTCGGCATAAGCATAGGCGACGCCGTAGCCCACCCCTTCCCATGTTCCGGCATCGATATGCGCGATATTGTGCGTGGTACGAGTGATCTCGGCGCTGTACGGGCTGTGATCGTCAGCGAGCGCAGCGCCGGCCAAAGCGGTTGATGCCAGAAGCGCCCCAAATCCCTGAGCCAATACGCGCATAATCTCTCTCCCAAAATTGCTTGCGTCGCAGGCTATTGGGAGAGCCATCATCTGGCAAGCGCGATGCACGAGGAAAAGCCCCCGCCAGCACGAAGCTAACGAGGGCCTTGTGATCTTCCGATCAAGTGAATGCTTAGGCGGCGGTTGAGAACGCCTCTTCTGGAAGCGCCATCATGTTTTCGCTGCCCGCCTCAAGCTTGCGACGAAGCGCGCCTGCGTCTGGCAGAAAACGCTCTGCATAGTAAGCAGCCGAGGTCATCTTTGCTTCGTAGAACGCTTTATCGTCCGGATTGCCAGCAAGCGCTGCCGAAGCAGTTTTGACTTGCTTCAACCAGAAGAAGCCAAGCGTCACGATGCCCATGATGTGCATGTAGTGGTGCGCGCCTGCGCCAAGGTGATTGGGGTTCGACATTGCATTTTGCATGAACCACATGGTCGCTTGCTTCTGCTCGCCAAGTGCTTTTTCAAGCTTGCCAGCGAAGTCCGCGAGCGCTTCGTTTTCTTTGGCGTCTGCAATCTCATCGTCAATCATCTTGAAGAACGCCTGGATCGCGCGGCCGCCCTTGCTTGCAAGTTTGCGCCCGCAAAGATCCATCGCCTGAACGCCGTTGGTGCCTTCATAGATCATTGCGATGCGGGCATCGCGCACGAACTGTTCCATGCCCCACTCGCGCACATAGCCGTGGCCGCCATAAACCTGCTGCATATTGTTGGCGATGTCATAGCCCTTGTCGGTGCCGTAGCCCTTGATGACCGGGGTCATGAGACCGATAAGATCGTCGGCAAGCTGACGCTCTTCTTCGGTTTGCGCCTTGTGCGTGAGGTCTACTTGAAGAGCGCCCCAAAGGCACAGCGCGCGCATGCCTTCGTTGAAGACTTTCGCGTCCATCAACATCCGGCGCACATCGGGGTGCACGAAGATCGGATCGGCCTTTGCTTCCGGTTCGGCAGAACCGGAAAGCGCGCGGCCCTGGCGGCGGTCCACCGCATAGCTGACGGCGTTCTGATAAGAAACTTCTGCCTGAGCAAGCCCCTGAAGGCCCACACCCAGACGCGCCGCGTTCATCATCACGAACATGGCGGCAAGACCCTTGTTCTCTTCGCCCAGCATATAGCCTGTCGCCTCGTCGTAGTTGAGGACGCAGGTTGCATTGCCGTGGATGCCCATCTTCTTCTCAATCGAACCACACGTGACGCCATTGCGCTCGCCCGGTTCGCCGTTCTCATCAAGAATGAACTTGGGTACGATAAAGAGCGAAATGCCCTTCGAACTGTCCGGTGCACCGGGCGTTTTCGCAAGCACAAGGTGAATGATGTTGCTGGTCAGGTCATGCTCGCCTGCCGAGATAAAGATCTTGGTGCCGGTGATCTTGTAAGAGCCATCGGCCTGCGGTTCAGCCTTCGTGCGGATGAGGCCCAAGTCAGTGCCGCAATGCGGTTCTGTCAGGTTCATTGTGCCCGACCACTCGCCCGAGATCATTTTCGGGAGGTAAGCTTCTTTCTGTTCCTGAGTGCCCGCCGCTTCGAGAGCGGCAGAGGCGCCATTGGTGAGGCCGGGATACATGCCAAACGCCTGATTGGCAGCAGCGGTGAACTCCTCTACCACCATGGCAAGCGTGTGCGGGAGACCTTGGCCGCCAAACTCCTCCGGCTTTGCCAAAGTGCCCCACCCCCCCTCAACATAGGCATCATAAGCTTCTTTAAAGCCTTTCGGGGTGGTCACCGACCCGTCTTCATGGCGGGTGCATCCCTCTTCGTCGCCCGATTGGTTAATCGGTGCGAGGACTTCGGAACAAAACTTGCCCGCCTCGTTCACGATCGTGTCGATCAGATCCTGTGATGCGTTCTCGAATCCCGGCAGGTTGCCGTAGCTTGCGAGATCAAGCATCTCGTTGAGGACAAAGCGCGTGTCGCGCGTCGGAGCGGTATAGGTTGGCATCGGGTGATCCCTTTTATCGAAGCGTTATAGGTTAGTAACGGGGGTGAAATGCGAGCGGCTAGAGGTCGAGCTTCTCGATCTCTTTCACAAATTCGCTGAGCTCTTTGATCGACGAATCGATATCGGCACGCTGCTCTTTCAGCTTGGAGATATGGGCGCGGCATCGTTCGATGGTGACCCGGCGCTGTTCCACCCGGCCATCATCGAGATCGTAAAGGTCGATCATCTCGCGAATTTCAGTAAGGCTGAACCCGACATTCTTGGCGCGCATGATCCAGGCAAGTCGAGCCCGGTCGCGCTTTGAATAAACCCGGGTAAGGCCAACGCGGGCCGGGCTAATCAGCCCTTCGTCTTCATAGAAACGAAGCGCACGTGCTGTGCAGCCGAATTCCGATGTGAGATCAGAAATCGAAAACTGTTCGCGTGCCAGGTCATCCGGGCGGTCAAGGTGTGCCCCCTGCCGACGGGAATCTTCTCTGCGTGTGCCCTCAGCCTGTGAGCGATTGTCAGCGAGCGATTCAGAATGCGTGTCCATGGGCAAGGAATTACCTTACCCTTACGTGAGCGTCAAGTCTTGACCTTAACGAGAGCTGCGCTGTCATCTGCCGACGGGTCGAGCTTCCGGTAGAAACAGGAAGTCCGACCGGTGTGACAGGTCGGACCGGCCGGCTTTGCATAAATAACAAGCGCATCCTGGTCGCAATCGACGAGGATTTCTTTCACCTGCAACACGTGGCCGGATGTCTCACCCTTCATCCAAAGCTTCTTGCGCGAGCGCGACCAGAAGGTGACCTTCCCACTCTCGCGGGTTTGCGCCAGGCTCTCTGCGTTCATGAATGCAACCACCAAAACCTGTTTGGTTTCGGAATCGAGCACAACTGCGCTCAGCAAACCGTTGTCATCAAACTTGGGTGCAAAAACGCTCCCTTCTTCGATCTCGTGAGTGGTCGGGGAGCAATCGCTGGACAAGAAATGTCTCCTTAAACGTAACAATGCGGGCCGCTGGACGGTCAATGGTTCATCCTAAGCGACAGATTGTTGCAAAGCTACAACATCCCCGCAGCAAAATACGCAAAAATACATGAATCGCCTTTCCGTTCGGTAAGGCAAATGGGACAACTTGTGTCACAGGGCGCTTAGCGGTGCCCTTCCACCTAACAATCGGTGTTGTCAAACGCCGGGTTCAGGGGGTGTCGGTCAGGACCAACAGCGGGGTGTTGGATGACCGATTGAACGAATAAGGGATATGGTCCTGATAGCGAAGTTAGGGGGTCGCTATCTGAGCTCTTTAGAGCGGATCTAAACCGTTTCGTCACGTGGCGCCCGGGGCTTTGCGGCCTCGGGCGTTTCGGTTTCAGCCGTTAATATGCACTTCAAATTCGCGTCGACGCGCGCGCTGCCCGCGCGAAGCAAGCGATCCTCACATTGTCAGCTCCAGCATACAGCAAGGCATCGACACACGCGGTGCTGGTCGCGCCGCTAGTTAGCACGTCATCAATCAGAATGACCGATCGTTCTTTCACCACATCATGTGCACCTTTGCGCACAGCGATGGCCCCCATCAGGATTTCATGGCGGGTGGCCGAAGGCAGGTCGCCAAGGCTTCGTGTGCGTTTGATGCGGACAAGTCCATCGACGAGAAGTTCGCCCCTTCCCGCCTTGACTACTTCGCGCGCCAACATCGCAGACTGGTTGAAACCCCGTTGCCATATTCTTGTCCGGTGGAGTGGCACCGGAATAATGAGCGGCAGCTCATCCTCCTCATCATGAATGCGCGAAGCGATCATTCGGCCAAGGATCGGTGCAAGCGAAAGCTTTCCGCCATGCTTGAACTTGAGCAACAGCGAGCGCGACATATCATTATAAAGCGTTGCTGCGATGATCCCTGCGTGGCGCTCGCCGGTGCTCGCATCAGACTTTTCAACGGTGCCGGGAAATTCAAGCTCTCCCCAACAATCCGAACACAAGGCGCCATGTTCTGCGATAGAGCAGCCGCACGATGCACAACGGGGAGGATAGACGAGATTGAACGCAGGCTTCAGCCCTTCGATAATCTCTTTCCCAAAGGAGCCACGCGATGCCATTGCGTGCGCGAGTTTGCCGCACTTGCACATCCCACGCAAGCACGCCAAGTGAAGCGCCATGGCCTCCACGCAAGTCCCTCAGATATTCGACCGCCAAGCTGCCGCTGCAAAATGGGCGCGCGCAAGAGTCAGGCAAGCCCGCGAGGGTGCCGCATCCTATCTTAGCGTTTCGATTGCAGAGGACATGGCCGACAGGCTCGATTTCATGCGCTTCGAAGCGGAAAGTCCGCTCGTGATCGGTGATGTCGGCGGGATGTTACCGCCTGGCAAGCAAGCACTATTGGGATCTTTTGACGAAGAAGTGCCCGGCCAGTTCGAGGCGTACGATCTTATCGCTCACATCCTCGGGCTTGGCGTTGTAAATGATTTGCCCGGCGCGCTTATCCATGCGCGCAACTCTGTACGCGAAGGCGGCCTTTTCATGGCGGGCTTACCCGGCGCAGGTTCGCTTCCTGCGTTGCGTCAGATTGCTCTTGAGGCTGATGGCGAGCGTCCTGCTGCGCGAATGCACCCGCTGGTTGATAATCGCGCTGGCACCGCGCTTCTCGAACGCGCAGGGTTTTCCCGGCAGGTGGTCGACAGCTACCCGCTCAAGGTGCGCTTCTCGTCGTTTGGTCAACTTATCAGTGACCTTCGCGACCACGGCCTCACGCGCTCGCTTACCAGCCCTGTTCCGCCACTATCGCGGGAATGGCTTGCCCGCGCCGAAGACGTCTTCGACACTATGCGCGATGACGATGGCAAGGTGACCGAGACCTTTGAAATTCTCGTTCTGACCGGTTGGCGCTAGGACCTATTTGAGAGCCGCCTGAGCCGCCGCGAGCCGGGCAATCGGCACACGGTAAGGCGAGGCGCTCACATAATCGAGGCCGACTTTCTCGCAGAAAGCGATCGAGGCCGGGTCTCCGCCATGTTCGCCGCAAATGCCAAGCTTGATGTCAGGGCGCGTCGCCCTGCCCCGCTCGGCGGCAAGTTCGACCAGCTGGCCAACGCCTTCGACATCAAGGCTGACAAACGGATCGCGCGCGAAGATGCCTTTCTCGACATAGGGGGCAAGGAACTTGGCCGAGTCATCGCGGCTCACCCCGAGGGTGGTTTGCGTAAGATCGTTTGTGCCAAAGCTGAAAAACTCGCCTTCTTCGGCAATCTTATCCGCCATGAGCGCCGCGCGCGGCAGTTCGATCATGGTTCCGACGAGGTAATCGAGCCTTGTCCCCTTTTCGGTGAACACTTCTTCAGCCACGCGGTCGACAAGAGCCTTAAGAATAGCGAGCTCTTTTTGTGTTGCCACAAGAGGGATCATGATCTCGGGCAACGGAGCTTCGCCAGAGGACGCTTTCACATCGCACACGGCCTCGAAAATAGCGCGCGCCTGCATCTCGTAGATTTCAGGGAATGTGATCCCCAAACGGCAACCCCGGTGACCCAGCATCGGGTTGAATTCGTGCAATTCATCCGCACGCCGCTTCAAGTGGTCAACGCCCAGTCCCGTCACATCGGCCAGCTCTTCGAACTCAGCATCCTGCGTGGGAAGAAACTCGTGCAAAGGCGGATCAAGAAGACGGATCGTACAGGGAAGCCCCGCCATCACTTCGAAAATAGCCGTAAAGTCGGCGCGTTGTTCCGGCAGAAGAATGTCCAAAGCCGCGCGGCGTCCTGCGTCCTCTTCGGCGAGGATCATCTGGCGAACAGCCTTGATGCGGCTTGCATCGAAGAACATGTGCTCTGTGCGGCAAAGACCGATGCCCTCCGCGCCGAATTGGCGTGCCATCTTACAGTCCGCAGGCGTTTCGGCATTGGTGCGCACTTTCATGCGACGAAGTGCGTCTGCCCAGACCATCAAGGTGCCGAAATCACCGGCGAGCTCAGGCTCAACTGTCGGGACAATGCCGAGCATAATTTGACCATTGGCGCCATCAAGGGTGATCTCGTCACCTTCCTTGAGGTCCTGACGTCCGATTTTGAGAGTGCGTGAGGAAAGATTGATCGACACCGCGCTCGCACCTGACACACAGGGGCGGCCCATGCCGCGTGCAACGACGGCTGCGTGGCTGGTCATCCCGCCGCGTGCAGTCAGGATGCCTTGTGCAGCGTGCATGCCGTGGATGTCTTCTGGCGAGGTTTCGACGCGAACAAGAATGACCTTGTCACCGCGCTCGACCCACTGCTCGGCCGTATCGGCGTCGAGCACAATCTTACCCGCAGCCGCGCCCGGCGATGCCGGCAGCCCTGCGCCAAGGATATTGCGTTCTGCATCAGGGTCGAGCGTCGGGTGAAGCAATTGGTCGAGCGCCATCGGGTCGACGCGGCGCACCGCCTCTTCGCGGGTGATCAGCCCCTCGCCTTCCATATCGACCGCCATTTTGAGCGCAGCTTTCGCGGTGCGCTTGCCCGAGCGGGTTTGCAGCATCCAGAGTTTCCCGCGCTCGACGGTGAACTCGATGTCCTGCATATCCTTATAGTGCGCTTCGAGAAGGTCGAAGACATGCGCCAGCTCGGTATAAGCCTCGGGCATCGCTTCTTCCATCGAGAGCGGCTTTGCGCCAGCGGCCTCGCGTGCGGCTTTGGTGAGATATTGCGGGGTGCGGATACCGGCCACCACGTCTTCGCCTTGCGCGTTGATCAGATACTCACCGTAATAGGCGCGCTCGCCGGTGGCCGGGTCGCGGGTAAAGGCAACGCCAGTGGCCGATGTGTCGCCCATATTGCCGAACACCATCGCCTGCACATTGACCGCCGTACCCCAGTCGCCCGGAATGTCATTCAGTCGACGATAGACCTTGGCGCGGTCGCTGTCCCAGCTGTCGAAAACGGCTCTGATCGCGCCCCAAAGTTGATGAAACACGTCTTGCGGGAAGGGTTCGTTCAATTCGCTTGAAACGATGCCCTTGAACTCTCCTACAAGCGTCTTCCAATCATCGGCCGAAAGCTCCGTATCAGCGTAGAAGCCATTGTCTTCCTTACAGATTTCGAGAGCTTCCTCGAACAGGCCATGGTCAATTCCAAGCACCACATCCGAGTACATCTGGATAAAACGACGGTAACTGTCCCAGGCGAACCGTTCATCGCCGCTTGTCTTGGCCAGCCCTTCGACTGTTTCATCATTGAGGCCAAGGTTGAGAACAGTGTCCATCATTCCCGGCATTGAAACGCGCGCGCCTGAGCGCACCGATACAAGCATCGGATCGCTTGCATCGCCGAACGTCTTGCCGACAGATTTTTCGATGTGCCCGACTGCCTCCGAGACCGCTTCGCGCAGGGAATCGGAAAATTCAGCGCCGTGCTGGAGATAGGAGACGCACTCTTCGGTGGTGATGGTAAAACCGGGAGGCACCGGCAGTCCGATGCTCGCCATTTCGGCAAGGTTTGCACCCTTGCCCCCGGTGATTGTCTTGTCCGCTTGGCGGGGATCGGAGTGGGCGGCATCGCCGCCAAAGGGGTAGACTGTCTGGACCATCAACCTTCAATCCTTGAGAAATCAGCGACCTTGTGAACGGCATCGCGAAGACGCGCTAGCAGGGAAAGTCGGCTCGCGCGCACATTCTTATCTTCTGCGTTGACAATCACATCTTCAAAGAAGCGATCGACCGCGCCGCGAAGGGAAGACAGCGCTTCCATTGCGGCGGCGAAGTCTTCGGCCTCAACCGCAGCGGCGGCTTTCGGCTCGGCTTCGTCGAGGGCTGCGATAAGCGCGGCTTCGGCGGGTTCGGGAGCGGGGTTGGTTGCGCCCTCTTCCCATTCCTCTTTCTTGAGGATGTTGGCCGCGCGCTTGTAGCCAGCGAGCAGGTTTGCGCCGTTGTCGGTTGCTAGGAACCCTGAAAGAGCGCGCGCACGTGCCTCGACGCGGTCGATACGTGTGTCGACTGATCCCGCCCAATCACGGGAGGCAAGAATGTAGTCATGGCGTACGCCCTCATCGCGCAATTGCACCGCGAGACGGTCCAGCAGGAACACAGCGAGTTTCTCAGCCAACGCCGCATCGGGTTTGCTATCCCAAGCGTGAACCACCTGCTCAAGCGACAGCTTAAGGTCGTTTGCCTGAATCAAGCGAATATAGCCTAGCGCTGCACGTCGAAGCGCAAATGGGTCTTTCGAGCCGGTCGGCAGAATGTCGATCTTGAAGAAGCTTAAAAGGTTGTCGAGCTTGTCTGCCAGACTGACCGCAACCGTTGTCGGCGCGGTCGGCACTTCGTCGGATTGCCCAACAGGCTTGTAGTGATCGCGGATAGCGTGAGCGATTTCGGGCGAAAGGCCCTCTTTCTCCGCGTAATAGCCACCCATCAGGCCTTGAAGTTCGGGGAATTCGCCGACCATTTCGGTGACCAAATCGGCCTTGCAAAGCTCTGCTGCTTGGCGCGCGGCGTTCAGGTCGCTGTCTGGAACGATGCCTTCGGTCGCGAGCCATTCGGCAAGCTTCGCCACACGGTCGACCTTGTTAGCAACCGTTCCCAATTTCTCGTGGAAGGTGATCCGCTCAAGACCCTTGGCGTGCTCGGCCAAAGTCTTCTTCTGATCAAGCTCCCAGAAAAAGCGCGCATCGGCGAGCCGCGCGGCCAGAACCTTGCGATTGCCATCGACCACCACTGCCGGGTCATTTGCGTCGATATTGGCGGTGCAGACAAAGGCGTTGGCGAGGCGGTTCACGCCGTCGTTCGCCGCTTCCTCGCACACGAAATACTTCTGGTTCACCCGCGCGGTGAGTTGGATGACTTCCGGCGGCACATCGAGGAACTCTTCATCAAAGCGCCCGAGCAGCGGCACGGGCCATTCGGTGAGGCCAGCATTCTCGATCACCAGCCCTTCGTCCTCGACCAGAACGAGCCCTGCGTCTTCAGCCGCCTTCTTCGCCCCATCACGAATGATCGCAGCGCGCTCTTCGTGATCGACGATCACATGGGCGCTGCGCAGTTTCTCGGCATAATCGTCCGCGCCGTCGATGGAGATCGACCCCGTCGAATGGAAGCGGTGGCCCATCGTCTCGCGCCCGCTGGAAATGCCGTCCATGACGACCGGCACCACTTCACCACCAAGCAGCGCGACGATGCCCGACAAGGGGCGGACCCAGCGCGTGCTTTCGCTGCTGATTGATGCCTCGCCCCAACGCATGGACTTTGGCCAGCTGAAATCGCGAATGATCGCAGGGATGGCAGCGGCGAGCAGATCGCTGACCTGCTGCCCCGGCTTTTCGATGACAGCAAAATAGGTCGCGCGGCCTTTGACATCGCGCTCTTCCAACTGTTCGCGGGTGACGCCGTTCTTGCGGCAGAAGCCATCGACTGCCTGATCGGGAGCGCCCACGGGAGGCCCCTTGGCCTCTTCGCGCACAGCCTGTGTCTCTGTGGGAAGGCCTCGTGCGATAAGCGTCAAACGGCGCGGCGTCGACCATACGGTCACATTGCCCGCTTCAATGCCGCTTGCGGACAGCTCGCGCGCAAACAGCTTCTCAAGCTCGCCGCGCGCGCCCTTTTGCATACGCGCAGGGATCTCTTCGGTGAGAAGTTCGAGGAGGAAATCAGCCATTAGACGCCCCCTGACCTTGAAGGCTCCATTCCGGGTATTTCTCGGCCCATTCGGGCGCCATCTTCTCCGCGTATTTCTCACACGATGAGCGAGCGAGGTCGCGCACGCGGCCCATATAGGAAGCGCGCTCCTGCACGCTGATCACGCCGCGCGCCTGAAGAAGGTTGAACAGGTGGCTTGCCTCTACCGCCTGTTCGTAGGCTGCGATGGGCACGTCATTGGCGAGGGCGTTTTTGCACTCCGCCTCCGCCTTGGCGAAAAGGTCGAACAAAGCGCCTGTTTCGGCAACTTCAAAGTTCCACTTGGACATCTGGCGTTCGTTCTCAAGGAACACGTCGCCATAGCTTACGCCATGTGAATTGAAGGCAAGATCATACACATTATCAACGCCTTGGATATACATGGCCAGGCGTTCGAGCCCGTAGGTAAGCTCGCCTGCGACAGGTTTGCAGTCAAAGCCGCCCATCTGCTGAAAATAGGTGAACTGGGTGACTTCCATCCCGTCGCACCAGACCTCCCAGCCCAGCCCCCACGCGCCCAGAGTCGGGCTTTCCCAATCGTCTTCGACAAAACGGATGTCATGCGCCAACGGGTCGATGCCAATTGCGCGAAGGCTTTCCAGATAGAGGTCCTGAATGTCTGATGGCGAAGGTTTCAGGATCACCTGATACTGATAATAATGCTGAAGCCGGTTCGGGTTCTCGCCATAGCGCCCATCGGTCGGGCGGCGGCACGGTTGCACGAAGGCGGCATTCCAGGGTTCCGGCCCGAGCGCTCTCAAGGTAGTTGCTGTGTGAAAGGTCCCTGCTCCCATCCGCATGTCATACGGTTGCAGGATCACGCATCCATTCGCGGCCCAGAAATCGTGGAGCGTCAGGATCATGTCCTGGAAGCTCTTGGCCGGATCGCGGGTCGGAATCGCTGGGTTCGAAAGCTCTTGTTCCATAGAGCAAAGGCCCATGACGCAAGGCCCCCTATGCGTCAATGCTGCGCTGCGGCGAAATGGCCCACTGCTCACAGAAAGGACAGGCATAATTGCCCCTGGAAAACAGTGGTGGGCGTTCACACTCTTGTCATCATTCCTGAGCCATTTAAGACCGCAAGATCGAAGGATGCCTGTATGAAAATCAAATCTGTGTTCGCGGCTTGCGTCTCTGCTACTGCGCTTTTGTCTGCATCGCCGGTGCTTGCTGATGATCACCTTTTGGATACGGTGGAAGAACTTCCAAGCGGTCCCGAAGGCCCTGCGCTTTGGAAGGTATCCGACGCAGATACGACGATCTACCTGTTTGGCACAGTGCACGTGCTGCCGTCCGATCTTGTCTGGTATGATGCCGAAATAGACCAGGCGTTGAGCGCATCGGACACCATTGTAACCGAAATCGCGATGGACCCGGCGACCGAGGCAAAACAGCAAATGATCGCCCAGCAAAAGGGCGTCTTCACAAACGGAACCACGCTCCGCTCGCTTCTCAACGATGAGCAAAGGGCAGCTTATGAAAGCGCGCTTGCCAGACTGGGCGTTCCTGCGAATTCATTCGATCCTCTGGAACCTTGGCTGACCACCCTTACCCTTACCTTTCTGCCGCTCATGCAACAGGGTTATGACCCGGCCTCGGGCGTCGAAAAGGTGATCTTGTCCAAGGCGGGCGAGCAATCGCTGGCTGCGTTGGAGACGATCGAATTCCAACTCGACATGTTCGATTCCATGCCGATGGAAAAGCAGGTGACTTTCATGATGGAGGCGGTCGAGGCCATGCCCGAGGTGAAGGCGACGCTTGATGGCATGGTTGAACGCTGGGCCGAAGGTGATGCGGATGGGCTTGCGGTCTTGATGAATGACGATCTGACCGATCCCGTCCTCGCTGACACACTGCTTTATTCGCGCAATGAAAATTGGGCTGAATGGATTGAAGATCGGTTGGAGAGCACGCCCGGTACGGTCTTCATGGCGGTGGGCGCAGGGCATCTGGCAGGCAAACAAAGCGTGCAGGACTATCTTGTGGAACGCGGCATACAAAGCGAACGGGTTCAATAGTGTCAGCCCACGCCGCCAGCTTCTCTTACGCCGCATTTAACCGCGGATACGACTGGCTGGTGAGAGCGGTTGCTTTTGGGCTTGCGGCTTTGCTGATGCTTGGCCTGGGTGCTTGCGATAGTGAAACCCAAACGAATGAAACCGCCCCCTACCCTGCTGCCAATCCGCTGCTTTACGAAGTTGCAAACGCGCAAGGAGAGGTTGAGGGATGGCTGTTCGGCACTATCCACGCCCTGCCTGCAGATGTTGCCTGGCGCACTCCCGCAGTTGAAGAGGTCATGGCCGAGGCTGACCTGCTTATCGTTGAAGTTGCAAGCCTTGGGCAAAATGATGAGGTGGCCGAGGTTTTTCTCGAGCTATCGCAAAGTCCCGGCCTCCCTCCTCTTATCGAACGCGTGGCGCCGCAATTTCGCGAGGATTTGGACGCGATGATTGATGAGCTTGGCACGTCACGCGCAATTCTTCGCTCCTCGGAAGATTGGGCGGCCGCGATCATGCTCGCCCGGCTCGATGCACCCGGTGACCCAAGGTACGGCGTCGATCGCGCCCTGATAACAGGGTTCAAGGGGCGCAAGATTTCAGGGTTTGAAACCGCAAGAGAGCAATTGGGCATTTTCGACCAACTGGCTTCACAGGATCAACGCGCACTGTTGGAAGGGACCGTCGAAGACTGGGCATCTTCAACCGATAATCGTGACAAGCTTGTGCGGGCCTGGATCGCGGGCGATGTCCAGACGCTTGAGGCTGCCACCAGCGAAGGGATCATGGCCGATCCGCAGATACGCGAAGCCCTGCTCGACGATCGCAATCGTGACTGGCTCAAGCAGTTAGAGCCAATTCTTGACGATGGGCCAAAGCCGCTGGTTGCGGTTGGTGCTGCGCATCTCGTCGGGCCGGATGGTCTTGCAGAACAGTTGAAGCAGCGCGGGTTCACCGTCACGCGGGTGCAATAGATCGGCGGCCCCCTCCCCACAATTCGCTTGCCTTTTCCCCCTGTCCCGCTATTTGCGCGCTCGCTGATGCGTTCTGGTCATCCCTGGAGGCGGGACGCGGGACAGCGCAATCTAAATATGCATTCGAAAGGCTAATGTTATGAGCGACGCTCTGAATCTGCCCGCCGAACGCCGCGAACGGGCTGGCAAGGGAGCCTCCCGAGCACTTCGCCGCGAAGGTCGGGTCCCCGCTGTCATTTATGGCGGCAAGGAAGAACCCCTAATGATCCACGTCGAGGAAAAGGAACTGGTCCGTCAGCTGATGACCGGTCACTTCATGAACTCGATCGTGCAGGTCGAAGTGGACGGGAAAACGGTACGCACCCTTCCAAAAGACGTTGCTCTGCATCCGGTCAATGACCGCCCGACGCACGCTGACTTCTATCGTCTGTCGAAAGACGCGAAGGTCGACGTGTCGATCCCTGTCGTCTTTGTTAACGAAGCGGACGCACCTGGCCTTGTTAAAGGCGGCGTTCTCAACGTGGTTCGTCACGAACTTGAACTGGTTTGTGAAGCCGACAAGATCCCTGGCGAGATCGAAGTATCGGTCGCTGGCAAGGACGTTGGCGATTCGATCCATATCAGCGAAGTGAGCCTTCCCGAAGGTTCCGAAAGCGCGATCACCGACCGCGATTTCACCATCGCAACTCTTGTTGCACCGTCTGCTCTCAAGCAGTCTGAAGGCGACAGCACCGCAGAAGGTGAAGAGGGCGATGCACCGGCAGCCGATGAGGTTGAAGCCACCGAGCAGAAAGCTGATCCGGACGCTGACGGCGAATAATCGCTTTCACCAGAACGAAATCACCAAGACACCGGGTCCCTTTGGGGCTCGGTGTTTTGTTTTATGCTAACACGCCGGGAAGCGCCTGTTGGACGCTAAGCTGTTCGACGCTAAGCTGTTCGACGCTGAAGGCGTCGCAAGGGCGACTGCCCGCCCGAGTTAATGCCAGGATAGCCAAGCGCACCGGATAGGCCGCGCTTTAAGTTTTCTGGCGCCGCTTGAGGGGCAGGCGAAGCCTGCTAAAGACAAACGATGCAAATCTGGACAGGCCTTGGAAATCCCGGACCGAAATACGCGCTTCACCGGCACAACGTCGGCTTTATGGCGCTCGACGTAATAGCCGACATGCACGGTTTCGGCCCGGTGCAGAAAAAGTTTCAGGGTTGGGCTCAGGAAGGCCGCATCGGGACGCAGAAAATCCTGTTGCTGAAGCCTGCAACCTTCATGAACGAAAGCGGCCGCGCAGTGGGAGAGGCAATGCGCTTCTACAAGCTCGACCTTGAGGCCCTTACGGTCTTTCACGATGAGCTTGATCTGGCGCCGTTCAAGGTGAAGGTCAAACAAGGCGGCGGCACGGCGGGCCACAACGGGCTTCGTTCTATCGACAAGCATTTGGGCGCTGACTTTCGCCGCGTGCGCCTTGGCATCGGGCATCCTGGGCACAAGGACCGGGTAAGCTCCTATGTTCTGGGCAATTACGCCAAGGCAGAACAGGACGATCTGGCGACCATGCTTGGCGCGCTCTCCGCTGAGGCGCAGTGGTTGGCCGATGGCGACGGCCCGCGTTTCATGAGTGATGTGGCCCTGCGACAGCAAGGATGAGCGACGCTCCTCCCTCTCCCAAGCATGACATGACTGAAGGCGCGCTGCTGCGCATCACCGCGTTTCAGGGCACTGTCTTTACGGCTCTCGGCCTTGGGATTTGGGTCGCAACGGGCCGAGCTGCGCCAGACTGGCTCAGCTTTGGCCTTTATGACATCAAGATCGGACTTCTGAGCACCGCAGGGCTAATCTTGCTTGGCTTATGCGGTTATTTTTTCCCGCGCATCTCTGCATACCTCATAACCATGCAGCGCGAGACTTACGGCTGGCTCACCAAATTCAACTCGTGGCGCGTCATCATCATCATCTCGTTTTTCGCGGGCGTCTGGGAAGAAGCGTTATTCAGAGGCGGCGCGCAGGTCTGGTTGACGGACCACCTTGGCGCGCCTCTTGCAATCCTGATCGCCTCGGCCATTTTTGCTCTTGTCCATTTCAGCAAGCCTGTGATTGGTTTTGTCCAGTTTCTGATCGGATGCCTGTTCGGCGTCATCTATTGGCAAACGGGTAGCCTGCTCGGCGTCATGCTTGCGCATTTTCTCTATGACATCTTTGCGCTGTGGTATCTCTTGCGCGAACTGACTAGGCTGGAGCGTAAAGAAACGCTCGGCGCACCCGAGTGACATTTGAGACTGACGAGGAAGCCAACATGACCACTATCAACCGCCGCACCTTGCTTGCAGGAGCTGCCGCCACCGGAGCCCTCGCCGCCACCGCCACCGTGACCGCCGAGGATATGATCCCCGCGACCATAGATATGACGGGCAAATCGGTCCTCATCACCGGTTGTTCGAGCGGGTTCGGGCGCCTTGCTGCGGTAGATTTTGCCCGCAAAGGCGCGAAGGTTTTTGCCACCATGCGCAACTTGCCACGCAGCGAAGCCGATGAGCTTACGGCTTTGGCTGCCGAAGAAAATCTCGATCTTCAGGTCATGGAAATTGATGTAACCTCCGACGAGCAGGTTGAAAGCGGTGTGGCAAAAGCGCTGGAATTGACGGGCGGTTCTCTCGATGTGCTCATCAACAATGCAGGCACCTCATACGCCGGCCCGCTTGAAATTCAGGATATCGAAGCAACGCAAGGCCTGTTCGACGTCAACGTCTTTGGCCCGCATCGCATGGCGCGCGCGGTCCTTCCTGCCATGCGCAAGGCCAAAAGCGGCCTTATCATCAACGTTACCTCGCAATTGGGCCGCGTGATCGTGCCTGCTTACGGCCAATATTCACCCACCAAATTCGCGCTTGAGGCAATGAGCGAGCAACTGGCTTACGAGTTGGTGCCCCACGGCATTGACGTAACCATCATCGAGCCCGGCGGCTATCCGACCAAGATCTGGAAAAACTCGAACGACAACACCCTGAAACTTCTTGAGCGTGCGGAGGAGAAACACACCTCTGGCTACACCGCACTTATCGAAGGGCTTGGCCAGCGCTCCGGCGGCGGCTCGACCGATCCGATGGATGTGCCAAACGCCATGGCCGAAGTCATTTCCATGGTTCCCGGCACAAGGCCGCTGCGCCGCGAAGTGCACCCCGGGCCCAAGCCGCAGATCGCGATCAACAAAGTCAGCGCCGAGGTGCAAGTCGGCTGGCTTGGTGAAAGCGGTTATGGTCCGTGGATCAAGGCAGTTCATAACGTTTGATTTGAAACGACCTGCAAGCTAAGGCCCCGCGGGCAATCTTCAGGCACAGAAAGTAATCACCCATGGGTTTCAAATGCGGGATCGTGGGGCTTCCCAATGTGGGCAAGTCCACCCTGTTCAATGCTCTCACCGAGACGCAAGCCGCGCAGGCGGCAAACTATCCGTTCTGCACGATTGAGCCCAACGTCGGCCAAGTCGCTGTGCCGGATGAGCGCCTCAACAAGATCGCGGCGATTGCCTCGTCTGCGAAGGTGATCGCGACCCAGCTTTCCTTTGTTGACATTGCCGGCCTTGTGAAAGGCGCTGCGCAAGGTGAGGGTCTGGGCAACCAGTTCCTCGGCAATATCCGCGAAGTCGATGCAATCGTGCACGTTCTGCGGTGCTTTGAAGACGATGATATTCAGCACGTGTCCAACAAGGTCGATCCAATCGCCGATGCCGAAGTGGTCGAAACCGAGTTGATGCTCGCTGACCTTGAAAGCCTTGAAAAGCGGGTTGCCAACGCGGCCAAGCGTGCAACCGCTGGCGATAAAGAAGCCAAGATCATGGCGTCTGTTCTGGGTCAGGCCCTGGAACTCCTGAAAGACGGGAAGCCCGCACGGCTGGTTGAACCCAATGACGAAGAAGAAGCGCGAGTGCTCAAACAGGCGCAGCTCCTGACAGCAAAGCCTGTGCTCTACGTCTGTAATGTCGCAGAAGACGAGGCGGCACAGGGCAATGAGCTTTCAGCCAAGGTATTTGCCAAGGCAGAGAGCGAAGGCGCGCAGGCGGTCGTGGTTTCAGCGGCGATTGAGGCGGAACTGGTTGCGATGCCGCAGGAAGATCGCGCCGAATACCTCGCCGAACTGGGCCTTGAAGAAAGCGGCCTCGCCCGCGTTATCCGTGCTGGTTACACCCTGCTCGGCCTCAAGACCTTCTTTACCGCTGGTCCCAAGGAATCGCGTGCATGGACTTTCCCTGATGGTTCAAAGGCTCCTCAAGCGGCTGGCGAGATCCACACCGACTTCGAAAAAGGGTTCATCCGCGCAGAAACGATTGCCTACGAGGACTACATCGCGCTTGGCGGCGAAGCGGGCGCGAAGGAAGCGGGCAAGATGCGTCAGGAAGGCAAGGAATACGTGGTCCAGGACGGCGACATCATGCTGTTCAAGTTCAACGTGTAACGCCGCTTTCGGAACTCTCGGCCTTGCGGGCCATTCATAAGGTATGGCGAAGACAGCGAAACTCTACCGCATGGTGATGGACAAACACGTTTGTCCTTACGGCACGAAATCGAAATTTTTGCTCGAACGACGCGGGTTTTCGGTTGAGGACCATCACCTTACCACCCGCGAAGAAACCGACGCTTTCAAGGAAAAGCACGGCGTCGCGACGACCCCGCAGACCTTCATCGATGGGGAGCGGATCGGCGGCTACGAGGCATTGCGCGAACATTTCGGCGCGATGAAGGATAGAGGCGGCAAGAGCTATCGTCCGGTTGTCGCGGTGTTCGCGGTGGGTCTAGCGCTTGCGGTTTCGCTGTCTCTTGCAATGTTCGGCACAGTTGGCGTGCGCACGATTGAATGGTTTGTTGCCTTCTCCATGGCCATGCTTGCCATGCTCAAGCTTCAGGATGTCGAGCAATTCTCGACCATGTTCGTGGGCTATGATCTGCTGGGGCAACGGTTCGTGCCCTACGCTTATGCCTACCCTTTTCTTGAGGCGCTCGCGGCAGTCCTGATGGCGGGTCGTTTGTTGCCGTGGGTTTCAATTCCGGTCGCCTTCACGATCGGCACGATTGGCGCGGCCAGTGTGATCTACGCGGTGTATATCCAGAAGCGCGATATCAAATGCGCGTGTGTCGGCGCAAGCGGCGATGTGCCGCTCGGCTTCATCTCCCTTTCCGAAAACCTGGCAATGGTGGGGATGGCAATCTGGATGCTGGCCCGCGCGCTTTGATACAGCGCGAGAGGGTTCCCGCTTCTAATCTGCGAATAATGGAACTCGAGGCCTGCTGCGCTGTTCTAAAATTGAAATCGCAGAAAGCAGGGTGAGAAGATGGTCGACAAATCAGAGAAGTTCAATTGGCTCGTGCGCGTTGGATATTTGGCTCGCGCGATCCTCTATGGCGTTCTCGGGCTTATCGCCCTGACAACAGCGGGACAGATCAGCAAAGGCACCGACGGAATCTTCGAGGCGATTCAGGGCTTTCCTGCTGCAACGGCGATCTTGTGGATCATGGCGATCGGTCTGTTTTTCTACGCCTTGTTCCGCTTTGCTTCGCCTTTGTTCGATATTGAGAACGAAGGCTCTGATGCAAAGGGATGGGGCAAACGGATCGGTCACGCTGGATCGGGTGTCGGCCACCTGGCGCTCGCCTATACCGCTTTTCAATTTGCGATGAATTCGGGCGGTGGTTCAGGCGGCGGCGGCGCTGAGGAAGCCGCATCCGGCGTGCTTGGCGTGCCGTTTGGCGGAACCTTGCTCGGCATTCTTGGCATCATCTTTTTCGTGGTCGCTATTTTCCAGATCAAGAAAGGCTTGACCGGCGAGTTTATGAACCGCCTGTCTGCATCCGCACCAGATGCCTCACGCTGGATGGGCGCTGTCGGTTACAGTGCGCGCGGTGTCGTCTATGCCATGATCGGTTGGTCACTTGTCCAATCCGGGTTCATGTCCCAAGGCGCGCAGAATGTGAAAACCCTTGGTGGTGCTCTTGCCTCGCTTGCTGGAGAGGGCGCGTTGTTCACCGCGACCGCAGCAGGCCTTGTTATCTTTGGCGTGTTCAGCCTTATTCTTGCAAACTATCGCATAATTCCCGACCTCGACAGCGATGCAGGCGTTCCGGAATTCAGGGCCGGATAACCGGGCGACCGTTGTCACTGCATTGGATCGCCAACTCCCTGTTCATGACGATACGATCATGCGGGTCGCGAATTGATAGGGTAGCCCGGATTGACGTTCCAGCATCGGTAATCGTCGAATTGTTGTCCGGAAGTATCAACTTTACCGAGTGCTCCAACCCGTCAAAATTTGTATTGATGTCGTAGGGAAGCCGCTGAAGCGAAGGCACAGGGGCCAGACGGCGTAACGCTCCATCATATTTTACCATCGCGTCTGATGTCGTAGCAAAGAACAGCAGTCGTCGTGTCTCTGGATCGACCAGCAAGCAATAGGGCGATGCTTCGGGCGCCTCAACTTCCTTTACATCGAACGATTGCAAATCGATCGGCGCAGGAGGTCCAAGCGCCTTTGCGTTGATCGCATCGTAATCGATTGCCGCGTTGTTCTCGGCGTCATTCGGTTCTTGCGGTCCGCATGACACGGCACAGAATAGCAAAAAAGGTAAAGCAGCCCGCATCAGTGGCGGCCAAACAGTTTTTCGACGTCTTCCATATCGAGCTTTACCCAGGTTGGCCTTCCGTGATTGCATTGGCCTGATCGCGGGGTGGCTTCCATTTCGCGCAGCAGAGCGTTCATCTCCGCAACATTGAGCACCCGCCCTGCCCTCACCGACCCGTGGCACGCCATGGTGGCGAGCACATATTCGAGGCGCTCGGCCAAGAGCAGCGAACCGCTGTCCTCCTGCTTGCCGTGCTTGGCAATATCGTCGGCAAGATCGCGCAGCAGTTTTCCCGTGTCGGCTTTCGCAATCGCAGACGGAACTGCGCGCACCAACATGGCGGCCGGACCAAAGCGTTCCACACTCAGGCCATAGCGAGCGAGCCCTTCTGCTGCGTCTTCCAGCCGGTCACAGTCCGCCTCGTCCATCTCGACAACATCGGGGACGAGCAATGCCTGGCTGCGCTGCACCGCTTCTTCTGCGCCTGCGCGTTTCAGGCGTTCCAGAACGAGCCGTTCGTGCGCCGCGTGTTGATCGACAAGGATCAGGCCATCCTTGCTCTCGGCAACGATATAAGTGTTGGCCACCTGCCCGCGCGCGATACCAAGGGGGTAGTGCTCGACATTTTCGGGAAGAGGCTGTGCTTCTTCGGCGCGTCCTTGAGGCAGAGCGCCATCCCCCTGCACTGGCGCATAAGGCGTGGCAAACTCCGGCCTGCTTTCTGCAACTCTTTGTGCCGGCGCCGACCAGTCGCGGCTCTCGAACATCGAACGAAGTGCAGGCGCTGGCTCATGCGGATCGGGATGCACGGGTTCTGCAACCCATCGCCCCATCGCCGCGCGGTCCGGTCCCTGCGCGCTGCGCCGGTCGCCGGTTCCCAAAGCCTGACGCAGCCCTGAGACGATAAAGCCGCGGACCCCGGCGCTATCCCGGAAGCGCACCTCGGTCTTGGCCGGATGCACATTTACATCAACCTCTTGCGGCGGAATATCGAGAAACAGCGCAAGCACCGCATGACGGTCGCGCGCGAGCATATCCGAATATGCCCCTCGCACGGCTCCTGTGAGCAGTTTGTCCTTCACCGGGCGACCGTTCACAAACAGATACTGGTGGTCCGCCACACCCCGATTGTAGGTAGGCAATCCGGCAAGCCCGCTCAGCCGCATCGCACCATTTGGAGTATCGCGGGCAAGGTCAATCTCGACCGCATTATCCTTAAGCTCGCGCGCGATGATCTGGGACACGCGGGTTGCAAGCGCCTCTTCCCCTTGTGTGGTGAGGCCCTTGCGCACCTTGCCATCCACCGTGTTCGTAAGTGTAAAAGCGATATCAGGCCGCGCCATGGCGAGGCGGCGCACGATGTCGAGGCTCGCCATATATTCGCTGCGTGCGGTGCGCAGGAACTTGCGGCGTGCTGGTACACGGGCAAAGATCTGTTCGACGCGCACCCTGGTGCCAAAGGGAAGCGCTGCTGGCCCCTCTTCCACCACCTCGCCGTGATCCACCACGCGGCGCCAGCCATCTTCCGCGCCACGCACCCGGCTTTCAAGGGTCAGCCGTGCAACACTCGCAATCGAAGGGAGGGCCTCGCCCCTGAAGCCCAGAGTGGCAACCATTTCGATTGCTTCATCGGGAAGCTTCGAGGTCGCGTGCCGTTCAAGAGCGAGCGACATGTCATCTGCGGACATCCCACAGCCATCGTCAGTGACTTCCAATCGGGTCAGTCCACCATCGACCAAAGTAACAACGATTCGCGTCGAACCTGCATCAATTGCGTTTTCAACCAGTTCTTTGAGGGCCGCAGCGGGCCGTTCGACCACTTCACCAGCGGCAATTCGGTTGACAAGCGTCTCTGGAAGGCGTCGAATTTGGGCCATTCATCGCAGCCTAGCGCCGACAGGCCGAAAATTCGAGTGTTACGGGGGAAAATCGCCCGTTCTCTCAACAAAAATTTTCCATTTTTGCGTGGCATTCGCTAACCGGTGAAACACGGGCACGTCATTACGACGTGCGGGGCTTATCCAATGCCGGTAAGCACAATTGGGACCTACGGATAAACGCACAATGAGCTTCTTTGCCAACCTTTTCAAATTTGGATCGCCGAACATGGCGATCGACCTCGGAACCGCGAACACACTGGTCTATGTTCAGGACGAAGGGATCATCCTGAACGAACCGTCTGTCGTCGCGATTGAGACGATCAACGGGCATAAGCGCGTCAAAGCGGTGGGCGATGATGCGAAGATGATGATGGGCAAGACGCCCGACACGATTGAGGCAATCCGCCCGCTACGTGACGGCGTGATCGCGGACATCGAAGTCGCTGAGGAAATGATCAAGCACTTCATCCGCAAGGTGCACGGTAAGCGCAATCTGTTCCGCTATCCTGAAATTGTGATCTGTGTGCCATCGGGTTCGACTTCGGTTGAAAAGCGCGCGATCCGCGATGCAGCCTCCAACGCTGGCGCATCGGAAGTTCACCTTATCCTTGAGCCGATGGCAGCGGCGATTGGCGCCGACATGCCAGTGACCGAGCCTGTGGGCTCGATGGTGGTCGACATCGGCGGCGGCACAACCGAGGTGGCTGTCCTGTCGCTTCGCGGCCTAGCCTATACCACATCGGTGCGCACCGGGGGCGACAAGATGGATGAAGCCATCGTCTCTTACGTTCGACGACACCACAATCTTCTCATCGGTGACAGCACGGCTGAGCGGATCAAGAAGGATTACGGCATCGCAGTCATCCCTGAAGATGGCGTAGGCGAAACCATCACCTTGAAGGGCCGCGACCTGGTGAACGGCGTTCCCAAAGAGATCACCATCAACCAGTCCCACGTGGCAGAAGCGCTGTCCGAGCCTATCGGTGCAATCGTTGAAGGCGTGCGGATTGCACTTGAAAACACCGCACCAGAGCTTGCAGCAGACATCGTTGATCAGGGCATCGTGCTCACCGGCGGCGGCGCGCTTATCCGCCGTTTGGACGAGCATCTTCGCGAGGAAACGGGTTTGCCTGTCTCTATCGCCGAAGACCCGCTCACCTGCGTCGCGATTGGAACCGGTCGCGCGATGGAAGATCCGATTTACCGCGGCGTCCTGATGACCGCCTAAGGGCAACATTTACGAGGGGTAGACCTAGGCCATGGCGTCGCCCAAATCGCGTCGATCGGGCTTTTCGAAAAAGCAGCAATATTCGGTATTTACCGGGTATTTGCTGGCGACGCTTGGTGCCTTGCTGGGACTTGCCCTTCTGGCTGTTTCCCTAGCTTACCCCTCTCTTATGCAGCCATTGCGTGGAGGTGCCACCACCGTTGTCAGCCCCGTGGGAGAAGTCACCGCTGCTGTGCGTACCGAGCGACAAGGCTTGTGGGCTACGCTTACCGGTTTTTGGCGGGCGGGTTCGCAAAATGCGAGGCTTCGCGAAGAGATCGAGGAAAGCCGCGTTCGCCTGGCCGAGGCAGAGGCAATTGCCGCGGAGAACAAGCGGCTAAAGGCGTTGCTTGGTCTTTACGGCGGTGAGAGCAGGCCGATTGCCACCACCCGTCTGGTCGCCTCCAGCCCCTCTTCGGTGCGCCGTTTCGCCTATATCGGTGTCGGCACCACTGACGGGGTCGAAATCGGCATGCCGGTCCATTCCGAGCGCGGGGTCATTGGCCGGGTGCTGGAAACATCGCTTGGCTCGTCGCGGGTGTTGCTGCTGACCGACACCGAAAGCGTGCTTCCCGTGCGCCGCGCCGCCGATCAGACGGTGGCCTTTGCAGAAGGACGCGGCGATGGGCTTTTGCGCATTCGCCTTATCAACCTGGGGCTCAACCCGCTGGAGGTTGGGGATGTGTTCGTGACAAGCGGTGCTGGCGGATATTACCGGCCGGGCGTCGCAGTGGCAGTCCTTTCCGAGCTGACCCCTGATGGAGGCATCGCGCAACTGATCGCTGAACCATCGGGGACCAATTATGTGAGTGTCGAGCCGATCTACCAACCGCTTGCGGTGCAAGCTTCGGGCGTGCGTGATCGCGATGAATTGACGCAAGAGGAACTTGCCAATTGATCGATCGCATTGACCCACCCGTACGGCGCCGGGCTTACGGCGGAGACAAGATCAACCGGGTACCCGACCCGTGGCGCACTAATTCGGTTCACTATATCACTATCGTCCTCGGCTCGATCCTTCCGTGGTTCATAATTGCCGACGTGATGCCAATCGCACCGCCGCTTGGCTTTATGTTCTTCCTTGGCTGGAGACTGATGCGCCCCGGGCTTATGCCGCTGTGGGCCGGAGTTCCCCTGGGCGCGTTTGACGACCTCTTCAGTGGTCAACCGTTCGGCAGCGCGATCTTTCTTTGGTCGCTGACCATGATCGCATTGGAAGTGATCGAGACCCGCTTCCCCTGGCGCGGGTTTTGGCTCGACTGGTTCACCGCAGGTCTTGGAATTGCGCTCTATATCGTGGCTTGCATGTTCATTTCCGGGGCAACCATCTCTTTATCGCTGTTCGCCATGATCGCGCCTCAGATATTGTTCTCGATCCTGCTTTATCCGATAGTGGCTCGCCTGATTGCCCGGGCTGACGCCTTCCGTCTGTCACGGGCGCGGAGGATTGGGTGAAACGGTTTTTCAAACTGAGAAACGCGAGCAGGCGCGCCACGCCCGTCGTCAATGCGTCGACGGTGCGCAACACCTTTAACCGGCGGGTCGCCGTAATTGGCGGCATTCAAGGCTCCGTCGCGGTTCTTCTGGCTGCGCGCATGGGCTATCTGTCTATAGCAGAGAACGAAAAATATCGCCTCGAATCAGAGAGTAACCGGGTAAACCTGACGCTTATTCCGCCGCGTCGGGGCTGGATACTGGACCGCAACGGTGCACCTTTAGCTTCCAACAGAGCCGACTTTCGGGTGGATGTAATTCCCGAACGCCTCTCTGACCCCGATGAAATGGTTGAGGAGATCGGCGGCATCCTCAAGCTGGAAGCCGACCGGATCAACGATCTCAAAACCAAGATCGCAAACGCGCGCGGGTTTGCGCCTGTCGAAATCGCTAGCGGTCTGAATTACGACGAGTTCGCAGCACTCAGCGTGCGGCTTCCCGATATGCAGGGCGTAGTACCCCAACGCGGGTTTTCCCGCTATTATCCCACTGCTTCCTCGGTTGGCCATCTGATCGGCTATGTGGGGCCGGCAAATGCCGAGGAATATGAGCAGGACCGCAACCCTATCCTGATTACACCCGGTCACAAGATCGGCAAGGATGGTCTTGAAAAACAATTTGAAAAGGGCCTTCGCGGGACGCCGGGTGCGCGCCGGGTCGAAGTGACTGCGGGCGGACGGATCGTGCGTGATCTTGAGACCCGCGAGGACATTCAAGGCGACCCGGTTCGCCTGACGATCGACGGCCCTTTGCAGGACTACGCCGCTCGTCGTATCGGGCTTGAAAGCGGCTCCGTCGTGGTGATGGACTGTCAGACCGGCGACCTTTTGTGCATGGCTTCCATGCCGAGCTTTGATCCCAACAGCTTTTCAGCTGGAATCGGCTCGGTCGAATATTCGATGCTGCGCGATGACCAGCGGGTGCCGCTACGCAACAAGGTCTTGAAGGGCCTTTATCCGCCCGGTTCAACGGTTAAGCCGATGCACTGTCTGGCTTTTCTGCAAGCTGGTGTATCGCCGCAGGATACCATCGTATGCGGCGGTGGCCGCCGGATCGGAAGCCGCTTCTTCAATTGCCACTCCAACCACGGTGTGGTCGATATGGACAAGGCGATTGCACAAAGCTGCGACAGCTATTTCTACCATTTCGCCCAGCAAGTCGGCTTCGACAAGGTTGCCGCGCTCGCCAAGGAGCTTGGCATGGGGCAGGAATTCGACCTGCCCGTTACCAGTCAATTCTACGGCACTGTTCCCACCTCTGACTGGAAATTCAACAAGTTCGGGCGCGAATGGCAGACGTTTGACACCGTCAATGCTTCAATTGGCCAAGGCTATTACCTGGCAAGCCCCCTGCAGCTCGCCGTGATGACCGCGCGGCTTACCACCGGCAATCGGGTTCAGCCGCGACTTGTGCTTGATGACACCCCGGTGAAAGCCGAAAGCTTTGGCTATAATCCAGAGCATCTTGCCTATGTGCGCCAAGGGATGAGCAACGTGGTCAACGGCGCGGGCACCGCACGGCGGGCGAGGCTTCCGCTCGAAGACGTCACAATCTCAGGAAAAACCGGCACCGCGCAGGTTGTGTCGCTCAGCGTTTCCGATGGCCGCAGCGGCCCGTGGAAATACCGCGATCACGGCCTTTTCACCTTCTTTGCCCCTTTCGACAATCCGCGTTACGCCGGCGCCGTAGTGATCGAGCACGGGGGTGGTTCGGGCTCCGCCTATCCGATTGCGCGCGACGTGGTGACCTTCCTGTTTGACCCGGCGAAGGGTATCGACGCGCTCAAAAGCCTTGAGAAGCAATGGGGCGGCACGGCGCAGGAACGACTTGAGAAACGCTACGCCGCCTATGCCGCAGAACGCGGCGCAACAGTCACGCCGCCGCCCCGCCGAGACGAGGAAATCTTCGACCGGGTCGAGGCCGAGGCTCGCATCGAGGCCGAGCAACTGCAGGAAATCGGTGAGGAATTCGTGGTCCCGCGTGAGAACCAGACCGCATCCGGTTCCCCGCCTCCCGATGCGCTCACTCCCGCTGTCGCGCCGCAGGATCAGCCATGAGCGTCCATTCCGGCATCATCCCTGAACCAATCGCGCGCCAGCCATGGGGGATGCTCATCCCGCTATTCCTGCTGGTCGCTTTCGGCGCGGCTGTCCTGTTTTCGGCTGCCGGTGGGCGGATGGATCCTTTCGCCTCCTCGCACCTCATCCGTTTCGGTGTCTTTCTGGGGATGGCTGCGGTCATTGCTTCGCTTCCGCGCGTTTTCGTGCGGTTTATGACCTATCCTGCCTATATCGTTGTTCTTTTGCTACTTATCGGCGTCGAGATCGTCGGGAATGTGCGCGGAGGAAGCCAGCGCTGGCTCGATCTGGGGTTCATGGTGCTCCAGCCATCTGAATTGATGAAGCCGGTGATTGTGGTCACCCTCGCCCAGTTTTATGCGAGCCTCCCGCTCAGCATGCTCGTCAGTTGGCGCGCGCTGCTCGTCCCGGGCGCACTCATCGCCGTACCGGTTTCGTTTGTGTTGCTTCAACCTGACCTCGGTACATCGCTCGCTATTGCGTTTGGCGGCGCAGTGGTGATGCTTCTTGCAGGCTTGCCGCTCAAGTGGTTCATCGGTGGCGGCGTTGCCGCGCTCGCTGCGGCTCCGCTCGTCTTTTTCTTTGGCCTTCAGGATTATCAGCAGCGCCGCGTGATGACGATGTTCAATCCGGAAGCGGACGCGCTGGGCGCTGGTTATCACATCAATCAGTCAAAGATTGCAATTGGTTCAGGTGGCATCTTTGGAAAAGGCTTCAACAACGGATCGCAAAGCCACCTTGAATATCTGCCCGAGCCGCAGACCGATTTTGTCTTCGCCACGATGGCAGAAGAGTGGGGCCTTGTCGGAGGGCTATTTGTCCTTGGCGTCTTCACCATCATCTTGAGTTGGGGCCTCAAGGTTGCGCGCCAATCGCGTGACCGTTTTGCAAGCCTTGTCGCCGCCGGCATGGTTGCAACAATTTTCTTCTACGTGGCGGTCAATTTGATGATGGTGATGGGCATGGCTCCTGTGGTGGGTATCCCCCTGCCCTTTATGAGCCATGGTGGGTCATCCATGATGACCAACATGATCTGCATCGGCGCGCTGATGATGGTCAATCGCTGGAACCGTGAGGCACCTCGCACCGGTCTTTCCGGATAAAAATCGCGGGCACGCCCTTTTAATCCGAAAAGGCCTCACCATTTAGACCGCTCCGAAAGCATTTCGGTATGGACGCATAGCTCAGTTGGTAGAGCAGCTGACTCTTAATCAGCGGGTCCTTGGTTCGAACCCAAGTGCGTCCACCATTTGCAGCAATCTGCCCGGCAAAGCGCCGCGTTTGCTCAAAATTCACTATTTTCAAACACCGACCGCTTAACCCCCGGCTGCGACTACTCATCTGATGGTGAGGGCTCGGTCGTTCTTGAAGGGGGTTTTGTGCGGGTGGCTGCTAGGCGCCGCGCTTCCGGCCGCTGCGCAAGTTTCCGAAGGATTTAGCCCTGACCGGGCGTCCTATGAGAGGCTCGGCCCGCATGAGCAAACGCTCCAATTGCCAGCGGCTTACGCAAAGCAGACCGCGCACGCGCAAGCTGTCCCACCTTCGAGGCAGGCGGTCATGGATGCGATTGGGAGAGCCGCTGACCACACCGGCGTCGACTACAATTACCTCGTGGCGCAGGCCCACCTAGAATCGGGTCTGAACCCGCAAGCCAAAGCACGCACATCAAGCGCGGCGGGGCTTTATCAATTCATAGAGACCACCTGGCTTTCCAGCCTTGAGCGGTATCAGTCGCAGATCGAAGGATTTTCGCTCCAGAATTCAGGTAATTCACGCAAGCAGAAGCTTCGATGGCGTCACGATGCCGATCTTGCCTCCCTTGTTGCGGCCGCTTACGCGCGGGACAACGCAGAGAAACTCGAGCGAATATTGGGTAGAGAGGCGTCACGGACCGAGCTTTACCTTGCGCATTTTCTCGGCAGCGGCGGGGCGAGCCGCTTTATGCAAACGTGGCAAACCGCACCAGAGACGGCTGCGGCATCCCTGTTTCCACGAGCAGCCCGGGCCAATCGCAGCATATTCTATACCCGCGAAGGGCAAGCGCGCAGCCTTGAACAAGTGCTGGGTCATTTCGAACAGAAAATAAACCGGGCGCTATCCCGGCTCGGAATTGAAACATCTGAAGACCAGTTTAGCTCGTTTAAACAGGCCATTAGAGAACCAACCTCAGTCGAACCATCAACTGTCAGCCTTGCGCCGGAAAAGCTTCTTTTCGGCATGAATATGGGCGTTTTTTCGACTGGTAGGACCGGCGGTGCCATGACGCCAGACATACAATCAATCGGTGCAAGCAATGCTTGCAGTCACATTACAATGTGCTATCGCGATACTATGAGCACATCAACCATCACACAGGTCCGCGACCTGATCGAGTCTGGGGCATACACCAAAGCAGGGATCGCACGCGCCGCTGGCCTTCACGCCAATACTTTGCGCGATGCAAGCGACGCGGACTGGAACCCCACCACCGAAACACTGGCGAAATTGCAGCGTTTTCTGGATGCAAACGATGATACGCCCGTGCTGGTGGGCGCAGAAGAGATCATCGATGAAGCGCGCAACGGGCGAATGTACATCCTCGTCGATGACGAAGATCGCGAGAACGAAGGTGATCTGATTATCCCTGCGCAGATGGCGACGCCTGCCGCTGTGAACTTCATGGCGACGCACGGGCGCGGGCTTATCTGTTTGGCGCTCGACAAGGCACGCGTAGACGCGCTCGACCTTGATCCGATGAGCCGCAACAATCGCGAAAGCATGCAAACCGCCTTCACGGTCTCGATCGAGGCGAAAGAGGGTGTCACAACCGGCATTTCGGCAGCCGATAGGGCGCGCACCATCGCCGTGGCCATTGATGCGACGAAGGGTCCCGATGACATCGTGACGCCGGGCCATGTCTTTCCGCTGGTCGCGCGCGAAGGGGGCACTCTGGTGCGTGCTGGCCATACCGAAGCGGCCGTCGATATTTCGCGTCTTGCAGGGCTCAACCCGTCCGGGGTCATCTGCGAGATCATGAACGAAGACGGCAGTATGGCGCGTCTTGACGATCTTATCGAATTTGCCCGCAAGCACGACATGAAGATCGGCACGATCCGCGATCTCATCGCCTATCGCATGCGCAACGATCATCTGGTCGAACGCATCGGAGAGAGCACGTTCGAGAGTGACTATGGCGGCCAGTGGCGCATGATCACTTATCGCAACACCATTTCCGACAACGAGGCCTATGTGCTGCAAAAGGGGCATATCAGCCCTGATGAGCCTACCCTCGCCCGTGTGCACCCGATTTCGGTGTTCGATGACGTCCTCGGCGCGCCCGGCCCGCGCAAACGCACTCTCCAGCGCGCAATGAGCGCAATTGGCGAGAAGGGCACAGGCGTGATCGTTATCCTCACTCAACGCGTTGGGACAAGCGGCCAGTGGACCGCTGACGAGGAACACCGCAACATCGGTATCGGCTCGCAGATTCTTGCCGATCTTGGCGTGCACGAGATGGTTCTCTTGTCGAACTCACGCCCAGATTTCGTCGCACTGGAGGGCTATGGCATCACGCTCACCGGGCATCAGGAAATCCCTGAATAAGCGCAGTGCGCAAATGGCTGAGAGCGCTTGCGTTGCACCGAGCCTTGTGACCATAGCCTTCTTAACAGACGCACCCTGCTCCAGGCTTAAAGCCGAGGCAGTGTGGTGACCCTATTTATCGAGACCACAGGAGCCCAAACATGGCCAAAATCCTCATCGTCGAAGCGCGGTTCTACGAAAACTTCAACGACATGCTCATCGACGGAGCAAAGGCTGCAATCACCGCGGCAGGGCATGAGGCCGAAGTTCTCACCGTACCAGGCGCGCTGGAGATTCCGGGAGCAATCGCGTTAGCGGCCGAGACGGGCGAATATGATGCCTTCGTCGCAATCGGTGTGGTGATCCGGGGCGAAACCTATCACTTCGAAATCGTAGCAGGCGAAAGCGCGCGGGCTATCATGGCTCTCACGATGGACGGGATCGCGATCGGCAACGGCATTCTGACTGTCGAGAATGAGGCACAGGCGCTTGTGCGTGCAGATCCGGCGCAAAAGAACAAAGGCGGCGAAGCCGCGCAGGCAGCGCTTTCGCTGTTGAGCCTTGCGGAACGCTTCGACGCATGAGGACTTGCGCGTAACCCTGACCCGCTGCGCACAAAAGATGTTGCAAAGCACTGACTTACGGCAGGTCTAGGGGTTAACACGTATATCGGGCTCAAGGATTATCGCTTACTCGCTCTGGTGTAGGCCCGCTTCGTCGCGGGACCTTGGTGCACACTTAAAGAGCAGGAACCTCTGCGATGATTCATATGACAACGAACGAGGTCGTTGACCTCAAGCAATGCCAGCACGCGCTCGAGCGGGTTTTGGTTTCCCTCGACACTGCCGGGGCCGGCATTGCGGCCATTCACGTTAATGCTGCAATCGAACAGCTTAAGAGAAACATGGCCGTCATCGCCGCGGATACCGACATTTTAAAACAAACACAGATCACCTTCCCAGAGCAGAACGAGTAATACCTCGAAAATGGATCAAATATTGCTCCTCTTCCGGAGTATTAGTCCATTTTGAAGGGTGAATTACGGGGTCATGCGTAATGCACAACTGGGGGACTTTGCCTACGGTTTTGTTGGGGCAAGCGATCCACTGTTTCAGGCCAACCCGGCTTGGCGCGGGCCCTACCGGGAAGGGGCTAGGCAATGCTCGGCATCTTTTCATTCAAGAAATTCAATGGCGCAGGTGCACCCTCACCTCGTGCCCTTTCGAACGGTGCGATAGCGCTTGACGGTGGTTCTGTGCGCTCTTGTGCCGCGTCACTCCTGATTTTCCTCAGAATCGGAGGGGTCCGTGCATGAACCAATTCAAGAATGATCCGATGGTCACGAAATTTGTTCAATCACCACGAGAGGCAGAACAGTCCGAGTTTTCACGCAAGGAGGCCGGCACCTCTGATGGGCTGCGCAGGGATCAGCCGTCTCTGAAAACTTCGGAAACGAAAGCTACTGAACCCAACAACGCTGCGCCTTTGGAAACCGACCTTGGGGCATTGGCCGAGCATTTGGCTGGCATCGCCGATGCGCTGCGCAAATCAACCGGAAAGGCGAGCTTTAGCGATCCTTCGGCCACATCAGAACGGAGCGGCTCTGCGGAAATGAAATTGCCGCGCGGTCTGAGTGGTCTAAGTGCCATTCATGCCGACGCGCGTATGCGGCGCAAGGTGTTTGGCGATATGGCTCGTGAAGCTTACGCCGTGCGTCGTCGTCGTTCCGCGATATTCGAAAACGACGAGCTGTTTGGTGAGCCCGCTTGGGACATACTGCTCGATCTCTACATCGCCAATGTCGAGAACAAGCCGGTGTCCGTATCGAGCGCGTGCATTGGCTCTGCTGCCCCGCCAACCACCGGGCTTCGCTGGCTCGGGGTCTTGTCGGAGCAAGGTCTGATCGCCCGTGAGCATGACCCCGAGGATCAGCGCCGCGTCCTTGTGCATCTGACCGACAAAGGGCTTGCCGCGATGGATGAATATTTCGCTAGCCTTGGACTGACCCCCTAGTCGTCCCTGGCTGGCCCCGCCCGGAAGCTTCTTCCTGCACCCTCTGACACGAAGCTTCCGGGCAATCGCCCGATTTAGAGGCGCGTTTGCCTCAAGCGGACAAGGCCCCAAAGCAGCCGCGCCCTGCATATACGGCGCTGACGCCAAGCTCTTCCTCGATACGGATGAGCTGATTATATTTCGCAAGCCTGTCTGAACGCGCGAGGCTGCCTGTCTTGATCTGGCCGCAGTTGGTGGCCACCGCAAGATCAGCGATAGTGGCATCTTCGGTTTCGCCCGAACGGTGGCTCATCACCGAGGTGTATCGCGCGCGGGTTGCCATATCGACCGCTGCAAGCGTTTCGGTGAGCGTTCCGATCTGGTTGACTTTGACGAGCAGCGAGTTGGCGAGCCCATCAGCAATCCCTTGACCCAGGCGCGCCGGATTTGTCACGAAAAGATCATCGCCTACAAGTTGCACCCTGTCACCAATAGCGTTGGTAACAGCGGCCCAGCCCTCAAAATCATCTTCGCTCATGCCGTCTTCAATCGAGAGGATGGGATAGTCATCGCACAGTTTGGCGAGATAATCGGCCATGCCTTGACCATCGAGGCTGAGCCCTTCGCCCGAGATTTCATATTTGCCATCACGGTAAAATTCGGTCGCGGCGCAATCCAGGGCGAGCACGATGTCGTCGCCGGGTTTGAAACCAGCCTGCTCGATCGAGGCCATGATGAAATCAAGCGCAGCACGTGTGCTTGCCAGATCTGGCGCGAATCCGCCTTCGTCGCCGACGCTGGTGGCAAGGCCTTTGTCGTGCAGCCCCTTCTTCAGTGTGTGGAACACTTCGGAGCCCCAACGCACAGCTTCCGCAATGCTGTCGGCGCCGACAGGCATGATCATGAATTCCTGGATATCGATTGGATTATCAGCGTGTTCGCCGCCGTTGATGATATTCATCATCGGCACCGGCAACACATGGGCCGAAACTCCGCCGAGGTAAGAATAAAGCGGAAGACCGCGCGCATTGGCGGCCGCTTTGGCGACGGCAAGGCTGGTTCCCAAAATGGCATTTGCGCCAAGGCGCCCTTTGTTCTCCGTCCCGTCCAGATCGATCAGCGAAAGGTCGATATCGCGCTGGTCTTCGGCATCAAAAGCATCGACGAGCAGGTCACGGATCTCGGTGTTGACCGCGTCTACCGCCTTCAAAACGCCCTTCCCCATGTAGCGTGCCTTGTCGCCGTCGCGCAGTTCCACCGCCTCATGCGCACCGGTCGAGGCGCCTGACGGAACTGCGGCGCGGCCGAAACTACCGTCGTCGAGCAAGACATCCACTTCGACTGTCGGATTCCCCCGGCTGTCGAGAATTTCGCGGCCATGAATATCGATTATCGCTGTCATTATTGGAACTCCGGCGTGAGAAGAATATATATAAGGTAGGAACTGGCTCGGACTGTCCGGGTTGGACAAATGCACCAAATGTTTCCCGGACCCCATATGGGCAAGAAAAGTTCGGTGCAAGTGACATAGATTTTCATTACATAAAGTCGCGATTGCATTATGTTGCATCGCGCAAAACCGAGGGTAAGAGATCAACATGGCAGAAGCAAACACAACGAAAACCACGCGCAAACCCGCAGCGAAGAAAACAACCGCGAAGAAATCGGCTCCCAAGAAAACCGGTGCCACCGCGAAAAAGGCTGAGGCTGAAACCACCGCAACCGGAACGACCGAGGCGAAGAGCCGTTTCAACGCTGCTCTTGCAGAAGCAAAAGCGGGTGCCGCTGCCCTGCGTGACGAGGCCGGCAACCGTGCAGGGGCTTACCGCGAACAGGCAAAATCTCGGGGAGACGACGTAATGTCAGATGCCAAGGAATATGGCGATAAGGCAAAAGCGCGCGCCGGTGAGCTCGCCGTCGAAGGTAAAGCGGCAGCATCAGATGCAATTGCCAGCATCGGTAAAGCGGTTGGCGACACCGCCGGCCAGATCGATGAGCGTTTCGGCGAGCAGTATGGCGACTATGCGCGTTCGGCTTCGCGTTCGCTGGCTGAAACATCGGCCAAGCTTGAGGCAAAGAGCCTTGAGGAACTTGGCGAAGATACCCGCGACGCAATCCGCAAAAGCCCCGCTGCGGCTGTGGGCATTGCTGCCGTCGTCGGCTTCCTTGTGGCGCGCCTTTTCCGCAGCGGCAAGTAAACCGCGCCAGTGAGCCAAGACCCAAAGGGGGACCGAATGACGGAGACACATGGGCGGGTCGGCGTATCGCGCGCTGACCCTGCCGCTCCCGATCTCACCGCTGCCGACATGCAAGTGAGCGATACAGCGGACACTGGCGCCTCCACCTCAGAGGATATCGATCAAGGTGCGCCCTCGCCCCGCGTCGACCCCTCCCTGATGGACGAGGCAAGCGCGTTGATTGACAATGCGCGGACATATGCCGAGTCCGAGCTTGGCTTTCAGAAAACGCGGGCCGCGTTGGCCGGACGCTATCTTGGTGTCGCAGCCGGTCTTGGCGTTCTTGCGGTCATCCTCCTGCACATCGCATTTCTTGCGCTTGCAGTCGGCCTGGTGCTTGCGTTCGAACCGCTCGTGGGCATTTGGGGTGCGATCGCAATCGTCTTTGGCGGGCTTTTGCTGATTGTGGCGCTCCTTGGCTGGCGTGCATTTGTAAAGATCCAGAAGATGACAGGTTTGTTCTCATCATCGGATGACAACGACGGTGACGAAGGGGAGGCGGCGTGAGCGATCTCGAACAACGCTTCGCCGACTACCGCGCTTTACGCGATGCCTCCAAAAAGGTGTTGCTTGAAGAAATCGAGCACGCGCGAACCGCCTATTCCGCCAAAGGGCTCACCAACCGCTATCTTGGCGGAGTGATCGAAGGCGGCAAAGACGTTTACGAAGTGGCCAAGGTTCACACGATCGACAATCGTGGCATCATCGCCATCGTTCTTGGCGCACTCGCACTTTGGTTTGGCCGCGAGCCTTTGTTGGCCGCAATGGCAGAAGAAATTGACAATGACAGGGACGATCCAGACTTCGCTCACGCATCTCCCGAGATGAGCGACACCGCCCTTTCCCCCGGAGACGAAAATGACAGATAACGAACCCGTGAACAGCGACGAGAACAAACGCGATGCGCTGCGCCAGAAAATTGAGGCCAGCGAGCGCCGCATTGCCGAGCGCACCCTAGGCGAGCAGGCGAAAGAAGCAGTCGATACAGCGGTGGATTACACCCGGAAAAATCCTCTCAAGGTGATCGCAGGAGCGGTTGTAGTCGGTGTCGCCATAGGGTTGATGACCCAACCCGGACGGCGTGTCGCCGGGAAAGCTGCTTCAAGTGCGGCAGGCGCTGCAACGCTTGCCGCCAGCAAAGTTGGCGGTGCAGCAGAGAGCGCCGCGAACGCTGCAAAAGGGAGCGTGACCACGGCTGCGCACAAACGCACGAGCGCCCTGTGGGTGCTGATCGCTGATACGATCGCTGATCGCGCTATGGACATCATCGATGACATTTTGGGCGGCGCGACTGCGGGCAAAGACGCACTTGAAGATATAGGCGATAGCGCCGCTGCCACGGCTCGATCCGTTAGGCGCGAAGCAGGCTATGTTGCTGGCGCGGCAGCCGACAAGGGACGTGCCGCCACACAGCGCACAAAGCGCCGGGCCACCCGTGCTGTGCGCGATTTGACCCAGCGCACGCGTCGCTGAGCGGGGCAAAGGCGCAAATTTTGATGTGTGGCCAAGCGCGCATCTTGTGCTTGATTGGCGCTTCTACTAGTTGCGGGAATTGATTGGGACGTCCTGTCCCACCCCATCCTCCCCAAGGAAGCACACAATGGAAGAAGCAACCACGAACCAGCGCCTTCACCTCGTCATGGGTGGGCGCGTTACCGATCCGCGCGGTCATGAATTTGCAGACCCCGAAAGCCTACATGTTGTTGGTGTTTTCAGCACTTACGAAGCAGCAGTCGATGCCTGGCGCGCTCAGGCGCAGCGCACGGTTGATGATGCCGAGATGAAATATGTCGTCGTGCATATTCACAAGCTGTTGACGCCGGAAACGTAAGCTGCGCACGCGTGGCCTATACGCTTCGCAATTTCACTTCTGACGATGCCCCGGCCCTATGTGGGCTTACTCGCGACGCCATTATAAAAACTGGCGCAAAGGCCTATTCCGCGCAGCAGGTGAGTGTTTGGTCCTCGGGCCATAGCGATCCTGCGCGATTTGTGGCGCGCGCGAAGGTCGGGCATTGCATTTATGTGATGGCAGATGAGGAAGGCTCACCAGTGGCCTACGCTCTGCTCGAACCTGATGGCCATCTGGATATGCTTTACTGCTCACCTGCCCATTCCGGGCACGGGCTCGCGGCAAGGCTACTTGCTCATGCGGAGGAGGAAGCGCGCAAATTGGGCTTGCCCCGGGTTTACACCGAGGCAAGCGAGTTCGCCCGAACTGCGTTCGAGCGCGCAGGATACACGCTAAAGGGGCGCCGCGACTTCAAACTTCACGGCGTCGCCATTCACAATTACGCGATGGACAAGGATTTAACCTGAAAGCCGCCGATTTAGGGGCTAACGCAGCAATCCTTAAATGAATTCGATCTTTTGGATCAGGTAGAACTTGTCGCCGGATGGGACCGTCACCTCGATCTCGTCGTCAACCTGCTTGCCAATGAGCGCCCGGGCGATTGGCGAGGAATAGGAAATGCGACCTTTGCCCGCGTCCGCCTCTGTCTCGCCGACGATCTGATATTTTACAGGCTTGTCGTCTTCATCGAGAAGCGTGACCGTTGCCCCGAAAACCACCTTGTCGCCTGAAAGAGTGCTTGGATCGATGATCTGGGCGCGGCCAATCTTGCCTTCAAGGTCGCCGATTTGCGCCTCAATCTGACCCTGACGCTCTTTCGCGGCGTGGTATTCGGCGTTCTCTGAAAGGTCGCCGTGTGCGCGCGCCTCTTCGATTGCATCCACAACCCGGGGGCGTTCTTCGCGAAGTGCCTTAAGGTCTGCTGTCAGACGCTCATAGCCTTCAGCCAGCATCGGGACCTTATCCATCGTAGCCATTCCTGTTTCTTTCTGTTTCGACGCCCGCCCCGCTTTTCATCCGGGAAATTTCGCCCATGACCGCCTCAATCGAGGCGGCCTCAGTCTCACGAAATGAAGGGGAGGACGTGTAAAATTCTCAACTATAATAGTCTTGCAACGACCGAACTTCAAGCTGTGACGGTTCAAGCGCCTTAATTGAGGCTGCTACTGCGCAAGAAGCGGCGGCGGTCGTGTAATATGGAACCTTCTTTTCAAGGGCGCTGGCGCGGATCGATTTGGAATCGAGCAGCGATTGCCAACCTTCGGTGGTGTTGAAAATCAACGCCACCTCGCCATCGATGATCTTGTCGACGATGTGCGGTTGACCTTCGGCCACCTTGTTGACGCGCTCCACCAAAAGCCCTTGTTCAGAAAGGTAATTTTGCGTGCCTGCTGTGGCGATGACGGTAAAACCGGCATCGAGCAGGTCCCTGACGGCCGGCACGATGGTCGCCTTGTCGGAGTTTTTGACCGAGACAAAGGCGGTCCCTTCTTGCGGCAGGGCCATGCCTGCACCCAATTGCGATTTGAAGAAGGCGGGCTCGAATGCGCAGTCGATGCCCATCACCTCGCCTGTCGATTTCATTTCCGGCGACAACACAGGGTCAGCGCCCGGGAATCGGGCAAAGGGGAACACCGCCTCTTTGATCGCCATATAAGGCAGGTCACGGCGGAATGGCTCGAAATCCGCGAGCTTTTCACCTGCCATAACGCGGGCGGCGATCTTGGCCACGGGTTGGCCGAGAGCTTTAGCAACGAATGGCACGGTGCGGCTTGCGCGCGGGTTCACCTCGATAAGATAAACCTCGCCGTCTTTCACAGCGAACTGGACATTCATAAGGCCCCGCACCTTGAGTGCAAAAGCGAGCAGTTCGGCCTGACGCTCCATCTCGGCGATGATGTCGGGAGAAAGCGAGTATGGCGGCAAGGTGCAGGCGCTGTCGCCTGAATGGACGCCGGCCTCCTCGATATGCTGCATCACCCCTGCAATGCGCACTTCGTCCCCATCGCAAAGCGCATCGACATCACACTCGATTGCATCGCGCAAATATTGGTCCACCAGGACAGGGCTTTCGCCTGACACGGTGACTGCGGTCTTGATGTAATCATCAAGCTGCGCCTCGGAATCGACAATCTCCATGGCGCGCCCACCCAGCACGAAGCTAGGCCGCAGCAGGACAGGATAACCGATGCGCGCAGCAGCCGCCGCCGCTTCGTCGCGGGTGAAGGCGATGCCGTTGTCGGGCTGTTTCAGCTTCAGCTTGTTGACGAGCTTGGCAAACCGCTCGCGGTCTTCGGCATGATCGATGGCGTCGGGCGATGTGCCAAGGATGGGGATCCCGGCATCCTCCAAGGCCTGCGCAAGTTTCAGCGGAGTTTGCCCGCCAAATTGCACGATCACCCCGACCAGCTCGCCGGATTGCTGTTCTACCCGAAGGATTTCGAGCACGTCTTCGGCGGTCAAGGGCTCGAAATAAAGACGGTCGGATGTGTCGTAATCGGTCGAAACCGTCTCCGGATTGCAGTTGACCATGATCGTCTCAAAGCCCTGCTCTGCCAGAGCAAAACAGGCATGGACGCAGCAATAGTCGAACTCGATCCCCTGCCCGATGCGGTTCGGCCCGCCGCCCAGGATGACGATTTTCTTGCGGTCTGAAACATCTGCCTCGCACTCGGGCTCACCGAAGGTCGGCGCCTCATAGGTCGAGTACATATAAGGCGTGATTGCCTCAAACTCGGCGGCGCAGGAATCGATGCGTTTGAACACGGGGGTAACGCCAAGTTTCTGGCGAAGGGCGCGCACTTCCTCTTCGCTGGTTGCGCCTGCCATAGCTTGCAGCGCATCGTGCAGAAGGCCCGAACGCTTTGCTTGCGTTTCGGCAAGGCCGCCCTTCACTCCAACAGAGCGCACGGCGAGCGTCGCGAGGCGCCTGTCGGAAAAGCCCATGGATTTGAGCTTGCGCAAGGTCGCTGCATCGCGGGGAAGTCCGTCGGCCTGCACCTGCTTCTCTGCCGCGATGATGTCCTCGATCTGGCGCAGGAACCACGGGTCGTAGCCGGTGACGTTCTGAATATCCGCAAGGCTCAGCCCTTCGCGGAAGGCTTGGCCCACCTTGAGCAGGCGATCCGGCGTGCGCTTGGAAAGCGATGCGGTCACAACGTCCTTGTGAACCCCTTCGAGTTCGGTCACGCGGTTGAACCCGTCGAGCCCGGTTTCGAGCCCGCGCAATGCCTTCTGCACGCTCTCCTGGAAGTTGCGGCCGATGGCCATAACCTCGCCCACCGATTTCATCGCGGTAGCCAGAAGCGGCTCGGCGCCCTTGAATTTCTCAAAGGCGAAGCGCGGGATTTTGGTCACGACATAGTCGATGGTCGGCTCAAAGCTCGCAGGAGTTGCGCCGGTGATTTCGTTGGTAATCTCGTCGAGAGTGTAGCCCACTGCCAATTTCGCCGCGACGCGCGCGATGGGGAAGCCGGTGGCCTTTGACGCAAGCGCCGAGGAGCGCGACACGCGCGGGTTCATCTCGATCACGATGAGGCGGCCATCCTCGGGGTTGACCGCGAACTGGACGTTCGATCCGCCCGTTTCCACGCCGATCTCGCGCAGCACTTCAATGCTGGCTGTACGCATGATCTGGTATTCTTTGTCGGTGAGCGTCAGCGCGGGGGCGACCGTGATGGAATCGCCCGTGTGCACACCCATCGGGTCAACGTTCTCGATCGAGCAGATGATGATGGCGTTGTCGGCACGATCGCGCACGACCTCCATCTCATACTCTTTCCACCCGAGCAGCGATTCTTCGATCAACACCTCGGTGGTGGGCGAGGCGTCGAGCCCTTCGCGCACGATCCGGTCAAATTCCTGCGTGTTATAGGCGATACCGCCGCCCGTGCCGCCAAGGGTGAAGCTTGGGCGGATAATCGAAGGAAGGCCAGTGCGTTTGAGCACCTCGCGCGCTTCTTCTAGGGTATTCGCAACGCCCGAGCGCGCGCTTTCAAGACCGATCTTGTCCATCGCCTCGCGGAACCGCTGGCGGTTCTCGGCCTTGTCGATGGCGTCGGCTTTTGCGCCGATCATCTCGACACCGTGCTCCGCCAGCACGCCCATATCCTCAAGCGCCAATGCACAGTTAAGCGCGGTCTGCCCGCCCATTGTGGGAAGCAGCGCGTCGGGTTTTTCCTTGGCGATAATCTTGGCGACGATTTCGGGCGTAATGGGCTCGACATAGGTCGCATCGGCGAACTCGGGATCGGTCATGATCGTTGCCGGGTTCGAGTTCACCAGAATGACCCGGTATCCCTCTTCTTTCAGAGCCTTGATCGCCTGCGTGCCCGAATAATCGAACTCGCACGCCTGCCCGATGATGATGGGTCCAGCACCAATCACAAGGATCGAGGAAATGTCATTACGCTTGGGCATTATTGGCTCTCGTTTTGAGTAGGGGCGTTTTCGGGAGTTGTTTCGGTGTTTTCGGGGTCGGTTTCGGGTTCTGGTTCGGCGCGCACGGGGTCAACGTCGATCATGATCAGACGCATACCCTCTTGTTGCCGGGCACATCCGGTCGCGATCATGGTCGACTTGGGCTGGAGCCCGCCGCGAACGCGGTAAAGCGCAGGGTCACGGCCGGTGAAGAAGGCGCCCTTTTCATCGACGGGTGTTTCCATAAAGAGATCAACGGCGGTGGAGTCCACATTGGTCGCGTCCATCGCGCGCCTGCCAGCGGTGTCATCGCTCCCCTCCACCATCAGGCGCTGCATGTCCTCAAACGCCATCTTGGTGATGTCGAAGGTGAAGGTGGGGACACCCATTTCTTCGGTGTAGTTGGCGAATTGCGTCGTCGGGCCGAGAAGGCTGGCGACACGGGTCGGGCATTCCGCGCTGAGTTCGGTGCCATCGCGCGGGTCCTCGGGAAAGAGAATGTGGCAGCCGGAGAGGCTGGCAGTCGCGAGGATGGCAATGCCGATACGGATCACCCCAGCCCCCCCACGAACTTCTCGAAGAGGTAGAAGCTATCCTGCGGCCCCGGGCTTGCCTCTGGGTGATACTGCACCCCGAACGCATTCTTGCCCTTCACCGCAATCCCGCAGTTGGAGCCGTCGAAGAGGCTCACATGGGTCTGCTCGAGGCTATCGGGCAGAGTGTCTGCATCCACCGCAAAGCCGTGGTTCATGCTGGTGATCTCAACGAGGCCGGTGGTCTCGCCCCAGCCCTCACCAACCCGCTGAACCGGGTGGTTTGCGCCGCGGTGGCCCTGGTGCATTTTGATCGTTTTCGCGCCCGCTGCGAGAGCCAGCATTTGGTGGCCGAGGCAAATGCCGAACAGCGGCATGTCCTCCTCGAGCAGCTTCTGGATCACCGGCACCGCGTATTCGCCCGTCGCCGCAGGATCTCCGGGGCCGTTGGAGAGGAACACGCCGTCAGGCTTTAGCGCCATGACGTCGTCGAAGCTTGTCTTGGCAGGCACAACCGTCACCTTGGCACCGGCGCGCACGAGGTTGCGGAAGATGTTGTCTTTCGAGCCATAGTCGATTGCCACTACATGCGGGGTCGCATCGCGGCTTGCCCGGCCATAGCCGTGGCCCAAGCGCCAATAGCCGCCCTCCCAGCTTTCCTGATGTTCACGGCTGACGCGGATGGCAAGGTCCATGCCTTCCAGCCCTGCCCATTCCTGTGCACGCTGGATCAGAGCGGGAATGTCGAAATTCCCTTCCGGCGAATGGGCGATCACCGCGTTGGGGGCGCCAGACAGGCGGATGCGGCGGGTCAGCGCGCGGGTATCAACGCCCGAAAGGCCGATCTTGCCGTTCCGCTCCATCCACTCCTGAAACCGCTCAAGGCTGCGGAAATTGGATGGCTCTGTGACATCTTCGCGCACAACGCAGCCGACCGCGCCCTCGACCGCGCTCTCCACATCTTCGGCATTCGCGCCGACGTTGCCAATGTGGGGGAAGGTAAAGGTGACGATCTGCGCCGCATAAGAAGGATCGGTCATCACCTCCTGATACCCCGTCATGCTGGTGTTGAAACACACCTCGCCAACGGCTTCTCCCTTGGCGCCAAAGCCCCTACCCCAGATTACCGTTCCATCGGCCAGAACAAGGACTCCTGTCGCACCTTCAGGTTGCGCAGGACGATTGGCAGCAGAAGCCATTTGGGGCTCTCCAAGCAAGGGTTTTCCAGCAATGTCGCTAAGACCCACCCGCTAAGCTTGCTTGGGGTCTACGTCAACCTATCTAAGCAGTCCTTTATGGGTTAAGCCGCCCGGAATACGAAACCATCCACAGAAAGAGCCGAAATCGATGATCCGCGACGATATCAAAGCTGCCACCATCACCGCGATGAAAGCCAAGGAAAAAGAACGCACTGCTGCCCTTCGCCAGATGAGCGCCAAGATCAAGGATCGCGATATTGAAGAGCGGACATCGGGAAAAGAAATCGATGACGATGCTCTGGTGACATCCGTGCTTCAAAAGATGGCCAAGCAGCGCCGCGAATCCATCGAGATGTATGAAAATGGCGGTCGCCAGGAACTGGCCGATGCCGAAAAAGCCGAACTGGCGGTGATCGAAGAATTCCTGCCGCAGATGATGAGCGAGGAAGAAACGAAGGCTGCGATTGAGGCGATCAAGGCGGAAACCGGCGCATCGTCGATGAAGGACATGGGCCAGGTCATGGGCGCTCTTAAAGCCAGGCACGGTGCGGTGCTCGACGGGAAGATGGCGAGCGGACTGGTCAAAGCCGCGCTTTCCTAAGCCACAGACATACCCACAAGAGGGCACAAGTGCGCTTGAACCGTCCAGCGTTCGGGCGCACTATTCGCATATGAGCATCACCCCGCAATGGAAGGACGAGCTGCGCGCGAGGATCACGCTTTCAACCGTGATCAATCGCACGACCAAGCTCACCCGTGCGGGGCGCGAGTTCAAGGCGTGCTGTCCCTTTCACAATGAGGCGACGCCCAGCTTCTATGTGAATGATCAGAAGAGCTTTTATCACTGCTTTGGCTGCGGGGCGCATGGCGATGTCATCAGCTGGATGACAGAACAGCGCGGGCTATCCTTTATTGATGCGTGCAAGGAATTGGCGGCGGAAGCCGGGATGGAGGTCCCTGCCCCCGACCCTGTAGCCGCGAAAAAGGCGGAGAAGCGCGCCGAGCTGATCGACGTGACGACAGACGCGCAAGCGTGGTTTTACGACAATTTGCGAAAGCCCGACGGGCGCGAGGCAATGCAATATCTGACGGCGCGCGGCCTTAAGCCGGAGACCTTGCAGGAGTTCGGCTTTGGCTACGCGCCCGAAAGCAAGCAAGCGCTGAACAAGGCGCTCTCCCGTTATGAAGACCAGATGCTGGTCGAAACCGGCATGCGGATCAGGACCGACGATGGCACGACCTATGACCGGTTTCGTAGCCGTGTCATGCTCCCGATTCAGGATGCGCGCGGCCGGGTAATCGCCTTTGGCGGGCGGATCATGGAAAACCGTGATGGTGTTGCGAAGTATCTCAACTCCCCCGACACGCCGCTGTTCGACAAGGGGCGCACGCTTTACAACCTCCACCGCGCTTCGCCCGCCTCGCGCCAGTCTGGTCGTGTGGTCGTGGTCGAGGGCTACATGGACGTGGTCGCGCTCGCTCAGGCGGGCTTTCACGATGCGGTTGCTCCGCTTGGAACCGCGCTCACAGAAACACAGCTTGAGATGTTATGGCGCATGGTCGAGGTGCCTGTGCTGTGCTTTGATGGCGATAAGGCAGGCGAACGCGCTGCCATGCGAGCGATTGGCCGCGCCCTTCCCCTGCTTGCCCCCATGCGCTCTTTATCCATCGTGCGCCTGCCCGGCGGGATGGACCCTGACGATCTCATCAAGGAACAAGGCGCAGGGGCGATGACAAAACTCCTTGCCGAGCCAAAGAGCCTGCTCGATGCCTTGTGGGAGGGTGAGCGCGATGCGCAGCCCCTTGGCAGCCCCGAGGCAAAAGCTGGTCTCAAGGCGCGGTTGATGGCGCATGTCGACACAATCGAGAACAAGGATATTCAGGCGCTCTATCGCCGTGAGTTGCTCGACCGGTTCTCGGCATTCGCATTCCCGAGACGAGAATTTCGAGCGCAGTCTGGCAACGCAGGCTGGCAAAATCGCAAAAGCGCCCCACGCGGCCTCTCGCAAGAGGCCAAGGCGACGCTTGGCAAGGCAATGTCCGGCGGGCAACGCGCTTCGCTTTTGTCTTCTGTTATTGCAGGACTTGTGCGGTATCCGGAAGAAATCTCCTCTCATTCGGAAGCGCTTTCAAGGCTCGCTCAGAATGACCCGAATGCCGCGCCTGCGATAGAATCGTTGATGGAGCTTGCAGAAACACTTGATTCGCACGGGGCAAACGCCATATCGGAGCTTCAAGGCATTCCTGCCCCACCGGAAAACAACAAACTCGCCTTTCTCAAAGAAGGCACAGACCCCGGTGAAGCGCGCGAGGAATTGGCTGAAGCTGTATCGCTGCTGGCTTTAAAACCAGCGCTCGAAACCGCTATGGCGGCGACGATTGCGCGGTTTGACGATGATCCTGAAGGGGCATTGGCAGAGCAGGTCAGATTGCGAGAACGGCTCCATACAGTTGATGAACGCTTGAAAGCCTTTGGGCGCAGGAAAGCCGGCGCATCAGCTGAGCAGAATTGATCCGGGGTTTCCTGATCCGGATCGCGATGAAGTTTAGGTGACCGAGGTGCGGGGGCTCACGATGGGGACCCAAAAGCAATCGGCCAACATTGATACGGACTGACAAGTTTTATGGCTTCGAGTGCAAAAAGCGACAAAGAAGACGCACCGCTGATCGACCTCAATGAAGCTTCTGTGAAGAAGCTGATGACCAAGGCAAAGAAGAAGGGCTACATCACTTATGATGAGCTCAACGCTGCTTTGCCTTCGGGAGAGATGAGCCCCGATCAGATCGAAGATATCCAGACTGCGCTTTCTGAAATGGGCGTGCAGATCGTCGAGAACGACGAAGATGCTGAGGCCGAGGCTGAACAGGAAGCCGAAGTCGAAGCGATGGAAGTCGACGACGACAAGAAAAAGGCCGCTGCCACTCCTGCCAAACCCGCCGCGAAGAAGGCCGCCGCTGATGGGCGCACCGATGACCCTGTTCGCATGTATCTTCGCGAAATGGGCGCGGTGGAACTGCTCAGCCGTGAGGGTGAAATCGCGATTGCCAAGCGTATCGAAGCGGGCCGCGACATGATGATCATGGGCCTTTGTCAAAGCCCGATCACTTTCCATGCGATTATCCAGTGGTCAGAAGCGCTCAACTCCGAAGACATGCAGCTTCGTGAAATCCTCGACCTTGACGCGATGCTTTCCAAAGAGCCTCCACCTGACAAGATGGAGGAGGAAAACGAAGAAGCCGAGAACGGCGAGATCTCCGAAGAAACCGCTGGCCCTACGATCCGCGACGACGATGACGACGTCGAAGATCACAAGGAAGACGGCGAAGACGGCGAGGACGGTGAAGACGGCAAGAAAGACGAGGAAGAAGAGGAGGACAACACTCTTTCGCTTGCTCAGATGGAAGCCGCGCTTAAGCCTGACGCGATCGAGCGTTTTGCCCGTATCACCAAGCTTTTCAAAAGCTTCGAGAAGTTGCAGATCGAGCGCGTCGACACGCTGGCCGACGGCGGCGTCTTTCCCAAGGCGAAAGAGAACAAGTACGAAAAGCTTTCCGAAGAGCTCACCGCTGAAGTCGAAAGCGTGCAATTTCACGCAGCGAAGATCGAATTCCTCGTCGACAATCTCTACGCTTTCAACCGCCGCCTGACTGCCCTTGGCGGTCAAATGCTGCGCTTGGCCGAGCGTCACAAGATCAAGCGGATCGACTTTCTCAAATCCTACGTCGGCAATGAACTCGACGATGCTTGGATTAAAGAGCGCGCTGCCAAGGACAAAAAATGGGCCGCTTTCCTTGAGAAGGAAGGTGATGCGGTTGACCGCATTCGCACTGAGATCACCGACATTGCCGCGAACACCGGTATGGCTCTCGAAGAGTTCCGCCGCATTGTGAACATGGTGCAAAAAGGTGAGCGCGAGGCGCGCATCGCCAAGAAGGAAATGGTGGAAGCCAACCTTCGCCTAGTGATTTCTATCGCCAAGAAATACACCAATCGTGGCCTGCAATTCCTTGATCTTATTCAGGAAGGCAACATCGGTCTGATGAAGGCGGTCGACAAGTTCGAATACCGCCGCGGCTACAAGTTCAGCACTTACGCAACATGGTGGATCCGTCAGGCGATCACCCGCTCGATCGCTGATCAGGCGCGCACCATCCGTATTCCGGTCCACATGATCGAGACGATCAACAAGCTGGTCCGCACAAGCCGACAGTTCCTTCACGAAGAAGGCCGCGAGCCGACACCTGAAGAAATGGCAGCGCGTCTGTCCATGCCGTTGGAAAAGGTTCGCAAGGTGATGAAAATCGCCAAAGAGCCGATTTCGCTCGAAACACCGATCGGTGATGAAGAAGATTCGCACCTCGGCGATTTCATCGAGGACAAGAATGCGATCATCCCTGTGGATGCCGCTATTCAGGCAAACCTCAAGGAAACCGTCACGAGGGTTCTGGCATCGCTGACACCTCGTGAAGAACGTGTTCTGCGGATGCGCTTTGGTATCGGCATGAACACCGACCACACCTTGGAAGAGGTCGGCCAGCAGTTCTCCGTGACCCGCGAACGTATCCGTCAGATCGAGGCAAAGGCGCTGCGCAAGCTGAAGCACCCGAGCCGCAGCCGCAAAATGCGCTCGTTCCTCGACCAGTAAGGCCGACAAGCATGACGAAACATTTCAAACGTCTCGCCCTTGGTGGAGGCGCGCTGCTCTGCGTCGCCAACGCATCGCCCGCGCTCGCGCAAAGCGATGGCTATACCCCGCCCGCCGATGAGATGGTTGAGGCTATGGCCATCATGGACATTATGTTTCCGATCAACACGCGCGAACAGGAAATGGTCGAGATTGCGACCACGATGGGCAATCAAATGGCAGCGTCGGCGATGACAGGGCCGGTTTTCGAAGAGCCCGGCATCCGCGCGATTATGGATGGTTTTCTCGCCTCGCTCCCGGAAGTGATGCGCCCGATGATCAACAAACATCTGCCAAACATGATTAAATCGACTGCGATTGCCTACACACGCGAATTCACGCTCGCCGAGTTGAAAGATATTCGCGCCTTTGCATCCACGACAAGCGGTCAGCGTTACTTCTCCCAGACCCAAAAACTCCTCTCGGACCCGGCAGTTGCGGCTGCGAATGAAGCGTTCTTTGCCGATGTCAACGCGGCGCAGGAGGTCGAGGTGAAGGCGCTTCAGGCGCAGGTGATCGAATATTTGCAGAACAATCCGGAGGTCGTTCAACGTCTTGAAGCAGCCGGTGTTGGCAAATAGGTCCTCCCCTCCAACCTGTTGGTTTTGTTGGATCAATGCAGGGTGTCTGGTCTCCTCGCAATTGATCGCCGGCGGCTGAATTCCAGATGTCCCGCCTGATCCTCTTCAACAAGCCGATGAATGTGCTGTCGCAGTTTACCGACCGTGGCAGCCCGACCAAGCGCGCCACGCTTTCCGATTTTCTCGATGTGCCCGGTGTCTATCCGGCCGGCAGGCTGGACCGCGACAGCGAGGGGTTAATGCTGCTCACCGATGACGGGCAACTGCAGGCGCGCATTGCCGATCCAAAATTCAAGATGCCCAAAACTTATCTCGTGCAGGTGGAAGGCGAGCCTGATGCCGAAGCAATCCGGCAACTGGCGCAAGGCGTTACGCTGAAGGACGGCAAGACCCGTCCTGCGAAGGCTGAAAAGATCGCCGATCCGCAGCTTTGGCCGCGCGACCCGCCGGTGCGATTTCGCAAGACCGTGCCTGATAGCTGGCTGCGCCTCACCATCCGCGAGGGAAAAAACCGGCAAGTTCGACGCATGACAGCGGCGGTTGGGCATCCGACTTTGCGCCTTGTGCGCTGGAGCATTGGTGAGTGGTCGATCAATGATTTGCAACCAGGGCAATGGTGTGAGGCGGGCGGGATACCCACCCCTGCTACCAATTCACCCGCGCGTCCCCGATAGACTCCGCTTAACTCGTGTGGCAGGCCATGCGCGAGGAGAGGACAACCCGTATTTTCAGCAAGGATCGCTCTCGTGCCCAATGCCGACCTTAGAACCATCGCAATCGTCAGCCAAAAGGGCGGCTCGGGCAAAACCACGCTCGCGGTCAATCTCGCCACCCGCGCTGCTGCGGCAAAGCATGAAAGCTGCGTGGTCGACACCGATCCGCAGGCAACCGCTGCGGCATGGAGCGATTGGCGCGGAGATTTCCTGCCCGTTGTGGTGACTGCTCCCCCGGCCCGGCTTGGCCGCACGATCGAAAGCGCGAAGAAAAACGGTGTGGACTTCGTGGTGATCGACACCCCTCCCCACGCCGATGCTGCCGCGCGCGAAGCGATCAAGGCAGCCGATCTTGTCCTTATCCCGACCAAGCCGCGCGCGTTTGATCTGGCCGCGCTGGAACCCATTGCGGATCTGGTAAAATACGCCAAGACGCCCGCATTTGTCGTCCTCAATGGCGTGCCCTCGGGCGCAACGCAGCTTGCAAAAAGCGCGCGTGATGCGGCGACAGACATGGGTCTTGTCATATGTCCGGTCGAACTGGGCGAACGCGCAGACTTCCATCGCTCGAGCGCAAAGGGCGAAACCGCCAGCGAGCTTGCTCCTGGTGGCAAGGCCGCAGAAGAAATCGATCAGCTATGGAAATGGCTGAATAAAACGCTCAAAAAAGCCTAGAAACAACCACTTCAATATCGCCGATTGGCATCCGTTTCAAAACTGCGCGGAAACAGACCATATTTGAGTTCGAACTCTTCCGGCACCACTGGCTCTGGTCCGCGCGCCAATCCATTTACGAGGCGGCGTGACCGGTCCAGCTCGTCCTGCGGGATTTGGGACCATTCGATCGTGTTGCGCGAGGTAAGCGCAAAGTCACCCGCATTGGTCACCTCTCCTGCACGGATTTCAAAGCGCGGCGCCTCATCGCCATAACCGCGTGATGGTCGTCCAAGTACGATCTTTCCGAAAAGCAATGCACTGACATCCGACAGGCACCGTTCATCCTTCGCTGGGATCTTGGGACAATCCATCCCATGCGCGATCAGGCGATAGGTCCCCGCCGCCAGCTGATAGGCGCGCACCTTGAATTTCGTAGTCGAGTTGGTGAAAGCTAGCTGGTTTTGCTTGCGGGTCAGGCGGATCACATCTGCCTCGTTGGCCACATCGCCGCCTTCACGAAGGAAGAAAACATCCAGCGGCTCATCGAGATAAATCTCGCTGCGAATCGAGATGACAAGGGCTCCATGGCCCGGTTCGAGTGAGGAAGCGCGTTTGAGGCGCTCCACCTCGGTGCCCAAATGGTCCGCCCCTTGGGCACTCAAGCCCGATAAAGCGAGGGCGAAGCTTGCCCAAAGGAAAAACACAAAACGCATCGATAAGCACTCGAACTTTTGAGGATTTGGAGGGGTTAGGAATGGCTTATGTAGCCGCGCCTCGCAAGGGTGCGCCTTATCGGAGAGGCAGAAACGTCGAAAAGCCGGTTAATCGGGGTGGTTTCACGAGGCCTAGCGCATTAAGGAGCGTGGCCATGAGACTAGCCATCGCATCAGATCACGCCGCCACCGACCTCAAAGCCGAATTGGCCGAATGGTTGATGGAAGAAGGCCACGAAGTTGCCGACCTTGGACCAGAGCCCGGGGAAAGCGTCGATTATCCCGATTACGGATACAAGCTTGCCGATGTGGTTGCCGATGGCACCGCTGAATTTGGTATCGCATTGTGCGGTTCGGGTATCGGGATCTCGATCAGCGTCAATCGCCACCCGGGCGTTCGCTGTGCTTTGGTATCGGAGCCCTTGTCAGCCGCGCTCGCGCGTGAGCACAACAATGCCAACTGCATTGCCTTGGGTGCGCGCCTTATCGGTATCGAAATGGCGAAAAGCTGCATCGCAACTTTCTTGAGCACCGTATTTGCCGATGAAGGTGACCCCAACGGACGCCATCATCGCCGCGTTGCCAAGCTTGGCAATCCACCCATCGACCCTGACCACATCGAGACGCACCAATGAGCACCAATCCATCTTCAGTGACCGACGCCCAAAACGCTTCTGGGCACGGCTTTTGGCACGACGATCTGGCCAGTGCGGACCCCGAAATCGCCGCAGCGATCGGTAAGGAACTGGCGCGTCAGCAAGACAAGATCGAACTGATCGCTTCCGAGAATATCGCATCGAAAGCGGTGCTTGAAGCGACGGGCAGTGTCTTCACCAACAAATATGCAGAAGGCTATCCGGGCAAACGTTATTATGGCGGCTGCGATTACGCCGACGTCGTGGAAACTTTAGCGATTGAGCGCGCCAAGCAGCTGTTCGGATGCAACTTTGCCAATGTGCAGCCCAATTCGGGCAGCCAGATGAACCAGGCGGTGTTCCTGGCACTTTTGCAGCCGGGCGACACCTTCATGGGGCTCGACCTTAATTCTGGCGGTCACCTCACCCACGGCTCGCCGGTCAACATGAGCGGCAAGTGGTTCAACCCCGTCAGCTATGGTGTGACCGAGGGCGAAGAGCGGATCGACATGGAAGCGGTGGCGGCGCTCGCGCGTGAGCACAAGCCGAAGCTCATCATCTGCGGTGGGACGGCCTACTCGCGGGTCTGGGATTTCGAAGCTTTCCGCAAAATCGCCGATGAAGTGGAAGCGATCCTGCTTTGCGATATGAGCCATATCTCCGGCCTCGTTGCTGGCGGCGCACACCCCTCGCCCTTCCCTCACTGCGACATCGTGACCTCTACGACGCACAAGTCGCTTCGCGGCCCACGTTCAGGGATCATCCTGTGGAACGACGAGAAATACACCAAACCATTGAATATGGCGGTCTTCCCCGGCCTTCAGGGCGGTCCGCTGATGCACGTGGTGGCTGCGAAAGCGGTGGCGTTCAAAGAGGCCCTTGCGCCCGAATTCAAAACCTACGCTCACCGCATCGTCGAGAACGCCCGCGCGCTCGCGGCGAGCCTTGAGGAAAACGGGCTTCGTATTGTTTCGGGCGGCACGGACAATCACTCGATGCTGGTTGACCTTACCGCGAAAGACGTGACCGGCAAAGCGGCTGAGGCGGGCCTCGACCGTGCATGGCTCACCTGCAACAAGAACGGCATTCCGTTCGACACCCGCTCTCCCTTCGTGACCTCGGGTGTCCGCCTTGGCACTCCCGCTGGCACCACGCGCGGCTTTGGTCCGGTGGAATTCCGCGAAGTGGGTAAGCTCATCGCGGAAGTCGTCGATGGCTTGTCCAAGAACGGCCCAGAAGGAGACGCGCAAGTCGAAGAGAGCGTTCGCAATCGCGTTGCCAAGCTTTGCGCTGACTTCCCGGTCTATCCAGAAAGCTAAACCCAACCCATGCGCTGCCCGTTTTGCGCCCACGAAGACACGCAGGTCAAAGACAGTCGCCCGACCGAGGACAACACCTCGATCAGGCGTCGGCGCCAGTGCAATTCCTGCGGCGCGCGCTTTACCACCTTTGAGCGCGTACAATTGCGCGAGGTGGTGATCGTCAAGACGCGCTCGGACGGGTCCGAACCGCGCCGCGAACCCTTCGACCGCTCCAAGTTGGAAAAATCGGTCGCCCTTGCCTGTCGCAAACGTGATGTGAACCAGGAACGGATCGATCAACTCGTCTCCGGCATTCAGCGTCAGGTCGAAACCGCAGGCGATGCCGAAGTGCCCTCGTCACGCATTGGCGAGATGGTGATGGACGGGCTCAAGCAACTGGATTCGGTTGCCTATATTCGCTTTGCCAGCGTGTATCGCGATTTCTCGGAGGCCAAGGACTTCGAAGAATTCGCCAGCACCGTTGTTGACGCGGCCAAGGACTGATTGTGTCCAATAAGCCCGTCATCGTTCTGGTTCGCCCGCAACTGGGCGAAAATATCGGCAAAGCGGCACGCGCGATGCTCAACTTTGGCCTCACCGAAATGCGTATCGTCAATCCCCGCGATGGTTGGCCAAACCCAAGTGCTGGCCCTGCGGCGGCGGGGGCAGACATCGTGCTTGACGAAGCAAAGATATACGAGACGACCGCCGAGGCAGTCGCTGATTGCGAGCACGTTTACGCGACCACTGTGCGCAAACGCGGGGTGACGAAACCGGTTGTGGGTCCGGATGAAGCGGCGCGACTGATGCACTCGGCCGAGGGGCGCCACGCAGTGCTGTTCGGCCGCGAGGCGTCAGGGCTCGAGACAGAGGATGTCGCGCTTGCCCGTCATATCCTTACCGTGCCAATCAATCCTGAATTCGGTTCGCTCAACCTTGCGCAAGCCGTGATCCTCACCGCTTACGAGTGGTCGCGCATCGGGCGCGAGGTTGAAGTGAGCGGCCTCGTGCAGCCCACGGCAGAAGAGGACATCCTGCCCCCTGCTCCGCAAGAAGAGCTTGAAGGGCTGATTTCCCACTTGGAAAAAATGCTCGCGCCCAAAGGGTATTTCTTCCCCGAATCGCGGGCCGAGGCGACGCGCCGTACGCTCCGCACGGTTCTTACCAAGCCGGGGTGGAACCATCTTGAGGTGCGCACCTTGAGGGGGGTCCTCTCCACCCTTGGCCGTCCCGACAAGGATCCTGTCGAGAAGGACCCAAGCGAATAAGCTTGATTTCAGCGCGCAGCCCGTTATACGCGCGCCCACGCAAGATTGGTCCCGCACCCCGGTGAAGCGGCGACCGCATTGAGCAAGTCGGCTCAATGGTGCGATGCCGGGTTAGATGCCTGCCACTGGGGCAGGTCAGCAAATTTGAAGGAAAGACATATGTCTAAGCGCAAGAGCGCCAAGTACAAACTCGACCGCCGGATGGGTGAAAACATCTGGGGCCGTCCAAATTCTCCGGTGAACAAGCGTTCTTACGGTCCTGGCCAGCATGGTCAGCGTCGCAAGAGCAAAATGAGCGACTTCGGTCTTCAGCTTCGCGCGAAGCAGAAGCTCAAAGGCTACTACGGCGACGTGACCGAGAAGCAGTTCCGCTCGACCTACAAAGCTGCAACCCGCATGAAGGGTGACACCGGCCAAAACCTTATCGGCCTGCTTGAGCGCCGCCTCGACATGATCGTTTACCGTGCGAAATTCGCGCCAACGATCTTTGCCGCGCGTCAAATCGTGAACCACGGCCACATTTATGTGAACGGCGTGAAGTGCAACATCCCATCGCGTCGCTGCGATGTTGGCGACGTCATCAGCCTCGGCACCAAGGCCAAGGAAATGGCTCTCGTGATCGAAGCGCAAAGCCTGCCAGAGCGTGAAATCCCTGACTATGTTGCTCCAGAAGGCAACGACAAGGTTCAATTCACCCGCGTGCCAAAGCTCGACGAAGTGCCTTATCCGGTGACGATGGAACCGAACCTCGTTGTCGAGTTCTACTCGCGCTAAAGCCTGAACGCTTTGCGAAACGAATTAAGGGCGGTCCGATTGGGCCGCCCTTTGTTTTTGTGGGTTGAAATTGTGAAATGCGGGACAAGTATTTCGTCAGCTGCGAGTGTTATCCCATTCTTGCATTTCGTAGGCGATCGAGCCTTCGACCAGATCATCCCAAAGCTGTGCGATAAGAGCGCCCGGGATACCGCGCGCCTCCGCCTCTGCTCTGGCCGCCGCAATAACGCTCGCCTTGCGTTCTTCATCGCGAACGGCCTCGCGGTTCGGCTTAATACGCGCCGCTGCCCGCATGTAACCAAACCGCCGCTCAAGCAGGGCGACCAGCTCGCGATCGGTCGCATCGACACCTTCGCGCACCTCGATCATTGACCGGCAATCATCTGGCATTTTGGCTTCAGGCAGTTTGGGCATTCAGTCCTACTTTCGAAGGTAGTTGCGGCGAAAGTCAGCCGCGAACTCGGCAAATTGCCCCGCTCCAATGGCATCGCGCATCTTCTGCATCAAGGCCTGATAGAAAGCGAGGTTATGCTCGGTCACAAGCATCGCGCCAAGGATCTCGTGGCTCTTGTGCAGATGGTGGAGATAGGCCTTAGAATAATCCCGAGAGGCGGAGCAATCAGAGGTTTCGTCCAATGGTGACAAGTCCTCGGCAAACTTGGCGTTGCGAATGTTGATCGGCCCGTTCCAGGTGAAGGCCTGGCCATTGCGGCCTGATCTTGTCGGAAGGACGCAATCGAACATGTCGATCCCCCGCTCGACCGCGCCGACCAGGTCATCCGGCTTGCCAACCCCCATAAGATAGCGCGGCTTGTCCTTGGGCAGCTGTTCAGGCGCATAGTCGAGCACGCCGAACATCGCCTCCTGCCCCTCGCCCACGGCAAGGCCGCCAACCGCATAACCATCAAAGCCAATGTCGATCAGTTTTTCCGCGCTGACCTTGCGCAAACCTTCGTCCAATGCGCCCTGCTGGATACCAAAAAGTGCCGAGCGCGCGGCGTGTTCCTCGCCGCTGTCAAAACCGTCGCGACTGCGCTTTGCCCACCGCATTGAGAGCTCCATCGAGGCGGCGATTTCCTCACGCGGACGGTCGGCGCGGGGGCATTCGTCGAAGCACATCACGATATCTGAGCCCAAAAGCCGCTGAATTTCCATTGAGCGTTCCGGGGTGAGCATATGCTTGGAGCCGTCGATATGACTGCGGAATTCGACGCCCTTTTCGGTGAGTTTGCGCAAGTCCGAAAGGCTCATCACCTGATAACCGCCGCTATCGGTCAGGATCGGGCGGTCCCACTTCATGAAATTGTGCAAGCCACCCAGACGCGCCATGCGTTCAGCGCCCGGGCGCAGCATCAGGTGGTAGGTGTTGCCAAGGATAATGTCCGCGCCGATGGCTCGCACGCTTTCGGGTTTCATCGCCTTGACCGTCGCGGCGGTTCCAACAGGCATGAATGCAGGTGTGCGAATTTCGCCGCGCTGCATGGTGATTTTACCGGTGCGCGCGCGACCATCAGTGGCGTGAAGTTCAAATGAGAAGCGGGTCACTCTCGTAATCTCCACCCGGTCTTAAAAATGAAGGTGATGATGCCAACGCACAGGGCAAGAAAGCCCAACGTCATCCCCAGCGAAACCCAGATCGAGACATCCGATGTGCCGTAAAACGTCCAGCGCAGCCCGCTCACCAAAAAGGCGATCGGGTTGGCATAGGCAATTGTCGACCACACGCCGGGAAGCTCTTCGATTGAATAGAACGTCCCCCCGAGAAAGGTCAGCGGGGTCAGAAACAGGAGCGGTATAATTCCAAGCTTTTCAAAGCTGTCCGCCCATATTCCGAGGATGAAGCCGAACAGCGAAAAGCTTGCAGCGACCAGCATGATGTAGCCTGCGGCTGCGAGCGGATGCGCAATCTCGTAATCGACAAAGAATGTCGCCGTTCCAAGGATGATGGCAGCGAGGATCAGGCCCTTCGTGGCTGCTGCACCGACAAAACCGATCAGTGTCTCGGCAACGCCGACGGGCGCGGACAAAAGCTCGTAAATGGTACCGGTGAAGCGCGGCATATAGATGCCGAAAGAGGAATTGCTCGTCGTTTCGCCCAACAGCGTGAGCATGAGCAGGCCGGGGATGATAAAGGCGCCGTATGCAACCCCGTCCACCGGCTCCATCCGCCCGCCGATCACGGTTCCGAACACGACGAAATAGAGCGAGGTCGTGAGCACAGGCGAGAGGATCGACTGAAACGCCGTGCGCAGCGCCCGCATCAACTCGCGCACATAGATCGACCAGGCACCGCGCGCATTAAAGCCCTGCATCATGCGTCATCACCCTGAGTTTCGGCGACAAGGCCAACGAAAATGTCCTCAAGCGAGCTGTCGTGAATGTCGATGCCGATAAAATCGACACCTGACGCAATCAGCGCCTTGGTCAGCGCGGCGACTTCGGCATTGCCATCGCCTTCAACATCCTGAGCGCCCGTGCCGCCTCGATAGATCAGCGAAGTCCCGCCCTCGCCTATCGTCAGGCAAAACCGATCAAGCGCATCAGGCACTGCACCCAGCGGCTGTGCCAGAGTAAAGACCGCTTCGGTCGAGCCCATGTGCTGCATCATTGAGGCCTTGTCATCGACCATCAGGATTTGACCCTTGCGGATGATCCCGACCCGGTCGGCCATCAATTCGGCCTCCTCGATATAGTGCGTGGTAAGAATGACCGTCGTGCCACGTTCGCGAAGCGCACCGATCTGCTCCCACATACCCTTGCGAAGTTCGACATCGACGCCAGCGGTGGGTTCATCCAGAAAGAGAAGGTCCGGTTCGTGTGCCAGCGCCTTCGCGATCAGCACACGGCGTTTCATGCCGCCCGAAAGCTCGCGAATCTGGGCGTCCTTCTTTTCCCACAGGCTCAAACTGCGCAGGATTTCCTCGATGCGCGCCTTGTCGGGAGAAAGGCCGAACAACCCGCGCGAATAGGATACCGCGCGCCACACTGTTTCGAACATATCGGTCGAAAGCTCTTGCGGGACGAGCCCGATGCGCGCCCTCGCCGCTCGCCAATCGCTTGCAAGGTTATGACCAAAGGCTGTGATTGTACCAGAAGTTGGCCGGACAAGGCCACACACCGCCCCGATCAGCGTGGTCTTGCCAGCCCCGTTGGGACCGAGCAGCGCGAAAATCTCGCCCTTGCGAATGTCGAGATCGACATTGTCGAGAGCCTTGGTTCCGCCGGCGTAAACCTTCGACAGGCCTTCGATGGAGAGGATGGGATCAGACATCACCAAGCGGACTAAGGCAGGAGCAACGAGGAGTCACCATAGGAATAGAAACGGTACTCATTTTCGATTGCGTGAGCATAGGCCGCCATCATCCGTTCGCGTCCCATCAGCGCGCTCACCAGCATCATCAAGGTGCTTTTCGGCAGGTGAAAATTGGTCATCAGTCCATCCACCGCTTTGAAACGATAGCCGGGCGTGATGAAAATATCGGTATCTGCGGCGAACTCGTGGATTTGACCGTCCTGTGACGCCGCGCTTTCAAGCGTGCGAAGGCTCGTAGTGCCAACCGCGATAATGCGCCCGCCTGCTTTTTTGGCTGCGTTCAATCGCTTGGCGGCCTCGGCGCTGATCCGGCCAAATTCGGAGTGCATCTGGTGGTCGTCGGTGTCATCTGCCTTGACCGGCAGGAAAGTCCCTGCCCCCACGTGCAAGGTTAGCATTTCACGCCCGATCCCGCGCGCTTCCAACGCCTCGATCAGGCGGTCGGTAAAATGCAAGCTAGCCGTCGGAGCCGCCACCGCGCCGTCCTCACTTGCAAACATGGTTTGATAGTCGGCAAGGTCTTGCTCATCCACGCCCCGGCGCGCGGCAATATAGGGAGGGAGAGGCATGGTGCCCGCCCGGTCGAGAAGAACTTCGACGGGTTCCTCGCCCTCGAAAAACAGCGTGATTGAGCCGTCCGCATTTCGGCTTTCGGCAATTGCGGTGATGCCGCCGCCGAAGATGATCTGATCACCTTCCTTCACTCGCTTGGCATTGCGCACGAACGCGTCCCATCGTCGAAGGTCGAGGCGTTTGTGAAGAGTTGCGCCGACCTTGGCCTCGCCGCCAGCGCGTCTGCCTTCAAGCTGAGCCGGGAGCACGCGGGTGTCGTTGAATACCAGCACGTCGCCCGGTTCAAGCAAGTCGGGTAGATCGAGCACGCAGGCATCCTCAAACGGGGCATCTTGCCCGCGCACAACGAGCATCCGCGCAGCATCGCGCGGGCGCACGGGGCGCAGGGCTATACGGTCCTGGGGAAGCTCGAAGTCAAACAGGTCAACACGCATGATGCGCGCACGCTTAGGACTTTGTGCACGCTACGAAAACCGGTTTTATCGAAAAGGACAGCGCTTTACTGGCTTTCGCACTTACTGCGTGTCGAGCGGCGCGCTCAACATATCGGCGGTCACCTCTGCTTCCATCTGCGGCGGAGCCACGCTTGGAACCGGGAGGTTGTCGCTCAGCATCGAGGCTTGCAAAATGCGGGTCGGGTTTGCGGGCGGTTCCCCGCGCACAATCGCATCCACTGCGCCCATGTTTTCAATCACGCGGCCAAAGTTGGTGTAGCGCTTATCAAGGGCAAAGCGCGGATAGAAAACGATGAAGAACTGGCTGTTGGCGCTGTTTTCCTCGTTCGCACGCGCCATCGAAACCGTGCCACGCACATGGGGCATCGGATTAAATTCTTCATTGAGATCGGGAAGTTGCGATGACCCTTGGCCCGTGCCGGTTGGATCGCCCGATTGTGCCATGAAGCCTTCGATCACGCGGTGAAAGACAACGCCGTTATAAAATCCATCAGCGGTCAGCGTCTTGATACGCTCCACATGGTTCGGCGCCCACTCTTCCATAAGGCGAATTTTTACCCGCTCGCCGTTCGACAGGTCGAGAACCCAGATATCTTCAGGCTCAACGCTCTGGTCAAACTCAACAGTAGGATAGGTGCGATTGTCGACCGCTGTTTCGGCTTCAGCCTCGGTTTGCGAGGTCTCTTCATCCTGTGCAAAAGCCGCAAAAGGGGTCGCAGCAAGGGCAAGGGCCGCAAAAGATGAGGTTACAGTCTTGAGCATGGGGTTTCTTCAGATCCGTCAAATATCGTTTGCACCCGTCTAGCTGCGGGTGCCTGACACTTCAATGAATGAGTGACACTTCGCGCACAGGCTTGTGCCCGGCCCGGCTTTGGCGTTCAATAATCGCCCTTGCGCCCGATCTCATCGACCCGCGCAACGACTTCTTCGCAAACTTCCTTACTGACAAACGGCGTGATGTCACCGCCGTAAAGTGCGATTTCTTTCACGAGTTTGGAGGCAATCGGTTGAAGCGAGACGTCCGCCATCAAGAAGACGGTTTCGATATCTTTATCCAACTGCTGGTTCATGCCAGCCATTTGATATTCATACTCGAAATCGGCAACCGCGCGCAGGCCGCGGATGATGACCGATGCGCCTTGCCTTTGCGCAAACTTGACGAGCAGCGCGTTGAACCCGACCACCGTCACGTTGTCCAGCCCTAGGTTCTCAACCTCGCGCTCGACCATGGAAAATCGTTCTTCGTTTGAAAACATGGGGTTTTTTGACGGGTTGGTGGTAACGCCAATGATGAGCTCATCCACAAGCTTGGCCCCGCGCCGAATAATATCGGCGTGACCCAATGTTATCGGGTCAAAGGTCCCAGGATAGATTCCTATGCTTTTGCTCATTTGGGTGTTCCTTCACACTGTCCGGGTCTGAGCGCCCGTTTATTGCCGACTTAGCGGTCCCGCTCGACGATGAAGCGGGCAAGCGCACGCAGCAAATCGGCTTCGCTGCCATGCGAGCTAAGGTGCCCCACCGCCTGATCGACCAGCATCCGCGCCTGTTCACGCGCCTTTTCCACGCCCATCAAGGTCACAAACGTCTGTTTACCCTGTTCCTCGTCCTTGCGCAGCGCCTTGCCCGCCAATTCGGCGTCACCTTCTACGTCGAGGAGGTCGTCTGCTATCTGGAACGCAAGGCCGATATCGCGCGAATAGGCGCGAAGATGCACGCGGCCTTCGACCGGAATACGGCCAAGGATCGCGCCCATTTCAACCGAACAGGAAAGAAGCGCACCGGTTTTCAATTGCTGGAGGCGGGTCACCGCCTGAAGGTCGTATGTAACGCCCTCCTCATCGGCGACCATGTCCATCATCTGTCCACCCGCCATGCCGTTCATTCCGCTCGCCATGCCAAGCGTTGCGATTAGTTCGCTGCGCACGAACGGGTCGCTGCTCGTCCCGGTATCGGCAAGGATTTCAAAAGCTAAAGCGTGAAGCGCGTCGCCTGCAAGAACTGCGGTCGCCTCGTCATAGACGTGGTGCAAGGTGGGTTTGCCATGTCGCAAGTCATCATCGTCCATACATGGCAGATCATCATGAATGAGCGAATAGCAATGGATCGCCTCGACCGCCGCGCCAGCACGCAGCGCCGAGGTCCGGTCGACGCCGAACAGTTCCGCCGTGCTCACAAGCAAAAGCGGGCGCACACGCTTGCCACCGCCAATCGCGGCATAGCGCATCGCTTCGACCAGCCTTGCGCGGGTGTCCGAAGGCACAGGCAAGAAAGCGTCAAAGACCGAATCGATCTCGCCTTGAACGCGGGCCAACCCCTCTTTCAGAATGTCCGCTCCCATGCGCTCTTTACGCTCCACCGTCCAAGGGGGTGGAGCCATTTGGCGAACCGTCGCTGCCTGCCACGATTTTTTCGATCCGTGCTTGCGCGCTATCGAGGCGTTTCTGGCACGCCGCGCGCAGTCGCTCGCCGCGCTCATAGAGGTTGATTGATTGATCAAGGGGCACATCGCCGCGCTCCAATTGCGTGACGATCTCCTCAAGCGCGGTAAGCGCCTGTTCAAAGCTCATTTCTTCGATTGCCGGATTTGACCCGGATACGTTTGCCTCATCCATGCGGCCATGCAATGACGTTCAGGAACCTCCCGGTCAAGGCCCCGTTCAAGGCTGGTAACGGCAAGGATTTGACTATGACCCGATATTTGATCGCTTTTGTTAGCGCGGCTGTGATTTTCGGCGGGCTCGATGCCATGTGGCTTGGCTGGGCCTCGACCAATTTATACGAACCCACGATCGGCGAGATCATGGCTGATGAGTTCAATGTAGGCGCTGCGGCGGCCTTCTATGTTATCTATCTTTGCGGGATGACATGGTTTGCAATCAGGCCAGGGCTGATTGCGGGCGATGCCAGAATCGCGCTTTTGAACGGCGTTCTTCTTGGAGGTCTGTGCTACGCGACATTCGACCTCACCAGCCAGGCCGTGTTCAAGGTCTGGGCGACCAAGGTGAGCGTACTGGACATTATGTGGGGTGCTTTTGCGACGGGCACCACAAGCGCCCTTGCCAGCTGGATTGCACTTAAATTCACGCGCTAATACGCCTGTTTGGGGAGAAACTGCGCTTTAAGGTGCACTGGCGGGTTGGCGACGGCGAACCACTGGCTTAAGGGAGCGCGCATGAGCGAAATCACACCGGAAATCGTCGAACAGCACGGGCTGTCTCCTGAAGAATACGAGCGCGTGCTTTCAGGCCTTGGGCGTGAGCCTAATTTGGTCGAACTGGGCATCTTCTCGGTCATGTGGTCCGAGCATTGCTCTTACAAATCATCGCGTTTCCATCTGAAGAAGCTGCCAACCGAGGCGCCTTGGGTTATTTGCGGACCGGGTGAGAATGCGGGCGTCATCGACATTGGCGATGGTCAGGCGGCGATCTTCAAGATGGAGAGCCACAACCACCCCTCTTATATCGAACCTTACCAAGGCGCGGCGACGGGCGTTGGCGGTATCCTTCGCGATGTCTTCACCATGGGCGCGCGGCCTGTGGCGAATATGAACGCGCTGCGCTTTGGCCGCCCAGACCACCCCAAGATGAAGCATCTTGTGCAAGGCGTGGTCGCCGGCATCGGCGGCTATGGCAATTGCGTCGGCGTGCCTACTGTGGGCGGCGAAACCAATTTCCACCCGGCCTACGATGGCAATATACTGGTCAACGCAATGACGGTCGGTATCGCGGATGCGGACAAGATCTTTTATTCAGCGGCCACGGGCGTTGGAAACCCCATCGTCTATGTCGGCTCCAAAACCGGACGCGACGGCATCCACGGCGCGACAATGGCGTCGGCGGACTTTGAGGAAGATGCAGAAGCCAAGCGCCCAACCGTCCAGGTGGGCGACCCCTTCACTGAAAAGCTACTGATCGAGGCTTGCCTTGAACTGATGGCGACCGATGCGATTGTCGCAATTCAGGATATGGGCGCGGCCGGCCTTACTTCCTCCAGCGTCGAGATGGCGACCAATGGCAAGGCGGGCATCCGTCTCGACATGAACAAGGTTCCTTGCCGCGAAGAAGGCATGACGCCGTATGAAATGATGCTGTCAGAGAGCCAGGAGCGCATGCTCATGGTTCTCAAGCCCGGCAAGGAAGAGATGGCTGCGGCAATCTTTGAAAAGTGGGAACTGGACTTTGCCGTGATCGGCGAAGTGACCGATACGCAGCACATGGTGCTCGAATTTGACGGCGAGGTCGTGTGCGACATTCCGCTCGGGCCTCTCGCTGCCGACGCGCCAGAATACGAGCGCCCCTATATTTCTAAAGAAGAATACGCACAGTGGGCGGGCATCACGCCGATGAAAGACGCGCCCGATACCAGCGATCCGGGTGCTGACCTTCTGAAAATGCTCGCCTCCCCCAACCTCGCCTCGCGCGGCTGGATTACCGAGCAATATGACAGCCAGGTCATGGCCGACACGCTTCAAACCGGAGGCGATGCAAGCGTTGTACGCGTGCATGGCACGGACAAGGCCCTCGCGATGAGCACCGATTGCACGCCGCGCTATGTCTATGCCGACCCTTTTGAAGGCGGCAAACAGGCAATCGCAGAGGCTTATCGCAACATTTGCGCAGTTGGTGCGCGGCCTTTGGCGGTCACAAATTGCCTCAACTTTGCAAATCCACAGCGCCCCGAGATCATGAGCCAGTTCGTCCATGCCCTCGAAGGGATGGGCGATGCGTGTCGTACACTGGATTTCCCGATCGTGTCGGGCAACGTCTCGCTCTATAATGAAAGCAAGGCAACAGGCGGCGGCTCGGCGATCCTGCCCACCCCTGCGATTGGCGGCGTGGGTATCCTTGAAGACGCCTCGAAAATGATGACTCCCGCTTTCAAGGCTGACGGAGACGCCATTTACCTCATCGCGCCCGAGTTCTGGGCCAAGCCCGATCCGACCCGCTCGCACCTTGGCAAATCGCTATGGCTTGATGTCGTGCATGGCCGCGACGAAGGCCGCGCGCCACCGGTGGACCTGCTGGCAGAGCGCGGCGCGGGACATATCGTGCGGCGTCTTATCGAAATGGGTCTGCTTTCAGCGGTCCACGATATCTCCGACGGTGGCCTCGCCGTGGCCCTTGCCGAGATGGCGATGAGCGGCGGGCTTGGCGCTGAGGTCACAGTAAATGACGCTTACACCGCTGCACAATGGTGGTTCGGGGAAGATCAGGCGCGCTATGTCGTGACGGTCAGCGCCGACAAGCTCGATGATTTCAACAAGGAACTTGCCGCAGGTCCGGAAATTTCCGAGGCGGAAATGGTCGGCTTTACGCGCATTGGCACCGTCGGCGGGGACACGCTGCTTGGCGTTTCGCTCGAAGAAATGCGCGCCGCGCACAAGAGCTTTTTCGCCGATTGGATGGGCGGTTGAGGAATGGGGGCCTCTGCTAAGGCGGGGACACATCTAAGTGGAACTGCTCCAGCCCCTCCTCCACTATAGCGGCCATTTCATTGCGCCGTTCCTGATCGCGTGGATGATCCAGCGAACGCAGTGGAAACGCTTTGGCAGTGTGATGGTCGCAAGCAATGCCATCGACATCGACCACCTTTGGGCCGTTCCGATGTTCGATCCGGACCGCTGCTCGATCGGCTTTCATACATTTCACGGGTGGGAAGCGGCGATCGTCTATCTCGCGCTGCTGTTTGTCCCGCGCTGGTGGGCGCGCGCACTTGGTGCAGGCGCGCTGTGGCACCTTATGGTCGATACCGGCGATTGCGCGGCGATGGGCGGGCTTTGAGCCCTCACCGGTCAGGCGGCCTGAGCCTTTGGATTGTCTTCGGCTGAAAGGCCAAGCTCTTCGGTCGAATAGCCTTCGGAATGTAGGATATCGAGGCATTCGCGGTAAATCACCGGGGGCTTGATCCCCAATCGCGAACGCGCTTCGTCAATATCCTCACGCATCAGCGCCTCGACATCGAGATGGGCCAGCTTCGCCGCGGCCTTGCCGTTGCGTTGACCCTCGCGCACCGAGGCAAAAAGCGGTGCCTTGGTGCCGGTCACCTTCTTGATCTGATGCGCGCCTGCATAAGCAATAAACAAGATGCCATTGTTGTGGTTTTGCGAATAGCTGAAGCCAAGCAGCGACGTCTCACCAAGCGCATCGCGGCCATAGGTGGTGAGAACATGAAACAGGTCGTGCGTATCTCGCAGGCGGTCAAAATACCACTGCGTCAAATCCTGCGGCAATTGTTCAGGCGGGGCCCATTTGTGGCTTTCATCGACCAGCCCTTGCGCGCTCAGCCCCTCGCGCTGCATGAAGCGAATGTAATGCTTCCCAACGCTGTTTTCTGGCAGGTCTGCCCAGCGCGCATGGTCGTCAAGCATTGCAGGGATGCTGATACCATCGCGAAGGAAACGCTGGCCTTCCTCCGATTGGATAAAGTCCCAGGCTTGTCGGTGAGAGGTTTTACCCTTGGTCGCCTCGATGATGTGAAAGACCTGTTCCGTGTCTTCCTTATCCGCGACCAGCTTGCGATAGTGATGCAGCACCTTGAGCGGACGGAAGCCCGACACGATGCGGTCGGGCGCTACCAGCGGGCGATCAAGCAGGGACATTCAGCTTTCCTCTCAGGACATTATTTACATCTTTGTCAGTTAAAAGTCCACTAGCCAACATGAGCGAAACCACGGATAGACGGGCCAATGCGAGATCATGATCAAATTCCGTATTCGCTGGAGCGTCTGCCTGATGACGAAAGCGTTGGCCGCGCGCGTGAGATGCGCGACCGTTTGAAAAAACGCCGGACCTGCCGCTACTTTTCCGACGCCGACGTGCCGCGCGAAGTGATCGAGGCAGCAATCGAGGCAGCAGGCACGGCCCCCAATGGCGCCAACCATCAACCGTGGCATTTCGCCGTTGTGTCGTCGCCAGAGAAGAAGCGCGCCATTCGCGAAGCGGCAGAAGCTGAAGAGCGTCGCTTTTACGGCGATGACGGGGATGAACCCAAGGCGAGCAATGAATGGCTTGGCGCGCTCAAAGACCTGGGCACCGATGCGGACAAACCGTTTCTAGAAACCGCGCCTTTTCTCATCGTTGTCTTTGCACAGCGCAAAGGCGGGATCGAAGAAGACGGGAAAACGCAGAACTATTACGTCAATGAAAGCGTCGGGATTGCCTGCGGGATGCTGATTGCGACACTGCACGAAGCAGGACTCGCTACGCTCACACACACGCCCTCACCCATGGGTTTCCTGCGGGAGGCGTGTGAGCGCCCGGAATGGGAAAAACCGCTTATGATTGTGGTGGTGGGACGGCCAAGCGATGACGCGACCGTCCCTGCCAAAGCGGTTTCGAAAAAGCCGCTCAGCCAGATTGCGAGCTGGCTTTAGGCGGCGAGCGCCTCGCCTGTATTCTCTGATGCGAGCAGATTGTAAGGGTCGATCCCTTCTTCTGCCCAAATGCGGTGACATTCGTTGTACATCGTTGGCTCAGGGATATTGAGCGCGCGGCGCACTTCATCAACCGGTTGTTTCAAAAGCTCGCGGATTGGCTGTTCAAGCAGCACTGGCGCTCCGCGACCTGTTGCTTTGGCCTGACGCACTGCGCCCATGACCGGTGCCTTCGATCCCCAGACCATCTTCTTGATATTGGCAGAACCGGCATAGCCGATCAGCAAGTGGCCTTGTGTTGGCGATTGACCGTGGGTGAAAAGAAGCACGCATTGCTCGCCCAAAGCATCGCGGCCATAGCCGGTCAGGACGTGAAACAGGTCGTGTGTATCACGCGAACGGTCGCCATACCATTGAACGAGATCATCGTATTTCGGGCGACCAAGACGGTCGCTTTCAGCCACCAGGCCCGCTGCGCTTAGCCCTTCGCTTTCCATGAAGTCGCAATAAGCATGCGCGAGGCTGCCCTTGGGCGTTTTGCGAAGTTCGGCGTGATCGTCGAGGATTTCGGGAAGGCTCGGTTCTGTCCGGCGCAAAAACTCGCCATGCTCTGAAAGTGCAAGCTGTTTGACGCGCGGCAAAAACTGGCTCGAAGGAAGCGATTCGTAAATCTTGAAGACCAGGCTCGTATCTTCCTTGTCCTTCATCAAAAGACGGAAGTTCTTGATCGCACGCGGGAGAGAATAGCGCGGCGCCGGGCGGTCCGGATGACGCACCACGGTTCCGTCGCTGGCAAACATCTGGGCGTATTTGGCTGTGTCAGTCATGATCGGCAAACCTTACAGGATGGGTTGTTATGCAAAACCTAATAGCACTTACTTACATACGTGTAAATAGTGGTTTTCCCTTCCTGCGCAACAAGCGTTAGCTACCGATCCATTCCTCCTTCGGAATACCCAGCAACGAAAGAATAACCGTGAGATCACCCCGATCCACGCGCCCGTTTGCCATTTCGCGCGCCTTGGGCTTGGCCCTATACGCAAAGCCGTAGTCCGCCGCTTCAAGCATGGGAATGTCATTGGCCCCATCCCCGCTCCCCAGAATGCGAGCGCCCTCTCCCAATTTGGCCGCTTCCTCGCGTAACGTGGCCAGCTTGGTGCTGGCATCCGAAATCGGCCCATCGAGACGCCCGGTCAGCTTGCCCTGCGCAACGCCCAGACGGTTGCCCACCACACGGTCGAACCCGAGCCAGTCGGCAACTTCGTCGGCGAAATGGTGAAAACCGCCAGTAACAAGGACCGTTCGCGCGCCTTTGGCTTTGAGCGTTTGCGTCAACACTCTGGCTCCTGGCGTCGGGCTAATTCGTTCAGAAAGACAGCGGTCAATCGCGCCTTCTTCCAGCCCTTCGAGCAGCCCTACTCGCTCCAAAAGCGCCCTCTCAAAATCGAGCTCACCTTGCATGGCGCGTTCGGTGATCTCGGAGATTTGCTCCTTAAGTCCTGCAAAATCGGCCAACTCGTCGATACATTCCTGACCGATCATGGTCGAATCCATGTCGGAGACGAAAAGTCGGGGAACCTCGATCTCGGCCTCGCTGACCAGACAGTCACACGGGCCAATGTGCGCATCGATCGCATCAAGAAGCTGCGCCGCTGTCCCGCCCATAAGGCGCAATTCCCACACTGCCCCCAATTCGGGCAGCGCGCCGATGGACTGAAGTTCCATACCTGCCGCAACCAAAGCCTCGCTTAACGTGCGAAGACGTGTTTCCCAATCCGGCTGGTCTGCTATCAGACGGGCGATGAGCACAAAAATATCTCCTGAAAGTACAAGCGAAGCGCCGCCAGTGGCGCTCATTGCAGGGCCGACCGCAAGCGGCAAGAGCGCAGTTGCGCTCAAGCTGGTCGAGGCTCTGGAAAAGGAAGGCCGCAAGGGCGTTATCATCAACGCCGACAGCATGCAGGTTTATCGCGACATTCCGGTGCTCGCCGCTTCGCCAAGTAAAGAAGAACGCGAACAAGCCGACCACAGGCTCTATGGTGCATGGGACGCGGGCCAGGTGTGTTCTGCCGCCGACTGGGCTGCACGGGCGCGCGATGAGATTGCCTCGGTGCATGCGGATGGCGGGGTGCCGATCCTTGTTGGCGGCACGGGCATGTATCTTAAAGTCCTGATCGAAGGGATCGCCCCCATCCCGGCGATTGAGCCCGAAGTGCGCGAGGTCGTGCGCGCGATGGAGACAGGCGATGCCTACAGAGCACTTGAGATCGAGGACCCGGTCCGTGCCAGCGAACTGGAGCCTACCGACAGCCAACGCATCGCCCGAGCGCTTGAGGTGAAACGTTCTACCGGCGTCACGCTAGGCGATTGGCAGCAGGCAAAGACCGGCGGGATCGGTGAGGAAATCACGCTCCACCCTCTTGTTATGATGCCGCCACGCCAATGGGTTTACGAACGCTGCGATGCGCGCTTTGGACAGATGCTCGAAGACGGGGCGATTGAAGAAGTGAAAGCGCTTCTTGCGCGCGATTTGGACCCCGACCTTCCGGCCATGCGGGCCATTGGTGTGCGTGAGATTGCGGCGCTGGTTCGGGGGGAAATCTCCAAAGAAGAAGCGATTGCCGTAGGCTCCACCGCGACGCGCCAATATGCCAAACGCCAGTTTACCTGGTTGCGTAATCAGAGCCCGGAAGATTGGACCAGAGATGAGTCCAAAAGTATCGATATTGCGTCGGCTTTTGTTTCTTTATTACAATAATAAGGGTTGACCAATTACATTCTATCGCTTAGCGACGCGCAGCATGAGGCCACGCAAGGGTTGGTTCTCATGGCAATTCCCGTTAGAACACGGGCAGCGTCGAGATGGTTTGACCGGAAAGTTTGAGACAGGATTATCGATCATGGCAGTTGTACTAATCGTGGGACAATCGGGCTGATCGGGATCTAATCGAGGATGACCTGACCGGCCCGCTGCGAATACGCACTGGGCCGTTTTTCTTTGGGGGCCTTTTTATAAAAGGTCACCGACACTTGGGAGTAAGACACGTGGGACAGCGCTCTGGAGCGGCCCTTTTGATGGAATGCCTGGTCGACCAAGGGGTCGAATATGTCTTCGGCTATCCCGGAGGCGCGGTGCTGCCCATCTATGACGAACTCTTTGGCGATGAACGCATTCGCCACGTTCTTGTCCGGCACGAAGCAGGCGCCGCGCACGCTGCCGAAGGATATGCGCGCGCAACGGGCAAGCCGGGCGTGGTTCTGGTCACCTCTGGTCCGGGTGCGACCAACGCCGTTACCGGCATTGCCGATGCGTGGATGGATTCGATCCCCATGGTGGTCATCACCGGGCAGGTCCCCTCCACCCTGATCGGCACTGACGCCTTTCAGGAGGCGGACACCGTTGGCATTACCCGCCACTGTACCAAGCACAATTACCTTGTGAAGGACCCGGCCGAGCTGGTGGCAACTCTTGAAGAGGCTTTCCGCATTGCCACCACCGGACGCCCCGGCCCCGTTGTCGTCGATATCCCCAAAGACGTGCAGATCGCTGTGCCTTCTGAAAGCCGCGCCTATGTCGCGCATCACGGCTCGCACCGCTACGCCCCGCAAATGGTCGCCCCGGCCGAACAGATCGCCGAAGCGATCGAGTTGATAGCAAACGCCGATGCGCCGATTTTCTACACCGGTGGCGGCGTCATCAATTCAGGTCCGCGCGCAAGCGAACTTTTGCGCCAGTTTCAGGATATGACCGGCGCGCCAACGACTTCGACGCTTATGGGCCTCGGCTGCTTTCCCAACACCCATCCCGATTGGTTGGGGATGCTGGGGATGCACGGCACTTATGAAGCCAATATGGCAATGAACAAATGCGATGTGATGATTTGCATCGGCGCGCGCTTTGATGACCGTGTTACGGGTCGCCTCGATGCGTTCAGTCCGGGATCGACGAAGATTCACATCGATATCGATCGCTCTTCAATCAACAAGACGGTTCCCGTTGATCTTGGCATTGTCGGCGACTGCGCGACTGTGCTGGAACAACTCATCACCGCCTGGGGTGACCGATCTGCGCGTGATCTTGGCGAATGGAAGGCGCGCATTGCCGGATGGCGCGCGCGTGAATGTCTCGCCTATCCGGAAACATCGCGCAAGAACCCCGAAGCGATCATGCCGCAAAAGGCGGTCGAGCGGCTTTATGCCCTCACCCACGAAAAATCGCCGATCATCACCACCGAAGTGGGACAGCACCAGATGTGGGCGGCGCAATATTTCGGTTTTGACAAGCCCAACAAATGGCTCACCTCGGGCGGGCTTGGGACAATGGGTTACGGCCTTCCCGCTGCCATCGGAGCGCAATTGGGCAACCCTGACGACCTCGTCATCGACATCGCTGGTGAAGCGTCCATTCAGATGAATATTCAGGAGCTTGGAACGGCATCCCAATACCGTCTCCCGGTCAAGATTTTCATCCTGAACAATGAATATATGGGCATGGTCCGCCAGTGGCAGGAACTGACCTATGAGAGCCGTTATTCAAACAGCTATTCCGACAGCCTGCCCGACTTTGTCGCGCTCGCCGAAGCCTATGGCTGGAAGGGTATCCGCATCACTGACGGCGCGGACCTTGATGCCGGCATCCAGGCGATGATCGACCACGATGGTCCGGTGATCGTCGATTGCTGCGTTGCCAAAGACGCCAACTGCTTCCCGATGATCCCGTCGGGCGCGGCACACACCGATATGCTGCTTTACGGCGATCAGGTCGAAGGCACGATGGACGACGAAGCCAAGGCTCTGGTGTAGGAAAACGCTCTCATGAAAATCAAGAACGCACAGAGCGAACGCCATGTTCTGACCATCACGGTCGACAATGAGCCGGGTATTCTTGCCAAGATCACCGGCCTCTTCACCGCGCGCGGCTACAACATCGATAGCCTCACGGTGGCTGATATTTCGGATGATCACGCGATCAGCCGCATCACCGTTGTCACCAATGGCCCGCCGGAGGTGATTGACCAGATCGAGGCGCAGTTGGAGCGTTTGGTTCCGGTCCACAAGGTCACCGACCTCACGCAGGCAGGCCCGCATGTGGAGCGCGAACTTGCTCTTATTAAAGTGGCGGGCACTGGCGAAAAACGGGTCGAGGCCCTTCGCGTTGCCGAAATTTTCCGCGCCAATGTGGTGGACACGACCACCGAAAGCTTCGCTTTCGAGCTAACCGGCGCGCCCGATAAAATCGACAGCTTCATCGCGCTGATGCGCGGGCTCGGCCTTGTATCAGTCGGGCGCTCTGGCGTGGTCGGCATGATGCGCGGCGCTGACGACAGCTAACCCAACACAGAAATTCACCATTCAAGCGAACAATCAAAGGGAACACCCATGAAAGTCTATTACGACGCCGACGCGGATCTTGGCCTCGTCAAATCGAAGAAAGTCGCCGTGCTTGGCTATGGCTCGCAAGGCCATGCCCACGCGCAGAACCTGCGCGACAGCGGTGTTGCCGAGGTGGCGATTGCCCTTCGCGAAGGTTCCGCGACCGCAAAGAAGGCGGAAGATGCAGGCTTCAAGGTGCTTTCCAACAAGGAAGCGGCCGAGTGGGCGGATATCCTGATGATCCTCGCACCTGACGAGCATCAGGCCGCGATCTACGCCGACGACATTCACGGGCGCATGAAGCCGGGCAGCGCGCTTGCCTTTGCCCACGGTCTTAATGTTCACTTTGGCCTGATCGAGGCGCAAGAAGACATCGACGTCATTATGATCGCGCCAAAAGGCCCAGGCCACACCGTGCGCAGCGAATACCAGCGTGGCGGCGGCGTGCCTTGCCTGATCGCGGTCCATCAGGATGCAAGCGGTTCTGCGAAAGACGTCGCACTCTCCTACGCTTCAGGTGTTGGCGGTGGCCGGTCCGGCATCATCGAAACAAACTTCCGCGAAGAGTGCGAAACCGACCTTTTCGGTGAGCAAGCCGTTCTGTGCGGCGGGATCACCCACCTCATTCAGGCTGGCTTCGAAACGCTGACCGAAGCAGGCTACGCGCCAGAAATGGCCTACTTTGAGTGTCTCCACGAGACCAAGCTCATCGTTGACCTCCTCTATGAAGGCGGCATTGCCAACATGCGCTATTCGATTTCGAACACCGCGGAATATGGCGACATCACCACCGGCCCGCGCATCATTACCGAGGAAACCAAGAAGGAAATGAAGCGCGTCCTCGACGACATCCAGTCGGGTCGCTTTGTCAAAGACTTCGTTCTCGACAACCGCGCTGGTCAGCCTGAGCTCAAAGCCGCTCGCAAGCGTGCCGAAGCCCATCCGATCGAGAAAACCGGCGCAGAGCTTCGTGCGATGATGCCTTGGATTTCGGCCAACAAGCTGGTCGACAAATCAAAGAACTAAAGGCTACGGGTGGTGGGCATGACCGTGTCCACCACCCGCATCCTTTATACCCTTTGTGCGATCGCCTTCGTGGTGATCCTGATACGCGCCTATGCCAATGTGAAAGGCCCAGAGGCGCTTCAAGCGACCTTGTCGCAAACGGAGGTCGAAGCTTTTGCCAAGACCCAATTGAACGCGGTGCAATCGCGAAGTTTTGACGAGAATATAGAGCTTTGCGGCATTATCTTCGAAAGCTCCGATGCCACGCTTGGCATGGGGCGAAAGACCGGCGGCTCAGAGGCGACCTGCGATCTCATCTACTATGATGAACCCGGCATGGTCCCGGTTGCCAGCTTCCACACCCATGGCAGCTACAGCAGCGAATATGACAGCGAAGTGCCGTCCATCACCGATATTCAAAGCGACATGGCGAGCGGCATTGACGGCTATGTGGCAACCCCCGGTGGCCGGTTCTGGCATATCGATCACGAAACCGGGACCGCCCACCTCGTTTGCGGTGAGGGGTGCCTGATGCAAGACCCGAGTTACCAATCCTGCTCATCGGACCGGATCGAGAACAGCTACAGCATCGAAAGTCTTGCCGCGCGGCTCGGCAAGTTCGACACACGCTGCTGAACTTAAAGGTGTTTGCAAAAAGAGTGTGACTGAAGGTTCATCGGAGGAAATGGCCTCCAGCCACACTCAAACGCGCGCCCGTCGGGCAGCAGGCGCACAAGCCGTCGCTGCACATCTGTTGTTCGTCGGTTCTCGCAAAAAAGTGACAGCTTCGGTCACGCAAAATTTCACGAGACCGCCGCACTCGACAATAAAGCGCTGATCAGCCAAGGGCTAACGGTATGAAGCTCAGTGATTGTCACAAGATCGACGATTTCAGGAAACTCGCCAAAGCGCGCCTGCCCTTCCCCGTGTTCGACTATATCGACGGGGCGGCCGATGACGAGCTGACCAAGGCGCGCAATACGCGCAGCTATGATAGCGTTGATCTCGTGCCTGATGTGCTTGCCGGGGTGGAGGAAATCGACACCTCGTGCACCATTCTTGGCCGCAAGAGTGCCCTTCCCCTTCTGCTTTCACCCACCGCCGTTCAGCGTGCTTTCCATTGGCAGGGGGAAACCGCTGTCGCGAAGGCAGCGGAACAATTCGGCCTGTGGTTTGGCATATCCAGCCTTGCGACCCGCTCGATCGAAGAGATTGCGCAGCTCACCAGCGGCCCGAAGATGTTCCAGCTCTATGTCCACAAGGACGCTGGCCTAAACACCCACATGATCGAGCGGTGTCAGGCGGCAAAGTTCGACTGCATCGCCTTAACGGTGGATACCATCGTCTCTGGCAAGCGCGAACGGTGTTTGAGGAGCGGCTTTACCACCCCGCCCCGCTTCACGCCTGCAAGCATATGGAGTTATGCCACACGCCCACGCTGGACACTCGATTATGTCTTGCGCGAAAAATTCCGTCTCCCCAATCTCGACACGCACGTCGCCGAAGGGTCGAGCAAGGCGTTGAGTATCGCAGACTATTTCAACACCATGCTCGACACATCGATGACATGGGACACTGCTGCGCAGATCCGCGAGCAATGGGGAGGAACCTTCGTTCTCAAAGGTGTGATGAGCGTCGCCGATGCGCGCCGCGCGGTGGATATGGGCGCCGATGGGATTATGATTTCCAATCACGGCGGTCGCCAATTGGACGGGAGCCGCGCGCCTTTCGATCAATTGGAAGAGATTGTCCAGGCAGTCGGCGGCGAGATCGAGATCATCTGTGATGGCGGCGTGCGGCGTGGAACACATGCTTTGAAAGCACTGTGCATGGGAGCCAATGCAGCATCGGGCGGCAGGCTTTACCTTTACGCGCTTGCAGCGGCGGGGCAGGACGGAGTGACACGGGCCTTGTCCATCCTGAAGGATGAAATAGAGCGCGGGATGAAGCTTATGGGGGTGACCAATGTGGAGCAGCTTACCAAGGATCGCTTGCGCAGCCGCCCCGTGTGTTGACCGTGCAAATTCCCCAGCGTCATAAAACTGCAACGGTGAGCGCCTTTTGACAGGCATCACAAGGGATCAAACGAGTGACTGCCATGAAAAGATTCGCGTGTCTTCTGGTAACGCCATTGGCGCTAACCTTAATCGCCTGCGGCAGCGAACCTGCGGGCGGAAGTGAAACCGCTGAAGATTTTGCAGCACGCATCAACGGCGGCGGGACCAATGCATCGGCGGCGCCCGCTGCGACCGGGCAAGCAGCGACGCCGGCACAAGCCGGAGGGCAAGTTGTTCAACCAGTCCAACTCGCCCCTCCAACGGTTTCAAAACCTCTGCCGGGTGCTGCGCCGGGTGCTTATGTCCCTGGCACTCTCACCGACCCCAACAGCGCAACCTGTGGCGCAAACCTGATGGGTGGTTACATCGGAAAAGAGGCTGATCTTGCGACAAAATCGGCGATCAAGATGGCGGCAAGCGGGGCGAGCGAGGTGCGCTTTGTCCAACCGGGGCAAACGATCACTCCTGACCCCACAAGCCCTCGCCTTAGCATTATGATCGACAATCTCGGCATCATTCGCGACGCGCGCTGCGGCTAATCCTGTGTTTCAATGGCCAGAGCCCCTGCGCACCTCTTGGAGGCAGGGGCCTTGCCGGCGCGGATGATCAACCTTTGAAGTGTTCATCGGGCGCATGGGTGCGATAGTTCTCATCGCCGCTTTCGATGAAGCCGGGAATGTCCTTTTCCCAGCGCGCCTGAACATCCTCATCGTAATTCAGATAGAGCGTGCCATCGACGATCTCGTACACCTGCGGGTCGCCCGGTGCGAGCGCATTGTTGGCCCCAATTGCCCACGCGCAATAGCCACCATATGCAGGTGCATACTTCGCAGGGTCTTCGATAAAGGCTTGCGCGTTCCCTTCGCTGGCGAAACGATAGTCAAACCCTAGATAGCGTACGGTAAATTCTCTCGTCCCTTCCACAGGCGCTGCGTCGCCGGTGAAGTAACTCACCACATCATAGCCCGAAACAGCAAGCGTATCACCGCGGCGCTGGGTGTGGATGGGGCCCGAATTTTCGCCGCCGAGGTCTGCAAAAAGGTCAGCGCCCTTGGGCGCCTGCGTTTGCGCACTATCGCTCTCAACGGTGCTTTCGGCTGGGGCGTTGCACGCGGCGATGCCGGCCATCAGGGCAAGGGCGATGAATGACGGTTTCACAGGAATAACCCTCCTCCTCGGAACTTCCTTCGCCGGGTCACTCACCATTTCGCGCCAGCGCCCTGGCAGGTTACACAAGAACCCAAAAGAGCCCAAAAATGAACAAATTTTGCGTCTTTCCGCACTCACCTGCTTGCACTTCGCAGTTAAATCGGCAAAGACTTTTCGCAATGGTTATCAGCACAGGCCTTCTCCTACGACTTATCCGCCCTTGGGCGGCGTAGGGCTTTTGCGCTTGGAAGACGGCGCGGCCCACCGCTCAAGGGTCCAGCCAAGCTCCTCCTCTAAAAGTTCAAGACAAAAGCGAACAGCGATCCGCCATGCTGAAAAATCCTTCCACCAAATACCGTCCTTTCCCGCAGATTGATCTGCCCAACCGCCAATGGCCCGGCCAAGTCATTGATAAGGCCCCGCGTTGGCTCTCAACCGATCTTCGCGACGGCAACCAGTCGATCATCGACCCCATGGACGCTGTTAAAAAACGCCGCTTCTTCGATCTTCTGATCGAGGTGGGTGTCAAAGAAATCGAGGTGGGCTTCCCCAGCGCTGGCGCTACTGAATTCGACTTCATCTCCGGCCTTGTTCAATCCGATGCTGTGCCTGAAGATGTGATCGTTCAGGTCCTCACACAAAGCCGCGAAGACCTTATCCGGACTTCGTTCGAATCCTTGCGCGGCGCGCGCGCGGCGATTGTCCACCTCTACAACGCAGTAAGCCCGGCATGGCGCGATATCGTGTTCCGCATGAGCAAAGATGAAGTGCGCGAGATTGCCATGACCGGCGCCAAGGTCATGCGCGATTGCGCCGCTGAACAGCCTGATACGGACTGGCATTTCCAATACTCGCCAGAGACCTTCTCAACAGCTGAGATCGACTTCTCTATCGAGGTATGTGCAGCGGTGATGGACGTTCTTCAACCGACGCCTGAAAAGCCGATCATCCTAAATCTGCCGGCAACGGTGGAGGCGGCGACACCCAATATCTACGCCGATCAGATCGAATATTTCTGCAAACACCTGCCGAACCGCGAAAGCGCGGTAATCTCGCTCCACACCCATAACGACCGGGGCACGGGCGTTGCAGCAGCCGAACTTGGCCTTATGGCGGGCGCCGACCGTGTCGAGGGATGCCTGTTCGGCAATGGTGAGCGCACCGGCAATTGCTGCCTTGTTACAATGGCCCTCAACATGTACACGCAAGGCGTTGATCCCGAACTCGATTTCTCGGACATCGACCGTGTGATCGAGACGGTTGAATATTGCAACGATCTGCCGGTCCATCAGCGCCACCCCTACGGAGGCGAGCTTGTTTACACCGCTTTTTCCGGTAGCCATCAGGACGCGATCAAGAAAGGCTTTGAGGCACACAGCGCGCAGAACGACGAATTGTGGCGCGTGCCTTACCTCCCCATCGACCCTGCGGACCTGGGTCGCGATTACGAGGCGGTTATCCGCGTCAATTCGCAAAGCGGCAAAGGCGGTTTTGCATGGGTGTTGGAGCAGGATCAGGGCCTTAAACTGCCCAAGAAGATGCAAGCCGACTTCTCTCGCCGTGTCCAGGCCGTGGCGGATCAACTTGGCCGCGAACTCAACGCGGCGGACATCTGGGACGCCTTCAAGGCCGCCTATCATGTCCAGACAACCGACAAGAAATTCCAGCTGGTCGATTATGAGGAAAGCCGCGGAAGCGATGGCACGCGCATATTCGTTGGCAAGATCGCGGTCGATGGTGGTGAGCAAAGCGTCTCTGGACGTGGCAATGGTCTGATCTCAAGCGTGGTTTCAACCCTCGAAGAGGCCTTCGACCTTGATCTCAAGGTTCTGGACTACACCGAGCATGCGCTTGGCACGGGGCGCGATGCAAAAGCGGCGGCCTATCTGATGTGCCAATCCGGCGACCGGGTGATCTGGGGCTGCGGCATCGACGAGGACGTTGCAACGGCGAGCGTGCGCGCGGTGCTGAGCGCTGCCAATTCAGCGGTCGGCGGCGAGATGCCTTAGGTGTCAGTCCTGCGCTTCAGCAGGATCATTGTGCCGTCGAGCGCATTGCGCAGCCGCAAGGTGTCGCCATTGAGGCGATAGTGAAACACCAGCTTGGTTCCCTCGATATAAAGCTGCTTTTCATTGATCTGATAGCTTTGCCAGATATTCTCGCCTCTATCGCGGCCCGAATTGCGTTCAGTGATGAACTCCATGTCGGCACTGATCTCGACAAAGTCCCCGCGCGAAATATCGGAAACGCCCGCGTATCGGCGCACTTCCCAATCACCGACGACCTGGCCTAGCCGCGCCTGGAGGGCGCAGGTTTTGCAATCGAGAATTCGCATCGAGGTCTCGTTCAAACCGTCGACCAGGGCAATTTCGCTCTCAAGCCCTGAAAGCCCGGATGCGTTCATCCGCTCGGACAATGCGGCAAAGCTCGCCTGCGCAGCCTTTGCATCGCCGGTTTGCTGATAGGCGGTGAGCCCTGCGTTCATCACTTCATATTGCTCGACCAGCATTTGCGCCATGCGAAGGGGTGCGGGCGGATTGGCGTCAAGCGCTGCAACCTGCGCCGTGTCTTCGCCACGCCCGCCGGTTAGCGTGTCGGTGTAAGTGATCGCGACTAGCCCGGGAGCATCAAAATCGCCCTCGCCCGTCATACTCGCATAAATGCCCCCTCCATTTGAGGAGAGAAACGCGCTGCCAATACTGGCTGTTACGCTTCCGTTGGCCCCGCGCGAGTCAATGTTTTCAGGCACGCCGTACACATTCGCAATGCGAAACCCTTTTGCTGGTGTGATCGTGATGGCGACATCCCTTGCGACCTCGCCATTCACCATATTGCGGAACTCTTTCTCGAACAGCTCGCCTGCCCCACCCTCCTTGGCGACAAAGAAAAGGTTGCCGCCTTTGACCGAGGATATTTTGCTCGCGAGCCTCCCGTCGAAAATCCGCCCGACACCGATAGAGGTAAGTCCGATGCCCGCCTCTGCCCCGGTATTTGCCTGACCCATAAAGCCATCGGCAGAGGTATCGCCAACATTGGCGTTTTCATCTGAGAAGAGGATCAGGCGCGTCGTGCCATTGCTATGCTCAAGCTCCTCGCGAGCGGTCGCATAGCCGAGTTTCATACCCGCTTCCATGTAAGTGGAGCCGTCGATCGTGATCGCATCAATCGCTTGCGCGATGGCATCCTTATTGCCCTCAACATCCATGACCGGCAGATGCACGCGCGTGTCGGAGCCGTAGATCACGATACCAAAGCGATCCTTTCCGCCCATGAGCTTAAGCGCTGCGCGCAGACCTTCTTTCACCCGCTCAATCGGCTGTCCACTCATCGAACCTGAGCGATCAACCACGGCGATCAAGCTCACTGGGCGCTGGCGATAGGCCTCTGGATCGACGCCGGTTTCAAAGCCAAGCCCGACAAAGACGCTCGCATCGGGCTCCGAAGTGAGATCGGCGGCGATCGCCTGCGCATTGATGCAAAACAGCTGCTCGCAGCCGCCTTTCCCTGGCAAGGAAAGGTCATGCTCCCCCAAAAGCCCTTCAAGGGTCAGGCTTGCAGGGCTCGGCAGGGTTTCTGCGTCTTCAACCGATATTGAGCGGAAGTGCTTTATATCCTGCGCGCCGCCCTGACGCATGGTGGCTGTGACGATGATGGTACTATGGGCATCTTCATCATCCTCGACGACAGCGGCTCCGCTATCCTGCGCAAGCGCGCCGCCTCCCATCATCAAGCAGGCCAATGCGCTTCCGGTTGATAAAAAGGTTGCAGGATTGGGCAGGAAACGCATGGCGACACTCTCCGATTGGTTTGGTGTTTTCAGAATGCAGCAAAAAAGCGGAAAGTCAAATTTACGTTACGGAAAACGGCTACTTACGCCATATTTGAGCATTGAACCCGGTTTCTGAATGAGACCCGTTGCACCCTGCTTCAGTCGCCCATGCCATTGCTATTTGCACGCGCCCCGTTTCTTCGTAAACCTGACGGTTGAGAGCCACACCGCGCAGCGCGCCAAAGCGCCCGACGGATCGTGAGACAATGATGAGGGGAAAGACACATGACCGAAACCATCCTAGAGCCCGATCTGCCGATCATCGATCCCCACCACCATTTGTGGGATCTGAGCGCGATGGTGCCGATGTTTCCCGAGCCCTATCACCCCTTTATCGAGACGCTTCTGCCCGTCGGCCTCTACACCTTTGACCAGTTCAATGCAGAAGTTTCAGGAAGCGGTCACAACATTGTCGGCACGGTCTTTATGGAGTGCGGCGCATTCTACAACGCGGCCTATGGTGAGGCATTGAAAACCGTTGGCGAGGTTGAGTTTGTGAACGGCGTTGCCGCGCAAAGCGCAAGTGGCCTTTATGGCAATTCGCGGTTGTGTGCAGGTATCGTGGGACACGCAGATCTCATGCTGGGAAGCGCAGCTGGTGATGTCCTCGACGCGCTGCAATCGGCCGCACCCGCGCGCTTTCGCGGCATACGCCACCAGGGCGCATGGGATGCCGACCTTGAGGTGCTTGGTCCGCCGTTTCATGCTCCAGCTGGGCTTTATCAAGAGGCAAAGTTTCGCGAAGGGTTCGCCGAGCTTGGCAAACGGGGCATGACTTTTGATGCCTGGGTGCTCGAACCGCAAATCAAGGATGTGATCGAACTCGCTCGAGCATTCCCCGATCAACCGATCTGCCTCGATCACTGCGGCACGCCGCTTGGGATTGCGAGTTACAAGGGGCGCCTTGAAGAACGCTTTGAAACATGGCGGGCCGACATTCAGGAGCTTGCCAAATGCGAGAATGTGGTGGTCAAATTGGGCGGTCTTGCGATGGCGTTTTGTGCCCTCCCCGACAAAGGCCCTGCCGCTGGCATGAGCTCAGAACAGCTCGCGCCAATGTGGCAGCCTTATATCCAAACCTGCATTGAGGCCTTTGGACCAAAGCGCGCGATGTTCGAAAGCAATTACCCTGTCGACCGTTGGGGCGCAGGTTATGGCGTGCTGTGGAACACCTTCAAACGCCTGACACAAGGTGCGAGCGACGAGGAAAAGGCTGCGCTCTTCGCCGGGAACGCAGCGCGTTTTTATGGATTGAAAGACCTGCTTGACTGAAGATTGCTGCTTGAGAATGCTTGTCTGATTGCAAAAAGCAACTTAACGCGGCCTGCCGGAATTATTGGAGAGAATTGCATGTCCCTGCCCGCCCCTTTTGATCGCCTTCGCTTGCCACTGATCGGTTCGCCTCTGTTCATCGTGTCGGGCCCGGAGCTTGTGATCGCGCAATGCAAGGCAGGGATTATCGGCAGCTTTCCGGCCCTGAACGCGCGCCCGCAAACCCTGCTCGATGAATGGCTACACCAGATCACGGAAGAACTGGCCAAGCACAATCGCGAAAACCCTGACCGGCCCGCTGCACCCTTCGCCGTCAACCAGATCGTTCACAAGTCGAACGACCGGGTGATGGAAGACATGAAAACCTGCGAGAAATGGCAAGTGCCGATGGTCATCACCTCGCTGGGTGCGCGCACCGAGATTTTTGATGCGGTGCGCAACTGGGGCGGCATCACCATGCACGATGTCATCAACAACCGCTTTGCCAACAAGGCAATCGAGAAAGGCGCAGATGGCCTCATTCCGGTGGCAGCTGGTGCTGGTGGCCACGCTGGCACGCAATCACCCTTCGCGCTTGTTCGCGAGATTCGCGAGTGGTTCAACGGGCTCATCGCGCTTTCGGGCTCGATCGGACACGGCGCCTCAATTCTGGCGGCGCAGTCGCTGGGCGCGGACTTCGGCTATTGCGGAAGCGCCTTTATCGCCACCGAAGAGGCCAATGCAGATCAAGGCTACAAGCAAGGCATCGTCGATGGGTCTGCCGAGGGCATCGTCTATTCCAATCTCTTCACCGGCGTTCACGGCAATTATCTGCGCTCCTCGGTCGAGAATGCAGGTCTCGACCCTGACAACCTTCCGGAAAGCGACCCTTCAAAAATGAACTTTGGTTCCGGCGGCAACACGAAGGCCAAGGCCTGGAAGGACATCTGGGGTTCGGGCCAGGGCATCGGCGCGGTCAAATCGGTTGGCACCGTTGAGGACATGGTTGCCCGGTTCGAGCGCGAATATCACGAAGCGCGCGCGCGTATGCTCGATGTATCGAACTACAATACCTAGACGCAATTGGCGCAAGCCGCCGAATAATTGCAGCACGGCCCAGCGGCAGCGTCAGGTCGATTTCCAGATTTGTTCGGCCATCGCGTCGAGCGTTGAGAAATCGAAACCGGTTCCCAGCGGATCTTTGCGGTTGAGCACAAAGCCCTTCTTTTCGGCGATCAGCCGCAATCGAAGCGCCCTTTGCAAAAGCCGCATCCGTTCAAGCGCTTCTTGCCGGGCGGTATCGGGGTCCTTGCGCTGCACCTGCTCCCATCGGCTCTCTATCGTGCCGACACGCTCGATTACGAGTTCGTTGTAAACGGGGTGAGGCCCGCGGTGCAGCGGCAGACCTGAGTGAATCGACGCCTGCTCTGTCGATGGCAGAAGGAGGCCGTTGAAACGAAAATCGTCAAAGCCGACCCTCACCCGCCCGATGCTGTTAAACATGCGGCCAAAGTACCGTTTGCCAAGGAGTTGTTTGGGAAGCAGATGGTGCCGCTGAAGACCCGGATCATAGCGCGGGGTGCCGCTCCGGTTAACTGACTGGAATGTAATTTTCGTCCGGGTAGCATAAAAGGGCCGCGTACCCTGCACTGTCGCCTGCGAATATGCACCTGATGTTCCGTGCACCGTTGCCGGCGCCCTGATCCCAGACAACTAACCCCTCGCTGTCGGCGGTCACTCTCGCCATACCCTTACAAATTGTCCGTTGCGAGAGGTGCGCAAAACAAGCCTGGTGCCGTCCGGAGCGACCACTCGCTCGCTGGTATCTATACCGCCCACCAATACTAACTGGTTAACTAACCGAACGCCGATTCTGGTTGCTGAAACTTTATCAAGCGAGAGCGGCGGTTCAATCCGGAGTTCCTGATCGATCCAGAAGCTGAGGCCTTCGGTTTGCAGCGCGCCATCGGTGGTCTCTCTAAAGGCTGTAAGGCCAAGAGCTGGGAATGGCCCGCCTTCAAACCAGGCCGTAACCACGGATTCGAAAAATTGATGACCAATCGCGCTCGAAGATGGAGGCCAAAGCACCCCTTCGAGTTCGGCGAAATGATCAACCAGATCGCACGCCAGCCCAAGCAGCCCTTTCGCAACAGGCAGCGCGCGCTCGCCTCCTGCAAGGTGGTGGCCGGGCGCCAAACGAAGAACTTCGAAGTCAGACGGTTCAGGAGGCGCGGAAAAATCGAAGACAAAATCGGCACGCGGAAGCAAAAGACCCTCGCCCGGTGCAAGCCCTGAAAGCTCAAAGGACATGCCATCACGCAACAGCTCCATCCAGACATGCTTGGTCAACGTGTCCGCGTTGAGCACACCATTGCTTTTCTCGACGCTCTCTCCATCTGAACTGGCAAGGTGCAAGGCAGTTTGCTCGAGCGGATCATGGCTTATCGATGCGTTCGCCTTACAGGCGGCAAAATCCCTGATCGCATTGCGGTCAGGTCTGTGTCCCTGCTTGAACAGGAGAAAAAGCCCTTGGGCTCCTCGAAGACTTGGATCAGCTATCACGAGACCCCCCTCTGGGTTCATTCATAGCGGGCAGCCCATTGCACCAGCACACCATTGTCGATCAGTGGCGAAAACGCAAACGCTTAAGCCTTCAGCGATCACGCTATTACTATCGAATGCAAAATTGTTCCCCCCGATTTCCGCTATTTAGAACACGCCAAGCGCAAGACCTTCACAAATCGAGAGGCCCAATTGCTCGGATTCTTCGAGGGTTTGCATGCCAACATTCTTGTCAGCCATTATCTCTTCGGGCGACTGGGCATCGAAATTGACGATCATCGGATCGGCCACACGTTTAAGCCTCCATCCGGTCGCAATTCGGTCAATCTGTTTTTGTGCGCCGCTGCCGTCTGATCCAGCTGCGATGATCGTCGCATAGGCGCGCCCCTCAATCTGCCCGAGAATGGGGTAATAGTTGGCGTCGAACATTTCCTTCATCTCGCCGCTCATCGACGCGAGATTTTCGGGGCAAACGAAAAGGTAGGCTGAGGCGGACAGGATGTCATCGGAGCCGACCTCTCGCGCTCTCATCAGCCGTGCGTGTTCGTGTGATGCGGCAGCTTTGGCCATCTGCTCGCTCGCGCCTGTTCGGCTGTGCCAGACAATAAGAAGCGTGCGCGGTGCATCCATAAGCATGCAAAAGCCCAGCAGGCTGTCGATTGTCAATGTTTCGGCTCTGTTGCAATTCGAAGTGATCGGCTAGTTTGCACTCTATGGCAACTCGCTCTCTCTCGAATGTTCTCGGCGTAACGCAGTCGCTTGGTGGCCGCGCCTGGTTGTGGCGTGGCGGAAATATGGATTGCGGCGAAGAAACCTACGGACTTGCTGCCGATATTACCGAACAACTGTTGGTTTCGCGCGGGGTCTCGCGCGAGGAGATTGCCAAACACGCCAGCCCCACCATGCGCGAATTTCTGCCGAACCCGTCTGAATTTCGCGACATGGATGCGGCCGCTGAGCGCATTGCAAAGGCGGTGCAGAGCGGTGAACAGATAACGATTTACGGTGACTACGACGTCGATGGTGCAACCAGCGCGGCCTTGCTGATCGACCTGCTTCGCTCGCTCGGAGTGGATGCCGGGTATTATATCCCCGACCGCCTGCTCGAAGGATATGGCCCCAGTGGAGAGGCTCTGGTCAAACTGGCACAGGACGGTTCCAGCCTGATCGTAACAGTCGATTGCGGCGCGATGGCTCACGAAGCGCTGACCATGGCTCGCGAGGCAGGCGTCGACGTGATCGTGGTCGATCACCACAAATGCTCGCCAGACCTGCCTCCGACCGCGGCGCTGGTTAACCCCAACCGCCTCGACGAAAGCGATCTTGCCGCCTCACACGGCCATCTGGCGGCCGTGGGTGTGGCGTTTCTCCTTGCGATTGCGCTTGTGCGCACATTGCGCGCGCAAGGGTATTTTGAAAACCGCAAAGAGCCCGATTTGATGGCGCTCCTTGACCTGGTGGCGCTTGGCACGGTCGCCGATGTGGCCGCGCTCCACGGGCTTAACCGGGCTTTTGTCGCGCAAGGTTTGAAAGTCCTCAGCCGCCGCGACCGGATCGGCATGGCTGCTTTGCTGGACGCAAGCAGACTAAAGCGCGCGCCGATTGCCTCTGATCTGGGCTTTGCCTTGGGCCCGCGCATCAATGCAGGCGGGCGCATCGGAGAATCGACGCTGGGCGTGCGCCTCCTCACCACCACCGATCCCGAAGAAGCGCGCGAAATCGCGGAGCAACTTTCGGTGCTCAATGAAGAGCGCCGTGCCATTGAGGCTGCCGTTCAGGAAGCCGCCGAAGCGCAGCTTGACGGACAGCACAATATGGCTGTGCAAGTGCTCTCCGCGAGCGGCTGGCATCCTGGGGTGATCGGCATTGTAGCCGGACGCATCAAGGAAAAGACCGGCAAGCCCTCGATTGTCATTGCTCTGGATGGGCAAGAAGGGAAAGGCTCAGGCCGTTCGATCAGCGGGGTCGATCTTGGCGCTGCGATCATTGCCGCGCGCGAGGAAGGATTGCTGGTTGCTGGCGGCGGACACGCCATGGCCGCAGGGCTTACCATAGAAGAGGCGAAACTTTCCGCCTTTAGCGAGTTCCTCGACACGCGGCTTGCACGAGATGTGGAGAAAGCGCGGGCGGGCCAGTCGATGCAATTGGACCTGTCCCTATCGCCCGGCGGACTTACACCTGAGCTGGTAAACACACTCGAAGCAGCAGGACCCTATGGCGTGGGCTGGCCTGCCCCTCGCGTGGCCGTTGGCCCTGTGCGCATCATCAAGGCCGACATTGTGGGCAAGGACCATTTGCGCGTGATCGCCAGCGGTCAGGATGGAAAGAGCTTCAAGGCGATCGCATTCAGGGCGGCCGAGACTGAAATGGCGCAAACCCTTATGCACCGCAGCGCCCAGCGCCGATTCCATCTCGCAGGCCGGGTCAAGATTGACGATTGGGGTCCTCGCCCTGCTGCTGAACTTCACCTGGAAGACGCAGCATTTGCCGATTGAACAGGCGCGCTGCGAGGGTGACGCAAAGTTTTTCGCATAATGTGCGAAATGAGGGCTTGACCCAATCTGCGTGCCCCCCTAGATGCGCGCTTCCGCAAGCGAGCGTGGCCCGTTCGTCTAGCGGTTAGGACGCGGCCCTTTCACGGCTGAAACACGGGTTCGATTCCCGTACGGGTCACCAAACTTGCTCCTGCTTCAAGCAGGCCCAAACGGCTCCTTCGGGAGCCGTTTTTCGTTTGGCCTCTGGACTTTCTGACAAAGTCATTACGCAATTGACCTTGGCCCCTTGCTCGTTAGAGCGAACCCATGGTCAGCCGCCGCACGATTCCCGTTACGGGCATATGGCTCGCAGGTTTGACGAGCGGTGTGATGGCGCTGCTCGGGCTTGATCTCGTACTGGTTTGCGGAGTTCTGGGCGTTTGGATAGGCTCGCTGTTCCTTGTCACCAGCACCCCACCAGAAAATCAGACCGCCAAACGCAACAAGCGCCTCAGCATGAGTTCAATGCGCGAACTCGTCGAGAATTCATCGACGCCTGTGCTCGTGACCGAAAAGGGCAATATCGCGATCGCCAACCGCTCTGCGCGAAAGCTTCTTGGCACGCATATCGGCGGACAGGACGCCCGCGTCGTCTTTCGCCAGCCCGCAGCGATCAAGCTGCTCGGCAAGAAGAAAGGCGGCCAGGCCCTCGTTCGCGGATTGGTTCGTCGTCAGGATGTGTGGCGCATCAATCGGCAGGTGATTGATGAAGAACTCGCCGTAATCGAGCTTATCAACCAGAACGCCGAGGCCGATGTCAGCCGCGCTCACACCGACTTTGTCGCCAATGCCAGTCACGAGCTTCGCACACCGCTTGCCTCCATCATCGGTTATGTCGAAACGTTGAGCGAGAGCGGCGAGAATTTCGACACACCGATGTCGCAGAAGTTTCTCGGCACAATCGAGCGCGAGGCGAAGCGAATGCAGCACCTCATCAGCGACCTTATGAGCCTGTCACGGGTCGAGGCTGAGAAACACGATTTGCCTGATAAGAATCTCGAGCTTGCCCCTCTGGTCGAACGCGCGGCACGCGATGCTGCGGGGGCCGAGCGAACAGATTGGCTCGAATTTGAACTCGCCGAGAAACCCATCGTTCAGGGCGATCAGCAGCAGCTTGAACAGGTCATCCGAAATCTCGTCGATAATGCCTTCAAATATGGGCATGACGACACGTACGTACGGGTGCGTCTCGATAATTCGCGGCCAGGCGAAGCACGTATTACGGTCAGCGATACAGGCGATGGAATCCCTTCGGAACACGTCCCCCACCTCACCCGCCGCTTCTATCGAACCGACCCAAGCCGGAGCCGGGCATCGGGCGGGACCGGGCTTGGTCTTGCGATTGTCAAACACATTGTCGAGCGCCATCGCGGACGTCTCGATATTCAAAGCACCGAAGGCGTTGGAACGCGGGTTATTGTCCGGCTCCCTCAGGTCGACCCCGAGGCCGAGGCAAAAGATGCCGCGCCGGCATTCAGACCCACAAGTTGACAAAAGGCAATTGCCGCACGGCATTTTGCTAAATGATGTCACTTTAGCGGTAATCCACAGTTGTCACTAAAGTGTAATACTACGGTCACTCTTGCGTCACATTGCGGCCATATTGGCGCCACCGGACCTGCTGGACACTCCGGCGGTGCGGAGGAACAATTACAATGACAAAGCCAACCCGCGTTGCGATTCTGGTCGCAGCATTGTGCGCGTCGACCTCTGGTCAGGCGCTCGCACAGGATGCAGACACAAGCCAAGCTGAGATTGAAGCTCTGCGTGCCGAACTGGCACGTCTTTCAGCGCGTATCGAGCAGCTGGAAAGCAGCGTTGCAGACAATGCGACAGCCGCTCAAACCGCACAGAACACGGCGAGCGCCGCGCAAGATGTTGCGAAAACCGCAGCCGCCACAGCTCAGGAAGCCACATTGGCCTCAGCCAGCGGCCCGCAAGTAACACTAAAAGCATCACCAGAAGTCAAAGATGACCGAGGCTTCACATTCAAGCCGCGTGGCCGCGCAAACATTGATTTCGGCTATGTCAGCGCGCCCGGCTCGACTGGCGCTGACAGCGGCTTTGACGCAGAAGCGCGCCGTATTCGACTTGGTGCATCGGGCAAGATCCCCGGCGGCTTTGGCTATAAGATTGAGGCCGATTTTGCCGAGAACCAAGTGGCTCTCACCGATGCGATCGTATCCTACACAGATGGCGAACTGACCCTTCAGGCAGGCCAGTTCAACCCGTTCTGGGGCCTCGAAGAAATTTCAAGCAGCCTCCACACCTCATTCCTTGAGCGTTCGGCATGGACCGACGTCCTCCCGTTTGAACGCCGCGTCGGTGTGGCCGCAATTTACAAAACGGACGAATTCATGATCCAGGGCGGCGTTTTCAGCGATAACAGCGAAGACCTGCCCAATGACAACACAAGCTTCGACAGCCGAATTGTCTTTGCCCCGAAATCAGGCTCGACACAGCTGCACTTCGGTGGCTCTGTCCATTACAACAAGCTTGGTGAAGGCAGCGAAGTGCGTTATCGCCAGCGGCCATTGGTGCACTGGACCGACAACCGCTTTATCAACACCGATCGGTTCTCCGCCACCAGCGAGCTTGGGCTCGGGCTTGAAGCAGCAGCGATTGCCGGCCCGTTTCACGTCGCGGTCGAAGGTTTCCGTCAGAGCGTTAACCGCCCGGGCCCCCTTGCAAGCCCAAGCTTTTTCGGTGGCTCGATCGAGGCAGGATTTTTCCTGACGCAAGGCGATAGCCGCGGCTACAAGATTGGCGAATTTGACCGGGTGAAGCCGAACAAGCCAGTGGGCGAAGGCGGCACGGGTGCGCTTCAGGTGAACCTGCGCTATGACCACCTCGATATGAATTCAAAAGGCATCATCGGCGGGACACAGGACAGCCTGCAAGCCTCGCTCATCTGGACCTTCACTGACTACACCCGGATTTTGTTCAACTATGGGTTGCTGAAATACGACGACGCAGCCTTTCCGACAGTGAGCGGCGATACGTCATACGATGTGCACGTCTTCGGCACGCGCGCTCAAGTTGACTTCTAAACGAAACAGGCCGGTCACATTTTGTCATGTTTGTTGAAAAATTGTGATCAGCCTGTCGCGAAGCTGAAACATCAATCCCTATTGGACTTCTCCAACTTCTTAAGGAGCAAATACAATGAAACTCGGCAAATCAGCCATTCTTCTCGCCGCATCGACACTCGCGCTTACCGCGTGTGGTGACGAACTTGGCGAAGTCGAAAGCCGCGAAACCATCCGTTCGGTCGGCTCATCGACTGTTTTCCCATTCGCCAAGGCGGTCTCGGAATCGCTTGCGCGTTCCAATCCGGAACTGCCTGCGGTGGTTATTGAATCGACTGGCACTGGCGGTGGTATGAAGCTGTTTTGTTCCGGCGTCGGCCTCGACACACCTTCAGCCACCAACGCATCGCGCCGCATGAAAGCATCCGAATTTGCCGATTGCCAAGAGAACGGCGTTGTTGACGTGATCGAAATGCAGGTCGGCCTCGACGGGATCGCATTTGCTTCTTCGCAAGGCGGCATTCAGCTGAACCTCACCCCCAAGATTGTGTACGAAGCGCTGGCTGCCGCTCCTTATGGCGGCGAGCAAACTACGCAGACCTGGGCCGATGTTGACCCGTCGCTGCCGGACCTTCCAATCCTCGTTTACGGTCCGCCTACCACTTCGGGCACTCGCGACGCTCTTAAAGAGCTGATCCTTGAAGTTGGCTGCGAATCGAACCCTGAAATGGAAGCGCTCAAGGAAGAGGACGAGGACAAATACGACCAGGTTTGCACCGAAGTGCGCGCCGATGGTCTTTATGTCGATCAGGGCGAGCAGGACAATCTCATCGTTCAAAAGATCGAGAGCAATGAGAACGCGGTCGGCGTATTTGGATATTCTTACCTCGAAGAGAACGCTGACAAGGTTCAAGGCCTTCCCATGAACGGCGTTGATCCGACGTATGAAAACATCTCAAGCTTTGCTTATCCGGGCGCTCGTCCGCTGTTTGTCTATGTCAAAAAGGCCCACGTCGGCGAAGTGAACGGCCTTGCCGAATATCTCACCGAGTGGACAAAAATGTGGGAACGCGGTGGCCCTCTGGCTTCGATTGGACTAGTGGCGTCGCCAGACGATGTCATGGCTGCGAATCTCGCAGCCGCGACCGAGTACACGACCCTCGACGGGTCGGAACTGAAGTAAGGCACTTTTCGAAGTTAGGATAGAACGCTGGCTGCTTCGTTTCTCTTGGTCCTGGGCCTTGCCCTCGCCGGATGGTTAGCGGCGAGGAGCCGCGCGTGGACGCTTCGCGCTGAGGCGGGCGGCCGGCTTTCTAGCCTTCCCAATTATCATGGTTGGTACGTGGGCCTTTGGGTCTTCGTACCAACCATCCTCTTTGTATTGATCTGGAACGCGATTTCGCCGGGCCTCGTTCTCCAGTCAGTTCTGGGCAGCCCCGCTGCCGATGGCCTTCCCGCGCTTGATAGCGCGAGGCTGGATGCCTTGCGGGAAGCCCGCGCGGTGGCGACCGGCGTGGCCGCTTCGACCACGAACCCCGATGCGCTGCCCATGGTTGCGCCGTTCAGCGATGCAATCGCGCAATACCGCTGGATTGGGATCGCTCTCACTTTGATTATCGCAGGTGCGGCAGGCGCTTACAGTTTCCTGCGCATCAAGCCTGATTTCGGAGCCCGCACCCGGGTTGAGCGGGTCATAATGGCGCTGCTCATCCTCGCGTCGCTTGTCGCGGTGTTCTGCACCTTTGGCATTCTGGCGAGCCTTATCTTTGAAACGTTCCGTTTCTTCGAGATGGTGTCGCCCATCGATTTTCTCTTCGGAACATTCTGGTCGCCCGATCCGATGGCGAACCCGGACAATCCGGACCCCACCCGTTACGGCGCAATTCCCCTTTTCTGGGGCACGATCCTGATCGGCGCGATTATCGCCATGATCGTGGCCATCCCGCTCGGCATGATGAGTGCGATCTACCTCACGCAATACGCTCACCCGCGTTTTCGCGCATTCGCGAAGCCTGCACTTGAAGTGCTCGCTGGTGTGCCGACGGTTGTTTACGGATATTTCGCCGCGCTTACCGTTGCCCCGCTCATTCGCGATGCGGCGATTGCGGTCGGCATTGCCAATGCCTCGTCCGAAAGCGCGCTCGCCGCTGGACTTGTCATGGGTGTGATGATCATTCCGTTCGTTTCATCCATGGCCGATGACAGCATCGCAGCGGTCCCTCAAGCAATGCGCGACGGCAGCCTTGCGATGGGTGCAACGACATCAGAAACCATCAAGAAAGTGCTCGTGCCAGCGGCCCTTCCCGGTATCGTCGGTGGCGTAATGCTCGCGGTCAGCCGCGCGATTGGTGAAACAATGATCGTGGTGATGGCAGCATCGACCGCCGCCAATCTATCCGCCAACCCTCTGGACTCCATGACCACTGTTACGGTTCAAATCGTTGCAATGCTTACCGGCGAAGGCAGCTTCGACCACCCTGCAACATTGAGCGCGTTTGCGCTTGGTTTCATCCTGTTTCTGGTCACTCTGGCCCTGAACTTTATCGCTTTGAGCGTCGTCAAAAGGTACCGCGAAGCTTATGAGTGAGGCTATCTCCCCTTCCACTGGCGAGGTCCCTCTCGCCGCTGCTCGGACAGAGCGTTTCGAGAAGCGCATGAAGCAGCGTTATGCCCAAGAACGGCGCTTCAAAGCGCTTGGGCTGGCTGCGATCTCGTTCTCGGTCATTGTGTTGATTTTGCTGCTTGGCAACATGTTGATGAACGGCGTTGGCGGGTTTCAACGCGTCGAACTGGCGGTCGAAATCGACTTTGTGCAAAGCGGCCTGCAACCACCCGAGGCGAGCGCAACAGCGCCGGAAACCATGCGTTCGCTCGACAGCCAGGGGCTTCGTTCGATAATTTATGGCGCTGCGCAAGACAGCCTTGGAGCTGAGGGCGCAGACCAGTTGAACAGCGAAGCATGGCGCGAAGTGGCAAGCATGATCCATGCAGATCCTTCGATCCTGACGCGCAACGAAACGCTATGGCTTGCCGCCTCTGCCGACCTTTCGGCGGGCTATTCCCGCGAAGGCGCTGCCGAGATGCAGTTGCTCGCGAGCAATCTGTCTGATCAGGGGGTTTTGTCAAAGAACCTCGACACTGGTTTTCTTGAACGCTCGGACGCAACCGATCCGCAACTTGCCGGGATATGGGGCGCGCTCAAGGGCTCTGTTCTCACCATGCTGGTGACCTTTGTGCTTGCCTTCCCGATCGGCATTATGGCCGCGCTCTACCTAGAAGAATACGCGCCGAAGAACCGTTGGACCGACTTCCTTGAAGTCTCGATCAACAATTTGGCTGCTGTTCCTTCGATTATCTTTGGTCTGCTCGGTCTGTTTTTCCTGATGACGCTCTTTCCGAACCTTCGGTCAACGCCGATTATCGCAGGTGTCACCCTCGCTTTAATGACCATGCCGGTGATCGTGATTTCGGGTCGAAACGCGATCAAAGCGGTTCCGCCATCCATTCGCGACGGTGCCTTGGCGGTGGGCGCTTCGCCGGTTCAGGTGGTTTTTCACCACGTGCTTCCGCTAGCTATGCCAGGGATGCTGACCGGCACCATCATTGGTATGGCTCGCGCGCTGGGCGAAACAGCGCCACTTATCCTCATCGGCCTTCGCGCATTCGTCGCAACCCCGCCCGAAGGGTTCACATCTGCAGCGACCGTCTTGCCGGTACAGATCTTCCTCTGGTCTGATGAAATCGACCGCGGCTTTGTCGAGCGGACAAGTGCGGCTATCATCGTCCTATTGATTGTCCTTTTGCTGATGAATGGTCTTGCCATTTACCTGCGCAACAAATTCGAGAAAAGCTGGTGACCGTAGTCCATCCCAACATCGAAGAAGTCACATCGAAGATGCACGCCGACGGCGTCTCGGTCTATTATGGCGAGAAACAGGCGATCAAAGACGTCACGATTGGTATTCCTGCCAAATATGTGACGGCGTTTATCGGCCCATCAGGCTGCGGCAAGTCTACCTTTTTGCGCGCACTCAACCGGATGAACGACACCATCGCTTCGGCCCGTGTCACTGGCAAAATCGAACTTGATGGCGACGACATTTACGCATCGAGCATGGACGTGGTGCAGTTGCGCGCGCGCGTGGGGATGGTGTTTCAAAAGCCGAACCCCTTCCCCAAGTCGATTTATGACAACATCGCCTATGGCCCACGCATCCACGGTATCTTTGAACAAAAGAGCGATCTTGATGAAATCGTCGAGAACTCGCTGCGCCGCGCTGGCCTTTGGGACGAAGTCAAGGATCGACTGAACGATCCGGGCACGGCGCTCTCCGGCGGCCAACAGCAGCGCTTGTGCATCGCCCGCGCGATTGCGGTCGATCCCGAGGTTATCCTGATGGACGAACCTTGTTCTGCGCTTGACCCGATCGCAACTGCACGGATCGAGGAACTGATTGCGGAACTCTCTGGTCGCTATGCGATTGTGATCGTGACACACTCTATGCAACAGGCAGCGCGCGTGTCTGACCGGACCGCGTTCTTCCACTTGGGCGAGATTGTGGAGTATGGCCGCACGAACGACATCTTCACCAATCCTATCGAACAGCGTACCAAGGATTACATCACAGGACGGTATGGCTAATGAATGAGCATACAGTAAAAGCGTTCGACGAGGACATCACGCGGCTGCGCGGGCTTATTGGTGAGATGGGCGGCCTTGCAGAAGTCGCGATCGAGGAGTCGCTCGCAGCACTGGTGACAGGCGACGTAGAGCGCGCCAAAAAGGTCGTTAAGGGCGACAAGAAGCTCGATGAGCTCGAGATGCAGGTGGACAAGCTTGCGATCCGCGTCATTGCTCTTCGTGCGCCGATGGCCGATGACCTTCGTGAAGTCATCGCAGCGCTCAAGATCGCCGGCGTGGTTGAACGCATCGGCGACTATTCCAAAAACATCGCAAAGCGTGTCGGTGAACTTGAAGCGAAAGACCGTTTCGAGCCGCTGACCCTTCTGCCTGCGATGGGCGAAGTGGCTGCCGAAATGGTCCACGACGTGCTCACCGCTTACGCAGCGCGCGACCCGGAACTGGCACGCGAAGTGATCGCGACCGACAGCAAGGTTGATGCTTTTTACAACAGCATTTTCCGCAATCTTGTGAGTTATATGGTCGAAAATCCTGCGACCATTTCGAGCGCTGCGCAACTCCTCTTCGTCGCTCGCAACCTTGAGCGGATCGGAGACCATGCCACCAATGTGGCCGAAATGGTCCACTTTGCTGCAACCGGCGTCTATCCGCCCGAGGATGACCGCTAGAGATTGCGTTGCGCGGTGGATAAGTTTGCGGGCTCGGTTTCATAAAACCGTAGCGTTACTGACACATTGGCTCTGGAAGGCGGCTCGGTGATGCCTGAACGGCGCGGGGCCATAATTTAGGAGACGCTCGCTATGCATGCGGCCAAACTGCTTCTTGTCGAAGATGATCCCGCCCTTTCCGAGCTTCTTGAATACCGTTTTCAAAATGAAGGCTACACTGTGCGTTGCACCAAGGATGGTGATGATGCTCTCATGCTTGCACGCGAAGATGTGCCCGATCTCATTATCCTTGACTGGATGATCGAAGGGACCAGCGGAATTGAGGTGTGCCGTCAATTGCGCCGGGACAAGCAGACCGCCCATGTGCCGATCATCATGCTGACCGCGCGCGAGGCCGAGGATGACCGGGTCCGGGGTTTGGAGATGGGTGCAGACGATTACCTCACCAAGCCATTTTCTCCGCGTGAATTGTTAGCCCGTGTGGCCGCGGTCATGCGCCGCATTCGCCCGGCCCTTGCAGGCGAGACAATCGAGGTTGGCGATATCAAGCTCGATCCGGTTGCCCATAAGGTCCAGCGGCGCGGTCAAACCCTCCAATTGGGTCCGACCGAATATCGCCTTCTCAAATTCTTCATGGAGAGCCCGGGCCGCGTTTTCAGCCGCGGGCAATTGCTCGATGGGGTATGGGGCACCGCTTCTGATATCGAACTTCGCACCGTCGATGTGCACATCCGCCGGCTTCGCAAGGCAATCGAAATCGAAGGCGTGAAAGACCCGATACGCACCGTGCGTTCTGCCGGTTATGCGCTCGAAGCGATCTAGGCAGAAGGCCTAGCGGCAGACACCCATCATATTGCCTCCCTGATCGAAGTGAAAATGGTCGGCGTGCGCGGCATTGTAATCGGGCGATAGGACCACCGCAAACACGCCGCAGGCACCATCACGGATCTGGCGCAGGAACTGTGCCTCGTCGCTCTCGCCCTCCCAACCGGCAAGCAGGCTGATCCGGCGCCCATCCTCAAGCACGATTGCGCTGATATCAATCGCGTTACCGGTCGCATGCTGGCTCCAATTGTCGGAAGACCCGCGTATCCGGCGGCAGTTATAGACGCCCAGATGCTCGAAACGCGCGACACCGCTGCCAAGAATGTCGCGCGCGGCAGGCTCCACGCTGCGGGTGCGCCATAGCTCCATCGCTGCGGCCACCGGGCAAGTGGTTGCAGGATTGCCGGGGCTGAACGGAAATTCCGTGAGGCGAGTGCGGTCAGGGCGCACGCACGCCCCCTCCCCTGTTTGCGGTAAAGCGGTGTAGGCTATATCGCTCCGCTCTAGCACCGCGCGGCACTGGTCAATGTCATCGCGAAGTGTGACCAGTTTTGTCGCGGTCGCAAGTCCAATCGGATCGCGCAGGTCAAGCGGGGCCCACGGGTTATGCTGTGGATGGTCCTCAAGCCAGTTCCATCCAGCCATACCCACCGCAGCTAAAAGACCAAGGACAAGAATTCGGCGCACCACGCGCAAGCCTTTGCTAGTCTTTTTCGCTGGCATTTTAGATCCTTAATGAAAATCGCGCGACTTGGGTATTATCCTATGGTTACGCGGGTGGCCGCCTGGCGTTCCATGTGGCGTTCCATTTGGCGGCGGCAATTGGTCAATCATGTCACGGGGTCGCACGACTTCGCCTGTTTCGTGGACCTTGCGTATCTGGGAATGGGATTGCAGCGGCGTATTCACATGGTCTGCACGCGCGAGCGGCGCGTTGAGCATGTCGTCTGACAGCGAATAGAGGGCATCGCTTGCATCGGTCATATGGTGCGCGATCACGTGAATGACCTCATCGTCATATTCGACGCGCCCCCGCACCTCCATCAACCGCGCCCCCATGACCACTTGGCGCTGCTTCTCCTTGAGATCAGGCCACACGACAAGGTTCACAACCCCCGTTTCATCCTCCAGCGTGATAAAGCACACACCCTTGGCGCTGCCCGGCCGCTGACGGATGAGGACGACGCCTGCAACCTGCACCATGGAGCGAAACTTGCGGTTTCTGAGGTCACAGGCGCGCACAAATCCACGCTCGGCAAGGCGCGGCCGCAGGAAAGCCATCGGGTGTGCTTTAAGGCTGAGGCGCGTCGTCTGATAATCGTTCACCACCTCTTCTGAGAGCGGCATCGTCGGAAGCTTCGTGGGCGATTTTTCCGCGCCCTCATCACGCTCGTCGGCCGCGCGGAACAACGGGAGGTCAGGCCCTGCAATAAGGCTGCGCGCATCCCATAAGGCCTGACGACGAGGGAGGTTCAACGAGGTAAAGGCATCGGCGCTCGCAAGCCGCTCAATATGCGGCGGGGAGAGCCCGGCGCGCTCGCGTAGCTCTGCGACATCGCGGTATGGCCCGTTTTCCACGCGCTCGGCGACAAGCTGCGCAGCGATATGTTCGTGCAGCCCCTCGATTTGGCGAAGTCCCAAGCGCAGAGCAATGTGGCGGTCCTGCCTTCCCCGATCGTCATTCCGGTCTTTACCGGGGTGACGGGTTTCCTCCAGCGTACAATCCCACTCTGATCGGTTCACATCCGCCGCAAGCACCTCGACGCCGTGTTCGCGCGCGTCCCTCACTATCTGTGCAGGTGCATAGAACCCCATCGGCTGAGAGTTCAAAAGCGCCGCTGCAAAGGCTGCCGGGAAGTGGCATTTGAGCCAGCTTGAAACATACACCAGATGCGCGAAGCTCGCCGCGTGACTTTCGGGAAAGCCGTATTCGCCAAAGCCCCTGATCTGGTTGAAACACCGCTCGGCAAACTCTGGATCATAGCCGCGCTCTACCATGCGCCCGACCATCATGTCCTGAAGCTCATCGACCATCCCGCGCGAGCGGAAGGTCGCCATCGCCTTGCGCAATCGGTTGGCTTCGAGGCTGGAGAACTTCGCCGCGTCGAGCGCAATCTTCATCGCCTGCTCCTGGAAAATCGGCACACCCAAGGTGCGCTCCAAGATGCTGGAAAGCTCGTCCGGCGGGCCATGCGCTGGCGAAGGCTTGGGGATCACCACCTCCTCTGCGCCGCGCCGGCGCTTCAGATAGGGGTGGACCATATCGCCTTGGATCGGCCCCGGGCGCACAATCGCCACCTGAATCACGAGGTCGTAAAACTCTCGCGGGCGAAGACGCGGGAGCATATTCATCTGCGCGCGGCTCTCGACCTGAAACACGCCCAGCGAATCTCCCTTTCGCAGCATCGCGTAGGTTTCCGGATCCTCCCGCGGGACGCTGGCAAGGGTCAGAGTGCGATCATGGTGCGCTTCGAGCAGATCGAGACACTTCTTGATGCAAGTAAGCATGCCGAGCGCCAGCACATCGACCTTGAGAATACCCAGTGCCTCGATATCGTCCTTGTCCCACTCGATGAAAGAACGGTCCGGCATCGCGCCATTGCCGATAGGCACGCTTTCGGTGAGCGGCCCGTCGGTGAGGATAAACCCGCCCACATGCTGGCTGAGGTGACGCGGCATACCGATCATTTGTTCGGTCAAGGCAAGCACGCGTTTGAGGTGAGGATCGGTCACATCCAAACCGCTTTCGTTTGCGTGCTTTTCGCTGATTTCGCGGCCCCATGATCCCCAGACGCTTTTCGCCAAACGCGAAGTCACATCTTCGGAAAGCCCCATTGCCTTACCCACCTCGCGGATCGCCATGCGGGGGCGATAGTGGATGACCGTTGCCGTCAGCCCAGCGCGTGCGCGGCCATATTTGGCATAGATATACTGGATCACCTCTTCACGCCGCTCATGCTCGAAATCAACGTCGATATCGGGCGGTTCTTTGCGTTCTTCGGAGATGAAACGGTCGAAGAGAAGCTGGTGCTTGGCCGGATCAACGCTGGTGATTTCAAGGCAGTAGCAAACAGCAGAGTTTGCGGCAGACCCTCTCCCCTGACACAGGATCGGCGGGTCTACGCTGCGCGCAAAATCGACGATATCCTTGATGGTTAGGAAATAGCGCGCAAGGTCCAGTTTCGCGATCATGGCAAGCTCGCGCTCAAGCGTATCGTGAACGGTTTGTGGAACGCCGTCTGGATAGCGCCGCTCAGCGCCTGCCCATGTCTCGACCTCAAGAAATCCTTGCGGCGACACGCCGTCGGGGTAGATTTCTTCCGGGTATTCATAGGCGAGTTCGTCGAGGGAAAAGTCGCAATTGTCTGCCACCTCGCGCGCCGCCTCAATCGCATGGGGCCAGCGCTCGAACAGGCGGAGCATGGTTTCGGGAGATTTCAGATGCCGCTCCGCATTGGCGTGGAGCAGGTGGCCGGCCTCTGCCACCGTGGTCTTGTGCGCAATCGCCGTCATGACGTCCTGCAAGGGCCTGCGCGCGGGCGCATGGTAATGCACGTCGTTGGTGGCGAGCAGGGTCAGGCCGTTGTCGCGCGCCAACCTGTCGAGTTCGTCGATCCGAGCGACGTCATCGCCGCGGTAGAGATAGCTTGCCGCGAGGTGGCCGAGCCCCGCGAGTTGCCGGGCAAGATGCGTAAGCAGTTTGGGAAAAGGGGCTGAGAATGACACGCTCTCCGCCACATCGCCATCGGGCCTGAACGGCACGACATTGCTCTCAACCTCAATGGTGAACTGCGCGCTCAGATCATCCGGCGGGAGCAGGATCAGTTGCACGCCCTCCGAATGCTCTGCCAGCATTGCAAGGCTGATCTCGCACACGCCTTTCTCCTGCCACTCACCGTCCAGCGTCTGCATCCGCCCCTGGCTGATGAGGCGCGAGAGGCGGCCATAGGCCTTGCGGTCCCTCGGATAGGCAAGGAAGGCCAGCCCCTCGACCGTTTCGATGCGGGTGCCGATCACGGGGCGCAGCTTGAGGGTCTTTGCTTCGGTGTGAAGCCGCACCACGCCTGCAAAGCTGTTCACATCCGCAATGCCCAGCGCGTCATAGCCTTGGCTCCGCGCAGTCATGGCAAGGTCGACCGCATCGGACGCGCCGCGAAGAAAGCTGAAACAGCTTACCAGCCCCAGTTCTACAAAAGGCGCGGGTTGTGGCGGCTCGATTGCGTCAGGATCGACCTCCAGCGTGCGTTTGTCAGGGGTGAGCGGGGCCTCGGGCATTTCATGCTGCCAACTCGAAGAGGCGTCCTCGCACCGCCGCGAGGTCACGCGCGAAAAGCTCTTCTTGCGCTGCTCTCGCCTCGCCATCGAGCCGAAGGAGATAGGAGGGGTGCGCGGTTATCCAAAGCTCGCTGCCATCCTCCAACGGAGCGGGTCGCCCGCGCTCTTTCGCAAGGCTCACCGTGCGGCCAAGCATTGCTCTTGCAGCGCTTGCGCCAAGGGCCAGAACCACGCGGGGCTGTACGATCTTGCGCTCGGCTTCGAGCCACCAGCGACAAGTATCGATTTCCTTGGCTTGCGGGGTCTGGTGGATCCGGCGTTTGCCGCGGCTCACAAATTTGAAGTGTTTGACAGCATTGGTGACGTAGGATGCCCCTCGGTCAATACCCGCCTTATCGAGATAGACATCAAGCAATTGGCCCGCAGGCCCCACGAAAGGCCGCCCTGCCAAATCCTCCTGATCCCCCGGCTGTTCGCCCACGATCATCAGGGAGCTGCCCGGAGCCCCCTCGCCCATCACCGCGCGGGTGCCACATTCGGCTATCGGACAATCGCGGCACGCACTGATGCCCCCGGCGATGGCCTCAAGGCTTGAAGGCATTTCGCGAACCTCGCGCGTCCCCGCAGCCACCATACCTGCCTCGCGCGCCTGTGCGCCTGCGATAAGCTGAGGAATAAGCTCGGCCTCGGGCATGTTTTTCCAGTATTTCTTGGGCATTTCCGAAAGCATTGCACCGACTTTCAACCGCGCCGGGTTAAAGGTTGAGGCGTAATAAGACTTCCACAAAGCCTCGACCGGATCGCCTGCTGGAGCGTCCTCGCGCCGGGCCGAAGGGCCTTCGCGCATAGTCTCGCCGTCCCAGTGGATGCTTCCGCGCGGCGTCAGGATCGACCAGTTCATATTGGCAAAGCGGCGCATGAAAAAGCCGGCCTCACGGCGCACGATATGGTGGTCGGGCTCAAACCACGCGACGTAGTGCTCCTGGCCCTCATTCTCGACCTCATTACCTTCAATCAGGCGAAAGCGGACGAAGGCGTGCATCTTGTGCGCGTCGCGGCGCACTTCCTTGTCGAGTTCCTCGATCCGGCGCACGTCGGTGTCTACGCTGTCCTGCATCATTCCCGGCTTCGACTGGAGCCGCCAGAGCACGCGATAGAGCAGGCTGAAACGTTCAGGATCAGAATGGACCGAAGCATTGCGGGCAAGGCGCATGAAGCGTTTCGAGGCGCGCACCTCGCCCGCGTCAGCGCCGGGCACAGGCAGGCGTTTCTCACCGCGTGATGGCCCCTCGAAAGCAAACAGATCGCCCGTCCCGCCCGGCTCAACCCAGCTCACCCGGTCAGGGGGCACATCGCATTGGATGAGTTGTCGCGCGCGCTCGCGCCAGAAGGCAAAGTCATCGGGTCTGGGCAAATGGACGACATAATGCGCGCCGAGGGAGACGTGCTGGAGGGCGCTCATCAAAACAGCTCCAGCTGCTCTTGTTTGGGCGCGAGCATCGAGCGCAAATCTGCCCGATCGGTCAGCCGCGTTGGGCTCCAATCAGCGGCCACCAGAAAGGGACGCACCTTGGCGATGGATTGGGTCAGCTTTCCCACATCCTCCAGGCGCAGTCGACGATATCTCCGCGCCTTCAGGATACGTCCCACCGCCGTTGTCCCCAGCCCGGGCACGCGCAGCAATTGCTCCTTGGACGCACGGTTCACATCAACCGGAAACTGCCCCCGGAACTTCAGTGCCCAGGCAAGCTTGGGATCAATATCAAGCGGGAGGTTACCATCCTTCTCAGTCGCATCGGCCACATCATTCGCACCAAAGCCGTAAAACCGGATCAACCAATCGGACTGATACAGCCGGTGTTCGCGCATCAAAGGCGGGCGCTTCAACGGCAGCACCGCGCTTGCATCGGGGATCGGTGAAAAGGCGCTGTAGTAAACCCGGCGAAGGCCGAAATTACCGTAGAGATTGCTAGCCCGGCTCACGATCGCAGCGTCATTGGCATCGTCCGCCCCCACAATCATCTGCGTCGATTGCCCCGCAGGTGCAAAGCGCGGCGCATGGCGAAAGCGCTTTCGTTCATCCTTCGCCTGAATGATGCGGTTCTTGGTCTTTGCCAAAGCCCCCTCAATCTCCGCCTCGTTCTTGTCAGGGGCAAGCTTCGTCAGACCAGCTTTGGTCGGCAGTTCCACATTGATCGAGACCCGGTCGGCATACATTCCCGCCTGCTCGATCAGCTCAGGGTCTGCCTCCGGAATAGTTTTCAAATGGATGTAGCCGCGAAAATCATATTCCTCGCGCAAGATGCGCGCGGTCTCCATCAACTGTTCCATCGTGTGGTTGGAGCTTTTGATGATACCAGAGGAGAGAAACAGCCCCTCGATATAATTGCGCTTGTAAAAATTGATCGTGAGGTCGGCGACTTCCTGCGGTGTGAACTTCGCGCGCGGCGTGTTCGAGCTCTTCCGGTTGATACAATAATGGCAATCAAAGATGCAGTGATTGGTCAGCAATACCTTCAAAAGCGAGATACACCGCCCATCGGGCGCATAGGCATGACAAATGCCCATCCCCTCGGTTGAGCCCACGCCTTTTCCGCCAAGCGAGTTCTTTTTCGCCGTGCCCGACGAGGCGCAGGACGCATCATATTTTGCCGCATCGGCGAGGATTTCCAGCCTTTCGCGCAAGGACTTTTGAGGTGATCTCTGAATCATGTGTTCTACATATGTTCTTTACCCCATCCCTGCAATTACAAACTGTGCAACCCTCCCCCCCAAAATGCGGAAAAAGCATAGGCCAAGCGGCCTACACGCTTTGACTTAGGCCCGCCGGGGAATTTCGCGACCTTCCTGATCTCCCTATTTCATACCCAGACGTTCCGGGGACGATCCCCTCCAAGGAGACTATAATGAAGAACACCGTATTCAACCGCGCGAAGCTCACTCTGACAGCTTCAGCCGCAGCGACTGCCATCCTTGCCACCGCCGCCACCGCACAGACCAATGACAACACTCCGATCGGTGCAGGCGAGCCGACCGGTCCAACCGAGGCGCAGATGCAATGCATCACGGAAAAGGAAGTGATCGCCGCGCAGGCTGCGTGGGGCGATGGCATCATCAAGATCGGCGAAGCCTATTCATCGGGCAGCGATTATCGCCAGGCCGCGATTGACCACATCGACACATTCTACGCCTATGACGAAAGCCTTGTGTTGTTCAAACCAACGCTTGCCTCGGTCGAGCAATTCCGACCATCCTTCGATGGTGCATTGTCCTACTTCGTGGGCGGAAACGACTCTTATCCTGAAGACAAGGGTTTTGCGATCACCCCGTGGTCATCGGTGCGTTGGCAGAATGCCGGCATCACCAACAATATCTGCAACATGGCCGTTGCGATGGGCAACTACTACTTCACTCCGGCCAATGGCGGTGATGAGGTAAAGGTGGAATATACAATCGGTTATATCCGGGATGCGGAAGGCGATCTGAAGATGGCCGTGCACAAGTCGACCATCCCTTACAATCCGGGCAACTAAGCTTTCTTACCCACAGCCATGTGCTGTGAAAACGAAAGGGGCCGGATGTTCCTCCCGGCCCCTTTTTGTGTCTGAACAATGGCAACGCCGGTCAAGCGCATCGCCTGCTAGCGATCACATTTGGTGCATACGCTGTTTTTGATAGTCTGTTGCATCATAAACATTTGCGCACAGGTGATCGAGCACGGCGACGTGCATCGGGCTTTCAAATGTCACCCCTGCCATTTTGCCCTCGACCCATGCGACCTTGCCCAGCGGGGTGTTGATCCCGTTAACACGGATGGTCACCCTTTCGCCCAGATTGGCGAAGCCTTCGGTTGCACAAATCTTGCAGCCGCCCTCTGAAATATCAATGAGTTTGGCATAGATCGAGCGTGATTGAACGCGGCCCTTGATCAACAGGTGCAAGGGACGCCGTTGAGACGCTCTTGGGTTATTGTTCTGCGGCAAACTCGCCATGCGCGCCGTCTCCGTGGTGTCGCTAAAGTCGGTGAACCCGATCATTACGCAAAAGACAGTAAGAATTTCCTAAATTCTATCCTTAATTTCTTTACGCATTCATGTGGCAATTGCGTGGAGATACCAGTGCGGTGTCCCCCCGCGGCCATCGCCCAGAATGCCGGAGCGATATATCCAGTAGCGCGCGCCATGCGCATCCTCGATGGCATAATAATCACGCAGCCGCGTGGTCGAACGCTCGCGCCACCATTCAGGTGCAATCCGCTCAGGCCCCTCGACGCGCGCCACCTCATGCACTTGGCCACGCCAGCGAAAGCGCTGGGGATAGCCATCGGGAGAAGCGTAAAGGACGGAGATTGCCTCTGGCCGGTCGAGCAGCTTGAGCGGCCTCTTGCGCGAGAAGCTGGGCGTGCGCAGCGCAGGCACAGGGGCGAGCGCAGGTTGCCAGCTTTGTGCGCGTTCGGGCAAATGGCTGGCACGGGGCACAGGGCGGCGCACCGCATTCGGGCCAAGCCGCACGGTGAGCCGGTCAACGCAGGCCGAAAGCGAGGTGCCGTGGCGCGCAGCGGCCTCTTCGACATCAGCTTGGCTGGCGGCCAAGGGTTCCGCCCAAGAAGCGCGCAGCCGCACGGTTTCGATCCCGAAGCCTGCCTCTATCCCTTCAAGCTTTTCTCCGAACAGGCGGGTAATGTGTTGAGGATCGCGTGTCGCGGCAGCGAGTTCGAGGCGCCGCACGATCACCTCGCCATCGACCCGCCACATGCCGAGTTCAAGTCTCCTTGCCCCCTTCCCCTGAGCTTCGAGTTCGCGCGCCATGTCCTGCGCCAGGTCCTCCAGCACCTGGTCGAGCAGCGAGCGGTGGCGCAAGGGCTCCATCAAGCGGCGCTGCACGAGCGGCATCTGTTCAGGCACCACCGGAAGCAGCGGTTCAGGCACGCGGCCGAGCAACTGGTCCAAGCGGATGAGCGGGTTGGCAGCGGGCGATTTGCGACCGCGAAACCGGCGGCGAAGCGCGTCTCTTGCAGCGGCTTCGCTGCGGCTTGTGGCGCCGCGCGCAATATCAGCCAGATCGCCGAGGCGCTGGAGGCCGAGGCGGCGAAGGACGGTAAGAACATCCTGGTCAAGGCGCAGCGCTGCTGCGGGAAGGTCTGCGAGGTGACGAATGAAATCTTCGCCTGAGTGGGAAGGATTGATGATGCTACCGCGCGGGCCGTAATGCGCCATCGCCCAGGCCGCACCCGCCGTGGGGGCAATGGCCGCGCGCACTCGCAGATGGCGCTTGGCAAAAGCACGCTCGACGTCGGCGATAAGCCTGCCCTCACTGCCAAATAGATGCGCAACCGCTGTCACATCGACGAGCAGGCCATCGGGCGGATCAAGCGCGCTCCACGGGCCCCAGCGCTGCGCCCACACAGCAAGCTTCTCAAGGCACGCGAGATCACCCGCAGGATCGGAAGGCGCGGTCTTGAGGTTCGGATAAAGTGCGCGCGCATCGGCGAGCATCATGCCCACCCTTGCGCCCACGCGGGCACCGCTGTCATTTACCGCATCAATACGCGGGCCATGGGCGGTCTCGGTGATGAGGGCGGTTGGCGGTTCGCCCTCACCTTCATTCGCGCGCCCCTCTTCAGCCTCAGCCCCTCGCGACAGCTGCCAGCGATCGACCGAAAGTTGCGCGCACCAGATTGCCAGAATGCGCCGGTCTTTTCTGGGGATGCTTGGGAGGTTTGAAAGGGACATTGCGTGTATGCTCGAGAGGATGCCCGGTTTCTTTGGTGGGTTCTTTGGCGGCTTCTTTGACGGATTGCCTGGGCGGTTTGGGCACGCACAATCGACCGTCCTGGGAACTCAGCGTCCATTCCCCCGGCGCATGGGAGCGGGCGCGGAAAAGCTCGGCCTGCCACATAGGCTCGCCCGGAGCGGTTGCATTCCAGCGCGGGCTTTCAGACACCGCAGGGCGTGCCCTCCAACGCATACGCGCCGAGGACAAATCCGCTTCGGCCTCAAGCCGCACCAGCCACAGCGCAACACCGTGCTTTTCCGCCGTCAGGCTCAACCTTCTCGACGCGGTGAAATCGAGCGCGCGCGGATTACCCGCAATCTCTCCGATCACGCACATCAGGTCGCGGCATTTGAGCCCCTCTTCGAGGGCAAACAGCGCATCTTCGGGAGTATTCGCCTCGACACAGATCAGCCGCTCGCGCCATTCTTCGGGAAGCCCGTAGAGATAGGGTCGTCCGTTCATTGCAATCGCGCGGCTGTCCTGCACCCAGAGCACTTGGCGCAGATCTTCCGCCTCGGCCAGAGCATGTTCCTTCTCACCCGCAACCGATCCGGAAGAACTCAGCGCATCGCGCGCCAGGGCCATCGCCAGCCCTGCCCCGCTGGCATCACGCGCGCTTGCAAAAATCTCGCTATGCAAAGGTTGGTCAGCAAGGCCCGGACGCCACCGCGCCTCGCGCTGTCCAGAAAGAAGAGGCTTCGACAAAGCAGCGGTGTCCACACCGGAGAGGTGCAGAACGGGCGGCGCGTCAGGCCGGGAAGGAGAAGCCGATTGGGTCATAGGAACAGGTGAAGAGACTCGCCCAGAGCCCCTTTGTTCCCATTATGTTCCACATAAGAAGGAGGAGTGCAAGTGCGCACTCCTCCCATTTTCGGCAAAACTTAAGCGAGCAGCCCCATCACCAAAATCACGGTGAGAACAATCGGGCACACAAAGCGCACCAACACCCGCCACAAAAGGTGCAGTCCGCCATCAAGACCGTTCTCGTTGTCGATCAGCCGCGCATCGGCAATCCAGCCCACAAAAATGCACGTCAGGATCGCGCCAATCGGCATGAACAGCTTCGCCGTCACGCCATCGAGTGTGTCGAAGAAATTGGTTTCCGCAAAGAGCGGGATGAAGCCCAGCGGATAGAACTCACCGAGAGTGTTGAAAGACAACGCCGATAATACACCCAGAACAGCCGCACCCAGCCCCACAATCACCGTCGCGAGAGGTCGCGTGATCTTGAACCTTTCATAAGTCCACGCAGTCGGCGCTTCGAGCAGCGAAACCGAGCTGGTGAGCGCTGCGAAAAAGATCATGATGAAAAACGCAAGGCCGATAAGCGAGCCAAACGGCATCGCCTGGAACGCGATAGGCAATGATTGGAACATGAGACCCGGCCCGATGCTTGCCGACAATCCGGCGGCGAAGACGATCGGGAAAATTGCCAGCCCCGCGAGCAGCGCCACGGCGGTATCCGCGCCTGCGATAATCCCCGAAGTGTGGCCCAAATTGGTTTCGCGGTTGGCATAGGCGCCGTAGGTCATCATGCCGGCAACACCGAGCGACAGCGAGAAGAACGCCTGCCCGACCGCAGCCAACATCACTGCCGGGGTGAGCTTGGAAAAATCGAACGTAAACAGATAGGCAACCGCATCACCAAAGTTACCGGTGAACGCGCCATAAATGGTAATGCCAAGGAAGAGCAGAAAGAACAGCGGCATAAGATAGACCGCAACCCATTCGATCCCGCTCGACACCCCGCGCGCGACAAAAAACATCGTAGCCGCAAGGAAACCGAGGTTCAGCCCAACCATCATCGCGCCATTGCCAAACAGGCCCGGCAGCAGCCCCTCGACATCTTCGGCTGCGCGCCCTTCAAACGCTCCACCAGTGAGCCCGGTCTGGAACAGATCGCCTGCAAAAATGCCGATGTAATAAACCACCCAACCGCCAACGACGCAGTAGAAGCTGAGGATGAGGAAAGCGGCAAAGACACCTATGGAACCGATAAATCCCCAGCCACCCGACGCATTTGAATCGCGAGCAAGCCGGCGCACCGATTCAGGCGCATTAGCCTGGCCGTGGCGGCCGATCAGAACCTCGGACAAAAGCACCGGCAAACCGATCAGCAGCACGCAGAAGATATAGAATAGAACAAAGGCACCACCGCCGTTTTCGCCAGCTTCAGCAGGAAATCGCCACATATTGCCAAGGCCTACAGCCGACCCAACGGCCGCAAGGATAAACGCGCTGCGCGATGACCAGTTTTCGTGCCCGACGCTGGATGCTGCCATTGTTTGATAAGTCCCTTTTTTGCGAGCGCCTTTTAAGCGGCACTTAACCCTCAACTCTTGGAGCGGGGTTGTGCAACGATTTTAACCAAACGCCAAGGGGAACGTGGCGGTTATCAAGCGATGATTGAGGTGCAATTTTGTGCACAGAAGGCTGCGTGACCCGCTTCTCTTCGTCCGGCTCGACAATCGCTGTGGCAAAGCCCGCTTTTGTGTTCGTATCTCAAGGCGAAAAGCTTCCGGAGAAGAAAGCAGTGCGGCCTCACACCCAAGCAACTGAAATTGCTTAACTTCCCGACCCAATACTGACTTACCCACCCGGCGATCGTGTCACCTCGAAGACAATCCAGCTCATCCGATAACTCTGGCCTCAACCTCAAAATTTTTTGCCTTTCGCGCCCTGACCATTAGAGACAGCCCCCATGTCGACAACATTCCAGCTCGATACGAGCACAAGCCGAGCCAACCCCACCCCGCAGCCGATGAAACGGCTGACCGTGCCGCGCATCAGGGCGCGCAAAAAGGACGGGGTGACCGAGGACCCACTGGTGATGCTGACCGCCTACACCGCGCGTCAGGCACAACTGTTGGATGCGCATTGCGATTTGCTGCTAGTTGGAGATTCGCTGGCTCAAGTGATTTACGGCCTGCCTTCGACCGTCCCGGTGACGCTCGAAATGATGGCCAATCACGGCGCGGCGGTGGTGCGCGGAAGCTATCACTCGGTGGTGGTCGTGGACATGCCCTTCGGCTCCTACGAGGCGAGCAAAGAGCAAGCGTTTGAAAGCGCGTCATTCCTGCTCAAGCAAACGGGCGCGGCTGCGGTGAAGCTTGAAGGCGGCGAGGCGATGGCCGAGACGGTTGAATTCCTCAACACGCGCGGCATCCCGGTGATGGGGCACGTTGGTCTCACCCCGCAGGCGGTCAACGTGCTCGGCGGTTACATGGCTCGCGGGCGATCCGATGCAGAAGCAGAAAAGATCGTCAGCGATGCTGTTGCCCTGGACAAAGCGGGAGCGTTTGCGATCGTGCTCGAAGGCGTGCTCGAACCCATCGCGATCGAGGCGACGAAAGCGGTGTCGTGTCCGACAATTGGCATTGGCGCATCAAACCAGTGTGACGGGCAAGTGCTGGTGACCGAAGATATGCTCGGCATGTTTGAACGCGTCCCGCGCTTTGTGAAGAAGTATGAGGATATTGCTTCCGTCATTGAGAAAACGGTCGCGCACTACGCCGAGGAAGTGCGCGAACGCACATTTCCGACCGAAGATCAGACCTACCAGCCTAAATCCTAGACTTGGCCAGAAAATTGGCGAGCGGCGCTGCGATAAGCAGCTGGAGCAGATGATACAGCAGCAGCGGCGCGATGACGAAGCCTGCTACGTCGGGCGCGAACAGAATGGCCGCGAGCGGCGCGCCGATGGCTACGCTCTTTTGCGCACCGGCGAAAAGGAAAGCGATCCGGTCTTCGCGAGAGATGTTGAGAAGCCCGCCAGTGACCCACGCGCCGCCAGATGCAGCGACAAGATAGACCATGATGAGGCCGATCAGCGCGGCCCAACCAAGAAGGGTAAACATCTGGCCAAGCCCTTGCTCGATCGCGCCTGAGAAAGCGACATACACGGCAATGCCGATGACGATCCGGTCAAGCCAGGCGACATCTGATTTGCGTGTCCTTAGCCAGTCAATCGTCCAACCCTGCAGTGCCTGGCCAATTAGGAAAGGCAGGATGAGGATCATGCCGATACGCACAATCGTCTCGGAGCCAACATCGACCGTTTCCCCACCTGCCAGAAGCGCGAAAAGCGGGGCCGTGATGAAAACTCCGGCGATGTTGATGAGAGCAGCCCCCACTACGGAAAGCGCGACGTTGCCGCCTGCAAGGCTGGTGTAAGACGTCGCAGATTGGATCGTGGAAGGCAGCGCACCCAGAAACAGGAAGCCAAGCGCGACAAGCGGCGGAAGTAGGCCAGAGGCAAGCGTCGAAAGGCCTAATCCAATAAGCGCCATCGCTCCGAAAACCCACGCGAAAAGCGGCACGAAAAACCGCCAGTTCGCAAGGCCTTCGGCAATTTCCCCGCGCGCAATGCGCATGCCATTGACCAGAAACAACAGAAAAATCGCGACATTGGAAACATTCTGGGCAATGCCCCGCGCCTCACCTGCCGCTGGAACCACGGTCGCCAAAAGCGTCGTGGTGATCAGCACCACGATCATCGGATCGGCAAGAACAGACAGGCGCGACATCATTGTGGCCGCGCACTGCCCTGATCAAACCCGCTTGTCGAGACTACACCTGCAAATCATATTGTTTGAGCAGATCGTACAAGGTCGGACGACTGATCCCGAGAAGCTTGGCAGTGCTCGAAATATTGCCCTCGCTGCGCGCCAGAGCATGGCGGATCACCTTGCGGTCCGACTGTTCACGGGCAGACTTGAGATTGAGGACCTCCGCGTCCTCATCCTCTTCGCCTTCAAAATCGAGATCCGCCGCCGCTACAAGTTTGCCATCGGCCATAATAACAGCGCGCTTCACCCGATTTTCAAGCTCGCGCACATTGCCGGGCCATTCGTGACCATCAATCGCGCGAAGGGCATCAGGCGCAAAACCAGTGACCGCCGGGTTCATTTCCGCAGCAAAACGCTTGAGGAACGCCTTGGCGAGCAGAACGGCGTCACCATGCCGCTCTGCTAGACCGGGAATACGCACGACAATCTCGGCCAGGCGATAGAACAGGTCTTCGCGGAAAGTACCCTCGCCAATCATGCTCTCAAGGTTCTGGTGGGTTGCGCAAACGATGCGAGTGTCGACCGCGATAGTCTTGCGCCCGCCGATGCGTTCAATGGTGCGCTCTTGAAGGAAACGCAGGAGCTTCACCTGCAAAGGCAGTGGGATATCCCCCACCTCATCGAGGAAGAGCGTGCCGCCATTGGCGCTCTCGATCTTTCCTTCGGTGGTTTTGACAGCGCCGGTAAATGCGCCTTTCTCGTGACCGAAAAGCTCGCTTTCCAAAAGGTTTTCCGGGATCGCGGCGCAATTGATTGCAACGAAAGGTTTATCGCGGCGGTTGCTGGCCTCATGCAGGCCTTGCGCAAGCAGTTCCTTGCCTGTGCCGCTCGCACCCAAAAGCATGACCGAGACATTGGTCGAAGCCACCCGTTCAATCGTTCGAGCAACCTTGACCATTTCTGGCGCGCCAGTGATTAAGCGACCGAGAACTGTCTTGTCCTCGCTTGCATGAGCGACCAATCGGCGGTTCTCATCCTCGATTGTGTGAAGGTTGAACGCCCGCCGGACGATCAGGCCAAGCTGTTCGATATCGACCGGCTTCTGGTAAAAATCATAGGCTCCACGCTCAATCGCCTGAAGCGCACTTTCGCGCGCGCCGTGTCCGCTCGCCACGATCACTTTCGTATCAGGCTTCAGTGCCATGATCGCATCAAGCACAGCGAAACCCTCTGTCGTACCATCCGGATCAGGCGGCAGCCCGAGATCGAGGGTGACAACCGCAGGCGCCTCGCTGCGAAGCGCCGCAATTGCGCTGTCGCGGTCGCCAGCGATCACGACTTCAAAATCCTCATAGGCCCATTTCAATTGGGCTTGCAGGCCTTCATCATCTTCAATGACGAGCAAAACGGGTTTTTTATCAGCCATCAGGCGGCCTCTTCTTCACTTGGTGTTTAGTGGTCGATAATTTGGGCGGCGGAAGTGCTCGCATCGCGCAGTCGCGCCGCTTCGGGGACTGGCAGGCTTACGCTAAAGCGCGTTCCCAACCCTTCGCGGCTTTCGACGGTGAGCCTGCCGCCCATCGCCTTGACCATTTCGCGTGCTTCAAATGCTCCAATGCCGAACCCGCCCTGTTTGGATGACACGAACGGTTTGAACAGCCCGGTGCGCACGAATTCAGGTGTCATGCCAGCGCCGACATCAACAACTTCGATTGATCCGCTGAAGCCATCACGCGAAGTGTTCAAGATCACCTCGGCATCATCATCATCGCTTGCGTCAACGGCGTTCTGGACGAGATGAAGCAGCGCCTGTTCGAGCGCCTCTTCATCGGCAAGCACTCTTACCGGTTCAGTGCGCGCGAACGAAACGGGATGCACGCCTTTAAAACGATCACGGACCCTGACTGCGAGGTCATTGAGATCAAGCTCGCGCACTTCTTGCGCTTGGCCCGAACCATACCGTCCCAGGCGATCGAGCAGGATGTTCAGCTTGTCCGAAGAATTGCGCAAAGTGACGAGCATATCGGCGCGAAAATCGGGATTATCGGCGTGTTTCTCAGCGTTGCGCGAAAGGAGCGACAGCTGGCTCGCGATGTTCTTGATGTCGTGCATGACAAACGCCATGCGCCGATTGAACTCGTCGAAACGGCTTGCGTCCATCAAGGCTTGCTGTCCGGCCTGCTCGGCCAGATAGCTTGCCAGTTGCTGACCACCGACCCGCAGCAGATCGAAATCTTCCCAGTCGAGCCTGCGCTCAATGGGAGGGCGGGCAAGAACGATGACGCCAACCAGCCTGTCGAAGTGAATAAGCGGAACAAGCGCCCACGCATCCTCGGCTTCGAGCAGCCACGCCGGAACATGGTCAAGTTCGCCAAAATACTCGATACCGGAACGCGCCTCATCGAGAGCGAGAATGTGATTGTGCTGTTCCAGCAGACCAGGCAGCTTATAGTCGCTCGCGATGGCGGGAACGTCCAGGGTCGGCCAGTTCCACCGCGCATTAAGCTCAAGCTGCGCTTCTTCGTTAGGCATCAGCAGCAGACCCGCCGGACTTTCGGTAATGTCGGCAAGCGCCTTTACCGCGCGCTCCTGAAAGCTGCTGCGATTGTTCGAGACATGGCCGATGGTCCGCGTGAAGCGAAGCCACTCTTCGCGGTAATCGTAACGATGCTGGAACAAGTGCTTGGCGGCCATCACCCGCACCGAGCGCCTGATCCGATGCGATGGCAGCCAGATAGCGGCGGCCGCAATGGCAAACACAACAAACGCGATCTGGCTGGCGCGTGCGACATCTCCACCCAAGAGCGCCAAACTGCGCGTCACAATGACCATCACAATCAGATAGGAGCCGATGACAAGCAGCGAGAGCGTTTGGAAGGTGACTGCGCGCGACGGTTTGAACTCCAGGCCTGCGCTGCTTGAATTCGCCCCGAAAGCCATCATCACAGCCATGACCGCTGCCGCAAGGCCATAAAGCGAAACCAGAACGGGCGGGTTCACCTGGCCAAGATAGGCGAGCGTGTGAAGGTTGAGATCATAGGCGAAGAACCCGCCAAGCCCGATCCCACTCCACATGATGATCCGGCGCGAAGTGGAGGCGGCCCCTGCGTAAAGGTTGTGCAATAGCACCAGCGCACCGATCGCAACCATCATCGAGAAGAATCCGCTGATTTCATCTGTCAGCTGCAGCACTTGCGGGAAAGAAGTGGCCTGCGCATCGACGCCGATCAGGACCAACTGAAGCAGTTGAACAAGGACGAGGATGACAATCACAGGCCGAGTTGGCTTAAGGCTTTCATCGCGTCCATCGGCTGCAAACAGGTGAAAAATGACCACCAGTAGCGCAACATTGCGCGCGGTCTCCGCGATACCGACTGCTAGCGACCCAGGATCAGAGGCGAGCGAGAGGCTGCACCACACGACACACGTCGCGAGTGCCACAAGAACGGATTTGCGATCAGGTCGATTTCGATCGCCAAATTGCGCAATCCATACAAGCGCCCCCGCCGAAGCGATTGCCCCGGCAAGATAGCACACCCACGCCAGCATCGGTTCAAGGCTTTCGAAACCCGCCAAAATCAGCGCGCCCCTTCCGGCCAAAGGATCACGCGCACCGTCTGCAACAGGATCACGAAATCGAGGAAAGGTGTATAATTCTTAGCGTAATAGAGGTCGTATTCGAGCTTCTTGCGGCTGTCCTCGGTCGAGGCGCCGTAAGGGTAATTAATCTGCGCCCACCCGGTAATGCCAGGTTTCACCATGTGTCGCTCCTGGTAGAAGCGGATATCTTTTTGAAGGTCATTGACGAACTTTGGCACTTCGGGCCGAGGGCCGACAAAGCTCATCTCACCTTTCAGAACGCTCCAGGTTTGCGGTAGCTCATCAATGCGCACCTTGCGGATAAAGCGACCGACACGGGTGATCCGGTCGTCATTTTCGGCTGCCCATTTCGCCCCGTCTTTCTCTGCATCAACCCGCATGGAGCGCAGTTTGATGAGGTGAAATGGTTGGCCGAAAAGTCCAATGCGCTCCTGTCTGAAGAAGGCAGGCCCTTTGCTGTCGAGTTTCACGATAAGCGCGAATATCAATATAATCGGGAAGGTTAGCGCCAGCAGGATGACCGAGGCCACGATGTCGAACAAACGTTTGACTGCGCTCGACAGCATCCGCCCACTCGAAAAGCCGTCCGAGAAGATGAGCCAGCTGGGATTCACCGTATCCAGATCCACGCGGCCTGTCTCGCGTTCAAGGAAGCTGGAAAAGTCGTTGACGTGGACACCCTTTGTCTTGATCCGCAAAAGGTCGGAAAGGGGCAGGGAATTGCGGCGCTCCTGCAAGGCAAGGACAACCTCGCTCACGCCGAGATTTTCAACGAAACGGCCAAGATCATGGATGGCTTCGCGCGCAATCGCCTCTTCGACAACTCGCTCAGGCTCGCCCATCGCAATGTATGAAACGATGACGAACCCCGATTCCGGCTGTTCGCTAAGGTTGCGCAAACGCTGCGCGCGGTCCCCTGCGCCCAGAACCATGACCCGCCTGCGAAAGGCGGAGGAGCCAAGGAAGCTGTTGAGAAGAAGCCGGTCGGCAACCAGCACAAAGATCGCAAAACCCATGGCGTAAAGAAGGGTTGAACGCCAGAAAGTCTCGCCCGGCAAAATCCAATCAATCGTCGCTAACGCAATGATGCCAAGGCTGATTGCGACCAGCAGGCGCGCACCGGCAAACCGCAACGATCTCAAGGCGTAAGGACCGTACACTCCGACGGCGATCATCGCCAACCATACTACGGAGGCAGAGCCAATAAGCGGGATCCAGCGCCCTTCGATCGGCCCTGGATCCATGTTGATCTGATTGGCCCTCAACTGCCACGCTGCCTCGCTTGCGACCACGAGAAGTGCAAAGTCCAGGATACCCAGAAGCATCACCGCATGGGGGATGTAGTGCTTGAATAATCGGATCATAAAAACGCGCGCGCCTTGGGCTGATGTCTGCTTTTCGATCCTCTTCCTAATGCTGAGTGTTTAAGTGTCGGTAAATTTTACAGTGCCGCAAGCAGCGCGCGTTATTCAGGCCCCACAGTAGTTAACGCGGTGTTTATCCGCCCATGTTCTCGGCAGCATCGCGCGCCGCTTCCCCGGCCTCTTGGGCAGCTTCACCCACCTGACCAGCAGCTTCGCCTACATCCTGTGCTGCCTCAGTGATCGCGTTGTCCTTTGCGATTTCGGCCGTGTTCGTTTGCGTCAAAAGGAAACCTGCAACACCAAGAGCAATCACCAGAACGAGCAGGAACGCCCATTTGGCCATCCCGCCTCCGGAGCCACCGTCAGAAACAACGCGGGTCGTGTGGGTGTTACCTTGTGCATCGGTTGTTTCAGTAATGCGTTCTTCAGACATATTCTTTTCCTCCAATAGTTTGAGAACCATGCCTGGGATTGTTCGTTCCAAAATGTTTGCGGTATCAAACCGCTTTCTCACCCCGTCAGTGCCATGCGCCCCGGTGCCGGTGTCAGGCAGTTGACCTTGCCACACGCCTTGCACGGTGTACCCAAGGGAATGGCATCGAGCTGGTCGAGCGACACACCGCGCGCTTCGGCAAGATTTTCGGCGTATCGCGCCTCTATACCGAGCACGACCGCACGCCGTGACAAACAGGCTTCGCCGCTGATCTCGAAGGTGCTGGCCATTGTAAACCAATGCCTCGGAATTGCTTCGCCCTCCCCGAACAATACAGACTGCGTGAGCAAGGAACCGCGCCGTTCGAATGCGGCATAAGGGACCCAGGCCGGCCAGCGCGCGCCTTCGAGCGGATAGGCTGCCCCGCTTGCGCCTGCGATAAAGTGGATCATGCGGCCCGTGCGCCCGAACCGCGCACAAAAGAATGGAAGCCCGCGCTCACCAACTCTTTGCAGGGTCGTCAGGCGATCCGCCAATTGCTCAAGGCTAACGGTGAACCGCCGCGTGAGCACAGCGAGATCATAGCCGGTCTGTTCACACGCACGCAGGAACCGGCTGTAAGGCATAAGCAAAGCGGAAGCGGCGTAATTGGTCACATGTTCGCGAAACTTGTCGCGCCCGTCGGCTGAGGAAATGTTCGCGCCTTCAACAAGAGTTTCGATGAGCTCACGTTGCTCGAACAGCGCGATTTGCCGCGCGATCTGATACCGCCTCGCAGCGCCCCCAAGCATCTCGGAGATTTGCAACTGCCGCGCATGAAGGTCGAGACGCGCCATCATCCCCGGCATCACATCTGCGGGCAAGATCCGAACGGTGAGGCGATGTTTCTCGCGCAGCCGCTCCGATAGAGCAGGGGCAAGGTCGCCGCGCGACAGGCGCAATTGGTCAGAAAGCTCCTCAGCCGCGTGGTCGAGGTCGGGAAAGTGGTTTTGCCAACGCTCCACTGCACGCCTTGCATCGCCGGCCGGGTCGTCGCTTGGTATGCTCGCATCAGAATTGTCGTATAGCCGCGCAAAGGCCGCGGCTGCTTGCGGAGCGGCAGAGAGGAACTCCTGCAATTCCTCGCGGTCGATACCAAGGTCGGCAAAGCGTTTGTCCGCCATGCGCCGGGCAAGTCCGTCGACCCCGCCGATGGTTTCATCCTCACGAATGTCGCGGGGATCAAAATCGAACCGCTCGATCACCTGCACCAGCACACGCGCCGAAAGCGGGCGCTGGTTACGTTCGATGAGATTAAGATAGCTCGGCGAAATACCAAGCGAGGCGGCCATAGCGGCTTGGGTGAGCCCTTCGCGTTTGCGCAGACGACGAAGCGAAGGACCGGCGAGTAGCGATGAATCTGTCATAGATGATCTGTAAACTTCTTTACACAGTTACACAAGATCGAGCCGGTTAGTGCGTCATATAGACAACAAAGTTTGTAACTTTTCCTGTCGCGCTGCGGCGCACCATGTCACTTGCCCCTCATCCCTCCCCAATAACCAAGGACGGTTTCATGACTTACCAATCTGCTATCGCAAACATGCGCACCGCAATCGAGGCCGGCGGCCCAAGCTGGAACGCAATCGACCCTGAAGCTACCGCTCGTATGGCGATTCAAAACCGCTTCCCTACCGGACTCGACATTGCGAAATACACCGCAAAGATCATGCGCGCCGACATGGAAGCTTATGATGCCGACCCTGCAAACTACACGCAGTCGCTTGGCTGCTGGCACGGTTTTATCGCGCAACAGAAGATGATTTCGATCAAGAAGCACTTCGGCAGCACCAAACAACGCTACCTCTACCTCTCGGGCTGGATGGTTGCGGCGCTCCGCAGTGAGTTCGGCCCGCTCCCCGACCAATCTATGCACGAGAAAACAAGTGTGCCTGCGCTCATCGAAGAGCTTTACACCTTCCTCAAGCAAGCCGACGCTCGTGAGCTTGGCATGATGTTCCGCGATCTTGATGCTGCACGCGAAGCTGGCGACGCGGTCAAGGCCAAGGAAATCGAAAACCAGATCGACAACCACGAAACCCACGTCGTTCCAATCATCGCTGACATCGATGCCGGTTTCGGTAACGCGGAAGCGACCTACCTTCTTGCCAAGAAAATGATCGAAGCAGGCGCCTGCGCTCTGCAAATCGAGAACCAGGTTTCTGATGAAAAGCAGTGTGGACACCAGGACGGCAAGGTTACCGTGCCGCACGAAGACTTCCTCCAGAAGATCCGCGCTTGTCGCCACGCCTTCCTCGAGATGGGTGTTGAAGACGGTGTGATCGTTGCCCGCACCGACTCGCTCGGCGCCGGCCTCACCAAGCAAATCGCGTTCTCGAAAGAGCCAGGCGATCTTGGCGACCAGTACAACGCATTCCTCGACTGCGACGAAGTTGATGCGGCCAACATCACCAACGGTCAGGTCTTCATCAGCCGCGATGGCAAGCTGCTTGCCCCCAAGCGTCTTCCTTCGAACCTTTACCAGTTCCGCTCCGGCACTGGCGAAGATCGCTGCGTTCTGGACTGCATCACTTCGCTCCAGAACGGCGCTGATCTTCTCTGGATCGAAACCGAGAAGCCCCACGTTGAGCAAATCGCCGGCATGGTTGACCGTGTTCGGGAAGTCGTCCCGAACGCAAAGCTTGTTTACAACAACTCGCCTTCGTTCAACTGGACGCTCAACTTCCGTCAGCAAGTGTTTGACGCTTGGGAAGAAGCAGGCAAGGACGTGTCGGCATTTGATCGCGACAGGCTGATGAGCGTGGACTACGACAGCACCGAGCTTGCAGCAGAGGCAGACGAGAAAATCCGCACCTTCCAAGCCGATGCTGCGAAGCGCGCTGGCATCTTCCACCACCTCATCACGCTGCCGACGTATCACACCGCCGCGCTCAGCACCGATAACCTCGCAAAAGAGTACTTCGGTGATGCTGCGATGCTTGGCTACGTCAAGAACGTTCAACGCGAGGAAATCCGTCAGGGTATCGCCTGCGTCAAGCACCAGAACATGGCTGGCTCTGACATTGGCGATGACCACAAGGAATACTTCGCCGGTGAAGCTGCCCTCAAAGCGGGCGGTAAAGACAACACCATGAACCAATTCGCCGCTGCGTAAATCGCAGCGGAGGGGAACCAGTTCGCCGCAGCGAAAGGTTCGATAGCTCGGTTCCTGTGAGGTCGCGAAACACTGGCCTTGCGGGAACCGAAGCAACCCTTCATTAGCTTTACTCATCATTCGGTTCATTTCGAGCCAGAGAAGAGAGATACGATGAGCGATAACGACACTCCGAAGACCGAACCTGCCCGCGCCCGCGCGCTTCTTTCGACCGCTGACATGAAGCTCTTGCGCCGTGCGCTGGAAAGTCATGCTCGGGGCACCGAAGATCGCGAGGAGCTCGCCAAGATCAACGCCCTTCACCATCGTCTCGGGACTTACGTTCCAAGCTAAACGGGTGGTTTTAGCCAACCGGCTTCTTCATCACAGAATTCTCCTGGGGAGGAGAACACGGCCGCCAGACGGGGTTTTTGCCTTGTTTGGTGGCCGTAACTGTTTGTGCGCCGCTCCCTCCCAAGCTGCCGCAACGCGCCGCGTGACCCTTGCGGTTGAAACACTTGGGTTGAGACACTTGAGAATCTGTTCAGGAGTGCAAAACACACTCCTTCAATGAGTGTCAGTTTCTCCGGTAAATTCAATGAGGTGAGCGCAAGATGCGAAGACATTCACTCACCATCGCAAATTGCCAAGAAGTACGAAACCGGACACGCCCGGCTGGCGCAGGCTTTAAAGCCCGTAGCTCAGCACCAGCAGCACAGAGAGCGTCGCCACCATGATCGCCACAAGCGGCACCCCGGTGCGAATGTAGTCGGCAAACTCGTACTTACCCTCGGCCATGATGAGCATGTTGGTTTGGTACGCAATCGGCGTGGCATAACACAGGTTACAACCGAACAGGACGGCCAGAACCAGCGGCTCTGGAGGCAAGCCAAGGGTCGCGGCAATGCTGAACGCAATCGGCGTCCCCACCGTCGCTGCGGTCGCATTGGAAGCAAAGTTGGTGAGCACGGTCACAAACGCCATGATCGCCGCCAGAACGAGCGCCGGCGGTAGATAAACGAGGCCCAAAGACAAAGTTTCGCCCAGCCACGCAGCAGCGCCACTTTCATCGATAAAACGCCCGATGGTGATACTCGCTGCGACTAACACGATGACCTGGCCTGAAAGCGCCCTTCCCACCCGGTCGAACTTCACGCAGCCCGTCACGAACATCAGGATCGCGCCGACAAGCGCGCTGATTGCGATAGGCAGCAGGCCCACTGCAGCCATAATGACCGAAAAGCCCATGATTGCAGTCGAAAGCACGGCCTTTGACCGGCGGGGAAGTTCACGTGCGCCTTCGAGCATAAGCAGGCTGTCGGCGCGGGCGAATTCCTGAAGGTCAGGCTCAATGCCCATCACCAGAAGCACGTCGCCTTCCTTGATGCGCAAATCGCCGCCATCTGAATACTGGTCGCGTTCACCCATCAATCGATCAGGCCGGTGAATACCCAGAACGGCAACACCATACAGGTCGGCGATCCCAGAGGATGGCAAAGTGCGGGTGATCAGGCGTGAATCAGCGGTGACTGTCATTTCGACCACCATCTGGTCCATGCCCGTGGCAGAAGCCGTGCGCTTGATCCGGTCGAGAACCCAGGAGGGAGCGAGCTCGCCACGAAGTTCGCGTGTTGCGTCCTCCAACGCTTCGTGCGTGCCGGAGATATGGACACGCTGTTGCGGCTGGAACGGCCCTTTGTTCACCCCGTGAAAGGTTATTCCGCCCGGCAGCTTGTCGGCTACTTCGGATAGCTCCTTACCGCTGAGCATCGACTGACTGCCCACGCGCAATCTGGTGTGGAACATGCGCGTTGATCCGTCCGCTTCGACGCTGTTGTCGTTCAGAAGGCGCGGCATTACGAGCCACATATAGGGAATCGCAACAAGCGCAGCGCCAAGCACAATGGGCGTAAAATCGAACACCCCGATCTCGCGCATTCCAAGGTCCACCGCGATCGAAACCACGAGGATATTGGTCGAGGTGCCAATTGTCGTTGCAAGTCCGCCGATAAGGCTTGCCGCGTTCAACGGCATAAGGGTCTTGGACGTCGGTAAAGCGCCCTTGGCGGCAAGCGCTGCGAAGATCGGGATCATCAAAACCAGCACCGGCGTATTGTTGACGAACATCGACAACACCAGAGTGATGACCAATGAAACCAGCAATCCGATTTGAAGGTTGAATTTGAATAATCGCTCAAGAATGCGGGCCGCTGGCTCCAATGCGCCAGTGACTACAAGCCCCCTGCCCATGATCATCAGAGCGCAAATGGTGATGAGCGCGTAGTGCCCGAACCCTCCGAATGCGAGGGCCAGCCCGTCAATGGGACGGCTATCTGGTAGCGGGAAGAAGTAAAGCCCCACCGCGATCACCGCGATTGTGAGCAAAGAGACGATCTCAATCGACAGCTTGCCCCGCACGAACTCGATAAACATCAAGACCGTGACGGCCATTGCGGCCATTGCGTGATAGGAGGGAAGCTCGATCATGGTCTGCGTATGGGCGATGTCTCAATTTGTGAGAGACTTGGCAAGCGATTTGATGCCGAGCTGGCGCTTACTTCGCCCAATCGGGCCATTGCGGCCTCGAAGCTACACCCATGCGCGCGTAGCCGCCCTCAAGCGGAGCGTAACGAATGATGCCGACGATTTGAAGAAATGGTGCCCCTGGCCCGACTCGAACGGGCACTCCGTTAGGAATTCGATTTTGAGTCGAACGCGTCTACCAATTCCACCACAGGGGCACGCCTGCGAAAGAGCAGAAGCGCGCTGTTAGCGAGGCTTGGCCTTTATCGCAAGCTTCCCGCTAGGATTTTGTGCAATTTGGAATGCAGCGCGTCATTGGCAGCGATGATCTGCTTGGAATGGATCGGTTCTGTGCGTCCGCGGTAGTCGGATACGAACCCGCCCGCTTCGCGCACGAGAAGACACCCAGCTGCCGTATCCCAGTCGTTGAGCCCGCTTTCCCAGAAGCCGTCAAAGCGCCCTTGAGCAACGTAAGCAAGGTCGAGCGAGGCAGCGCCGAACCGGCGAATGCCTGCAACTTCCGGACCGATGGCGCCGAAAATGCGACTCCATTCGGCAAAGTCGCCGTGACCCTGAAACGGAATGCCGGTTGCGACCAGAGCGTCCGAGAGGTGACGCCGCGCAGATACGCGAAGCCGCGCATCCTGCAACCAGGCGCCGCGGGTTTTCTCGGCCCAATAAGTCTGATCGCTGCTCGGATTATAGACAACGCCAGCGGTCACTTCCCCCCAGCCCCTGCCATCGAGGCGGGGTTCCTGAACCGCGATGCTGATCGCGAAATGCGGGATGCCGTGGAGGAAGTTGGAAGTGCCATCGAGTGGATCGACAATCCAGCGCGGCTTGTCCGGTGCGCCTTCGATTGTGCCTGCCTCTTCCATGACAAAGCCCCAGTCGGGCCTTGCGTGGAGCAACTCGTCGTAGATCGCACGCTCTGCACGCATATCGGCTTTGGAAACAAAATCCGCAGGACCCTTGCGGCTCACCTGAAGGTGCTCGACTTCGCCAAAATCACGGCGCAAACGCCCGCCCGCTTTACGCGCGGCGCGCTCCATCACGCGGATCAGGCCTGAAAACATACTCATCGCGGGTTAGGCCTTCCCAACATAAGTCTGCTCGTAAACGTCGACAATAATGCGCGTGCCGCTTTCGATGTGCGGGGGCACCATGATGCGAACGCCATTGTCGAGCACGGCTGGTTTGTAACTGGATGAAGCGGTCTGGCCCTTCACCACGGCATCAGCCTCGGTAATTTCTGCTTCGATCTGCGCTGGCAATTGCACACTGATCGGCTTTTCTTCCCAAAGCTCAAGCATCACCTGCATGCCGTCCTGCAGGAACGGTCGAGCGTCACCCAAAAGATCGTTCGGCAGATTGATCTGCTCATAGGTGTTGGTGTCCATGAACACGAGCATGTCGCCATCTTCATAGAGGAACTGATAATCCTGAGTATCGAGACGCACCTTCTCGACCGTGTCGGCGCTGCGGAAGCGGACGTTGGTCTTGCGGCCATCCTGCAGGTTTTTCATTTCGACCTGCATGTAGGCGCCACCCTTGCCCGGCTGCGTATGCTGGATCTTGGCAACTTTCCAGATGCCCTTCTCATATTCGATAATATTACCTGGACGAATGTCGACGCCGCTGATCTTCATGAGGGTTTGCTTTCAATACGTGGTAGGAGCGCCTGCACCCGCCTGATGCGGGTTCGCGCTGTCAGAAACTGAGCCCGCGCCAATAGCGGCTCTCACCTCCATGAGCAAGCGCAGCGAAGTTTCACGCCAATGCGACACAGCAAGGCACAGGATTTTACGGTTAACGCACTGGCCGTTGCGATGGTAAATGCGTAGTAAAGCTGCGGATCAATATACAGCTCTCATATGCGCACATTTTTCATCATCATTCTGGCCACCACCGGCGCCGTTGTTGCAACCGCTGGACCGGTGCTGCCCAAATCGGGCGGCGTTCAGGCCGTGTCGCCGCCACCGGGTGGTGGGATGCTGCGCACGATGCCGCACGGATATTACGACTGCTCCCTACCTGGCGATGCGGGTGGGCGCGCGTTCAAAAGCCAATCTGATCAAGGTTTCCGTATCAGCACCGCTTCGCGCTACAGCAGCGTGGCAGGCGACGGGACCTACATCCTGCGCGGCAGAAACCTGACCTTCACAGCAGGGCCCAAAAATGGCGAACGCTTTGAAAGGGTTGGCGATAACCAATTGCGCAAGCTCAACCGCGACGGATCGAAAGGCGAGCTGCTTTGCACGCGTCTTGCTGACCGGCGAAAATAACTACGAGGCTGGGCGCGCTGCCTCTATCGCCTTGGCAAATTCGCCAACGACCTCGGCTTCGTCGCCATTCCAAACGGCGCCTGATACCGCGAGAAAGTCAGCGCCAGCCTCAACCAAAGGCGCGCAATTGTCCGGTGTGATGCCGCCGATCGTCACCAGTGGAATTTCAAAAAGCTTCACCCACCGCTCGATCATTTCGGTCGTGGGACGCTCTGCATCGCCTTTGTCCTTGGTGGTGCTGTCGAAAAAGGCCCCAAAAGCGACATAATCCGCGCCCGCTTCACCAGCTTCCATCGCCAGGTGCAAGGAGGCATGACAAGTCACCCCGATCTGTGCCTCACGGCCGAGTTCTTCTCGTGCCTCCTTGGGCTCGCCGTCGTCCTGCCCCAAGTGGACACCATCCGCCTTCAGTCGCTTGGCAAGAGGGACGCTGTCATTAACGATGAAGGCAACCTCATGCTCGGCGCAGATTTCCTGCAACGGCTGCGCCAGACGCGCAGCCTCGTGCTGGTCCAGATCCTTCACACGGAACTGGAACGCCGTCACAAGCCCTTTACCCGCTTTAAGCGCGCGGGTCAGGCGTGCGGGAAATTCATCATCCACATCAAGGGGCGAAATCAGGTAAAGCTGGGTTGAAATATCGCTCATGGGCAATGCCAATAGCGAGGGGGCTGCGAGACGCAAAGCCCCCTATGCTGTGGAAGATCGTGCCGCCGTGGCTTATTCGGCGACGCTTGCCGCCTGGATCTGGTCGATAGCCTTGCCAAGAGCGCCATCGAAGTCACCATCAGATTGCCCCTTGCGCAGGTCCTGGAGAAGCCCGCGCGAGAAGCTTGCGATCATGCCGGGGTTCTTGGCGAGATGCGCGCAGGCGTCATCGGTTGAGTATCCGCCCGAAAGCGCCACGACGCGAAGCACATTGGGGTGCTCGATCAAGGTGGTGTAGTGGCCCGGACGCGCCGGAATCGACAATTTGAGCATGACCTTGCGCCCTTCGGGAAGCGCGTCGAGCCCCTTTTGCAATTCCGCCAGAAGTATGTCCTCACCTTCGGCGCGGTCATCGGCGGTGATGTCGTATTCTGGCTCGAGCATTGGCATCAGGCCAGCGTCAGCAATCTGGTTACCGACTTCGAATTGTTGAGCGACCACATCGGCGATCCCCTTGGGGTTTGCCGACTTGATAACAGAGCGCATCTTGGTGCCGAACATGCCGTGGGCCACCGATTTTTCGAGGAGTGCGGGAAGTTTGTCGAGCGGCTTCATCATCTGCGCGCCGTTTTCCTCGTCCGCAAGACCTTGGTCGACCTTGATGAAGGGAACGATACCGCGTTCTTTCAACGCATCTGCAGTGGACTTGCCATCCACTTCGCCATCCATCGTGCGCTCGAACAGGATCGCGCCAATAACCTTGCCCTTCGAAAAGCAAGGCGAAGTGATCACGCGTGAACGCATGGCGTGGATCTGCGCGAACATTTCTTCATCGCCCGACCACTCATTGTCTTCGACACCGTAACCTCGAAGAGCCTTTGGAGTTGATCCACCCGATTGGTCGAGGGCCGCGATAAAGCCTTGGCCCGTTGCAATCTTGTCGGTCATTTCCTGCTTGTTCATGATGTGTGATCCCTGCCTATATGCATTCGTATGCGTCGAATTTTGCGAGCGCTTTAGCCACGCTGCCGCTGGTGGGCAACAGCATGTGTCAGCCCCGGTTTGAGAGTTTACGAATTATTCCGGTGAAGCTGAGGACCGGCGCGCCGTCCCCTGTAATCAGTCCACGGATGAAGATGGTTTTACCCCCTCCCCGCGTCACTTCTCCGCGCGCTTCCATCAGCGCGCCGGGCTGTGCACCGCCCAGAAAGTCGGACGAAAGGTTCATGGTAACGCCCATTTGGCCCGCCATTTCATCGGTTGCGATGGCGAAAAGCGCAAAATCGGCAAAGGTCATCAAACAACCGCCGTGCATGGACCCTGCGCCGTTCATATGCCGCTCTTCGGCACGAAACGCGCTCAAGTAGCTTCCGTCCTCTTCGCGGCGCATGTAAAAAGGGCCAGCGCGGGTTTCAAACGGATCGTGGTTCGAATGATACCACCCCGCAAATTCGCCCTCCTGGCACTCTATCGCGCCGCCGTAACCATATTCGGTTTTTGTCTCGCTCATTTTTCTAGCGCGGCCACCCCGGGAAGGACCTTGCCTTCCATCCATTCAAGAAATGCGCCGCCTGCGGTCGAGATGTAGGTCACATCGTCAGTCACGCCAGCCTGAGCAAGCGCGGCAACGGTGTCTCCGCCCCCGGCAACGCTGATCAATTCGTCTTCGAGGGTGAGCGCGGCCACATGGTTCGCAAGCGCCATGGTGGCAGCGTCAAATGGCTCGGTTTCGAAGGCGCCAAGTGGACCGTTCCACACAAGAGTGCGGCAGGTCTTGAGAACGTCGGCCAGTGCTTCGGCCGCCTGCGGGCCAATGTCGAGGATCATTTCATCCTCGGAAACTTCGTGGACATTGCAGGTGCGCAAGCTTGCCGGGTTCGCTGCGAATTCTTTCGCTACAACAACGTCATAGGGCAGGTGAACGGTGCAGCCGGAATGATCCGCTTCGTCCATGATCTTGGATGCGGTGTCGGTGAGATCGTGCTCACACAGCGACTTGCCAACATCGACCCCGCGCGCAGCGAGAAAGGTGTTGGCCATGCCGCCGCCAATAATAAGATGCTGAACGCGGCCGACGAGGTTTTCCAGCACAGCGAGCTTGGTCGAAACCTTCGCCCCGCCCACAACCGCAGCAACGGGAGGTTGTGGATTGCCAAGCGCCGTATCGAGCGCTTTCAATTCTTTCTCCATCGCCCGCCCGGCATAGGCTGGCAGGTGATGGGTAATACCCTCGGTTGTCGCGTGCGCGCGGTGGGCGGCGGAAAAGGCGTCGTTTACATAAAAATCGCCGTGTGTCGCGATGGCCTTGGCGAAGTCTGGGTCATTAGCCTCTTCACCCGGCCAAAAGCGGGTGTTCTCCAGAAGACCCACATCGCCATTGCGCAAAATGCCGATCGTCTGTTCCACCACCGGGCCTGAAACCTCGGGAATGAACATGATCTCCTTGCCAAGGACATTCTCGACATCGCCAACGACCATGCTGGTCGAGAGGACGGAGGAACGCTTGCCGCCCGGACGACCAAAGTGTGCAAGAAGCAGCACTTTGGCGCCGCGTTCGGCAAGTTCCAGAATGGTCGGCTTGACCGCTTCAGCACGGGTTAGATCGGTGGCCGAGCCATCCTTCATCGGGAGATTCAAATCGACCCGGACCAGCGCGACCTTTCCAGTCACATCACCGAGATCATCGAGCGTTTTGAAAGCGGCCATTGCGATCCAACCTGCTGAGTTAGAGGAAAGAAATTAGAGGAACGACGCCATCACTTTGGCAGTGTCGATCATGCGATTGGAGAAGCCCCATTCATTGTCATACCAGCTGACAACGCGGGCAAGCTTGCCTTCCATCACGCTCGTCTCGAGGCTGTCGACGGTCGAGCTTGCCGGGTGATGGTTGAAGTCTGAGCTCACCAGCGGATCGGTGGTGTAATCGAGCACGCCCTTCATCGGACCTTCGGCTGCGGCTTTGAGCGCTGCGTTGAGTTCCTCAGCTGTGGTGTCGCGGCCTGGCGTGAAAACGAGGTCCACAAGGCTGACGTTCGGCGTCGGCACGCGGATCGAGGAGCCGTCAAGCTTACCCGCAAGCTCTGGCAGCACCAAGCCAACAGCACGCGCAGCGCCCGTGGTTGTCGGGATCATGTTCTGAGCCCCGCCACGTGCACGGCGCATGTCCGAGTGCATCTGGTCGAGCATACGCTGATCGTTGGTGTAGGAGTGGACCGTGGTCATGAAGCCGCGCTCGATCCCAACGGTGTCGTTGAGCACCTTTGCGATCGGCGAGAGGCAGTTGGTCGTGCAACTTGCGTTGGAGACGATCACATCTTCTGCGGTCAGAACCTCGTGGTTCACGCCGTAAACGACGGTCGCCGACACGCCCTTTGCAGGAGCCGAGATCAGAACGCGCTTCGCGCCAGCGGCAAGGTGCGGGCGGCACGCTTCGTCGCTTTGGAAGAAGCCGGTGCATTCAAGCACGATGTCGATGCCCTGCTCGCCGTGCGGCAGGTTCGCAGGATCGCGCTCCGAGGTGACGGCAATGCGCTGACCGTTGACGATCATCGCGCCGTCTTCGACCTCAACCGTGCCGGGGAAACGGCCGTGGGTGGAATCATACTGGAACAACAGCGCATTGGACTTCGTGTCTGCGAGGTCGTTGATGGAGACAAGCTCCATATCATCGTCGGAACGCTCAAGAATAGCGCGAGCGACAAGACGGCCGATGCGGCCAAAACCGTTGATTGCAACCTTGGTAGTCATGTGAAGGTTTCCTGCTTAGCTGCTGAGTTTATTAAGAATTTGCGGAACGATTGCCTCTGGTGTGAGGCCGAATTTTTCGAAGAGTTCGCCCGCTGGCGCCGATGCGCCAAAACGGTCGATGCCGATGTTGAGGCCCCCAAGGCCCGTATAACGCTCCCACCCTTGCGTAACGCCCGCTTCGATTGAAACGATGAGAGCATCGGATGGAAGAAGATCGGCTTTGTAGGAGGCGTCCTGAGCATCGAAAAGTTCGGTGCACGGCATGGAGACAACGTCCGTGCCGATGCCCTGCCCTTCAAGCTTCGCGGCGCAATCGACTGCGAGTGAAACCTCGCTGCCCGATGCGACCAGCACGACTTTGCGTGCCGCACTGGCGGACTGGAGTCGGTAGCCCCCTTTGGCACAGCGATTGTCCGCACCGGTCCACGCCTCGTCGCCCTCGCCGCGCAGTTGCGGCAGACCCTGGCGGGTAAGAGCGAGCACAGACGGCGTTTCGGTCGCCTTGATTGCAAGCGCCCAGCACTCCGCCGTCTCGATCGTGTCGCACGGACGGAAGGTGTACAAGTTTGGCACAAGGCGCAGGCTCATCACCTGTTCAATCGGCTGGTGAGTCGGACCATCTTCGCCAAGACCGATGCTGTCATGCGTCATCACATAGATCGCCTGCGTCTGCTGAAGCGCGGACAGGCGGATCGCATTGCGGCAATAGTCGGAGAAGATCAGGAACGTCCCGCCATACGGGGTCACGCCGCCATGAAGCGCCATGCCGTTCATCGCCGCAGCCATACCGAACTCGCGGATGCCGTAATAGACATAGCGGCCGGAGTAATCTTCATGGGTGAAAGGCTCGGTCGCAGCCGTCTTTGTGTTGTTCGAACCGGTAAGGTCGGCAGAACCACCGATCAGCTGAGGGAGCTTTTCGGTAAGCGGGCCGAGCGCCATTTCCGATGCCTTGCGCGTGGCGACCTTCTTGGGTTCTGCGGCAAGCTCGCGAATGTAATCCTCGATCGCCGCATCCGCGCCAGCGGCAGGCCCTGCCAATTGCGCCTCGAATGCGTCTTTATGGCTCGATGCGGCAAGCCGCGCGTCCCATTCAGCGCTGGCATCAGCACCCTTCGCGCCGACGCCGCGCCAATCCGCTTCAATCTGGGAAGGAACCACGAATGGTTCTGCATCCCATCCCAATTCCTCACGCGCAGCTGCGATCTCGTCGGGACCAAGCGGCGCGCCGTGGGTGGCGCTTGTGCCTTCTTTGTTAGGAGCCCCTTTGCCGATGATCGTCTTGCACGCGATCAGCGACGGGCGCGGATCGGCTTTCGCCTCTGAAAGCGCTGCGTCGATGCTTTCAAAATCGTGGCCGTTGCACCGCACGACATGCCATCCTGTCGCCTCGTAGCGCGCGCAGACGTCTTCGCTGGTTGATTTGTCGGTGCCGCCATCAATTGTGATCGCGTTATCATCCCACAGCACGTTGAGGTGGCCCAGCTTCAGGTGCCCGGCAAGACCAATCGCCTCGTGATTGATGCCTTCCATCAGGCATCCGTCACCTGCGACAACCCAGGTGCGGTGATTGACGAGGTCATCACCAAATTTGGCGTTCAGATGCCGTTCGGCCATCGCCATGCCGACCGCCATCGCAAGCCCCTGACCCAGAGGGCCGGTGGTGCATTCCACGCCATCCAGCAGGAAGTTTTCCGGGTGGCCGGCGCATGGACTGCCCAACTGGCGGAAATTCCTGATTTCCTCCATCGTCGGGTGCGCGTATCCGGTGAGATTCAGAAGCGAATAAATCAGCATCGAGCCGTGACCGGCGGAAAGCACGAAGCGATCGCGATCTGCCCAGTCGGGACGGCTTGCATCGAATTTCAGATGCCGGTCAAACAGAACGGTTGCCGCATCCGCCATTCCCATCGGCATCCCCGGGTGGCCCGAATTCGCCGCTTGAACTGCGTCCATCGAAAGCGCCCTGATGGCGTTGGCCATCGGTTGAAGCCTTGCTGGGTCGATCGTCATTATCCTCGAGTGCTCCTGCTGGCGCATCCCGTGAGGCGCGCTTATCTGTTTTTCTCACGCAAATCGAAGCGGGCAATGAGCGAGCGATTCGCCCCCTCTTCCCGACGCGCAACGCCATTGCCGAGCCGCCCGATAAGGTCAACAGGGAGCGCGCACCGCCTCCTCAAGCCCAAAGAAGCGTTTGATAAGCCGAGAACACTTATCAACAGCGGCAAGCAAAGCTTTGCGAAGCGGCCCATTCTTGTTATTTCATGGGCCATGAGCGCTAAGAGAATTGACGAGGCAATGGCCCGGATCAACGCCGCAATGGCGCGAATTGATGCTGCGCAGCGGGACATCAATGCGTCTGCGCAAGCCGCTGGCGATGCCCCTGCAACCAAGGATAACCCCGGCTCTGCGCGGGTTATGGCACTGGTGAATGCCCATGAAAAGTTGCGTGAAGAGGTCGCGGATACACTGGGCGAACTCGACACTTTGATTGAGGAGCTTGAGGGTGAATAAGGTCAAGATCCAGATCGGCCCGCGCTCCTATCAGATCGCCTGCGATCCTGCGGACGAGGAGAAAGTTCGCAAGTTCGGCGCACTTATCGACGAAAACTACGCCAAACTTGGCACAGCGCGCGCCCCTCAAGAGGCGGACAATATGGTGTTTGCCGCGCTTTTCATGGCCGATGAACTTGACGAAGCGCGCACCAAGCTGGACGCGCTTCGAAAAGAACTGGACGAGGTTTCGACCAATCTCAAAACCGCGCAAGGCAACGTCAAGGCCATGGTGTCCAAAGCGACCGACGACACCGCAGAAGAACTGGAACAGGCGAGCAAGGCCAAGGCCGAGCTTCAGGCTGAAATCGACACAGTGCGAAAGGCCGAAGAGCACGCGCGCAAGGAGAACTCCAGATTGAAGGCCGACATCGCGAAGCTTCAAGAGGAAGCGCGCCATCAGCACGATCTGTTTGGAAGTCCCGAGGACAATGCAGCGCACAGCAAGGCGCTGGCGGAAAAGCTTGAGGCTCTCGCCCGCCGAGCAGAAAATACCGCTGACGCGCTCGAAGCGCGTGCTTGAAGCGTCGGCCAAGGCATCCTAAATAGTATGGTGGCGGGGCTGCCCGGCACGAGCCAACGAACATCCCTGAGGCTATAAGCAATCCACGGGAGCTGTCCCTACCTTAGATAACGGGTTCGTCCTGGGGTCTAGGGCATACGGCGCCCACCTGACGTTTTCGGCGTCAGAGGATTTCATGGTCCGGCCCATGGTGGTCCCGCTACATCTTTGCCATTCGCACCCGCATCTGCGGGCGCGTCCTCGCTCGGCGGGCAGGCAGGCTGCGCACACTACGGGCAGACGTTTGATTTGTCGTATCGCTTCGCTACATGAGGACGATCACCCCTGCGGCCTCTCGCGCCGATTGATGCTGGAAACCGCCATCACAAAGTCTGATCTTCGCAAAGCCCTTCGCAAAGCGCGCCGCGAGCACGTTGCCGCGCAGCCTGACATGGTGCGCGCACTGCTTTTCAATGTGCCGCCGCGCCCGATCCTTCCCATAATCGAAGCGGGTGCCACTATCGGTCTTTACCACGCGACCGAATTTGAAGCCCCGACGAACGCTTACGCCCGCTTCTTTCAAGAGGCGGGCCACAAAATCGCCCTCCCCTTCTTCGCCAGCGAAACCGCTGCGATGGAGTTTCGCGAACACACCGATCCCTTCGCCGAAAACGATCTGGAAGCAGGCCCTTTCGGCCTCGTCCAACCCGGAAGCGACGCGAACCTCATCTCACCCGATGTGGTTTTCGTACCTCTGGTAAGCTTCACTCAAAGAATGGAGCGACTTGGACAAGGCGGCGGCCATTACGATCGCTGGCTGGCCGCCCATCCTGACGCGAAAGCCATTGGCTTGGCCTGGGATGTGCAATTGTGTGACGAACTGCCGATTGAGCCGCATGACAGAACGCTGGACGCGGTGATCACACCAACACGGATGTATGGATTGGACTAATGCGCGAGACCCCCACCTGGAGAATACCTGTCGGCATCATCGGCCTGTTTCTGGGCCTTATGGTCTATGGTATTTTGATCGCAGTCTATCTCGCTGACATTCTCACCGGCTGGCACTGGCTTGCACAAACGGTCGTCTACATATTCCTTGGTGTGATCTGGCTCCTGCCTCTTGGAAACTTCCTGATCTGGATGGAAACCGGCAAGTGGGGCCAGAAGCGCTGAGAACAGTTCTGTTGGGCGAGATGCCCGCTAATATCTGTTTTCGATGGAGCGCGCAGTCCTGATCGCTTGGCGCTTTATCCGACGACAGTGAGATTGACCTCGCGTTCTGCCGAGCGAGCAGGGACACGATTCTCCGGTTGAGCCGCGCAGCGCAACACCGACCGCAAAAACTGAAGAAAAATGTCCCAAGTGGCGCGAGTGACGGGACTCGAACCCGCGACCCTCGGCGTGACAGGCCGATACTCTAACCAACTGAGCTACACCCGCGCATTTAAGCGGCTAGCGCCTCTTGGGAGACGCGCCTCTAGGCCAGTGAGTTTTGCCTGTCAACAAGCCTTGTGCACCTTTTTTCAAGTGCGTCGATTTTTTCTCGGCAGTTCTCATTTTTCCAGTTCCGGCGCTTGCCTTCACTGATCCACTCTGCCGCCGTTGCAATGCGTTTTTCGCGCGTAGATTCGCGTTTGGCCAAGGTCAACCATTCGATGTAATCGCGCCCTTGCGCGTCGGTTAAGCCGTCGAAGGTTTCCCGTCCCCCAGCTCGTTATCGAGCGCCTGATCCGGATCATCAGGGGTGACGAGCGAAGCCTTAGATTTCGGCTTCGCTATCTTGGCCGATTGCTTTGACCAATTGCTGGAATTGCGCGATGAGCTTTTTGACGGCGGGCAAATCATCCACAGCCCTAAGCTTGCCGAGACTGCCCATCCCCCGCCTGCAGTCACCGTGATTCACACAATCACCGGAGCGTGGCTCTTTTTGAACGAAGCCATTCCGACCGCGTTCTTGCCGCTCACCATGAGACAAGGAACGCCCAATTTCAGCCATTCGTGCACAGCGGTCAGCGCCTCGTGCGCGAGCTTTCGCTCGAGCTTGAGTATCGGCCGTGCAAAGTCGTCCTGCCTGGCTATTCAGGCATCAACCCGTGGATTGCGTTGTACAGGCCCCCACCGTCCGGAGCGAACCTAATCCTCAATCCGACAGGAGCAAAACAGGCGTCTCGATCAGCTGCTTCACTTCCTGAATGAAGCTTGCCGCGTCATAACCATCGACCACCCGGTGATCGCAGGAAATCGAGATGTTCATCAGCTTACGCTTCTCGATTCGCTCGCCGCCCTGCCCGTCGGATACGAACATAGGACGCTCGATGATGCGATTGGGGCCGATGATCGCTACTTCGGGGCGATTGATCACAGGCGTGGTCGCTACGCCGCCGAGTGGGCCGAGCGAGGTGACGGTAAGCGTGGAGCCAGAGAGCTCCTCAGACTTCGCCGAACCATCACGCGCAGCATTGGCAAGGCGGCCAATCTCGCTTGCAAGCTGCCATAGATTGCGCGCCTGCGCATCGCGGATCACTGGCACCATCAGTCCGTTGTCGGTCTGGGTCGCCATGCCGAGGTGCACCGATCCGTGCCGCGTCACAACGCCTGCCTCATCATCGAAGCGTGCGTTTATCATCGGGTACTTCGGCAGCAGCTTGCAGAAGGCTGAGATCAGCAGCGGGAGCATGGTGAGCTTGGGCTTGCTGCCACGCGCAGTATTCAAATCAGCACGCAGAGCTTCAAGTGCCGTTACATCACATTCTTCGACATAGGTGAAGTGCGGGATGTTGCGCTTGGCCGCGCTCATATTCTGGGCGATGCGCTTGCGAAGGCCGATGACCTTGATTGTTTCGTCCTCGCGCCGGGCGCCAGCAGGTGAGAAGCCGCCGCCCGCATTGTAGGCGAGGAATTGATCGAGGTCACCGTGACGGACACGGCCATCATCGGCAGGCTTTACCTCTGCCAAGTCAATGCCAAGATCGCGGGCGCGCTGTCGCACAGCAGGAGACGCAAGGACCTTTGCCGCATTAGAGGTTTCCGCAGGCGCAGGCGTCGGAGCAGGCGTAGGCTCTGGTGCCGGCGTAGGTTCGGGTGCTGGCTCTGGAGCCGGTGCAGGAGCGGGAGCTGGCGCAGGTTGTTCTTCCATCTCCACCTCAGGCACTTCCTCGCCTTCGACCTCGATGACCAACAGCATCGAGCCAACCGCGACCACATCGCCAGCCTCGCCGGCGACCTCGAGCACTTTGCCGTCGACCGGGCTTTCGATATCTATCGTCGCCTTGTCGGTCATGACATCGACCAGATGCTGGTCCTCGGACACGGTGTCACCTACCTTGACCATCCATTCGACGATCTCGGCTTCTGCAACGCCCTCGCCCACATCGGGCATGTTGAATGTGAACTTTGCCATGTTGCGTTAGTCCTTGAGGATTTTGTCCATTGCCTCGCCAATGCGAACGGGGCCCGGGAAATAAGCCCATTCGAGGCTGTGGGGATAGGGAGTGTCGAAGCCGGTGACGCGCTCGACCGGAGCTTCGAGGTGGTAGAAACAGCGCTCTGTCACGAGCGCCGACAATTCCGCGTCAAAGCCGCTAGTGCGCGTCGCTTCGTGGACGATCAGGCAGCGACCTGTCTTTTTGACCGAAGCCTCAATCGCCTCGATGTCGAGCGGGACAAGCGTGCGAAGGTCGAGGATATCGGCATCCACCCCCTTCTCCTTGGCCACTGCTTCGGCGACGTGAACCATGGTGCCGTAGGCAAGCACCGTTAGCGCCTCGCCCTCTTGCACCTGGCGCGCTTTACCCAGCGGGATTTTGTAATACCCTTCCGGAACAACGCTCGCATCGTGCTTTTTCCATGGTTCAACCGGCTTGTCATAAAAGCCTGTAAACGGACCATTGTAGATCCGCTTTGGCTCGAAGAAGATCACCGGATCATTGTCTTCAATTGCCGAAATCAGCAGGCCCTTCGCATCGTAAGGGGTGGCCGGGATCACGGTTTTCAGGCCGGACACATGGGTAAACATGCTTTCCGGGCTTTGCGAGTGCGTTTGCCCGCCAAAAATCCCGCCACCAAAGGGCGAGCGCACGGTCATCGGCGCGATGTATTCAGTCGCCGAGCGATAGCGCAGGCGCGCCGCTTCGGAAATCAGCTGGTCGATGCCAGGGTAGATGTAATCGGCGAACTGGATTTCAGGCACAGGGCGAAGGCCATAGGCGCCCATCCCCACAGCAACACCGATGATGCCGCATTCGCTGATGGGAGTGTCGAACACGCGCGTTTTGCCGTGCTTTTCCTGAAGGCCGGCTGTGCAACGGAAAACACCGCCGAAATAGCCGACATCTTCGCCCATCACGATCACATCGGGATCGCGCGCCAGCATCGTGTCGAGCGCTTCGTTGATCGCCTCGATCATATTGATGCGGCGTTCGGCGGTTGCCTCGCTGGAGACTTGTGTGTCTGCTTGCGCGCTCATTGGCCAGCCCCTTTGCCTGCCGTATCTTTGGGATGTTTGTCGGGCCATTTAATCTCGCGCTCACGGGTCGCTTGCTCGGCCTGTTCCTGAAGGTGCCAAGGCAGTTCCTCGAACACGTCTTCGAACATGGTGTGAAACGGGTGGTGGAGGCCGTGACCAAGAATGCCGTTCTTTTCGGCTTCCTTGGTGGTTTTCTTCACCTCTTCCGCGCACGCCAGGTCCATCGCCTGCTGGCGTTCCTCGTCCCACTCGCCAATCGCGATCAGGTGGTTCTTGAGGCGCATCACCGGATCGCCCAGCGGCCATTCCTCCCGCTCCTGCGCGCTGCGATATCCCGATGGATCGTCAGAGGTCGAGTGCCCTTCGGCGCGGTAGGTGAAGTATTCGATCAGCGTTGGGCCCTGGTTTGCCCTCGCCCGGTTTGCAGCCCATTGTTGCGCGGCAAAACATGCAAGCGCATCGTTCCCGTCCACGCGAAGGCCGGCGATGCCGTAGCCAAGAGCGCGCGCGGCGAAGGTCGTGCGCTCAGCGCCCGCAAAGCCGCTGAAGCTAGAGATCGCCCATTGATTGTTGATAACGTTGAGGATCACCGGCGCGTTATAAACGCTGGCGAATGTGCAGGCCGAGTGGAAGTCGCCTTCCGCGGTTGAACCCTCACCCACCCATGTTGCGGCGATCCGACTGTCGCCCTTGATCGCGCTCGCCATGGCCCAGCCAACGGCTTGCGGGGTTTGCGTCGCGAGATTGCCGGAGATCGAGAAGAAGCTGTGCTCACGGCTCGAATACATGATCGGCAGCTGGCGACCTTTCAGCTTGTCGCCGGCGTTCGAATAGATCTGGTTGATCATCTCGATCAATGGATAACCCCGCGCGATCAGAATGCCTTGCTGGCGATAGCTGGGGAAGACCATATCATCGCTGGCAAGCGCCATTGACGAAGCAACGCTGGTCGCCTCTTCGCCGGTGCACTTCATGTAGAAGCTGGTCTTGCCCTGACGTTGACCGCGGAACATGCGTTCATCAAACGCGCGCACCATGGCCATATGGCCGAGCATCGTGCGAAGCGTCTCTGGATCAAGCTTGGGGTCCCAGGGGCCGTGCGCCTTGTTATCATCGCCCAACACGCGGACGAGGTCATAGGCGAGGTCTTTCATCTCATCAGGCTTTGTCGCCTCATCGGGGCGTGCCTGCGCTCCGGCCTCGGGAACATTGATTTCGGTAAAGTCGACCGGATCACCTGGCCGCGACTTGGGCTCTGGCACGTGGAGTGCAAGTGGTGGGCGATTGGAGGCCGCATCGGCCATATTTGCTCTCCCAGAAAAAGCGTGAGAAGCAGCGATACGCCCCCCGCAAAACCCGGGTCAAGGCGAGTGGATTACACCGCAACAGGAGCCTTGATTGGAGGCTGAGGCGCGTAATCATCGACCCGAAAGTCTTCGATTTTGTAGTCGAAAATTGTTTCAGGCTTTCTGGTGATTTCCAAAGTCGGGTTGCCGCTGGGCGAGCGACTCAACTGCTCTTCGATAAGATGCGCGTGATTGAGGTAGAGGTGCACGTCCCCGCCCATCCAGACAAGCTCGCCGGGCTCAAGGCTCGCCTGCTGCGCGAGCATCCGGTTCAAAAGCGCCGCCGACCACAGGTTAAACGGCAGCCCCAACGCGACATCGCAGGAACGTTGATAAAGAAGGCAGTTCAACCGACCATCCGCCACGTGAAACTGGTAGGTCTTGTGGCATGGCGGGAGCGCCATCTGGTCGAGCTCGGCGACGTTCCAGCCTTCGATGATATGACGGCGACTGCCGGGATTGTTGCGAAGGCTCTCGACAACGTGGGCAATCTGATTAATGCCGGGGCCAGCCTCGAACAGCCCGTCTTCGCGCGCGAGATAGGTCGGCCAGTCGACCCATTGCTTGCCGTAAACCGGGCCAAGGTCTCCCCACGTTTCGGCAAAATCCTCGCTGTCGGCAATCCGCTGGACAAAGTCTTCAAGCGCAATGTCTTCGCCCGTCTCTTTGACGTAGCGGGCATGGGGCCACTCGTTCCAGATCTTCACCTCCTGGAGCACAAGCGGGCGAATGTTTGTCTCACCCGTCAGAAACCAGAGCATTTCCCGGGTGGCGGTCTTCCAATAGACCCTCTTGGTGGTGAGGAGCGGCATTGCGCCATCGCTAAGATCATACCGCAGCATTGCACCCGCAATCGAGCGTGTACCAATTCCGGTGCGATCGACACGCTCGCTCCCACGCTCCCAAATCTGGCGCATCAGGTCGAGATATTGCTGCTCTGGATGAGGTTCGGTCATGCTTGATCTATAGCCAGCAAATGCCAGCATGCCACCACGCGAGAACCCACTTATGCGCACCCTCTTTCTACAAGGTGATCGGATTACTCTTCGGAATAGTCTCCGCGCGGGCGATCAATCAAGCCCGAGAAGAACAGTGCATTCATCAGCAATTTCTCCGTGCCTGCATAAGTGCCACGGAAAACCGGGTTGTCGGCCATCAGGATTACCGTCCCCCCCTCCAATCGCTGTGCCACGACCGAGGGTGTGCCAGCGATTTCATCCAACCGCTTTTGTGACGAGTATCCAGAAAGAAGCGGATCGGAAGTGTATTCAACCGGTACGGCATACGGGTTCTTCTCCGGGCGTTTCAGTGTGAAGTCGACATTGCGGTGCACTGGCAAGTCGCGGTCCGAATAACCAAACCCCAGCGGGTGCGACGTATCGAGATCGGTTGCAAAGATTGCGCCGCCGATCACGTGCTCGGCATCGCGAAGTCCTATCTCTGCAAAATCGCGGCGTTCCACAGGCGCAGGTTGTTCGGTGTTGCTGTCCGCATCCTTGACTTCATCCTCGCCCTTCTTCTCGTTGCTTCCCAGCACGGTCTTTTCAGCCCAGAGCGCGGAATCGCGTGTCGCAATCAGAGTGCCGCCCTGCTTGATCCAGCCTTGCAGGCTTTTGGTAAGCTCCTCTGGCAATTTAGGATTGCCACCAACCATGATGAGATGGGTGTAATCGCGCCAATCCAGACGCCCCAGATCATCCTTGCGAACCAGCGTGACCGGCATCTTGTGACCATAATCGAGCGTCCACCACACCTCGCCCGCATCGTAAAATGCAAGGCCATCTCCATATGCGAGCACGACCTTGGGTTTTTCCAAAGCACGAAAGATGTTCGACGCGCCAAGGTCCCTGCCCGGAACCGGCGTGAGCCCAGAAGTGGCGGCAAAGACCGGGACGCCGTCTTGTGCAGCGATTGTCTCCATCACGGGATGGATTTCGTCTTGCGAAACTTCCTGGCGGTCAAGCGGTACGAAGATCGCCCCGCGGCCAAGCTCGACCTCGCCGCGGGTGGTGCGCACAATTGTGCCCTCCGTCGCTGCTCTTGCCATGATGCCTTTTGACAGGATGCGGTTCAGTGCGCGCGGGGCATAGGTGTGCGACCAGTCGAACACATAGCCATAGGGCGCTACATCGGGCGACGGCGCGCTTTTGAATGCACCAAGGGCACGCTCTGCCAACGCAGGTGTGCGACTGACCTGTGCGTAATCAAGGTCATAGGTGAGCGGAAGGGTCCATCCAGACACATCGTAGAAGATGTTTTCCTCAAAGCTCGTCACGCGCTCGAAAATGCCCTTGATCATTCGATTGTTGGTCTGGGACATCGGGACGAAGTAGCTCGTACCAGCGGTAAAGTCGCGCCCGCCGGCGGTCACGTTTGAACCAAGGGTGCTGACCTCGATATCGTGCATATTGAGAAGTCGCACGAAACGCGCGGCTCTTTCCGGGTCGCCATCGGCTGTAAAGACCCATCCCCCGCTCGTCGCGGCACGGGCATTCTGGGCAAAGAAATCGCGCTGATAAGCGGTGATCTCCTGCCGCAGATCAAGCGCCCCCTGAATGCTGGTAAGCGCGGTGCGGAATTGTGTGCGCACATTTTCGGCCGTTTTGACAAGGCCTCGCTCGGTTTGGATGGCCCCTCCCCGCGCAGCGCCTGCTTCGAAAAGGATGCCGAGCGAGCCATTGATTTGCGGATAGGTTGAACCTTTTCCGATGTAGTAGTTATCGAAGCGTTCTTCGGTGGTGTAGAGGTGTTTCTCGCCATCGAGATAAGCCGCGTGCCGTTCCGCAATGCCATAGGCAAGCTCGCGCGCGCGGTCCGGGATCAGCGGGTTTTTGCGCTTCTCTTCCCCCGGGTGGAAGTAATAGGGCGAGTGCGAGCCCATCTCGTGATAGTCGACCGAGAGCATCGGCTTCCACTTGTGCCATTGCTTGATCCAGGCTTGAGATTCGGGCTGCGTGAGCAAAAGCCATTGGCGGTTCAAATCGAACCAGTAATGATTGGTCCGCGCTTCAACCCAAAGGTCATGCGCGGCGTCGTTGGGGTCGGAATTGTCTGCATAGGACCAATAGGTATCGACGTGGTCGATCCTGCGTGTGTGGCCATCGGGATTGAACGGCACGGTGAAGATCATCACCGCGTTATCGAGCTGGTTTTCAACCGCTGCCCCTTGTGCCGCAGCAAAGTGATATACCACCGGCACCGCCGCTTCCATGCCCGAGGTTTCTGCTCCGTGAACGCCAAAATTCAGCCACAGCACCATCGGCGCTGCATCAGGCGCGGCGCGCCCTTCGGCCCGCGCCAGGTGCGCTTGACGAATACTCTCAAGATTGGCGTGGTTTGCGGGGCTGGTGACGATCAGGGAAAGCAGCGGGCGCCGCTCATGTGAATAACCGATCGTTTCAACAACAATCCGATCTGATTTTGCCGCAAGTCCGCGGAGGTAGGAAACCATCTCGGCCATGCGGACCGGTCTTTCGCCAATCTCGTAACCTGCATGATCTTCATAAGCAGGCACGCTTTCGTCATACTGGACGCCTTCGACCTGAAAATAGCTGACGGGTTCGGCGAGCGCGGACGATGAACCAAGCAAAATTGAAACTGCGGCAATCAGACGAGCGAGCATGAAGGCTCCTAAATAATCGAAACGGTCGGGACGGTCTTAAAACTCAAGAGCCTCGCCATGTAAACTCATACGGCAAGGCTCCTCTGCATAAGCTGCATCGAAGCGAAGCCCAAAGCGATGGTCAGCCCGCCGAGCCCTGTCGAAAGAATCATGCGCAACCGCATGAAATCATTCTGTGCATAGCCGAGAGCGCGGTCTACCGCAGGTGAGCCGAGGATCAAGAAGCCGAGGAACAGCAACGCAGGACCCGGCCATTCCCAGCCAAAGCTCCAAGGCAGGAACAGCGCCACAGCGATCAGGCTGGGCAAAACGGCAATCAGATACGTGCCCGCCCCGGCGCGCCCGCTTTGAATCGCTTGCCCCCACCACATACCGCCCAGAAAGCTAAAAATTGCAGCTGCGTAGGCGAAGCCTCCTGCCATAGCAGTATAGGCGTATTCATGACCCGAAACTGTCAGGCCAAGGCACAGGATCTGCGGCAAAAGTCCGGCGTATCCTAGTGTGCGGGCGGTTCTGGTTAGAGAGGTCTTTGTGTCCATGCAGCAAAGAGCGCTTCGGGCGCCTCACGGTTCCCGCGGATGAAGCTGGAATAGCGATCTGCGTCAGATCTTGGACCAAAGGAATCCAACTTCACCAAGGTCGCAAGCTGAGCGCCTTGGATTGCGTTTGTGTGAAAAATTGGAACGATCAGGCTTCGTCTGCATAGTTTGAGTGAAGGCCAACGCGATACACGCGGCGCCAAAATAGAATTAAATGGAGATTTCACTCATGATGGAACTGATTACCCTTATCGCCACCGTTCTTCTTCCCCCACTTGGCGTTGCGCTTAAAAAGGGACTGGGTACCGACTTTTTGATCAACCTGATCCTCACACTGATCTTCTATATTCCAGGTCTCGTCCACGGGATTTACGTGAATTATGTTCAAGGTGGCGGACGCGCGATCGCGTAACACGCAACGCTAATCCTTTTGGAGGTTTACCTTCGGGACTTTACCTTCGCGACAAGGGTTCGGGATACTTCCCGGACCCTTTGCGTTTCGTGACGGATGAAAGTGCAAAAGGTGTAACGTGGACGGCCCAAAGGACAAATCTCGCGAACGAGCAGTTCCCGCAAGCCGCATGGCGCGCCTTGGCTCGATGGGCAGGCTCGTAGGCGGCGTTGCTGGTGGCATGGCCGCAGAAGGTGTCCGGCGGCTGGCGAGCGGCGAAGGGCTCAACCGGCGCGACCTCATCCTTACGCCGGGCAATGTCACCCGGATGACCGACCGCTTAAGCCATATGCGCGGAGCGGCGATGAAAATGGGGCAGATGATCAGCCTGGACGCAGGCGATTTCCTTCCCAAGGAACTGTCCGACATCCTAGCGCGCCTTCGCGATCAAGCCAATTTCATGCCGACCAGGCAACTCGACACCGTTCTGAAAAAAGAATGGGGTGACGATTGGCGCCGCCAGTTCAAATGGTTCAACCCGCGCCCGATTGCGGCAGCGTCTATCGGTCAGGTGCACAAGGCGCTTACCCGCGATGGTCAGGAGCTTGCGATCAAGGTCCAATATCCCGGCGTTGCCAAGAGCATCGACAGCGATGTCGACAATGTGATGACGCTGCTGAAAATCGCCGGCTTTGCTCCGCCTGAAATTGAGGTCGAAAAACTGCTCTCCGCTGCAAAAAAACAGCTCCATGAAGAGGCTGATTACACCCGCGAGGGTGAGCAGATGGAGCTTTATCGAAAGCAGTTGCAGGGTGAGACGGGATTTGTCGTCCCGCGCCTTCACAAAGAGCTTACGCGCGGATCAATCCTCGCGATGAGTTTTGAAGAAGGCTCTGCCATCGAAACGCTTGAGACGCAGTCGCAAGAGCGCATCAACGCCGTGACCGAGCGGATGATGCGTTTGGTGGCGCGCGAGCTGTTTGAATTCGGTGTCATGCAAACCGATCCCAATTTTGCCAACTTCCGCTACCGGGCATCGACAGACGAGATTATCCTCCTCGACTTTGGCGCCTGCCGCGCAGTCGATCCCAGCGTCGCCAATGGTTATCGAAAAATGCTCGAAGCTGGCTTGAGCGGAAATCGCGACGAGGTTCTGAAGGCGACAATCGAGGCAGGCTTCATGATGCCTATCGTTGCTGAACGTCACCCCGAGCGGGTCAACCGTATGATCGACATCGTCATCAATGAAATGCGAGAGGATGCCCCTTTCGATTTTGGCGACCGGGGGTTTGTGCCGCTGCTACGCGAAGAAGGTTGGGAAATCGCACAGGACAAGGCGACCTGGGCCTTCCCTCCCATCGAAACCCTGTTCGTCCAGCGTAAGGTGTCTGGCACGGCTCTTCTTGGCGCACGCCTTAAAGCGAAGGTGAACGTCAGGCGCATAACGCAAGAGATCCTTTCTGATACAACGTCTTTTTGAAGCTAAGGTGCTGGAATAGGGACACGAATTTACATCGTAATGGCGCGACCTTAGCCCAATCCTTATTGCATTGCGTAAAGCTGTTGTTAGAAAGCGGTCATGGAATGGGGGAATGAAAACGGCCTGTCGGTCCTGTTTGTGTGTTTGGGCAATATTTGCCGATCACCAATGGCCGAAGGGGCATTTCGCAAAGCTGCGGCTGAGGCCGGGCTTGAAATTGAAATCGATTCTGCAGGCACTGCTGGCTATCATATCGGCGAACCGCCCGATCCAAGAGCGATCAAAGCAGCGGGCAGGCACGGCGTGGACATCTCTGGTGGCCGTGGTCGACAGCTATGCGAGCAGGACTTTGACCGGTTCACGCACATCTTCGCACTCGACAGCGCCAATCTGGCCGGCATCGAAGCCCGTGCGCCGCGCCATGGCCGGGCCAAAGTCGCCATGCTTCTCGATGTGCTCGAAGATCACGAAGGGGCTTCTGTCGATGACCCGTATTACGGCGATCAGGGCAGTTTTGATGAATGCTGGGAACTGGTATCAAGCGCTGCGAACAGGCTGGCTGAAAAGCTGGCAGCAAGAGCAGAAGCGCCGAAAGCCTAGGGGCGTTCTTACCCGCCTCTAAGAAGCTGCACGCCCCAATCGCGCTCAAACAGATAGAGCAAAATTCGAGCGGCCTCTCCCCTTTTGGAAGTGAGCCCGCCGTCACGCTCCATCAACAGCCGTGCATCGGCGTGGGCTGCGGGAAGAAGCTTCTGCACCTGCTCAAGATCGGCGATGCGGAACGCTGCATCGCCTGACTGGCGCGTGCCGAGCAGTTCGCCGCCGCCGCGCAGTTCGAGATCCTTTTCAGCAAGATAAAAACCATCCTGCGATTCTTTGACGAAAGTGAGGCGTTTCTTGCCCGTCTCTGACAGTTCGTCACCGCGCAAAAGCACGCAGCGGCTCTTTTCCGACCCCCTTCCCACACGCCCGCGCAATTGGTGAAGCTGCGCAAGGCCAAATCGTTCGGCCTGCTCGATCACCATGAGAGTGGCACTCGGCACATCAACACCAACTTCGATAACGGTGGTCGCGATCAGGAGCTTGGCCTTACCGCTCGCGAAGGCCTGCATATTTGCGTCTTTGATATCGGGGTGGAGTTGCCCGTGGACCATCACTACCTGATCGCCGAAATGCTCTGCAAGCTGGGCATAACGCGCCTCAGCAGCAGCAATATCGGTGCTTTCAAACGAGCCACTGGCCTCGCGCACCATAGGGCACACCCAATAAGCCTGGCTTCCGCTTGCAAGGTGGCGCCCGACGGCGGCAATCATTTCATCGAGGCGACCTTGCGGAAAAACCAGCGTCTCGATTGCCTGTCTTCCGGGCGGCAATTCATCTAGGCGGCTCACATCCATTTCGCCATATTGCGCGAGCGTCAGACTGCGCGGGATGGGTGTTGCGGTCATGGCCAGCGTGTGCGGACTGCGCCGGCCCTTGCCCGCCAAAGCAAGCCGCTGCGCCACGCCGAAACGGTGTTGTTCGTCGATCACCACAAGCCCCAGATCCTTGTAGGCAACACTGTCCTGAAAGATCGCGTGCGTGCCAACGAGGATGTCGATATCGCCTTGCATAAGGCTCATCAAAAGCCCCTCACGCTCACGTCCTTTGGCGCGACCCGTGAGAAGAGCCACCTCAATTCCGGTGGGCGCCGCCATCTTGCGGAGCGTCTCGTAATGCTGGCGTGCAAGGATTTCGGTTGGCGCGAGGAGCGCTGCCTGTTTGCCCGCCTCATTGGCGATCAGCATGGCTTGCAACGCCACCACGGTCTTGCCTGCGCCAACATCGCCTTGGAGGAGCCGAAGCATCGGTGCTTCCTGCTGCATATCGCCTTCGATCTCGCTAACCGAACGCTTTTGCGCGCCGGTCATTTCGAACGGCAGATCGAGTTTTGCGCGAAGGCTTCCATCACCTTTGAGAGCCTGCCCCTTGCGGCGGCGACTGTCTGCTTTCACCAAGAGTAGCGCGAGGCTGTTCGCCAGAAGCTCATCATAGGCAAGGCGATTGCGCGCCGCTTCGTTCGGGCCCTTGTGAGCCTCGCGAACGGCCTCCTCCCAATCCGGCCAACCCTCTTTTTCGAACTGTCCCGGCTCGATCCATTCAGGGAGCGGCGGCGCCTTGGCTAAAGATTGTTCAACAAGCGACAGGATCCGCGGCTGAGTCAGCCCCTCCGACAGACGGTAAACCGGCTCCGTCATGCGGCCCATATTGGCATCCGACGTCTCTTCGACGTGGTCGGGGTGCACGATCTGAAGCATATCGCCATAGCGATCAAGCCGCCCCGCCACCCAGCGCTTTTCGCCCACCGGAAGCTGTTTCTTGCCCGTGTATGACGCGCGCCCAAAGTATGTGATCGCACAAATATTGCCGATCTCGTCTTGCGCCAGGACCTGGAAAGGCCCCCTGCCCGGGTTGCGCGACGCGCGGTGTTCGGTGGGCGTCAGTGCGACGATCACCTGCTCGCCCTCCCCCGCCTCATCAAGATTGGTGATTGCACGGCGCGTCACGAAACGCTCCGGAAGATGATAAAGAAAATCGCGCACCCGCGTCAGGCCCAGCTTTTCCAAAGGCTTGGCAAGCTTTGGCCCCACGCCATCAAGCGTCTGGGTTTCTGCAAACAGAGGGTTCAGAATATCGGGCCGCATCACTGTAGTTATAGGGACCTTGCACACAGCTTTCGAGTGTCTTACCTGAAACCCATGTCCGATATGCCCACATTAAAAACCCGCAAGGCACGCGCCAAATTTCGCGCCTGGCACAGAGGCACGCGCGAGGCCGATTACATGATCGGCGGCTATTTTGATCGCTACCATGAGACATGGGGCGAAAAAGAGATGGATTGGTTCGAAGATCTTCTGGCCGAGGACGATGTCGACGTCATGGCATGGGGCCTCAAGACACAGGCTGTGCCAGAGCGATTTGAAGGCGAGATGATCGAGAAGATGCAGCGCCTCGACTACGTCAACATTCCAAGCTAAGCTTTAAAAAAACCGAATTATCGTAAGGCCCCCCGGAACTTTCGCGGGGCCCAATTGCTATTGAGCTGATCCCATATGCCAGACCTCTCACGCATCCTCTCGGCTAATGCCTCGCTAACCTTGTCGTCGCTCCCTCGCGGTGCACAGCCATTGGTGATGGCGGATCTGGCACGGGCAACCACGCATCGCGCGGTTTTCATCGCGCCGGATGATGCGGCGATGCGATCAGTGGCGGAGGCTGCGCGCTTCTTTGCACCCGAGATCGAGGTACTTGAGTTTCCCGCATGGGATTGCCTGCCCTATGACCGGGCTTCCCCTGCTCTATCGGTGAGCGCTGCACGGCTTTCTGCACTCTTCCGTATGCAGCGGCCTTCGTCGTCCTCGCAATTGGTAGTGACAACCGCAAACGCCGTGCTCCAGCGCGTCCTCACTCCGTTTCGCATCCGTGAAAGCGTGCGCGAGTTCAAGGTGGGCACCACCATCGGCCATGACAGCTTGGCAGCGCTGCTCACCCGTCAAGGCTATTCACGCACCGACACCGTGATCGACCACGGCGAATTTGCGGTGCGCGGCTCTATCGTCGATATTTTCCCGTCCTCGCTCGATGAAGGTCTGCGCCTCGATTTCTTCGGAGACGAACTTGAGAGCCTGCGCCTGTTCGATCCCGGTACGCAGCGTTCGACCGGGCGTTTGCAAGACCACCTGCTGCTGCCTGCATCAGAGGCGCTGATTGATGACGAAAGCATCAAGCGTTTCCGCTCGCGTTACCGCGAATTGTTCGGAGCCAATGCGACACAGGACCCGCTCTATGAAGCGGTAAGCGATGGCAGGCGGCTTGCCGGCATGGAGCATTGGCTTCCGCTGTTCGAAGACAAGCTTGCGACGCTTTTCGACCACCTTGGCAAAGATGACGTAGTGGTGATCGACGCAAGTGCGGTTGGCGCGGCGGAAGAACGCCTAACGGACATCACCGATTACCACGATCAGCGTCGGCGCATCGCAAGCGAAAAATCAGGCAGCTATCGCCCGCTTTCCAAGGATGCGCTTTATCTGGGTGAGGACGAATTCAAAACTGCCCTAGCCTCAGCCAAGGCGCACAAGGCGACTGTCTTTGCGCAGGCCGAGACCCCCAATACACTCGACTTCGGTTTCAAGGCTGCGCGCGATTTTTCACCCGAACGCGCGCGCGGCGACAACATTTACGAAGCGGCGGCCAAGCATTTTGGCGCGGTCACCAAGTCTGGCAAGAAGGCGATGTTCGCCGCCTATTCCACAGGCAGCCGAGCACGGATCGCTTCCATCCTCGACGAAGCGGGCGCGCCCAGTGTGATCGCGGAGAGCTGGCAGGAGGCGCAAGGCCTAGCCTCCAAAGGCAAGATTGCCGCGATGGTCCTGCCGCTCGACACTGGGTTTGCGAGCGATGAACTTGAAATCCTCACCGAGCAGGATGTGCTTGGCGACCGGCTCGTGCGTCGCAAGAAGAAGCGCAAGGATTCCGATGCGTTTCTGGCCGAACTTCAGGCGCTGACCAAAGGCGATCTTGTCGTCCACGTCGAGCACGGCATCGGCAAATACATGGGGCTCGAACCGGTCCCTGTCGGCAAAAGCCAGCATGACTGCGTGCAGCTTGAATACAAGGGCGGCGACAAGCTTTTCATCCCGGTCGAGAATATCGACGTGCTTAGCCGCTATGGATCATCCGAAGATGCGGTCATGCTTGATCGGCTTGGCGGCGAAGCATGGCAGAAACGCCGCGCGAAACTGAAAGAGCGCATCACCGCGATCGCCGGTGAGTTGATGAAAGTCGCCGCCGAGCGCGCGCTCAAGAAAGCGCCCGTCTTCGAGGCGGATGACGCAAGCTTCAACCAATTCGTCGACCGCTTCCCATGGGAAGAGACCGAGGATCAGGAAGCGGCCATTGCCGACGTGTTGCGCGATCTGGAGAGCGGCAAGCCGATGGACCGCCTCGTTTGCGGAGACGTGGGCTTTGGCAAAACCGAAGTAGCTCTGCGCGCTGCATTTGTGGCTGCGATGAATGGCCAGCAAGTCGCCGTGGTCGCCCCAACGACCCTGCTCGCACGCCAGCACTATCAGAATTTCAAGGAACGCTTCGCTGGCTTCCCGCTGAACGTCGGCCGCCTCTCGCGCCTTGTCTCTTCCAAAGAGACAACCGAAACCCGCGAGGGCCTCGCTAGTGGCAACATCGACGTTATCGTCGGCACCCACGCCATCCTTTCCAAATCCACCGAGTTCAAGAACCTCGGCCTCGTCATTGTCGATGAGGAACAGCGATTTGGCGTGACACACAAGGAGAAGCTGAAACAGCTGCGCTCCGATGTTCACATGCTGACCCTTACCGCCACACCCATCCCGCGCACGTTGCAAATGGCGATGACGGGCTTGCGTGAGCTTTCAACCATTCAAACCCCTCCGGTCGACCGTCTGGCGGTTCGCACCTATGTGATGGAGTGGGACGATATGGTGATGCGCGAGGCGCTGCTTCGCGAACACCACCGCGGCGGGCAGAGTTTTATAGTCGTGCCCCGTATCTCTGACATGGCAGCGGTCGAAGAATGGCTTGCCGAAAATGTGCCCGAGGTGAAACCGATTTCCGCACACGGTCAAATGGGCGCGAGCGAAATCGAAGAGCGGATGAGCGCGTTTTACGAGGGCAAGTATGAAGTGCTTCTTTCGACAACAATCGTTGAAAGCGGTCTCGACCTGCCATCTGCCAATACGATCATTATCCACCGCGCCGACCGCTTTGGCCTTGCTCAACTGTATCAATTGAGAGGCCGCGTAGGTCGCTCGAAACTGCGCGCCTATGCCTATCTCACCTATGAGAAGGATGTGCAGCTTTCCGAAATCGCAGAGAAACGGCTCAAGGTTCTTTCCGACCTCGATTCGCTTGGTGCAGGCTTCCAACTCGCCTCCCACGACCTCGACATTCGCGGCGCAGGCAACCTGCTAGGCGATGAGCAATCCGGCCACATCCGCGAGGTTGGCTTTGAACTCTACCAGTCCATGCTCGAGGACGCGATCATGGCCGCCAAGGCTGGCGAAATGGGCTTGGAGAAAGCACAAGACGCCTTCTCGCCCCAGATCACGGTGGACGCGCCCATCATGATCCCCGAGGATTACGTGCCCGACCTCGCTGTGCGCATGGCGCTCTACCGCCGCCTCAATCAGGCTCAGGACAAGGCCGAGATCGAGGCAATGGCGGCCGAGATGATCGACCGCTTCGGCGACCTTCCTGCCCCCACGCAAAACCTCGTCAAGCTGATAGAGATCAAGCACCAAGCCATTGAAGCCAACATCGCAAAAATCGACGTTGGTGCTCGCGGAACACTGGTTACCTTCCACAAGGACGACTTCCCCGATGGCCCGGGCCTTGTCGCCTATGTCGATAGGCTCAATCAAAGCAATGCCGACACCGCAAAGCTGCGCCCCGATATGAAGCTCGTCATCAATCGCGCCTGGGGAAGTCCTGAAAGCCGCCTCAACGGGTTGTTTCAGCTTACCAAGGGTCTTGGCGGTATTGTGCGCAAGCACAAGCGCAAGAAAGCGACGTGACGATTATCCGTGCCCGCGCCCGCGCGCGGTTGCAGCGAGGGTCAGCACTTCATCGCTTTTCATCGGTTCGGCGCGCAGGAAACCCTGCCAATAGTCGCACCCTTCCGATGTGATGGCGGCCCGCTGGACATCGTTCTCGATCCCTTCGGCGTAGATGTCGAGATCAAGCGCCTTGCCCAGCTGCATAATCGCGCGCAGCACAGCGAGGGCTTTGGCATCGCCCGGCACATCATCGACCATGATTTTGTCGAGCTTGATCGCGTCCAACGGCAGTTCGCGCAGGTATCGAAAGTTGCAAAAACCTGCGCCAAAATCGTCAAGCGCAGTTCGGAACCCAAGCTTTCGCAACGCACGAAGCGCTGACGATGCTTGTTCCAGATTGCGCAAAAGCACATCCTCAGTGATCTCGAGCATCAGGCGCCGGGGCTCAATGTCGCTCTTGGCAATGACGCTCGCAAAATCGGCGGCAAAGCGCGGATCGCCCAATTCTTCGGGCGTGATGTTAAGCGAAACCGTCAGTTCCGCAGGCCAGCGCCCGGCATCCTCCAGCGCCCGCGCCACCACATGGCGTGACAAAGGCGCAACCAATGCGGCGCGTTCGGCGATCGCAAACAGATCACGTGCGCCGATTTCGCCCAGGGTCGGATGCTGCCAGCGGGCCAGTGCCTCCGCGCCAACAAGCGCGCCCGTCGCACACGAAAATTGCGGCTGGAAAAGCACCTCGATCTCACGCCGATCGAGCGCACTGAGCAAATCGGCGTCGAGCGCGCCAGGCTTTACTCCCGGAAATTCGCCCGCGACGGGCCCTCGCAATGATGATGGGTGCCCCATCCCTGCCTTACTCCTTGCAGCCTTTCCCGGTGTACTTTTGGATGACTTCGAATTTGCCATCGCACTACCCTTAGCTCCTTAGTCCCTTGATTGCGCTCCCCAATTGCATTGCGACCGATTTTGGAACATCAGGATAACTCACTAGCGCCGAAAATTTTGGGGGGCGCGCCGCACAACTATCGTGTAGCCTCGGCTGATGTGCGCATGATGGCAAGGCGGCAGATGAAATTCTTGCACAGAGCGCGGGATGAAACGGCACGGATAATGGATAACGCGACAACGACTGACAGCCCGCTGGATGGCCATGACATCAAAGGCGCGTTTGAAAAAATTGCGCTCGTCGCCTCGGATGCCGACCGCGCGCAGGAGGCATTTGCCCACCTTTCGCAGCAGCGCGACTGGGTACCCTTGGACAAGGCCGATGCCGTAGTCGTTCTGGGCGGCGACGGCTACATGCTTCACACCCTGCATCGCATGATTGATATGCGCCGGATCGTACCGGCCTATGGCATGAACAGGGGCACTGTCGGTTTCCTGATGAACCGTTACGATGCCCGCGCCAACGTCATGCGGCGACTTGAAAAAGCGCGTGGCAAGACAATCTCTCCCCTTCGAGTAACCGCAGTTACTCAGGATGGTGAGATGCACAAGTTGTGCGCGATCAATGAACTATCGCTGCTTCGTGAAACCCGCCAGACCGCCAAGATCGAAGTTACCGTGGGCAGCCGTGTTCGTATCGAGGAATTGGTGGGCGATGGCATCCTAGTATCGACCCCGGCAGGGTCGACCGCATATAACCTTTCCGCCAACGGTCCCATCCTTCCTCTCGATAGCCGATTGCTCGCGCTCACCCCGATCAGCCCGTTTCGCCCTCGCCGTTGGCGCGGCGCTATTTTGCCTGCCGAAATGCGCATCACCCTGCGTGTGCTTGAGCCCAAGAAGCGCCCTGTGGCCGCGGTTGCCGACCAGAAGGAACTGCGCGACATTGCCGAGGTCATCGTCGAGATTGACCATGCGAACGAGCTCGAGCTCTTGTTTGATCCGGGTCAGTCATTGGCGGAGCGGATTGTATCAGAGCAATTCGCGGTGGATTAGGGTCCAAGGCCGCGATCAATCGGCCGATTTTTAAGAGAAAGTGCGGGAATGCGCAAAAAAGCAAACACACCCTCTTGCCAAGCTTCGCACACCCCCATATAGGCGCGTCCTCGCTTCCCTTTATACCGCTTGGGAAGCTGCTCCCCGATAGCTCAGCGGTAGAGTAGGTGACTGTTAATCACTTGGTCGTTGGTTCGAATCCAACTCGGGGAGCCATTTTCCTTCACATCGCTGATTTGGACGTAACCACGTCGGCGCAAGGACCGCCCCCCGGCCTAGTCCCGGCGCGCTTCAAGGTCGCCGTAGAAGGATTGGCCGCTGCTCGTTTCGAACTGAACAGAAATAGCGATTTCCCGACCGTAAGGACCAAAGAACGCACCGCCAATACGGCCCGCACCCTCGACGCCGGTAATGTCGCCCAGAATTTGGCCGGGCGGCGTTGAGAAGGAGACAGGGCTCAAATTGAAATCAGCGTCAATTTCGACCGTGATGGGCTTCGCAAGCGAATCGGTCCCTGGTTGCAGACTGAAGGTCCCAGTGATCTTGCCATCATCGTAATTGATCGTCAGCGGACCTTCGGCCACGAGCAGATAGCTTCCATCGCCCGGTTCATCCGATTCCAGCAGTAAGCGTGCGGTCTGCTGCTCCACACCGCTTGGCGGCAAATCTTCTTCCACGGTCGGAGACCCGCCAAGAATTGTCCACGTGTTTCGCACTAAGGTATCACTGGGACGATCGAGCATAACCACCGAATAGAACTCGGGCGTTTTCTGGCCGAAAGCGTTTGCCATGCTCCAAGTCAAGGACTCCGGGTCAGGGCTAAAGGCACCCATCGGGAGGATCCAGCGAAGAAAACTTGGCTGGCTCACAAGAAACGCCCCGGAGGCATCGAACACATTCGAATTGTTGGCCTTGTCCAGGTATCTACTGCTGCCCGTCGCTGCCTCGTAACCAAAGTAGCCAGAGAAGCCGATGCCATCGGAGCTGCGCGGGCCGTCGTCCTCTTCAAGTCCTACAGATGACGAGATTTCTGGATTGCCGTCGGGTAGCGTTGCGCCCGTCAGCCTATTGGTCACCGCAAGGCGAAAACCGCCAAAGCCGCGATCTTCGCTCGGCATGAAGGCGAATTCATATTCCGCCATGGACGAACGAGGAGGAATTGGCGACGGCGCCGGAGTTGGCGTTGGAGTTGGCGATGCAGTGGCAACGGGTGTGGGGGTCGGTGTGGGCGCAGGCGAGCCTCCTCCCCCTCCACATGCCGAAAGCGCAATAAATGCTACGCTTGAGACGACGCCCGATACGACTTTCATACCTCAACACTCCCGTGGACTGTGCAGCAGGAGTACTATTCGAGAAAGAAATGACAATAGCGCAGCTTGTGCACTTCAAGAGCTAAGCAACCGCAGCCCCACAACAAACACCAAAACGGCAGTCAGCCATCGGATCCATTTCACTGGCAGAACGCGCAAGGCCATGAGGCTCCCGATCTGGCCGCCGATGACTACGGCGAGTAGCAGCGGCAGGGCCTCGGCCATTGCGCCGCCAAACATGGCGGGGCCGTTCTTGGCCAGTTGGCCCGCGAGACCGAAGGCCGAGTTTACCAGTATAAAAAGGCTTGCAGTGGCGGCAATTTCGCGCGCACCCTTCCAGCGGGTGAGGTGGAGCAGAGGCGCAAGAAAAATTCCTCCGCCAATACCCACCAGCCCCGCGAGAAAGCCGATGGGAGCCGCGGCGAAAGGCATCGCCTTGGTGAAGCGAGCGGGAGCGCCCTCGCCTTCCACTTCGGACACCGGGATCAGCATGGTGAGCGCGGTCAGTACGAGGCTCGCGCCCAAGAGCAGCAGAAAGCTAGCGCGGTCGATCGGGATAAGACCACCGACAAACGCCGCTGGAGCTGCCAGAGCGGTCAGCAGCAAAGCACCTTTCCACGGCGTCACCCCGGCACGAGCGAACCTCCACGAGGCGCCCGCCACCACGACGATATTGCACGCCAGCGATATCAGCGGGAGGATACGGTGATCCGTCCCCGCAAGTGCCAGCAGCGCCGAATAGGTCGATCCTCCGCCAAAGCCCACGCTCGCGTAAAGGAGCGCGGTGAGGAAAAACCCCAGAACCAGCAGGGCGATTATCGGCACGACTGCGCCAATCCCGTCTTAGACAGGAGCCGCGACCGGAGGAATTCCTGCTGCGCCGTGACAGTGTTTGTATTTTTTGCCCGACCCGCATGGGCATAGCGCATTGCGGGACAGGTTCAGGTGCGCATAGGGATTCTCGGTGATCGCCCCGCCCGAGCCGGCCTCTGGCGTGGTCGACGGCGCGAGTGAGCCGATCATATCGAGACGATTTTCCGAACCATCGCCATCGTTCGAGTTATCTTCACCGGTCAGCGGGTCGATATGGTGGGTCAGGAATTCGGGCAGCTCTGGCAGCGCCTCTGGCGGTGGGGCCATACGAATCTCTGACGTAACCAGAATCTTGGTCACATCCTCACGCAAGTTGTCGAGCATCGATTCAAACAGGCCAAACGCCTCCTGCTTGTATTCGTTGATCGGGTTCTTCTGCGCGACCGAACGCATCCAGATCACCTGACGCAGCGCATCGAGGGTCGCAAGGTGCTCCTTCCAGTGGTAGTCCAGGCGCTCAAGCAGAACCTGCTTTTCGAGCGCGGCCCAGTTCACACCTTCTGCCTTGGCGATCTTCTCTTCCATAAGAACGTCAACTTCGGCCTTGATACGCTCTTCGATGATCTCCTGCTCGACCTCGTCTTCCTCGAGCCATTGTTCAATTGGCGGATTGAGGCCGAAGACCTCGTCGATCTTCTCCTTAAGCCCTTCGACATTCCATTGCTCTGGATAGGTGCCGGCGGGGCAGTTCGAGTAGATAATCGACGACAGCGTGTCGTGGCGCATGTCGAGGACAACATCGTCGACCGTCTCGGACTCCTGAATTTCGCCGCGCTGTTCGTAAATAACCTTGCGCTGGTCGTTCATCACATCATCGTATTGAACAACGCTCTTACGCTGATCGTAATTGCGGCCCTCAACCTTTTTCTGTGCGGTTTCAATGGCTTTCGACAGCCACTTCGAGCCGATTGCCTCACCGTCCTCAAGGTTTGAATTCATCATCTTGGCGAACAAGGTGTCCGGGCCAAAGATGCGCAGTAGATCGTCTTCGAGGCACAGGTAGAAGCGCGAAAGACCCGGGTCCCCCTGACGCCCTGAGCGTCCGCGAAGCTGGTTGTCGATGCGACGGCTTTCGTGGCGCTCTGTGCCGAGCACGAAAAGCCCGCCTGCTTCGAGCACCTTGGCCTTTTCAGCAGCCACTTCCTCGCGGATCTTGGTGATGGCGGCGTCTTTTTCAGGACCCTCTTCCATATTGCCAAGCTCGTCTTCGATGCGGAAATCGACGTTGCCGCCGAGCTGAATATCGGTACCGCGACCCGCCATGTTGGTGGCGATAGTCACAGCGCCAATGCGGCCTGCCTGCGCCACGATATGCGCTTCACGCTCGTGTTGACGGGCATTCAGGACTTCGTGCGCTACGCCCTCTTTATCGAGGAACTGCGAAAGCAATTCGGACTTCTCGATCGAAACAGTACCCACAAGGATGGGCTGACCGATTTCGTTCTTCTCCTTGATTGCTTTCGCAATCGCGGCGAACTTGTCCATCGTATTCTTGTAAAACTCGTCTTCCTCGTCGATCCGCGCGACGGGAAGATTGGTCGGAATTTCGACCACGTTAACCTTGTAGATGTCCCAGAATTCCGCTGCCTCGGTCGCCGCCGTACCGGTCATGCCGGCAAGCTTTGGATACATGCGGAAATAGTTCTGGAAGGTGATCGAGGCCATGGTCTGGTTCTCAGGCTCGATCTTAACGCCTTCTTTCGCCTCGACCGCCTGGTGAAGACCATTGGACCAACGTCGCCCTTCCATCATCCGGCCGGTGAATTCATCAATGATCACGACCTTGTCGTCCTTCACGATGTAGTGATCATCGCGCTTGAACATATGGACCGCTTTCAAGGCCTGGTCGAGGTGGTGGACAACCTGCGTGTTTTCAACGTCGTAAAGGTTGTCCGTCTCAAGCAGCCCCTTTTCCATCAGGAGCGCTTCAACCTTGTCCAGCCCTTCTTCGTTGAGCTGAATGTTCTTGGTCTTCTCATCCTTGTCGTACCAATCCTCCGGGATCAATTTAGCGACCTCATCGAGTTTTACGTAAAGGTCGGACTTGTCCTCGGTCGGGCCAGAGATGATCAGTGGCGTACGCGCTTCATCAATGAGGATCGAGTCGACCTCATCGACAATCGCGTAGTTGAAGGGCCGCTGCACCAGCTGCGACTTTTCGTGCTTCATATTGTCGCGAAGGTAATCGAAGCCGAATTCATTGTTCGTGCCGTAAGTGATGTCGGCGTTATAAGCCTCGCGCTTGTCGGCCTCCATCATGTTGGGGACGATCACGCCTACCGTCAGGCCAAGCCAATTGTAGAGGCGACCCATATCGGCAGCGTCACGCCGGGCAAGGTAATCGTTGACGGTGATAACATGAACCCCCTTGCCATCTAGCGCATTCAGGTAACACGCCAGCGTCGCCATCAGGGTCTTACCCTCACCCGTGCGCATTTCAGCGATTTCGCCTCGCTGAAGCACGATTCCACCAATCATCTGCACATCGAAATGGCGCATGCCAAACACGCGCTTAGACGCCTCGCGCACGGTGGCAAAGGCTTCGGGCAGGATATCATCGCGCGCGGTGCCCGCTTCCAACTGCTCGCGAAACTTGTTCGTTTGCGCTTTCAAAGCCTCGTCGGAGAGCCCTTCGATCATGGGTTCGAGCGCGTTGATCTTGTCGACGATCTTGCTGATCTTCTTGACATAGCGGTCGTTGGAAGAGCCGAAGACTGATTTTACGATTGTGTTGAACATGGAACGTCTAAAGCCTTGTTATATCTTGCCTTTGCAGAGGACCGCCATGTGGGCAGACCGTGAGCATTGAGCTGGTAATGTATGCGGGTTGCCGCGCGCGGAAACGCTGCGGACTTTGGGGGGTTGGAAACGCTAAAAGACGCTATTCCAGCGCGCGATCGACCCCGAAAATATATGGAACGAGCGCCGCTGGCGCACGTGCAGGCTCGTGGGCGTTCGGCCCCTCACCGTCTTCCTCTTGCGCTTTGGCGCGCGCTTCTGCCACGAATGCGCAGGAACTGTGACCCGCGTCCGTTACGTCACAACTGCCATGCAAAGCGCCGGCATGTGCTGCCGTAGCCTCTCCGCATGACGCATGCACGGGCGCTTGCAAAGCGGCAAGACCGCTCAACAGCACGAACAGCGTCAGGAGATGGCGTTTGATCATTATGGGCGCTCAAATAGGCGTTTTAGGCAGCTTCGTCCACCGCCATGCAAGCGGCAGCCAGATCCTTTGCGCAATTATGGTGAATAAATGGTGACTTTGTGCTCCTTCTGCCTGATTGCAGCCTCGATAAAAGGCGACTAGGGCGCAAGCGTTATGGACCTTGCAACTTCTCCCCTTGCCCTGCCCTTTCCCGACATGCCCGCAATTGACGGTGTGATCCTGCGCGTGGCGCGGGCGCGGTACAAGGAGTGGGATCGGTGCGATCTGACTTTCGTGGAGCTTGATGAGGGGACAAGCGTTGCGGGTGTTTTCACCCAGTCGGCTTGCGCGTCCTCAGAGGTTGAACTTGGCCGCGAACAGGTGAAATCAGGTTCGGCACGCGCCTTGATCGTCAATGCCGGCAATTCCAATGCCTTTACCGGACACCGTGGGCGCGAGGCGGTTGAAGCTATCCAATCGCAGGTTGCTAAAGCGCTTGAATGCAAGACGAGCGAGGTTCTCGTTTCTTCCACCGGGGTGATCGGCGTGCCGCTACCCAAGGACAAGGCGCGCGAAGGCGTCGCCAATGCACTTGGTGCAGAGCCTTGCGGGTGGGAGGATGCTGCTGCTGCAATCAACACCACCGACACCTTCAACAAGGGCGCCAATGCCTCGGCCATGATTGGCGAACATCGCGTGGAACTGTGCGGGATCATCAAGGGCTCCGGCATGATCGCGCCTGACATGGCGACCATGCTGGGTTATGTTTTCACTGACGCCGATGTAGAGCCGGCTTTTCTGCAAGAGCTTTTGAGTGCAGCAAACCTTCAGACTTTTTCCTGCATAACCGTCGATGGAGACACCTCGACGAGCGACACAGTGTTGGCCTTTGCAACCGGCAAAGCCGGCCATCGGCGCATCACGGGATGGGACAGCCCGGGCGCAGATGCCTTTGCTGCGGCGCTTCGCGATGTGTGCCGCGCGCTAGCCCAGGCGGTGGTGCGCGACGGCGAAGGGGCGTCCAAATTCATCACCGTTCGCGTTTCTGGCGCGGCCAATGATGACAGCGCACGCCGCGTGGGTCTCGCCATTGCGAACTCGCCGCTCGTCAAGACCGCAATTGCGGGAGAAGACGCCAATTGGGGCCGCGTGGTGATGGCGGTGGGCAAGGCGGGCGAACCGGCTGATCGTGACAGGCTCTCCATCGCGTTTGGCGGAATATGGGCAGCGCGCGATGGCCTGCCGCTCGAAAACTACGATGAATCTCCCGTGGCAGAACATTTGAAAGGTCAGGAGATCGACCTTGCCGTTGACCTTGGCATGGGCGGTGGCGCGGCCACCGTTTGGACCTGCGACCTCACCCACGGCTATATTTCAATCAACGCCGACTACCGCTCATAAGGGCCGCAAATGACCGAATTCTCCCCACTCGACGCCGAAATTCGCGACCTTCTTCGCTTTGCTGCCGAACGCTCGATGATGCCGCGTTTCCGCATGCTGGCCGAGGATGAAATCGAAATGAAGGGAGAGGGCGACCCGGTCACCGTGGTTGACCGCGAGATTGAGGAATTTCTCAGCGAAGCGCTGACCAAGCTGGCGCCAGATGTGGCCGTGGTAGGCGAGGAAGCTGTAGCAGCCGATCCAACCGTGCTCGACAAGCTCTCGGAGGCGTGCTGGATCATCGACCCGTTGGATGGCACCGCAAACTTTACCAAAGGCAAGGAGCCTTTCGGTATTATCGTAGCGTTGGCCGATGCAGGTATCGCGGTGGCAGGCTGGCTTTATGACCCGATCAAGGACCGCTTGTGCCACGCGCGCAAAGGCGATGGCGCATACGTCAACGGGGAGCGGATCACCGCCCAGACCACGGGACAAACCCCTCCTGTGGCGGGAATAAGCACGCTTTTCCTCAATGCCGAGCAACGCGCAGAAATGGATGAAAAGATCACCCCGCACTACACGCTCGTCGACATCCCACGATGCGCTGCGGAGCAATATCCGCGCCTTGCCCTGGGTGAGAACGACATCTCGGTGTTCAAGCGCACACTCGCCTGGGATCATGCAGCGGGGGTCTTGTGGCTCAACGAGGCGGGCGGAAGAGCAGCGCGCATCGATGGAAGCGAATATCGCGTGGACGAACACGATCGCACCGGAATGATTGGCGCATCACACCCGGATTTGTGGGAAGCGTTTGCCAAACGTCTCGAAGGACGGCTGGACTGATAAGGCCCGGCCAAGCGCACTGGCTCGACCGGACCCCTTAACCCTTAAATTTCGCTTTGAAGCCACTCTTTAAGCTGGCTTTTTGGTGCAGCGCCAACCTTGCGCGCGACCGGCTCACCGTTCTTGAACAGAACCATGAGCGGGATCGACTGCACGCCCATGTCGGCTGGGACGCCGGTATTTTCCATGATATCCATCTTGGCGATTGTGACGCTGTCGCCCAGCTCTTCGCTGATCTCTTCAAGAGCTGGCGCAATCATCTTGCACGGACCGCACCAATCGGCCCAAAAATCGACCAGAACGGGTTTGTCGCTGCCAAGAACATCGGCCTCAAAACTTGCATCGGTAACATTGACGGTGGCCATAGTGGCTCTCCTCGTGATTTCGTGTTGCGTTCAATCTAGTCGCTATCGCGCCTCACTCAATATCAAGCGGCGCAAACTTATCCTGTGCCTCGTCAAACTGGCGCTTGTGTGTGTCAATCATATTGGATGACAGCTCGAACAGTTCCGGCGTCTGGGTGTACAAGACACCTGCCCGAATGGTTCTTCCGGGATAGATCGCTTCGAGTGCCGAAACATAGGCCGCCATTTGCTTCACAGTGGCCGCTGGAACAGTTTCGAGACTTTCGGGTGGACGCCGCGTGGTCTTGAAGTCAACCACCGTGACGGCTTCCGGCGTGACCAGCAGCCGGTCAGCAGTGCCCGCGATCACGACGCCATCGACCGTTGCTGCAAGCGGCACTTCAGCAAGCGCTTGGGCAGAGAAAACGTCCGAAAACTGCGGGTTATCAAGGACAGAAAGCGCGCTTTCGAGCATTTCGGTACGGACAACCTCATCCAGATCCCCTGCTCTTCGTTCCAGCCAATCCTTCGCCGCGTCGCGCCGTTCGTCAGGGCGCACATCGGGCAGACGCTCAAGCAATGCGTGGATCACAGTGCCCCGCCGTGCGGCCACCTTGGCGTATTCGGGCTCGAGCGGAGGATCGCTACCCTGCTCCTCGCCAGCGGAACTTGGGGCAAGCGGACGCGGTGGTTTGGGCTCTGGGCCAATTGGTGTCGTCAGCCATGAAGGCGGCTCCGGATGCGCTTCTTCGCCGCGCGTTTCATCCACAGATACGAGTGCGTCAGCGCGCACGCCGAACTCACGCCGAGAAACCCATATGTCGTCGGTTTGCAGCGGTGTATCGAAAACGGGCTCTAGTCTCGCATACCACGAATCGTCAGGCGGGCCCTTCTTCGCGGCCTTTGGACCGAGTGACCCGCCGATAAACAGCGCCTCTTCCGCCCGCGTGATTGCCACATAAAGAAGCCGCCAATGCTCTTGAATCGCATCCGCCTTGGCTTTCTCTAATGCGTCTGCAGCAGGGCCGACCAGCTCATCCTTTTTGAACGAAGGCAGCGGCACCTCGCGCAGATCCTTGCCTCCCTTCTGCAAGGGATCATCAGGCAATGCGAGATCGCCCGGCTTGCCAAGGTCATCGGTCGCATCGGCAAGGATCACAATCGGCGCCTGCAAACCTTTCGAGCCGTGCACGGTCATCACCCGCACTAGCCCCTCAGCGTCATCCGCATCGCGCTTAAGCTCAGCGGTGCTGGCATCGAACCACTCGATAAACCCTGCAAGGCTTGGCGTGTGCGCGCTTTGATAGGCGAAGGCGGAATTGAGAAGCTCATCAATCGGATCGTTCGCCTCTCGCCCTAGCCGCGCCACCAATTCGCGGCGCGCAGCCCAGGGCCCGGTCAAAAGCCAAGCGAGCAGGTCCTGCGGCGTGTCATAATCGGCGCGGGCGAGCAGGTCTTTAAGCTTCTCGGCGGTCTGTTGAACGCGCGGATCCTCGTGCCCCCGAAGATGGTCCCACAACCGCTTCCCCTGTTCGCGCGGCACATATTGCAACAGGTCGTCCTGATCCCATCCAATGAGCGGCGATGCGAGCAAATTGGCAAGCGAGAGGTCATCCAGAGGCTGAGATGCAAAGCGGAGCGCGGCCATCAGGTCTTTGACCGCAAGCGGCTCGCCAAGCCTCAACCGGTCGACCCCCGCCACCGCGACACCTTTGGCATGGAGCTTGGCGACAATCTGGCGCGCGATGTCTCTGCGCTTTCGCACAAGCACCATCACATCGCCTGCGGTTGCATGGCGGCGCTCGCCCTTCTCGAGCACAAAGGGTTCGTGTTCGGGATTGCTCGGATCAACCCAGCGGCTCACCTGCTGCGCGATCTTCTCGGCCATTCGCGTGTCATGCGCAGGCAGCCAATCCTGCTCGCGCTTGTCGGCATGATCATCATCGCTGTCACGATTGTAATCGCGGTCGTGTTCCTCCGCCTCTCCGTCAGAAGTCTCCGCCTTCACCGGGTTCCACAATGTCACCAATCCGGGCCGATCATCGCCTTTGTGAGGCTTAGAAGGTTCGGTGAGCCCGAATTCGGCGTGCCCAATCGCCCCCATCGTACGATTGACGAAATCGAGCACGGGCATAGCGGTCCGGAAAGAGCGCCCAAGATCAAGGTCATTCCACGTTGGCAAGCGGCGGTTATCGCGCATTTCGAGCGCGGTCGCCTTGGCATCGTCAATGCGCTTCTTGACCTTCAGTTTGGCGCGGTCAAAGTTTTCTGGGCTTGTCCCCTGAAAGCCAAAGATCGCCTGTTTATAGTCGCCTACGGTGAAGATCGTGCGAATTTTGTCGCCGCTTGCACCTTCGCCTGAGAAGAAATCGTCGATCAGCGCGTCGATAATCTTCCATTGTGAAGCGTTGGTGTCCTGCGCTTCGTCAATAAGGATGTGGTCAAAGCTGCGATCAAGCTTGTAGCGTATCCATGCCGAGGCGTCCTTGTCGCCCAAAAGCTCGGCTGCGCGCCGGATGAGATCGTCGAAATCGAGATAGCCCTCGCGCAATTTAGCCGCTTCCCACCGTTCCCAAAATGCCCGGCCCATTTCGAGCGCGCTGGTGAGGAACTCGGCGAGGTTGAGGAGCGCGCGGCGTTCGCTAAAGATCGCAAGGGTGTCCGATACCTCTTGCTGGCGCTCGACAAATTGCTCGTCATGTTTTTTCGCATATCGCAGTTTACCGTTTGGAAGTCCCTCTCCATTGAGAATCCCCCCAATGAGCGAACTGACCGCATCCCCGCGCTGATCCGGTTCGGTATCGAGCCATTTCTCGATACCCTCAACGGCCGCCTGTCCTGAAGGTTTGCCCCACTCGTTCAATGCCTGTTTAAGCGTAGCCAATTGATGATCCGGGAAAGTGTCGGGATGAAGCACCTCCTCTGCCCACCTTTCATCCGCATCGCTGGGCATATCGATCAGGCGCTTGACCCGCGTCGCCATCGGCGATTGCCAGCCATCGGTCCCAAGCCACATATCCGCCGCACCAGTGCAACGCATCAGCCACGAGCGAAGGGCATCGGGATGCTTGGCGCGCGCGAAGTTCTCGACATTGGCAGTGAGCGTTGCGTCACCCTCGCCCAGCATTTCGGCCAGCACTTCGCGAGCCAGAAGCTCGCGCTCGCGATCTTCCATTGGCCGCGCGCCGGGGGGTAGCTCTGCTTCTTCGGGGAAGTTGGCGAGCAGCCACTGCGAGAAGGCGTGGATTGTATCGATCCGAAGACCGCCACCCGGGCAATCGAGCACGCTTGCAAACAGGGTTCGCGCGTGGTCGCGTGATGCGGTGCTCTTATCTGCACCAAGATAGCCCAATTCCTGCATCAAGGTGACATCATCGAGCCTCACCCAGCGCGCGAGCACAGAGTTGATGCGCGTTGCCATTTCGGCAGCGCCCGCTTTAGTGAAGGTGAGGCACAGGATATGCGATGGATCGACACCGGGGGTGAGGAGCAGTCGCAGCACGCGCGCAGACAGAACCTGCGTTTTGCCGGTGCCGGCAGAGGCCGACAGCCAAACATTGTCGCGCGGGTTTGCAGCGCCGAGTTGATTGTCCTTGAGGGGATAGACCGCGCCGCTCATTGGTCGCCCTCCCCGCGCTGTTCGGCATTGGGCTCGCTCAACTGCACGATCCATTCTTCAAGCCGCATCAGTTGATCATAGTCGGTGTAACCCTTGTAGTCCGGTTTCTCCTTCGCTGTGAACGGTTCAGAGCCCGCAATGTAATCTGAGATAGCTTCAGCGAGAAACTCTTCATGGGCTGGAAGAAACCTGTCAGGTGTGAGGCCGGACTTTTTACTGCCGACTTTCATCGGCTGATCACTGTAGCCAAACTCGCCCTTCTTTCTTGCGAGCGACCAATATTCGTAGCGCTGCGTCTCCCCAAAAATTAGGCCATCGGCCTCGAAACTTCCATCGCGCGCAATTAGGCCGAGCAGGCCCATCTGGAGCGCGAAACCCTTCTCCACTTGAGACGCAGACGGCGGGCCGCCAGTTTTGTAATCAACGATAGCATGCGTGCCATCGGGCATGCGATCAATCCGATCAACACGCCCGCGCACTTTGACACCATGCACCATCATCGCCCCATTTGCCTCGGTTGCGACGACCTGACGCCCCTCAAGAGCCGCCTTATCAATACACTGCTCAAATCGCTCCATCGCTGCCAGAAGGCGCGGTTGCCACAGGCCTTTAAAGAGCGGATGAACCTGCGCTTCTTCAAACTTTTGGGTCGCAAAGGGCACGATTTTGAGGGCCGGATCGCTCACCCTCGCCGTGTGCCAAGCATCAAGAATGTCGTGCACCAAAGTGCCGCGCAGCGCCGGATCGCCAAAGGGATCAGCAGCAAGCGGCTCAAGCTTTCTAAGGCCCAAAATCTCGGCGGCGTAGAACTGGTAGGGATCGCCCAACAAACGATCCAAAGCGGTGACCTTAATGTCGACCTTGCGCTGCTCAGCGGAAGGGAGCGGCTTGGGCCTTGGATAGGGAGGCGCTGGTTCAGGCGCGCGGTCGAGCCGGGCTTGCAGGCGTTCCATGCGCTCCTCGCGCGCGTCCCTGGCAAGCTCGCCCAAAAGCGCCTCTACCCGAAGGAGAAAACGCGATGGCAATGTTGGCCCCTCTGCATCACGCTGAGCGCGGCTGAGCACGACTTCGGGCGCTCCCATAGCGCCTGCCAAATCGTGCGCGGCAAGGCCTATGCGAAACTCTGCTCCGGGTACACCAAGGGCGCGCAATATTGCAGGGGCGAGCAGCGCCTCGGACCCCGGCGCTTGCGGCCAGCTTCCCTCATTAAGACCTGCGCAAATAACGAGGTCAGCGCGTGCGAGGCGCGACTCAAGCAGACCGTAGATCGCGACGCGCGGGTGCCCTCCATAGGGTGGACGTACCGCGATCTCATCCATGCAATCGCGCACGATGCCGGCAAGATCACTCGGTGCAGCAACGGTGCCGACTGCGCGTGCATGGAGCCGCAAATCTTCGACCATTTGCGAAAGCGCCCGGCCATCCTCGCGCGCCCACAGCGCCTCGCCAGCGAGCGCCTCCCCTGCCTCAGACAGCCAATCGAGCGCGTCCGCCAAGGCCATCTCGTCGGGCAAGTCAGTGAGGGTCGAAAGGATCGCCTCAACCCTCTCCCACCACTCAGCCACGCCAGCCTTTTGCGCAATTTCGCGCAACGGGCCGAGACCCGGCGCAGGGGTGGGTCCGCGAAGCTCCCGGTCGAACTTGCGCAAAGCTCTGAGCCAAGCCCGGCGCTCGTCCGGATCATCGCGGTGCACCAGCGGGTGGGCGAGCGCTCCGATCACTTGGGCAGGCGTTGGCCCGTGGGTCACAAGGTCGGCAAGAAGGCCAAACATTCGACCGGCGGCGGTGAGTGACAAAGCGCGGCCTGCGGTGTCGTTTGCCTCGATATTCCAGCGGTGCAGGTTTTGTGCAACACGCCGCGCAAGACTTCGATCTGCGCTGATGACCGCAACGCGCTTTTCGGGTTCCTCAAGCGCCTCTCGCACAAGGATGGCAATCGCCTGCGCCTCATCCTCTGCGGTGGCGCTCGTCATCAGGCGCACTTTATCGAGGCGGCGCTGGCTCTTTTCGAGCTTAACCCAAGATTTGCTCGCTTGCGGCGGGAGGAACAGCGAGCTGATCGCCCGCGACCTTGCTGGCTCGGCGGCGCTCATGCCCGAGCGGTGCCAAGGCCTGACCTCTTCGCGCGCGATGCCCATGCGCTCGAGCAGCAGCTTCAAGTGATATTGCGGATGGGTGAGCGCATCCTTCTTGGCGAATATCTCTCCGCCCGGTTCGGGCGCGGCGCCTGCGCGGCCAAGCTCGTCCCACGCTTCGTCCGACAGGGTAAGGTCGAGGTCGGGCAGGATCACCGCACCATTGGGAAGATAAGCCACCGCCCGCAACATTCGCGCAAGCGCAGGCGAGGCGCTGGTGACCCCGGCTGCCACGACGGGAGTTTCAGGAGGGTTCGCGCGCCACTTCTTCGCAGCCCTTTCGAACAACCTATTGCGCCGGGTTGCCGCATCGACCGCCCCCATTTCATCGAGCCGAGAGCGCCAGCGGGCCTGCACCTTCGCAAAGATTCGAAGGCTGTCCTGCCAATGCTTCGAGAGGTCATCGAGCATCTTCAGAACCGGCTCAGCGATGAGATCAGCTGGGTCCTTTTGCTCGACCAGCAGGCGATCCATCGTCCTTGCAAGATCGCGCGCCATGCGAAGACGAGCCGCGCCCGGCATTGGCTTTTCGCCCAGTTCCGCGCGCTCAACCTCGATCAGCTTTGCTATCTCAAGCCAGCGTTTGGTGGGTTCAATCGAAGGGGGAATATCGGAAGCACCCAAAGGATCGAGCAGCGCGCCCAAAGCCTCGTCCAAATCAAGGTCGCCGATCGTGACCATGCGCGGCATGAGCATGCCCGCCTTGCCGTGTGCACCTGTGTGACGAATGAATGCCTCTGAAATCGTGCGCGCAGCCCTTGAGCTGGGAACCAGAAGGGTGAGCTTTGCGAGGCCCAATTCGCCATCAGAATAGCGCGGCACAATCCCCGCCACGAGCGCATCGGCAAAACCGCGGTGCGCGGCGATCGAGTAGATATTGGGGTGGCTTTCTTCAGCCACGTTTCAGTGCATCCTCAGTGTGGGCGATGGCATCGGGCGTGCCGACTTCGAACCACATGCCGGTGAAGGAAACGCCGTAAAGCCTCCCCTCCTCCATCGCACGATTCCATAGGATGTTGGTCGAAAACTTGCCCTCCGGCGCATCGCGAAGCAGGCGTTTCGAGAGCAGTTGAATACCGGTATAGATAAAGGGTGCAATCCTGCCTGACTGACGACGCTTGAGCCGCCCTTCACCGTCCATGTGAAAGTCGCCTTTGCCCTTGAAATTCTCGGCCCGCGCGTGGCCCACCAGCAAAAGCAGCGCGTCCATCTTGTCCGCATCCCAACGAGCGGAAAGATCATGAAAGGCCGATTTTGGCCCGTCGAGCCAGATGTTGTCGGCATTGAGGCAAAAGAACGTGTCAGGCAGCAGGTCCGCTGCCTTGATAAGACCGCCGCCCGTTTCCAGAAGCTGATCGCGCTCATCGGAGATTGTCACCCTGGGCGCTTTGCGATCAAGCACGTGCGCCTCAAGCGCATCAGCCAGATAGTGGACATTAACGATCGCATTTGTCACGCCGCTTTCGGCAAGCCGGTCGAGCGCATGGTCGATGAGCGGTTTGCCAGCTACACGCACCATCGGTTTTGGCATTGTCGCAGTGAGCGGGCGCATGCGCTTGCCCATGCCGGCGGCCATGACCATGGCGGTGTCGCTTGCAAGCTTGCTCATGCGATATTGCCGCCGTGTGCGGCGCGTAGTCCGTCAGGGATGTTGGTATCGAACCATCTGGCCACGGGCTCCAGGGCAGGATGCTGCAAATCGCGCTCCATCGCCGCCCAGACACGCGGGATCATGGTAAGGTATTTGGGCTTTTCATCGCGCTTGAAGAGGCGCACGAAAATTCCGACGATCTTGGCGTTTCGTTGAGCGCCAAGCCGGGCATAGTCAGCACGAAAATCATCGTCTGCTCCCGTTTGTTCGATGTAGCGCGCCAACATCGCCTCTTCGAGTTCGGGGGACACGTCGCGCCTGGCGTCCTGAAGAAGCGAGACGAGATCGTAGGCGCGGTGGCCGACAAGCGCGTCCTGAAAATCGATCAGACCTTGAGGAGCTGTCGCTTTCTTGTCCAAGAGCATGATGTTTTCCGCGTGATAGTCGCGCAAGACAGTAACGGGAGAAGCTTGGCGATCAATCAGAGGCGCAAGGGCCTTTTCCCACGCCGCATTGTATCGTGCGACATCGACATCAAGCCCATGAGCGGGAGCATACCACTCGGTCAGCAGCGCAGCCTCGCGCAGATATGTCGGCAGATCGTAGGGTGAAAACGGTCCGGCAGGACGCATATGGAGCGCAACCAATGCATCAATTGCCGCTTCGTAAGCAGGCAACTCGTCTGCCGGATTGGCATCCACCCATTCGCGCATACGGTCGTTGCCGAAATCTTCTGTAAGCAGCCAGCCTTCGCGCGGGTTTTGGGCGAGGAGTTCAGGAGCGCGCATGCCGTTTGCGCCCAGCCAGCCCGCGACCAGTATGAAAGGTTGAGGGTCCTCTTCGGGCGGCGGCGCATGCATCAGCATCGCGGTTTCGCCCGAAGCCCTGCGCAACCGGAAGTAGCGGCGAAAGGACGCATCACCGGGAATGGGCTCTACAGCAGCTGCCCCCCAGCCCGCGCCTTCTACAAATTCGACAAGTCCGTCAGGCAATTCGCTCATGGCATACGTCCTAGCCAATCTGCGCCCGCTTTCACAACAGCGACGCGCCCCTTCCCTTGCGTTTCCAACAGGATCGACAAACACGCCGCCTCATGCGCAAACCCACCGGCGTGATCGGGCCATTCCGCAAGCAAAACCGCGCCTTCGCGATAGTCGTCCAGCCCGATCTCGATCGCCTCGGAGGGGTCGTCGAGTCGGTAAAAGTCCGCATGGGCGACGGCAACACGAAGGGGCGGTGCGTCATAGGTTTCGATGATGGTAAACGTCGGCGAAGGGACCTCGCCCTCGTGACCCAATCCCGAAAGGATCGCACGCGCCAGAGTGGTCTTGCCTGCGCCCAACCCTCCTTCGAGCGCGATCACATCGCCTTCACGAAGGCTTTCTGCGATGCGCTGCCCTAGGTTGGACATCGCATTGAGGTCAGGCAATTCTATCAGGGTGGCGGCGCTCACGGTAATGTGATCACCGCAATCGTGCCCACGCCCTCTTGGCTGTCCAGTTCAAGCGTTCCGCCGTGCGCTGCAACGAGTTGATGCGCGAGGCGAATGCCCAGACCGGTGCCCTCCCCTGCGCTGTCACCCGGCTCCTCTCCTTCTGGAAGAGCGCCCATCGCGCGCTGCAATTGTTCGGGCGTCATGCCATTGCCATTGTCGCGGATAACAACCTGCCCGCGCCATTCGTCATCGCGCGACGGCTTGGGCAGTTCGATTGTGATCTGTCCGCCTTCCGGCGTTCCCTCAATCGCATTGTCGATGAGATTGCCAATCGCCCGGCCGAGCTGACGCGGGTCCGCGTCCACGGTTCGCCCACGGCGCCCTTTGAGGTCCAGGCCAAGCCCCGCTTTCACAATCGCAGTTTCACGTTTGCGCACAAGCTCGGCCATGAAGGAAAGGAGGTCCACCGGCTCTTTTGCAATCGGCATCAACCCCGCTTCGGTCTGAGACAGGTCGAGGACGTTCTCCACCTGCTCGGTCAACCGTGCAACAGAGGTGAGGATGGCATCAACATATTCGCCTGCCTGCTCGCTCAGGTCGCCCGCTGCCCCGCTCGACAAAAGCTCGGCAAACCCGCCGATCGTGGTAAGCGGTGTGCGGAACTCGTAGGACATATTGGCAAGGAAACGCGCTTTGACCGCGTCCGCCTCTTCAAGCGCAATCGCCCGTTCGCGCAAGGCGGCTTCTGCTTTTTGCGAATCGGTGATGTCGAGCACCGTCAAAAGCCCGTTGCCGTCAGGAAGAGGCACGCCGGCAAAGCGCAGTGTTCGCCCATCTGTGAGCATGACCTGCCCCTTCTTCTCGCGCCGGTCGAGAGTGGCTGCACGCACCACTGCACCAAGGCTTTCGACCTCTTTGGGGTTTGTAAGATTTGCGGCAATGGCTTCAAACAACCCCTCGGCGCTTGGGTGGGTGTCGAGAAGATCCGAACTGATCCCCCAAGTGCCCGCGAACGTCCGGTTCCATATCTGCACAGAGCCATCTGGCGCGAATATCGCGAGCGCTTCGAACAGGCTGTCGAGCGTTGCCGTCCGGGTGCGCAGCAGCGTGTCCCTTGTAGCGGAAAGAGCAAGTTGCTCGGTCCGGTCTTCGGCAATCATCACGAGGCCGCCGTCTGGCAGAGGTTGAGCGACGATGCGAAGATGGGTCCCACCGGGGAGCGGCCAGTATTCCTCCAGGGTGTCCTGTGCATCGAACCACGCGCGGTGCTCTTCGCGCCATTCAGGAAAATCACGCACTTCAGGCGTCTGGCCGCGCTCCCTCGCATCGGAGAGCAGGCGGTCAAAGGCGAGCTTTCCTTCAAGAGAATCGCTGGAGAACAAGCCGAACAGCCTGCGGAAAGGCCGGTTGGCGAAATTCAAAGTCTCATCAGAGGCAAATTGCGCCACGCCAATGGAAAGTTGGTCGAGCATCGCGCGCTGGGCATCGCGGAAGGCGCGGAAATCGCGCGCAACTTGCTGTTGTTCCTCGACGTCAATCGCATAGCCGGCAACGCCATCGTCACCCAAAGGCAGGTCGGTCACGCGCATGGATCGCCGCTCGCCATCAATGGTCACGCCGTCGATGCGATCGAGCTGGCGTTTGGCAGTGAAGGCATCGCGCGCAAGCTCTGCAGGCGTTCGACCATCGCGGGCTTCCAAAAGCTCGATCTGGCCTTCGATCACCGCTTCCATACTCTCCGCGCCAACAGCCTCGACATAGGCTTCATTGGCAAGGCGCAGGTTCATATCGGGATCGCGGATCCACATAGGCGTCGGAGCCGAGGCGATCAGACCGCTGAGCGCCGCGAAGTCTGATTTTGCATGCGCCGCATCTGAGCGCAGCTTGGAAAGCTCGCTTTCACTTGATGTGAAATCGAACACCCACACAATGACTGCACCGCCGGGCGATACGGCAGGATCGGCGAGCGAGCCTTGAAGCGAAAGGCTGCGTTTGGAGCCGGGCGGCGTGATCGTCATGGAAAAGGGCGCTGCACTCTTTTGTGTTGCGCGCGCTTTTTCCCACAACTCGTCCGCCTGCGCTTTCGAAAGGCCTTTTCTTTCCGAGTTCGTCCCTTCTTCGCCTACGAGCTGCGACAGATAGGCCGGGATCGCCTCCAGCCCCAGCCACCGCGCCAGACGCTCAGGCGCCTCAATCCGGCCATCGGTGCGCACCAGCAAAGGGATTGCAGGTGAGACATCAACCAGATGCCTCATCCGGCGCAGCGAACCCTTGAGCGCTTTTGCCCGATTTGTCTGCGCGTTCGCCCGAAGCATGATCACCGCCGCCGCCACCGTCCACGCGGCGAGCACGAGCGCGATAATCACTAAAGCGAGCGGACTTAATTCCATCTCTCTCAGCTATGCGTGCGAAGCGCCAAGTGCAACGGGTCGCACACGCAAAAACCCCCTGAATTGCACAGGGTTTGATCCCTATGACGACCGGGGGCTCCAATTTCGCGGCGAATGGCCGGCAAAGGACTAATTACACCAATCAGTAGCGATAGTGATCCGGTTTGAACGGACCGTCTTTCGGCACGCCAATGTAGTCAGCCTGTGTCTGGCTGAGCTTGCTCAAATGAACACCCAGCTTTTCGAGGTGCAAAGCAGCGACCTTCTCGTCGAGATGCTTTGGCAGGACATACACATCGTTCTTGTATTCGTCGGCCTTTGTGAAAAGCTCAATCTGGGCAAGCGTCTGGTTGGTGAAGCTTGCACTCATCACAAAGCTCGGGTGACCCGTGGCACAGCCCAGGTTCACCAGACGGCCCTTCGCAAGGATCAGCAAGCTGTTGCCGTCGGGCATGGTCACCATATCGGTGCCTTCCTTGATTTCTTTCCAGTCGTAATTGTCGAGCGCGGAAATCTGGATCTCGGAATCGAAGTGACCGATGTTGCACACGATGGCCATGTTCTTCATGTTCTTCATGTGCTCGCCGGTGATGACGTCTTCATTGCCGGTCGCGGTCACGAAGATGTCGGCACGCTTGCTCGCTTCCTCCATCGAGACGACCTCATAGCCATCCATCGCCGCCTGAAGCGCGCAGATCGGGTCGATTTCGGTCACCATGACACGCGCCCCGCCATCACGCAGAGACGCGGCAGAACCCTTGCCCACATCGCCATATCCAGCAACGCAGGCGACTTTACCGGCAAGCATCACGTCGGTTGCACGGCGGATGGCATCGACGAGGCTTTCCTTACAACCATAAAGGTTGTCGAACTTGGATTTGGTCACGCTGTCATTGACGTTGATCGCCGGGAACGGAAGCTTGCCCGCCTTCGCGATCTGGTAAAGGCGCATAACGCCCGTGGTGGTTTCTTCCGAAACGCCCTTGATGGTCTGCACCGACTTGGTGAGATATCCGGGCTTTGCCGCAACGAATGCTTTGAGAGCGCGCTGAAATTCGATTTCCTCGGCGTTCGCGGGCGCTGGCATTTCTTCGCCGGCTTCAATGCGGGCGCCCCATAGCGCAAACATCGTTGCATCTCCGCCGTCGTCGAGGATCATGTTCGCGGTCAGCTCCGGGTCGGCTTCGCTCGACCAATCGAAAATGCGGCCGACATAGTCCCAGTAATCTCCGAGCGTTTCACCTTTGATGGCAAACACCGGGATGCCTTGATCGGCAATCGCAGCGGCTGCGTGATCCTGGGTCGAGAATATGTTGCAGGTCGCCCAGCGCACCTCAGCGCCCAGAGCCACCAGGGTCTCGATCAGGACAGCGGTCTGAATGGTCATGTGGAGCGAACCGGTGACGCGCGCGCCCTTCAATGGCTGCGCAGCGCCGTATTCCTCGCGCAGAGCCATCAAGCCCGGCATTTCAGTTTCAGCAATTGCGATTTCATCGCGGCCAAATTGAGCAAGGCCGATATCTTTGATCACATATTCGTGGGATTGCACTGCGGTGGCCACGGGCCATCTCCTGTCGTCTCATGGGAGGCGCTGCGTGGCATCACGCCTGACACGCCTAAAGCTGGCGCGTCCATAGCCGCCAACCCGCTCACGGGCAATCACAATATAAAGTTTTCTTTATATCTTGATATGAAGCGCCTTCGAGGCCACCGCTCGTTCGCCGCTAGGGCCGGATCTCCCACTGCGCGCTCATATCGTAGGACAGCCGAACATTCTCGCTGCTTCGGGCGATCTGCGGTGCGACCTCGCCTCCCTTCTTCGTCGCGACTTGCGCGTTGTCGTGGGAGTGCTGACGCGCCGCACCCAACAAATAACGTGCGCTTCTAACCAAGCTTTGCGCATCGCTCGCACGCGAAAGGTCCTGCGCCACCTGCTTTAGCTCGGCACAAGACAGCCAAGGATGTCCGTCGCCATAACTGTTGGCGATTTTAACGCCCATGCGATCAAGCGCGCGTGCCGGATTACGCTCGCCAAAACTATTAGCAAGGCTGCGCTTCAAGGTGCTGCCCGCATCGTTCAGATGTTCCAGATTCGCAGCGGAGAAACGGTGGTAGTCGCTGCGAAAATCGTGCGCCCCGGTGCGGCATCTCAGCGATGTCACCATAAGCATAATGTCGAGGCTCCGCAGCGAATGGGCATCCTCAAATTCGCTTTTCGCGCTTGCTGGCGAACTGGACAAAGCAGCGGCCAGAACGAACCCGGCAACCGCTCCCCATGGCCGTGCATTGCCTTTGACCGGGCTTGAGCCTTCACCGGCTGCGGCGCGTATTTGTTGTGTCATTTGTCATTTCCAAGGGCATCGTGTGGTCCATCACGCCCTTGAGGATCGCTGCGCTGATTTACCCGAAATTCAATATGTGAGGTAAAGCGAAATCAACCAAGTTGGCCCTTGAAAAATCACAGTTTGTGAGTTTGTCGCAAGGCCCTATATTGGCTCGGAACCCAAAGCGGAACGCCCTTCTAAGGGCGAGTCCGTATGCCCCGTGCGAGATCGATACAGGAGACAGTGATGACAATTTCAGTCGGCGATAAAGTGCCAGAAGTGAACATGGTGAAAGCCACCCCGGACGGCCCTCAACCCGTCAAAGCCTCGGAATATTTTGCCGGTAAGAAAGTCGCTTTGTTCTCTGTGCCCGGCGCCTTTACCCCAACCTGTTCTGCCAAGCACCTTCCCGGCTTTGTCGAGAAGGCCGATGATCTCAAAGCCAAAGGCGTCGATGAGATCGTCGGCACGGCGGTCAACGATGCGTTCGTCATGGGCGCTTGGAACGAGGCGGCAGGGTCTGACGACATCACTATGCTCGCTGATGGTAATGCAGAATTCGTTGAAGCAGTGGGGCTGACGATGGACGGCTCAGGCTTTGGCCTGGGCAAGCGTGGCCAGCGTTTTTCCATGGTGATCGAAGATGGCACCGTCACCCAATTGAACATTGAAGAGCCCGGCGATTTCAAGGTGTCGAGCGCGGAGCATATGCTCGGCCAGATGTAATTCGTCGACTTTGGTATTTTGAGGAAGGGTGTCTCGATTGAGGCGCCCTTTCTTTTTTGGACTGTCCCTTAACGATCAGGCAGCGCGTAGGTCACGGTCGATTGCGCCGCAACGCGCGCAGGGTCATCCTGCCAAAGCCGCACATCGACTGTCGCCAGCCTGCGACCCAGCTTGATGAGCGAGGCGTCTGCGAAAAAGTCGCGCGCCTCTACGCCGCGAAGAAAACTCATATTGAGATTGGACGTCACTGCCATCGGGACAATTCCGATATGCGCCAAAATCACCGCATAGGCAGCGCGGTCGGCCACCGCCATTTGTGTGGGACCGGAGATAATGCCGCCAGGACGCAGCATGGAATGCTCTGCCGGTTGGCGCAGCCTCAAGAAGCCCGACTTTATCTCGACAAAATCGTGTGCGGACCGGTCCTGATCCGGGAATGCCTCGCAAAAGAAATCGACCAGTTGATCAGCGGAAAGGACGGGTTCTATATCGTCGTAGCTCATGCCTGTCTTATTGGCGGCCTTTTTCGAAACCATCAATCCGAAGAGCGCGCTTAGCCAAATCCAAAGAGGTAGATCTTTGTGATCGTCAAAGCGTTCGCCGTCGCGTGAGCAATAATAGCTGGCAGCAATTTGCAGCCACACGCGACGTATGTGAAGCCAAAAACCAATCCCGCGATTCCGGTCAATATCTGGCCAACGAGTGCTTGATTGGAATGACCAAGGCCAAACAGGACCGCGACAATGATCGCGACGGGCCATACCCACTTCTTGCCGAAAAGATCGGAGCCCCAGCCAACAAGAAAACCCCGAAAGAAAACTTCTTCGAGAATTCCGCCAAGCAAAATGCCCTTGAGCATCCACTCGAAATAAAGGCCTGTGCCACCATGAAGTCCCTCAAGCTGCGATAGATCAAGCTTCGACGAGGTCGCTTTCTCCAGTATCGGCGTGAGAGGAAAATCGAGGGCAAAGACCAAAAATCCCGCTGCGCTGCCAATCGCCACTGAGATCGGGATGCTTTTGTAAACCCACTGAAAGGTCGACTGGCGTGAAGCTTTGATAAAAATCAGGGCTGCAGCTGTGAATGTCAGCCAAAGCAGCTCGGCCAAGTCCGACACGAAGAACAGCGGGGCAAATGCAGCGGCCCACGCGCAGATCATGCCGGTTTTGGTTTGCAGCCAAGCTCTCATCCAGCGCACTCTCAGGTGATTGCGAATAATTCGATTCGAACTATTTAGTGCTAATCGTACTATATCGCCAGTGTCGAAGATGAAACGAAAACAAATGCTCACCGAGTTGGAGGGAGCGGTTCTGAGCGTGATCGCGCGTCGGCAGCCGCTAAGCGCCTACCGAATACGAAAAGAGTTCGAGGCAGCCGCCACTCACAGCTGGAGTGCAAGCGCAGGCGCAGTCTATCCGCTGGTAAAACGCCTTACCAAGGATGGGTTGCTGCGTGAGGACGCAAGGCCAGAAGATCGCAGGGGAACTATCCTTCTGAGCTTAACAGCAGCAGGCGCAGATGAAATGAAGCGGTGGGTCGAAGATAGCAATCCAACCTCTCTTGCCGCAAACACAGATCCGATGCGCACAAGAGCTTTTGCGTTTGGCAACCTCACACGGGATCAGAGACTTGAACTATTGCGGAGATGGCGAAGCCTATCAGAACAAGGGCTGGAACAGACCAAGCTGCAAATGCGACGATGCGAAAAAGATGCAGATACAATGGGAGCGTTGGCGACCAGGGGCGCCCAGCTTCAATTAGAAGCCCGGATCACGTGGATCGACGAGTTGATCGAAGCCGAAGCCCCCGCGCCTCAATAACCCATCAGCCCCAGCACTTCCTTGCGGCTTGCCGCGTCATCGAGAAAACAGCCCATCATGCGGCTGGTCAACATTTCGACCTCGTGCACTTTCACACCTCGACCTGTCATGCAGCCGTGTTCAGCTTCAATCACCACCGCGACACCGCGTGGTTCAAGATTGTTCCAGATGCACTCGGCAACCTCAGCCGTCAGACGCTCTTGCACCTGCAAGCGGTTGGCATAGCCGTGAAGCACGCGGGCAAGCTTTGAAATGCCGACGACCTTTTGATCGGGCAAGTAAGCGATGTGTGCTTTGCCTGTGATCGGCGCCATGTGGTGTTCACAATGCGATTGGAACGGGATGTCTTTGAGAAGCACGATCTCTTCATAACCGCCCACCTCTTCGAAAATGCGCGAGAGGTGAATGGCAGGATCTTCCTGATTGCCGCGGCAGTATTCCAGCCACGCGCGGCCGACGCGCTTGGGTGTGTCGATCAATCCTTCACGACTGGGATCATCGCCCGCCCAGCGCAACAACGTACGCACAGCTTCTTGAACATCTTCGGGCACATCGGGTTTGCTCAATGGATTCTCCGGATCAAAATCAGCCGCATCGTGCGGGTTCATGTAGTTCATGGCATTACCTTTTTGTTGCCGACAAGCGGCATATTCCTGGCAAGCAAGTCGACCCGGCTTGCGGCCCGTTATACTTCCTTTCGACATCCCAAGGGTAAAAATCGCTGCGCGCTCAGATCGTTCCGTGCAAAGTTTGCACGTGAAGCCCAATCTCTTCGAGGCGATGTATCGATTGCAACCGAGATAGGCTGCCCCCTTCCATTGATATAGGCAAAAAGCTGAAAATTGCACGAAGATTGGTTGGGCGCAGAACCCGGTCAGGCACGGGCCGAAATGCTCGACATAAAAAAGCCCCCCGCGTGAGCGGAGGGCTTTTCGTGGCCTAGTACGGCTTTGGTGGATTTATTCCTTGGCGTCATCCGCCGCGACCGGCGTGATCTCGGCCTCTTCCTTTTCGACCTTTTTGCGCTCTTCAAACGTCTTGGTAAGCTTGGCGTCGGTTTCTTCGTCGATCAGTTCTTCGAAGTCAGGGAAGTGGTCTTCCTCTTCTTCGTTGATATGGTGACGATAGCGGTGGTCGAACTCCTTGAACTTCAACAACCATCCCGGCGAGCTCATGTCGGTCGCAGCAAGATCATTGAGCATTTCGTCAATTTCATGGTGCTCGGCAACGGAGTGACGGGTTTCGTCATTGGCATCAGGCTCTGCGATCATTTCCGCGTAAAGCGATTGTTCTTCGGCTGCCGCGTGGCTTTTTAGCTCTGCGTTGAGCTCTTCAAACAGTTTGCGACGCTCTTCGCTGTCGCCTGATGTCTCGGCGATTTTGTCCAGCAATTCGCGTTGGCGGTTGTGGTCTTCTTCGATGCGGGTCAGGATCTTGGCTTGGTCGCTCATGGTAACTCCGTGGGGGTAGCGTTAATTTCACCATATCTACCGCCACGGCCGCCAAAGGTTCCGCGTTGGACGATCCCGCACGCACGTGCGCACAAACAAAAAAACCCACCCCCGTTTTGCGGGGATGGGTTTTCTTGGCGCGCCAGGAAGGATTCGAACCTCCGGCCGCCTGATTCGTAGTCAGGTACTCTATCCAGCTGAGCTACTGGCGCGCGAGAGATGCGGCACATACGGCGACCTTTCACACTTGGCAACACCCTCTTTCGGGAAAAAGCGCTCAATTAGCCAAAAATTTTGATGATCCCTTGTGAGAAGCCTCCTTTTGCGAGGTTCACGCACGAAACAGGCGCGCGGACAGGCTTTCATCCAGTGGTGGTTTTGCAAGTTCCATTATCTCCGATTGCGAAAACCACTTCACCGCTCCGCCCTCCAATGCGCGCGGTTCGCCGATCCAATCGGTAATAGTGTAAAGCAGAATGACAATCGGACGCTGCCCCGATTGGCGGCGATCTTCAGCAAAACCTGCGGGCTCACAGGCAGAAGCTTCAACAACTATACCAAGCTCCTCGTGAAGTTCCCTTATGAGGGCTTCTACCGGTATTTCAGTGGGTTCCACCTTCCCCCCCGGAAATTCCCATAGGCCGCCATGCGCTTTTTCTTCGGGCCTTAGATGCATAAGGAAACGGTCTTCGCCGCTGCTCAATGCTCCTGCCACTACGTATATCGGATCGGCTGTCATGTCGGTTTTTTTTCCACTTCGGGCAGCTCTCTTAGTCTTTTTTTAACGCGTTGGCGCAATTTTAGGCGCTGTCAGAAGCGTTTTAACGGGTGACCACATGAAATTGACCAGCTTCCTTAAGCACATTGGGAACGACAATTCCGGGGCCACCGCCGTTGAGTACGGGCTGATCTGTAGTCTTATCGTGATTGCAATGATCGCTGCGGTGAATGGCGTAGCGGAAATTACCAGCAATACGTGGGACTATGTGGTGGAGGAAAGTGTGGCTGTGATGGGCTGAGGCCCAGAACGACTGAAGCAAATTAGGGTTTTGTAAAGAGCTAACACTTAATTCCACAAATCGTCCGACTGAACCACTCAGCTGGACACGGGTACCGAAGACCAAAACCAGGAGACTAGAAATGCAATTCATCAACAAGCTTGCACGCAACGAAGAAGGCGCAACTGCAATTGAGTACGGCCTGATCGCTGCTCTTATCGCTGTCGCTGCAATCACCGCAATGGGCGCACTTGGCGGCACCATCTCGAACACCTTCGGCGACGTCGAAGAAGGTATGCGCACTGGTACGGTTTCCTAAACCGACCTCGCTTACCAGCGAAAAAGAGAGCGGCGGGGATTTCCCCGCCGCTTTTCTTTTGCGCGTTTCAGATTTGAATCAGGGCGAAGGCCCGGTCGCTTATCGCGACCGAACCACCAGTTTCACCCGGTCGCCAGCACGCAGCGGCTCTGTCGCATCAAGGCCATTGAGCACACGGAAACGTTCTTCACGTGCGTTTTCATAAGCCATCTGCCTTGCAAGTCCCGAGACGGTATCACCGCGTTGCACTGTCACAACCCGAAGCGTGCGCGGAATGACCTGCGCTGCTTCGGTCGACGAGAGCGTCCTTACGGACTGATACATGCTTGTGAACGGGTTCGTCCCGCCAGCTGGCGTAAACGTCACGAAATGATAGGCTCGATCGTTGGCAAACTCATAAGCAAAAACAGTCACATCAACCTGTGACTGGCCATTGCTCAACCGCGCTTGTCCATAAGCTGCATCAAGCCCGTTCACGCGCGTTCGTTCGATTCGCTGTGGTTGGAGGCTATTGTCTTCACCGCCCAGAGCCGAGAACGCTTGCATAATATATTGCTGCAGATCTCCGGAATACTGCGCTGTCGTGAATTGTGCCTGTCCTCCTTCACCATTGATGCTCACCGCTCTTGTGCCGTTGAGCATGTAGAAACCCTCGGGCGCCGTGAAGCGCAAACGCAGGTTCGGATGAAGGAAATCACGTCCTTCCACGAGGCCCTGTTCAGGATCGTCGCCATAAATCATACCGTCGATCTGGTCGAGAAAGGCGTCGCGATTGCTGACGGTTCCCGGCTTTCCTTCCGCATAGGCATCCGCCAGCCTGACCCTTGCTGCTGGCTCGGGGTGGCTACTTGCCCAAACCGGCGGGCTCGCGCTGGACCGTCCTTGCAGACGCGCATCAAGCTCGTTCTGGCGCGCAAGCCGTTCGAGCAGGTCGCCCATCGCTTTTGGATCATAGCCAGCGCGGCTCATGTAATCGATGCCGAGCCGGTCCGATTCTTCCTCATGTTCGCGAGAATAAGCAAGGTTGAGGAATTGCGGCGCAGTAACGGCCCCGCGCGTGATCAGATTTCCAAGCTGGCTGTCGCCCAGAAGCACGCCCGACAAAATCGCGCCAAGTCCGCCAAGCAGCTGATTGCGCTGCGCTCTTCGCATGCGTCGTTCGGAGTGACGCGCGGTCACGTGGCCGACTTCGTGGGCAAGAACACCGGCAAGTTCAGCCTCGCTCTCCATCAACGCGACAAGTTGCCGCGTGGTGTAAACATAGCCGCCGGGCACGGCGAAAGCGTTGTTCACCGGACTGTTGAGAAGGGTGACGTCGAAACTGTCACGAGCGCCGCCAAGCCCTGATTGGACTGCGACATTCTTCCCCACTTCTTCGACATATTGCGCAAGTGGCCCCGACATCTCGCCGCCAAATTCCGCAACAAGCTGCGGGTGATATTGCGCACCTTGTTGCGCTTCGCTCTGTGTGATTGCCTCGGTCTGTCCCGGAATGGGCGTGGTCGCACATGCGGTCAGCGCGAGGCTGATCGAAGCAACCCCTGCGAGTTTTGTCTTGCGAAGAAAATTGGTCATGAGGCTCTCCTGAATTCTGAAACCGAATGTCGCTCACAAATGAAGCACACCCGTAGCGGCCATGACAGCCCCTACCTCACAGACAATTGATCAGCCGCCCAGTTCCAAAAAGCGTTTCTCTCGCAGAGCCAAAATTTCCGTGCTTTCCATTTTTCCAAGTTTATCAAGCTCTTCGCCGACAACCCTTCCGAGTGTTGCAGCCGTCCCTGCAACATCTCGATGCGCGCCGCCGACAGGTTCTTTTACAATTCTGTCAATCACACCAAGGCGTTTGAGGTGCTGCGCGGTTATTCTCATGGCCTGCGCTGCATCGGCAGCCTTTTCGGAAGTGCGCCACAAAATCGACGCGCAGCCTTCCGGTGAAATCACCGAATAAACCGCGTGTTCGAGCATCAGGACCCGCTCTGCGCTTGCAAGCGCCACGGCGCCGCCTGAACCGCCCTCACCTACAATAATCGAGACCATGGGCGTAGGAAGCGCAAGGCACGCCTCGGTCGAGCGCGCGATCGCTTCCGCCTGTCCTCGTTCTTCCGCCTCGATGCCAGGGAAAGCGCCCGATGTATCGACAAGCGTCACCACCGGCAGACCAAAGCGCCCGGCAAGCTCCATCAAACGGATCGCCTTGCGGTAACCTTCGGGTTTGCCCATCCCGAAATTATGCTTGATGCGGCTTTGCGTGTCGTTGCCCTTCTCATGGCCGATCACCATCACACGGCGATCTCCCAGCTTGGCAAAGCCGCCCATGATTGCTTCATCGTCGGCATAAGTGCGATCACCGCCAAGTGGCATGAAATCGGTAAAAGCGTGCTCGATGTAATCGCGGAAGTGAGGGCGCTGCGGATGGCGCGCCACCTGGGTTTTTTGCCAGGGGGAAAGCGAGGCATAAGTCGATGCGAGCAGTGCATCACTTTTCGACTCAAGCCGCTCAATCTCTGAGGCCACATCGACGCCGTCGTCGCTCTCAAGCGTGCGCATTTCCTTGATGCGCTGCTCGAGGCTGGCGATGGGTTTTTCAAATTCGAGGTAAGAAATCATGGATTTTCGCTAGGGCTTTGCGCTGCGTTGGGCAAGAGGCCTGTTCGCAAGAGGCCTGTTCGCAAGAGGCCTGTTCGCAAGAGGCCTGTTCGCAAGAGGGTGGCGCGTGTTGACCAACTCCACAAGACGGGCGGCATCGACATGGGTGTATATTTGCGTTGTCGCAATATCGGCATGGCCAAGCATCGTTTGCAAAACGCGCAGATCCGCCCCGCCCTCAAGAAGATGCGTTGCAAAGGCGTGGCGCAGAACGTGAGGGCTGATGCCGGAAGGATCGAGATTGGCGCGCACGGCTAGCTCTTTTAGCATCTGAAACAAGCGCACGCGCGTCAACGGCTTGCCCCCGCGCGAAGGGAAAAGGAAACGCGAGGCCGGATCTTTCGGTCGCACTTCCAGCCATGTGAAGATCGCTTGCCTGGCGCGCTCGCTGATGGGGACCATGCGCGCCTGGCCGCCCTTCCCCATGACGGTGAGAAGCGGCGCATCGCGCGGGACTGCATTGAGCGGCAGGCTCACCAGTTCGGTTGCGCGAAGGCCCGATCCATATAGCAATTCGAGGAGCGCCAATTGGCGGATTGCGGTGGGCTTACCGGCTGCTGCCTCAAGCTCGGCACGTTTGAACAGTGCATCTACCGCTTCGTGGCTCAACACCTTAGGAAGCGGGCGGCGGGTTCGCGGTGCCGGCAATGCGCCCGAGGGGTCATCCTCACGCCAGCCTTCGTCAACGGCAAAACCGAAAAACTGGCGGAGCGCGGACGCTTTGCGAGCAATGGTCGAGGGTGCAAGATCGCTCCATGCGTCTGCCAGCTTGGCGACCGAAGCGCGCGGAGCCTTCGCCAGATCGCCCAAAAGCTCCTCTGCTCCATCCAGATCACGGGCGTAGGCGGCAAGGGTATTGGCCGATGCTCCCCGCTCTGCTGCGAGCATATCGAGGAAATCGCGGGTCGCCGCCGACACGCGATTAGCCGCGCGCGACCGCCTCTGCGGCGATCATTCTAGCCTCGGCCTCAAGTCCCACGCGATTAAGGGCCGAGACGAGGTGGTAAAGGTGCACAGGCGTCATCTGTGACCATTCGTCACCTTGCATACCAAGGCCGGCAAGCAGCGCGACCATTGCCGGATTCTTTACTTCCGCTGCGCGATCAATCATCCGGGTCCAGCGGGTCTGCCGGGCAAAATCAACACCGACCTGCGCCCCATAGCCATTGAGATCACCGGCGGGCAAACGGCCAAGCGCACCCAGCCCCGCGATCAGGAAAGCCGATTTGCGCTGCCCATCGCTATCATCGTCGCTCAAGAACTCATCGACGGCCCCGACACTGGCCGCACCGCCTGATGGGTCCGCGAGCGCAATGAGACCCCAACCAAGAGTGCCTTCTTCGACAAACGGGCTCCAGGCCGCAGCATCACGCTCAAGCCCGGCTGCAAGCATGGAGGCGATGAGTTGATCGGCATCGCCGAGTGCGTCGACCGACGGCGGGATGCGTGCAGCGGCGTATGCGGTGAGGATATGTCCGGCAAATTGCGTGCCGCTTTCCCCGTCAAGATCACCCCACAGCCCGCGCATGGCGGTAATGCGAGCCTGCGGGTCAAGAACGACATACGCATCGCGAAGCCGCGATGCACGCTGCGCTGCTGGACCGCCTAAACCCTCGTTATTGTAAAGTTCGGAATAGAGGCTGACCAAGGCTTTGGACGAAAACACACCCCGCGTCGCCGCATAGTCGGCAAAATCGACGCGCTGGTCCAATGGCACTGCGGCACTCGCGGCTCCGGCGAGGCGATAATAGCCCCCTGAACGACTGTTCACAGCGCTCGATAGAAGTTCTTCGGGAATGGTTTCACCCACCGAATTGGCGAGACTGAAACGCCACGGAGTGATGCCCTCAACCCCTTCCCACGAAACCGTGGTCCCGCCCCGGCCGCGCCCGGCGGCGCCTGCGTAGCGCTGCGCAAGCAGAAGATCGATCTCAGGCGCGACCTCTTCGTTTTGCGCGGTATTGAGCTGTCGCGAGGATAAGGCGCCCTCGCCCGCATACGCGTTGCAGATCGCCCGCAGCATGACCCATTGCGGATCGTCGCGATCGGCCCCTTGGAGGCGCACTGCCGGGCATGAGCCCACCACATCGCCCGCACCAATGTAAGCGACAAGAGCCTGATCGGTCAGGCCGGCATTCCAATTGCCCGTGTCGATATCCTGAACCAGTGCCCGCGCCAGACCGAATTCGCCGATGGCATTGAGGACACCGGCTCTAAGCGCCGCAAATTCGACCGGATTCATCCCTTCAGGCGCTGCGTAGCGGCTGACCAAGGCGCGACGGACCAGAATGTGCCCCCAACGCGAAACCAGCGGCGCCTTTGTCCCGGCAAGGATAGCGCGGACAAGCGCGCTGGGTTGCTTGGCCAACGCGCCTGTCGCAAGCCCGCCTTCGGCAGGTGACAAAACCCCCACCCGTGCAAGCGAGCGCCGTGCGGCAGGGGGAATGTCATATTGCGGCTTGAGCCCGAGAAGATCGTCAAGCTCGTCGGTGGTGAGCTCCTCCAGTTCTTCAAGGCTTGGAAGTCCGGCTGCCTCTTCAGCGGATAGCCGGGGCACATCGGGTATCGCCTGAACGACCGGCGCAGAACCCGGTGCAGACGGAGCCGCTTGCGGCGCAGGGGCCGCGGGGGCTGGACCTGCGGGAGGCCCAACGCTGGGCGGTGGTGCAGGCGCAGGGGCGGGAACCGGATCATCAAAGCCCGGTGGTAACAGCGATTCGGGTGCATCTTGCGCCATTGCGAAGCCGCCCAAAACAGCGCCGCCAAACGCTCCTGCCATCGCAAATGCCGCCACGCCCGACAATTGCAGCGCTATTTTCCGGTTCATTGACCGCGTCATGACCGCGCCACCGCAAGGGAGGCAAGTGAGACGGACTGTTCAATCGGGCGCAATGGCTCTTCACCGCCGTCGAAATAAGCAAGGGTCAAGATCACGACCGCCCCAGCGCATAGATAAAGCGCGAGCTTGCGTTTGGTTCGGGGAGAAGATGGCGCACCCAATGTATTTGCATCGTCAGACATATTGCGTGAGCCCTACCCCAAGTCTAGGCCCGCATGGAACAGAGAAGTTGAAACCAGACGCTTAAAAATAGCGATGCCTGAGACGCGAATGAGTGAAGAAACGCCATTAGACACAGCTGAGATAGCCCGGATAGCCAAACGGCTCGACAGGCCGATCGTGCTCGTCGGTCTTATGGGGGTCGGCAAATCGACGGTTGGACGCAAACTCGCCGAATTGCTCGGCTGCGGCTTTGTCGATGCCGATGAGGAGATCGAAAAAGCTGCGCAGCGTTCAATCTCGGAAATATTCAAAGAGTTCGGAGAGAGCTATTTTCGCGATGGCGAACGCCGCGTCATCACCCGCCTCATTGGGGAGACCGGCGGGGTCATCGCCACAGGCGGAGGCGCGTTTGTCGATGATGAAACCCGCGCGGTGATCCTCGACAATGCCATCGCGGTGTGGATTCACTCGGACATCGACATCCTCGTTGAGCGCACCTCACGCCGCGACACGCGCCCTTTGCTTCAAAACGGCGACCCGAAAGAAATCCTGACCAATCTGTATGAAGCGCGTGAGCCGTATTATTCCCAGGCGCAAGTGAAGGTCACAAGCGCAAACACTCCCCATGCTGAAACCGCGTGGTCCATTCTGAAAGCGATTGATAAATGGCTGTAAACACGCCTGAAACCATCCGGGTTGAGCTGGGTGGACGTTCCTACGATGTGCTGGTGGGCGCAGGGCTTCTGGACGATATAGCGCAGCTGGCCGCGCCATTTCTGGAAAGTCACGCCTCGCGCCCTGTTCCCATTGTCGCTGACGTGAATGCACGCGCCCATCATGGTGCCCGGATCGAGGCATCGCTTGGCGCTGCGGGTCTTGAGGTTGCATGGTACGATGTTGCCTCGGGCGAAGCGTCGAAGAGTTGGGCCAGTTTGGAAAGGCTCACCGATTGGCTGCTTTCCCTGGGCATCACGCGCTCTGACCATGTGTTTGCACTTGGTGGCGGAGTAGTGGGCGATCTCGTCGGGTTTGCCAGCGCGATCCTCAAACGCGGGTGCGGTTTCGTGCAATTGCCCACCACGCTGCTTTCCCAAGTCGACAGTTCGGTGGGCGGAAAAACCGCAATTAACACGAGCGCCGGCAAAAACATGATCGGCGCCTTTCACCAACCTTCACTCGTGCTTGCCGACACCGACAGCCTTGCCACCTTGCCAGATCGCGAAATGCGAGCAGGTTACGCAGAGGTCATCAAATACGGCCTTTTAGGCGATGCCGAGTTTTTTGCATGGCTCGAGGCCAACTCTCGCGCAGTCCTCGATCGTGAACCTGAGCCGCTTGAATACGCCATCGCCACCAGCATCCGCGCCAAAGCACGCATCGTGGCAGAGGATGAGCGCGAGACTTCGGGTGTTCGTGCACTCCTCAACCTCGGTCATACTTTCGGACACGCGCTGGAGGCGGAGACGGGTTTTTCCGATCGCCTGCTCCACGGTGAAGCTGTCGCACTGGGCATGGTGCTGGCCGCGCGCTATTCGGCCCGCCGGGGCGAAATTTCAGATACCGATGCAAGCCGCGCAGCCACAGCAATCGGTGCAAGCGGACTGCCAAAGCAGATCACAGCCCTTGGCCTTACATGCAATGGTGAGACACTGGTCGATCACATGCGCCATGACAAAAAGATGGAAGGCTCGGGCACGCTCCCATTTCTTCTTTTGAAAGGGCTTGGCGAGGCCTACATGGCGCGCGATGTCGAGCTTTCTGATGTTGCCGCATTTCTGGATAAGGAGCTTGCATGACGCGATCAGTCAATCCCGATCATGCAGCTAGTGCCAGCTCGCTATCTTCAGATTTCAAGAAAGCAGCCCTCTGTTTAAGGAACAACAGTTGAGCATGACCGCGGCCGCGCAATCCAGAACGGGTGTGCAGCTTTTTGGCCCATTTCGCAGCGTATCTTTAGGTTCATACGCCCGTGTCGAAGCTGCGCCTAACGATCCAATAATTAGCCAGCACAAGAGATTCTGCTTTTGCTTCGGACCCTTGCGCACGGATTCGCTGCCACGGGGCGTGAACGTAGCCAATATGGGTTCAACGACAGATTTTGACGCGAACCTTTAAGTTCAGCTTACCGGGCGCGGCAGTTGCGTCACCTTCTCCGAAATACCGAGCGCCAAGGCGTTTTCGTCTTCGATCATCGCATCGTGTTCAGCAAACAGCCGCTCGATCTCTTCACGCTTGTCCAAAAGCAGAAGAGCTATACCCGGTGCCAGGCTCTCACCTTCGCCGATTTGTCCGAGCAAACCGGCAAAATCGCTAGCCGTTGCCTCACGGGCCGTTTTGAAAAAATGCCCCTTGCGGTCGAAAAACCCTGTCCCTTTTCTAGCCATGAAACCGTCCTCCTAGAGGGTTGGACTTCCACTCGCCCCACCGAGTCGCAGGGGCAAGTCTCCATCAATTAGGCAATTCTAGCTAGTTCGTTCGTGCAAAACTGTGTCTTTTGACCAATTCGGGAAGGATTTGGCGCAAGATATTTCGATACGCGGTTAACATCTTACGCCAACCGGGTTCTATTTTATCAAACTGTAGGAGCCTCGGCTCGCCGATTACTCGAGTTCGAGGATCACCGCATCGACCGCCAGGCTTTCGCCTTCAGCCGCGTTAATCTTGGCAATCGTGGCCTCTTTTTCAGCGCGCAGGATGTTCTCCATCTTCATCGCCTCAACCGTGGCGAGTGGCTGTCCGGGCTGAACCGTTTCACCTTCGCTCACGTGCAGTTTCACAAGCATGCCAGGCATCGGACAAATGAGCATCTTGGAAAGATCAGGCGGTTCTTTCTCGATCATATGGCCTTCGTGCGCGGTAAGCCTTGCAGGCAAGACGAGCGCCTCATGGCTTGCGCCGCGCGTAGTGATGCGCCAGCGCACGCCCACACGCTCAACCTGAACGACCATTTCCCCATTGCTGATCGCATCGCCCGTGACATTGGCGAAAGTCTTGCCCACGGCCCAATCCCATGTGCCGTTGATCCGATGGCCGTCGACCGTTGCACCGCCCTCTTCGAGCGTCACATCGAAGCTTTGGCCGCCGATCTTTACCATCCAATGCGAGGAAGGGTTCGCGCTCCCATTCAATTGCCCTGAAATCTGCCGCGAACGGACCTGCCGGTCGAACTCTGCGCCTGCAAAAAGCGCGGCAAGCTGACGCAAATGATCTTCGCTCGCTGGCGCGCCTTCGAACCCTTCGGGATATTCTTCAGCGATAAAGCCTGTGGTGAGCTCGCCAGAACGGAAACGTTCGTGCTGCATGATGGCTGAAAGGAAATCGACGTTGTGGCCAAGGCCTTTGATGCGGAACGAATCTAGCGCTTCGATCTGAAGGTCTGCCGCCTCTTCGCGTGTCGGTGCCCAGGTGATGAGCTTGGCGATCATCGGGTCATAGAACATGGAGACCTCGCCCCCTTCGAACACGCCGTCATCCACACGTACGCCGCCGTTTCCACGCGCAACACCGCGGCGCGGTTTGCCAGCAACTTCGCCATCGTCACTCCACCCCTCGACGCTTGGCGAATATTCGATCAGGCGACCAGTCGAAGGCAGGAACCCGCGATAGGGGTCCTCGGCATAGACGCGGTTTTCGATCGACCAACCATCAATGCCGATATCGTCCTGGGAAAGCTCAAGCTTCTCGCCCGCAGCGACGCGTATCATCTGTTCGACAAGGTCAACGCCAGTGATTGCCTCGGTCACAGGGTGCTCCACCTGAAGGCGGGTGTTCATTTCGAGGAAGTAGAAGCTTTCACCCGTCTTATCCGCGCCCGACACGATCAGTTCAACCGTGCCAGCAGAATGGTAATCGACGGCTTTTGCCAAAGCGACGCATTGTTCGCCCATGGCCTTGCGCATCTTCTCGGTCACGAAGGGAGAAGGCGCTTCTTCTACCACCTTCTGGTGGCGGCGCTGGATCGAGCACTCGCGCTCGTTCAGGTAAAGCGTATTGCCGTGCTTGTCGCCGAGGATCTGGATTTCGATATGGCGCGGGTTTTCGATGAATTTCTCAATAAAAACGCGGTCATCGCCAAAAGAGTTGAGACCTTCGCGCTTGGTGGCTTCGAACCCTTCGCGCACATCCTTTTCAGAATACGCAAGCCGCATCCCCTTGCCCCCGCCGCCAGCTGAGGCCTTCATCATCACCGGGTAGCCAATTTCATCCGAAATTTCGACCGCGTGATCGGTGTCACGGATCTCTCCGACAAAGCCCGGCACCACATTGACGCCCGCTTCACGCGCCAGCTTTTTCGATTCAATCTTGTCGCCCATCGCAGCGATTGCGCCTGCTGGTGGGCCGATAAAGACGATATTTTCAGCCTCGAGCGCTTCGACGAAGCTCGCCCGTTCCGAGAGGAAGCCGTAGCCCGGATGGACCGCCTCGGCGCCCGTTTCCTTACACGCAGCAATAATCTTTTCGGGGAGCAGATAGCTTTCAGCTGCGGGAGATGGGCCGATATGCACCGCTTCATCCGCCATGCGAACGAACGGTGCGTTGCGGTCAGCGTCGGAATAGACCGCCACAGTCGCGATCCCCATCTTGCGAGCGGTCTGAAAAACACGACAAGCGATCTCGCCGCGATTGGCCACCAAAATCTTTGAAAACATTCTCTCTCGCTTCTGCTTCTCTCGTTTGAGAGCAATCCTATGCCGAGTTGGCTGCCCCCTTGCAACCTATCGCAAAGGATGTGTTTCTTGCCCGCCTAGGAAGTGCGTGCAAGCTCGCGCAATTGTCCCGTCCGCTTTTTGGTCAGCGCAGTTTTGCAGGTCGATACGAGCAGGGGTTCAAGGCTTCCCCCGCGGGCGAAATATCCTTCGCTCGTGCAATGGGCATCGCGATATGTCAGCCACGCGCGCTGCGCTGCGAGAAGCGTGTCGAAATATCCGGGCCGGTCATCCCATTCGGGCTGCCCTGCTTCGCGATCGCGGCGTTTCATTTCAGCGCGGGTCAGCTTCCACTGAGTGTTCAACTGCGCATCGGCAATCAGATAGTCGCGGTGCGCACAGATGTTCATCTCACGCTGAATGCCCTGGTCCGCTTTCTCCTGATTGCAATCGGGCAAATCGGCGGTCTGGGCCATGATTAGAAGGAGCGAAAACATCACGAATTCCTTTGCGTGCAATAATCGATCAACGCTGCGGCATAAGCTGGTGCCCCGCGCCGTTCACCTTCGTCATGTACAAGCGATTGCACCGCAGCAGCAAGGTTACAAAGATTGGACTTATTGAGCGCGCTTAGCGGTTCGACGTAGATTCCGATGGTGAAAAGTATCGCCCCCGTTTGCGGCAGACGGCGCAGGGTCTGCCGTTCGGAGCGCACGAAGAGCGTTTCCCCTGCGTTTTGGGCTGTCACATGGGCGAATTGCGTTTGAGGATCGCCAGCGGCGAGCCAGCGTTTCTTTCCGGTCGCTGCGACAAACCAGTTGCACCGGCCATAAATTGCGCCGGGTTTGAGCGTATCCATGAACCGGTCGACGCCTGTCGCAAGCTGCTTCTCATACCCTGCAATCGGCGCGTGCAGTGCGCGTAAGGGCAGGCCGAGTTTTTCTGCGGGATGCCAGTCAGAGGGCCAGGCCACAGCTGCACCAATCAAACGATATTGGTCATCCTGCGACCCCTTTGCCAACAGGCACATATCCTCGTGATGCGCCAATGCCGCCTCGGCAAGCGAACCGCTGATGCCAAGCATTGCGGCCAATTCATCGCCCGGAGCTTTCACCTCGGGCGTCAGTTGAATCCCTTCGGGCCATTGCGCAAACCCTTTTGCACGCGCCGCAAGGTCCGGTTCGGGCTGAAGCCATTCATCTTCACGCAGCCGATTTAGCCCCATCCTCAAACGCCCTCCCCCACGTGCCTTGGGGAGAAGATCGTTCACGCAAAATCCAAGGGTCGAACTAATCAGCAGCCAGCCCCTGCCGATCACATCGCAGCACAAACCCGTATTCTTCCAGCCAATAGGCCGGTGTCGGCATCAGGAACTGCAGCGCCTCGGGAAGAAGCCCGTGCAGGCTGTTTGCATGGACAAGGTCCTCGCGGCGGTCGGAAAAACACCATCGCTGATCCTTGGGCAGCGCATCGACGAGGCGTAGGATACCCTCCCGTGTCAGCCCACCCTCATCAGCGAGGGAGATATACAGCGGCGCGTCATTGACCTCTTGTCCGGCGACCGTGCGCGAAAGGGATTGCTCATCCCATTGCAGACTGGGCGAAATCGCAGCGTATCCGGAAAAGGCGTGCGTACCAGAGGCCCAGGTTTCGACAACAAAATGCCCCGCTGCGCTTTCTCCGACAAGATAGACTTCGCCATTGCCGCGATAGCGAGCAGCAATCAGCGGTAGCATCGTATCGACGAGCCAAGCGCGGAAAATATCGCTTTGGCCCGCCGTTGGATAGCGCTTTTGTTCCGCCGCATCACGCGTTGGGGGGAGCAATTCGCGTTGCCTGTCCTTCGTCTCGATACCGACCCAGATGGCTTCTTTGCTGCGGCCCCACAGACGGTTCCAATTGTGGATGCCAACACCCATCATCACATCCTGCTGCATCCCGCCGTCCAGCATGATGACGATCGGCCATTGGCGCTCTGTCTCCTGTGTGTAGCTTGAAGGAAGCACGACATTGATTTCGCGCTCTGCGTCAAGGACAGTCGCGTTTGCGCTCTCCCCCACGACAAGCGGCGAAAAATCAGACGGAGCCTGCAGCGCCAGAAAAAGGGCCGCAATCTCCGAGATCACTGCGCAGGCTCTGCCTGTTTACACGCGCGGGCCGGTTCTTCGCCTTGCAGCGCGGTGAGGCCAAGCTTTGCAAACAATGCCCCGTCGCTGTCATCGCCCGCATTGGGCGCGGTGAGTAGCTTGTCTCCGGTGAAGATCGAGTTTGCGCCAGCCAGGAAACACAAGGCTTGCGTCGCCTCGCTCATTGACTCTCGGCCAGCAGACAGGCGCACCATCGACATCGGCATCGTGATACGGGCAACCGCAACCGTGCGCACGAACTCGATATCGTCGATCTTTGCCATCGGCGTATCGGCAAGCATATCGCCCAGCACCGTGCCCTTAACCGGCACCAGTGCGTTAACCGGAACGCTTTCAGGATGCTCTTCCAGCGTCGCAAGCGTGTGGACAAAGCCCACCCGATCCTCGCGCGTTTCGCCCATGCCAAGAATGCCGCCCGAGCACACATTGATGCCCGCCTTGCGCACATTGTCCAGCGTATCGAGGCGGCATTGGAAATCGCGGGTAGAGATCACACGCTCATAATATTCCGGACTGCTATCGATGTTGTGGTTGTAATAATCGAGCCCCGCCTCGGCGAGCATGTCCGCCTGATGCGGCTCAAGCATGCCAAGTGTCATGCAGGTTTCGAGCCCCATATCGCGCACGCCTTTCACGATCTCGATGATCGCTGGCATATCGCGGTCCTTCGGGTTGCGCCACGCGGCGCCCATGCAGAACCGCTGCGAGCCCTGGTCCTTCGCCTGAGCCGCGCGTTGCAGCACGGCTTGTACGTCCATCAACTTGGTCGCCTCGACGCCGCTATCGGCCTTCACGCTTTGCGAGCAATAGCCACAATCCTCTGGGCAGCCACCGGTCTTGATGCTCAACAGCGTGCACAACTGGATCTGTTCTGGAGGGTGGTTGTTCCGGTGGACGCTTGCAGCTTGAAAAAGCAGCTCGGTGAAGGGCAGATCGAAGAGGTCTGCGATTTCCTCGCGTGTCCAGTCGTTACAAATTTGGGTCATTATTATCCTGCGTTTAGCGCCTGTTCGAGGTCGGCTTTGATATCGTCGATATGCTCGATACCGACCGAGACGCGCACTACATCCGGGCCAGCGCCCGCTGCAACCAAATCTTCTGCAGAAAGCTGGCTATGAGTGGTGGATGCCGGGTGAATGATTAGCGAACGTGTGTCACCAATGTTCGCCAAGTGGCTGAAAAGTTTAACATTTGAAACAAGGGCCTTGCCCGCTTCGTAGCCGCCCTTGAGGCCAAAGGTGAACACCGCCCCGCCTTTGCCGCCGAGGTATTTTCGGGCGTTCGCGTTGTATGGGTTATCGGGGAGCCCGGCATAGCTTACCCATTCAACCGCGTCCTGCATCTCAAGCCACTCTGCGAGCGCGTGGGCATTGGCGCAGTGTCGCTCCATACGAAGATGCAGCGTCTCCATACCTGTAAGCGCCAGAAACGCATTCATCGGCGCCATGGCAGGTCCAAGATCGCGCAGGCCCAGCACGCGGCAAGCGGTGATGAATGCGATTGGCCCAATGGGCTCCAACGCATCGACCAGTACCGCGCCGTGATACGAACCGTTTGGCTTGGTCAGTGAGGGGAACTTATCGCCTTGCGCTTTCCAATCGAAATTGCCGCTATCGACGATCACCCCGCCCACGGCATTTCCGTGGCCGTTCAGAAACTTGGTGGTCGAATGTGTGACAATATCTGCGCCATGTTCAAACGGACGGCACAGCGCAGGTGTCGCCATCGTGTTGTCCACGATCAGCGGCACGCCGCCCTCGTGAGCGGCGGCTGCGATGGCTTCGATATCGGTGACGACGCCGCCGGGGTTGGCGAGACTCTCGATAAAGACGGCGCGCGTGTTTTCATCCATCGCCGCGCGGACATTCTCGACATCATCGACATCGACGAAGCGGGTTTCCCAACCGAATTTGAGGAAAGCTTCGCCCATCTGATTAAGCGATCCGCCATAAAGCTTCTTCGCCGCGACGATATTGCAGCCCGGCTCCATCAGCGTGTGGAATGCGATCAACTGCGCCGCGTGACCCGAAGCGACACCGAGTGCTCCCACACCGCCCTCGAGCGCTGCAACCTTCTTCTCCAGCGCATCATTGGTCGGGTTCATAATGCGCGAATAGATGTTGCCGAACTCGCTAAGATTGAACAGGTTGGCCGCGTGCTCGGGGCTGTCAAAAGTGTAGCCCGCCGTCTGATAAATCGGCGTAATCCGGGCGTTTGTGGTGGGGTCAGGCTGAGTGCCTGCGTGGACGGCGAGAGTTTCGGGGCGCGTGCCTTCGGGGAGGTCGGTCATCGGAGATGTCTTTCTATTCGATCAGTGAACTCACGTAACTCTTGGATTCTAGCGATCGTCAGTCGTGCCATGCAAGCCGACCATATCTCTCCTCGCTCCTCGCGTGATTCAAACAACGCTATCGCTAGATGACAATTGTCATCCCGGTATCTAAGCCATTTTCCATGTGATCTAGTCAGCGCACTCGACATCGGGCGCTCAGCGTTCCCGGGGACTTCCATATCATCATAGTCGCTTGCGACTTTTGAGGCATCCGCCCAAGCCGCCTCCAGCTCGAAATGAGCTCTTGGATACGCGAGGTCGCGGCAACCCTCCATGTCCCTTCCAGATACCGGCATCACGCAATCGGGCTCGGTCACTTCGTTGTTAGAAGGTGGGGCAGGCTGTGCTTGGGGCAATTCTTGAGCAGAGAGCACAGCAAATGAGAGTAACGATAGGATCACTCCGCAGCCTCTTCCAGCCCATCAAGCGGGGGCATATTGTGACCGAGCATGGTGAGAATATCGGCGGCGCACTCTACCACATTGGAGCCCGGCCCATAGATCCCCTGCACACCCGCTTCGCGAAGAAAATCATAGTCTGTCGCGGGGATTACGCCCCCAGCGGTGACCTTAATATCGGGGCGACCCGCTTCCTTGAGCAGTCGGATCAGTTCCGGAATCAGTGTCTTGTGCCCGGCGGCAAGGCTTGAACAGCCCACCACATCAACATCATTCTCCAAAGCCATTGCGCAAGCCTCGTCCGGCGTCTGGAACAGGGGTCCTGAGACAATCTCAAAGCCCATATCGGCAAAGGCGCTGGCGATGACATTCGCGCCGCGGTCGTGGCCGTCCTGGCCCATTTTGGCGACCATCATGCGGGGCTTTCGGCCCAGGCGGCGCCCAACTGCCTCGACGCCGTCAGTGACCTGTGCCCAGCGCTGATCAAACTCGTATGCGGTTTTGTAAACGCCCGAGACAGGCTTCGGCGTTGCATCATGGCGGCCAAAGACCTCTTCCATGGCGGAGGAAATCTCGCCCAAAGTCGCATCGTGGCGCGCGGCTTCCACTGCCAATTGCAGCACGTTCGCATCGGCTGCCGAGCCCTCGGTGAGAGCCTTCAACGCCGCCTGACACGCCGCCTCGTCGCGCTTGCTCCGCACATCGGCAAGACGCTTGATCTGACCCTTGCGCACCGCTGCGTTGTCGATGTCGAGCGTTTCGATCGGGTCTTCCTTGTCCTTGCGGTACTTGTTGACCCCGACAATGACCGTTTCGCCCTTATCGACCATGGTCTGCTTTTCCGCCGCCGCCCGCTCGATCGCGGCCTTGGGCGCGCCGGTTGCGACATAGGCGGTCATGCCGCCAGCCTCGTCGACTTCGGCCATCAGAGCGCGGGCGTCCTCGACCAGTTTCGAGGTCAGCGCCTCGATATAGTGCGAGCCCCCAAGCGGATCGACGACATTGGTGATGCCGCTCTCTTCCTGAAGCACCAATTGCGTGTTGCGGGCAATCCGCGCCGAGAAATCGGTGGGAAGCGCGATGGCTTCGTCGAGAGCGTTGGTGTGCAAGCTTTGCGTGCCACCAAGCGTCGCTGCCATCGCCTCAATCGTGGTGCGCATGACGTTGTTGTAGGGATCCTGCTCTTGCAAGGAGACACCGGAAGTCTGGCAGTGGGTGCGCAGCATCTTCGAACGCTCGGCCTTCGCGCCCAGCCCATCCATCACCTCATACCAAAGCGTGCGCGCCGCGCGCAGTTTGGCGATCTCCATGAAGAAGTTCATGCCGATCCCAAAGAAGAACGACAAACGCCCTGCAAAGGCATCGATATCAAGCCCTGTCGCCATCGCGCGGCTCGCATATTCCTTGCCATCCGCAATGGTGAAGGCAAGCTCCTGCACCGCCGTCGCGCCAGCCTCATGCATATGATAGCCTGAAATCGAAATGCTGTTGAATTTCGGCATGTTGGCCGATGTGTATCCGATGATATCAGAGATGATCCGCATCGAAGGCTCGGGCGGATAGATATAGGTGTTGCGGACCATGAACTCTTTGAGAATGTCGTTCTGAATGGTCCCTGCCAGCTTCTCTTGGGAGACGCCCGAACGCTCAGCTGCAACGATGTAGAACGCCAGAACCGGGATAACCGCCCCGTTCATCGTCATGGAAACGCTCATGGTGTCGAGCGGAATTTGGTCGAACAGGATTTCCATATCCGCGACCGTATCAATCGCAACGCCCGCCTTGCCTACATCGCCCACAACGCGCGGGTGGTCGCTGTCATACCCACGGTGGGTGGCAAGATCGAAGGCCACCGACAGCCCCTTCTGACCCGCGGCCAGATTGCGGCGATAGAATGCGTTTGATTCCTCAGCCGTCGAGAACCCCGCATATTGCCGGATCGTCCAAGGGCGCCCTGCATACATCGACGCCTTTACTCCGCGCGTGAATGGCGCAAACCCGGGGAGCCCCGGATCCCATCCCTCGTGATCTTCTGCGGTGTAGAGCGGTTTGATCTCAAACCCTTCAGGCGTGTTCCAGGTCAGGTCGCGGCCCTTCACTTCCTTGTCAGCGAGGGCTTTCCAGTCGGCGGGTGTTGGCCGGGAGTCGTTGGTGTCAGTCATGCGAACGCTCTAAAATCAAAAAAGGGGCAGCGCAAAGGCACCGCCCCAATTTCTTTTGAATCCCTATTTATTTTGAGAGGGCCTTACTGCCCTTTGAACTCGGCTTTGCGTTTTTGCAGGAACGCCATGCCGCCTTCCATCGCGTCTTGGCTCGCTCCAGCAATGCGCTGCCCTTCTGCTTCTGCGACAAGCACCTGTTCAAGCGTGCCGTCCGCGGCCATTGCGATGTTGCGCTTCATGGTTTTGATCGCAACCGTCGGCCCATTGGCGAGCTTTTCCGCTAGCGCACGCGCTTCGTCCATCAGGTCGCCGTCGTCGACACACTTGTAGGCAAGCCCCCACTCCTCGGCCTGTTCGCCGCCGATCTTCTCGCCCAGCATCATCATGCGTGTGGCGCGTGCACGGCCGATTGCGCGGGTGAGCAGCCAGGTCGATCCGCCATCTGGCACGAGGCCGATGTTGACGAAGGCCTGAAGAAAATAGGCGCTTTTGGCGACAATGGTGAAATCAGCTGCAAGAGCGAGCGAGCATCCCACACCCGCCGCCGGACCGTTAACCGCGCAGATTACGGGAACTTCGGCACGCACGATCTGGCTGATTGCGGGGTTATAGTGTTTCTGCAGCGCCTCGTGGCTGCCGCCTTTGGAGCCGAGCGCCGAGCCGTCGCCGCGCGCGGACAGGTCTGCGCCAGAACAAAACCCTTTGCCCTCGCCAGTTATGAGGACTGCGCGCGCGTCGCCAATGTCATAAAATGCCTGACCGATCTCATCGGCCATCTGCGGGGCCATTGCGTTCAAACGATCCGGCTTGTTCAGCGTCAGGATCATCAGCGGGCCTTCGCGGTCCACCTTGATGGTTTCATAGGTCATATGGGCTCTCTCCCTGAGTGCGTTATTGCGTTGCGTGTGCGTTTCGTTTCGCAACCGGTCCTGCCGAGGATTGCAGGCCGGTGCAAGAGCGATGTGCACAGAATGGTCGATCAGGCTTTCGCGCTGGGCCTTGCCGAAACCCGTTCGTGCCATGCACGAAGCGCGCTGCATTCTTCCGGCATTTCAAGGCCGATGAAATTTGCAAAATCCACTGTGGTCAAAAGAAGGATATCGGCGGCGCTATAGGTATCGCCTGCGAGAAATTCGCGCTCCGCCAGCGATTGATCGAAGAACCGCATCGCAGCAAAGGCGCGCGGACGATTGGCCTCGCCCCAGTCTGTGTTGCGACCCGGTAGCGCGGAGGTGAAGGCGTGGGTGTGCACCCAGACCGCCCCGGCCGTCGACATGAGGATCATTTCAACCCTGCGGCTCCACATCTCGATCTGCGCAATTTCAAGCGCGTTTGTGCCGAACATCGGCGGTTCGGGATGCTGCGCCTCAAGATAGCGCATGATCGCCACACTCTCTGCGATAACTGTGCCATCGTCTAGCTCGAGGATCGGCGTCTGACCGCGCGGGTTCTTGGCGGTGAATTCTGGCGATTTCTGCTCGCGCTTGGGGATGGACACTTCCTTGGAGGGAAGATCAATACCCTTTTCAGCGGCAAAGATGCGAACCCGCCGCGGATTGGGCGCGGGACTGGGGCTGTCATAGAGAAGCATCAATGCGCTCCCTCTTTCGGCGTTTCCATGATCTCGGTGAGCATTCCCTTCATATCTTTTGGGTGCAGGAAGAAGATCGGCGTGCCGTGTGCACCGATCCGCGTGGGGCCAAGGATGCGTTTGCCGATCCCCTCGAAATAGGCCCGGGCTTCCTCGATATCGGGCACTTCAAAGCAGACATGGTGCTGACCACCCGCCGGGTTCTTGGCAAGGAAGCCGTTGATCGGAGAGCTCTCGTCAAAAGGCTCGATCAGCTCAAGCTGCGTGCCGTTCATTCCGCTGTCTGTGGGCGTGTCGACAAAGCAGACTTTGACGCCCTGCTCGGGCAGGTCAAAGGGCTCGGTGATCTGCGTCGCGCCCATCGTGTCGCGGTAATGCGCGATGGAGTCTGCGATGGAGGGCGTTGCGATCCCGATATGGTTTAGGCGGCCTAGTTTCATTTTATGCCTTTCGTCATTGCGAGCGCAGCGAAGCAATCGAGTCTGTCTCGCTCCACCATTCTGGATTGCCACGCCGCCTCGCGGCTCGCAATGACGGGTGCGGGGTCATTGTGCAATGGTTTCGAATAGGTCGTGCCAAGTGGGGTTTTCGGTTTCGATCAAAGCCAGCTTCTTTCGGCGGTTGCCCGCCTTGATCTGCTTTTCGCGAGCTATGGCTGCATCCATCGTGTCGTGCCGTTCAAACCAAACGAGCATTTTGCAGCCATACTTTTTTGTGAACCCGTCAGCCACACCGTCGCGGTGTTGCCAAGTCCGCTTCGGCAGGTCGGAAGTCACGCCAGTGTAGAGTGTGCCATTTCGCTTACTGGCCATGATGTAGACACAAGGCAATTTCCCGGTCGTCATTGCGAGGAGCCGCAGGCGACGCGGCAATCCAGGGCGTCGCGCGACCCGCTCTGGATTGCTTCGCTACGCTCGCAATGACGGAAAAAGTTCGCGTATTGTGTCCTAGAGGATGCCAGAGTCATTTTTTAAGGCGGCCCAATCCATCTTCGAGTTTTGCTCTTTCATCCTCTGAGATGTCCTTGGACTCAAGCCGCCTTTCGGCTCTTTCAATTAAAGACTCTTTCCAGCCGCGTGTCATGATCCAGCGTGATGCAAAGAACACCAAGACCCAAACGACACCCGGGCCCGGCTCAGTCTGATCCAAGAGCAAAAGCACAAATCGAAAGGCGATCCAAAGAGTCAAACTGTTTGCGAAAGCGATTGCATTGGCCTTCCAAGGCTCAAGAGGCGCACGAGCAATTCGATATCTTATCAAGCAGGGGAGACTTAATCCGATCCCCCAAGTGACTACAAAACTTAGGATTAGCTCAAGAAGCACTCTCCACTCCATCACAACGGAATATTATCATGCTTCTTCCAAGGGTTCTCCAATTGCTTGGTCCGCAGCTTCCTTAGCCCCAGCGCGACCCTGCGCCGCGTAGAATGCGGGTGGATCACCTCGTCGATATAGCCACGCGATGCCGCCACGAAGGGGTTGGCAAAGCGGTCTTCATATTCCTTGGTTTTCTCCGCGATCTTCTCGGCATCGCCGCGGTCTTGGCGGAAGATGATCTCCACCGCACCTTTGGCTCCCATCACGGCGATCTCTGCGGTGGGCCAGGCGTAGTTGAGGTCGCCGCGAAGGTGTTTGGACGCCATCACATCGTATGCGCCGCCATAGGCCTTGCGGGTGATGATGGTGATCTTGGGCACGGTCGCCTCGCCATATGCGAACAGCAGCTTTGCGCCGTGCTTGATGATGCCGCCCATTTCCTGAGCCGTGCCGGGCAGGAAGCCGGGAACATCGACGAAGGTCACAATCGGAATTTCAAACGCATCGCAGAAACGCACAAAACGCGCGGCCTTCTTGGATGATGCAATATCGAGTACGCCAGCAAGCACCATAGGCTGGTTCGCAACCACGCCCACGGTGCGCCCTTCAACCCGGCCAAAGCCGCAGATGATGTTGGCGGCGTGCGCTGGCTGAATTTCGAAAAACTCGCCTTCGTCCAATGTCTTACGGATCACCTCATGCATATCATAAGGCTGGTTCGCATTGTCCGGGATAATGGTGTCGAGCGAGTGCTCCAGCCGGTCCCACGGGTCATTGGTGGGAAGCTCTGGCGCTTCCTCGCGGTTGGACAATGGCAGGTAGTTGAAGAACTCGCGCGTTGCGAGGAGCGTCTCGATGTCATTCTCGAAAGCGATATCGGCGACCGATGTTTTGGTTGTGTGGGTAATCGCCCCGCCCAGCTCTTCCTGCGTGACTTCTTCGTTGGTGACGGTCTTCACAACGTCCGGCCCGGTCACGAACATGTAAGAGCTATCCTTCACCATAAAGATGAAGTCGGTCATGGCAGGCGAGTATACAGCGCCGCCTGCACAAGGGCCCATGATAAGGCTGATCTGAGGGATAACTCCGGATGCGAGAACGTTCTTCTGGAACACATCGGCATAACCGCCAAGCGATGCGACGCCTTCCTGAATACGCGCGCCGCCGCTGTCATTGAGGCCGATCACCGGAGCGCCCACTTTCATGGCGGTGTCCATTACCTTGCAGATTTTCTCCGCATGGCGTTTCGACAAGGAGCCGCCGAAGACGGTGAAGTCCTGGCTGAACACATAGACCAGCCGCCCGTTGATCGTGCCAGAGCCGGTTACGACGCCGTCGCCCGGTATCTTCTGTTCCGCCATGCCGAAATCAACACAATCATGCTCTACGTAAGTGTCGATCTCTTCAAACGAGCCTTCGTCGAGCAACACATCGAGGCGTTCGCGCGCGGTCAGCTTGCCCTTGGCGTGCTGTGCGTCGATGCGCTTTTGCCCGCCGCCCATTCTGGCAGCTTCGCGCTTGCGTTCCATTTCAGCAATATTGGCAGACATTAAGTGATCCCTGTCCCTGATTGAATGTTTGTCCGTTCGTTGCCGCACCCATTGCCAAGCGTCAACTTATCAAAAGTTCAGCCCCCTCACGCTTTGCACGCTCAGCGGAGGCTGCGAACAACGGCTCGAAAATGGCAGCTGTTGCGATATAAGCGTCATGACAGCAGCGAGGGTTTTGAGAGTTTATGACCAGCGACGGACAGGCGCACAGCGACTTTCTGGTTGTCGGAGCCGGGATCGCAGGCCTTTCGCTGGCCGCCCGCCTGTCAGAGCATGGTCGCGTGATGGTGCTAGAGGCGGAAAGCGCGCCGGGCTATCACGCTTCGGGTCGCAGCGTGGCTTTTGCGCATTTCGGCCTTGGCGAAAAAATTGTCCGCACACTCACGGCGATGAGCCTTGATGAACTTGCGGCCAGCCCGTGCGACGACCGCGCCCGTTATGCCCGCCCTCACCCAGCCCTGCATATTGCGCGCAGCGACCAGATTGCCGAGCTTGATGCGCTTGAAGAGGAACACCGCTCCTTTGGCTGTGATTGCGAGCGGCTTTTCGCTGACGATGTGCGCGAACTGGTACCGGTTTTGAAGACCGGCAAAGATCACATTCACGAAGCGCTTCTCGATCGCGGCGCGCTCAAACTCGATACAGATGCGATGCTTCAGGGGCATTTGCGCGATCTTCGCTCTCGAGATGGTCAATTGATCTGCGGTGCGCGGGTGATCGGTCTGAGCCGCAAGGGCAACAGCTGGGAGGCGCGGACAACTGCGGGCCTCTATACGGCGCCTGTGCTCATCAACGCTGCCGGAGCATGGGCGGATGAGGTCGCTCGCATGGCAGGCGCCCATCCCATCGGGATTGAGCCACGCCGCCGCACAGTGATCGCCTTTGCTGCGCCCGAGGGCACACGCAGCGCCAAGTGGCCTTTTGTCAAAACGCTTGGGGAGGGTTTTTATCTTTTGCCTGAAGGTTCAGACCAACTGCTCGCCTCGCCGCAGGACGAAGGGGCAAGCGATCCATGCGATGCCGCCCCCGAAGAAATCGACATTGCAACAATCGCCCACAGGATCGGGGAGGCGAGCGAGATCGAAATAACCCGCATCGCTCACTCATGGGCAGGTCTCAGAAGCTTTGCTCCTGACGAATTGCCGGTCGTGGGATTTGCCCCCGACACGCCCGGTTTTTTCTGGTTCGCAGGACAGGGGGGATACGGCTTTCAAACCTCCCCCGCCCTTGCCGAAACAGGAGCCTCTGTGATCATGCAACGCGGCTTGCAGCCCAAGTTCAAAGAGAACGGGATCACTCCCGCCCTCTTTGCCCCTGAGCGTTTCTCGCGCGTTACTTGAGCAGCACCAGCTCCTCGGCGACGGTCGGATGGATCGCAGTCGTCGCATCGAAATCGGCTTTGTTCATGCCCGCTTTGACCGCCACTGCGGCGGCCTGCATGATCTCTGGCGCGTCAGGCCCGATCATGTGGAGGCCCAGGATCTTTCCATTCGCTCCATCGCAGATCATCTTGATCAGGCTGCGTTCGTTACGCCCGGCCACCACGTTTTTCATCGGGCGGAAATCCGAGGTGTAGACCGAAACCTGACCATATTGATCCTTTGCCTCGCGTTCGTTCAGACCAACAGAGGAAATCGGAGGATGGCTGAACACCGCGCTGGGGATGCAGCTGTGATCGACACTGTAAGGTTCGTCCGGGCCAAATACGCTGTCGGCAAAGGCTTGACCTTCACGGATAGCGACGGGGGTCAGCTGAACCCGGTTGGTCACATCGCCGACAGCGTAGATGTAATCGACATTCGTCCTGGAAAACTCGTCGACCTTGATCTCGCCTTTTTCGCCGGTTTCGACGCCAACGCTCTCAAGCCCCAATCCTTCTGTATTCGGAACACGGCCAGTGGCGAGCAGGACTTTGTCGAAGGTGCGCACTTCGTGCCCTGCGAGCTTTACGTCGTATGTGCCATTTTCGTTCTCTTCCACCCTTTCGATATCGGCGTTGAAGAGAAATTCGATTCCCTTTGTCATCGAAATCTGCATCAGGCGGTCACGCAGCGAGAAATCATAGTCGCGAAGGATCACGTCCGAACGGTTGGCGACAACGACGTTCGATCCGAACTCGTTGAAGATACCGGCAAATTCGTTCGCGATATAGCCACCGCCCATAATCAGGATGCAGCCGGGCACTTCATCGAGATGAAATGCCTCGTTGGATGTTATGCAGTGGGTCTTGCCGGGAAAATCGGGAATGAAAGGGCGCGCGCCGGTGGCGATCAGGATATGTTCCGCAGTGACAACAGTGCCATCTTCAAGGGTGATCTCGTGGTCGCCCGTGATCTCGGCGCGCTGTTTGAAGATGGTGACATCGTGATTGTCGAGCGTGTCGGTATAGACGCTCTCGATCCGCGCGACGTCCTTCATCACGTGGTCGCGCAGCTTCACCCAGTCAAAGCTTTTGCCCTCGATGGTCCAGCCAAATTGCGTCGCATCTTCGAGGTCCTCGGCAAACTGCGCGCCGTAAACGAGCATTTTTTTCGGCACACATCCGCGAATGACGCAGGTGCCTCCGACCCTGTGTTCTTCGGCAGCAGCCACCCGAGCGCCATGCGCGGCAGCCACACGGCTCGCGCGAGTTCCGCCCGAGCCAATGCCGATTGTGAAAAGGTCGTAGTCGTATTTGTCGTTGGCCATATCCGTTCCTCTTGATTGGTCCGCATATGGTCATCTTCGTGATAAGGGGCAAGCGGGTTACGCCTGCGCTTTCGTTCATTGCTTGATTAGCGGGAAGCTCAGCTTTCGAGGAACCGCGCATAATCGCGAAGAAGCTCAAAAGCTTTCATATTCTCAAGCGTGATCAGTCCATCGTCGGTGATACCGGTCAGGCGGTGAATAAGCCGCAGGATCGCCTTTTGCTCGGTCTCTCCAATATTCATCAGCGTGATCAGCATATCGGGATTGTCGTGTTCGAGCTCGTCAAACAGCATGGCGACATTCATCGGATCAAACCCAAAGCCAAGAAAGGCGAGGCGTTTGCCGCGTGACATCTCGGCGCGCAAGTATGATTGGAACTGGCGCGACTTGGCCCGTTGACTGGCGGTGAAGATGCGCTTTGACAGTGCGACTATATTGTCAGCATCGATATTGCCCCATGTCGCCCCGTTCTCCTCATCGCCTTGCCATGGCAAACGCCCGGCAACGCCGTAAGGGTGCACGATGCGAAGGCGTCCTGCGACAAGCTCCTGCGCCTCTTCGATGGTCATTCCGAACGCGCGCTGCACCACCCACGGCAGGTAATGTTCAATCGCGCGGTCATAGTTGAAACACACTATGGAAAGCTTCTCGAAGCACTCTTCGGCCCGCGCGCGCGGCACGCCCTTCACGATCAACTGACCCAGTTGATAGAGCCAGTTTTCCGTGCCTCGCAGCGGCAGCTCATCGGCCGAACGCGGTTCTACCGCCAAGGTCGATTTGGATTCGGCCTGTAGCGTGTAGTAAACGATCGCAATCTTGCCCGCGGCCTGAACTGCCGGGTCGTGCCCGTATTGTTCGAGGATCGCATCGATATTGGTGCTGACCAAAGTCGCATCGCGGATCGCCGTTGCTCCGCGCACAAGCTCGTCATAGCTCATGCCCACTTGCGGTGCGACCTGCTCGAACAGGTTCGCCAGGTTGATCAAATCGCGAGATTTAACCTCGGAATTGAGCCGCTCGAATTCATAGCCGCTGGCGATTTTATTCAGGAGCTCGGGCCCGTCGGGCATCTCGATCTCGCGATTAGCGCCAGCGCCTATGATCAATGTCGTATCGGTGCGGATCATGCGAGTGTTACGGCCCCTTGCTGGCGTGCTTGCTGAATGAAGCGCCAGTTAGGCCTTGCATGTTTAATTTCGCTTTAAATTCGAGCGCAGGTTGCGCACCAATTTTGCAAGATTTTGTATGCCTTAGCCGCCGGAAGAACGCCGCCTCGCCGCGCCCTGACCGCCGCCGCCGCTTCCTCCGCCGCTACCTCCGCCGTTGCCACGCCGGTTGCGGTTGCCGCCTGGGCGTGAGCCGCCGGGACCGCCGCCAGGCTTACCAAAGCGCTTGCCTGCGTTGGGCTTGCCCTTGCGCGCCTGGTGCTTTGGCTTTTTGGGCTTTTCTGTATCCTGACCCTCGCCCTTTGGCTTTTGCTTTGCAGATGCGCCGGCGGGCTTTGGCTTGATCTTCTTCTTGGAAACGCGAGTTGCACCCTTGGGAGCAGGCTTGGTTGGTCCCTCGCCTTCAACCACGGCGCGGAAGTTTTCCGGAAGGTCCAGCCGGTCAAGTTCTGCTTTCGTTACCTTGCGGATGTCCTTGAGATAGGACCGCTCATCCTCACCGCAGAACGCAATCGCAATCCCGTCCTTGCCCGCGCGCGCGGTCCGCCCGATGCGGTGCACATATTGCTCTGGCACATTGGGAAGCTCGTAATTGATCACGTGGCTGACGCCCGGAATATCAATCCCGCGTGCCGCCACATCGGTGGCGATCAGAATGCTGGTTTTGCCGCGACGAAACTCATCGAGAGCGCGCTGGCGCTGAGGCTGGGACTTGTTGCCGTGGATGGCATTTGATTCAATCCCGCGCTGGCGCAACTTCTTCACCACGCGGTCCGCGCCGTGCTTCGTGCGGGTGAAGATAAGGACGCGCTCCATATCGCCGGGCACGCGGTGTTGACCGCCAAGGATCATATCAAGCAGCCACTGCTTTTCATCCTTTTGCACCATGAAGATATATTGGTCGATCCGCTCTGCCGTCGTGCTTTCAGGCGTGACAGAAACCTGCACCGGATTGCGGCAGTAGTTTTTCACCAGTTCCTTGATCGCCTTGGGCATGGTGGCCGAGAAGAACAGCGTCTGGCGCTCTTTCGGGACAAGTTCGTTGATACGACGAAGCGCGTGGATAAAGCCCAGATCGAGCATTTGATCCGCTTCATCAAGCACCAGCACTTCGACCCCGTTGAGGTTGAACGCCTTTTGATCGATCAGATCGAGCAAACGCCCCGGTGTTGCGATCAGAATATCGGTGCCGCGATGGAGCTTGTTGCGGTCCTTGTTGACCGAAGTGCCGCCGACAATCGATTGGACCTTCAGGCCGGCAAGCGCGCCGTAGTCCTTTGCTGAATCGGCAATCTGCTGCACCAGTTCGCGCGTCGGGGCGAGAACCAGCATGCGGCAGGATTTAAACGGAATGCGATTGTCGCTTGCACGCAAGCGGTCAATGGAAGGCAGCATGAAAGCCGCCGTTTTCCCGGTGCCCGTTTGCGCAATGCCAAGAAGATCACGGCCCTCAAGAACCGGCGGAATGGCCTGTTCCTGAATTGGCGTGGGAGTGGAATAGCCCTTGAGATCAAGAGCTTGAAGAACGGGCTGTGACAGCCCGAGTTTGTCAAAATTTGTCATGTAAACTCGCAAAAATGTGCGGAGCGCACGCGCAAATAGGGCGTGCGAAGCGCGGGGTTAAAAAACCGCCCGCGTGAAATGGGAAGCTGTAAGAGGTTGGGTGAAACGCTTAGCCGGGGCGGGTTCAAAAGAGAGCCGCCGCTTCACGCTGGCTTGGGTGCGTTTCGCTGTAGGAAGCGTAAATGGATGCTGCAGCGCAAAATGTCAAAGCAATTCGCCTTCGACCCTTTCCCTCGCCTCCGTTCAGCCTGAGCCTGCCGAAGGACGCGCGCGGTAGTCTGCCTAACCCAACCCCGCCGCTTCCATCAGCGCTTTGGTACTCGCATCGAAGTCCCCCTCACCGCTCTCAACCTCTTTCGCCATCTTCTTGCCCAGCTCGACGCCGAATTGATCGAAGGGGTTGATGCCCATGAGGACCGCGCCTGCAAAAACGCGGTGTTCGTGGAAAGCAATGAGCGCGCCCAAGGTCGCTGCGTCCAGATCATCCACCAAGATCGTCGCAGAAGGCCGGTCACCTGCAAAACCGCGCGCCGGATCCTTGCCATCTGCGCTCATATTGCCGCCTGCCATCAGGCTTGCACCTTGGGCAAAGCAGTTGGCGAGAAGAGCCTTGTGGTGCGCAGGGTTGAGCTCGTCGCCCGGCGCGATGCTTGCGATGAAGTCTACGGGGATAAGATGCGTGCCTTGGTGGAGGAGCTGGAACACCGCGTGCTGCGCGTCAGTGCCGACCCCGCCCCACGTAATGGCGGCGGTGGGCGCGTCGACGGGTTCGCCGCTCACGGTCACAGACTTGCCGTTGCTCTCCATCTCCAGCTGTTGGAGATAGTCGGGGAGCAGCGCCAGGCGTTCATCATAGGCAAACACCGCGCGGGTCTGGCACCCGCGCATTCTTGAATAATAGAGATCGCCAAACGCCGCCAAAAGCGGTCCATTCGCCCTGCCCTCGGTTTCGCGAAAGTGGGTGTCCATCCCTTGCGCGCCGGCAAGAAACTCGGTGAACTCTTCCATGCCTATCGCGAGCGCGAGCGGGAAACCAATGCTCGACCACAGCGAATAGCGACCGCCAACGCTTTCAGGAAAAGGCAGGATGCGTGTTTCATCGACGCCCCATTCCACCGCTTTTTCCGGGTTGGCAGTGAGAGCCACCACGCGCCCGCTCGGATCGCTGACGTTGTTGTCGCCAAGCCACTTCAAGGCGCTCGCGGCATTCGTCATCGTCTCGGTCGTGGTAAAGGTCTTGGAGGCCACCGCGATCATGGTCGTGTGCGGATCGCACGCCGCGAAAGCCTGCTCCAAGGCAAGACCGTCGATGTTTGAGACTACGTGGACATCCACGCGGGCGAAATCCCGCGTCAGCGCATCCACCGCCAGGTCGGGACCAAGCGCAGAGCCGCCTATGCCGATGTGGATCAGGTGCTCAACCTTGCCAAATGCGCCGTCATGGATGGCGGTGACGAGCAAGCTCATGCGTCGAAGCAGTTCACCGGCTTCCTCGACGTCCGCCTCGGTTCCGCTGCCGCGCATTGCAGCGTGGGTGGCAGCGCGCCCTTCGGTGGGGTTCACAATGCCGCCATCAAACAAGGCCTCACGCGCCGCGCCAAAGCCCGTTATCTCGGCCAGTTCCTCGAATGCTGCGAGTTCGTCATCGCCCAGATGCGTCTTTGACCAATCGAGCAAAAGCCCCGTCGGCTCTGCCCCATCCTGCGCCTCGCCAAGGTCAAACTCGAGCCGCTGGCTCATCTTGGAAAAGCGGCTCTCATCGCCATTGAAAAGCTGCGCCAAAGTCGGCGTCGGCATCGCCGACAAGCGCTCCCAAACAGCCTTCTGCCTGGTCTTTTTATCGGCGGATGAGTTCATTGGGCAAAACCTCTATGCTGGAACGGAAGGGGCGAGTAAGGGACGAAAGATGAATGGCAAAACCCCTACAGGCAAAAACGCTGGCGCGTCTCCCCTTAAGGAGCGAAGGTCACCAGCGAATACGTCTGCAGGACAGGTGAGACAAGAGACGAAGCCTCGCGCGAAAGAGGCAGGTCAGGAAACATGGGGAAGCTTCGCGATCTTTCTGGTCCAGCTTATCATCGCGGTTCTGATCTTTCGCAGCTTCGTCTTTTCGCCCTTCTCTATCCCGTCGGAAAGCATGTTGCCGCGCCTGATGAACGGGGATCTGTTGCTCGCGGCAAAGTGGCCTTACGGCTATTCGCGCTATTCGCTCCCTTTTTCCGCGCCGCTTATCCCGGATCGCATTTTCGCCGACGAGCCCGAGCGGGGCGACATCGTCATCTTCAAGCATCCCGTTGATGAGACGGATTATATCAAGCGCGTGATCGCCCTTCCCGGAGACACCGTCGCGCTTCAAGACGGGATTGTGGTCCTGAATGGTCAGACCCTGCCCCGGGAACAAGTGTCCGACTTTACTGTGGAGCTGTCACCCAATACCGGCTGCAACTGGGGCGGGCGTGAGATGCTCGCGGCCTCTGGCGATATCGAATGCCACTATTCACAATTTCGCGAAACGCTGCCCGATGGCACAAGCTACAACACGCTCGACTTTGGTCCGACGCCGGCCGATGTCTTTGACAGGGTCGTCGTGCCCGAAGGACACATTTTCGTCATGGGCGACAGTCGTGATAATTCGCGCGACAGCCGTTTTGACGCGCGCGCCGGCGATGCGGTCGGGATCGTCAGTCAGGACCTGCTGGTGGGCGAGGCTTCGATCATATTGTGGTCGAGCAAGGGATCGGCCCATTGGTACAATCCTGTAAGCTGGTTCAGCACAGTGCGCTGGAACCGGATTGGAACGCTTTTATGACTAACCCCCTTCCCCCTGAGACAGCGAAATGGCTGAAAGACAGCGGCTTCACCGTGCGCACCGAGGCCATCTGGCTCGAGGCGCTCACGCACGGAAGCTTCAATTCGGGCAGTCCACAGCAAGAAAACCATGCGCGCGACTATCAGCGGCTCGAATTTCTTGGCGACCGGGTGCTGGGACTTGCCGTTGCAGGCTGGCTTTATCGTGCGAGTGACAGTCACGAGGGCAAACTCTCGCAGCGGTTGAATGCGCTCGTAAGCGGACGGACCTGTGCGCGGATTGCCCGCAATATCGGGATGCCCGACCACGTCAGGCTTGGCAAACAGGCGCGCGAAGATGGCGGTGCGGATAGCGACAATATCCTTGGCGATGTGATGGAAGCGCTGATCGGGGCGAGCTTTCTCGACAATGGTTTCGATGTGACCCGCGATGTCATCTTGCAGCTTTGGGAAAGCGACCTTTCGGGCGATGCGGGCAAAGCGAAGCACCCCAAAAGCGCACTTCAGGAATGGGCTGCACACAACAAGCGTGCGATGCCTCATTACGGGGTGAAGTCGCGGCAGGGCCCCGACCACGCCTCGCGCTTCACGGTCGAGGTCAGTATTCACAACGTAGGCAAGGCAGAGGCCACCGCCACCAGCAAAGGCGAGGCAGAAAAACTTGCCGCCCGAGCCTTTTTGAAAGAATTTGGTTGAGAAACCTTTGGACAAGCGCCGATCAGGACCGTCAGGTTCTGCAAGGCCAAGCGGCCGCCCGCAGCGAAGCGGAGGAAAAGCGGCGAGGAAAAGAAACAATGACTGAAACAAAGTGCGGCGTTGTCGCCGTTATCGGCGCGCCCAATGCGGGTAAATCGACCCTTGTGAACCAGCTGGTGGGCCAGAAGGTCGCGATCACCTCTGCCAAGGCGCAGACCACCCGCGCACGGATGCTCGGCATTGCGCTGCATGATCAGGTGCAGATGATCCTTGTCGATACACCGGGAATTTTTGCGCCCAAACGGCGCCTCGACCGCGCAATGGTGTCGGCGGCGTGGGAAGGCGCGGAAAGCGCCGATGCGATCCTGTTGATCGTTGATCCGGTCAAACAGCGGCGCCATGAGTTGGAGCCTTTGATCGAGGCTTTGGAAAAACGCCCCGAGCGCAAGATCCTCGTCCTCAACAAGGTCGATAAGGCGGTGAAAGAACCGCTGCTGGCGCTTGCACAGGAATTGAACGAACGTGTCCCGTTCGAAGAGATTTTCTTCGTCTCAGCACTCAATGGCGAAGGCGTGCCGGAAATGAAAGCGGCTCTGGCCGAGCGTATGCCAGAGGGCGTGTGGATGTATCCCGAAGATCAGGTGTCGGACGCCTCGGAACGCCTGCTTGCTGCCGAAGTCACCCGCGAGCAGCTCTATAAGCAGCTGCACGAAGAGCTCCCCTATGACAGCGCGGTGCGCCCTGAAAGCTATCAGGAGCGCCCCGATGGCAGTCTCGAAATCCACCAGCAGATCGTCGTCGCGCGCGAAAGCCAGAAGGGGATCGTGCTTGGTAAAGGCGGATCGCGGGTTAAGGAAATCGGCGCTGCGGCGCGGGCTGAGCTATCCGAAATGCTCGGCGTAAAAGTGCACCTGTTCCTTCATGTGAAGCATTCGGAAGGATGGTCCGAGGACAAGGAAGTGTTCGAGGAAATGGGTCTTGATTGGGTGAAGTAAGGGGCAGGTTCAAACCAGCCCCAACCGCTCCAGCTTCGCCCGAAGTCCCGCCTCATCGAATGGCTTTACGATGTAGTCATCCGCGCCCGCCTGAATACTGGCGTGGACGTCGGCGGGCTTGTTCTTCGAAGTGCAGAACACGACCGTGGGTGCCTTGGGTGTCGGGATGGCGCGCAATTGGCGGACGAACTCAAGACCGTCCATTTCTGGCATATCCCAATCGGTGAGGATAAGCGCAGGCATCGCTTTCTTGCAGCGGGCAAGCGCCTCGATCCCGTCTTGCGCCTCAATCGGCACAAACCCGAGAGTTCTTACGATCTTGCTCGATACCTTGCGGATCACGCGGCTGTCATCGACGATTAGGCACACATTCGCAGCTGCCTGACTTACCCCGGAACCGCTGCTGCCATCGCGCATCGCTTTCGCAGCGCGGACCATAGCATCAACATCGCCAGCTTCGCCATCGTCGGCTTCCCTAGCGGCAGTATCGGCAAGCGGATCGACCACTTGCTTCACATCTTCGGGCGTTTCGACCGGCGCACCCTCGGGCACGTGCGGCTCGCGGTTGGCGTTGGCCTGGCTTTGCTTGCCGGTCGTTCGTTTGATCAGATTTTGAATGGCTGTGCCTCCCCGCCGAGCTCTGCAAAGGCATCTTCGCCGCTCAGGTCGTGCGTATCATCTTCGTGGACATCGGCTCCATCAACTTGGCCGCTGTCATTGGCTGCCTTATCCGGCCCGGCCCCCGCTTCGGGGGTCAGGCAGATGTGCAGGTAAGGAACCCAGACATCGCCATATTCCGCCTTCTGATACCAGACATCCAGAATGTCATAGCTCGCCCACATTCCATCGGCTTCGCGAAGACGCAGGCCCTCCCCGATGCGGGGCACCGCGGCAAAGCGGATGGTCTCTTGTGTTTGGCGGGTCTCGTTTTGAACTTCGATTTCGATCACAGCATTGGTTCCCGGTCTGTGAACAAAACCTAGGTGATAATGCTGAAGGAATTACAAACGCGCGCGCAAACACGTTGAACCTCGGTCAAACCGATTAATTTCAATGGGCTAGCCGATCTGGCTGATCCCTGAGCGCGCGTTCGTCTCCTAAACTGAAGCCCTCATCAGCACATAGGAGAACTGACATGAGCACAATCATCGAACTGAACACCCACGACATCGACGTGGTTTGCGGGGGCAACATTATCCGCGAACTCGAAGAGCGCTTCCCTGGCGGCGAATGGCACAACGGCAGCTTCTACCCGAACGGGCGCCCCCAAGAACCCTACACGGGCCCTCTGCCCTGGTAAGCCATCCCGGCGCTGCATTTTCGGATGCAGCGCCGCCTAATCTTGGGCCCTACTCTTTGGCTGGTGCTTTTTTCTTGGCCGGAGCTTTCTTGGCCGGGGCTTTCTTGGCTGTAGTTTTTTTGGCCGCTGTTTTCTTGGCTGGTGCCTTTTTCTTCGCGGGCGCTTTCTTGCGGGTTTTCTTTTTCGCAGGTCCCTTGGCGGCGCGCGCGTCGATCAGCTCAATCGCTTTTGCCGCTTCGATATCTTCAGGCTTGATGTCTTTCGGGATGGTCGCATTGGTCGTGCCATCGGTAACGTAGGGGCCATAGCGGCCCGGCATCACCTTGATTTCGCCGCCAGAAGTCGGGTGTTCGCCCAGCGTTTTGATCGGCTCAGCCTTCGCGCGGCCGCCTTTGCGATTTGCGGCTTCTGCAAGGAGCACAACTGCCTGGTTCATCCCTGTTTCGAACACATCGTTCGTGTTCTTCATATTGGCGTATTTGCCATCGTGGCGAAGGTACGGACCATAGCGGCCAATCGCAGCCTCGATATCCTTGCCCGTTTCCGGGTGCGGCCCGATGATACGCGGCAGGTCAAGCAGCTTTACCGCCCATTCAAGGTTAAAATCATCAAGGTCCTTAGGAATAGAAGCGCGCGTCTTTTTCTCCTCGTGCTCCATCTCGACATAAGGGCCAAAGCGCCCGGACTTGCGATGAATTTCAGCGCCTGTCTCAGGGTGCGTTCCCATCAAACCGTCTTCGGCCGGGTCCGCACCGTCGGCCCCCGGTTGCGCAAACCGACGAGTGTATTTGCACTCAGGGTAATTCTGGCACGCGATGAACGCGCCGAACTTGCCTCCACGAAGCGAAAGGCGACCGTTTTCGCGCCCTTCTTGTTCGCACAGCGGGCAATGGCGCGGGTCTTTCCCGTCTTCGCGCGGCGGGAAGAGATAGTCGGAAAGGTATTCGTCCAGCGCCTCGGTCACTTCCGAAGGCAGCTTTTCCATGACCTCATCGGCCTTGGGTTTGAAATCCTGCCAGAACTTCGCAAGCAGCGCCTTGTAATCCTCGCGCCCGTCCGAGACGACATCGAGCTCGTCTTCGAGGCCAGCGGTGAAGTCATAGGCGACATAGGTCGGGAAGAACCGTTCAAGGAAGGAAGTCAAAAGACGCCCTGATTCCTCGGCAAAGAAACGTTTACTCTCAACGCGGACATAAGCGCGGTCGCGCAGGGTCTGAATGGTCGAGGCATAGGTCGAAGGACGGCCAATGCCGAGCTCTTCGAGGCGCTTGACCAGCGACGCTTCCGAAAAACGCGGCGGTGGCTGCGTGAAGTGTTGGGTGGCCTCAACATCTTTCTTTGCTGGCACATCCCCCGCTTTGAGCGCGGGCAGCAGGCCGTCCTCATCCTCTTCCTTGTCGTCAAAGCCTTCCTGATAGACGGCGAAGAAACCGGGGAAGACAACGACCTGACCCGTCGCGCGCAGTTCGTGCTGACCCGTCGCATCGCGCAAGGTGACTGTCGTGCGCTCCAATTGCGCGGTCGACATCTGCGACGCCATCGCGCGCTTCCAGATCAGCGAATAAAGCTTGCCTTCATCGCCGCTGCCAATCCGGTCCTTTGCGAAATTGGTCGGGCGGATCGCCTCGTGCGCCTCTTGTGCGTTCTTGGCTTTGGTTGCGTAGAACCGTGGTTTCTCGGGGCAATAGGCCGCATCATAGCGGTCGCCGATTTCATGGCGACAGGCCGCAATTGCACTGCCATCCATCTGCACACCGTCGGTCCGCATATAAGTGATCGCGCCTGCCTCATACAGACGCTGGGCGGCGCTCATCGTCTGACTTGCAGAAAAGCCGAGTTTACGCGCAGCTTCCTGCTGCATGGTCGAGGTGGTGAACGGAGGCGCTGGGTTGCGCTTCAGCGGCTTTTTCTCGACATCCTCGACGGTGAACCGGCCCGCCTGGACGGCGGCCTTGGCCTCCATGGCAATGCCTTCTTTGCCAAGGGAGAGCTTTTCGAGCTTCTCGCCCTTGAAGCGCACCAGACGCGCATCGAACTCGGTCCCGGTATGCTCGAGCTTTGCAAGCACGGACCAGTATTCATCGGGCTTGAACGCCTCAATCTCGCGCTCGCGTTCAACAATCAGGCGAAGCGCCACCGATTGCACACGGCCCGCCGATTTCGCACCGGGCAGCTTGCGCCACAACACAGGCGAGAGGGTAAAGCCGAACAGATAGTCGAGCGCGCGGCGGCCCAGATAGGCGTCGATCAACGGTTGATCGAGTTCGCGCGGCTTTTGCATCGCCTCGGTCACAGCCTTCTTGGTGATCGAGTTGAACGTCACCCGGTCAACCTTGGTGGGCAGCGCCTTACGCTTCTTCAGCACATCCAGAACGTGCCAGCTGATCGCCTCACCCTCGCGGTCAGGGTCGGTTGCGAGCACAAGGCGCGATGCGTCTTTCGCGGCGTCCGAGATCGCTTTGACCTGTTCGCGGTTGCGCTTGTCGGAATAAACCTCCCAATCCATCGCAAATTCGTCATCGGGCCTCACGCTGCCATCCTTTGGAGGCAGATCGCGGATGTGACCGTAGGAGGCGAGGACCTTAAAGTCGCCGCCAAGATATTTCTCAATAGTCTTCGCCTTCGCGGGCGATTCAACAATGACGAGCTGCATTAGTGGGTTCGATTTCCTTACTCGTGCCAAAGCACTTTACGCGTACGCGCGAGGGTGGGACCGCGCTCATTCCCGCGTCAAGTAGGTTTGTAAAAGCGTAGGCGCAAGCTCAGTTCGCAGTGGACGTTACTCAAACGCAGCAGTTTCACCCCATACGTCATCACGTAAGCAGGAATAGCATGCCACACCGAGAATGGTGTACCACGCTAATCCCAAAGCGAGGGCGATATTCGTCAACACAACTGAAGGCACATAAAGGCTCTCGATCGTCTCATACGATAAATAGTCAGTCAGATTGTACAGATACTCCCAGCCAACAATAGGCCCGACCCCCAAGAGGTAGATTGAGGTCATCCCAAGAAAGGGCAATCCAAGAGCAAGCTCGTGACCTTTGGTTCTGTCCCAACTCCATCCGAGCGCTTCGACCACTCCTTCATCGGATTTCAACAAACGCGCAAACGCAGGAAGCCATCGTAGAGCGAGGTAGAGTCCTGGTAGAATGAGCAAAATCAAGCCAATCGAGATGGCGACTGAATGCAGAATGGAAAGACCAAAATATGCGATTATGCCTGTGTGGGTTTTCTCACCACTGGCATCGCTGGACTGGGTAAGGCTGGAGAGAAGAAAGAAATTCAATCCGATGCCTACGAAAGAGAGGAGAAAGTACGCGCCATTGGATTCGGGCATATTGATATCCACGTAGATATATGGCCCTGCCCAAAGCAAAACGTAGAGCAATATGGACCAGCTCCCGTTTCGTGCAATTGCTGTTTGCTCTGCGATCAATGGTTCGCTTAACGACCCGCCCAATTTAAGTCCTCCATCACATCCGGCTCACACCGCCATCATCGTGGCGTTCGAGTTCTCCGGACAGTTCCAGGTCGAGCAGCACCATATGCACCATCGCGGGCTCAGCGCCTGATTGGCGGATGAGTTCGTCGACGCCGATGGGCGCTTTGGTGAGGAGCCTGCCGATCGCCCCGGCCTCGTCGCCGCTCGCCTTCGCCTCGCCCCATTCAAGCTTGCTCAACTCTTCGTAATCGAATGTGGTGGGATCTTCGGCGACGCGGTAGGTCGAGCGCGGGGCGCCGGTGAAGGTTTCGAGAAGCTCGATCACATGCTGCGGCTCGGAGACGAGGACTGCGCCGTCGCGGATAAGCTGGTTGCATCCGGCCGAGCGCGGGTCGAGCGGGGAGCCGGGAATTGCCATGACCTCGCGCCCTGCCTCACCTGCCAGCCGCGCAGTGATGAGCGAACCTGAACGCGGCGCAGCTTCGACGACAAGGGTTCCGCTTGCCAGCCCTGCGATAATGCGGTTGCGGCTTGGGAAATGGCGACCACGCGGTTCGGTGCCGGGAGGTTGCTCGGCGATCAAGAGGCCTTCGGTGGCGATCTTTTCCTGAAGCTCTTTGTGTTGCGGTGGGTAAGCGATGTCGATGCCGCTGGCGATAACGCCGATGGTCTTGGGAAAGCTCCCTTCATGCGCTGCACCGTCGATACCGCGTGCAAGTCCGCTGACCACGGTGAGCCCTGCTTGTGACAATTCCCTTGCCCATTCCCGCGCCAATTTGGTCGCTGCGCCCGACGCATTGCGCGCGCCCACAATCGCAACGCATGGCTCGCTAGCGAGAGCCTGATTGCCGCGGCAGGTGATGATTGGGGGCGCGCTGTCGATTTCGGCGAGAAGCGCGGGATAGTGGTCCTGATCGTGAAAGAGATAGCGCGCACCCGAAGCGATAACGCCCTCGATCTCGCGCTCGATCTTCTCCTTGGGCGCTGGCCGATAGGCTTTCTTACCGCGCGATCCCAGTTCAGGCAGCCCTTCGATGGCGGCAACCGCAGTGCCAAAGCGCGCGAGCAACTGGCGATAGGAAACAGGACCGATATTGGGTGAGCGCAGGAGGCGTATGCGGGCAAAGGCTTCGACTTGCGAAAGCGCGTCCTGATCCCCCCTTGCCCCGCTCATTTCTTGCCGCCGACCCTTGGTTCCTCGCCTTTGACCAACCTCCCGATATTCTCACGGTGGAGATAGATGATGAGCCCTGCAATCGCGGCGAGCACGGGGAAGAATTGGGGATAGCCAAACAGGGGCGCTGCTGCTGCGGCCGCGACAACCGCGCTCATCCCGGCAAGGCTGGAGATGCGGAATATGCCGAGCATGGAGAGCCAGATGAGGGCATACGCGCCGCCAATCGCCCAAGCGAGCCCGAACGACACACCGGCATTTGTGGCAACGCCTTTTCCGCCCTTGAAACCCAGCCAGACGGGGTAGCAATGCCCGATCACCGCCCCGCCCGCAGCGAAGGCTTTGGCAACGTCTCCGGTATCTCCTGCCCAGATAATCCCGGCGGTAAACACGGGCGCGAAGCCCTTTAACAGGTCGAGCAACAAAGTGCCCGCAGCCAGCCCCTTGTTACCTGTGCGAAGGACGTTGGTCGCACCAATGTTACCCGAACCGATATCGCGCACATCGCCCATGCCGGCCGCCTTTGTGAGCAGGAGACCAAACGGGATCGAGCCTGAGATGTAACCCATCAATGCGGCTAAAAGCGGTTCCAATTTCTGAAGCTCCGTAACGCTGCGAACTTGTCCGCGAGCAGTTTTTCTTTAAGGGAACGCAAGAGTTATAAGAAGTGTGGTGCTTCGACAAGATCAGCGCAGACGGTTTCGATGAATATCCAGGCTTCCTCCCCCATCCTCCTCTTTGATTCCGGCGTCGGCGGGCTTTCGGTGTTTGCCGAATTGAACCGCCTTCTTCCCAAAGCACCGGTGATCTACGCAGCGGACCTTGCCGGCCTGCCCTACGGCACCAAGACCGAGCCACAGATTGCCGCGCGCGTCACCGGACTGCTTGGCCGCATGGCGGAGCGGTACAAGCCGCGCCTTATCTGCATTGCTTGCAACACCGCCTCTACCATTGCGCTTGGCATGGTGCGCGACGTGCTCGAAGTGCCGATTGTGGGAACCGTCCCTGCAATCAAGCCCGCGGCAAGCTTGACGAGGACAGGTGTGATCGGATTGCTCGGCACCGAGGCCACCATCCGCCAGCATTACGTCGACAAACTCGAAGCCGAATTCGCCAGCGACAAGAAACTGCTGCGCCTTGCAGCCCCCCGCCTTGTCGAGGCGGCTGAAGGCAAATTGCGCGGGCAAGCCGTGGACATGAGCGTCATCGAAGACGCAGCACGCGCCTTGCGCGATATGGAGCGCGGTGAAGAGATCGACACTCTCGTGCTTGCCTGCACCCACTTCCCGCTGCTCGACCGCGAACTGCACCAGGTCTTCGGCGAGAACGTAACGCTTCTTCACGGCGCGGGCGGAATAGCGCGGCAAATCGCGCGGCTGGTCGAGGGCCAAACCTTCGATCGCACCGCAGGAAGACGCGCTGTAATGACCGGTGACCCTGATGATTTCCAGCGGCTCGGCAAGGTTCTATCGACCTACGGGATCGATCACATTGAACAATTTTAGTACTGGCAAACGCTAGTCATTTGCAAAGATAGCGGTTTTATTGAGCCGATTGAGTGCTACATAGCGCAGCGGAAACCTTTGAGCCATGAGCGGGTTGTATGGCTTTGACAGCGAATGTGCGCGGATAGAAACTGCCTGAAAATACAGGCGATCCGCGAGGGATAAAGAACGTCTGATTATGAATTACGATCAAATCTTCGATTCCGCCATCGACCGACTGCACGAAGAAGGCCGCTACCGCGTCTTTATCGACATTCTGCGCAACAAGGGCGCCTACCCCAACGCGCGCTGTTTCCACGGGCACAACGGGCCAAAGCCCATCACCGTGTGGTGCTCCAACGACTACCTCGCCATGGGTCAGCACGATGTGGTGATCGGAGCAATGGAAGAGGCGCTGCATAACGTTGGTGCGGGCTCTGGCGGCACGCGCAACATCGGCGGCAACACACACCTTCACGTCGAGCTTGAAAGAGAGCTCGCCGAACTTCACGGAAAAGAACAGGCGCTGTTGTTCACCAGCGGCTATGTCTCGAACGATGCGACGCTTTCGACGCTCGCAAAACTGCTTCCGGGCTGTGTCATCTTTTCCGACGCATTGAACCATGCAAGCATGATTGCCGGTATTCGCAATTCAGGCTGCGAAAAGCGGGTGTTCCGCCACAATGACCTTGCGCATCTTGAAGAGTTGCTTGCCGCAGAAGACCCCGAAACGCCCAAGCTGATCGCGTTTGAAAGCGTGTATTCGATGGAAGGCGACGTTGCGCCGATCCATGCGATTTGCGACTTGGCCGAGAAATACAACGCCCTCACCTATATCGACGAAGTGCATGCCGTTGGCATGTATGGCGATCACGGTGGCGGCATTTCGGAGCGCGACAATGCAGCGCACCGCATCGACATTATCGAAGGCACACTGGGCAAGGCGTTTGGCGTGATGGGCGGCTATATCGCGGCCAGCACCAAGGTCGTCGATTGCATCCGCTCTTATGCGCCGGGCTTTATTTTCACCACATCGCTCTCGCCGGTTCTGGTCGCGGGCGTGCTTGCATCGGTGAAGCACCTCAAGACATCGAACGTTGAACGCAACGCACAGCAACAGGCCGCCGCGACGCTCAAACTAAAGTTTGCTGAAGCTGGCCTTCCGGTCATGGACAGCGTCACCCATATCGTGCCCTTGATGGTCGGTGATCCGGTGAAGGCCAAGAAGATCAGCGACGTCCTGCTTGCCGAATACGGCGTGTATGTTCAGCCGATCAACTACCCGACCGTGCCACGCGGAACAGAGCGCCTGCGCTTCACCCCCGGCCCGCATCACACCGAAGCGATGATGACGGAACTGACCGAGGCTCTGGTCGAGATTTGGGACCGGCTTGATCTGGAATTGGCCGAGGCCGCCTAGGCTCTCAAACTTGATCTAAACGCCCGCGCCATGCACACTCCTCCTCGAGAGAGGGAGAGACACGCATGGCGACTATGTTTGACCGGGCAAAGCTCGATACCGGCGCATTGGATATCAAGCCGCTGACACCGGCGATTGGCGCTGAAATTCACGACATAGACTTGGGCGCACCGGACACTGCGCAGCGCATCCCGGAAATCCGAGCGGCGCTGCTCAAATACGGGGTAATCTTCTTTCGCGATCAAAACCTTACCCAGGAACAACATATCGCCTTCGCGCGCCATTTCGGCGACCTCGAAGTGCATCCTGCCACTCCCAAGGATCAGCCCAACCCCGAGGTTCTGCGCATCGCCCACGGGCCCAAGAGCCGGGGTCAGGAAAACTATTGGCACTCCGATGTAACATGGCGCGAGAAACCTTCGCTGGGGTCTATTCTGCTCGCACGCGAAGTGCCGGAGTGCGGCGGCGATACGCTGTTCGCCAATATGCACCTCGCCTACGAGCGCCTTTCAGAACAGATGCAGAGGATTTGCGAAGGGCTCACCGCGGTGCACGACATCGCCCGCGTCTTTGCCAAGCGGCTTGATAAGGCGCCTGCGGACCTGCACGAGAGGTTCCCGCCCATACGCCATCCGGTAATCCGCACGCATCCGGAGACCGGTGAGAAGGCGATCTATGTAAACACCGCTTTCACAAGCCATATCGAGGGTCTCTCGGAAAAAGAGAGCGCGTGGTTGCTCGATCACCTTTACGCCACTGCCAAGGATGCCGAGATCCAATGCCGGTTCCGTTGGCAGGCGGGCTCTATCGCGTTCTGGGACAACCGCGTGTGCCAGCACTTGGCGGCTTCAGACTATTTTCCTGCGCGCCGCGTGATGGAGCGGGTGACGATTGCGGGCGATAGACCTTACTTTACACCCTGAATCGCGCACTTGACCGCGCACTCAACAGCGCACTGCCGTAGCGTCCTTTGATCGTGGCCAAAGCTGCGCTAGCTGTCCTCCTCAAACGAGACTCGGGAGATTATGCGTGGCCAATGAATACGGCGATGAAACTCAAACTTTTGCACAGGTGGTAAACGGCAGACGGTCGATCCGCGGTTATCTGGATAAGCCTGTCCCGCGCGAGACTATCGAGCAAGTTCTGGCGATGGCGATGCGTTCACCATCCTCGATGAACACGCAGCCCTATCACTTCCACGTCATCACCGGCGAGCCATTGGACCGCATCCGCAAGGGCAACACCGAGCGCATTCTCGCAGGTGAACCCGACAGTCGCGAATTTCGCAAAGGCCACCCCTTCCAGGGCGTCCACCGCGACCGCCAAGTGGGCTGCGCGATCCAGCTTTTCGAGGCAATGGGAATTGAACGCGACGACAAGGAAAAGCGTCAGGATTGGGTGCTGAGGGGTTTTCGCCAGTTCGACGCGCCCGTCTGCGTCATCATCACCTATGACAAAGAGCTCGAAGACGCCGACGACACCGTCTTCGACTGCGGCGCAGCAACGACGGCTCTCGTCAACGCCGCATGGTCAAAAGGCCTTGGCTGCGTCATCAACAGCCAAGGCATCATGCAAAGCCCGGTTGTGCGCGAACACGCGAATATCCCGGACGATCAGGTCATTATGAAAGCGGTCGCGCTCGGCTGGCCCGACCCTGATTTTGCGGCAAACCCCGTGAAGATCACCCGCCGATCAGTCGATGAGGCGGCGACCTTCGTGGGGTTTGACTAAGGGTTTCGCTCAGACGCTTTCCATAAGCGTCACGCGGCCCACCCAATCGGGTTGCTCGGCGGCGTCGGCCAGCAGAACGGCGACATCGCCGCGTGCGGCCTCGCCCTTGGGGTTCACATCGTCGCCAAGCTTTACACTGCCGGTTGGCCCCTCATCGGTGAGACTGACCGGGCGAAGGATGGCATAATCGAGCGAGCTTTCCTTGAGCCGCTCGTCTGCGTCGTGCTTCGCCTTCAAGTAATGGGCAAGATCGCCGCTTGGGTCGGATTGGTCCGCACCAACGGTGCTGAGCATGACGAAGCGGTCGACACCGCTTTTCTCGGAATGGTCGATCAGGCTGATTGCACCGTCACGGTCAATCTTGTCGGTCATGTCTTCGCCGGTAGAGCCACCGGAACCGGCCGCAAATACCACGACATCGCATCCTTGCGTAATGCCTGCATCGAGGTCGGCCAGATCGCCGAGGCGCGTCTCCACCCCTTCGGGCAGTCCGCTCGTATCAGAGCTTTCGCGGATCATGGCGATGGGCTCATGCCCCCTGTTTTTCAGTTCATGCGTCAGGCGTTGGCCTGTATTGCCGGTCGCGCCGGCTACTAGAATTTTCATGGGTTTTCTCGTTCGATTTGATTGGTCGGTATGGGCTTACGAAGGCAGGAAAATTGCCTTGGCGTTGACGAATTCCTTCATGCCAAAGCCGCCGTGTTCACGTCCGTAGCCACTGTCCTTCACGCCGCCGAACGGCATATTGGGATCAGCTGCGCCGAAGGAGTTGATGCGCACCATGCCGGTGTCAAAGTGATCGCGTGCAAGGGCGATCGCCTTTTCCTCATCCTTGGTGAAGATACCGCCGCCAAGGCCATAACGGCTGTCATTGGCGATGCGCATGGCGTCTTCATCGTCCTTTGCACGAATGACCGCTGCGACGGGGCCGAAAATCTCGTCATCATAAGCAGGCGTTCCGGGCTGACAGTCGGCCAGAACGGTGGCGGGGTAATACCAGCCCTTGGGATCGTCTTCCGGATCGCCGCCGCACAACAGTGTTGCGCCGCCCGCGATGCTTTTCTCGGTCTGCTCTTTCACATCCTTGAACTGCTGTTCGCTGGAAAGCGGGCCAAGCTGCGTGTCTTCATCCATGGGATCGCCCAATTTCGTGGACTTCATCCGTTCAACGAAGGCGTCCACGAATTTGTCGTAAACCGCATCGGTCACGACAAAGCGTTTTGCCGACACGCAGGTTTCGCCATTGTTATAAAGGCGCCCGACTGCACAGGTTTGAACCGCGAGATCAATGTCAGCGTCTTCAAGCACCAGATAAGCATCGTTGGAGCCGAGCTCGAGAACGGTTTTCTTGAGCGCCTTGGCCGCTTTTTCACCGATATGCGCACCCGCGCCATCGCTGCCGGTCATGGTCACGGCGCGGATTTTGTCGTGCGTGATGATGTCATCAGACACATCGTGACCAACAACCACCACTTCGAAAAGACCGCGCGGAAGGCCTGCTTCAAGGCACACATCGCGCAGCGCCAAACCGCTGCCGGTGCAGATCGAGGCGTGCTTGAGGATCACGGCATTGCCGGCAATCAGGTTAGCTGCAAGAACGCGAACCGCCTGATAAAGAGGGAAATTCCAAGGTTGCACCGAATAGATTACGCCGATGGGCGAATAGGTCACGATGCCGCGCTTTTTACCGCCGGAGTGGGTGCGCTCCTCATCGGCAAGTTCTTCTGGGCCATTGTCGGCGGAATATTCAAAAAGGCGCGCGCACAGTTCGACTTCCGTCTTTCCGTCTTTCAGCAGCTTGCCCATTTCCTGCGTCATCAGTTTCGACAAGCTTTCCGAGTTTTCGCGAAGCTTGGCGGCGATTTCGCGCAAGAACGGTGCGCGCTCTTCGTGGCTGCGCATCCGCCAGTCGAGGAACGCTTCATGCGCGCCGTCGATCACCTCGAAGGCCTCGGCCTTGGACATCACGTCATAGGTTTCGAGGTCTTCGCGGGTGGCGGGATTGTTGGTCGTGATCTGCGTCATAGAGGCGCTCCTTTTGGGGCTCTCGCGACGCCGCGCTGCTTCACTAGGGGTATGAAGTGCCGACGAGGCGAGATCGGGGTTGGTTTACCTACCCAACAGCCCGGGAGCGCGAACCGTTCCGCAAAATCGACCAAGCGAACAAAATAGTTCGCTCGATCGAGAAACGCGCTAGCGCAGGTTGATCACATTATCGGACGCTTCGCGCCGCGGTGCGCCGTCGAACAGGCTCATCATCGGATCATCAGTCACGGTCACGACCTGAGCGTTGCCGAACCCGTTGAAGCCGGTCTTCATCGCCGCGCCATACGCGCCCAACATTCCCACCTCGATGTAATCGCCGTCCTGAATGTCGGAAGGAAGCGGGAACGGGCCAGCCATGTAGTCCGCATCATCGCAGGTCGGGCCATAGAAGGAAAAATCTTCCAATGGCTCGATGAGGTCGTCCTCAAGTGCCTTTACCGGAAAACGCCAGCCAACGTGCGCTGCATCATACAGCGCGCCATAAGCGCCATCGTTGATATAAAGCTCGTTTCCGCGCCGTTTGTCGACGCTGACGATCATGCTCGAATATTCGGCGCACAGCGCCCTGCCCGGCTCGCACCACAGTTCAGCGTTGTACGCAATCGGAAGCGCCTCGAAATGCTTTGCGATAAGCGCGAAATAGTCCTCGAGCGGAGGCGGTTCCATGCCGGGATAAATGCTGGGGAACCCGCCACCGACATCGATCATGTCGATCACGACAGACGCATCGGCAATCGCGGCTCTGGTCCGGTCGAGTGCCTGAACAAAGGCAAATGGCGTCATCGCCTGACTGCCGACGTGGAAACAAATGCCCAGCCAGTCGCAATGCTGGCGCGCCATTTGCAGCAGCGCAGGCGCTTCGGTCAGGTCACAGCCAAACTTGGCCGCAAGCGAAAGTTCGGAATATTCGCTCGATACGCGGATGCGCACACACAGGCGAAGGTCTCTGGCCGGCTTGCCCGTCTCGGGGTTGCGGCATGCCTCTACGATCTTTTCCAGCTCTTCGGGCGTATCGAGGCTGAAGGTTTTGACGCCGTGCTGGTGATAGGCCTCCGCGATTGCGCGGCGGCGCTTGATCGGGTGCATGAAGCACAAATTTGCATCAGGCAGAGCCTCGCGCACCAGACGCACCTCCGCGATGGAAGCGACGTCGAAATGCGTGACGCCCGATTCCCACAGGACCTGAATGAGGTCGGGTGCAGGGTTCGCTTTGACAGCGTAAAGCACTTTGCCGGGAAATTTCTCGACAAAGAAACGCGCCGCGCGGCGCGCAGCGTGCGGGCGGTTGAGGATGATGGGTTCATCAGGCTCGATGGCCTGAACTACTGCCTTGGCGTCGGGATAAATGTACAACTCAAGGGACCCCCTTAAAACGGTACTGTGGCAGCTAAGCCTTGACCGTAAGCGTTTCAACAGGGCTGCCTTGCGGTTGGATTGTCCCCAAAAGACATGAGGCTCGGCAGCGAGGCGGCGGCATTTGCAATAAAATACCGCCGCCTGCAATCAAAATCTTTCGTCTTCCGGTAAGTTCCTGGAAAAACGTTTAATTTCAGGAAAATGCGACCTTGGGTGCCTGGTCCACTGTGCCGCGTTCTGAATCGTCGAGCGTATTGAAATCGGCCTCTTTAAAACCGAGCATGCTGGCGAAAAGAACAGCCGGGAAAGCCTCGCGTGCCGAGTTGAACTGTGCAGCTGCCGCGTTCAATGCCCGGCGGGCAGCGGCGAGCTTGTCCTCGATCTCGGCCAGCTCGTTTTGCAATTCTTGGAAGTTTTCCGATGCACGAAGGTCCGGATAATCTTCACCCAACGCCAAAAGATTGTCGAGCGCGACTTTGAGGCCCTGCTCCGATCCGCTGTCCGGCTGACCTTTGGCAGCGACATTGCGCGCCTTGATCACCTCTTCAAGCGTGGATTTCTCGTGCCCCGCATACCCCTTCACCGCTTCGACAAGGTTGGGAATGAGGTCGTGACGCTGGCGAAGCTGCGCATCAATATCCGCGCGCCCCTGGTTCACGTTCTGACGCAGACGAACAAGCGTGTTGTAAATGGAAATGATGGCAAAGACGCCAACCACAACGATCACAAAAATCGCCGAAGTCCAGAACCATCCGAAAATATCAACCATTGTGAAGCCCTCTTTTACTTTCTTCGGTTAAGCATAGCGATGAAAGGTTAAGAGGTTGGTACGATGCAGGCCGATGTTCAGGGGTTGATGCGCGGAGAGCTTGGCAATTGGTTGTCCGAGCAATCCGAAATGCGCGATGAGGCAAGTAAAAAGGCCTCTGACCGCTGGTTTTACGGCGGAATTGCGCTTTTGCCTGTGTTTGCGTTTCTGTGGTTTGTGCCTTTTGGCGGGTTTAACCTGAAGCTTTTCGCCGGGCTTGCTGCGATCATCGGCGTTGGTGCATGGGGCTACAAACCCATTCAGGAAGCGAAAAAGACCATCAAGGTCGGTATCAACTCGGCTATCGCGCGGGACCTCGGCATTGAATACGACCCCGAGGTTGAGCCCGGATTGGAATTTCACCGAGCGAGAACATACGGGCTGGTGCCCAGCTATGACCGCGATGAGTTCGAAGATTGCTGGTATGGCGAACTGAACGGCAACCCGTTCAACCTCTACGAAGCGCATCTTGAAGAACGCCGTGGGTCAGGCAAGAACCGCCGCTGGGTGACGGTGTTCAGGGGCGCTATCATCTCCCTTCCGTTTGGCCGTGAATTCCGCTCCACCACGCTTCTTCAGCGCAAGGGCAAGCATAAGAAGTGGTTCGGGCTTGGCGGGGTCAAGGACGAAATCAAAATTGACGGCCACCGGATGCAATATGTCGATCAGGTGCATCCGGAGTTTGAAAACACCTTCGAAATTTTCAGCGACGACCAGATCGAGGCGCGTGTCCTTATCCACCCCTCTTATATCGAGCACCTCATCGCGCTTGAAAAATCATTTCACGGCAAGGCGATCCGCGCTTTGTTCGTGGATCAGCATCTGGTGATTGTCGTCGAAAGCGAGGATATGTTCGAGAGCGGCTCGATGAAGGCCGAGGAGGACAACGCCCGCGCTCAGGAAACCGCCGATCAGTTCGCAGCCCTCGCGCGCCTCATGCTGGCAATCAACCAGAATGGGCGTGGCCGGGTTGAGTCCATCAATAGCATCCCTCAGCACCCTGGTATTACTGAGAGTGTGCGCGAGGCCGCCCCGCGCCGCGCTGGCGGGTTTGGGCGCAAGGGGCTGTAGCTGTTCAATCCAAATCTAGCGTTGCGCGGTATCGGTTACCATCCAGCTCTTTGAACAAAAGAAAATAGGGACTGGGATAGGCATCTTGCCCGCCATATTTTTCGCACATGGCTGCACTCGCCTCGCCCAAATATTTCCATTTCTCTTCATCGCCATAGCCCATGAAAGCCATGGGTTCTCCGTCTATGGAAGCCCAATCAAACGGGTTGTATGTAGCAAAGCCCGGCGTGCGTTGCTCAATCTCTTCAATGTCAGGATTATCGTCTGAAACACCTTCGATTTGGCAATCATGCATCGAATAATTGTCGCCATTATCAAGTAGGATTCCAAGCCGACCGTCCGCTATGCATTGCGCGCAAATCACCGGCTCATCGCGGCGTATCCAATATGGTCTTTTCTGGTAGGCATAAATGTCGCGCATTCCGCAGCAATGGCACGGGCCATTGTGGCGTTTGAAGACAGCCTCGCCGTCCTCACCAAACTCGTAAGCGCCTGGGAAAAAGCGGAAATGAGGCTGCGCAAACCCTTGTGAGGGAGCGGTTGCTGGATCGATTTCAGGCAAAGGAGGATAAGGCTCCTTTTCGCGCCTTTCCGCTAACTCTGGCGCTCCGGCTTTTTTCGCATGAGAATGACTACTGAAGCCAAAAAGATACCGGAGCCACTTCATCAGCTCAACCGGTCGCGGAAGTCTTCGTATTCGAAACGTTTGACACATTCGAGCGCGTCCGTGTCGGAATCCCAGAGATAGATCGACGGCAATTGCACACCGTTGAAGGTGTTTGTCTTGACCATCGAATAGTGCGCCTGATCGAGGAAGGCGAAACGCGCTCCCGGCTCTGCCGGCACGGGCAGGCGATAGTCGCCAATCACGTCCCCTGCGAGACACGACGGTCCACCAAGGCGGATCGGCACGCTATCATCCTGAAGCTCGCCTAGCATGGCAGGACGATAGGGCGCTTCGAGCACGTCGGGCATATGACAGGTTGCCGATATATCCGCGATGCCGATGGGAACTTCGTTGAAGCCTGTGTCGAGCAGAGTGCCCACAAGGATGCCTGCGTCCAAAGCCACCGCTTCGCCCGGTTCAAGGATGATCTCGGCGCCTGTGTCGTCGGCTGCGTCTTTCAGAAATTCGATCAGCTCATCGCGCTCGTAATCGGCACGGGTGATGTGGTGCCCGCCGCCCATATTGATCCATTTGAGCTGCCCGAACCAGGGCTCGATCACATCAAACACGCGGTCCCATGTCTGGCGCAATGGTTCAAAAGTCTGCTCGCAAAGATTGTGGAAGTGGATGCCCTCCACCCCTTCCATATGCTCTTCGGTGAGTTGATCGATGGGAAAGCCGAGGCGCGAGCCGGGAGCTGACGGATCGTATTTGGGCACTTCGCCGGTTGCGACCATCGGATTGAGCCGCAGGCCCACAGAGACATCGCCGCCCGTCACCGCCGCCTGATCGAGGATGAGCGCCGCACGCTTAATCTGAGCGGGTGAGTTGAAGATCACGTGATCGGAAAGACGGCAAATCTCGTCCAGTTCTTCCGGCTTGAAAGCGGCGGAGTATGTCGCGATTTCGCCGTCGTAGAATTCGGATGCCAGCCGAGCTTCCCAAAGGCCGCTGGTGGACACCCCGTCGAGATATTCGCCCATGATGTGCGCGACCGAGTGCATGGAGAACGCCTTCAGTGCGGCGAAGACTTTACACCCTGCCTCATCGCGGATGTCGGCGAGTATCTGGCAATTGCTGCGGATTTTCGCCGCATCCACGACGAATGCAGGGCTTTCGACACGGTTAAGGTCGAACTGGGCAAAGGCGCCCGGATTTCCGGCTTTGGTTTCCATTAAAACCCGACCGGCCCGTCAAGCTCTTTCACCTGCCACGGCAGGCCATGCTGGTTGAGCATCTCCATGAAAGGATCAGGGTCCATCTCTTCCATGTTGAAGACGCCCTGCCCTTCCCAAGTGCCCTGCACCATCATTGCTGCGCCGATCATGGCGGGCACGCCGGTGGTGTAGCTTACCGCCTGGTTGCCGGTTTCCTCATACGCTGCTTCGTGGGAGCAGATATTGTTGATGTAGAAGGTCTTTTCGCCCGATCCATCGAGAGCCTCGCCGGTCGCAATGCAGCCGATATTGGTGTTGCCCTTGGTCGTCTCGCCCAGCGTTTCAGGCTTGGGCAGCACAGCGGCGAGGAATTGCAGCGGGATGATTTCGCGGCCCTTGTATTTGACCGGATCAATCCGCGTCATGCCAACATTCTGAAGCACGGTGAGGTGCTTGATGTATTCATCACCAAACGTCATCCAGAAACGCGCGCGCTCGATCTCCGGGTTGAATTTGGCGAGGCTTTCAAGCTCTTCGTGATACATAAGGTAGGCGTTCTTGGGACCAACCGCCTCGAAATCGAACTCGGTCTTTACCTGCATGGCGGGCGTTTCAACCCACTCACCGTTTTCCCAGTGGCGCGCAGGTGCGGTCACTTCGCGGATGTTGATTTCCGGATTGAAGTTGGTCGCAAAAGCCTGTCCGTGGTCGCCGCCATTGCAGTCGAGAATGTCGAGCGTGCGGATGGTTTTGAGCTTATGCTTCTTCAGCCACATGGTGAAAACGCTCGTCACACCGGGGTCAAAGCCAGAACCAAGCAACGCCATCAAACCCGCTTTCTTGAAGCGATCGTGATAGGCCCACTGCCATTTGTATTCGAACTTTGCCTCATCCTTGGGCTCGTAATTGGCGGTGTCCAGATAATGCACGCCCGCTTCCAGGCAGGCGTCCATGATCGGCAAATCCTGATAGGGAAGCGCGAGATTGACGACGAGGGTCGCGCCAACTTTTCTGATGAGGTTGACCATCGCCGGCACTTCTTCAGCGTCGATTTCGTAGGTCGGCACATCCACGCCAGTGCGCTCTTTGACAGAGGCCGCGATCTTGTCGCATTTCGACCTGGTGCGGCTGGCCAGATGGATCTCGGGGAAAATGTCCGAGTTCATCGCCATTTTGTGAACGCAAACCGAGCTAACGCCCCCTGCCCCGACTACCAAAACCTTTGACATATTTTGCCACCTTTCAATTCGAATCTTGCGCATCCTCTACTCTAATGCGTTAATGGCTACAAATGATCCGAACACCTACATTTGAAGGCGTCGTTGCCGCAGCCGCAAGCATTGCCGAAATTGTACCGCCAACACCGCTTTTGCCGGTTGAGATCGACGGCGTGCGCTGTTTCGTGAAGGCCGAAAATCTCCAGCCTATCGGCGCATTCAAGATCAGGGGCGCGTGGTGGCGGCTTTCCAACCTCGACGAGGAAGAGCGCGCCCGCGGCGTGATCGCGGTGTCGTCCGGCAATCATGCACAAGGCGTTGCCTGGGCCGCAAGAAGGCTCGGCATGAATGCCGTTATTGTCATGCCGCGGGATGCGCCGGAGGTGAAGCTTGCCAACACAAGGGCACTTGGCGCCGAAGTGGTGCTTTACGACAGGCCCGGCGAAGACCGCGACGAAGTTGCAGCCCACCTGATCAGAGAGCGCGGAGGAACGCTGGTCCATGCCTTTGGCGATCCATGGGTGATCGAAGGTCAGGGCTCAGCCGGTATCGAGGCGGCGGGACAGCTTGGAACAGATCCATCGCGCTTCATCGTGTGTTGCGGGGGCGGAGGGCTTGCGGCAGGACTTGCGATCGGGTGCCCGAACACCGCGGTCCATGTGGTCGAGCCCGAAGGCTGGGATATGGTCGGACGCGCGCTGGCAAAAGGCGAGATCGTGCACGCCCCAAAGGATGCTCCCAAAACCATCTGCGACGCGCTTCAGCCGACGGCGACGAAATCCATCAATCTCGAGGTGCTCAAGGGGCGCGCCGAACCGGGGACAAGTGTCACCGATGGCCAGGTGCGCGAGGCACAGCGATGGGCCTTTGCCAATTTGCGGATGGTGGTCGAGCCCGGCGGCGCCGCCGCCTTGGCGGCAGCATTGAGCGGCAAGATCCCCCTCGATGAAGGCACAGTCATCATGATCACAGGCGGAAATGCGGATCCGCAAGCCTTCGCGGAAACGATCCGCAATTGACCTGCATTCAATGCCTGTTGCGCGTTTGACAATTCACGCACCGACGCACAGACAATCGAAAAAACAAATGTAAGGGACCATTATCATGCAAGCTCAAATGCTCGCACCCGCAGCCGTTCTGGTTGTGTGGACTATCATTGTGCTTTTCTGGATAATCCCGCCGCGCTTTGGCTCGCTCGCAAAGGTTCAGGACAAATCGAAGCTTGGCAAGAAAGGCGTCCGGGGAAGCGATCTTGAAGGGGTCATCCCGGACAAGGCAAACTGGCCAGCGCACAATCACACCCATTTGCATGAACAACCCACGCTCTTTTACGCGGTCAGCGCGATCCTTGCGATCGTGGGAGCGGGCGCGATTGATATAATGCTGGCGTGGGGCTACGTCGCCTTGCGCATCGCACACTCGCTTTGGCAGATTCTGGTGAACAAAATCCCGGTGCGTTTTATGCTGTTTCTTGCCAGCACAATCGTGCTTGCCGTCCTTGCAGTGCGGGCGGTGATTGCGACCGCTTTCGCTGACCCTAGCATTGCACCGCAATAAAAGATTTTTGAGGGATCAAACATGATTGGAATGGATATTCTCGCCCCAGCGATCGCGCTGATGATCTGGACGATGATAATGTGGGCGTGGATGTACGCAACGCGCATCCCTGCGATGAGCGCAAGTCCCGAAATCCCCGAACCATCAAAGCTGGTGGGGACAACACCGGCCAGCCTGCGCGAAAAATTGCCCGAGCGCGTCAATTGGAAAGCGGACAATTACAACCACCTGCACGAAGCGCCCACGGTGTTTTACGCTGTGGCCATCATCCTCGCGATTGTTGGTCAAGGCGACGGGATGAACGCCTTTCTGGCGTGGATTTACACCGGGCTTCGCGTCATGCACAGCCTCGTGCAAGTGACCGCCAACCGCGTGATGGTGCGCTTCGTATTGTTCGCCGTGTCGAGCGTGGTTCTGATCGTGTTGATCGCAAAGGCGGCGTTTATCGTCTTTGCCTGATGGTATCGGGGCAGCTAGGCGGCTGCCCCCTACCCTTTTTATTCGGCCGCTTCGACTTCGCGTGCGTCTTCGAGCGTGGCGAGGAAACGTTCTGCGTCGAGCGCCGCCATGCAGCCCATGCCAGCAGCCGTGACCGCCTGGCGATAGACAGCATCGGTGACATCGCCTGCGGCAAATACGCCTGGAATCGCGGTCTTGGGCGTGCCGGGTTCAACCTCGAGATATTTGCCCGAGTGCATCGGCAGCTTGCCTTCGAACAATTCGGTTGATGGTGCGTGCCCGATGGCAACAAAAGCGCCGTCGACTTCGAGGGTCGAGCTTTCGCCTGTCACCGTGTCCTTCAGGTTAAGATGGCCAAGCGAGCCGTCTTCGCCCGCTTCAAAGCTTTCAACCGTCTTGTTCCACATGACGTTGATCTTGTCCGACTTGAATACGCGGTCCTGCAGGATCTTTTCCGCGCGAAATTCATCGCGGCGGTGGATGATCGTCACGTCATCGGAATGGTTGGTAAGGTAAAGCGCCTCTTCAACTGCGGTGTTGCCCCCGCCGATCACGGCGACCTTTTTGCCGCGATAGAAGAAACCATCGCAGGTCGCGCAGGCCGAAACGCCCTTGCCGCCGAGCTCCTGTTCGCCCGGCACGCCCAGCCATTTGGCCTGCGCGCCGGTGGCAATAACAATGGTATCGGCGATATATTCATCGCCACTGTCAGCAACCGCGCGGAATGGCGAACCATGCTCAAGGTCAACTTCGGTGATGATGTCATACATCATGCGCGTGCCGACATTTTCGGCCTGCGCTTTCATTTCTTCCATCATCCACGGGCCCTGCACCACGTCGCGGTAGCCTGGATAGTTTTCGACATCGGTGGTGATGGTCAACTGACCGCCGGGTTGAAGGCCCTGAACCACAATCGGTTCGAGCATGGCGCGCGCGGCGTAAATCGCGGCGGAATAGCCAGCAGGACCCGAACCGATGATAAGCATTTTTGTGCGATGGGTAGCCATAAGTCGTCTCTTGAAGTCTCAAATCATTGTTGAGTGGGATATGGGGGCGCCCGGCGCCAATGTCACGCCAGCAGGCGTTCTCTCAGGCGAGCTTTCCTTGTCTCATCCACACCTAAGGTTTGCGCCAGATAATTATCGACAGATCCATGGCTCTTCGTCACCTCCTGCCAATATGTGCCAAGATATTCCTCGCGAACGCCCATCAGGTTGCGGATGGCTTCGGGGTCAATTTCGCCGTAATGCGCCTGCATCCGGGGAAGCGACTGGGCTTCAAGGATGTGCTGTGTCGGCGCGTCATTGGTCAGCATGAACTCTGCCAGAATATCATCGTAATGCACGCCAAGCGTATGCAGCAGCAGGCTTGCACCCACGCCCGTGCGGTCCTTACCCGCAAAACAGTGGATCAGATTGCCGCCATCGCGCGTTTCCAGCGCGTTGAAATAGCGCGAGAACATGTCGATCATCGCGGGGTTAACCGGCATTCTTGTGTAAACCGCAATCATGCGCTGACGCCCTTTTTCGGGGGTCATCTCCCCGCTGCCAGCGCCCCCTTCGTGGGGTGGTGAGCTTGAGGTTTCGCCATCAAATGCAATCACGTGGGCGTTGAAATTCGCATGCCGTTGGCACGGGAAACTCGAGCGCTCGCTCTCCCCGCGAAAATCGACGATCGTTTGAATTCCAAGGCTCTGCACGAGATCCAGATCCGCTGCGCTTGCGTCCTTGTGCTGGCCAGATCGAAACAAGAGCCCCTTTTTCACGCGCGCGCCATCGGCGCCTTTATAACCGCCATAGTCGCGCAGATTGTGGATCCCTTCTGTGGTGAGGAAGGGGTCAGGAAAAGGTTTTTGGGATGTGTCTCGAATCATAGGCTCACCGTGTGACAGCGCGCGCGCTCAACGGCAAGCCGCCGCTACGCAATGGCCCTTAAGTAGGCATTCGAGGGGCGAGCGGAACGTGCAATTTGCCGCAGGCGTTTAATCCGGAGAAATCATCTCCGCCCCAACTCCAATTGGCAGAAACGCATATGGCCTATATTTTGATCGCTGATGATGACGACCTCATCGCAGAGCTTGCAAGTCAGGCATTGATTGACGCAGGTCACGCCTGTGGCTGGGTGACGAGCGCAGAGGATTGCTGGGAACTTTTGAAAAGGCGTCGCCCCCATGTGCTCCTGCTCGATCAGAATATGCCGGGCATGTCCGGCCTCGGACTGCTTCGCAAGCTGCGTCAATCGCCCGAATTTTACGATCTGCCCGTTCTCATGTTCACCGCGATGAGCGGCGCACAGGACGAAGCGCGCGCCACCTTCGAAGGGGCGCAAGGATACATCCGCAAGCCCTTCGATCCGCGCGGGCTCACCTTGCGGGTGCGGCGAATATTGGCGCGGCACAACGATCAACCGCGCCACAAGGACCTGCAAACCTATCTTGAGGAAAGCGCAGGACTGACCACGCAGGTAAACCCTGTTCCGCGCCGCGTGATATAGAGCTAGCCAGCGGCCAGATCGTCACAGAACTGCGTTGTCCATTCGCGCACATTATCATCGCGCACGGTGGCAATCATCGCCTGATAACGGCTCTTGCGCTCCTCCAGCGGCATATCAAGAGCCTTGCCAATCGCCATCGCCAGAGCATCGGGACTGTGCGGGTTGACCAGCAACGCGCCCTTGCCATCGCAGTCGAGCTGATAGGCCGCGCCTGCAAAATCGGACAGGACAAGCACGCCCGGATTTTCGGGGTCCTGCGCTGCGACATATTCCTTGGCCACAAGGTTCATCCCGTCTCGCAAGGGAGTGACCAAGCCAATCTTTGATGCCCTGAAAAAGCCGAAGAGCTCGGCGTGGGAATACCCCTTGTTGACGTATCGAATGGGCACGAGATCAACCTCGGATCGCGCGCCGTTGATCTGTCCGGTTTTCTGTTCAAGCTCCGCGCGGATTTCCTGATAGCTTTCGACATCCTCGCGGCTGGGCGGCGCGATCTGGATGAAGACAAGATCGCGCACGCGGTCGGGATGCTCATCAAAAAAGCGCCCGATGCCGTCGATGCGTTCGGGAAGCCCCTTGGAATAATCCAGCCGGTCCACACCAATCATGCCGGTCCGCCCCCGGATCGAGGCGAGGAAACGCTTTTCGGCATCCTTGGCCGCCGGCTTTGCGCCCTCGGCCTGAAAATGCTCCCAATCGATCCCGATCGGGTAGGCGCGCGCAATTGTCGTGCGCCCTTCGTGGGTGATCTGACCGCTGTCATGGTCAACCTCGGCGCCAAGTTCATTTTCGCAATAATGCACAAAGCTGGACAGCCATTCCGGCGTCTGAAAACCGATGAGATCATAAGACAGCATGGTTTTCACCAACCGCTCATGAAACGGAAGCGAAGTGAGGAGGCGCGTCGGTGGCCATGGTGTGTGGAGGAAGAAGCCGATCCGGTTCTTGACCCCGCGCGAGCGCAACCGTTCGCCCAAGGGGATAAGGTGATAATCGTGGACCCAGACAAGGTCCGCGTCCTCGATCAGCGGCAGGACATTTTCGGCAAAGCGGTCATTCACCCGCTCATAGCTCTCGCCTGTCTTGTTCTCGTAGCGGGCCAGATCAATGCGATAGTGAAACAGCGGCCACAGGGTCGAATTGGCGTATCCGTTGTAATATTCGCCCAGTTCCTGGGTCGACAGGTCAATCGTCGCTGTGGTTACGCCGTCATTGCGCTGAAGGTCGAGATTGCCCGAACGCTCGTCGCTCTCCTGACCCGACCATCCGAACCACACGCCGCCGCGATCCTTGAGTGCTGCGTTCAGTGCGCCTGCAAGGCCGCCTTGCGCGCCCGCGGCACCGCGCGCCTTGGGAACGGCGACACGGTTCGATATGACAACTAGACGGCTTATCGCACTTCACTCCACGGCTTGGACAACAGTCCGGCACAATTGATTACACCTACCAAGGAATAAGTCTGCGGGAAGTTCCCCCAAAGCTCGCCCGTTTCGTAGTCGAGATCCTCGCTCAGCAAGCCGGATTTGGTCGTATGGCTGAGCATGGTTTCAAACAATGAGCGCGCTTCATCGCTGCGTCCTGCCAGATGAAGCGCCTCGATCAGCCAGAACGTGCACACGTTGAACGCAGTCTCCGGCGCGCCAAAATCATCTTCAGCGGCATAGCGCAGCATATGATCGCCGCGCCTCAAGTGCTCTTCGACGGCGGCAAATGTCTGCTGAAAGCGTTCATTGTCGGGCGACAGGAAACGCAGCTCCACCATCTGCAAAAGCGATGCGTCCAGATAATCGCTTTCGAAACTGGCGCCGTAATGGCCTGCGCCCTTCCCATCGGGCTTCCACGCCTTTTCTTCGATTGTCGCAGCGATCTGGTCCGCACGGGTGCGCCAATGCGTTGCGCGGTCGTCTTTACCCAGATGCTCCGCCACATTGGCAAGACGATCACACGCAGCCCAGCTCATCACGGCGGAATAGGTGTGCACTTCCTCGCGCGTGCGGAATTCCCACAGGCCAGCGTCGGGTTGGTCGTGCATGTTCCACGCCATGTCGCCCACTTCTTCAAGCGCGGCAAAATCGGCATCATCGGCGGGGCGGAGCAACCGTTGATCAAAGAAACCTTGCGCGCTTGGCAGGACGATCTGGCCATAGCAATCGTGCTGTATCTGTTTGTAGGCCGCGTTACCGCGCCGCACCGGACCCATCCCGCGATAACCGGCAAGGTATGATGCGGTCGTCTCGCTCAAGCGGTCTTCGCCCATCACCGAATACAGCGGCTGGATCTGTCCCCCGCGTGCGCCGTCGACGATGTTGCGCAGATAGGTGAGATATTTCTCCATCACATCCAACGCGCCCAGACGGTTGAGCGCCTGAATGGTGTAATAACTGTCCCTGATCCAGCAGTAGCGATAGTCCCAATTGCGTTCCGAATGGGCGGCCTCGGGGATGGAGGTGGTGAGCGCAGCGACAATCGCGCCCGTCTCTTCGTGCTGGCACAGCTTGAGGGTAATGGCGCAGCGAATGACCTCTTCCTGCCATTCGAGCGGGATGTGCAGCCCCCTTACCCAGCTTTGCCAATATTTGCGCGTCGCCTGCTCCATCGAGCGCACGTTTTCGCGCAGGTTTCCGCCGAAGGGTTCATCCGGACCGAGGAAGAAGTGCGTGTCCTCCTCGATGCGGAATATGCGCCCTTCCTCGATATAACCGATGGGCGCATCGGTGGAGAGGCGTAGCGTGTTCTCCCCCGCGAGATAGCGGATGTGGTTGGTCCCGTGCGTGGTATCGGCAAGGCCCGCGCCGTAATTCCTCGTCGGTTTGAGGACCACCTTGATACGCGGGTGGCCGCTGATCGGCCGCACGATGCGGGCAAAGGCGACGGGACGATACATCCGGCCCGACCCTTCATATCGCGGCGCAAAGTCGAGCACCTCAATCGCACCGCCATCCTCTGCCTTGAGGGTGGTAACAAGGATCGGCGTATTGCGAATATATTCCTGCGAGGCGCTCACCTGCCCTTCAAGTTCGAAGCGCCAGATGCCCGCATCGCGCTGGCTGTTGTTAAGGAGCGCGGAGAAAACAGGGTCCCCGTCAACGCGCGGGATACAGCCCCAGACAAATGCCCCGCTTTCATCGACAAGCGCGGTAACCTGACAGTTTCCAATCGGCCAAAGCTCAAGATTGGATTGTTCAAACATGGTTTCTTTGGTCAAATTCCTAAAGCTCCAGCCATTTGTGGACTTGTGTGACAGTGGCGAGCGCATGGGCGGCGCTGGTGGTTTCACGCTCTCCTACAAGAATGCCGAAACCGCCAAGGCGACTGGCCGCGACAAAGCCGGCTTCGTCGGTGAGGTCATCGCCTATGAAGACGGGAATGCATCCGGCAAATCCGGGTTCCTCCATAAGCGCCACAACCGCCGTGCCCTTGTCCGCGCCGCCTGAGATCACCTCGACTACGCATTTGCCGCTTTGAACGCTCCATCCGTTTTCAACCGCCAGCGTCTTGGCAAAATCTTGCGCCGCTTCGCCTTTATCGGGGTTTGCCCGGTAATGGAGAGCACCACCGTGGGGCTTCTGTTCGAAATCGAGGCCCTCCCCATCAGCGAAGGTGCGCAATGCTTTTTCCATCGTCTCGGGCAATTGCTGCGCAGCAGTGCCCAGCGCCGAACGATCCGCGCGTCTCACGTCAGAACCATGCGAGCCAGCAGCCGCAAGGCTAACGGAACCAATATGCGTTTCGATATCTGCAATTGATCGCCCGCTGACGAGCGCGAGCGCCCCGCCCAGGCGCTGTGAAAGAGTTTCAAGCCTTGATGCCAGATCAGGCACAGGCGAAATCGTGTCAGGGGTGGGAGCGAGCTCCACCAAGGTCCCGTCAAAATCAAGGAACAGCGCATGGCGCGCGCTTTGAAGAAGGGTCGCCAGCGCTGGAGGCGCGCTCAAATCACGAGCAGATTGCATGGGCCCAAACCCTAGAGCAAAGCTGTGCGCGGTCAATGCTTTTGCTGCACCGCAACAACACGCATTGCTATGCGATAAGGCTTTTTGGCCGTGCTATTCGACCCTGTAGCGCACCGTAACGGTAAAGGTGCTGCCGCCAGCCATTGCGCCCGACGGGTTTACCCTGAAGTCGGTTATATTGGCATCGCAGCCTGTCCCATCGTCCACCGGCGTATAGGTAAAGCTTGTGCCGTTATCGCTGGAGAATTCCACATCATCCGCGCCCGATCCAAGGCTGGCAAAGGTGTAGGTTAGGCCCGAGTTTGCGCCCGGATCACCGAAGATCACCGGCCCGCCTGCACGGCTGATAAGGCACATTCTCGCATCCGCCGGACCGTTGTCGAGTACGCTTACCGTGTCGGGGAAGGTGGCATCGACGCCGGTATTGGTGACGGTAATCAGATATTCGACCGTCGCACCCGGGATCGCCTTGGGATTGTTGGTCCCATTGACCGGGTCAGCAATGACCGAACTGATCTTGCTGACGGTAAGGTCGACTTGCGGCGTGCAGAAGAAAAGATCGTGTACACCGATGCCCTGTTGGCCGGGGTTGGTCGGCGCGGTGTTGGCATTGCCATAACGGATCACAACCGTATCGACGGCTTGCGTGAAGGTAACGACCACGGTGCCGGTTGCGGCATTGTTATCGGCGGTGCCGTCACCGATGACCGAATTGCCGCTCACAAAGTTGACATTGCCATTGGTAAGGGTCGGGTTGACGCTCGCGCCATTATTGCTGCCGCTCACGAACAGGCGGTCGGCGAACTGGTTGGCGCCGAAATCGACATCGAAGATCGAGAATTGCAGCCCGGTGAAGCTTCGCGGCAGGGTGATGGTCAACTCCACCTCGCCCGTCCGGTTGGCCTGGTCCGACACAACCTGAAGCACGTTTTCGACAGGGTTGAGGCCACCGTTGAAGTAGGTCCCCACATTGGGCATCGCCCCGCCCCAGATGGCGTTGCTCACGTAAGCCCCGTCGTTGTCGAACGAGAAATTCACATCGCCAAAGCTGCCAAACCCATAGGTGTTGTTGGTCGACCCTGCCGTCCAGCCCGAAATCGCATCCCAATCGAACACCGATTGACCCACCGGGCAGGCAAGCACAGGCGGAACACCCGGTGCGCGGCCTGATTGGACGGTGAAGCTGGACGAGGCAAAATCGTCTTCGCCATTGTTTCCGTTGTTCGGGGTCGAATCAAAGTCCGGCACGCTGCTAGAAATGATTTCGGCGGTATTGGTGACCGTCGTGCCCGCGTTTGCGGTGATCGAGCCTGAAATGGTCAGCGTCGCACTTTGACCGGGCGCAAGCGTGCCGATGGTCCATTGACCATTGGCAGGATTGAACGAGCCGTCGCCTGACGAGCTGGCAAAATTGAAACCGGCGGGCAAAGTGTCTGCGACCACCACGCCGTCTGCGGCCAATTCAGACGCTGACGCATTGGTTGCGGTCAAACGCCACACGGCTGTTCCCCCTTGCACCGGCGGTGATCCGACCAGCGTCTTGGTCAGCGACAGGTCAGCGCCTGGAGAAGCGTAAACAAAGTCCGAAATTCCAAGGAACTGGGTCCCGGGATCGCCAGTGCCGGTGTAGCTGAAATAGACAATGCGGATGCGCTGAACCGACTGCGAGCCGAAATCGAAATTGATATTGCCATTGGTTGCAGCTGTCCCGGAACCACCTGTGCCCCTCCAGCCATTAACGGTTGCATCATTGGTGCGCGTAACCGAGCTTCCGGTGGTCCAGAACGCAGTGTTCGTCGCAGCATTGGTAAAGCCGCCGCTGCCATTGTCGTAAAAAACCTCGACCGCGTCGGTATAGTTGCCTTGGTCAATGTCGCCGAGCGAGAATTCCAGGTTTCGCACCGATCGGCTGAGGTCAATGGTGATGGTGACTTTATCGCGGGGATCGAAATTGGCGTTGTCGAAACTCGCAAGCAGCGGGCCTGCCGACCCGCCGATCGTGCCATTGAAATAGCTCACGAAAGTCGGCGAAAAAGCCGGTTCGAATGTCCCGGTCCCTTCGGTCTGGACCGAATAGGTTATCGTTGCAATCGTGCCATCCGACGCAGTTACGGTCGTGCCCGAAGGCAGAGCTGCCCGGTTGGCAACCCCGGTATTGGTCCAATCGACGCTTTCCGTCTGGGCGTGTGCCGCGCCGGGCATCATAAGCAATGCAAGCATCAACGCGCTTGCGAGCGTGAGAACCTTGTGCACCAGATTATGCGTATTTGCGACCATGACGCGTGCATAGGCGGCTATGGTAAACGCAGGGTTTACCATGCTGGGAATGTCAGAACTTCTAGAAATCTGTACGCCGTTCATCGGTTCAGCCCAAGGAAATCAAAGCTGCTGGTGTCAAACTTCATCCGGACACTGGCGAACACGCCCTTGTCGGTGTTGCGAGCCGCCGAGAAGTCGCCGTCGCGGAAACCTTCGACGTTGTAACCAACGGTGATGAGCATGCCTTCAACCGGCGTCACACCAATGGTCGGGCCGTAAGAGAAGCTCGCCAGATCGCCTTCAAGCATGGCGCGCACGGTTGCGCTTGCGCCGATTTCGAAGATCTCGCCGACACCAATGCGCGCGTCTGCGCCGAGGAATGCGGTTGTGCCCGAGAACTCGGTGCCCTCAAACTTGTCGAAGTTGTAACGGCCACCCACGAACAGGCCGAATTCGTTGCGGCGCGTCTGGGTGATGATGCCGTTGTCGTCCTCGTCGAAATCGCGCGGAGTCCAGTTGGTGGACCAGCTTGCGATGAGGCGGCGCGACAAGGCATCGCCATCAACCAGAAGCGCACTTGATCCGGCACCGCCAGCGACCCCTGCGATACCGCCGGTCACTTTATCACTGCGGTATTCAAGTTTGCCCAGCATGGCGAATTCGGAAAAGTCGGGACGGTGTGCGAATGCGATTGCCGCGTCCATGATCTCGACCTTTGGACCGTTCTCGTCTTCGGCTTTGGTCCAGGTGAAGCCCGAGCCGACAATCGACCCCTCGCCCAGCTGGCGGATCGCGCCAAAGGTTGCGCCCATGCGGTCGGCAAGCTCGCCATCGCGATATTCACCGCGGCCCGTGACGCTCCAGCGATCCTTGCGCCATGCGCCACCAAGGGTGAATGCGGTGAAGTCTTCAAACTGCTGACCGCCGGTCAATTGACCGCCAGAAGCCGCCGGTTGGAGCGGGTTCACAAGATCGGCCACATCAGGCGCGCCGTTCAAGGTGCGGTTGCCGTCGATGGTCGCATCAATCGCGAACTCGGGTGAGAGTTGCAGCGTTTGCGCAAGGCCAAAGGCGGCAAAGGTGCGATTGCCAAGCTCGCTGATGTTGTCCTGACCGATCGAGGTGATGATCTGTCCGCCTTGCCAAGGTGTCACTTCGACACCGCCGCGAAGCGTGCGCGCGTCGATGTTCTCGCCATCGGCGATCTCATAAGTGCCCACCAGGCGAACACCTTGAGCAATCGCATAACGGGCACCGATGCGGTGACGGGCCGGCAGGTCAATGCTCTCTGCCTTGTCGAGCGCAATCGCAGTCGATGCGGACAATTCAAGCGCATTGTCGAGCAGTCGCTGTGTCACGCCTCCTTCGAGCACGGTTGAGGTGTTGGTGGTGCCATCGGTCAGGCGATCATTGAAGTGCGCAAGTCCGACGCGGAAATCGGTGTTCTTGCGGGTCAGGTTCAGCTGCGCCTGCGCTGCGCGGCGACGCGATGAATCCTGAAGACTGTCATCCTGCCACACGCTGCCCAGCACGCTGAGGTGATCGCTCAGGAACACGCGGCCATCAACGCCAACCTTACGGCGGCCCTGATCGACGCCGTTTTGTTGGCCAACGCCGTAATCCTGGTCGAGTTGGTGGGCATAGGCGAGAATGTCGAGCTTGCCGGTTTGGTGCTGCACTTCGGCGAGCCAGCCGGTCGCTGTTTCGCCTTCGCTGCGGCTCATGGCGATTTCACCGCGAACCTGCGTGCTCGTGCCAAGGTCTGCGCGAAGATCGAGTGAACCGATATCCGTGCGAGCACCCTCGCCCTTGTCGGTGATCGCGTTCGCGCCGATGCGCACACGGCCATCACCGCTGGTCCAGTCGACGCGCGCGCCTGCGTTCATTTCGGCATTGCCAAGGCCGTCGGTTTCATACTCAACCACAATGAATTGCGGGTTGAGGTTTTCATCGCGGCTCAGCACAGGACGTGTGAAGGTGATCGTGCCGGTCAGCAGGTCAAGATCATAGTCAAGGAAGCGCGTCAAAGTGCGGCTGCTTACGATGAGTTCCGAACGGAAACGGTCGCGCACTTCAATCGTCACGCGCTCGGAGTTGGGCACGACGTTGCGGCTGCCAAGCTGGTATGGTCCGGTGATGCCCTGGCCCTGGATCTCTTCGCGCTGGAGGCGGCTTGAGATTTCAGCGGCAAACGCGCTCGCCTTGAACTGGCCAACGCGCGCTTCGCCCTTCACGCCGGTTGCGGTGCGGTTGTAGCGGGCAAGGCGGGTTTGATCGAAAGCGGTCTCGAAGTCGCCATAAAGCGCATAGAAGGTCGCGGTTTCGATACGCACGTAAAGTTTTTCGCGGCTTGCGGCATCGAAGCGGCGCGAGGATGCGTCTGCGAAGACGGTGTAATAGGCATTGGGGTCAAGCTGACCCAGAACGCGCTGGTCTTCGCGCTGCTTGGCACTGTCATAAGCGATGGTGGTCAGGAATTTACCAAGGATGCGACCCTTGGCGTAAAGCGCGACGCGGGCATTGTCGCCAAGATCGCTGTCAAAGCGGCCTTCACGCTCCATGTTCTCTGCAACGGATTTTGCACCAACCGTGCCTTCTGCAAGGCCCACGATTGTCCATTCGATGTCGCCGGGAACAACCCATGTTTCAAGCTGCTGCTCGCGCGCAAGCTCGCCGTCGTTGAACTGGAAGTCGAGGCGCAGCGAACCGGAAACCATGGTCGGCGCAAGCTCGATTTTCGCAATACCGTCGGTACCTTCGACAACCCAGCGCGCCTGGCTTGAGTTGAAGCCGGTGAGTTGGTTCAGCTGCTGTCGATCAATCTGCTCGCCGCTCTCATAGGGTGCGTTGAGGGTAAAGTTACCCGAAACACCTTCGCGAAGAGGACGGTTGTTGCGGTCAAGAACGCGGATCGCGACGACCGGACGCGTGCGACCGTCGGCCACGAGGTTCGATTGATCAGGGACAAGCTCGACGCGTGCCGGTGTCGAGGTGAAGAACACTTCCTGGCTGAAAGTCTTGCTGACCCCGCCGAACGTGTTGATCACATCGGCTTCGAGCACGGTGCGGTCGCCGTCGAGAACAATGCCGCGCCATGTGCTGACCGCGAAGCGGCCTTGCGTAGGGGTCAAGGTGCCGTCGAATGAAAGCCCGCTTACCTCTTCGCCATTGACGCGAAGCTTGATTTGTTGACCGCGGCGGTGACGGATGGCGACCCGGATAGCTGGCGAACGCGGGTTCGCGGTGGTGCCGGGGAAGAGGAAACCGTCTTCGCCATCGCCAAGTGCCAGCCAGTCGGTGTTCGCAGCATAGACCGGCTCGGCGCGCTCTGCTGCTGCGGCGGTGCTTGCAGGGATGCCAGCGCCAGTAAGCGTATCAGCCGATACAGCCGGGGTGGCGCGCTCGATGGCGGGACGGCCAGAGCCGCCAGCGATTGCGTTTACGGCGCGTGCTGCATCGCCATCAGGGCGAGCCTCGCCATTGCGCTCTGCGAGAGTTTGCTCGACAAATGCAGGCGTGCCTTCGGGGAAGTTGATGTCGAAATCTGCGACGACCAGCGAACCGCCCTGCCCGATAACAAAGCGCGAGCTTGCGCTGCCGGCGTTGCGGGTGTCGCGGTAGCAATTGACCAGTTCGCCGCCTTCAGGAACCGTCATGCGCGCAACAGCAACCACGTGGGTGCCCGGCACAACGCCTTCGAAGTGATAGCGGCCATCGGCATCGGTGATCGCGTAAGAGCCATCTTCCATGACCACGCGCACACCGGGAACGCCGGGGCGTGGGTTGTCCTTGGTGTTGTCCACCGAACAAGGGCCGGCGGTGATGCGGCCGATGATCGTCATGCGGTCGGCGATTGTCTCGCGCTCAACCTCGACCGCGACACTGGTGCGCGCGGTGCGGCCGACGGAATCGACACTGACCACATCGTTAGGCGCAACACCCGGTGCAGCATCGGGAAGAACACTCATGGCGTAAGTCACGCGGGCGTTTTCGCCAGGCGCCAGATCACCCAGTGAAACGGTGAGCGAGCGGCCATCAGGGGCAAATGCAATTTGGTCAGGTGCCTCGGCACCGTTCACCCGCACGCTATCAGCGCGGAAACGCAGCGAAGATGACGGCGTATCGGTCAACACCACATCGCGGCGCGGACGCGATGGATCATCGTTTCTCGCAGTGATCGAATAGAACACGACATCGCCCGGCTGCACGCGGTTTCTCGACGCAGTTTTAACAAGGCCGATGTCTTCAGCTGGCCGATCAAGCGGAATGTCCACCTGAATTGGCGTTGGATCGTTCAGCTCGAATACGTCGCCAAATGACGCATCGAGAATGATAAAGGAGCGGCCATCGGGACGGCTCAACTGAGCAAGGCTTGCGCGGCTTGCGACTGATGGCGCGGTGTACGGCTCTGGCGGCTCGATAACGAGGCGATAGCTGCCCAGGAACGTAAGCGGGAACCAGAATTCGCCTGCCTCAGGATTGAAGACAAGACCGTCGCCATAAGTGACAGGCTGACCCGAGATAACCGTCGAAGGCCACGGGGTAACGCCGTCTTCTGCAAAAACAGTCGCCGGAGCGCCGGTTGCCGCATCGACAATAGTGACGCGCGCGCCAGACACTGGCTGACCGGTTTCACTGTCAAACACAACGCCGAACGGATCGGCGAGCACCTGAACCTCGGTTTCAACAACAACAGTCGTGTCGCCCGGCAGGAAAGCTTCGATGGAAATGGTCGCGCCGTCGTTGATGCTAAGCTCACAATCGCCGCTCGCCGGGGTCGGTGGGATGCGTGCAGTGCCGATCTGACCAACGAACCTGCCGGTGTTGTTGCCGGTTTCGAAAATCGTCAGGCTTTCTTCATCGCCGGTGGACGTGGTGATTGTCACATCCATGCGATCCACTTCGTTCGGATCGACATTCGCCTGAAGCGCGGTGATCTCGAACAGCATGGTTTGGCCAGGCCGGATAATCGACGTGACCTCGGCGGCCCCTTCTACAGGGGTAAGCTCGATAGGCGAAGATCCTCCGCCGCCCGAACCAGCGGGCCCTTGCCCGCCTGCCGCGCACAGTGGCGCGCGGAAATTGAGGTCAACACCGCCCTGAGGGGTCGGACGAAATGCCCGAATCTCTGGTGGAGGCAATGTGACATCGAACCGCACTTCGTTGGAGACTGTTTCGCGCTCGCGCCCCTCAAACAGCCAGCTAGCCTCCGCGGTATTGGTAATGGTGCGAAGAACCTCCGCCTCATTGGTGTTTTGCGCGTTTGCGCTCCCTGCGAGCACGCCGAATGGCAGCAGCACTACACCGAGTGCTGCTGCCACGCGCTTCACAGAAGAGCACACACGCAAGGTCATATTCCTAGCCGACCGACCTTAGTTGATCGTGACTTGGAAATAGAGCGAGCGGGTGGTGCTCGCCGGGATGTCTGACAGGTCGCCTGCAATCAGGTCGAGACCGCCAGTACCGCCGCCTGCTGTAAAGGTAGCGGTGGTTCCCTCACCGTCTGTACCACCTGAACAGGTTGCAACCGGAATTGCGCCCGAGGTGTCAACGGTGGCTGTACCATCAACGAAGATGCCCGAACCAGCCGTGAAGGTCACGTCGGCAGGAAGATCATCGCTCACGCTAACGGCGGTTGCATCAGCAGCGCCAGCAGCGTTGGTAACAGCAATACAGTATTCGATCACGGCACCAGGAATCGCTTTCGCGTCAGGCGATACGCCGTTCACTGGATCGCTGATGATGCGGCTCGATTTGACAACCGAGACAAGCGCGCCAGCAACTTCGAACTGACCGAGATCAGAGTGATCACCGGCGTTGGCCACTTCTTCAGCCGTGCCCGAACCATCGGCAAGGACTGTGTCGATGCCGTCGGTGTTTGCACCAACCGTTGCGTCGATTTCAGCACCCAGAGTACCAACAGTGCCGGCTTCGTGTGCGTCAGCAATCAGAACGATATCGAAGATGTCGCCATTGACCGCATCGGTGGTGATGTCAGCAACAACGATAACTTCAAGCGTTTGAGCGCCCGTGCCATCGTCAGCGAGCACTTCGTCGAGGAAAGTGATCGCACCAGCGTCGATTTCGGCCTGATCAAGCACGCCGTCACCGTTGAGATCACGATAAATCGTGATGTTTTCGATGTTTGCACCGGTTCCGGCCGTCAGAACGGTCGAGAGGTCAAGGTCAACCGTGTCGTTCGACAGGTTGGTTACGTCAAAGGCAAGAACAGCCTGAACCTCACCAGGAGCAACCGTTACGGGGCTCACGCTGGTAAGATTGACGTTCACGTCGATCACACGGTCGACGATGAAGGTGTCCGTGTCTGTGACGCTTTGTTCAGTGTTGGGGTCATTCCCAACCTGATAGGAGACGCTTACCGAGTTGGTAATCGACTCCCCAGCTGTTGTACCGACAGCAAGTGCCGGCGTGCTGGACACGGCAATAAGCGCTACCGCGCTCACCGCACCCAGCAATTGGGTAGATTGTCTCATTGCAAGTGGTCCTTTGCGAGTGCGCCCTGTGTCAAAATTACCGCCCACAAGGCTTGGCGGCTTGCCCCCCGTTGAAGGAAGCGAAGCTGGTTAAAAAATTTCGTTAGATCAGCGAATTACTGCCGGCATCTGCACCTGGCCGCTGCCGCCTGCGGGGATTTCCGCAATGGTCCAGCGAACGTGAGTGACATCGGCATGGGTCGCCGTGCGGGTTGACCCGTCTTCTTCGGTCACGCTGAGCGAAGAGAGCGAACCCCATGTGTCGCCACCATCAACAGACACCGTCAGATCCTCGTCCGCATCAGGTGCGAGACGCACCGACGGGTGCATCGGATTGGTGAGTGTGAAGTTGCGGATGACCTCGGAGGTCGTGTTTTCGTAATTTGTGCGGAACACAAGCCGCGTGCCCGGCACGGTAAGATCGATATCAACGAGGTTCGTCACTTCCTCGCCATCAGCGTTGGTCGAAACCTCAACCTGTTTGACATCACCACTTACGACGACGGATGGCGTTTCTTGTGCGAGCGCCGGTACGCCCAGCGATGCCGATGCGATCAGAAGCGGTGCAGCAATGATTTTCGCGAATGTTTTCATGGACCCTGTCCTTGTCCTTAAATTTATTTGTATCAGTCGATCGTGACGTCGAACGTCACTTCGTAGGTGTCACCGCCATTGACGGTGCCGATATCGACCGAGATGCCCGCTGCGTCGGATGCAGAACCTGCATCGTCGCCGTCGGCATCGGTGAGGGGGTTGCCATCCAGCGCGAGGCTGCCTGCGACGTAAGTCGTATCGGCGGGAATGGCGTCAGTAATGACGAGTGCGTCGAGCGAACCATCGCCCACAACTTCGGCGCTGATTGTAAAGGTCGCGACCGAACCGGGAACCGCGCCGGTGCCGCCGAACGGATCAACCACGCTGACCGCTTTCGTCAGGTCAACGGTGATAAGGCCGATCACAAGCGAGCCGTTGGCAATTGCCGATGCGCCGGTGGTGCCGACGATTGCATCCACGCCGCCAACGCCCGCGCCTGCAAATGTGTCACCGGGTGCGCCGGTTCCGGTCACCGCATCAGCGCGAAGCTCGACCTGGCTTACTTCGGTGTCGTTGGCATCGCCGGGAACTGTCACAACCACGAAAACGGTGACCGCCTCGTCAGCTGCGAGTTCGGGGGTGGTTTCAGGACCGGTGAGGATCTCGTCGACCCCGTCGTCGTAAACGCCGTTCCCGTTGGTATCGATGGCGATAAGTTCGACGACCGTGTCAAAGTCATTTCCCGCAACCGCCGGATCAGCGATCAAGGTGAACGCCTCTGGACCATTGCCCTGGTTTGTCACCTCGTATGACAGGACAGCCTGACCCGGAGCCGTGCCAACCGGCCCGCCGTCAAGCGAGGTCACCGTCACATCGAGCAGTTCGTCGACCGTGACCGTTACGGTGTTTGAATCCACCGTCTTTTCGCCCTCGCCATCCTCATAGGTGGCGGTGGCGGTGTTTTCGATGAGCGTACCTGCAACGACGCCCTCGGCCATAACCGGAGCGGAAAAGGTAAACGTCGCCAAAACAGTCGTGGCGAACAGCGGACGAAGGAGGGGCTTGGTGTTCATACCTATCCCCAATAGGGGACATTGGTTAACGTGTAATTAGCACTTGTGTAAAATCTAGTAAATATCAACCCTTTGAAGAATCAACTAAATTTCGACTTACGTGCTAACTTTCGTCTTACAGCAAGATACAAGTGATACAAGTCGATTATCGCGCCTCGAGAAGCGCCAACAGGGCAAAGCTCGCGAGCCAATGCTCACCCATGTAATCGCCCGCAACATGCTGAATTGCCGCCTTGAGATGCGCCTCGGCACGCGCTTCGATAAGCGCGGTTCCAGCGTGAGAGCCCGGCTTATCTTCGGCTAACATTTGCCCGATACGTTTGAGACACCAGGCGCGGCTGAGGTTCAGCCCATCGAGATGAGCGATCTTCCCATCGCTGCGGTCGGACACGGTGACGGGATGACACTCGTTTTCGAGCCAGCGATTCGACACAACAAGCCCGTCGAACCAGGGCGCAAAATCAGCCGGTGGCATGACCTTGCTCATCAGCAGCGCAGCGGTGAGAACGGGTGAGACGAATTCATCTCCGCCCGGCTCCCAGCCTGCATAGGCCTGTTTTCCGGCAAAAGCCTTGGTAGCGAAGGCATCGATCTGACCAAGCAGCGCCGGATCTCGCGCCTCCGCCCACTCGCGCGCCAACACCAATGCAAATGCGGTGTTGAAATGCGTGCCCACGGTGATGGGATAGGTGAGAAGCGGAAGGTGCTGCGCAAATCGCTGCGCTATGAGGCGTGCCAGAGGCTCAAGGTGGCGCGCCCAGTCGTGATCCTCGTGACGCCCTGCCTCGTGGTGCAGGTACAGCAGCCAGCCCCAGCCATACGGCCTCTCCCACCCGCGCGCCGAAGGACGCTCGAAATAGGCAAGTTCGGCGGCAAGCTTTTCTTGTGTCAAAGTTGCATCGGCCAGTTTCGTAATTGCCTGCGCTTCAGGAATCGTGGGGAAAAGCCGGCGTAAGGTCAGCAAAAGCCACCAGGAATGGACGCAAGAGTGCCAGTCATAGCTGCCAAAGAAGGCGGGGTGAAGCTCGCGAGGGGTCTTGGCATCGGTATCGCTCTCCATCGCGTGTTGGGGCTGATTGGGGTATTCCTGACCCACATGGCCGAGCGCGATTTGCGCAAATTTCGACGCGATTTCAGGCGTTAGGCTCAATTCCATAGCAAGAATGCCCCCACGTAGATGATGATCACATTGCAGAACCAGAGCGGCACGGCGGTCCCCACCTGCTGGCGGATGACAGCGTTCTGATCCTTCAGCTCCAGAAGCGCCGCTGGCACGATGTTGAAATTGGCCGCCATCGGGGTGAGCAATGTCCCGCAAAAGCCTGCAAGCATGCCAACCGCTCCGATTACCGCCGGATTGCCGCCATATCCTTCGACCAGAAGCGGGATGCCAATCGCTGCCGCCATGACCGGAAAGGCGGCGAAGGCGTTGCCCATGATCATCGTGAAAAGCGCCATGCCAAGCGCGAAGACGACCACGGTGAGGAACACGCTCCCCTCCGGGATCGCAGCCCCCGCAATCCCGCCGATGATCTCACCCACTCCAGCGAGAGCAAACACCGCCCCGAGAGCAGCGAGCATTTGCGGCAGGATCGCAGCCCAGCCAATTGAATCGATGAGCCGCCGCCCTTCTTGAGCCGGTGCCAAAACGGGAGGTTTCAGCCAGACAATCGCACCGCCCAGACCAAGGATCGCGCCGACACAAAAGAGGATGAGCGTGGTCTGCCGCTCGGCAAAAAGGCCGAGTTCGCCAAGCGGCGTAAAATTGTAAAGAAGCGTCCCTGCAACGGCCACCACGGGAACCACTAAAGCTGGTAAAAACAATTTGTTGCCGAGGGTTTTTGAAAAGCCTTCTCGCTCAATCGGTGTCGTGGTTTCGGGGTCAGAAGGTTTCAATCCGCCAAGCGCAGCAATCGCGACGAGGCCCAGAACGATCAGGCCATTCATCAGATCGCCAATATGCGAACCGAAAAAGAAACTGATCGAAAGAAGACCCCAAAAACACGCATTTCCAGTGTTTTGTGATCGTAAGCTAAGAAGCGATGTCACCACGAAGAATACGCCGAGGAGCACATAGAGCCATTCGTAGGAGATCATGACGCGGCCTCCTGATTGGCGGCTCTCACCTGCGCGAGCCTGCGATCGAGGGCATTGATGCGATAGCCGTGGATGATGAAGGCACAGATCGCGGTGGGGATCGCCCAGACCGACAATTGCAGCGGGGTCAGGGGATAGCCGTAGGTTTCAAAAACCCCCTGGATCAAGAGGATAGAGGCGATAGCCATGAAAATGTCTTCACCAAAGAAAAGGCCAACATTGTCGGTTGCTGCCGACATGGCTTTGACCTTTTCGCGTTCGTCTTCGGATAGGTCCCCGTGCGATTTCACCGCCGCCGCTTCTGCCATCGGGGCCACCAGCGGGCGCACAGTCTGAGGATGTCCTCCGATACTGGTGAGGCCAAGCGCGGCGGTCGACTGCCGGAAGAGCAGATAAACGGTCAAAAGCTTGCCCATGGTCGCCCCGCGAACCCCCTCGATCACCGCCCTTGCCCTTTGTTGCAGCCCGTATCGTTCAAGCAGGCCGATAAGGGGCAAAATGATCCATGTTACAGAGATATAGCGGTTATCGTTGAAGGCTTTTCCCAAGGCTTCGATCACCGCGATCAGGTCAAGTCCGGCCAAGAGCCCCGTTGCAACAGCGGCCCCGACCACGACGAGCAGCGGATTGAACTTCAACGCAAAGCCAACGATGACCAGCGCTATCCCCAAGAGGGGCCAATAATTCATGTCCTTTATCCCTTCCCGTATCCGCCCCCGCCCGGCGTAAGAATCACGAATGTATCGCCCACGCCCATTTCGGCGCTGTCGGTTGCGGTGAGCTCTTCGCGGCTGCCATCGGCACGCTCGACCCAATTGCGTCCAGCCTGCGCATCGCTTCCGCCGGCAAGCCCGCTTGGCGGCACGGCCCTGCGGTTGGCGAGCATATTGGCGCGCATTTCCTCAAGGAAAGTCAAACGCCGCACGGTCCCGTCCCCGCCCGTATGCGCCCCCTTCCCGCCAGAGCCTCTGCGGATCGAAAACTCCTCCAGCCGCACCGGAAGGCGCGTCTCCAGTATCTCGGGATCGGTCAGGCGCGAATTGGTCATGTGGGTTTGAACCGCACTTGTCCCGTCGTGGTCTGGCCCTGCGCCCGATCCGCCGCAGATCGTTTCGTAATATTGGTGGCGTTCGTTTCCGAAGGTGAAATTGTTCATGGTGCCTTGGGCAGGCGCGAGTTTGCCGGTGGCGGCGAACAGCGTATCAGTCACCGCCTGGCTCGTCTCGACATTGCCAGCGACCACGGCGGCTCCCGGCTCAGGGTTCAGCATCGAACCTTCGGGCACGATGAGTTCGACGGGCCGCAAGCACCCGTCATTCATCGGGATCGCATCGTCGATCAGAGTGCGCAGCACATAAAGCGCGGCGGCGCGCGTGATTGAGCGCGGCGCGTTGAAATTGTCCGGCAATTGCGTCGAGGTTCCGGTGAAATCGAACACGGCCGAGCGGCTTTCGCGGTCGATGCGGATCGCGACCCGAACCTGCGCTCCATTGTCGAGACGGGTTGTGAACGCGCCGTCCTCAAGCCGGTCCAGCAGGTTTCGCACGCTTTCTTCGGCATTGGCGATGACGTGGCCCATATAGGCGGCCACCACCTCGGCGCCGCTGTCGCGCGCGGCTGCGGTGAGCAATTCCGCCCCCCTCGTGCAGGCCGCCAGCTTGGCACGAAGATCGGAAATGTTGCGGTCAGGACTGCGCGCCGGATATTGGGCAGCGGCCAGAATGTCGCGCACCGCACCCTCGCGAAATGTGCCCGCATCGACCATCAGGAGATTGTCGATCATCACTCCTTCTTCTTCGATGGTTCGGCTTTCAGGGGGCATGGAGCCGGGTGCAATTCCGCCGATATCGGCATGGTGGCCCCGTGCCGCGACGAAAGCATCGGGAGCCGTGCCCTTATCGCCGTAGAATACGGGCACGATCACGGTGATATCTGGCAGGTGCGTTCCGCCGCGATAGGGATCGTTCAGCACATAGGCGTCGCCGCGAACAAAGCCTCTGCCATCGCGCGCCGCGCCGTTTTCGTCCGGCCCCCGCGCCTCGATCACGCGCGCAACGCTGTCGCCCATGCTGCCCAAATGCACTGGTATGTGCGGCGCATTGGCGATCAGGTTCCCGCTTGCATCGAACAGAGCGCAGGAGAAATCGAGCCGCTCCTTGATGTTTACAGAGGTCGCGGTGGATTGCAGCACCACCCCCATTTCCTCTGCGATGGCCATAAACAGGTTGTTGAAGATTTCGAGCCGGACGGGATCGACGCTCGTGCCCGCCGCCTGTTCCCGCTCAAGCGGAACGTGGCGGGTGAGGATGAGGCTTGCATCCTTGGCCATTTCGGCCTGCCAACCCTCTTCGATCACGGTGGTTGACCCCGGATCAATGACAAGCGCGGGACCGGCCACGACCTGCCCTTGCGAAAGCGCCGCGCGTTCGAATGTGCGCCAATCGCCGGAAGGTTCGGCGTTCACGGGCTCTGGCGCAGCATCAAGGTTGCCCAATCCGCCCGCAGTGCCGCTCGCCTCGACGCTTAAAGCTTCGAGGATGATCGCGGCCTTGTCGTCGGTGTATCCGAATTGCTGGCGGTGGAGTTTGCGGAACGCTTTATCCATTTGTGCCGCATCGCCGCAATCGACGGTGAGCAGGGAATCGCTTCCCTCAAAGCGCAACCGTGCGCGAGGGACGATTGCAATCGCGCTTTCCTCAATTCCTTGATCGTAAAGGGCTCTGCGCGCCTCATCCTCAAGCTCGGTGAGTGCGCTTTCGAAGCTGTCGCCCAAGGGCTGCACAAGGCTGACCTCGCGGATGGCCTTGACGGGGGCAAGGCCGATGCCGAAAGCGGAGAGGATGCCGGCAAGCGGGTGGACGAGCACCGTCTCTATCCCCAATTCATCGGCGACCTTGCAGGCGTGCTGCCCCCCTGCCCCGCCAAAACAGGCGAGCGCATATTCGGTTACGTCATGGCCACGCGCGACCGAAATCTTGCGAATGGCATTGGCCATATTGTCGACTGCGATGGCGAGGAAACCTTCGGCGATCTCGTCCAAAGGTTTGGGTTCGGGAAGCGCGTCTGCAACGTCTTGCAATGCGGCGCACGCGGCTTCGGGGTCGAGCGGTTCATCCCCATCGGGGCCAAACACGCTAGGGAAGAAGGCCGGGTCTATCCGGCCCAGAAACAGATTGCAGTCGGTAACGGTAAGCGGCCCGCCCTTGCGATAGCAAGCAGGGCCAGGATCGGCGCCCGCGCTGTGCGGGCCGACTCGGAAGCGCGCGCCGTCAAATTCGCAGATCGAGCCTCCGCCTGCGGCAACCGTGTGGATTTGCATCATCGGGGCCGCGACACGAACACCGGCAACCACGCTGTCACCGGTTAGCTCGTATTCGCCGCCGTAATGCGCGACATCGGTGCTGGTCCCGCCCATGTCGAAGCCGATGAGCTTTGTGTGGCCCAATGGCTCGCTTGCTGCGACCATGCCGACAACGCCTCCCGCTGGCCCTGAGAGGATGGCATCCTTGCCCCGGAAGGCGCCCACCTCTGCAAGGCCGCCATTGGACTGCATGAAACGCACCGCATCCGCATCGGGCAATTGGGCTTGCAACGTATCGGTGTATCGTTTCAACACCGGAGAGAGATAAGCGTCCACGACCGTCGTATCGCCGCGCGGAACAAGCTTTATGAGCGGTGCGACCTCGTGGCTGACGCTTACTTGCGCAAAGCCAAGCTCGCGGGCGATTGTCGCCAGCCGGGTTTCGTGATCGCGATACTTCCAGCCGTGCATGAGGACGATGGCGATCGCATCGAAACCCTCGTCGCGCAGCATGATGAAATCGGCGCGCGCGGCCTCTTCATCAAGAGGGGTCAGGACCTCGCCATCAACGCCCACACGCTCTGCCACCTCGATGACGGTTTCGGGCAGTTGTTCAGGCAGGATGATGTGCCGCGCAAAGATATCGGGCCGCGCCTGTGTCCCGATCCTGAGCGCGTCACCAAAACCGCGCGTGATTGCCAGAGCGAGCCGCTCGCCCTTGCGTTCGAGCAGGGCGTTGGTTGCAACTGTCGTCCCGATGCGAAGCTCTGCAATCGGCGCATCGCCGTGGCGCTTCATAAGGCGTCGCACCGCCTCGCTTGCGGCATCGGCATAGTGGTCGGGATTTTCGGACAGTAGCTTGTCGGTCACGAGCAGGCCGCCGGGCGTTGAGGCCACAACGTCGGTAAAGGTTCCCCCACGGTCGATCGCAAAGCGCCAAGTTGCCATGAGGTCCCTAAATCCTTTCGCTTGTCCACGCGCCCGCCAACCCATCGCAAGCGTTGCCCGCCCCGTCAAACGGCATGGCAAATGTGTCCGCAGATCAAAGCGACCAAGCGCAGATGCCTAGCGCCTATTCCTTAGTATGGGCACGCAGGTTGCGGGTAGACATTGGTTTGCCAGTTTTCCGGTAACTGTCTTTGCAAGCGGTTCGTTTACCATGATCAAGCGGGATCACGGTGGCGCGCTGACCCCAGCACTCCAGCGACAGGCAGGCACAGACACAATGGCCAATGCGTTTCAATTTCGGGCTTTGCGTGGCTCACACGCGAAGGAAAGCATCACCGACGCGAAGGCCGAAGATGCCACCCAAAGCCTGCCGCCTGCCCTCCCGCAAGACGCACCCGTGACAGGTCCTTCGGGCAAGCTTCTGGGCAATCTCGATGATCTCAAACGGGCCTTCGAACACGCGCGCCGCGATGCCGATCAGATGATCGGTGAAATGTCCGCTCTCCGGGTGGAGGCCGGCCAGATCGCCGGATTGAAGAGCGAGAACGAAGGGCTCCGCGCCCGGCTTGACCAGACCGCGAGCGAACTCGACAGCGAGGCGACCAAGGTCGAATGCGCGATGCGCGACGTGGGCAGGCTTAAAGAGGAAGTCGCCCGTATCCGCGAGCTTTACGAAGCAAGCGACAGCGAGGCGAGCGCCAATGCGATGAAAGCCGCGGGCCTTGAAGACCGCCTTTGCATGGCCACAAAGGCACTTGATGAGGCGAAGCAGGAATTGAAAGTCCAGCGCGAGGCACGCGAAGAGGCCGAGCTTGAAGTGGAGTGCCTTCAAACGGCCCTTGCACAACGCAGCGAAGCGCACAGCGCGCTTCTTCGCTCGCAAACCGAATTGCAAACGCACAACGCGGGGCTCCAATCGCAAGTTGACGAAACCACGCAAGGGCTACGTCGAAAAGAGCAACTGATCGCCGAACAGTCAGACGAGCTCGGCGAATTGCGCGACCGCGCCTCGAGGCTTGAGATGGAAGTCGAGGCCGCGCGCGAGGAATTGCGCATCATGAAAGGCAAATACAGCAACCTCGAAGCCTCACGCGATGCCCGGATCCAGGCCCTCAACGACGAGATTGACGAGCAACGCGAAAGCAACCGCCTCGTGCGGATGGAGCTGGAAGAAGAGCGTGCACGGCGCGAAGACAGGCGATTGAACACGCTTGCCCCTTTGCCCTCGCCCCTTACAGAGCGCGGGCACAGCGATGAGCCCTGCGACAAGGTGAGCGCCGCGCCGTTTATGGCCGCGCCAGCCATCAAAGCTTCGCACAAGCCGGTTAAGACAGAAAAGGTCGAAGCTGCGCCCGTTTCCACGCGCAATGTCGCCCGGATCAGGCGCCGTTAACGGCCTCATTCTTTACAAATAAACAGTTATCCAGGGGTGGTTCTGGTCGCGCGCGCTCTGCTGGGAGGATCGTTTCCGGTCCTCCCTCGGGGCGCGCGCTTGATTTGCAGCCCTGCCAAAGCGCAATCCGGCATCAATCCATATGTTTGAGGCCGACGCGCAGATAGTCCCATCCGGTGATGCAGGTCAGACCCGCGGCGAGCCACAAGCTGGCAAGCCCCACCACATGCACCCAGCTTTCCGCAATGGTGTCGCAATCGGGCGCATCGAGCGATTGGCACGGCTGTCCATGCACCGCCCCGCCCAAAATCAACGCGCCGAGAGCGATCAGCTGAAAGGTGGTTTTCCACTTGGCAAGTTTTGTCACAGGCACCGACACCTGAATCCCGCCAAGAAATTCACGCAAGCCCGATACAGTAATCTCGCGCACCAGAATAATGCCCCCGGCAATCACGTGCAGATCGCCCACGTAAGGCCCGCGAAGATAGCCTTGCGCGGTGAGGATAAGAATGACGGCCGCCACCATGATCTTGTCCGCGATAGGGTCGAGAAAAACGCCCAGTTTCGACACCGTCCCTTGCGCGCGCGCCAGATAGCCGTCGAAGAAATCGGTAATCGCAATCACGCAATACAAAGCGAACCCGATGAGATAGCCGACTTTCCAATCGGGCCACCACAGGAAGAACCCGAGCAACGGAACCGCGAAAATGCGCGACAGGGTAAGGATGTTAGGCAAGGTCAACATGGCTCAGACTGCCCCTTAGCGGGGATTTGCTTTTAGCAAAACACCTTGCATCGCACCGTCCTCATCTTGGGACAAATGAAAGGCTGCCCTCGCACGCGCCCTTGTGCACGCTGGTCTTTCGACTAGATATGCCGCAGCAAACAGGCCCGAGGGGACGCCACCTAAAGCATGACAACATCGACGCATCTTTTGCGCCAAAGGCGTTTCCTGCCGCTGATGGTCACGCAGTTTTTCAACGCTTTCAACGACAATCTCTACAAGACCGCGATGGTCTTGTTCGTCGTCTATTCGATCTACAATTCCGAAAGCCAGGAAGCGATGTTCAGCGGCGCTGCATCGCTTATCTTTGTCGCTCCTTTTGTGCTGTTTTCCGCGCTCGCCGGGCAATTGGCCGATACACGCGACAAGGCGGCGATCATTCGCATCGTCAAGTTGTGCGAGATCGGTTGGGCAAGTCTTGGCGCGCTCGGCCTTTTTATGGTCTGGCAAGGGGTCGAAGTGCACACAGCGGGCATTCCGCTGCTTATGATCGTGCTGTTCCTTGCCTCGACGCAAAGCGCGTTTCTGGGGCCCATCAAATATGCGATCCTGCCCCAACAATTGAAGCCGGAAGAAGTGCTGTCGGGCACAGGTCTGGTCGAGGCAGGCACTTATATCGCGATCCTTGGGGGGACGATCCTTGCAGGTTTTGTCGATGTGCAGGTCAGCCTTGTTCTGGTCATCGTTATCGCGTTCATCGGCTATTATTCCGCGCGCTTTGTCCCCGAAGCGCCTCCGCTCAGCGATTACGAGATGCACTTCCCGCTGCTCGAACCGTTTGCCGCAAATACCAAAAGCCGGGTCAAACGCTGGCTTGGCTATCCCTTTGTCGCCATCGCCGATCAGGTGGTGATGAGTGCGCGCCTGATCAAAGAGGTCAAACAGAACCGGCAGATCTGGCTTGCGATTATCGCCATCAGCTTTTTCTGGACGATGGGCGCGGTGCTGTTCATCCTGTTCCCGCCTCTTGCAAAGAACCAGCTTCTTGCAACGCCGGAAGTCGCCAGCCTCTTCCTCGTCATTTTCTCGCTCGGTATTGCGCTTGGTTCGGTGGGCATCAACGCGCTTCTTAAAGGCAAGGTGTCTGCCCGTTTTGGCCCGGTCGCGGTTGTGATCATGGGCGCATTTTTGATCGGTGCCTATCTCGTGGCAAAGGCGTGGACGCCCAATGCTGCGGGCGAACTTTTGCCGATTGAAGAATGGATCTTCGAACCGCTCGCCTTGCCGCTGTCGTTCATGCTGTTGGGCGTTTCGACCGCGGGCGGGATGTTCGTCGTGCCGCTTTACGCCTTTCTCACCACGCATTGCGCGAAAGATGCGGCCAGCCGCACGATTGCGGTCAACAATATCGTCAACTGCATCTGCATGGTGCTGGGTTCGGCCCTGGCCATCGTGCTCACGGCAATCGGTTTGCCGGTGGTCGAACAATTGCTGGTTGCCGCCGCAATGACGATCGTATCAGCCTGGCTTGGATGGAAGCTTTATTCCGCCGAAAAGGAAGCAGGCGAATTCACCCTTTAGCTTGCGCTTAAAGAATAAAGACCAGCACCGCTGCGAAGACGGCGAAATATGTGGTCGCAAATCCGCGCACATCATCGCGCGTCAGGTGCCAGAAGTTTACCGGTTCTTCTTCGTCGACATCGACGCTCGTCAGATGTGGCGGAAGAGCTGCCCTGAAAGGATGGCGCGCAGCGTCATCGGTGAGAACGAGAGAGCGGCGTTTGCGACCCGCGAGGCGGCGCCTTTCAATCTCGGGGCCCGCCTTGATTGCGAGGAAGGTCTCAGCAGTCATTGTTTTCGTTGTCATGGGCAAAAGGATTAAGACTTTTTTAACCTTTTGCCAGCGACCAATCGACGCTGACCTGTAGCGGGACAGTTAGGCGATTGTGTGGTTAATCTCCACCGTTCCAGCCTGCGGGAAACCGCTCTTGTTAGGGGGTTTGCACTCTCATGGCGTCCCAGCTAACTCTCGGGCTGTATCGCGAAAGGGTCACGATGACGCATAAGACGAAAACTGCCGCCGAGCTGCTTGTGGAATGCCTTGAGGAACAGGGCACGGACCGCATTTTCACAGTCCCCGGCGAAAGCTTTCTCGCAGTGCTCGATGCGCTGCACGATAAAACTGCAATCGAGACCGTGGTGTGCCGTCAGGAAGGCGGCGCGGCGTTCATGGCGTGCGCGGATGGCGCGATGAGCGCGGCTGGCGATTGCCTTCGCCCCGGCGTTGCCTTTGTGACGCGCGGGCCCGGTGCGACCAATGCCTCGATCGGCGTGCACGTCGCGCATCAGGATTCGCAGCCGATGATCCTGTTCGTTGGCGATGTCGCGCGGTCAGCGCGTGATCGTGAGGGCTTTCAGGAGGTCAATTTCGAGGCGTTTTTCGGCCCGATCTCGAAATGGGCAGCGCGCATTGATGATCCGGCCCGCGTGCCGGAATATATCGCGCGCGCCTATTCGGTCGCGGTGAGCGGGCGGCCGGGCCCTGTGGTGCTGGCGCTGCCCGAAGATATGCTGTGCGACCCCGTTCCAGCCGACCTTGCCCCCCGCCCCATCGTCACCCGCCCCGCGCAAGCGGTGTGCCCCGATGCAATGCAGGCGATGTTCGCTCTTCTTGCCGATGCAGCCAGTCCGATTGCGATCATCGGCGGCGCGGGCTGGAACACCAAGGCGCGGCTCGGATTCCAGCAATTTGCAGAACGTGTAGGCCTGCCCGTCGCGACCGCATTTCGCAGGCAGGACGCGATTGATCCGGGCTCGAGCGTCTATGCCGGGAACCTTGGCTATGGCCCCAATCCCAAGCTGATCGAGCGGGTGAAGAACGCTGACCTCGTGATTGCCGTGGGCGCGCGCCTTGGCGAGGCGACGACCGATGGATACGAGGTGATCACGCTCGACCACCCGGACCAGACGCTGGTGCATATCCATCCCGACCCCGATGAGCTTGGCCGGGTGTACCGCGCCGATCTGGCGATGGCGTGTTCGGTTGATGAATTCGCAGAAGCGGCAAGCCTTTGGGAAGATGCCTCGATCATTCCGTTTGACGCAGGGACTGAGGCCAACTGCGAATGGCGCGAATGGGCGACGCATTCGCCCGGCGAAAATGCGCCTGCGCTCGACATGGCGGCGTGCGTCACGGCGATGAGGGAGGCGCTGCCCGATGATGCGATTATTTGTAACGGCGCTGGCAATTTTGCCGGATGGTGGCACCGCTATTGGCGCTATGCCGGCTATCCCAGCCAGCTTGCCCCGACCGCCGGCGCGATGGGTTACGGCGTGCCCGCCTCAGTGGCCGCCGCGCTTCGTTATCCCGACCGCACGGTGGTTGCCGTTGCGGGCGATGGTGATTTCATGATGAACGGCCAAGAGCTTGCAACCGCTGCGCAATATGGCGTGAACTTGCTGGTCTGTGTGGTCGACAATGGCGCATATGGCACGATCCGCATGCATCAGGAGCGCGAATACCCTGCCCGTGTTTCCGGCACCCGGCTTGCCAATCCCGACTTTGCCATGCTCGGCGAAAGCTTCGGCGCGTGGACCGCTGGTGTGACGACGACCGACGAGTTCAAATCTGCCCTTGCCACAGCAAAAGACCGCAAGGGGCTGCGTCTCATCCATATGAAGATCGACGTCGAGCAACTTGCGGCCAGTGGTGCAACGGTGAGCGGCCTTCGCGCAAAGGCGTGAGACCGCGCCCTTGAGCGATCAGCGTTTCGTCATGCCGCCATCGACCATATATTCAGATCCCGACACATAGGACGCATGGTCGGAAAGAAGGAACAGCGCGACCTGCGCCGCTTCCTTTGATGTACCAAGCCGGCCAAGCGGAACCTGCTCCTGGATCTGCTCCAGAAACTGGTCTTTTTCATCTTCCGAAAAGCCCATGCCGTTCATGAAATTTGTATCAATCGGGCCTGGCGCAACCGAATTGACGCGAATGTCGCGTGGAGCCAGCGCCGATGCCCAGCTGCGCGTGAGCGCGCTTACCGCGCCCTTGGTCGCAGCATAGACCGCGCCTTGCGCCTGCCCCAGATAGGGCGCGACCGAGGAGGTAAGCAGCACCGCGCCGCCGTCGCCCAGCGCAGGCATCAATTCCGCCATCTGCAGCACTGGTCCGCGCACGTTTACATTGTGCATATTGTCGAAAAACTCGGCGTCGACGTCTTCGGTTGGGCCAAACTTGCCATAACCTGCATTGAGCCACAGGCCGTCAATCGTGCCCATCTGCTCTTTCACCTTGGCGCCAAGCTCCTTGGCCGCTTCGGGATCGGATGCGTCATTGCGAAGGACGAGCGAGCCCGAAGGCAGCGCCTTGCCTGCCTCGTCGAGGTGTTCCTGGGTTGTGCCGGTGACGGCCACTTCGCCGCCCTCTTCGACAATCTGCTTGGCTGCTTCGAGCCCCATGCCGCTGGTGCCGCCAGTGATGAGGATGCGCTTGTTTTCGAACCGGTTCATGATGTCTCCATTGGTTTGGTTTGCTTGCCAATCCTACAGAGCACACCGCCCCATGGTTCCATCACGCGGCTGCCGTTGCGTTCAACCGCCCTGTGCCATCGCGCAGATGATATCCCACTCCTCGGGCGTGATCTTGGCAACCGAAAGCCGCGACATGCGCACCAGTTCGCAATCGACAAGGCGCGGTTCGGCCTTGATCTGTTTGAGCGTCACGGGATTGTCCAGCTTGCGCAAGGGCTTGACCTTTACCGCGGCCCATTTGCCCGTATCGTCGGTCGGATCGCCAATGCCGGCAACGCTCACCTCGGCGATCCCGACAATCTCCAACCCCTCGCGCGAGTGGTAGAAAAAGCACTGGTCGCCCACCTCCATCGCCTGAAGATTGAGCTTTGCACTGTGGTTGCGCACGCCTTCCCACAGGCCCTCCCCTTCGGCCACAAGGTCATCCCAGCCGTATTCATCGGGTTCGGACTTGATCAGCCAATATCGCGGACGATCCTGGGACATAGGGCGTTTCTCCTCTTTTAACGCATCGGCGGTTGGCCGTCTGACCATCGCATATGGGCGCGTAAACCATGGTTAGCTGACCCAGCCGCCTCCTTCCAGACTGAAATCCCTCACGATTTCCCCGATGCGCGCATCCGGCAAACCCAGCGGCGAGTTAACTCAATCTTTAAAGGCTGCCTGTTAGATCGTCGCAAGATCGGGGGCGAAAAGCACCCTTGTTATTAGGGCTTATCGGTAGTGTCAGATAGCAAACAGAGCCAAAGCCTCAAAGGCAGCGCAGAGCGGGACCTGGTCGCGCTTGGTATCGCAATTGCAGCGATCATCCTGTTCGTTGCCACCGGCGGCGCCGTGCTTCCCAAGGCAATCAACTCCATTATTACAGGCGCAGCAGGGCCCGATACCCTGCTCGTCAACGCTCTGCTGCTGAACGTTGTTCTCGTGATCTTCGGCTGGCGGCGTTACCGCGAACTGAAGCTTGAGATCAGCGACCGGCGCGAGGCCGAAAATCTGGCGCGTAAACTTTCAGAAACCGATCCGCTTACCGGCTGCCTGAACCGGCGCAGCATGGCCAAGGTGACCGACGAAGTGCGCACGCGTGCCAATGCGCGCGGGCTCGCGGTTGCTTATTGCCTGATCGACCTCGATAATTTCAAGCAGATCAATGACATGCACGGCCACCCGGTAGGCGATGCCGCTCTGGTCGAGCTTGCCAAGCGGATCAATCAGGTGCTTCCCACAGGCGGTACACTCGCGCGCATCGGCGGGGATGAATTCGCTTTCGTGACCGAATTCGACCCCCATCAGCCAGAGCGCGTCGATGATCTTGTCATACGCCTGTTCGAAGCGATGGCTTTGCCGTTTGATCTCGACTGTGTGACCGTCGAAGCGACCATTTCCATCGGCGTCACAAGCGATCAGGACACTTGCCAGTTCGATGCCAAGATGAGCTGCCCCGATGCCCTGATGCACCGCGCCGACATTGCCATGTATCAGGCGAAAAACGCGGGCAAAAACCGCTATTTCTGGTTTGAGCCCAGCATGGAAAGCGAACTTCGGTTCCGCAACAAGCTGGAGGTCGGCATCCGTGCCGGGCTTCACGCGGGCGAATTCGAACCGTTTTACGAACAACAGGTCGATCTTGAAACCGGCGAACTGGTCGGGTTTGAGATGCTGGCGCGCTGGCACTCGCCGCAAATGGGCCTCGTCAGCCCTGAAATTTTCATCCCCGTCGCTGAAGAGATCGGGGTCATATCGGAATTGTCGGATCAACTGATCGAGCGCGCGCTCCTTGATGCGCACGAATGGGACGATACGCTGACCTTGTCGATCAACGTGTCGCCTGTGCAATTGCGCGATCCGTGGTTTGCGCAAAAGCTTCTGAAGCTGCTGGTCAAACATAATTTTCCCGCTCGCCGGCTTGAGGTCGAGGTCACCGAAAGCTGTTTGCACGACAATATCGACATGGTGCGCAGCATCATCACAAGCCTGCGCAATCAAGGCGTTCAGGTAAGCCTTGATGATTTCGGCACCGGTTATTCCTCGCTGGAACAACTGCGCACCCTGCCGTTTGACAGGCTCAAGATCGACCGCAGTTTTGTGCGCGAACTTTCCTCCCCGTCGGCAAAATCCACCATTGTCGATGCAATCGTGTCGCTTGGCCGGGGCCTCGATCTGCCAATGACGGCAGAGGGTATCGAGGACGAGATTATCCTCGACCAGCTCAAAAAGCTGGGCAAGCTCAAAGGTCAGGGTTTCCTCTACGGTCAACCAGAAAGCGCGATGCAAGTGCGCGAGCGCCTTTCAAAGCTTGGGCAACTCGCGACAAGCGCGACAAAGCAGGGCGATGCCCAACCCGATAGCCGCGATCAACAGGCTGTCTCGCCCCCATCGCGTCAGGCCGGTTAGGGCGATTTGCCCCACTAACACTGGACGCTGGGGCCGCGGGTGCATAAATGCGCACCCGTAATGCGTGTTCCCTTCATCAAGATGCATGGCCTTGGCAATGATTTCGTCGTGCTTGACGCACGAGAGACGGCCCTGCCCGCAATCAGCGCAAACTTCGCAAGCGCAATTGCCGACCGGCACACCGGTATCGGTTGCGATCAGATGATCGTGCTTGAACCAAGCGAGCGCCACGCGTTCAAGATGCGGATCTTCAATGCCGATGGCAGCGAAGTGGAAGCGTGCGGCAATGCGACGCGCGCGGTCGCTTTATTGCATGGCGAGGCGGCACAGATCGAGACCGCTGGCGGCACATTGTCGCTTGAGCCTGCCGAAGGCGGGGCCAGCGTCGATATGGGCGAACCCCGGCTGGAATGGGATCAGATCCCGCTCGACTATCCGATGGATACGCTCACCATGCCGGTTGGCTGGGGCACGCTGAAAAGCCCGGTGGCGGTCAATGTCGGCAATCCGCATGTGATTTTCTTCGTGGAGGATGCCGACAGGATTGATCTGCAAAAACTCGGGCCCCAGATCGAAAGCGATCCCCTTTTCCCCGAGCGGGTCAATGTCAACGTCGCGTCGGGCGTGGGTGAGGATCACCTCAAACTGCGCGTTTGGGAGCGCGGCGCGGGTCTGACGCGGGCATGCGGCACCGGCGCTTGTGCAACAGCCGTGGCAGCGATCCGGCGCGGGCTTGTGGGCAACCGTGTGACGGTCACCCTTCCCGGCGGCGATCTGGTGATCGAATGGTCGCCAGGCAAAACCATCCGCATGACAGGTCCGGCCGCGGAAAGCTTTCGCGGCGAGTTCGAGTGGGAAGATTTCGCCAGAGGTGATGGGGAATGAGCGGCGCCGATGTGATTTCTCTGGGCTGCCGCCTCAATATCGCTGAATCCGAACGGATGAAGGCGATGTTGGGCGAAGCGGATGATGTCGTGGTCATCAACTCCTGCGCTGTCACATCCGAAGCCGTACGCCAGACCCGGCAAGCGATCCGCAAGGCGCGGCGCGAGCGGCCCGATGCGCGGCTTTTGGTGACAGGATGCGCCGCCGATATCGAGCGGGAGCAATTGGCCGATATGCCCGAGGTCGACGGCCTGATTGCAAACGAACGCAAGCTTGATCCGAGGGTGTGGAATGTGCCTCTTCCCGAGGCTCCTCCAGCGCCCACGCGCACCAGAGCTTTCATCGCCGTGCAAAACGGCTGCGATCATGCCTGCACCTTCTGCGTCATCCCCCAGGGGCGCGGCAAAAGCCGCTCGATGACCATTGCCCAAGTGCTCAAAGAGGTAGAACACCACCTTGAACAAGGGGCTAAGGAAGTTGTCCTGACGGGTGTGGATGTTACAAGCTGGGGACATGATCTTGCGGGAACACCACCTTTGGGTGAACTTGTTGGCTCGGTGCTGGAGGGGTTTCATCAACTAAAGCGCCTGCGCATGTCCTCCCTCGATGGCATCGAGATCGACGACCAGCTGTTCGAACTTTTCGCCAGCGAAGAACGTCTGATGCCGCACCTGCATCTCTCGATGCAGCACGGACACGACCTGATCCTCAAGCGCATGAAGCGCCGCCATTTGCGCGATGACGCGGTCGATCTGGTGCAGCGCCTCAAGGCTCGCCGCCCTGACCTTGCCGTTGGTGCAGACCTTATCGCTGGCTTCCCGACCGAGAGCGATGAGCATCATCAAGCCAACCTCTCGATCATCGAAGAGCTCGACATCGTCCACGGCCACATTTTCCCCTATTCCCCCCGCCCCGGCACACCCGCTGCCCGTATGCCGCAGCTTGACAGGGGGATTGTGAAAGCCAGAGCCGCTGACTTACGCGAGGCGGTCAAGGCGAGGCGGGCACGCTGGGTCGAAGGACTTGTGGGCGAAACCTTGCCGGTCCTCGTCGAACGCGACGGTACAGGCTATGCGCCCAATTACGCGCGGGTGGAATGCCCCGCCGATGCAACACCGGGTGAGATCGTCAACCTCACCCCGCAACGCCTTGAAGGAGGCATGCTCGTATGACGCAAAGTTGGAGCGAGAAGCTCTTCAGCGGCTTTCGCAAGACTTCCGAGCGCATTGGGAGCAATCTGACAGGCGTTGCGACACGCCTCGATGATGCGACGCTTGACGATATCGAGGACGCGCTGATTGTCTCGGACCTGGGTCCGGCGGCAGCCGCGCGCATCCGCAAGAGATTGTCCGACAAAAGCTTTGGCCTTGAGATCACTCAAAAGGAACTGAAAGAAAGCGTTGCCGAAGAGATCGCAGAGATCCTTCGCCCGGTGGCAAAACCGCTTGAGATCACCGCCTTCCCGCGCCCGCAAGTGATCCTTGTGATCGGAGTCAATGGGTCGGGCAAAACCACCACCATCGCCAAACTCGCCCACCTCTTTACAGAAGACGATTACGGCGTGCTTCTGGCAGCTGGCGACACCTTCCGCGCGGCCGCCATCGGTCAGCTTGCGACCTGGGCAGAGCGTGCGGGCGTCGACATTGTGCGCGGGCCGGAGGGCGGCGACCCGGCCTCGATCGTGTTCGATGCAGTAAAGCAGGCGACGGACACCGGGATCGACGCGCTGGTGGTCGACACCGCCGGACGATTGCAGAACAAGAAAGAGCTTATGGAAGAGCTCGCCAAAATTCGCCGGGTTCTGGGCAAATTGAACGAAGAGGCCCCGCATGACGTCGTGCTCGTCCTCGATGCCACGAATGGCCAGAACGCGCTTTCACAGATCGACGTATTCAAGGAAGTCGCAGGGGTCACCGGCCTTATCATGACAAAGCTCGACGGGACGGCGCGCGGCGGGGTTCTTGTGGCGGCTGCTGAACAATACGGCCTTCCCATCCACGCAATCGGCGTTGGCGAAAAGATGGAAGACCTGCGCCCATTTGACCCCGACCTCGTCGCACGCGTCATCGCAGGAGTGTCCTGATGCCAGAGACAGAAACCGTCAAAGCGCCCGACCCAAAGGGCTCGGGCTGGCTCAACGTCGCGGTCGATTACGGCCCGCTCCTCGTCTTCCTCGGCGTCTACCGGTTCAACGCGCCCGCAGAGCCCAATGCAGCAGGCGAATTGCTCGCCATAATCTATGGTACGGGCGCCTTTATGGTCGCCGCCGTCGCTGCGCTGCTTTTCTCCAAGTTCAAGCTTGGCAAAATAAGCCCGATGCTGTGGCTCTCCACTGCGTTGATCGTCGGGTTTGGCGCACTGACCATCTTTTTTGGCGATCCCGTATTCGTCCAGTTGAAGCCCACCATCATCTATGCCTTCTTCGGGGTGACTTTGCTCGCCGGGTTCTTCACCGGCCGCGCGCTTCTCAAGGTCCTGCTAGAAGCGGCTTTTGAAGGGCTATCCGAAGAAGGCTGGCTCAAACTTTCGCGCAATTGGGGGGTGTTCTTCCTCTTACTCGCCGGCCTCAACGAAGCCTTGCGCGCCTATCTCGATTTTGAAGGGTGGCTTTGGGCGAAACTGTGGGTGTTTTTGCCACTCACATTCCTCTTCACCTTCACACAGCTTCCCATGCTTTTGAAACATGGGCTTGATGTAGGCCAGAACGAAGGCGATGATGACGAGGATGAATCCAAAGGCTGACCCTCTCTTGCTCCGCCTCGCGGTCCCGGCCCTTCTCCTGGGGCTCGGCGCGTGCAGCCAACCTGCGACCAGCACCGAGAGCGTGGACACCACCGCCGATACGCAAGGCCTCGCCGAGGGGACCTTGCTCTCCGCCTTCTTTGGTCTCGACGACGCGCTCCCCATGGTGGCGCATCGCATATGCCTTGGCGGCGCTGGCAAAGACGGGATGCCGGTTATCACTTCGAAAGAGGTCGATCATACGAGCGTTCAGGCTGGTGACTTTCGCGTGGTCAAAGCGTCTGGTGCGCAAAGCAGTGTCGATTGCGTGAGCCTTCTTCCTGCAACCGATGCGGGCGAATTGCGCACCATTCTTCTCATCGGAGAATTCGGCAATGACGGCGAGGACCCTCCCGCCAACGTCGAAATAGCGGGCAATCTCCTGTCGCTTGATGGAAAGACCAATTTCAAAGGCGCAAGCGTCAAAGTCACACCGTTGAAAGACGGCCCCTTCCTTGTCGCTGCCCAGCGTGTTTCCGAGGATGAAAAGGATATGGGGCTCGGCGCGCTTGGCACCGCTGGCAGCCTGTGCATCGATCCGGCAACCGCGCAGCAATTGCGCGTCACATGGGCGGGCGGTGTCACTCTCAAGGGCGGCGATGCGCCGACACAAGAGGCACGGCAGCTCTACACCGTTACCGTGCTCGGAGAAGACGGTGCAACACGCGAAGTCTCGCCCATCGAGCTTGCCGATCACGAAGACCCCGACAACAATCACGTGCTGTGTCTGGACACACCAGATGAGCCCGTGTTTGTCGCCTTTCCCAAGGGGCATTTCACCGATCCCAACGAGGATCCGAACCCCGCCACATCGATCGCCGTCTCAATCGAGGAATAGCTCCGCACATGAAATTCGCCTCACTTTTCTTCGGTCTTGCCGCCCTGTTTAGCGCCCCGGCCTTTGCCGACGACCACGCACCGATCACCTTCACCAACGGTGAACCACGCGCAGAGCCTGCCCCGATCATGCCGCTTGAGGAGCGCGCGGCGGCGATTGATGATGCGCTTGCGCAAAGGCTCGACACGCTCATCCCGCAGCTTATGCGCGAAGAGGGTGTCGCCATGTGGGTCATCATGGCGCGCGAATATTTTGAAGAACCCGTCATTACCACCATGCTCGATGCGAGGAGTTTCAACGCGCGGCGGCGGACCATTCTGGTGTTCTTTGACCCCTGCAAATCGGATTGCGAGGGGCAGCCTATCGAGCGCCTTACCGTCAGCCGCTATGGCCTTGCCGGGCTTTTCGACCCTGCGTGGAACCCGGACGAAGAACCCAGCCAATGGGCGGCGCTCGCGGATATTATCGCCGAGCGGGGTCCTGCCAACATTGCGATCAATGTCTCCGATGCGACCCGTTTTGCCGATGGCATGACGAAGAGCCAATACGACGCGATGATGACGGCCCTCGCCCCCGAATATCGCGAGCGGATCGTTTCGGGTGAGCGCCTTGCGGTGCGCTGGCTGGAAACCCGTACACCTGACGAGATCACCCAATACCGCGCTCTTGTCGCGCTCGCCCATCAGCTGATTGCAGAGGCCATGTCGCGCAAAGTCATCACACCGGGCGAAACGACAACCCGGGAAGTGCAATGGTGGTATCGTCAGCGCATCCGAGACCTCGGGATCGAGCCGTGGTTTCACCCCAGCTTCGGCGTTCAGCGCGAGGGTGCGGAAGGTATTCTTTCCGGCGATACGGTGATTATGCCGGGTGATCTGTTATGGACCGACCTTGGCCTTACATACCTTCGCCTCAACACCGATACGCAGCATTTGGGATATGTCCTGAAACCGGGCGAAAGCGAGTTGCCAGCTGGCCTCCAGCAAGGCCTCACCAATTCCAACCGTGTTCAGGATATCCTGACGAGCCACATGAAAGTGGGCCTTTCAGGAAATGAAATCCTTGCCCGTGCCCGCGCTGAGGCGATTGCGGAAGGGCTCGACCCTTCAATCTACTCTCACCCCATCGGCTTTCACGGTCACGCCGCTGGCACATCCATCGGGTTCTGGGACAATCAGGAGGCGGACCCGCGCGGGGAAGATACACTTCGCGCCAACACTGCGTGGGCGATCGAGCTCACCAGCTATGCCGAGGTTCCCGAATGGGGCGGGCAAAGAGTGGACTTTCGCACCGAGGAAGACGCGTTTTTCGATGGGCAAACTGTGCGCTATCTCGACGGACGACAAACGCGCATCACAGTGATCCCGAGCGAATAGAGTCGTATCCGGCCCGCGCTCAAGCGTCATTGCCGGGCTCGCCTATGCGGGGCCGGGGCCGCTAAATCTCGACCTGACTGCCAAGCTCCACCACGCGGTTGGTGGGCAGCTTGAAGAAGTCCATCGCACTTGCCGAATTCCTCAGCATCCAGGCGAAAATCTTCTCGCGCCAGATCGGCATGCCCGGCTTGTCCGAGGCGAGCAGCGTCTGGCGTGAGAGGAAGAAGCTGGTGTGCATCATGTCGAACTGGCCACCGCAGTAGATCCCCATACCCTTCAGCCCTTCGGGCACATCGGTCTCTTCCATGAAGCCATAGCGCAGCACCGCACGATAAAAGCCATCGCCCATATCGATATATTCGCAGCGTTTGTCCGGATCGACATAGGGTTCATCCTGAATATCGACCGTGAGGATCACGACCCGCTCGTGCAGGACTTTGTTGTGCTTGATGTTATGGAGCAGTGCGGAAGGCACGCCTGCCTGACTGCTGGCCATGAAGATCGCGGTCCCGGGCACACGCAGCGCAGAATTCTTGGCCGATTTCGCAAAGATTTCGATCGGCAATGTCCCCTCGCTCATCCGGGCACGCATCAACTTGCGGCCCCTCGCCCATGTCGTGAGCAGCGTGAAGGCCACAAACCCGACCGCAAGCGGGAACCAGCCGCCATCGGGAACCTTGGTAAGGTTGGCTGCGAAATAGGCCCCGTCGACGATCAGGAACAGCAGGACGACGGGCGCGGCATACCACCACTTCCATTTCCACACGCTCACTAACAGGAGGCCCATCAGAAGCGTATCAATCGTCACCGCCCCGGTCACGGCGATGCCATAGGCGCTGGCGAGGTTGGACGAGTTCTGGAACGTCAGCACCAGAACGATCACCGCCGCCATCAACGCCCAGTTGACGAAGGGGATATAAATCTGGCCGCCTTCTGTCTCGGATGTGTGAAGGATGGAAAGGCGTGGCATGAAGCCCATCTGCACCGCCTGATGGGTGATCGAGAAAGCACCCGAAATCACCGCCTGGCTCGCAATGAAAGTCGCGACCGTCGCGAGGAAGACGAGAGGCAAACGCCATTCTTCGCTTGCCAGCAGGAAGAACGGATTTTGAACGACGACAGCGGCTTCCTCGGCGGGAAGCCCGGCAATCATCGCACCCTGGCCAAAATAGTTGAGAAGAAGGCACGGCATCACAAAGCCGAACCACGACAGCCTCATCGGCCCGCGCCCGAAGTGCCCCATGTCCGAATAAAGCGCTTCCGAGCCTGTCACAGCGAGAACCACCGCGCCAAGGGCGAGGAAAGCAACAAAGCCATCGCTCACAAAGAACATGACCGCGTAATAGGGATTAAGCGCCCACAAAATGTCCGGGTTCTGGATGATTTGCCACCCACCAAGCCCAGCAAGGACAATGAACCAGATGATCATCACTGGCGCGAAAAGGGCGCCGACCTTGGCTGTTCCGCGCGCCTGAAGCATGAAAAGGAAGACCAGAAGACCAAGGGCGATCGGGATCACATATTGCTGAAGGCCCTGATCGACCACGGTGAGCCCCTCGACCGCCGAAAGTACGGAGATCGCGGGCGTAATCATGGAATCGCCGTAGAACAGCGACGTCGCAAAAACGCCCAGCAGGATCACCAGCCAGCCATAGGACGATTTGCCCATATGCCGCGACAACAAGGCCACAAGCGCGAGGCTACCGCCCTGCCCCTTGTTATCGGCGCGCATGAGGATCGTTACATACTGGATCGCCACGACGAGCAGCATCGACCAGAAGATGAGACTGACCACGCCAAGAACGTGCATCCGGTCAATTGCGACCGTCGCCGTGCCGGCAAACGTCTCACGAAAGGCGTAAAGGGGGCTTGTCCCGATATCGCCAAAGACGATGCCAATCGCACCCACCGCCAGCGCCGCTTTCGAGCCGCTGTGCGCGTGCCCGCTAGAATGGGTGTCTAGCGAGGTGGTGTCATGTGCTGCTGAGTTTTCGCTCATCGTGTGCGATTATCCCGTGTCTTGGCCCGAATTGGGAGACTCACGGGAGCCCCTTGTCGGTCAAGGGGGCGCGCTCTACCACCGGGAGGGGTCACCTGCAACCGCGCTCTGGGAACAGGGTCTTATTGAAGCATTGGTGCATTGGCGATCATCTCATCCAGGCGTGCGACACGGGCCTCGATCTCGGCCTTCCATGGCGCGTCGTCGGGCGAGTTTTCAAGCAGGCGCGCCCATACAGCACGGCCCGCGACAATCTGACCGGTCTGGACCAGCGAGGTGCCGAGGAAGAAATCAGGCCCCGGATTGGTCGGATCAATTTCCCGCGCCTTTCCGTAGGCATAGTTGGCAGCGGGCGTGACAAACCCTTCGGCGTGACCGGTAAGCGCCATTCCCAGAGCGAGCCATCCTTCGAGGTGGTCCGGGTTTTCACGAAGACCGTTGCGCAAGAGCCCGGCTGCATCGTCAAATTTACCGCGCCGCGCAAAGCCATCCGACAAAGTGAGATAGTTCGGTTTCGCCAGCGTCGGGTCAAACAAGGCCCGCCGCGCTTCGACCATCGCTTCGCCCGATTCCTGTTCAACCTGCGTTTGCGGTTGTTTGGGGCTGCCCGCCTGACCGGGCGACCCTGCCCATGTGTAGCCGATAAGCCCGAAGATGAGCGCCGCTCCGAACACTGCAAAGCCCTGTCGAGGCATGCGCAGGTAGAATGCGGCAATCGCAAAACTGGCGAGCGTGAGCGCGAGGATGGCAAGCCACTGACCCATTACGCCCCCATTTCACTATCGGACGAACGCCTGCCAAGACGCCGCAACAGCACCGCGCCGACAATCAGGAGCAAAAGCACCGGGATCGCGAACAATGGCCAGGTCGTTGCGCTCACAGTCGGCTCATAGCTTACGTAGTCGCCGTATCGCTGGGTCAGCCAATCGCGCACCTGATCGGGGCTTTCGCCTGCTAGAAGGCGCGAGCGCACCTGGTGACGCATATCGCCTGCCATGGGGGCATCGCTGTCGGCGATGCTCTGCGACTGGCACTTGAGACAGCGCAGCGTCTCCATCAGCGCGGTTGCTTCTGCCTCGAGAACAGGGTCGTCGAGCTGCGTGTAAGCGTAAGGCGCAGGCGGCATTGAGCTTTGTGCCAAGGTCGGAGACGCAAGCGGCGCGGCGATCAGGGCAAGGAAGGCGATGATAACGCGCATCACGCCGCCTCCTCCAATTTTTCAAGAAGCATCTCGACGTGGTTTTCGCGAATATCGCCGATATGCTGATATCGGATGTTACCTTCAGCATCGATCACATAGGTTTCGGGCACGCCCGATGCGCCAATTTCGAGCATCAGTTCCGAAATGTCGTCTGCACCGATGCGGCTGTAGGGGTTGCCGTAACGGGCAAGGAAACCCTCCACCGCCTCTGGCCGGTCGCGCACCGCGACACCGATAATCTCGACGCCCTCCTGCTTCAGACGCTCCAGATGGGGCGCCTCGGCGATGCAAGGCACGCACCAGCTGGCCCAGATGTTGAGTAGCTTGGGCTTGCCGCCAATAAAGTCTGCTCGCGAGGCCCCCGGCATGCCTTCAAGCGCGGGCTCAAGCGAAAACTCGGGAAGCTCGCGCTCGATCATCTGCGACGGGATGTTGACCTGCTTTGGCTGGGTCAACTGATAGCCAGCGACGCCTGCAAAAAAGAGGAAGAGCGCAAGGGGGATGAGATAGACGGGACGCATTATTCGGCAGGCTCCGGCGCTGTTTCGCCCGCAAGGGCTGCGGCATCTTCGCGGCGCTCGTTCCCGCGCCTCGTCACCGAGCGGCGCTTGAGATCGACCTGCAAGCGGCCAACGATGGAAAGCACGCCGCCAAATGCGATCAGGAGGCCGCCGTACCAGATGAAGGTGACGAACGGTTTCCACCACACGCGAAGCTGCCAGCGTTGGTTGCCATTGGCATCGACGCCGGCCTGATCACCGATCACGGCGTAAAGCTGGCCATCCCACGTCGTAAGCAAGGCGCTCTCGCTGGTGGCCTGTGAGGGTGCCCAGAAATTGCGCGCTTGCGGGGTGAGGAGAACGCCTTCCCCGTCGCCGCGCGTTGCGATGATGCGCGCTTCGACCGCGGTCCAATTGGGCCCTGCGATCGGATCGACGCTTTGTAGTTCAATTGTCCAATCGGCCACTTGTTCCTGACCGCCGGGCGAAACCGCCGCGAGCCGTTCGGAGGTAAAAGCACTTTCGCTCGCCATGCCGAACAACGCGACCGCGACCCCGAAATGGGCCATGACCATGCCCCAGGTAGCGGTGGGAACGCGGCTCAATTTACGGCCTCGAAGCGGCAGAAGCGAGGCAACGCCAAGTGCTGCTGCGAACGCAAGGCCGAGCAGCGGGAGGATATCATAGCTTCCGAAGAAAGCGACAAGAGCAATCACCGCGATGACAATAGCCGCGAGCATCGCAGTCTCGAATTGGATGCGCGCAGGTTTGTCGTCTTTCCAGCGCAGAAGCGGCCCCACGGCCATCACCATGAACATCGGGATTGCAAAGATTGCGCCTGCCGGATTGAAATATGGAGGTCCAACCGAGACGCGGACATCGAACGCTTCGGTAAAGACCGGGTAGAGCGTGCCGAGCAGCACGATCGCAAGGATCGCCGAGAGCATCACATTGTTGAATACCAGCGCGCCCTCACGGCTTGTCGCGGAAAAGCGCTTGCCCTCGGAAATATACCCTGCCCGCATGGCGAAGATGACGAGCGCGCCGCCGATGTAGAGGCCGAGCAGCGCGAGGATGAAACTGCCCCGCTCGGGATCGACCGCAAAGGCGTGGACACTGGTGATAACGCCCGAGCGCACGAGGAAAGTGCCCAGCATCGACATGGAAAAGGCAAGGACGCCCAGCATGATCGTCCAGGTGCGAAGCGCATCGCGCGCCGCCAGAACGCTCACCGAATGGAGCAACGCGGTCGCCGCAAGCCACGGCATGAGCGAGGCATTTTCAACCGGATCCCAGAACCACCAGCCGCCCCAGCCAAGTTCGTAATACGCCCAGTAGGAACCGGCGGTGATCCCGAAAGTCAGGAATACCCACGCGCCAAGTACCCATGGCCGCATGACCTTCGCAAAGTCGGGCGTAACCTGACGGGTGATCAGCGCGCCCATACACAGGCTGAATGCAACCGAAAGCCCGACATAGCCGATGTAGAGCGTAGGCGGATGGATCGCGAGGCCGATATCCTGCAACAGCGGATTAAGGCCCGACCCTTCGCCCGCTGGCACCGGGAGACGCTCGAACGGGTTGGATGAAAGCAGGAGGAAGCTGTAGAAGCCGAGCGCAACAAATCCTTGCACGCTCAGCGTGGCGGACATCGTCTTTTCAGGAAGACGCCGTTCAAGCCCTGCGAGAAGCCCGCCCGAAATCGCCAGAACCGCCACCCACAAGAGCATCGAGCCCTCGTGATTTCCCCAGGTGCCCGTCAGCTTATAGATGAAAGGCTTCATCGAGTGGGAATTGGTCGCGACCAGCTTGATCGACAGATCGGTGATCGCAAAGGCGTATAGCAGCAGCAGGAAGGAAAGCGTCGCCAGAAACGCCTGCACCACCGCCGCGGGGCGCGCCAGAGCGACAATCGCTTCATTCCCGGCGCGAAGGCCAAGGCCGCCTGCAACCATCTGCAACACTGCAAGCGCAGTTGCGAGCCACAGGGCAGCATGTCCGAGTTCTGCGATCATCGCGCTTTAACTCATTCCCGCCACGGTTTCGGCATATTCTTCGGACGCCTCGTGCCCCTCCAAACCTTCAAGCTCTCTGGGCACGTAATTTTCATCATGCTTGGCAAGAAGGTTGGTCGCAAGGAAGGTGCCGTCAGCTTGCAAATGGCCCTCTGCGACCACGCCGGACCCTTCGACGAAGAGGTCTGGCAGGATGCCGCTGTAGGTCACAGGGATCATGTCATCGGTGTTGCCCGTCACAAGGAAGCTCACCGTGATGCCGTCATCGGCCGTCTTGATGCTCTCGGCTGCTACCATGCCGCCCAGACGCACCGCCTGTCCGACCGCAGGCGGCTCCTCAGCCATTTGTTCGGGCAGATAGAAATAGTTGGCTTGGCTGCGCAGAGCCCACGCCGCGATCAAACCGGCGGCCACAACCGCAATCAGCGCCAGCACGACAAGGGTCATGCGTTGATGTTTCGCTTTCATTTGCGCCATTATTTGCGCCTCATTTCTTCGCGCCGCTTTTCAGCCTTGCGCATTGTGGTGTAGCTCCACGAGATAAGCCAGCCCATGGCCACCCCGCCCACCGCATAGGCGCCCATGACGAAGGGCCAGTGGTCGAGTGCCTCACGCATTACGCCGTCTCCGCCAGTGGGGTTGGGGCAGCAGGTTCTTCTTCATCGAGTGCGCGGCGGCGCAGGCGTGCCTCGACCTGCTGCTCTGCGATAAGCGCGCGCATCCGCATGAGGACGATGGCCCCGAACAGAAGCGAAAAGCCGAGCGTCGAGGCAAGCAGGGGCCAAAGGTATTCAGCATCAATCGCGCTCTTGCCCGCCGTCAGGCTTGGCGGTTGGTGAAGCGAATTCCACCATACAACCGATCGATTGATAATCGGCACGATAATCGCCCCGACAATACCGAGAATGGCCGGAATTTTGGGCGAGCCGCCCTCACGCTGTGTCGCCTGGGCAAGTGCGATATAGCCGCCGTAAAGAAACAGGAGCACGAGCATGCTGGTCAGCCGCCCGTCCCATTCCCACCAGGTGCCCCAGGTTGGCCTGCCCCATATCGAACCGGTGGCAAGGCAGATGGCTGTGAAGACCATACCCGGCAGTGCGATGGCGCGCGCCGAAAGGCCCGCCAACGGGTGTTTCCAGATCAGCAATGCCGCGCTCGAAATCGCGATGCCGGTCCACCCGCCCATGCCAAGCCATGCGGCGGGTACATGGAGGAAGATAATGCGCACCGTCTCGCCCATCAAACGGTCGGGCGAAACCATGAAAACGCCCCAGAGGATAGCGCCGAGCGACAACAATGCCCCGCTCCAGAAAAAGAGCGGTGTCATCCAGCTTGCAAGCGCAAGAAATCTTTTAGGGTTCGCGTAAATGTGCACAGTGTTCTAACTCTATCACACTGTATTAGTGCCGTTGCCAGTCCCTGCAAGAGCGCAAAACCTGCAACAGTCGTTGATAACGCCGGTTTTTAGCGCCCGATGAGCCTGCGCGCCATGCGATCGGCGACCACATCGGGCGATGCGCCGCTTTCGTCGGCTTCCTGCCAGATGTCTTCGAGCCGTCCGGGGATCTTGTCGATCTTGGCATGGATTGCGTCATCATCCGACCCGTCGATCTCGCGCAGCACATTGATGATGCCGCCTGCGTTGATGACATAATCGGGCGCATAAAGAATGCCGCGCTCCTGAAGAGCTGCGCCTTCGTGGCCCTTGGCGAGCTGGTTATTCGCGCCGCCTGCAACAGCTTTGGTCTTGAGCCCTTCGATGGTCTGCTCGTTGAGGATCGCACCAAGAGCATTGGGGCTCAGGATATCGCACTCGGTCGTAAGCACCTCTTCGACACCGACAACCTGCGCGCCAAGTTCTTCGGCAAGGTTCTGGACGTAATCCCGGTTGATGTCGGCAAGAACAAGGTCTGCACCCTCTTCGGCAAGATAGCGCGCAAGACCGCCACCGACACTTCCCACACCCTGAATGGCGACACGCACACCGCGCATATCATCACTGCCAAGCGCGCGGCGCGCCGCCGCTTTCACGCCAAGATAGACGCCGCGAGCGGTGTATGGACCCGGGTCACCGCCACGCCCGGGAAGCCCCGCGACGTGAGATGTGCCACGGCTGACCGCGACGATATCGTCCTCGGAAATCCCGACATCCTGCGCGGTGATGTAATTGCCGCCCAGCCTATCAATCGCCTTTGCGAAGGCGGCGAGCATTCCGGGTGTCTTGCGCCGGTCGCTATCGGCGAGAATGACTGCCTTGCCCCCGCCCGCCGGCAGGCCGGCCATGGCGTTCTTGTAACTCATGCCGCGCGACAGGCGCAGCGCATCGCGAAGACCGTCCTTGGGATCAGGATAATGCCAGAAGCGTGTGCCCCCTGCCCCCGGCCCCAGATGGGTCGAGTGCACCGAGATAATCGCCGTCAAACCCGATTCCCGGTCGCGCACAACATGCACGAACTCGTGATCGTCAAAATCGGCTTCGGTCCAGAACGCAGTCATAAAAAGGCCCCCGCAGGCAATTGATACAGCGTCCACGCTGAGCCCGGTGTCATGACCTCTGGGGGGAGAAAATGGGGCGATCGAGGGGTCTCGAACCCCCGACCTCCGGTACCACAAACCGGCGCTCTAACCAACTGAGCTACGATCGCCACACATCATTTCCCGCCTCTCAAGATCGACCATGGGCCAATGGCAAAAGACGCTTGCGAGCGGTGCCTTTGCGCAAAAGCGACCCACGTGGTCAAGACCGTGTGAGAGCGGAGCGAGCGTGTTGCATAATGCGCGCGCAATGGGAAGCGAAAACTGCGCGTGTTTGACACTCGCGCAATAAAATTTCGCCAGGCTATGCGCCCTTGCCTGAGCGCATCATCGAATTACACTCGCTTCCCATGGATTTGCTCGCTGATTCTGTTGCCCTGAAGCTCGCTGCGGGCGACCATGTCCAGCGGGTGCCCCACCCCAAGATCGAGCTGTTTCAACTCAAACAGTTCCTGACACCTGACCATTGCCAGCAGCTTATCGCACTGGTCGACAAGGATCGGCGCCCAAGCACGCTTGCCAATTCCGATGGCGATGCGACTTTCCGCACCAGCGAGACGTGCGATCTCCCGCGAGCAGAGCCGGTGGTGCAGAAACTCGACGCCATGCTCCATGGCCTCAATGGTATTGACCCCGCTCTTGGCGAGCCGGTTCAGGGTCAACGCTATGACGTGGGACAGGAGTTTAAGGCGCACACCGATTATTTCACGCCCGGCACGCCGGATTTCGAGAAGTTCTGCAGCGAATCGGGTCAGCGCACCTGGACGTTCATGGTTTACCTCAACGAGGTCGAAGCGGGCGGCGCGACCCGGTTCAAGACCATCGGCAAAACCTTTCAGCCAGAGGTCGGTAAGCTCGTGTGCTGGAACAACAAGCGCCCCGATGGCGAGCTCAATCCCAACACCCTCCACCACGGTATGAAGGTGCGCAGGGGCATGAAATATGTGATCACCAAATGGTATCGCGAAAGGCCGTGGCCGTGGTGACGAAACGCGCAGGCTAACTGTGCTGCACAGTCAGATTGAGGCCCACCGCGCCGATCAAGATCATCGCGATGAAGCCGAATTGCAGCGCGTTCAGGCGCTCTTCAAAGGCAAACACTCCAATCATGCTGATCGCGACAATTCCGCAACCTGACCAGATCGCATAAGCAACGCCTACGGGGATAACTTTCACCGCTGGCGCAAGCATCCAGAAGCTGACCGAATATGCGAGCAGTGAGCCAACGCCCCACTGCCATTTTTCGAACCCGTCCGAGAGTTTGAGCATGAATGTGCCGCTCACTTCAAAAGCAATGGCAAGCCCCAGAAATATCCAAGCGTTCATGGGGCACATCTAGCTGGAATACACAAAAAGAAAAAGGCGGCCCCAAAGGAGCCGCCTTTTCGAAACTATTGAGCGATGAGCGCTTACTTCTTGAGCGTAAGACCGCCGAAACGCTTGTTGAACGCTGCCACACGGCCGCCTTCCTGGATCTGGCGGTTGCCGCCGGTCCATGCCGGGTGGCTGGTAGGGTCAATCTCAAGCGCGAGCGTGTCGCCCTCTTTGCCCCAGGTGGAGCGGGTTTGAAACTCGGTGCCATCGGTCATCTTGACCGTGATCGTGTGATATTGTGGGTGCCCTTCGGCTTTCATCGTCTTTGTCCTTCGAGAGCTTTCCCCGGTACCGACCGGGGGTGCTATAAAACTGGAAAGTGGCGCTCTTAACGCCGCGCGAGAAAATTGCAAGCTGAGTTGTCAGATTACCCTTCGGGCGGATCGGCGATCATCGCGGTGAACTCGGTCTGGCAGGTGACTTTGCCCTCGACGCTCGCCTCGCCCTTGAACTTGTAGATCGTACGGCGCGCCTGCAAAAACTCGACCTTGAGGTCAAGCAGGCATCCCGGTGTCACAGGCGCACGGAATTTCGCGCTATCAATGCCCATGAACAAGACCAGCTTGCCCGTTCCTGCCAGTTCAAGCGTCTCAATCCCGAGGATGGCAGCCGCTTGGGCAAGCGCCTCGATCTGAAGCACGCCCGGCATGATGGGAGCCCCGGGGAAATGCCCCTGAAAGAACTCCTCATTCATGCTGACGGCTTTTACCGCGTGGATGCGCTCGTTCAGGTGAATTTCGCGCACCCGATCCACCAGCAAAAGCGGATAGCGGTGCGGCAAGGCCTTCAGGATCTTGTGAATGTCGTAGTCGGTGATCGGCTGCGACGGTTTTTCACTCTCACTCATGCCTTGCCCCTATCTGCCCGATTGCGCCTTAGCGGCCCGCAGGCGCTGCTTGCTGCTGGCCTTGCTGCGCAGCCTGCTGTTGCTGAATGATCTGCGCACGAAGCAGCGTTTGCTGGATTTCCTGGAAGATCTGCGCTGCGTTCTGGTTGGGACGATAGTTCGCTGGTGGAACGATCTCAACCGATGGCACTTTCGCATTCAGCGACGTCGTAATCGCGCCGGTGATGTCTGCGCCCTGCGCTGCGTATTGCAGCATATCGGGTTGGAACACGATCGCAACATTTTGCGCCTGCGCCACTTCGGTCAGTGCGGCTGGATATTGCGCAAAGATTTGCTCGACAGCGTACACACGCGCAGCATTCACCTGATTGTTGAGACCGGCGATTTCTTGCTCAAGCGTTTGAATTTGGCTGAAGCTTGGCGATTGCTGAACGCCTGCAAGCTCGCTTTCGGCAAGCTGGCCGTCGCCATTGGAATCAAACGGCTGAAGCAATTGCGTCAACTGCTGCTGCTTGGTCGCGCGCTGCTCGATCTGCGCTGCATAGGTGGTGCCGACCTGGTTGTATGCGGTTTGCAGAGCGGTGGTGCCAAGAATTGCGCGGCTGATATCTGCGGTTGCCATCTGGCCCTGGACCTGAGCGGCAGCCGGTGTTGCAGCGATAAGTGCGCCAGCAGCAAGACCTGCTGCGCCGAGGGTTTTGATAAAGCGTTTCATCAGAATTGGGTTCCTACGTTAAACGTGATTTGCTTGTCATCGTCGCCCTCGACCTTACGAATGGTCTGAGCGACGTCGATGCGGAACGGGCCGAAGGGAGAATTCCAGTTCACCCCGATCCCGGCGGTGATGCGAGGGCTCGACGAATCGCCGACGAAAATCTCGCGAATATTGGCAGAGCTTGGCGTGTTGGGTGTCACACCATCTGCTGCAATCGGGTTTTCGGTGATCTCATAGGAGACAACCGTCTGTTCATTGCCGTCGGTGTCGGTGACAATCGTCTCGACGCGTTCGGAGAAAAGATCGGTGGAGTTGAGAACGGGCGTCTCAATATTCCAAAGCGCGCCGACATCCATCCAGATCGAAGGACGAAGACCCAGTTCGCGCGCGCCGGTTCCAAGCGGAATTTCAATCTCGGCACGACCCAGATAATAGTGACGACCGCCCAGGGCATCATCGCGGTTCTGATCACGCTCCTCGTTGAAGAGAATGTTGCCATCATCATCGAGCAACGCAAAGTTAGAGCCAAGAGGCGCGCTTGGATCCGCAAGCGCACCCTGCCTGAGCACGCGCGGACCAACGCCGCGAATATCAAAGCCGCGGAATTGTGGCTCACCCAGGAAGAACCGGTCGGTCAGGAAAATATCGTCAACGCCAGCGCCGGGGCGCTCGCGCAGCGGATGGATCGTGCCGCCTTCAAGCGAAAGCGAGAAGATGAATCCGGAATTGAACACATTCCAGAATTGCTGCGCCTTCCCGCGGAAACGAAGATAGCGCACATCGCCGCCCAGCCCTGCAAATTCGGTGCTGAGCGAGATCAGGCGACCGCGGGTCGGACGGAAACCGTTGTTAAGAGTGTTGTAGTTAAGGCTGAGCCCGGCGATCGAGCTCAAACGGTTGCCAAGCTGATCGCACAGGAACCGGCCCGAACGGAAAGTGTCGCAGGTATCATCGGGGCTGTTACCGCGAATGCCGTCACCATCGTTGTCGGTGAAGAACTGTGTCTCATCGAGGCTCACCTCGTCATAGTTGAGCGTGTAGCTGCCAACGAGCGACATGAATTCGGTCAGCGGCACACCAACACGCACCGAACCGCCGGTGGTCGACTGTTCAAAGGTGTTCTCGCGGGTGCGATCAAAGCGGTTGAAGCTGTTGAAATCGCGGCGGTAAATATCAGCGCCAGCCGAAATGTTGCGGTCGAACAGGTAAGGCTCGGTAAAGCTCAACTGCGCCGAACGCGAGAATTGCGAAAGGTTGAGCGAGAGGCCCACAGTCTGCCCGCGACCGCGGAAGTTACGCTGACGGATGGAGCCGGCAAGAATGAACCGCTCGATTGAAGAGAAACCTGCGGAGAACTGAAGCTCGCCGGTGGGTTGTTCTTCGACGTTCGCTTCGAGCACGATCCGGTCGGGGGCTGAGCCTTCGACCTGCGATACCTCGAAGTTTTCCTGATAATAGCCAAGCGAATTGATCCGCGCCGTGGTCCGTTGAACCCCGATCGAGCTGAAGGCGTCCCCTTCAGACAGGCGGAACTCACGGCGGATAACCTTGTCCTGGCTCAACGTGTTGCCGTTGATATCGACGCGCTCGACATAGACGCGCGGGGCCTGACGCAGGATGAAGTTGATATCCATCGTCAGGTCATCGGGGTTGCGGTTGAAGCGCGGCTGTACGTCCGCAAAAGCGTAGCCGAAGCGGCCTGCAAGCTCTGTCAGCGATTCAACGGTGTCTTCGACCTTCTTCGCGTCGTAGAAATCGCCGCTCTGGATCGCGAGCCCGGATTGAAGCGTTTCGCTGTCAAAATCGCGCAGCTGGCTTTCAACTTCGACCTCGCCAAAATTGTATCGTTCGCCCTCTTCGACCACATAGGTGATGATAAAGTCGCGTTGATCAGGCGTAAGCTCGGCGACCGCAGAAACAACACGGAAGTCGGCATAGCCATTGGTCAGATAGAACTGACGCAGCTTCTGCTGGTCGAAGGCGAGCCGGTCCGGGTCATAGCTGGTGTTGGAGCTGAAGAAGCGGAAGAAGCGCGATTGCTTCGTCACCATCTCGCTGCGCAAATCGCCATCGGAGAAAACCTCGTTCCCGATGATGTTGATCTGGCGAACCTTGGACTTGGGACCTTCTTCGATCTCGAAAACGATATCGACGCGGTTTTGCGGGAGCTGAACCATTTGTGGTTCAACCGTGGCAGCAAACCGGCCCTGACGCTTGTAGAGTTCGATAATCCGCGCAACGTCTGCGCGCACTTTCGACCGGGTAAAAATCTGGCGCGGTGCAAGGCGGATTTCAGGCAGGATCTTGTCGTTATCGATCCGGTCGTTACCCTCAAGCACGATCCGGTTGATCACGGGGTTCTCGGTCACATTGATGACGACATTGCCGGCATCATTGCGGATCGAGAAATTGGCGAAAAGTTCGGTTGCACCAAGGTCCTTCAACGCTTCGTCAGCGGCTGCCGAGGTGTATTCCTGGCCCACGCGAAGCCGGATGTAAGAGAGGATCGTGGTCGGCTCGAGACGCTCTGCGCCCACGACGCTGATCGAACGGATCGTATTGGTCGCCGGAGCGGGAGCGGGTGCCGAAGCCTGCGAGGCTTGGCTTGCAGGTGTGGCGGCATCGCCCTGCGCCCCGTCTTGCTCTTGCGCATAAGCGCCGACCGGCACACCGGCCAGCATCGTTGCACTGCCGAGCGCAAGACTAAAGCGGCCCACAGCGTTTTTTGCCTTGGCATTATTCAAAGACGCAAGACCAACGCCTGCTTGCTCACTAAGATTCATGGATGTTCTATCCCGTCCAATCCGTACCTAAACCATCGCCCCGATGTGTTTTTCAAGCGCAGCCCGGAGACATTGCCTCCACGCGGACCTTGCATCCCCCAAGAACGTGTCATTCGCCTTTGCCCGATGCGCCTTACACGGGTCAAGCGGAGTAAACGCACTATGACCGGCCAATAACAGGCGACCCGTTCGCTTTCTCCGGCAAATCGCTCCTCTAACCAAGCCTCGCGCTCAAGCAAGGCCTCAAATCACCCCAATGGCAACAGCCCGGTCACATCATTCACCGTGACCACGACCATGAAGACCAGAACCACTGCGATGCCGGCGCGGTAAGCCCACTCGGTCGCTTGTGGTCCGACCGGCTTACGGCGGACCGCCTCGGCGGCGTAGAAGGCCAAGTGGCCACCGTCGAGCGCAGGGATTGGCAAGAAGTTGATGAATGCCAAGTTAAGCGAAATAAGGGCGGCGAAATTCACGAAGGCGAGGAAGCCCAGACTCATCTGCTCGCCGGAATATTTGGCGATTTTCACCGGACCGCCCAATTCCTTGATCGAGCGTTCGCCGGTGACGATTTGCTTGATCCCGGTGATCATCATCTCGGTGATGTCCCAGCACCGTTCCAGCGCGAGAGGGACAGAAGCGAGCAGGCCCACCTCTTCAAATTCATAGCGTCCGCCAGCGGGAGCAACGCCCAATTGGCCGATTTCGCTCACATTGCCAAAACTGTCCGCCTGTTCAACGCGGGCGGTAGTGACCGGAATGTCCAACTCATTGCCATCGCGAAGCACCGTGATGACCATATTGCGGTCGGGATGGAGCATGACTTCGGTGCGGATCGCGTCGAAATCGGTCATCTCTTCGCCGTCAATCTCGGTGATGGTATCGCCGATCTGAAGCCCGGATTCGCGGGCGACCGATTGCTCGCCAAACTCGCCGATGGTGCGCGAATCTTCAGCGCCTACGATCGTGGGATTGCCGTAAACCGCGAAGAAAGCGGCAAAAATCATCACCGCCACGATAAGGTTGGTCACGGGACCCGCAGCCACGATGAGCGCGCGTTTCCACAATGCGGCGTTCTGGAAGCTGCCGTCATTAACATTGCTGTCCACGCGCGAATTGGGATCGGGGATGCTCGCCGGGTTCATATCGCCCTTGAACTGGACATATCCGCCAAGCGGCAACCATGAAAGCTTCCAGCGCGTGCCCTGCTTATCTGTCCATCCCGCGATTTCTTTGCCGAAACCGACAGAAAAAGCCTCTGCCTTCACGCCGAACCAGCGCCCGACGAGATAGTGGCCAAGTTCGTGCACCGTTACCAGCGGCCCCAGCACGAGCAGGAAGCCGATGAAATACATCCAGAAAGGGGGCGATTCAAACAAGGGGCGCGGTCTCCAAAGCCTCGCGGGCGCGTTTGCGCGCCTCGCTGTCTACCGCCAATATGTTTTCCAAATTGTCGGGCGGCGGCGCGTCATAGCGCGCCAATGTCTCTTCCGCTACTGCCGTAATGCGGCTGAACCCAATGTGACCAGCCAGAAACGCCTCGACTGCGATCTCGTTTGCAGCGTTGAGAATTGCAGGGGCCGCCCCGCCCGCCTCTATCGCCTCGCGCGCAATTCGGGTCGCGGGGAAAAGCTCTTCATCGGGGGCCTGAAACGTGAGTTCACCAATGCGCGCCAGGTCCAGCGGCTCCAAAGGCGTCTCCATCCGGGCAGGCCAGGCAAGGCATGAGGCAATCGGCACGCGCATGTCGGATGGCCCAAGCTGCGCCAAGGTCGAGCGGTCGCGATATTCGACCATGGAGTGAATAACGCTTTGCGGGTGAACTACGATTTTCAAGCGATCGAGCCCGACCGGGAAGAGGTGATGCGCCTCGATATATTCGAGGCCCTTGTTCATCATGGTCGCGCTGTCGACGCTGATCTTGGCGCCCATCGACCAGTTGGGATGCGCCACAGCCTGCTCAGGCGTCGCCGCCTCAATCGCGGACCTCTCCCATGTGCGAAACGGGCCGCCGCTGGCGGTCAGGGTGATGCGCGCGACATCCTCGATCTTGCCGCCCGCAAGGCATTGGAAAATCGCATTATGCTCGCTGTCGGTGGGAAGCAGCGTCGCGCCGTGCTTCGCCACTGCCAAGGTCATCACGCTGCCGGCTGATACCAGCGCCTCTTTATTGGCAAGCGCAATCGTGCCACCACGCTCCACCGCTGCCATGGTGGGCGCAAGGCCAGCACAGCCAACGATTGCCGCGACCGTCATATCCACCGGGCGCCGGGCCGCCTCGCACAGGGCGTCCGCCCCGCCCGCTGCCTCGATACCGCTTCCCGAGAGCGCCTCGCGCAATTCTGCAAGACAGCTTTCATCGCCCACAACCGCAAGCTTGGCCCCAAACTCACGCGCCAGAGCCGCAAGCTCCTTGGCCGAGCAATTCGCGGTCAGCGCCTCGACCTGCCAATCGTCCGGATTGCGCCGAACGAGATCAAGCGTCGAGGCCCCGATGGAGCCTGTCGCGCCTAAAAGAGTGATCGAACGGGTCATAGGGGCTACATTGCCGCCTGAATGAGAGTGAATACGAAAAGAATAAAAAACACCGCAATGAATCCATCAAGCCGGTCGAAAACGCCGCCGTGGCCGGGAATGAGACTGCTCGAATCCTTGACCCCGGCGCGCCGTTTCATCCAGCTTTCGAAAAAGTCGCCGGCTTGCGCAATGACAGCGATCAGAATGCCCGCGGCAATCGCGCCTGCGATCGTGCCAAGAACGAAGCTGACCGTTGCTCCGTCCTGTCCAAAGCCTGTGCCCCCGACTACCAGATTGACGATTGCAGCGGCCACCGCCCCGCCGGCAAGACCCGCCCAGGTTTTCGAAGGGCTGATCGACGGGGCAATTCGCGGGCCGCCGATAAGACGGCCCGAAAAATATGCGCCAACATCAACCGCGACAATCGGCGCAAAATAGACGAGCAGAACCGCCCACGGGTTGTACGCCTGCGCTGGCTCTCCGAACAGGAAACCCCAGCCGATGCGCGCGGCAATCATCGCAATTGCGGCGCCGCCGACGTAGATCGTACCGGCAAACTGCCACAAAACCTCTGCGATGGGCGACACTTCAAACGCCCGCACGAGCTTGTTCCATTCCCACAGGACAAGACCAGCCAGAAGCACTACGAAACCGATCCAGAACCAGCCGCCCAGCCAGAGCGGGATCACGACAAGGCCGATCATCGCGACCGCCGATACAAAACGAACTAGCAGATCCGACGTGCCCGATGGACCCTGTTTGACCGGCTCTTGGCCGATTGGGCCGCTATCTTCCTCCAAAGCGCCTCTCCCTTTGCGCAAAGTCTTCCAGAGCCTTGGCCAAATGCTCGGGCTTGAAATCGGGCCACAGCGTATCGACGAAAAGCATCTCCGCATAGGCCGATTGCCACAGCAGGAAATTGCTCAAACGGATCTCGCCGCTGGTGCGGATCAACAGGTCGAGCGGCGGCAGGTCCGCTGTATCGAGATGTGCTGCGATGCTTTCAGGCGTGATCTCGCCAATCGACCCTGCTTTTGCGGCCGCGCGCGCGATCTCGTTTTGCGCGCCATAGTTCAGCGCCACTGCAAGCGTCTGCTTGCCGTTCGCGGTCTGCGCGAGGGCATCCTCGAGCATCGCGACAATATCGGGGGCAAGACCACGCCAATCGCCGATAATCTTGAGCTTCACATCGTTCGCGACGAACTCGGCCAAGTCCGACTTTATGAACTTGCGCATGAGGTTCATGAGGTCATCAACCTCGTCCTCCGAACGCTTCCAGTTTTCCGAACTGAAGGCGTAAAGCGTCAAGCAGTCGAGGTTCATCGGTTCGAGCGCGCGGACAAGGCGGCGCACCGCCTCGACCCCGCGCTGGTGGCCGATGGCGCGCGGAAGGGCGCGCTTCTTCGCCCAGCGGCCATTGCCATCCATTATGATGGCGACGTGCCTTGCACCTTTTTGGGCACCGTTTTTCCCGTCGCCGTTCTGCAAACCGTGTCCCATTTCTCTCTCGACCCGCGCCCGCTCTTATGCAGGGGCAATATTATTGGGTCAGGATTTCCTGAACCTTCTTTTCAACCGCTGCGTCGATTTCAGCGACATATTTATCGGTTAGCTTCTGAACCTCGTCTTCCGAACGCTTGCGCTCGTCCTCGGAGATTTCCTTGGCCTTTTCGTCAGCCTTGAGGCCTTCCATCCCGTCGCGGCGCACATTGCGCGCGGCAACCTTGGCCTTCTCGCCATACTCACCGGCAAGTTTCGCCAGATCCTTGCGGCGGTCCGCGGTAAGGTCGGGCATCGGCAGGCGGATCGTTTGACCGTCGGTCATCGGGTTCAAGCCAAGGTTCGCCTTGGAAATCCCTTTCTCCACCGCGCTCACATTGCTTTTGTCCCAGACCTGCACGGAAAGCATCCGCGGTTCTGGCGCAGAGACGGTTGCGACTTGGGAAAGCGGCATCATCGCGCCGTAAACCTCGGCCACCACAGGATCGAGCAGCGCGGTGTTGGCGCGGCCTGTGCGAAGGCCCGAAAGGTCGCCTTTGAGCGATTCAACAGCGCCAGCCATGCGGCGTTCGATGTCAGATTTGTCGTATGTCGGCATGATCTAACTTTCTAATCTTTTTGTACAATTGTCTGAGTGCCCTCGCCCGAGAGCACTTTGGCAACATTGCCTCGTTCGCGGATTGAAAAGACCACTAGCGGAATGGCGTTCTCACGGCAAAGTGCAACCGCAGTTGCGTCCATCACCTTGAGATTGTCGGCCAGAACCTGATCGTAAGTGATCGTGTCAAAGCGGGTCGCATCCGGGTTATGCTTGGGATCGCTGTCGTAAACGCCATCGACGCTTGTGCCTTTAAGCAGCGCATCGCAATTCATCTCCGCTGCGCGAAGGGCAGCGCCCGTATCGGTGGTGAAGAACGGATTGCCAGTGCCAGCGGCAAAGATCACGATCCGGCCTTTTTGCAAGTGACGCTCTGCACGGCGCCGGATGTAGGGTTCGCATACGCTGGACATGGGGATTGCCGACTGCACCCGCGTTTGCACGCCCAGTTGCTCCAGCGCGTTCTGCATGGCGAGCGCGTTCATAACCGTCGCCAGCATACCCATGTAATCGCCCGTGGTGCGATCAAGACCCTTGGCAGCGCCCGCGATTCCGCGGAAGATATTGCCCCCGCCAATAACAAGACAAACCTCGATACCGCTATCCTTTGCCGCCTTCACCTCTTCGGCGAGGCGCGCGACATATTCAGGGTCAATGCCATATTCCTGGCTCCCCATCAGCACCTCGCCCGAGAGTTTGAGGAGAACACGTTTGATGGGGGGAAGTGTCATGGCTGCGCGGGCTCTTTCTTGGCAGGTCAAATGCTTGGCAAAAGGCCTTATCCGCGAGGGGGGCAGATGCCAAGAGGGCGCGTGCGCGTCGCCACCAGTTTTGAGTGCGGCGCGCCTCCGGAGACTAAGCTTTTGCGTTTACTGGCGAGCCGGTTTCCCTTTAAGGTCGCCCAAATTGGCAAATCCGCCACCGGGAAAGCGCAGAACACACATCCATGGGCACCTTCATCACCGAAGATTTCACAGTCGCCGAGAACGAGAGCCTGAGCTTTGAGCTCAATAGAGACAACAACCGGGCCTCGGCTTTCATGGTGGGCGATTGGAACGCGGTCGAAGGCCAGGTCTACTACGAGCCGACTGTCATCAATTATGGCGAATTGATCCTCCTGCCGACGCCCGGTTTCAACGCAGGGTCGTTCTTCCAGTACAATTCGGGCATGAGTTGGGAGGTCGCGACCTTCGAGAACTATGGGTCCATCCTCGTGGACATACCCGATATGATCTGGGCGAGAGTTCTCACCGCGCCTGGCGGCGGCTCTCCCGAAATTACCAATAACGGTTCGATCACGGTATTGTCGGGCACGAGAGGCAATGTGTTCCGGGGGACGTACTTCGAAGTAACCAATGGTGCGCAAGGCACAATTTATTCAGAAGGAGATGGAAGTGCGACGGTAGTCGAGGTGTATGGCGGCGCAAATGTCACTAATGATGGCATAATTCGCGTTCACGTCAGAGGCGGAACGACGTTCCCTGAAGCCGAGGGTTCCGAGGCGATAAGGTCAAGTTATGGCGGGCTTACCATCAACAACTCAGGCCTGATCGAAGCGACCGCAACATTTGATTATCAGCGTGCCATTGCGATCAAAGGAACGGTGAACGGCGCGGTCTCCCTTATCAACACTGGGACGATCCGAGCTATTGACGCAATCATTCATATCGATGGCGGTAGCTTCAGAGATGGGATCGGTTCCGACATCGACAACAGTGGTTTGATCGATGGCAACGTCACCTTGATGGAGAGGCCAGACACGGTCGTAAACGCCGGTGAAATCCGCGGAGTGATTAAACTTGAGGGCGGTGATGATGTGTTCGACGGATCATCGGGTCTGGTGATTGGCTCTATCTCAGGCGGCGAAGGTGATGACATCATCCGCTCAGGCACGGGATCGGACCTGATCATTGGCGGGCTCGGCGACGACACGCTCGATGGCGGAGACAATATCGACACAGCGATGTTCGCCGGGACCCGGGCCGACTACTCCATAATCGAAACTGCCATCGGCGAGTGGAAGGTGAGCGGGCCCGACGGGACAGACACGCTCACCAATGTCGAAATCCTTCGCTTTGATGATCTTGAAGTCCAACTCGATTTGGGCAGCGGCCTGGCGATCGACCCGGCTAATGACGACCCCAACACCTTCATGATCAACATTCGCGACTTTGCCGGCAATGACCTTGGTGCAGGCCAGCACTGGATGCGCATCGGAGCCGCGGACGCCAACCTTGATGGCAGTGACGAAATTATCTTCGTGAACCGCGTAAACGGGCGCTTTGCCGAGGTGGGCGTCGATGATAATGGCCTCGTTCAGTTCGACAACCACGGTCAGGGCGGCGATACGCGCGTTGTTGGCATCTACCTTGATCCACTGGTCCAATCCGGCGACGTCGAACAAGGTAGCCCTTTCGACAGCCAGCAGCGCTTTCAGAACGACCTCATCATCGGCAACATCGCGCAGGTGCTGGGTTCGCAGGACTATGACGGCGATGGATTTGCGGAGATCTATTTCGCGCTTACAGACGGCACCGCTTACCTGCGCGCTTTGATGCACGCCGATGGCAACATCCAATACGCCAATTATCAGAGCGAAGAGCAGGTGATCGAATATCTTGCCGCCAATGGTTATGGCGAAGAGACTTTCGGGACATGGTTTGACGATGAAGCCGAAACTGCGGCAGAACAGGTCGCGGTATCAACGGCCGATGTCACAATGGCATGGCAACCTCAGGACAGTGCCTTAGCTGCCGAGTTTTTTGGTTAGGGCGGCGTAGCCTCGAAATCGAAACAAGAAAGGCCGCCGCAAGGTTTCCCCTGCGAGCGGCCTTTTCAATTTGCTCAAAAGCGTGGGTTAGCGTTTAGCCGCCAACAGCAGCTGCAACCTCTGCTGCAAAGTCGCTTTCTTCTTTCTCGATGCCTTCGCCCAGCTGGAAACGGACGTAGTCCTTGAGGACGACCGAACCGCCATTGTCCTTGCCGAACTTGGCGACGGTGTCTTCGACACTCGTCTTGTTGTCCATCACGAACATCTGGCTGAGAAGCGCGTTTTCCTTGGCGAACTTCTTGATCGCGCCTTCGACCATTTTCTCCTGCACGTTCTCAGGCTTGCCGCTTTCGGCTGCCTTTTCCTGTGCAATCTTGCGCTCGCGCTCGATCACGTCTGCGTCGAGGCCATCAGCGTTGAGAGCTTGTGGGAACATTGAGGCAATGTGCATGGCAAGCTGTTTGCCGAACGGCTCGAGAACGTCTGCGCCAAGGTCGCTTTCCAGAGCAACCAGAACGCCGATTTTGCCAAGGCCTTCGGCGGCCGCGTTGTGGACGTAGGAAACGATCGCGCCGCTGTTCACAGAGACGGTCTTCATGCGGCGAACCTGCTGGTTCTCGCCAATGGTTGCGATGTTGTCGGTAAGCTTGTCCGCAACCGTGCCACCGTCGGGGTAGCTGGCCGCTTTGAGAGCTTCGGCATCGTCGCCGTCGACGGTAAGCGCAACAGCGGTTGTCTTGCGAACGAAGTCCTGGAACTTGTCGTTTTTCGCAACGAAGTCTGTTTCCGAGTTGACTTCAACAGCCACGCCGCGGGTGCCTTCGACGGCAACGCCGACGAGACCTTCAGCAGCGGTCCGGCTCGATTTTTTCTGAGCGGTTGCAAGACCCTTTGCGCGCAGGGCGTCAACCGCTGCGTCGATGTCGCCATCGGCTTCGGTCAGGGCTTTCTTTGCATCCATCATGCCTGCGCCAGAAATTTCGCGCAGTTTCTTCACATCAGCGGCGGTAAAAGCAGCCATGGTGATTTCCTTCGTAAGTTTAGGGGCGCCGGGGAGCGCTCAGTTGAGGCTTGCCCGGCGCGCTAGATTGGATTTGTGACAGCGCATTGACGCGCTGAAAGAATGCGGTGCTTATTCAGCAGCAGCTTCGGCTGGCGGCGTGTCCATCGCGCCGAAGTCTTCGCCAGACTGCTCAACCGCTTGGCCACGGCCAGCATTGGCAGCGTCAGCAATTGCCTGACAGTAAAGACGCACAGCGCGGCTTGCATCGTCATTGCCGGGGATCGGGAAAGCGATGCCGGTTGGATCAGTGTTGGTGTCGAGCACGCAGATCACCGGAATGCCCAGAACCGCCGCTTCCTTGATGGCGAGGTCTTCCTTGTTTGCGTCGATCACGAACATCACGTCCGGAACGCCGCCCATGTCGCGGATACCGCCGAGCGAAAGCTCGAGCTTGTCACGCTCACGGGTGAGGTTGAGAACCTCTTTCTTGGTGAGGCCGCTGGTGTCGCCCGAAAGCTGCTCTTCAAGGGTCTTGAGGCGCTTGATCGAACCGCTGATGGTTTTCCAGTTGGTGAGCATGCCGCCCAGCCAACGGTGGTTCACGAAGTGCTGGCCCGATTGACGCGCCATTTCAGCGATTGGCTCCTGCGCCTGACGCTTGGTACCAACGAACAGAACCTTGCCGCCTGCGCGAACGGTTTGCTCAACAAAGTCGAGAGCGCGCGCGAACAGCGGAACGGTTTGTGAAAGGTCGAGAATGTGAACGCCGTTGCGTGCGCCGAAGATATACGGCTTCATGCGCGGGTTCCAACGGTGTGTCTGGTGGCCGAAGTGTGCGCCGGCCTCAATCAATTGCTGCATGGTGACGGTTGTGGTCGCCATAGGATAGTTCCTTTCCGGTTAGTCCTCTGAGCAAGCGTTCGTGACCGTTGGCGGAGATCCCGCCGTGGCACCGGTATGTATGCCTGCTCATGTGAATTTCGAATGATTTGGAACGCAATGATTCGCGAACCGTTACATCCGAGAAGCGCGCACATAGAGGTGTGCGCACACAAAATCTAGTGCCTTCTCAATTCAAGAGAACACAAAAGGAACAAAACGCTTGACTCGGTGAGAACACTTAGAGAACAAGAGTGCAGAACAAAGATTGAACGGATAGAATATCATGCTCGCCATTTTCATCACAGTCGCCCTGACATTCGCTGCGATTATCGCCGTGCTTAGCCTGACCGACACATGGATGAAGGCGCGCGCTGCGTTCTGGGCCGTATTTGAAGAGCGCGAGTTGCTTGATGCCGGTTTTGTTCCGCAAGTAGAGGCGAGCGAGCTTCGCGTACGGCGCCCTTTGCACAAAACCGCGCGCCGCGCTCCGCAACCCAGCCGCCAGCGTCAACGCGGGTTTGGTGGTGCGCCGCGCTCACAACTTGGCGCGGTTCAATCCCTTCGTTGATCCGGCGCTCGATCAGCTTCGGGCAGCGCGTGCCCGTTTGATTTTCCCATAACGCAGCAAGGCATAGGGCATCAGCGCAAGGTAAACCGCGCTCAGCGCGCTAAAGGTCCACCACGGCTCCAGCAAAAGGCCCGCGAAGGCCAGCGCTACAAGAGCGATCAGCCAGATCCGGATATCGCGCTGGGGACGGATAGCCGTCCAGCTAAGCGTTGCCATGTTGGAGATGAAAAGCACTCCGATCGTCGCCACCCAGATCGTGTTGAACAAGGGATCGCGGAAGATGTCGAGCCCGGTTTCGAGCCACAGGCATATCGGTGTCAGCGCAAGTCCCGCGCCCGCAGGCGCTGGTACACCGGTCAGAAAACCGGCAGATTTGTGCGGCTGATCGTCCATGTCGAGGCGCGCATTGAACCGCGCAAGACGCAAGGCACAGCAAATGGCAAATGCCAGGGCGGCAAACCATCCAAAGCGGCTGAGATCGTTCAATGACCACAGGAAAAGGATAAGCGCAGGCGCCATCCCGAAGGAAAGCGCATCTGCAAGGCTATCGAGCTCGGCCCCGAAGCGCGACTGCGCATTCAAAAGCCGCGCAATGCGTCCGTCAAGACCGTCGAGAATGCCGGCCACGAAGATCGCCAAAACAGCAAAAGACCAGTTTTCATCAATCGCAAAGCGGATCGCCGTCAACCCCGAACACAATGCCGCCGCGGTGATCGCATTGGGGAGCATGGCGCGCAGCGAAAGCCCGCTTTTCTCCTCAACGCCTTCGGTATCATCGTCCAGTGGCTGGGCGAGCGTGATGTCCTCGTCTTCAGCAGCTTTTGGACCAACGCGGTTTTCGATGGGGTCTGAGGGTCGCTTGGCCACGGTTATTGCGCGATGCCTTCAAGCAGAGCCGTTGCACCCACTTCGGCCAGAATAGTCTCGCCTGCTACGATCTTTTGACCCATCAAAACCTTGGGCTGCGTGCCTGCGGGAAGATAGACATCCACCCGTGAGCCGAAGCGGATGAGGCCCACGCGCTGTCCCTTGGCGACGGTATCGCCGGGTTTCACGAAAGGCACGATCCGCCGCGCGACCAGCCCTGCGATCTGCGTGAAGCCGATCATCAGGCCGTCATTGCGTTCGATCAGAAGCAGCTGGCGCTCGTTTTCTTCGGATGCCTTGTCGAGGTCGGCATTGACGAATTTGCCCGGGATATAAACCACCCGCTGCACCGTTCCTGCGATCGGTGCGCGGTTGATGTGCACGTCGAACACACTCATGAAAATTGAAACGCGGGTCACGGGCCCTGCCGAAAGGCCGGGCACACCGGAGCCATCGTTGCCCAGCATTTCCGCAGGCGGTTCGACCTCCTGGATCAGCGTGACAAGACCGTCCGCAGGAGCAACAATAGACTTGTCATCCTGCGGCACCACACGCTCTGGATCGCGGAAGAAGGCGAAGACGCCAAGCGACAAGAGCAACAACGGCCAGCCAATAATCTGCCAGCCAAACACAAGCGGAACGAGCGCAATTGCAATTGCGATCACGCCATATTTGCGCCCTTCGGGGTGGATCGGGGGCCAACCCCAGCTTGCTTCGCCGCGGCCCTGATTGTCGAGAATTTCACCTGCCATAGGTCATCCATCTAGACATTGCCGGGCTTCCAAACAACTGTTTGGTTCGCCGGCGCGCCCATATCCTTTTGTCAAAAATGCCCTCAGGCGGCTTTGCGAACGAAGACAGTGCCCGCCGAATAACCGGCGCCAAAGCTGCAAATCAGCCCGGTATCACCCTTCTCCAGATCTTCGCTGTGTGAATGGAAGGCGATGATCGAGCCCGCGCTTGAGGTGTTGCCATAGGTGTCGAGCACTGTCGGGCTTTCATCGGAATTGGCCTCATGGCCCAGAACGCGCTGCGAAATCAGGCGGTTCATGCCCGCGTTGGCCTGGTGCAACCAGAGACGGCGAAGGGTCGCCGGGTCCATTTGCAGTTTCTTCGCTTCCTCGATGATCATGTCGGCAACCATCGGCACGACTTCCTTGAAGACCTTGCGCCCTTCCTGGACGAAAAGCTTGTCCGCATTGTCCGCCTTGTCGGGGTCGGCGCGGTTCAGGAAGCCGAAATTGTTGCGAATGTTGTTCGAGTAAACCGTTTTCAGCTTGGTACTGAGAATTTCCCAATGGTCCGATGGTGCAATCGCTTCGTCTTCGACCAGCACTGCGGTTGCCACATCGCCAAAGATAAAGTGGCTGTCGCGGTCGCGCCAGTTGAGGTGGCCCGAGGTGATCTCGGGGCTCACCACCAGAACGCTTTTCGCATTGCCAGCGCGCACATAATCGGCCGCCGTTTGAATGCCGAAAGTCGCAGACGAACACGCGACATTCATGTCAAAGCCAAAGCCGTCGATGCCAAGCGCCTGCTGAATCTCGATTGCCATCGCCGGATAGGGCCGCTCCATATTGGACGCCGCACACAGCACCGCATCCACGTCTTTGGGATCGCGCCCTGCCCGTTTCAGGGCCTGAAGCGCGGCGGTCACGCCGATCTCGCACATCATCGAGCGTTCATCATTGCCGCGCTCTTCCCAGCGCGGGCTCATGACATCGGGATCAAGGATCGGCTCCTTGCTCATCACATGGCGCGCTTTGATCCCGCTCGCTTTCTCGATGAATTCAACCGAGGAATAGGTCAGTGCGTCCACCTCGCCCGCCTCGATCGCGTCGGCGTTAGCGGCGTTGTAGCGGTCGACATATTCGTTGAAGCTTTCAACAAGTTCAGCGTTGGTGATTGATTCTTCCGGGGTAAAAAGCCCGGTCGAAGAGATAACGGGCCGTCCGGTAAGCACCTGGTTGCCTCCCTGAGTTTGCGACTGGTTTTCTGTTGTCATTATTATCTTCGCGAATGTTGTTTCCTGAATGGCGGCCACAGATAGGCCCCCCTCCGTGCGCGGGCAACCCAAGATCACGCGCCAAGCCACAGCATTGCTCGCAATGCCTTTGCAAATCGCGGCCATCGAGCAATCGCCTTGAGTTTGTCGGGGAAGAGCCATAGCCCTTTTCCCACCATGACCGAATTTCTTTTGCTTGCAACAATCCTACTGGCTGTCGGCGTCATCGCCGTGCCTATCGCTGCAAGGCTCGGCCTTGGTTCGGTGCTTGGCTATTTGATAGCTGGCATGGCGATCAGCCCCGCCCTCGACGTGCTTGGCGTGGACGTCATCGCGCTCCAGCATTTTGCCGAATTTGGCGTGGTAATGATGCTGTTTCTGATCGGGCTGGAGCTGGAGCCAAGGAAACTGTGGGAACTGCGCGGGCGTCTTTTGGGCCTTGGCGGGGGACAGGTGTTCATCACCATTGCCATTTTGGCGGGCTACTCGCTGTTCATGGGCAATGCGTGGCAGACCGCGCTTGCGGTGGGTATGATCCTCGCGCTGTCCTCGACCGCGATCATCCTGCAAACGCTCGATGAAAAAGGCCTCATGAAAACCGAAGGCGGGCAATCCTCCTTTTCGGTCCTGCTGTTTCAGGACATCGCGGTCATCCCCATGCTGGCGATCCTGCCGCTTCTCGCGTTGCCCGAACTGGCAGCCGATGCGGCTAGCGCAGCGGGCGATCATGGCGGGGAAGATGATGCGAGCTGGAACATTCTCGCAGGGCTTCCGGCCTGGGCCGCAGGTCTTGCGACCCTCGCTGCCATCGCCTTTGTCGCATTTGCGGGCAATTACCTGACGCGGCCGCTGTTCCGCTTCATCGCCATGGCGGACCTGCGCGAGCTTTTCACCGCGACCGCATTGCTGGTGGTGGTAGGGATCGCCTTGCTGATGACGGTGGTGGGGCTTTCCCCTGCCCTTGGCACCTTTCTTGCCGGAGTGGTTCTGGCGAATAGCGAATATCGCCACGAACTGGAATCCGACATCGAACCGTTCAAGGGCCTTTTGCTGGGACTGTTCTTCATCACGGTGGGCGCAGGGATCAACTTTGCGCTCATGTCCGAAGCCTACGCCACCATCCTTGGCTGGACGGCAGTCCTCGTCGCGACCAAAGTCGCCGTGCTCTACGCGCTGGGCTCATTTTTCGGGATCGCAGGGCAGGACCGCTGGCTCTTCTCGCTTGGCCTTGCGCAGGCGGGCGAATTTGGCTTTGTCCTCATCAGCTTTGCCCTTGGGGCCAATGTCCTGCCACAGGCATTGGCCGATCAATTGCTGTTGATCGTGGCAATGTCGATGTTGATCACGCCGCTATTGTTTATCTTCTATGACAAGGTGATCCTGCGCCAATATCAAAAGGGCCGCGAGCGCGCCTTTGACGACATTGACGAACCATCGGACATTATCCTTGCCGGACGCGGGCGCGTGGGCGGTATCGTCGACCGCATGCTGGAGACAGCCGGCTATCGCACCACGGTGATCGACTATTCCTCTGCGCAGATCGAGCGCCTGAGCAAGTTTGGCATCCGTACCTATTTTGGCGACGCTGCCCGGCCCGACCTTCTGCAATCAGCAGGAATTGAAAAGGCACGCCTGCTGGTCATTGCAATCGACGACAAGGAGGCGACCAACCGCCTCGTGAAATACGTCGCCAGAAACCACCCCCATGTCCACATGGTCGCCCGCGCCTATGACCGCAGCCACGTGTTCGAGCTGTGGTCGCTGGGCTGCCGCGACATCATTCGCGAAACCTATGACAGCTCTTTGCGCATGGGCCGCTCGGCTTACGAAGCTCTTGGCATATCGAGCGAACGAGCGCGTGCGATGACCGAAAAGTTCGAGGAACTGGATCGCAGCACCATGCGTCCGATGGCCGACGCTTTCGAATTTGGCACGCCGCCGTGGGAAAATGAGGAAATGATCGCGCTGATCAAGAAGCTGCGCAGCGAATGGGACCCGCTCTTGCGTGAGCAGATGGCCCAGATCATGGGGCAGGACGATCTCGACGAACTGGACGACTTTGAAACGATCGTGAATTCAAAGGAAGCCTAGGCCCCCTCAAAGGGGCGAATGATACACAAGGGCTGAAAGGCCAAGCCAGACGCTGAACATGATCGCATAGGTCCAGCGGCGCGGCCACAGGTGCACCACCAGCAATGTTGCAAGAGCGGTCCCGCCAAGCGCTGTGAGAGGCGCGGTGGCCAAGGTGCTGCCAATCGCCGCTTCGAACGCCATGCTTGCCCATTGCGCCGGAAGCACAGCGAGAAGCCAATCGGGCCACAAATCCGGGTCAATAACGGCGGAGAGCACCACCGCGCCCTCCCCAGCAAGGATGCCAAGCGCCACCAACCAGCCGCGTGGTCCGGCAGAGCGGGCGAACAATGCCCCGCGCGCGGCAAAACTTGCGCTCGCAACTGCCACTGCAATCACCACGATAAAAGGGGCGATGCTCACAGACAGGCCGACGACATGTGCGACAAGCAGCAGCGTCAAACCGGCACCGACGGCCGCGCCAAGCCCCGGCCAGAAGCGACCCGAGGCGGCGGCTGCTATCATGCCTGCACCCATCACGGCCAATGCGATAATCGCGGGAAGCGCGCAGGCTTCCGAAAGCAGCAAGACCGCACATACAGGTAGCACCACAGCGAACAGCGCCGCGCCCGACCAGGCCAGCATTGGCCACACAGGCGGCACAGTTTGCGAGGAAAGCGTCATCACAAAAGCTTGTGATTGAAGCGCGAGGCAATGTCGAGAGAGCCGGTGGCGGGAGCCAAATGGTGGACAGGGCTGGATTCGAACCAGCGTACGCTTGCGCGGGCAGATTTACAGTCTGCTGCCTTTAACCACTCGGCCACCTGTCCACACATGGGCCTTGAAAAGAGCACTCGAAAAGAGGCTCACTCAATGAAGAAAGGCGCGGGCGCCTTGCTGCCGAGAGGCGCCCCTTTGGCGAAGCTGTGCTTGCCTGTCAATGGGGCTACTGGCAAAGGGCGGGTCCAGACACACATTTAGTACGAGATTTTATGGCAAAAGGCGATCGCAAGAAGGCTTTGAGAGGCCGCGCAGGTCGAATGAAGGGTGGACGCGGCTCTGGCAAGGGGACTGCGGGCTATGTGCGCCTGTGGGGCCGCCACACGGTGGAGGCAGCCCTCAAAAACCCCACGCGCAAGCACCGCAAATTGTGGGCAACGCGCGAGGGAATCGACAGCCTTGATGGCGAACTTCCCGCTGATTTCCCAGTGGAATACGCAGATGTCACCGATCTTGCGCGGCTCGTCGCCAAAGATGCGCCGCACCAGGGCCTCGTGCTCGAATGCGAACCTTTGGAAGATGTTTTCCTCGACGAAGTGGCGACCGGCGATCCTGCTCGGCCAGTAGTGATTCTCGATCAGGTCACCGATCCGCACAATGTCGGCGCCATCCTGCGTTCGGCAGCGGCTTTTGGTGCTGCGTGTATCGTCACGCAGGACCGCCACGCCCCGCCCGAAGGCGGCGTTCTGGGCAAATCTGCCAGCGGCGCGCTCGAAACCGTGCCGTGGGTGCGCGTCGTCAATCTTGCGCGCGCGTTGGATGAACTGGCCGATGCCGGATATTGGCGCATCGGCATGACCGGCGAGGCCGAGGCAACGCTTGCACAAAGCCTTTCCGCAGGTCCCCTCGCCATCGTGCTGGGCGCAGAAGGCGAAGGGATGCGCCACAATATCGAACAGCATTGCGACACCCTAGCCAAGCTGCCCATCTCATCGGATATCGAAAGTCTTAACGTTTCTAATGCAGCCGCTATTGCACTATACGCTGTAGCCACGCGCGCGCCGCAATAAGGGGCGCTGCCTTTTGGGGGACACATGATGACCGCTTCGAATTTCACCCGCACCTTTGCAACCGCGCTGGTTGCCGGGCTCTCGCTGCTTTTGACCGGATGTTTCATCACGCCGGGCAAATTCAACTCCGAACTGGTTCTCCTCGAAGACGACCGCTTCACCTTCACCTATGAGGGCGAGATCTTTTTCCTCGGTCTTTCCAGTCTTGCCGAAATGGGCGCGGCGGGCGAAGAATTCGAGGCCGAAGAATGTTACGATGACAATTACGAAAACCGAGAGTGCACGGCGGCCGAAATCGCGGAGCAGCGCGAAGTGTGGGATATGAACGCGCCGATCCGAGCCGCCAAAGCGCAGGAACAGGCAGCGCAGATGTCTGCCATGATGGGCGGCATCGACACCAGCGATCCGCAAGCATCCGCCGAAGTTGCCGCGCTGCTTTCGCGTCAAAGAGGCTGGGAAAGCGTTGTCGACAAAGGCGACGGCGTTTTCGATGTGCGCTATTCGGTCAGTGGTGTCCTCAATCACGACTTCATGTTTCCGGTGATCGAGGATGTGCCGAGCACCAATCCGTTTGTGCAAGTCATCCTTCGCGACGAAGGTGTCGTGCGCGTCAATGCGCCCGGCTTCGCGGCGCAAAACGAAAACAATCCGATGGGTTCGATGATGGGCAGTATGGCCGGACTTGGCGGCATGGCTGCGATTTCGGGACAATCATCCGATGCCCCCGAAATGCCCAATATTCCGGCGATTGAAGGCACCTTCACCATCGTCACCAATGGTCAGATAAAGGCCAACAACACCGACGAGGGACCAAGCACGACCGCTCGCGGGCAAGAGCTTGCATGGCAAATCTCGCCGCGTTCAAAAGCTGCACCGACTGCACTTATTGACCTGTCACGCTAAACGCTGAAGCCAGACCACGCTTCAGAAATGCAGCACAAACAAAAAACCCCGCCAGCCGCCGCTGGAGGGGTTTTTTATTGTAGCTCAGCCGCCGCGTCCATGAAGGCGGCTTTTCCAAAAACCGGGAGCGTCCGTTAAGTCAGTTTACGGCGTCCTTGAGACCCTTACCTGCTTTGAACTTTGGCTGGTTCGATGCTTTGATTGGCATCGGTTCGCCAGTACGCGGGTTGCGGCCCATCGACGCTTTGCGCTTTGCAACTGCAAAGGTACCAAAACCGACGAGACGCACTTCATCGCCACCTGCAAGCGCTTTTTGGATTGCTTCGAACACGCCTTCTACTGCGTTCGCAGCATCACTTTTCGAAAGTCCGCTGGATTCAGCGACAGCGCTTATCAGATCGTTTTTATTCATTACGTCTTACCCCTCTTACTCTTGCGAGTTGTAACTTGAGTGAATCGCCCCCCTTGGAAGCCGCCGAATTGAGCCGTTTTCTGCGCTTGTGTCAAAGGCAAATATAGCAAAAATTGTAACCGCGCCGCGCGCATTGCGGCCGCTTGCGTGAACAAGGAGATGGATGGCTCAATGGCCATGCAACAAAGCGATTGGAGGCAATAAGACAGGGTCGCTTCACAAGCCGTCACCCTTGGAAGAGCGACGGGTATCGACCGATGCCCGTGGCGCTTTAATGCGCGGTAGGCACATTCCCGCCCGCGACGCCCTGTCCGCCGCCCTGCCCGCCAGCGTGCAAGGCAAGATCGTCGGCTTCGGTCCATTCAATCGGTCCGGCCCGGTCGATCAGCGCGTGTTCAAGCACGTCATCGACGTGAGCAACGGGAACAATTTCAAGGCCTTCCTTCACATTCGAAGGAATCTCCGCGAGGTCTTTGACGTTCTCTTCGGGGATCAGAACCTTGGTGATCCCGCCCCGCATGGCCGCCAGAAGCTTTTCCTTGAGCCCGCCAATTGCGAGCACCCGGCCACGCAATGTAACCTCGCCCGTCATGGCGACATCGGGGTTCACCTTGGCGCCCGTCAGGGTCGACACAATGCTCGTCACCATGCCGATACCGGCGCTTGGCCCGTCCTTGGGGACGGCCCCTTCCGGCAAGTGAATGTGCACGTTCTTGCGGCTGAAAAGCGATGGCTTGATCCCGTATTGGGGTGCACGAGATTTTACAAATGAGAAGGCGGCTGCGACGCTTTCGTTCATTACCTCGCCAAGCTTACCGGTGGTTTTGATCTCGCCTTTGCCGGGCGTGGTGACGCTTTCGATGGTCAAAAGCTCCCCGCCAACGCTGGTCCAGGCAAGGCCCGTGACCGCACCGATCTGCGCTTCGTCCTCGCTCATGCCGTGCTTGAATTTGCGCACCCCGGCGAAGTCGCCGAGGTTTTCGGGCGTAATTGTGATCGAGGTCGCTTCTTTTTCGAGGATTTTGCGCAAGCTCTTGCGAGCCAGCCGCGCAATTTCGCGTTCGAGCGTGCGAACGCCGGCCTCGCGGGTGTAGTAACGGATAAGATCGCGCAAACCCTCTTCGGTGAGCTCGAACTCGCCCTTTTTGAGGCCGTGATCCTTGACCTGTTTGCTGATCAGGTGACGCTTGGCGATTTCGACCTTTTCATCCTCAGTGTAACCTTCGAGCCGGATGATCTCCATCCGGTCGAGCAGCGGTTGAGGCAGGTCGAGGCTGTTTGCGGTGGTCACGAACATGATGTCCGAAAGGTTCAGATCAAGCTCGAGGTAGTGGTCCTGAAACTTGTCGTTTTGTTCAGGGTCAAGCACCTCAAGCAAGGCCGACGCCGGATCACCGCGAAAGTCCTGACCAAGCTTGTCAATCTCGTCGAGGAGGAACAGCGGATTGCTGGTCCCTGCCTTCTTCAGATTGTTGACGATCTTGCCCGGCATCGAGCCGATGTAAGTGCGCCGGTGCCCGCGGATTTCCGCTTCATCGCGCACCCCGCCCAGCGACTGGCGCACAAATTCACGGCCCGTTGCCTTGGCGATGGATTTGCCCAGCGAGGTCTTACCCACACCGGGAGGGCCAACGAGGCACAGGATCGGGCCTTTCAGCTTGTTCGTGCGCGCCTGAACCGCGAGATATTCAATGATGCGATCCTTGACCTTCTCAAGACCATAGTGATCGGCATCAAGGATTTCCTGCGCCTTGGGAATATCCTTCTTGATGCGGCTTTTCTTGCCCCACGGCAGGCCAAGCAGCACGTCGAGATAGTTGCGCACCACCGTCGCCTCTGCGCTCATCGGCTGCATACCGCGCAGTTTCTTAAGCTCCGCCTTCGCCTTTGTCTCGGCTTCTTCGGAAAGCTTTGTCTCGTCGATCTTCTTGGCAAGCTCGGCGATCTCATCACCGCCCTCACCATCGTCGGAACCGCCAAGTTCCGACTGGATCGCCTTCAATTGTTCGTTGAGATAATATTCGCGCTGCGTCTTTTCCATCTGGCGCTTCACGCGGCCACGGATCTTGCGCTCGACCTGAAGGACGGAGAGTTCGCCTTCCATGAAGGACATGACGAGTTCCAGCCGCTTCAGCGGGCTCTGCTCTGTCAGGATGGATTGCTTGTCCGAAACCTTCGCGCTGATCGCAGCGGCAATCGTGTCGGCAAGCTGGCCCGCATCGTCGATTTCGGACAGGTCAACCGGATTGTCCTCGCCCATCTTTTTGTTAAGCTTGGCATATTCGCCGAACTGATCGCTCACCTGACGCATAAGCGCGGTGACTTCCGTGCCCGCAACGGTTTCAGGCTCGATCAGTTCAACATCCGATACGACATACTCGCCTTCCTTACGAAGCTCGGTTAGCTTGGCACGCTCTGCCCCTTCGACGAGCACGCGCACGGTGCCGTCGGGCAGTTTGAGCATTTGCAACACCTGAGCCACCACGCCCACATCGTAAAGGTCATCGCCTTCCGGGTCGTCGCACGCAGGATCAAGCTGCGCGAGGAGGAAGATGTCTTTCGAGGCTTCCATCGCCGCCTCAAGCGCCGCAACCGATTTGTCGCGTCCCACGAACAGGGGTACGACCATGCCGGGAAAGACGACGATGTCGCGAAGCGGGAGGAGGGGGTAGCTGTGTGTCATATATTCAAAGTCCATGACGGTGTTACCCAATAGCAGGGCAAACCGTTCCTAATCAGTGTCTGAAGAGGAATATGGGAAGGCCCCCTCAAGCCTGCAATGGGGAGCGGCGCGCTTATCCCATGCCCGGAAGGTTGAAGCCCGGCGGCAGGCCCATTCCGCTTTGCATTTCCTTCATCTGCTCTTCGGAAACGCGGTCGGCCTTGTCGCGTGCATCGTTAAAGGCCGCGGTCACGAGGTCTTCGACGATGTTTTTTTCTTCGGGCTTCATCAGGCTGTCGTCGATGGAGACGCCAAGGATACGGCCCTTGGCCGATGCGCGCACTTTGACAAGGCCGCCACCTGCCTGACCTTCGACCTCGATCGCGTCGAGTTTGACCTGCATATCGCCCATTTGTTTCTGGATGGTCTCGGCCGCTTGCTGGGCTGCCTGCATCATTTCTTCCATGCTCTTCACGGGGATTTCCTTTTCTCTAGTTCCATTTGCGGCCAGCGTTGCTTGCGCGGGCCACATTGTTGTTTCTTGGGTCATCGGGGTCGATCAGTTCGCCTTCCGGGAAGGCGTCGAGCGTTGCCTGTACCAGCGGATGGGCGCGGATGCGATCTGCGCTCGCTTTGGCGGCGGCCTCTTGAGCTTCGCGCAAGGACGGTTGCGCTTCGCCGGAACCGCGCTCGATAAGCCAGCGTTTGCCGGTGAGTTTGAACAGGCAATCGCGCATATCGGCAATGGGGTCTTCGGGATAATTGTCGGCCTGTTCAAAGATCAGCCGCCCGTCGGCAATTTCAATCACCCGCACCCGGTCGCGCATGATTTGAGCGACGCGCAAATGCCCGCCGGCATCAACGCGCTCGACCAATTCGGCCCAGTCCACCGAACGGGCAGGCGCGCTGGCAACGGGAGCTGGCGCGCCCTCGCCCGCTGGTGCAGGGGCAGCGGGTGCCGGACCGCTTGCGGCGATTTCCTCAATCCGCTTGGCAAGTTTGCCCGGATCGGGAAGCTCGCATGCGTGGAGCACCCGCAAAAGCGCCATCTGCAGCGCGACCAGCGGATCGGGCGCAAGGCGCACTTCATCATGCCCCTTGAGCATCAATTGCCACAAGCGGTGGAGTTCGCCCGCGCCAAGCCTTGAAGCAAACTCTGCAAGCGCGGCGCGTTCCTCTTCGCTGGGTGCATCGGGTTCGCCGCCCGAGACTTGCGCCACCGTCACGCGGTGCACCAGATCCATCAGCGTGCGCATCAGCGCGAGCGGCTCAACGCCAAGCGCATATTGTTCATCAATTCCAGCAAGCAGCGCTTTCGCATCGCCTGCCAGAAGGTGTGTCAAAATACGCCGCTGCGCGCCCTTGTCGGCCAGCCCCAGCATATCGCGCACGCGGGCAGCGCTCACGCCGCCCCCTGAACCCGCAGCGCCGTCCATATCGGCATGGGCAATCGCCTGATCGAGGATCGAGAGGCCATCGCGCACCGATCCTTCGGCGGCCGCAGCGATGATATTGAGCGCCTCTTCCTCGGCCTCGACACCTTCGAGAGCGCACACTTTGCCAAAATGCCGGGCGAGCAATTCGGCAGGGATGCGGCGAAGATCGAACCGCTGCGTCCGGCTCAGAACCGTTACGGGAAGCTTTTCAACCTCGGTGGTCGCAAACAGGAATTTGACGTGTGCGGGCGGCTCTTCGAGCGTTTTAAGCAGCGCATTGAAAGCGTTGCGCGACAGCATATGCACTTCGTCGATGATGTAGATTTTGTAGCGTGCAGAAACCGCGGCATAGCGCACCTGCTCGATAATATCGCGCACATCGTCGACGCCGGTGTGGGAGGCGGCGTCCATTTCGATCACGTCGATATGGCGGCCTTCGGCAATCGCGGTGCAATATTCGCACACGCCGCATGGGTCGATTGTAGGGCCGCCGTTTCCGTCCGGGCCAACGCAGTTCAATGCCTTGGCAATCAGGCGCGCGGTCGAGGTCTTGCCGACCCCCCTCACCCCGGTCATCAGGAAGGCGTGGGCCAGCCGGTCGCGCTCGATCGCATTGGCGAGCGTGCGCACCATCGGCTCTTGTCCGATCAGCTCGGAGAAAGTCTGTGGCCGGTATTTGCGCGCAAGAACGCGGTAGGGTTGGTTGGTTTCAGCGGGAACGGGTGCTGGTTTGGGTGCTGCTGCCTCTGGCGTTGGCGCCGGAGCCGGTGGCGGCGGCGTTGCCGCTCCGCCCATATCATCGCCCCCGAACATGGAGTTCTGCCCAGCCGCCTCTAGCTCGGCCGCGCTGGGAACCTTATCTTCCTCATTCTCGGGCAGGTCTGGATCGGAATCACTCATCGCCCGACAAGCTAGGCGTTTAGCCAGCGTTTGTCATGGCACTCATCGACCAAATTGTGAGGATAAGGAGCCGAGCGACCCGCCGCAATCCACCTGGGCTGCTACCTTCCGGTCCTGACCCGGTGAGCGAACGCAAACGTCCACCCGACTCCCGACGCGCCATATGGCGGGGGTTGCCAAAGATTTCAAGCGTTATTGGCCCACCCCCAACCCCTCCCGCAGGCGGGAGGGGAGCGAGACTTAGCGAGCCGCAGGCGAGGTTAGTCGCAGCGGGGTGGGCAAATGCCCTAGCGAAAATTGTCGGCGTAGGCCTGAATTTTCATGGTCTTGCGCGGCGTTGAATGAACGCGGGCGACGATGCCCTGACGCTGGGCGTATTCGAGCGCGGCCTCTTTCGTAGGGAACTTCAGCTTCACCTGAGCCTGCGTATCGCCGCTCCCGGTCCAACCCATCAACGGATCAGCACGGCGTTTCTCGCTCTGTTCGAATTCGAGAATCCAGGTATCGACCTTCGCCTTGCCAGATTGCATGGCGCTTTTCGGCTGCTGATAGATGATGGCGGTCATATTTGTTTAGTCCCTCAAACGCCGGGCGGCGGGCATCCGCCCGCCTTGGCTTTCGCGGCATAAGCCGCGGCGGCCGGTCGGCCTTGCGGTCGCTCGCGCAACCGATGTATTCGTTCAGTCCCCGCCCATAATCCAATATTACCGCCGATTGAAGGCATTTTTGGTCCGAAGATCGGGGATTTCCCCCCAAGGTTCATCGGGCCAGCGATGTTTGGGATAGCGTCCCTTCATATCCTTTGCGACATCGTCCCACGACCCGCGCCAAAATCCGGGCAGATCGCGGGTGGACTGGATCGGGCGACCGGCGGGGCTGGTGAGCTTTAGCAGGAGCGGCGTGTTCCCGATCATCGGGTGGCGATCAAGCCCGAAAAGCGCCTGCACGCGCACCTCGACGCTTGGCGCATCATCGCCTGCGTAATCGATCGTGTGGGTGGTGTTTGCGGGCGAAGTGAACTTGACCGGAGCGGTTTCGTCGAGCCTTTGCCGCTCGTTCCAGTCGATAGCGCCAAGCGCCGCATCGGCAAAACGCGCAGGCGGCAGATCAAGATCGCGCCGCCCCTCCAGCAGGGGCGCGAGCCACAGGTCTGATTGCGCTCTCAGAGCGTCGGGAGAAAGCACCTCGACACCCGCAAATGCCGCGCGCGCCAGAAAGCCTTCGGGAAAAATTGCCCCCAGATCATCCAGAGCTTTATCCACGAGCATATCCACAATGGCCTGCGGGTCCGGATCGGGGTCCGGACCACTGGAGAGCACAATCGCGCCAAGCCGTCGCTCCCGCCGCGCTTCGATACGTTTTTTGCCATTATTCCATAGGGTTACGGTTCTCTCCTGCAATTCCGTTGCAAAGATAGTCTCAACCCGCTCAGCCGACAGTTCCGCCGCCGCCGTAATCCTCGCTCCCTTGGCCTGTCCCTGCGCATCGCCGATTACCAGCCACTGCGCCCGGGCGAGCGGAGAGGTCGGATTCAACAAAAACCCCCGTCCGTATGTACTTACCCAGTTTTCACCCGTCCCATCGCGCCGTCGCGCAACGAAATCCGCCCGCGCCAGAGCCAGACATTCGACCGGCTCAAGCTCCCTCGCCTCGGTCCTTTCAACGAGCTTTTGCGCGGTTTTTGCCCAGCCCGAGGCGATCCGTCCCGCGCTGACTGCGCGTTTCGATTGATCGCCGCGCCATTGGGAAAGCCGCTGCGTCAAATCCTCGCTGCGCCCGCCAAGGCCACGCTCTTGCAGGAGCATGACCAGCCGCGCCGTCTCCTCTGCGCATCCGGCCCTTGCACCGTTCAGCACACAAGCGGCATGATCGGGCGCCATCGGCATCGCCGCAATCGCTTCGCCAAGCGGTGTGATGCGACCGTCCCCGTCGAGCGCACCCATTGCGGTTAGCGCCTTTTGCGCTGCGCCAACCGAGGCAGCAGATGGCGGGTCGATCCATTTCAGGTCCGCCGGATCTCCAGTGCCCCATCTGGCAAGCTTGAGCACCAATGAGGTGAGGTCAGCGGTTTCAATCTCTGGCGGCGCGAACTCGGGGCGGCCAAGATGCCCGCCCTCTTCCCACAAGCGATAGGCCACCCCCGGACCCTGCCGCGCTGCGCGCCCTGCCCTTTGGGCTGCCGCTGCTCGGGATGCGCGCTGGGTGACCAGATGCGTGGTTCCCGCCGCCCGGTCGAACTCGGCCATGCGCGCCAATCCGCTGTCGACCACCATGCTCACCCCGTCGAGTGTCAGCGAGGTTTCGGCAATGGCAGTGGCAAGAACGATGCGCCTTCGCCCTTCGGAATCGCGGCGGATCGCTGCGCGCTGCGCCGCGGGTTCGACCTGACCGTGCAAGGGAAGGATGGGCGTATCGGGAAGCCTGGATTCCAGCCGCTCACGCACGCGCTCGATCTCTCCCACACCGGGAAGAAAGGCAAGGATGTCGCCGCCAACGCCGCTGTCTGCACCATCGCGCCACGCCGTCATAACGCCCTGGGTGACGTGATCCTCAATCCGTGCGGTGGGGTCGCTGCCGAGCCATTTGATGGTAAGCGGATAACTCCGCCCCTCGCTCTCGATAACGCGAGCATTGTCTCCAAGGAGCCCCGCGAACCGTTCGCCGTCAATGGTCGCGGACATGACGAGCACCCGCAGGTCTTCGCGCAGAACTTCGCGCGTCTCCAGTGTAAGCGCGAGGCCAAGGTCGCTGTCGAGATGCCGCTCATGCGCTTCATCGAACAGCACCGCCGACACTCCGCCAAGCTCGGGGTCTTCCACCAGCCGGTTCACAAGGATCGCCTCGGTCACCACCAGAATGCGCGTCTTGGCGCTGGTTCTGCTGTCGAGCCGGGTCATGTAGCCCACGGTCTCGCCCGGCTTCTCGCCAAGCATCTGCGCCATGCGTTCGGCAGCCGCACGGGCAGCGACGCGGCGCGGAGATGTGAGGATGATAAGGCCGTTACACCACTCTTCGCGCAGGAGGTCCGGTGCGACGGCTGTGGTCTTACCCGCACCCGGAGGCGCGATCAGAACTGCCGCGCCATCGCGCGCCAACGCCTCCCGCAATTGCGGCAACACTTCATAGATTGGAAGATCAGGCGTCACGCCCGTTCAGATAGCGCGATCAATAGCCGCGCGCGACGGCAAATTGCGCCGCTTCCGCCATTGCGGCGCGCGCCTTGCTGTCGGGGAAGATCGAGATTGCATCAATCGCCCGCTGGGCAAAGTGACGCGCTTTTTCCCGCGTATCTGCAAGCGCGTTGTGCTTCTCGATCAGAGAGACCGCATGCGCCAGATCTTCGTCAGACGAACGATGTCCAAGGATCGCATCTTTCCAGAACTTGCGCTCATCCGCATCGCCGCGCGCGTGAGCGAGGATCACCGGCAGGGTCATCTTCCCTTCGCGAAAATCATCGCCCTGGTCCTTGCCCATTTCGGCTGCATCGGAATCGTAGTCGATCGCATCATCGACCAGCTGGAACGCGACACCAAGGTTGCGGCCATAGTCTTCCAATGCGCGCTCTTCTTCTTCGCTGCACTCGGCGACCACGGCGCTGATCTGGCTCGCGGCTGCAAACAGAGCAGCGGTCTTGGCGCCGATAATGTGAAGATAACGCTCTTCGCTTGTTTCGATCTGGCGCTGCGAGGTCAATTGCGCGACCTCGCCTTCCGCGATCACTGCGCTTGCATGACTAAGGATTTTGAGGACCCGCAGGCTCCCGTCTTCGGTCATAAGTTCGAACGCACGACTGAACAGGAAGTCTCCGACCAATACCGTTGCCGGATTGCCAAAGATGATATTGGCCGCCGCTTTCCCGCGCCGAAGCTCGCTTCCATCAACCACATCATCGTGCAGAAGTGTAGCGGTGTGGATAAATTCAACCGCTGCAGCAAGCTTGTGATGGCGCGTGCCATTGTACCCGACCAGCTCAGCGCCAGCGAGGGTCAGCATCGGGCGAAGCCGCTTGCCGCCCCCTGAAATGAGGTGCCCGGCGAGCCGCGGAATCAGCGGGATTTCGCTCTGCATCCGGTCGAGAATAACCGCATTCACCGAATTCATGCCGCTTGCTGTCAGAGACAACATCGGCTCGATCGTCGGTTCTTTGCGTGGGAGAGGAACAACGTCAGCTGTCATGGGCATAGGCCTTAGTGGGTGCGTGAGTGGCTTGGCAAGCGCTGAATTGATGCGTAGGCGGTCATCTATGTCCGACGATCCGCAACTGGCAAAGTTCCGAAAGAGCATCGATAACATCGACGCCGCGCTCATCCATATGCTGGCCGAGCGTTTTCGCATCACGCAGGCCGTAGGCGAGTATAAGGCAAAGGTCACACTGCCCCCGGCCGATCCCGCGCGCGAGGAGCGTCAGATCGCGCGGCTGCGCAAACTGTCCGAAGAAGCCGATCTCGATCCTGAATTCAGCGAGAAGTTCCTGCGTTTCATCATTGAGGAAGTGATCCGCCACCATCAAAAGGCGCGCGGAGGCTAATCAGCTTCGCTTCAAGCTCGGGGCAGGCTCAGCTCCACAAGCAATCCGCCCAGGTCCTCGCTCTCATCAAGCGTCACTGTCCCGCCGTAAATTTCCGCCACATCGCGCACAATCGCGAGGCCTAATCCCGTCCCCGGCTTGCCTGTGTCGAGCCGCGCGCCGCGGTCGAAAATGCGTTGCCGCTCTTTTTCGGGGATGCCCATGCCGTCATCCTCCACCCAGATTTTGAGAAGTTCGCTTTCCGGCTCGTGGTCGAGGGTCACGAACACGCTTCCCCCGCCATATTTTGCCGCGTTCTCGATAAGGTTGCCAAGGATTTCATCAAGGTCCTGACGCTCGATGGCGACCAGCGCCTTCTTCGTCCCTGCAATATCCAGCCGGCCTTCGGGATAAAGGCGCTCGACCGCGCGGCGCACGGCCTCTGCACTTGCACGAACATCGCTGCGTGCCTGCCCCACGGCGCGCCTGCCCACGGCTCTTGCGCGGGCGAGATGGTGATCAACATGGCGCTGCATCGTGCGGGTTTCGCGGAACACCGCCTCATTGAGGTTAGGGTCGCGCGCGGTCGCCGCATTGGTGAGGACGGTGAGCGGTGTTTTCAACGCATGCGCCAGATTGCCCGCGTGCATCCGCGCTTCCTCGGCCTGGCGCTCGCTGTGTTCGAGCAGCGCATTGACCTCATCCACCAGCGGCTCGACTTCGGCAGGAAGCGGCTCTGTGATGCGATTGTCGCCGGTAGTGCGCAGTTTCTGAATGGCTGCCCTCACCCGGCGCAATGGCGAAAGACCATAGCGGATCTGCAACAGCGCCATGACGATAAGACCAAGCCCCAGAACCGCAAAGCTCCACGTCAGAATAAGGCGCACTTGCTGGATCTGACTGTCGATCTGCTCGGTCGCGCTCGCAACAGCGAAGGTCCAGCGTGTCTCGCTTCCCGGCAAGATCACCGTGCGCTCCGCAATGCGTAAGGGTTCGCCTGTGAACTGGCCGGAATTGTAGATATTTACATCGCTGTCGAAGCCCTCACTTCGATCAGTGTCGCGCTCTTGCGCCTGCAAGGTGAGCGTGCGGTCCCACAAGCTGCGCGAAGGATAAGGCTCATATCCCTCACCGCTGATTTGCCAGTAAAGCCCGCTGCCCGGCTCCAGAAAGCGCTGGTCGCCGAGCGTGCGGTAGAACCATACCTCGCCAAAGCTGTCGATCTCGGCCGATGCGATCATCGAGGTGAGTTGATATTCGAGCTGCTCGTCGAAATTGGCGATAACCTGCCGCGTTAGCGTGCGTTCAAGCGCAATCCCGCCGCCAAGCAAAAGCACAATGATCCAGCCAGCCGCAATCAGTCCCATTCTGCGGGCAAGACTGGCGCGCGGCTCGGCGCCCGGGACGGGATTTAGCTGCGCCTCATCGGCGGCATTATCACCGCTCACATCATCGCTCGCCGGCGCGCCCAGCGTATGTGCAGCCTGCTCAGGCGCGGGGCGCGTCTGCGGGGTCGTCGAGGCTGTAACCGAGGCCACGGATAGTCGTAATTACCTCACTACCGAGTTTCTTGCGGATGCGGGTGACGAAGACCTCGATTGTATTGGAATCGCGGTCAAAGTCCTGATCGTAAATATGTTCGATAAGCTCTGTGCGGCTTACCACCTTGCCCTTGTGGTGCATGAGGTAGGAGAGAAGCTTGTACTCCTGCGCGGTGAGTTTCACCGGCTCCCCATCAAGCGTCACCCGGCCAGAGCGCGTGTCGAGACGCACCATGCCAGCGGTAAGTTCCGACGATGTGTTGCCCGAAGCGCGGCGGATAAGCGCGCGAAGGCGGGCAATGAGCTCTTCTGTCTGGAATGGTTTGGCGAGATAATCATCAGCGCCTGCATCAAGGCCCGCGACCTTATCAGACCAGCTATCGCGCGCGGTCAGCACCAGAACGGGAAAGTCCCGTCCTTCCTTGCGCCACATGCCGAGGACCGAAAGGCCATCAATCTCGGGCAGCCCAAGGTCGAGGATACAGGCGTCATAATCCTCGGTCGATCCGAGAAAGTGCCCGTCCTCGCCATCGGTGGACAGGTCCACAGCGTAGCCGTTCTGCTCAAGCGTTGACTTGAGTTGTTGCCCAAGTGTTGGTTCATCTTCGACAATCAGGATGCGCATATTCCACCATTTTCGCGTGATATCAGTGGGGCAGGACTGCGCTTTTGAGCCACTCGCGTCAAGCGAGCATCCCCTTGCAAACGCGCCTTAGTCCCCGATGATTTCATAATAGGAGCAGGATTTAACGTGAACGGCTGATGATACGGCCAGAGCGTGCATCAACATCGACATAGGTCACGCGGCCATCGCGGATGAATTTGAGCCGGTAGGCACGCGCGGTGCTGTCATAGGATGGGCCGAGATATTCCGCGCCGCGCATCCGTGGAAGCACGCGCCGTTCGATCTCTCGCAAGGAGAGCTGATTGCCGGCCCGCATTTCGCGCCGCGCCGTGCCCTGATCGGTGCGCGTCTGCTCCTGCGCTGCAACGCCGGATGCAACGGCAGACGTTGCAGAGCCAGCGCCCAGCATCACTGTCGCAGCAGAAGCGGCCATTGCGGCCAAAAGGAAACGGCGGGTTGTCATTACAATGTCATGCCTAGCTGTGGTCTATTGAACAAGCTGTGAATATGCGATCTTTGATGCGTTCAGCTTGGTAACGGCGTGTCACCCCTGTCGCCCCTTTCACCCCTCGTCGCGCACCATCTCATATTTGATCGTAAGGTTGACCCCGGTGCTTACCTGGCCCGGTTGAACGGGCGCGGCCGCTGCTTCTGCATCCATCGCACGCATCACCATTTGAGGCGCGGGAGAAGATCCGCTCAAGCTTTCGCTCACTGACATCACTTCCACACCGTCATAACCGAACAGTTTGGCATAGCTTTGCGCGCGGGCCTGTGCGCGTTCAATAGCGCGTTCGCGGGCCATCGCTTTGGCGCTTTCATCGTCTTCGATGCTGAAGGTCGGGCCGGAAAGATCGGTTGCGCCAGCCGACACCAATGCGTCCAAGGCTGCGCCCGTGCCGGCCACATCGCGCAGCTTCACGCTGACGCGGTTGGAAACCTGATAGCCGCGAAAGACCTGGGTCTGGCTGTTGCGGTCATAGTCATATTGCGCGTTGAGATTGATACCGGTCGTCTGGATATCCTTGTCTTCCACGCCCAGCGCCTTGATCTGGTCGATCACGCTCTGCATCTGGCGCGAATTGAGGCGCATCGCCTCGACCGCGGTGGCCGCTCTGCTTGTGACCCCTGCGCCGACAGTCACCAGATCGGGCTGTGCGGTAACGCTTTCGGATACGGACAGTTCGATCACGGGCCCATGAGTCTCAATCTCAATCTCCTGAGCGTGGACGGGCGCAGCAACCATTGCTGCGGTGCCTGAAGCAAGACCAAGGGCGAGTGCGTAGCGGATCATGAAACTTCCTCCTGAATTTTCAGGCTTCCTAGTGTTTTATGCCTGAGCGCACACTGAACCGACTTGGCAGCAAGGATGCAAGTGCTTAAGCGCGCGCACCATGGCACAACCTCCAATTCTTTCATGGGAAGGCCTTTCCCTGCAACAAGGCGCGCGCTGGCTTTTCGGCGGGCCTCAACCCGGTGAGGGCGCCGAGCCGATAGATTTGCATATTCTCCCCGGCGACAGGCTGGCGCTGATCGGACGCAATGGCGCGGGCAAGACGACGCTGCTGAAGTTGATCGACGACCGGATCGAAGCCGACCGTGGCACGCGCCGGGTCAAACCGGGCGCGCGCATCGTGTTCCTGGAGCAGGACCCTGATTTCAGCGCAGCTGATACGCTGATGGATTTTGCGCTTGCCGGTGATGACGCGCCCGCTGCGCACGAGGTTGACGCGATTGCGGGACAGCTTGGCATCGACATGGCGACCGATGCGGCGACCGCGAGCGGCGGTGAAAAACGCCGTGCAGCGATTGCGCGCGCATTGGCGCAGGACCCTGATCTTTTGCTGCTGGACGAGCCCACCAACCATCTGGATCTTTCCGCGATTGACTGGCTTGAGGACTGGCTGAACCGGTATAAGGGTGCGTTTATCACGATCAGCCACGACCGCACCTTCCTCAAGCGCCTGACCCGCGCGACGCTGTGGCTCGACCGGGGGACCTTGCGGCGCAAGGAGGTCGGCTTTGGCGGTTATGAAGCGTGGGAAGAACAGGTTTACGCCGAGGAAGCGCGCGCGGCTGAGCGGCTTGATGCCAAGCTCAAGATCGAGGCGCACTGGCTCGAACGCGGTGTAACTGCGCGGCGCAAGCGCAATCAGGGGCGTCTTGAAAAGCTGCACCAGATGCGCGCCGCACGCGCGGCCATGATTTCGGACAGCGGTTCGGCCAAGCTGAAACTGGCGAATGACGAAGAGTTCAAATCCAAATCGGTGATCGTCGCCGAAGAGATTTCCAAATCTTACGACGGGCGCGCGGTGATAAAGCCGTTCACCCTGCGCATCCAGAACGGCGACCGCATCGGCATTGTCGGCGCGAACGGCGCGGGCAAGACAACGCTGCTCAAGCTGCTCACCAAAGAGATCGAGCCCGACACCGGCACCATCACCCACGCCCGCACATTGAGCGGCGTGATGATCGACCAGCAGCGAAAGCTTCTGGAGCCCGATGCGAGCGTGCGCGACATTCTTGCCGAGGGCGGCGATTGGATCGACGTCAGGGGCAATCGCAAGCACGTTCAGGCATACCTCAAGGACTTTCTGTTCGACCCCAAGCTGGTCGATACCAAGGTCGGAATCCTGTCGGGCGGAGAGCGTTCGCGCCTTCTCCTTGCGCGCGAGTTTGCGCGGACCGCAAACCTCCTCGTGCTGGACGAGCCCACCAACGATCTCGACCTTGAAACGCTCGACCTCCTGCAAGAAGTCATCGCCGATTTCGACGGCACTGTCCTGATCGTCAGCCACGACCGCGACTTTCTCGACAAGACGGTGACCGTCACGCTCGGCCTCGACGGCACTGGCCGCGTGGACATCGTTGCGGGCGGATACGAGGATTGGGAGGCCAAGCGCCGCAAGCCGGTCGCGCCAAAGGCCAAGCCTGCCAAGGCCGAGCCTTCCGAAGTGCGCGCGTCACCGTCTGATGCGACACCGGGCAAGCTGTCCTATAAAGACCAGCGCGATTACGAGCTCCTGCCTGCGCGCATCGAAGAACTCGAAGCAGCGATCACCAAGGGCGAGACAATCCTTTCAGACCCCGACCTGTTCGCGTCTGATCCGAAGCGGTTTGCCAATATCTCCAAGGGGGTCGAGAATGCGCGAGCAGAAAAGGACGCAGCCGAAGAACGGTGGCTGGAGCTTGCCGAGCGGGTCGAGGGATGAGCAGCGCCGCGCTGCACGATGAGATCAAGGCCTGCACACTTTGCGCCGAGCACCTGCCGCTTGGCCCCCGGCCCATCGTCCAGTTTTCGTCCAACTCGCGCATTCTGATCATCGGGCAGGCCCCCGGCACAAAGGTTCACACAAGCGGTATCCCCTGGGACGATGACAGCGGCGATCGTTTGCGCGATTGGGTCGGGCTGGAAAAATCCGACTTTTATGATGCGGCGAAGGTCGCGATCATGCCAATGGGGTTCTGTTATCCGGGAAAGGCGAAGGGCGGCGATGCCCCTCCGCGCAAGGAGTGCGCGCCGCAGTGGCACGATCAAATCCTCGCACATCTCCCGCGAACCCGTCTCACGCTTCTGGTGGGAAGCTATGCGCAAGCGCAATATCTACCCCTCACCCGGAAGCTTTCGCTGACCGACCGGGTGGGCGAAGGCGAGCAGGAGAGCGACGCGCTTGGCCCGGTCATCCCCCTGCCCCACCCCTCGTGGCGCGTGCGCATGTGGATCGGGCGAAATCCGTGGTTTGAAACCGATATTGTGCCGCGCCTCCAAACGCGCGTTGCACAGCTCGTTTGAGACAGTTGAGACACTGTTCAAAGGCGCACATCCCGCCTCACATGATACGGTAGAAATCCGCCACCCGTTCAAGCGCCAATTGCAGCACCAGCTTGCCACTGCGCGCCGGCCAGCCAAGCGCCTTTTCAGCTTGGGGCAAGCCTTCGCCAGCGCACACCACGCGCCACAAGACATCGTCCAACCCCTTGCCCGCTTCGGCCAAGGCGCCGTCAAAGCGTTGCTTGGCAGCCACCTGCTTCTCGCTCGACGTCAAGCCCGCCTCGCTGCTGCCGCGATTGCCTGTCTTTATCCGCACCGGATCCCATCGCATCGTCAGATTGGCAGACAATTGCGCGCGTTCGTAATCATTCCTGAGTTGCTCGCCCGCTTGAAACAGGCGATCCGACAAATGCCCGCGCGAATGCAGCCAGGCGATCGGCGATTCGCCCAGATTGACCGTTACACTGCGGTGCTTGCCTCTCCCCTCACTCGTGCGTCGGGGGCCTTCGGGGGTCAGTTCACGTTCTACCAGTTTGCGCATCGTCACACTCCTCTTCGCATGGCTTCTGTGAAAGGGGGCTTGCAACGCGCCCGGTGATGTAGGAAAGTCAAATTCGCCAATTTGGTTACTTTGCGAAAGGCCAAGCCCTCGATGATCAACCGTATTCGCGAAATTCGAAAGGCGCGCGCGATGACGCTCGCGGACCTTGGCGCAGCGTGTGACCCGCCAACCACCGCGCAAACCATCGGACGCCTCGAAACGGGTATGCGCAATCTATCGACCAAATGGATGGAGCGCATTGGCGCGGCTCTCGACGTTGATCCCGAAGTGTTGGTCCGCTCCGAAAACACCCCTCGTGCAAAAGTGATCGCAGAACTTGGCGCGAGCGATCCCGAAGCGCTCAAACAACACCGCGATGCAATCCTGCCAAGCGAAATGGCCGCGCAAGGAGGCGATGAGCCCATGCTGGTGCTCGAAGTGACCGCGCCCGTGGGAGAATATCGACCCGGCGATAGCGTGTGGCTGCGCCAGATTGATGCGTGGGCGGCCAAGGATAAGGACTTCCTTGCCGCGATGAACCGCGATTGCCTGGTGCCGCGCCCCGGTGGCCGGTTTGCCTTCGGGCGGCTGATTGATCGGCGCGGTTACAAACTTGCGATACTGCCTGCCCAGGCCGGGCAGAAACAACAGGTCATCGACAATCCCGACTGGATCGCGATCGCGTGCATGCTGGTGCGCCCCCTATGAGCGATACAATGAAGCACGTCCTTTCTCTCAGCACGCTATACCCGAACCCGGTTTCACCGCGCTTCGGAACCTTCGTTGCGCGCTCGCTTGAGGCGCTTGCAAAGAGAGGCGCGCAGACAGGCGATTGGCAGGTGAGCGTGGTCAATCCCGTCGGTCTTCCCCCGCTCTCGCTTGGCCGTTACCGCGACCTGGCCAAGCTTCCCGACAGCGCCGAAGAGCATGGAATATCCGTGCATCGCCCGCGCTTTACGCTGATCCCCAAAGTGGGGGCACGGCGCAACGCCTCTGCCATTGCAAAGGCCGCCCTGCCCGTCATCAAACGTATCCACCAGCAGAACCCGATCGACCTTATTGATGCGCAGTTCTTCTTCCCCGATGGCCCGGCGGCGGCTTGGATTGCAAAAGAGATGGGCCTGCCCGTTTCAATCAAGGCGCGCGGCTCTGACATCACCTACTGGGGCGGGATCGACTTTGCACGAGAGCAAATGCTGCAAGCGGCAGAGCGCGCGGCGGGCCTTCTTGCGGTGAGCGGCTCCATGGTAAAAGAAATGACCGCTATCGGAATGCCGCGCGAGAAAATCAGCGTGCATTACACCGGGCTTGACCGGGAACGTTTTCGCCCGCTCGACCACACGCAACTACGCTCGCAGCTCAGCGCGGAACTGGGCTTTGCCATGCCAGGCAATGCGCCGCTTCTGGTGTGTGTCGGCGCCCTGATTGAGCGCAAGGGGCAGGATATCGCGATTGCCGCGCTGGCACGCATTGAGGGTGCGCGTCTGGTTCTGGTGGGCAAAGGCGATGATGAGGTGCACCTGCGCCAATTGGCCCGCGATCTGGGTGTGGCTGAACGGGTGCATTTTGCAGGCTCGCTCGACCACGACATGCTGCCGCTTGTCTTGTCCGCAGCCGATGTGATGGTGCTGCCGACCGCAAATGAAGGGCTCGCCAATGCCTGGGTCGAAGCGCTCGCCTGCGGGACGCCAGTTGTCACCTGCAACGTCGGCGGCGCGCAAGAGATCATTACAAATCCAACCGCCGGCCGCCTCGTCAAACGCGATCCGGAAAGCGTTGCTGCGGGCATTCGTGCGGTCCTGAACGACCCGCCCATGCGTCAAGCGGTTGCGGCGATGGCCGAGCGGTTCAGCTGGCAAACCAACGCGATTGAGCTCGCCGCCTATTACGACGGGCTCGTCGCGAAGGCGTGAGCTACGCCTCTCCGAGGGCTTTCTTCTCCTGCCGGTCGGCATCGGTTTCTTGCGGCACAAAGCTGTCCGATGTGACGCCCATCCAGATCAGAAGCGGCGAGGCAAGATAGATGCTCGAGTAGGTCCCGATGAAAAGACCCGCCGTGATCGCAGCGACAAGGCCGAAAAGGCTTGCCGGCCCCGCGATAAGCAACGGCAACAGCGCCACCAGAAGCGTGAGCGATGTCATGACCGTGCGCGCAAGGGTTTCATTGACCGACAGGTCGAGAACCTCGGGCAACGGCATCTTGCGATACTTCTTAAGGTTTTCGCGGATGCGGTCGTAGACGACGATCGTATCGTTGAGCGAGTAACCGATGACCGCAAGGATTGCCGCGATAATCTGGAGCGAGAACTCCATCTGCGTGATCGCAAAAAGCCCCATGGTCACAGAGACATCGTGGAAAAGCGCGAACAGCGCGCCGACGCCGAACTGCCACTCGAACCGGATCCAGATGTATAGCGCGACCATCGCCATCGCTGCGGCAAGTGCAATTGCTGCATCGCGGCTGAATTCGCCTGCGACCTTGCCCGAAACGGTCGAGTTCCCGTCGGTGCGCACATCAGGATAACCGCTTTCGATTGCGGCGATGACTTCGTTACCAATGGCGGTAGCAGCGCCCGGTGTGTCCTCCGCCCCTTCGGGCAAAGGCACACGGATGCTCACCTCATTGGGTGAACCGAATTCCTGCACGACAGGTGTGCCATAGCCGAGCCCTGCGACCGTTTCGCGAAGCTCACCAACAGGCGCGGCGTTTCCTTCTTCAAAGGTCAGCCGCACTTCCTGTCCGCCGGCAAAGTCGATGCCAAGGTTCAGGCCATTGTACGCCACCGCGCCCCAGCTTCCGAAAATCAGCACGAGGCTGAGAATGAAAAACGGCACGCGCAGGCGCAGGAATTGGATATTCGTGTCATCAGGGACGAGCTTTAAAAGTTTCATGTGCCTCGCCTCCTTCTTAAATGTTGATGTCTTTGGGACGGTTCGCGCTCAGATAGCCCGAGACCCACATGCGGGTGAGCGTAAGCGCGGTGAAGACCGAAGTCAGAAGGCCAATCACCAGAACCACGGCAAAGCCCCTGACAGGCCCGGAGCCGAACCAGAACAGCAGTGCGCCTGCGATAAAGTTGGTGATGTTAGCGTCATAAATGGCGCGGCTGGCCTCTTTGTAACCGTTTTCGACCGCGGTCACGACCTTGCGGCCACGCTTGCGCTCTTCGCGGATACGCTCGTTGATGAGCACGTTCGCGTCCACCGCGGCGCCCACCGTCAGCACGAAACCTGCAATACCGGGCAGTGTCAGGGTGAAGTTGCCGATTGCCATAAGGCCAAGCAGGATGAGCACGTTGATCAGAAGCGCGCCGGTGGCATAAACGCCGAAACGGCCATAGGTCGCAATCATCAGCGCGATCACCGCAAGGCTGCCGATCAGCATGGCGATCATGCCGGACCGGATGGATTGTTCACCCAATTCTGCCGAAACGGTGCGTTCTTCGATAACAGTGAGCGGCACTTCAAGCGCGCCTGAACGCAGTTGGATGGCGAGCTGGTTTGCGCTGTCGGGCGAGAAGCTGCCCGAAATTTGCGCTGCACCGCCGAGGATCGGCTCGTTGAAGAACGGGGCCGAAATCACCTCGCCATCGAGAATAATCGCAAAACGTTGTCCCACGTTCTCGGTCGAAAGCTTGGCGAATTTCTGACCGCCTTGCTGGTCGAACTGGATGTTGACGACGCTTCGATTGGTTTGAGGGTCAACACCGGCCTGCGCGCCTGTGAGGCTGTCACCGCGAATACCGCCAAGGCGCTTTACCGCCTCTGACTGGCCTGCAAGATTGCTATCGGCGGCATAGGGGAAGATCTGGCTTCCCGGATTGGCAACGCCTGCCTCGGTATTGCTGGGCAGCGCCTGTTGGTCGACGAGTTTGAATTCAAGCTCTGCCGTTTTGCCGAGCAATTCCTTGAGGGCCTGCGGGTCTTCGAGCCCGGGCACCTGAACCACAATGCGGGTATCGCCCTGGCGCACAATCGTCGGCTCGCGCGTGCCAAGTTCGTCGATCCGGCGACGCACAACCTCGATCACGCTTTCCATCGCGTTGTTGACCGCGACGTTGAGACCGCTTTCGGTCGGGACGAGAACAAGCCGCTGTGTATCGACAACCTCAAGATCCCACTCTTGCTGGAGCGAACCATCACGGCCCATCATCAGCGGTTCAAGCAGGCCCCTTGCGCGGTCGATATCGGATGCGGAATCGAGCAGGAGCGAGAACCGGCCGTCGGCGCGCGACGTGTCGCCGAACTTGATTTCCGGTGTCGCACCGCGAAGCGCGGCCTCGACCGATTCTTCCATATTCTCCAGCCGCTTGGCAGCGACATCGTCAGGATCAGCTTCGAGCAAAAGGTGCGAGCCACCCGCCAGATCGAGGCCCAGATTGACCGTTGGCGCATCGTCGCCAAAATCAAATCCGGACGACATCATAAGGGACGGCAAAGCCGCGGCGATCAATGCGATCGTCAGCCCCCAAAGCGAGATTTTCTTCCAAAGCGGTGTATCAAGCATCGTTTTTACGCTTTGATCCTGTTGAGATGTATGAATGATGGCCAGACGCTGCCGCGCCCCGCCGAATTAGTCGTTGGCGGCAGGCTTTGCGCCCGGCTCGACGAGGTCGGCGATGGTGTGTTTGACTGCTTTCACGCGCACATCCTTGGCAAGCTCAACCTCGGCGTAAACGTCATCGACCTTGATGACTTTACCAACGAGCCCGCCCTGCGTCACAACCTGATCGCCCTTCTTGAGGCCAGCGACTTTTGCCTGGTGCTCTTTTTGACGCTTCATCTGCGGGCGAATGATGAGGAACCAGAAAATCACAACCATACCAACGATTGGCAGCCAGTTGATCCAAGCAGGAGGCGCTTCGCCTGCACCAGCGGCAGCAGCTGTCAGAAGTTCGAGCATCGTTTTGTTAAACCTATGTTTTGTGTGTGCTTGTGCACGCGGCCAGCATCGTTGAGGAGGGACAAGCCCAAGCCGCGCCGTGTGTCGCAACACCCCTCGATACCAGCCCGAATGCACTCGTATTATCGGACTTAAGTGGGCGCGGTTAGCAGCATTGCAAGCGCCCCGCAATCAACCCTTGATCTGCGCGCAACAATGTCCCCAAATTCACGTATTGCCGTGCGCCTGCACAAATTCGTGACGCATCCCCGCTTGTCAGCAACAAAAGAGCCTCCTATAGGCCCCGGCACTCCACCGGTTCGGGAAGTAGCGCAGCCTGGTAGCGCATCACACTGGGGGTGTGGGGGTCGCAGGTTCGAATCCTGTCTTCCCGACCAGTGGAGTCAATGGCTTAGCCGAATTTGCTTTGCGCGGATCACCCCGATTGCAGGGCTATCGCGCGGCATGCCGCAACCAGTCCATGATTGGTGCTTCCCAAACAGAAACGATAAAGGTCGCGAAAGCTTTCCGCCCGTTCATGCGCTCCCGGCATCCGGCATTACTCATAATTGTGGGGCCGCATACCATGCCGACTGGTATGCGGCCCCACTCAGCCACGAATGAACTCGCAGCCAATTCAGAACGAGAAGCCTGCGCCAGCGGCCACTCCGCCTCTGCCGCGGGTGTCGATTGTGCCGTTGATCCGCACAACTGCAGTCCCGTCATTGAAGGCCGAGGAGAAGCCGAAGCCGAACGCCGTTTCGCCGCGATAGTGGCTGACAGCACCACCGACCATGTTCGCACTGGCGCTAATCGTCTGCGGGATAGCGGCCATTGCCATCGCCGCAGCGGTCCCTGCGGCCGCTTCGTTTTCGAGCTGCGAAAGGTCGAAGCTCAGATCAGCAAAGCGTGCGTCTGTGTAGGCAATCGAGTCGGCCATGACCTGACCAAGTCCGCCCTGCAGCTGGCGCAAGTTGACGGCATCGGTGGCCGATGTGGCGTCGGCGACATTGTGAAGTGCCACCGGAGCCGAGGCGTTTGCGCCCACCAGTGTCACATCATTGGTGATCGTTCCGCCGTTTGAGACTGTCGGATTGTCAGGGTTGGAATATTGCACCGCGGAAACCGTGCTGCCCTGGATCGAGGAAGTGAGCGACGTGATGCTGGCGGTGTTGGCATCGATATCGGTGCGGTTTTGGGCCACAGCCTGATTGGTGGCAAACAGCTGTCCGCCGTTGACCGCATCTGTTGATCCCGCAGCAAGAGTTGCGTCGGCCACATTGGTTACGCGAACCGCGCTGCCTCCGGGCGCACCGAATGCAACAGTGCCGGTCGGAACGGGCGAGCGGGTCACGCCGTCTGTATCATCGACATAGGCGACCGGAACGTTATCCACCCGCCCTTCGAGAACGGCAATATCGCCTTCGTTGACGGTGACCCGCGCATCGAGGTTTGCGACATCTCCTTCGGTGTCGGTCTGGCGGGTATCGAGCGCAGCAATATCCCCTTCATTGACTGTCACGCGGCCTTCGAGCGTGTCGATATCGCCCTCCGCAGTCGTAACCCGCGTGTCGAGCGAGGCGATGTCGCCTTCGTTGACGGTCACGCGGCCATCGAGGTTTGAGATATCGGTTTCGTTGGTGGCGACGCGCGTATCGAGCGCTACAATATCGCCTTCATTCGCGGTCACACGCCCGTCGAGGTTCGAGATATCCGTCTCATTCGTGGCGACGCGGGTGTCGAGCGCAGCAATATCGCCTTCGTTGACGGAGACCCGACCATCGAGCCCCGCGATATTGCTGGTATTGGTCGCGACATCGGCCTGCACATTGGCGATATCGTTCTCGTTGACCGTCACCCGGCCGTCGAGATCGACAATATCGTTTTCGTTCTGGGTGATGCGCGAGTTCACGACCGTCAAATCGGTTGAGCCCATAGACCCGTCGATGAGGTTCTGGATCGCAGTCGAGTTGTCGATGATCGATTGTTCATTCACGGTCACGCGCGCGTCGACATTGGCGATATCCGTGGTGTTCGTGGCAACGTCGGTCTGAATGTTTGCGATGTCGCCTTCATTCACAGTCACCCGCCCGTCGAGATTGGCGATGTTGGTGGTATTGGTCGCAAGGTCGGTCTGAAGATTTGCAATATCCCCTTCGTTGGTTGTTACGCGACCATCCAGGGTAGTGATGTTCGTCGTGTTGGTTGCGACATCGGTTTGAAGATCGGCGATATCTCCTTCGTTTACCGTGACGCGCCCATCCAGATTGGTGATACCTGTCGTGTTGGTCGCAACGTCCGATTGAAGACTGGCGATATCGCCTTCGTTGACGGTTACGCGCCCGTCGAGAGTGGTGATATTTGATGTATTGGCCGCAACATTCTGATTGGTTGCGAAAAGCTGGGACCCGTTCACCGCATCGCTGGATGAAGCATTGAGAGCCCCGTCTGCAACGTTCGTGACCGTCGTTCCCCCGGCACCGCCAAGCGTTATGCTCGTCAGGGCCGCATCGTCATAAGCGATTAGGTTTCCGGTTGCTTCGGCAATGGCACCTGTCACCTGGCCCACGGTCGCAGCATCGTTGGGCGCGCTGCCTGGCGCGATATTGATCAGCTGGCGTTCCTGACCTGCAGAGCCAAACGAAACGGCACCGGCTGAATCGACCGTGCCGGTGATCCCCGCCGCGCTATAGCCCGTTAGCGCAGCACGATCAGCGACCGAGCCTGCTCCGATGGCAACCGCATTTCCCTCGGTTGCCGAAGCGCCTGAACCAAATGCAATTGCGCCATCGGCACCGATTGAGGTCGAGGCATTGTTACCAAACGCAATCGCGCTTTGCTCACCGGCGATCGCGGCCTGTCCGTTCGTTCCAAGCCCGCTGATCTGGTTTCCGCCAATCGAGATTCCGCCTTCGTCGTTGAGCGAGAAATTGTCGGCGCCAATATTACAGTCATCGCTGTCCGTGACGATGTTGCCGTCGGAATTGAGCACCTGAAGGCTCAGCGGATCACCCGCTTCTGCGTCGGCAAGGATCGTGGTGAGGTCAACATTGAGTGTCGGGAAACCCAGAACGGACAAGAGCGGGACGCCGCCCAAAAGGCCGGTGATCCCATTCACAACGCCTTCGACTTCTCCGACGATTGGCTGGTTTACCGCCCCGATAACTTCGGTCACGGCCGATCTTGGAAGCGAAATTCCGGTGCACACATCAACCACCGGGAGAGCCTGCGCATGAGCTTTCTGGGTTGAGATTGGAGTTAGAAAAGTTGCCGTCGCTAGTGTTGCGAACAACGCCGAGGTTGATGCTGTCGCTTTTAGATACGTCTTCATGTTCTTTCTCTCCTTCGAATGGAACACGAAGATATTCACATCGAGGAGTAACTAATCAAAGAACCTATTCCACTGGGCAGCTAACGTAAAATACACAAAATTCCAGAAACCCTAATATCGAACGATGAATTCTAATAGTCTGAAAACAGGCGTATTTTTGTTTTGTTCCGAACCTATGGTTAAAAGCTACTTAAACCGTTTTCATGCAACTTTCGTATTTTCGGGAAACCTGTCCACGCTGCAGCGTTATCTTAAGAGTTAGTAGAGAGAGAGTAACCTGCATGATCCCAAAAAGTCAGTCCATCTCCTCGACCCAACTCGTGCGGTCATTGCCCAAAGTCAAAGAGATGCTTGTGCCGGGTCCTGTTCACGTGACCACCCACGGCCGAGAGGACTTCGTTATTCTGTCGTCCAGACAGTATCACGATATGCGCTCGCTGGTCGGGATGGATGTAGACCGGCTCGACACGAAACTGCGGTTAACATTCGAAACAATCGACGAATTGGTCCTTATTCTTGATACGAACCTCAATATCAGGCGCATCAATCAGGCGTTTTGTGATGTGCTGGATATAGAGCCTGACAAGGCTATCGGCGCGCCGATTGAGAATTTGGTCGAAACACCCAATGACCAGTATATTTTATTGCGGCTCAAAGAAGCGCTGGAAAGCAAACGACCGGAAAGCTTCGAATTGCCCGCAGGCCATCGGGGCAACCGTAATTATCATTATAAAATTGTGCCATGGCCAAACGGCGTGGCCATGTTTGCAAAAGACATAACCAATCGCTCTCGCATTCGGAATGCGACCGTTGAAAGGGCGGCGTTTGAAGCGTGCCTGGCGAAAGTGGAGAGTGTGGGTACCGGAGTTCTAAATCAGGCTGGCAAACTCACATCGGTATCACCAAGTTTTGCAAGTTTGGTGGGCGGGACAGCCTCTGCGCTCAGTGGCCTGTCGATCTATTCCATGATTGATGAGCCAAGCGCGAAGAAAATCCGCGCTCTGCTTTCCGGACCTCACAAAGTCCCCCAACAAATAGATATTCGTTACCTTTGCAACGGGACCGCTTTCAAACCGGCAAAGATGGTTCTCACTCAATTCCAAACGATTGAGAACATGCTGAATTTTGCTTTCGTGATTCATGACAAACCGCCCACCGGTTTTTGCCAAGAGAACGCAACTGCCAGCGGCGAAAAACAGTATTGATTTTGGCCCGGCAAACAGCTGCGAGACAAATTTCTGCCTGAATCCATTCGTCGGGAGAGATGGACGCTTCGTCATTTACCGCTGTAATTTCATTGCAAGGCCACGCAAGCAACCTTCATGAATTCGACAGCTTCCTTCGCGGCGATTGCACGTCCCCTCTTGCTCGCCAGCACGGCAGCGCTGGCCGCGAGTGCAGCGCCGGCCTTTGCGCAGGACAATGCGATCCCCGCCGAAGCGAGCGATGTAGCCGGTGGCCAAGGCGTAAGCGACACGCCCAACACCGATGCCAGAGCCATTTTCACGCCGGAAGCCTTTGCCCGTTTCGCGCCGCGCAGCGCCGCTGACATGGCGCGCCAAGTGCCGGGTTTCTCGATCCGCGAAGGCGATGGCGCACGTGGTCTTGGCGCTGCCGATACCAATGTCCTGATCAATGGTCGCCGGATTTCGGGCAAATCAAATGGGCCGGTTGAAGCCCTGGGCCGGATCCCGGTCGAAGAGGTCGTGCGCCTCGAACTGGTTGACGGCGCAAGCCTCGATATCGGCGGGCTTAGCGGGCAGGTGCTGAATGTCGTCACCGCCAGAAGCGGCGGCATCTCCGGGACATTCCGATATGCACCGCAAATCCGCACAAGCGGGACCCCGCCCCGCCTGTTGGAAGGGCGAGTCTCCTTCGCTGGCGGCGGTAAAAAGGACGAATGGACCCTCAGTTTTGAAAACGATTCAAACCGGCGCGGGGATGAAGGGCCTGAATTGGCTTTCGACAGTGCGGGAACACTGATCGACACACGCGAGGAAAAAGCCAATTTTGCCACGGATGCGATCGGTGTTTCAGGCTCCTATTCGCGTATCGCCAACAACGGCAATGTTTTGAACCTCACCGGAGCGGTGAACGGTTTTATTTTTCGCGAACGCGAGATTTCAGAGCGGTCTGGCATTATCGATCCTGTTGACCGCACCCGAACCCTTCGCGGGTCCGAGGACGAGTTCAATTTCGAAGTGGGTGCCGATTACGAATTTCCCGTGGCCGGCGGGCGGCTCAAACTGATTGCCTATCACCGCTACGAAGACAGCCCGACAACCTCTTCTGTTCTTACAGAATTTGCTGATGGCAGCGCGCCCCAAGGCATTTTGTTCACCCGCGACGCTGACGAAGGCGAAACCATTGCGCGCGGCGAGTTTAACTTTGGCGCGTTTGGCGGCGATCTTGTTGTCGCGGTCGAGGGCGTCAAGAACTTCCTCGACATCGAGGCTGCCCTGGAAGAGCGCGACGGCGAAGGGATCTTGCAGCCGGTGGCGCTTGTCGGGGCAAACAGCCGGGTCGAAGAGGACCGCGCCGAGGCGACCGTCACATACAGCCGCCCCCTTGCGGACAACCTTCAATTGCAGACAAGCTTGGGCGCTGAATATTCGCGCATCTCGCAGGACGGTCCGGTAGGCCAAACCCGGACATTTTACCGTCCCAAAGGGTCTGTCGCGCTCGATTGGGCAGCGGGCGATACGGTCAATCTTTCCGGCCGGATCGAGCGAGTGGTCGGGCAGCTCAATTTCTTTGATTTTATCGCTTCGGTCGATCTCGACGAAAACAACACCAATGTCTCAAACATCGCATTGGTCCCGCCACAACTCTGGCGCTTCGAGATGGAGGCCAATCTGGGTCTTGGCGCCCTTGGCACTCTGGCGCTGCGCCCGTTTTACGAAGACGTTTCCGATATTGTCGATCTTATCCCGATCGAAGGCGGCGGGCAGGCACCGGGCAACATTTCGTCGGCCAGCCGCTATGGATTTGAGGGCGATGTCACGCTCTTGTCCGACGCGCTGGGCTGGAAGGGAACGCGGTTTGACGCTGGGTTCCGGCTCGCAACCAGTTCGGTGCGCGATCCGTTGCTCGCCTTCAGCCGGAACCTCTCACGGTTTGAAACCGAGCAGATCGACTTTGAAATCCGCCACGATTTCGGCTCGTCAAACTGGGCAAACGGCGTAACCGCCTTCTGGAACGATACCGCCGAGGACGTGCGCCTCGACCAGATTGCACGCCGCCGTGAAACCTTCGGATTTGCGGGCTATTACGTTGAAAACAAGGATGTAGTGGGACTTGTAGTGCGCCTTGCGATCAACAACATCCTTGATCGTACGAACAAGTTCGATCGCACCGTCTTCGAAGACCGCGCATCAGGAGCGGTCGAATTTGTCGAGGATCGTGATCGCCGTTTCGGGCAAATCTTCACGCTTGAGATTGAAGGAACGTTCTGACCGCTCTACCCCGCTGGGCAAGAGAGGACCGGACATGAATAACGCACACCAGATCAAAATGCGCAGCTGGCTGTTTGCCCCTGGCGACAGCGAGAAGAAAATGGGCAAGGCCATTGCAAGCGATGCCGATATTGCCCTTTTGGACCTTGAAGATTCAGTGGTTCCGGAGCGCAAGGAAGCGGCGCGAGAAATGGTGGCTCAAGCCATCCGGTCCACCCCCGATCCGGCCCGCGTGTGGGTGCGGGTAAACCCGCTTTCAGGCAATTGGACCAAGGGCGATCTTGACGCCGTGGTGTCGGCTGGCCCTGGCGGCGTTTTCCTTCCCAAGGCCGAGGGCGGGCAAGATGTCGAAACGCTCGACGCGATGCTGACCGAACGCGAACAGGCAGCGGGGCTCGCAGTGGGTTCAATCAAGGTCGCCGCATTGGTGACAGAGACGGCGGCTGCCATGTTCACCACCGGCACGTATGACGGCGCGCCGCGCTTGGTGGCGATGAGTTGGGGGGCCGAAGACCTGTCGAGTGAAATCGGCGCGAGCCAGCAACGCGGCCCCGATGGTGAATACACCCACGTGTTTGAAATGGCGCGTTCTTTGTGCCTTTTGGGTGCGGTCAAAGCGGGCGTCATCCCGCTCGAGACGGTGCAACCCGAATTTCGCGATCTTGAAGCGCTCGAAACCCGCGCCCGTCGCGTTCGCGCACAAGGGTTCCGCGGTATGCTGGCGATCCACCCTGCCCAGGTCGCCCCGATCAACGCAGCATTCACTCCGAGCGCCGAGGAAATTGCCCACGCACGTGCTATTGTCGATGCGTTTGCGGCCAACCCCGAAGCCGGCGCACTTCAGCTTGACGGCGCGATGATCGACCGCCCCCACCTTGCGCTCGCTCAACGGTTGCTAGCGGAAGCGGGCGAATGACACACGTTGGTTAGAGGATTTTCCTACACGAACCATTCTGGTTACCAAAAGCGCGACTCGCAACAAGGAGTGCGCATTTATGGGACTGCTTACCTCGCTTATCGGCCCGATCACGAAGATCCTCGACAAAATCATTCCGGATAAGGAAGCCCGCGCCAAGGCCCAGCTTGAACTCATCAAGCTTGAAGGGTCGCAGGAAATGGAACTGATCGAAGCGCGCCTGCAAGCCATTGTCGCAGAAGCCAATTCCAAAGACCCCTGGACCAGCCGCGCGCGGCCAAGCTTTCTTTACGTGATGTATGTCCTGATCCTGACGGCTTTGCCGATGGGTCTGCTCAGCGCGTTCAACCCTTCCGCCGCGACAAACATCGCAAGCGGCATGAACGCCTACCTCTCCGGCCTACCAGAGCCGCTTTATGCGCTCTTTGGCACCGGCTATCTCGGCTACACCGCCGCGCGTCAGTGGGGCAAGGTCAAAGGCGTCGACAAGTAGGGCTGCGCCCAGCCCACCCCGCGCCCAACCCGCGCCCAACCCGCGCCTAACCAACGCTCGCACACTTGATACAGCGGGTCGCAATCGGCCGCGCGTGAAGGCGCTCGCGGCCAATATCGGCCCCGCATTTCGAACAGCTGCCGTAAGTTCCGCGTTCAATACGCTCAAGCGCTTGTTTGATCTGGGTTATCTCAGCGCGCAGGACATCATCGACACCGATGAGCGTCTCGTCATCGGCCAGGTCGACGGCCTGCTCGCTCGAATCGGCTTCGAGCGGGTGGCGCAGATCATCCTCGATCACCTCGGCCCGCTTGAGTAGATCACCCATGCGGGCCTTGAGCCTGGTGGCAAATTCGAAATAGTCGGTCATCTGAACCATCTCCTGTCTCTCTTATGAGCCGTGAATAGCGCAGCTGTGCCCTCCAGAAATTGATTCACGTCAATTTGCCCGTATTCCCGCTCAAGGCGCTTTGCGGTGCACACATAAGCCGCTATCGCACGCGCCATGACCGACACTGTTTACGTCCTGAACGGGCCCAATCTGAACCTGCTTGGCCTGCGCGAGCCCGAGATTTACGGTAACACCACCCTCGACGAAATCGCCGGGATGCTCGAGGACGAGGGTCGCGAACATGGCCTTGCAATCGATATGCGCCAGACCAATCACGAAGGCATGCTGGTCGACTGGCTCCACGAAGCGCAGGCCGAAAACGCTCGCGCGGTGCTGCTCAATGCGGCCGCCTTCACCCACACCTCCATCGCGCTGCTTGATGCGATAAAGGCGATCAAAACGCCCGTGATAGAGGTGCATTTGTCGGACCCCAAAACGCGCGAGGCGTTCCGGCATATTTCATATGTGGGCATGGCAGCGGCCAAGACGGTCGAGGGACACGGCGCCCAATCCTACAGCATTGCATTGCAAGCCGTAGCGTCGGGCGAGGTCTGACCACCCACATTTTCGTGCACGTTTGCGCGCATTGCCACTTGCCAGCCGCATTTGGCGTGAATAGGCACAATTATAACTTTAAACATAGGGGAACGCATGGCTACCAAGAAGCCAAGCGCCGGATCCAAATCCGGCATGAACATCGACACCGCTCTGGTTCGCGAACTGGCTGAACTCCTGAACGAGACGGGTCTCACCGAGATCGAGGTCGAGGACGACGACCGCAAGATCCGCGTCGCGCGCGGCGGGATTGCGACCAGTGTTGCAGCCGCCCCTGCCATGGCACCTGCACCCGTCGCAGCGCCAGCCGCCGCTCCGGCTCCCGAAGCGGCCGCCGCACCGCAAGCCAATGTCGACGCGCTCAAGTCTCCGATGGTGGGAACCGTCTATCTTGCTCCGGACCCCAACGCGCCAAACTTCATCAAGGTCGGCGACAGCGTATCCGAAGGCGATACGCTTTTGATCGTCGAGGCGATGAAGGTGATGAACCCCATCACCGCGGACAAGGCCGGCACAATCAAAGAGATTCTCGTCGAAAACGCGCAGCCGGTTGAATTTGACCAACCGCTTGTCGTGATCGGTTAAGCGGGCATCTGAATTATGAGCATTACTCGCATTCTTATCGCCAATCGCGGCGAAATCGCTCTGCGTATTCACCGCGCGGCGCATGAAATGGGCATTGAGACCGTTGCGGTGCACTCCACTGCGGATGCTGACGCGATGCACGTGCGATTGGCCGACCATGCCGTGTGCATCGGGCCGCCCGCCGCCTCGGAAAGCTATCTCAACCACGCAGCGATCATCTCTGCTGCCGAAGTGGCCGGTTGCGACGCGATCCACCCGGGCTATGGCTTCCTTTCGGAAAACGCCAAATTCGCCGAAATCGTCGAAGCGCACGACATCGCGTGGATCGGGCCCAAGCCCGAGCATATCCGCACCATGGGCGACAAGGTGCAGGCGAAGAGAACCGCTGGCGACCTGGGGCTTCCCCTGGTTCCGGGCTCTGACGGCGCGATCGAGGACCCTGAAGAGGGCAAGAAGATCGCCGCCGAGGTTGGCTATCCGGTCATCATCAAAGCGGCCTCTGGCGGCGGTGGCCGCGGCATGAAGGTGTGCGAGAGCGAGGACCAGCTTGAAACGCTGATGAAGCAGGCGGGCTCCGAGGCGAAAGCGGCTTTCGGCGATGCCACGGTTTATATCGAGAAGTATCTCGGCAACCCGCGCCACATCGAATTTCAGGTGTTCGGCGATGGCAATGGCAATGCCATACATCTGGGCGAACGCGATTGCTCGCTGCAACGCCGCCACCAGAAGGTTCTGGAAGAAGCGCCCTCGCCCGTCATCGACCACGAAGAGCGCATGCGCATGGGCGAAATCTGCTCAAAGGCGATGCGCGACATGGCGTATCGCGGTGCCGGCACCATCGAATTCCTCTGGGAAAATGGTGAGTTCTACTTCATCGAAATGAACACCCGGCTTCAGGTCGAACACCCCGTGACCGAAGCGATCACGGGCGTTGATCTGGTGCGCGAACAGATCCGTATTGCAGCCGGCAAACCATTGAGCGTCACTCAGGAGGACCTCGAATTTCGCGGTCACGCGATCGAATGTCGTATCAACGCCGAGGATGCGTTCACTTTCGCTCCCTCGCCGGGCAAAGTCACATCTTACCATCCGGCTGGTGGTATGCATGTGCGTGTCGATTCAGGCCTTTATGCAGGGTATTCGATCCCGCCCCATTACGATTCCATGATTGCGAAGCTCATCGTTTATGGGCGCGACCGCGAAGGGTGCATCATGCGCCTGCGCCGCGCTTTGGAAGAAATGGTGGTCGAAGGCGTCAAGACAAACATCGCGCTGCATCAGGAATTGCTGCGCCAGACCGATGTGCTCCACGGCGATTATTCGATCAAATGGCTCGAAGAGTGGCTGGCAGAGCGCAAGGCGTAAACTGCGCCCAATATTAGCTTTCAAGAAAGCCCGGCCGCGCTGCTGCCGGGCTTTCTTTTGCCCGCCAGAATATCACAACTGACACGCCCGGTTTGGCCTTCGGGCACAAATTCGGATTTTGCGCGTTGCATGATGAACCCGATTGCTCGGGCCTTTACCCCTGCGGGATCGGGGATGGTTATGGATGCAACGCCTTATGGACCAACAGAAGATCACCGCTCGCGAGCGCAAAGCCCAACCCTCGCCCCCGTATCCGCGCATCAGGCGCGGCGCGCGCAAGACGCAGATTGTCGTCGTTGGTGGTGGAGCAGGAGGCCTTGAGCTTGTCCGCAAGCTTGGCGACAAGTTCGGGCGGCGCAATCACGACATTATCCTTGTGGATCAGAACCTTTCGCACATCTGGAAACCTCTTTTGCACGAGGTTGCGGCAGGCTCGCTCGACGCCAATCTCGACGAGGTCGGTTACCGCAGCCACTGTGCGCGCTGGGGGTATCGCTTCTTTCAAGGATCGCTTGAGAGCATCGACCGGAAGAAGCGCACCATCCGGCTGGCCCCTGTGGTCGATGACAAGGGCAAAGAGGTGATCGGCGCGCATACGATCCGCTACGATATGCTGGTGCTCGCCCTTGGTTCGGTATCAAACGATTTCGGTGTGCCCGGCGTCAAGGAGCATTGCCTCTATCTCGACAGCCGTAAGCAGGCCGACCGGTTCCGGACGAGACTTTTGAACCATTGCCTGCGCGTAAGCCGCGCGATGCTGTCCGATCCCAAGGCCGACGAACGGGTGAAAGTCGCGATCGTTGGAGGCGGTGCAACGGGTGTGGAACTGGCTGCGGAACTCTATAACGCGGCGGCAGGCCTCAAACACTATGGCCTCGAAGTCTTTGATGAAAGCCGCCTTGATGTAACCCTGCTTGAGGCGGGGCAGCGTATTCTCCCTGCGCTTCCCGAACGCCTGTCGAACTCGGCACGCGGTGAGCTTCAGGCGCTCGGTGTGAAAGTGCGCGAGGGGGTTCAAGTGATCAAGGCCACCGATAACGCGCTGGTGACCGCCGATGGCGAGGAGATCGAGGCGGATCTCATGGTCTGGGCCGCCGGCGTCAAGGGCGCAGATTTTCTGGCAACGCTCGGCCTCGAAGTCACGCCGCGCAATCAGATCGTGGTCAAACCTACCCTGCAAAGTGTGACCGATCAGGATATATTCGCCCTTGGTGACTGCTGCGCTTTCGTGCCCGAAGACGGCGGCCCGCAAATCCCTCCGCGTGCCCAGGCCGCGCACCAGATGGCGGACACGGTGTTCAATAATATCTGTCGCAGAGAGCGCGGGCGAAAGCTTGAGACTTTCACCTATCACGACAACGGCTCGCTCATTTCGCTCAGCCGTTTTACCACGCTCGGAAACCTCATGGGCAACCTTGTGGGAGGCGCGATGGCGGTCGAAGGCCGCATGGCGCGCTTCATCTACACATCGCTATACCGGATGCACCTGATCGGCATCCACGGGTGGTTCAAGGGGCTTGGCCTGATGGTCATTGGCCGCGTCAACCGGATCGTGCGGCCAAGGCTCAAGCTGCACTAATCGAAGGTAAAACCTGCAGCTTCTGCCTCGGCGATGATCTCGGCTCCGGTTTTCTTCGGGCTATCCTGCGCAAGGTCATACCAGTGCGGCTTCTCGTCGATGAAGATCTGCTGCTTGATCGCAATATCCTGCGGCAAATCAAACATCCCTGCCAGAAACGTCCGATTGCCGGTGGGAACGAATTTGTACCAAAGGTGGCTCCCGCATCTGGAGCAGAATGCACGCTCGGCCCAGTCGCTCGAGGGATAGGCCGTAATATGCTCTTCGCCCTTGATCGAGAAACTCTCGGCCTCAACGCCTGCATACATCGAGCCGCCCCACGTTTGGCACATCGAGCAGTGGCACACATCGACTTCGCGGTGCGCCTGCTCAATGGTTATCGAAACCGAGCCACAAAGACATGACCCCTTCAAGGGCCTTGCGATCAATTTTTCTTGTTCGCTCATGTGTGGTCCTCCCTCGTTTCGATGACTGTGCGCTGCGGGGCTAGAGCGGCACTCCGGGCTCGTGCTTGGCGGTGCGGATGGTGAGCGAGGTCTTGACGCTCGCGACATTGGGCGCCGGCGTCAGCTTGCTCGTCAAAAACTCCTGAAAACTCTGCAAATCCTTGCTCACGATCTTCAGAATGAAGTCGATTTCGCCATTGAGCATATGACACTCACGCACCTCCGCAAGGTCCGCCATGTGGTCTTCGAACTCGCGAAGTTCGGCCTCTGCCTGGGATTTGAGGCTCACCATGGCAAAAACGGTGATGGCAAAGCCGAGTTTGGACGGGTCCAGATCGGCATGATAGCCGCGAATTACGCCGTCTTCTTCCAGCCCGCGCACACGGCGCAGGCACGGAGGCGCGGTTAAACCGACGCGCTGGGCCAATTCCACATTGGTGACGCGGCCTTCAGCCTGAAGCTCGCTCAAAAGACGACGATCAATCTCGTCCAAGTTCGCCATGATACCCTTATACTCCCCAGTGGCGGGCGTTTTGTGTCCAGCCCCCAATCACTTGCCCCAATTTGTGCATCAACACAAATGGTCGACTTGCAATAACTACGCATCTTTCTGCTGAAAGATTGTAGCGGACCACTCGCTTGTGAACCTAATTATATTATATGTGCCAGCAATTGTCCCGCTTTGCAACGCACTCGAAAGCGGGCGTGGTGCACCCTGTCTTCAGTGCTATGACGCACGATGCGGTCCTTTGAGTTTTGCGCCAGCCGAATATTCGAGCGTGACCGATGTGCAAACGCCTCGCCCACCCGGGCAATTTGGGGTTCTGGAGCCTGAATGTTCTTCGATGATCGCCTTGCAACGGTCCTGAGACAAAACGCGCAAAGCGATGCTTTGCGCCGCACTCAGTATCGCCAGTTGCTCGATCTTCTCGGCGCACAGGCGAATGGCGCACGCGAAGCGGCGCGCGATCCCAGCCTTGTCGCGGCCGCATGGATGCGCATGGACAAGCTTGCCCAGAACATTCCAGCGCGCGACAGAGCGCGCCTTATCGAAGAGCCAAGCTGGCGTTTGCGCAATCCCGAGCTCGCGGCGCATCTCGCTGATTTTGAGCCAGAGGTTGCATCTGCAGCACTTTCACGGGCGCAATTGTCGAGCGACGACTGGACCGCGCTCATCCCGCGTCTGCCGGTAAGGGCTCGCGGATTTTTGAGGCTGCGCAAGGACTTGGGCGCAGATGTTGAGGCGGTGCTTGAACGGCTGGGCGTTCATGATCGCGGCCTTCCCCATCCCGAAGCACAGCCTGCAGAAGCGACCTCGCAGCGCCATGCCAGCGTGCAAGATCAGGCCGCGATCAATGGGCGGGACGCGGACCATGAAAAGGTCGCCTCCCTTTCCCGCCCCGACATTGGTTCGCATGGCCTTCCCTCTGTCGGTCCGGACAAGGAAGAGGGCGCAGGCGAGGACGAAACCCCTGCCCCCTCGCGCCCGATTTTCTTCCCGCAGGATCGCGGTCAGCGCCGCGATAACGGCAACAATGAAACAGGTCCCGATACCAGCCCCCTCACCTTCACCCCTCGGCCATTTACCAGGGAAGAACTGAGGGAGATTGCCGAAGAGCCTCTTGGCGAGAAGACGCCGGACGAACCGGAAGATGTGTTCGAACTTGATGACGAGGCGCAAGATCCGGTCAAAAGCCACGCGGACACGCCCCCTCCCCGGCCAAAGGATGTCACTGGCGCGCCGAAAAATGAGGGGCGCAGCGAAATCTCGGCACTTGTCGACCGGATTGCGCAGTTCAAGCGCAACAGGGAAGAGGCAAATGAAGCGCCCAGAGCCGACGAGACACCGCCCGGCGATGGCGATGCGCTCATGCCGCGTCTGCCGCTTGGAGAAGAGGATCGGGCTGGTGCGCGCGTGGTGCGCGGCTTTGCTTTTGCCGCCGATGCGGCCGGGCGGATCGAATGGGCGGAAAGCGAAGTTGCGCCGATGGTGGTGGGCACACGCCTTATCGCGCGCTCCCGGCTTCAATCGGGCGGCACAACCGATGCCATGACCCGCGCGTTTTATGCGCGCCAGATCATCAAGGCTGCGCCCCTATCGCTCAATGGAGCCCCGATGATTGCGGGCGATTGGGTGGTCGATGCACAGCCGCGATTTAGCGCAATCGGGGGTTTTTCCGGCTATATCGGGCGTATGCGCAGGAAGCTTGAGGTGGCATCCGACCCGGAGCCCAGCCCCGCCCAGCAAGAAGCCGACCGCATCCGCCAATTGCTGCACGAGTTGCGCACGCCCGTGACCGCCGTTCAAGGGTATTCCGAAGTCATCCAGCAACAACTGTTCGGCTCCGCCCCGCATGAATACCGCGCTCTGGCCGCGGCTATCGCATCTGACGCTGCACGTATTCTCTCCGGTTTTGAGGAGCTTGACCGCCTCGCCAAGCTTGAAACCGGCGTCATCGAATTGGAACAGGGCGCAAGCGACATATCAGGCCTTGCCAAGCGTATCATTCGTCAGCTTGCGCAGGTGCTGGACGCAAGAATGGCAGGCGTTGAACTGGTCGAGGAAAGCGATACTGCTCTGATCGCGGCAATCGATGGCGACAGCGCGGAAAGCCTGATGTGGCGGATGCTCGCAACGCTTGGCGGCGGGTGCGGTGCAGGCGAAACCTTGCAGGCCAAGCTGAGCAAAAGCGGCGGCATGGTGCAGCTGACCTGCGATCTTCCGATGCAGCTGCTTGGCGAAGATGACCTTTTTGCAGCCGACGCGCGGCCAATCAGCACCGCGATCAATCCCGGCCTGTTTGGCGCTGGCTTTGCACTCAGGCTCGCGCGGGCAGAGGCGCGCTCTGGCGGAGGCGATCTTACACGCAAAGAGGGCGCGCTGACCTTGTCACTGCCATTGGGCGACGCCCGCATGAGCGAAACCACCGCCGAAGAACCCAAGTAGGTCACGCGCACCTATGCGCCCCGGCTTAAAAGGGGGTTGGTAAGGGGTCGCTAAAGACTCTCATGCTATGCCCCGCGCCATGACACCGGCAAAGGTCCAATCTGCGCGCACCGACGCGCCGCATGCGCGTAAGGGAGCTGCGCCCGGCATCCCCATGACCAGGCCGCCGGACCATCACGCCAAAGCAAGCTTTACCGCCGAATTCGGGCAACGCGTTCTGCTTACCGTGGATACGGAAGAAGAGTTCGACTGGAACAAACCTTTCACCCGCGACCGCCACGGATTGACCCATGTTCCCGCCATCGCCAGATTTCAGGCTTTCTGCGAGAAAGTTGGCGCGCATCCTGTGTATCTTGTTGATTGGCCTATCGCCAATGACGCAGGCGCGGTCGAGATTATCGGCGATGCGGTTTTGCGCGGCACGGCCGATGTCGGAGTGCAATTGCATCCGTGGGTAAACCCGCCCTTTGACGAGGAATTGAGCGTTATCAATTCGTTCGCCGGCAATCTGCCGCGCGAGGTCGAAGCGGCCAAGTTCAATGCGTTGCGCGATGCAATCGAGCGCGCATTCGGCAAATCGCCCGAGATTTACCGCGCGGGACGCTATGGCCTTGGCCCGCATACCGCAGACATTCTCAAGGCCGGCGGAATAAAGCTCGACACATCGGTGCGCCCCCTGTTCGATTACAGCGCGCAAGGCGGTCCTGATTATTCGGCGCACCCCACCTTGCCTTATTGGGTCGATCAAAGCCGCGACCTGCTCGAATTGCCGATGACCGTGCTTCACTGGGGCGCATTGCGGCATATGGGCGCATCCTTGCAGCAGGCGGGCGGACAACTGCCAAAGCTTTTGAGCGCGCTTTCAAGGCTGCGCATGCTGGAACGAATCGCATTGACGCCCGAAGGTGTGACAGCAACCGAAGCGTTACGCGGGCTCGACCTTGCGATAGAACAGGGATTGCCGTGCATCGTGCTGTCGTTTCACAGCCCGTCCTTGATGCCGGGCCTCACGCCCTACACCCGCTCCCAGAGCGATGTGGAGGCGCTTTACGACTGGTTCGGACAGATTTACGCCCGGCTTGCGCAAAAGGGCGTGCAATCGGCCTGTGTGAAGGATGTCTGGGAGGCCGCGAAACGCTAGTTTTTCGGCGCAATTGCAAGGGATGCAAATTTCCTTCGGAAATACGCTTGTGGTTTTGAAAAATGACTTGTAGAGGGCCCTTCCAGTTTAGCTTTGAGTTCGGCTAGAAGAACCCTTTAGGGCCTGTAGCTCAGTGGTTAGAGCTGGCCGCTCATAACGGCTAGGTCGCGGGTTCGAATCCTGCCGGGCCCACCATTTTTGAGCCGGTCGGTTGCAAAGGGCTAAACAAGCGGGCCAGATCTGCTCTGGCGTAACGCGGATGAAATGTCGGGGAGTGGCGCAGCCAGGTAGCGCACCTGTTTTGGGTACAGGGGGTCGGAGGTTCGAATCCTCTCTCCCCGACCATTTCATCACTTTTCAGAGAAAATTCTTGATAGAGATGTTTAGGCCGCCGAGGCGGTTGCGCCTGTTTGCGTTGGCAGCTGCGGCGTGAGTTCGCCGGCTTGCAGAGGCCGCGAGATGAAGTAGCCTTGCGCATAGTCGCAGCCATTCTCGCGAAGGAAATCAAGGCACGCCTGATCCTCGATGCCCTCGCATACCACGCGAAGGCCGAGCGAGTGGGCAAGCTCGATGGTCGAGCGCACCATCAGGCCATCGCTGCGGTTTTCATGCGCGTGCTGAACGAAGGCGCGGTCGATCTTGAGCTCTTTTAGCGGGAGCTTCTGCAGATAGCTGAGCGTGGATTGACCGGTGCCATAATCGTCGATCGAGATCAGCACCCCGAGCTTGCGAATGCGTTCGAGGTTCGCGGCGGCAAGATCAGGGTCTGACATGGCCGCCGATTCGGTGATCTCGAAAATAAGACGTTCATGGGGCACGCGCATTTCGGCCAGAAGATATTCGGTTGCCGCTACGAAGCGTTCCGAGCTGATAAGATTGGCCGAAATGTTCACAGCGACCGAAATGTCGATGTTCTTTTGACGCCAGTCGCGCAATTGCAGGATTGCGCTTTCGATCGCGAACATGGTCAGCCGGTCAATCCGGCCAGTTTCTTCGGCAAGAGGAATAAACAGGTCCGGGCGCATGAAACCGTGCACTGGATGCTCCCACCGCATCAGCGCCTCGACGCTTTCGATACGATTGGTTTTGAGGTTCAGCTTGGGCTGATAGACAAGGCTCACCTGCCGTTCATCAATAGCCTCTTCGAGCTCGCCCATAAGCGACACGCGCTGTGCGATGATTGCGGCCTCTGCGTCTTCGTGCGCGTGCCACAAGCGCCCCTCAACCGCCGCATGGCTTGCCGCACGGCTGGCCGCATCGAGGTCCGCGCCTGACGCCAGTCCGAAGGAAACGCGCGCGTCGATCCTTTGCCCTGCCACATTCAACGGCTTTTGAAGCGCAACGCCGATCTTTTCGCACGCCTCGATAAGTTCCTGATAGTCGCCTTCATGAGTCCATGCGATGATGCGGGTGTCGGCGCGGTAAACCTGTCCGATGGGGTGAACGGAGGCGGCGCTGTCGATCAGACGCTCGATAAAGGCGCCGAGCGCCCCCTGCCCCACGACAGCGCGGATGGAATCGAAGTCCTTGACGTAGGCTGCCATGGTGAACTGCACATCGTCATGCGTGCCCTGACCAAAGGCGAGCGCGTTGGGAAGGCCCGTTTCCCCGTCCACCAGCGCTTCCTCAAGACGTTTTTCACGAATGAGCCAAGCAGTCTGGAGCACCGCGGCTGACACGATCATCAGCCCGGCCGGCACGACATTCAGCAAGGTGCGCCCGAAGTGATAGGAAAAGGCATCAAGGATGATCAGCACCGCGATGGCGCCAAGACTTCGCCATGCGACCTGAATATAGCTGCGCGACCGGACGAGGTAGAAAGCGGCGATCACGCCCACTATCAAAAGCGGCCACCATGCCACCTCCTGCATGGCACCTGCCATCAGGGTTTCGGCGGCAAGCGCCTGGATCGTGACCCCGGGAATGACCCCGTGGACGGGCGCGCCATAACGATCACCCAGTTCAATCGCGGTCGCCCCGACCAGCACATCGCGGCCCTGCAATGCGGCGGGATCGAATTGCCCCCGCTCGATATCGACAAAGCTGTGCCGCGGGATGGAGGCTGGATCGATGCTGTAATCAATCGCGAATTCTTCGCCGACAGAACCGCTGACCCCGGCGATCTGCGCCGACAGAGAGGGGCGCGGGGTTCCATCGGTAAGCGTGCCGTACACCATGCGTCGCACGCGCGCATCCTTGTCCGGCAGCACCGAGACAGTCGCAAGGCTTACGTGTTCGCGAAGCGCGGGGATCGGCAGGGCATCGATATTGCGGTCCGAATTTTCGGAGGATCGCTGGCCAAAGGTAGGCAATGCGACAGAGGCGGTTTCCACCTCGGCCAAAGCTTTCGCAAAGGCCGCATCGCCATCCGGGGTCGAGTGCGCTGAAAAATCGATATCAAAGACGATGGAGCGCGCGCCTGCTGCATCGAGTTGCCGGACCAGTCGCGCATGATGATCGCGCGGCCATGGCCATTTCTCGGTTTGAGCAAGGCTTTCGGCGTCGACTTCGACGATATGAAGATCACCGGAGGCTTTCTTGGGTGACAGCTGGGCGATGGCGGCCCGCTGTTCATGCGAAAGAAGCCGCACGCCATCGGTTTGCGCAAGCACCACGCACACGACAAGGCTCACGAGCACAATGGCCCAGTGCCTGGCTGCTGCGGGTATCGTCATGCGCATGGGAAAGAACCCTCAGGTCTCGCTCAGACGCATGAGCATGAAAGACGATCAATCGTCGTCATAGTCATCGTCATCATCATCATCGCCGAAACCACCGCTTTCTTCGCGGCTTTCCCTGAATTCCTGATAGGCATCGACAAGGCGACCGACAAAGTCTCTCAGGCGGCTGCCCTGCCCGGGTTCGAAGGTGTCGTCCTCCATGTCGTCGTCGCCCGTATCGTCATCACCCATGGCATCGTCCATGGCCGTGATTTCCTCAAGCTCGGCGAGCTGCTGACCAGCATTACCGGGAGCGACGCCGTTGCCGTTGCCATTGCCGTCGTCCTCATCGGTATCGTCATCATCGTCGTCGAAGTCGTCGTCGTCACCACCGATGCCAAGGCCCAGACCCAGTCCAACGCCGTTGCCGGGATTGTCGTCGCCGTCATCGTCCGACTCATCGTCGTCGTTGTCATCGTCGTCATCACCGCCGATGCCAACGCCCAGACCTAGTCCAAGGCCGTTGCCGGGATTGTTATCGTCGTCATCGTCCGAGTCATCGTCGTCGTTGTTATCATCGTCATCACCGCCGATGCCAACGCCCAGACCCAGTCCAAGGCCGTTGCCGGGATTGTCATTGTCATCTTCGTCCGCGTCACCGTCGGCGTCGTCATCGTCGTCGCCGAGACCCAGTCCAAGACCTAAGCCAAGACCATTGCCGTTGCCGTTCCCGTTGCCGTTGCCGTTGCCGTTGCCGGGATTGTCATCATCAAACCCGTCGTCATCGTCGCCATGACCGCGATTACCGTCATCATCATCGCTGGCATCGTCATCGTCGGGAAGATCATCGTCTGGCCGTTCGCCGCCAGAACAGTTCGGAACGCCTGCGCAGCTGCCGTTCTCCTGATCTTCTGCATAGACCAAATCGTCGTCGCTCGCCTCGCCAGCGCTGTCGTCGTCGTCGCCCGAGTCATCGTCGTCGTCGTTGTCGTTGTCGTCCGCAACTTCTTCGCCGTCGTCCGCATCATCATCATCTGTGACTTCTTCACCGTCGACATCATTATCGGTGCCAGCATCATCAACGCTGTCATCGTTAGTGTCGTTGCTGTCGCCATCGTCGGCCCCGTCATCGTTGCCGCCCTCATCGTTGCCGCCCTCATCGCTGGGGCCCTCATCACCGGACCCGTCGCCCGTGTCATCGTTCGAACCGCCATCGGCATTATCGCCAGCGTCGCCACTGGCCCCTTGGCCATCGGAACCGCCGCCAGAGTTGCTGCCGGAATTGTTGCCGGAATTGTCAGTCGTGTCGTCTTCTTCGCTGCGATCGTCGAGGGTGTCCTCGACCTCGGTGGCGATCTCATTGCCGACTTCGCCCTGCACGATTCCACCGGTGAGTTTGCCCAGATCGGTGCTTGCGCTGCCTACGGCAACGTCAATGACCTGCGGCTCTGGCGCTTGCGTTTCAGGCGTCACCGCGTTTGCGAGGACCACAGGAGTTGCCGCCTGTGCCGGTGACGGCTGTGCCGCGAGCGTTTGGGGCGAAGAAATTTGCGTGGTCACTGCGCCCTTGGGCGACACCACCTGGCGTGACAAATCGCCCTCGATGCTCAACGTGAACATGTCGTCAGCGCCGATCATCGCCACTTCGCCCGGCACGACCAGATCGCTGGCCCCGCCGTCAAGCGTGGATGCTTCGACCGCGCCTTCGGTCACCTGCATGGACGCGCCCGCTTCGGATACCGTGATCGAGAAGCGCGTGCCCTTCACCACAGCGGCCATATACGGCGTGTCGACCCCGAAGTGCGGGTCTTTCTGTTTGCCGATATTGAATAGCGCGCTGCCGTAATCCTGAATGATCTGAATGACGCTGCGCTCGCGCTGTTCAGGCGCGATTGTAATGCGCGAGTTCGGCCTGACCGTCACAAATTCCTTGCCGCGCACCAGGGTGGCATTGCCATTGCCGGACGTCACCACCTGTTGGCCAGCCGATACGCGCGCACCGCGCGCAACCTGCCGTTCACCCGAATCGCTGCGCACCGTCACTGTGCCGCGCACCTCGCTCACGATCCATGGTGAGGATTGGGCGAAGGCGCTGGTGCTCGACAACAAGAGCGTCAAAGGCAGCAGTTTGCGCGATGCACTAATCATCAAAGTCTCCTAATGAGCCTGCCTTTAGAACAGCTAACATCGCCAAACCCTAAGCGGGTATGATTAATATTTTGATTTTTTGATCGCTTTATTGAGTGTTTCCTTGACCCTTTTTTAGGGACTGCACGCTTAAGGCGGCGTTCGTGGCTATTAAGAAATCTATCCAATGTTTGGTGCGCGTTAGTTGCGCCCTGTCTCTGGCGCTGTCTCTGGCGCTGGTCAGCGCGCAAGGCGCTGCGCAAGACACCCTTGAACAAACAGGTGCACGCGGCATGGAGAGTGATCCGGCCGGGCATATGGGGTATGACGAGCCGCAGCCGCAGACCCTCGCTCAAAAAACATTGGGCGCGCCGTCGACCCCGGCTTCTGCCGGTTCGATCACTGTCGGATCAATCATCATTGTCGGCAATGAAACCTTACCCGACAGCGAATTCATCGACCTTATCGAAGAATACACAAGCCAGCCTCTTTCCAAGCAAGACCTTGCCACGCTTGCGACACGGATTGCGGTTCGGGCACAGGCAAACGGGCTGATTTTTGCAACCGCCAGCGTTCCTGAACAACGGCTCGATCTGGGGGTATTGCGGGTCAAGCTTGATGAAGGCCGGATTGATGAAGTGCGGCTTGAAGGGGCACAAGATGCCGCCATCGCCCGCCAGCTTTCACCCTTGGCTTCGGGCGCGCCGCTGACAAAAGACAAGCTCGAAACCCAGCTTTTGCTTGCTGATGACATTCCCGGAGTGCGCATCCTCGGCTCGCGGTATGAAAAAGAAGGCGGGCGCGGCGTTCTCGTCGTCAAGACACGGCGCGACCGCGCATCAGCCTATGCCGAAGTGACCAATAACGGCTCAAAAACCGTGGGGCCCATACGCGCCCGCATCAAGGCAGATTTCAACGGCCTTCTGAATTCCGGCGACGAGGTCACACTGACCGTCGGCACCACTCCCTTGCAGCCCGGCGAGCTACAATTCGTTCGCGGCAGCTACAAGATTGCGGTCGATGCAAGCGGGCTCGAACTGGGGACGCACCTGTCCTATTCCTCCACTGCGCCCGGCGACTTTTTGTCCGACCGGGAAATTGACGGCGAATTCTGGCGAGCGGGCGTGACCGCGCAATATGCGCTCAAACGCTCGCGCGATCTGAGCGTGTGGGTAATCGGCGAATTTGAAGTCACGGACCTTAAACAGGAACGCTTTGGCGACCTTGTAAGGCATGACCGTGTCCCCGCCGTTCGCGCCGGCATCTATTCGCGCGGTCGGCTGGCCGGGGGCTGGTTCCGTGGGCGGGTCATGGCCTCGCGCGGGCTCGACATCCTTTCCGCGACCGATCCGGGCGATCCGCTCGCCTCGCGCAGCGATGCCTCTGCACGCTTCTCGAGCCTGTATGGCTGGTTTGCATGGCAGCGCCCGATCGCCAAATCCGTAAGCGTCGCCTTGGGCGCGCGCGGGCAAGTGGCATCCGCGCCAGTGCTCGTGACCGAGGATATCGGCATTGGCGGCACCAGCTTCCTTCGGGGCTATGACTTTAACGAAAGGTCAGGCGATACCGGCATCATGGGCTTTGGCGAACTGCGCTACGATTGGCGCGGCGAAGGCTTCTGGCTGCCACGGGCCCAGGCGTATCTGTTTGCAGATGGCGGGACGGTCACAAACCTTGAAGATGGCTTTGGCAGCGGCTCGCTTGCCTCGGCTGGCGGCGGGCTCCGTCTCAAGGTCACGCGCGATATGAACCTCGGCGTTGAAATGGCGGTCCCGCTGACCGGCGAGCGTTCGGACAGCGATAGCGACAGCCCCCTGTTCAATTTGCGGATCGGCCAGTCGTTCTAGGCCAGTCGTTTTGGGCCAGTCGTTTTAGGCCAGTCGTTCTAGTTCAGTCCTTCTGGATTGCCTGCGTTGCGACCTTGGGCATCGGCAAGGTCTGAACCATTCCCTGTTGGCAAAACCCCGAAGGTGGGAACCTGCCAAGGCCATACGGGGCCTTTGGCGATAGAGCTTTGCATCATCGAGATGCGCAAGCCTTGTGCTCCCTTGCGCCTCCATTAGGGAAAAACCATTGGGCGCCTCGCAAGCAGACATTGGTAGTGCCAGATTATTGCAGGTTGAAAGGAGCCGCCCATGCAGTCCGTTCAGCCACATTTGCAAACCGAACACGCATCGAAAGTGCGCGTTCTGACCGTCGATGACAGTGCCAGCATGCGAGCCCTCCTGCGCGCGGCGCTTACCGAAAGCGGCTTTGATGTCGAACAGGCCGAAGACGGCCAGCAGGCGCTGGAGTGGCTGGCGACCAATGAAGTCGATGTGGTGCTGACCGATATCAACATGCCGCGCCTCGATGGATTTGGCCTGATCAGGAAACTGCGCGAAACCGCGCTTCATGGTGACCGGCCTATCCTCGTGCTGTCGACCGACAGCGCGGCGGACAAGAAAGCGCTCGCCAGGGACGCAGGCGCGAGCGGCTGGATTGTGAAGCCGTTCGATGCCGATACACTCACCGCTGCCCTACGCCGGGTCACGCCCTAGGGGTTTTAGCGGCCGGCGCACTGGCCGAAACGTCCGGGAGTATCAGTCCATTTGCGCGGTGCGCGGAAGCTCAGGCTGTGGATCTGGACCTGGCGAGTTTGGCGCAGCCGATGAATGATCGGCAAGGCTCGTACGCTCGGCATTCTCGACGCGGTTTCGACCATTCGACTTTGCCTTGTAAAGCGCCTCGTCCGCGCGCGCGAACAGCTGCTCGTAGGTTTCACCGTCGTTTGCCGAGGCAACGCCAAAGCTTGCCGTCAGGCGAATGTCATTGCTCAACCCCTCATGGGCGAGCTGCGCAAAGGATTGGCGGATACGCTCTGCCAGGCGTTCGGCGGGCTCGTTGGGGCAGTTATAGACGGCGATACAGAACTCCTCGCCCCCCACGCGGCCCGCGCTGTCGCAGCTGCGCACCATTTCGCTGATGAGGCGGCCAAAGCTCGAAATCGCCTTGTCGCCGGCCTGATGCCCCCAGATATCGTTGACCTGTTTGAAGTGGTCGATGTCGGCCACCACGAGGCTCAACGGCCGGCCCTCGCCCTGCGCCTTGGGGATAAGGGTGCGCATGTCTGTTTCAAATGCGGCTCGGTTCTGCAGCCCGGTAAGCGGGTCCGCCTCGCTGCTTTCGCGGAAAGACGTGGTCCATTCCTCGATCGTCGCACCGATCAGGACCATCGCGCCGAGCACCGTTTTCACGCCCAGCACAAGGCCGATGACCGAATAGTAGAAGGAATCGCGATAGGCTTCTTCTGGGATGATGCTCTGATACATCAAGGTGAGGTTTGGCCTTACTAGAAAATCTGCCGCCCCGATCGCAACCACGATGATGATGGCCAAATCCGCCAGCCCGCGCCGCGGAGCCATCAACAATGTCGCGAGGCACACGATATACATCGCGCCATAACCGGTGTTCACGATGATCAAGCGCGGCGCCACATCACCGGTCAACGAAACCGCAAGAGTGAGCACCAACGCACTTACCGCATAAATCCCGAACAGAAGCGGGATATTGATGCTTTGCCCGACCCTTTCGCAAATCGACGCCACCATCGCGATCACCGCAAGTGAGTAAAGCAGCTGCGTTGTGTGGAACAGATAGAAGGCATCCGGCGGGAGGAAGTGGGTCACCAGATAACCGGCTGAAAAGAATATGTAGCCGATAGCAAAACCAAGGACGTGACGCCGCAAATTGCCCATTTTCCAGAACAGGACAAAGGTTGCCGCAAACAGCAGCCCGACAAGCGGTGTCAGCAATCCAAGAATTTGTGTTTGCATTTAGGTGGATACTCCCGGTGGACCTTGCGCTAGTCCAATAAGGTTAATGCCGCCTTTAGGGGCAGCCCTCAAAGCGCAGCCTTTGCAGATTTCTTTTGGTTTCAGTCAATTTTGCGCCGGAAACGGCCGACATGCACGCTTGCCCCCACGCGTGTCCGCGCCTATTTGGGGCGCCAAGCGATATCTCAAGAATTTTCGACCCAAAGGACCTGCCCCATGGCTGCGCAATACGCTTTCGTAATGAAAGGCATGACAAAGAGCTTTCCCGGCGCTCAAAAACCGGTGCTCTCGGACATCAACCTGCAATTTTACCAAGGCGCAAAGATCGGCATCGTCGGGCCCAATGGTGCGGGTAAATCGACCCTGATGAAAATCATGGCCGGCATCGACCAGGATTTCTCCGGCGAAGCGTGGCCGGGTGAAAACATCACCGTCGGCTATCTGCCACAAGAGCCCGAGCTTGATCCGAGCAAGACCGTTCTTGAAAACGTGAAAGACGGCGCGCGCGAAACCGCCGATCTGGTTGAGCGTTTCAACGCCGTGTCTGCGCAGATGGCTGAACCCGATGCCGATTTCGACGCTCTGGGTGAGGAAATGGCCGACCTTCAGGGCAAGATCGACGCGGTCGACGGCTGGACGCTCGACAACCAGCTCGAAATCGCGATGGAGGCGCTGCGCTGCCCGCCATCCGATGCGTCGGTGGAAAACCTGTCCGGTGGTGAGAAACGCCGCGTGGCGCTTACCCGCCTGCTGATCCAGAAACCTTCGATCCTGCTTCTGGACGAGCCTACCAACCACCTCGATGCTGAAAGTGTCGAGTGGCTTGAGAACCACCTCAAGGAATATGCCGGCGCCGTGCTGATGATCACCCACGACCGCTACTTCCTTGATAATGTTGTAGAATGGATCCTCGAACTCGACCGGGGCACTTACTACCCATACGAAGGCAACTACTCGACCTATCTCGAGAAGAAGGCCAAGCGGATGGAGCAGGAAAGCCGCGAGGAATCGGGCAAGCAGAAGGCGCTCGCACGCGAACTGGAATGGATCAGGCAGACCCCTGCTGCGCGCCAGACCAAATCGAAGGCGCGTATTCGCAAGTTTGAACAATTGCAGGAAGCGCAGGGCAACCGCGCTCCGGGCAAGGCCCAGATCGTCATTCAGGTGCCAGAGCGCCTTGGCGGCAAGGTGATCGAGGCGAAGAACATCTCGAAAGCTTACGGCGACAAGCTTCTGTTCGAAAACCTCTCCTTCATGCTGCCGCCGGGCGGCATTGTCGGCGTGATCGGCCCCAACGGTGCGGGTAAATCGACCCTGTTCCGCATGATTACAGGGCAGGAAACCCCCGACAGCGGTTCAATCGAAATCGGCGACACTGTGCACCTTGGCTATGTCGACCAGTCACGCGATGACCTGACCCCGACGAATAACGTCTGGGAAGAAATCTCCGACGGCCTCGACTACATGCAGGTGAACGGCCACGACACTTCTACCCGCGCTTACGTGGGCGCGTTCAACTTCAAAGGCGCAGACCAGCAGAAGAACGTCGGCAAACTGTCCGGCGGTGAGCGCAACCGCGTGCACATGGCGAAAATGCTTAAGCAGGGCGGCAACGTACTGCTGCTGGACGAGCCGACCAACGACCTCGATGTGGAGACTTTGGGCGCGCTTGAAGACGCAATCGAAAACTTCGCCGGCTGCGCCGTGGTAATCTCGCACGACCGCTTCTTCCTCGACCGTCTGGCCACGCACATTCTGGCGTTTGAGGGCAATAGCCACGTCGAGTGGTTTGAGGGGAACTTTGAGGCGTATGAAGAAGACAAGCGGCGCCGTCTGGGCGATGCAGCGGATCGGCCTACAAGGTTGGCATACAAGAAGCTGACTAGGTAGGCGACAAACCGAAACGGTTTTGCACCCCGGACTTGATCCGGGGTGCAGCTTCTTCACTTCTCGACCGAACCCAAATGCAAGCTCGAACCCGGTTCGGGCGCTAAGATGGTGGATTGGAAGTGCGTGGACTCAGGCGGCACTGCCCTACCCATTTTCCTACATCGCGAACGCCTGCTAGCTTCATCGCTGGCGCACCTTGAACCCGCGGCGCTGATCGCCGCCAAGCCTCGAGTTTGTTGACCCTGCGCTACGGCTGCACTTTATCAACAAAAGGGGTGCCACGAGCCGCCCCAATGCCGCCAATCATCACCCTGCTCCCAGCGCCTGATCAATCGCGGCGCGGGCGCTGTCGGTCAGCCCCACATAGGTAATGAGGTTGTCGCTTTCGTGCGCCACGCGCCTGATCGCGCTCTTGTTTTGCAGCGCATCAAGATGCCTCAGCGTCGTCGTCGGAGGCGCGCTCCTGCCAATCTGCCCCTCCGGCTCCCATCCTTCGCCAAATTCACCACCGACCAGCGTCCTTAACCCGGATTTAACGCCCGCCCGCGAAAGATACGCAGGTCGATGAGTTTACATTGATGTTTCAACAGGGGCCAAGGGGACGGTCCTTGAATTGTGAGGGCGCTATCTTGGAACCTTTCTTTGTCGCTTTGAGCACGATTAACCCGCTTCTTGCGCTTGGTGCAGGAGCAGCAATCGGCGCGCTTGGAACGCTGGCTGTTGTCTTCTGGGAACCGCGCAAGGGAGCCAAGCCTGATCCGCTCTCCAACCTTTTCGAAGGCAACACCTTGCAAAGCCAGATCGCGCGCGTGGCCGACCACGCTGCCCGCACCGAGCAGGCAGATCGCGACGCATCGGCAATCCGTGCGAAGATCTTTGCAAAGAAGGCTGCGAAAGGCTCAAGTCCGGCACGCCCCGTTCCGCCCCACCGTGCGGAACGCTATGATCATCAGGCAGTCCTCGATCATATCGCCAAGGTAATGCGTGCAGGCTCGGAACTCGACAAAGCGCCACTGCCCACATATGACGGCACGGTAGAGGAACCATGGGAAGAAGTCCTGCTTCTGCCCGCGCCTGCTCCCTCACCCTCTTCGCGCAAAGCAGCCTAGGGCGACACCCAGCGCCCGCACCACGCTCCGCTATCATCGCGGGTGAACTGCGCGCGCACATGACCTGTGTGGGCAAGATAGAGCCAATCCAGTTCGACCAGATCGACCATCAAAATGGCAAAGTTTTCACGCGCCGGGATAAGCTGCTCGTCACTCGGTTCGTGGCCTTCGAACTCATCCGGCAGGCCTGATGTCGGCGTATCACTCGCCGTCCCGGGCCCATCCCCCAGATAGCAACGCCGCGCAAAATTGGTGCCCTTGTCCCATGCTTCCTGCGTCAGCGGATCGTCGGCAAGCACTCTGCCCTTGCCCTTGGCACGGATCTGGATCTTGGCGCCCTTGTCGTAGAACAACACTGCCATGCGAGGGTCGTCCTTGATCGCTGTGACCTTGGGCGCTCGCGTGTCGGTATGAAAGCGCAAGGTCCATTGGTCTGAGTAGAACTCGCGCAAGACCATAATCCGCGCATCAACGTCGCTCGTAATGACCGCTGGCACGTGCATGGGGGAACGTCTGTCTTTGGCGGCGCGCACCAAACGGCGCGTCAGATCTTCGCGCACATCTTCGAGTGTTTCAAACATAGGCAAGAGCCATTGGCGCTTTGACACGAGGGGTCAAGATGTTCATGTTCAACGCCGCAAACATGAACGTAACCCTAAACGGGCGGTTAAGGTTGCGCTCAGCGACTCACCCGTAAAACGCAATCATCGAGGGCCAAGTGGCTCCGGGATAATCACGGCCGTGATGGTGGGGCGGCAACACTGAAAGGCACTACAATGGATATAACCCAGCTGATGAGAGGAACCGCGTTGTCGGCTCTAGGCTTGGCGCTTGCCTTTGCCGTTCCTGTTGAGGAGGCTGAGGCGACGAATCTCGAAATCCTGGCAAGCGCAGCAGCGGAAGCGGAGCAAGACCGCGCCGATCGCCGCGCAAACCGCCAGGCAAATCGTGGTGAGCGACGCGCCAATCGCCAGGCAAACCGCCAATCAAACCGCGGGGAGCGACGCGCCAACAGGCAAGTCAATCGCACCGAACAACGCTCAGCACGGCAGGAGCGACCCATGATGACTCGCGGGGATCGCGCAGAACAGCGCGCCAACCGCACCGGCAACCGGATCGAGCGCCAAAGTCAACGCCGCGCTGACCGCGTCGAGCGTCGGGGCGAGGTGCGCGCGAACCGGGTCGACCGCAGCAGCGAACGCCGCGCGAACCGTGTCGAGCAAAGAGGCGACCGGCGTGCTGATCGCTTTGAGGCGCGCGGCAATAATCGCGCTGCAAACCGAGTGGACCGTCAATCAGAACGGCGCGCAGATCGGATTGAAAACCGCGGTGACCGCCGCGCCAATCGGATCGAAAATCGCGGTGATCGCAGGTCCGACCGGATCGAGCGGCGCGGTGATCGCCGGGCTGACCGGGTGAGCAATGGCAGAGAAAATCGTGGTTTTGCCAACCGGGCTTTTGGCGCGGACCGCCGTGACAATCGCCGCATCGACCGTGCAGAGCGCAACGGTGTTCGGTCCGAGAGGCGTGCTGATCGCCGGGACTCGCGAGGCTATTACCGCAGCGATCGGGGCTGGCGTGACCAAAGGTTCGCCTATGGCCGTGGCTATCGCGATGGTCGGCGTGATTTCCGCAACTGGAACCGTCGCGGATGGCGCAACGACCGCCGCTTTGGCTGGCGCAACTATCGGGCTGCCAATCGCAGCTTCTACCGCCTCGGTCGTTATTACGCGCCCTTCTACGGGCACTCCTACAGCCGCCTGAGGATTGGGTTCTATCTTGATAACCTGTTCTTTGGTCAGCGTTATTGGATTTCCGACCCATGGGCATACCGCCTGCCACCGGTCTATGGCCCCTATCGCTGGGTACGGTATTATGACGATGTGGTGTTGGTGGATATCTACACCGGTGAAGTGGTTGATGTGATCCACGATTTCTTCTGGTAAGGCCGGGTGCAGACTGGCGAAAAACCCTCGGGGGAGCGATCCTCCGGGGGTTTTCTTTGGCCTTCATCCGGTGCTAACCCGCGCGGTGATGGCAAAGACAAAGAATTTTCCCGATCAAGACGCCTGCCGGATTATGGGCAAGAAGGTCCGCGAACGATTGGAGGCCGATCCGGGTGTCTATAAAATCGAAACCGACTTGGCCGACCTTTATGCGGTTGGCGACTTCCTGACCCCTGCCGAATGCGCAAGGTTATGCACCATGGTCGATGCGACCGCCCGGCCATCAAGCCTGCATGAAATCGGCTACGATGCCGGCTTTCGCACAAGTTATTCGGGCGACCTCGACCCGCATGACAGCTTCGTCAAAGGGATCAGCCGGCGGATCGACGACCTCATGGGCGTCGACCCGAAAGTGGGCGAAGCTCTGCAAGGGCAACGCTATCTCCCAGGCCAACAATTCAAGGCGCACAACGACTGGTTCTATCCCACGGAGGCCTATTGGGAGGATGAAAGAAAGCGCGGCGGGCAGCGCAGCTGGACCACGATGGCATTCCTCAATGAAGTTGAAGAGGGCGGTGAGACCTACTTCGTCGACATCGGCATCAAGCTGGAGCCCAAGCCCGGCGTGCTCCTATTGTGGAACAACGCCAAACCTGATGGCTCGCCCAACGAGGCGACAATTCATGCTGGCACGCCGGTCATCAAGGGCGCCAAATACATCTTCACCAAATGGTATCGCACGCGGGCGTGGAAGTAGGGCGCTAGGACTTGCGCAGCCCCGTTCGGGGCTGCGTCCTCGCTAGACGGCTTCCGCTTCGCTTCGACTCCGCCCTTGCGACGCCAGGGCGTCATTGGTCAGACCTTCGCCAGCGCCTCTGCGATCAGCTTGCGAGTGGGCTCAACACCGTAAAGCGCGATGAAGCTGCCCATGCGCGGTCCCTGCTCTGATCCGAGCAGGGTTTCGTACAAGGCCCGGAACCAATCGCGCAGGTTTTCAAAGCCATGCGCTTCGTTCTTGCCAATTTCGTACACCATCGTCTGCAAGTCTTCTGCGCTCGCATCAGCGTCCGCTTCGGCAAGTTTGGCATCGAGTTCGCGCAAGGCCTCAACCTCGCCACCAACCGCCCCGCGCTTGTTGAGCGTGGGCACGATGAAGTCGCGGGTGTAGGCAACCGCCGCTTCGATCATCCGGTCAAGGTCAGCGTTCTTCTCTGTCTCGCCTAGGTAACTTTCAACATAGCCTGCGAGGTTTTCTGCCGTCGCCTCAGAGCCAAGCACGCTTGCGAGGTTCAAGAGCAGGCCAAAGCTTACCGGAACCGTGTCTCCAGCCCCCGGGGCTTCGGCGCCCGCAAGCGAGTGGTTTGCGCGCAGCAAATGCCACACCGGATTGCCCAATTGCTTGTCGAGCGGTTGCTCGGCGAGGCGCTCACGGAACTGCCAATAGTCATCGACCGCACGCGGAATGACGCCCGTGTGAAGCTGCTTCGCGCTCTTCGGGTTAGGGAAGATATAGAAGCCAAGGCTCTCCTCCGTCCCATACTCAAGCCATTGCTCAATCGTCAGGCCGTTGCCTTTCGACTTGGAAATCTTCTCGCCCTTTTCGTCGAGGAACAGCTCGTAGATCAGACCTTCCGGCTTATTGCCGCCAAGGACGCGCGCGATCTTGCCCGACTGAACGCCAGTGTCGGTCAAATCCTTGCCATACATCTCATAGTCAACGCCCAGCGCGACCCAGCGCATGGCAAAGTCGACTTTCCATTGAAGCTTCGACTGACCGCCAAGCGCGCTTTGTTCGATCACTTCGCCGTCTTCGTCGGTGAAGCGAATGATCCCAGCGTCAACATCGACAACTTCGACCGGGACTTGCAGAACCACACCCGTCTTGGGCGAGATCGGCATGATCGGCGAATAGGTCGCGGCGCGCTCCGCGCGAAGCGTGGGCAGCATGATGTCGAGAATCGCCTGATTATTGCGCAGCACGTTCTTCAGCGCATCATCAAACGCGCCCGAATTGTACCGGCTTGATGAGGCGATGAACTCATACTCGAAACCGAAGCGGTCGAGGAATTCGCGCAGCATCGCGTTGTTGTGATGCGCGAAGCTCTCATACTTCTCGAACGGATCAGGAATCCGGCTCAAAGGCTTGCCAAGGTGCTCGGCCAGCATTTCCTGATTGGGGACGTTATCGGGTACCTTGCGAAGGCCGTCCATATCATCGCTAAACGCGACGAGGCGCGTCGGCTCACCCGTCAGCGCCTCATAGGCGCGGCGCACGAAGGTTGTGCGAAGGACCTCCTGAAACGTACCGATATGCGGCAGACCAGAGGGACCGTATCCGGTTTCAAACAGCACAGGCTCATTATCGGTTGCGCCGGTTTTCAGCCGTTTCGCCTTCACCCGTTTTTCAAGGCGTTGTGCCTCTTGGAATGGCCAGGCTTTGGACGAACGGGCGGCTTCGTTGAGTGTGCTGTCTGTCATAGTGCGGCGGCTTTTAGGGCCACGGCGCAATGCCCACAAGCGCGAAAAGCGTCAATACTGGCCCGAGGGTCAACCACTTCTCCGGCACGCAGGCGTGTTCTTTGATGCCTACTCCATGTTGGAGCGCAGGAAACTGATTTTGCCGCCCTCAACCCGATATTCGGAGAGCGAACAGCACATCTCTTCGCCGTTAGGGAAGACGTATCCAGCCGACACCCAGATCATATCGCCATCAATACCGTTGTCGTATATTTGAAGGCCGGGCGATCCGGGCTGAAAATTCATGCGATAGATTTCCTTGATCTGGCGATGGCCGATGGCGGTCATCCCCATAGCGTGAACCTCGGCATCTTTTGCGAAAGTCGCAACGAAGCGATCAAGATCACCTGAGCGATAGGCATCAATATGCGCTTGCACGGCCGCAATGCGAGCGTTGGCCTGTTCGACTGAAGCGGGTGTTTTCTCCTCGGCCGAAACCGGCATCGCCGCGGCACAAAGGGACAGGCTGACAGCCAAAGTGACAAGTTTGAAACGCATCGTGTGGTCTCCGGAAGGTCTAGCCACAATAGTCTTGCACGCATGCGTTTACATTGGATTGAGGCCGCGCCATCAAGGGTCGCGTGAGCAAGCCTGCCCCCCTCCCCCTTCCCTCGCTCCATGCCAGCCATTCGGGCAATTGGCTGCGCACGAGCACCGGTGCGACCGAGGCCGCATCAAAGGGGGACGCGATCATGGCCGCGGCCGACACACCCGTTCTGCTTCTGAATGCGCCATTGGTGGCCAACCGGCTAGGCTATCCCGATCTGTCGGGGCTTGATCTGTTAGAGCTCTTTGCCTTCGTGCATCCTGCACGGTTTTGCGTACCGACCCCGCGAGGGTTAGCTTCTGCTTTGGAGCTGGATGAGCCAGAGGGCGATGAGGCCGTGCCAGAGTTTCTGCAATTGGCAGCAGGCGCCCTGGTCGAAGAGTGCGAGAACCCGGAGTGGTTCGAACGCGCCGGGGCCTGGTCTTCGCTGCAATCTCTGGAACGGTTGCGCTGGCCATGGGCGCAGGTTTTGAAGCCGCATATTGCCAGACCCGATCGGGCCGAGAAATGGCTGTTCTCCGCGCTTCCGGAATGGGAGGAAGCGGGTGAACGCGGCGCGCCGCGCCAAGTCGAAATGCCACCAGCGGATGTGACCGCCAAGCTGGACGAACTTACGGGCGACAAAGCTGAAAAGCGCAAGGGGCAGCAGGTTTACACGCAGGATGCGGCAAAGATATTTGCCCCCCGCGACGCCCGGGAATTACCGCATGTGGCACTCGCGCAGGCAGCCACGGGGATTGGCAAAACACTGGGGTATCTGGCTCCCTCATCACTTTGGGCGGCGCGCTCTGGCGGGACCGTGTGGGTATCGACCTTCACCAAGAACCTGCAGCGGCAGTTGCGCACCGAAAGCAGACGCGCCTGGCCGGCCAAGCGCGCTGATGGCACACCTCCGGTCGTCGTGCGCAAGGGACGCGAGAATTATCTGTGTCTGCTCAACCTTGAAGACGCTCTTCAAGGCGGTTTTGCCGGACGTCCGGCAATCCTTGCGCATTTGGTCGCACGCTGGGCATCGTTCACTCGCGATGGCGATATGATCGGTGGCGACCTGCCCGGATGGCTTGGCACTCTGTTCCGTAAACGCGGGATCGCAGCCCTCACTGATCAACGCGGTGAGTGTATCTATGCAGGCTGCCCGCATTACCGAAAATGCTTCATAGAGCGCGCCGCGCGGGACTCGGCGCAGGCCGATTTGGTGATCGCCAACCACGCATTGGTGATGGTCAACGCGGCGCGCGGCCGCGACCACGCACAGCGTCCCACCCGCATTATCTTCGATGAGGGCCACCATGTCTTCGAGGCCGCTGACAGCACTTTTGCCGCCACGCTCTCAGGCCAGGAGGCGATTGAACTGAGGCGCTGGATCATCGGGCCAGAGCGCAAGAACCGTGGCCGCAGACGCGGCCTTTCGGCGCGGCTGGCCGACGTTGCAAGCTACGATGAAGAAGGCGGTGAAGCGATTGATGAGGCATGCGAGAAAGCAAGTGCTCTTCCGGGTGATGGCTGGCTGCAACGTCTCCACGAGGACGCCGCTTTAGGCCCGGTCGAGGAGCTTCTGGCGGCTGTTCGCACCGTTACCTACGCCCGAGATGAAAAGGGGCAGGAGGCTGGATACGGGATCGAGACCGAAGCATCGGGTCTGCCCGGAGAAGTCATTGAGGCCTCCAATGCCGCTGCCGAAGCACTTGCCAGAATTCGCATCCCGCTGATGAAACTCGGCGCGCGGCTGGAGGCGATTATGGCGGACCCGCCCGACTGGCTTGATGGACAGGGCCGAGCAAGGATTGAAGGGGCGCGGTTCTCACTCTCGTGGCGCGTGGATTTGTTGACTGCGTGGGAATCGCTGCTGGTGCGGCTTGGTGGCCCCGCCGACCCGGAATTTGTCGATTGGCTCGCGGTTGACCGCTCTGATGCGCGCGAGTTTGACGTTGCAATCCACCGGCGGTGGCTCGACCCGATGAAGCCATTTGCCAAGGTGGTGCTGGAACCGGCCCACGGCGTAATGCTGACAAGCGCAACTCTAACCGACCGGATCGAAACGGAAACCGGCGATCCGCAAGAATTGCAATGGCAGAGCGCCATCGCCCGCTCAGGCGTCGCGCATATCGAGAGCCAGCCACTGCTCAGCCAGGCCGACAGCCCATTCGACTACGCCAAGAGGGCCGAGGTCCTGATCGTCACCGACGTGAGGAAAGGCGACCTTCCCGGGCTCGCGGGAGCCTATGCGAGGATGATCGAGGCAAGCGAGGGCGGCGTCCTTGGCCTATTCACAGCCATCCGCCGGATGCGCGCTGTGCATGGTCGCATCGCCGACCGTCTGGCGCGCGAAGGGCTGCCGATTTACGCGCAGCACGTTGACCCCATCGACACCGGCACGCTGGTCGACATTTTTCGGGACGACCCTAAAGCGAGTTTGCTCGGCACCGATGCGCTGCGTGACGGTGTGGATGTACCGGGACGTTCTCTCAGATGCGTTGTGCTCGAAGCGGTTCCGTGGCCGCGCCCCAACATTCTTCACAAGGCGCGCCGCGCGGCCAATGGCGGCAGCAAATATGACGACCGTATTATCCGCGCAAAACTTGCTCAGGCATTTGGCCGCCTCATTCGTAACAAGGATGATGCAGGACATTTCGTGGTTCTTTCATCGGCATTTCCCTCAAGACTGCTCAGCGCGTTTCCCAAGGGAACGATGGTGCGGCGGGTGACGCTCGACGAAGCACTGGCGAGGGTCAAAGGCGGCCTGATCGGCGAAGATGACGCACACGCCGACGAAGACACTGGAATCCTGAACGACAACATCCCAGATAGTTTCGTATGATCCATGATTGGGATTTTCTAATCCGGCTCATGTCGCTGGGCAGCGCTCTCACCTTGATCGCCATGGTGGTGGCAAGCGAAGTGCGCCTCTCGGTTCGCGTGCCTCTGATCGGGATGTTGGTGGGATCGGTAGGCTACCTGCTCAATACCCCGATGATGACCGAACGCGGGCCCGCCTCGCCATGGATCGAGCTTTTTGCGATTTCGACACCGTTCTGGATATGGCTCTTTGGTCGCCGCCTTTTCGAGCGCGAGCCAGAGCAACGCATCATGCTTATCACAGCGGCTCTTATGGTGCTGGGCTGGTTCCTGCAGAATTTTCTGGTCCATCTGGTGGGGGAAACAGGCTTCGTGCTGCTGCATGTGGTGGCGCTGGTGCTGGTGGCGGACCTCGTAAGGGTCGGGATTTTCGAGCGCGGCGATGATTTGGTCGAAGATCGCCGGATCGTCCGGTTCTGGTTCCCGTTGCTGGTGGCGCTTCAGGCAGGCCAGATCCTGCTCGTTGAAATACTCGAACCGCTCTCGCCTCTCGACAGCCGCCACCCTATTGTCTCGATCATCAATTCGACCTTGATCTTGGTGTTCATGCTGTTTGCCAGCCTCACCCTGTTTCGCACCAACCGCGAGCTTCTACCCAAAACGAGCGAAGAGCAGCGTCCCGATCTGCCCAATGAAATGGTGCCCGAACTTGAGCTGTCACCTTCCGAGAAGGTGCTCCATGACAGGCTGGTCAGCGCGATGGATGAGGGGGCCTACAGAGCATCGGGCCTCACCATCGCTGCGCTCGCCGAGCAGCTTGAGACGCCCGAACACCGGTTGCGGGCTTTGATCAACCAGCGGCTGGGCCACCGCAATTTCAGTGCCTTCCTGAACGGCTATCGTATCGCCGAGGCGCAAAGAAGGCTCTCATCGAGCGAAAATGTCGATTTGCCCATCCTCACCATTGCTATGGACCTGGGGTACAATTCGCTACCTCCCTTCAACCGTGCGTTTCGCGAGCTAAGCGGTTCATCTCCAAGTGAATTTCGCAAGCGGGCCTTCGTAGCACCAGAGCCTCAGACAGAGCATTCAGACGCCGATCAGAACTGAAAAATGTGGCTCGATTTCAGAATCGAGGCCATTTTTGCGGCATCGCTAAGGACGCTGAGCCCAAAGTCATCCAAACCGACGGCACCCAAACCCGATGGAGCCGAATGATGACCTCTTCCGACACCGCCACCCCAGAGCCCGCCGCCTCTACTCTCGAATACGCTATCACCCGCATCGGCGATCATTTTATCGATGTGATCTATTTCGATCTCGGGCGCTACCTCATGGCTGCAGGGGCGCTTACGCTGTTCCTGCTGGTGTTTCGCAGCTGGTCCGAGGCACGGCGCATTCAGAGGAAACGCAGAGCTTCTCGGGGCGATTATATCCGCGAAGTGCTCTCTTCGATGCGTACCGTGATCGTGTTCGCCTTGGTCACGCTTGTGATCTTGATGGGCCGCGAAGTCGGGCTGATCGGGCTCAAACTGGAGAGAGTGCCAATGCTCACGGTCGCGTGGCAATTTGCGCTCATCGTGCTTGTCCACGATGCTTATTTCTACTGGATCCACCGCGCCATGCACACGAGGGCGTTGTTCCGCATCTCGCATCTTCACCATCACAAGTCGCGCACTCCGACGCCGTGGGCTGCCTACAGCTTTGCGACTTTGGAAGCCGTGGTGGAGGCCGCGTACCTGCCGCTGTTCCTTATCGTCACCAGCCTGTTTGGCATCCAGTATGCAGGCATCGCGGTGCTTGTCTTTTTGTGGCACATGATCATCCGCAATGTAATGGCGCATGCGGGCAGCGAGCTTTTCCCCGCAGGTTGGGTCGACAATCCGCTGACAGACTGGATCAGCACCACCACGCACCACGATCTGCACCACTCGTCGGGCCACAATTACGGGTTCTACTTTACCTTCTGGGACCGAGCGATGGGAACCGAGCACCCGCGCTACAAAGAAGAGTTTCGCAATAATGCACGCCCCCTTTTCGAAGGGTTTCCCCTCCGGAAATTCTCGCGCAGCAGCGCCGAGAAGGTGGGCGTCATGGTTACAGCCCTTCTTGCCGCTACCACGGCGGTCAACGGCTGGCTTTTTGCGGTCGATCCGACTTTTATCTGACCCTTTTTTATCAGTCGGGCGCTTATCCTCGTCAGGGTCCGGTCCGACTTGCGGCAATCTCACCTCTTCGCCCATTCCCAGCGGACACCGTCTGTCGGGCGGAGCAGGGAGATTGCCGCATTTTCTTTTTGCCGCATTTGCTTTTGCCTGAACTCGTGGCATGGGACCGCCGACGACTTGCGAACGCTTGGGGGTAAAGCTTGCCGAAGTATCTGGGGATCTTGCGACACGCCAAATCGGATTGGAGCGATGGGGCAACGCGCGACTTTGACCGTGGTTTGAACGACCGCGGTAGGCGCGGTGCCGAGGTAATCGGCGCGCATGTAATCGAACACGGATTGAAGTGGGACAAACTCGTAGCGAGCCCGGCTGAACGGGTAAAAGCAACACTAGAGACCGCGCTTCCCGATATGCCCGTCGCCTATGATCAACGCCTATATCTGGCGAGCCCGGATACAATAATGGAAGTTGTCGAAGACCATGCGGGTGGCGATAATCCGGATGCAATCCTGATTTCGGGTCATAATCCCGGGCTTTATGAGACCATCCTCGAGTTAATCTCTCCAGCCAATGAGAATGATCTGTTCAAAGAAGCCGTGGTTAAATTCCCTACCGGCGCTTTTGCCGTGATCGAATGCAAGATTGACGATTGGTCGCAGCTGAAAAAATTCTGCGGCAAGTTGACGCACTTCAAGCGTCCCCGCGACCTTGATCCGGATCTTGCTCCCGAAGGTTAAGCGGGAAATTCATCAGAAAGCGTCTGCACGAGTATCTGGCGGGGGCCTGGGCCTTCCTCACCCAATTTGTCATCCGGGTTATAGATCGCGCACTTATCGAGGCTGAGGCAGCCGCAACCGATACATCCATCAAGCCGGTCCCGCGTGCGCTCAAGCGCGTCGATGCGCGCATCAATTGAAGCTCTGATAGCCTTGCTAATGCGCTGCCAATCCTTGGCTGTGGGCGTTCGTCCATGCGGTAAATCGCGCATCACCCACTGGATCTGCGAAAGCGTCAGGCCGAGCTTTTGCGCAATGAGGATAAAGCTTACGCGGCGAATGTCCGAACGAAGGAAACGGCGTTGATTGCCGCCAGTTCGGATCGGCTCAAGCAGCCCCTTGTCTTCGTAAAAGCGGATCGCGGAAACGCTTTGCCCTGTGCGGCGCGATACTTCGCCAATGGGGATGAGGTCTTTATGCGAGAGTTTTCGAGCCATGATGATAGCGTAGCCAATTAGAAGCTTGACCTCAAGTTAGGTTGAGGTCGCAAGATGATCTTCCACGGTGATTCGCACGTCGGTCACACCCTTCATATTAAGGAGTAAGATCAATGGTTTCAGGACGCATTGAACACGCCAACCTCACTGTCACCGATCCGGAAAAAAGCGCCGCGCTTTTGAAGGGGCTGCTCGGTTGGGAGGAACGCTGGCGCGGGAAGTCGCAGCTTGGCGGCGACACCATCCATGTCGGCGCGCCCGGTAATGGCGCTGATTACATGGCCCTTTATACCAATGAAGATGTGCGCGCCGATCATCGCCGGCGATATTCGAAAGGACAGCCGCTCAACCATATAGGGCTTCTGGTTGATGATCTGGTCACTGCCGAAAGCGTGGTCAAAGGCGCCGGGCTCGAACCTTTTGGTCATGATGATTACGAGCCGGGTCAGCGCTTTTATTTCTTCGACTGGGACGGGATCGAATTCGAGATCATCAGCTATGAAGGAGAGGCAAAATGAACGAGATCATGCCTCGCGAACCGCTCTTCGCTCATGCCCCCAAGCCGCGGCCCAAGCTTCAGCGGCGCACCCAGGATTGGTCCGTCGCTTCGATCGTGATGTCACCCTTCCATGGCTTGCAAAGGCTTTTTGCTTCCTCTGGCGAACCAGACATCCACAGGCCGTAGTCTTCTGGGGAAAGGAGCACAGGCATCCGCGAATGCACGCATTCGGCAGCAGACCCTGCGCTATCGTTCATAACCATCGAATAGCACGTGCCAAACTCGTCGCTCTTTCGCCAGACGCCTGCTGCGGCGAAGGTTTCGGTATCGGGCAGCGAGAGCCACGTGCGTGTCTTGGCCCCCTTGGCCCCTTGCGCCTCTGCCCACGCACTAAGCGGGATAAGGCAGCGGCGGCGCTCGAAAGAGGAACGCCAGAAGAAGCTGTCGAGCTTGTCGGTTCGCGCATTGTTGACGGGCTTTGGCTTAAGCGGTTGGCCGCCCTTTCCCTTCATCACCAAAGGAAAGCCCCAATTCATCGTGCCGACCTTGGGCTTGGCTTGCGCATCGGGTGCGACCACCAGTCCGGGATAGCCGGGATAGACTTCCTCACCGAAATTTGCTCCCTGCACTGCATCAATTGCATCGAAAAGCCCTGCGATCTCATCGACGGTTTTGGTCATGCGATAAAGGTTGCACATCGCTTTACGCCCCCGCGTTACCGACCACAAAGCACGCTGCCGCCATCAGTGCGCCGGCCCAGCGGTTGGAGCGAAAGCGTTCGAGCGGGTTGTCAGGGTCGCTCGCGTCGAGCGTCGAAACCTGCCACAGGAGGTGCCCCGCCACCGGCAGAAGCGCGAGCAGTGCAAAAATGTCAGGGCGATAGAGCCAGATACCAAGGCCCCACAGGCCTATCGTCGCAGCATAAAACCCGGCCACCCCTGCGTGAACATGCTTCCCCATTCGCAGCGCCGAGGATTTGATACCGACAAGCGCGTCATCCTCTCGGTCTTGCAGCGCGTAAATCGTATCATATCCAATCACCCAGCAGATGCAGCCTGCATATATCGCCGCCAGCGCATCGAAATTATCGAAGCGAAGTTCACTCCATCCGACGAGCAATCCCCAATTGAAAACCATGCCGAGCCAGGCCTGCGGCCACCATGTGATGCGCTTCATGAAAGGATAGGCGGCGACCAGAGCAAGGCTGGTGAGCGCGACCACTTGTGCGGTGAGGCGTAGTTGGAGCAGCACCACCAAACCGATGAGGCACAGGGAAAAGAGCCAGCCCCACGCGAGTTTCTTCGACACCCGTCCGCTGGCTACGGGGCGCAAAGCGGTGCGCGCGACGCTCGCATCAAGTTTCGCATCGACAATATCGTTGTAAACGCACCCTGCTCCTCGCATCGCAATCGCGCCAAGCAGAAGCCAGCCCAGCAGCGCAAACTGCGGGCCTGCTCCGGCAAGCCACACGCCAAAAACGCACGGCCAAAAGAGCAGCCACCACCCAATTGGGCGGTCGAACCGCGCCAGCTGCGCCAGGTCTCGCGGCAGCTGTGGAAGCCGTGCGACGAGGCCGCGATGCTCGCTATCCGGGACGATTTGCGGAGAGGTCTGCTCGTTCATAGCGGCACAATGCCTCCGGTATTCTTTTCGCCTTTACGCGCCGCCTGCCAGCCAAGAAGACAGGCCGCGAACATCACCACATTGCCCGCGAAATCAAGCATACCGATCGAATTGAGCACGGGCACCTCGTAGTGAAAGTACCAGTTGAAGATGAAAAAGGGGATGAGCACCACGGCGAAAACCGCGAACGCCTTAGACGACCAGCGCGTCACCAAAGCCATAATGCCGAACATCACCGCCTGAGCCCCGAAACACGCCATAACGAAGCGCAGAATGAAGCTGTCTTCGCGATATTGCGGCGTCAGGGTCAGATCGATCACACTTTGCGGGGCGATCAAGGCCCAGCCGCCAAGGGCGAGAAACACGAAAGCGATAGCGAATTGGCAAAGAAGAGCACGCATGGCTTCCCTCTAGCCTGTTGAGCGCTTAGGGAAAAGCCATGCCTGCCACTCCTTCCTGGCCTCCCAAGAGCGCGCCGCGCCTGTTCGTCGAATTTGCACTTGGCGAAGGGCGCAGTTTTCAACTCGAAGGGGCCCACGCCCACTATCTTGGCAAAGTCATGCGGGTGAAAGCCGGTGACGTTGTCATCTTATGCGACAATCAAACCGGCGAATGGGCTGCAAAAGTCGATGCGGTTGCGAAGCGCCGGGTTGATGTGACAACAACCACGCGCCTGCGTGAGCGAGAGGAAGTGCCGGATCTTTGGCTGTGCCCTGCTTTGCTCAAGAAAGACCGCTTCGATCTGGTGCTCGAAAAGGCGACCGAACTTGGCGCTGCGCGCATCCAGCCTGTGATCACGCGCCGCTGTGTCGCAGATAAACTCAACGCAGAGCGCGCTCGCACCATCACAACGGAAGCGGCCGAACAATGCGCGCGCACCGCTTTGCCCGAATTAGGCGAGCCGAAGAAGCTCGACGCGCTGCTGAAAGACTGGCCGCCGGACCGACTGCTCTTTTTTGCAGACGAAGAGGGGGGAGAAACCGCTGCGACGACCTTTGCGAGCCACGAAGGTCCCGCCGCCATTCTGGTCGGCCCCGAAGGCGGTTTTGACGATGCCGAGCGCGCCGCGATCCGCGCGCACGCACAAGCCCGCCCAATCACGCTGGGCCCGCGCATCCTGCGCGCAGAAACGGCCGCGATCGCCGCACTATCCGTATGGATGGCAGCTGCTGGCGATTGGGCATTGCCGAAAAATTCGGGAACAGAATGATTTGCGCGGCATAAAGGCAGATTACACTTCCCCCTGTTCGAACCGTTTCCTAGAACAGCCCTTCCACTAGAGGGATCCTTGAATGAGCACCCGCGAAGCCTCCGCCGCCGATGAGCCGATCATCGAAAGCCTCGATGATCTGACAGCGCCCATGCGAGCCGGGGAGAAGCCGAAGGCTGACTGGCGCATTGGCACCGAGCACGAAAAATTCGTCTATCACACCGATGACAACCACGCCCCCTCTTACGACGAGGACGCTGGCATCCGCGACATCCTGATGAGCCTGAAGCGGTTCGGATGGGAACCGATTGAGGAAGTTGGCCCGGATGGCACAGCGAATGTGATCGCGATGAAAGGTGCAGATGGAACGGTCAGCCTTGAACCCGCAGGCCAGCTTGAGCTTTCCGGCGCTCCTCTCGAAACGCTGCATGAAACCTGTAATGAAACCGGCCGGCACCTGGCGCAGGTCAAGGAAATCGGCGAGGAATGCGGTGTGGGCTATCTCGGCCTTGGCATGTGGCCCGACAAGACCCGCGAAGAGCTGCCCGTGATGCCCAAAGGGCGTTACAAGATCATGATGAACCATATGCCGAAAGTCGGCAATCTGGGGCTCGACATGATGCTGCGCACCTGCACCATTCAGGTCAATCTCGATTATTCATCTGAAGCCGACATGGTGAAGAAATTCCGCGTCGGGCTTGCGCTTCAACCGCTCGCGACCGCGCTGTTTGCGAATTCGCCCTTCACCGAAGGCAAGCCCAACGGCTACCTCTCTTATCGCAGTCATATTTGGTCGGACACCGACCCGCACCGCACAGGCATGCTGCCCTTTGTTTTCGAAGACGGCTTTGGTTACGAACGCTGGGCCGAATACATGCTTGATGTGCCGATGTATTTCGTCTTCCGCGACGGACAATATATTGACGCCGCGGGGCTTTCTTTCCGTGACTTCATGGAAGGCAAGCTTTCCGTCCTGCCCGGCGAACGTCCCACGGCGAGCGATTGGTGGGACCACCTTTCCACCGCTTTTCCCGAGGTGCGACTCAAGAGCTTCCTGGAAATGCGCGGCGCGGATGGCGGTCCATGGAGCCGGATTTGCGCGCTTCCCGCCTTCTGGGTCGGCCTCATGTATGACCAAGGCGCGCTTGATGCCGCTTGGGATCGGGTCAAGGGTTGGACTATGGAAGAGCGCGAGAAACTGCGCAACGATGCTCCGAAACTCGGGCTTCAATCGCCGCTTCCGGGTGGTGGGACAATGCAGGACCTTGGCCGTGAAGTACTCGACATCGCGCACAAAGGACTATCCGCACGTGCACGCCTGAACGTGAGCGGCGACAATGAAACCGGCTTTCTGGAAACGCTTGATGAGATCGTCTCAACGGGCAAGGTTCCGGCGCAGCGCTTGCTTGATGCATACCATGGTGAATGGGGCGGCGACGTTTCGCACGTTTACAAGCAGTCCTTCTAAACAGCGTATCCCTAAGCTATGCTTGTCCTCGAAATCATTGACGGGGACACGCAATGCTGATCGTTTTGGCCGAGGCCACTCTTGGCGAAAGGACGCTTGAAGAAGCGCGCGGGGCCTTCACCGCTATGATCGAGGCATCGCGTGCGGAAGAAGGGTGCCTAGGATACTCCTACGCGCTGGACGTGCTCGATCCCAGCAAGCTCGTGATCGTTGAAAAGTGGGTCGATGATGCCGCCCTCACCCATCACTTCGCCACCCCGCACATGGCAACGTTTCAGGAAGCCCTGGGCTCTCTCGATGTGAAAATAACCGAACTCGCCAAGTATCAAGCCGATGACGGTTCGCCGCTACGCTAGAACGCAGGAGGCCCATAAATGATCGTTGTTATAGGCAGCTTCCGCTTTCCTCCCAGCATTGTCGGCGTTCTGCGCCCGGCGATGGAGGCCATGGTCACGGCAAGCCGCGCGGAAGAAGGGTGTATTGAATACACGTATGCACTCGATGTGTTCGACGATGGCCTCGTGCGGGTCCTCGAAAAATGGCGCGATAAAGCAGCGCTTGAGGCGCATCTTCGCACTGTGCACATCGCCGAATGGCGCGCCCAGTGTTCGGCACTCGCGATCAGCGAGCGAGAGCTAACCGGGTACGAAGCCGCCGACGAAGGCTTTCATTTCTAAGCCCTTTTTCGCGCCTGACCTTGGCTTGTCTTCTGATCAAGTTCCTGGAGCTCCTTCAAAATCAACGGCGTCACCTCTTTCGAAGCATTGCGACCGATAAACAGATCCATATGGCCATAATCAGGCACGATGCGCTGCGAGTAGAGGCGCTTGCCATTGTGCCCGCTTAGCCAGACCCGCGTTCTCTGCCCGCTCTCTGGATAAAATATCTGGTTGGTTGCCCCAGATAGAAATGTAATCGGCAGAGCCAGACGACGCGCTGCATCCTCGCTTGTGTAAATGTCCTCGCCATTGGCATTCAACGCGAGGCCTTTACGCATGATGTTCTGCAACTGCTCGAAAGGCGAGAGCGACACACGGCTAAACATCGAACCGAGCGCGAGGTATGTGTCATGCCCAAGTTGTCGAACATCCCAGCTTGGCCCGAACACACCGAAGACGCGGCGCACAGTCGGGCTCTTACATTCCTGACCCTCAGGCATCGGCACTTGATACATCACCGCATCAATCTCATTGTCGGCATCGGTGCCTTGGCTTACGAAATCCATGTGCCCATCGAGCAAGGACACCTCGCCAAGCGCGCCCGCAATTCCGAGGTCTGATTTCATATAATTCAGCCAATCGGTGACAGGGTGAAGCGTCAATTGCGAGCTTATGAGCGAGCGCACATCGCTCACCCAGCCGGCGCCAATACCCATCAGAAGGCTCATCGAACCGACGCAGTGAGCGAGCGCCTGAACGCTGTCAGCGCCTGAGACGCTGCGCACTTTGGCGATGGCGGCGGGCCAATCGTAGCGCGCGATATCGTCGATTGAGAACTCAGGCGGTTTTTCACGGTCATTGCCCGAATCCGCGCTTGCCCGATAATCGAACAGCCACACGTCGTAGCCCTCTTCGACGAGGCTTTCGGCGAGGTTTTTTTTCACCGTCGGCGTCGCAAAGCTGGAGGCTTTTACCGAGAAACCTGGCGCGAGCATGATCGGCCCGCGCGAGCCGCCACGATAACGGGTGAGGCCGACATTCACGCCGTCCTCGGCTGGCACAACGTATCGCTCGGCCTTTGGCAGATGGAGCTCGCGCAGCACTAGCTTTTCCGCATCCTTCGTGGGGAAGTCGTTGAGCGTTGCGAGCATCCCGCCATAAGCGCGGAACACATTCATCGCGAAGAAACCTGCGTATTTCGCCATGAAATAGGTCTCTATGGCCTTCCTCGCTTTGGGGATCAGGTTCACCACATGACCCACCAGCGTGTCGCTGTCGTGGACGGTGATGGTGGTGAGCTGGCGCATGAATTCGTCAATGCCAAGCTTCAGGACACCTCGCCCAATCAGCTCGCCGTCCTCATCGCCGTGACGCACCGTTACGAACAGAGTGGTCAGGTCGGTCCACGGATCGGATTTGCCGCGCTGCTCCAAGGTCTTGTGACCCTGAAAGTGGATCGGACCTTCAGGCCCTTCGAGCACCATGAAGTAATTCATGGTCCAGCTTTCTGCCCGGTCGGGATTGGTCACGAGCAGCTGGAATTGACCCTCGCGCACCTTGAGTGGCTGAGGCGAAACGCAAGTAATCAGCACCTCGCCCGTGATGCGCGAACGGTGGTTCTTATCTTCGATCATGCGGTGTAGGTTGTCGGTCGCAACAGTCAGCTTGAAGCTGCACATGCTCTTTTCGGACTGCCCCCAGGCCGAGCCGTTTTCATAGTCATCGCGGATGCGCTCTGCATGGCCGCAAGGGCGATGGTGACAGCCCGTGGCCGAGATATAGCCTGCCATGGTTTCGGTGAAGTCCATGCCCGGGCTCATCGCTTCGGGATGCTCCTGCACGAGCTTGCGGATAGCCGCTTTGCCTTCTTCCACGGCGCCCGATCTGAAGTGCTCGGCTGCCGCTACAACGCTGTCCGCAACCGGACCAATCGCGTGGCCTGCCACCCATTTGGCAATGCTAAGTTTGACGTGCTCATTGTGAGGCACCTCTTGGGTTTCCTCGGCGGCCTCTTTGACCTCGATAGGCTCAGGTAGGGGCCCTTCGTTCTGGAACGAGTAGTCGATCTCCCAGCCTTGACGCTGGGCCAGTTTCTCAATCGCACGCTCGGATACGGCAGTAATGGTGAGAAGCGGGTTCACACCCACAGCGCCAGGAAGAACCGAGCCATCGCAGACATACAGGCCTTCGTGAACGTCAGTGTCCGATGTGCCGGAGAACACGCGGCAGGTGTCATCGACAACGCCGCTTCCCGCATCATCCCCCATCGCGCAGCCGCCAATCGGATGCACGGTGATGAGCTTTTGCCCCATAGGCTCAGACCACAGTGGATCGGAGAAATATTGCGCCTGGATCGCTTCTGCCGCCTCGCGCATTTTGTCGTCATCGCGGCGGAAGGTGCGTTGCTTCCCTGCGCTCTTCCACTCGATGGTGAGCCGATCGTCTTCGAGTTTCAACTGGCCGCCAGAATCATCAACGCTCATCACAAGGTAGGTCAGCGTGCGCGCCATTGGGCCTTTGTAGGCAAGGCTGGCGATGGAGGCTGGGTCGGTCTGCACCGCCTCGCCCATTGCCTTCGCATCCATCAGGCGCGGTTTGATCTGGTCAAAACCAAAGCGGGTGAAGCCGTCCGCCAATGCTTCTCCAAAGAAAAAGGCCGGACCAAGACCAGCGGCGAGGATCCCGGGCGCAACGCCTTCTTCGATGACGAGACCTTTGGTCACGTCTTCGTGCCCACGCATATCGATCACGCCGGTAATGCAAGGGCCGGGGTAGGCTTCTTTGGCAACGTCATTCGCGCCCACACCAATGGCGTAAAAGGGTTCAGCGTGAACCTCTTCGCCTGTCTTCTCGGACTTGAAATAGCTGTCATAGGCAAAGCCCAAAGCATCGCCATTCCCTGAGAAACTCGCGCCGAGGCGGTCCGAAAGCGGCAAGCCTTTTTCGCGCGAACGCAAGAGAATTTCGGTCGAACCCAGAGCGCCCGCGCCCAGAACGACATGGTCTGCGGAGATGACAACGCGAGCTTTGTCTTCGCCGCCATCATTGTTGTCGACATGGACGAGCCATTTGTCGCCCACACGCTCAACATGGCTCACTTTCGCCTGCGTATAAATTTCCGCGCCGTGGTTCGCCGCGTCGGGCAAGTAGTTCATAAGCGTGGTGTTTTTCGCGCCCACGTTACAGCCCGAGACACAGTCACCGCAGTTGTTGCACGCAGGCTGCGGCACGCCAAACTTGTTGGTCTTATCCTCGAAATTGACGTTAATCGGCGTCTTATAGAAGCGCTCACCCATGGTCTTGGCCGAGTGCTCCAGCGCCTCCAGCTTGCCCAAAGTCGGATGCGTATCGGGGTAGGCATTGGGCGAGAGCATCTCTCGCGCGCGCTCATAATATGCGTCCACCATATGCGGATCATCGCGAAACGCCGAGGGCCAATGGGCTTGATCGAGAAGGCGCTTATCGAGTTCCAGAGAGACGTTGGCGTTGATCAGGGAAGTGCCGCCAAGCCCGCAGCCCACGAGCGCATATTGGTCATCGTTGACGTGCACTTCAAACAGCGCATCTGGCGCGCCAATGCGGCCACCTTTGACGTTGAACTGCACTGCGTCTTGCGCATCTCCGATTTTGTTGGGGTATTCGCCCGGCAGCATTTCCTTGCCGCGTTCAAGGACGCAGACGTCCTGACCAGCACGCGCCAAACGCGATGCCGCGACACCCGCGCCATAGCCTGAGCCAACAACAAGAACGGTGTAGTGAGACTTCGCCTGGTCCAGCGATTTGGCGATGCGTTTTTGCCCAAATGGGGTTTGCTGAATGCTCATTCTGCGGCCTCCCGCGCGTAATCATTCGACTCTTCGAGAAGCTTCGCGACGCGCTTGTCGGCCTCCTCGATGATGCGTTCGTGGACGATAGCTGAGAACGCGCCCCACTCGGCATTGGCGCTCGCAACCGCTTGGCTGGCTTCGTCAAAAAGCTTGGTTTGACGCCCGCTGCCCTCGACCCGGACCGGCGCCATCGTGCCGTCTGTGGGGTCATTGAAAAGGCGCAGGGATGCAACTTCCAACTCGTCCGAAACAAGCATCGCCGCACAGCCCTGAACCGGCATCAAAGTAGGCTCGTCGAGCACCCAGCCGCCGGTGTTGAATACGCCCACAGGCAGGTCAAACCCATCAACCATTAGCTCGTCCTGAAACGGTTTATGCGTATGGCCGAAGATGAAATTGACCTCGCGCGGGATGAATCCCAGTTCTTCGCGCATTTCCAGCGCAACTGGCCCGCCCAGATACCAGCCGAGATCATCGACCTCATTCGCGCCCAGTACGTGCCCATGGCCATCACGCTGCCGTTCGGCTCCGCGGCCCGCTGTCATATCGACGCCTGCACGGATCAGATTGTCGAGAGTAATTCCGTATTTGAGCTCCATTTTCGGATTGATCCCAAGCCTGGAGTGCAATCCACCTGTAATCCTTCGGCCAAGGCTCTCAGCAAAATCATGGCTGGCGCCTGCGCTGAGCATCGTCTCATAAAGTGAGCCGACTTCCGCGCCGACATCGCCAGCGCTGCCAAGGTCCGACCACAGGAAGTCGATCCACGGCCCGTTCTCCTGCTCCAATTGCTGCATGGTTTCAGGGCGAGGATCCGTGCCGCCAAGGAACCCACGCATATTGGAAAGCGCGCGGTACATACCGTCAAGATAGTGCCCGTGGTGCATGACCACCGCGCGGCTCAATTTTTCATCCGCGATGCCCCAATTGGGATAGGCAATGCGCACGCTGGCATCGGCAAGATGCGGACGGTGGCGCAGCAGGCTCTCCATCAAGCGGCAGCGGCGCGAGGGCGTGCCGAAAATGCGGCTGGTGGAGGCAAGATCCCCCGGAATCTCACCGCTTTCAACCGCATCCAGAAACCCTTGGTCCTGCGCAATGCGCCACAAATGGTGGTCGTGATTGCCCGCGATATAGATGATTTCGCGCGCGAAAATGTCTTCACCACCTTGCGGGAAGAAGGCATCGAGCAGCTGCAGAAAGCTTTTCGACACGTCGCCAAATGGGGAGAGCCCAAGGTCAAGCGCATCGCCCAAAAGCACCAGCTGCGGCTTGGTCGACCCAAGCGTTGCGCGCATACCATTGGCGAATGCGGTCATCACTTCCGAAGGCCCCTCGAGGATTTCCTCGTGGCCGCCCAGATGCGTCATAATGCTGTCGCGCGCGCCAAGGTGAATGTCCGAGAGGACTACGTGAGAGATGCTCATGCGCCGTTCTCCAGGCATGAGTAAAAGGCATCGCGCACCATTTTCTCGCGGGGGTCATCCCACTTGCCGGTGCCAAGCTGATTGGTAATCCACGCGTAGGAAACGCCGTCATCGGGATCGCAGAACGCGAGGGAGCCGCCGACTGCAAAACTGCCAAAGGCGGAAGCCGTGCGGGCGTATTCCCACTCGCTAAATGGTTTCTCAAAGCCGAGCGAGTAATACATATCAGCGGTGAGGACCTGGTCCTTGAGGCCCTTCTTCGGGTAAGGATGCCCCGCTTTAAGGACCGCTATCACCTCTGGCGTTATGCCCAGCGCCTCTCCGCCCCGCGCAAACGCATCATAAAGCTGCGCAAGACCATGTGCAGAGGCCATGCCACCCGCCGCCCCTTGCCCCACGCGCCAGAAGTCCTCATTATCGAGAGCCCCCGGCCCTTCGAGCACCAACGGGTTGTTGAGCGTGCGGAAGGCCAAAGTGCCCGGCATGCACATCTTGAACGTCAGCGCCCACGGCATCGTCGTGTGATGGATGAAGAGGTCCTCCATCCCGAACCCCTTGATGCGCGCGATACGCTCTCGGTCAAAGCTCTCCGGGAGGCCGACGAAAACATTCTGGCCAAGTGGCCCTGCAATCTCTTGCGCGAAGAATTGCGGCAGGCGGCGGCCTTGTGGGTCGCGTCGACGGGTCAGCTCGCTCGCAATCCATCCCAGCGTGTAAGCATGGTTGCCCGAGTAATCGCCTGGTCGCCAATTGGGCTTTTGCGCAGCGATAGCGGCACAAATTGCGTCCTCATCGCCAATGTTTTCAAGAGTGAGTTTGAAGTCGATTGCGGCAAGGCCAGCCTGTTCAGACAGCGCCTCGCCGACCGTCACATCACCTTTGCCGTGGGCTGCGAATTCCGGCCAGATGTCCGCGACTTTTTCCTCATAGGAAAACAGCCCGCGCGACACCGCTACCGCGCCAGCCATCCCGGTCAGACCCTTTGTAAGCGAATAGACGAGCGCAATATCGCCCTCGTTCCAAGGGTCTTGGCGAGCTTCGTCCTTCCAGCCACCGACCAAGTCGACCACGACCTTGCCATCCTTTATGATCGTGCACGCTGCGCCCAATGCTTCTTCGGCAAGAATAGATGCCTTGAAAGCGCCAAGAACAGGCTCAAACCCATTGGCAACAAATCCGTGAGCATAATTGCCCTCGCGCCAGGCCTTATTGGCTCGCGCCAGCGGCAGTGTGCGGCCTAAGGTCATATAAACCCCCAATCGCGCGCGGCACAATTTGTTACCACGCTTCAGGGACTTGGCTAATCGATTATGGTTAAAACCAAGTTAGGGCATTTGCGCGAGGCGGCCGGTGCCTCCCGATCACAACGCACTATTCTGCCGGTTCTTCGCTTTGAGGCGTCGCGCCTGTTTGCCCGCGGTGCGCTGGCTCGGATCGTGGCTTGCGTGTTTCACCAAAAACCACGCCCCACGCTCCGCTCTTCAACTTGGCGAGACGCGATGTGATCACCCCGTTTTCTTCCATCCAATCGAAATACTGACGGTATTTGGGATCTTCAGCGAGCAGATGCGCCTCTTCGGTGCGTGCGCGCCAATAGTAGATCGCGTTGACAACGAGCAGGAAAAAGGTGTTGCGGATCACATCGACATAGGAACCGCTGGTAACGAGGAACGGCATGACCGAACACCACCAGAACAGGTTCTTCGATAGGTAGGCGGGATGGCGTGTGTAGCGATATGGCCCGTTTGTCAGTACGCCGCGATAGGTGAGGTTGGAAAAGCGAATTCCGAACACCACCGTTGCCCACGCATAGATTGCGGTGAGCAATACGAGCCAAACGGCCCACACCCACATCAACTGCGGCATATCGGCAAGCCAATAGCCCCAGCCTTGCGTGCTCCCCTCATAGCTCAGGATTTGCCCATTGTTGCCAATCAGCCCCCAAACGAATGGCGGGTAGCAAAGCAGCGCTGCGAGCCAGCCTCCGATAAACGGATTACCAGAGCGAATATGCGCATCCAGCGGGCGCAGCGTGAAGAGATAGCCGACCGTTCCGATCTGCACGTCGACGACGAACAGGAAGGTGATGAGGAACATGCCAATTTCGAAAGGGTTGGCGAGCACGCTGGCCGGGTCTGCCTCGACAATCATGGCAAAGCCCCCCGGCAGGATCGAGATCATGAAGGCGCTGAAAAAGCCTTTGATAATCCACGCACGCCAGTGTTTCTTGACCGCTTCCATGTCGATCTCGGCACGGGCCGTATCGCTTGGGTGGGTCGCAATCAGTGCGCCGAAATGCCATGTCGCATCTTTTACATCGACCATATGGCGATCGAGCCACATTACATAAGGCACCGAGAGAACGATCATTGGCAGGATCGCCAGCCCCATGACCTCCATCGCGAAGAGGTATGAGCCATCCCAATACCAGCGGCACAGGCAATAAAGGCCGCCAATCACCGCCCATGTTGCCCAAAGGCCAACGATCTTGACCGCGGAAACGCTAATCGTCTCCTCAAGCGGTCGTTTAAGGTTCCAGTCCAGCCCTGTCGACGGGCGCAGGTGCACGCGGTCCACCAGAAGCGACCAGATCGCCATGGGCCCTGCGGTGAACGCCATCGCGGCAAGCGATGCGTGAGGGCCGGAGAGGACACCATGCTCGCCCTCGAGCCCGAGCCCGTCCGCGATAAGCGGGAAATTGCGGCAGAACAGGATCCATGCAAGCAGCCCAAGCAACCCTGCAAAGCCGACACCTGACGACACATCGCTTTTTGGCAATGTGAGTTTGTCATGCTTCGCGGGCGCGTATGCAGCGCTTGAAGGAGAAGGTTTGCTCATTACCCTTCGGCGAGTAACGCAAAAGGGTTAATCACATGCCTACCTTTAGGCTGGTTTAGCCGGGAGACTTAACGCCAGGCGTGGATCGTTCCAGAATCGTCCAGAAGATACAAGGTGTTATCGGCAACCACCGGCGCAAGGCTGACCGGGCTGTCGACATCTGCGAAGAGTTGCGAAGACCCTTCTCCGGCACTGACCCGCCACACTTCGCCGCGCGAACTTGCAACCCACAAGTGGCCACCCGCCAGCACTGGACCTGTCCAGAAGATCGGGTCCTTCTTCTTCTCTTCGTTGCGGTAGGATTGAAGCTGCGTAATCCAGCGAACGCGCCCGGTTGAACGAGCAATGGCAAGCAGGCGGGCATCATCGGTAAGCGTAAAAATCCACTCGCCTGCAATCGCCGGGGTCGAAATCCCTGCAAGGTTCAATTCCCAAATCCGCTGGCCCGTCACAAGCTCATAAGCGGCCATACGGCCCCCTTGGCCCAGCGCATAGACGCGGCCTGAATCGATAATGGGGTCAGCGTCGATATCGGTAACAGAGCTCACCTTTGTGGAGATGTTCGTCCGCGCCAGAGCGTCCGCCCAAAGCGTGCGTCCGTTCTCATAACGATATGCAGAAAGCTCGCCGGAGGAATATCCTGCGATCACCGTCCCCTGGCCTGCTGCGGGTGCCGCGACACCGAACACGCCGCTTTGCGTGGCAGAGCCCGATTCGTTCCACAAAAGCGCGCCATCCGCCGCGTTCAATGCGATGACCTGATTGTCCTGCGTCATCACGTAAACCTGACCAAACGCGATCGTAGGCGATCCACGCAGGGGCCCTGCGGGCTGCACTTTCCAGATCTGTTCGCCGGTTTCGGCGCGCAAGGCCTTCACATCGCCCGCGCCGTTGGTCGCATACACAATGCCATTTTCATAGCTCACCCCGCCGCCAAAGGCAGAAGGACGAAGGTCCTCGGCCATCTCATGGTCTTCGACCCGCCAGATTTGCGCGCCGGTCGCCTTGTCGAAAGCATAGATCACGCCTTGCGTGTCTTCGACAAACAGCTTGCCGGCACCAATCACAGGAGAGGCCGCGAGCCGCTCTGAACTGCTCGAGCCGGCAATATTCTTGGACCACACTTTCGTCGGGTTTTGACCCAGCGCAAGGTGGCCATACGACTTGCTCGCAGAGCCGCCCACTTGTGCCCACTCGGCATTGGTCTGGGCGGGCGGAAGCACAACCGAAACGCCAGCCAGCGCCGGATCGACGCTCGCCCCGCTCTCGATGCGTGAAAGGATCGGAGTGCGATCACCAACAGTCGGCGTGGTCTTCTTGTCCCCGGCACACGCGGTCAGCAGACCAGTTGAAAGCATCGCCAACGTCCCGGCGGCAATCGCACCTTTCAAACTCAGTTTCGATTCGCGCATTGTCATTCCCGTCCCAAATCTCAAAGTCTTATGTTCCAATGCAGATTACTGTGCGCGCGCGCCCGGTGGCGGCGCCGCAGAGGATTGCTCCTCGATCAGCTCATTCACATCAACAATTGCATCAACGCCAAGCAAACCTGCCATTTGGCGCGTGCGGTTGCGCAAGGTATCCGGCACCGTCTCATCCTGCGAGATAGCAGAGAAGAGCGCGCCCGCTTCTTCGCGATTGCCCGCTTCAAGGTGGGCGACCGCAACAAGCTCGCCTGCGCTGCCGAAATACGGGTTGCCCGGTACGGCGAGCCCTTCGAGCTTGGCGATCACATCAGCCGGCTTCATTTTGTCGAAATTGGCCGAAACTTCGCGGACAAGCGCAAGATCGCGCAAAGGTTGCGGCGTTCCCCCGTCTGCCACGATGCCTGCGTAAAGCTCGACTGCTTTGTCATTGTTGCCCTGCTCCAACGCCGAAGCAGCCTGGAGAAAGCGCGCCATAGTCCGCGCGCCAACGCTTCCATCGTCGATCAGCCCCTCGACCTTCTCGTCAGCACCAGAAAAATCGGTTGCCTCTATCGAGTCGAGCGCACTGACAATGGCTTCCGATTGCTCCTCAAGCGCGGCTTCGGTGGTGGAATCCCACCACCAATAGCCGAACATGCCGACGATGATGATCGCCACGGCAGAGCCAAGCGCCACACCGTATTTCTGGAAGAATTGAAGCGTGTCATCCTGACGCACGGCCTCGTCAATTTCGCGCATGAGGACTTCATCCTCGCGCGAAGTGGCACCGGCTTGGTTTTCAGAAGTGTTCGTCGTTGTCGGAGTGCGCGCCACGGGGCGTTTTTCCTCTTAGTCATTTACCTTAAGGCGGCTCTTTAAGGAGCGCATTGGCCTCGCGCAATGGCGCAAAGTAGCCAATCCGCACACAAGTGTTAGCCCTTGTTACAAATGCAGGCGCGAACTTGAACCCTAAATGAAGGTGTTCGCCTGCCGATGATTGCAGATTACGCGCGCCCGATCGCGTCCCAGTAAAGCGCGCGGTAGGCATTGATCATCGCGCTTTGATCGAAGTTCGCGCGCGCTTTCTCGCGATTGGCCTTGCCCACTTCTGCACGAAGAAGCTCATTCGAAGCGAGATCGCCAATCACCTGGGCGAGCGCCGCCGTATCGCCGGGAACAGCGATGAATGCGTGGTTTTCAGGAGCAAGGATTGCGCGCACATCGCCCACATCAGGGGTAGCGACCGGCAATCCCGCGGCCATGGCTTCCACTACGCTAAGCGGGAATTGTTCGCTTTTCGAGGAGAGCGCGAAGATATCGAACAGACCGATGACGCTTGCCGGATCCTTAACCGCGCCGGGCATATGAACGCGGTGGTTGACTTCAAGCTCAGCGGCCTTGGCTTCGATTGCATCACGCTCTGGCCCATCGCCAAGGATCACCAGATGCCAGTTGTCATCAAGCCCAGAGAAAGCCTCTATCAGCACAGGCAACTGTTTGACGGCGCGCAGCCCGGCTAACGTGCCGATCCACCGCTCACCTTCGCGCTTGATAACACGCAAAGATCCCGGCTTTGGCGCCTTGCCAAAAGCTTTGGTGTCGATGCCATTGGGAATACGCTTGATGAGGGATCGGGGCTGCGCCCAGGCATCAAGTGCAATTTTTTCAAGGACCTGGCTTGGAACAACCAGAGCGTGCGCGCCTGTCAAAGCAAACTGGCGCATCCAGTTGCGGCTTTTCTTGAGGCCGTCGGCTTCATCCTCGTTAAAGCCATCCTCGTGGTGGATCAGCGGAGGCAGATCCAGAAGCTTGGCAAAGATGGTGTGCGCCAGCACCGCGTCCATCGCGCCCCAATTATAGGTGAGCACGAGATCGTGGTCTTTCATCGCCTGCGCTATTTTGAAAAGGCGTCCGGGCGTGGGCCAGCCGGTAAGCGAGGGGAAATCTTGCGCGACACGAACCGGCACGCGTGGGACTACGTGCTCCATCGCCTCCATATGCTCTGGCTGGCCAGAGACGATAGTATGCTCAAGCTCTTTGCCGAAAGCGTTCATCAAATGAACCGCGCGCAGCTCTTTTCCACCGGCGGCAAAGGTCGAATGCAGATGAAGCACCTTGGGTGCAGTTTTAGGCTTACTCATGGCGTTTTGCGCGTCACACTTTTGCAAGGAGCGCGTCAATAGCCTCGAGCGCTTCGGGCTCGTTCAGCATTGGCGCATGACCGACGCGCGGCACGGTGACAGTGGTCATTGCCGGATTGCGCTTGGCCATTTCCCTGACCGTTTGCGGCGACAGAAGATCGGAAAGCTCACCGCGCACAAGCACCATCGGGACACCGGAAAGCGCGTCGAAAGCCGGCCACAAATCGGCAGGCGCCGCGCCATCGGGCCCCTTGAACGGCTCGGCAATCGCCATGTCATAATCATAGCTGATCCGGCCGTTCTGGCTCACCACCATGGTGCGCTTCGCCATTTCAAGCCATTGATCGAGTTCGTAGTCAGGAAAGGCTTCTGCGTGCACATTACAGATCGAGCGCGCTGCATGCATCCAGGTAGGATAGCTGCGCCCGTGACCGACATATCCAGTGATGCGTTCAATCCCGGCAGCCTCAATCTGCGGGCCGATGTCGTTCATCACCACCGCCGCCAGCCTGCCCGGTCTGTTCGCGGCAAGCATCATGGTCATCAAGCCGCCCATCGAAGTGCCGATCGAAATAAAGCGTTCAATGCCCTGCTCGTCAAGCAGCGCCTCGACATCTGCAACATATTGCACGGGGTTGTAGGACGAGGCGTCGGGCGCATAATCGCTCATCCCCCGCCCGCGCATGTCCAGCACCATGACACGCCGCGTTAGTGCGATGTGTTCTGCCAGTTCCGCAAAATCGCGCGAATTGCGGGTGAGGCCGTGCATGCAGATAACCGGCGGGCCGTCATAATTGTCCGGCCCGGCATAGTCGCGGTAATAAAGGGAAAGGCCATCGGCGCTTGTCCAGCTTTTGTCCTGATAGGCCTGAATTGTGGAGCTCCCCATAAAAATGCCGCTTTATTCCCTTCTGTGTCCAGCGCCTTGCGCGCTGCATCATTCGTCCCCACTATCGCGCCATGAGTGACGATCTGCAAGCTGCCAAATACGCATCGGAATACAGGCCCGATCCCGTCATCAAGGCAATATCTGATTGGCTGGGGGCACCAGTGGAGGCGGCTGACTTTCCCGAAACGCGGCTTCGCTTTCGCAATAACACGGCTGCGGCGAGCGTGGGGCTGCAGACCCTTACCGACGATGAATGGGCAAAGCACTTTGGGAGGTTTGAGCCGCTTCAGGGTAATTTACCCCGCCCCCTCGCGCTTAAATATCACGGCCACCAGTTTCGCGTGTACAACCCCGAAATCGGCGATGGCCGCGGGTTCCTCTTCGCTCAGATGAGGGCAGGCGACGGGCGGCTGATGGACCTTGGCACCAAGGGATCGGGGACCACGCCCTATTCGCGCGCAGGAGACGGGCGGCTGACGCTCAAAGGTGGCGTGCGAGAAATCCTTGCTACCGAGATGCTCGAAGCTTTGGGCGTTAACACCTCCAAGACCTTCTCAATCATCGAAACCGGAGAGGCACTGGAGCGAGGCGACGAGCCTTCGCCTACGCGATCTGCCGTCATGGTTCGTCTGTCGCATTCGCACATCCGCATCGGCTCATTCCAACGGCTTTATGCGATGGAAGAGACCGAACATTGCGAGGCTCTGGTCGCCTATTGCCTCGAGCATTTCCCCGGCCCTCCCCCACCCGAGGACGCGCCCGATCGCGACAATCCGGCGGTTATACTGCTCCACAATGTCGTCGAACGCCTCGCCGATCTTGCCGCGAGCTATATGGTTGCAGGGTTTGTTCACGGCGTGCTCAACACCGACAATATGAATATTACCGGCGAAAGCTTCGATTACGGACCGTGGCGCTGGCTGCCGCAATGGGAACCGGGCTTTACCGCTGCTTACTTCGACCATTCGGGTCTCTATGCCTTTGGCCGTCAACCAGAAGCGCTGCACTGGAATTGCGGACAATTGGCAATGGCCTTGCGCGGGTTAGCTGAAAGCGAGCCTCTGGTCGCTGCGATGGAGCGGTTTGGACCACTTTATATGGAGGCTGTTGCGCGCCGCTGGTGCTGGCGGCTTGGTGTTGAGCCACTGGGTAGCGAGAGGGATAGCAAGCTCGTTGGGCTGTGCGAGGCCGCTATGCGCGAAAGGAAGGCTCAGCCTGATGGCTTTTTCTTCGGCATTCGCCGTGCGATTAACGGAATTGGCGATGAACCCGCTCTTCCGGGAGAGCTCGAAGAAACCCTTTCCCAATACACCCTCACCGACAGCGCACACGATTACTGGCAAGATGATGCGCCGCAAAGCATGGTCATTGACGAAGTCGAAGCCATTTGGTCCGCAATTGATGAGCGCGACGATTGGGAGCCGCTTGAGCATAAGGTGAGAGCCCTGCGCCGTATGGGTGAAGCGCATGGAAACCCGCCAACCCCGCAAGGTCATGTCTAACAACCGTTCATAGGCTCAACGAGTTTGGGGATAGTGGTTAATAGGCATTTCATTTTATTTGCACATTCTGAGGATTAGCGCGATGGTCCCCCGCCAGAGGATTGGGACGCTGCGGACATGATTAATAGATGATAAGCGAGACGCTGTGAGCGAAACTGAGCTGGTTTCATACTCTCCGGCAACCGGGGAAGAGGTTTGGCGCGGGCTCCACGATGATGTGGGCGAAGCGGTGAGCCGGTCGCGCCGCGCCTGGCCTGCATGGGCCGCCACCTCGCAAGGGCAAAGGATTGAACTTGCTCGCCGCTTTGCCAATGAAGTGCGGACAGATGCGGAAGACATCGCGGTTCAGATCGCAAAAGAAACCGGCAAACCCTTGTGGGAAGCGCGCACGGAAGTCGACGCAGTCATCGGAAAGATCGAAATCTCAATCCAGGCCTATGCCGAGCGCACAGGCCGCAAGAAACGCGACGGCGCGCTGCAAGGCATCACCGCTGTAAGGCATAAGCCGCACGGGGTTATGGCTGTGCTTGGCCCATACAATTTCCCCGCGCATCTGCCCAATGGCCACATGGTTCCCGCTTTGATTGCCGGCAATACCGTGCTTTTGAAGCCATCAGAAAAAGCGCCAGGCGTTGCGATGGCCTTGCTCGAATGCTGGAAGCGATGCGGTTTGCCAGAGGACGTGGTTCAGGTTGTGATCGGCGGGCCCGAAGAAGGCGCTGCCCTGGTGGCCCACCCGGGCGTCGACGGGGTTCTCTTCACCGGTTCGGCACAAACAGGCATCGCTATCAACCGCAAGCTGGCGAGCAATCCGGGAAAGATCGTCGCGCTCGAAATGGGCGGCAACAACCCGATTGTTGTGACCGACACCCCCTTGATCACGGATGCCTGCGCCCTGATCATTCAAAGCGCCTTTACCACCGCTGGTCAGCGTTGCACCGCAGCGCGCCGATTGGTCGTGGTCGACAGCATGTATGATCCGCTCATGGCCGAGCTTATCCCTCTTGCACGCAAGATCCATGTCGATGAACCTTTTGCCGATCCGCAACCTTTTATGGGCTCGGTGATCGACAACGAAGCGGCCGAAGGGATCACCGAAAGCTTCGTGACTTTGATGACGGCAGGCGGCAAGCCATTGCTGCCAATGCGCAGGCTGAAGCCGCAAGAACCCTTCGTGACACCCGGAATTCTCGACACGACCGACATTCCCGACCGCCCCGACATCGAATTATTCGGACCGCTGCTTCAGGTCATCCGAGTGCCCGATCTCGATGCAGGGATCGCAGAGGCAAACAACACGCGCTTTGGTCTTTCGGCATCGCTTATCGGTGGATCACCCGACGATTACAGCCGTTTCTGGGCAAACACGCGGGCCGGCATCATCAACTGGAACCGGCCGACCAATGGAGCGTCTTCCGCCTCGCCATTTGGCGGGATCGGCTTGTCGGGTAACCACCGTCCTGCTGCCTATTACGCAGCTGACTATTGCGCCTATCCGGTCTCCAGCAATGAGATGGAGCAGCCCCGCGCGAACATCGCCATTGGGCTCAAGAAAGACAACTGAAACGCAAGCCGGAAATGAAAACGCCTTCATACCGCTGTTGGTATGAAGGCGTCTTCCACGGCTGGTGGTGCCGTGCCCGGGCCGGTGGTGGAAGTGGCCCAAGAACGTAAAAGAGCGCAATTTGATAAGGTGGGAGAGAGGCGCTCTCGTATTGTGCGTTCATATATAAAGCGATTGACCTGAACGAACTGGGAGCGGTCAGTTAGCTGGCGTTCAGGATGTGCTTCCGTTCACGAGTTTGGCCGCAAGATGCGTCTCTTGCGCACGCCACTGGCGAGGCCTAGGTGCGGCGATGATGAACGATGCCCAATCTCCAACAGAGCAGCCCTCCGGCCTGCCCCATGCATTGGGCGCTTACATCATCTGGGGCTTTCTACCGCTTTACATACTCTTGGTGTCGAGCGTGCCACCGTTCGAGTTTGTGGGCTGGCGCATCATCTGGACCCTACCCTTGTGCCTTCTGATCGTTGCTGTTCGCCGTCAGTTTGGGGAACTCAAGCGCGCCTTTGCATCGCCAAAGACCATGCTCGCGCTTTTTGCGAGCGCAGCGCTGATTGCGGCCAACTGGTTCATTTACATCTGGGCGATCATGCAGAACCAGGTCTATGCCGCGAGCCTTGGATATTATCTCAATCCGCTGTTGAACGTTCTTCTCGGCACGCTTTTTCTGGGTGAGCGCCTCGGCCGTCTTCAATGGCTTGCGGTTACAATCGCGGCGGGCGCGGTTGCAATGCTGTCCGCAGGTGCGCTGACCACGCTATGGATCAGCCTAAGCCTCGCATTCAGCTTTGGCCTTTATGGTATTGTGCGAAAACAGGTGAACATTGGTGCCCTGCCCGGCCTCACAATCGAAACGTTAATCCTGATCCCGGTCGCCGCTGGCATTGTCATTTGGTATGCCGCAACCCCAGAAGGTTCGACCTTCGGCAGGACGGTTGGACTCAGTGTTCTGATGGTGTTTTCGGGCGTGGTAACGGCGATCCCGCTTTTGCTGTTCGCGATTGCCGCGCGGCGGATGCCTTACTCCACCTTGGGATTTATCCAATACCTTGCGCCAACAATCGTGTTTCTGCTCGGTCTGTTCGTCTTTGGTCAACAGCTTCGCACGGTGCAGCTTGCAAGCTTTCTGCTGATCTGGACCGCGATTGTGATCTTTGTCGCGGACCTGTGGTGGCGCGGTCGCAAGCCGCGTCCTATCCGGGCTTAACCCACGAAGCGCCAGCTGATGGTCTGGCCGCCGTGCCAAGGGACGATAGTGGACCCTGCAATGGGAAGCTCTGTTGGCACCTCGTGATCGACGCGCTCGAGGGTTACCGTCTCCTCATTCACCGGCAGGCCATAGAATGCAGGGCCATGGAGCGAGGCAAAGCCTTCGAACTTGTCGAGCGCGCCTTCCTCATCGAAGACAGTCAAATAGCTTTCGAGCGCGAACGGCGCGCCGAAGATACCGGCACATCCGCACGAGCTTTCTTTGTCACCTTTGAAATGCGGAGCCGAATCGGTGCCGAGGAAGAACTTGGGGTTGCCCGAAGTCGCCGCTTTACGAAGTGCCAGACGGTGCTCTTCGCGTTTCGCCACTGGCAGGCAATAATTGTGCGGTTGGATGCCCCCCACCAGCATTGCATTGCGATTGATGTGGAGGTGCTGCGGAGTGATCGTCGCGCCTACATTGGGGCCGCTTTCGAGCACAAAGTCCACCGCATCACTGGTTGTGATATGTTCGAAAACAACCTTGAGATCGGGGAAATTTGCGACGATATCGCGCAGATAACGTTCAATAAATTCCGCCTCTCGGTCGAAGACATCGATGTCGGGGCTGGTGACTTCGCCGTGGATACAAAAAACGATGCCCTCATCGCTCATCCGTTGAAGCACGGGGTAGATCTTGCGCACATCGGTGACGCCGTGGGCTGAATTGGTCGTCGCATTGGCCGGGTAGAGCTTCGCCGCGGTAAACACCCCCTCTCTGGCTCCACGCACCAGGTCTTCGGCATCGGTTTCATCAGTGAGATAGCACACCATCAACGGCTCAAACCGAGTGCCTTTCGGGACCGCAGCCAGAATACGATCGCGATATGCCCTCGCCATGTCAGTCGTCGCTACCGGCGGGGTAAGGTTCGGCATCACAATCGCCCGCGCAAACTGCCTCGCCGTGTAGGGCACCACGCCGCGCATAACATCGCCGTCCCTGAAATGGAGATGCCAGTCATCGGGGCGGCGGATGGTAATGCTGTCTGTCATGGTTGATCCGCATAACGAGGGGCACCGGGGGTTTCCACCCCCTTATCATCACCCTATTGCTTCATCCATGACGACCATCGGATTTCTCGCTTGCGAGACCACCCTACCCGGCTCCACTGCACGGCGCGAAGACGCGTTCGAGCATGATCTCATGATCGCGGCCATTCAGCCCGCCTTTGCTGCGCGTGGCTGGACCCTCAAGGTCATTGACTGGGAAGCGCCGATGGACGCCTTCGCAAATGCCGATCTCGTGATGATTGGCTCTTCGTGGAACTATTGGGACAAGGTCGAGAAATTTCTAGCAAAACTCGAAACACTTGAAGCCGCTGGCATCAGGGCCTGCAACGCAGCTGAGATTGTTCGCTGGAACATCCGCAAGACTTATCTCAGCGAACTTGCTGAACGCGGCGCATCGACCATACCGACCTTGTGGCTCGACCAGATGAATGCCGAGGATGCGAACGCGGCGATGGACGAATTTTCTTGCGACAAGATCGTGGTCAAACGTCAGATCGGCGGAGGTGCAGAAGGGCAGGAGATGCTTGAGCGCGGCCAGGTCGCTGATGATTGGAGCTTCACCCACAAGGCCATGATCCAGCCCTTCCTCCCTTCAATCGCGCAAACCGGAGAACTCAGCCTGCTCTTCTTCGGCGGTATCTACAGCCACTGCGTGCGCAAGCTGCCTCGGGCGGGCGATTATCGCATCCAATCGCTCTATGGGGGCACCGAGGTGTCCTATGAGCCGACCGACGAAGAAAGGGCGCAAGCCGCTGCGATTATTGCCGCCCTTCCTTTCGAAGCACCGCTCTATGCGCGCATTGATATGCTCGCAAACGAGAGCGGCACGCTTTTGCTTATGGAAGCCGAGCTTATCGAACCCTATTTATATCCCGAACAAGGGCCCCGTATGGGTGAGACCCTAGCCGCGGCGATTGCAAGAGAGCTGGAAGTATGAACGCTACCCACCTGAAATCCCGTAACATTATTCGGATGCGCGCCGATGACCCGAACGAAGCCGTGCGCGGCTTCCTGCAAGGGCTCGTCACCAATGATGTGAGCGGTGAGCTTCCCGTTTACGCTGCGCTCTTGTCGGCGCAGGGCAAAGCCATGTTCGATTTCTTCGTATGGGCAGAAGGGCAAGACATCCTGCTCGATTGTGAGGCGGCAGTAGCCAACGATCTTGTGAAGCGTCTTTCGCTTTATCGCCTGCGACGCAAGATCGCGATTGAGCGGGATGAATCCCTCTTCGTCCATTGGTCAGGCGACAACGTTGAGGGTGCGGTTGCCGATCCTCGTTTGTCCGAACTCGGCTACCGCTGGATTAGCGATGCGCCGGGCACGCCGGTCGACGATGCCTACCTTGCACATCGCCTTTCCCTTGGCGTGCCCGAGGGGCAAGGCGAGCTTGGCGATATCTTGTGGCTGGAGACGAATGCGGTGGAGCTGTCCGGCGTAAGCTTCGAAAAAGGCTGCTATATCGGCCAAGAAAACACCGCGCGCATGAATTGGCGCCAGAAGGTCAATCGGCGGCTTGTGGTGGTACCATTGGAACAGTCGGACGAGAAACGCCGCAAGGCAGAATATCCCGAGCTGGGCCTTGCGATTGATCACCTTCGCGTTGCCGACCTTGATCCAGCCACCCTGCCCGACTGGCAAGCCGCCGGGATCACAGCCTAGCGATCAGCCGTTGGCGATCGAGCCGTAATACTCCGCCATCGAAGCCTCGAGATTGGCAACCGCCCGTTTGCGCGCGGAATCGCGCGGCAGGCCAAGCGATTTTGCCAAAGCTGCGCCCATCAGAGCGTCTCCCAGTGCGAGCAGAACAAGGCTGAGAGTGTCCTTGTGGACGTGCATGGGGTCTTCGTGATTTCCGGCCTCTTCGGGAGCGATCTCATCAACAAGGGCATGAATCGTCTCAATAATGGGATTGAGCGCATCCTCATTGCCCGTCAGTAGCATCCACGAGGTCAATGCGCCGGCTCCTTCGCGGTCGAACGCATCGAAGGCCAGGTCCACTACCTCATGCGCAGAGCCAAGACCTGCCCGACTTGCGCGCACCGCCTCAATGATCGTTTCGCACACGGTCTTCGCCAAATGCTCCGCCAAAGCTTTCTGAAGGCCCGAAGCCGAGCCGAAGTGGTGGAGCAAATTTGCATGCGTGCGCCCGATGCGAGCGGCAACCGCTTTGAGCGTGACCGATTGTGGCCCCGCCTCAATCAGGAGCGAGCGGGCAGCTTCAAGCGCGGTTTTGCGCGATTCTTCGGGACTAAGGCGTTTTCTGACTGTCATCTAAGCTTGGCAACTAGGCCAAATGCCTCGATGTCTCAAGCTGCGGTTAGATGGGAGTGCCCAGCTTGGAATACAGCCTGCGACGCTCCGGAAGAGGCAGCGCCAAGCTCCCTTGCATATTCCGCTGTCATCGCCGCCTCGCCGCGTGCGCATGAATGCCGCTCAATCACGCGGCCGGTGGGCTCAAAGCCGAGCTTCTGAAGAACGGCGCCAGAGGCCGGATTGTCGAGAAAGTGCGAGCCATAGACCCGAGGATAGCCGAGCATCTGAGCGATGTTGAGCACCGCGTGCCCCGCTTCGGTGGCATAGCCCTTGCCCCAATGGGCACGCGCAATCCAATAGCCGATCTCGATCGCGCCGGGATGTTCAGGATCATGCGCATCCAGGCCGATGCAGCCGACAACCTGCGCATTGTGCGCGGTTGTAATGAGAAAGCGCGGTTTGTCTGGAGCTGGCGGGCTCGAGGCAAAATCGCGCGCATCCTGTTGTGAGTATGGCCAAGGCGCACTCGCCAGGTTTCGCACGACACCCTCATCGGCAATGCCGCCATAGACGGCCTGCCAATCTTCGGGCCAGATGGGCCTAAGCAACAATCTTTCACTGCGATGGAACACGTCTCGTTTCCTCCCTCGCCATGCCTGAATGCCCGTTAGGCCATCAACATGACAGTCTGTTTGCACCGGATCCCAAATCGGACCAGTTGCGAGGGAGAAACGACAAGAGGGAGAACAGGCTCCCCGCTGGCGGGGTGGCCCTTCTCCCTCTAGATTGCCGATTGTTTGATCGGCTAGGACCGCCCCGGTGGACGATCCTTGAAAAATCGTCCGATTATTCGGCTGCTTCCGCAATCGCGTCGACTGACACGTATTTGCGCGCTTGTTTGCCGGTGTGGAATCGCACCACGCCATCTTCGAGCGCAAATAGAGTGTGATCCTTGCCCATGCCGACATTGGTGCCTGCATAGAACTTGGTGCCGCGCTGACGCACGATGATGTTGCCGGCGACGACTTGCTCGCTGCCGAACTTCTTCACACCAAGGCGGCGACCGGCGGAGTCGCGACCGTTACGTGATGAACCACCTGCTTTTTTATGTGCCATGGGTCCTAGTCCTTACTTCTTGTCTTCGGCCTTGGGCGCGGCTTTTTTAGCCGGTGCCTTCTTGGCGGGAGCTTTTTTCGCTTCGGTTTCTGCGTCCTTCTTAGGAGCAGCGGCCTTCTTGGCAGGAGCTTTCTTACCAGCGCCCACGTCAGTGATGCGCAGGAGCGTCATTTGCTGACGGTGACCGGCCTTGCGGCGGTAGTTGTGACGACGACGCTTTTTGAAAACGATCGTCTTCTCGCTCTTTGCCTGAGCGATGATCTCGGCCGAGACAGTCACTTTCGATGCGTCAGCGATAGAATCGCCTTCGCCGGCGAGCAAAACGTCGCCCAAAGTGATTGTGTCGCCGGCTTCCCCGGCAAGCTTTTCAACGGCAATCTTATCTCCAGCGGCAACCCGGTACTGCTTGCCGCCAGTGCGCACGATAGCGAACATGACTAAATACTCTCAATTCTTTGGTTGTCTAAGACGATGCAAAGCACTCGCACCGCTCGGACCACCCAAACGAGTGTTTGGGGACGCCGCTTACAAAAGCAGCAATCGAAGGATGCGTGCCGTTAAGGGAATGGGGCGTTCAAGTCAACGTGTCATTTGCAAGAGATGGCCGCAAATTTGCGATGTGCTGCGTATTTCCCTTTGCTCAATCTGCGTGATATGGCGCTTTGGGATCATGATCAAAGCATATTTTTCTTCTGCAATTGCTTGTATGGCCGGACTGGTCATAAGCGGCTGCGCGGCGCCCGATGGCCGCTACCCTTCCCTTGCCGTGCGCGATGCCGAGCGAGTGAGTGGCGAGTTTACCCCGCAAGCACAACCTACGGGCCTCCCGGTCGTACAGCCGGACAGCGGCCGGATCGACACAGCGATAGCCAGCGCCAAGCAAGCAAATATCAAGTTCCTCTCTCAGAGCGACGAAGTCAGCGCGCTCGTTGCGACATCGCGAGGGACTGGTCAAGAAAGTGATGTGCGCGCACGCGCTCTTGTCGGCGTTGCCAGCCTTACATCCTTGCGGGGGCAAACTGCGAGCGCGCTAAGCCAGTTGGACGCGCTTGAGGCACAGGCGGCAACCAGCTTTGCCGAGACCGGCGCTATCCGCGACGCACAAGCGACGGTCGTTCGCATGCTTTCCGCCCAAGACCAAATTCTCGAAACGCTAACTGGAGAGGATGCCCGATGAACCAAACCTGCGCTGTCTGCCCGGTGAGAGAAAGCGCCGCATGTGCGGTTCTGACCGAAAAAGAGCGCGATGCGCTGGCAGCGGCGGGAAGCACGAGAGTGCTGAAACGCGGCGAGATGCTGTTCGCGGCAGGAGACGAGGAGGCGGCCTGTGCGACGCTGGTGAGCGGCGCTTTGAAAGTGACGGCTTTCGATGCGGAGGGCAATGAGCAGATCCTCAGCCTTATTCATCCTTCCGGCTTTATAGGCGAGCTCTTCAGCCCCTTTGCCCACCATGACGTCGTAGCTCTCACAGAGAGCCAATTGTGCACCTTTGCGCGCAAAGATATCGAACGCGCAGTGAGCGAATATCCAGCGTTGGCGCAGGCACTCTTACGCCGATCTCAGGAAGATCTTCTTGCTACGCGCAGCCTGTTGGAACTGACCGCCCATGCAAGCGCAGAGACGCGGATTGCCGCACTGCTTCATGATTTTGCAGGGGCCGCGAGCCACACCTCTTGCCATATTGCCGACAGCTTTGACCTCCCTCTGACGCGAGGCGAAATGGCCAATATGCTGGGCCTGACGATCGAAACGGTTAGTCGCAAGATGGGCGAGCTTGAAACGATGGGCGCGATCACCCGCAATGGAAAACGCGGGATCGACATTGCCGACCCCGCGCTTTTGAGGGATATTTCCGGGCGCTAAATCCCCTTCTTAGCGCCACTCGTGCGTCAGCCGATCCTCACGAGACCAACGCTGCGATTGTCACAATCGCCATCCCCCACAAAACGATCAGAGCTGGCAGGATAAGCACCTGAACTGCGGCGTCTCGCGGGGCCAGCTTGCCGGTGTTCGTCATAATACCGCGTGATTCGAATTCACCCCAGGTCATCGCCTTGCTGTCATTGCCTTTGAGGCGGGTGAAGATCGCTGGAACACCAAAGCCAGCGACGATGAATCCGGCGAAAATCACCATCGGTATGATGAGAACGGGGTTCATGAATGCAGCTGACATCAAAGCCAGAAACCCCAGATAGCCCGCAACAGTCCCGAAATAGAGCCCTTTGGGAAGATTAAAGCTGCGGTCTATCTCTGCTGCGGGCGACGCAAGATTGTCGACCCTTGGCGCATCGACAATGCGCGCTTTGCCAATATCGAGTTGATGTTTGAGGTGCTCGGCCATTGATCATCTCCTTTGTTGAGACGAGGATTAGGCCGCTTACGCAGAGCCTTCTTTGATCCAGATCAATCCTGTGCGATTTATTCGCTCCAGCGGGCCAGGTCCGCGTAATCATCTGAGCGCGGTTCGATCCAATGCCAGCCATCGGCGCGTTTCTCGCGCTTCCAGAACCAGGCGGCGGCTTTGAGGTGATCCATGCAGAAATCAACCGCATCAATCGCCCCGCGCCGGTGTCTGGCAGCGGCAGAGACGCACACGATAGGTTCGCCCACGCGCATTTTTCCAACGCGGTGAACCATCAGGAGGCCCATGAGGTCAAAACGCTCGATGGCTGAGTCAGCAAGCGTTTCCATCGTAGGAAGCGTAAGCGGTTCGTAATGCGAGAGTTCGAGTGCTTCGACGCCCCAATCATCTTTGGCGTCCTGCCCTTCACCGCCCCGCACTTCGCCAACGAATGTGCAGACGCCCCCAAGCCCGGGATGAGCCTGTGTAAACGGTCCCACAAGCGCACCCGGAATGAACATTTCGGTGAGGAGACGAACGTCTTTCACGTGGCGCTAGCCCCCGCTGACGGGTGGCAGGAGGGCGACTTCATCGCCATCCGAGGCCTGAAGCTCAGTTTTGTCAGACAACACGCGGCCACCGCAGGCGATATTGACGCGTTCTTCCTGCAACTGCGCTGCGATGTCTTCGCCCACCGCTTTGAGCAGCCTCGCCCAATCGAGCGGAGCCTCGACTTGCGTGCTGTCCATACCCGCCATATCGCGCAATGGGCCAAGGAAAATGATTTTGACAGCCATCGCGATCAGCCTCCCGTCATCGACATATGCCGCGGCAAATGCGGCGCTGCTCCGCGCTCATCCATACGGAAATGATGGCGTTCGGGCTTGATCAGCATGGTTTTGTCCAGTGCTGCTGCCAATTGCCCTTGCGGGTCATCGCTACGGAGCGCCGAGCGCAAGTCCACTCGCTCGCCTCCACCAAGGCAGGGGTAAAGCTGGCCTGTCGCCGTCACCCGCAAACGGTTGCAACCATCGCAGAAGTTGCTGGTGTGCGGCGTGATGAAGCCCAGCCTGCCGCCGGTCTCGGCCACATCGACGTAGCGCGCAGGCCCGCCCGATTGGTGTGCATTGTCGGTAAGTGTCCAGCGATCTTCGAGCCGTGCGCGCACATCATTCAAAGGCAGATATTGGTCGAGACGCTCTTCTTCAACGTCGCCAAGTGGCATGACTTCGATGAGGGTCGCATCATGGCCCTCCTCATGCGCCCATGCGATAAGGTCGGGAAGCTCGTCCTCGTTGACGCCCTTGAGCGCCACGGCATTCAATTTGACCCGAAGGCCTGCGTCCTTCGCAGCTGCAATTCCTTGCAAAACCTGCGGCAGCGCATCGCGCCGCGTAAGCCGTTCAAACATCGCGCGATCAAGAGTGTCGAGCGAGATATTCACGCGGCGAACGCCTGCCTTGTAAAGCGCCACAGCATGGCCGGCCAATTGTGTCGCATTGGTGGTGAGCGTGAGCTCTTGAAGCCCTCCCCCGTCCAAATGTCGCCCCAGAGCGGTGAACAGGTCAACAATATCGCGGCGCACCAGAGGTTCGCCCCCGGTGATGCGGATCTTCGTCACGCCGCGTGCGATAAAGCCGGTCGCCAGAGCATACAGCTCCTCAAGCGAGAGCACGTCGCGCTTGGGCAGGAAGGTCATGCGTTCAGGCATACAATAGGTGCAGCGAAGATCGCAGCGATCGGTGACAGAGAGCCTCAGATAGCTGATCGTGCGCCCGAACGTGTCCACCAAAGGCGCAGCTTCATCAGCGAGCTTCAGAACGTCGCGTGTGCGGGTGGCAACCTCAGTCATTCGTCTGACAATACTGCCCCGTCACGCCTTTTGCATCCGCCAAATAACGAAGAAGTTTGTCTTTCTGCGATTCGTCCCCGGCAGCAATCACATTTACTCGGGCAGGCGCACATTCGCGGGCAAGGTCACGCGCTAAAGCTTGGCGCCAATCTGTGTGCTCGTGGCCACCGGGCGGGAGTATGATGACAAGATCGCCTTCACCGCGCTTGGCCAGAGCCGGTCCGAGGTGCTGAGCGTAAAAGTGCGCGCTCGCCTCCAAAGCGTTCGCGGGCAGGTCGCTGGCGTTGTACTCGGCCTGCGTCATGGATCAGTTTGCCACCATTATTGAGAAGGCCGCTCACGGTGAAGGGTAATGCCGATCTTCTCACCCGCTTCGGCAATGGCGAGTTTCACGATCTTCACCGTCACCGCCTGAACCCGCACATCCTGCACGAAGAGCGTTTCGCAAATGTGGTCGCCCACCGCCTCGATCAACTTGAAATGCACACCCTCGGGAAGGCCGTCGGAGGCGGCGTGTTTCAAATCCATATAATTCTTCGACGCATCCAGCGGCGTATCGGGATCATAGTGTTCCGCCACGTCATAGCGCACCTGAATGGTTATGCGCAGAGGCTGCGGCTTGCCGGTTTCTTCGGAGTAGATACCGGTAAGGACATCGACCTCTAGGTCGGCCACTTCGAGAATGAGCGAATCGGTGGTATTCATCGTCTGTCAGCCTTAGCCGGGATTGGACCAGCGTGCGAAGATCGCTGTTGGAAGGAGACGACCGCCCTCGCCTTCTTCGCGCACAGCCAAGTCGCCGTGTTCGATCTGACCGGGGAGGTGTTGAAGCGCCTCCTGCAAAAGACCTGCAATCGCGAGGCTGCTCATGCGCACAGCGTAAACCGTGAGGAAGAGGAAGCGGCTTTCCTTGTCGAGCAGCTTACCGCAATCGCTGACAAGACCTGCCAATCCCTCTTCAATCCGCCAAGTCTCGTTCTTGGGGCCGCGGCCGAATTTTGGCGGATCGAGGATGATCCCATCATAGCGCCTTTCGCGGCGCACCTCGCGCGCGGTGAACTTCGCCGCATCATCGACGAGCCAGCGAATGGGACGATCGTCCATACCTGAAGCGTGCGCGTTATCGCGCGCTTGGGCGACCGACTTTTTTGATGCATCAACATGGGTGACACGGCCGTGGTCAGATAACGCCAAAGTGCCAAGCCCGGTGTAACCGAACATATTGAGCGTTTCGGCGTCGGCACTCTCGCCCAGTTGTCCGCGCATCCAGTCCCATACTGGCGCCATGTCAGGAAAGAATTGCAGGTGTCGGAACGCGGTCGGGGTCGCGGTAAATCGCACATCATTCCACTCCAGTTCCCAGCCATCGGGAACCTCCGGTGACAGGTTCCAACGCCCGCCGCCGTCCTCATCAGAGCCCGGCACGAATTCGCCCGCGGCATCCCATTCGGAAAGGCGCGGTTGCCACATCGCTTGGGGCTCGGGCCGGATAAAGGCATGAGGGCCGAAGGCTTCGAATTTGCGCCCTCCTCCGCTGTCGAGCAGGCGATACGCATCCCACCCGTGGCATTCCATCACCAGTGGTTGCTCGACGAGCTTAGCCATTTGCGCCTGCGTTAGAGAGGACAAAGTCGCGCGCAGAGGCGTAATCGCCGCCAATTTCGACCATGGCTTCTTCGCGTCCGAACAGATCACCGACACGAGATGGCAACGCAGGACGAACGCCCGTGGCGCGTTCGACCGCATCGGGGAATTTCGCCGGATGAGCAGTCGCAAGCGTTACGATTGGCACAGCCGCTCCAAGCTCAGCCTGCTGCGCGGCATGAAGGCCGACACCTGTGTGTGGGTCGATCACCTGCGCGCAGTTGCGATATGCCCACTGAAGCGCGCGGGTCGTCTCTTCCTGATCGGCGCGCCCGCTGGTGAAGAGCGCGGATGCGCCTTCACGCTGGCTATTGGTGAGTTGCATCGCTTTCGATTCTGCAAAGGCACGCATTTGTTCAGCCATGGCACCGCCGTCGCGGCCGCCCACATCAAACAGAAGGCGCTCGAAGTTGGAGCTCACCTGAATGTCCATCGACGGAGTAATCGTTGGCACCGTACTGCCAGCAGAATAGTCCCCGTCCCGAAGAGCGCGGTGGAGAATGTCGTTCACATTGGTCGCAACAATCAGCTGCTCAATCGGCAAACCCATTTTGTGCGCGACGTATCCTGCGAAGATATCACCGAAATTGCCTGTGGGCACGCTGTAGGCAGCGCTGCGATCAGGTGCGCCCAATTGGAGGCCAGCATAGAAGTAATACACAACCTGCGCCATCAGCCGCGCCCAGTTGATCGAATTGACCGCGCCAAGGTTGAGTGTGCTCGTAACGCTCTCATCAGCGAACATCGCCTTCACATGCGCCTGTGCGTCGTCAAAGCTGCCTGCAATCGCCAAATTGTGCACATTGGGTGCGCGCACGGTCGTCATCTGGCGTCGCTGCACATCGGAAACTTTGCCCGAGGGGTGGAGCATGAATATCTCGACCCGGTCGAGTCCTGCCACTGCGCGAATGGCGGCGGAGCCTGTGTCCCCGCTCGTCGCACCAACGATGGTTAGATGTTCGCCCCGGCGTTCAAGAAATGTCTCAAACAAACGGCCCAGCATTTGCAGCGCAACGTCTTTGAAGGCGAGCGTCGGGCCGTGAAAGAGTTCGAGCAGCCAGTGCTGTTCGTTCAATTGCACCAGAGGCGTGACCGCTGCATGGCCGAAATCGCCATAAACTTCGTGGCAAAGGCGCTCCAGCTCATCATCGGCGAGCGAGCCAGCGACAAAGGGCTTCATAACCCGCGCGGCGAGTTCCGGATACGGGAGCCCCCGCATTGAACGGATTTCGTCCTCGGTAAAGCGTGGCCATTCAGTCGGCAGGTATAGCCCGCCATCACTGGCAAGGCCTGCAAGCGTTGCGCCCTCGAAGTCTAACGTGGGCGCGGAGCCTCTGGTGGATATATATTGCATCGTGGAAGAGCGGTTAGCGGGGGGAGCGGAATGGAGCAAGCAAGAAGCCTTTTACATTCGCCACCCTCAACTTGTTTCAGAATGTCGGGCGATGATCAGGCACGCTTCGCCAGTTTCGAACGCACGGCGAAGAAGTAGATCATCAAAGCCACAAAGGCGAAGAAGAACCACTGACCCGCGTAAGCGAGGTGGTCGATCTGCTTCTTCTTGACCGGCGCATTGGCCACCAGGCCAGCAAGCGGCGGGTCGGCGACAAGTTTTGCAAGCCCGGTGCGCAGGGGCTCAATTGTGCCAGTTACCATCCCGCCCTGCCATTCAACAGGAGTGGTGGCGCGGGTCCAGCCAAGCTGCACATCAGCTACACCGCCTGATGCGATTTTACAGGTCACGACTTGCACATAACCGGTCTGATCGCGTGCGCTGCGCCCGGCTACGATCCGTGGCTCACCAATAATCTCAGCGCAGTCCACTGACGATTTGCGATAGGCAACAGTGTCAACCTGCTCGGCTGTCGTTGGAAATGTCACAAGCTCAGGGTTGGCCGCCGCTTCTTCATACTGTTGGAGGCGGTCATCCTGCATGCCGACCTTGCCAAGCTGCCAGAAGCCCAGCGCGACCATGACGCCAGCAGCGGCAACCACGAGGATTGTGGGTATCAAAGGCAATTGGCGTATCATTCGCTGCGTTCCCCGGCATTTTCAAAAGCAGCATAAAGCAGCACGGTCTTAAACAGACGCAAGCCGTAGATTACTGTGCCCACCGTGACCGGTGCCCAAAAGGCTGCCTGTAACCACAATGGGGGACGAAAGGCGCTTTCAATCAAAACCGCTAGCACGATCAAAATAATTGCGATCATCACGGTGAAAAGCCCGCTGACCCGGCCCCCACGCTCGTACTTGGTAAAGTCGAGCCCGCAGTTAGGGCACTCCAGCGCCACGCGCGCGGGCGCCTCGAACAGGGTCGGCTCGCTGCACTGAGGGCATAAACCCAAAAGGGCAGCCCGGAAGATACCGGACTGCCCCTTGGTTGTGTCTGGACTCTCGTCCGAACGCATCAGTGGTAAACAGCGCCCCAGCCGCCCCAGACGTAAATGGCGACGAAGAGGAACAGCCACACGACGTCGACGAAGTGCCAATACCAGGCTGCCGCTTCGAAACCGAAGTGCTGGCGCTGTGTAAAGTGGCCGAGGTACGCGCGGTAAAGACATACGGCGAGGAAAATCGTGCCGATCAGAACGTGGAAACCGTGAAAGCCGGTCGCCATGTAGAAGGCGCTCGAATAAGTGTTTCCGCCAAATCCGAAAGGCGCAAGACCATATTCGTAAGCCTGGATACCGCTGAAAAGTACGCCAAGACCAATGGTAGCCCAAAGACCTTGCTTAAGGCCCTCACGGTCGCCGTGGATCAGCGCGTGGTGCGCCCAAGTAACAGTGGTGCCAGAGCAAAGCAGGATGAGCGTGTTCAAAAGCGGAAGGCTGAACGGGTCGAGAACTTCCATGCCGGTTGGAATAAATTCGCCCTTGGTGATCGTGTTGTCGCCAAGGAAGAGGTTGGTTGTTGCGTCCGCCGCCGCATCATAGGTGAGCGGCGCGGGGAACAATGCAAAGTCGAAAAAGCTCCAGAACCATCCAACGAAGAACATCACCTCCGATGCGATGAAAAGGATCATGCCATAACGCATGTGCAACTGAACCACAGGGGTGTGATCGCCTTGTTGCGCTTCGATGGTGACATTGCGGAACCAGAAGAAGAAGGTTGCCAAAAGGCCCGCGAGACCTGCCCACATAACAATGCTCGACGCCGTGCCGAACAGGTCAGGGTAAAAGCTCAGCACCATGCCGCTGGTGAAAGTAAGCGCCGAAAATGAGCCGACGATCGGCCAGATATCGGGCTCCAGAATGTGATAGTCGTGGTTTACATTGCCAGCCATGGTCGTGTTTCCCGTCCCTAGGATGCTTGGTCAGATGATGAATTTGAGCGTTCGAGAGCTGAAGCTACAGGCTCCTTCGCGCGGTGAAAAGTGTAACTCAGTGTGATTTGCTCAACATCGGCAATCGTATCGTCTTCAAGAATTGCCGGGTCAATGTAATACAGCACGGGCATCGTCACTTCTTCGCCCGGCTGAAGTGTTTGTTCGGTGAAGCAGAAACACTGGATCTTGTGGAAATAGACGCCTGCCTGCCATGGCTCGACATTGAAAGTCGCGGTGCCGGTGATCGGCTCGCTGCTCTCGTTTTTGGCAATGTAGGTTGCGATATCCCGCTGCCCGATGCGCACTGTGTCGGTGCTTTGTGTAGGCGCAAACTCCCAAGGCATGTCGCGCGAAAGCGAAGCGTCGAAACGGATCGAGATGTCGCGCGTTGCCGCGAACGAGGCGGCAGCATTGGCTTGAGCTTCGGTGGCAACCTGCGTGGTGCCGCCAAACCCGGTGACCCGGCAGAACAGATCGTATAGCGGAACCGCGGCATAACCCATGCCGAGCATCGCAAGCGCACCGATGATGGCGAGCGCGCCGGTTTTGGCGTTTTTGCGATCAGTGTCGCTGGAGAAGGTTGCCGCGACCATTGGTTCAGCCCCCGATCCGCGCGACAGTGATCGCGTAAAACAGAACCGCGAAGAACAGCAGCGTTCCACCGACCACCCAATTGCGGGCGTTCTGGCGGCGCTTAAATTCATCCTTTTCGTCGGGTGTCATGCGAAATAACCTCCCCCGATAACACCATGTGCAAAAAGCACCCGGTCAGCGACAAGCGCTGCAAACAGGACAAACAAATACGCAATGCTGAACTTGAACAGGAGGATTTCCTGCTTCATCGGATCAGTCTCGGCACGGGTGCGAAGACCCACAGGCCAAGCAAGCGCGAAAAACATCAGCGACAGTACGACAGCAACCGAACCATAAACCCAGCTTGTTCCGCCAATCAGCCACGGCGCAATCGCGATTGGTGCGAGCAGAACGGTGTAGGCAAGGATCTGGTGACGGGTGTGTCTCTCACCGCGCACCACCGGCATCATGGGGATCCCGACATTGGCGTAATCGGTCTTCACAAAAAGTGCGAGCGCCCAAAAGTGTGGCGGGGTCCACATGAAAATTATCGCAAACAGAAGGATCGGCATCGCGGTGAGCTCGCCCGTGACAGCAACCCAACCGATCAACGGAGGAAACGCGCCAGCACCGCCGCCAATCACGATATTTTGAGGTGTACGAGGCTTGAGCCACATCGTGTAGATGACGGCGTAGTAAATGATCGCGGCGAGCAAAAGCGCAGCAGCGAGCCACCCAATCGCAACGCCCATCAGGACCAGCGAAGTACCTGACAGAAACATGCCGAAATCGCGCGCATCGTCGCGGCGCATCCGTCCACCGGGAAGCGGGCGATCCTTGGTGCGCTTCATCCCGGCGTCCAGATCGGCCTCCCACCACTGGTTGAGCACAGCCGACCCGCCAGCACCCATTGCAATGGCGAGTACGGCGGTAAAACCCAGAACCGGGTGGATGGAGCCAGGAGCGGCCAGAAGACCGCAGATCGCCGTGAACACCACCAGTGTCATCACGCGCGGCTTCGTCAGCGCGAAGAAATCGCGCCACTCAGTCGGCATCAATGTTGTGGTCGAAGCGGTCATATTGCGTCAGCCTGTCGGCCATTTCCTTTTAAGCGAAGAGGGCACTCCTGCACGGCGCGCCCTCCCCTTATCTTTGGATGGGTGCCTCGATTGCTCGAGGCCACCGTTTAAGCAGTCACCGGACGGTGATCGTGGTAATCGTGATGATCCTCGATCACTGGCAGGGTTTCGAACTGGTGATACGGCGGAGGCGAGGTCAGCGTCCACTCGAGCGTGGTAGCGCCTTCGCCCCATGGGTTGTTCGCAGCTTTCTTACCCGCGAGGAACGCATAGGCGAGGTTCGCGAAGAAGATCAGCATCGAAGCTGCCATGATCACGTAACCGAACGAGCTCACCTGGTTCCAGAAAGCGAAGGCTTCCGGATAGTCAGGATAGCGGCGCGGCATACCGTTCATGCCAAGGAAGTGCTGTGGGAAGAAGATTACGTTCACGCCCACGAAGAACACCCAGAAGTGCAAGTGCGACAGAAGTTCTGAGTGCATGCGGCCGCTCATCTTCGGGAACCAGTAGTAGAACCCGGCGAACATGGAGAACACAGCGCCCATCGACAGAACGTAGTGGAAGTGAGCCACAACGTAGTAGGTGTCATGAAGGTTGTCGTCGATACCACCATTGGCAAGCACTACACCCGTCACACCACCCACGGTGAAGAGGAAGATGAAGCCAAGCGCCCAAACCATGGGTGACTTGAACTCCATCGAGCCGCCCCACATGGTCGCAATCCAGCTGAAGATTTTCACGCCCGTGGGCACTGCAATGACCATGGTCGCCGCAGTGAAGTACATCTTCGTGTTCACGTCGAGGCCGACAGTGTACATGTGGTGCGCCCACACGATGAAGCCGACGACGCCGATCGCGACCATGGCGTAAGCCATGCCGAGGTAGCCAAAGACAGGCTTGCGGCTGAAGGTTGCGATGATCTGGCTGATCATGCCGAAGCCTGGCAGGATCATGATGTAAACTTCTGGGTGACCAAAGAACCAGAACAAGTGCTGGTAGAGAACAGGGTCGCCGCCGCCCGCCGGGTCGAAGAAGGTCGTCCCGAAATTACGGTCGGTCAGAAGCATGGTGATAGCTGCTGCAAGCACGGGAAGCGCAAGCAGAAGCAGGAATGCGGTCACGAGCACCGACCATACAAAAAGCGGCATTTTGTGCAGGGTCATGCCCGGCGCACGCATGTTGAAGATGGTGGTGATGAAGTTGGTTGCACCAAGGATCGAACCGGCACCCGCCAAGTGGAGCGAGAAGATCGCGAAATCGACCGCCGGACCGGGTGCACCCGTGGTCGAAAGCGGCGCATAGACCGTCCAACCAACGCCTGCGCCGTTACCGATCGAGTTGCCCGGCACGAACAGCGAGAACAGGAGCGAAAGGAAACCAACAACCGTCAACCAGAACGAGATGTTGTTCATCCGCGGGAACGCCATGTCCGGCGCACCGATCATGAGCGGCACGAACCAGTTACCAAAGCCACCGATCATGGCTGGCATCACCATGAAAAAGACCATGATAAGGCCGTGACCCGTGATAAACACGTTCCACATGTGACCCGCCGCAGCGATGTCAGCAGGGTCGGATCCTGCAAACCACCAAAGGTATTGGATGCCTGGCTCAGCAAGCTCCAAACGCATAACACCCGACATCGCGCCGCCGATGATACCCGCTACGATAGCGAACATCAGGTAAAGCGAACCGATATCCTTGTGGTTGGTGGACATGAACCAACGGGCAAAGAAGCTGGGCTTGTGATCGTGGTGATCATCATGCGTCGCTTCTGCTGCCGGAGCGAAATTGTCTGCGGTGGTTGCCATAATCTTTAGCTCTCTCGAGTGTAATCTTATCTTTGTATCGGTCGCCTACGAGTTACGCAGCCGCCTCGCCTTCGGTTGCCTCGGCATCAGCCGCTACTTCAGCGCCCGGGATCGTGCCGCCCTGCTCGACGACCCATGCCTCAAACTCTTCCATCGGAAGCGCTTCGACGGTGATCGGCATAAAGCCATGGAGTGCGCCGCACAGTTCCGAACACTGACCGTAATACACGCCAGGCTCGTCAATCGTCAGCATACGCTCGTTCAAACGGCCCGGCACAGCATCCTGCTTGAACCAGAGTGAGGGAATAGCAAAAGCGTGGATCACGTCAGCTGCAGTAGTTTGCAGGCGGATAGGAACACCCGCTGGCACGACCATGCGGTTATCAACAGCCATCTGGAACTGTTCACCTTCGCCGGAGGCAACAGCCTCTTCCTGGCTGAGCATGTTGGAGATGATTTCAACATCGTGGTCGGGATATTCATAACCCCAATACCACTGATAGCCGACGGCCTTGACCGTGATCGCCTCTTCTGGCGGCTCTTCATACTGGCGCGCGAGAAGCGTGATTGACGGAACAGCGATCACCACGAGAATGATGACCGGCACAACCGTCCAGATCACTTCGATTGCGGTGTTGTGCGTGGTGCGCGACGGATTGGGATTGGAGCGACGGTTAAACTTGACCATCACATAAAGCAGAAGAAGCAGCACAAAAACGCTGATCGCGACGATCACTGGTAGCAGGATCGTATCGTGCATCCAAAGTGCGTACTGGCCGTCTTGGCTGTATTGATCCTGGAAGGTCATGCTCGCCAGTGGATCGGTCTCGTAAGAGGTTGGCATACCCTTGCCCGGTGTCGGGGCCATCGGAACATAACCGCCAGCCGCCTCGCCAGCACCGGCTTCCACATTGGTGCCATCGGTTGGTGCACCAGGAGTAAGCGCCTCGATTTCCTCGGCGGCTTCGTTCAACACTTCGGTCCGATCCAAGCCTTGCGCGGCGACAGCCTGTGGCGCTGCAAATGCAAAAAGAGCCGCGATCGCAGCGAAAATCCCGAGGTGAAAGCGTTTAAATGCGTGACGCATAGCTTTAGAGCCTAATCATTTTCAAAGTTTAATCCCATCACGAGATACGAGCTGAACCTGCAAAAGGTTGAGCGCCCCACTCGTTCATCGCAGCACACCTGCCACAATCTGAGCCCCCTTAGCGGCGCTTGCCCCATGCCTCAAGCGCTTCTAGGGAGAAAATTATGCAAGTCTCCATGATGCCTGCGCAATTGGTGGCTGGAAATTCAGATCTTCACCTCTCAAGACAGCGGAATTGTACCTATTATGCCCGCCCACACCATCCCTACAAATGTTGATGAAGTCCTCGCCGAATTCCGCGAGAGCGGCGCACTGCTCGAGGGGCATTTCAAGCTTTCCTCAGGAAAGCACTCGGGCCACTATCTTCAATGCGCGCGCGTATTGATGAACCCCGCGCGTGCGGGCCGGTTGGCACAAGGGGTAGTCCGGAACATTCCTGAGGAAATCCTCAACCAAGTGGATGTGGTGGTTTCGCCAGCCATGGGCGGCATCATTATCGGCCAGGAAGTCGCACGGGTTCTCGATAAAGATGCGATGTTCCTGGAGCGGCCTGATGGTGTCTTTCACCTGCGACGGGGATTCGCACTCGAGGTGGGCGCAAAGGTGTTAATGGTCGAAGACGTCGTCACAACCGGACTTTCCAGCCGCGAGGCGATTGCTGCGGTCGCCAAGGAAGGCGGCGAGGTGATCGCGGAGTGTTCACTCATCGACCGGTCTATGGGAACCGTCGATTTGGGCGTGCCCTTCTATCCTCTCGCCGCTTTTGATTTTCCGACCTACGATGAGGACAGCATCCCGCCTGAACTCGCTGCCGTAGCTGTGACCAAACCCGGAAGCCGCAAGGAATAAGAATCGGATGACACCCCGCAAACTTCGATTGGGCGTGAACATCGACCACGTCGCCACCATCCGAAATGCGCGCGGTGGCGATCATCCTGACCCTGTGCGTGCCGCGCAAATCGTCGCGGCGGTGGGCGGCGATGGAATCACTGCGCACCTTCGCGAAGACCGCCGGCATATCCGCGATGAAGATTTGCAACGCATTCAGGATGCAACCGACCTGCCCTTGAACCTTGAAATGGCCGCGACGCAGGAAATGCTGGAGATTGCGTTGCGCCATAAACCGCATGCCGCGTGTATCGTCCCCGAAAAACGGGAAGAGCGCACCACTGAAGGTGGGCTCGATGCAGCAGGCCTTCACAACTCTTTGGTGCCGATCGTCGATCGCTTGCGCGATGCGGGCATCCGCGTTTCGCTTTTTATCGAGGCGAGTGAAACTCAATTGGACGCAGCCATTCGCCTCGGTGCACCGGTGGTGGAATTTCACACAGGGGAATATGCCCATGCGATTCTCGACGGCGATAGCGAACGCACTGCCGCAGAGCTTCGCCGCATCACCGATATGAGCGCGCTGGCAGCCAAGAACGGAATCGAGCCGCACGCAGGCCACGGCCTGACGTATGACAACGTGCAGCCCATCGCTGCGATTCCCCAGATCGCTGAACTCAACATCGGGCATTATCTGATCGGAGAAGCGATCTTCGCAGGATTAGAGCCAGCGATCCGGCGGATGCGCGATCTCATGGATGAGGCGCGCGGGTAAGATGAATAAGCCGCAGGATCTGCCTCCCCTCGCGCCTGAACAGAAACGCTGGGCCCTTGCTGCAGCCGTGCTGTTCCTTGCTGCAGTCGGCTTCCTTGGCTTTTCCCTGAACACGGGCGTAATGCGTCCGTTCGCGATCGGATGGATTGCGCTGCAGGTTTTTGGCTTTGTTGGCGCCATCCGCATGGGACGAGGCGATTTTGCACACCCCCTGTTCAAGTCACAGGTCATACTGCATGGGGTCGCCATCATCCTATTGGCAGCTGTTATCTTCAGGGCATTCCAATGATCATCGGCCTCGGCTCAGACTTGTGCAACATCGAGCGCATCCAGAACTCGATTGACCGTTTTGGCGAACGCTTCGAAAATCGCGTGTTCACAGAAATCGAGCGCAAAAAAGCGCGCCGCCGCCCCTTCACCATCGCAGGCACCTACGCCAAACGCTTCGCTGCGAAAGAAGCTTTCAGCAAGGCGGTGGGCACCGGGTTCAAGCGCGGCGTGTTCATGAAAGATATCGGCGTTGTGAACAAACCGTCAGGTGCGCCGACGCTTGCGCTAACCGGCGGCGCAGCTGAACGCCTCAATGAAATGATCCCGCCAGGGCATGAGGCTAACATTCATCTGACACTTACGGACGATCATCCATGGGCTCAGGCCTTTGTTATTATCGAAGCATTCCCTATAGCGCCCACGGTACCTGATTTTCCCTCGGGTCCGGTCGAACTCGTTTGACCCAGCTATATTCCAGAAAACCACCATTTTGAGACGATGACGACAGTGAGCCAAACCAACATCCCTGCAGAAGATTCGGATAAAGAGGCCATCAACTGGTGGGCTGAATTGCGCGGCCTTACCCTGATGCTGCTCGCCGTGCTGGCATTTCACAGCTTCGTGGCAAAGCCCTTCTATATCCCATCGACCTCGATGATGCCGACCTTGTATGTGGGCGACCGGCTGGTTGTGAGCAAATATCCTTACGGCTGGTCATGGGCCTCGGCGAGCTTTCACGTCCTTCCGCGCGGCGACTGGCGCATTCTGGGATCAACGCCTGAATATGGCGACATCGTCATCCCCGTGCACCCCACCCGCGATGAGGATTACATAAAGCGCGTCGTGGCGCTGCCCGGTGACACGATCGAGGTGCGCGAGGGCCGCATCATCCTGAATGGCGAGCCTGTAAAGCGCGAGGTGGTCCCTCCGGTGCGCATTCCATTTGAGCCTGAGCTCTTGTGCAATGGCTCTCCCTGCCTCGATTCCTACAACGCATATCGCATTCGCGAGCCCGACGGATCGATCTGGTTTGAGCCGCCCACCTACCGCGAAACGTTGCCTAACGGGGCAAGTTACCTCGTCATCGACCATCGCAGTCAGGGTCTCGATAACTACGGACCCTATATGGTCGAGCAGGACGAGGTTTTTGTCATGGGCGACAACCGCGATGAAAGCGCGGACAGCAGAGCTCCGGCAGAGGCACGCGGTCTTGGCGACGGAATCCCGCTTGAAAACATTGGCGGGCGCGCAGAGTTCATCACCTTCAGCCTCGATGGCTCTGCTACATGGAACCCGCTTTCATGGTTCTCCGCCATGCGCGGCGACCGGGCATGGACAACCCTACGCCCTGCCGTGGCTGAAGAAAACACAGCTGAATAAGCGAGCATAAAGGGCCCCCAATGGCGCGCAAGTTCCTCTATTTCATCGCGATTGTAATCGTTCTGGTCTTTGCGGCTCTGATTGTCCTGCGCGTTTGGTCGCAGGAGCTCACCGCTTTTGTGTTTGTGCCGGACGTCGAATTCGTCGAACAGGAGCCGCTTCAGGAAAACGCCTATCAGGACCCAGCTATGTGGTATTCGCGTCCCGGCATCGGGGTGAATGATCCTGCGCGTTGGCAACCGGCCTTAGCCGAGGCTTCGGCTGATGAGGGCGGCGAAGAAACCACCACATCCCGGCCCGTGGACCCGCGAAGCGAGGCTCTTGGCGTCACGGGCGACGTTCCGGCATTCGCGGTCTTCTTCATCCACCCGACCAGCTATCGCGGGACCGACAATTGGAACGCCCCCATCGGCGATGAAGAAGCCGAACGCATCGCGCGCATTTATATCCGCGGCATGGCGAGCCCCTTCAACGCGGCCGAAGAAATCTGGGCGCCGCGCTATCGCCAAGCGACTCTGGGCGCATTTCTAACGACAGAGCCTGAGGCAGAAATGGCGCTCGACGCAGCCTACGCCGATGTTCTTGAGGCCTTTCGCTTCTTCCTCGATTCGGTGGCAGACGACACGCCGATTGTCCTCGTCGGACACTCGCAAGGATCGCTTCATCTTATGCGCCTTTTGCGTGAAGAGGTAAAAGATAGCGACTATGCAAGCCGCGTGGTGGCCTCCTACGCCATTGGCTGGCCCATTTCGGTCGAACATGATCTGCCGGCGCTTGGTGTGCCTGCCTGCGCCACCGCATCGCAAACCGGATGCATCCTGTCATGGTCGAGCTATGCCGAGCCTGCCGATCCTTCCGCTGTGATGGAAAGCTATTCGGCCTCGACCGGCTTTGATGGAGAGCTTCGCGGCAAAAGCCAGATCCTTTGCACCAACCCGCTCACAGGCACATTTGGCGGGATCGAGGACAAGGACGCAAATCTCGGCACGCTGGTCCCCGAAGATGACATGTCGAACGGCGTTCTTGTGCCCGATGCGGTACCGGCGCGCTGTGCGGACAATGGCTTTCTCATGATCGGTGATCCGCCTGAAATGGGCTCCTATGTGCTGCCGGGGAACAACTACCACGTGTACGATATCCCGCTGTTCTGGGCGAACACCAAGGCGGATGTGGCGCGCCGTGTGGCGGCCTTTGCTGACGACACCTCTCCGACCGATTGAAAGGGCATGGATTGATCACCGAATCAGCCCCTGATTTTTCAGAGAGCCTGCCCGATGGCGGCGTTCTTCTTGGGCTGGACCTTGGGACCAAGACCATCGGCACCGCGACATGCGATGCAGGATGGCGCTTTGCTACCAATGGCACCGTCATTTCACGCAGCAAATGGGGCAAGGACAAGGCCAAGCTGGCGAAGCTGATTGAGGATCGCCAAGTCAAAGGCATTGTCTTGGGCTTGCCGCGCAATATGGACGCGAGCGAAGGACCGCGCGCTCAAAGCTCGCGCGCCTATGCCCGCAATCTGGATGAGGCTTTTGCTCTCCCCCTGCTCCTTTGGGACGAGCGTTGGTCGACGCAGGCCGCCGAGGCTGCCATGATCGGTCAAGACATGAGCCGCGCGCGCCGGGCTGAGGCCATCGATGCCCATGCCGCGGCGGTCATCCTGCAAGGCGCGATCGACCGTATGGCCGGCGGAGTTCTCTAAGCAGCATAATCAATTAGGCGTTGTCATCGCCCACGAGCCGCTGCAATGACATCTCTATCTATGACTGACACCACGCCCCCCATTCAAACCTTTGATCCGGCCCAGGTCTCGAAGATGTTCATGGCCAGAGCCCATCCGGGCTGGCTCGGCCTTGAATATGCCGATCATGGCGAGAATTGGGTGGAGTTGAAGCTGCCCTGGAATGAAAAACTGCTGGGTGAACCCGACCGCCCCGTGCTTGCTTCCGGGCCGATTGTCAGCCTCCTCGATATGGCGAGCGGTATGTCAATCTGGTGCACGCGCGGGACCTTTGTGCCGGTCGCAACACTTGATCTTCGCGTCGATTACCAGCGCCCGGCGAAGGAGCGCAGCGCGGTATGGGGCCGGGTCGAATGTTATCGCATAACGAAATCAGCAGCGTTTGTGCGCGGCACGGCTCACGATGGCGATCCGGACGACACCGTTGCGACCATGGCGGGGGTTTTCATGACGCTTTCCGCTGATCCCAATGCAATCGGGAAACAGGTCAAGGCGCAAGCCGAAGCCCGCGCGAAGGAGAACGGCAATGGCTGAAGCGCACACCTTACCCGCCTATGCAGAGGCGCTTGGCATTTCCATTCACGATGTCGAGGGCGGCCTTCCGATCCTCACAGTCGATTACAGCTCCGATGTCGAAGGGCGTCCGGGCCACTATCACGGCGGCGCGATTGCCGGACTGCTCGAAAACGCGGCTTATGCGGCATTGAGGGCACAGCTTGCGGCTGATGGACGCGAAGCGAAATTGAAGCCGGTTAATATCACCGTGCAATATCTGTCTGCGGGAAAGCCTCTGACGAGCTTTGCCAAGGCACGGATCACGCGCATGGGACGGCGCAACGCCAATATAAGCGTCGAGGCGTGGCAAACCGATCGGGCGAAGCCGATCGCAAGCGCGATTATGAATATCCTCATGGCCTGAGAACGCGCGTTACCTCTGGTCAATCGGCTCGACCTGCACCCCATCCTCGGTCACGCGCAATTCCATAGGCACGCCGTCCTGGCTGAGGATAAGGCCGCCCTCTTCTATCCGCAGAGTAGTGCCATCTTCGCCGAGCGGTATTTCCTCACCCTCTTCGATATCGATATCGAAAGGTTCGACCGGCCCTTGCGGATCGGGTGATGCTCTGGGTTGAGGCGCAGGTAGATCGAGAGCGCCGCGCATGAAGTCTTTCCAGATGCGCGCAGGAAGGCCGCCTCCTGAAACCCGGTCCAGCGGTGAGTTGTCGTCATTGCCAACCCATACGCCCACCACCAGATCGCCCGCATAGCCCACAAACAATGCGTCGCGGTAATTCTGCGTCGTGCCTGTCTTGCCGAAATTGGCGATGGGCAGTTCTGCCGCCTCGCCTGTGCCCCGATTGATCGCTGCGCGCAGCATTTGCTCCATGTCGCCATGCACTCGTCCAGAAAAGGAGCCTTTACTGCTCGTGAGCCATTCCCACCAACTTTCCTCCTCTTGCGGAAAGGCATAAGGGCGCACCGGATATTGATTGGCCGCAACCCCCGCATAGGCGGCGGTAAGTTCGAGAAGGCTCATGCTTGTGGTGCCAAGCGCAAGGCTTGGATCGCCTTCCGGCAGATCGGAAGTGACGCCCAGCGAACGCGCCGTGCGGATGACAGCATCGCTTCCCACCTCGTTGAACAAACGCACCGCTGCGACGTTGCTGGAAGAAGCAAATGCGTCCTCGAGTGTAATAGCCTCCGAATACCGCTCACGCGAATTTTTGGGCCGGTAACTGCCGGTCGCAATCGACTGGTTTGATATAGTGTCTTCAGGGTCCCATCCCGCCTCCAGCGCGGCAAGGTAAACGAACAATTTGAACGTCGAGCCCGGTTGACGTTTCGCCTGTGTCACCCGGTTAAACGGGCTGTCGGCATAGGATTTGCCACCCACCATCGCGACCACTTCACCCTTGGGTCGCATAGCGACGAGACCAACTTGCGCATTACCAAGACTTGCGCGGCTGACCACGCGATTGGCGAGCGCCTGAAGCTGTGCATCAAGCGTGGTTTCCACAACCAAACGCTCATATCCCGGCTCGATCTGTTCACGCGCAAGAGGCAGCGCCCAGTCAGCGAAATAGGTGCCGGTGGGCAGGTCATTCGCCGTGCGCACGTCAAGCCTAGGCGCAGGCAATCTGTCCGCCTCTGCCTGGCTCATATAGCCGGCATCCACCATAGCTCCGACGACAAGGTCCATCCGCGCCTTCGCGCGGTCGTAATGCTTGGTCGGATTGTAGCGCGATGGCGCTTGCAAAAGTCCTGCGAGCATCGCCGCTTGCTCGGGCTTCAAATTCTCCGGCTTGCGGTAGAAATAATGCAAGCTGGCTGCGCGAAGGCCGTATTGATTGTCCCCGAAATAGGCGTTGGAGAGGTAACGCTCCAGAATTTCGTCCTTGGTGAGCCACGTCTCGATCCAGAACGCGATGAGCGCCTCTTGCGCCTTCCTCGTGAGGCTGCGCTCAGGGGTCAGCCATGTGAATTTCGCCAGTTGCTGCGTGATCGTAGAGCCACCGCCCCGCCCCGTCCAAACCGCGCGCGCAACCCCGCGCGGATCAACGCCCCAGTGCGAGTAAAATCGCCGATCCTCGATCGCGAGAAACGGCTCGATCACGTGGGGCGGCAAACTGGCCACTTCGACAGGTGCGGCCACCATCGCGCCGCTTCGCGCAATGGGTGTGCCGTCGCTCGCCAACAGGGTTACCTGTGGCGCGGCAATCGGCTCAAGGCTTTTGGAAAGCGGCGCGGTGATCGCGAGCCAAGCGACCAGTGCGATGAACAGCATGATAAAAGCTGCAATAATGCGGACTGCCCACCAGCGCTTGCGCCGACCAAGCCAGAACGAGCGCTTCCAGAATGAGCCGCGATCATGGGACGCGGGCGCGTTTGCCCCGTCAAATTGCGAGAGCCCCGCATCCCAGCGCGAGAAATCGGTCGAGCCTGCTGGACGATAGCTTGTCGTTCGATCGTCGGGGTCCACGGGGCGCTGCGATTCGTAGAGAGCGTAATATCCGCCCTCCGCACCCATCGGGTCATTATCCCGCGAGCGTTTCCAGAATCGTTTAAACAGCGCCATCAAGACGGTGTGTTATCAGGACAACACGGTGCTAGGCAAGCACCACGAGAGCTTACGCGCCGCTTGCGGTCCCTTCGGGCAGATCTTCACCAAAGACACGCTGGTAATATTCGCTCACCAAGCCGCGTTCTGCCTCGTCGCATTTGTTGAGGAACGACAGGCGGAAAGCAAAGCCTACCGATTTGAAAATATCAGCGTTCTGCGCCCAGGTGATGACCGTGCGCGGGCTCATCACTGTCGAGATATCGCCGTTCATAAAGCCCTGGCGCGTCAGCTCCGCGACCTTGACCATATCAGCGATTACCGCACTGTCTGTGTCAGGGGTCTTGGAGGCAACGATCTGCTGTTCGGTTTCGGCGGACAGATAGTTCAGAGCGACCACCACATTCCAGCGGTCCATCTGCGCTTGGTTGATCGCCTGCGTCCCGTGATACAAGCCGCTGGTGTCACCAAGGCCAACCGTGTTGGTGGTAGCAAACAGGCGGAAGTGCGGATTGGGGGTAATGACGCGATTCTGATCAAGCAGCGTGAGGCGGCCATCAAATTCCAGAATGCGCTGGATTACGAACATTACGTCAGGGCGCCCTGCATCATATTCGTCAAAGGTCAAAGCCACCGGATGCTGAAGCGCCCAGGGAAGGATGCCTTCTTTAAATTCGGTGACTTGCTGACCGTCCTTAAGCACGATGGCATCACGGCCAACGAGGTCGATCCGGCTGATGTGCGCATCGAGGTTGACGCGGATGCTGGGCCAGTTGAGTCGTGCTGCGACCTGTTCGATGTGGGTCGATTTGCCCGTGCCGTGATAGCCTTGAACCATCACACGGCGATTATGCGCAAATCCGGCAAGAATTGCCAAAGTCGTGTCGGGATCGAAAACGTAAGACTCGTCCACCTCGGGCACGTGTTCACTTGGCGTGCTGAAGGCGGGAACCTTCCAGTCGATATCGATGCCAAAGGTTTCGCGCACATCGACGGTGGTGTCGGGCTCGGTTGGCAAGGGGCTTGCGCCTGCGAATTCTTCTGTTGAGTGCGTGTTCATTTCGTGATGACCGTTAGTGGTGTGCGAGCGTCGGGGCAAGGGTTGCTTGTCGCAACCTGTTCGCGATGTAAGATATTCTCCCAATCCATCGCGACTGTGATAGGTTCCCGGCCATGCCCTCTCCGGTTGAAAACTTGAGACTGAAACTCGTGGATCAGGTCCGCGCGACCTTTAACGACCAGGCGTCAGGGCAAAAACCGGTCCCGCCATCGGATGAAGCATTGTTCGAAAAGGACACCCCGATCCGGCGTGTTCATGCCGATCTTGTCGGCATGATGACCGGCGGGGTGCGCGCGCTCTTGCTTCAGATGCTCCACCCGCACGCACTGCAAGGGGTGCTCGATCACTCCAATTTTCGCGAGGATATGCACGGGCGGCTGCGAAGGACGGCGCGTTTTATCGCTGTGACAAGCTTTGGTCATCGTGATGATGCGCAAAAAGCGATTGAGCGGGTTAATCGCATCCACGCCAAGGTGGGCGGGACGTTGCCAGATGGAACACCCTATGAGGCAACCAACCCTCGCACGCTGGCATGGGTCCACGTGACCGAAGCGCAAAGCTTTCTTGCAGGATATCTGCGCCATGTCCGGCCCAATATGCTTGGCTTTGAGCAAGACGAATACTATCGCCAGTTTGCCGTTATCGCGCGCGCTCTGGGGGCTGATCCAGTGCCGACCACGCGGCGCGAGGCAGAGGCACTATTTCGCGAACTTCGCAGCGATCTTCGCCCCTCCGCGCAAGCACGCGAAATTGCGCAATTGGTGCTCAGCCAGCGCCCCAAGGGCACGCCCGCCGCGGTGCAAACCGTCATCGGCGCAGAAGCCGTCGCCATGCTCCCGCCGTTTGCCCGCTCCATGCTTGGCCTGCAAACGCCGGTTCTGGCGGCCCTGCCCGCACGCGCTGCAACATGGGGAGTGGGCCGCACATTGCGCTGGGCTTTCAAGCAGAATTAAGGAGAGGGGCCATGTACGTTCAAGGATTTGTGCTCGGTGTCAAAGAGGATGGCCAACAGGAGTATCTCAAAGTCGCGCGCACCATGGGTCAGATGTTCATCGACTATGGCGCATTGGAAGCGACCGAAAATTGGGAGTCGAACGTGCCCGACGGCGAAGTCACCGATTTCCGCAAGGCAGTCGCGGCGCAGCCAAGTGAGAAGATCGTATTTTCATGGATCATCTGGCCCGACAAGCAGACCTGCGACAAAGGCACGTCTGCCATGATGGAAGACGAGCGAATGACCGCCATGGATTGGCCCGAAGTCATGGACGGCAAGCGAATGATCCTTGGCGGCTTTGATCAGATTTACCGCGTACTGGCTTAGGAAATCGCGCTTGCCTTGCGCAGGGTTTGATAGGCATCGACCACTTTTGTGAGCCGCGCTTCGTAAGTGCGATCCCCGCCATTGCGGTCGGGGTGGTAGCGCCGCACTAGCTCTGAATAGCGGCGGCGAAGGCGCTGTTTCGTCGTGTCAGAGCCAAGCCCCATGACCTCAAGCGCCTCGGCCTCATCCTTGGTAAAACGCCCTGACATTTGCATTGTGGCTTCACGCTGGGCGCGGCTCTTGATGCCGTTGGCGCGCGCCGAAATCGCATGAAGCGGGTCGTCAAAGTCGTTCCATCGCGGCATTCCGTCGACACCGGCGCGAGGAGAAAACGCAGGGCTTTCACGCCGCCAGCCATTCACCGGACTTTGCGCAGCGAGGATCTCTTCTGCGCTCATGCCCTCAAACCAGTCATAGCCCTGGTTGAATTCACGTACATGCTCAAGGCAGAACCACCGGTATTCGCCCGGCCCGTCAAAGCCATTGGGACGGTATCCGGGCGCGCGAAATTCGCCTGGCTCGCGGCACGTGGGGTGCTCGCAAACCCGGTCTTCGCTTTCGAAACGGCCATGAAATCTTGAATTTGCCATAAAGCGCTTGAGAATGGCGATTGAGACGCCAGATTCCAAGGCGTGAAATTTACGCAACACCGATGACGATAATTCAAGGACACAGATAATGAGCGGAACCGTGGCAAGCGAAATGGAGCAGCTCCTCACCAAGGCTTTCGCCCCAACCCACCTCGAAATTATCAATGACAGCGCGCATCATGCGGGTCATTCAGGCGATGATGGATCGGGAGAATCGCATTTTACCGTCGTGATCGAAGCGCCCGCTTTTGCCGACATGAGCCGCCTCGCCCGCCAACGAGCGGTGATCGCAGCGCTGGGTGATATCGTTGGCGAGCGGGTTCACGCCGTCGCGATCAAGGCAAGCTCACCTGCGGCATAACCGTGTCGAAATGAACGAATTTGGCAATTCCAAGCGCGTACGGCGTGCAGCGCGCATTATCGTGCTCGATCGCGCTGACCGGGTGCTGCTGTTCCGGTTCGACGTGGCGGACCGTCCACCCTTCTGGGTGACCGCTGGCGGTGAATGCGAAGGCCATGAAAGTTTTGAAGAGGCAGCACGGCGCGAGCTTTTCGAAGAAACGGGGATTGTCGCAGAGCCGGGCCCGCAAGTGGCACGCACCACGCCTGAATTCGTTACCGTAGAGGGTGAGCCCATACAAGCCGATGAGCGTTACTTCCTTTTGCACCTCGATAAGCCGGCGATCGATACAAGCCGCCACACCGAGCTTGAACGAAGAGTGATGACGCAACATCGTTGGTTCACGCTGCAAGAGCTGACCAACTGGCCCGAGGCGATATTTCCCGAGAACCTGCCGCAAATCATTGCGCGCATCCGCACCCGATAACGGCGCCTTGCAATAAATTTGCTTGCCCCCTCAGCCTGCAATCGGCAGCTATTGCGGTCAAAGAGTTCAGGGAGAAAAATACATGGATTTCACCGGCAAGGTTGCTTGGATCACAGGCGCATCATCGGGAATTGGCGCGGCGTTGGCCCGCGATCTGGCGAGCCGGGGGGTGCATCTGGTGCTTTCGGGCCGCGATGAAACACGGCTCGCCGAGGTCGCCAAGGAATGCGGCGAGACATTCATCCTGCCTTTCGATGTGCGCGACGAGGATGCTCTTGCTGAGGCCACGCGCAAGGCGATCGCGTGGAAGGGCGGAGTCGATCTGGCGTTCGCCAATGCCGGGGTGTCGCAGCGCAGCCGCGCGCTCAAAACCGATATGCAGGTCTACCGCGATATAATCGACATCGACCTCATTGCGCAGATCGCGTTTAGCCAAGGGTTGATCGGGCACATGGTAGAGCGAGGCAGCGGCGCCCTTGCCTTCATCTCATCAATTGCCGGCAAAGTTGGCGTGCCGATGCGCACCGGCTATTGCGCAGTGAAGTTCGGCCTCGCCGGTTATGGCGACGCGCTTCGCGCCGAGCTTTCGCAAAGCGGGGTCAGCGTGCACATGATCTATCCCGGTTCAGTCGCAACCAATGTCTCGCGCAATGCAATGACCGCCGACGGATCGAAGCGCGGTGTTTCCGACAAAGCCATCGACGAAGGCATTCCGGCGCCCGATGCCGCCAAAACAATGCTCGATGGCATCGCCAATGGTGAGCGCGAGATTATCATTGCGCAAGGCGTTGAACTGGCGATGGGCGATGCACGGCGCACGCCTGATGCCCTGTTCGAGCAAATCGAGGCCATGGTTGCGGCAGGATATATGGAGAAGATGGAAGCGGAAGCGTGATTGAACTGCCCCAAACCCGTGTGAGCCTAGGCAACGGGATTGACCTCGATGTGGTGGATATGGGGCCGCGCGATGGCGATCCGCTGATTTTCCTGCACGGTTTTCCCGAAAACCACCGCACATGGCGCCACCAGATCACGCATTTTTCGGCCAGTGGCTATCGCTGTATTGCGCCCGATCAACGCGGCTATCGCGGCTCGTCCAAACCGCAAGAGGTGAGCGAATACACGCCCGACAAGCTGGTTGGCGATGTGTTTATGCTGGCAGATGCCTTGGGAGTAGGAACCTTTACGATTGTAGGACACGACTGGGGCGGCGCGATTGCATGGGCCGTCGCCCTGACGGGGCAGCACGCGCGGGTTTCCCGGGCAATCATCGCCAACGCCCCTCACCCCGCTATCTTCCCCAAACTGCTCTACACCGACAAAGAACAGCGCGAGGCTTCCCAATACATCCGGGGCTTTCGCGATACGGCGAACGATGACCTGATCCGTGAAGGCGGCCTGGGGCCGCTGCTGGCGAAAGAGGCGGAGTGGGAAGATTCCGCGTCAATGGAGCCCGAAGAACGCGCCATCCTGTTAAAGGATTGGTCAAATCCCGAAGCCGCTTTTGGAATGATCAACTATTACCGCGCAACGCCGATGGAGGTGCCGGGAATGGATGAGCCATTCGAGCTTCCGTCAAACTTCGCCGCACCCGAAGTACCAAAGCTTACCATTCCGACGCTGGTCATGTGGGCAATGGGAGACACCGCGCTTCCGCCAAGCAATCTGGAAGGAATGGAGGATCAGATCGACCCGCTTACGCTGGTGAAGATTGAGGACTGCGAACATTTCGTAACGTGGGGTGCGCCCGACAAAGTGATTGAAGCTATGGAGCAATTCCTGAGCAATTAGTCGCCAGACAGCAAGGACTGGACAACCGCCCGTAAACGCCTTAAACACCTGATATACAAGGAGTTTTAAGATGGTATATCATATCAAATTTGATGCTTGCGATTGCGGATGCACGAATTGCAAATCGGGCAGCGGCTGCTGCGATTGCGGTTGCACGGCTTGTTCGTAAAGCATTGAGCGGCTCGGGGCAGACTTCACGCCCCTACCCACTCCACCCACGCGCCATGCGGGTGCGCGAAACCGAGGAGGTGCACCGCGCCATCGCCCTCATTCCCAGACCAGAAACGCACGCGAAGCTCGTGGCGAAATGTCTTCGGATCGGTTTCCAGCGCGACCCACGCGAGCGGCTTTTCGCAAGTTGCCCTGCCCCCCGCTTCAACCATCGCTGCGGTGATGGTTTCTTGGGAGCTGTCTGGCAAATATTGCCACATGATCGAATGGAACATCGCCCGCGTCGTTCCGGCTTCCTGCGGTTTTGCGAGCTGTGCGGTGACAAATTCAGCTGCATCCATCTTTATCAGCGAAAGCGGGTTTTCATTCGCAAGCTGAACCGCTGCATCAATGCGTGCCATGCGGCCCGGTGCATCGGGCCACACGTAAGACTTTAGCTTTAACGCCGACGCCTCATCGGTAAGATCAATCGGCGCGATATCGCAGGCCTCAACCGTGCGGATCGCAAAATCGCTGGGTGGTCGTGGAGGTGATCCGGCTTCCCCGCGCCACTCAGGTTCAATGCGCATTGGCGAATCTTCAGGGCCCACCTCGCTTGTCCCGAGGCGGAAACGATACCGCTCCAGCATGGTGTTCACCCCGGCGCTTGCGCCAATCTCAAACAGATCGAAGTTTGGGTGGACACGATCAGCAAGCCATAGGAGCCCTGCCATTATGCTAGCAGATCGCCCCGCTTCATTGGTTTGCGGCGGACCGTCGAACCATGGGAGGAGGATCGTATCGTAGGCCTCGATCAGTTCGCAAACGATCCTGTCCACCTGAGCCTGATCGGTGATCTGTCCCGAATAAACTCGCGCCAATCGATCGTCGGTGCCAGACAAAAGCAGATGATGAAGCCCGCCCGCTATCCTTAGCGGCATCGCGTCTTTGAGCGTTAGCCCGGCCCAAGACGCCATCCGCCGCCCACAGGCCGAATTGCCTTCGATCACCTTGGGAAGCGCGCGAATTATGCGGGCGGTGCAAGGTGCGTGATTGATGGCGGCATGTTCGGCCTGCCATTCAACCGCCGCAGTAAAGTCCTCGATTGCCATCACCGACCCGCGGTCACCGCCGTCAGGCTCTTTTTCGCTCATATTTTCTACTGTCACCCCCGTGCTCCGGCGCGCTTCGTATTGCCCTTTGTAAGGCTACACCTTAAGTGCGCGGCCACAATGATACACTCACCCCCCTCCCAGTCTGGTCTCTCTTTGTCCAGCGGACCGCTGACCTTCGCAGTCCCCAAAGGCCGCATCCTTGATGAAGCGCTGCCCCTGATGGCGAAAGCTGGCATCGTGCCCGAAGACGGGTTTCACGATAAGAGCAACCGCTCGCTTTCCTTTGGCACGAGCCGCGACGACATGCGGCTGATCCGCGTTCGCGCATTCGATGTGGCTACCTTTGTGGCTCATGGCGCGGCACAGATCGGGATCGTGGGATCAGATGTGATCGAAGAGTTCGATTACGACGACCTGTATGCGCCGGTCGATCTCGACATTGGCCACTGCCGTTTGTCTGTTGCGCGCATGGCTGATGACACCGAAGAAGATGCCAACGCCACCCACCTTCGTGTTGCGACCAAATATCCCAATCTTACCGCGCGCCACTTCGAAGCGAGCGGGATCCAGGCCGAGTGCGTCAAACTCAATGGTGCGATGGAACTTGCCCCCTCGCTGGGTCTTGCGCGGCAGATCGTCGATCTCGTTTCTTCCGGCGCAACGCTCAAGCAGAACGGCCTTGTCGAAACGCAAGCGATCATCGACATCACCGCGCGCCTGATCGTGAACCGCGCCGCTTACAAGACCGATCCGCGCGTTGCGCAGCTGGTCGAAGCCTTCCGCGAAGGGGCTGAGCAATGAAGCAGCTTTCAACGATGGACGCCGATTTTGCCCGCAAGTTCGCGCGCGTGATTGAAGATCGGCGTGAAACCGACGCGAATGTTGCCGGCGTTGTGCAGGATATTCTTCGCACAGTACGAAGCGGCGGCGACAGGGCTCTTGTCCAATACACGCAGCGTTTCGACGGGTACTCGCTTGCTGATGATGGCGATTGGGTCATCACCAAGGACGCTTGCAAGGCTGCCTATGACGGCTTGCAGAGCGATCAACGAGAGGCTCTCGAACTCGCTGCCAGCCGTATCCGCGCCTATCACGAAGCGCAGCTGCCCAATAATCGTGACTACACCGATGCAACGGGCGCGCGCCTTGGCGCGATCTGGCGCGCGGTCGATGCAGCCGGGCTATATGTCCCTGGTGGGCGCGCGGCTTATCCGTCTTCGCTGTTGATGAACGCAATTCCCGCGCGGGTTGCGGGCGTTGAGCGTCTGGTGGTCGTAACCCCCACGCCCAAAGGCAATTCCAATCCGCTGGTGCTTGCCGCAGCGCACATTGCCGGTGTCGATGAAATCTGGCGCGTAGGCGGCGCACAGGCCGTTGGGGCACTCGCCTATGGCACGGACCGCATCAACCCCGTCGATGTCGTCGTGGGTCCCGGCAACGCCTATGTCGCGGAGGCCAAACGACAGCTGTATGGTGTCATCGGGATAGACATGGTCGCCGGGCCAAGTGAAATTCTGGTCGTCGCCGACGGCAAGAACGACCCCGACTGGATTGCCGCAGACTTGCTTAGCCAGGCAGAGCATGATCCCACGTCCCAATCGGTCCTTATTACCGACGATGCAGGCTTTGCCGCCCTTGTGGCCGATTGCATCGATGTTCAGATCAGTCAGCTTTCGACACAGAAGACCGCGCGGACAAGTTGGGATGATCACGGCGTTATCATCGAGGTGAACGACCTTGAAGCTGAGGCGCCTGACCTCATCAACGCGCTTGCAGCAGAGCACCTGGAACTTGCGGTGGACGAGCCGGAAGCCATGATGGAAAAGGTTCGCCATGCGGGCAGTATCTTCCTTGGGCGGATGACGCCGGAGGCGGTGGGCGACTATGTCGCAGGCCCTAACCACGTGCTTCCCACCGGCCGCCGCGCCCGGTTCTCATCAGGTCTGTCGGTTCTCGACTTCATGAAGCGCACAAGCTTCATTCAATTGGATGAGGCCAGCTTTAACGCTATCGGTCCCGCCGCAGCGACGCTTGCTCATGCAGAGGGTCTTCCTGCCCATGCCAAATCAGTAGAATTGCGCCTTAAATGAACACAAATCCCAAATCCCAGGCTCGCTCGACCGCGCGCCTCGCCGCCGTTCAGGCGCTCTACCAGCACCAGATGGAGGGTACGAAAGTCGATGAATTGCTCGTCGAATTTCACCGCCACCGTCTGGGCGAACGTCTGGATGATGAAGATAGCAACGGTGGCGAGCAACTTGCAGCAGTCGAGGTCGATTTCTTCAACGATCTTGTGCGCGGTGTCGATGCGCGGCGCGATGAAATCGATGCAGCGGTAACGGCCAAGCTTTCGGACGGATGGACGCTAACCCGATTGGACAAAACCATGGTGCAGATCCTTCGCGCTGGCGCGTATGAGCTTATCGCGCGCGCAGACGTTCCAGCGGCGGCCGCGATCAATGAATATGTCGAAGTTGCAAAAGCGTTCTTCGACGATCGCGAAGCAAAGTTCGTGAACGGGATTCTGGACGCGCTGGCGAAAGAGGTTCGGTCATAAACGAGGCTGACTTCATCGCCGCCTTGCGCCAACTTCCCCTCCACCCCGGAGCGCGCGGGCTTGAAGATGACTGCGCCGTCATCGAATTTGGCGGCGAAGCGCTGGTCCTCACCCATGATGCGATGGCGCAGGGCACGCATTTCCGCCCCGATGCCGATTTGGCCGATGTCGCGTGGAAGCTAGTCGCGAGCAATCTGTCAGACTTGGCTGCCAAGGGCGCGGAACCAATTGGTGTCTTGCTTGGCTACGGCCTGGGCGCAGACGATAAAAGGTTCATCAAGGGCCTGCACGAAGCTCTTAACGCGTTCGAGGTGAATCTGCTCGGCGGAGACACGGTCAAAGCGCAAGGGCCGCGCGTCTTTGGCCTGACCGCCATCGGCAAAGCAATGCATATCCCTGTGCCGGCGCGAGGGCGGGCATCGGTTGGTGATGCAATCTATGTCACGGGTCCTCTTGGCTGTGCCATGTTGGGCTTTGAAGGGGTTCCGGAGCACGCCAAGGCGTTCAACCGGCCACACCCGCGCATTGCCGAAGGTCTTTCTCTTGCCCCGCATGTGAGCGCAATGATGGACATTTCCGATGGTCTTCTGCTCGATTGTTGGCGCATGGCATCTGCTAGCTACGGGGTCGCCTTTGAGTTGAAGCGCAGCACAATACCGGTCGCTGATGCGACGCGGCTAGATGAGTGCATCCGGTGGGGCGACGATTACGAGTTGCTTTTTACGGCACCCACCACCGTTGTGCTGCCCGTCCCGGCAACACAGATCGGGACTGTTACCGCAGCTGATTTTGCGCCGCTTTGGCTCGATGATGAGATCCTTACACCCCAACAAGGGTTGGGCTTCCAACACGGCTAAAACTGCAAGTCAGCGTGCAAAAAGGGCAAAGTTTCCCACCGTCCTCACGCATTGCCACTTGTGTCCCCGCATTCTCCCGATAAGCTGACCCTCCTCAGCGCGCGGGATCTGCGAATGAGAGAGAACAAGGGTGGGTCCCGGTCAAAGCGCACGTTTTCCACGCTTTGGAGAGGGGATTCTTCGTGGACTTAATACTCATATCAATTGGATTGGGCGTGCTCGCCGTACTTTACGGCTTCATAACCAGCCGACAGGTGCTGGGTGCCAGCGCCGGTAACGCAAAAATGCAAGAGATTGCCGGTGCAATTCAGGAGGGTGCACAAGCCTATCTGAACCGCCAATACACCACCATCGGCATCGTTGGCGTGGTCGCCGCTGTCGTCGTGGGGCTGTTCCTTGGCGTTGTGCCAGCCGTTGGTTTTGTCATCGGTGCGGTGCTTTCGGGCGTGGCAGGCTATATCGGGATGAACATCTCGGTGCGCTCGAACGTGCGCACGGCTGCTGCGGCTGAAAAGGGCCTTCAAGAGGGTTTGACCATCGCTTTTCGTGCTGGCGCTATCACCGGTATGCTGGTGGCAGGTCTCGCGCTTCTCGCGATTGCCGTCTTCTTTTACGTGCTCGTTGGGCCGATGGGTCTCACACCAAACGACCGGATCGTCATCGACGGTCTTGTTGGCTTGGCCTTTGGTGCATCGCTGATCTCGATCTTCGCGCGTCTGGGTGGCGGTATCTTTACCAAGGCCGCTGACGTTGGCGCTGACCTTGTGGGTAAGGTCGAGGCTTCGATCCCGGAGGATGATCCCCGCAACCCTGCGACTATCGCCGATAACGTGGGCGACAATGTGGGCGACTGCGCAGGCATGGCCGCCGACTTGTTTGAAACCTACGTCGTGACCGTTGGCGCAACCATGGTTCTGACCGCTCTGCTCTTCTCTGAAGCGCTTGGCGATTTGCTCCTCCCGATGATGGCTCTGCCACTTCTGATCGGCGGCGCTTGCATCGTGACATCGATCATCGGCACCTATTTTGTGCGTCTTGGCAACGGGACAAACGTCATGGGCGCGATGTACAAAGGCTTCATCGTCACCGCCGTTCTGGCCGTTCCGCTGATCTGGTTCGCGATCCAGTTTGCACTCGGTGATATGGGCCGCGTCTTGAACCCGGGCGACACGGTCGAGTTCCATGGTCGCGATCTGTTCTACTGCTCGCTGATCGGCCTTGCGCTTACCGGCATCATCATCTGGATCACCGAATACTACACTGGCACAAATTATCGTCCGGTGAAGTCGATCGCCAAGGCATCGGAAACGGGGCATGGCACCAATGTGATCCAGGGTCTTGCGATCAGCCTTGAATCGACCGCTCTTCCCACAATCGTCATCATCGCAGCCATCATCGGTGCGTACCAACTCGCAGGCCTTATCGGCCTGGCGTTTGGTGCAACCGCGATGCTCGCGCTTGCTGGCATGGTTGTGGCGCTCGATGCTTACGGTCCGGTGACCGACAACGCTGGCGGTATCGCCGAGATGGCTGAGCTTGACGCAAGCGTTCGTGAGAAAACGGACCTTCTCGATGCTGTGGGCAACACCACCAAGGCCGTGACCAAGGGCTATGCCATCGGTTCGGCAGGTCTTGCAGCACTCGTGCTGTTTGCCGCCTACACCGCTGACCTTCGCCTCTTCTTCCCTGATGCGAACGTCAACTTCAGCCTTGAAAACCCATATGTCATCGTCGGGCTTCTGCTCGGCGCACTGCTGCCGTACCTGTTTGGTGCGATGGGCATGACCGCTGTGGGCCGCGCTGCTGGCGATGTGGTGGTCGATGTGCGCGACCAGTTCGCCGCCGATCCGGGCATTATGGCAGGCACCAGCCGTCCAGACTATGCGCGGACAGTGGACCTTGTGACCAAGGCAGCGATCAAGGAGATGATCATCCCTTCGCTGCTTCCGGTGCTGGCGCCGATCGTGACCTACTTTGTGATCTACTTCCTTGCAGGCCAGGATAACGCCTTCGCGGCGCTGGGCGCTCTGCTGCTAGGTGTGATCGTTGGTGGCCTGTTCGTCGCGCTTTCCATGACCGCTGGCGGCGGCGCATGGGACAATGCGAAGAAGTACATCGAAGACGGCAATCACGGCGGCAAGGGCTCTGAAGCTCACAAGGCGGCCGTGACGGGCGATACTGTGGGCGATCCTTACAAGGACACCGCAGGCCCTGCCGTGAACCCGATGATCAAGATCACCAATATCGTCGCGCTGCTTCTGCTCGCTGCCTTGGCGGGCGCGCATTAGGCGCTCTGTTCAAACCGGAATTGAGGAGCCCCGCCCAGCAACGCTGCGGCGGGGCTCTTTGCATTTGCACTATTTGCTTTTGGAAGCCCGAGTGTCCCGATCTGGACCACCCGGAACGCAGGTGCACAGAAAGGTAGCGTTAACGATGCCGCGCTGCCTACATCATCCTCACCGCACAATAACTGTGCGGGACTTGAGGACGGTGCACAATGGATCTTGCAAGGACACCAGCCATAGGCGGCTATTCAAAGCGCGTGAGCAGACCGGCTCGCCTGCGCGGCGTGCTTCACCTGCTTGATACGCAGACTGTCGATTCGAAAGCCTTCCTCGAAGATTGGAAATCGCTGGCACGGCGCGCTGCTGAGCCAAACCCCTTCTTCGAGGCGTGGTTCACCCTCCCCTCCTTCGAGCAATTCGCCGACAGCGATGCTTACAAGATCGCAGCCTATTGGGTTGGCGGTCGACTTGCCGGCCTGATGCCGATCAAGCATTCGAGCGACTATTACGGCCACGGCCTGCCGCATATTGGCACGTGGCTGCACGACCATTCTTTCTGCGGCGCGCCTCTGGTCGCGAAAGGGCACGAACGCGGCTTCTGGAATGCCCTGGTCACCTGCCTCGACCAAACCCCCGGACAAGCGCTGTTCCTCCATCTGCCAGCCCTTCCCGAAGGCGGCGCACTCGATAAGGCGCTCACCGCTGCGCTTGGCGAGATGGGCCGTGCGTCCGCAATTGTCGAACGCACGAGCCGCGCCATGCTTGCATCTCATCTTGGGCCGCAAGAATACCTCGCCGGGGCGATGAGCACCAAAAAACGCAAAGAGCTTCGCCGTCAGAAAAACCGCCTTGGCGAGCTTGGCGAGCTCACCTTCGAACGACTTGAAAGAACCGAGTGTATCGAGCCGTGGATAGAGCAATATCTGACGCTTGAGGCGGCAGGTTGGAAGGGCGCGGCGGGCTCAGCGTTAAAAAGCAGTCCAGCCTCTTACGCCTTCTTTGCCGACGCCATGTATGCCGCGGCTCGCGCCGGAAAGCTTGAACGATTGGCGATGCGTCTCGACGGCAAGCCTGTTGCCATGCTCGCAAACTTCATCGCCGCACCAGCTGCCTACAGCTTCAAGACCGCATTTGACGAGGACTATGCGCGCTTTTCACCCGGCCTCTTGCTTCAGATCGAGAACCTCGACCTTCTGGCACGCCAGGACATTGCCTGGGCCGATAGCTGCGCGATTGAAGGTCATTCAATGATCGAACGCATCTGGCGCGAGAAGCGTGCATTTGTCAGCCGCAATGTCGCCATTGGCGGATCGCTTCGTCGCCTCACCGCACGCGCGCTCATGGCCTACGAAACGCGCGAAAGGGGTTGAGCATATGAACGCCCAAAGCAGTTTCGATCAGGCGGCAAGCCTGCAAATCTTCGACAAGGCTCAGCGCAACACCTTCGCTTCGCACTATCCCGAAGGCCCACACACCTTGCGCCATACGCTGGGTTCGCACCCGCTGCTTGAACTCGACGCGCTCGCTGATCTTGCCCAGCAGCTTCCCGAGGCGAGCGTCGAATACAATCGCGGCGATTTGCCGATTGGCGTTGATGGCAAGCCGGGCGCAACCGGCCTTTCCATCGCCGAGACCATTCGACAGGTGGCAAAAGCGAACAGCTGGGCGGTGCTCAAGAATGTCGAGCAATCGCCCGTTTACAAGGCGCTTCTCACCGACTTGCTGGACGAACTGCGCGGCGAAATCGAGGCGAAGACGGGCGCGATGCTGACCCCGCAAGCTTTCATCTTCATCTCAAGCCCCAATGCAGTCACGCCATACCATTTCGACCCAGAGCACAACATTTTGCTACAGGTGCGCGGCAGCAAGGTGATGACCCAGTTTCCCGCAGGTGACGCGCGCTTTGCCGCTGATAGTGTGCACGAAAGCTACCACACCGGCGGCCCGCGTGAACTTACGTGGGACGACGCGCTGATGGACGGGGCAAGCGAGTTTCCGCTCGGTCCCGGCGATGCCGTCTATGTGCCGGTCATGGCCCCGCATTTCGTGCGCAACGGCCCTCTCCCAAGCGTCTCCTTGTCGATCACATGGCGTTCGACATGGAGCTATGGCGAAAGCGAGGCGCGCGCTTTCAACGCGCTCCTTCGCAAGGCGGGCCTTTCACCCAAGGCTCCGGGACGTTGGCCCGCAACCAACCGCGCCAAATCGCTTGGCTATCGCGCGATCCGCAAGGCAGGTCTTTCTCCCGCTTGACGCGGGGCCACATCACCGCGCATGGAATGCGCCATGAGTGATACACCCGATTACGCACGTCTTGTCGAAGGCCTCGTCAAACTTCTCACCGTAGAGCGCGTTGCCACCGACATTTACGTCGGTCGCCCACAAACAGGCGGCATTGGCCGCGTCTTTGGCGGGCAGGTAATCGCGCAAGGTTTGCAGGCCGCGCAGGCAAGCGTGCCGGAGACCAAATCCGCGCACTCCCTGCACGCCTACTTCCTTCGCGGCGGGCGCGAAGGTGTGCCGATCGAATACCGCATCGAGCGCGACTTCGACGGGCGCAGCTTTGCCAACCGGCGAGTGGTCGCCTCTCAGGAAAACGAAGACGGCACCGCCACCCCGATCCTGAACCTCACCGCCTCGTTCCAGACGCCGGAAGACGGTCTTGAGCATCTCGATTCGCCGATGCCCGAAGTCGAGGATCCAGACACACTCAAATCCGATATGGAAACCCGCCGCGCCATGATCGAGGCGATGGGCGACAAGGTTACCGAAGACCAGCGCGCCCTTGCGCTTCGCCCTCGCCCGATCGAGATGCGCACCACGGACAAGCTTCACTGGATGAATTCACAAGCCAAGGACCCGCGCGCCCATTCCTGGTTCAAGGCGGCAAGCGCCCTGCCCGATGATCCTGCGCTTCACCGCGCGGTCATCGCCTATGCCAGTGACTACACGCTGCTTGGCACCTCAGCCCTACCGCATGGCCTGTCGTGGATGCGCGGGGAGCTTGTCGGGGCGAGCCTCGATCACACCTTGTGGTTCCATGAGGAAGCCCGCGCAGACGAGTGGCTGCTCTATGCCACCGACAGCCCGTGGTCGGCTGGCGGGCGCGGCTTCAACCGTGGCCGCATCTTCAACAAACAGGGTATGCTGATCGCCAGCGTCGCGCAGGAAGGCATGATCAGGAAGCGCGTCGGGAAACCCGCCGATTAGGGGTTTGGTTGATGAAACACCGCCGCAGCACAGGCGCGTTCAACTGAACCAAAGCACCAATATTGCCCGTGTTGGAAACAATATTTCCAACCCGCAGCGAGCGCAAACAGCGAAACGCCCCCGCTTACGCTCCCATCATGGCTTCGCCTACGATTCCGCCCAGCGGCGCACCAGATTGTGATACAGCTGGGTCAGCACCAGCACTTCGCGGTCCGCCTTGCCACGCTCTGCCGATAGCGCCTGCGTGGTGCGGTCGAGATCGTAGAGCATTTCACGCTCGGCGTGATCGGCGACAAGCGATTGCAACCACATGAAGCAACTCACCCGCTCACCCGAGGTCACTTCCTCGACCTTGTGCAAGGTGGTGGAGGGGTAAAGAAGCATGGAACCAGCGGGCAGTTTGTAGCTTGTCGTGCCCGAATTGCCCTCGATCCGCAGTTCGCCCCCTTCGTAATCCTCAGGCTCCGTCAGGAACAGGGTTGCCGAAAGATCGGTGCGTATCCGTGCGCCAGTGCCGGCGTGAAAGCGGATCGCATTGTCGACGTGAAGGCCAAAGGTTTCGCCCGGACCATATCGGTTGAACAGCGGCGGAAAAACCGAATGCGGCAATGCGGCTGCAAGAAAGGTCGCATTGCCCATCAACGCCGCGCTCACCTGCGCCTGCGCGGCCTGTGTCACCGCGCCTTCTTCGGGCAATTGCCGGTTGCGCTTGACCGATGCGGCCCCCGCACCGCTGGTAACATTGCCGTCCACCCATTCGGCATCAAGGAGGCGGCCTCGCAAGTCGGCCGCCTCCTGTTTGCTGAGCACATTGTCTATCTGAAGGATCATGCCTTGCCCCTAGACAATTAGAACGTGCCCGTCAGGGTGAAGAATGCCGAGCGGCCCGGCGCGATGTGGGCAAAGGGCGAACCCGAGCGATAAATCGCATCATAATACCGCTTGTCGGTCACATTCAGCACGTTGACGCGCATCTGGACATTGTCGCTCAGCGCATAGCGCGCAACAGCATCCACCCGCACGTAGCCGGGCACCTTGGCGGTTCCTGCCAATTGCGTGCCGCCAAACATTTCGTCCTGGGCGTAAATCTGCCCGCCGATCTCGAAGCGGCTGGTCACCGAAATAGTGGTCAGCAATTGAGCGGTGTGTTGCGGGATGTTGGCAAAGCGGCGACCGACATTGGCCGGATCCGCCGACGCGGTGATCTCGGCATCGGTGTAGGTGTAACCGGCAAAGATATTGATGCTGTCGGCGATGGTGCCGTTGGCAGACAATTCGATACCCTGCGAACGCAACGTCCCCACATTGGTATAGGGCTGTCCGCGACCGGCACTTTCGCGGGCATTATCTTTTTCGATGCGAAAGCCCGCTGCTGTCAGCAGAAGATCGCCGTCGAAAAATTCGCCCTTCGCGCCCAGTTCGAACGAGGTGTTCTGTTCTGGCGAGAGGTCGATGTTGTCGGTGCTGATCCCGTCATAGGATGCGCCATTGCCGTCAAGCTGTTCGCCGCTGGGGTTGGTGCTGGTCGACCATGATGCGTAGAGGGTGAAAGGTTCTGACGGTTTATAGACCACCGATGCCTGTCCGTTGACGAAGGTGTCGGTGTATTTCAGCCGGGTTTCGGGCTGCGGTCCGAAACGACCGACCGAAGCGGGGCTGTAATATTCAAGGTCGAAGGTATCGACCCGCCCGCCCAGCACGATCTGGAATGCGTCGGAAAACTTGATCGTGTCGATCAGATATCCGGCGAAATTCTGCGCATTGGTTACCGTTGGCCCGTTCGATGTGTCCGGCCCGATGGGAATATCCACGCCCAGAACCGGCTGTGGATCGAACAGTCCGTAGACGAAACCGCCGGGGATCTCGACGCTGTTGCCGTTTGCATCCTCAACCGTTGTCGGAATGTCGAGCGGGAAAGCGTCGATCGTCTCGTCTGCAAAATCGCCACCAAGGACGAGGGTGTGGTCGATACTGCCGGTTTCGATATCGGCAACGGCATAGGTGCTGTTTGCCCAATAGCTGTTGTTGCGCCAGCTGCTCTTGAGCGCGGGGCTGACGGTGAACTCGCTTTCAGGCACGGAAACGCCGCCGCTGCGCGGACAGCTGCCGTTGTCATCGCGCTCGAACACGCAGATGGACGGCTCGCTCACCGCATAGCGGTTGAAAGTTTCGCCGTAACGGGTGATCGAATGGAAACGCAGGTCTTCATGGGGCTGCCATTCGATCTGAACGGTGCCAATGTCGGCGCCATTGTCGATGAAGTCGCGCCCGACCACGCCGTAGAAATTGTCGCGATCGACAAGATAGGGCTGCTGTGTGGCCGAATTGAACGGGTGGCCGAACTCGGGCACACCGTCGAGGCGGTAGTAGTAATAATCGGCCATGATCTCGAGATTGTCGGTCACGCGCAACGTCCCTGCAATCGATCCGCCGTACCGTTCGCTTTCCACGAAATCGCGCCCCGGCGTGTCTGCATCGTGATAAAGGCCATTGAAACGCAGCGCCACGCGATCGTTCACCTGAAGGTTGGCATCAAAAGTGCCGCGATAGTAATTTTCAGTGCCGATGCCCGCTTCGAGCACGGCGAAATCATTGCCGAACTGCGCGCGCTTGGATTGCAGCGAGACAAGGCCGCCAGTGGTGCCGCGCCCGCCGAAAACGGCGCTGGGGCCTTTGACGACTTCGATCTGCTCAACGGCAAAGATTTCGCGGCTGGTGACGCCGGGATCGCGCAGGCCGTCAATGTAAACGTCGCCGCGCGCTTCGAAACCGCGGATGAAGATGCGGTCGCCAAATGCGTTGCCGCCCTCGCCCGTGCCCAGTGTTACGCCCGGCGTGCTGCGCACGATCTCACGAAAACTGGTCGCGCCGATATCCTCGATCACTTCCTTGGGAATGATCGTTTGCGTCTTGGGCGTGTCGCGCACAGGCGCGGTAAACTTGCCGTCGGTGGACTCGTCAATTTTGAACGGCGCTTCGTTGGCAGCGTTGACGTTGATGTCGGGACGGTCGCCCGAAACCACAATCTCATTACTCTTCTGATCTTCGGGAAGCTCGTTTGCCGCTGCGGCAGCGGGCAGAAACGCTGCGCCGAAAGCCCCCGCAAGCAAGGTTCCTGTAAGTGCACGGTGGCCCGTTGATCGGTTGGTATTGGTGTTGGTCAAAGTGTTCCTCCTGATGACCGGAGGCGCTATTGCGAATGTTTATCATTTGCACAAGCAAAAACTTTCTCCGACCAGATTTTCCTGTGCAAAGTGACAGGGTCGCGCAGTGGCGCACGTAAAATGCCGCTGCGAGACCGTGGTTTCGCAGCGGCATTTGCTGTGATCGTTGCCTTGGTTCAGGCCTTCGAGGTGTCTGGAATCTAGTGCGCGAGAAGCACCGGCATCTTGGGATCGCTCAGCACCTGGCGTGTCACCCCGCCCACCAGCATTTCCGCAAGGCGCGAGTGGCCATAGGCGCCCATCACCATCGCAGAGCAATCGCGCATGGCGGCGGCTGAAAAGAGCGTATCGCCAATGCTCACCTTGCCGCGCGGGATGGAGACGACATCGCTCGAAATCCCGTGCCGGTCGAGATACATCGCCGCCTCGCTCACCGGGAAATCATAACGCTGCTGATCGTCTTCTTCGGCAACGCAGGCAAGATACACATCGCTCGCCTGAGCGAGCAGCGGCAGGCTGGCCCGCAGCGCCACACAGGCTTCGGCCGACCCGTTCCACGCGACCAAAACCGGGCCGTCGACCTTCAGCCCCTTCGCATCACCCGGCACGACCATAACCGGTGCGGGCGCCTTGATCGCAAGCTCGCCCGCCATGGACGATGGCCTGCGCGCACCTTCCTCACCGATGTCATTGGGGCCGATCAGGATGATATCATGGAGCGCGGATTGTTCGAGCAGGTGGTTTTCCGCCATCCCGTAAAGGAAGCGGAACTCCCACGAGACGTCCTCATTCGCAAGGTCGGCCTCCACCTTGGCGCGCAGCTCTTCTGCGGCCTCCTTGATCACGGGCATGGCGGCGGCCATTGCCGAGCCATAGAAATCGCCGGGCGCGAAGACCTCGTAACTGACCGATTGCAACAATGTGATGTGGCCATTGTTGGCACGGGCCATGTCGAGTGCGACCTGCAAGCGCGCTTCGAAAGATTGATCGCTATCAACGTGAAGTAGAATGCTTTTCATCTGAGGTCTCCCTTTGTCCAAAAGGATTTAGGCGCAACAAAGCGCGCCCTGCATTGACCCAGATCAATTTAGCACAGCGATTGCCGATTATTCGGCTGTTTTCAGGGAAGCGGGATCAGCCGCCTTTGCTGCGCGACGAAGTCGAACCGGCGTTACTGCCGTTGCTGCCGCCGCCCGATGCCTTGGTTCGGCCAAAATCACCCGACTTCTTGCCATAGCCCGGTTTGCCAAAGCCGGCGGCTTTCGCCACGTCGCTTGCGGCCCGAACCTTGGGAACGGACTTTGCGCGTTCCATTCCGCGTGCCGAGGCAAGGTATTTGCCGGGCTGACCGCCATATCCGACGCGTGAGCCATTGGCGGTCTGGTATCCGTTCGATCCGCTCTTGAACAGCGGGCCGGTCTTGCCGTCGCGCTTGCTGGAATACCAGGCCGCGAGGAACGGGGTGAATGGAATACGGGCACCGCGCGCATTGCTGGTTTGCTCGCTTGTTTCCTGAACGCATTGTCCCGGGCCATAGACCGCTTCGCAATCCTCCTTGGCCTCAAAGCGCGGCGCATCCTTGGCAGCGACCGCTTGCGCTTCTGCGCGCATCTCTTCGCATTCCTTGGTGGTCTTGCCGGTCGCCTTGGCGCAGGCAAAGACATTCTCATACACCTCGATTTCAACATCGAGTTTTTCGTTCGGAGCGGCTGCCTTCGCCGCAGGAGCGGGATCTCCGCCACATGCAGAAAGCATCGCGCCTGAACTCAAGGCAGCCATGGTCGTCAGCCGCACTTTTGACGAACGTTTTGTTTTGGTTGCAGCCATTATAACCCCTAATCCCCGTAAGACTCTGGTTCCGGAGTTTTCAGCTACGGCAAAAAGGTTATCGTAAGGTGGATATCGGGTAAAACCTCAAAGGAAAGGCCCCCAGATGCTGCGCAAAACCCTGCCCGAGCGGCCCAATTGGCAAGAGGTCGCACGCGAAAACGGCTTTGTTTTTCATCATGTTGATGGTGACCTCTACTGGGACGAGCGCGCCTGCTGGCAATTTACCCTGCGCGAGGTCGAAGACGAGATCGAAGACCCCACGACCGAACTTTACGCCATGTGTCTGGCGCTTGTGGATGATGCGTGCGCCGATCAACAGCTGATGGAACGCCTCGCGATCCCGCGCGATATGTGGGACCCGATCGCCAATTCGTGGAAGCGCGGGGATGCCTCGCTCTATGGCCGGTTCGACTTTGCCTATACCGGAAATGGACCTGCCAAACTGTTGGAGTTCAACGCCGATACGCCCACATCCGTTTACGAAACCGCGTTCTTCCAGTGGAAGTGGCTTGAGGACATGATTGCTGCTGGCGAATTGCCCGACAGCACCGACCAGTTCAACCGCCTGCACGAGGCACTGGTCGAACGCTTTGCGCAGATCCTGACGCCGGGCTCGCTATGCCATTTCAGCGGGGTCGAAGACCATATCGAGGACCGCGCCACCGTCGCCTATTTCGAGGATCTGGCGGGGCAAGCGGGGCTTGAGACGCGCTTTGTCGATATTGCCAGGATCGGGATTGATAGCGAAGGCGAATTTGTCGACCCCGAAGGCTATCGCATCGGCGCCTTGTTCAAGCTTTATCCGTGGGAGGATATGATGCTTGAGGAAAGCGCGGCCCAGATCGCGGGCGCGTCGTGCAATTTCATCGAGCCGATGTGGAAGGCGATCCTTTCAAACAAGGCGATCCTCCCGCTGTTGTGGGAAAAGCATCAGGGCCATCGCAATCTGGTCCCCGCTTTTTTCGCCGGGAGCGATGGCGCACGCGCATTGGAGGGCCAGCCCCATGTGACCAAGCCGTTTTTCAGCCGCGAGGGCGCCGACATTGCCCTGTTCGATGGTAAGATGCGTCACGATGGCCCGCAGGAAGGCTACGGCGCGGAAGGGCATATCGTGCAAGGTTATGCGCCGATTGCACGATCGGGCGACAATCACGCAGTTGTCGGCAGCTGGGTCGTAGGCGATGATCCGGCGGGCATGTCTATCCGCGAGGATGCTAGCCCCATCACCCGCGATCTTGCGCGTTTCCTGCCGCATATCATCATGGGGTAAGCTCGCCCTCAAGCTTATCCTTGTCTTGTCGTGCCCCTTGGCTACCATGGCGGGCGGGAGAGACATATGCAGATCACACGCCAACCGCCGGTCAAAACCACGCTTCAGCCATCCAACCACCCTTACCTATCGGGCGCATGGACGCCGGTTCATGAAGAGGTGGATGTGGACGAACTCGAAGTGATCGAGGGGGAAATCCCCGCCGATATCGACGGCATTTACCTGCGCAACACCGAAAATCCGGTGCATCAACCGCTTGGCCGCCACCACCCGTTCGACGGCGATGGCATGGTGCACCAGGTCAGCATTTCGGGCGGTAAAGCGAGCTATCGCAACCGTTTCATCCGCACCCATTGCTTCAACGAGGAACAGATTGCGGGCGAGGCCTTGTGGGGCGGCCTGATGGACCCGCACGGCACCTCGAAACGCCCCGGATTTGGCGCGCATGAGGGCCTGAAGGATACAGGTTCGACCGACATTATCGTGCACGCAGGGACCGCGCTCGCCACGCTCTACCAATGCGGGGAAGCGTGGCAGATGGACCCGGTGACGCTGGACAATCTTGGCAAGGCGTCATGGGGTCCGATTGACGGGGTATCGGCCCATCCCAAGGTGGATGAAGAAACCGGCGAGCTGATGTTCTTCAACTACTCGAAGCACGCGCCCTTTATGCATTATGGCGTTGTCGGGCGTTCGGGCCAGCTGGAACATTATGTGCCCATCCCCGTCCCCGGTCCGCGTCTGCCGCATGATATGGCGATCACCAAGAACTGGTCGATCCTCAACGATATGCCGCTGTTCTGGGACGAGAATCTGCTGGAACGAAACATTCACGCAGCGCGCATTCACGACGGCGTGCCGACGCGCTTTGCGCTGATCCCGCGGCGCGGTCAGCCCGAGGATATCCGCTGGTTTGAAGCATCGCCCACCTACGTCCTGCATTGGACCAACGCATATGAGGAAGGCGACGAGGTGATCCTCGAAGGATACTATCAGGACAAGCCCATGCCCGACCCGCTCGAGGAAGCGGGCGAATACAGTCACATGATGGCCTATGTCGATGAACACAGCTTCCAGAGCCGCCTTCATCGCTGGCGTTTCAACCTCAAAACGGGCGAGACAATCGAAGAGAGGCTCGGCGACCGGATCGTTGAATTCGGGATGGTCAATCCGGATTATCTGATGAGAAAAAGCCGATACATCTGGTCCACCACTTCGCGGCCCGGATGGTTCCTTTTCAACGGCTATGTGCGCCACGATACGCAAACAGGCGAGGAAGAGGTCTTCACCCTTCCCGATGGCGTTTATGCCAGCGAAAGCCCGATGGTCCCGCGCAAGGGTGCGGTTTCAGAGGATGACGGCTACCTCGTCACCTTCCTGATCGATGAGAATACCGGCACGTCCGAACTCGCCATCCTCGATGCAAGCGACATTGGCAAAGGCCCGATCTGCCGCGCACGGCTTCCGCACAAGATATCAAGCGGGGTTCACGCCACATGGGTCGAGCACAGCCAGTTGGCCAAGGATGCGCAATGGAAGCAAAGTCAGGCCGCGTGAGCCAATGGCCCCGCGTAAGGTTAGGTTAGTCGCGTTCTAAGCGAGGCGCCGGATCATAACGCCCAGGACAGCTTCAATCGGCACCCGGCCCACAGACTGCGCTTCGTGGCCTTTCGCCTTGTCGACGCTTAAATAAACGCCGCCCTTGCGTCCGACCGCGGTGACTTTCTGGACCACTTTGCCGATTTCGGGGTGCATGGCGAGCACGGTATCGCCGCGCTTTGGCCGTTTTTTGGCGCTGAACAACACCACGCTGCCCTTTGGCAGGCGCGGTTCCATGCTTTTGTCTCTCACCCTGGCGATCTTGTAACCGATCATGAGCAAAGCAATAAGCTAACTTTTAATCGCAAGCCAAGACCGGCTCGTGGATATTTTGCAAAAATATGTCAGAAATGCGCAGACCGTCTTATTTCGAAACATGGATTTGCAACTTTCCCTGCCGCTACGCATTAGATAAAGGAACGCCAATTCCAACGCAGGAGACTTTTCAAGATGGCTTTTAACCTCATCGACCTTCCCTATGCCGACGATGCCCTCGCACCGGCGATCTCGGCAGAGACCATCTCGTATCACTATGGCAAGCACCACCAGGCCTATATCGACAAGACAAACAACGCCGTCGAAGGCACTGCGCATGCCGACGCCGCTCTCGAAGCGGTGATTGCGGATGCGCGCGGTTCGGATCAGGGCCTGTTCAACAACTCTGCCCAAAGCTGGAACCACGGCTTTTACTGGCACTCGCTCGCGCCATCGGAAACCGCACCGTCGGATGACCTTGCCGCGAAAATCGACGAGGCATTCGGTTCGATGGACGAGCTCAAGTCGCAGCTTAAATCACGCGGCGCAGGCCACTTCGCCAGCGGTTGGGTGTGGCTCGCAGAAAAAGACGGCAAGCTTTCGATCGAAGAAACCCACGATGGCGACACGCTCGCCGACAAGGACTTCAACCCGCTGCTGACGATCGACGTGTGGGAGCACGCCTATTACCTCGATCACCAGAACGCGCGTCCGGCCTATCTCGACGCTGTTGTCGATGGTAAACTGAACTTCGCGTTTGCATCGGAAAACCTCGCGCGCGGCACCACCTGGACGTATCCAGCCAACGCCTAACGCGCTGAAATCATGAAAAAGGAGCCCGGCCCGCCTCATCGCGGTGCCGGGCTTTTTCGTTCGTGGATGGCTCCTTCCACATCCCCGCGCTCCATTTTGCTTTACCTCTCCGCCTAATTCGTGAAAAATACGATCAAGAGATGCAGGCGCTTTCCACAAAGCGCCCGTGGGAGAGATAGATTTGACAAAAGCTTCAACGGCAGCAGCCGCAAGCACGGCCGCGCCCGCAACCCCGGCAGGTGCCATCAACACAGGTTTTGGAACCCCCGGCTACCGCGCCTATGTGCTGGCTGCGTTGCTGACGGTTTACGTCTTCAATTTCATCGACCGCACCATCGTCAACATCCTGACCGAACCGATCAAACTCTCGTTCGGGCTTGAAGATTGGCAAATGGGTCTGCTTGGCGGGCCGGCCTTTGCGGTGCTCTACACCTTCCTTGGCATTCCCATTGCCCGCGCCGCAGAGCGATACAACCGTGTCCTCATTATCGCAGGCGCGGTCGTCATCTGGAGCCTATTCACCGCGCTTTGCGGATTTGCCGCCAGCTTCCTGATGTTGTTCCTGTTCCGCGTCGGGGTCAGCATCGGCGAGGCAGGCTGCACCCCGCCTGCACAATCGCTGATCGCGGACTATTACCAACCGTCCAAGCGCGCGACGGCAGTGTCGATCTATGCTCTTGGTGTGCCGCTTGGCGGTATGTTCGCCTCGATCTTCGGCGGTCAGCTTGCCGGGATCGACAGCGTCGCCTTTGGCGCATGGGTGAGCAGCATCGGCCTTGGCGGGTTGTTCGGCGGTCTTGACTGGTCACAGGTCGAAGGCTGGCGCATCGCCTTTGTCGTTGTGGGTGTGCCGGGCCTTATTCTGGGCTTTCTCGTATGGCGCACCATCACAGAGCCGCCGCGCGGCTACACCGATCCCGCTGCGCTCCAGAACCTTGAGCGGGCAAGCTTTGGCGAGGCCTTGCGTGTGCTGATGAAAAAGCCAGCCTATCGCCACGTGGTCTTTGGCGCGATGCTCGCCTCTTTCGTCGGCTACGGGGTGAGCCAGTTCACCACGAGCTTCCTCATCCGCACCCACGGCCTCACCATTCAGGAGGCCTCGCTCCTCTTCGGGATAATCCTTGGCGTGATGGCAGCGATTGGCGTGTTCTCGTCCGGCTGGTTGTCCGACCGCCTGTCGAAACGCTATCCCAACGCGCTTTCATGGCTGCCCGCGATTGGCATGGGCGCATCGGTCCCGCTTTATGCTTTCGGCTATATCGCTGACAATCTGTGGCTCGCGATGCCCGCGCTGATGATCGCGGCGATGATCCACTATTTCTATCTCGGGCCAATGTATGCGGTGTCCGGCGGCGTCGTGGACAGCCGGATGCGCGCAACATCGGTTGCGATCACATTGTTCGTCGTGAACCTGCTCGGCTATGGCCTCGGACCGCTCTTGATCGGCGTGTTGTCGACCTATCTCAAGTCGGTGTTTCTCAGCGGCGCTGACCTTGGCCTGACGATTGAGGCGTGCAAGCCGCTGATCGCGCTCAGCGCCGAGGCAAGGGCCGGACTGACCGGCGTGGAGGCGACCAATCTGGCGGCCTGTGCGGATGCCGATGCCAAGGGCCTGCAATGGTCGATTGTCATCTTCTGCTGCGGCTATGGCTGGGCGGCACTCCACTACCTTCTCGCAGGGCGCACCCTGCAAGAGGACATGGTGGCCTACAAGGAAGGCTAACCCTTTCGTAAAAGAGGCAATGAGCGCCGGCGACATGAACCATCCGGTCGCCGGCGATCAAATGGACAATCCTATCGCGCCGGCTGGCACGGATTGATCAGCTGGATTTCGCCGCGCTCTTCCATGCACGCTGCATACTGTGCATCGTCTTCCATCCATTGCTCAATCTCGGTCGCGCTTGCCGAATAGGCGGACGTGAACTCCCCCCGTTTGGCGGCAGGAGGAAGCGCCGCTTCCAGTGCGTCGATCGCCGCCTTTGATTGCGCCACGATCACGCGGGTTTCTTCAAGCAGCGGTGTCCAGTAGCTGCGCGATTGCTGGGGCGTTGCGATGTGTTTGAAAAAGCGAATGCGTTTGACCGCGTGCGTTGCATGAAGGCGCGCCTCCTGCTGGGCAAGCGCAAAGGATTGCTCTGCACACGCCTCCTTCAACGCCGTGATGCGCGCCAAGGGCCGGCCTATGTTGGCTGAATAGCTGTCTGCATCGCCGGGGTCGCTCATCACGCCCTGAAAACCGAGTTTGGAAAGCTCGCGCACCGCCTTCACGATTGCTTCGGCCTCTTCGGCTGCGCGTTGCTGGTCGGATTGCTTGTAGGGGCAAGAGGCAAGGCTTGCGCCTGCCTTCGTCCACTCCATATCCACACCTTCCAGCGACAGCTTCGCCAATTGCGGCGCAAAAACCTGTGTCAGAGTGCTGGAAGCGGTACCAAAATTCCAGATGCGCTTCGGCTCTTCCTGCCCCGGCATTTGCACCTCCACCCCTTCGGATGTGTAAGCGAGGTCATTCTGCGAGACCGCTTTCAAACCATATCCGATAATCATGACCTGATCGGCCTGATCGGTCGCAGCGCCAAAAAGCATTGCGAAAAGTTCGGCGGCCAGTGCCTGCACCACGGGGCGATCAGGGCAATTGACGAGCCCAGACACCGCCAGCCCGGCGGCCTGTTGCCCGTCCATTTTCCCCGCACGGCCCAAAAACGTCGCGTTCAACAGAACCTGCTCGGCGGTGGCGGGACACTTTTCCGCCTCGGCATTGGCCGGGGTTTGTGCATGGGCAGGCGCCTGCGCCATCGCAGCTGCGAGTGCCAAAAGCGGCGCGAGCGAGAATATGCGTGATTTCATTGCTTCGGACCCTTCCCTCAAGAGGGCCAAGACCTACGGCCACGCACGAATTCTGACAAGCGACACCCCTTGTCATAAAAATGACATTGCCTGTTATCTGCGCCTGTTATCTGCCGGATATCGGCGGGCGTTATCCGCCTGCGTGATAGAAATCGTAGACCGTTCGCGCGACCGCATCGCTGACGCCGGGGGCACGGCGCAGGTCTTCCAATGCGGCGGCGCGCACCTTGGACGCGGTGCCAAAATGGAGAAGCAGCGCGCGTTTTCTCGTCGGGCCAATGCCGGGAATTTCGTCCAATGGCGATGCCGTGATCGCTTTGGACCGCTTGGCGCGGTGTGCGCCAATGACAAAGCGGTGGACTTCATCGCGAAGGTTCTGCGCATAGAACAGCACCGGCGAATTGGTCGGCAGCGTCTTTTCCCGCCCGTCGGGGAAGTGGAACACCTCGCGCCCTTCGCGCCCGTGGTGCGGGCCCTTGGCGATACCGATAACGGGCAGGTCTTCAATGCCCAGTTCGCCAAGCACCTCCATCACGCTGGAAAGCTGCCCCTTGCCCCCGTCGACCAGCACAAGATCGGGCCACACGCCTTCACGCTCGCGGTCGGGGTCGTCCTTCATCGCGCGGGTAAAGCGCCGCTCCATCACCTCGCGCATCATTGCAAAGTCATCATTGGTCTGCGCGGATTTGATATTGAATTTGCGATATTGCGACTTCTCAAAACCTTCGGGCGACGCGACCACCATCGCGCCCACGGCCTTCGCGCCCTGGATATGGCTGTTGTCGTAAACCTCGATGCGTTTTGCCGGTTCATCAAGCTCCAGAAATTCGGCCAGCTCGCGGTGAACCTTGGCCTTGGTCCCGCTTTCGGCCAGCCGCCGGTCAAGCGCCTCGACCGCATTGCGCTGTGCCTGCGCCATAAGCTTGCGGCGGTCCCCGCGCTGGGGGATGGATATGGCGACTTTTCTATCGGCAAGCTCGCCCAGCGCCGTTTCCATCAATTCACTCTCGGGAAGGTCGCGGTCGACCAGAACGGTGGGCGGCGGCGGCACTTCCTCGTAGAATTGCAGCATCACATCGGCGAGAACCTGTGCCTCTTCGACATCCTTGATGTGGGACGGGAAAAAGGCGCGATGGCCCCAGTTTTGCCCGCCCCTGATGAAGAAGGCCTGCACGCACATCTGCCCGCCCTTGGCGGCTATCGCGAAGACATCGGCATCGCCCACATTCTTTGCATTGATCGCCTGCGACCCTTGGATGAAGGTTGCCGCCCGCAAACGGTCGCGCAGGATGGCGGCGGTTTCAAAATCCAGATCTTCGGCGGCCTTCGCCATCTGCCGCTCAAGATCGGCCTGAACCTTGGAGGATTTGCCCGCGAGGAAATCCTTGGCCTGAGCGACTAACGCTGCATAATCCTCTTCGCTGATCCGGCCAACGCACGGCGCCGAGCACCGCTTGATCTGATAAAGCAGGCATGGCCGGTCGCGATTGTTGAAAAAGCTATCGGTACAAGACCTTAGAAGAAAGAGTTTCTCCAGCGCATTAAGCGTCGTGTTGACGCTGCCCGCGCTGGCGAAGGGGCCGTAATAATTACCCTTTGCCCGCCGCGCGCCGCGATGTTTGTGGATGCGCGGAAATGCGTGATCGGCGCGCAGAAGGATGAAAGGAAAACTCTTATCATCGCGCAGCAAGACATTGAAAGGCGGGCGATATCTCTTGATTAGCTGCGCTTCGAGAAGCAGCGCCTCGGCCTCGGAATTGGTGGTCACGATCTCCATCGAACGGCATTGCGACACCATGCGTTGCAGCCGGTTGGTCAGCTGGTTGACCTGGGTGTAATTGGCCACCCGCGCCTTCAGGCTGCGCGCCTTGCCGACATAAAGGACATCGCCGCGCGCATCGAGCATCCGGTAAACGCCGGGAACGGGTCTGAGCGTCTTCACCACCTCGCGAATGGCGGTGACACCGGCTTCCAGATTGGGCTGCGCGCGCGCGACCGTCGTGGCCGCCTGCGCCTCGTTGAAGCGCGCGGGGCCATCGGGATTGTGGGGTCGGCCAGAAGGAGATTGAGCCATTGGTCACCAATAGACCATCAATTCACCGCGAAAACCCCCTGATGGGCCAAGTCCTGTGAAATACTGCACAGCCCGTCACAAAGGCCCGCCATACCCACATGACCGCATAAAAAAAACGCTGCCCGATTCTTTCAAATTATCATTGGGGGGTAAGCATAGTTCGAGCGGGTCGCCCGGATTTTTCCAATTCAGGGAGACGAAGAGATGAGCAGCCACGAACACCACGGGATGAAGCCTTTAGATGGTCTTGCCCCTTATTGCAGCAGAAGCAATTATTCCGAACATCAGCGCGAAGATCGCTTTGGCCGTATGTTTGGCGACTTACCGCCAGCTTACACGCGTCCCGATATCCTTCAGGAAATCGGCCGGGACAATGGCCCGATGGATGGCGGCAACAAGAACTCGCCTACCAAGACGGTGCCGGTCGGCATGGTCTTTTTCGGCCAGTTTATCGACCACGACATCACGCTTGATGCCTCCACCTCTTTTTCATCGGTCATCAGCGATGCGGGCGAGGTCTCAAACGTGCGCACTCCGACGCTCGATCTGGATTGCATCTATGGCCTCGGGCCAGAGGCTCAGCCCTATCTGTTCTCTCAGGAGGCGCCCTTTAACGGGGTGAAGCTTTTGACCGGCGATGACAACCGGCTGGACAATGGCGATCTGGTGCAAGGGAAATACGCCGATCACGATCTGCTGCGCTCGCCCAACATGCGCGCGGTTATCGGTGATCCGCGCAATGATGAAAACCGCATCCTGAGCCAGATGCAGCTGGCCATCATCCGCTTCCACAACCACGTGGCGGATACGCTGTATCACGATAGCAAGAACAACCCCGATGAAGAGACATTGGAGGGCCACGACCTTTACGAAGAGGCGCGCAAGCAAACCACGTGGCACTATCAATGGGCGGTTGTGAATGACTTCCTGACCGCGATGTGCGGCACTCCGGTGGTGGAGCGCATCCTTGGTTGTGGACGCCAGTTCTACTGCGCGAGCACGCCGTTTATTCCGGTCGAGTTCTCGGTCGCCGCATACCGCTTTGGCCACTCGATGATCCCCATGTCGCTGCAAACCCGCAAGGGAACGGGCAAGCTTGAGCTTTTCGGCGAATTCCTTGGCCGCGGCTTTGACCGGGTCAGCCACGCGCGCGCGGTGGTGGATTGGCACGAATTGTTCGAAACGAGCGAAGGGCGCACCGTCGAGAAAACACAGACGCTCGATACGAAACTTGCTGGCGACTTGCTGAAACTGCCTTTCGTCGAGGCCGGCGGTGAAGCATCGCTTGCAACGCGCAACCTGCTGCGTGGCAATGCCTTCCTGCTGCCCGGCGGTGAAAAGGTCGCCAAGGCCATCGGTGTCGATCAATCGGATATCGACACAGTGATCGGCAAGGTCGCAGAGATCCATCCGGGCCTTGGCAGCGACGGTATCCCCTTGTGGCTTTACCTGCTTGCCGAAGCCGAAGTGATTGGCCGCGCCGAAAGCAATGGCACTTTCACCAAGGGCGAGGCGCTCGGGCCAGTGGGTGCGACAATCGTGGCCGAGGTCATGATCGGTATTCTGGAGCTCGATGACCGCTCTTTCCTTGGCGCAAACCGCAATTGGGCCCCGCGCGAGGAATGGGACGATATCGGCAAGATCATGACCATCACCAATCCGACCCTGCCTGCCGTTTAAGGGTCAGATTTCACTACCTATTGTGCGCCCGCGTTCGGAACTGCCCGAGCGCGGGCGCACTGTATTTGGTCGACCATGCACCAAAGCCCGTGGCCACAGCGCTTTTCATTCCGGTGGCCACCCTCTATCGGCCACACGATGAAGCATTATGACGCGATAATCCTTGGTGGCGGCGCGGCTGGCCTGATGTGTGCCGCCCAAGCGGGCAAGCGCGGCCTTCGTGTCGTTGTGCTGGAAAAGGCTGAAAGGCCGGGGAAGAAGATCCTGATCTCCGGCGGTGGGCGCTGCAATTTCACCAATGTGGATGCAGGCCCTGCCAATTACCTTTCCGACAACCCGCACTTCGCGAAATCCGCCCTTGCCCGTTACACGCCAAAGGATTTTATCGAGCTGGTCGATAAACACGGCATCGCGTGGCACGAAAAGACGCTGGGACAGCTGTTTTGCGACGGATCGGCGAGCCAGATTGTGCAGATGCTGCTCGATGAATGCGGGAACACGGTGGATGTGCTGTGCGATGCCTTTGTCAGCGCAGTCGTCAAAGACGGCGATATGTTCGCCGTATCTGCCAGCGGTCAGAATTTCGCCGCCCCCAACCTTGTAATCGCCACCGGCGGCCCGTCGATCCCCAAGATGGGCGCAACCGGCTTTGCCTATGATCTCGCGCGCCAGTTTGGCCTTAAAGTGGTCGAACCGCGCCCTGCACTCGTGCCGTTGACGCTGGGCGGAGATGATGTGTTGTTCCGCGAGCTTTCGGGCGTTTCCGCGCCCGTGCGCGCCCATGCCGGATCAAAAAAACGCAAGGCCAGCTTCGATGAGGCCGCGCTTTTCACGCACAAGGGGCTTTCCGGTCCTGCGATCCTGCAAATCTCCTCCTATTGGCGCCCCGGTGAGGAGGTGGGCATCACCTTCCTCCCCCAAGCCGAGGGTGATTGGCTGCTCGACATGAAGCGCGACCGTCCGCGCGCCCACATCAAATCGGCGCTGCGAGAGCAATTGCCAGACCGCCTTGCCGATGCGCTTGCGGAGAAACTGGGGATCGACACAGAGCTCGGCAATGTCTCGGACAAGGCTCTGAAAGCGGCGGCCGAGCAATTGGCCAACTGGCGCTTTACCCCCAGCGGCTCCGAAGGTTTTGCCAAGGCCGAGGTTACCATCGGCGGCATTTCGACTAGCGAACTTTCCAGTAAGTCCATGGAAGCAAAGCGCGTGCCGGGCCTTTATGCCATTGGCGAAGCGGTCGATGTGACCGGCTGGCTTGGCGGATACAATTTCCAATGGGCCTGGGCCAGCGGGGTCGCCTGCGGTGATGCGCTCGAACGTTCGGGCGCTGACACCTGACGCGCACGTTAGCTTGCCACCTGAACCAATGCGCCCTAGCCTCATCCCATGAAGGCCGGAAAAAACACGGCCTCGCAATGGGATTGAGGGGACACGAATTGCAACAATTGCAGGGTATGGATTCGTCATTTGTGGCGCTGGAATCGCCCAATTCGCCCATGCACATCGGCAATCTGCTGATTTACAATCCTGCCACTGCCCCGGGCGGCTTTGTCCGGTTCAAGGACATCCTCGACTTCTTCCGCAGCCGGCTGCAACTGTCCAAGACGATGCGCCAGCGCCTCGTGCGCGTGCCGTTCGACCTCGACTATCCCTACTGGATCGAAGACCCGGATTTCGACCTCGAATATCACTTGCGCCATGTCGCCCTCCCAAAGCCGGGTGATTGGCGGCAATTGTGCATCCAGACCGCGCGCATCCACGCACGGCCCCTCGACCTCAATCGCCCGCCATGGGAATTCACCGTGGTCGAAGGGCTCGACAATGTGCCGGGCTATCCGCCCGGGTGCTTTGCCTTCGTGACCAAGGTGCACCACGCCGCGATTGACGGGATGAGCGGGATTGATCTGATGGAGGCGATCCACACGCTCGCCCCCCATGCGCCGCCCCCCAACAAGCCCGATGAGTGGAAGCCGGAGAAGGTGCCGGGCCCGGTTGAACTTCTGGGCAAATCCTACCTCAATGCGCTCATCAACCCCTTGAAACAGGCGCGGGTGGCCGCCCAGACCGTTCCCGGCGTTGCCAATGCGATCAAGGGCCTGATCGCACGCGATTTCAAACTGACGAGCGACTATGTCCCGCCGCGCACGCGTTTTAACAAGTCGATCTCGCCCCACCGCGTCGTCGAAGGGCAGCGGTTCCCGCTTGAAGACATAAAGGCGATCCGCGCGCTTACTCCCGATCTTAAACCCAAGGTCAACGACGTCGCGCTCGCCATTATCGGGGGTGCGCTGCACAAATATCTGAGCGCGAAAGACGACCTGCCAAAAGCGAGCATGACCGCCATGGCGCCGATTTCCGTGCGTTCTGCCGATGAAAAAAGCGATATGGGCAATCAGGTCGCTGCCATGATCGCGCCGCTGGGCACGCATATTGCGGACCCTGCCGAACGGCTCAAATTCGTCTTTGGCCGCACCAGCAATTCCAAGGCAATGACAAACGCCATCGGTGCGCGGACCATGACCGAAGTGTCCAAGGTCAACCCGCTTCTTTACATGGCTTTGGGCGCGCAGCTGTTCAACAGGGTCAGCATCGCACACAGCGTTGCAATGCCGTTCAATACCGTGGTGACCAATGTGCCCGGCCCGCCCATTCCGATCTATTCGGCAGGGGCAAAGCTTGAGAGCATGGCCTTGTCGCTGATCTGCCTGACAGACGGGCTGGGCCTTGCGCACGTGGTTCAATCCTATTGCGATGAAGCCTACATCAGCGTCACCGCGTGCCGGGACATCATGCCCGATCCGGAATTCTATTCGCAATGCCTCAAGGACAGTTTCGAGGAAATGCTGGCAGCGGCAAAAGCGCTTGATACGGCGCCCGCAAAGAAGCCAGCCACCAAGCCAGCGGCAAAGAAATCGGGAACGGCAAGCCCCGTGACCCGTAAACCAACGAAGGCCGGGCAAACAGCCAGGAAACCTGCTGCCAGTAAGGCATCAACCGGCAAGCCGGCAGCAAAGACAACCAGCACTGCGGCGCGCAAAAGTTCTGCGAACGCAAAGAAAACAGCCAAGCGCAAACCGGCCAAAGCATCGGCAGCGCGCATCGCTGAGGAGAGCAAGTAATGGCCACCCTTCCCACCTATCGCGAATTTCCGCCGATGCCCGGCAGCATCGTGGTCAACGATGAGAAATCGCGCCGCGAGGTCCCTGTCGAACCGCGCGCGCCGCACCCGCTTCTGGCGCTTTCCGAAGGCCGGGCGGTGTTCGAATTCGGCGCGTTTTTCGCATCGCGCGCTTATCTTTCCACCCTTCCCAAAGGCGACGGGCACAGCGTTATGACGCTGCCCGGTTTCATGGCCACCAACAGTTCGACGGGCCCCATGCGGCGCCTTCTCAAAAGCCTTGGCTATGACGCGCATGGCTGGGATTCGGGACGAAATATCCGGGTGAATGAAGAGCTTGTCACCAAGCTTGAAGACCAGATTGATCGCCTGTTCGAGACAAGCGGGCGCAAGATTTCGCTCGTCGGGTGGAGCCTTGGCGGGGTGCTGGCGCGTGAGCTTGCCAAGCTTCGCCCTGAGAAGGTGCGCCTGGTAATCAGCCTTGGCAGTCCGATCACCGATGACCGCGCGCACACCAACGCCTCGCGATTGTTCGAATTTTTCAACGGCAGCGAACCTGAAGAAATCCGCGATGGTCAGTTCAGCGGGCTCGATCATGCGCCGCCTGTCCCGACGACCTCGATCCTGACCAAGACAGACGGCGTGGTTCACTGGCGCGGCAGCGTGCAGGACCCGGCGAAAGCAAGCGGCGCACCGACAGAAAACATTCGCGTCTTCGCCAGCCATCTTGGCCTTGGTGTCAACCCGAGCGTGATGATCGCCATGGCCGACCGTCTCGCTCAGCCAGAGGGCGAATGGGCTCCGTTCAAAGCCAATCCGTTCCAGAGCTGGATGTTCCCCAAGCTTGCAACAGCCTGGGGATAATCCGGTTCAATTAGAACAGCTTGCGAATATCAATCCCGACATAGCGGCCCACCGGATCAATCAGGAACGGCTGATAGGTGAGCGGCGTTGCGCCCGTTTCATCGACCACGTTTTGTTGAGCGTCGAAGATATTGTCGGCGCGCAAGGAGACGCGCACGCTCTTGAGAAGCGGGCTGCTGCTGCCGGACAGTTGGTCGATATTGGCAAACACCCGCAGATCGAAGGTCAGCAGATCGTCGATGAAGATGGTGTTTGCTGCCGTCGCAGCCGACCCGTCGAGCCGCGCCTTGCCGGTGTAGCGGCCAGACAGGCGCGTTCCGATGCCATTGCCGAAAACCCCCGCTTCAAGCCGCGATGTGTGGCGCGGAAGGCCGAGGAAATTGGTCGATTGCCCGTCAAGCTGGTCGAGCGGGGCAAGGCCGGGTGCAATCACGATCTCATTGGCAAGCTCGATCGTGTGATTGAGCGAGACGAAATAGCGGAAGCCCGATCGTTGGCGCGAAAGCGGGTTGAAACCGCCTGACGAGCCGCCGGAGCGTGCACTGCCTCCCGAGCCTTGCCCATTTTGTGCTGCTGCGATCCGCTCACCAGCTTCAGCCGAGCACATACGCTCGCGAACTGTGGCCAGCCGCTCATCGGATATCTCGCCATTTTCGCCGCGAAGGCGCGAGAGCATCATTTCTGCCATGGCCGGGTCGAAACCGGGGATCGTGTCAGAGACATCCTCGCCCGCCTCGATCCGCGCGATCAGCGCCCTGATGCGAGCATCGCCATCATCGGCGCAGATGATACCGCGCATGGCGGCAAAGCCTTCGCGCATGGGTCCAGCCGGGGGGCCGCCAGCCGGGGCACCCGCACGCGTTGCATTGGCAGGGCGAGCGGTGTTCTGAGGGGCGCCACCCCGATCTTCGCCGCGCCCGCTTGATCCACCAAACGAACCGCGCAGATTGAGCGAGAAATTAAGCCTGTCCGCCTTTGTTTCGGCGAATGTCACCTGCCTCCTGTCGAGGGCAATCAATGTGCCGTTTGCATCGCGCGTGATGCGGTCCGCGAAAGCCGCTTCGATCTCGGGGGTGATTTGCGGGAAAGAGCTAACCACATCATCGGAGCGATTGCGGATATATTCGACCTGGAACCGCGCGCCGTCCCAGAATGGCAGTTCCCAGTTGGCCGCGAATTTCCAGTCGCGCTGCGTCTCTGCCACAAGGTCGGGATTGCCGCCCGTGGTCACATCGGCCAGCACCGTTTCGCCATTGACGAAATCGAACACCGGCAGGTTGAAATTGACGACTTGCGGATCGCCAAGCGCGCTCAGAGACGGGGCAACTTCGCGGAAAATATAGGTCGCGGTCAGGTCGAGATTATCGAACGGCGCCCAGGTAAGCCCGGCGGTGTAATCACCCAGAAGACCAAAGTCGGAGAGGTCCTCGAACCCTGCTTGCAGGTTCAGCGTGAAGCTGCCCAAAGCGTCGGCGAACCCTTCGCGCCTGCTGGTGATCGGAATGTTCAAGTTCGCGCCCGTTGAAAGACGCCTGCGCGTCAATTCCGATGGCACATTGGTGCGCGTGTCATCGCTTTCGATCCGGTCCCAATCAAGGCCCAGATCGAAGGTCGCGATCAATTCACCTCCGGGAAGATAGGCAAGCGGCCCGCGCAAGGTTGCAAGGCTTTCAGCGGTGATCGCGCGACTCGAGGCGACGTCGAACCCTGTATCGAGCTGCGATGGCAGCGGTGCATCAAGCGCAAGCTCCCCTGCCCTTGCCGCATCGACAAAACCGCTCGTGTCGAATTGCCGGTCGAACTGCGTCTCGCGCTCGCTCAAACTGCCGTCGAATGTCGTGGTGAGGCGGAACGAATTGATCGGCGTGTTGACCGAACCCGACACGGAAAATGTGTCGGCGGAAACCACCTGCTCAATCGGGCTGTCTGCGCCAAAGGTCCTAAGCACGCTGTTTGTCGCAGGATCCCCTTCCGGCCCGTCCGACAACAGCACCGTGTTCAGCCCCTGCAGGCTGCGCGCGTCGCTGCGTTGGTAATTGGCGTTGGCTGTCACCGCCGTTCCGCTGTCCTGGAACGCCTTGGCCCAGCTGATATTGGCCTCAAGGCTGCGACTGTCGGACACGAGCGAGCGGAACGGGGCCTGATCGGGATCGCCTGCGATATCGCTGGTCGAACTGTCCGTCTGGATGATATCGCGCTCATCCTCGGTCAGGAGCGAGCTGTCACTGGCCTCCAGATTGATATTGATCCGCGCGCCGTCCTTGATTTGCAGGAAGCCAAGCTCCTGCTCGCGGGTGTAATTGCCACCGCGCGAGGGGCCCTCGAACTCAAATTCAACCTCTGCGTTGCGGTAATTGTCCTTGAGGATCAGGTTGATAACCCGGCGGTCGGGCGGAAAGCCGAAACGCTGGGCGACTTCCTCGGGAAACACTTCGGTCCTGGCGAGCGCCTCTGGCGGGTATTGGAACAGCTCGCGAAACGAGCCGGGGCGAATACCGTTCACAAGGATGATCGGCCGCCCGCCGCCGCGCCCGCGCGATGATCCCGTTTGCGCGCTGATCTGCGTCACAAGATCGCCGATGGAGCCAACACCTTCGGCGGCGATGGCTTCCTCGTCAAGTTCGAGAATGGGCGCTTGTCCCACGTTGAGCTGTCCGCGAAGTCGCTGCGCGGATACGATGATGCCACCGGAAAGATCGTCGTCATCTTCCGCAATCACGGGCGGCTCACTTTGCGCCTGGGCGGTTTGGTCTTGCGCTGTAACTGTGCCAGCAGTGGAGAGCGCAAGGGCGGCGGCACCCGTCATCAAAACGGTGCGGGAAAGGGTGGAGAGGTTCATGCGGGCCTTTTGCGTTATTGCGAGCCGTTATTGAAAGCACGCGATTGTATCAATTTGCATCAGCCGTTCGCTTTGTCCGGTTTTCCCGGATCGTGATGTGTTCAAGCTGGTGCGATTTTGCGCGTTTAACGCACGAGGCTTCACTTTTGTTCTCACCATCGCTAAATGGCGCGCTGAAATCGACAAACGGGGGACGACAAACGACGTTCCCGATTGAACAACACAAAAGGACTTACATGGCCAAGGAAGAACTTCTCGAAATGCGCGGGCGCGTCGTCGAGCTGCTGCCCAATGCGATGTTCCGGGTAGAGCTTGAAAACGGCCACGAAGTGCTGGGCCATACGGCTGGCAAGATGCGCAAGAACCGTATCCGCGTGCTCGTGGGTGACGAGGTATTGTGCGAGCTTACGCCGTATGACCTCACCAAAGCGCGCATCACCTATCGCTTTATGCCGGGCCGCGGCGGTCCCGGCCCACAGTAGAGCCCCAAAGGCGGGACACCCGCGTTATGGGCTCTCCCCATCTGACACTGGCATCGGCTTCGCCCCGGCGGCGCGACCTTCTGGCGCGTCTGGGGATGACGCCTGATGCTGTGACGCCTGCTGATATTGACGAAACGCCCCTGAAAGACGAGCGACCGCGCGACTATGCCTTGCGCATGGGCCGCGAGAAGGCTCTTGCAGTTTCAGCCGATGGCTTTGTGCTGGCGGGCGATACGGTCGTGGCCGCTGGCCGCCGGATCTTGCCCAAAACCGAGGAAGAGAGCGAGGCGCGCGACTGCCTCAACCTTCTGTCGGGACGGCGGCACGTGGTTTTGACCAGCGTCGTCTTGCGCGCACCCGATGGGACCCTTCGCGAGCGGATCAATGAAAATGTGGTGCGCTTCAAGAACCTTTCTGCCGAGGAAATAGACGCATACATCGCGTGCGGCGAATGGCGCGGCAAGGCGGGTGGTTATGCGATACAGGGACAGGCCGAGGCGCTGATCCAGTGGATGAAGGGTAGCCATTCAGGCGTAATGGGCCTGCCGCTTTATGAAACGCGCGCGCTGCTAAAAGCGGCGGGGTTTGCAATTGGCTGAGTGGCTTGTCGAAGAGGGGATTGGCGAGACCCGCAGCCTGCTCATCGACGGCGACGAAGTGCTCGCAGCGCGGTTGCAATGGCCGGGCGAACTTGCAGCAGGGACGCTCCACACCGCCCGGCTTACGCACAAGGCCGGCGGCGCAAAACGCGGCACTGTAACGCTCGAAGACGGGCGCGAGGCGTTGGTCGACCACCTACCGCGCGAGGCGACCGAAGGGCTTACCGGTCAGGTGCGCATCACACGGGCCAGCATCGCCGAACGTGGCCGGCTCAAACTGCCGCAAGCACGCTGGACCAGCGGCGAGGCGGACGAGGTCCCCTGTATCAAGGGCACATCCACGCGCCGTTTTGAAACTGGCGCATGGGAAGAGGTCTGGCACGCCGCATCCTCGGGCAGCATCGCGTTTGATGGCGGCGAAATCCTGTGCGCGGTGACACCGGGCATGACGGTGATCGACATTGATGGCACCCTTCCCCCGCGCGACCTTGCGCTTGCGGCGGTTCCGGCCATCGCAAAGGCGCTTCGATGGTTCGACATGGGCGGCAATATCGGTATCGACTTTCCCACATTGGAAGCGAAAGCCGACCGCCGCGCAGTGGATGACGCGCTGGCCAAGGCGCTGGTCGATTGGCCGCATGAGCGAACAGCGATGAACGGCTTTGGCCTTGTGCAGATTGTCGCACGACTGGAAGGCCCATCGCTTCTGCACCGATTCGCGCATCACCGGGTCGCAATGTGCGCGCGATACGCCGTGCGGATGGCAGAGCGCGCCGAGGGGAATGGCCGCTTAGCCCTGCTCACCGTCCACCCTGCGCTCAGGGCGAAGATCAAGCCCGACTGGATCGACCAATTGGCCAGACACACGGGGCGCGAGGTGCGGATAGAGGCCAACCCTGCCCTTGCGCTCGAAGCTCCCCAGGCCCAGATTGTGGCGCAATGACGACATCAACCAAACCCTGCCCGATCTGCAAGAAACCACGCGACCACGCGATCACGCAACAGGGCGATGGCGCAGCTGAAAACCCCTTTGCTCCCTTCTGCTCGCAGCGGTGCAAGGACCGCGATCTGGCGCGGTGGTTTGGCGATGGTTACTCGGTTCCCGGAGAGCCGGTTGACCCTGAACAAATCGCGCACGACCAGTGGGACGTTCAGGACTAGCTCGCAAGAATAATCCACGAATGCGGAATATCGCCCATTTCTCTCTTGCCATTCACGCAAAGCCGCGCCATAGCGCCGCTTCATTTGCTCGCCGGGGCGTTACAAAAGCCCCGCACGACGCAGCGAATGCCCGGGTAGCTCAGGGGTAGAGCAGCGGATTGAAAATCCGCGTGTCGGTGGTTCGATTCCGCCCCCGGGCACCATTCGCTAGAAAAGGGAACTGACCCGCTTATGTCCCGCCGCTCCAAACTCTACGAAGGCAAGGCCAAGATCCTCTATGAGGGTCCTGAACCCGGCACGCTGATCCAGTATTTCAAGGACGATGCGACCGCCTTCAACGCGGAGAAAAAGGGTACGATCAACGGCAAGGGCGTGATCAACAACCGCATCAGCGAACATGTGTTCACGCGGTTGTCGCACATCGGCATTCCCACCCACTTCATCCGTCGCCTCAACATGCGCGAACAGCTTGTCCGGCAGGTTGAAATCGTCCCGATCGAGGTGGTCCTGCGCAACGTTGCAGCCGGTTCGATCTGCAAGCGTCTGGGTCTGGAAGAGGGCGAACCCCTCCCCCACACGCTGATCGAATATTACTACAAGGATGATGCGCTGGGCGATCCGCTGATCGCGGAAGAACACATCGCCTGCTTCAACTGGGCAAGCCAGGAAGAGATGCAGGACATCTCCTCCATGGCGATCCGCATCAACGATTTCCTGTGCGGTATGTTTGCAGCAATCGACATCCGTCTTGTGGACTTCAAGCTTGAGTTTGGCCGCCTGTTCGATGGCGATTACAGCCGCGTGATCCTAGCTGATGAAATCAGCCCGGATGGCTGTCGCCTTTGGGACATGGCGAGCGGGGAAAAGCTCGACAAGGACCGCTTCCGCCGCGACCTTGGCGGTGAGGAAGAGGCGTATCGCGAAGTCGCGCGCCGCCTTGGCCTCCTGCAGAATGAAGATGCAGGGCCGGGCGAGGTCTTCGACCTGTCGAGCCACCGCACGCGCCTTCGCGGAACGCCCCCAACGAAGAAATAGGCGCCGAAAAAATAGGCGCGAAAAAATAGGCGCCCAAAAACAAGCGCCAAAAAATAAGCTGACATACATCCAGGACCGGTTAGTCTTCGTTTCTTGAAAGAGGACGGTGAGGCTTTGGCCCTTGATTAAAACCCGATTACGCGCATTTGCCGCAGGCCTTTTGGTGTTCGCATCCGGCGCACCGCTTTGCGCAGAGACCGGCGAAGCCGTGGCCAAGAGCGCCACACCAACGCCCGAATGGCCGTTTGAAACCAGCGACTTGCCCGTCGATCCGGACTATGTGTTCGGCACGCTTCCCAATGGCATGCGCTATATCCTGCGCGAAAACGCTACGCCCGAGGGCACCGTTCTGGTGCGGATGCGGATTGGCGCCGGCTCGCTCGCCGAACAAGAGCACGAGCGCGGCCTTGCCCACTTCCTTGAACACATGGCCTTCAACGGATCGACCAACATCCCCGAAGGTGAGATGATCCCCCTGCTTGAGCGCGAGGGACTGGCCTTTGGCGCGGACACCAATGCTTCGACCAGCTTCGAGGCGATCACCTATATGCTCGACCTGCCGCGCAATGATAACGACCTCATTGGCACGGCGATGATGCTGATGCGCGAAACCGCAAGCGAGCTGACCATCACTGCGCAAGCGGTGAAGCGCGAACGCGGCGTCATCCTTGCCGAGCGCCGCGACCGGCGCGGCTATGCGCAGCGGGCGCGTGAGGACGGGTTCGAATTTATCGCTCCGGGTGCACGTTACACGCAAAGGCTGCCCATCGGCACAAGGCAGGTGATCGAAAACGCAAGCGCGGCGGATCTTCGCGGGCTTTACGAGCGCACTTACACCCCTTCCAACACGGTCATGGTGATCGTTGGCGACCTGCCCACCGCAACGATGGAAGCGGCAATCGCTGAATATTTCGCCGATTGGAAACCCGCGCCTGCACCCGCCGCCCCCGTGACCGGACCGGTCGATCTTACCCGCAAGGGCGAAACCGATATCTTTATCGACCCCGCGCTGTCAGAGACCGTCACGCTCACCATGCTCGGGCCATATATTGACCGGCCAGACACACGCGCCGCGCGCCGCGAAAGCATCTTGCGCTCGGTCGCTTACCGCATCATCCGCAGGCGTTTGTCCCGCCTTTCCCGCTCCGACAACGCACCGTTCAGAGCAGCGCGCTTCTCCCAAGGCGAGATTTTCGAAGAGGCACGCACCAACACCCTCAGCATCGCCAGCGAGGATGGCAAATGGCGCGGAGGCGTTCTGGCTGCGGTGCAAAGCGTCCATGAGGCGCAAGTCTACGGCTTTACCCGCGCCGAGGTCGATGAACAGCTTGCCACCATCCGCACAGGGTTGGAAAACCGCGTGGCCGGTGCCGGGACAAGGACGAACAGCTATTACGCACAGCGCGCCCTGAATGTCGTGTCGGATGACAACGTGCCGACAACGCCCGCTTTCCAATTGGAATTGTTCGAGGAACTGGCGCCCGGCATTACGCCCGAAACCACGCTCGCCGCGCTTCGTGAAAGGTTGATCGCGTTCGACGAACCGTTGATCCGCTTTCAGGGGCGAAGCGCGCCGGAGGGCGGGAAAGAGGCTTTGCGACAGGCCTTTACCGAGGCGATGGCCCTTCCGATCGAACCGCCGCTGGAGAGCAGCCCGCGAACCTTTGCCTATACCGATTTCGGCACGCCGGGTGAGATTATCAGGGACGCGCGCGATGAACGGCTGGGCTTTCGCACCATCACTTTTGCCAACAATGTGCGCCTGACATTGAAGACGACCGACGTGCGCGAGGATCGCGTCGCCTATCGCCTGCTGCTCGATGGTGGAACCTTGATGAACACGCAGCAGGACCCCTTGCGGGTTTACCTGATGAGCTCGCTTTCCGCAGGCGGTCTGGGCGAACACAGCCGCGATGAATTGCAGACGATCCTTGCCGGGCGAAGCGTCGGGTTCAACGCTTCCAACGCTGCCGACGCTTTCAGCTTTACCGGCTCCACCACGCCGCGCGACCTTGCCTTGCAGATGCAGGTTCTGACCGCGGCAATCACCGATCCGGGCTATCGCAGCGAAGGGCTTGAGCAATTTCGCCGCGGCATCGACAATTTCTTTGCCCGCCTCCGTTCCACACCCCAGCGCGCTTACAGCAATGCAGCAGGCGCGATCCTGTCTGACAATGACCCTCGCTTCAGCTTGGCGCCGAAAGAGGCGTATTTTGCCCTCGATTACGAGGGGCTTGAGGATGCCGTCGAAGACCGGCTGGCATCCGGCGCGATTGAGTTGTCGCTGGTCGGTGACTTTGATGAAGAGGCAGCGATCGAAGCCGTGGCCGCAACGCTTGGCGCCCTGCCCGCGCGCGAGATCGAATTTCGGATGCGCAAAGATGCGCGCAAGCGGCAATTCACCGCCAATCGCACGCTCCACCACCTTACCCATGAAGGCGAGGCCGATCAGGCGCTCGTCCGACTTGTTTGGCCCACCAATGACGACAGCGATTTTGTCGAGGAGATGCAGATGTCGCTTCTGGCGCGGCTGGTGCGCATCGAACTGACCGAACGCCTGCGCGAAGAACTGGGCCAGGCCTATTCGCCCAGCGCCTCAAGCTCGATGAGCCGGATCTACCCCGGCTACGGCACTTTCACCATCACCGCCTCGCTCGATGTTGCCGAAGTCGAAGCAGCGCGCGGCGCGATTGCCGAAATGATTACGGACCTGACCGAAAAACCGATTGATCCCGATCGCATCAAACGCGCACGCCAGCCCCTGCTCGAAGCATACGACAATGCGTTGAAATCGCTTGGCGGGTGGTTGCAACTTGCCGACCGCGCGCAAAGCGAGGAAGCGCGGCTCGAACGATGGTTCAAGGGGCCCGAGACATTGAAAGCGATCACGGCAGACGATTTAGGAAAGGTCGCCCGGACTTATCTAGACCCTGAGAAGGCGGTGGAATTTGTGGTTCTGCCCAAGGGCCACGAAGATGTTGCCGCAAACCGGATTGAACCGTCAGACGGACAGTAAAAAAGGCTGACAGGTCGCCTCCTGCCAGCCTCTCGTAAGGGTTCAATTGAAACCCCTCACTCGGGGATGGCTACTCTTTTCGGGCCATTTTACAAGCCCCGGCAGCCATTCGTGAACAAGCGTATCCCATTGCCACCCTCGCAATCAGGCGGGTGATTGCTGTCGCCTCACCGATTGCGCCGCGCGCCTGAAACGCTATAGGCCTTGGCAAAACACGAGAAACCCTTTGCGCAAGGACAAAAGCCCCATGAAAGTTCGCATCCTCGTCCGTTTGAAGCCCGGCGTGCTCGACCCGCAGGGGCGCGCTGTGCACCATTCTCTTGATGGCCTCGGCTTTGAAGGCGTCAATGATGTGCGCATCGGGCGCATGATCGAGATGGATGTGGCCGAAGGCACTTCGGATGAAACGCTGACCAAGATGTGCGAGCAGTTGCTGGCGAATATGGTGATCGAAGACTACGCGATCGAGCGGCTCGATGATCAGAGGGAACCGGCCTGATGGGCTTTAAAGCGGGCGTCATCACTTTCCCCGGCTCCAATTGCGACCGCGACATGGCTGTGGCGTTGGAAAGCGTTACGGGCACACCTGCGCTGCGCATCTGGCATGGCGATGCAGAATTGCCCGAGGGCCTCGATTTCATCGCGCTTCCGGGCGGGTTTTCCTATGGCGATTATCTGCGCTCTGGCGCGATGGCCGCGCGCAGCCCAATCCTTAAAGCGGTGGTCAAGGCCGCCGAGCGGGGCGTGCCGGTGCTGGGCGTGTGCAACGGGTTTCAGGTGCTCACCGAAAGCGGGCTCCTCCCCGGCGCATTGATGCGTAATGCGGGCCAGACCTTCGTGTGCCGCACGGCCGAACTCGAAGTGGCAAACACAAGCTCGATCTACACCAGCGGTTTTGTTCAGGGGCAGGTCTTGCGCATTCCCGTGGCGCACCACGATGGCAATTACTTCGCTGACGAAGCGACTCTGGACAGGCTCGAAGGCGAAGGCCGCGTCGCCTTTCGCTATAAGGACAATGTCAACGGGTCACGCCGCGATATCGCCGGTGTGCTGAGCGCCAATGGGCGGGTGCTGGGCATGATGCCTCACCCCGAACGCGCGATCGAACCTGCCGCTCACCCGTCGCTTGGCGGCGAGGACGGGCGCGCCCTGTTTGAAAACGTGGTGAAGTCCCTCGTTGCCGCTTGAGCCGGTGGGCTGAGCGTGGCGCCCTTCGCCTTGCGAGCCTATGCCCGCAGGCGGCGCGGATTTGGCAAACCGTCCTTGCTGAACAATCCTCGCGCATCTTCGCTCGCCATCGGGCGTCCGAAGTAAAAACCCTGAATCTTGTCGCAGCCAAGGTTGCGGATCAGCTCGGCCTCTTCGGCGCTTTCCACGCCTTCGGCCGTGGTTGTCATGTCGAGGCTCTTCGCCATCGCGACCACCGCGTTGATGATGGCGAGGCTTTCATTCGCGCCCTGCGATGCTCCCTGAACGAAGGTGCGGTCGACCTTGATCGTCGAGAAGCGCAGCTTGCGCAGGTAACCGAGCGAGGAATAGCCGGTGCCAAAATCGTCAAGCGCGATTGAGCAGCCGAGCGCCATCACCTGTTCCAGAGCGTTGCGCGCAACCGAGGCATCGCGAAGGAAAATGCTTTCCGTCACCTCGATTTCGAGGCGTTCGGGGCGAAGGCCACTTGCAGCGAGCGTATCGACCACTTCCTGATGGAAATCGGGCTCGAGCAATTGTTCTGGCGAGACGTTGACATTGACCTTCACGTGATCGGGCCATTTGCGCGCTTCGAAACACGCCTGACGCAGCACCCAGCGACCAATCGGCACGATCAGGCGGGTATCCTCGGCAAGCGGTATAAATTTGCCCGGGCTGACAAAGCCGTGCTCCGAACTGTTCCAGCGCACCAGCGCCTCGAAGCTCACAATGCTTTCGCTGCGTGCATCGACGACCGGCTGATAGTGCAGCACGAATTCGTCAAGCCCAAGGGCATTGCGCAAGGAGGCTTCAAGCTGGCGCCGTTCTTCGGCAGAGGCGTGGAGGACGGGTTCAAAGCGACAGTGTTCGCCCCCGCCTGCATCCTTTGCACGGTACAGCGCGAGGTCGGCGTTGCGCATCAACTCTTCCACGGTGCGCCCGTCACGCGGTCCGATCGCAGAGCCGACACTTGCCCCCACATAAAGCGTATGGTGGTCAACCTGATAGGGTTCCGAGAGGCTCGTAATAACGCGCCGCGCGAGGCTACGCAGATAGTTCAGGTCGCTCGCATCGCGGATCACGACTGCAAACTCATCGCCGCCAAGACGCCCGACGACAGCATTGTCTCCCATGAGAGCTTTCAGGCGCGACGACACCTGGGCAAGCAATTTGTCGCCGGTCATGTGCCCGAGCGAATCGTTCACCGCCTTGAACCGGTCAAGGTCGATCATCATCAATGCGCAGCGCGAGCGCCAATGTTCGGCATGATCCAGCGCATCGCCCAAAGCCTCTGTCAGCATGAGGCGATTGGGCAGCGAGGTGAGCGTGTCATAGCGCGCGAGATATTCGATCTTTTCAGAGGACTGGCGCTGTTCGGTCACATCCGAACCAACGCCCCTGAACCCTGTGAATTTGCCGCGTTCATCGCGGATCGGCGTTCCCGAAAGCTCCCACCAACGTTCTTCGCCCTTGATCGAAACCTGAACGGAAAGATTGGAGAAATTTTCGCGATTGCGCAGCTTTTCGGCAAGCTCATGGAGGCTCGGCGGGAAATCACCGCTCTCCCATTTGTCGCCTGCAATCAGGGCAAGAAGAGGTTTTCCGTCAACCTCCTTGTCGGTCGCACTCAAGGCAAAAGCGAACCGGGGCGAAACCGACTGCAAACGGCGGCGCGGGTCGATTTCCCACAGCCAGTCGGCCTCGTTCTCCTCAAATTCGCGTAGAAGCAGAGAGACGACTTCTTCTTTTTCGATGATGGCGCTTTCCGCGATGCGCGCAGCCATGTGAGTGCGGCCCACTTCAATCGCGCCAAGGATAGTGCAGATCGTGAACAGAACGACGCCCGTGACAAGCGCCCACTCGCCCATCACGATGAAAGGCGCGCATCCTGCGATGCCGTTAATGAGCGATGCGATGACCATGTTGAGAGGGGTCGTGGTGTAAAAATAGACCCGGCCCGCCATGAGCGTGCCGATAACAGCCATTAAGGTCCCTGCGCTTTCAACCGAACCGAACGGCGCGAACCCTATCAAGGGCACAGCCCAAAGGATCGCGGAAACAATCGCGGTGCGCGAATGGTTCTTGGACAAGGTGTGCTTGCCGCGGCGCGTGTTGTACAATTGCTGGCGCTTGTCCGAGCGCATTCCTGAAATCTGCACCGTGGCCAGAGCGCCAAGCCACAACCCCATGAAAAGCGGACCGACCAGAGGGGTGTAGAGGTGTGCGACAAGCAGGGCGACAATCGCGTGAACGAAAAATCGGTGCAGTGTCAGACGACTGAGTGCCTGCGCCTCCAACCCGCGAAGTCGCGGCCAATCGGCTTGCCCCTTTTGCGACAGACCAAGGACAGCCGAAACCGGCAATTCCTGCTCGATCGAAGGGGTCGGGAGATGTTTTTCGTCGCTCACGCGGTGGTGGTTAACCGGCAAAGGTTAGGAGGGCGTAAAACTTGGTATCTCGCCGCGAGTTTTTTTGGCCCACCAGAGGGCCAATTCTTTTCCGATTATTCGACTGTTACCGATTTTGCCAGATTGCGCGGCTGATCGACGTCAGTGCCCTTAACGACCGCCACGTGGTAGGCCAGCAATTGCACCGGAATTGCGTACACCAACGGCGCGATCAGGGGGTGCACGACCGGCATCTCGATCGTGGCCAAACAGCCCTCGCCCGCCTCTTCGATGCCTCGCGCATCAGAAATCAGGACAACCTTGCCACCGCGCGCGCGCACTTCCTCCATGTTGGAGACGGTCTTTTCAAACAAAGGACCTGACGGCGCAATCACCACCACAGGCACATCATCGTCGATAAGCGCGATGGGTCCGTGCTTCATCTCGCCAGAGGCATAACCTTCGGCGTGGATGTAACTGATTTCCTTGAGTTTTAGCGCACCTTCAAGCGCGAGTGGAAAATCCTGTCCGCGCCCCAGATACAGCACATCGCGGGTCTGTGCGAAGTGGTGCGCCATGGCGGCAATATCATCATCGTGGCTCAGCGCCGCATTGAGCGCAGCGGGCGCTTCGAGAAGGTGTGTGACAACTTCGCGTTCTTCATCGCGGCTCATCCGGCCTTTCTTGACCGCCATATGCGCGGCCAGAGCGGCAAGAACCGCAAGCTGACAGGTGAAGGCCTTGGTCGAGGCGACCCCGATCTCTGGCCCTGCGTGTGTGGGCAAAAGAAGGTCCGCCTCGCGCGCCATGGAACTGGTCGGCACATTGACGACGACCGCGATCACCTGACCGTTTTCCTTGCAATGGCGAAGCGCGGCCAGCGTGTCTGCTGTCTCCCCGCTCTGGCTAATGAAGAGCGCAAGGCCCCCCTCTTCAAGCACGGGATCGCGGTAACGAAATTCCGATGCCACATCGATATCGACCGGCACGCGGGCGAATTGCTCGAACCAGTATTTGGCAACTAGGCCGGCATAATAGGATGTGCCGCAAGCAACGATTGTCAGGCGGCGAATCGCGGAAAGATCGAAATCGAACTGTGGCAGCGCCACCGAGACATCTTCGCGGCGCAGATAGGAGGAGAGCGTTTGCGCAACCACGGTGGGCTGCTCGAAAATCTCTTTTTGCATGAAGTGGCGGTAATTGCCCTTCTCCACCGCCGCAGCCGACGCGCCAGAGGCCTGAACCTTGCGCGTGACCGCATTTCCATCGGCATCAAAGATTTGTGCGCCTTCCTTGGTGATGACGACCCAATCGCCTTCCTCAAGATAGGTGATCTGCTGGGTCAATGGCGCGAGAGCGAGGGCATCGGAGCCAAGGAACATTTCGCCCTCGCCATAGCCCACCACAAGCGGTGAGCCGAGGCGAGCCCCGATCAAGAGGTCGGGATATTGGCGAAAAGCAATGGCGAGCGAAAAGGCACCGCGCAGTTTGGGCAGGACCTCGGCGACCGCCTCTTGCGGCGTTGCGCCTTTCTCAATGCGCGATGAAATCAGATGCGCGACGACTTCGGTGTCGGTCTCACTCGCATAGGTGCGGTTTTCGTGCTCAAGCTCTTGGCGAAGCGCCTTATAATTCTCGATGATCCCGTTGTGTACGAGTGCGAGTTCGTCGGTCGCATGGGGGTGCGCATTGGCAGCCGTTGGTGCGCCGTGGGTCGCCCAGCGTGTGTGCGCGATGCCGGTCGTGCCGGGCGCCGGCTCGTTTTCCAGCACACCTGCAAGGTTCAACAGCTTTCCCTCGGCGCGGCGGCGCACAAGCTCGCCGTCATAAAGCGTGCAGATCCCTGCGCTGTCATAACCGCGATATTCCATCCGCCTCAGGCCATCGACCAACCGATCCTGAACCGCGTTCGAGCTTACGATGCCGATAATGCCGCACATATTTGCCGTTAATTCCCTGATTGTCCCGGCAAGCGATGCGCTGGCCCTGGCCCGTTCCCGTGATTGGGCTCCCTTACTGGCAAAGCTTGAATAGAAGTTGAAGAGAAACCCGCCATTTCACCCGAAATTTGTCAGCCCAGGGGCTTGCGGGCCAATCATGGTTTACGATTGCTTAAGCCCCCCTCGCTAGCACAGCCTGAAATACCGGGCGCACGCGCGATGTGTGTGAAGGCGCAAGGGGGCTAATACGACACTATGAAACTGATCATCCAGATACCCTGCCTTAATGAGGCTGAAGTGCTGCCGGAAACGCTGGCAAAGCTGCCGCGTTCGTTGCCGGGTGTCGACACAATCGAATATTGCATCATCGACGATGGCAGCAGCGACGATACCAGCGGCGTTGCGCGTCGGTGGGGCGTGCATCATGTTGTGCGCCACCGGGGTAACCGGGGCCTCGCCGAGGCGTTCCGCAGCGGGATTGACAAATGCCTCTCGGAAGGTGCGGACATTATCGTCAACACCGATGCCGATGGCCAGTATGAAGGGGCCGACATTGCCAAGATCGTCGCCCCTGTCGTCGCAGGTGAGGCAGACATCTGCATTGGCGACCGCTCGGTTGGCAACAATGCACACTTCGGCCCGTTCAAACGCCTGCTTCAGCGACTTGGCTCATATGTGGTGCGCACACTTTCTGCGACCGAGATCACCGATGCGGTTAGCGGTTTTCGCGCGATCAGCCGCGATGCCGCCCAGCGCATCAACATCACCACCGATTTCAGCTACACCACCGACATGCTGATCCAGGCAGGGCGAAAGCGCCTGTCGATCACCAGCGTGCCGGTGCGCACCCATGCCGCAACGCGCCCCTCGCGCCTGTTCAAGTCGATCCCGCGTTTTATCCAGCAGACAGGGGTCACGATCCTTCGCGCCTATACGACCTTTAACGCGCTGCGCGTGTTCGTGGGTCTGGGCGCGCTGGCGACCGTTCTTGGCCTGATGCCGATTGCGCGCTTCCTCTGGTTTTTTGCCAATGGCGATGGCGACGGACACATCCAGTCGCTGGTCATTGGCGGGGCGTTGTTGATTATCGGCGTGCTGGTCAGCGTGCTGGGAATTCTGGCCGACCTGATCGCGACCAACCGCAAGCTTCTCGAAGCCAATATGCTCAAACTGCGTCGGATCGAAGAACGGCTCGATCACAGCGGGGGCGCGTCCGAGGATCACTCCGTCAGCACTGCGGACAGGCGTCAGGTCAGGCGGCGCGCATGAGTGCTGCGACACTGGAGCACCCGCAACACCCTGCGGGGTCTATGGGCGCTCTTTCACAGGCAATATCACGGGTCTGGCCCGCCGCTCTGCTCGTCCTGATGGCGGTGCTTCATGTGCATCTGGCGCTCACGCGCTCGATCAACTGGGACGAATTCTGGTTCTACTCGCAGGTCGAAGCCCTGGCGCAGGCGCGCAATTTCCAGCCGCTTCAGACATTGCACACGCAAATGTTTGCATGGTGGCTGCCCCAGCTTGGCGGCACGGCGGTTGAGCAAATCCTTACCGCGCGTTGGGTGATGCTCGGATTCACCGCGATTGCCAGCGCAGCAATTTTTGTGACCGCGCGAAAGATCTCCAATGATACCGCCGCGTATCTGGCGGTTGCTGCCTATCTGGGCGGCGGTTTCGTGCTCAACCACGCGGCATCGTTCCGGGTCGATGCAATTGCAGCAGCAACCCTTGGAAGCGCGCTTGCGGTGGCGATGTGCACCCGCCTTCGCGCGCCTGCCATCCTTGCGCTTGGCGCGCTTATTGCAGTTTCGGCATTGGTCACGATCAAGTTCGTTTTGTGGTTCCCCGCCTTTCTCGGCATCGCTCTATGGCGCTGGGAAGAGGAAGGGTTCGACTGGCGCTACGTCGCGCGCTGGGTTGCAGCAGGCTTGGTCGCAGCCGTCATGGGCGCAGCTCTCTACCTGTGGCATTCGGCAGCAGCAGAAGCCGGTCAGGCCGCAGTCAGCACCACCAGTTACGCGGGCCGGTCGGCGGCCAAGATGTTCGGCCTTTTCCACTCTCCCTACCTTTACCTGATGCGGCACGCGGCGCTTTTTGCCGTGCCTTTGGCGCTCGCGGTGGTTCTTGCCCCTGTCCTGATTGCCAGGGATAAACGCTCCGTGGCGAAACGCGCCGCTCTTGCGCTTTTGTGGTTTCCGGTGCTGACCCCGCTTTTCTACCACAATTCGGCGCCCTACTTTTACGTTTTCATTCTGCCTCCGGTCGCGATTGCGGCTTCAGTCTCTTTCGCCTTTCTGGCGGAGCGATATGGCGCACCGATGTGTGCAGCCGCGATTGCATCGTTCGCGATGATGGCGTGGGTGACCAATGAAGAGCCCGTGACACAGCGCCAGCACGCGCTTCTCAGCGCAATCGACGAAACTTTTGCCGAACCGGTCGCCTATTTCGATTGCTGCGGGATGATCGGGCGGTTCACCAAGGCAAACGGCTTCATGACGCCGTGGGGGATCGAAGGGTATCGCGCTTCTGGCGAGCCCAGATTTGCTGGCACAATGGAAGAGCAGCCGGTGCCCCTTCTGTTCGACAATGAACAGATGTTCGCGCCCCTGTTTGAAAGCGATGCGCCCACCTTCTTCCACCCAGACGACGAAGCGGCGCTGCGCAGCAACTATCGGCATTTCTGGGGCGACCTGTATCTCGCAGGCCACGATCTGGAGGCGGGTGAGACGATCAATTGGAACGTGCTTGTCCCTGGCACCTACACCGCTTCTGCCCCTCTTATAATCGATGGCGCGCGGGTCGAAGCAGGTGCAACGGTGGAGCTTGCGCGTGGCAGCGTGGCGATTTCCAACCCCTTGAATGAGCCCGCTTACATCATGTGGGGCGACAATATCGCAGCGCCGCAAATGGCTGCTCCAAGCGACTATTGGGGCGGATTCTGATGCAGGGATCGGCAATTCTCGATCACGTGATGGCCTTTACCCAAACCCTCGCGGCGCAGGCCAGGCGTTTCAAATTTCCGCTGCTGGTTGCCGCCCTCCTTGTCTTTGCAGGTGGCCTTGTCGTCTCGGTCAGCTCGCTCGATCTCAGCCTCTCTGACCTTGCGCTGCCTCCCCTTCTCCTGCTGCTATTTGTCCTGTCTCCGCTGACCCTCGCCTACAGCGCGATAAACCTTCAATTGATGGCCAAGGCTCTCGGCCTGCAAACCGGCTTTTGGCACGGCGTCCGGGTCAGCGCCTATGCGCAAGTGGCCGAGTTGCTGCCCATTCCGGGCGGTGCGATCGTGAGGACGGCGGCGCTGCGGCAAAAGGGCGGAAAGCTCGGTGCAAGCTCGCTTATCGTTCTCAGCTTCTCGCTGTTATGGATCGCCTGCGCGGCGGTAGCAGGAGGAGTTGCCATTCTCGGCTTTGAAGAAGAGCCTACCCCTGCACTCCACCTTACCGCGATAGGCCTGCTCGCCTTTGGCGGGGTGACCATCATTGCGATGGAAATCCTGCTCGTGCGCCGCGCGGGAGCAGGCGTCGCCCTCGCCGCGCTGGTCTATCGGATTGTCGGACTGATGCTGATCGCTGCGAGGATTTTCGTCGCATTCGCGATCATGGGGCTTTTTGTCGAGCCTGTTTCCTCTTTGCTCTTTGCGTTTGCCACAATTCTGGGCTCTGCGGCCTCGCTTGTTCCGTCGGGCCTTGGTATTGCCGAGGCGCTTTCGGCAGTGCTCGCCGAATTGACCGGAACGGTCGCTCCTGCGGCGGCATTTCTTGCAATCGCAATCAACCGGATTTGCGGCCTCTTGGTGAATATGACGGCGGCGTTTTTCGCTCTTGCATTCCAGCGCGAGGCGACGCCAACAAAGGTGGTGAACAATGGCCTCAGCTGACACGCGTCGCTATAATCTCAACGGTCTGGTGCAGGTCGAGGTGACGGGTCCGCGCTCTTACCTTGAATATTTCGACAATGAATATTCGCGCATCGCGCAAAGACCACTGGCTGCACCTGTTCCAACGGTGTGCCTGCGGATCGTTGATCGCATTGGTCAGGAGAACGCAAGGAGCCTCCATTACAAGGGTCTTTTCCATTTCCGTTATGCCGTAACCGGTTTGGACAGCGCATCGCCGGTGATCGAATTTGAACGCCATTGGCTCGACCGGCTCTACACGACGCCGGTTGGCGCGTTTGTTCAGGGCCAATTGCTTGAGCCGGTTATCTACCAGAAGCTTTTGGAAAACGGCGTTTTGTTCATGCACTGCGCGGGCGTTGCAAAGGACGGCGAGGCATTCGTATTTCCAGCGCACGGCGGAACCGGCAAAACCACCCTGTCGCTCGCCCTGATGCGCAACGGGTATGATTTGATGGGCGACGACCTGTTGATGGTCGATACCGCCACCGGCACCGTCCACCCCTATGCGCGCCCGCTGCATCTTTTCACATACAATCTCAAGACGCTTACCGTCCCACCGCGCATAAGAGCTGCGATTGCGCTCAAGGATGTAATCCGTTCGGCAATTGCGCTCACCACGGGCAAGCGTTTCCTCATCTCCACGCGCGCGCACGCGGACGAATTTCTCGAAGTGAGTTACGCCTCACCTTCCAGGCTGGGCGGGCTGATATTCCTGCGCAGGGATGGCGAGGAACAGCGTTTCGATCTGTCGCGATCGGACGATCTTGAAGAAGCGATAGAGATGATCATCAACTCCGCCGACCTCAACCTCAGCCTTGCGGAAAACATTGGTTTCACCGACCGCCTGAAAGAAACAGAGCGCAAGGTGATTGGTCAGGTGCTCGCTCATGCCGGCGAAATGCGCGCCGTTAACGCACGCGCGCTTACCACGGACGCGGATCGCATCGCGCTCCTCTCGAACTGATCGGGACTCTAGAACCCACTCCGCACGGCCTGAGGGTCAGGCGCCCGTCCGGCGTTTCACGGCCCTTTCAATGGGTTCGAGATATTCCTCGATCAAATTGCTCCACAAATAGCGCGACAGGACTTGCTTCGCTTGACCGGCAGAGCCCGGTGATCGGGTCATCAATTCGACAATGGCGCGTGCAAGCGCATCGATATCGGCGGGGTCCTCGACGAACACCACATCACGCTTGATCGCGTCCCATTCGGGCAGCAGCTCGATATTGGTATCGCGCGAGGCAAGCACGGGCTGACCGCGCATCAACGCCTCCAGCAATGCGACGGGCAATCCCTCGACATCGCCGCCGCTCGCTTTTGCGGGAAAGGCAAAACGTTCACACCCTGCCAGGAAGTGTTCCTTTTCCTTGCCGGATAGAAACCCCAGAAAATCCACATTGGCACAGCGCTTAAGGCTTTGCAGATGTTCGCGTTCTTCTCCGTCACCGGCGATCCCGACCCGTGGGCTGACCCCGCTTTCATGCAGTTTTTCAAGCGCGCGGATGAGCAGGTCCAAACCTTTCTTTTTGGACAGGCGGCCAATCGATCCGATCTCGATTTGACCGGTTGAACGGCTCATGGGTTGCAGCCTGGCAACGCCCATCGGGATGACGCTTGCCCCGGTCACGGTGACGTTTGTGGCAAGCTCCGGGTAAAACCCGCGCGCCAGATCAAGCTGTCCCGCATTTACGCAGAAAAAGTGCTCGGCCTGCTGCAACATTGCACGCGCAACGCCGCGCCCTGCGCTGCCGAAATTGGACAGAACGCTGAGGTCGCTTGAATGGGTCTGCAGGATGTAAGGAGCGCCCGTTTTGGCCTTCAGCCGGTGAGCGACCAACCCTTGCGGCACCGCCCAATGCGCATAGACCAGATCGACGCCGCCCTCGCTTATGATCTCTTTCGCCCGGCGATATTGCGCCCAGACCAGCGGCGCAATCTGCCATGCACGCCATGGCGCCGCCTTGAGATTTGGCATGATTGCGGGATAGGCCAGCGTCTGCAGCGAGGCAGGGCGAACATAGGTGTATCTCTTGATCGTCTTGCGCCCGTGATGCTCTTCGTCGGGCGCGCCTTGCGATGCGGGCGCAAGGATGGTGATGCGGTCATCCGGACGCGCCGCCAACCAGGCATCGGCTTGCTCGCCGACAAAATTCGCCTGCATATCGCCCGCCCAGCGCGGTAATGTGGATGTCAGAAACAACACGTGCATACTGGATCCTTGATCTTTCCAATTATCGGGCATGGCAAGCGGCAACCTTGGCGAAAAATTAAGGTTTCCAAATTATTCACCACATTTCGAGAGACGCTGTTCGTGATAACTTGCGAAACAGCAAGTGGTACCAAGTTTGAGCCTGGGGGCTATTTTAATGAGCGCATTCGGCAAAAAAGGCGGCGCAGGCGGTATGAGGCCTGGCGCAAAACCTGCTTTTGGCGTTGCAAGGCCAATGAAGGGCGGAAGCCCTTCTTCCGAAAAAGCCAAAGGTGGTGAGCAATTCCCGCCGCTGCCCGAAGACGGCGGCGGCAGCTCCGAACCTGCAAAAGCCGCTGCTCCTCCCCCGCCCAAACCTTCCTCCGGCAATGCAACTTCGGATGCGATGGACCGGCTGCAGGAGCGCATGAACTCGACCAACGCCGCAGAAAATGAAGCCAGCGGCTTTGAGGCGAGCGTTCACAAGATCAAGGAACAGGTCCTCCCGCGCCTTCTCGAACGCGTGGACCCCGAAGCGGCAGCGACGCTCACCAAGGAAGAGCTGTCGGAAGAATTCCGCCCGATCATCATGGAAGTGCTGGCCGAGCTTAAGGTCACGCTGAACCGGCGCGAGCAATTTGCGCTTGAAAAGGTTCTGATCGACGAACTGCTGGGCTTTGGTCCGTTGGAAGAGCTTCTAACTGATCCGGACGTCTCCGATATCATGGTCAATGGTCCCGACCAGACCTATATCGAGAAAAAGGGTAAGCTTATCATCGCACCGATCCGGTTCCGCGATGAACAACACCTTTTCCAGATCGCACAGCGTATCGTGAACCAGGTTGGCCGCCGCGTCGACCAGACCACGCCGCTTGCCGACGCCCGTTTGAAAGACGGCTCTCGTGTGAACGTCATCGTTCCGCCTCTTTCGCTGCGCGGCACCGCGATCTCTATTCGTAAATTCTCCGAAAAACCGATCACCTTGGATATGCTCAAGGAATTCGGTTCGATGTCGGAGAAGATGTGTACCGCCCTCAAAATCGCGGGCGCGTGCCGGATGAACATCGTTATTTCAGGCGGTACGGGTTCTGGTAAAACGACCATGCTCAACGCCCTGTCGAAGATGATCGACCCGGGTGAGCGCGTTCTGACGATCGAGGACGCCGCCGAACTTCGTCTGCAACAGCCGCACTGGCTGCCGCTCGAAACGCGTCCGCCAAACCTTGAAGGGCAAGGCGCGATTACCATCGGCGACCTTGTGAAAAACGCCCTGCGTATGCGTCCCGACCGGATTATTCTGGGTGAGATTCGTGGCGCTGAATGTTTCGACCTTCTCGCCGCCATGAACACGGGCCACGATGGTTCGATGTGTACGCTCCACGCCAACTCTCCTCGCGAGTGTCTAGGCCGTATGGAGAACATGATCCTGATGGGCGACATCAAGATCCCGAAAGAGGCGATTTCACGCCAGATTGCGGAATCTGTTGACCTGATCGTTCAGGTAAAGCGCCTTCGCGATGGTTCGCGTCGCACGACCAACATCACCGAGGTAATCGGGATGGAAGGCGACGTGATCGTGACCCAAGAGCTGTTCAAATTCGAATATCTCGACGAGAGCGAAGATGGCAAGATCATGGGCGAATTCCGCTCAAGCGGCTTGCGGCCCTATACGCTTGAAAAAGCGCGCCAATTCGGGTTCGATCAAGCGTATTTGGAAGCCTGCCTGTAAGGCAGGCCGCCCTCAAACGCCGGGCGCGAGCCATCCGGCTCGCTTGGCTACGGCCTGACCGGCCGACGCGCGGTCGCGCTTGCACTCGCTTTCGGCTCGCGAATTGGGAAGCTTGCCTCTAAAGGTTGCCGAGCACAACCGGCAGGCTCATCGCAAGGCATCCGCCACCGATAATGGCAAGGCCAAGGAACAGCCCTGTCCAAGGCACGAAGCCCACGCGCTCCAGCCGGTCGACCGAACGGCGTTTTTCGCGCATCCGGTCCATGAGCAAGCACACCACCGCCAATGCCCAGCACACCGCACCCGCCACGGCGAGAAGCGCGGCGTCGCTGGCAAAGGTCAGGGCGTTCAAAAATTCCATCGCGCCCATTTAAAGGGCGTTGCAAACCGCGCAAGTTCGCGGGCAAGTTTTCAAGCCAATGATTGCGCAATCGCAATTGGGCCCTAAAGCGTTGCAGCAATGGATGGATCAGTCGCCCGGCCCCGCCCCTTTCTAGCGCTCGGTATCAGACTGGCCGCCGCTGCCACGCTTGCGACCATGTCCATGCTGGTCAAGGTGACCGAGGCGCGCGGCGCATCTTTGACCGAACTTGTCTTCTGGCGTCAGCTCATCACCCTCATTTGCATCACCGGCCTGCTCGCGGCGTGGGGCAGGCTGCGCGTTCTCAAGACAAATCGCCTGCGCGCGCACGGTGGCCGCGCGATCATGGGCATTACCGGCATGTTCCTTGTCTATGGCGCGGTTGTCCTGCTTCCGCTGGCGGAGGCGAGTGCGCTGGGTTTCACCTCGCCATTGTTTGCGGTGCTTTTGGGGGTGTTCCTGTTCAAGGACAGGCCGGGCAAATATCGATGGAGTGCGGTGGCGCTTGGATTTGCGGGGGTGCTGGTCCTTACCCAGCCCGGATTTGGCCTCGGCGGGACCGCTGGCATTGACCCGTTTGGCGCCGTGGTCGGCCTTCTCGCAGCGCTTTGGGTTGCAATCATAAGTATGCAAATTCAGGACCTTAACAAAACCGAGAGTCCATGGAGCATCGTTTTCTGGTTCACCGCATTCACAACGCCGCTGATGGCGCTTGCCCTGCCCTTTGTGTATGTGCCGCACGATCCGGTGACCTGGAGCCTGATCCTGGCGATGGGACTGTGCGGTGCGCTTGCGCAGATGCTATTGACGGCAAGCTTGCGGTTCGGTTCTGCGGGCGTGATCCTGCTGATCGACTACACCGGACTTTTGTGGGCGACCTTTTATGGATGGAGCGTGTTCGAACGCACCCCGCCGACAAGCCTGTGGTTCGGCGCACCGTTGATCGTGGGAGCGGGGCTCTTGATCGCCTGGCGCGAGAGGGCTCTTGCGGCTGAGCGAAAGACCAAACGTCAAAGTTTGGAACCCAAAGCACGATAGGCGCGTATTTGTCTTGTTACCATCATCACAGGAGACCCCCGATGATCCGCAAGACCATTATCGCAGTTGCCCTTGGCGCAATGACCCTCAGCGCAGCGGCCTGCAACACCGTTCGCGGTGCTGGCGACGACCTTAAATCCGCGGCCGATGCGGTTGACGAAGAAACTTAAGTGTCCGTCAAACCGACCCAAAAGAGGGCCCGCTTGAATGGCGGGCCCTTTTTTTGTGTATTGCTGAGGCACGCTGTCAGCTAATATCCTGCCATCAAGGAGTTTCAAAAATGAGCCGGAAGTCCACTCAAAAAACCGTTCTTGCGTTCGTTCTTGGCGCGCTGACCGTGACGACCGCGGCGTGCAACACCGTCAAAGGTGTGGGGCGCGACATCGAATCGGTGGGTCAGGCGGGCGAAGACGTCATCAACGGCGGTTGACCCCGGGCGAGGCGCTGCGCCGCGTTTGTGCGTCGGCGTAGCCTGCCCCCCTTTCAGGTTTTGCGATAGACCAGCATCAAATTGTTGGCGGGCATCTCGTAACGGGCGGCTCGCTCGAAACCGTGCGCCCTTGCCGTGCTGTCCACTTTTTCAGCATCACGAATACCCCATTCCGGATTTCGCGCTTTCAGGCTTACATCAAAGGCAAGGTTCGACGGCGCCGGCTCCACTCCCTGCTCAAAGAATGGGCCATAAAGGATCACGGGAAAATCCGTGGCGCCCTTCCCTTGCGCAGCCGCGCGCGCGCTGCCTTCGAAAAGACCAGTGCACGAAGCGTAGGCAGATATGTGGATCATGTTGATGCACAAGGCTGCGGCAATATCGGGGGGTATTGCCCACGCTTTGGGCAGGCTTGCATCGACCTCGAGGACATCCCTTAAGTTGGTTCCCTTATATTCCTGCGTATAGGCCCTGATCGAATTTCGGGCATCGGGATCGGGATCACTGGGTTGCCAGTCGAGATCGGGAAACTGTGCCGCAAAATAGAGCGCGTGTTCACCCGAACCACTTGCGATTTCGAGCACTGTTCCTTTTTTGGGCAGCTCGGCCGAAAGCACGCGGGCAATCGCCTCGCGGTTGCGCAAGGTCGCAGGGGCATGACGCTTGGCGCCATGCTCGCTGATATCATCCATGCTGGTCGGGCTTGGCATCGAAGCGCGGCGCCTAGCTGACCTGCCGGTCCTGACCTTCCCAATAGGGTGCGCGCAATTGCCGGCGCAGGATCTTGCCAGAGGCATTGCGCGGCATTTCAGGGATCACATCGATGCTTTTGGGCGCCTTGAAAGCGGCGATCCGCTCCCTCGCATAGGCGATCACATCGCCCGCCTCGATCTCCATTCCCGGCTTTGGCACGCAGCAGGCCTTGACCTCTTCCCCCCATTGTTCGGACGGAATGCCGATCACCGCAACTTCTGCCACCGCAGGATGGCCGTATATCGCGCTTTCCACTTCAGCCGGATAGACGTTCTCGCCGCCCGAAATGATCATGTCCTTGATCCGGTCCTGGATATAGACATAGCCGTCAGCATCCATGATCCCGGCATCGCCCGTGTGCAGCCAGCCGTCGGCATCGATGGTCTTTGCGGTCGCTTCGGCAAGTTTCCAGTATCCGGCCGTGTTCGACGGGGATTTGATACAAATCTCGCCGATCTCGCCGCGCTCGACTTGCTTATTGTCTTCGCCGCGGATTTCAATCTCGACGCCGGGAACCGCCTTGCCCGCAGAACGCATCCGTTCATTGCCTTCGAGCGAGTGATCGTCAGGCGGCAGCATTGTTACCGTGCCGCAGGTTTCGGTCATGCCATAAACCTGCAAAAGCCCCGCGCCCGGCATGGTCGCGACGGTCTGTTTCAACAGCTCCAATGGCATGGGCGCTGCGCCATACATGAGATAGCGAAGACCGGAAAAATCGGTTTCCTTGGCGAGCGGGTGCTGGATTACGAACTGGATCGCGGCGGGAACGAGGAACATGTGCGTTGCCCCGTTCTTGATCGCGCTCAACACGCCGTCGGGCGTAAACTCGGGCAGGATGTGAGCGCGCACACCGTTGGAAGTCGCAATCGCGGCAAGGCCCGTGCCGCCGATATGCGCGCAAGGCATGGCAGCAAGGATGCAATCCGTCTCGATATATTTCTGCCAAGGCTGATCTTCCTCGACGCTCGGCTTGCGCAGCGAGAACATATTGCGATTGGAAAGCCCGACACCCTTGGGATTGCCCGTCGTGCCCGAGGTGTAAAGCTGGAGGATGGCATCATCCAGATCGGCGGGCTCGAACTCGGCAGGGGCCATCGCTTCGGCGGCGCGGAAAGCGGCCTCAACTTCGAATACGCGAGGCGGGTTTTCCAATGTGCCGGTTACTTCGCTGGCCGTGTCGATGAAGCCGTCTTCGACAAACAACAGCTTGGAGCCGGTATCTGTCAGGATATAGGCAATCTCGGGTGGCGCGAGACGCCAACCGACCGGAGCCATCACCGCACCAACACGCGCAGCGGCGTAAAGGAGGAGGAAATAGCGGTCCGAATTCTTGCCAAGCCAGGCGATGCGGTCGCCGCGTCCAACCCCGTTTTCGGCGAAGAAGGCAACCAATTGCCGCGTGAGTTTTTCCGCCTCGCCATAGGTTGTGATCCGCCCGTCCATTTCGAGCGCGATCCGGTCCGGAGCAACCGTGCCCCAATGCTTCAAAAATTCATCAAATGACAGATAGTCACCGGTGGCTTCAGACGCCATTCCCTACTCTCCCAAACTTCTCTCACGAGAAGGACTAGGCAAATATCAGGGGCGCGTCCATAATTTTACGGGAGCGATTTTGCGCAGGCACGCGTGGGGCAAAATGCGCCCAAATTCCAGCGCCCCTCTAATTCCAACGCCCCTTTGCGCGCGCAGACGGTTCACGAATGATGAGCCAGAAGAGCAGACCGGCCGGTCCTGCGACAAAGGTCAGCAGAAGGATCGGAGCCTGGATAAAGCGCGAGATGAACTTCGCATCGCCATCGCGCGCGATCCACAGGCCAACGAACAGGTCAAAGGCGAGGTAATGGACCCAGCCAATCGTGACGCCGCCATCGCTTGCGAAGATGTCGCGCACCCCTTCTATGGAGGTGAAGTTTGCGCCAGCGCCGCCCTCACCTGCCGGGATAAACCCCGAAAGCACCCCGCCAAGGGCCACGGCGTACACCATGCTAAGGAGCCCTGCGCCAAGATAAAGCACACCGGCAAGCGCGATCGGATGGCGCGGAAGCAGTATCAGCACGACCCAGGCGATCATCGCCAATATATTGGCAGCTGAGAATACCGTGCTCCATTCCATCCTTGCGTCCCCTTAATAATCGCGTTGAATGCTACTCGTCTTGAAAAGAAGCTTTCGCGCGCCAGTCGCGCGCTGCGCGTTTGATCGCGTCATTGTCATGGGTAAAGCGCCCTGCGGCTTTGCGCAAAGCCAGCCCGATCGCCGCCTCGCATACGGCATCTGCGTCAATCGAGCGATAACCTGACCATTTGCGGGGCAGCAGCGGGTCGAGGATCGGGCTTGCAAACTGCGCCGCAGCTTCGAGCGGGCGAAGATCGTCGATCCGCGCGCCCTTGAGGAGGCCGGGCCGCAAGATATCGACCCGTTTCAGTCCGATTTTCGAGACCGCCTGCTCTGTCTCTCCCTTGGTGCGCATATAAAAGCTTTTCGAGCGCGCATCGGCGCCCGACGAACTGACCATGACGAAATTGGAAATGCCGACCTCGTGGGCGGTTCTGGCGGTGTTGACGATGAGGTCATAATCGACGGCGCGAAAGGCCGCCTCATCGCGGCCCGCTTTCTTCCATGTCGTGCCCAGCGCGCAGATAAGCGCCGCTGGCTTGACCGCGCCAAGAACTTCGCCCCACTTTTCAGGATCGGCGACGAACATCTCCACTTTTGCGCCTTTGGGCAAAGTCGGCTCGCGCCGGGCGATGCCGACCATGCGAACATCCTCGCCTGCGCTGGAAATCTCGATCAGGCGTCGCCCGATGAGGCCGGTCGCCCCGACAAGACCGATGCGAACGGGCCCGCTGGGATCGGCGTGCGTGTCAGACATTGATCAACCCCTGGGGCACGTTACCACTGATCCTTGAAAGCTCGCGCATGGCAAACCGGTCGCTCATGCCTGCGATGAAATCGGCAATCGTGCGCGCACGGCCCGGCTCGGCCTTGGGCAGACGCGCTTGCCAATCGGCAGGCATCAACGCAGGATCATTGGCATAGGCTTCAAACAATCGCGAAATCACATCGCGCGCGTTGCTGGCCGCGTTCACCTGTTCCGGATGGTAATACAGCTTTTGATACATAAAGGCTTTGAGCTCGCGCTCCTGCTTTTCCATTTCAGGCGAAAATCCCGCCAGTTGTCGCCCTGCCGCGCGCACTTCGTCAACGTTGGCAAAGCCTTTTGTCTGCACTTTGGTGTGCTCGAGCACGTCGTTCACCATCAATCCGATCTGATCGCGAATAAGCTCGCGCAGCAAGCGATCTTGCGCAGCGTTTGGAAAGCGCTTTTCGACCATGCGCCATTGGTGTGCGAGGAAATCCAGTTCCATCAGGTCATCAAGCGTCAGAAACCCTGCACGAAGGCCATCGTCGATGTCGTGATTGTCATAGGCGATATCGTCGGCCACGGCCGCAATTTGCGCTTCGATCGAGGCGTGGGAACCAAGATCAAGCGGAAAGGCCGTGTCAAGCTCGGCCAAAGCCCAATTGGGGTCGGTGACCGGACCATTGTGCTTGGCAAGCCCTTCGAGAAGGTCCCATGTGAGGTTCAGCCCCTCATGGGTGGGATAGGGGCTTTCAAGACGCATCACGGTGCGCAGCGTTTGGGCATTATGGCAAAAGCCGCCGTGCTCGGCCATGGCCTCGGACAGGGCATCTTCCCCCGCGTGGCCAAACGGGGGATGGCCAAGGTCATGCGCCAGGCACAGCGCCTCGGTCAGGTCTTCATCCACCCGCAAGGCGCGCGCCAGCACGCGGCCAATCTGCGCAACCTCGACACTGTGAGTCAGACGCGTGCGATAATGGTCGCCGTCGGGCGCGATGAACACCTGCGTCTTCGACTTCAGGCGGCGGAAACTCATCGAATGGATGATCCGGTCGCGATCGCGTTGGAAATCGCTGCGCGGACCTCGGCGCTCGGCTGGCGTTAACGGCGCTCGGGCGGCCTGTGCTGCCACGCGCGCAAACTCGCGTCCACCGTGAGCATAGGGGTCAGCTGCGAAGGCAGCGCGAGGGGGCGTATCGGGGGAAGTGCTATCAGACACGAGAACCGCTTAAGCGAGCGCCATGCGCGGCTCAACGGGAACAGATCGGCAACGCTCGCGAATTCCGGTGGACAGCTGCGCACAGCGCGAGCGCGTGCCGGTTCAAATTCATTGATCGGAAAAAAATGGGACCGCCTACCGGGTGCAATGGGGGGTGGTAGGCGGTCCCAAGAGCTTTTCAGCTCTTGGGTCATCGGCGCGACCCGAGACCCGCGACTTGCTCTCTATTTAGCGGCAAGCACTCAGGCGCGAGTAGTCATGGAAATGTAAAAAAACACCCCGCTACCGATTGGTCTGCGCCCAGCTGTTTCTTTTCATAGGTGAGTTGAGGCCTATTCCGCAGATCCTTCATCAAGGATCCAATTTGCCGCCGCCTGACAGTGGATGCGGGTGGAATCGAATACCGGCAGAACATTGGCGTCGACATCGACGATAAGGTCGAGTTCCGTGCAGGCAAGCACAACGGCCTGTGCCCCTTCCTGCGACTTGTTCGTGATGATCGTTTTCATCTTGCGCTCTGCATCGCGGGTGACCTTGCCCACCATCAGTTCATCGTAAATGATGCTGTCCATTATATCGACGTTGGTCATGTTGGGTGGAAGAAGGTCCACCCCGTGTGCGACCAGCCGTTTGCGGTAAAAGCTTTCGGTCATCACGTTGCGCGTGCCGAGGATTGCGGCGGTCTTGCACCCTGCGTCTTTCAAAGCTTTACCAACACAATCAGCGATATGCAGGATCGGAATGCCGACGTTTGCGGCGATATCGTCATACAGTTTGTGCATCGAATTGGCGTTGATGATCAGCGCCTGGGCTCCTGCCCCTTCCAGCCTTTTCGCGCTTTCGCTCAGGATTTCGCCTGCGCGTTTCCACTCCCTCTCTTCGCGAAGGGCATAAAGCTCACAAAAGTCGAGGCTCTCGATCAGCAAGGGCGCAGACGCCATCGGCGCCGCACGGCGTTGGACGATGCGATTGATCCGGTCGTAATAAATTCCGGTCGAGACCCAACTCATCCCGCCAATCATGCCTAGTTTGCGCAAAACAGCCTTACCTTCGATTCTTCAGTGATGCAGTGCACAACTCTAGCGAGAGACCGCGCCTCGCGTCCATAGGGTGTGCATTTATCTTGGCGCAAAGCCGGTCAGATAGCGCAAAAGAATTTAAGATGAGCCCGTATCGAACCCTTCGAGCCAGCTTTTGACATCGCGAAGGGTTGCTTGAACCGCTTCTTCCTGCGGCAGATGGCCGATATCAGGATAGACCACAAGCGCGCTATTGGGCAAAGCCTGGTCGAGCCATTGGCCTGCCTCCACCGGAATCAGGCGATCCTCTTCCCCCCAAAGGATAAGCGCAGGCGCAGTGATCGCTTCGATATCTTTGACACCCAGCGGCTCGAACCTGGTCGAAAACCGCTCCATCGTGGCCGCCCGGTTGCCCGGATAACGCAACATTTGCCAGTAGCGGTCAACCATGACCGGCGTGATGATCGCCTTGTTCGACACGCTTTGCTCAAGGCTCTGCTGGATTAAAGAGCGCGGGGTGATGTGCTGCGCTATCCAGTTGACGCCGGGCATACGCGCAATGGCAAAACCGATATTGCCGCCATCATCCTTTTCCAGTTCGGCAGGGTCCATCAATTCTTCGACCTGCGCCTGTGGCGCGCCGCTTGCATCGACGAGGATCAGGCCCGCGACCCGTTCGGGGAAAAGGTGCGCAACAGACAATGCGTGCTTGCCGCCCATCGAATTGCCCCCAAGGATGAAGGTATCGAGGCCGAGCGCGTCGGCCACCTCGATCACATCGCTGGCATAGTTGGCACGGCTATAATCATCATCGGGGTCTGGTCCGGTGAGGCCGTGGCCGACCTGATCGAAACGGATGACGCGGTGCGTGTCCTTCAGCCCTTGAACCCAGGGTTCCCATGTGTGGAGGTCCGCGTTGGAGCCATGGAGCAATATGATCGCAGGGGCGTCGCTTTCTTCGCTCTCGGGCCCCTCATCGCGAAGATGCACTGTCACGCGGTCACCAATCTCGACAAATTGGGAAGGCGCCCCGCCCCAGCGTGCCTGCATCACGCCAGGATCGGTGTCGGGAACGCGCAGCACCAGAAACGCGGCGACGAGCAAGACTGCGAGCGCAAGAACGCCACGGATAACCCATTTCATTCGCCCATCTCCCGCACCCATTTGCGTATCAGTTCAACCGCCTCGGTGTCGATGGTGGAGCGCCCCAGTTCCGGCATGGCAACGCCCGGCTCGTTTGAATTCATGCGGTGAATAAGGATCGACTTGTCCGGGGCGCCCGGTTCGATGGAGACGAGCAGTCCCCCTGCCCCGCGTCCTGCGGCAACGGGCGGTTTGTTCACCCCGATCGCAAAGGGCACTTCCTGATCCCAGCTAAGATCAAGCCCCGAGTTCGATGCCCCGCCGCCGGGCCGGTGACAATGCGCGCAATTCACATCGAGATAGGCGCGCGCGCGGGCCTTGGTGCTGGCGCTGGTGTTCTTCCATTCAGGCAGTGTGCCTGCTCCATGCGGGACCTCATCCAATGCGCCGCCTTCGTGCATCTGCGCCAGCCACCCGGCCGACAGATTGCGCGCCTTGGGGCCGATGGGAACAACCTCGCCGTCGACCGCGTGACAGGCTTTGCACTGGTTTTTGTTGGGGATGCGATAACTGATCTCTTCGCCTGATGGCGTGGTTATCGGTACGCGCCCTCCGGCAAGTGCGAGGCGAGCCTCGGTCTGCTCCTCGTTCCAGCGATAGGGCAGCGCCAGCCACCCGTCTGCGCGATGCAACAGCACGCGGGTTTCGATGTAACGCCGGTCCTCTCCCTCACCAAAGGCAAAGGTCTTGATGATCGCAGCTCCAAGAGGGAATTTTAGGAGGCCCTCACCATCGGCGGTCAGCTGCGTCCCATCGGGCAGATAGATATAGCGAAGCTTGTCCGCGCCATCCGAAAAGAGCGGGGTATTGAGCTCATAATTGTGCACCCGCCCGACCGGTTGACGTGCGCCCGCATCGAGGAAAAAGCCGTAATCACCAAGGCTGCGCGGCATGGTGTCGCCCTGAATAGCCGCATCATTGACCATCGGTGGCGCAACCGCGCCCGCGCCCTGTCCTGCTGCAATCGAGACAACAAATGCGAGCGCCGCTGCGCCCAAAAGACCCAAGCCTTTCATCAGATACGCGCATCCAGTTCAGCTGGCGCGCCAATGCCCGTGCGGTCAAATTCGCCCGTCGGTGCCGGAACGTTAAGCAGCGATGGAGCCGCGCCTTCGAGACCCCTGCCCTGCTCTTTCAAATTGAGTGACCAACCAGAGGTACCGGGCACGGCATAAAGGCTGCCCTGCCCGTCCCACATCACCGGAGGCAGAACGCCGCCAAAAGCCGCCATCAACATCTCGGCACCTTCCATCTGGGGGTCATCGCCGCCCCGGCCATAGGTGTTGTCTTCCACCACCACTTCGCGCGGAAAGGGGTTGTAGCGATCATCATCAAACCCCTGGATATAGGCGATCACCATGATCGGCGCGGTGGGGTTTTCGTCGATGATGTTGTTCCGGATGAGGACCTTTTCATTGGCCATCACCATGATGCCGGTGCCGCGGCGAACGCCTGCGACAATATTGCCGGGAGGGGCGAAGTTGGCGGTGTCATTGGCCACGACAAGGTTGTTTTCAATGATCACATTGCCGCCGTTCATCACCGGCAGGCCCGGCAGGTCGAACACCAGAATACCGCCAGTGTTGCGGGTCGCGATGTTGTTTTCAACGATGGCGTTGCGGCTGTTTTCGATCTCGATCCCCGCGACATTGGCCTCGGCAATCGAATTGCGCACGGTGATCTGGTTGGACTGACCCACATAGATGCCAGCGTCAGAGGCACCGGTAACCTTCACCCCGTCGACCAGCACGCCGGTGCTTTCAACCGGATAGATGCCATAGGCGCCATTGTCGGGATCGGGACCATTGGTCCATGTGACGCGGATGCGGTGATAGACGATTTGATCGGCGCCCTTGGACTTGATCCCGTCGCCCTTGGGGTTTTCCAGCGCAAAATCGCGCAAGGTCACGTTGTCGGACGTCACCAGAAGCCCCTCGCCCGAACCCGCCTGGGTTGTGAAATCGAGCACGGTTCCATCCATGCCTGCGCCGCGTAAGGTCACGCCGTCAACGTCGAGTGAAAGCCCGTCGGTGAGTGAGTAACGCCCTGCTTCCAAGACGATCTCATCACCCGGCTCGGCAAGAATGAGCGCCTCTTGCAAACGCTCCTGCGCGCCTTCGCCTGGCGTAATCGTGTGGGTTTCTGCCCAAACGGGGGCAGCCGTTGCCAAAGCGCAAGCGGCCAGTGCAAATCTGATCATGTGAATTCTCTCCCAATCCGCGGGGCATAGTGGCGCAACACGAGGGAGAATTGCAAGCGGGCTTAGCGGTTCAGCAGGTCCAGCCCGATCTGAAGGCCACAGCCGCCCGCAACGATCACGACTTCTTCCACCGCCTCGCGGTCATCCACCCGGCGAAGGCGCGCCATGGCCTCGCCCGTGGAAAGCGGAACGCTGGTTTCGCCCTCTTCGGGAGCAAAGCGTTCAAGCCTGCGCAATTGCGCGATGGAAAGGCGATCGACGAGGCGAGGTGCCATGCACGCCGACATCTCGGCGGGCACACCATTGTCGAGAAGCGCCTGTTCCACGCGCGCCTCTGTCACCTTCTCCGCCAGCTTGTCTCCGCCAAGCACCCAGAACGCACCAAGCGCCAGAAGAAAGGCGAGGAAGAGAAGGACGTAGCGCATGGCCCGATTAGTCGAGAGCTTTCACGATCTCTTCGACCATCTTCTTCGCGTCCGAAAGGAGCATCACGGTCTGGTCCATGTAGAAGACATCGTTGTCGACGCCCGCATAACCCACACCGCCCATCGAGCGTTTGATGAAGAACACCTGTTTTGCCTTGTCCACATCGAACACGGGCATGCCGTAGATGGGCGAGGACTTGTCGGTCTTTGCTGCCGGGTTCACCACGTCGTTCGCCCCGATGATGAAGGCAACATCGGCCGTGGCGAATTCGGAGTTGATATCCTCAAGCTCGAACACCTTGTCATAATCCACCGACGCTTCGGCAAGGAGCACGTTCATGTGGCCCGGCATCCGCCCTGCGACAGGGTGGATTGCGAATTTGACCTCGACGCCTTTCTCTTCGAGCAGGTCGCACATTTCGCGCAGCGCGTGCTGGGCCTGTGCCACGGCCATACCGTAACCGGGGATGACGATGACCTTCTCTGCCTGTTCAAGCATGAAGGCGGCATCATCGGCCGAACCCTGCTTGTAAGGGCGTTGTTCGCGCGGTTCGCCGCTGCCGCCTGCGCCATCCTCTGCGCCAAATCCGCCCGCGATCACGCTGATGAAGCTACGGTTCATGGCCTTGCACATGATGTAGGAAAGGATCGCGCCGGACGAGCCGACAAGCGCACCGGTGATGATCATGGCGGTGTTGCCAAGGGTGAAGCCCATCGCCGCTGCCGCCCAGCCCGAATAGCTGTTCAACATTGAAACCACGACCGGCATATCCGCCCCGCCAATGGGGATGATAAGCAGGAAGCCGATGGCAAAAGCGAGCAAGGTGATCCACACGATCAGCATGCCTTCACCCGGTCCGCCTGCCCCGCTCATCGCGTAAACGGCGATCAGTCCGAGGATCGCCGCAAGCGTTCCAAGGTTGATGATATGGCGCGCAGGCAGAAGGATCGGAGAACCGCTCATCCGGCCGGACAGCTTAAGGAAAGCGATAACCGAGCCGGAGAAAGTGATCGCGCCAATGGCAATACCAAGGCCAAGCTCGATCCGGCTGACGACAAGGATCTGGCCCGCTGCATCAAGGATGCCGAACGCGCCCGGGTTGAGCCACGCCGCAAGACCCACGACCACGGCGGCAAGGCCGACAAGGCTGTGAAAGCCGGCAACAAGTTCCGGCATCGCGGTCATGGCGATTTTGCGCGCAATGGTGACACCAACGATAGCGCCAAGGAAGATCGCAATGCCGATCTCAACGATATTGGCGATGTCGTGTGTGACAAGCGTTGTCACCAGCGCAATCGCCATACCGATCATGCCATTGCGGTTGCCCGCACGGCTTGTGGCGGGAGAAGAAAGTCCGCGAAGCGCGAGGATGAAGAAAACGCCTGCTGCAAGATATGCGAGCATGGCCCATGCTGGGGTGCCGCCCAAGCCATCGGCGGCGGCTGCGAGAAGGTCGAAGCTCATTGTTTCTTCTCCTTCTTCTTATACATGGCGAGCATACGCTGCGTGACGGCAAAGCCGCCGAAGATGTTGATCGAGGCCATCACAACCCCGGCAAGGCCAAGATATTTGGCCATCGGATCGGTCGATTCCGCCGCCGCGATCAGCGCGCCGACGATGATGACGGAGGAAATCGCATTCGTCACAGCCATGAGCGGCGTGTGCAGCGCAGGCGTTACCGACCAGACCACGTAATAGCCGACGAAACACGCCAGCACGAAAATGGATAGAATGCTGATGAAATCCATGTGATCAGGCCCCCTTCAGCCGTTCATTCACGATCGCGCCACCCTTGGTCAGGCGGATCGCATCGCCGATCTCTTCGTCGAGCATCGGTGCGCCCGCTTCCCCGTCCCAGAAGGCCGAGAGGAAATTGAAGTGGTTGCGCGAGAACAGCGCCGAGGCGTCTGCTGCAAGATGCGCGGGCGTGTTGGCATAGCCGACAATCTTCACACCATGCTTGTCCACGATCCTGTCAGGTTCGGAGCCCTCGACATTGCCGCCTTGCGCAACGGCCAAGTCAAAGATCACGCTGCCCGGCTTCATCGTCGCGATCTGCTCATCGGTGATGAGCACTGGCGCTGCGCGTCCGGGGATCAGTGCGGTCGTGATCACAATGTCCTGTTTGGCGATGTGTTCGGACACAAGCTTTGCCTGCGCCGCCTTGTATTCATCGCTCATCTCGGTCGCATAGCCACCGGTGCCCTCGCCCTCGATCCCGGCAACGCTTTCAACGAAGATCGGCTTTGCCCCGAGGCTTTCAATCTGTTCCCTCGTGGCGGAGCGAACGTCCGTCGCCGAAACCTGCGCGCCCAGACGCTTTGCGGTTGCAATTGCCTGAAGGCCGGCAACGCCAACGCCCATGACAAAGCATTTGGCCGCCTGAACCGTGCCGGCAGCCGTCATCATCATCGGAAAGGCGCGGCCATATGTGTTGGCAGCGGCAATGACCGCCTTATAGCCGGCAAGGTTCGACTGGCTCGAGAGAACATCCATCGACTGCGCACGGGTGATGCGCGGCATGAATTCCATCGAAAGCGCCTCGAACCCGCCCGTGGCGTAGGCGTCCAGAAGATCGCCGTTCTGAAAGGGGTCAAAAAGTGCAGCGACCATCGCGCCCGCCTTTGCACCCTTGAGGCTCGCCACATCGGGAGCCTGGATGCCGAGCACAATGTCAGCGTCCTTGACCGTCGCAGCCGCCGTGCCGACCGTTGCACCGGCCTCGGCGTAGGCTTCATCGGTGATCGAAGCGGCAAGGCCCGCCCCTTTCTCCACCGCGAATTCATTGCCAAGCCCGATAAACTTTTTGACAGTCTCAGGAGTGGCCGCAACCCGCGTTTCGCCCGGGCTGCGCTCTTTCAGAACAGCAATTTTCATGAAGTTTTGCCTTTATGGCGCGATCATCAGCACAACGATAAACGCAATGATCGCAATGAGTGGCACGGTCCATTTGAGCGTGCCCATGAAAGTTTCGTAAGTGGAGCGCGCGTTGTCGATGTCATTCGCGGCCATGGTATGTACCCTTTCAAATATATTTGCCCGAATTGGCCTCGATTTTTTCGCAATGTTGCGAAAGAGGCATCAAGCCGGGGATGTTTATTTCCAAGCCTCGTATCGAAGGGTTTTGCATTGCTCAACCCATCAAATTCCATAGGCCATCGATGCCGTGCAGATTGCAGGACATCCCGCAACGCGCAACAGCCTTAATTCAGTCTTTACCCGCCTCCGTTAAGCCCGGTCCCTCGTCTCACCCCGGGACGCTTGCCGGGGCTTGGAAGAATCAGGGCCGACATTTATGGCGCAGAGCGACGAAACCGCTGACATCACGCCCGTTTGCGAGGCGGGTAGTGGCTTTGGCCACGATGTTGGCGAATGTGGCGAATCGCAAGGCGACGCCCGCATCGTCATGCTCATCGACGATGAACCTGCCCAAAGCCGCCTGATTTCTGCGATTGCCGCGCGTGATGGATGGCGCACTGTGGTCGCCAGCGATGCGGAAACCGCGATTGCGATGCTTGGCACGCGCGAAGGCATGAAATTGTCAGCCATCCTGCTCGACCAATGGGTACCGGGCGATGATACCTGCTCGCTCATCGCCGAACTGAAAGAACGCCGCCCCGCCCTTCCCATACTTATGCTTACCACCAGCGCATCCCCGCTGCTCGCAGTCGAGGCGATGCGCGCAGGCGCGAGCGATTATCTGGTCAAACCCGTCTCGCCCGACCGGCTGATGGAGGCGCTTCGCGCGGTTACCACCCAAGAGGCTCCTCGCGATGAGCTTGCCCCGCTGACCGAAAAAATGTCGGCGAGCCTCGATTTCGACGCAATGATCGGCACCGCGCCGACTTTCCGCACCGCCCTTGCCCAGGCGGCAAAGGCTGCGCGCGGTCATTCCCATGCTCTCATCCAAGGCGAAAGCGGCACCGGCAAAGAGATGCTGATGCGCGCCATGCACGCAGCCTCGCCCCGCGCAAAAGAGCCGCTTCGCATAATCAACATCGCCAGCATTCCGCCAAACTCTGTCGAATCGGTGCTGTTCGGGCATGAACCCAACGCTTTTCCCGGAGCATTCGATCGCCAGATCGGCGCGCTGCAACATTGCGACGGCGGCACTCTTGTCCTCGACGAGATAGACCGCATTTCGATCGCGGTGCAGGAGCGCATCCGCGACGCGCTTGAAACGGGCATTGTGCGTCCGGTTGGCGCGGCCCACGGCTTCCGTGTCGATGTACGCATTTTGTCCGCCAGCAACATGGCGCTGGAACCGCTTGTCGAAGGCGGCGTGTTCGACGCAGGGCTTGCAAGCAGGCTTGGCGCGACCAGGATCACCCTGCCGCCACTGAAGCAGCGCACCGGCGACATTTCCGCGCTCACGCGCCATTTCCTTGCGCGCATTGGCGAGCAACCCGGCCTTACCCATCTGTCCATCTCTGACAGCGCGCTGGCGCTGCTTGCCGCCTATGACTGGCCGGGCAATGTTCGCCAGTTGCAATCGGTACTGTTCCGCGCCGCCGTTTACTGCGAGAGCGACACACTCACCGCTGAAAGCTTCCCGCAACTCTCCGAAATGATCGGCGAGCTGGAAAGCCCCGGCCTTTCCGCCCAACAAGAAGGCGTGGGCGTCATGCTCTACACCGAGGATGGCAATCTGCGCCCGCTCGAAGAGATCGAGGCCGACGTGATCCGCCTTGCCATCGGGCATTACAGGGGCCGCATGACGGAGGTTGCGCGCCGCTTAGGCATTGGCCGCTCGACGCTTTACCGCAAGCTATCGGACCTTGGTATCGACAACGCAGCATAAATAAGCTATCTGCCCGAGATCAGCTGGGAGTAGATCAAGTGAACAAGCGCAACCGCTAAGGCGGACAGCAATACTCATCGGCGACGCATCTCGTCGTTCGCTTTTGTGTTCCTGATTTTTTCCAAGGTTTTCTTTATGTCTATTCTAGATGGCGCGCTTTGCGTCGTAACAGGCGGTGCGCGCGGCATCGGCTATGCTATTTGCGCCTCCTTTAAAGCCGAAGGCGCTGATGTCGTTCTCACCGATGTCGATACCGACGAAGGTAGGAGAGCGGCTGAGGCAATCGGCTGCTCTTTCCACGCGCTTGATGTCCGCAGCGAGGATGACTGGAGCAAGCTCGCCGCTTCGTTTCCTGCGATTGATGTCATGGTTAACAATGCAGGCATTACCGGCTTCGAAGAGGAGACGGGTCCCCATGATCCAGAGAATGCTTCTCTGGAGGATTGGCGCCGCGTTCATGCGGTGAACACAGATGGCACCTTTCTTGGCTGCCGCTATGCCCTTGGTGCGATGCGCGCCAAGGGTGAAGGATCGATCATAAACATTTCCTCGCGCTCGGGTCTTGTCGGAATACCGGGCGCTGCTGCCTATGCCGCGTCGAAGGCCGCGGTCCGCAATCATTCCAAATCCGTTGCCCTCTATGCAGCTCAGCAGGGATGGAAGGTGCGCTGCAATTCGATCCATCCGGCTGCCGTGCTCACTCCAATATGGGAGCCGATGCTTGGCAATGGCCCTGAACGCGAAGCCAACATGGACGCTTTTGTGGCGGATACGCCGCTCAAAAGGTTCGGAACGCCTGAGGAGGTAGCGAGCCTTGCGGTCTATCTTGCGAGCGATGCCAGTGCATATATGACCGGAAGCGAGCTTACCCTCGACGGAGGGCTTCTGGCAGGCAGCGCAGCCTCCCCGGGCTAGGCGAAAGGCGGTTGAATGCGTGGTGCGCTGGCGAGTTGGCAATTGTCAGCGATGCTTCGCTTCAACGGCGCTCGACTTCATGGCTGTTTGACCTTAGGCACGCTGCCATGGACACTGTTAAAGACTTCGATGGACGCAACGTCCTCGTCACTGGCGCTGCTTCGGGCATTGGCGCTGCTTGCGCAAAGCTTTTGGCTGAGCGGGGCGCGGCAAAGCTCATCCTTGTCGATGTTGACGCCGAAGGCATGGCGGCACTCGACCTTGATTGCGAAGTCGAATGCGTCACTGGCAGCGTTGCTGACGAGGCGCTTTGGGACGCGATCCAACCAAAGCTTGAAGGCCTCGACCATGTCGTCGTGAACGCCGGCGTTGGCGGGTTTGGCGCGATTGATGAGCTTTCCTTTGACGAATGGCGCCGGGTCATGGCGATCAACCTCGACGGCGCGTTTCTGACGCTTCGTGCTGGACTTCGCGCGATCAAGGCAAACGGCAAGGATACAGGCGGGAGCGCGGTTATCACCGGCTCTTCGACCGGGGTGAAGCCTGTTCCCGGCATCGGTCCTTATGGCCCTGCAAAAGCGGCGGTCGCTCACATGGCGCGCATTGCCGCGATGGAGAATGCAGGCGCTAATATCCGCGTCAACGCCATTGCACCCGGCGGGGTCGACACTGCGATCTGGGAAACGGGCGAGGACTTCAACGCTAGCGTCAAGGCCATTGGCCGCGACAAAACGATCAAGCGCATGTCCAAGACCACCCCGAACCAGCGTTTCGCCACATCAGAGGAAATCGCAGGGACCATCCTCTATATGCTGAGCGATGCAGGCTCGAATATCACTGGCCATGTGCTGGTCAGCGATGGCGGCTTCACGCTCTGAGGCAGCCTACACTACCAACTACATTGCGGGTCACGTTGCGAGTCATAGGGGCAACTGGCTGAAATCGGTCAGCGCCGCATCGCGCATTCCGCGCCACACATTCCTTGCCTGAACCGTCTCGGCCACATCGTGCACGCGCAGCATATGCGCGCCTGCATTCATTGCCGCCATGGCCAGCGCAATCGACCCGCCGAGCCGCTCATGCGCGCCCTCTTCGCGGCTCAAGGCTCCGATCATCCGCTTGCGGCTCATCCCCAGAAGCAGGGGTGAGCCAAGCGCATGAAACAGCGGTAGCGCGTTGATAAGCTGCAGGTTTTCACCCAGCGTCTTGCCAAAGCCGATGCCGGGATCGAGCATGATGCGATCTTCTGCAATCCCGCCCGCAATCGCCTTTTCGCGCTGGTGTTTGAGCGTGTCGAACACATCGCTCACCACATCGGAATAATCGCCGCCCGAAAGGCCCTCTTTCGAATGCAGATCCTCGCCCGTGCCCGGAGCGTGCATCAGGATCACAGGACACCCGCCCCCTGCAACCAGGTCAATCATGCGCGGGTCATATCGCAGGGCAGACACATCGTTTGCCATGTGCGCACCTTTGGCAAGCGCCGCCTCCAGCACGCCGGCGCGCCGTGTATCAACGCTGATCGCTGCGCCCATGCTCGCGCAATATTCGACCGCCGGCATCACCCGCTCGATCTCGTCGCCTTCGAATGTCGCCGCTCCGCCCGGCCGTGTGCTTTCCCCGCCAATGTCGATGATCGCAGCGCCCGCCTCGACCATGGCTGCGGCGTGAGCGCGGCCTGCGTCGGGTTTCTCCAACCACTCGCCACCGTCGCTAAAGCTGTCGGGCGTAACATTCAGAACGCCCATGATCTGCGGCTGGTCGAGACGCACGGTGCGCTCTCCCAATGTGAGGGGCGCGTGCACTTTTTGAAGGTTGGCCCACTGGCGTGTCGCCTCTGAGGTGAGAGCGCCGCCCGGTTCCCCCAAAGCCTCGCTTGCGTCTTTCAAGCCGAACACCCGCCGGTGGATCACCTTCCCCTCTTCCCGCACGACCACGGCAAAGCGGCTGGCATAGACCATGCTCCCCGCCAAACGGATCGCGCCCGGCCCATCACCTGTGCTTTCGGTTTGAGGTGCATTCGATAGGCCGATGGGGTGGAGGTAGATATTAGCGGTCATAGTGTGATCGGGTCCGGTTTGAGACACATGAGACACTGTTCAAGAGCGCAAAAGTCTCTTGCGCAAAGGACAGGCGGAAAAGTCGTCGTCGAAGTGCCAAGGGTTTGCATATTTCGCAGCATTAGCAAGACCAAAGACGGTAGGACAGGTGGCAAGGACGCATGTGAGGGCAAGTCGCGCCGCATCAACCATGTTGCGTCGGTAAACTTTACACATAAAGGCCGACCATCGCTGCGGTTAAGGCTGCAAGCCTCTGAAACGCGGCGATTTAAGTATTTGGCACGCAACCTGCTTAACCCTCGCAATCGCGTTGATGACAGGTGCAAGGTTAAATGAACAAATCGGTATTTGCCCTAGGTTTGGCGGTTCCAGTTTCGGCGGCCCTTTTGGCGGCGTCTCCTGCTTTGGCCGATAACAGCGCGGGCGACCGCTTTATCTTTGACGGCGCAAACAGCAAGGCGGCCATGACGCAATCGTCCGCTTCTGGCCCGATCACGTCAACCTCATCAGGAGGATCGGGGTCCTCTTCATCGGGAGGGGCGGCTGGCTCGTCCGCAAGCGCGGGGCGCAGCAGCGATGTGCCTGCTCCCGGCGTTCTCACGCTCCTGGGGCTTGCACTGGTCAGCATCGCGCTTGGCCGGCGGCGCAAGGAACGCAGCCTTCAGTCTGCGCAGTAGCGATCCCGACGCGCCCGCAGTGAGCGGGTTAATCCTCGTTGGCGAGGCGATAAAGCTCGCGCGCGGCATCAACCGGCTTCATCTCGCCGCCATCCTCGTAATACCAGAAGGTCCAGCCGTTGCACGATGGTGCGCCCTGAAGGTCCTTGCCCACGCCGTGGATTGAACCCTGCAATTTGCCCTTCGGCGTTTCACATTCGAGCGAGCCATCGGCGCGCACGGTCGCGAACCAGCGGCGCTTTTTATCAAAGATTTGAGAACCGGGTTTGATGAGCCCGCTTTCCACCACCGCGCCGAAGGCCACGCGCGGGGCGGCCTTCTTCGATTGCATGGTGGTGAGCGCGCTTTCGTCCAAAGGCAGCTCTTTTTCGATGCGCTTCAATGCAGCCTTGCGATAGGTGCCCTCACGCTCGCAGCCGATCCATTCACGGCCCAGACGCTTTGCCACTGCGCCGGTCGTGCCAGTGCCAAAGAACGGGTCGAGCACAACATCGCCGCGCTCGGTCGTTGCGAGCAGCACGCGGTAAAGAAGGCTTTCGGGTTTCTGCGTCGGGTGAACCTTCGAGCCGTTCTCTTTCAATCGCTCGTTGCCCGAACAAATCGGCAGCACCCAGTCAGAGCGCATTTGCAGCTCGTCATTCAGCGTCTTCATCGCGCGGTAGTTAAAGTGATAGCGCGATTTCTCGCCTTGGCTCGCCCACAGCAATGTCTCGTGCGCATTGGTAAAGCGCGTGCCCTTGAAATTGGGCATGGGGTTGGTCTTGCGCCATACGATGTCGTTCAAAATCCAGAAGCCGATGTCCTGAAGGATCGCGCCCACGCGGTAGATATTGTGATAGCTGCCGATCACCCACAATGCGCCGTCGGGCTTCAGAATTCGCTTTGCCTCGATCAGCCAGGCCTTTGTAAATTTGTCATAGCTGCGAAAGCTTTCGAACTGGTCCCAGTGATCGGTGACAGCGTCCACTTCCGAGCCATCGGGCCGATTAAGATCGCCGCCAAGCTGGAGGTTATAGGGTGGATCGGCAAACACGAGGTCGATCGAATTGTCAGGGATCGACCGCATGGCTTTGATGCAATCGCCATCGAGGATTTGCCCCAGTGGCAGCAGCGCGCGCACGTCTTGTGCGGTTGGTTTTGCCGCCCGCTTCGCACGCTGTTTTGTTGTTTCGATCACGCCCATAATTCGCCCCAGAGGTCACTATTCGCCAAACTTATCCACAGGGGATGAGTCCCTTTGGACTCTGCGTCAAGCGCTTAGTTTCTGGGCTCTTATGGTGAATGCTTAGTAAACGCCCCCAAGTGCGGCGCGGAACAAAACGGGGCCCCACACAATGTTGAGTCCCTTCAACCAAGCGGGACTCCAGATGTGGGGGTGTTGCGTGGAGGACTCAGATTTTGCTCAAATGCGAATAAAGCTGGCGCCTAACCGCGACCCTTGGTTTTGGTCTTTCCCGCCTTGGCGTGTGATGCGATAAAATCGATGATCGTGCCCGCCACATCCTTGCCGCTGGCCTTCTCGATGCCTTCAAGCCCCGGCGAAGAGTTCACCTCCATAATCACCGGGCCATGGTTGGAGCGCAGCATATCGACGCCGCACACATTCAGTCCCATGTGCTTTGCCGCGCGCACGGCGGTTGAACGTTCCTCAGGCGTGATCTTGATCAGCTGGGCGCTGCCGCCGCGGTGGAGATTGCTGCGGAAATCATCGGCAGCGCCTGTGCGTTTCATCGCGGCAACAACCTTGCCGCCAACGACCAGAGCGCGAATGTCGGTGCCGCCGGCTTCTGCGATAAATTCCTGCACCAGAATGTTGACGTTGGCCCCGCGAAAGGCCTCGATCACGGACTTTGCGCTCGACATGGTCTCGGCCAAGACCACCCCGATCCCTTGCGTCCCTTCGAGCAGCTTGATCACCACCGGCGGACCCTTGACCGCCTTGATGATTTCTTCGGCGGCCTTGGGATCATTGGCATAGGCCGTGAGTGGCAGGCCTATCCCGTACTTGGACAGGATCTGCATCGAGCGCAGCTTGTCCCGGCTTCTCCCGATCGCGACGCTTTCGTTGAGGGGCCACACACCCTGCATCTCGAACTGGCGCAGCACGGCAAGGCCGTAATTAGTGATCGAGGCGCCAATGCGCGGGATCACCGCGTCATAGCCCGTCAGCGTCTTGCCGTCGTATGTGACGATGGGACGATGGCTTGCAATGTTCACATTGCAGCGCGTGGTGTTGAGGATATCAAGCTCGTACCCGCGCGCCTCAGCCGCCTCCTTCAGCCGCTGATGCGAGTAAAGCTTGGGGTTGCGTGCCAGCATGGCGATCTTCACAGGCTTGGTCCTTTCTTGCGCTTCTTGCCCGGCGACGCGAGCCAGGAATGGCCGCTATCGACCAGAAAACGGCGGCGCAATGCCGTGCGTCCGATCAGCATCGGAAACGCCATGTCAGAGCGGTCTGCAAGGCTGATTTCGGCCTTGAATTCCTTATCACCGATTTTGACCGGTGTCTTGATGACATAACGCCGCTGCGTCTCGCCATTGGAACTGGTGATGCCTCTCACGTCGACATGGACGGCAACGCCTTCATGGCGCACCCCGTCCCAATCGACTGCAAAGCGCACATAACGTCCGTCCTCGCGCTCGATCTCTTCGAGAACTTCGGCGTGGAGCGAAGAGGTGCGCGCACCGGTGTCGATCTTTGCCGGGATCTGGTCGAGGCCAATTTCCGGCAAAGCGACCATTTCGCGCCAGCCTACCACATCTTTGGCGGGGGTATCCTTGGGGTCTTTTGCGGGCTTATCCATCAGGCAAAAACAAGCACGACATTGCCGATGAAGGCGGCAAGCAGAACTGCGCCCAGTGCCCGGCCGATTTTCTTCGCCATCCAGAGGAGCGCCAGCAGCCCCGCCGCACTTGCCGTGAGCAGCGCCATTTGCAGTCCCGCAAGTTCACCCGGAAGCGCGAAAGGCGCAATACTCATCGTCGCTCCGCCGATCAGCAGGATGTTGTAGATATTGGAGCCCACCACATTGCCAAGCGCGAGCGCCGATTTCCCGCGAACCGCGGCGGCAATCGAAGCGGCGAGTTCGGGAAGCGATGTGCCAACCGCCACAATGGTCAAACCGATCACGGTTTCCGGCACCTTGAATATGGTCGCCAGCGCAATCGCGCCGGTCACAAGGGCATCGCCGCCCAATACGAGAATGCCCAGACCCACGACGAAAAGCGCGGTTGCGATCACCCCGTTTTGCGGGCCGTCCTCGCTTTCCTCTTCCTGCATGGCCGCCCCCGGATGACGGTAACGCCACACGATATAAGCGATGATCCCGAACAAAAGCGCAAATCCGATCCACCGCGATCCCGCACCTGAAAGCGCGAGCCCCCACAAAAGCAGCGTCGCACCCAAGGCAACCACCGCATCACGGCGACCCGTGCCGGTGAGCACAATGGGTGCAACCAGAGCCGACACCCCGAGGATAAGCAGCGTGTTGGCAAGGTTTGAACCGACAATATTGCCCCATGCAATTTCGGGAGAGCCTGCAAGGCTTGCCTGAACGCTGGCGACCATTTCGGGCATGGAGGTGGCAAAGCCGACAATCACAAGGCCAGTGAACAGGGTCGATACGCCCAGCTTCTGGGCAATACCCACCGCGCCGCGCACGAGAAGTTCGCCGCCAATCGCAAGCCCCACAAGGCCCGCCAGACTCAGAAGAATTGCAGTCAACATCGCGTGCTCGCCTAACGCCTTGCGCCGCTAAAGCAAGCGCGGTCAGAGCAATCTGGCTTGGGCAACAGGTGCAAAACTCTGACGGTGGAGAGGGGTTGGGCCATGTTCTTGCAAAGCATCCAGATGCTCTTTGGTTCCATAACCCTTATTGCGCTCCCATCCGTATTCGGGATGTGTGATTGCCGCCTCCAGCATCATGCGGTCGCGCCATTCCTTTGCGATGATCGAGGCAGCGCCGATTACCGGCTCCTTCGCATCGCCTTTGACGATGGCACGCGCGGGCCAGCACCATTCGGCGCACCGCCCGTGCGGCGTCATATTTCCATCGATCAGCACCATTTCCGGCAGCGCATCAAGGTCTGCCACCACATCGCGCACGCAGCGCGTCATCGCGAGCATGGTCGCCTGAAAGATATTGACCGCGTCGATCTCTTCCGGCTCCACCACAGCGACCGCCCAGTGGCAGCTTTCGCGAAGTTCCCCGTCAAGTATCCCGCGCCGTTTGGCTGATAACTTCTTGGAATCGGTAATGCCGCCCGGTATGACGTCGCCCAGAACAACAGCAGCGGCCACCACCGGCCCTGCCAATGGCCCTCGCCCGGCCTCATCGACCCCGATAATGATCGGCGCGCGGGCGGTTTTTGGGGCACTATTTGAAAGTTCAGGAGTTTGCCTACACATGAACACTCTTCCAAAGCTGATCGCTACCTTGTCTCTCCCCACGCTCGCGCTCGCAAGCTGCGCCTATGCGGAAACCGGGGAAACTCCTGAAACTGCCCAAACCGATGGCGCTGTCTCCGCAGGAGAGCTTTCCATCACGCAGATGGGCGAATTTGAAAAGCCTTGGGCAATCGAATTTGCGCCGGGCACTCAAATGCTGTTCGTGACCGAGAAAGAGGGCACTCTCAAGGTCATGGACACCGCCTCTGGCACTTCGGCCACCGTTGCCGGTGCACCCGATGTTGCGTTTGGCGGTCAGGGCGGTTTGGGCGACATTGCCTTCCTGCCAAGCGAAGCGGGTTCGAGCGTCGATGGCCGCACACTCTATCTGAGCTGGGCCGAATTTGGCGACGATGGCGAGACACGCGGCGCTGTTGTCGGGAAAGGCACGCTTGCCTGCCCCTCGATGGAAGATTGCGCACTTGAGGGTCTTCAAGTGATCTGGCGCCAGTCACCCAAAGTGGAAGGGCGCGGCCACTATTCGCACCGCATCACATTCTCTCCCGATGAAAGCCATATGTATATTGCAAGCGGAGATCGGCAGAAGCTGACGCCCGCTCAGGACAGGACGAACACGTTGGGTTCGATCGTGCGCCTCAATCTTGACGGGACGCCCGCCGAAGGCAACCCGTTTGCCGACGAAGGCGGCGTGACGGCGCAAATCTGGTCCTATGGCCACCGCAATATTCTGGGCATGGATTGGGATGCGCAAGGCCGCCTTTGGGATGTCGAGCATGGCCCTGCTGGCGGCGATGAATTGAACCTCGTTGAAAAAGGCGCCAACTACGGCTGGCCCGAGCGTTCCTATGGCGAACATTACGATGGCGATCCGATCACCGACCACTCGCCAGACGACGGCTTCAACAAGCCGGCGATCTGGTGGACCCCGGTAATCGCGCCAGGCGATATGCAGTTCTATACAGGCGATATGTTCGCCGATTGGCAGGGCGATGCCTTGATCACCGGGCTTTCCAGCCGCGCGATTGTTCGCGTTGAAATCGACGGTGAGAACGCAAGCGAGGCGGCACGCTATCCGGTCGATGGCCGCGTGCGTTCGCTCGATGTGGCCCCCGACGGCAGCATCTGGGTCGCCACCGATGAAGGTTCGATCCTGCGGCTTTCCATGTAAGCTTGGCAAACGGGCGAATTGCGCCTAGCGCGCGAGGCGCAATGGCAGACAGTTCGCCCGATACAGCAACCCTGATCCCGCTTTCTGCGGTCCCGCCCGCTATGGTCGAGCAATTGCTTGACCGTGCCTTTGGCGAAGACCGCGCGGCGCGCACCGCCTATCGCATCCGCGAAGGCATGGATTGGCTTGATGCTCTCTCATTTGCCGCGCTCGATAGCGAAGATATGCTGGTCGGCACGATCCAGTGCTATCCCATTGGCCTGCTTCCAAGGAAAACCGGCAAGGACGAAGCGCGCCGCGTGCCCCTCGTCATGGTTGGGCCTGTAGCCGTGGTGCCGGAACGCCAAAGCGAAGGTTTTGGCCAAGGGTTGATGGCGGCGATGCTGGATGCCGAGGCGCGCATGGCTGGCGAAGGCTCGCCCGTCTTTCCCCAGGTGTTGATCGGGGATGAGGCATATTATGGGCGCTGGGGCTTTAGCGCGGCGGCAACCGGCGGCTGGCAATGCCCTGGCCCTTACGATCAGGCGCGCCTTCTTGCGCGTGGCCCTGCCCTGTCGCAAATGCCGGCCGAGGGCATATTGGGGCCTTGGGAAGTTTGAAACCTCTTCACTAAGACCCGCGTATCTGGCATCGAATTGCCTGATATGCCTTATGAACCCCCACCCTATCTCGCCGAACTCTCCCTCGCGCAAATCGCGCAAGCTGTGGCACAGCGCAAACTTCCGCCGGTTGAACAATGGGACCCCCAATCGAGTGGTGACAGCTTCATGCGCATTGCCGAGGATGGGACATGGTATCACAAGGGCGACCCCATTCGCCGTCAGGCGATGGTGCGCGCTTTTGCCGGGCTGTTGACCCGCGACGACGAAGGCCAGCACTGGCTTGTCACCCCGTTTGAAAAACAATCCATCGAGGTCGAGGACGCCCCTTTCATTGCGGTCGACTGCGTGTCCAAGGACGGCGATCTCGCCTTTCGCATCAACACCGATGAACTCGTTGTCGCCGGGCCCGACAATCCCTTGCGCGTGGCAGGCGATCCGGAAACGCCGTCGATCTATCTGCACGTTCGGCGCGGGTGCGAGGCGCGTTTGAACCGCTCGACCTATACCCAGTTGGCCGAAATCGCGATCGAGACCGGCGGTGATGACTGGATTGTCTCAAGCCAGGGCGCGCTGTTTTCACTGTTGGAATAGGTTTTGGACCTTTATCAGAAACTCAGCGGCCTCTTTGAAGAGGGTCATGCCAAGGACCTGTCCGATCAGCTTCTGAACGATGCCAATCTGGCAAGTGGTGATGTGCACACACCGGCCGCTGTCCTGATTGCTGTCACCGACCGGCCTGAGCCCGGCATCATCCTGACCCAGCGTCCGCGCGATATGCGCGATCACCCGGGGCAGGTCGCCTTTCCCGGCGGCAAATGCGATCCGGGCGAAGATGCCGTGACCGCTGCCCTTCGCGAAGCCGAGGAAGAGCTTGCCCTGCCCCGCGATTGCGCCCGCGTTATCGGCGCAAGCGATCTTTACACCACCGGCACGGGGTTCGATGTGACCCCGGTGCTCGCCGTGGTGCCGCCCGACCTGCCGCTCGTCCCCAACCCCGGCGAGGTCGAAGCATGGTTTGAACCTCCCCTGTCGCTGCTGCTCGATTCCGACAATTGGACGATGCAGGAGATTTTCTGGAAGGGGAAAATGCGTCGCTACCTCGAAATGGACTATGAGGGTTTTCGCATTTGGGGGGTCACTGCGGCTATCATTGCCAACCTTGCACGGCGCATTGATTGGGCATGACAAATATACCATTGCGCTCGTCATGAGCTTGTCCAAGTCCGGTTTTTCTGTTTAGCGACATGGCGCTGTGAACAACGCACTCCACTCTGCCGATTGGCCCCGACGCGAAGGCCTTGCACTCCTGACCAGGGCGTTGGGCGCGGAGAATATCCGCTGGGTCGGCGGCGCGGTGCGAGACACACTTCTGGGCGCGGATGTGCACGATATAGACTGCGCCACCACGCTCACGCCCGATGTCGTGATCGACAAATGCGCGAGCGCCGGCATCCGCACCGTCCCCACCGGCATTGACCACGGCACCGTGACCGCCGTGCTCGAAGACGGGGTGGTAGAGGTGACCACCTTGCGCCTCGACGTTGCCACCGATGGCAGGCGCGCCACGGTTGCATTCGCCACCGACTGGCAGGACGATGCCGCCCGGCGCGATTTCACCATCAACGCGCTTTATGCCCACCCCGACACGCTGGAGATCAGCGACTATTTCGGCGGGCTCGAAGACCTTGAGGCGCGCCGCGTGCGCTTTATCGGTGACGCGCGCGAACGCATCGCCGAAGACCACCTGCGGATCCTGCGATATTACCGCTTTCAGGCGCGCTTTGGCGCGATGCTCGATGGCGAAGCGGAAGAGGCCTGCGCAGACATGGCAGCCACTCTCAAGGGGCTCAGCCGAGAGCGGGTGGCTGATGAACTGCTGCGCCTCCTCGCCCTGCCCGCGCCCGGTGCGACCGTCGCGCGCATGTTTGAACGCGGCGTCCTTCGTATCATTGTACCAGAGGCCTGCGCTGCGCACATCAAGGCGCTGCAAACCCTTCTCGCGCATGAGGCCGATCAGGGCGTCGCGCCCGATCCGGTGCGTCGCCTCGCCGCACTCCTGCCCCCCTCGCCCGACGTCGCCGAAGGGGTCGCAGCGCGGCTGAGGTTGTCCAGGGCGCAGCGCGCGCGTCTGGTATCGGCCGCCGAGAGGCTGGCCGCCGATAGCGAAAATGCCAAGGCGCTCGCCTACCGGATAGGCGAGCCTTTCGCGGTGGACCGCCTGCTTCTTTTGGGCGCAGATACGGCGGTGCTCACCGATTGGACACCGCCCATCTTCCCGCTGAAAGGCGGTGAGATTGTCGCGCGCGGCGTTGCCGCCGGACCGCAGGTTGCGCGCATCCTTCAAGCGACCGAACGCCAATGGGTGGAAGAGGGTTTCCCGCCCCAATCGAGAGTTGTCGAGATCCTCGACACCCTCCTCAATCAAGCCTGACGCTTACGTTAAGGCGAGCTTCACGAGCGATAGACTACAAAGATGAGCAGGTGACCGGGTTGTAACGCACGCCCTCACCTCTTAGGGAACCTCCTCGCAATCGAGGCATTGATTCAAGGTGCGCGCCTCAATGCAGTTGATCTGCACGTCTGCGCCAAACGCGCGATGTGCATTGAACGATTTGGCACGCACTGTCGAACGCCGCGGTGGTGGCCCCTCTGGACTGGAAGAAATTGGAGACATTTGAGATATGAAGTTTGCAAAGATGGCCCTTCTCGCCACTGTTTTCGCAGCAACCCCTATGGCTGCAAACGCACAAGACACCGGCGCCACTGTTTATGGCAATGACGATGCTGCGGTCGGTACCGTGGAAAGCAACGATGGCACCACTGTTGTCGTCAACACCGGCAAGCACCAAGCCCCGCTGCCCGCCAATCTTCTGGCTGAGCGCGAAGGCAAGTGGACCGTAAATGCGACCAAGGCACAGATCGACGGCATGATGGACCAGCAGGTTGCACAAGCCGAAGCGGCAGCCCAAGCACAAGCCGCAGCAGAAGCGGAAGCGGCTGCGAAACTCGACGCGGCAATCGCGGTCGGCACCCCTGTCATCACCGCCGATGCCCAGCCGCTGGGCACGATCAGCGAGCTGATGGATGCCAACGTGGTCGTCGAAAACGACGAAGTGGGCCTTGTGACGCTGCCTCGCAACTTCTTTGCACTTGATGCAAACGACGCGCTTGTTGCTCGCGCGAACCTGGCTGACATCATGGCAGCCGTTCAAGGCGGCTAAGCCACGACAATACTGCAAGTCCCTCTTGCGAGAGGGTCTTCATAGGGCCGCGGTCACCGGGGATGGTGGCCGCGGCTTTTGTTTGGGTGGTGGAGGCCGTCTAGCAAGGGAGTCGAAGACGGGCAGAGCCCACCCGCGCCCGGATGGGCGTGCGAAAGGCTAGAATCTATTGTCCTTCGGGAAACCTTGTGGCGGGAGCCGCCCTGCCGCGCCGCGCGCGACTTTCCATTGCCAGATTTCGTTTTCGGTCCGGGTGCGCTCACCCGATCCGCCCATCTGCCAGCTCAGCCCATCTTCCAGCTTGAAGGTGGTCGCATCCGACAGACCGCCATCGCGATAGCGTTGCAGCATCACACCCTGCCCGCGCGCCATCACCGGCATTTCTTCCATGTTGAAGACGATAAGCTTGCGGTTTTCCCCTACAGCCGCGACGTGATCGTGGCCCTCGGGAATTTCATGGATGACTTGCAGCTTGGCGCTCCCTTTGAGGTTCACCACCTGCTTGCCCTTCTTCGTCTCCGCGATCAGCTCCTTGGTTTCGGCGATAAAGCCCTTGCCGTTAGAGGATGCGAGCAGCAGGCGACCACCGGGTTTGTGCACCATCATTGCGGCAATGCTGGTTTCCGCTGGCAGGTCGATCATGGTGCGCACTGGCTCCCCGAACCCGCGTGCGCCGGGGAGCTTGTCGCACCCTAGCGTGTAGAACCGCCCGTCACTCCCTGCGATCAGCAGCTTGTCCGTCGTCTGCGCGTGGAGAATGAAAGCGAGCGCGTCGCCCTCCTTGTATTTGAACTCCTGACCCAGATCGACGTGGCCCTTGGCCGCTCTGATCCAGCCTTTATGGCTCAAGATCACGGTCACCGGCTCTTTCTCGATCATTGCGTCCATCGAAAACTCGACCGCAGGCGCTGCTTCCTCGATCCGCGTGCGGCGCGCACCCAGTGCAGTGTCCTCGGCGTAATCCTTGCGGATTGCACGAAGGTCTTTCTTGAGGCGCGTGCGTTGGCGAGCGGGGCTTTCGAGAAGCTTGGTGAGTTCATCCTGCTCTTTGAGAAGAGTGTCCTTCTCGGTGCGCAGTTCCATTTCCTCAAGCTTGCGCAAAGAGCGCAGGCGCATGTTGAGGATCGCTTCGGCCTGACGGTCGGTGAGCTTGAACTCGGCCATCATCACCTGCTTGGGCTCATCCTCGTAACGAATGATCTCGATCACGCGATCAAGGTTGAGGAAGGCGGTGATGTAGCCTTCGACCAATTCCAGGCGCCGCGCGATCTGGTCCAGGCGGTGCTGTGTGCGGCGTTGCAAGATCTCAATCTGCGCCGCGGTCCAGTTCTGAAGCAGCTCTTTCAGTCCCATCACCATCGGTGTGCGGGTCGCATCGAGCACGTTCATGTTGAGCCCGAAGCGCGTCTCCATGTCCGTCAGCTTGAAAATGCTTTCCTTGAGAAGCTCAGGATCGACGTTGCGGGTCCTCGGGACCAGCACGATGCGGATGCTCTCGTCACTTTCATCGCGCACATCGTCGAGGATGGGGAGCTTCTTGTCGGCAATGGCTTGCGCGATCTGTTCGATCAGCTTGCCCTTTTGCACCTGATAGGGGATTTCGGTGATGACAAGCTGCCATTGCCCCCCGCCAAGACGTTCGATGCCGAGTTTCTGATCCTCGGCGCTCTCGGCCTCTGGCGCGTGGAAAACACCGCGCAGGCGGAAGCTGCCGCGACCCGTGCGATAGGCCTCCGAAATCACATTGGCGCTGTCCACCAATTGCCCGCCGGTTGCAAAGTCGGGCCCCTGCATCATCTCCATCAAACGCTCATGCTCGACATGCGGGTTGTCGATGAGCTCAAGCGTTGCATCAATCACCTCGGCAACGTTGTGACTGGGGATGTTGGTCGCCATGCCCACCGCAATCCCGCTTGCCCCATTGGCAAGAAGATTGGGGAAGAGGCCCGGCATCAACTCCGGCTCTTCTTCCTCGCCATTATAGGTCGGGATGAAGTCGACGGTCCCTGCATCCAGCCCTTCCATCAACTGGATTGCGGTCTTGGTCAGGCGCGCTTCGGTGTAGCGATAGGCGGCGGCATTATCGCCGTCGATATTGCCAAAATTGCCCTGCCCCTCGACCAGCGGATAGCGCAGCGAGAAATCCTGAGCCAAGCGAACCATCGCGTCATACGCGGCAGTATCGCCGTGAGGGTGGTATTTACCGATCACCTCACCCACGACGCGGGCAGATTTCTTGAAAGTGCTGTCGGGCGACAATTTCAGCTGGCGCATGGTCCAGAGAAGGCGCCTGTGAACCGGCTTCAACCCGTCGCGAAGGTCGGGCAACGAACGCGCAGTGATCGTCGAAAGCGCATAGACAAGATACCGCTCCGACAGGGCGGCATCGAAAGGCGCATCGACAATCGTGTCGAACGGATCTTTGTCGTCACCAGAAGCGACAGGGGTCGTGGGGTCAGCCATGACCCACGTTTAGCAAGCCGAGGGGCCTACGGGGAGAGGCATTTCCACAGGGAAAAGCGCAAATTGGCCCCCTTAAAGAGCGGTGGCGGACCGGTTGCAGTTTTCGATCCGGGCAGCGCCCTTTGTCCCGGTCTCATATTCCAGCGCAATTTGCATTGAAATCATCTGCCCACACAGGCCCGCCTCCAGATCGCCGCGCGACAGAGCCTGGCGCATCCAGAACCGCGCATCATCCACCGATCGCGGCGCGCTCCACCCCTGCTCTGCGGCAAGGGCCAGTTGCGCAAAGGCATCGGGATAGCCCGCATTGGCCGCCACCTCGCAATGCGGCACTGCATCGGTAAACCGCTGTTCACGAACGAAGATGTTGCACAATTGCTGATCGGCATCGCTGCGCCCGACTTGCGCCATCTTCTCAAGCGCGTCGATGAACTCCTCGGCCTCATCGGGCACAGCATAGAAAAGGCCGTAATAGGCATAGGCATATCCAGCCTCAGCCGCGAGGCGTTGCTGGCGCACGCCTTCGACATATTCGGGTGTTCCGGTATGCTGCGCTGCGCCAATCAGAACCCGCGAATAATGCCCCCTCGCCTTGGCGTAATCCTGCTCGGCGGCGGCTTTATAAAGTTCAAGCGAGCGCGCCTTGTCCCCTTCATCCCGAGCATTGACGCGCAGGAAATAGGCAAGCTCAAGCTGTCCGTAGGGCGTTCCATAAGACGCCGCTTTTTCCAGGGTTGTGCGGGCAGCGGCAAGGTCCTTTGCAACGCCAAGCCCGAAATGCTGCATATAACCAAGGATATAGGTCGCGAGCGGATCGCGATTGGCGACCAACGCCTCGATATCGGCAACGCTGCGCTCGGCCAGAACGCGCATGATCAGGATCGGTTCGTCAATCCGGCCAAGCTCCTCAAGCGAAAGGTCAATCGGGCGAAGTTCTGGCTGAGTGCTCGTCGAAGCGCCCCCAAGCGATGGGCTGTCATCGAAGACCGCAGGCTCCAGCGTAAAGAATGTGTTTGGCGACAGCGAGTTGTAGGTGAATGGCACTTGCATCGGCCAGAACCCTTCGGTGCGCTGCAAGACACCGTCGCGAATGGCGTTGAACACGATGCTCACATCCATGCGCGGAACGGTCACTTTTTCGGCAACCTCGACCGCAAACGGGCTCACATTTTCCGGCGGCGGCGCGGAATCGTAGGCGGGCACACCGCGTCCGGTTGAATAGAGAACCCCGACGCGCGCACCGGGTTCGAAATCGAACTCGCGCATGCCCCCTGATGCCGCCTGACGGGTCGCGGGCTCAATGATGACAGGCGCAGGCGCGCTTCTTGTGACAGCGCCGCCATTTGCGCCGGTCGGGGTAATCTCTCCGCCGGTGCGGCACGCATCGAGCATGAAGATGGTCGTGCCCTCGTTATAAAGCCGCTCTGCCAGACCCTCGAATTCGATGAATGTCTGATCGATCGTATCGAAGCTTGCCTCAAGGCTCGCATCGACCGGGACAAGGTAATTGCGCCGGCTATATTCGAACCCGTGGCCGGCGAAGTAAAACACGACAATATCCGCATCACCGATGGAATTGCTGAAATCGCGGATCGTATCGCGCATCTCGCGCCAATCGCCGTTTTCAAGGCTGGTGACTTCAAAACCGATGGCGTCGAGCGATCTGCCGACGAGCGCGATATCGTTGGCCGGGTTGGGAAGCGTGGTCCACGACTTGCCCTCACCGCGTTGTTCATATTCGGAATTGCCGATGAGAAGCGCGTATTTTCCTTGTGCATTCGCGGCGGCAGGGAAAATGGCAAAAACGGCGAGCGCTGCACAAACGGCCCAGGTCTTGATCTGACTCAGCATGGGGTCAGCCTAACACGGTTTTCAAGCCGAGAGGAGCCAGCGCGTTTGCATACCTTAAAGCATACCAAAAAGGGCGCACCGGCCGATTGGGGGGAGAAGCCGATGCGCCCTTGGGGCGACTGCTAACTTGGGGGGAGTTAGCGGGGTTTCACGCGATGATGCCCGAGCTTGCGGGGAGAATAGCGTAGGCAAAAAGCGTGGTGCTGGTGATGATGGACAAGGCGAGAGCGAAGAGATTGTTTGTGCGGGTCATGATGTGGGTCCTTGAAGGAGTGGCGCTTTCCTCGGACCGGCCAGCTTAGGCGAGAAGCTGTGGGCTGGCAGGGAGGATAGCGTAAGAGAAAAGGGCAGCTGAAACGACGAGGCTGAAGGCTGCGGCGATGACGTTGTTGGCGGCGATGGTCATTTTGAAATTCCTTAAAAGTTGGGTTGGTGTGTCGGTTCGGATCAAGCGAAAGCAGCGGGGCTTGCTGGCACGATTGCGTAAGCGAAGAGGCTTGCTGAAATCACGATCGAGAAAGCGGCTGCGGCGAAGTTGTGTGCGATGTTGGTCATGGTTCGTATCTCCGTTTGAAAAGGTTACTTAAACTGTTTGCGGGTTGTTTCCGCTGCATGCCAACTGCTTTGCACCTCCCGTGCCAAACTCGAAAAACGGTGGAATTCTGCGGTTTTCGCGCCCCGGCAATTCCTTTGCATTTCGTGACAATCCTGAACATTGGTTCATATTCCCAACTGTTGGGATCGCCGTTTCTGGACTCTTTCGCGAAGTTTGGAACGAACCGGCGGCTCATCTCTTTCCAAGGGTGAAGACACAAAACAAAAGGAGCATCTGAGACATGAAAAGCATTCTCATCATCGCAACCAACGGATTTGAACAATCAGAGCTGGAACAGCCCAAGAAGTTGCTCGAGGAAGCCGGAGCAAAGACGCTCGTCGCAAGCCTTGAGAACGGCACGATCAAGGGCTGGGAAAACGGCGACTGGGGCAACAGCGTGCAGGTCGAGGCGACTGTCGACAATGTAAGCGCTGACGATTTCGACGCGCTTCTTCTTCCCGGCGGTCAAATGAACCCCGACATTCTGCGTATGAACGATACGGTCATTGATCTGATCAAAGCCTTCGACAAGCAAGGCAAGCCGATTGCCGCGATCTGTCACGCACCATGGCTGCTGATCGAAGCGGGCTTGGTCGATGGCAGGGTTGTCACCGCATGGCCGTCAGTGCGCACCGATTTGAAGAACGCCGGCGGCGAAGTGATTGATCGCGAAGTTGCGGTCGATGGTCATCTCATCACCAGCCGTAACCCCGACGATATCCCCGCCTTTACCGAGGCGCTGATCGACGCGGTCGAGATTTCGGCCGACCAAGTGCCCGAAAACGTATGATCGCGCACAAGATATCCCCGAAGACCCCGCCGCGCTGCAACAGCGTCGCGGGGTTTTTCGCGTCTGGGTTCCGCGCGCCCTAGAGCCCGCGCACCCTAGAGCCCGCGCGCCTTAGAGCCCGCGTGCGTCGTGGCTTTCGCCCGGGACAGTCACGGTGAGCCCGTCGAGCTCATCGGTCAGGTCGATCTGGCAGGAAAGGCGCGATGTGCGCCGCGCCCCTGCGGCAAAATCGAGCATGTCCTCTTCCTCTTCGGACGCCTCGGGCAGTTTATCGAACCATTCGGCGGCCACGATCACATGACAGGTCGAGCACGCCATTTGCCCCTCGCACGTCCCCTCTAGCGGGAGGCCCGCTGCCTGTCCCACCTTGAGCAGATTGTCGCCCGCCTCACCATCAGCGGTATTGGCATTCCCCTTGGGGTCGATGAAATTCACTGTGATGGTCATGAGATTACCCCCAAAGCTCCTGATCTTTTGCCGCCTCGAGAATGGCCTTGGCTGCCTCGTCGATCTGGTCAAGCGTGGTGTAGCGCCCCCACCCGAGCCGGATCGAGCTTTTCGCTTGTTCATCGCTTAGCCCGATGGCCTTGAGCACGTGGCTGGGCCGACCAGAGCCGCTCGCGCACGCGCTTCCGGCGGAGAACATGACGCTGCGGCAATCCGACATGAGGCGCGCCACATCGAGGCCGTCGCGCCTGATATTCATATTGCCATACCAGCGCGATGCGTCGCTTCCGTTGAGGGTCCAGCCGTCAAAATGTTCGCGTGCTCTGGTCCACAGCGCCTCTGCGTGGGCGGCGTCCTCTTCCATGCGTTCTCTGGCAAGTTTGGCCGCTGCGCCAAAACCGGCAATGAGCGCAGGCGACAAAGTGCCGGAGCGAAGGCCGTGTTCCTGCCCGCCGCCGGTCTGCACCTCGCGAAGCTTTACCCCGTCGCGCACCCACAAAGCGCCAACGCCCTTGGGACCGTTCAGCTTATGCGCCGACACGGCGAGCATATCCGCGCCCGCAACCGGCATCTTCCCGTAAGCCTGAACCGCATCGATCAGGAACAGCGCGTTTTCCTGCTTTGCGCGTTCGTGCCAGTCGCGCGTGGGCTGGATCGTGCCGATCTCATTGTTCACCTGCATCACCGCGAACAGGCGCACAGCGCCGTCGATATCCTGCTCCGGATCACAGATCCCGTCGCTATCGACGCGGAGCACCTTGTGCGGACCAGCATCCTTCGCGGTATCACCCACCGCCGAGTGCTCGATTGCGGAGAAGGCAACGCTGCCTTTCCCACCCGTCCCGCGAATGGCGAGGTTCAGCGCCTCGGTCGCGCCGCTCGTGAAAATCACTGTGCCGCCCGCCGGGAACAGCGCCGCCACATGATCGCGCGCCGCCTCGACCGCAGCGGCTGCCTGACGGCCAAGCTTGTGCGGTGAGTGCGGATTGCCGAACCCCGAGCCATCGGGCCCGTCGAGCCAGCGGATCATCGCATCGCGCGCTTCGGGCGCAAGCGGCGTGGTGGCCTGGTTGTCGAGATAGATCATGTGAGAGACTTCCAAGCTTCGATGAAACGGTCCAGATCCGCCGTGGTCGTGTTCCAGCCAAGGCTCACGCGAATGGTGCGTGCGGCGACCTCATCGCTCACCCCAAAAGCATCGAGCACACGGCTCTTTTTAAGCGTCCCCGAAGAACACGCGCTGCCAGCCGATACGGCTATCCCCATCGCATCGAGGCGAATGAGGAGAGCTTGCGCGCTCATAGTGGGGTGTGCGAGGGCGAAGATGTAGTCGGTTTGATCGCCAAAGGTCAGTTTGGCCTCGCCAAGTGCGCTCGCAAATCCGGAGCGCTCCTCTGCAGTGGTCGCCCACTCGCCCGCCTCAAGCGCGCTCGCAAAGCCTAGCGCGCCGGGCATATTCTCGGTCCCCTGACGATAGCCGCGCTCGTGGCCTCCTGTGGGCTCAAGCAGGTTCCAGTCGCGCACCAGAAGCGCGCCAATCCCGATGGGGCCGCCCAGCTTGTGCGCGGAGACGACCAGCATATCGGCCTTGGGTAGTTTCAGCTTGCCCGCCGACTGCGAGCAATCGGAAAGCAGGACTGCACCCGTTGGCCCCAGAGCTTCCGCCATCGCCCCAACGGGATTGATTACACCGGTCTCAGAATTGACGTGCTGAACCGCAAGGATAGTCGACGCATCGAACGTGCTTTCATCGCTCGAAATCTCCGCATCAGGCGCAGCGCGAAAGACCGCATCATGCTCAACCGCGCTGACGATTCGGCGCGTGGCCTTGGCTCGGTTAAGAGCAATCCACAGGGCCTCGCTCGCGCCGGAGGTGAAGATCACCTCGCCGTCCCATTCGCATGCCGCCTTGATCCGGGCGCGCGCGTCTTCGAGCGCGTTCTTGGCCTTGCGCCCTTCGCCATGCGGGCTCGACGGGTTGGCCCACAGCGCAAAGCCCTCCTCCATCGCGGCCTTCGCCTCAGGGCGCAGCGGGGTTGTGGCGGCGTGATCAAGATACACTCGGTCGGTCAATGATAGCCCTTATTGAGAACGATTCTTAAAAAATTGCACATTCCTGCAAGTGCTTATATAGGGGGAGCACCAGCGGACACCAGCCGGTGTAACAGCGCAACCCATTTCACAAAGGTCATTTGATGCCATCCGTCATCTTTCCCGGTCCAGAGGGCCGTCTCGAAGGTCGTTTTTCCCCGCCACCACGCCCGCGCGCACCCGTTGCAATGATCCTGCATCCGCACCCCGAAGGCGGCGGCACGATGAATGACCGGATCGTTCAACGGCTCTATCAGACCTTTGTTGATCGCGGCTTTGCAACGCTTCGCTTCAACTTTCGCGGCGTGGGCCGCAGCCAGGGCTCCTTCGACAACGGCATTGGCGAGCTTTCCGATGCGGCTAGCGCGCTCGACTGGGTGCAATCGATCCACCCCGAGGCGCAGCAAACCTGGGTTGCGGGCTATTCCTTCGGCGCGCTCATCGGCATGCAGCTGCTGATGCGGCGCCCGGAAGTGCGCGGCTTTATCTCGGTTGCGCCGCCTGCGAACATGTATGACTTCAGCTTCCTTGCGCCGTGCCCGGCCTCGGGCATCTTCGTGCAAGGCGCGGCTGACACCGTGGTTCAGCCAAGCGCCGTGCAGAAGCTCGTCGACAAGCTGCGCACGCAAAAGCACATCACGATCCACCATGACGAAATCCCTCGCGCCAACCATTTCTTCGAAAACGAAATGGAAGACATGATGGCAAGCGTCGACAACTACCTCGACTTCCGCCTGTCGCCGGATTGTCCAATCAAATAAGATAGTTTGTGGCTACGCTCGCCCATCCGGGCGAGCATCCTCGGTGCTATTCCCTCCTTTCGCTCCGCTCAATGCGGGGCACTTGCGGGCGCACGGTCGTGCTTGCGGTCGCTGCCGCGACCGTGCTCCGCGATGCCCTAGCCATAGTGAGCTGGGACGACGCCGCGGCGTCGCAAGGGCGACTGCCCGCCCGCAGCGGGGGCAGCTTGCCTGCCCGTCTAGCGAGGATGCGCGCCCGGATGGGCGTGCGAAAAACAAAGACTCACCGAGGATGCGCTCGCGGATGCGGGTGCGCAAAAAGAATAATCTCACGCAATTTTAATACGTTGCAGCCTGCGACCCGTCGCCAATTGCAACTCGATATTGCTTGTCACTCGCAACAACTCGTGAGACGCTCCACTCATCGCAAATCATGAGAGGAGAAGATTCATGAATTACGCGACCACCGCAAACCGCCCCAACCCCCTCGCCGTTGTCGGCGCTCTGGGCGTCCCTGCAACCGTCGGTGCGGTTCTTGTCGCCGGCCTCGCCGTCAAGATCGTCATTGCGCCCGAAGTCCCTAACCCAAGGGCCAGCGACATTCCTGACGTGGTGATCACCCCTGAGATCATCGAGCCCGACAAAACCGTCGAGACAGACACCAAGACCAATCCGATCCCGCAACCCGATCCGCTTCGCCCGGCCCCAGCGCCAGACCCCGTGATCACTTTGACAGGGCCAGGCACGCTGCCGACGGGCGGAACGCTGAGCGAGGATTGGGGCGCTCGCCTTGGCCCGGTTGAACTTCCCACAGTCCCACAGCCCGCGCCCACCTTCGATCCCGTCGCTGCGGCGCCGCGCGGCAATCCGGGCAACTGGATCAAGACTTCCGATTATCGCACAAGCTGGATCCGGCGCGGGTATGAAGGCAACGCGCGCTTTTCGCTCAAGATCAGCGCGAGCGGCAAGGTCACGGACTGCACGGTGACAGGCTCAACCGGATACACCGCGCTTGACCGTGCCACGTGTCAGTTGATCACATCGCGCGCCGTCTTCACTCCGGCAAAGGATGCAAGCGGGGCCAATGTTGCTGGCACCTATTCCAATGTCGTAAACTGGCGCATTCCGCAGTAACCCTGAACAATCGGCCGGGGCGTTATCCCGTCTCGGCCGACTGGATCTGATCGACAGGAGCAGTCCCGTCGGCGGTCGGGATCGTCCAGATAAGCACATTGCCAATCGCGATCAGCGCAAGCACCACCATGAGCACGGGCTGTTTAACCGCGCCGGTCCGCCGCCAGTAAACGAAAGCTGCCACCAGCAGCAGGATCGCCGCCAATATCACGATTGAAAAAACCAGATCGGTCATGTCCGTTTCGATTTGCCCCTTGTCATCATTTGTAAAGCCGCTGGAAAACCCCTGCGCGCACCGCTAGCACCAGGGGTGTAACTTATATGGAGGGTATTATGGGTATTTTCAGTTCGATTTCTAACGCGATTTTTGGCGACGACGAAGAAGAAACAAAAGCAGCACCAGCCGCGCCAACCCCCACAACCGCCGCACCCGCCACCCCGCCAAAGCGCGCCGCGATCAGCAATGCCGATGTTGAAGCGCGCATCGCCAGCATTCCGGGCTCTGACAAACTCAACTGGCAAACCTCGATCGTCGATCTGATGAAGCTTGTTCGCATTGACCCCAGCTACGCCAATCGCAAGGCTCTCGCGCAGGAAATGGGCAACGCCGATTATTCGGGCACAGCCGAAGACAACATCGCACTTCATAAAGCGGTGCTCGACCAGATGGCGGCAGCGGGCGGCATCGTCCCTGCGCATTTGAAAGACTGACCTTTTGCGACGACCGCTCGTTCTTTTTCAGGAGCGAAGCCGGAATCTGAAAATCAAGAAGCGCCGTCCGAACGTAAAACCGTTCTGGCGGCGTTTTCTTTTAGCGCCTTTGCCGCACATCACCTGACTTTGACCCCGCGCTCCATTAAGGTGAGCAACGCTCAAGAATCGACAGGAGGCACTTTGTGGAACATCTCGGCAATGATCTTGAGACGATGCGCCGTGTGCCGCTCGCCCAATCTCACGTCGATGCGATTTGCGAGATCGGCGAGGAAAAGACCTATCCTGCCGGCCACGTGGTTGCCGAAATTGGCGACCGGATGGACACCTTTGTCTATGTCCTCGATGGCGAGATCGAGGTCGTGGACCACCACACCGGCGAACGCTTGATGGAAGCATCGCTTGGTCCGACCCAGTTCATGGGCGAAATCGGCTTCCTCAATCGCGGCGCGCATTACTTGAAGATGCGCACCACGTGCGAGACGCGTGTAATCGAAGCGCCGCGCACCGACATGCTCGAACTGATGAGCCGTGTGCCCGAGCTTTCCGACCATATCCTGACCGTTTTTTCCGCACGCAGGCGCAAGCAGTTCGAGCATTCCAATGGCTCGGTCAAAATCATCGGGGCAGACCGCGATGCCAAGGTGCAGGCGGTTGAACGCTTTCTGTCGCGCAACCGCATCCCCTTCTCCAGCTACGATATGGATGCAGGCGACAACGAAACGCTTGAGGCGTGCAGCATCGTGAGCAACGAACCCGGCGTAATTGTCGGGACAGACACCAAGCTCGACGATCCCAGCCCGCGCAAGGTCGCACAGTTCCTGGGCCTTGATCTCGACATCTGTTCGCAGCGTGATTTCGACCTCCTTATCGTTGGCGGCGGGCCAGCGGGCGTTGCGGCGGCGGTCTATGCCGGCAGCGAGGGGCTCGAGGCGCTGGTGATCGAGGACACGGCCGTTGGCGGGCAAGCGGGCACGTCGAGCCGGATCGAAAACTACATGGGATTTCCCACCGGGATCAGCGGCACGGATCTGACGTGGCGTGGACAGATTCAGGCGATGAAGTTCGGCACACGCTTCGTCATGCCGCGCCGCGTGGTCGGGCTGGAACGGCGCGAGGACGGCAGCTTTTGCGCACAGCTAGACGATGACGATGAAATTTGCGCCAAGGCTGTCCTTGTCAGCACCGGGGTCCAATACCGCCGCTTGCCGCTCGAAAGGCTGGAGCAATTGGAAGGCGCAGGCATCTTCTACTCCGCCACCGAAATGGAGGCGCGCTTTTGCAAGCGCACCGAAGCGGTGGTGATCGGCGGGGGCAATTCAGCCGGGCAAGCGGCCATGCACCTGAGCCGCAGCGCCGCGCACGTTCATCTGGTCGTGCGCTCGGATAGTCTGGCGGCATCCATGTCGCGCTATCTCTCGCAGCGGCTCGAAGCCGATCCCAGGATTACCATTCACTACAACACCACCGTCACCGGTTTGCACGGTGACGATTGGCTGGAGGGCGTGACCGTTACGACGCCCGATCAAAAGCGACGGATCGATACGCGCGCCTTGTTCATCATGATTGGCGCTGCGCCCAATACCGAATGGCTCAGCGGACTGGTGGGCACCGATGACAAAGGGTTCGTTATCACCGGCGCACCGGCGGACCGCGAAAGCCCGTTTGAAACCAGCACCGATGGTATCTTTGCCGTGGGCGATGTGCGCTCGGGCTCGGTCAAGCGGGTCGCCAGCGCGGTTGGCGAAGGGTCAGTCGTGGTGAGCCGGATATGGACCTATCTCGACGCGCTGGATTAACGCTGCATCAGCGCTGCATCATCCCGCCGACGATTGAACCAAGTATCCCGCCAAGCGCGCCGCCGCCCTGTTGGCCACCACCTGCTCCTGCCCCGGCCTGTTTGGCCATATAGCCAGCCACCGCCATGGCGAGTATGGGAAGCATCTTTTTGAGCATCCCTTCATCGAGACCGGTCAGGCCAGCCACTTCGCCAGCGACAGAGCGGCTCACATCCTTGCTGCCAAAGATGTTGCCAAGGATGTCATTACCCGGCTGAGTAGGGGTAGGAGCCGAGCCGAGGACCGCGTCAAGCAGCCCTGCGCCGATGAGCCCGCCCAAACCTGCTCCGGCACCGCCTTGCGCGCTGCTCCCGCCGAGCAGGGCGCCCGCAAGGCCGCCGAGCCCGCCAAGCGGATCGGGCGTCGTATTGCCGCCGGTGGCGCTGCGCCCCATGCCAGCTACAATCGCCGGCAAAAGCGCGCCTGCGGCGGTTTTCGCGGTCCCTTCGTCAATTCCAAGCTCGCGCGCCATCGACGAAATCGCGCCCGTTTGCTGAAGCATGGCTGCAAGGCTCATCGGCTTCCCCTTCTTTTTTCGGTTATCGTGTTATTTCTTGCCGAACAGACCGCTTGCGATATCGGCGATATCGTTGAGCGGGTTGCCGTCGCCATCGCGGTCAAGCAGGCCCATAAGCGAGGACGGATCGTTCTTGATCGCTTCTGCGAAATGGGTGAGCGAACCCTCGCCGCCGATCTGTTCGACCAACTGGCTCAGCACGCCTGCATCAAGGCCGGTCTTGGCCGATGCAAGTTCCACGGTGTCGCCTTCCATCTGGTGCGTCTGGCCGAGCACGGCGATCGCTTTTTCAGCCATGGCGGGGTCGATCCCGACCTTCTGGGCCAGATTGGTAACGTCGTCGGGTGCACCACCGATATTTTTCAAAATTCCATCGAGCAAACTCATGCCGCTTCTCCTATTCGCGAGTCAGGCAGGGAACCTAAACCCATGCCAGGGATTGCGAAAGTAAAGAAATGTCCCGCCAATTTTCAGGAACCTGTCCAATGATCGACCCGCAAAAGCGATGAACAAACGCACCATTATAGCCCTTATCGCTGGCGGGCTTGCCCTCGCCTCTGCAATTATCCCGATCTACCCCAGCGATTTCTGGGCGGTGCGCGCCGTTGGCTTTGTCCGCGAACCTGCTGGATATGTGTTCATCGCATTGGCACTTTTAACCGTAATATTTTTGAAATCGCACCGCGTGCTTGCCGCCTCGATGTTTGTGGCAGCAACGCTCATCAACTTTGTCATGGTGTGGCCTTACGTCCAGCTTGCCCCTGCCCAGATGGAGATCGCATCCGATCACCCGCAGGAACAATGCTTCACCGTCTATTCGGCGAACGTAAAGATGAAGAACACAAACTACGACCGGCTGATTGCGCAGATGCGCGAATTACAGCCTGATGTGGTGTTTTTGACCGAAGTGGACGATGACTGGGCAGAAGCGCTGAAACCGGTGCTGGGCGACTATCGCTTTTCACTCACCCACCCGCAATCCGACACCTTTGGCAAGGTGTTCGCCAGCCAATTGCCGGTGCTCAACGCCGACGTTCTTGAAAAACCGGGTGAGGACACGCCCAGTGTCTTTGCACTGTTGCAAGCCAACGAAAGTTCGGCAGTGCAATTTGTAGGGCTGCATCCCAAGGCGCCGTTGCCGGGGCAGGATACGACACAACGCGATCGCAGTATCAAGCGCGCCGCCACGGAGAACGGCCGCAATTATGCAGGCGCGGTTGCAATGGGCGATTTTAACGATGTGCCCTGGTCGACCACCACCACATCCTTTCGCGAAATTGGCGATTGGAAAGACCCGCGCATCGGCAGAGGCACTTATCCCACCTTTCCCTCGTTTGCGCCTTTCTTTGGCTGGCCTCTCGATCAGATCATGGTCAACGGCGACATCAAGGTGCGCGACTTCCAAGTCTTGCCCGCCAACGGATCAGACCACCGCGCCGTGCTAGGCCAGTTTTGCCTCGACAAGAAAATCGAGACGCCAAACAAGAACCCCGCCTGATGCACTCTTTTGCAAGTGCTCCAGACGGGGCTCCCCTCTCCAGCTCGGAAATTGATTAAGCCTTAGGCTGCGACCACGCTGGCAGGCGCTGCCTTGCGCACGCCTTCGTCGACATGGGCCTCGAACTCGGCAAAGTTGTCGATGAACAATTGAACCAGCTTTTGCGCGGTCGCATCGTATTCGCCCTTGTCGTCCCACGTGCTGCGCGGGTCGAGAATGGTTTGGTCGATGCCCGCTTCTGCAAGCGCAGGGACGCTCACTGGCACATCGAAGCCGAAGTTTGGATCCTTGCGGAATTCGACATCGTCCATCTTGCCATCGAGCGCCGCGTTCAGAAGCGCGCGGGTCGCCTTGATCGGCATCCGGTTGCCAACGCCATACTTGCCACCGGTCCAGCCGGTGTTGAGCAGCCAGCATTGAACGCCGCCCTTCGCGATGCGTTCTTTCAGGAGGTTTCCGTAAACGCTCGGGTGACGCGGCATGAACGGCGCGCCAAAACAGGTCGAGAATGTCGCCTCCGGCTCGGTCACACCGATTTCGGTGCCCGCCACTTTCGCGGTGTAGCCAGACAGGAAGTGATACATCGCCTGATCGGGCGTAAGGCGCGCGATCGGAGGCAGAACGCCGAACGCATCGGCAGTCAACATCACGACATTGCTTGGCGCGGGGCCAAGGTTTTTCTCGGATGTGTTCGGGATGAAGTGGATCGGATATGCGCCGCGGGTGTTTTCGGCGAGCGTGTTGTCGTCGAAATCAAGCTCGCGGGTTTGCTCGTCCATGACCACATTTTCAAGAACGGTGCCGAACATGCGGGTGGTGGCATAAATCTCCGGCTCGGCCTCTTCGGACAGGTTGATCATCTTGGCATAGCAGCCGCCTTCGAAGTTGAAGACAGCCGTATCGGACCAACCGTGCTCATCATCGCCGATGAGCGTGCGCGATGCGTCTGCGGAAAGGGTGGTCTTGCCCGTACCGGACAGGCCGAAGAACACCGCCGTTTTGCCATCGGCGCTGATATTGGCCGAGCAGTGCATCGGCATGACGCCCTTGGTCGGGAGCAGGTAATTGAGGATGCCGAAGACCGACTTCTTCATTTCGCCTGCATAGCGTGTGCCGCCGATAAGGATCAGTTTCTCTGTGAGGTTGACCGCAATCACCGTTTCCGAGTTGCAGCCGTGGCGCTCTGGATCGGCCTTGAAAGTCGGCAGATCGATGATGGTGTATTCCGGCGCGAAGTCGGAAAGCTCATCCGCTGTCGGGCGCACCAAAAGCGTGCGGATAAAAAGATTGTGCCAAGCAAGTTCGTTGATCACGCGCACATTGACGCGGTGCTCTGGCTGTGAACCACCAAACAGGTCAGCCACGTAAAGCGTCTCTTTACCGCCAAGCGCTTCCATGAAGTCTGCCTTGAGGTTGGCGAAATGCTCGGGCGTCATGCTCGCATTGACCTTGCCCCACCATACGGTGTCCTCGGTCGTTTCGTCGCGCACGATGAACTTGTCCTTCGCGCTGCGCCCTGTTTTCGCCCCTGTTTTGACCACCAGGGCGCCGTGCTTGGACAGTTGGCCTTCACCGCCGGCAATCGCGGCTTCGACGAGCGCGGACGTGCCAAGGTTGGGTTGAATTGTGGCTTTGGTTTCAATCCCTTGTGAGGAAAGCGGCTGGGCTAGAGGGATAGCAGACGAGGTCAACGTGTAATCTCCTAGGACGTCTTCGCGAGGGCGTCAGTGTGGCGCGCAAGGGCGGTTTTGCGCATACGTATGCACCGCCGGGCAAGCGTCTTGGCATCCATGCGTCGCGAGGCGCTTTGCGATTCGTGCCGTGAGTACCTGATCCCGAAGGTTGCATTGCGCATAAAGCGGCTGATTACCGTCGTCAAACCCCTGTGCGGCGTACCGCATTGCAGCATCGATTGTGCGCGCGCGTTTTGCACCTGCATCAAACAGCGCAATTGCAAGGCTGATTGCCACAGCTGTGCCCATTGTTGACCGCAAAACCGTCTATCTTGTCCGTCCACAAATTTTGTCGCGCCATTTCGTTGCCTTGTCCGGCTGGGAAACGCGTCGCGCGATTGTTTCTACTCGCTCTTACCGCTATCCAGACCTTGCGCCATTGGAAGAAGGACGGCCCGATATGGCAGGCGATCTGCAAGATACCGAAACCTTAAGCGAGGCAAATCAGCCTTCCGATGAAGCGGTAGAGATCGCTTTGGTCGATGATGACCGCAACATTCTCACAACAGTCTCCATCGCGCTTCAGGCAGAGGGGTTTGTCACCCGGCTTTATTCCGATGGCGAGACAGCATTGAAAGCGCTTTTGCAAAATCCGCCGGACCTTGCCGTCTTCGACATCAAAATGCCCAAGATGGACGGGATGGAGCTTTTGCGCCTTGTGCGCGCGCAGTCCGATATACCGGTCATTTTCCTCACCAGTAAGGATGACGAGGCAGACGAGGAAGCAGGCCTTGAACTGGGCGCGGATGATTACATCGCCAAACCCTTTTCCCTGCGCCTTCTTATAGCCCGCATCCGCGCGATCCTGCGCCGCAAGGAGCCAGCGGAACGGGTGCCGGGCGAAGAGCCTCGCTCAAGCGACACCGCTCAGGAAAACCTCACCCGCGGGCGGCTTTTCATGGACCCCTCGCGCCATCATGTGCGCTGGGACGACAAGCCCGTTAGCCTCACCGTCACCGAGTTCCTGATCCTCGAAGCGCTCGCCGCCCGGCCCGGCGTCATCAAAAGCCGCAACCAGTTGATGGACGCCGCCTACCCCGACGATGTCTTTGTCGATGACCGCACCGTCGACAGCCATATCAAGCGGATGCGGCGCAAATTCCGCGTTGTCGATGACACATTCAGCGCAATCGACACGCTTTATGGCGCAGGTTACAGCTTCACCGATGGCTGACGCTCAAGACAGGCAAGGCGAAACCGCGGCCGACACAAAATCCGAACCATTCCTGCAAGCCGTCATCCAAACGGCTGAGCGGCCCAACCTTTTTGCCCGTTTTTCGCTCACCGCGCGCATTCTTGCGGTGAATATCCTGCCTCTGGCGATCCTGTCGGGGGGGCTGTTCTATCTCGACACATATCGTACGCAGCTGATTGATGAGCGGTTCAAACTCGCCCGGATCGAGGCGCAGATCTCCGCTGAGGCGCTTGCCGGTGTGACCCGCGAACGGCAGGAGGCCTTGCTGGTCCAGATCGGGCTGGAACAGCGGATGCGCATGCGCATGTTCGATGCCGAAGGTCGGCTTTGGGCGGACAGCTTCGCATTGGCAGAGCCCGCCTTCGAATTTGACGATGTGACCGATGACAGCTGGGAACAAGAGGTCGCGCGCTGGCTCGACCGCACCGTCGATACCATCGTAAGGGCGCCCGCTGTCACCGACTACGTGGAGCCCGAGGGACAGACCGCTGATGACTGGCCCGAACTCAAGCAGGCGCGCGAAGAAGGGCTGAGCCAGGTGCGATTGTATGACTGGGTCGATGGGACACCGGTGATCACCGCTGCAGCGCCAGTGGGCCTCAATGGCGCAACGCTTCTTACCGTGCGAAATGCGGTGGACATTACCGAAAGCGTGCGGGCTGCGCGCACGGCCCTGATCACGTCGGTTATGCTCGTGCTTGGCGCATCTGCGCTGCTCTCCTTGTATCTTGCCCGCACCATCGTTTCGCCGCTGCAATTGCTGGCAAGCTCCGCGCAAAAGGTGCGCCTGGGGCGCGAGCGCGAGGTCGAAGTGCCGCGCCTGCCTGAGCGCAAGGACGAAATCGGCCAGCTTGCCCGCTCGGTTTCTGATATGACGCTGGCCCTGCGCCAGAGGATTGACGCCGTCGACAGCTTTGCCGCCGATGTGGCGCATGAGATCAAGAACCCGCTCGCTTCCTTGCGCAGTGCGGTCGAGAGCCTTCCCAAGGTTTCCGATGCAGACACCCGCCGCGAGCTGGAACAGATCGCGACCCATGACGTGCGCCGAATCGACCGGTTGGTGACCGAGATTTCGGATGCAAGCCGGATTGATGCCGAAATGAGCCGCGCAACGCGCGAGAAGGTCGATCTCGCCAAGCTTGTGCAGGCAATCATCGGCAGCCGCGAATACCGTTCAGAAAACGCCGACCACGGGATTGAGGTTACCACTCGCGGCTTTGCCCCCACGGTGCTGGGTGTGGGGGTGCGGCTCGAACGGGTGATCGAAAACCTGCTCGACAATGCTGTATCTTTCTCGCCCCCCGATGCGCCGATCAATGTCACGATCGACAATGATGGAACCTGCGTCACCTTGACCGTCTGCGACCGTGGCCCCGGCATTCCGGTCGACCAACGCGAAAAAGTGTTCCAGCGTTTCCATTCGGTTCGCCCCGATGGCGAGGATTTCGGCAATCATTCAGGGCTTGGACTTGCGATTGCCCGCACCATCGCCGAAGCGCACGACGGCTCGCTCACCGCAGGCGAGCGGCCCGACGGGGAACCGGGCGCGTGCCTCCATCTTCAGATTCCAGCGATGCAGTAGCGCGCCGGATCGGACAGACGACATGAGCGATCAGGGCAAGATCATATTTGCGGCAAGCTGTGTTGCCATCGGCGGTGTCGCGCTGGCTATCGAGGGCGCGCCGGGGAGCGGCAAATCCTCTCTCGCCCTCGCACTGATCGACAGGGGCGCGGTGCTGATTGGCGATGATGCGGTGCGCCTCACGCGTGACGGCGACCGTCTTGTCGCAAATCCCCCGCCCAATATCGAAGGGCTGATCGAAGTGCGCGGCGTGGGACTGTTCGAAATGCCGCTGAGCGCCCCGTGTCCGCTTGCCTTGGTGCTGTCTCTTGGGACTGACGGCGAGCGCCTGCCCGAAGACGCGCAAAGCCGCGAGATATTGGGAGTGCGAGTGCCGTGCATCGCCTTTACGCCCGGCACAATCGCGCCAGCACTTCGCGCAGAGATGGCGCTTGCCCGCTTTGGCATCCCGCATGATCGGCACCGCGGTCTGTCCCATCACAGTTCGCCGCCTCAATAACCCGCACAAGCCCCCTTCCCTTTCGCCCGCCAAAGTCGCAAATAGGCCAACAGATATGGCAACGCGCTCCCCCACCCCCTCCTCATCCGACACGCGCCAGCGGCTCTTGTTCGTCACGGGGCTTGCAGGGGCCGGCAAATCGACCGCGCTTGATGTGCTAGAGGATCTGGGCTGGGAGACGATCGACAACTTTCCCGTCCGCATGCTCGACCGGTTGGTGGGAGAGCCCGGCCATGGCGGTGCGCCGCTTGCGATCGGTTTTGATTCGCGAACACGCGGCTTTGTCCCTCACGAGATCATCACCCTCATCAAACAGCTTGCGCTGCGCGATGATCTGGACCTGACTTTCCTGTTTATCGATTGCAAGACCAGCGAGCTTGAACGGCGCTATAACGAGACGCGCCGGCGCCACCCGATGGCCCAGGATCGCACCGTGCAGGAAGGGATTGCGGCCGAACGCGAACTGCTTGAGCCGCTGCGCCGTTGGGCCGAAGTGATGGTCGATACAAGCGAGCTCACCTCAAACGATCTGCAAACCCGCATCCGCGAATTGTTTGGCAAGGATCACCAGGCAGAGCCGAGCCTTACCATCTCGAGTTTCGGCTTTGCGCGCGGGATGCCTCCGCTTGCCGATCTTGTCTTCGACATGCGCTTTCTCGACAATCCGCACTGGGTCGAGGAACTGCGCGACAAGACCGGGCTCGACCAGCAGGTGGGCGAGCATATCCGCAAGGATCCCGAGTTCGACACTGTCTTTGCGCAGATTAAAACGCTGCTCCTTACCGTGCTGCCCCGATATGCGGCGCAAGGGAAAGCCTATGTCCACATCGCCTTTGGTTGCACCGGCGGCAAGCACCGCTCGGTCTTCACCGCGCACAGCATGGCAAAGGCCTTGCGCGAGGAAGGCTTTTCGCCCACTGTCCGCCACCGCAATCTGAGTTCACGAGTGGCTGACGCGGTCGAGGGACCTGTTACAGGAACCGAAGACACGCCAACTACGGGACCGGGCCGTGATACGCATTAAGGACTTGCATTGCATGGCAGTGTTAGGATTAGGGATGGAAGCCTTGGATAAAGCCCCGGATACAGCCCCGCACGAAGGGCAGCCTATCCTGGCAGGGGCCAACGGGTACAGGCATACTGAAGTCTAAAACATGATCGGTTTGATCCTCGTAACGCATGGTCGTCTGGCGGACCAATTTGTCGAAGCAATGGAGCACGTCGTCGGCGAGCAATCGGCGGTCGAAACCGTGTGCATTGGTCCCAATGACGACATGGAACAACGCCGCAGCGACATTTCTGACGCCATCAGCACCGTCGATGCAGGGCGCGGTGTTATCATCCTGACCGACCTGTTCGGCGGGACCCCTTCCAATCTGGCGATTTCGCTTCTGGATGCAGGACGCATCGAAGTGATCGCGGGGATCAATCTTCCCATGCTTATCCGCCTCGCCGGTGCGCGCAAGAATATGAGCGTCGTCGAAGCGGTGGAGGCAGCCCAGATCGCGGGCCGCAATTACATCACCGTGGCAAGCGAGTTTCTCGGCGCTGACAAGCCTGCCCAGGACAAACAGACGCGCGCTGCGAGCGGCGGAAGTTAAGGGGTACGGGCAATGGGGGAACAGCGTCAAACCGTCACCATCGTCAATCAACGCGGCCTTCACGCGCGCGCGAGTGCCAAGTTTGTCGGCGCCGTTGCGGCTCTGCCGGAAGGCGCGCAGGTCAAGGTTGCCAAAGACGGCAATGAGGCCGCTGGCGGCTCGATCCTGGGCCTCATGATGCTGGGCGCTGCCAAGGGCGACACGATCGAGGTGATCACCGACGGCACCGACAGCGAGGCGGTTCTGGCCGAGCTTGTCGCGCTGGTCGAAGACGGCTTTGGCGAAGACTGAGCACGAGGCGCACATGCGCAAGCATATCTCCGGTTTTTCCAATCCTACGGTGAAATTTCTGCGCTCTCTTCGCGAGAAGAAGCTGCGCAAGCGGGCCGGCCAGTTTCTGGTCGAGGGCCTGCGCCTCCTCGAAGATGCGCGGGTGAGCGGCTATGTGCCGCGCACTGTGGTGATGGCCGAAGGACGCGATCCCCATCCACTGATCGAAGGGCTTGAGCGCGAGATTGAGAGCCGCGGCGGCGAGGTCATAACAACGACGCCCGACATCCTTTCCAAGATCACCGGCAAGTCGAACGCGCAGAGCGTCGTAGGCGTATTCGATGAGTTCGACACCTCGCTTGAGCGGCTTGACCGGAGCGCGGCGACAATATGGCTGGTCGCACAGGACCTTCGCGATCCGGGCAACCTTGGCACCATGCTGCGCACCGGCGATGCCGTGGGCGCAGGCGGGCTGATCCTGATCGACGATTGCGCCGATCCGTTCAGCGCCGAAGCCGTGCGGGCGAGCATGGGGGCGCTGTTCACGCAAGGTCTCGCGCGGGCGCGGTGGGAGGAATTTGTGCCGTGGTTGCGGGGTGGCTCAGGTCAGTTGGTCGCGGCAAGCTTGCGCGATGCGGTACCCTATCGCGGGGCCGACTATCAGGCACCGTGCTTCATCATGGTTGGCAATGAGTCGCAAGGACTGCCGGAAGGCTACGAAGCCGAATGCGACCTGCGCGTCACAATGCCCATGAAAGGCCGCGCGGATTCGTTGAATGCAGCCGTCGCGGGTGCGGTGCTGGCTTACGAAGTGCTGGCCGGGCTGGAAAGCTGACTACTCCGCCGCGTCCTGGCTTTCTTCAAGCGCGGAGGAAGCAGTTTTCGCAACTTCGTCCTGCTCATTATCGGCGAAGTTTACCAGTTTTCGCGGCTGCGAGTTGAGCGGTAACGCTTCGGCCATGTCCTTGGCGCTCGTATCGACGCTCAATTCTTCGAACCGTTCGCCAGCTTTACGCAAGTTGGTATCAAACGAACCGACCAGCTTGTCGAAACTGTTGTTTGTTTTTCCCAGATCACGCCGCACGTTGCTGATGTGTGCGGCCACCGTGGCGAGGCGGTCGTAAATCTGCTTGCCCAGCGCCGCGATTTCCTGCGCATCGGCCTGCACGCCCGCCTGCCGCCACACCGTCGCAACGGTCAGTGCTATCGACATGAAATTGAGCGGGGATGACAAGACGACGCCGCGTTCCAGCGCATAGTTCAGGAGGCCATCATCCTGCGTGAGAGCAGCGTAAAGCACATGCTCGCCCGGCACGAACATGACTACGAAATCGGCAGAGCCTTCCACCGTGTCCTGATACCGCTTGGCCGATAGCGCCTGAATGTGCCCGCGCACTTCCTTGGCGTGCTTCGCCAGCAAGACGCTGCGCTCTTCCTCAGTTTCTGCCTCGTTCGCCTGCTTGTAGGTGTTGAAGACATTCTTCACATCGACGACGAGCTTTCGCCCGCCCGGAATGTTGATGATTGCATCGGGCCGTTTGTCGCGCCCCTCATCATCCTTGACGCCGACCTCGCGAGCGAAATCGGTCTGGCCGCGCAGATTGCAGGCATCGAGCAGGTTTTCGAATTGCAGTTCGCCCCAGTCACCGCGCGCCTTGGTCGCGCCCTGCAGCGTGGTTGTGATACGATTTGCGCCGTCCAGCACTCGCTCCTGCCCTGCGCGCACCTCGCCAATCACTCCCTGCAATTGATGCCAGGCCTCCGAACGGTTCTTTTCGATTTCTTCGACACGCTTGCGATAACGCTCGAGCGTCTCGCCCACCGGCCCTACGCGTTTGTCGAGCTCGGCCATGCTTTCTTTGTTCATCGCCGCAAGCTTCGTCTGCGCGCCTTCGAGAAAGCGGGCCTGTGCACCTTCGAGCATCTTCTCGCTGATCTCGCCGAATTTGGCCTGAAGTTTCTCTTCTGCTTCGACCAGGCGCTTGTATTCTTTTGCGAAGGCAGCCTCTTTTTCCGCCGCCCGTTCAGCAAAGGCGCGTTCACGCTCTTCGCTTTCGGTGCGCAGGCGCGTCAGCTCAACGTCGGTCGTGCGATACTTCTCGCGCAGTCCAGCGAGTTCTTCCTCAAGCTTGGGCACACGCTGCGCGCGCTCTTCTGCAGGACCGTAAAGCTCCGAGAGCGCATCACGTTTCTTGCGTGCCTCGACAAGTTCCTGCGTCAGTTCATCCACGCGCGCAGCCCGAGCTTCAGCCCGAGCCAAATCGGTGTTCAATCGCCCAACTTCGGCCTCGGCAGATGAAGCGCTTTCTCGCGCCTCCTGCTCTCGCGCGCGCATTTCGGTGACCGGACCACGCGCAACGAACCAGCCGATCAGGCCGCCAATGACAAGCGCCGCGAGCGCCAAAAGAACTGAGAGTGCAGAAAATTCCATGTAAAAGAACATACATCGAACATTGAACGAGGCAAATGTTCTTTTTCGGAACTATCCCCTGTCCTGCTCACTTTGTCAGGAAAAGGAGAATGTAATGTCGATCAAGGAAATGATTCAGGAACACCCTTCTGTGGGTGATGGCTACAACGATCAGCTTGGCGAGGCGGTCAAGCACGCGATGTATGGCGCGGCGATCATGAATTCATGCGCCGATGCGTGCCTTGCCCATGTGAAGGAAGATCGCAGCAATTGCATCCGCCGCTGCCTCGATGCCTCCGATGCCTGCACCGCGTTTTATCGCATGGGCTCGCGGCGCACCGGCCACAATGTGCTGGCCATCCGCGCCATGGGTCTTGCCGTGATTGTCGCGTGCGAGGAATGCAAGGAACACTGCGCGATGCACGATGATGCCCATTGTCGCCGCTGTGTACGGATGTGCGACGAAGTTATCGCCGATGTGACCAAAGCAATCGAAGGACTAAAAGCGGAAGGGTGACCGATAAAGCGGGCTGAGCACACAAACGGCGCGCAGCGCCGCAAGGGCGCCTGAGACTCTTGGCGCCCGCCCGCAGCGGGGGCAGCTCGCCTGCCCGTCTAGCGAGGACGCTCACCCGGATGGGTGAGCGCAAACTAAACTAAGCCGCAGCCCTGATCTTCTTCAGCTTCTTCAGCATCATATTGCGCTTGAGACGCGAGAGGTGGTCGATGAAGACGATGCCTTCGAGGTGGTCCATCTCGTGCTGGAGGCAGGTCGCCATCATACCCGTCAGGTGTTCCTTGTGGTGGTTGCCATCAAGGTCCTGATATTCGACCGTGCACGAGGCTGGCCGATCGACGTCTGCGTAGATTTCGGGAAGCGAGAGGCAGCCTTCCTGATAGGTCGACATTTCTTCGCTTTCAGGCGTGATCACCGGATTGATGAATACCCGCGGCTCTTTCTTGGTGGCCGGATGGGTGTGCTTGTGTCCGTCGTGCTCGCACTCGACCGGCTCTCCATCGGGGTCTTCGGGCTGAAGATCGATGACGAGCACACGCTTGGGCACCGCGACCTGGATCGCGGCCAAACCGATGCCTGGCGCATCGTACATGGTTTCAAACATGTCCTCGACGAGGGTTTTCAATTCGTCGTTGAACTCTTCGGGTTTAACCGGTTCGGACACGAGTTTGAGCCGGGGGTCCGGCACTTCAATGATTTCGCGGATAGCCATGCGTTCGATTTAGTGCGGGTGAGCGGCCCCTGCAAGTTGAACCGTTCAATAAGTGTGATCGGATGGCTGACCCGGTCCCTATCCCAGCACTATCCCACTGGCCGCCGCGCCCTGAGCGCCTGTGCAAGTGTGCCTTCGTCGAGGTAGTCGAGCTCCCCGCCCACTGGCAGGCCATGCGCCAGTTGCGTGATGCGCACCTTGTGCTCTTCCAGCCGTTCGGCGAGGTAATGCGCCGTTGTCTGCCCTTCGAGCGTCGCGTTCATCGCGAGCACAACTTCGTCCACATCGCTTTGTGCAACGCGTTCGAGCAAGCTTTTGATGTTGAGGTCTTCCGGGCCAATGCCGTCGAGCGCCGAAAGCTTGCCGCCGAGCACATGATAGCGCCCCTGAAACAGCCGCGCGCGGTCAAGCGCCCAAACGTCGGCCACATCCTCGACCACGCATAGCGATTTTGCATCGCGTTTGGGGTCGGCGCAGATGCCGCAAGGGTTGATGGTGTCGACATTACCGCAAATCTCGCATTCAACGAGCGATTGGGAAACGCCGTCCAATGCCTCAAGCAGGTCAGGCAAAGCGTGTTCGCGGTTTTTCACAAGCCACAGCACAGCGCGCCGCGCGCTGCGCGGACCAAGGCCCGGCAGGCGTGCCAATACGCTGGATAGTGCTTCGATCTCTTGCGATGCCATGTGGGGAGAGATAGGGCGCTTGGCTCAATTCACAAAGGTTTAGCTTTGGCCTTATGCGCATAGTTTTTATGGGAACGCCGGATTTTGCGGTGCCTGCACTGGTGGCTCTTCACGAGGCGGGTCACGAAATCGCCTGTGTTTATACCCAGCCGCCAAGCCGTTCGGGCCGGGGCAAGAAGCTGCGCCCGTCGCCGGTTCAGGCCAAAGCAGAAGAGTTGGGCTTCAAAGTGCGCCATCCCAAATCGCTGCGCAGTGAAGAGGCCAGGTCTGAATTTGCTGCGCTTGGTGCCGATGTTGCGGTGGTTGCTGCCTATGGGCTGATCCTGCCGCAAGCGGTGCTTGATGCCCCCACCCACGGATGTCTGAATATCCATGCCTCGATCCTGCCTCGCTGGCGGGGAGCGGCGCCCATTCACCGCGCTATCATGGCCGGGGATGAGGAAACGGGCGTCACGATCATGCAGATGGAAGCGGGGCTCGATACCGGCCCCATGCGACATATTCTGCGCACGCCCATTGATGCAAAGACCACTGGCGAGCTGTTTGAGGAACTCGGCAACATGGGCGCAGAGGCGATGGTGGAGGTGCTTGCCAACCTCGACGCCTTTCCACCCGTTGTTCAGGATGATGCCGAGGCCACCGACGCTGCCAAGATCGACAAGGCCGAGGCGCGGATTGACTGGGCGCGGCCTGCGGGTGAGCTGGTGCGTCATGTGGCTGGCTTGGCGCCCTTCCCCGGCGCCTGGTTTGAGCTGGGCGATGAGAGGGTGAAGCTCTTGTTGGCGCAGGAGGCAAAGGGGTCGGGCAAGCCAGGAGAGGTCCTCGACGCTGAACTCACTATCGCTTGCGGCGAAGGCGCAATCCGTCCCTTGAAACTCCAACGTGCGGGCAAGCCGGCGATGAGCCGCGAGGATTACTTGCGCGGTCGACCGGTTGAGGCGGGGACCGTGCTCAAGTGACCCGTTTCGCGCTCACCATCGAATTTGACGGGACGCCGTTTTACGGGCTTCAGCGGCAAAAGCAGGGACCATCGGTCCAGCAGTCGATCGAAGAGGCATTGAACCGGATCACCGGCGAAGAGGTGGTGCTTCATTCAGCAGGCCGCACCGATGCGGGCGTGCACGCGCTGGGGATGCGCAGCCATGTTGATCTTGAAAAGGACATGGACCCTTTTCGCCTCTCCGAAGCATTGAATGCGCATCTTCGCCCAGAGCCAATCGCGATCCTCGACGCTCAAATCGTTCCCGATGACTGGCACGCGCGGTTTTCCTGTATTGAGCGCCGATATGTCTATCGCATCTGCAACCGGCGTGCGCCCTTGACCTTTGCCAAGAAGCAGGTTTGGCACGTTGCGAAGCCGCTTGACCACCACGCCATGCACCGCGCTGCACAAAGCCTTGTGGGACGCCATGACTTCACCACGTTCCGCTCGGTCCAGTGCCAGTCCAACGATCCGGTAAAGACATTGGACCGCCTCGATGTGGAGCGCGTTGAAACCGACGGGGGCGACGAAATCCGCATCTATGCCGAGGCGCGCAGTTTCTTGCACCATCAGGTCAGGAGCATGGTCGGGTGCCTGAAACTGGTGGGTCAGGGTTCGTGGGATGAAGCACAGATCGGCCATGCCCTGGCGGCAAAGGACCGTTCGGAATTAGGGTTGAACGCGCCGCCTCACGGGCTTTACTTCGTGGAAGCGATCTATCCGCAGGAGCACGACGACTGATGGCCAAATGGTACAAGTTTCCCACCAAGGCGCGCATGGCAGATGGCGACTATCGCGCTGGTCTCAACGCGCTCAATATCGTGTTTGGTGCGGTGCTGGGCTTTGTCCTGGTAGGCGGTGAAAACCTGCCGATTTTCGACTTTGTCGCACTGCTCGTGATCAGCGCGTTCATCGTGATGATGATCCAGTCGATTGCGCTTAGCGATTACACGTTATTCAGTATTGTTTTCACGGCCATTGCCATTGCTTTCCTGCCACAAATCGCTGAGGAGTGGTTTTCATTGACCCGCGTCCCCAAACTTCAGCCCACGCTCGCCATTTGGGCGGCGATGGCGACAATTCTTGAGCTTTCCCCGCGAGAAAAGCCAGACAGCGATACCAAACCCGCAACCGATTGATTTAACAACCGAGAGAGAAATTTATGACCACTGGCAAACAGCTTTTCACAACGCTTTCAAGCGACGGCAAATTGACCCTCGAGATCAGCGAAGAAAGCTTTCCGGAGCCCAAGGACAATCAGGTTCTGGTCAAGATGGAAGCAGCGCCGATCAACCCGTCGGACCTTGCAATTCTGACCAGCGCGGCGGACTTTGAAAATGCGGAATATTCAGCTGGCAAGGTCGTCGCCACCATGCCCGAACCTTTCCATTCGGGTCAGAAAGCGCGCCATGACCAGCGCCTGCCAGCCGGCAACGAGGGCGCAGGCACCGTGGTTGCCACCGGCGACAGCGATATGGCCAAGGCGCTCATGGGTAAGCGCGTTGCCTGTGTTCCGGGCAATGCGTTCAGCCAATATGCCATCGCCGATGCGATGATGTGCCTGCCGCTGGGCGATCATTCGTGCGAAGAGGGCGCAAGCTCCTTCGTGAACCCGATGACCGCGCTTGGTTTTGCCGAAAATGCCAAGATGGACCGACATAACGCAATCGTGCACACAGCCGCTGCGTCAAACCTTGGCCAGATGCTGGTCAAGATCTGTGCAGAAGACGGCCTCGAGCTCGTCAATATCGTGCGCAAGGCCGAGCATGTCGAAATGCTGAAAGGTCTTGGCGCAAAACACGTCGTCAATTCATCTGATGATGATTTCATGGCGCAATTGCGCTCCGCGATTGATGCAACCGATGCGTTCTATGGCTTTGACCCCATCGGCGGCGGACAAGCGACCGACACGGTGTTCAAGGCGATGGAACAGGTCGCCGTCAAGAAGATGACCGAATATTCGCGCTATGGCTCCAATCAGGAAAAGCGCATGTTCATCTATGGTCGTCTCGATACGAGCCCGACCGTGCTGACCCCGTCCTATGGCTTTGGCTGGACGCTTTCGGGCTGGCTGCTGACCCCGTTCCTGCAAAAGGCGGGAATGGAAACGGTTGGCCGCATGCGTAAACGCGTACTCGACAATCTCACCACCACATTTGCCTCAAACTATAAAGCGAAGGTGAACCTTGAAGAGATGCTGACCAAGGATGCGATCCTTGATTATCGTCAGATGAAGACCGGCGAGAAATATCTCGTCACGCCCTGGGCCTAATTGAACAGAGCGGGTCCCCGTCTTGCGGGGGCCCGCAATTGCTCAGCCGCGGTCAAAAGCTGCCTGAATTGCGGTCGCATCGGTGATGCCGTTGGCGATCAGCACCATCAGAAGCACCCGCGCCTTGGCAGGGCCGAGCGCCCTTCCCGCGACAAAGCCGTACCGGTCGTCATCGACCTCGACATTGCGATCGACCAGCCCTTCGTCCACGCGTGCAGAGCGCACGACCGGCACTCCGCTTTTCACCGCCTCGCTCAACGCATCGAGCACGCATCCGGGTGCGTTGCCCTGCCCCATTCCGGCCAGCACGATGCCTTTGCAACCGATGCCAAGCAGCGCCTCGACAGGTTTTGCGTCCATCCCCGCCCCTGCGGTGAGGATCGCCACGCGTGGCGGTGTCTCTGGCCAGCCATAACGCGCAGGCTCGCCCACACGGGTTGCCCCGCCGAACCAGTCGAGGGTGGACGGCGTGACCCGCGCGATGGGGCCCCTTGGATAGCCCTTGAAGGCATCAATGTTGGAGGTCGCGGCCTTGCGCACATCCTTAGCGGCGAAAACCGCATCGCCCATGACAAGCAAGGGCCCGCGCCCGCACGCATCAGGATCGCTCGCCACGCGCACCGCATTGGCAAAGTTGCGCATACCATCTGCACCCACCGCGCCCGCAGGCCGCATTGCGCCGACCAGAACCACCGGCTTGTCAGCAGGCAGCGTCAGATCGAGCAGATAGGCGGTTTCCTCGGCGGTGTCGGTGCCGTGAGTGACGAGAATACCGTCCATTTGGCTATCATTTAGAGCCGCTAAAATCTCGCGATGAAGCACGTCCCAAACGTCCCAGCCCATGTCCTGCGAGCCGATCTGCGCGATGGGTTTGGCAACGAGTTCAGCCTCAAGCCCCAAACCCGAGAGATCGTTCAGCAATTGGTCGAGCCTCAACTCGCCAGCAGCATAGGAACCGCCCGTTGCGCTCTGCGCGCTGCCTGCGATGGTGCCGCCTGTGCCAAGGACGAGGAGCCTTGGTAGCCTGGCGATCAACGGAAGGTGACCATGCGCGGGATATGCGCCGCTGCAAGCAGGACGCCGCCAACCACGGTGAGAAGCGTCTCATTCGAGCCAAAACTGGTTGCAAAGACCCCTGCGAGCAGAAACGCAATGCCCAGCCCCGCAGGTGCGAGGAAAGCGAGCGCACGCGCGCGCGCATCGCGCAAAGGCACACTTGCCGAGATCACTACGGCAAGGCTTGCAAAGAAGATGTGGACCCACTCCGCTTCGGCCATGGCGGCCAGAAACGGTGCGGCGCTCGCCGCGACGGGGAGCGCGAGACAATGGAATATACACAGCCCGCTCAGGGCCGTTGCCGCACGGTCTGTTTTTGCTGTAGCCATGATATAATGTATCGTCCTCGCTAAGACGCTGCAGATAAGCGCGATGGTCCCTTGCGTCAATGACTAAGACTTGGAAGGGGCGCGAGACGGGCTTTCTTGTTGCGCGCTTCGAGACTGGACCAGAACTCGCCCAGTTCATCAATCAAGCAGTGAAATTGTCATGTGATGTGATTATATCAGATGGATACCAACAAGGGACCCTTCGCAATGCAATCCACGCCATTGACCGCCGCCAACCGCCGCCAGTTTCTCGCCGCCACCAGCAGCGCCTTTGCCGCGCTTGTGGCGAGCGGGTGCACGACACGCGGGGCCGGCCTTGCGTCTGCATCAGGGCCAAGTTTTTCAGGCTATGGTCCGCTCGTCAAAGATCCCAATGGCTTGCTCGATCTGCCGCAAGGGTTTTCCTACCGCGTGATTTCCAGCCTTGGCGATGCAATGGACGACGGCGGGACAGTGCCCGACAAGGCCGACGGCATGGGTTGTCTCGACATCGGCAATGGCGAGATTGCTCTGGTGCGCAATCACGAGCTTGTGCCAAGCGATGATGCAGGTGGCCCGATTGCGAAAGGATACGGCACGCGCAATGGCGAGATCGTGCCGGGCGGGACGACCAATATCGTGCTCGATGCACAGACGCTGGAGGTGAAACGCCAGTTCCGCACCCTTGGCGGGACGATCCGCAATTGCTCCGGCGGGGTGACGCCTTGGGGTTCATGGCTCACTTGCGAAGAAGCGCCCACGGGTCCGGGCCAACGCTATGGCGATGGGCTTGCGGTCAACCACGGCTGGACCTTTGAGGTTCCGGGCAATGCGACCGGCCTTGTCGATCCGGTTCCATTGAAAGCGATGGGCCGGTTCAACCACGAAGCGGCCTGTGTCGATCCGATCACGCGCTATGTCTTCCAGACCGAAGACCGCGATGACAGCGTGTTCTATCGCTTCGTGCCCAATGTCGCAGGCGACCTTTCAAAAGGCGGCAAGCTTCAGGCGATGGTCATTGAAAACGGCCCTGCCGACACGCGCAACTGGTCGGGCAGCACCATGCCGCTTGGCCAGCAGTTCAATGTAAGCTGGATCGACCTCGACGATGTCGAAGCGCCCAAGGACGACCTGCGCACGAGGGCCGCTGCGAAGGGTGCAGCGGTTATCGCGCGCGGCGAAGGGCTGCACATGGGCGAAGGCGAGCTTTACATCTGTTCGACCAGCGGCGGGGCGAAGGGACTGGGCCAGATTTTCCGCCTGCGGCTGGGTGGTGGCAGCACGCCCGACCGGTTCGAATTGTTCTTCGAAAGCGAGAGCAAGGAGCAATTCAACTATGGCGACAATCTGTGCGTTGCGCCCAACGGGCACCTTGTGGTGTGCGAGGACCAATACACCGATGTGGTCGACAATCATTTGCGCGGGATTACGCCCGACGGCCGCCCCTATGACCTTGGCCGGCTGACGATGCAGACAGAGCTTGCCGGCGCGTGCTTTGCGCCCGATGGCAAGACGATGTTCGTAAACGCCTATGCGCCCACCCGGACCCTCGCGATTACGGGGCCCTGGGTGAACGCTTAAGGCTTACATTGACGCTCTGATCATCGCCTCGAAATCTTCGGCGGACGCACGGCGCGGGTTTCCGCGGGCGGCAAGGTCGGCCTGCGAATATTGCACCATCTCGGCAATGTCGTCCTCGACAATGCCCATTTCGCCAAGCCCTGCGGGGATGCCGATTTGCGCATTGAGATCGGCGATTGCCTGAGCGATATCGGCCCCCGGCTCCAGCCCCATGGCTTGACGCAGGCGCACGTATTTCTCTTCGCAGCCGCCCTGGTTAAAGCGCAGCACTTCGGGAAGGAATACCGCGTTCAGCGTGCCGTGGTGCGGGTTCACTCGCTTGATACGACCCGCTGCGTGGCTCATCGCGTGAACCGCGCCCAGCCCCTTGACGAAAGCAAACGCCCCTTCGGTCGAGGCCATCATCATGTGCCAGCGCGCATCGCGGTCCGACCCGTCGGCAACCGCTTTTGGCAGCCACTGATAACCGCGCCACAGGCCATCCAAGGCGACCCCTTCGGCAGGAGGATTGACGTTAGGCGTCAAGAACGCCTCGATGCAGTGGGTGATCGCATCCATCCCGGTCGCCGCCGTCATCATCGGCGGCAGTCCCATGGTCAGTTCAGGGTCGCAGATCGCGGCCACGGGGATGAACAGCGGGCTTGCGAAGGTCATCTTTCGCCCGTCTTCGAGGATGATCACAAAGCCGACCGAAACCTCGCTGCCCGTGCCCGACGTGGTGGGAACGGCGATCAGCGGGGTCATGCCCTTGATGTTGCGCGCGCCGCCTTGCAGCGGATCATATTGCTCAAGCGGGCCGCCGCTTGCCGCAAGAAGGCCGACCGCCTTGCCAAGATCCATTGACGACCCGCCGCCAAGCGCGATGATGCCGTCGCAGCCCTCGGCTTCATAAAGAGCCAGCGCCTTTTTCACCGCTTCCTCGGTCGGGTTGCCGGGTGTCTCGTCAAAGACCACCGCCTCGCCGCCCATTGCCGATTTTACGGCATCGACAATGCCCGCTTTCACAAGTCCGGCGTCGGTTGCGATAAAAGGCTTGGTGATGCCCGCTTTCGCCATTTCCTTGGGCAGCAACTCAAGTGCGCCAAAGCCGAATTGGGTGGTGGTCAGATATGTGAGTGTGGCGATGCTCATGTAAAATCCCTCTATTCTCTCCGCGCCGGTTCTTGAGGGTTCGCGCAAGGCTTTGCAAGCTGGATTTGACCGGTTTTGTCGGGTCTTCAGGCGTATTGCACGCTCGGCTCTGCCCAGGCGGGGAAAGGGTCTTCCATCCCTTCCCACTCATCGGGTGTGTATTCGCTCGCCGGGACAAGACACGCGTCGAGAGCGGCACGGATTTTGCGTTCGTCCATCTCGATCCCGATAAACACGATTTCCTGCCGCCTGTCGCCCCAGACGCGGTCCCAGTTCTTCGCGACAAATTCTTCAAACGTGCCATCGGCAGGCCATTGGTTCTTGGGAACCTCCGCCCACCAGCGGCCCATGCGCGACACGCTTTTCTGGTGCCCGGCGATGGCGAGTTCCGCCAGATACTCTGTGCGTGTCGCAGTCCAGAAATGCCCTTTTGCGCGGATCACGCGGTCAAGATTATCACTGGTGAGAAAAGCATAAAGCCTGGCCGGATCAAACGGAGCGCGGGCGCGATAGACGAAGCTTTCGACGCCATACTCCTCGGTTTCGGGTCGGTGGCTTGCAAAGTCATAGAGTTCTTTAAGCCACAAGGGGTGCTGCTCGGACGCTTCTTCGTCATAGAGACCGGTGCCCACCACATCATCGAGCGCCACTTTGCCGTGATTTGCCTCGATGATCCTTGCATCTGCATTGAGCGAGGCGACAACCTTCTTGACCATGGCAAGCTGCTCGGGGTTCACATCTGCCGCCTTGTTGACGATCACTACATCGGCAAACTCGATCTGTTCGACCAGTAGCGCGACCAAACTGCGATCATCGCCCTCACCCGCCGTCTCGCCGCGATGCGCGAGGAGGTCGTCGCTGGAATAATCGGCCAGCAGGTTCACCGCATCGACCACCGTCACCATCGTGTCGATTTCGGACACATCGCCAAGGCTTTGCCCCTCTTCATCGCGGAAGGAGAAGGTGGCAGCGACCGGCAAAGGCTCCGAAATCCCGGTGCTTTCGATCACGAGATAGTCAAACCGCCCGTCCTCGGCGAGCGTGCGGACCTCTTTCAGCAAATCGTCGCGCAGCGTGCAGCAAATGCAGCCATTGGTCATTTCCACCAATTGCTCTTCGGAACGCGACAAGGCCGCCTCGCCCCCGCGAACGAGGTCCGCGTCGATATTCACCTCGGACATATCGTTGACGATGACCGCGACCTTTTTCCCCTCGCGATTGGTGAGGATGTGATTGAGCAGCGTTGTCTTACCCGCTCCCAGAAAGCCGGAGAGCACGGTCACGGGCAGCTTTGTGCCGGTAAATTGATTGGTCGGGGCGTTCATTCCAGTCCTCCACAGGTTGCAGGAAAGCCTTTAGCAGATGATATAACATATCATCAAGCCGTGTCCGGTTGCACACGAAACCAATCGACCCTAGCAAGAGGTGTGGAATTATTGATCACCTCCCACATTTGAGGACCATTGATGAAAACGACCAAACTTTTCTCGCTCACCCTTTTGCTCGGCACTGCGCTTGCCCCGCTTGCAACCGCGCCTGTGCAGGCCAAAGAGGGGATGTTCACGCCCGGGCAGCTTCCCGAAATCGCTGATCAGCTCGAAGAAGCAGGGCTTGAGCTTGACCCTGACAACCTCACCGACCTCACCGGTTTTCCGATGGGCGCGGTTGTGTCGCTTGGCGGGTGTTCGGCAAGTTTTGTCTCGCCCGAAGGTTTGGTGGTCACCAATCACCACTGCGCGCGCGGGTCGGTGCAATACAATTCCACCGCCGAGAACAACTATCTGGAGAACGGCTTTCTTGCCGAAACCAAAGGCGCCGAACTTCCCGCCGCGCCCGGCAGCCGGATTTATGTCACGACCCAGCTTACCGATGTGACGGACCGCGTTCGCGAGGGCACTCTCGATATGGAGCCGTCCAAGCGTTACGAGGCGATTGAACAGCGCCGCAAGGACATCACCGCAGAATGTGAAAGCGATGCCGGTTTCCGCTGTCTCGTCGCAAGCTTTTACGGCGGGGCGGAATATACCCTGATCAAGCGCCTCGAAGTGCGCGATGTGCGCCTTGTTTATGCGCCCGCTGATTCCATCGGCAAATATGGCGGCGACATCGACAACTGGCAGTGGCCGCGTCACACGGGCGACTTTGCCTTCTACCGCGCCTATGTCGCGCCCGACGGGTCAGCCGCCGATTTTAGTGAGGACAACGTGCCTTACGCGCCCGAGCATCACCTGAAAGTGAACGCTGCGAGCGCGGAGAATGGCGGCCTCGACGATGGCGATTTTGTCATGGTCGCAGGCTACCCCGGCTCGACCAATCGCTACACCTTGCTGGCCGAGGTCGAGAACACTTTTGGCTGGACCTATCCGACGTTTCAGGGCCTCCTCACCAGCTGGATCGAAACCATCGAGAACGCCGCGCCCGAAGGGTCCGATGCGCGGGTGAAGTATGAGAGCCGCCTTGCGGGCCTTAACAATTACGAGAAAAACCTGCGCGGCCAGATCGACGGCGCACGCCGGGTCGGCCTCGTTGAACGCCGCCGCGAGCGTGAGGCGGCTTTGGCCGAATGGATCGCCGCAGATGAAGCGCGTGCAGACTATGCGCCTGCGATTGAGGCGCTTTCCGAACTTTCGGTTGAAAGCGCCACGGCCGACCGCACCAACTTTTGGTACAACAACGCCACGCGCCCTGCCCTTTTGTCGGCGGCACAGCGCCTCTATCGCTTGTCGAAAGAACGCGAGCTTCCCAATGCCGAGCGTGAGCCTGGTTATCAGGAACGCGACATGACGTTCTTCCGTCAGGGGCTTCAGGCGCTCGACCGGCGGTATGACCCGGCCGTGGACAAGGCCGAATGGGTGTTGTTCCTCACCGGCTACCTCTCCCAGCCTGCCGAAGAGCGCGTGGTCGCATTCGACGAGGCGCTCGGCCTTACTGATGAGACGACGGCTGAAGATCTCCCCGCCCTCCTTTCATCCTTCTACGAAGAAACCGAGCTTGGCGATGGCGAGACACGCCTTTCGCTGATGGAGGCGGACGCGGCGACATTCGAGGCGAGCGATGATCCGTTCGTAAAACTTGCCGTTGCCCTTTATGATTACGAGCGCGGCCTTGAGGATGAGAGCGAAGAGCGTGCCGGGCGCGCTCTGGCCTTGCGCCCCGCCTACATGGAAGCGATCACCGCATGGCAGCGCGAGGATGGCCGCCTGCCCTATCCCGATGCCAACTCCACGCTGCGCATCACTTTCGGCAATGTCATGGGCGGTTCGCCATTCGACGGCATGGCCTATCTCCCCTTCACCACACTGGAAGGGATCACCCAGAAGGACACCGGCGAAGAGCCGTTTAATTCACCACAAAGCCAGTTGGACGCGATCGAAGCCAAGGAATACGCAGGCTATGAGCTGGATTCGATCGGGTCTGTTCCGGTCAATTTCATGTCGGACCTCGATGTGACCGGCGGCAACAGCGGTTCTGCGACCCTGAACGCGCAAGGCGAGCTTGTCGGCCTGTTGTTCGACGGTACGTTTGAAAGCGTCAATTCCGACTGGGATTTCGACCCGCGCACCACGCGTTCGATCCATGTCGATTCGCGCTACATGCTGTGGGTGATGGAAAAGATCGACGGCGCTGAAAACCTCATCGAAGAAATGGATGTGGTTCGCTAAAATCCGCCATTTCTTCGCTTCGGCGTTTTTGACACTTGACCGGGGCGCGCCTGCACCTTAGTTGGCGCGCTCCGACCAGCAAATTGGCTGGTTCGTGAACACTGGTTGGGGCGATTAGCTCAGTTGGTAGAGCATCTCGTTTACACCGAGAGGGTCGGCAGTTCGAGCCTGTCATCGCCCACCAGTCTTCTGAAATCCTCGGCGCTATTCCCTTCCCCCGGATCAAGTCCGGGGTGCGGGGCGCCTGCGGTCGGCCTTGCAGGTGGCCTTCGGCCGTCTGCGCCTTTGGCTTCGACTCCGGCCTTGCGAACTCTGCGAGTTCGTGCGGACGCTACTCCTGATCCAGCGCCTCGCGCACTTGGGCAATAGCCTCCTCGCTGTCCCACTCATAGCCGCCAGCAACGCGCAAAAGCTCTTTGCCCTCAGCATCGAACAGCACCGTCACCGGCAGCAGTCCGCCGTCGCTGAATTCGACCGCAAGATCATTCTGCGGGTCGAGCCATTGTTCCAGATGGCGAAAATCGCGGGCCTCAAAGAACGGCACCACCACGTCCGCGCCGCGATTGTCCTGTGAAATGGTGAGCACCCTCACCTCGCCCTCCATCTCGGCCGCCAGTTGATCGAGCGCGGGCATTTCCACCACGCATGGAACGCACCACGTCGCCCACAAATTGACCAGCACCGGCCCATCCAACTCGCCCAGATCAAGCGTATTGCCTTGCGGGTCACTGAATTGCAGATCGGGCAGCCGGGTCCCCGCAAAGGCACGCACCATTTGCCCCGGCAATTGCGACGACGGCGCAGCAGCCGTGTTTTGCTCCTCAGAAGCAGCACTTTCTTGCGCGAGGGGCTGAGCGCCACTATCGCACCCTCCAAGAGCCAGAGCGGCAAGACCAAGACAAGCGATTGAGCGGACCATGAGCAACTCCAAGAATACCCCCACACCTGAGACAGAGGCAAATACGATGTGGGGCGGGCGTTTCGCTGATGGACCTAGCGCGATCATGCGCGAAATCAATGCCTCGATACCGTTCGACAAGGCGCTTTGGCGTCAGGATATCGCCGCTTCCAAGGCTCACGTCGCGATGCTTGCCGCGCAAGATATTGTGAGCGGCGAGGACGCGAAAACCATCACAGATGGCCTCGATCAGGTCGCGGGCGAATACGAAACGAACGGGGTGCCGGAAAACTGGGACCTTGAAGACATCCACATGACGACCGAGGCGCGGCTGGCCGAATTGATCGGACCAGTTGCGGGGCGGCTGCACACTGCGCGCAGTCGCAACGATCAGGTGGCGACCGATTTCAAATTGTGGGTGCGTGATGCGATTGACCGCGTGGATGCAGGGCTCGAGGCGCTGCAAATCGCTCTTGTCATTCGCGCCGATGAGAATGCAGCCTCCATCATGCCCGGCTTTACCCACCTGCAAACCGCGCAGCCGGTGACGCTTGGCCATCACCTTATGGCCTATTACGAAATGATCGCACGCGACCGCGACCGTTTTGCCGACGCGCGGCGGCGCTTGGCGCTCTGCCCATTGGGAAGCGCGGCGCTGGCTGGCACGGGCTTTCCCATCGACCGCGAGATGACCGCCGAGGCGCTTGGCTTTGACGGGCCGACGCACAACAGCCTCGATGCTGTATCCGATCGTGATTTTGCACTCGATTACCTCATGGCGGCGAGCCAATGCTCGCTCCACCTGTCGCGTTTGGCAGAAGAGCTCATCATCTGGGCGAGCCAGCCTTATGGCTTTGTGCGGATGCCGGATGCGCTTTCCACCGGCAGTTCGATCATGCCGCAAAAAAAGAACCCCGATGCCGCCGAACTCGTGCGCGGCCATGCGGGTCGGATCGCAGGCTGCGCCACATCGCTGATGATCTCGATGAAGGGCCTGCCGCTTGCCTATTCCAAGGATATGCAGAACGACAAACCGCCCGTCTTCGAAGCGGCGGGCCTGCTCGATCTGTGCATCGCCGCAATGACCGGAATGATCGCAGAAACGACGTTCCACACCGACCGGATGCGCGAGGCAGCAGAGCTTGGCTATGCCACCGCGACCGACCTTGCCGACTGGCTGGTGAAAGAGGCCGATATCCCGTTTCGCGAAGCGCACCACATCACCGGCGCAGCGGTCAAGCTGGCGGAAAGCCGCGGCATTGCCTTGGACGCACTACCATTGGCGGACCTCAAAGCGATTGATGACCGGATCGATGACCGCGTCTTTGCCGCGCTTTCGGTCGATGCCTCGGTCGCCGCACGAAGAAGCTATGGCGGAACCGCACCGGAACAGGTACGTTTGCAGGTGAAGCGGGCGCGCCGGGCGCTCGGGATGGAGGACTAATGGCAAAGTCTATCAAACCGCATCTGGCCCTGAGCCTTGGCCTGGCGCTTGCCGCGTGCGGTGCGCAGGCTCCCTTGCAGCCGCTTGCCAGCAACGAGAGACCCGTCGCGCCATACGGCGAAGTCGACAAACCCGATGCCGAGCAATTGCTCGAACTGCCAACGCTCGCCGCTCCTGAACGCAGTGTCGAACTGCGTCGCCGGTCAGAAGAACGCGCCGACGATCCTTTCGACCTTCCACCTGATTAAAGACCCTTTTTCAAAGACCTCTCACACCCATGGACCATTTTTCAATTCGAGACGGCGTGATGCACGCCGAAGACGTGCCCCTGCCGCTTATCGCGCAAGAGGTGGGCACGCCCGTCTACGTCTATTCCAGAGCGACCCTTGAACGCCACGCCCAGGTCTTTCGCGATGGATTGAATGACGTACCAGACAAGCTCATCGCCTTTGCGGTGAAGGCCAATCCGAACCTTGCGGTTCTGAAGGTTCTGCAAAGCCAGGGCTATGGCGCGGACGTCGTCTCCGTTGGCGAAATGCGCCGTGCGCTTGCAGCCGGCATTGCGCCTGAAAAGGTGGTCTTCTCAGGCGTTGGCAAAACCCGCGCAGAGCTTATCGCCGGGCTTGAGGCTGGTATTGGCCAGTTCAACATCGAGAGCGAAGAGGAAGGCCTCGAGCTTGCCGAGGTTGCCCGCGAACTGGGCCTTGAGGCGCAGTGCACGCTTCGCATCAACCCCGATGTCGACGCTGGCACGCATGACAAGATTTCAACCGGGAAAGCCGACAACAAGTTTGGCGTTCCTATCAGCCAGGCGGGCCAGATTTTCGGCAAGCTGGCAAGCGAAGGCGGCGTGAACCTGCGCGGTGTCGCGGTGCACATCGGCAGCCAGCTGGGCGATCTGGCGCCGCTCGAAAACGCATTCAACAAGCTGGGCGAACTCGTCAGCGCGCTTCGCGGGGCGGGTCACACCATCACTCATGTCGATCTGGGCGGCGGGCTTGGCGTGCCATACAAGCAGGGTGAAACTCCGCCCTCGCCTGCCGAATATGGCGCGATGGTTGCCCGCGTAACCGCAGACTGGGGCGTCAAACTGATTTTCGAACCGGGCCGCGTGATTGCCGGTAATGCGGGCGTTTTGCTGACCCGCGTGGTTCGGGTAAAGCGCGGGGTGAAAGACCCGTTCGTGATCGTCGATGCGGCCATGAACGATCTGGCGCGCCCTGCGCTCTACGGCGCGTATCACGATTTCACCGCCGTTGAGCCGAACGGGCGCGACATGACCGCAAACATTGTCGGGCCGATCTGCGAGACAGGCGACACCTTTGCAATGGGCCGCCTTTGCGATCATCTGGAGGCGGGCGATCTTGCGGTTTTCCGCACCGCTGGCGCTTATGGTGCGACGATGGCGTCCTCCTACAACTCGCGCGGCTTCGTCGCCGAAGTGCTGGTCGATGGCGACAAATATGCCGTGGTTGCCGACCGGATTGATGCAGGCGCGATCATGGATGCAGAGCGCGTGCCCGAATGGCTCGCCTGATGCGCGCGTCTGATTGAGCCGGTATGAGCGAGCTGCAAAGCCTTCCGCTGTTTCATAATCTAAAGGGCCAGACGGTCCTTGTGCTTGGCGAAGGCGAAGCGGCCGAGCCAAAGCGACGGTTGGTGGAGCGCGCAGGGGCAATGATCGAGGATGACCAGCAGCGCGCGATTGATGAAGGCGTGCGCATAGCCTTTGTTGCATTTGAGGATGCAAAGGCATGCGAAGTGGCGGCGATCAATCTTCGCTGCGCAGGGATGCTGGTCAATGTCGTTGACCGCCCCGAACTGTGCGATTTCACGACACCGAGCATTCTCGACCGCAACCCTGTCCTCATCGCAGTGGGCACTGGCGGCGCGTCTGCTGGCCTTGCCAAGCACGTGCGGCTGAGGCTGGAGCGGATATTGCCCGCTTCGCTTGGCTCCCTTGCCCGCGCTCTTTACGCAGCCAGACCCAGATTGCGCGAGCGGTTTCCGGGCGGCGCTGAACGCAGGCGCGCCCTGGATGAGGCTTTGCGCGAAGGCGGCGCGCTCGATGCGCTTGCCCCAAGGTCGAGTGACAGGGTCGATGCGTGGCTTGATGGTGATGCGACAATGGATGCCCCGAGCATACTCACAATTGCGCTTGCCAGCGATGATCCCGAGGATCTGACGCTGAAACAGGCACGCTGTCTGGGAGAGGCCGACGTGGTGTGCGCAGATGCAGGCACGCCGCCTGAAATCTTGGGGCGTGCGCGGGCCGATGCGGTGCGGGTCGTGTGTTCGAAAGGGCCCGATTGCGGCATGGACCGCTGCCCCCATACTGCCCCCGATGGAGCGACGGTTATTATACGCCGCCCTGATTGATCTTGAAAAAAACGGGAGGTGCGAGCCCGCCCGTGAGGGGGAGAGGGATGAGGGGCCCGCACCAAGCTATCGCCAGACATCAGCCAGTCGTTGCCACCTTGGCCTCTTGTGCGTGGCCGTGCGCTTCGCGGAAATAACCGATCATGGCCGCGCGGGCTGTTTCGCTAAGGTCGATGAAGGCGCGGCGTTTGTCGCTGGGATCGGACTTGCGTTCAAATATGCCGCAATCCACCAATTGCTTGATCCAGCGAAGCGCGGTTGTCGCGGGCACCATGGCCGCGATACACAGGCTCGTGACAGATACCTTCTTGTGTTCGCCTTGCGCGGCGGTGAGGTCGAGCAGCATATCCCACGCAGGGTCGGAAAAAAGCTCGCCCTCGAAATATCTGGAGCGCGCCTGTCGCCGGGCGATGATCTGACGCACAAGCCGCGGGTCGGGCAATTGCCCGAACTGATCAAACGCAGGCGCATTTGAATTGCGCATGGGCTCCGCTTCGAAAGGCGCGCCGGCGCCTGTTTTCTCCGCAGTGGCTCGGCCATGAGGCCCGGACAGCTTATCAAGCTCTTGTGCAATCGCATCAACCTGACGCGAGAGATAAAGCAGGCTCAACCGGTCTTCCTCGGTCATTTCGCGCACCCGCGCATTGCCGATCTGCGACAAGGTGCGGCCCACCGCCACCAATCGCTCCGCCCGGCTTGGTTCGACCAGAATCTGCGGCTCCGACTGATCGAGGGCGGCAAACACGCTTTCCAGCCCATCCAGCGATGTGGTTACAATCAAATGCGCTCCAGCAGACGCCACGCGCATATCAAGCCGCGTCAACGCCGCCAGAGTACCCGCATCGACCCGGGGGCAATCCACCATCACCACATCGCCAAGCAGGCTGATCGGGCCATCGAGCAAAGCCGATAGCGCCCCGCCCACAATGCATCGGAACCCCGCACCGGACAGATCATCCTCAATCTCCGAACATATCCGCGCACGGTCAGAGTAAATCGCCACCCGGGCCGGAAGCCCCGAAGCATCTTGCGCGGTATCGTAAGAGAAGTCTGCGGCTGTCTCGTCGGAGTAAAGCATCGAATCGCCCCCTTTATTGATTGGAACAAGATTAGAACAAATCAGGATCAAGTCAAGATTTGCCGGTTTGCGCAGAAGTTTTGGCCGAATTGGTTGAACCTTTTGGGGCGTTTGCGCGACTACACCGGTGTAATGAGCAAACCGTCCCATCCTGACCGGAGCGCGCCTCCTCCTGCGTCCGCGCTGTATGACGAATGGCTCGTGATGATGGCGCAAAGTGGCGACCGGCAGGCGAGCGAGAAGCTGTTCCGCCGCTGGAACCCGAGGCTTGCAAGAGCGGCGCGGCGGTATGGCATCGAGGATGAGGCGGCGCTTGATCTGGCGCAGGAATGCTGGGTTGCGATCCTGAAAGGTCTTGGCACGATCAAGGAGCCTGCACGCTTTCGCTCCTATGCCTTTGCTGTGCTGCATCGGCGCGGATCTGATGCCCTTCGCCATGCGTATCGAGAGCGCGATGCGATGGAGCAGCACAGCCGGGAAAGCACCAACACCGCGCACAGCGATGCAAGCGAGCGTGCCGCCATCGCGCAAGGCTTTGCAAACCTGCCGACCGATCAACGCGTGGCAGCGCATCTTTATTTTGTCGAAGGGCTGACCTTGCGTGAAATCGCTGAGGCCCAATCCATTCCCGAAGGCACTGCGAAAAGCCGCATCTTCAACGCGCGAAAAGCCCTGAAAGCCGCGCTCAAACCCGATCCATAAAGGAGAATACCCATGTCCGATACTGACCGTAAAATCGCAGAGGCGCTTGATGATGACGACTATGCGTTTCTGACGAAGCTTGAGGCTGATCGCGGGCTGTTCCAGCAGCTTGGCGACAGCATGCAAGGGCCGCTTGGCGGATGGGCCAAGCTTGTGTTCGGCTTCACCTTCCTGCTGGGCATGGTGCTGCTTTATGTTGTCTATCAAGCGGCCACTACGACCGATCACCCGATGGTTCACACGCTGTGGGCGATTGCCGGTGTCGGCCTGCTGGTCATCATGGGCTTCACCAAGGAATGGATGTTTGCCCGGATGAATATGCTCACCATCTTGCGCGAAGTGAAGCGGTTGCAGGTGCAGGTGGCGCTCCTCTCCGAGGAAAAGTCAAAAGACTAGACGCCTGGGAACCGCTACTTGAAAGAACTAGGGCCGGATTTCGATGGGTGTGCCGTCGGGCACAATGCGCCAAAGCTCCTCGATCTCTTCATTGGAGAGCGCGATGCACCCATCGGTCCAATCCCCGCTCATCCGGCCATAGTTGAGGCCGTTGGGCTGTCCGTGAATGAAGATGTCTCCGCCCGGCGACATTCCATATTGCGAGGCAAAAGCGCGGTCCTGTTCATTGGGATAAGAAATGCGCAAGGACAGGTGAAAACGGCTTTGCGGGTTGCGCCAGTCGATGCGGTACACGCCTTCGGGCGTGCGCTCATCACCTTGAAAGCGTTTATGCCCTTTGGGCGCGTCGCCAAATTGCAAGTTCCGATAAGCGCGGATCGGCTTCCCCTGACTGTAAGCGACCAGCATCCGTTTGGACTTGTCGACAATGAGATAGTCGGCAAGCGCAATGGTTTGGCGCGGCGCAGGGATAGTGCGGATCGCGGCACTGCGGTCGGTGCGAACAGGCTCGGCGCCAGCGGTCGCCACCGTCTCGGGCGCGGCTGTGCAAGCGGCGATCGCAAATGCCAGAACAAGGAGCGTAAGCTGTCTCATAGGCGGCAGAATAGCCGCAAGACACTTATCCAACAATAACCGCGAAAATAGCGGTCTCTGCGTGGGACACAAACCACGCACGCGCCGGCGTGGGCTTAATCCTCGAACGGGTCGCGAATAAGGATCGTGTCCTCACGCTCCGGACTGGTCGAGACAAGCGCCACGGGACATTCGATCAGCTCTTGCACGCGCTGGATATATTTGATCGCATTGGCCGGAAGATCGGCATAGGAGCGCGCGCCAACCGTGCTCTCTTTCCAGCCTTCCATTTCCTCATAGATCGGCTCGACATTGGCCTGATCGGCGGCATGGCTGGGCAGGTAGTCATAGACATTGCCGTTCAGGCGATAGCCGGTGCAAATCTTGACCGTTTCAAGCCCGTCGAGAACGTCGATCTTGGTGAGCGCAATGCCGGTGACGCCAGAGACGGCGCAGGATTGGCGCACGATCACCGCATCGAACCAGCCGACGCGGCGCTGACGACCGGTCACAGTGCCAAATTCATGGCCGCGCTCGCCGATGCCCTGCCCGATCTCATCGTTGAGCTCGGTCGGGAACGGGCCGCTGCCAACGCGGGTGGTGTATGCCTTTACAATGCCGAGGACGAAGCCGGTCGAGTTGGGACCAAGCCCGCTGCCCGAAGCAGCCGTGCCGCTCACTGTGTTGGAGCTGGTGACGAAGGGATAGGTTCCGTGATCGACGTCGAGAAGCACGCCTTGGGCACCCTCGAACAGGATTTTTGCGCCGGCCTTGCGCACTTTCTTGAGGCGTTTCCACACCGGCTGGGCAAAGCGCAGCACGAAAGGCGCGACCTCGCGCAAGTCTTCAAGCAGTTTCGCCCGGTCAACGGGCGGCTGGTCAAAACCGGCGCGAAGAGCATCATGGTGGGCGCAAAGGCGGTCAAGCTGCGGTTCGAGATCATCGAGGTGCGCCAAGTCACACACGCGGATTGCGCGGCGACCCACCTTGTCTTCGTAAGCAGGGCCAATGCCGCGGCCCGTGGTGCCGATCTTGCCTTTGCCAGCAGCGGTTTCACGCAGACCATCAAGATCGCGGTGAAGCGGCAGGATCAGCGGGCAATTGTCCGCAACAGCGAGATTGTGGGCGGTGATTTCGACCCCCTGCCCTTCAAGCTTGGCGACCTCATCGCGAAGCGCCCACGGGTCGAGGACAACACCGTTGCCGATCATGCTCATGGTGCCCGATACAATCCCCGAAGGAAGCAGCGAAAGCTTATACACCTCGCCGTCGATGACGAGGGTGTGGCCCGCATTATGGCCGCCCTGGAAACGCACCACCGCATCGGCTCGTGATGCAAGCCAATCGACGATCTTGCCCTTGCCCTCATCGCCCCACTGGGCGCCAATCACGGTGACGTTGGCCATGCTGTTTCAAGCTTTCTGTATCGGGAAATTGAGTTCTTGTGTTGCGCAGCGCGAACTAGGCTGTTGCGCTGCGCAGAGCAAGCGCGCAATTCAGCTGTCTGCCGCCTTATTCAAACGCGACGATGGAGTCCTCGCACACGTTGACCTGCGCCACTTCGATTTCGCGCTCGCTTTGGGTGATGGCGCGAAAATCGAACAGGCACGCATCCGAACCATCGGTGACTTCGATGTTCCATTGCTGACCCCGGGCAAGCGCGCTTGCGGCTAGCATATCCTTGCCCCAGCCAATCGTCGCCGAATTTGACCAGTAAAGGCTGGCGATAGCCTCTCCCGTCCGGTTGAGGAGCGAGATGTTGCGATTGAGCTCGCCATTGCCGAATTCCTCCCCTTTTCGAAAACCAACGATCTGACCGGGGGGCGCAATGGCCGAATTGGGGCGCGAAGGCCCGGCGACATACGGTCCGCTGCGCCCGCGCGCATCCACCGCCTCGTCCTCTTTGCCAAAAGCGATGGTGAGCACGTTTTTATCCGTGCCGCGGTTGTTGACGGTGATCTGATAGTCCTGACACTTGCCTTGCGGATCGAGGGTGAATTCGGTGTGGTCGGTCATGTCATAGTCGGAATGGACCGCGCTTCCCGAGCTGTCGGTGACATCGTAATCCAGATCGCTATACCCGCGCCCGCGCGCCCTTACCTGCGTTGTCTTGCACACCTGCAGCGGCACTTTGGTCACGGCTTGCGCATCGATTGGATATTCGCCCGCGCCAATCTCCCCCACCCGCGTTGCCGGGTCGATCAAGGTCACTTCGAACGGATTATCTTCATCGCCAAGGTTGCGGACCTCAAGCCGGAAGGTTTCGCAGCCGCCCTTCGGGGTCATCGTCTTGAACGTCGCATCGGACAGATCGACGTCAGAGTGGATTTCCCTGCTCTCCCCATCGGAAATGCTGAAATCAAGGTCGCTCACCCCGCTGCCGCGCACTTCCAGACGGCTCACATCGCACACCGGCAGGTCGATCAGAAGATGGGTGTTCGCGGGCACCGTGTACGCACCGGGCCCGTCGCTTTCAGCGGTCACAATGCGGGCCTCGCCCGATCCAGACGTCGCCGTGCCTGTTCCGGCAAGGCTGGTCGTGGGCGATGTGCCTGCAAAGGCAGCGGTATCCGCGCCTTCGGGTTCGATCACCACCATCACCGCGTTGTAGACGGTACCGATATTGGTGATTTCAAGTTCGAAGGTTTCGCAATCGGAAAGCAATCCTTCGAGCTTTACGCTGGTTGCATCGCTTGACCCTGCATCTTCGTGGACAATGCCGCCGTCGGAATTGCGGATGATGAAGTCGAGATCGGTGTCACCATCGCCGCGAATATCGACGTTGGCCGCCGTGCCGCAGGCGCGAAAGTCATGGCTTTCGGTCGTATTTCCCTGGACGATATACTTTTTGACGCGGGTTGAGCTTGGCACGACGGGTTCAAGAACGAGGGTGAAATCGGTGTCCTCATCACCCAGATTGGAAACCGAAAGGCTGAACTGGGCGCAACCATCGCTCTCATTCGTCAGCACGATCGAGATGTAATCGTCGATGCCCGCATCGGACACAAGGCTTACCCCGTCAGGCGAAGTTACCTCAAAATCGAGGTCGGTTTCCCCTGTCCCGCGCACCGCCAATTGCGTTTCTGCAGAGCACACGTCGAGATTGATATCGAGCCTTTGCGAAGGTTCGACGGTGTATTCATCGACCGCTGCATGGGCGGTTTGGGCAGAAACGGCGAAGAGGCCAACGCAGGCCAGGAGAGAAGCACGACACATCATAATCAAGCGCCATTCTGCACGACTAAAGGTTACCGGATAGCTTATCCTATAGCGGATCGCGTCTGAATAACAGCTTGGTTGGTTTGATTGGCTTGGTTGGCGTTCCCGAGGCCTGTGGCCTTACAGCTCTTCGACCTCGGCGCCGCGCAGCACGTGTGTGCAGCCAAGCGCGCGTGCATCTTCATCGGTGCTGAGCTGCCCCTTGGTGCGCCAGCCCGCGGCGCGAAGTTCGGCGGCCTTGGCTTCGTCGTGGTCTTTGAGAAGATAGACCACCGGGCGCGCGTCGCCTTGCGGTGCGATCTCTGCCAGAGCGTTGAGGTAGAGGGTAAAGCCCGTCGCCGGTTCTTCGGTGCCACCGATCAGATAGGTGCCCCCGCGCCCGATCGCTGCACGAAGGCCCTCGGCATAGAGGGTAAAGCCAAACCAGCTTTGGTATTCAAACCCGTGCCGCTCGGTCGGGTCGAGGGTCACGCGCGCGCGCGCGCCAATGCGTTTTGCGATTTCGGCGAACTTGTCGATCTGGTCTTTGAGCGAACCTTCGCTGTCGAAATCGCGCAGTTTTGCCAGCGCATCATCAATCGGCCCCGTGGCATAAAGCAGCGGAAGGAACGCCTCTCCGCCTGCCGCCTTGAGCCCGCCGGCATCCTTGGTGTCAAGCTCGCGGCGGATGGCCGCGGTTGTGTCCGCATCAAGGTCCGGCATCGTGGCGGCGAGAGTATCGACGAGGCGCGGCATGGCGAAATCGACCGAAATGCCGGTGATCCCTGCTGCCTCGAGTGCCGCAATCGCGGTGGTGACACTTTCAATCGCGGCCTCAAGCGTGTCCGCGCCGATCAATTCTGCGCCCAGTTGCAAACGCCCACGCGCAGGGTTCAGCTGGCTGGCCTTGATAAGCGCGGTTTCCCCGCAATAGGCAAGGCGAAGCGGACGGGCTGCATCCTTCAGACTGGTCGCGGCAATGCGCCCGATCTGCGGGGTGATGTCGCTCCGCAATGCCAGTGTGCGAAGGCTCACCGGATCGACAAGGCGGAACATTGTGCGCGTCTGCACCCCTTGCATGCGCGCGGCAAGCGAGCTTTCAAATTCGAGCAACGGCGGACGCACCCGGTCATAGCCATGGGCATCGAGAGCCCCCAGACACGTACGCATCGCGGTGGTGATCCGCTCGGCGCTTTGCGGGAGACGGTCTTCGAGGCCTTCGGGCAGGAGGTCGGTGGTGTTGGTCATGGGTCTGCCCGCTAGGCGAAGTTTGAAAGCCGCGCAATGCCCACCCCGCTGCAACTCGAAAGCAAGCTTTCAAGTTTCGCTCCCCTCCCGCAGGCGGAAGGGGCCGGGGGTGGGCGAAATGCGGCCTAGAAAGACAGTCCCATGGCCATCTTCACACCTTCAAGCCGTTCGGCTTCGGCAAGCACTTCAGCAGGCAACGCCTCATCGAGGCTGAGCAGCAGAACCGCCTCGCCCCCTGCATCGCGGCGGCCAAGGTTAAATGTGCCGATGTTGATGCCGTGGCCGCCCAGAAGCGTCCCGATGCGGCCAATAAAGCCCGGCTTGTCGTCGTTCACGACATAAAGCATGTGGCCTTTGAGTTCGGCCTCGATGCCGATGCCGAAAATCTCGACCAGACGCGGCGCTTCGTTGCCGAACAATGTGCCCGCGACCGAACGCGTGCCCTGATCGGTTTCGACCGACACGCGGATAAGCGTGTTGAATGCACCATCGCGGTTCTGGCGGATTTCGCTCACCTCAAGGCCGCGTTCCTTGGCAAGATATGGCGCGTTGACCATGTTCACCGTGTCGGAATAGCGGCGCATGAAGCCTGCGAGCACAGCGCCGGTGATCGGCTTGCCGTTAAGCTCTGAGGCTGCACCTTCACGCTCGATGCTGATCTTGGTGAGGTTGCCGTGGGCCAGTTGCCCGACGAGCGACCCCAGACCCTCGGCCAAAGCCATGTAAGGTTTCAGCTTGGGCGCTTCTTCTGCACTCAGCGATGGCATGTTGAGCGCGTTGGTGACGCCGCCATTGACGAGGTAGTCGGAAAGTTGCTCGGCCACTTGCAGCGCGACATTGACCTGCGCCTCGGTGGTGCTTGCGCCAAGGTGCGGGGTACAGATGAAGTTTGGCGCGCCGAACAGCACGTTGTCCTTCGCTGGCTCCTCGGCAAACACGTCCAGGGCAGCGCCTGCGACATGGCCGCTTTCGAGGCAGTCTTTCAAAGCCAGTTCGTCGATCAGGCCACCACGCGCACAATTGATGATGCGGATACCCGGACGCGCGCCTTCGAGGCGTTCACGGCTGAGGATATTGCGCGTTTCATCGGTCAGCGGTGTGTGGAGCGAGACAAAGTCGGCGCGCTGCAAAAGCGTGTCGAGGTCGACCTTTTCAATGCCCAGTTCCACGGCGCGGTCTTCGGTGAGGAAAGGATCGTAGGCGACCACTTTCATCTTGAGCCCCTGCGCGCGCGAAGCGGCGATCGAGCCGATGTTACCTGCGCCGATAAGGCCAAAGGTCTTGCCGGTGACTTCGACGCCCATGAAGTCTTTCTTGGGCCATTCGCCGGCCTGCGTGCCAGTGTTGGCGGCCGGGATCTGGCGAGCGAGCGCCATCATCATCGCGATTGCATGTTCAGCGGTGGTGATCGAGTTGCCGAACGGCGTGTTCATCACGACAACGCCCTTCCCGCTTGCATAGGGAATATCGACATTGTCGACGCCGATCCCTGCACGGCCAATCACCTTGAGATTGGTGGCTGCATCAAGGATTTCTCTGGTCACAGTGGTCGAGGAACGGATCGCAAGGCCGTGGTATTCACCGATGCGCGCCTTCAATTCTTCAGGCGTTTCGCCGGTGATCACATCAACTTCGCAGCCGCGCTCTTCAAAAATGCGCGCAGCATTGGGGTCCATCTTGTCGGAAATAAGGACTTTGGGTTTGGTCATTGGATTATCCTTTGGGCGCCCCTGTCAGGGAGGACTGTCAGGAAGGACTGTCAGAAAATGAGTGTGACAGCACGAGTGTCAGCACAGGAGCCCGGAAAATTTGGAAGAAAAAGAAGCAGGTGATGGGCTCCCGCTTTTTGCAGGAGCACACACCGGGCAGATCAGCCGTTCTTGACGGCTTCGTATGCCCACTCGATCCACGGCAGGAGGCGCGAGATATCCTCTGCCTCGACGGTTCCACCGCACCAGATGCGCAGTGATGGCGGTGCATCGCGATAGCCGTTGAAATCGTAACCAACGGCGCGCTCTTCGAGCATCTTCACGATTTTCTTAGGCACATCCGCCTGCTCTTCAGCCGAAAGCCCATCGTACCAATCGCCGGTGAACTGCATGCACACGCCGGTGTTGGTGCGCTTGGCCGGATCATCGACCATGTTCTTGAGCCAAGGCTTTGCCTCGATCCAGTCCTTGACGATATTGGCATTGGTGTTCGCCCGCTCGAACAGCGCCTGCCGCCCGCCAATCGACTTTGCCCACTCAAGCGCGGCAATGTAATCTTCGGTCGCCAGCAGCGAAGGCGTGTTGATCGTTGCGCCTTCAAAGATTGCGCGGTTGATCTTGTCGCCTTTTTTCATGCGGAAAAGCTTGGGCAGCGGCCACGCCGGATCATAGCTTTCGATCCGCTCCACCGCTTTGGGTGAAAGGATGAGCATGCCGTGCTGCGCTTCCGAGCCCATGACTTTCTGCCACGAGAATGTCGTCGCATCGAGTTTTGCCCAGTCCATCTCCATCGCGAAGACAGCCGAAGTCGCATCGTTGATCGTGATCCCTTCGCGGCCCTCTTCGAGCCAGTCGGTATCGGGGATCATCGCGCCAGAGGTCGTGCCGTTCCAGGTGAAGACGACATCGTTGCGCTGAGGAATGGTGGAAAGGTCGGGGATCTCGCCGTAATCGGCGGTCAGTGTCTGAAGGTTGGGCAGCTTGAGCTGCTTCACCGCATCCTGAATCCACACGTTGCCAAAGCTTTCCCACGCGGCGACCGTGGCAGGGCGCGCAGGGTCAAGCATGGTCCACATCGCCGCTTCAAGAGCGCCGGTGTCGGAAGCGGGCATGATGCCGACGAGATAATCGTCGGGCACGCCAAGCAGTTCGCGCGTCAGGTCAATCGCGTATTTCAGACGGCCTTTGGCATAGGCCGACCGGTGCGAACGGCCGAGCGAATCTGTTTTCAGCTTGTCGAGGGACCAGCCCGGGAATTTAACCGTAGGACCGGAAGAAAATTGGGGACGCTCAGGTTTGAGCGAAGGCTCGTGCAAGAGCCCACGTGCGTATTCAGTCATTGTATTCTCTCCTTACAGAGAGCTCGCGCGGCGTTGGGACCGCGTGGCCCGGAGCCGCGTGTAAACACATCTGTTGGTGAGTCAATCGCTGTTCAAGAGGTTTCCGGTTGGAACTGGCGCAAACGAACACCGGACTGTCTATTTCGGAACCGGGAGGCCCCTTCGCTTCTTTTGTTCTCGAAAGACATTAAAAAATTTCACGAAGGGCACGGTGATGAGCGGCTATCTTAAAGACGGAAAATGGTGCGAGGGATCAGACGGTTACGCCGAGGATGACGGATCTTTCCAGCGGTGGGACACCGATTTTCGCGACTGGATCACGCCTGATGGTTCGGCCGGCCCCGATGGCCAGAACGCGGTGAAGGCCGAGGCGGACCGGTTCCACCTTTATGTCTCCTACGCGTGCCCCTGGGCGCACCGCGCACTTATCACCCGCGCTCTTAAAGGGATTGAGGAACTCGTCCCGATTTCGGTCACCCACTGGCTCATGCGCGAGCAGGGATGGACGTTCAACGAGGGCCCTGGCGTCATTCCCGACCCGAACGAGGGCGCGGGCACGATCCATGAATTGTATCAGATCGCGCGCGATGACGTGACGGGCAAGGCGACCGTCCCGGTCTTGTGGGACAAGAAAGAGCGCCGCATCATCAACAACGAAAGCTCCGAGATCATCCGCATCTTCAACGATGGTTTCTACGAGCTTGGTGCAAATGAAATCGACCTTTATCCCGCACCCCATCGCGATGAAATCAACGCGGTGAACGAGCGCGTCTATGAAGATGTGAACAACGGCGTTTACAAAAGCGGCTTTGCCACCACGCAAGAAGCGTATGAACAGGCGGTCGAGCCGCTGTTTGACACGCTCCACCGGCTTGAAGCCCGATTGGAAGGGCAAGATTACCTTGTCGGCGGACAACTGACCGAGGCGGATATTCGCCTTCTTACAACGCTTTTGCGGTTCGATGCGGTCTACTACAGCCACTTCAAATGCAATCGCAAACGCATCGCGGACTTACCCAACCTTCACCGCTACACGCTCGCGCTTGCGGGGCGCGAAGAGATTGCGGGCACGATCAACATGCACCACGCCAAGCATCACTATTACCAGAGCCATGTGAGCATCAATCCTACGCAGATCGTGCCTGTGGGACCCGATTTGCAATTCGGCTGACGGGACCGGTGGAAACTGTGTCCATGCAAGGTGTAGTCAGCGCGCCTTCAATGTCTTAAACAGCCTCGCGTGATGCAGCCTTCCGATCTTCGAATTGCCCTGTTCAGCGGCAACTATAATTACACCCGCGATGGAGCCAATCAGGCATTGAACCGTCTGGTTGGCACACTCCTCGACAATGGGGCAAAGGTGCGGGTGTATGCGCCGACAGTGGCCGACCCCGATTTTGAGCCTACGGGCGACCTTATCGGCGTGCCCAATGTGCGCATGCCGGTGAAAGGGCGCGGGGAATATCGCCTGCCCTTGCGGCTTGGGCGCGCGGCCAAACGTGACCTTGTGAGGTTTGAGCCCAATATCGTCCACATCGCCTCGCCCGATCCGATGGGGCACGCGGCATTACGATGGGCGCAGGATTACGACATTCCGGTCCTGTCCTCTGTGCACACACGGTTCGAAACCTATCCACGCTATTACAACATGGCGTTTCTGGAGCCATTGATCGTCAAGCTTCTCCAGCGTTTCTATAACCGCTGCGATGCGCTGGTCGCGCCGTCGCAAAGCATGATCGATGAGCTTCTCTCGATGAAGATGCACGACGATATAACCTTGTGGTCGCGCGGGGTTGATCGCACGATCTTTGCCTCGGAAAAACGCGACCATGAATGGCGCCGTTCAATCGGGCTTGAGGATGACGATGTCGCGATTGTTTTCCTTGGCCGGTTGGTGATGGAAAAAGGGCTCGACGTTTTTGCCGACACCATCATCGAACTGCGCAAGAGACAGGTGCCGCACAAGGTTCTTGTCATTGGCGATGGCCCGGCACGCGAATGGTTTGAAAACGCGCTTCCCGGCGGGATATTTGCAGGGTTCAAAACCGGCGCCGATCTGGGTCAGGCGCTGGCAAGCGGCGATATCTTCTTCAACCCGAGCGTTACCGAAACCTTTGGCAATGTGACGCTGGAGGCGATGGCATGCGGGCTTCCCGTGGTGGCCGCGGGCGCAACCGGCGCATCCAGCCTTGTCACCGAAGGCGAAACCGGGCGGCTGGTCCCGCTGGTCGGTAAAAAGGGCCAGGAGAAACCCGACGCCGCCGGACTGGCAGAGGCGCTTGCCCCCTATTGCACCGATACAGACCTGCGCCGCGCGCACGGGGCCGCAGGGGAGAAACGCAGCCTCGAATACAGCTGGGAGGCGATCAATATGGTGGTCGCGGAAACCTACATTCGCCTCATCGAAGACCGCCGCGCCTTGCAAGCGGCCGAAGACGGGGCAGCTGAAAACGGGGCGGCCGCTTAAATCAGCAACAGCTTCAGCGCAGCACGCCCTTTTTCGCCATGCGCGTGGCGTAGAACAGCATGAACAGCGTTGTGACCCAGATCGTTATCGTAAGCGGCGGGTTCGCGAGGCTTTCAGGGATATCGCTCAACCCATATTGCCAGATGTTCGAACCAAGCAGGCCAACAATCGCAGCAAGGATCGAATAAACCGCAAAGCGTGAGCGCAAAAGCAGCAGGATCGAGCCAAGGATCGCCCCCCACACGCCCAGCGCCCAGAAGAAATTCGACCACATCGGCGCCGAGGCGAAATAGGCGATTTCTGTCTCGCCCATGCCCAATTGTTCAAGCATGCCGAGCCGCGTCATGGTGTAGCTGAAACCGCCCACAGAATTCCAGAGCAGGGTCAATATCCCTACCACCCACAAGTGCCACGGCGTCCTGACGCTTTCATTGAATGCACTGTCCATAAATTATCCCCTCCCTCATGAAAAAACTCCACGAGAAAGGGGATACAGCGCCAATGACGCCCAAGCAAATGGCGCGCAAATGCAAGCGGGGATCACATACGCTCGATACGCTTGGCGACCTCGTCGATGATATCGACAATCTCGTTCATCGCGGCCTGGTCCAGCTTGCCCGCGCGCGCTCGGTTTTTGAGAACCGTGCCAAGGTTGCCCATTGCACGGAAAAGGTCGGGCGACTTTTCCCGGATGCGCTCTGTGCGCTCGCCATGTTCGCCAAGGCGTTCCATCAATTCGGCGACTTCGTCAGCGCGGGTCTCAAGTTCGGCCTTGCCCGATTTGGTCGCTTTGAACGGCTTCTTGCTGCTGCCTTCGCCGTCCTCGTCATCCTTTGCCTTGGATTTGGCGGGCTTGATCATGCCCTCTTCCTCGAGCATTTGCAGCGTTGGATAAACCGCGCCGGGTGACGGGGCATAGCTGCCGCCGGTCATGTCTTCGATGGCGCGGATAAGCTCGTAACCGTGGCGCGGTTCGCGCGCGATCAGGGCGAGGAGCGCCAGGCGCAATTCGCCTGTGCCAAACATCCGGCCACGGCGCTTGCGCCCTACGCGAACGCGGGCGGCGTTGTCGTGCCAGTCTTTTGACTGGCCGCGTTCCCTGCGGCGCGAGCGGCGCTCGTTATTGTCCCAGTCAGAGGCTGCCGAAGCTGCCATCATGGCGATCATGGGCCCGAGTTTTTCCCAGCCGCCGTTTCTGCCGTTCCATGTCATTTAGAATACTCCTGATACTTCTTATGAGCCATAAGATATATCTTTGACCTATCACTTCAAGGGTCGTCCCTCAACATTGTGGCAATTCCCGACGAACGGCTTATCTCGGTCTGCGAATGGCTGATCTGTTTGAAACCGACGCGCAAGAAGCGCCACACGATGCCCCGCGCGACGGTGTCCCACGCGACGATGCCCCGCTTGCTGATCGCCTGCGCCCCGCTGCGCTTTCGGAGGTAATCGGTCAGGAGCATCTGACCGGCCCCAAAGGCGCGATTGGGCGCATGGTCGCGGCGGGCAAGCTTGCGAGCATGATCCTTTGGGGACCGCCGGGCACGGGCAAGACCAGCATCGCGCGGTTGCTTGCTGCAAGCGTCGGGATGCGTTTTCAATCCATCAGTGCGGTGTTCTCAGGGGTCGCCGACCTCAAGAAAGCCTTTGCCGATGCCGACAAGATGGCAAGCGCGGGGCAGAAAACGTTGCTCTTCGTGGACGAGATCCACCGCTTCAACCGCGCGCAGCAGGACGGTTTTCTCCCCTTTGTCGAGCGCGGCACGGTCACGCTTGTCGGCGCGACGACCGAGAACCCGAGCTTTGCGCTCAACGCTGCTCTTTTGAGCCGTGCGCAGGTGCTTATCCTTGAGCGATTGGGGCATGAGGCATTGGGCGCGCTGCTCGATCGGGCGGAGGGTCTTGAAGGCCCCCTTCCCCTCACCGATGATGCGCGCGCTGCCTTGATTGCAAGTGCAGATGGCGACGGGCGGTTCCTGCTGGGTCAGGCAGAGACGCTGTATAATGCCAAACTGCCCGAGGCGCTCGACCCGCGGGCTTTGAGCGCATTCTTGCAACGGCGCGTTGCCGTCTATGACAAGGACCGCGACGGCCATTACAATCTGATCAGCGCGCTGCATAAGTCCTTGCGCGGGAGCGACCCGCAAGCCGCGCTCTATTACCTCGCGCGAATGCTCACCGCCGGAGAGGAGCCGCTTTACGTGCTGCGCCGACTGGTGCGCTTTGCAAGCGAAGACATCGGCCTTGCCGACCCCGCCGCCCTCACCCAATGCCTTGCCGCAAAGGACGCCTATCAGTTCCTGGGCAGTCCCGAAGGCGAGCTCGCCATTGTTCAAGCCTGCCTCTACTGCGCCACCGCGCCCAAATCGAACGCGGTCTATGCCGCGCAAAAATCCGCGTTCAAATCGGCGCGTGAAACCGGAAGCCTGATGCCGCCCGCCAACATCCTGAACGCGCCAACCGCGCTGATGAAGGATATCGGTTATGGCAAGGGATACTCCTACGACCACGAGGCCGACGATGGTTTTTCCGGCGACAATTACTGGCCCGATGACCTGCCGCCGCAGACATTCTACGAGCCGGTCGAGCGCGGATTTGAACGCAAGGTGAAAGAGCGCATCGACTATTGGAACCGGCTGCGTGCGGAGCGTAAGTCCTCAAGCAGCGAAGCGGTAGGACGCAAAAATGCGTGAGTGGGACCACTTCCTCGCGATCGACTGGTCGGGTGCGAAAGGCGAGCGGCACAAGGGTATCGCGCTTGCGCTTGCGACCAAGGCGGGCGAAGCGCCTGTGCTGGTCGCCCCTCCCAAGGGCGGCTTTTCGCGAACCGATGTGCTCGAGATCCTGCGCGATGATTTGCCGGTCAACACACTCGTCGGAATCGACCTTGGCATCTCGCTGCCCTTCAACGATTGCGGCGCGTTTTTTCCTGACTGGGATCGGAGCCCATCACACGCCAAGAAACTTTGGGCGCTGATCGACGCAATTTGCGATGGTGAGCCGCATCTAGGCGCAAACAGCTTCGTCACCCACCCCGATGCACGGCGATATTTCCGCCACGGCAAGGCGGACGAGGGCGACCGTTTTCACCTGCCGCATGCCATCAGCCGGGAGGGCCGTTTTCGCGAGGCGGAAATCGCCCAGTGGCGCCAGAAATGCCGTCCGGTCAGCAATTTCAACCTCGTAGGAGCCGCGCAAGTGGGCAAAAGCTCGCTCACCGGGATGCGCATGCTGCACCAGCTTCGCGGGCACCTGCCCGTCTGGCCGATGGACAAAATTCCGGAGCGCCGCGTCAAGAAAGGCGGCTCGATGCTGTGTGAGATTTACACCGGCCTCGCCTCGCGCGAGGCGGCGAGGCAAAGCGGCTCGCGCACCAAGCTCCTCACCTATGCCGACCTCAACGCCGCGCTCGACGCGCTGGACTGCCCGCCGGTCGACGACTTTGGCGAGATCGACGACCATTCTTCCGACGCAATTCTCACCGCTGCATGGTTACGCAAGGCTGCACAAGAGCCCGAACGCTGGGAACCGCGCGCGCTCACCGCGCAAATCGCATGGACCGAAGGATGGACGTTCGGGGCGTTTTAGTCTGAGCACCCGCATCCGCGGGCGCTTCCTCGCTAGACGGGCAGGCAAGCTGCCCCGCTGCGGACGGCCGGTCGGCCTTGCGGCACCTTTGGTGCCGTCTCTCTGGAAACTAGCGGTAAAGCTTGGCAATCGGGTCGGGACGCTCTTTGCGATATCCCGTCTGGCGCAGGTCATCGAGCATCTTCTGGCGGCGCTCATCGACCTCGTTCGCAATTGCCTTGGGCTCATCCTCCTCCTTCTTGGCCGGAGCAGGCTTTTCAGGGCCATAGATCATATCGATCGTCTTCAGATTGCGCTCATTGATCATGCCCGGGATCAAGAACAGGTCGAGCAGCCACAAAAGCGTAAGGATCGCCCAGCCGATGACGGGCACGAACAGCATGATGAGGCGCACCACCGCCGATTTGGTTTGCCCTGCGTAAAACCGGTGCGCGCTGAATGCGCCAAAAAACAGCCAAAGCAGATAAGCCACCGCTTTGGATTTTTCATTTTCTTCAAACAGCAGCTCTTTTTGCTGAAGCGTATCCATTTCCACCCGTCCCTAAGTCGCGTGCCAAGATATATCTCAGGGCAAGCATTGCAAGGCGATATCACCGCTTTGGACACCTTCTTCGATGAAGGGATGATTATGTTCGGCGAAATTGAGCAAAAGGGGTCTGGACAGGTGCCCCCCTTTGCGGCTAGCGGGCGCTTCTCGCGTTTGATACGTTATACGCGGCGACAAGATGGGCCGGCTTAGCTCAGTTGGTAGAGCAGTTGATTTGTAATCATCAGGCCGCGGGTTCGACTCCTGCAGCCGGCACCATTTCCCTTCAAAAACCGTCGCTTTTCCCGCAAAAACTGCTTTTTAACAGGGCCAATGCCCTGTAGGTAGCGCGCATGGCGTGCGGGGAGTGCCAGAGGGAAAGGCTTAAAAGCCACAAGTTCTGCAGCAATTGCGGAGAAAAACTTGCGTCTGCCGAGGCGGCACAGCCACCGATCAAAGGCGCAAGAGCCCAGACCGAACGCCGCCAGATCACCGTCCTGTTTTACGATCTCGTGGGCTCAACCAGGCTGTCCACCAGCGTCGAGCCGGAGGATTTCCGCGAGGCGATCTCCAATTTTCACAATGTCGCCTCTGCTGCGGTGCAGCCGTTCGATGGCTATGTCGGCGCCCATGTGGGCGATGGCGGGATTATCTATTTCGGCTATCCCGTTGCCTCCGAAGACGCGGCCGAATGCGCGGTTCTCTCCGGCCTTGCCCTGATCGAAGCGGTTTCAAAGATCACCCTGCCCAATGGCGAAAAGGCGCAGGCCCGCGTCGGGGTTGCCACCGGCACGAGCATCGTCGGGCGCATCGAGGAAGGCGACACCGGCAACAGCGCGGTCGGTCAGGTCACCAGCCTTGCCGCGCGTCTGCAAAGCTATGCCAAGGCCAATCAATGCGTCATCGCCGAACGCACGCGGCGGCTTGTCGGCGGGCTTTTCCAGCTGGAGGACCTTGGCATCATCGACGCCAAGGGTTTTGCCAGGAACGTGCGCGCTTTCGGCGTTCTTGCGCGCAGCCAGCAAGACCGTTTCAGGGCGCTGCGCGGCGGCAATGCGACGCTGATAGGGCGCACATCGCAAAAGGAAGACCTCACCCGAAGATGGGCCGAAGCGCGCGAGGGCAAGCTTCAGGTATGTCTGGTCGAGGGCGAGGCAGGCGTTGGAAAATCGCGCTTCGTGGCGGATTTCATCCACTCGCTCGACCATGCGAGCACGACCTTTATTCCCTGCTTTTGCGCGCCCCATTCACGCCAGGCTGCCCTTCGCCCCTTCATCACGCGTCTGAAAAACATGGCCGGGGCTGGCGATCACCAGTCTGTCCCGTCACGTCAGGCATTCGACAATCGTCTCGCTGCGGGCACGAGCGAACTCGACCGCTACATGCTCAGCAGCCTCGTCGGGCTCGAGACGCCGCCGCCCGAAGAGGTCACGGCGATGAACGCAGGCCAGCTTCGCCGCGCCACAATCCGCGCCATTCTCAACCAGATCGACCTTCTCGCCCGGCATCAGCCGGTGGTGGTGCTGATGGAGGACCTGCACTGGGCCGATCCGACAACGCTTGAATTGATCGATGGCTTTGTCGCGCAAGGCGAGGAAAGGCGGATCATGGTCATCATGACCGCGCGCCCCGATGTGTACGACATCTGGCAGAAAGACGACCGCATCGCGCGCGTCGAACTTCCGCCTCTGACCGATGACGAAGCGGGCGCTCTCATCAATCAGGTGCTGGGAGCAAAGGCCTCGCCTTCGATGGTGGAAGCCATCACCGAACGGGCAAGCGGGATTGCGCTTTTCATCGAGGAACTGACCAAGGCCATCCTCGATTCAGAGGCTCACGTGGCGGGAAGCGCGGCAGAAGGATTGGGCGTCCAGTCGAACTTTACCCTGCCGGAAACCTTGCAGGATTCGCTGCTCGCGCGGCTTGACCAATTGGGCGAGGCGAAGCGGATTGCGCAGATTGCTTCTGTCGTGGGCCGCGAATTTACCACGCAGGATCTGGCCAAGGTCGCCCCGGACCTCACCCCGCTGATCGAACGCGGGTGCAAGACCCTGCTGGAATCGGGGTTGAGCGTGGCAATGCCCGGCAAGCGCGACGAATTTCAGTTCCGCCACGTTCTGATTCAGGAAATTGCCTATTCGACCCTAGTTCGCGGAGAGCGGCGCGAATACAATGCGTGCCTTCTCGAAGCGCTTGAGCAGGACAGCGGGGCCGACACCCCGATCGACCCGGAACGCTGGGCGCATTATGCGCTCGAAGCCAGGCTGCCTGCTCGGGCGATCCACTATTGGCTTATGGCCGGACAGGACGCCTTGCGCGTTTTCGCGATGAAAGAGGCCGAAGCGCGGCTGAGGCGCGGCCTTGAACTGATCGGACAGGTCGGCGATGCGCGCGAACGGGTAAGGCTGGAGCTTGACCTTCTTTTGACCCTTGGCAAGGTGCTGCTTTCGCAAGTTGGGCACGCAAACCCTGAAACCGGTAAGGTGTTCGCCCGCGCGCGCGCCCTTGCCGGAGAGCGCGGGGACCGGGCCAAGCTGCTCGCCTCGATGCACGGACAACAGTCCTATGACCTGCAACTCAGCCGTATTCAGGCAACGCAGGATCGCGGCGCCGAAATGCTCGAACTTGGCGAGACCTTCGATGACAACGCCTGGCGGCTTATTGGATACCGCAGCCGGGGCATCGCAAGCTTTCCCCTTGGCGATTACAAGCAGTGCGCAAGCGACCTTTTGGAGGGCATCGCGCTAATGGGCCAGACTGGCGATAACGTCGCGCAGGAAATGGTGGCCGATGATCTCCTCGCCGCGATGCAAATCTATGCTTCTTGGGCTCTGGTTTACATGGGCGAGACGGCGCGCGGGATCGAGCTTTATTCCGCCGCAAGCGAGCGTGCCGATGCCATCGCGCAGCCCTACACCCGCGCTTTTGCAGGGGTCGGGCGCAACTATTGCCGCCTGATGCTGGGCGATTTTGACGGGCTCGGGCAGGATCTGCGAGACTGCATCGCCTTGTGCGAGAAGCACGAGATATACTACTTCCTGTTTACCGAACGCGTGCACCTTGCCCATTTCTACGCCCTCACCGGCGCCCCCGATGGCGCGCAGCAAATCGCGCGCGCGCTTGAGGATTACGGGCAGACCGGCAGCATCCTCTATCAGCCCACCTACAAACATTGGGAAGGGCTTGCATGGCTCAACCAGGGCGAACAGGACAAAGCGCGCGAGGCCAATGAATGGGCGATCGAGACGACGACCCAATATGGCATGAACCATATGCTTGCCGAATATTACGGCCTCAAAGCCGTACTCGACCACCTTGATGGAAAACCCGATGACGCGCTGGCCTCGGCTGCAATGGCACAGGGATGGGCCCGCGAACAGGGGGCCGGATTGTCCGACAACCTGAACAAGAAACTTTGGGAAAAATTCGGTTTTTATAGTCTCTTGCCCGCATAGTAGTGTAGTATTTCCCGGCAATTGACCTTGGGGGGAAACAATGGGCAACGTCGCAACATTCGGGCGGATGAAGAAAAGCCGGGAGAAGGCGTCTTCAGGCGATGAAAGATTTGACCCGACACTGCTCCAGTCCGACGGGTTTGTCTCACGCGTGATCGGGCGCATCGTGCGCAACCCCTATCCCTATATGGCGTTTCTGCGCCGCTATTGGCCGATCCCGACGATTGGCAATTGGGCCTTCATCACGCGCTATGATGATGTCGCCGAAGCGCTCCAGAACGACAAGCAGGTTGCGGTTCCGTTCGGCCCCAAGATCGAGGCGCTTAACGGCGGTCCGAACTTCGTGCTCGGCATGGCGGATGGCCCTGAATATCAGGGGTTGAAGAAAGAGACGATGAGCGCGTTCAAGCGCACCGACAATGAGGAGATCGTTGCCCCTTTTGCCTATCAGGAAGCCAAGCGCCTGCTTGAAAAAGGCGATGGCAAGATCGACGCGGTCAGCGGGCTTTTGACGCTGGTGCCAACACGCATTTGCGAGGAATATTACGGGCTGCGCGTCGAGGACAAGGCCAGTTTTGGCCGTTGGACGATTGCGATGAGCACTTACATGTTCGGCAATCCGACCGATGATCCCAACCTTGAAGAGGCCGCCTTTGGTGCAGCGCAGTTCGTGCGTCCCATTGTCGATGAGGCGATTGACCGGGCACAGGCGAGCCCTGGCGGTGACACGATCACTGCGCGGCTGGTTGAGCGCCAGCGCCAGAACCCCGAAGGAATGCCCGACACCATCATCCGCGCGATCCTGATCGGGATGGTGACCGGCTTTGTGCCGACCAACACCATGGCATCGGGGCATATGCTCGACCTTCTGCTGGAAAAACCTGACTGGATGCGACAGGCGCGCGAGGCGGCGCGCGCGGGCGATGATGACCTTTTGCAACGCATCCTGTTTGAGGCGATGCGGTTCTGGCCGCTCAATCCCGGACCATTCCGCGTGGCAGCCGAAGATGTGGTGATCGCCGCTGGCACCAGCCGCGAAAAACGCATCAAGAAGGGCACGAATATCCTCGTCTCGACCCAGTCGGCGATGCACGATCCGCGCCGGGTGGAAAACCCCACCAAATTCGATCCGAACCGCAAGCAGACCGATTACATGCTTATGGGGTTTGGCCTGCACTGGTGCATCGGGGCGCCGCTTGCCTATGCGCAAGTGACGCAGACGTTCAAAGCCTTGCTGGAACGCGACAATGTGCGCCGCGCGCCCGGCAAAGACGGCAAGCTCACCACCTTTGGTCCTTTTCCCGAAAGCCTTTGGGTCGAATACGACTAAAGCAGCTTTCTTGCGCCCGATCAGGTCGGGTCGATTACCCCGATCGCGATCATCCGCAGGCTCGTCATGCTGGGCACAAAGAAATACGCCCCGCCCTTCGTCTCCACAAATTGCGGCAGCTTGGTGCAGATATAGGGCGCGCCCTCATCCCCGGCGTCGGGATCTTTCGGGATCACGAATTTGGTATCCTTGTTGGGCCGGTTGCCGAGCAGCGGGCAGGTGTCATTTCCGGCATTGGAATCCATGCCGTAATTGATCCACTGCTGCTGGACGAATTCAAATTGCCGTTCGAGACTGGCGCAACAGATCAACATCACGATGCCGCGTTCATGCGCGCCATCCTCGCCCTTGTCCTCATAGGGAAGGCCGCGGCGCAGGATGCGCCTGCGATTGACGAGGATGGTGCCGCTACCCGGGATCGGGCCCAGCATATCGCGCGGGTGCACCCGGCGGATGTGCGAGCTCATCGGGCACGCGCTGCCGTCTTCATCGCCGGCATAGACAAATTGCGACAGCTTGGGCCGCCGTGTGACCTGATCCTGGTTCTGCTCGTTGAACTCGACCCATTTTTCATAAGTCGGTGCAAGCGACAAAGGCACCCCGTCGCGCCACCGGCCAGAAAACTTTGCCATGAACGTCTCGCGCGCCTCGGTTTGGTCCGCGATGCCGTAAACCTGCGCGAATTCGGGCACGGTTTCCTCGATATATTCCTCGAAACGCTCAACCTTCTCTTCAAGCTTGCGATAAGCCATGAAAGTGCCGTTGGTGCTGAACAGGTTTGGCCGCGCGGCAGGTGGCAATTCCTTGGCTTCATCGGGATAGCCGAGCATGAATTCGCCCGTGGCAAGCGGCTCCCAATTATCAGGATCGCACAGGCTTTCTTCATCGGCAAAGTCGCCCACGAATTTGCCATTGCCCACCTTGCGCGCGTCCTCGTCCTCAATCAGGAATTGCCCCTCGAACACGGGGTCACTGATCCCGTCGACAAAGCCGAAATGCTCCATCGGAAGCGCGGTATATTGGCCGGTGGCCTCATCCTTGTGGAGGCGCGCGCTCATGTCCTGATATTCGGCATTGCCGGCGCCGTGCCCTTTGAGGATGCGGATGCCGCCTTCGATCTGGCAAAAGCTGCGGATTTCACCGGTCAGCTCGTCCAGTTCGGGCACGGGTTCACCGGTCATCGGGTCCATGCGCGAATTGAGCAACGCCATGATATGGACGTTGTGCGGGCCCACGGCCTGCGCTTCGTGCTTCCACACCTCGTCCCAATTTTCGAGCGCGCCTTCGGGCAGCGTATCACCCAAAATAGGCGCCCTTGCGCGCATCCCCTGCATGAATTCGGGCGGCATCATGGAAAGCGTCTTGATCGGCACGCCAAGCGCCAGAAGCCCGTTGAAAGTGAAAGCGAAATTGAGCGTGACCGGAGGGCGTGGCGGCGCTTCGGTTTCGGCCTTGGGCGCATACGGATTATCGCTTTTCCAGCGCACCGCGGTCGTTACCCGCTCATAAAAATCGAAGAGAAACTTACGCCCCTTCTCCCCGTCTTCCACGTGCAGGAAAATCGCGCGCCCTTTTGGAAAACCCTGCTTGCCATAGGCATTGAGGATGTTGCCCTGAATATCGGCAAGCCTGAGGGCAATGCGCTCTTTATCGTTGAAGCGGTTCATGAATAGACCCTCCCCGCAGGGTGGCGCGGCGTCGGTTTTTGTGGCCGGTTGTCTTGCAGGTAAGTGCCAAACGCATCGAACAGTGCGTCTGCGTGCGTGGCCTGATTATCGACCACGAACCGGCCAAAAGTCGTTTGCAGGTGCAAACCCTTGAGCACCGAGAGAAGGTCGGCATCAGGCGGCGAGGGAAAAGGTCTGTCGCCATATTGTTTGAACCGGAACGCGACGAACGCAATCGCTCCGATCAACGCAGGGATAAGAGCAATCAGCAGCTTGAAGTACCAGGCAAGGTCGCCCAGCAAAAACCACACCGGAAGCGCGAGAAGCAGCGCCGAAATGGCAGCGCCAATTCCCAGCCCCCGCGTCGTCAGCGTGGGCAGTTGCGGCGTATCCATCCAATAAAAATTGAACGGCATCGTCGTCTCGATCTCGCATTGCTTGATGTAAGCGATGAAGTCTGCGGCGGTTGTGATTTCGTCGGGTTCAAAGGCGACGCAATTGCCGAAAATATCGACCAGATCATCGCGCATCACATCCCAAAGTTCGCGCAGGTAAACGGCCAGATCGCGATTGCGCGACCCGCTTGGCGCGTCGAATTCGGCGGCGAACAGAAGATAGGGGTGCGAAAGCTCGGAGCGGTTGTTGATCGGCTTTGCAAAGCCAAGCTTGTCGAACACAGGGTCGGCCGCCTCAAAGCCGTTGTAGCCCAGCCGGTCAATCACAGCGAAGCGCGCAAGATGCGTGCGGGTGGACTTGGAGAAATTGCTGATCTCGCCCGACCTGTGGCTTGCCGGGGTCTGCATCGCGGTTGGCATTCCCGCCAGCTTCTCGCGCAGCTGGATGATTGGCGCGGTGCGGTATTTGCCCTCGCCCCTGTTCTTCACATCTTCGGGCCGCGCAGGCCACGCCTTGCGCACGGGCACCAGCACGGTGAGAAAGTAATATCCGCCATCGATACTAGGCATTGCCCACTCCCCCGCCGCTGAAATTAAGCTCTTTCGCGCGCGCATCGGCCATCTGATCCTGCAGATTGTTGAACTGCTGGCGGCGCTCTTCGGCAAGGTCGGTTTCGGTCGATGCGACCGGCGAAAACCCTTGCGTGGTGAGATCGTTCTGGATCTCTTTCAGCTTGGCGCGATATGCCTTGGCAAAACTTTCGGGCGTCGTGTCGGGGTCGTTATAAACCCGCTCCAATTCCAGAAGCGCGCGCTTTACACGAAGCGCGGAAATCACATCGCGATACGCCGCGCCCGGCGTTGCGTTGTAATAAAAGTCGCACGAAATCTGGTTGAGGCGGATATACTTCTTGAACGGCGTGATCGGGACAGAGCCGGGATAGCGCGCGTTCTTGTACCAGAACAGGTCGAGCCCGGTCGGGATACCATCGGAAAACGCGTCGATATACTGGTCCCATGTGCCGTTGAAATTCGACAGGAACAGCATCGCGTCACGGTCGAGCCGCTCTGGCTCTTCGCCAAGGGTTGGCCATGCATCCTTGGGAATAATGACCCAGCGCGCAAAATGGATGAACTTCAATCCGATAAGCCCGCTCAGCGTTCCGGGAAAGCTGCGCGCAAAACGGAATATCCACTTGTTCGCCCACCCCAGGCGTCTTGCCAGGGGAGTGATCACCGTCATCCCATAGGCTTTGCCAGCAACATTGGACATAGGCTCCCCCCTCTTTTAACACCCTGCTTTGACTATCCATATTTGGTTGGGTCTGACAAGTGAGCCAAGTCACAATTGGCAGAATACAAAGGGTCGGGGGATTATGAGTTTAGATAAGATACTCGAAGACAAGCTGCGCAGGTTCAGCATCTTCGAGGACCTGAGCGATGTAGACCTCGGAAAAGTGGCAAGTAAAGTTTCGGTGGTGCGATTCGAACGCGGCGAAACCATCATTGCCCACGAAGCGCGCGACACCGATGTCTTCCTGCTTTTCGATGGTCAGGTTCTGGCCAACCGCTACTCGCTCGCGGGCCGCGAGATCAGCTATCGCCGCTTGCCGACCTATTCGTATTTTGGCGAGCTTGCGGTGTTCGACGGACAGCCGCGCTCGGTCAATATCGTGGCAATGTCCGAGGTCGAGATCGGACGGCTTTCCGGCCCCGCCTTCAGCGACCTGATGGCGGCGATCCCTTCGATCAGCAAGGCGCTGCTGCGCGATATGGGCGCCCGCATCCGGGAATTGTCCGACCGCATCTATGTGACCACCGCAAGTTCGGTAAAGATGCGATTTTACAACGAGTTGATCCGCAATGCGATGGCGCTTGGCGGGGGTGACGGGGAGATCGTGCTGAAAGACCCGCCGACCCATGCCGAATGGGCTGCCACCGTTGGCGGTCAGCGCGAGACAATCACCCGCGCGATCAGCGAGCTTACCTCGGTCGGACTTATGCGAAAGCAGGGGCGCAATCTGGTGATCACCAATTTGCATGGCCTGATGGATCAGGTCGAAGAGGTGTAAAGAAACGCGCCGGATAACGCCTTGCCCAAAAAAAAGCTCCCCGGGTGAACGGGGAGCTAGGCTTCGGGTCGCTAGGGCCAGGAACTCATGGCCCTGTCCAGTGTGATACAGATCGCGATATCTCACCGATGTGCAAAAAGTCACCTAGGCAAAAATACGGGTCTTTTCCCCGAGGCCTTGGCTGCTTGTTCGGCGTGGAGGCGGGTGCGCTGGCAAACAGGCTGGCAAAAGGCGAAAGCGATTTATAGAAGCGCGCGACTATGGCGAGCCTTCCCGACATCCCGATCTGTATTCTCGCCGGAGGCACTTCGCGCCGGTTTGGCGAGGACAAGGCGCTGGCCAAGCTGAATGGCAAGCCGCTGCTACGCCACCTTGTCGAGCGGGTGCGCGGGCAGACGTCGGGGCCGATTGCGATCAATGCGCCTGTCTCGATGGGATTTGAAAATTGGGAATTGCCCGTCATCGCGGACACCACGTGGGAAGGCGCAGGGCCGCTTGCCGGGATTGCGACCGCGATGGAATGGGCAAGGACGCGCAAGGCCGCACATATCATCACGATTGCCGTCGATCTGCCCTTCGCGCCGCCCGATTTCGTCAGCAAACTCGCAAGCCACGGCGCGCCTGCAATCGCGTTCAGCAACGAACGCGCCCATCCGGTCAATGGCCTGTGGCGGGCCGATCAGATTGCTGCGCTCCATAGCTATCTGGAAAACGGCAGGCGCTCTGCCCACGGATGGGCCGAAGAATGCAAGGCTGCTGCGGTGCCCTTCGACTTCGCTGGCGATGAGGTGGACCCGTTCTGGAACATCAACACACGCGAAGAGATGGCTAAAGCTCAAGGAATGCTCGGCAACTAGGCCTTTGCCACCTCCTGAAACACCCCGCCTGCCAGCACCAGCTGACGGTCTGCCGCTGCGATCGTTTCCTGCCGGTGGGCGATGATGACGCGCGTGATCCCCATCGCGTTGATCGCCTCGTTCACAGCCGCCTCGTGCTTGCTATCAAGGTGGGCGGTGCCTTCGTCCATGAACAATATCCTTGGTTGGCGATAAAGCGCACGCGCGAGCAGCACCCGCTGTTTCTGGCCGCCGGACAGGGTCGAGCCCATGTCCCCGATCAGCGTTTCGAACTGCATCGGCATTGCCATGATATCTTCGTGGATCGAGGCCGCAGCCGCCGCATTGACCACCCGCTGCATATCGACCTCATCATCGAAAAGCGCGATGTTATCGGCAATCGACCCTGCAAACAGGCTGTCTTCCTGAAGGACCGCGGCAACTTGGCGATGGAAGCTTTTATAGCCAAAGCGTTTCAAGGGGATGCCATCGACCAGCACATCGCCGCCTTCGGCTTCGACGAGGCCAAGCATGATCTTGAGCAACGTCGATTTGCCTCCGCCAGAAGGGCCGGTGATCGCGACGTGTTCACCCTGTTCGATCCTAAGATTGACGCCTTGCAAAACCATCGGATCGCTTGGCGAATAGCGGTAGAAGACGTCTTTCAGCTCTATCGACCCGTCAAGTTCGGTGTGGGTTTCCTGACCCTCGCCAAAGCTGCGGTCTTCATCCGACAGGGCGATGTCGGAAAGACGCTCCAGATGCAGGCCCAGCATACGGAACTGGATCGCCTGATCGATCAGCGCGGCGGACTTGCTGATAAACTGGTTCTTGTAGGCGATGTAGGCAAAGACCATGCCCACGCTAAAGCCTGCGCCTTCGATCACGAAGCTGACCGCCAGATAAATGGTGAGGATGTTCTCAATCCCGAAAATCAGAAGGTTCGCGCTGGACTGCCAGATGCCGATCCGGGCGAGGCGCACGTTGGAATTGACCGAATCCGTCAGCTTCGTCTGCCACAGCGCATGGCGCAGCGTCTCGCGCCCGAAAAGACGCAGCGTGACCATGCCGCGAAGGCTTTCGATCAGGGTTGTTTGCTCTTTACCACCGGTGATGATGGTCGCCTCTTCTGCCTCGCGCTGGAATGAGAAGCTGACCAAACGCGCCGCGCCGTAGAGGAGGAATGCGATGATCGCGATGAAAGCCAGAAGCGGGCTGTAGAAGAACATGACCGCAAGCGTGAAAATCGCCATGACCCCGTCGACCAATGCTGCCACCGCGCCTTGGGTGAGAAGGTCCTGGATCGGGGTGATTGACTGAAAGCGCGAGAGGATGTCTCCGGTGTGGCGTTTTTCGAACCACTCGATCGGCAGGCGGAACAACCGCCGCGCGATGTTGGTCGCAAGGCCATAGCCAACGCTTGTGCCTGCGTTGAGAAGCACGAAACTCCTGAGCAAGCTCGCGATCACATTGATGAGGGTAAAAAGCCCGAAACCAATCGCCAGCACGCTCAGCAAATCGCCATCGAGCGCCGGCAGCGCGTTATCAATCGCGATCTGCATGTAATAAGGCGAAGCGAGCACGAAGGCCTGAAGCACGAGGCTGAGCAGCAGGATCTGCACCAGTGCGCGCTTCAATCCCGTCATCGATTGCCACAGCTGCGAGAGCCGGAGCCGGTCGCGCAGGGACTTCTTATCGAAATCGCTGCTGGGGCGAAGCTCAAGCGCGACGCCGGTGAAGTGGTCCGATACCTCGCTCAGCGCCATCCAGGTCGAACGCCCATCGGGATTATGGATAAGCGCCTTACCCCCCTTCACCGCCTCGATCACGACATAGTGATTGAGGTCCCAGTGAAGGACGGCTGGCATGTGCAGGTTCTGCAATTCTTCCAATGGCAGCTTGACCGCCCGCGGGGTCAGGCCGATCTGATCGGCAAGCCCGATCAACGCCCGCAATGGCGCGCCGCGCAGCGAAGGCGAATATTTGCGCCGCATCGTGCCAAGATCGACATCAAAGCCGTGGTAATTGGCGACCATCGTAAGGCTCGCAAGCCCGCACTCGGCCACCTCGGTCTGCCGCACCAGACGCACCTTGCTGCGCGTCATAAATCCAAGATCCAGTTCCATGTTATCGCTTCTGCACAGCAAAGAGGGGTTCAAACAGCCACTCGATCAGCGACTGGTTTTCAGTGACGATCCGCGCGGTAAGGGTCATGCCGGGGACCAGCTTTTCCATGCGCCCGAAGGCGCTGATTTCGGTGTCCTGCAACTCGACCACCACCGGATAGACCGAGATGACCGAACCGTTCGGTCCCGATTGCGTCAACGCGCTGCTGGCGACGGTGCGGACGGTTCCGGTGACGGTGCCAAATCGCTGATAGGGAAAAGCGTCGATGGCAAGGCGCACCTCCTGCCCCACTTTGACAAAACCGATTGCCTGGCTGGGCACGTTCAATTCAGCGCGCAAGGTCGAGCCCTCCGGCACAATCGCCATGATCTGGTTTTGCGGCCCCACCCTTTGGCCTGCGCGCATGGTGAGTGCGGTGACATTACCGGTAATGGGCGCCGAAAGCGCATAGGATCGCGCGCCCTGATTGCCCGCCGCTTGCTGCGCAACCTGTGCCCGGCTCGCCGCGATCCCTGCCGCCTGGCTTTGCGCCTGCGCTGCGATATTGGCGGCGGTCGTTGAAATTTCGGCCAGTGTCGCCGTGCGCGAAGTCAGCGTTTGCTGCAATTGCGCCAATTGTTGCTGGCGCGAAAATAGCGTGTCTTCGCGCCGTTGCAGATCGACCTGGCTGATAAACCCGCGTTCGGCCACGCTTTTGGCCTGATCGAGATTTTGCTGCGCGGAGGCGACCAGATTTTCCTGCAAGTCAATTTGCGAGCGCAGCTGCTCGATCTCGGTGCGAAGCCCGGCTGCCTGAACCGCAATCTGCCCGCGCTGCGCGTCGGCTGAACGCTGCGCGGCGGTCAGTTGGGCGGCTAGGCTTGCGTCCTGCTGGGCGATGGCTTGCTGGGTAAGAGCGGCGGCGGAAAGGCCGGAGGCTGCGTCTTCTTCGGCGCGGATCGCGACCAGCGTTGCCCCCTCCTCGACCCGCTCGCCATCATCGACCAGAACTTCGGTGATAGTGCCAGCGCGCGTCGGGATGATCGAGGCGACCCCGCGATCCGGAACAACGGTGCCGGTGACGGTTTCAACGCGCGAATAGCTGGCAAGGCTGAGGAAGATAAGCGCAATGATGACGGTGCCGAATATGAGATAGCCGATAATCTGCCACGGCATCGGCACCGCAATCGACACCTCGCCCGAGAGGCGGTCCTTCTTCTGGTTGAGGACTTCACTTCGAAATAATGATGCCATGATCGCGTGTGTCGCACCCTCCCTAATGCTTGGCCCTAATGCTTGGCCCTGATGGCCGGCTCGTTAGCGTAAGGGGTGGTCTAGCCGCGTTTTGCGGGAAAGCGGAATAGTGCAAGTGGGTTAGAGCGGTGGCAAATCGCGCCCGTTCTTGTTCAGCTTTGGGTTCGTTTACCCTTGGATCGCGAACGCACCGCAACATAGCCGCATACCGCACCGACAACGCAGCCGACCATAACGGGAAGCGATGGCGCCGTGCCTGTAATCAAGGCGAGAAAGGCAACCACAGTCGCTGCGATCAATCCTGCGAGGGCTGAAAAGGCAATAGTCTTTGTCATTGCTGACCTCCATCAATTGGCATTCTGCCATGCCCCTTCGAAAAGGGACATGGCAAAAAGCACATCATTAGTCGTTCCAGGTCGAGATGATGGCGGTGACCGCGCCGCCAACTGCGCCGCCAATCGCACCAGCGACCGCGCCAACGCCAGCGCCTGCCGGACCACCGGTGACCGCGCCGCCAACTGCGCCGCCGATTGCGCCGCCAACTGCGCCACCGACCGCACCGGCGCCCACTTCACCCCAATCAACAGCACCGTTGATCAGTTCGATTTCATCAAAGGTCAGCTCTTGAAGACCGGCTTGAGCGAAAGCAGTGTGGTTCATGTTTGACATTGTTCTTCTCCATTTAAAAACACCGGCGCGGGCATCCGGCACATAGTTTTCCCGCCTTTCCGAAGCGCGCGCATGCATCTTCGAATTCTGTGGTTTTGAAGCGGGTGCGATTGCGCACCCGGCTTCTTGTGATGGTGTGTGGGGAACGGGTAACGCGGGCGGCGGCCAAACCGGCGTGGCAAGCTGCCGCCCGCGCTCCTGTTCCTACCCGCTTACCAAGGTTGTGGGATCGGATATGGTGTCGGCAGTGGACGTGGTCCGGGCATCGGGAACGGGAACGGACCTGGCACCGGCATGGGCAGCGGCATGGGCAGCGGCAAAGGCAGCGGGCCGGGAATGGGGTAAGGCAAAGGCTGCGGGAAAATGCTCAGAGCGCCGCTTACGTCGCCGATTTCGTGGTCAGTCAAAGTCTTCATTGTTCTTCTCCAATTTGTTGGCGCAGCGCACACAGAACCGGGACGAAGCTTCCCTGTTATCCAAAGCGTTATTTCCGCCTGGAATCTGATGTTGTGAGCACGGTCCAAAGGTCTGACAGCGCTGCAAATTATGGTGTGATGGGCAAAAGCCCGAAGGTAGCGGCCAGGGCCGCCGGTTTACGCGCTGAAGAACTCTTTCACCGCATCTTCGATACGGCTGCCGATTTCTCCACCAACCGCAGCTCCTGCGTCGGTTCCGGTCACGGCCCGGCCAATGGCGCTGCCCACGGCACGGCCTTTTTCGCCAGCACCGTTCACGGCATCGAGCTCGTGTGATTTGAGGTTTTTCATGTTATGTCTCCGATAGTTTTCCGGACCATCAGGCCGCAGCGCATCTGCGGGCCTGATGTCGAAAGGCGTGAAAGGCTCAGAAGCGGACGAAAACGGGGCGACCTTCGAAGGTCACAGGATCGCTGCCTGGAAGGGGACGAGGACGGGTGGGACCAGCCATCATCATTCCGCCGACGACGCTTTCGATTTCTGTTTTGCTCAATATTTTCATGTCTCTTCTCCAAGGTCTGAGTGCTTGAAAAAGACGAGCTTCCCCGCCCCCCGGAACCGCTTCCCCAAGGGGCAGGCAGTTTCCGGAACGTGAACCGGTCACAGTCGCACTCGTGGCTGTGGCGGCCCTTCGAATTTGCTGAGGCCGGATGAGAACGCTTGAGCTCGCGCGCTCTTCGCATCTCTCATCCGACCTCTTGCGGTTTTGCGCAAAAGGACCAGGCGGCCCCGGACTGGAGTGGAAAGATCGAACCCTGCTGCCCCCACACAGTGAGGGCGGTATCTGGTCAATCCGGCCATCTAGCCATTTTGCACATTCGCAAAGCCGGGCGATCGGTGGGCAAAAGAGTCTTCCGTTTGATCAGATGCGAACAAATCAATGTGCACTGTCATATGCGGTTTTTCGTTTTTCCCAGCCGTCGCCAGCTGATGATTTGAAAATCGCGGAAAACCAAAACTTTCTCAATAGATACAATGCTCTAGGCGCATAGACTTAGGCTGGAATTGCTAGCTGAAGCGGGCTAAACCGGAGGAGCTAGGCCCTCCAATCTAGACGGGTCCGGCTAGGCGAAAGGGGCTAGCGATGTGGGGTTAGCAAGACCGGCCTAGACCGGATGTGCTGCCAGTGGATAAGCGACGCGTTATAGTGTGGATGGACTATGGCGATGCGCCGCGTGAAAAGGCATCATTGCTGACAGTCTAGGAGTATTCGACTGTGAGAGTTCAACGCCAAAACATAGCGGGCAAGCCAAGGATGCTGGTGGCTGACGACCACCCGATCTTTCGCGAAGGGGTCGCATCCATACTTGCCGAGATCGACCCCGAGATCGAGGTCGAGCACGCGAGCACCTATGAAGAATTGATGGAGGTCGCGAGCGCCGGCGGGGATCCGCAGCTGTTCTTGCTCGACCTTCGTTTTCCGGGAATGGATATCGACAAGGCGGTGCCGCAATTGCGGACCAAATATCCGCTTACCTCGATAGTGATCATCTCGATGGCCGATGACCGGCGTTCGACCGATCACATCATGTCGACCGGCGTTGACGGCTTTATCAGCAAGGCGGCAAGCCAGGATCAGATCCGCGACGGGATCAAGGCGGTGATGAACGGCGAATTCGTCAATGTGAGCGCGGCTGGCGGGCTTGAGGGGACGACATCGGTGTCGCAATTCTCCGGCCTGACGCCGCGCCAACTGGACGTGCTTCGCGGGATCGCGCAAGGCCACTCGAACAAGCAGATCGCGATTGATCTGGGCATTTCGCCCTTCACCGTGCGCATCCACGTCTCTGCGCTCCTGCGCGAGCTCAAGGTCGATACGCGCACCGCAGCAGCGGCGATGGCGACCAAATACGGGGTGTAGTCGCCCGCTCTTTCTTACACCGGTGGATACTCTCAAAAGGGGCCGCGCGATTGTGCGGCCCTTTGTTTTGGGCGCGTCATGGACCAATGATCGCGGCGTTGTGTCTTTCCAAGGGAGCAAGGCAAGGGGCGACGATATCGGCGGGCAGCAATGCCGGTCGCATACAAAAAGGGCGGCTCCAGGGCCGCCCTTTTCCAATTGCGCTTTCTCAAGCAGATAATTTCGCGTGATTATACACTGCCGCCAACGTCGATCACAGGCGGGATCGTGCAACCAAACACCCAGCAGATCCAGCCAGCAGGCTTGGGATTTCCGCGAACGAGGTCACCGGTCATGCCACCACCCACTGCGTCGATTTCGGTGCTCATCAGCGATTGAATTTTCTGCGTTTCCAATTTGCTTCTCCAGTCCAAATTTTTGTGCGACCCCGCTCTCTCGGCGGGACAAGGATCAAGTTACACACACCTGAGCAAGTGACACTAGCTACCATGCACTAGTTGGGCGTTTTTACCCGGCGAAGGGACATCAGCGCAGAACGCAGCTGTGCGGCGCGCAGGGGTTTGGTGAGGATCAAGCCCGAATAGCCGGGCAGATCGTCGCGGATCTGGTCGGGGTGATGGCCCGAAATGATGATCAGATCAGCCCCGAGCTTTTGTATCCTCTCCACGACACCGGCGTTTTCGGCCAATGTGCCATGATCGCCAAAGTCAAAATCGCTGAGCACGATGTCGCAGTTTGCGATCCCTTCGGGAGGGCGTGACAAGGGGGTCACATCGCAGCCCCATTTTTCCAGCAAGGCAGCGGTGGAATAGAGCGTTTCCTCCTCGTCATCGGCCACCACCACGCGAAGGCCCGAAAGCGGCAATCTGCGCTCGTTTTCAGGGCTGTCGGGCGCCGACGATGACGAGATGATGCGCAGCCCCTCAATAGTGGCCACCGTGCCCTTGCCCAACTTCGATCCAAGACCAAAGCGCAGATCGAGAAGGCGTGCCAGGCGGTTCACGATGGCAAGGCCAAGCCCCTTGTTTTCCGAACCAAGGCTTGAGCTTGTGGCAGAGCGGTAAAACTCCTTTTGCACCTTTTCGAGCTCGTCAGGCGCGATCCCGCGTCCATTGTCGGCAACATAAAGGGTGAGCCCGCCCTCTTTTCTGCGGCACCCCACGATCACCTTGCCACCCGATGTGTAGCGGATCGAGTTCGAGACAAGATTTTGCAGCATCGTCCCCAGCAAGGCGCGATCTGTCCTCACCACCAGATCGCACGGGATAAGGCGCAGATCGACGCCTGCCTGCTCTGCCGCAAGCCCATTCTGGCTATCGACCTCGGCCAAAAGTTCGTTGATCGCAACCGCGCTCAAATCCTTCTTGAGCGTCCCGCTCTCAATCGCCGCAATATCAAGCAGGGCGCGAAACATCCGGCGTGCATTGTCCACCGACCACGAAATCTTGGATACCATCTCCTGCTGTTCACCGGTCAGATCGGATTGCGACAAACGGTCAGCGAGCAGACCAATTGCATGGATGGGCTGGCGCAGATCGTGACTGGCCTGCGCGAGAAATTGCGACTTTGATTCCGCTGCGCTGCGATAGATATTGATCGCCTCGCGGCCGCGTTGCCAGAACCTTGCTATCCCGACGCTCACGATCAGAACGATTGCCTGCGAGGTTTCCTGAAAGATCAGGAACCGTTCAAGCACCAGAGGGCTGATGATGATGAGGACAAGCGCCGTCGTCGCGATCCACAGACCATATGGCCGCCTGAGCGTGATCCACCCGATCGTCACCACGATCGCCAGAAGAAAGGCCGGCATCCAGCCGAGCGAGGTTGGAGGCCCGTCGATCAATGCCTGGGCAGAAACAAGCGAAAGGGCCGCGCGGCTTGTGTAGGGATCGAAGGGGGTGACAATCGTATCCCGGCCAACCTGATCGGTGTAGGCGATGATGACCGACTTACCCGACAGCCCGGCCGCGATTTCGTCATCTTTCAAAACGTCAATCGCGCTGAATTGGGGTATTGTGCGCGTGTCGTAGCTGAGATCGACCGTGAACAGGTTCTGGAGTGGTTGCGAGGCCCCTTGCGCCAGAACGGAGGCCGGAGACGGCACCACACCGCCGCGCGTCTTGACCAGATACTGCGTCAGAATGGGGGCATAATCATTGGACCGGCGAAAAACGGCGATGCTTGGTTCAACATATTGGGCAATCGCAGGTTCGACCAGTTGAAAGGGTGGCGAACCGTCCGAAGGCGAATTGCCCCGCCCCGCCCCATTCATAAGCCTCATCTCCCGCGGCGCGATATCGACTTGCCAGCTTGGCTTTGACGAAAGGTTTGCAAGGGCATCGACCAGCCTTTCATCATCGTCACCGATATCAAAATATTGCTGGGCGATGATGACTTTATTGGGATGGTGCTGCGCAAGGCGACCCAGAAGATCGGCAAGGTCTGACTTTGACCACGCCCTTGCGGGAAGCTCGCGCTCTGTCTTCGCGTCGATGGCGATGATCACGCCGTCCCCTTCATAGGGTTTGGAATTGAGCTGCGCGGTGACCGAACGCTGGAGCCAATCATAAGGCTCGATCGGAACCACGATTGCGACCAGCGCGATCAACAGGGCAAGCGCCACCCCTTCGCGCCGCGAGGGACGTCTGAAATATCGTTTGAGATCGGATAGTCCGCTCATTCCTGTGTCTTTCCCTGAAAGCTAGCGCGCCAAACTGTAAGCGCAATCCGGCTATTCGTCTGCCAACCTTGGCCAAAGCGCAATGTCGGCCAAAGGTCGATAGTTCACCTGCACTATGCGCGCGCGCACTTCCTTTGTCAGACGACCTTGCTTGACGATCATCGCAAGTCGGGCAATGCTGAGGCAAAAGAAAACAGGGCGGAAGGGGAAACGCTATGCGAAAGGCATCGGCAAGAGGCAGCGTTACGGGCCTCGCGTGGGCAAGCGTGCTGGCTTTCAGCGTTGCTGCGTGTTCGGGCGATGGGCCAGAGGCCAGCGCCGAGCAGACAAGCGACGGCGAAGGCACGATCGAGCTCGCCGAGTTTCCCGACCGCCCTTACTGGGGCGACACCCACCTTCACACCGACAATTCGGTCGATGCTTTCGGCTTTGGCACGAGGCTGGGGCCCGAAGCGGCATTACGGTTTGCGCGCGGCGAAACCGTGACCGCGACCACCGGCGCAGATACACAGCTTGCAAGGCCGCTCGACTTTCTGGTGATCGCCGACCACTCCGATGCTCTTGGCGCGACCCGCCGCCTTTATGATGCGCCGCGCTGGTATGTGAACTGGGTGATCGGCGATGAAACCGTGCTTCGCTGGTATGACATGATGCACGAAAGCCCCGAGCAATCGACAAGGGCGATCGGCGAATTGATTGCAGCCGCAGCGGAAGGCAATGTCCCCGAAGCCATGCAGCCGGATGACGATGCCGCCGAAGAGGCAACCAGGGACATCTGGAACACCCAGCTTTCCATCCTCGACCGCTATAACGAGCCGGGCGTTTTCACCGCGCTTGCCGGATATGAGTGGACCGCCATGCCCAATGGCAACAATTTGCACCGGGTGGTGATGTTTCGCGATGGCAGCGACAAGACGCGCCAGACCGTGCCCTTCCCCGGCCTTCAGACCACTGCCCCGCAATTGTGGGAGTATATGAAGAATTATGAGAGCACGACCGGTGGGCGGGTTCTTGCGATCCCGCACAATCCCAATCTGTCCAACGGCTTGATGTTCCAGATGACGATGGAAGACGGCTCGCCCATGACCGCGGAATACGCGAGCCTTCGCGCATGGGCAGAGCCGGTGATCGAGGCAACGCAGATCAAGGGGGACAGCGAAACCCACCCTTACCTGTCCCCCAATGACGAAATGGCCGGCTTCGGCGTTCAGGGGTGGGATTTTGGCAATTTGTCTCTGACCGAAAAGACCGAACCTTCGATGTATGCAGGCTCCTATGCCCGCTCGGCTCTGCTGCGCGGGCTTACGCTTGAGCAGCAGATGGGCGTCAATCCTTACGCCTTTGGCATGATCGGTTCGACCGACAGCCACACCTCGCTTGCAACGGGGGACGAGGACAATTTCTGGGGCAAGCATACGGGTAACGAGCAAAGCTATACGCAGCGCGCAATCCAGGGGCAGAACCTTGGCACGCGCGAGGGGCGGTTTGGCTGGCATTACCTTGCAGGCGGCTATGCGGCGGCTTGGGCGCGGGGCAACACCCGTGCGGAAATATTCGACGCCTTTGCCCGGCGCGAGGTTTACGCCACCACCGGTCCGCGCATGAGCGTGCGCGTGTTCGGCGGCTTTGGCTTTACGGCTGAGGATTGGGACGGCGATTGGGTGCGCAAGGGCTACAGCGAGGGCGTGCCGATGGGCGGCGAGCTTGACGATCGCGGTGAGGCTCCAAGTTTCCTTATCAGTGCGCTGAAAGACCCCGAAGGCGCCAACCTTGACCGGGTTCAGGTAATCAAGGGCTGGCTCGACGGCGCGGGCAATATGCAGGAGCGCATCTACGACGTTGTGTGGAGCGATATGGACGCCCGCGGGAAAGTTGGCGGCAGGCTGGCGCCTGTGGGCGACACGGTCGACCGCGACACCGCAACCTACACCAACACGATTGGCGCGTCCGAATTGCGCACGACATGGACCGATCCCGATTACCAGCCTGGGCAGCGTCCGTTCTATTATGTGCGGGTTCTGGAAATCCCGACACCGCGCTGGACGCTGTATGATGCAGTGCGCTTCGGCGTGACACTGACCGAGGAAGCGATGGCCGATGCCGTGGCGCAGGAGCGCGCATACACTTCGCCAATCTGGCTGAAATCAGCGGGATAAGGGGCCTTCATGAAACTACCCAATTGGACGCGCGAGCCGCTTGTCCATTTCACTGTGCTTGGCGCGGTGCTTTACGTCGCGCTCACTTGGGGCGGAACGCCGCCTGATCCGGCCAGCCGGGTGATCAATGTCGGCTCTGAGGAGAAGGAGCGGATCGCGCAAAGCTGGAGCCTTTCGATGGGCAGGCCGCCGACCGATGCGGAGCTGGACCAGGCGATTGATGCCTTCGTGCGCGAAGAGGTGCTCTACCGCGAGGCGCTGCGGCTGGGCTTTGACGAGAGCGATCTGGTGGTGCGCCGTCGGCTGGTTTCTAAAATGGACCTGTCGGCAAGCCTCGCAGCGGAAACAACAGAGCCATCGCAAGAGGTTTTGCGCGAGTTTTTCAAGGCCAATAAAGAGCTTTACACAGACCTTGCGGCGGCGAACGCCGAGGTGAGCTTTGAACAAGCAATCTTTAGTAGTGAAAACAATGCTTTAGGCGCACTTTCGGCAAATTCGTTCACCGGTGAACAAACCTCCCTGCCAAGGCGTGTTTCATCAACTAAACTGCGTGATGTCGAAGCCCGGTTCGGAGCCGAATTTGTGCGCGGGCTGGCTGAATTGGAGCCGGGTGAGGAATGGCACGGTCCGCTGCGTTCGGGCTTTGGCTGGCATATTGTAAAGCTGACCGGTCGCGATGTGCCGGAACCCGATTTTGACGCGCTTCGCACAAGCATTGCCAACGACTGGCGCACCGCCGAGATCGAGGCCCGCAAGCGCCGCGCTTACGAAACCTTGGCCAGCGCCTATCGCATCGACATCGAGAGGTGAGAGCGATGATCCGCTGGCTTGTCGCCTTGTTTGCCATGTGCCTTGCAGGCCCGCTCGCAGCGCACGAACTGCGCCCTTCCGTGGTGGAAATGCGCGAGGTGGAGAAAGGCGAGTTTACCCTCGACTGGAAGGTGACACTGGCGGTGGGAAGCGCGGGGCTTTTGACCGAGCGCCTTCAGCCCGTCATCCCCGACAATTGCGCCATTCGTGGCGAAGCGGTGCAGCGCATCCAATCGGCTGCGCTCATGGGCCGGGCAAGCCTTATTTGCGAGGGCGATCCTGCAGGCGGGGCCTTTGGCCTCAGCGAACTTTTGGGCAGGTCCGATGCCATCGCGCGCTACATTCCGATGGATGCGCCCACGCAAAGCTATCGTCTGACCGCCGATGAGCCAGCGGCCATCATCCAATCCGAACCCTCTGCTTTGAGCGTACTCTACGATTACTTCATCATCGGCGCAGAGCACATCATCTTTGGCTGGGACCATCTGCTTTTTGTCATCGCGCTGGTGCTGCTCGTGCGCGGGCCTTGGCCTGTCGTCAAAGCTGCGACCGCCTTCACCGTCGCGCACTCGATCACGCTGGTCGCGACGATCCTCGGCTACTCGGGGCTGCCATCGCGGCCCGTCGAGGCGCTCATCGCGCTTTCTATCGTGTTCCTTGCCGTAGAGGTCGCGCTGGTCCTGCGCGACCCGGAACGCATGACGCTCACACGCCGATACCCTTGGGCGGTGGCCTTCGCCTTTGGCCTTGTCCATGGCTTTGGCTTTGCCGGCGCGCTCGCTGACATTGGCTTGCCGCAAAGCCAGCTTGCCGCTGCCCTCTTTGCGTTCAACATCGGTGTTGAGGCAGGCCAGCTTCTGGTCGTCGCGCTGACGATCCTGCTCCTTAAAGCACTCACCAAGGCGCCTCAGCAACGCGAGGTGCAGACGCTCACCGCCGCAACCTATGCGATCGGCACAACCGGCAGCTTCTGGCTGATCGAGCGGCTGATCGGCTAGCCGAACATCTCCGGCTGAAGCGGATCGAGTGCGACCTGCGGTGCAAGCGGCATGATGCTGACACTGTCGGCCAAAGCCGCCACCCCTGCATCGCCAGCCGAGCCTGAAGCCCCGCCGCCGAACCAGTCGCCATAGGTCTCTTCACCAAAGCCGTTGGCATTGAGGTAGTCGATCACGCCCTGCTCGTCCTGATAGTTGGCATAGCGGATGTTGCCATCTGCTTCCATGATCGCGCGCAGGTAAGCGGTGCCATCGGTAAGCGCGAAATAGACCTCCTGGAGGCCATCGCCATCATAGTCGTTTGCGCCAAGAACACGGTTGATGTTCTCAATCGCAAGGTCATTCTGGAAGCGTTGTTGGCTGTCAAAAGGACCAAAGCGTTCGACGACCCCTTCTTCGACCAGAGGGTCGATGTAGATGCCCGCAACGCGCGTTTCGCCGGCCCATGAGAAGTCTTCGAAATAAACGAGGCCATTGGGCGCCGTACCCACGGTTGCGAAGCGGCCAATGGCGTCATTCACAAGGATCTGGTCGATATCGCCATCCCCGTTCACATCCGCCTCGCCAATGCGCAGCCAAGCGCCATCGCCGCCAAGCGCATTGCCGTCAAAGTCGCGGATGGCGCTCATCGCGTCTTGGTAAAGGGTTGGGTCTGGCGTGTTGAAATTGACGCTCACCCCGGTGCCGGGAAGCAGGCGCAAGGTCTGATCATCGAACTGCGCGAACTCGATGCCTATGAGCAGGTCTTCGCCGTCACTGCCGAGCACGCCGAACGAACGGTCGACGAATTGGACAAGGGTGTATTCGGACAAATTGCCGCGGAAGATCGCTGTGTCGACATTGGAGCCGCCCTCAAGCACGTCATTGCCGAAGCCGCCGGTAAAGACATTCACCGCACCGTCGCCGATTATGACGTCATCGGCGCCACTACCGATAACGCGCTCAATGCTGATCAGTGTATCGAACCCGAACTCACCGGTGTTCTGTGCCGTATCGAGAGTCAGATCGATGCTAACCGGGCCAAACGAGCCGCTATAGTCAGCGGTATCATCTGCTTCGCCGCCGTCGAGCACATCGTCGCCAAAGCTTCCGTCGAGATAGTCTGCGCCGTTCCCACCGCGCAGAATATCATCGCCAAACTGGCCGAAGAGTTCATCGTCGCCGTCGCCCCCTTCAAGGACGTCGGCATCATCCCCGCCGTTCAAGACATCGTTGCCCTGATCACCAAACAGGCTGTTTTGCCCAAATCCACCATCGAGCAGGTCATCGCCATCGCCTCCGCGAAGGATGTCATTGCCAAATGCGCCCTGAATGAAATCATTGCCTCCAAGGCCCGACAGCTCGTTATCGCCGTCATTGCCCGTGATCAGGTTGGCGAGGTCATTACCAACGCCAATACGCGCATTGCCGCGCAGCTCGAGAGTTTCGATATTGGCGGCAAGCACAATGTCCACCGCTGAAGTAACCCGGTCATTGCCGCCGCCCGCGCTCTCAACAAGAGTGTGAGTGCCGCTGTCGATCACGTAAATGTCATCGCCCGAACCGCCGTCGAGGATGTCGGAGCCCTCGCTGCTGAAGAGGGTGTCATTGCCCGCACCGCCGAAGATGGTGTCATCGGAAAGCGAGCCTGTGATGCTGTCATTGCCGCCAAGGCCGAAGATCGGAGCGGACCCCGCGATTGTAACAGCCGGTTCGCCAAACCCGCCGGACAGGTTGATGGTGTCGCCAATAGCTGTGCCTATGATCTCAAAACCGGAAAACCCGCCGTCTGAGATGGTCCCTGCAATACTCACGATTTGTTCGGACTGGTCGCTCGTGCCTTCGCGAAGGGCAGCCCATTGCAGTTGGCTATTGGCAGCCGTTGCAATGATGGTCGCCCCATCCGCCGCGGAAAAACCTTCGATGCGGTCCCGATTCAGGCCCGCTTCGAGATAGATGGTTGCGCCGCCTTCGCGCACGAAAATATCATCGTCTCCAGCCCCACCGCGAATGATATCGCCTACGCCGAAACTGACGATCGAGTCATTGCCGGCACCGCCGAGAAGCTCGCCCTCACCCGAGATGAAGTCATTGCCCTCGCCCCCGTCAAGACGCCCCGCGCCGAACAATTGGTCGTTGCCTGCCTCGCCATAGAGTTCATCGAAATCGGTGCCTGTGCCAAAATCCTCGCCGCGAATTTCGTCATCACCCGATCCGCCGCGCAAGATGTCAGAGCCGGAGCCACCAACAATCGTGTCATCGCCGGAACCACCTGTCACGACATCGTTGCCGGAACTCGTGTCGACATCAATCGCGGTCGCAAAGCTCTCTCCAAGGATCAGCGTGTCACCAAGGAAGCTGAAGACAAAGTCGAACTCTTCGAAATTGACGATTGTGGTGCCGCTGGTTGCCAGGCTTTCGAAAACGAAGTTGAGGGCGGTGTCAAACCTGCCGATCTGCAAAACGTCTGTGCCCGCGCCGCCATCGAGGATCTCGCCTGACGCAAAGGCGGTTACAGACACACGATCATCGCCCGCGCCTGCATCGACATTATCGACCCCGTCACCCGGTGTGATGAGATCCTCTCCGGCGCCGCCAAGGATCGTGTCATCGCCAGCGCCGGCGGTCAAAGTGTCATTGCCATCACCACCTTCGAGCCGGTTGTCACCCGAAAGGTCGGTCAAGCTGTCATCGCCGCCTAGGCCGATCAGCGTGTCATCACCGCTTTCACCATCAAGGTCATCGCCGCCCGATGTGCCGCTCAAGAAGTCATTGCCGCCCCCACCGCGAATAAATTGGCCGAAGGTGTAAGCCTCGCCCCAGATCACGCGGTCATCGAAAGCACTCGTTTCACCGAAATAGAGGACGTTCTCAATATCGCTGATCGCTTGCCCGCCGAGCAGGAAGACGCCTGTTGCGATGTAGTCGGAAAAGTCGATATCGACCGCTTCGCTCAAGGAGCCGCCGAAAGACGAAAAGATGAGTTCGTCAATTCCAGCGCCGCCAATGTAGGTGTCATTCGAGCCAGAGAAGTTGATTTGATCGTCGCCGTCGCCTGCATCGATGATATCAAGCGCGCCGTCGCCGATACCTGCGTCGATGAAATCGTTGCCATTGCCGCCAGAGATGGCGTCAGCGCCTGATCCTCCGCGAATATTGTCGGCTCCATCACCTCCGATAAGAATGTCGTCGCCAATGCCGCCATCAAGATCATCATCGCCAGTGCCGCCGTCAAGCGTATCATCGCCCGCCCGACCGATAAGGCTGTCCCTTCCGCCAAGGCCGGCAGCAGTGTCATCGACATTGGTGCCGCGATAAAAGTCGTCCTCGGAAGTCCCCACGAAATCATCACCCGGTGCCAGCGGGGCATCCGGATCAAAGCCGAAATTGAACGTCGTGAAATCACCCACTTGCGTGTTCTGGAAGATGACAATTCGCGGACCATCTCCAAAATTGCTGAACGCAAACTCGAGCTGCACGTCATTGCCCACCTGGGTGAGAACTGTCTCTCTCAAGGCAAAGGGATTGAAATCAGGATCGCCAACACTGTCCGTTTGGAGGCGTATCCACGTCTCCCATTCAAGCTTGTCGCCGCCGTCCCCAGCCTCGAAATCGGTGATGATGATCGGGCGGCTGGTAAGGAACGTGCTTTGCCCAAGCGCGTTCATATCGACCACATCCGAGCCAGCGCCAAGCGTGATCTCATTAGAGCGTGGCTGGTTGTTCAAAACAATACGATCGTCCCCGTCGCCCAGATCGACGATTATCGCATCGCTGGAGGAGCGGAAGAAGTTCACGGTATCGTTTCCGGCACCGCCAAATATCTGATCTGGATCAAGCGAGAAGGAACTGCCGAAATAGCCTGTGATGTTGATGGTGTCGTTTCCACCACCACCAAAGATCATATTGGTGCCAAACGCTTCGTTTATCACATCATCGCCGTCGCCGCCGCGAATGATGTCGTTGCCAAAGCCCCCCGTGATCGTGTCAGCGCCCGCGCCGCCGTCGATCGTGTCGTCACCGTCCGCGCCGTCAAGCGTGTCGTCACCGCCATTGCCATTGACCGTGTCCTGTCCCGCTGTTCCGGTGTAGGTATCGGCGTTCTCGGTCCCCTCGAAGGTGTCGCCTTCCCCTCCAGCAACCGGATCAATAATCCCACCGAAGTTGAACGAGGTGAAGTCTTCCACCAGCGTGTTCTGGAACACCGCCAGCGTGGTGATAGTGCCGTCTGTAAATTGCGAGACGCGTTGAAGGACAACGCTGTTGCCATCCTGAAACAGAGCAAGCTCGCCCGTGCCGAACGGATCGCCATTGCTGTCGACAATCGATTGGCTGATGTCGAGATCAAAAATGTCCCCGCCATCGCCTGTCTCAAAGTCGAGGATAGTCGCTGTCGCCGTGCTCGTCTGACGGATGGTGTCCGACCCTGCGCCTAGCGTGATCGCGGTTGTAAAGCTTGGATCACGTGACATGCTGATGAAGTCATCGCCTTCGCCCATGTCGATGGTGAAGAAACCGCCAACACTGGCATCAATGAAGAGGGAATCGTTACCCGCGCCGCCATCGACACTCACATTGTTATCACCGCCTGCAAAACGCTGAATCCTGAATTGGTCATCGCCGCCTCTGCCAACGAAGGTATCGTTGCCGCCGCCGCCATCGGTAAAGGTGTCGTTGAATTCAGAACCGATAAATTCATCGCTGCCTCTTGTGCCGATGAAATTGGTGGCCTCCTGCGCGCCGCCAAGGTCGGTGTTCACATCGGGCAAATCAACAAACTGAAGCCCTTCAAGAATGACGACATCGAAACTCTCGCCAGAGGATGAATTGCTGAATCGCAGCGCCATATCAGCCCCGATATCGACCCATTCAATCGTATCGCCGCCAGACGATTTGTAGGCGCTTGCAAGGTTTGCAATCTGAAGAAAGTCGCCGCCCTCACCAAGCTCGAAATCGGTGATACGAACGGGCCCTGCGCTAAGGCGATTGACCAGCGAACCGCCGAAATCAAAGAAACGCACCCTGTCAGCATCCGGCCCCAAAGTGACCTCAAACCCGCCCGAGGCAAGGTTCGCGATATCGAGTGTGTCGGTGCCTGCGCCAAGGTCGATATCGACGCTGCGCGTGGAAAAATCACCGTCGATTTGCCCGGCGACTTCGACGCTATCATTGCCAGTGCCTGCGTTTACAACGACATTGCCGCCGTCAAGATCGTGAACCAGCCTTATCTCATCATCGCCCGCGCCGCCATCGACGAAGTCATCGCCAACAGAAACAATCATCCGATCATTGCCCTCGCCGCCAAAAATTTGATCGTTACCAAAAAGGCCATCGGAAATGGTGTCGTTTCCAAGGCCGCCCCTGAAGATGTTGTTCCCCTCATCGCTGCCCAACTGGTCATCGCCATCCCCCCCCTCGATGAGGTCGTCTCCGAAGCCGCCGTTGATGATGTCGTCGCCGCCATCGCCGAACAACTCGTCGTCACCAAAATCACCGAAAAGGAAATCTTGATCAGCGCCACCATTGATAATGTCGTTGCCATCTCCGCCGTTGATCTCGTCAACGCCGTCTCCGCCATTGATTGTATCATCACCGCTGGTGCCGTTGATGATGTCATCACCATCGGTTCCGTTGATCGTGTTTTCTGGCTGAGCGTCCACGACGGATGCGAAAAGACGCGATTTCTGGGAAGACAAAATCCGATACCCCTGTGACCCTAAGAGTCTGCAATATCGCAAACTATCCTACGTTCGCGATACTAAAGACTGGGTGAGACAAAGCAAGACACAGCCAGACATTTCCGATCGCATGGGAGGGGGCGTTTGGTGGTTGCCATATCCTGTTTCGCAGTGGCATTCTCGTCCAATTGAGGGAGAATGACATGTACACGATCCACGGCGCACTTGCATCGCCATATTCGATGAAGATGCGCGCAGCATTGCGCTACCGCCGGATCACGCATGTCTGGTCGCACGGGGGCCATGCTCAGCAAATCGCCGCGCAAAAGGTGAAAGCGCCCGTGATCCCGGTGATCGAATATCCGGATGGCAGCTTTCACAACGATTCCACACCGCTGCTCTACGACCTCGAAACCCGCCACGCCGCTCGCAGCATCGTGCCCGAGGATGAAGGCAGTGCATTCCTTGCCCATTTGATCGAAGACTTCGCCGACGAATGGCTAACAAAGGCGATGTTCGGCTATCGCTGGCTCGAAGAGGTCGACCAGGTGCAGATGAGCCGGTGGCTTTCCTTTGATGCGATGAAGGGCGGCGGACTGGACAACAGCCAGAAGGCAGCAGAGGTGTTCCGCGACAGGCAGGTCGGACGCATGGGGATCGTCGGCTGCACGGCTGAAAACTTTGCTCTCATCGAAAACTCGGTTCGCCGCGTGCTTCGCGCGCTCGAAGATCATGTGGTCGATGAACACTGGCTTTTTGGCAGCCGCCCTTCGCTCGCAGAGTTTGGCCTTTTCGGACAGATCTCCCAGCTTGGCGTTGACCCGACGGCGCAGACCATGATGCGGCGCGATTTTCCCTATACGCTTCGCTGGCTGCTACATGTTGACGATGCGTCGGGCATCGAAGGCCAATGGGACAGACCTCAAGCGGCGCTGCGCCCGGTCGTCAGGCTAATCCTCGCAGAAATTGGCCGCGTTTACTCGCCGTTCCTTATCGCCAACGCTGCGGCATTTGAGGCGGGAGAGGAGATGTTCCGCATCGAGGTCGGAGGGCTGCCATATGAACAGGGAACCTTCAAGTATCAGCTGAAATGCCTCTCGGACTTGAGGGCGCGATATGCCGCGCTTTCCCTTGCGACACGCGAGCGCATCGACCCGGTTTTACGGGAGGCAAACTGCCTCGAAATGCTCGCCTGATCTGCTGGCGCCAAATAAAAAAGGGGGCCACCTGACGGCAGCCCCCTGTTTGCTTTCAAAGCGTCAGCGATCAGAACTGGATTTTCGCTTCAACGCCCCAGACCTGCGGATCGTTCACGAAGCCGGTGAGGTTGTTGAAGTCGATTGCACCAATCAGGTTTTCTTCATCGGTGAGGTTGCGCACAAAGGCTGCGATCTCGAAGCCGTTGTCGAAGTCGATGTAGCCTGCGCGAAGACCGATTTCAAAATTGCCATCCACGTTGAATTCTTGCGATTCATAGAGGAAGAAATTGGTTTCACCCAAACGCGTGTAGTCACCGAAAAGGTAGATCTCGCCGCCGCCGACAGGGATCGCATAGCGGCCCGTCGCGGTCAGGATCGTGCGCGGTGCCTGCGGGAAGGGATTGCCGTCGATTGCTGCAAGCGTGGTGCCATCCACTGTCACCGTCGGATCGGTCACGGTGCAACCACCGCCACAGAATGCGACCAGCAGGTTATCATCCTTAATTTCGGTGTCGTTGAGGCTGTAACCCAGAGACAGGTCGAGATTTTCGACCGGTGACCAATCGATGTCGAGCTCGAAGCCTTTACCAACGCCCTTGTCGGCATTGATGAGCTGGTTGAAGTTGCCAAGCCCGCCAATTGCGGTGAACTGCTGATCATCGACCTCGTAGTAGAAGCCCGCGAGGTTGATGCGCAGGGTGTTGTCGAACAGCGATGTCTTCACACCGGCGTCAAATGAGGTCACCGTTTCGCTGTCGGCAACCGTCACCGCATTGCTGAACAGCAGACGACCCTGGATCGATGGCCCGCGGTAGCCGGTGGCGACCCGGCCGAAGAGTGCCACGCCATCGCTAACCTCGTAATTGAGCGCAAGGTCCCAATTGACTTGGGAATCGCTGGTTTCGGTCCTTGCATTGATCGGGCCAAGAAAACCGATCGGACGCGAACCGGTGAGGGTCTTTTCGTCGTCCGTGTAGCGAACGCCGCCAGTAACGGTCAGCGCATTGGTGAGGTCATAGCTGAGCTGACCGAATACAGCGAAAGCGTCACTCTTTTGCGTGGTGATCGCCAGGATCGTTGGAGCCGGCGTTCCAAACCCATCGAAAGCCGCGCTGTCAGCGGTGAATTCGTCGGTGAAGTAATACGCGCCGACCTGCCAGCTCAAAGGACCGCCATCATTGTTCGAGATGCGCAGCTCCTGGCTGAATTGCTCGATATCGGTGTCGGTGCTTCCGGTTTCCGATGGAAACGGGATGAAGCCGGGGAAGGAGCCACCGGGCAAGAAGCCTGCACCTGTACCGCCGTCGATATCGCCGATGCCATCGCTATCGCCGACATAGTAGCCTGTGACAGAGGTCAAGGTGACTGCCCCCGCGTCCAGTTCATTGCGCCATGTCAGACCAAAAATCTCGGTGTTCGAGATATTGTTGCGGCCCCCATCATAGGCGACGCTGAAGCGATCAAAATTGTCATTGAGTTCGTTTGAACCGGGCGACAGGATGTTCGCACGGAACAAGCTCGTTGTGCCTTCGAGCCGCTGATACTGCGCAGTCAAAAGCGAGGAGAATTCAGGCATAGGCTCAAACAGCAGATGCGTGCGCACCGCGATCGAGGAAAAACCGCCAAGATCATCTTCGCCATCGTTGTTACCGGCAAAATCGGCGCCCGGGTTCACGTTCTCCACAAAGTCACCGCGGCGGGTAAACTCACCGGCGACGCGCGCTGACAAAGTGTCTCCGAGGGGACCGCTAAGCGCGCCGTTCAGCTTTACCGAGTTGAAGCGCCCGTAGGAGCCCGAAACATAGCCTTCGAAAGTGTCGGTAGGCTTGGCGGTGTCAAATTTGATGATACCGGCAGGCGTGTTGCGCCCGAACAAGGTGCCTTGCGGCCCGCGCAAAATCTCGGTCTGCGCAATGTCAAAGATCGGAAAGCCTTTGAGAAGCACGTTTTCGAGCACGATGTCGTCGGTGACAATCGACACGGGCTGCGAGGCGGAAAGATCGAAATCAACATTGCCAAGGCCGCGGATGTAAAAGCGCGGTGCCGTGCGCCCGTTTGACCCTTCGACGTAAACGCTCGGGATTCGCGCAGAGAGCCCGCGAATATCGGCCCCGCCGTCAAGAATATTGTCGAGTTTTTCTTCCGAAACAGTCGCAACCGAGATTGGAACATCCAAGATGCTCTGTTCGCGCCTTTGCGCGGTCACAATAATAGCACCCTCATCCTGGTTATCCGACTGTGCGGTTTCCGCACCGTTATCGGCCTGTGCAAATGCAGCGGTGGAAAGCGAAGAAAGCGAGAGGGCCAAGACAGCGCTTGAGGCCTTGAGAATTGCGGACTTTGCCATGAATACTTACCTTTTACTGGTTCTGCGCCACGGGAGAGGGATAAGGTAATGCGCGTGGCGGACGCTTGGACGAGTTTCCGTAAGCGTCAAGCCTGCACGGCACAGGGTCTGCGAGTTTCCGGAGAAGTGTTGCAGTTCGGCAGCGAAGATCTTCCCGCTTGGTAGAGGGTATTAAGGCTCCTCTACGTATTTTCTCGATGAAGCCTCCCGCCTGATTATTTACGCCCGCGCGGCAGGACGCTGGGCATGATCCGGCTTACGCGCTTTGTCAGAAGTCAAAACATGGCTTTGCGCCTTGGCGCATTGGCGATAATCGCCAGCATCGGGGCCGCTGCGCTATGGCTCGTGGCGCCTGGCACTAAACCGGCTCCCCTGCCAGAAGCCCTGATCGCACTTGGCGCAACGTGGCTTTGTGCTTTGACATTCTGCGAAATACTCAAGGCGCCAGATCAGCCGCATTCGCTTGCTGTTACTCAAGGGCCTCGCCATGAGCCGCTTGGGTCGGGTCAGGAACCCGCCACCGCGCCCGCACCTACCAAAGATGATCAATCGCAAGCCGACGAGATTATCCGGCTGAAAGAATCGGCCTGCCGTGACCCACTTACCGGGCTACTCAACCGCGCTTCCTTTCGCCGAGAGGTCGAACGTTGCCTTTTGAAGGCGGACGACGGCGCGACCCGCTGGCTCATGTTCGTCGATCTGAACGGTTTTAAAGAAATCAACGATCAAAATGGGCACGACTGCGGCGACAAGGTTCTGAAGGCCTGCGCGCGGCGGCTACAATTGTCTGTCCAGATGATCATTCAAGGCTCGTCTTATGAAGCGGCTGAAAGCGTCTTTCTTTCACGCTTTGGCGGGGACGAATTCGTCATTTTTGTCGATGCCGATGTCGATGCCTCGCTTATCGAGCGAGTGGTAAAGCGGATACTGAAAGTTCTCGCCTGCGATATCACACACAACAATCGTCTGATTGCGCTGACGGCCAGCACAGGAATAGCGGCTGCGCCTCTACATGGCACGCGTTTCGACGATCTTATAAAGGCGGCAGATTCGGCCATGTATGCGGCCAAGGCCAGTCCAACACACAAGTATGTCTTTTACGATGAAGAACTCGATCTTGAAACACGCAAGATTGCCAAGCTGGAAACCGAACTGCACATAGCTCTTGCGCAGGAGCAGCTGGAATTCGTGTTCCAGCCTATTTTCGACCTGCGCACTTCGCAGATGGTCTCCGCCGAAGCTCTGGTGCGCTGGAACCATCCCGACGGCGAAACCTTGCGTCCGGCCGAGTTTTTCGACGTGCTGGAACGAACGCATCTCGTCACCTCGTTCAACGAATGGTGCGTGGCAAAGGTTATTTCGTACGTAGGCGAGCTTCATCGACGCGGGCTGCCTTTGATGATTGCCGCCAATGTTGCCCCACAACAATTGGCCAGCCTTGAATACATCTCGCTTATCAGAACGCATCTTCAACGCAGCGATTGCCCACCCGAGTTGCTTCAGATCGAGGTGACCGAAGATGCAGCGATGCGTGAGCCAGCGTTGACGGTGCAGAATCTGCATAAACTCCACGACATCGGGGTGACGCTGGCGATTGACGATTTTGGTGTCGGATATTCCAACCTTGCCAGGCTGACCGAGCTGCCGCTTTCACGTCTGAAAATCGACCGGTCTCTGCTTACGTCGATGGACCGGAAGCCGTCTGCATTCGTGTTGATGCAAAGCATCATCAATTTGTCGAACAGTCTCGGATTTCATTCAGTTGTCGAAGGCATCGAAACCGATGAGCAACTGGCGATGGTCAGCGCAATGGGAGCGGACCTCGGCCAAGGATTCTTACTAAGCAAGCCTATCAGCTTCGAGCAACTGGTCAGCCTTATCGAGGCAAGAGCGCTGATAAATCCGCCCGAAAAATCAGCATCTGCGCAGCACACTCAAGCCGTGGCCGCACAATAATTTTCTTTTGCGGCTGCGGAAATCTCTCGCGAGGCCAATGAAGTGTCACAGATCTGTCTTGCGAACTTGCAGCGCGCTTACCATGCTGGGCGCGCAGGCCCTCGGCGTTGAAAGCGTCGCTTTTGCATTCGATGATCCAGTGGCGCCGCCCGCCATCCCGGCTGAGAATACCGTGTCGAATGATGCGTCGGTAGAGCCAATGAAAACTGCGCAGCAAGACGATCAGGAATTCGTCGTCGCGCATGGAATTGATCCCGCTCTGCTCACGGCGCCGCTTGAAGATCTTCTTGTGCTCGAAACGACCTCGGTCGCCAAAAAGCGACAGAGCGTAAAAGATTCCGCCGCAGCAGTGTATGTCATAACCCAAGAACAAATCAGAAAATCGCCGGCCGACACGATTGTCGATCTGCTTCGCACGGTGCCCGGCGTTGAAGTCGCCGAAATCACCAACGGCGCGAGCGCCGTTTCCATTCGCGGCTTCAACGGAAGAAATGCTAATTCCCTTCTGGTGATGATTGACGGGCGCTCGGTGTATTTCTCCGGGCTATCAGGCGTGTTCTGGGACCAGATCAATCTGCCGCTGTACGATATTGAACGCATAGAGGTGGTGCGCGGGCCCGGGGCAACTTTGTGGGGCGCAAACGCGGTCAATGGTGTCATCAATATCATCACGCGCAATTCGGCTGACACATTGGGGACGAATGTGGTCGGGCGGGCCAGCACGCGGCGCCAGGAACTCAACGTCTCGCACGGCCTGCGCCTCGACGACAATCTGACTATGCGCGCTTTCGGAAGTCTCAGGCGCGATGAGATGTTGCTCGATGAGCAGGGCAATAATCTGGCCCCATATGCAGGCAAAAGCGCGGAAATCGGCACGCGGATTGACTGGCAAGCGAGCGAGCGAGACGCGCTAACGGTTCAAGCGGACCTTGCCCATGGCGACTTTGCCAACCTCATTTCCCTGTTCAACCAGGACCCGCTCGCGCCCGGCTACGACATATCACTTACAGAAGATGGATTCACTCAGACCAACGTGCTTGCCCGTTGGACGAGGCGTCAAAACGAGCGGCTCGACTGGCGATTGCAAGCCTATTACTCGCACCTTGTGCGGAGCGAGTTGAGCCTGACGGACTACACCGCTTCGATCGCAGACCTTGATCTTGGCATCCACTGGAAGCCTAATCCCGCGCATGATCTCAGCATCGGTATCGGCGCGCGGCGGCTATCGGATGACTTTGAGACGTTCACGACCAACGCGATCTTTGGAAAGGACAACGAGCCTGACACAATCATCAGCGGGTATATTCAGGACGAGATCACGCTTGTTCCGGATCATTTGCGCCTCAGCATCGGTGCCAAGCTTGAAAACAACAACTTTACCGGCACCGAATTTTAGCCAAGCGCACGCATTTTCTATCGACCCAGCGACGACTTCGCCATCTGGGCAAGTGTTTCACGCGCTGCGCGAACGCCATCACGTTTCGCGCGCACGGCTCAATTCGAAGTCTTCTTCATCCCGCCAAATACGGCGGACAACCCTTCACCCCTTCCGGTCTTTCCGGTCCTTACGCCCAACCCCGACCTTCCAAGCGAGCGTCTGACAGCATTTGAGGCGGGTCTTCGGTTCAGCGTGGTTCAAGGATGGGACCTTGATCTGGCGAGCTATTACAATCGCTACAAGCGGGTGGTTTCGCCAACGCCGACCAGTTCGCAGCTTCTGTTTGCGCCTGGCATCCCCTTCCCCCTCGCAGTTGAGCAGCAAACCCAACTCAAGGGTCGCGGCCGGCTTCAGACCTGGGGTATCGAAGCACTCGTCACCGGCCAAATCGCCCCTTGGTGGAGGGTTAAGGCAAGCTATTCTCATTTCAACTTCGATTTGGCGCAAGATCCGCTCAGCAATCGGCCATTTTACCTTGTCCTTTCGCCCGAGAATTCTCCGCGCCATCAGGCCGCGCTCACAAACGATGTCGAGATCGCATCGAATTGGCAGCTGACTGCCAAGCTCCGCTACGTTGACGAGGTTGGCAACGGTTCTGCTGGTTCATACCTCTCTGGCGATTTTCGCCTCGCGTATGACTTTGGAAACGGCGCCGAGTTTGCCGTGAATGGCGAAGGCCTTTTCGAGCCCAAACGCATTGAGTTCCCGCCGTCTGAGCTGCCGACTGTGCGGTCATTTGTTTCTCGTTCGGTTTCGGCCGAATTGCGGTATCGGTTTTGATGGGGGGATGACCATGCTCACTCTCATCCTTCGCCGTTCACCTCACCTTGCCTTGGTGGCGGCCTTGCTGACCTTCGCTTCAGGCGCGCCCGCACAGGCGCAGTCGCGTGACAGCGGCGAACTCAAAGCCGCAATCGTGCTCAACATTTTGCGGTTTGTGGATTTTCCGGGGAACACAGAAACGACGCTCGACCTGTGCATTGATCCGCGCATTGAGGCATCGCGCCAGATACGCGCGCTCACCAACCAGCGCATCGGAAAACGCGCTATTCGCACCAGGTCCATCGCCAGCGGATCGTTCGCAGGTTGCGAGGTCGTCTATCTTGCGGGCAACAATCCATCTGTAATCCGTTCGGCGCAGCGTCAGGGTCGCTTGGTCATGGGTGACGGTCCCCGGTTTGTCGATGCAGACGGCACCGTCGGGCTGGTCAAGACCGGGGGGCAGGTCCGCTTCGAAATCAACCTGGGACAGGCGAGCAACAATCGTTTGCGTATCAGCTCAAGACTGGTGCGCCTCGCTGCGCGGGTCCGGCGATGATGGCCGCAAAGAAAGCCTCCCTCTTCGGCCCGATGCGTTTCCGCACCAAGCTTGCGGCGATGACCACCTCGTCAGCTGCGCTGGCGCTCTTGCTCGCCTGCCTTGGCCTGTTCGCGATCCAGTATCAGACCGAGGCGCAACTCTCAGACCAGCGTCACCACCAGATTGCAAACCTGCTCGCGGATAATGTCGCCCCTGCAATCCTGTTTGATGATCGTGATGTTACGCGCGAGACCTTGATGTCGGTCCGGGGGATCGAGGACATTCGCTCCGTTCACGTCTTTGACCGCGAGGGCGCAGTATTTGCAGAATTCATCAAATCGCCAGACGATGCCGCGCCGGACGATCTGCCAGAAGGCGAGGTGATCGGCGAAAGTATCCTGGTCGACGGGGTTTCCCTCGGCCTTGTCGAGATGGTGGTTACGCCGCGCTCGATGTCGGACATAGTGGAAGAGACCATTGGTACGATTGTGCTGCTGTTTTCGGTCTGCATGGTCTTTTCTCTGATCATCGCACGTGCACTGCGGGCGATGGTGTTCAAGCCCATCGACAGGCTTGTGGGCGCGATGCGACAGTTACAAACCTCGGGCGATTACACCATGCGTCTGCCCGTTGAGCACGATCCGGATTTCGCAGCTATTTCGACCAGCTTCAATGAAATGCTCGCTAAAATCGAAAGCGGCACTGTCGAACTGCGCGAAAATGCCAACGACCTTCGGGAAGCGCGTGATGCGGCAGAATCTGCGAATCTCGCAAAGTCACAATTCCTTGCGAACATGAGCCACGAACTGCGCACTCCGCTCAATGCTATTCTCGGCTATTCGGAAGTGCTGCGCGAAGAGCTGGCGCTTAAAGGAATGGAACGCTCTCTCGATGACGTGCGCTGGGTTCATACCTCAGCCCAGCAATTGCTGGAACTCATCAATGGCATTCTTGATCTGTCAAAAATCGAGGCCGGGCGAATGGACATTGATGTTCACGAATTCGAAGTGGCCCGAGTCCTGCGCGATGTTGAGAAAATGCTCGCCCCCATGGCGCAGCGCAATCAGAGCGAGATCAGCCTATCGCTTTCGGATGACCTCGGCAAAGCCAACACCGATTCCGGCAAACTGCGCCAGATTCTCCTGAACCTGGGGTCCAACGCCTGCAAGTTCACCGAGCATGGCCAGATAATCCTCGCTGCACGGCGCGAGGCCAGTGAACTCGTCTTTTCCGTCACCGACACAGGTATCGGGATCAGCGAAAAAGATCAGGAACGGCTGTTCAAACCCTTTAGCCAGGCGGACCAATCGACCACACGGCAATATGGCGGCACCGGTTTGGGCCTTGCGATCGTCGCTCTTTTTGCTGACCTACTGGAGGGAAGCGTTACGGTGGAAGCAAAGCCTGGAATAGGTTCGTGCTTCACGGTGCGCATCCTCGATGACCTGTCGCGAGATCAAGCGGTTGAGCAGCCCGATTGCGAGGACGCAACCGAAACACAGGACGCGGGCGACAAACCGCTGGCTCTGGTTATTGATGATCAGCCAAGCGCGTGCCAGCTTATCGTGCGAATTGCCGAGCAAGCAGGTTACCGCGTGAAGACGGCATCTGACGGCGAAAAAGGGCTCGCCGCAATTCGCGCAAACAATCCGAGCGTGGTTCTTCTCGATCTTGCGATGCCAAGAGTGGATGGCTGGGACTTATTGGCCGAGGCGCGTAGCGACCCGGCAATCGAACACATCCCCGTGGTTGTCGTCTCGGTCAATGATGACGAGAGCAAATCGGTCGAAGCCGGGGCGATTGATCATCTGACGAAACCGGTGAGCCCTTCGCAGGTTAGCGAAGTTCTCCAGCTGTATTCGGGACGCCGTTCAGGCCGTATTCTGATCGCAGAAGATCATGACGCCATCGCTCGGCTTTACCGACGAGGGTTGGAGCAGATGGGATACACGGTCGAGATCGTGGTCAATGGCTCGCTTGCAGCCAAGCGTCTTGGCGAAAGCCGTTTCGACATTGTGGTCACCGACCTCAACATGACGGGCGGCAGCGGCTTTGATCTTATCAAGGTGATCACCGCGATGGAGCCCGACATCCGCCCAGCGACGTTTGTCGTGACCGGGCGCGCACTGGGCGAGGAGGAAACGGCCGAGATCGACGAGACCGTGACCCGGATTCTCGCAAAGAACGGTCTTTCTCCTCGCAAGCTCGCCCATAGCATCGCCGAGCATCAGAAGGATCAATCCAGCGAAGAGCTTGAGGAGCAATCATGACGGCCATCCCCCAAAACGCACCAAATTCGCCCTCAACCCAGATTCTGATTGTGGATGACATCGACGCCAATCGCGCGGTGATGACCCGTCGGCTGGAAATGATGTCTTACCGTGTCAGTTCGGTAGAAAGCGGGCACGAGGCCTTAAAGCATTTGTCACACAGCAAACCCGACATGATCCTGCTCGACTATATGATGCCTCAGATGAACGGGATCGAAGTGCTTCACAGGATCAGGTCCAATCCGGAAACTGACAGCCTTCCTGTAATCATGGTCACAGCCCGGGCCGAAAGCGAGGCCACCGTTGAGGCGCTTCGTGCTGGTGCAGATGACTATGTTACCAAACCCATCGATTATGACGTGCTCAAAGCGCGCATTGAATCGCACGTAATCCGCAAATCAAGCACCAGAAACCTGAAGCACGAGAACGAAGCGCTCGACGAACAAGCGACAATCCGCAGCTTGGTGGTGGCTGATCTTGAACAGGATCTGCAATCGGAGATCGAGAAGCGGGCAGAGCTCGAAGACAAGCTGGCCACAATCACATCGCGCGAGGTATTAAGCGCCCCACAAGGCGGAAAAACACTCGCAATCAGAAGCTTACTCGATGAAGTTGCCACCAAACATGCAGCCTTGTTTAAAACAGTCTCGCAAAATGAAGTGCCGGCACTCCTGGATATGATCGAGATGCGCAAGCTCATCCACGAGGCGATAGAGACACTGCCGTAGCGACCGCCCCTTAATCAAAGGATGCAATCTTGGGTCTGATGCCCGAATCACGTGATGCTGTTTGCAAGCGTTATGAGAGATAGCACCCACCGACCGTGTTAACGTGTTGAACCTTTCAAACACTATGCAGATGCCAGCCTTGCAGGCGTTTACTCAGGTTTAACCAGCAGGATCCGCAAGAACGCGCATCATCGCCCCCAAGCCGGCTGAAATTCGTCGCATGTTGTGGGCTGCAAAGCTGTTAAAATTTTAACCATTCCCATGAACCGGCAGCACATATCGCCCCCCTAATTACAGGAGCACGAACAGGCCAACTGAGGCCGTTCCAGAGTTAGGGTAACCGAAATGAAAACGCTTTTTGCACGCAGCACCGCAGGGATCGCACTTGCTGTTTCGCTTATGGGAACCGCCCATGCGCAAAACGATGATGCCAACGCTCCTGCCGCTGACGGCGTTCAGCCGAAGGCATCAGCCGCCTATATCATGGGCGAGCCAGCCACGGCGAGCGAGGCACTCGTGCCAAGCGCAATGCTCAAGGCGTTCAACGCATCGCATAACGGCGCACCTCAATTGTCGACTGCGCTGTCTGGCGAGACACTGGTGACGAGCGATCAGGCTCAAGGCGGCACCGTTACCCTTCGCTCAATCGAAGCACGGTATGGCGACATCAATCCGTTCTACGGCGACATCAACCCGTTCTACGGTAACATTGGCGCCTTCTGGGGCGACATCAATCCGTTCTATGGCACCATCAACCCCTTCTACGGCGACATTAATCCGTTCTGGGGCGACATCAGCCCATTTTACGGCGATATCACGCCATTCTGGGGGGATATTGGCGCTTTCTATGGTGATATCGTAGCTTTCGACAGTAAGCACCTCGAACAATTCGGGAATTTCTGGGAACAACACCACTCGCAAATCAGTCTTGTCGAAGCGAAATTCGACGCGATCACCGTGATCAACGGAGATATCCTGCGCGATGGCGCACCGAACAGAATGATGGCGGCTTTGGCTGACCTGATCGCTCAAGGTGAAAGTCAGTTTGGTGCTGCCTACACTGCCAAGACCGGAAACTCCTTCGACAGCTTGGTGAATGAAGTTTTCGCGCGCCATGGTGCCTACAGTTCCAATCACAAAGCGGTCATCGAGACCTGGACGCCTCAGCAGCGCGCGGCATTTTTCCTCGACTGGCACGATACGCTCAACCAATATTCGGGCATTGATCAACTCGATCACTGGATGACGTCGATCAACTGGACCCCTGCGATCACCCAAATTCAGGGCAATGGCCGTGACACCATCATCGGCATCATCGACGGCAGCTTCACAACCGATACCGACCTTTCCAACAACATCGTTTGGGCCGGTGGCCACAACACACTCGTTGGCGGGCATGGTGCAGGCGTTGCCAGCCTGATCGCAGGCGCCCACGACGGTGAGGGCGTGATGGGCATTGCGCCAGATGTTAACATCGCCACCTACAACCCGTTCAACGCGAACGGGAACACCGGTTGGGATGAAGTTGTGACCGGCATCCTTGCCATGCAACCAAACGGCCTCAAAAGCGCAAACCAGTTTGGCCGCACCAGCATCATCAACCTTTCACTGGGCGAACCGGGTTGGGTGGCATCGCAAGGTCTTGCGGACATTTTCGCCCGCAGCGACATTCGAACCGTCAACCGGGATACGGTCTATGTCATCGCTGCTGGCAACGACGGAGTGACACAGAACTCTGATATTGAGTGGTATTTCGGCCGCGACAATGCGACGACGATTTTTGTCGGCTCGGTCAATCCAGCTGGCGAAATTTCATCCTTCTCCAACCGCCCCGGCAACACTTGCCTGCTCAACAATGGCGTATGCGAGGCTGGAAACGAGCTGTATCTGCGCACGGTAGTGGCTCCGGGCGAACTGTTGCTCATGTCGGACGGCCAGGGCGGCGTGACCCGCCATTCGGGCACCTCCTTTGCTGCTCCACTCGTTTCGGGTGCAATCGCGCTTCTGCACGACCGCTGGCCGTGGCTTGCAGCAAATCCGGAGGCATCGGCCGACATCATCTTCCGTTCGGCACGCGATCTTGGCGCGCTGGGCCCGGATGAAGTCTATGGCTGGGGCTTGCTCGATGTTGCGGCATCGCAATCGCCGCTCGACTTCAACTCGATGACGTTTTCGATGTATATCGCAAGCGGCAACGGTTGGAAAAGCTCCAAGATGACCGCCGATGGCGTTCTAAATGGCGGCATCCCGGACCATTGGGCGACCGAGAACGTGTTCTTCACCGGCTTCGAAACAGTCGGCAACACTCACCGCGACTTCAGCATCCCTGCATCAGCCCTCGCCTATGGCAAGAGCACGGATGCCCTTGGCCGTGGCAGCGAGCGGCTTCAGGATTACATCGGTCAACGCCTCGCCAATTGGATCAACAGCCAGGGCAAGGATGCCGCCGGCAATGGCCTCGCAGGCTTCAGCGAGCTTCGCCAAAGCGGCGGCGAGATCAACGGGGAATGGACGCTGCGCTATGATGCCATGGCGCCTCGTTATGACCAAACCGGTCAGTTGCGCATGGTTCATGGCGCTGCGACCCTGACCGAACCATCCGGCAAGGCCTCTTTCACCTTTGGCCACGGCCAGGGCGCGATGGCGCTTTCAGGCTACCGTTTCGGCGTGATGAGCGATCACGATCCCTTCACTGGCGGCGTGAACCCAGTTCTTGGCTTTGCGTCGGGTGAAACCTTCGCTCAAATGGGATATAAGATTGCCGAGAACACCACCGTTCGCGTGGGTTACTCACAGAACACCGAAGGCGATGACGATGTCGCACCAAACGACGCGGTTGCTCAGTTCCTGCGCAGCACCTTGGGCGATCGCTCTGCGAACGCTCTGACCCTCGACCTTGAACACAAGGTCAGCGATGCGGTTTCTTTTGGCGCTCAACTGACGATGCTCGATGAAGACGATGCGCTGCTTGGCACGCAAACCGGGTCGGACGCGCTTTTGGGCAACGGATCGCAAACCGAGGCCATGACGCTCTCGGCATCGGTTGCTCTTGGCGCTGGCATCAGCCTTGACGTGTCTGCGACGGGCGCCCGCACAGCCACTTCAAACGATCAGCTCTTCACCAGCGCTGGCTCAATCTGGGCAACCGCCGGCCAATTCTCGGCGACGAAACAGGGCGTGTTCTCAGCCGACGACATGCTGCGCGTCTCGGTCGCTCAACCGCTCCAGATCGAAGACGGCAATCTGCAATTCACCAGCGATCAGATCATCAACCGTGACACCGGAGAAATCGGACCGGTCACTCAAACCTTCGGGATTGAGACCAAGCGCCGCATCACGACAGAAGCAGTTTATGCAACGAAATTAACCAGATCTTCTGAGTTTGGTGTTTTTGGTCGCTATGTCAGTGCAGGTGACACAATCGATGAAGGCGGGATGGTCGTTGGAGGGAACTTCAGCCTGCGCTTCTGATCCTCGTGAAGCCGTCGCACATGAGCCGAAATTTGCAGGTGCCGGGTTTCTGGCTCGGGTGGGGAATGAGTATGTTGAAGCAAAGCCACAGGAAGATGCGCCGCGTCGCATTGCCAATTCTTGTCGCTTTGGCAGCTGTGCCAGCAGCAGCGAACCATCCGGACCACGAGGCCTTCGACGCAGCCATCAACAAAGCCAAAGCCACGATGATGGCGGATTCGGCAGAGGCATTGGAGCTTGCGCGCAAAGCCGGCTCGCTTTTCCCAGGTGACGACAAAGACGCACAAAAGGCGCGGCTGACGGCGCAATGGCTCGAAGCTGAAGCTCTGATGCGCCTGAACCGCGCTGACGATGCGGCGCAGATCATTAAAAGTGCGATTGACGCAGCGACCCTTAATTTCAATGGATCGAAACTGCACGCTGACCTGTTGCGCTCGGAAGCAGGCTTGTCGGTTAGCAAAGGCGAATATGGCAAGGCGCTCGATTCATTCCTGCAAGCGCACGAGATCTATGACGCACTGAAAGACGATCGCGGCCGTGCGATCGTGCTTCAGAATATCGGCTCGCTTTATTCCGATGCGCGCGACTATGAGCGCGTGCTGAGCTATTACAAGCAGGCGAATGAGGTCTATCCAGAGGACAAGGCCCTTGCTCTTTCCGCGCATAATAACACCGGAAATGCGCTCAAGGAGCTGAACCGTCTGGTAGCGGCAGAAGCAGAGTTTCGCGCAGCGCTCACGGTCGCTTCACAGATGAACAGCCCGCTTCTCGAAGCGCGCATTTTGACCAATATCGCATCGACCCAATATCTCGCAGGCAATCTTGACGCGGCAGAACGCACGGTCAGTCTGGGATTGAACATCGCCAATTCAAGCGCACCCCAATGGCGCCCGTTCCTTTACGGGGTGAAGGCGCAGATCGCAGTGGAGCGAGGGGAATTGGCGGATGCACGCATGTATCTCGCGCGGACCTTTGCGGGTGAGGATCTCAAGACAACCTCCCCCTTCTTCCGCGATTTTCACGAAACCGCTTATGCGGTGTACTCCGAGGCCGAGAACTACAAACTTGCAGCGCAGCATCTGGAGGCTTTCTATCGCATTGACGGACGCGCGCGCAATCTGTCCTCAACCGCGAACAACGCGCTTCTGGCGGCACGCTTTGATGCTGCCAACCGCGAGCTTCAGATTTCCACCCTGTCGCTTGAAAAGGCCGCCAACGAGGCGCGCCTGAGCCATGCGCAAAACCAGGTCATTCTACTGACCGCGCTGGTTGTGCTCGCGATCATTGCCTTTATCGCAGCCATGTTGATGCTTCGCACAGTCAACCGCAGCCGCAAGGGTATCAAGGAAGCCAACGAGAAGCTTACCCACGTGATCCAGCACGACGGGCTTACCCAGCTTTACTCGCGCGACCATTTCCGAACCCTGCTTGAAGCTTTGATCGAGAAACGCGAAGAATTTGCAGAGCCTCCGGTGCTTGCCTTTATCGATCTCGACCGGTTCAAACAGGTCAATGACGTGTTTGGCCATGGCGCTGGCGACCAACTCCTTGCACAAGTGGCCAATCGTTTCCGCGAAACCGCCGGCGAGGAGGCCACGATCGGCCGCCTGGGCGGTGATGAATTTGCAATGATCATGCCCGCCGGGATCAGCCTTGAGGAAGCGAAAGAGCTTTCCGACCGGGTCATTCAAGAAGTGAGCGAGCCGTTCCAGATCGACGGTTTCGAAATTCTGATCGGCGCGTCCATCGGTCTTGCGCCCATCACCTCTTCGGCCAATGCCAGTGTGCACATGACCAACGCCGATCTTGCGCTTTACACAGCGAAGGATCACGGTCGTGGCAGAACAATCGTTTATGAAAACACCATGCGCGACAAGCTCGAAGACCGCTCGAGCCTTGAAACCGATCTCGAAGCCGCGCTTGAGAACGGCCAAATGTCCGTCTGCTACCAGCCGATAGTGAAGGGTTCGGATCGCTCCGTAATCTGTAACGAAGCGTTGATGCGCTGGACCCATCCAGAGCGCGGCATTGTCCCTCCCGATGTGTTTATTCCAGTGGCAGAGGAAGGCCGGCTTATCGAGCGCCTCGGAGCCTGGATGCTGCGCAGGGCATGCACAGAAGCGGCCACGTGGCCCGAGCACGTCAAACTCACCGTCAACATCTCGACCTTGCAAATGAACGACCCCGCGTTCCTCAACACCGTTGCACAGGCATTGGCGAGCAGCGGCCTCCAACCTGATCGACTTGTCCTTGAGCTGACCGAATCCCTCGTTCTCGATATGGATGAGCAGGTCGAACAGTTGCTCAAAAGCCTTAAGGGTCTTGGCGTGACCTTCGCGTTGGATGACTTTGGCAGCGGCTATTCATCGCTGAACTACATCGACAAGATGGACTTCTCGATGATCAAGATCGACCGCGAATTCGTACAATCAGCCGCAGCAGGTTCCTCGCGCAGCCAGGCCATGGTCGCAGCCATCGTTGCGCTTGCCCAATCGCTTGGCATTGAGGTAACCGCCGAGGGCATCGAGAACGAAGAGCAAGCCAGGGTGATGACCGAACTGGGCTGCTCGAACTTTCAGGGCTATCTTTTTGGTCGCCCTGCGCTCTCCAAGTTTGACCGCAAGGCGACGGAAACTACCGGCAAGGTTCACCGCGGCGACAAAGGCTCAATCGCTGCGTAGGCTTTTCCAAAACGCTAAAAAAATATCGGGCGCTGTAAGCAAGCCGATTACGCAAGTGACCTGATTATACAGCGATCCCGACCCATCCGGTTGGTCGTGCCGACCTTGATCGGATTGCGCGCAGATCTATTCAGCAAGCTGAGCGTGCGCGTCGTGCGCGGTTGCCTTGCTGACTGTCACAATCGCGATCAATGCGCCCAGAAAGCCTGGCACGATCTCGTAAAGGCCCGGGCCACCCAGAAAGCTCTGGTTCCAACCAAGACCAATCCACAGTCCCACGATCAGGGCACCCGTAACAAGACCCGCCAAAGCGCCTGAACCTGTCATGCCGCGCCATGTGAGCGCGAGCAGGATGAGCGGGCCGAACGCAGCGCCAAAGCCTGCCCAGGCGTTGGCAACAAGTCCCAGCACCTGGCTGTCGGGGTCCGATGCAAGAACAATCGCGGCCAATGCCACCAACGCTACACAGATGCGTCCGACATTCACCGCTTCGCGCTCGCTCGCCTGTTTGCGCAAGAACAGGCGATAGAAATCCTCGGTCAATGAGCTCGACGAGACCAGCAATTGCGAAGAGATCGTGCTCATGATGGCGGCAAGCAATGCGGCAAAGAGGAAGCCGGTGATCGCGGGGTGAAAAAGCAATTCGGAAAGGACTATGAAAATCGTCTCGGGGTCTTCGACCACAATGCCGTTGCGCTCGGCATAGGCGCGGCCAGCAAGGCCCATACCCACCGCACCAAGCAGTGAAACGCCCATCCAGCTAAGCCCGATGTTACGCGCCGCAGCCACTTTCTCTACGGTGTCGATAGCCATGAAGCGCACGATGATGTGCGGCTGCCCAAAGTAGCCGAGGCCCCATGTGACCGCGCTGATAAATCCGATGGCAGTCAATCCATTCGTAAGGCTCAAAAATCCGTCAATCGGCACCTCGCTGAGGGACCCGCCCGCATCGCCCCCGCTGCCGAACATAACAACAACCGGCATAATAACGAGCGCAAGCATCATGATGATGCCCTGGACAAAATCGGTGAGGCTCACCGCAAGAAATCCGCCAACCATCGTGTAAGCGAGGACAATTCCTGCGGTAATCCAGATGCCAAGAGCATAGTCGCTCATGCCAACATTGGGCAGGACACCTGCAAAGGCTGTTTCGAACAGCTTCCCGCCGCCAACCAGTCCCGCGGCGGTGTAGACAGTGAAGAAAACGACTACGATAAGCGCCGATACGACGCGCAAAGCGACACCTTTATCCGGGAACCGGTTCGCCAGGAATTCAGGAATAGTGAGCGCATTGCCATAGCGCTCTGTCTGTTCACGAAGGCGCGGTGCAACGATGACCCAGTTCAATACTGCCCCGGCAAAAAGACCGATCCCGATCCATGCCTCCACCAAACCAGCAGCGTAAAGCGCGCCGGGAAGTCCAAGCAGCAGCCATCCCGACATATCGGAAGCACCAGCAGAAAGCGCGGCAACAGACGGAGGCAGATTGCGGCCAGCAAGCAAATAGCCCTCAGAAGTATCCGTCGATTTGCGCCAGGCATAAAGCCCGATGCCGATCATGGCGAGAAAGTACAAAGCAAGTGTGGCAAGTGTGAGAGTGTTCATAATAAAAGCGGTGCGCTGTGCCTTTCGGATTACTGGCTTGCGGAGCGAATTCTCGATGACCGCTGCGTCATAGGTGCGGCCTTTGTGGGGACAACCTTTGCTGCGTCGACAAAGGGGGCCTCACCATCGTTCCAGATTGGCAAAAGATACTCACACCCAAGGGAGCAGCAGCCATGCGAACGGGGCTTCTATCGGGAACACCGCAATAGTTCAACTTGGCCGCCCATACCGGCGGACACGCAGGCTGAGCAAGCCTTGCCGTGGGTAGCGAATTGTCGATTGGTGGGCCTCGGAAGGAGGCAAAGGCGCTACGAAAGGCTGCGGATGGGATCAGAGCCATCCCAGTTTTTCGCCGCGTCCTGCATCACGGCGAACAAGCCCTTGGTGTCTTGATTAACCTCGAGCACTTCGACCAAGCCACCTTCCCCTGCACCGGGATCGGCATAAACAACCCGAGAGCCGCCGAATAATCCCGACACGATGGTTTCGGCCCCGACATCATCCAAAGCCTTTTGCGCGCTGTCAAAATCTTCCGTCAGGATCAGGACGTGATGCAAGCGGTCCTTTATGCCGAATTCGCCGTTGTAATGAGCTGGGGCGTCGTTTTCCGGTTTGACGAGTTCAATCTGCACATTGCCCCAATAGGCAATCGCAACCGTAAAGCGCGCATCGGTGGGTTCGCCGCGATATTTCATGTCATCGAGCGCAATGTTCTCGAACAAGAAGAACGGACCAACCCCCATTGTCTTCGTCCAATAATCAATCGCGCCTTCGAAATCGGTCGGGACATAGGCCATTTGGGCAATGTCTCCGATCGACGCGATGGAACCTGGCTTTGGCATATCGGATACTCCGCTTCTGGTCAGGCGAACAAAGTCTCGGGCGCTTCAAGGTGTTCTTTGAGCGTTTGCAGGAACCCAGCGCCCGCGGCGCCGTCAATGGCACGGTGGTCGACCGAAAGTGTCATCGAAATGCGCGTCTCAAAACCAACAGAGCCATCGGGTTTCTCGACCGCGCATCGATCCGCCTTACCGACCGCAAGGATTGCAGCCTGTGGTGGATTGATGATTGCATCAAAATTCTCGATCCCGAACATTCCAAGGTTGGATACGGTGAAGGTCCCGCCATCGAGATCTTCGTATGACAGCCGCCCTTCGCGCGCTTTTTCAATGAGTGCGCTTGTCGCTTCGGCCAATTGGTCGATCCGCATCCGGTTCGCTTGCCGCACGATTGGTGTTACCAAACCGCTTGGCCCCGCAACCGCAACGGCCACGTCGGCGTGCGGATAGTGGTGCAGTTCCTGACCGTGGAGCTGCACATTGATATCCGGGTGCTTCGCCAAGGCTTTGCCGCACGCGAAGACGATGTAGTCATTCACCGAGGCCTTACGCCCAAGCACAAGATTGGCGGTCTTGCGGAAAGAGAGCAATTCGTCTGCGGCAAACGAGCTTCGCAGATAGAAATGCGGGATTTCCTGCTTGGCTTGGGTAAGCCTTCTTGCGACCACGTTGCGAATTTTGTCGAAGGGTTTCACATCGGCATTGTTCGCGGCCAAACGGAATGGCGCGCCCCGGTCTGCACCGCTGGAAGTATCGACCAGCGCCAGAACATCCTTCTTACAGATCCGGCCGCGCGGGCCCGTGCCCTTCACACTGGAAAGATCAATGCCTTCCATCGAAGCAATCCGCCGGGCGAGCGGCGAGGCATAGATTTTGAGGTCTTCAGCCGGATGATCAACCGTGCCACGCGGCGCAAAATTGCGATCGGGTCGCACAGCCTGCTCAATATCCTGAAGCGTGATCCGGCCACCCTTGCCCGATCCTTCGACTGTCGAAAGGTCCACGCCCTCTGAACTCGCCAGTTCGAGCGCTTTGGGACTGATCGGGCGATTGGTATCAATCAAGGCAGGCGCTGGTTTGTGCGTGGCAGCAGCAGCCTCTTTGGGGCCGCCTTCGTTCTTGCCCGATTTCTTGCGCACCGTCCCCAAAGCGGCGGTGGGTTTGAAATCGGTCACAAACTGATCAACATCGCCAGCATCGGCCTGGCCGTCGGCGAGAACGGCCAAAAGCGTCCCGACCTGCTCTGCCTCTCCGCCAGCTTCGACTACGATTTTTGCCAGAACGCCATCGCGTTCGGCTTGCACTTCGTTGGTAATCTTGTCGGTTTCGATAAGGCACAAAAGGTCGCCTTTGGAGAAGCTATCCCCCTCCTTCACCTGCCATTCGGCAAGCGTACCTTCGGTCATTTCGATGCCCCATTTGGGCATGCAAAAGGCGCGCAGCTTCGTCATTGTCGCGCTCCTCTCAACGATAGGCCAGTGTCTTGCGAACCGCCGCTTCGACGTCGTCAGGCGATGGCAAATAGGCTTGCTCGAGTTCCGATGCGAAAGGCACCGGAGTGTGCGGCGCGGTCACCATTTCAATCGGTGCCTTAAGGCTCGAAAACGCCTTGTTCGCAACAAGAGCGGCGAGATCGGTTGCAAGGCTACAACGTGGCGGTGCCTCGTCCACAATGACCAGACGCCCGGTGACTTCGACTGAATCAAGGATCGCCTCTTCGTCGAGCGGGCTCGTCGTGCGAAGGTCGATAAGGTCGACCCCGATCCCGTTTTCCGCAGCAGCTTCTGCAGCCGCCTCGGCAATGCCGACCATCAGGCCGGTTGCGATGACGGTCACATCTTCGCCCGATGTCACTTGCCGCGCATGGGCAAAAGGAATGGTCCAATCGCCGTCGGGCACCTCGCCCTCGACCGCATAAAGGGCTTTGTGCTCAAGGAACATGACCGGGTCATCACCGCGCAAGGCAGTGCGAAGCAGCCCGCGGACATCTTCGGGCGTTGAAGGCATGACGATCTTCAGACCAGCCATGCCGGTCAAAATCTGGTGAACGCATTGGCTGTGCTGGGCTGCGGCGTTGTAGCCACCGCCATAGGCCATGCGGATAATCGCAGGGCAGCGTGTCTTGCCGCCAAACATATAACGAAACTTGCCGATCTGGTTCCATATCTGGTCGAGGCTGACCCCGATGAAATCGGCAAACATAAGCTCTGCCACCGGACGCTTGCCTGAAAGAGCAAGGCCAGCAGCTGCGCCGACGATTGCGCTTTCGGAAATCGGTGTGTCGATGACCCGATTTGGGCCGAATTTGTCGAACAGCCCGGTCGATGTCGACCAGATGCCGCCGATTGCTTCAGGCCCACCATCGGTGCCCATACCGCCCACAACGTCTTCGCCCAGAACAACAACGCTTTCGTTGCGCTCCATTTCCTCTGCGATCGTCAATCGGACAGCGTCACGATACATCATTTTTGCCATCGCTCGGCTCTCCTCAATATTCTACATAGACGTCGGTGAGGACGTCTTCGGCTGTGGGTCGGTCAGCCGCGCGCGATGCTTCGACAGCAGCATCGACATCGGCTTCGGCAGCCTCATTCAGTTCGTCGATCACGGCCTCATCAAGAAGACCGGCCTCCGTCACTTTCTGACGGAAGATTTTCAGGCAGTCGCGCGTGTCGCGAATTCGGTCGAGTTCACCCTCGCCGCGATAGTTTTGCGGGTCGCCTTCAAAGTGGCCGTAAAAACGCTCGGTATCGAATTCGACCGCAGCCGGACCGTTCCCTGCGCGCACGTACTCCAGTATTTCGCGCATCGTGTCATGCACCGCGAAGAAGTCACACCCATCAGCGCGCCACACTTTCATGCCGAACGCTTCCGCGCGGCTCGCAATGTCTTTTTGCGTACCAACGGCATACTCAAAGCCGGTATGCTCGGAATAATGATTGTTTTCGAAAACGAAGATGCAAGGCGCCTTGGTCACCACTGCCATATTCATCGCTTCGAATGTGGTCCCCTGGTTACACGCACCGTCGCCGGAAAAGGTGATTGCCACCCTACCCTCGCCATCCAGCTTGCACGACATTGCCGCACCAACTGCGATGGGGGCGCCTGCGCCGACGATACCGTTCGCGCCAAGCATCCCCTTGTCGATATCGGCGATGTGCATCGAACCGCCCTTGCCTTTGCAAAGACCTTCGCGGCTGCCCCAGATTTCTTTCATCATTCCGGTCACATCACAGCCCTTGGCGAGGCAGTGACCATGTCCACGGTGGGTCGAGACGATCTTGTCCTCGATGGCAAGGTGTTCACACACGCCGACTGCAACGGCTTCCTGTCCGCAGTAAAGGTGTGTGAAACCTGCGACTTCGCCTGTTGCAATGATGTCGTGCAACCGTTCCTCGAAGGCACGGATCGTCGCCATCTTGCGATAGGCTTGTATTAGCTCGTCACGGCTGAGTTGCATTTACGAAGCTTCCTCTCTCCACTGGTGCGGTCAAAGACCGAGCACCGTCTTCGCGATGATTGTTGACTGGACCTCGTCTGTCCCGCCGAAAATTGTCCATGCGCGGCTGTTGAGATAGCGCGCCGAGGCAACCTGCGCCCCTCCCGAAATGAAGGGGTCCGAAGAATTGTCGCCATAAAGCGGCCGCTCAGCAGGCAATTGCAAGCCAGCCGGTCCGTACAAATCGACCGCCAGCAGATCAATTTTCTGCCGAAGCTGGGAAGCGAGCAATTTGGTGAGCGATGTTTGCGGTCCGGGCTTACGACCATTTGCGATGTCAGCAAGGATCTTGAGCTCGATCATGTCTAGGGACTGCACTTCCAATCGCAGTTCTGCGACCCGGCGGCGCCATTCAGGATCATCAGCCAGAGCCGCTCCTCGTGCGTCCGGCTCATCTGCCGCAGCCTTTTCGGCCATGCTAAGATCATAAAGAAGTTTGGGCGCATGGCACGAACCGCCCCGCTCATTTTCGAGCAGAAACTTGGCGATTTGCCAGCCCTGCCCTTCTTCACCGACCAGATTGCCGGCCGGGACGCGAACATCCTCAAGAAACACCTGATTGACCTCGTGGTCTCCAGCGAGCGTGTGGATTGGGCGTACGGCGACGCCGGGCGCGTCCATATCAATCAGGATAAAGCTGATGCCCTGCTGTTTGCGCCCGGAGTTGTCTGTGCGCACAAGTGCAAACATACGGTTTGCGTGGTGCGCGTGAGTGGTCCAAATCTTCGAGCCATTGATGACATATTCATCACCGTCACGAACCGCGCGGGTTTTGAGCGACGCAAGATCAGAACCAGCACCCGGTTCAGAGAAACCCTGGCACCAATAATCTTCACCCGACAAAATACGCGGCAGATAATAGGCTTTCTGCTCCTCGCTGCCGTAAGTGAATATCACCGGCGCAAGCAGTTTCAGCCCCAGCACCGTCAGATTGGGAGCGCCTGCCAGAGCACATTCTTTCTCGAACAGATAACGCTGAACCGGCGTCCATCCTGTGCCCCCGTGTTCGGCGGGCCATTGATAAGCGAGCCACCCGCGCCGGTTCAGAGCGGCGGCCCATGCATTGTGAATGTCAGGCTCGACAAAAACAGTCGGCGTTTGCGCCGTTGCCTCGCGCACCGTTGGCGAAAGTTCACTGGCCAGAAACTCGCGAACTGTATCGCGGAATTCTTCATCGGCTTTGGAAAGCTGGATATCCATCTTACCTCTCAAGAATTGTAACAGCTGACACGCCCGGCGCGCCGTAAACATGGCTGTAAGCGGTTTTCGGACTATCAGGGACCTGACGTTCGCCAGCCTCACCGCGCAGTTGGATGACATTTTCGTAAACTTGACGAAGGCCCGATGCGCCGATCGGTTCACCACAGGCGAGACAACCGCCATCGGTGTTCACGGGAAGCGATCCATCAATGCGAGTGCGCCCCTCGATCAACCACTTCTCCTGCTCGCCATCCCCACAAAAGCCGTTCTCGGCCATGTGCATGATTTCTGCGCCGCATTCGGTGTCCTGCAATTGAGCAAGATCAATATCTTCAGGGCCAATTCCGGCGGTTTCAAACGCCGCCTTGCTCGCAAGTCCGGTAGCGGTTCCGCCGCGTTCAATATCGACGCTTGGCGCAAACACCTCAAAACTGCCCGGAGGCCGCGTTCGCATAGTCGCAGCCTTCAGGCGGATCGGCGTGCAGCCAAGTTCGCGCGCTTTCTTTTCACTCGCAAGGACGAGAGCCACTCCGCCTTCACCCGGAGAGCAGAACATGAATTTGCAGTAAGGGTCGCTGATCATGGGCGCTTGCATGATCGTTTCGAGATCAATCGGTTCGCGCCGCCATGCGTGCGGGGTAATCGCGCCATTGAGGAACGCCTTTTCCGCAACCCGGCCAAGTGCCTCGCGACTTAGCCCGTGCAGGTGCATGTAACGCATGATCTTGGCCGCGAAAAACTGCGTCGTGACCATATAGCCCGCTTCGCCATACCATTCGGGGAGGCCATATTCGGCTGGCTTTGCGTCGAACGCTCCGCGCGGGTGCTTGTCGAAACCAACCGCTATACCAAGATCATATTCACCAGAGCGAATGGCCATTTGCGCGCTGAACAGCGCTGATCCGCCCGCCGCACAACCATTGCGCACATTGATGAATTGCACCCCTGTAAGGCCAAGCCGGTCGACCATTGTATCGGGATTACCGGCCGCATCGGACGCGCCATAGGCGAACTGAATATCTTCCCATTCAACCCCGGCATTTGACAACGCCGAGCGCACCGCAGCGACGCCCTGATCGACGCCTGAAACGCCGTCCGTACGGCCGAATTGGTGAATTCCAGCCCCGATTATGCATACATCACTCATGCTGCGTTCTCCGCTGGTTCGAATGCGGGAATCGCGACCGTATCTGCGTCGGGACGATCCAAGACAGCGACCGTCAACTGCAAGGGCATACCGATCTCGATGTTATCGAAATCAACATTGGCTATCCGCGCCTCGACGATGGTTTCACCGGGCAGTTCAACATAGCCAAGCGCCCATGGCTCGAACGTTTCAGGTCCGGCATAGGGCGGGCTTTTGGGGCGAAACCGTTGGATCGTGTAAGACCATAAGGTTCCCTCACGCGATAACGGATACGCCTCGTAACGATCCCCTTGAGGCAGAGGGAAAACCACACGCCCGGTTTCACGCTCGCGGCCACCAATCAGGCGCGGTGGATCTTCGCTGGTGAACAGGTTCTCTGCAATCGGTCGCATCACTGCCTCCTTTCGAAAGGTATAAGACGACGAAACCGACGGTTTGCCCATCCGACAAAGTGATAGGGTGTTGAGATTATTGGTATGAGAAGCGGTCAAACAAATAGAGCACGCGCCGCTCACTTGGCAGGCGCGCGCTGTTGAACCAAGGATTTGCAAAGTCTAGTTCAGATCAAGTGCCATCACTGCAATGTCATGGAAATTACCATCCAGATCTTTGACTTCGTTGCGTAGCAAAGCTTCGGGTCTGAACCCAAGTTCTTCGAAGAGATGCAACGCTCCTCCTTGATCGGGGCTCATCCGCGCAGACACCTTAAGCACCCCCTGCTCTCGCGCATGGCCAAGACAATGTTGTGTCAAAGCGCGGCCCACGCCAAGCCCGCGACAATCAGGCGCGACCAGAAGACGCACGTTTGTCACGTGCGCAGACCAACTCAATTCATCACCAACCATGGCGACGCAGCCCACGATGCGCTCGCCCTCTTCGGCAACAAGGCTGTAGATCTGATTGTTGAGCGACTGGCCCACCCAAGCCTCGACCACCTTGGAGTTGCGAATATCGCGATTGAGAAACAGAAGATCGTGGGCCGGCACCAGCGTCGCAAACTCCAGAAGGGAATTGCGGTCGGCATCGGTGATCTCGCGCAGACTGATCGTTCGCCCCTTCGCAGAAACGGTTTCAAGGGCATTGTCTTGTGCGGTCATCAGATACACCTTTCGCGAAGGGGTTTTCCGGGCTTAGGCCATCAAGCAGCGAGCCTCGACGATCCGTCACCCAAAATCCCACCATCGCTAACATCCGGTCCGAAGCAACTAGTTGTTTAGCGAGATGTATCCCAACTGCGCGGCTTTGAAGAGCGTCTGGCTACGATTGACGGCATCAAGCTTGGTGCAGGCATTGTGTATGTGAAAGCGCACCGTCGCACGACTGCGCGACATAATCATGCCGATTTCCATATCGGTTTTGCCAATCGCGGCCCATCGCAGGCATTCAACCTCGCGCTTCGACAGTCGCGACCCGGGTGGTAGGGCCTGTTGAGCACCCATGATATGGACATAGCTTGCAACAAATGTGCGGGCAAAAACGCCGAATATATCGCCGTGCTTGCGAAAATCTTCTTCCAGATCAAGCTTTGCCTGGTCCAGCGGATTGAAGCTTACCGCACCGATCAGCCCGAATGCCATATGGACCGGGACAACTATTGCCGCCGAAGTCATGGCGCGCTTCTCGAAATTATCGAGCTTGATATCATCAAGATAGCGGTTCGGCACTAAAGTGTGAAAGCCGCCCTCATTCACCCAGAACGGCTCGCTTTCGAAACGACAGGCTGACGTGATCGGACTGTCGAGCGCGATTCGCGAATTGCGCCACCAGACACCCTCATCATTGCCCCAGCCAAACACGTCATCGGCAAGGACCTTCCCATCCTCGTCGACAGGCGTGCGCTTATCCGCAATATCGTGCGCCGGTGCCGCCCGAAACCCGCGCTCCATCGCAATTTCGTGCAATGCCTGAGCAGCCCCGCGGATATCGCCCGGCGTCGTCATGCGCACAATCCCTAGGTCGTCGATACTGATTGATCCCATTCGTTTCTCTCCCAACACATCTATATCGGTAGAGCCCCCTACCGACAACTGCGCCCTAGTCATTTGAGCAGAATGACGAACCCGATCCCTTTGCTAGGATAGCCGCATCTTGGGAGAGAATGGGTTTAAAACGTGAACTTCGATCTGAACGAAGACGAGCAAATGTTGAAAGCTGCGGTGGAGCGTTTTGTCGCTGATCGGGCTTCGAATGCCAGCGGCGATGGTGAGATCAGCAGCGCCAGCGGATTTGCAATCGAAAACTGGCATATGCTTGCCGAACTCGGGATTTTGGCATCCTCGCAGCCCGAAGAATTGGGCGGTCTTGGCCTCGACAATAGTGCCATTGCCGTCATTCACGAAGCATTAGGACACGGCTTGGTGACCGAGCCTGTCATAGAAAACGCTATTCTTGGCGCGGGCCTATTGCTTAGCCATCCGGGCTTTTCTGATTGGGCTCAACCGCTCGCGGAAGGTTCAAAACGGGTGGCGCTTGCTCATGCCGAACGCGGATCACGCGGGGACACCGTTGCGATTGCGACGACCGCCCAATCAAACTCGGACAGCGTTATTTTGCACGGGCACAAGCCATTCGTAATCGCCGGCTATGGCTGCGACGGATATATTGTAAGTGCGCGTTCCGGGGGCGATGCTACCAATGGAGATTGGTCGCTCTATTTTGTTCCAGCGGACGCAGCTGGGCTGACATCATCAAGTTGGCGCCAGGCCGATGGCGTGATGGCAGCGGAACTCACGCTCGAGGGCGTGAATGTACCATCAGAGAATGAAATTCCTGACGGACCGGCTGTTCTTGAACGGCTGGAAACCCTATCCTCACTCGCCCGTTCGGCGCAGATGCTAGGCGTTATGGAACGGCTGTTTGCCGACACGCTCGAATATATGCGCACTCGTGAGCAGTTCGGTCAGGCTTTGGGCGGCTTCCAGGCGCTTCAACACCGTATGACCGCACAATATGCAAAGCTCGCCCAATCGCGCGCTCTTTTAGAGCTGGCCATCGTGTCGCAAGACAATTTCGAGGTCGCCGTTAAGGGCGCACGGGCTTTCATCGCCAAGGCGGCGCTGGAGCTTGGCCACGAGGCGATCCAGATGCACGGCGGCATGGGTGTCACCGATGAGCTTGCCATCGGGCACGGGCATAAACGCCTGCTTATGCTGACGCGCTGGCCTGATGATCCGCGCGCAGCGTTGGATGCCTACGCGCGGATATCTGCGTAAATTTAGCCAGCTGGACGCTCTTTCAACCAATTGATGCCGCGCCGCAGCAGGTCGTAAAAAACCGGCAAATCCCACGCGCACCGGTCCAGCGTCGGCCACCATTCAGCCATTGGTTGCAAGTCATAATGCCCACGGCAATGGCCAAGAGTGTTGTATAAGACACCGCCCTTCCCGCGGGGCTTCAGATAGAAGACGGGATGTTTGCCTGGCGCATCTGCCGCTTCGCGAAAACCGGTTCCTTCTTCGGTGCATTCCGTTTCCAGAAGGACGTGCAAATCGCCATGCGTTTCAAGGTGGTAAAGCTCATCCGTCGTCTCGAAGGGTTCGACCCCTTCGACCAGCGGGTGCGACGGATCGGCAACCGTCACGGTGTAAGGCGCAATCGGCGGGTGCGTGATGAACTGGCTTCCCAGCAAATCCATCATCAATGGCGCCCAGCGCGGCGCTTCCCAAACACCGTCTTCCATCAGGCGCAGGATCGAATTGGTCCCGTGAAGCGCATACCAGCGCCCGCCTTCTGAGAGCCAGTCACGCAGCACTTCCTGCGCGGCAAGTGATGGCACCACATCGCATGTGTAGGTGATCAAAATATCGGCACCGCGCAGCGCCTCCAGATTTTCGAAATCCTCAAAAACGCGGGTGCGAACTTCCGGGTGCTCACCCAGCAGTTTGAGCAGCTCCAACCGCGCGAAATCGATATCATGGTACAGCCCGCCCGCGATCAGAACACAATCGATGCGCTTTGGGTGGCTGTCCTCGGTTGCCTCTGCCAGTGGATCCGGCCCGTGGTCGACCCCGTTATCGAGCGGCGCCATCAGGAGTTACCTCCACCAAGCGTTCCCTCAAGATACTTCATCAGCGTATCCTGAAACTGACGGATGCGAATTTCCTGATAATTGCCAAGCTGCACTTCGCCCGTTTTGTGCGCGTGCAAGCCCTCCTGAACGTAGGGCAAGTTTTCCATGTCCTGTTCGAACACATCGCCCAGCCCGCCAAGCACGCCTGCCTCGGTCCATTTCTGGTCGAGTGTCAGGGAGATCAGCTCTGCTCCGCGTGGCTTGGGCTCGCCTTTCTTGATGCGCGCCAGAATGCGCACCTCCATGACGCTTGTGTCGGCCGTCTTGCCGGGGAACCAGCGGTAGACAATGTTCGGCATATAGCCGCCCCATGGGGCAAAGTTTGGAAAGACATTATAGACTAGCGCATCAAGCACCTCGGCATCGCTTGCATCCATGAGGCTATAGCCGGCCTGTTCGGAGTAAACCTCGCGCATCTTGTCGCCTAAGGCCTGCCGCGCAGTCTTGTCCTCTGGCACCTTGATCGCCATCGGATCGCCGTCCGGATCGTAATTGTCGGATGAGCGGCCATTGTACTTGATGAACTCATCGACGATCCATTGTTCGCCCTGCCCTTCTTGCACGTGAGGGCTCATCACCCCGAACGGCACAAGGTTGACGTTCACGTGGTCACCCCAAATGCGATAGGCAGAATTGCAATCGCCGGTAAACGGCAAGAGCTGGGGGTGGGTGACGATGGTGTGCCATGCTTCCATGAAGGCCTCCATCACCACTTTCCAGTTGGCCGGCACTTCCTTGGCGACGCGCATAACCGTGACGCACTCATCATGGTTCCATCGTTTGAAGTGATCGGGAAGCGGGGCGAGATATTCTTCAAGCGTTGGCCCACCGCGTTCTTCACGGATGAAGATATATCCCTGCCAATGCCCAACCTCGAGGTCAGGCAGGTCCATGTTCTTGTCTTTCAGATGCGGGAAATCCCACTCGCATGGAGCATGATCGAAGCTGCCATCCTTGTTCCAGGTGAACGCGTGGAAAGGGCAGACAAACTTCTCTGCACATCCATCCTCAAGCCGCAGCTTGCGCCCGCGGTGAAGACAGACATTGTGCATGGCCCGCACCGAGCCATCATCCTGACGCACGATGAGGTAAGAGCGGCCAGCCATTTCATAGACCACGAAATCGCCGGGATCGGGCAGGTCTTCTTCGCGCGCAGCAAACTGCCAGACATAGGGCCACATCTTCTCGCGTTCGGCCTTCGCAAACTCCTCGCTGGTGTAGCGTTCAACCGGGATCGGATCAGAGCCGCGATATTCGTAAGCTTCCTCTTTGAGAAATTCGGGAGCAGGTTTGGAATCCCTGTCCATCAACTCGTTCCAGCTCATCCCTTCGCTGCGGTCTTCGCCGTATTCGATTTCCGGATCCCGGTCGGCCATTGTCCAATTCCTCTCCTGTCACGCGCCTTCTTAAACGCGCATCTCAATCCATACTATGCAATCTGCGAAATCTGTCGCCTCGCGTCACCTTGCGCAAATCATAGGTTACAAAGCCCGCCCGCCCATGCAGAACACGGCAAAACAAGAGTGGGAGAGCGATGTTGAGCGATCGTTTGCAAGGAAAAGTTGCGCTGGTCACCGGCGGAACAAGCGGTATTGGCGCTGGCACGGTGGAACGACTGGCGCGCGAAGGTGCGAAAGTCGTGTTTACCGGACGCAATGCGGATGCAGGTAAAGAAGTGGCCGATCGCAGCGGCGCGACTTTCGTGCAGCATACAGTCGATGAGCCTTCGGATTGGCCCGAACTGATGGCGCGCATCGCAAAAGATCACGGACGGCTCGACATCGCTTTTGCCAACGCTGGCAGTGAAAAAGGCGATTCCAACGTCGAAGATATCAGCATTGAGGGTTGGAACGGCGTTATCGGCGTCAATCAAACCGGTGTCATGTTGACCGTCCAGAATGCGATCCGGGCGATGAAAAACAATCCCGACGGACCTACGGGTTCTATCATCGTCAATTCGTCCATGAACGCTCACCGCGCCATGGGCAATTTCCTCGCCTATTCTGTCTCCAAGGCAGCGGTAGTCGCGCTGGCCAAATCTGCTGCCATTCACTGCGGCAATCAGGGATATAAAATTCGCGTCAATGCGATCCTTCCCGGTGTGGTCGAGACCGCAATGATTTCAAACCTGATTGAGAGCAGCGAAGACCCCGCGGCAACGCGCGCAGCCTATGCAGGCATGTCGCCGCTCAAACGCATGGCCAATGTCGACGAAGTGGCCGCTTTCGTCGCCTATCTCGGTTCTGACGAAGCGTCCTTTATCTCAGGAGCGGATCTGGTGATCGACGGCGCAACCACGGCAGGGATGATGGGGCTATGAGCGAGCAAGGGACTGATCTGGGAGCACGCCGGCTGGAAGGCCGGGTTGCTATGGTATCCGGCGGCCTTCGCGGTATCGGCCTTGCCACGGTCGAACGCTTTGTCGCCGAAGGGGCGCAGGTTATTCTCACCGACCTTGATGCACAGGAGAGTTCAGAGGTCAAAGCTGTCCTTGAGCGGCTTGGCAATAGCGCAAGTTACCTCAAAGCCGATGTTACCAGCGAAGATGATTGGCAGCGCGTTTTGAAGCATACTGAGGAAATGCATGGAAAACTGCATATCCTTGTCAACAATGCCGGAACCGATCTGACCGGCGCGGTCGAAGATATCACCATGGAAAGCTGGCGCCGGATCATGGCCATCAATGTCGATGGCGTTTTTCTGGGCACAAAATATCTCGTTCCGCTGATGGCGCAAAGCGGCACGGATGTGAAAGGCGGTTCCTCGATCATCAATGTCAGCTCGATCATGGGCCTTGTCGGGATGAGTGAGGTTTCGGCCTACAATGCGAGCAAGGGTGCAGTGCGCCTTTTCACCAAAGGGATCGCCGCTGAGTTTGCGGCGAAGCAAATGCCGATCCGCGCCAATTCCCTCCACCCCGGCTTTGTTCACACCCCTCTTTTGAATGCTGGCTTTCAACGCTGGGTCGACAGCGGAGTGGCAGAAAAAGCGGAGGATCTGGTCGCAATGGTTTCGGGTAACACCCCCGTTGGCCGCCTCGCCCAGCCAGAGGAGATCGCAAGCGCGATCTTCTTCCTTGCATCGCCTGACGCCAGCTATGTCACTGGCACAGAAATCGTTGTTGATGGGGGGTACACGGCGGTATGACCATTGGTCTTGAAAATGTGATCGCCCTTGTAACTGGCGCGAATGGTGGAATTGGCCGCGAGACGGTCAAAGCGATGAAGGCCGCAGGCGCATCCGTGATCGCAACCGACCTTGCGGACAGTGACGAAAGCGGCGCGGATCACTATTTCCGCCATGACGTCACCAATTCCGACGACTGGGACGAAATCGGCGCTTTTATCGATGAGGAATATGGCCGGCTTGACGCTTTGGTAAACAACGCCGGTATTTCCATCGTCACCAAGTTCGAAGACACGCCGCTTTCCGACTTTCACCGGGTCAATGCGGTCAATGTCGACAGCGCGATCATCGGGACGCAAGTCTTGCTACCCCTTCTTCAGCAGGGTGGCAAAGCGCGCTCTGGCGGCGCATCCATCGTCAATGTATCGAGCGTCGGTGGCCTTCGCGGTGCGCCGTTCAATGCAGCCTATTGCACGAGCAAAGCGGCGATCAAGATGTTGAGCAAATGCATGGGCGCCGAATTTGCAGCTCTTGGCTACAACATCCGCGTGAACTCCCTGCACCCGGGCGGTGTCGACACAGGGATGCTCGATTCCATTTTCCAACGCTATGTCGAACTGGGCGCTGTTCCAGATGTTGAAACAGCGATTGAAGGGACCAAGGCCAATCACCCGATCGGCCGCATGGGCAAGCCGGAAGAAATCGCGGGCGGAGCGGTGTTCCTATGCTCACAAGCGGCGAGCTTCATGACCTGTGACGAGTTGGTGATCGACGGGGGCTTCAGCCAGGTCTGAAGCTATCGGGTTTTCCGCTGCGTGCTGTCCCGCATCATAACCAAAGACAAGCGCAGATCCGATGGTGCGTGCTGCCCCCAGATACGCCTATCATGTCGGCGAAGCGGGGCAATTGCCATCACTATATAGACTCGGAACAGGCTTTTTATCAGGGCCAAGAATTTGCGCATTAGCGTTGATTTGTGGTCCGTCATCCAGGTCCAGAAAACCCGGTGCCAGTTGTTTCCGAGCAATGGCCAAGCCGCGTTGCCACAATCAATCTCCCGTTTTGAGTTTTAGTGATCGCCGTGGATTTGGTCGAGCGAACCGGGCAGCGGCATCATGGGAGTGATCGTGTAGTGGCGGCATCTCCATCCCGTCTGGGTCTCCACGCATTCCATCCGGTATTTGACCTGAACTTCGACCCTGTTGCCATCGTGCGCGCGGCCCATACCGATCACATAGGCGCTCATTGCCCCAACTTCACCATCCCAGTTTTCAGGGCGGAAATTGGAGATGAAGTGGAAGTGATGCGACATTTGCTCAAAAACACCATCGAAGAACGCCTTGATATCACTCTTGTCGTTCATCATCGGCAGCCCGATAGCGGTCAGGTCCGCCTTTGCATCGTCAGTGAAGATGTCGAGCAACGGCTGCACATCCTGAAGGCCATCGACTGCATAGCAATAATCGATCATCAACCGCTCTAATGCTGTGCGGACATCTTCGGGCATCTGAGTCATTTGACGTTCCTTGTCTATTTTGGCCTTGTCCGTATTAGATCTACGATCAGGCGGGCATCATCGGAGTGAGAGAGAATTTACGGCACTTCCACCCTTGGGACGTCTCGACACATTCCCAGGTGTATTTGACCTGCACATGGATCAGTTCACCCTCTTTGGGTTGCCCCATGCCAATCACGTAAGTGTCGACGATGGCGACCTCGCCATCCCACGACACGGGGCGAAAATTTGCCATGTCGTGAAACTGGCCCGCCATCGCGGGAAACAAACCAGAAAAGAAACCGCGTATTTCTTCTTCGCCATTCATCGCCGGAAAGTTGACGGCTGAAAAGTCGATCACCGCATCGGGCGTAAAGATCGAAACGACCTTTTCCGGATCCTCCATTGCATCAAGGCTGTGCGAATAGTCCGCCATCAAATCCTTGATTGCGCGACGAACATTTTCGGGCATCTGACCCATCGAGTGAGGCCTCAGCTTTCGCCACCGATGGGCGGCTGCGGTTCGGTAGGGTGGCCGAGAACCATATCGTTGAGCAGCTCGTGGAAACGCTGAATACGCTTTTCCTGATAGGTCAGGATGCACCCTTTGAAGCCGCGCGAATTGAGGCCCTGTTGCTGGCTGGTTCCGATGGATAAATCCTGATCCGCGACAAAGCCAAGGCTCACCCCGTCGCCATAGACCGAGTGGCGAACCTCGGCATCGTGTTCCAGGGGCAGGTCGCCAATGGGTGTGACGACCGTCTCCATCCCCTCAACCGGAGGATAGAGGCACCAATGCTGGAAAACGCATTTCGCGGGATCAGTTGGATGCGGCTCTGTGCGCAAAATCTGGCACTGTTCAGGCGACATCGTCAGCGTCAGATTGGGAAACATTGTGCAGTGGAAATAATCAACCAACTGCTGATCGGTCATGTCGTCATAATTGGTAAAGCCGCGCTCAGGTCCAAGGCGCCTTTTGGCCTCAATGATCGCTTCACGAATATCTTCGGTGCGGCCATTGTATTCATCGGGATCAACGTCCCACGCGCGTGCAATGTCATCGAGCGGGGTTGGCACGGCTTCGAAATGCTGGCGCGTGGTTGCCTGGTGCCCCTTCATCCACATTGAGTTGTGGCCGCTATCGTACATCGCAAACTCGGTGTCAGGCAGGCCGTCATTGATGAAAGTCGCCAATTCCGGATGGATCGTTGGCAGGTGATAACTTTCGTTGAAATTGTCGCGCACGATCTTCCAGTTGAATTCCGCATCGCACGACAGGTTCATCACCCGAACCCAGTTCTCAAGACCGTATTCTGCAAGCTTTTCCGGGTAAGGTGAAAGCCATTCCAGAAGGGGGGGAACATCATCGTCCATGCACCAGAAAACAAACGGACCCCAGGTTTCGCACCGGACTTCTGTAAGGTGGACTTTGCCGCATGGATTGCCCCCGGGAAAGTCGTCCGGATCCTGCACATTGACAAGGGTTCCAGAGGAATCGAACTGCCATCCGTGATAGGCGCAAGTGATCCTTTCCCCCATGCCTTGATCGCCAAGGACAACGCGGTTTCCGCGGTGCGGGCACACATTGAAGAACGCGCGGATTGAACCATCGGCCTGACGAACCATGATCACCGATTCATTGGCGAAATTGTGGCGGACAATATCGCCCTCTTCCTCAAACTCTGCGACTACCGCGCCAAGGTGCCAGACCTTGGGCCAAAGGTTTTGGAATTCCTTTTCCATCCACTCGCGCGAGGTATAGCGTTCGGCTGTAATTTGATCGCCGCGAACTTCTTGGTCTTGCCCTTGGGCGTAGCGCGCTGCGCCGGTTTGCACATTCATCGTGTTTCTCCTGAATCTTGTTGTTCGACGGGCCAATCACGTTGATCGCTAAAATCCTCTCCCCTTCGCCCGCCTCGGTGGATACCGGGCTGTGCGAGGAAGGAATGGTCGGCAGGATGGTCGGATACCCAATCGGTGATAAGCCGCCGCTTGGCGATCCGCCACTCGCCATTCTTGCAGGCGAATTCGTCGATATAACGCCCGGAAACAAAGAGGTCGCGCGGTTCGCCAGCTTCGCCATTGGTATGGTGCCACGCCTGAAAATAACACTCGCCGCTCGCGGTATCTGCGCCAGTGAACTCGATTGTAACTTGACCCAGCAAATGGTGCGAGGCTTCCATATCACCGAGAAGCTGCTGACAGAATGTAACAAATTCGTCTGGTCCGCCAGCCGATAACCCTGCATCGACCAGAGCATCATCGTGAAAGGCGCTGCGCTGGAGCTTTGGGTCTAGCCGGTCAAGCCCGCGCATATAGCGCTGCACAGCGGCATTGATGTCGCGCCGTGCAGCAAGATCCCGCACTTCGGCTTCTAAGTCGAACGCTGCCATCAGTTTAATCCCTCTTGTTCTATCATCACCATGTCGGCGTCAGAATATTTGACCCATTTTTGCCCGCGTCCGGTCCAGCAATGGACAGTCGGTGCCAAATCGGTTGTGTCGTCAAGCGTCCCCGCCTTGTAGAAAATGATCTCTTGCTCTGCGGCACCGGGCGTGTCGGTCAGCACGGGTGATCCACATTCGGGGCAAAACTGGCGATAGACAGCCTTCCCGCTTGCGCCTTCATCCTCGTAGGTTTTTAGCGTGCCCTTGATGGTCATCCGATCTCGCGGCGCGGCTCCTACGACCGAAACCGCCGCACCGGATTGCTTTTGACAATTTCGACAAGCACAGGTCAGCAACATAAGCGGCGGCCATGGGACACTGTACCGCACGGCCCCGCATAAACAGCCGCCTTCGCGCGTCGCGTCGGTCATTACGCGCTCCATTTCAAACAAAGCCGCTCGATACAGCCGACGATACCCGGGCGCGTGGAAAGATCACTGTCTGGCGCAACCTCGAAATCGGGAATGCGCGCCAGCCATTCCTGAAGCGTGATTGCAACTTCGCTACGCGCAAGCTCTTGACCTGGACACATATGCGGGCCGCTACCGAATGCGGAATGTCGCGGCCGTTTTCGGGTGAAGTCGAGGTCCATCGGGCAGGCGTTTACCTCAGGATCAATCCCGTGAACGGCGGTCGGTATGGCGACCATGTCGCCTGCTTTCAGTTGGACACCGTGAAAATCGATGTCGTTTCTGACTTCGCGGGCGATAGTGACCAATCCAAAGCGGCGGAACAATTCGTTCGTTGCCGCAGGCATACCCGCCGGATTTTCTTGCAGGGCCGCCCGTGCGTCAGGTTTGCGAGCCAATTCAAGCATTACGAAGCTCAGGAAATTGACGACCGTATCCACGCCGGCAATGAGCACCTGTGTTGAAAGCGCTAGCGCCTCGTCTTGAGTAAGCTTTCGTCCGTCCAGATCTGCGGCGAGCATGAGAGAAAGCATATCTTCGCCCGGGTTTGCGCGCCGATCACTGATAATTGGATCGAGATAATCGAAAAACGCCTGGCGAGCATCCGCGAATGGCATAACAGGATCAGGCCGGGTCATGCTTTCTGCCCACAAACGGATCTTCACAGCATCGCTTTCAGGAAGTCCGACCAGAGCCAGAAAGATGCGAATAGGCAGGACGCTCGCATAACTTTCCGTGAAGTTGCAGTGCCCATCGGCTCGAAAGCTTTCGATGAGCTCAATTGCGGTTGCCCTGATCTCTTCGTGCAGCCCCCGTATCGCGGCAGGTTGCAGGTTTGCATTGAGCAGCTTGCGGTAGGGGCGATGTTCAGGCGGGTCGATCGTGGTCGGGATCAGCCCGTGCAATTCACCGATCGATTTGGGCAGGACGATGACGCGGTTTGAAAACCTCTCCCAATCGGACTGCACCTCGGCCATTACCTCGCCGCCCAGTGCCACCCAATGCCCCTCGTTACGCGGTGTCCAGACCAGCGGCGCATTGGCCGCTTGAAGCGCCGCCCACGCTTGATGGTAGTCCTCCTCAAAGCCGGGCGGTGCGTAGATATCTACGTCCACCAACAGGTCAGACGGTACGTGCTCGGGGGTATCGGAAAATGCAATGCTGGCCATATTTTCAATCCTCTCTCAAGGCCAATCTGCCGCTCATTCCATCGTTTCGCCATTGTCGATTGTGATAGTCGTTCCCGTGATGTGACGTCCGTCGTCGCTGGCGAGATAGAGCACCATATTGGCAACATCACTTGGTTGGCCCATCCCGTGAGTTTCAGCCTGATCGCGCCCTGCATTGCCCTCGGGAAGCTCGGCCATCGCCTGAGCGGTCATCGGAGTAGCAATTCCACCCGGAGCAATCGCGTTGCAACGAATACGATAGCCCTGTTCACGGCAATGGACGGCAATTGACCGGCTCATGCCGATTACCCCGGCCTTCGCCGCAGAGTAAGCCGGAATTGCGCTGATGCCCTTCAGCCCCGCGATCGATGCCATATTGATGATCGAGCCCGAACCATCTTTAGACATGTGCGGGATTGCCGCCTTGCAGCCGAGGAAGGGACCGTTGATCATCACTTCGGTCTGAAGCCGGAAATCGTCATAGCTCAATTCTTCAACCGTCGCGAAACGCACAAGGCCCGCATTGTTGACCAGCGTGTCGAGACGACCAAACTGCTTGATGGTTTCTGCGACCACTTCGCCCCAGCGCGCTTCGTCTCGCACATCGTGATTGAGGTAAAGGCACCCATCAATGCTGGCCGCGACCTTCTCACCCAGCTCGTCCTGAACGTCGGTGATAACCACTTTGGCGCCCTCGCGTGCAAGCGTGCGCGCATCTTCTTCACCCAATCCTGACGCACCGCCCGTGATCAGGGCCACTCGGCCATCCATCTTTCCCATCAAACTCTCCCTAGAAATTGCTCGGCAGGCGGGCGCGCAACGCCCACATGCCCGACCCGTTCAAAACTCAACCCGTACATCCACGCCATAGGTGCGCGGCGCACCAATCGAGGCGAGCGTACCGATCCCGGTGAGGTTCAGGCGTTGGTTGAAGTATTCCTCGTCGAACAAATTGCGCGCCCATACACCGATGGTGATGCCGGAATTGTCTGGCGAGTAACTGGCGAAGGCGTTTACCAGATTAATCGAAGGCACAAGCTCAACAGGCAGGTTGGTGAAGCCTGTGAACTTGGAGCTGGTATAGCTGTATTGCCCGCCAAGATTGAGCTCGCCCGGCCCCACTTGCCCTTCCCAGTTCACTCCAACAGCAGCGTTCCATTCGGGGGAATTGAGCAATTTGTTGCCCGCAAACGATACCGGTACCAATGCACCTGTGGCATCGAGCACTTGGGTATCATATTCCAGATATTCAGCGTCTAGGTACGCAAGCGAGCCGGTCAGCGTCAGGCCATCGACGGGAACGGCAGTTGCCTCAATCTCGAAGCCCTTGCTTTCCGATTTACCGGCATTGGTGATCGTGGCTGAGTTCGCGCCAGACGGGAAAGTCAGGTTTTGCACCACTTGTTGATTGTTATATTTGTTGAGGAAGGCAGCAAGATTGAGCCGCAGCCGGCCATCGGCAAGGTCCGATTTCAGGCCGACTTCAAAGGTATCCACCTCTTCCGGATCAAACGGGCCAATATCCTCGGCGATCACGATACGGCCGGTAAATCCGCCCGATTTGAACCCGCGTGCATAATATCCGTAAAGCAGCACATCATCGCTTGCCTTATAATCCATGCCGATCTTCCAGCCGACATTGTCCCAGCTTTCGTCGCCAGTCGCGATCACTTCAGAGCCGGGGATCAAAGGATCATCAAATTTCGCAGGCCCACCATCAGGATTGATCGAGTTGGCATTCGTCGAGATCGCCTCTGTCTTTTCGTGCGCAAACCGAAGCCCTGCCTGCAAAGTCAGTTCAGGGGTCAGCTCCTGATAAAGCTGCGCAAACAGTGAGATCGATTTGTTTTCCTGATCCTGCGTTTGTGGCTGCCCCAAACCTAGCGCGAAGCCATCCAGCTTGGTTGACTGATCGAGGAAGTATTCCTGCTCAAAATAGAACACCCCTGCGATCAGACGTGTCGTATCGCTCAAATCGACAAGATTGCGCAATTCCTGACTGAATTGATGGTGGCTGATGTCTCGCCGTGTCTGGAGCAGCACGGGTGTTACGGCATCATCATCGGAAAACAGCAAATTGTCGTATTCGCGATAGTTCGTGATCGAGGTCAGCGTGCCGAATGACGTCTCAAGATTTTGTGTCAGTGTCGCTGAAAATGTGTCGCGATCATTCGAATTTGGCTGATCGTTCGACTGGCCCCGCATATAATCGAAGGGGTCTTGCGTCTGACCGGGTGTGAAGAACAACTCACCCGGCTCGGCAATCAAAACACCTGTTTGGGAATCGTTGCGGCTCGCCGAGTACTCCCCAATCACCGTCGCATCGTAGAGGCCGTTGTCATACTGGAGATAGCCACGAAGCGTCGTGATGCTGTGCGCGCCCAACCGCTCTCCATCGAGATAGTTGCGGAAGTAGCCGTCGTTCGAGTTGTGCAGAACGCTGATTTTGCCAGCGAAGTCCTCGCCCAAGGGGAAATTGAGCGAGGCATTTGCCTCGATCTGGTTGTAGTTACCGTAAACCAGCTGCGCTTCGCCCTCCAAAACGCCGGTGGGCTGCTTGGTGACAACGTTGATGACACCGCCGGTCGTGTTTGCGCCGAACAAAGTGCCCTGCGGGCCGCGAAGGACCTCGACGCGCTCAATATCGAACAGCGAAAGCAGTGCGGCGGTGTTTACGCCTACGACCACCCCGTCAACGACCACCGATACAGTCGTGCCGACATAAGGATCAGCATCATTCACACCGATGCCACGGATCGTGAAGACTGCGGAGTCGGGCGAATTAGAAAAGGAATTGATCTGCACGTTAGGCAGCGAGTTGGACAAGTCGAGGACGTTGTTCACTTGTGCGTTTTCGAGGGTTTCCCCAGCAAGCGCGGTGATTGAAATCGGCACATCCTGGATGTTCTGCGCTTCTTTTTGAGCGGTCACGAGAATCTCGTTTACGCCGCCTGTGTCGCCTGACTGCGCGAGATCATTATCTTGCGCCGCGACCTGACCAGCACCGAACGCAACCAACGAAATGCCTGCGAGCAGCCTTACTGCATAACCCATTAGTTTTCTCCCTCCCATACATCAGCCGCTTCGAGGGGCAGACCGCCATTTTTGGCGCTTTATATGGCTGCCCACGAAAAACCGACGGGGCTGTCGGTTTTGTGCACTTATGCGACGTGGAAGGGATACTGGGCTTTTGACTAGGCTGCTTTTGCCCCCGCGCCCGATGCAGTTTAGAGAGATGACTGTGACACAATCGAACCCAACTCCCATCGTCCACGGTGCAAATGATCTCGCAGAGCCTCGTTGGCAGCAGCGCAAAGCTGCAATGACCCGCGAGAACATAATGCAGGCGGCGATCGATTGCCTTGTCGAATGTGGCTACGCCGGGCTCACCACCAGCGAGATCGTGCGAAGGGCAAACATTTCACGCGGCGCAATGCACCACCACTTTGCCAATCGCACCGAACTGGTCGCGGCGCTGATCGACTTCGTGCAGCATCGCCGGCTCGAATTTTTTCTAGGCGAATATCTCAGTTCCTTGCGCGATGCCGAACCAGCTGAGGCAATCCGACTTGCTACCGAACTGCACTGGCAAAGCGTTTTGACACCCGAATACTCCGCCTATCTCGAACTGGCGATGGCGGCCCGTACCGATGCCGATTTGGCAGCACTACTGGTTCCGGCGACCAAAGCCTTCGACAAGGAGTGGATGGACAAAATGGAGGAGGCCTTCCCGCAATGGGATGGTCGGCACGAAGCCTTGCACCTTGCAAGCGACTTTGCAGCGGCGCTTCATCTGGGATTGCTGGTTAATCGCCCATTTCTCGGCAACCCGTCACGCCGCAGCGCAGTCAGGGACAAGCTCATAACAGTGATCGAACAGCTCTACGCCGAGGAAGATTAGAAACCGACAGGTCTGCCGGAATTCTGCCCAAAGTGATAGTATGCGTTCCCTGGGACGCGCTGCAATATGTGCTGCAAATCGTTTGGGAGACGATGCAATGAATAAGCAAGCCTCAGTTCCGCCGCCGATGAACGGGCGCGACCCGGCAAACCTGCGCGGTGATCCGATCACCGGTGACCGCTACTTCTCAAAAGAGTTCGCGCAGAAGGAGTGGGATCACCTCTGGACCAAGATTTGGCACGTCGCTGGTCGCACTGCCGAATTGGAAGAAGCAGGCGACTTCGTAGTCCATAATTTTATGAAAGAATCGGTGATCTGCGTGCGCCAGCACGACGGATCAGTGAAAGCTTTCTACAATTCCTGCGCACACCGCGGGATGCGTCTGGTTCAGGATTCCTCTTGCGTTGATGCCTTCACCTGCCCTTATCACGGCTGGCGTCATGGCCTCGATGGAGTGGTCGAATATGCGCAAGACGCAGACGATTTTGTGCGAGGCAACCCTTGCGGCAAGGCAAAGCTGAAAGAGCTGCGTTGCGAGACGTGGGGCGGGTTTGTCTGGTACACAATGGACGACAACGCGCCGAGTTTGCACGATTATCTCTATCCCATGATGGAGGTTTATCAACGTTACGACATGGACAAGGCCGTGCGCGTGGCGTGGTATCGCATCGCTCTCAACGCCAATTGGAAGTTCGTCACAGACAATTTCTCGGAAAGCTACCACACCCGCACCGCCCATCCGCAGGTTCCGCCCTGGATTGATCAGGATGTGGATTCTGCGCGGCTTGAAATCTGGCCCAATGGGCTCGGTCGCACTGTCCAGCCCATGCGCCCTTCCCTGACTGACAGACCGGAAGGCGGCGGTAACGCCATGTTCGAGGCCGAACTGCGCAAATGGGACATCGACCCTGAGACATACGAGACATACGAAGAGTTTGCGATTCAGGGCTGGAAAGACCTTAAGGCTGCCAAACGCAAGCTCTGGAAGGAAAAAGGTTATCTCCACTACGAGCACCTCAATGAAGAAGAGATCACCGACAGTCCGCATACGGTGATGTTCCCCAATGTCACGATCAGCTTCCTGCCCGACAACCTGGTCTTCTTCCGCAGCGAGCCTCACCCCGAAGACCCGGAGAAATGCTACTTTGACCTGTGGTGCATGGCATTTCCCGTAGAAGGGCAGACCGAGGTGGAGTCGATCATGGCCGGGATCCGCCCTTTGCAAGAGGCGACCCACTGCGAACATCGCGATTTTGATCAAGGGCGCGGTATCCCTGAACTGTCTGGCCAGATTGTCTATCAGGACATGGAGCTTGCCGAAGGGATGCAGGCAGGGATGCATTCGCGCGGATATTCAGACGCGTATCTGTCTGCGCAGGAAACAAAAGTGCGCTTTTTCCATGAAGTGCTCAACGACTGGATCGAGGGAAGGAAGCCTTAATGGCAAACGTATTTATTGTCGGCGCAAGCCGCGGGATTGGATTGGAACTGGCACAGCGTCATGCCGCGCGCGGCGACAAAGTTTTTGCTTTCGTCCGCTCACCTGACAGCGCGTCCGACTTGGCTGAGGCCGCCGATCAAAGCGATGGTGCGATTACCGTTCATGCGATGGATATCGGCAACCCAGCGTCAGTCGCTTCGGCCTCATCCGGAGCAGGTGATGAGCCGGTCGATTATCTTTACATAGTCGCAGGGGTCACAGGCCCCACCAATAACGAGCTTGAAACCGATATCGACTGGGATGGGTGGGACCAGGCCTTTGCGATCATGGTCAAAGGGCCGCTCGCCGTGTTCAAGGCGTTTTTGCCACGGATGCATAAGGGCACAAAGGTCATCAATTATTCGAGCCAGCTTGCCGCATCCACTTGGCCTTATGGCGGTATGTACGCTTATGGCACGATGAAGAACGGCCTTAACCGCATGATGCGTTCGGTTGCGATCGACGTGAAGGAACGCGGCATCATCGTCGTCCTGCTCCACCCGGGCTGGGTAAAAACCGACATGGGCGGTCCCGATGCAGACATCACCACCGAGGAAAGCGTTGCTGGAACGATGACGCTCGCTGATCGCCTGACAATTGATGACAGCGGCGAATTCTTCAACTGGAATGGCGAACACCACGCCTGGTAAGGGAGCGCGAATGATGGTCTTTACTGGACCTCTTGAAGACCGGATTGCGATCCGCGAATTGATGAACACCCATGCTCACGGCGTGATGAGCCAAGACCCGGAAATCTGGGGCTCAATCTGGGCGGACGATGCGCGCTGGGAATTGCCGGAATATCCTGACCTTGGCGTGTTCGAAGGCAAAGAGACGATCGTCAACAATTGGATCGAATCCATGAAAGTTTACGGCACGAGCAAGATGCAAAAGCCGATGGTCTATTTCATGGAGCCGGGCGCGATTGAGGTCGATGGCGATACCGCCACATCGACCGGATATACTCACGAAGTGTACGAGGACCCGCACAACGACGGCCAATTGGTGCGCGGCACCGGCCGGTATGACGACCGTCTGGAAAAGCGCGAGGGCCAATGGCTTTTCACTTACCGCGCCTATCGCATCATCCACGAAGAACGCGGTTAGATTTCTGAGGAGTGCTCTTCGACCGTAAAGACGCGAATGCGCGTTCGGTCGAAGAGCTTCTCTTCATCCTCGGCGATCATCGCGGCGATATCGGGCTGGCTCGCGCTTTCGAAAAACGCATCCATCCGCGCCCGATCGGGAAAATCGATTTCCATCACCACATCGAAATCACAAGGTTGATCCTCGCCATCGAGCGGATGGATAAACCGCCTGATATAGCGCGTCGCAAAGCCTTTCAGCACGCGCTCACCGATCTTACGGTGCTGTGCCTCGTAATAATCGATGAAATCCGCCTTGCTCATGCCGTCGCGGCGTCTGAGCAATGTTATCAGCGTAACCCCACTCAAGAGACAGGCTTTGGCGCATCGGGATCTTCGGCAAGATACCAGTTCAGCCATTTGTGAAAATGCTGATTGCCGATTTCATTGCGGCCAAACACCAGCTCTTTGTGCGCGCCGGTTTCGACCCCCTTCTGGATAGCGTCACCCATCAGATAATCTTCCTGATAAGTCACGTCGCGAAAGAAGGTGATGAAACCTTCGGTCGTCTCGCGGTCTTCATCATCCTTATACGGCTCGCGGCGCAGGTAATTGAGAACGGTCCGATTTTTGTCAGGCGTCGGCCCAGGAAAAAGCTGGGCGATCTGAGTGATCTCCGGCGCGATAAAGCTTGAGACGTTGGGGAACAGGATACGGACAAAATCAAAGCCGTTATTCTCTTGAGTGCCCCATTCCTCACGCGGGACATTGCTCAAGTTCTCGGCAATTGCGTGATGCGGAAAACCGATCCGCATATGCGGCCCGAAGAAGTCGAAATGCATCCGGTTCGACGGGGTGCGCGGATGAACTGTCTCTGGGTGCAGAGCGGCGAAGTGATACCCTTCGAGATAACCGTCATAGGCAATTTTCCAATTGGCACCCTGGATTTCATGGCTGCCAAGAAATGACCAATTGGCAAGATCCATATCCTCGTAATCGCCCAGCGCGCCTTGGAAGAATTCGTCGATGTCGATTGATCCATCTGGATCAAGGCAAACGAAGATCATCCCCGCGCGTTCTTCGCAAGGCAGTTCGCGCAAGGCTCGCTTGCTCTTGTCTACATCGCCAAACAGCTCTTTTTCCGAAACCGCGAGCAGCTTACCGTCAAGGCCATAAGTCCATGCGTGGTACGGGCACACAAAGCGCGAACAGCTCCCGTGACCATCCTCGGCGACTGGCGCGCCGCGGTGCGAACATACATTCAAGAATGCGTGTACTTGGCCCTTTTTGTCGCGCGTAATCAGGATCGGCATCCCCACCGCTTCCATGGCTTTGTAACTGCCCGGCTCTTTCAATTCGGCAGTAAACGCCAGCATCAGCGGCAGTTTTTTGAAAACGACATCAATCTCGCGCTGCCATTGCTCAGGGTCGGAATAGGCATCGGCAGCGATCGGCAGAACGCTGTCGGTCAGATGCGTGTGTTTATTCTCGACATAATCGATCATCGCCTCTGCTGCGTTGCCGATGGATTTGATCCGTTCTACCTTTGTCATGGCGTCCCAATTCTCCCAGTTTGCACCAAGTTGTGACGCAGCTTGTATCCCTCCACAAGCTGTTACAGATGAGAGGTGAAGCACGATGCGCATAACGATAGGTCGCAGCGCGGAGGGATGACCATCAATGGGCAAAAAAGCACCGTGGAGCTGGCTGAAGGAGCCGCCCGCACATCATATCAGTCACGCACAAGGTGAGTGGCGCGAAGAGACGATCGCCAGCCTTGCGCAATGCCGCTCGAGCGAAGACCCCGATTTTGTCGCGATAGTCGATGGCGTTCGCAATCTGACCCGCAGCGAATGGCTTGATGAAGCGCGCGCCCTCGCCGCGAGCCTTACCGATGCAGGTCTTGAACCGGGCGATGTCATAGCGTTTCAGTTGCCCAATTGGCATGAGGCTGCGGTGATAAACCTTGCTGCGGTGCTTGCAGGGTTGGTCGTCAATCCGATCGTACCGATCTATCGCGACGCTGAAGTGCGCCAGATGTTGGGCGATTGCGGCGCAAAGGCGATTTTCACCTGCACCGAATTTCGCCGCTTCGATTTTGCCGCCATGGCAACGCGCCTCAGCAATGATCTGCCTGATCTGGCCCACGTTTTTACCGTTCGAGGCGATGGTCCAAATGACCTCAAATCCCTGATCGAACGCGGACGACAATTGTCATTCGAGCCTGCTCGGGTTCCAGCGGGCGCCGTCAAAATGGTGCTGTTTACATCGGGCACTACGGGGCGCCCCAAGGGCGTGCTTCACGCTCACGCAACGCTTGACCATGTGATCCGCAAAAGCGGCGCACATTGGGGTATTCGCGACGGCGATGCGATCCTCATGCCATCCCCTGTCACCCACGTTTCAGGTTACGCCAATGGCCTTGAAATGCCGCTCATTTGCGGGACGCGAACGATATTGATGGAAAGCTGGAACGCCGACGAAGCGGTTGATCTGATCGAAGAACACCAGATCGCCGGAACAGTCGCAGCAACACCGTTTCTCGTCGAGCTTGCCGACCGTGCGCGGGCGCGGGAAAAAACGCTGCCCGGCTTCCGCTTCTTCGCTTGTGGAGGGGCGGCGGTGCCACCTGATCTTATTCCGGCGGCCAATGCGGCCTTTTGCAACCTGCGCGCTTTCCGCGTATTCGGTGCATCGGAAGTGCCGCTCGTCACCTATGGCTGGCCTCAGAATGAAACTCTTGCGGCAACAACCGACGGCGAAGTGATCGACTATGACGTCCGTATCGTCGATGACGAGGGCCGCGATGTCCCGGCCGGACAAGAGGGCGAGATTATCGCCCGCGGTCCTGCAATGATGCTGGGCTATGCAGACGAAGCGCAAAGCCGGGATGCGATCACACCTGATGGGTATTTTCAGACGGGCGACCTTGGTACGCTCGACGAAAATGGCGCTCTGACTGTGACAGGACGCAAGAAAGATCTGATTATTCGCGGCGGCGAAAACATCAGTGCAGTCGAGATCGAGGATGTGCTCCGCACCCATCCGAACGTAACCGACGCCAGCGTAGTCGCCATGCCGCATGAACGACTGGGCGAAGGCGTTTGCGCCTACATCATCGCTGATGGCGAAACGCCAGAGGTTCAAAGCCTGATCGACCATGTGATCGCCAGTGGCCTTGCCAAGCAGAAGATCCCGGAACGCTGGGAATTTGTCGACGATTACCCGCGCACCGCCAGCGGAAAGATCCGAAAGGACCAATTGCGCGCTGATATTAAAGCGAAACTTGAAAACGGCTGATCAAACTGCGGCAGCGACACCGAGCAGGACACAAACGACACTGAGAATGCCGAAATGCAGGCACGCAGCAAAAAGGAAGGACGAGATCGCTCAGAGCCTATCCATCGCAGCTGCAACAGCTGCATCCATTTCCTTGGCCGTCGGATTGCGCCGCAAGGTGAGGCCGCCGTTCACCTGTAAATTCTCGCCGGTCATGAAACATTCGTCCTTGGCGAGCCAAACGGCAGCCGCGGCAATGTCTTGCGACGTGCCCCACCGGCCTAGCGGATAGCTATCTCTGAAGCTCTCCATCAGCCCGGGCACTTCCTGCGCCTCGGCTGTCATTGGCGTTTCGGTGAGGCCGGGCGAAATCGTGTTGGCGCGAATTCCCTCCTCGCCAAATTCATGAGCGACACACCGAATGACGTGATCAATGCCGGCCTTGGTGCCCATATAGGCGGCGTGGTTGTTGAGCATGATGGTCGAGGTGGCCGAACTGATCTGGATGATCGAGCCGCCCCGCCCACCGCGGCTTTGCGCCATTACCCGGATCAATGCCTGAAAAAACTGGAACGGTCCGATGAACTGCAGCTGCGTCATCGTCTCCAATTGTTCGCGCGTGTTGTCGAGAAACGGAGTGAGCAGCCCCCACCCTGTCGCATTCACCGCAACGTCAATTCCGCCAAGCTCACGACTGGCTTCTTTGACCAACGCGTTAACGCTGTCTTCGTCCGTGATGTCGGCGGGCGCGAAACAACATCCCGTCTCGCTGGCAAATGCGTCCAAGGGCTCGACCTTGCGCCCTGAAACAAGAACGCGAGCCCCTTCTTTCATGAACCTGCGCGCGATATGCTGGCCCATATTGTCGGCACTGCTCGCGCCGATGATCAGGGCGGTTTTCCCGTCGAGTTGTCCCATCGTCTAACTCCCTCTCTTCATCGGAATATCAAGATGACGAGAGAAAATAGCCTAATGGAAATTACAGTGGCGCGGCCGTGCGACCTGCTTCACCGTGTGTTCCAATAGGCATTTTGCAAAAAGGGAACATGCGATGGATCTGGGACTAAAAGGTTTGAAAGCCATTCTTGTGGGCGCAAATGGCGGTATCGGCCGCGAGGTCGCGCTCGCGTTGGCAGGCGAAGGGTGCGACATCGCACTGTGTGGCCGCAGTCAGGACAAGGTCGATAAAGTGGTCGGCGAGCTTGGGTCTTCGGGTGTGAAGGTCCACGCGAAATCGCTCGATGTGACTGAAGCAGAGGCTGTTCCAGCCTTTGTGAACGAAGCAGCAGAGGCACTGGGCGGCTGCGACATTTTCATCAGCTTTACCTCTGCCAACCTTGGCGAGGACAGCGATGCAGGATGGCAGGCTGTTCTGGATGCCGACATCCTTCCGCTTCGCCGCGGTCTCGCCGCCGCAAAGCCGCATCTCGACAAATCCGACAATGCCAGCGTGATCTGCATGAGCTCGACCGGCGCGGTCGAGGAATTCATGGGAGCACAGCCATATAACGCGCTCAAGGCCGCTGTGATTAACTACGCCTCTGCGCTGGCGCAAAACATGGCCGCTGAGGGCATCAGGGTGAATTGCATCACGCCTGGTCCGGTGATGACCGACGATGGCCCCTGGCTTCAGATCAAGGACCAGATGCCCGACTTCTACAACGCGACCATCGCCGCCATTCCGGCGGGTCGCATGACCACGGGCAAAGAATTGGCGCGAACGATCGCCTTTGTTGCCTCACCTGCCAGCGTCCCGATGACGGGCGGCAATATCGTCGTCGATGGCGGTTACACCAAGCGGGTGCAGTTCTAGTTTTTGCACCGAAACGGATGATTTGGCGGTGCCAATACGCATCGCCAATCAACCGCAAACCACCTAGGCACAGTGCCAGCTAGCCAATGGGATAGTGCACTATGCGCCCCGTTTCCCTTACGTCACAAGAAAAATAAGGCTCTTGGGAGAGGGAAATGAGAATGATTAATCGTGCCACTTTGCTATCGACGGTTGCCATGGGTCTTGCGGCGACTGCAACACCTGCATTGGCCCAATCTGATGTATCATCCGCGAATGAGCAGCAGGAAGGCGGGCTTAACGAGATTCTCGTCACCGCGCGGAAACGCGAGGAAAGCGTTCAGGATGTGCCGGTCGCTGTCACTGCGCTTTCTGCCGAAGTGCTCGAGCGCCGCGACATCACCAGCATCGAGAGAATTGCCGCTGCGACGCCTAACCTGAATGTCGGGCGGGCTTCCAACGGTTCGTCGGCTCAAATCACGCTTCGCGGCGTTGGTTCTTCATCGACGTCGATTGGTATTGAGCAATCGGTCGCGGTGGTTGTCGACGGAGCCTATTACGGCCAGGGCCGCGTCATCGAGGAAGGGTTTTTCGATCTCGAGCGCGTTGAGGTGCTGAAAGGCCCGCAAGCTCTCTTCTTCGGTAAGAACGCGACCGCCGGTGTGATCTCGCTGACCACCAAGGGTCCGACCGATATCTGGGAAGGCCACGTCAAGGCCGGATATGAGTTCAAGGCCGAACAATATGTATTCGAAGGTGCCGTCGGCGGCCCGATAACCGATACCCTTGGCATCCGTTTGGCTGTCCGTTACTCTGATATGGACGGCGGCTACTACCGCAACGAGTCAGTCAATCGCAGCTACACCACCGTGGATACGGCAGCAGGCTTCGGAAATCCGGAAACGCTGATCTCTACTCCTGTCGAGAGCCCGATGCCTCAACAGGAAGTGTTCCTTGCGCGCGGCACTTTGGAGTTTGAGCCGACCAGCGACCTCACCATGACGGTCAAGGTTACGCACAACCGCAACGATACGCTCAACAACAGCTGGAACTATGTGGCTTTCCAGTGCGGACTGCCAAGCGGAATAAGCCAGCTTACAGGTTTTCCTTGCGAGGAAGATTTCGTCACGCATCAAAACAATTTCCCCCTCGAGATTGCAGCAGATGCCGACTTCGCACGTGAAGATGGCGCGCTCTACAATAGCTATCGCAGCTGGGCTGTGAACGGCGGTATCGAGTATGTGGCAGGTGACGTGCTCATCAACTCTGTGACCAATTACCAATGGAACAACAACAGCTGGGCGTGCGCGTGCGACTTCCAGACGAGCGATGCAACGCCGACCTGGGCCACCGAAGACGCAACATGGGAAGCGTTCTCGCAAGAGCTGCGTTTCACGTCGGATTTCGACGGGATTTTCAATTTCATGATCGGCGGTCTTTTCCAGAGCACGCAGCGTGACTTCTTCCAATACGGTTACTACGGCGGCGTGCGCAACACCGACGCGCCGCGTCCGGGGCTGGTCTATGCCGCATCTGAAAAGATCAGCGATACGTCGGGCGAAACGCTGGCGATCTTTGGTCAGGTTCGTGTCGAGTTTCTCGAAAACCTCGAGCTCGCGGTAGGGGGCCGTTATACCGACGAGTCCAAAGAGAGCTTTTTCTCACAGCCATACGTGAACCCTGCGCTTACCGGCATCTTCCGTCCGGGCAGCGATCCGCTTGGCACTATCACTGCCGATCAGAGCTTCAGCGATTTCACGCCTGAAGTAACGTTGACCTACAAGCCGACCCCTGATCTGCTGATCTACGGTGCTTACAAGACCGCGTATAAGTCTGGTGGTTTCTCGAACGGCGGTATCAACTCGGGCCTGTCGGCCGACCCTCTGAGCGATCTGACCTTCAACCCGGAAACTGCTTCTGGTTTTGAAGCTGGTGTCAAAGCGACGCTTGCGGACAATCAACTGCGGCTCGGGCTCAACATCTTCGATTACGACTACAACGATTTCCAGGTCGACTTCTTCAACTCGCCCATCTTCGCATTCCAAACCCTTACGGCGGACGCGAATACCAAAGGCATTGAACTCGACTTTGAATTCGCGCCTTATGCCGTGCCTGGTCTGAACATCACCGGCTCGATCAACTACAATGACGCAAAGTACGATAGCTTCCCGCTCGGCCCCTGCTATGCAGGCCAAACGCCGGCCGCTGGATGCAGCATCACCGTCTCTGCGGTTGATTCGCGTCAGGACCTCTCCGGTGCTCCTCTTTCAGTGGCACCTGAATGGACGGGTAACCTTGGTGTCTTCTACGAAACCGATGTGTCTGACAACTTCCGCATCAGCTTCAACGGAAACGTCCGTTACAGCGACAGCTATCTTGCCTCGGGCTTCGGAAATCCGCTTTCGAAACAAGACAGCTACGCCACTCTGGATGCCGGTTTCACCTTTGGTGCCGCAGACCGCAACTGGCAGCTCGCGGTGATCGGCAAGAACCTGACCAATGAGTTCTACGTGACCGGGGTGGTCGATGGTCCGGGCACGGGTAGCGGCACCGGTACGGCAGCTGGCGTTCCCGCCGACCAGCTGGGTTTTGGCACCTTGCCACGCACCGTCATGGTCGAGTTGACCAAACGGTTCTAAACTCCAAACCTACCGGACGAAAAAAGGGCGGCGAGTTCAATCAACTCGCCGCCCTTTTTGTTTGGCTTGATGAGCTTGGTCGGGATCAGGTGATCTTGAGGATCAGCTTGCCGGTGTTCGCACCTGAGAAGAGGCGCATGAAAGCAGCATAGGCATTCTCAAGTCCCTCCTGCACGTCTTCATCCATGACGAGCCTCCCTTCTGCCATCCATTGCCCCATTTGCGCGCCGCCATCGGCGAAGCGATCGACATAGGCAGAGATGAGATAGCCGTGAAGCGTCGCTTCCTGCGTCAAAACCCGCCACAAATTGCGCGCGCCGTGTTTTTCGGGCGAATTATACTCGCTGATAAGGCCGCACAAAACGACCCGCGCGTGTTTTGCAAGGTTAAGCAATTCGGCATCAAGGACAGCGCCCCCGACATTTTCGAAGACTATATCAACGCCTTGCGGGGCCACAGCTGCAATCTCCTGCGCCAATTCGTCAACTGTCTTTCCCTTATAATCGATTGCAACATCATAGCCGTAACGCTCGGTCAGACGGCGGCACTTCTCTGCTCCTCCAGCGATACCGATGGTGCGGCACCCGCTGATCTTTCCGATTTGCCCGACCACCGAACCAACCGCGCCCGCAGCGCCGGATACGATGAGTGTTTCGCCCGGCTTTGGCTTCGCCACTTCGAGCAGGCCGAAATAGGCGGTGAGGCCGACCGCGCCCATTGCGCTTAGAAACTGCGTGGGACTTTCAACCTGAGAGACATCGATGTTGCTTGTAAATCCACCCGCCGTAGCCAGCGAATAGTCTTCAAGCGCGTTCAATCCCATGACCCAGTCATCCACGGCAAAGTCGGGATGATTGCTGGCGTGGACCCTGCCAACCGTGGTTGCGCGCACAGGATCGCCAAGAGCGATGGGAGGCATATAGCTGGGCGCATCATCCATCCAGCCACGCTGCGCCGGGTCGAGGGAGGCGTAGTGATTGCGGATCACTATCTCACCCTCCCCCGGTTCAGGAATAGGCTCGGTAACAATCTCGAAATCCTCTGGCACGGGTGTGCCTTCGGGTCGCCTCTGCAGCAAAAATCTACGGTTCATATTCATGATCCTCTCCTTTGCTCTCAACCATCGCTCAGCGGAATTCTGGCGACACCTGTATAAAACATCAGTTCGCCTGAAGCCTGAAACCTTGGATGGTAGCACCCAAGAGAAAAGGGAGATGGCTAATTATGTCGAGATTGGCACACAAAATCGCAATCGTAACCGGCGCTGCATCGGAGCCGGGGCTTGGTAGCTCGATTGCACGCCGGTTCGCGGAGGAAGGCGCTGTGGTCTATTGCACAGACATGGACGAGGCTGGCGCAGCAAAGGTCGCTGAAAGCATCAATTCTGACGGAGGGACTGCGATCGCGCTGAAGCATGATGTGGCTGATGCCAAAGACTGGGAAAAGGTCATTGCCAAGGTAACCAATGACCATGGGGCGCCCGATATTCTCGTCAACAATGCCGGGATTGCAGTTCTTCACCTTATCGAAGATCTCACGAACGAAGGGTGGGACAAACAGCTAAGGGTCAACTTGGACAGCGTCTTCTACGGCACCCGCGGCGCGGTTGCGGCCATGCGTGAAGCAGGGAAACCCGGATCAATCATCAATATCTCATCAGTCGGGGGCATCGTTGGCGTCCCGACCTGTACCGCCTATTCCGCAACCAAAGGCGGCGTGCGTTTGATGTCAAAGTCCGTTGCTATTGAATGCGCTGCTCAGAACATTCGCGTGAACACCATCCATCCGGGAATGATCGACACCAATATGCAGGCCGAAGCGAAGAAAAATCCTGATATCTTCGATGCAGTCGTAGGCGCGGTGCCGATGCAACGTTTGGGTGAGCCGGTCGATATCGCCAACGCCTGCCTTTTCCTTGCCAGCGACGAGAGCCGTTATGTGACCGGCGCCGAGCTTGTGGTGGACGGGGGAATGACCGCGCATTGATGCGCGGTCTTCTCCTGTCAGAGCGCAACGATCACCTTGCCGGTGTTCTTGCCAGTCATCAGGCGGGTAAACGCGGTAAGTGTGTTCTCAAGCCCGGCTGTCTGATCGAATTCACCAACTAGACGCCCCTCATCGTACCATTGGCGAAGGGGGGCGTAGTAGTTTTTGCCTTGGGCAAGGTAATCAGGCAGGAAAATGCCCTTAACCGTGAGACGCTTCATCAAGATCTGATCGAAGCGGGCCGGTCCCGCATTGCCGCTCTCGCTGGTGTATCCGGTAATCAACCCGCAAATACCGATCCGGCCGTAAAGCGCCATATTGGGGAGCGCTGCATCAAGCAGATCGCCGCCGACATTTTCGAAATAGACGTTAATCCCGCCCTCAATCTTCGCCAACTCTTCGGCTACATTCTGGGTCTTGTAATTGATCGCGATATCGACACCCAGCTCGTTCGTTAGCCATGCACATTTATCGTCAGCGCCCGCGATGCCGATAACCTTACAGCCCATGTTGCGCGCAATCTGGCACGCAACGCTTCCCGTTGCGCCCGCTGCGGCAGAGACGAGCACGGTTTCGCCTTCTTTCAATTCCAATACATCGGTCAGCCCGCACATCGCCGTCTCGCCATTCAATCCAAGAACGCCGAAATGTTGACGAGTATCGGCAACATTCTCATCGAGTTTTGTGAGCCCGGCGAGCGCTGGATCAACAGTGCTGTGCGAAGCCCAGTGACCAAATCCGCGAACAAGCTCGCCTTCTTCAAAGTCGGGATGCGCCGACGCACTCACACGGCCGATAAACTGTCCCTGCATCGCCTCCCCCAATGGAATAGGCGGGGAATAGCCATCTTCGCGAGCGGTCATCCACACGCGCACACCCGGGTCCATGGACAGATACTGCGCCTCGACCTGAACGTGACCTTTGCCGGGCGGGGCCAACTCTTCAGTCTGGAGAGAAAGCGCGCTTGTATAATCATGTTCAACCGGACGCGCATCAAGCCGCCAGTATTTCCGCGTTGCCATTTCTTCGGTTCCTCTCTCAGCAGCCCTTGGGCTGGATTTGCTTATGAATGTTGCGGAAAGACCGCTTCGCAAAATACCAGCGCCCATCGATCTTGACGCATTCGTCCTCGTACTGGCCGCGATCGCGCACAGTGTTGCCGTCCTGGTCATAGACCTCAGCGGTGAAGCTGCGGACGGTGGCGCGATCGCCGTCAATTTCGATGGAGCCGGGCCATGCCTCGAACATAATGCCGGGATATTGCTCCATCGCGCCCTGCCACAAGGCGACGATATTTGCGCGGCCGTCTTGTGCCGGAAATTCCGGATAGTCGGGCATTTCCCATCGGCTGTCTTCGGCCCATGTCGACCCCCACGCCTGCGCATCGCGCATCGTCACGGCATCGGCATAGGCATCGATCAACTCGCGAATGGCGAGCCGGTCCTCGTAAGGTCCGGTAAAAGGCATCGTCTCTCTCCCTCGTCTGTGGCAACTGGTATAGAGCGCGCCTTCCGCCAAGACAGCTATGGGAAAAGGCAGGTCAGCTTGTGAGCGTTGGTTTTTCGCCCTGCCCCGGCGGTGTTGCAGGCACGCCAACCTCTATCATCCCGTCGCTGATCCGGACTGAGAATGATTTAAGCGCAGGGTAAGCCCCGCCGACACAGCGGCCCGACTTCACTTCAAAGCGCGCACCATGCAAGGGGCACATGATGGTACCGCGCCGGACGCGGCCACCCGACAGCGCGGCTGCCTGATGGGTGCAGCAATCGTTATAAGCGAAATACTCATCCCCCTCGCGCACGATCAGCGCCTGCCATTCACCGGCCTTTGCCGACAATTTGCCATCTGCGGGAAATTCGGTCTCTTTTGAAACTTGGTGCCAGCTTTCGCTCACGCGTAATTCTCCTCTGTCTCTCTCTTAGCCTAACGATCTCTCGGCCTGACGGCGGGCTATCAAATCGGCTAGGTCAAATTGCACGCGCTATAGTCGAGAACACAAGGCAAAGGGAGAAGCGATATGACAATGACCCACGATGAAAAAGTTGCCTTCATTGACGAACTCTATGCCTCGACTGGAGAGGGCGATTGGGACAAGGCCGCCTCGATGCTGACCGACGATTTCGTCGCATCCGAAGCGCCCGGCCTTCCCATGGCAGGCGATTTCAAAGGAAAAAACGGACTAAAAGAGCTGTACCTTAAGGTCTTCAGCCTTGCCGACATCGCCGGCCTTTCGCGCACGGTTACCACCACCGGAGGCGACTATGCGGTGACAATCCTTGAAATCCAATATGCCGACTCCTCGATACCGCCTTCGGAAATCTGCGAGGTCTTCAAGTTCCGCGATGGCAAATGTTGCATGATCAAGCCGTATTACTTCGACCCGAAATCGATCAATGACGCCGCTGCGGCAAAGGCGGCAGGCTAATGTCGAGCGAGCGCGCCTCTACCATCGCAAACAGTGTCGAAACTTTCGTTCGGGAACAGGTCGTTCCGTTTGAGAGCGATCCGCGCTGGGGCGACCATGGACCGGCCGATGAGCTGGTGCAGGAACTTCGCGGTCTTGCGAGGGAGGCGGGCGTTCTCACCCCGCACATTCTCGAGGATGGATCGCATCTTACGCATACAGAAACCGCAAAGGTTCTGCGCGCAACCGGACTGTCGCCACTAGGGACGCTGGCCTGCAATGTCATGGCGCCCGATGAGGGCAATATGTACCTGCTTTCCCAAGTTGGCGATGCGCAGATCAAAGAGCGGTTCCTTGCGCCGCTCGTTTCGGGAGAGGCGCGCTCGGCTTTCTTCATGACCGAACCGGCCAGCGAAGGTGGCGCGGGCTCGGATCCCTCAATGATGCAGACCACCTGCCGGCTCGACGGCAACCACTGGGTCGTGAACGGACGAAAGGCGTTTATCACCGGGGCCGAGGGTGCGAAGGTCGGCATTGTGATGGCCCGTTCCATCGACCCGTCTTCGGAAGGCGGCGCGTGTATGTTCCTCGTCGATCTTCCCGATCCCGCGATCCAGATCGACCGCGTACTCGACACAATCGACAATTCGATGCCCGGCGGTCATGCTGTCATCACCATTAACGACCTTCGTATTCCTGTCGATCAAATGCTCGGCGAAGCGGGCGAAGGGTTCAAATATGCGCAAGTGCGCCTTGCGCCTGCCCGTTTGACGCACTGCTCGCGCTGGCTCGGGCTTGCCATTCGTGCGCAGGAGATCGCGACCGATTACGCCTGCCGCCGACAAGCTTTTGGCAAACCTTTGGTCGACCACGAGGGCGTCGGCTTCATGCTGGCCCAGAACAAGATCGACCTTCAAGCTTGTGAGCTGATGATCGACTGGTGCGCTGGCGTGCTCGACACGGGTGACCTTGGGACCACTGAAAGCTCGATGGCCAAGACCTTCGTTGCGGAAACCCTGTTCCAGATCGCTGACCGCTGCGTGCAATGCATGGGCGGCACTGGTGTCACGGGCGATTCTATCGTCGAACTGCTGTTCCGTGAGGTTCGCGCCTTTCGCATTTACGATGGCCCGACCGAAGTTCACAAATGGAGCCTTGCGAAGAAGATCAAGCGCGAGTGGCGGGACGCGAATTCGTAAAGAAGCGCGTCTTTGCGGCCTACCGCTTCGCTGCTTGAGGCCTCCCCAATCAAATATGGATCGCTTTACCGTAGGCGTCGAGCACGCTTTCGTGCATCATTTCTGACAGCGTCGGGTGCGCAAAGACGGTTTGCATAAGCTCGGCCTCGGTCGTCTCAAGCGTCTTGCCCACGGTGTATCCCTGGATCAGCTCGGTGACTTCAGCGCCCACCATATGCGCGCCCAGAAGCTCGCCGGTTTTCGCGTCGAACACGGTCTTGATAAATCCTTCCGCTTCGCCAAGCGCGATGGCCTTGCCGTTGCCGATGAAGGGGAAATTGCCGACTTTCAGTTCGTAGCCCGCTTCCTTCGCCTTGGCCTCGGTCATGCCGACGCTGGCGACTTGCGGGTGGCAATAGGTGCAGCCCGGAATGTTCGAGCGGTCCATTGCGTGGGGGTGGACCTCGGTGTTGCCGAGTTCCTGCGCAATCGCTTCGGCTGCGGTCACGCCCTCGTGGCTTGCCTTGTGCGCGAGCCATGGCCCCGGCGTGCAATCGCCAATCGCCCACAGGCCATCCGACTTGGTGCGGCCATATTCGTCAATCTGGATAAAGCCCTTGTCCATCTCGGCAAGATCGTCGAGGCCGATATCTTCGGTGTTGGGCACGATGCCAATCGCGGTGATCACGTGGCTGAACTCGGTGGTTTCGGTATTGCCGTCCTTGTCCTTGATCGTCGCCGTCACGCTCTTGTCGCCAACCTTCAGGTCTTCGACCCCTGCCCCGGTCATAATCGCAATGCCTTGCTTGGTCAGGCTCTTTTCAAGGAAGGTCGATACGTCTGCATCTTCCACCGGCACGATCCGGTCGAGCATCTCGACCACGGTCACATCAACGCCAATGTCGTTGTAGAAGCTGGCAAATTCGATCCCGATTGCGCCTGATCCGATCACCAGAAGTTTGGTCGGTTTTTCGGGCGGGGTCATCGCATGGCGATAGGTCCAAACGCGCTTCCCGTCTGCGGGCGCAAAAGGCAGATCGCGTGCACGCGCACCGGTGGCGACGATGATATGCTTGGCGGTGAGTTCTTCCTCGCCCTTATCGCTTGTCACCGTGAGCGAGGTTGGACCCGACAGCCGCCCCTCGCCCATGTGGACGGTGATTTTGTTCTTCTTCATCAAATGGGTGACGCCCTGATTAAGCTGTTTGGCAACGCCGCGCGAACGTTTCACAATCGCTTCCAGATCAGCCTCGATCTCGCCAGCGACTTTGAGACCATAATCGCTTGCATGGTTCATCTGGTGAAAGACTTCCGCGCTGCGCAGCATCGCCTTGGTCGGAATACAGCCCCAGTTGAGGCAGATGCCTCCAAGCAGTTCACGCTCCACAATCGCGGTCTTCAATCCCAATTGCGAGGCACGAATGGCCGCCACATAGCCACCAGGGCCAGAGCCCAGCACAATCACGTCGTA